>NZ_CP050693.1:3147500-4035000 GCF_022760275.1 Streptomyces sp. 891-h | reverse complement strand
TGGACGGTCGCGTGGTTGGCCGCGGGGGCTTCCGGGCTGGTGCACGGGGCGCAGGCGGTGGCCACCGCGCTGCTCATCGGGACCTACGCGCTGTTCGGGGTCGGCGAGACGATGCTGTCGCCGACGGTGGCGCCGCTGGTCGCCGATCTGGCGCCGGCGCGTCTCGTCGGTCAGTACAACTCGGCTTTCGCGCTGGTGAAGCAGTTGGCGCTGGCCGTGGGTCCCGCTGTGGGCGGTGCCCTCGCCGCGGCCGGTGCGTGGTCCGCGTACATCGTGCTGCTGGTGGTGAGCTGCCTGGGCGTGACGGGTCTCGCCCTGGTGCTGGGGCGGCGGCTCACCGAGCGGGAGGACCGGCCCGGGTCGGTCATCGTGGCGCGTGGGGACGCTGCGCGTCCGGTTCTCGAGGAGCAGCGCGCTGACGTCGTGCGGTGACCGGCCTTGCCCGGACGGGCGGGATGGGCAGGACGGGCGCCCCCTCGCCGTCGTACGCGAGGGGGCGCGGCCGCGTCTGCGCTACCTGCCCGGCAGGGCGAACTCGCACCAGACGGACTTGCCGCCGCCCTGGGTGCGGCGGCTGCCCCACGCCGAGGCGATCGTGGCGACGATCGAGATGCCCCGTCCCGCCTCGTCGGCCGGTTCGGCGCGGCAGCGGCGTGGCAGGTGCTCGTCGCCGTCGGTGACCTCGATGATCAGGCGGCGGTCGGTACGGCGCAGCAGCAGCCGCATCGGAGGGGTGCCGTGCTGGAGGGAGTTGGCGACCAGTTCGCTGGCGGCCAGTACGCCGAGGTCGCGGAGTTCGGTGGGGAAGCGCCAGGAGGCCAGGACGCCGGAGGCGAAGGCCCGGGCGCGCGGCGCCGCCTCGGTGCCGCCGAGCAGGTCGAGTGCCGCGTTGTGGAACAGCTCGGCGTCGGGGCCGCTGCGTACCGGGTGCTGGAAGACGAGGAGCGCCACGTCGTCGTCGTGGTCCTCGCTGATGCCCAGGGCGCGCAGCAGCCGGTCGCAGATGATGTCGGGCGAGCCGGTGGCGCCTGCGAAGGCGCCTTCCAGTGCCGCGATTCCCTCGTCGATGTCGGCGTCCCGGCGCTCGATCAGGCCGTCGGTGTAGAGCACCGCTGTGGCGCCCTCGGGCAGTGCGAGGCTGCCCGAGGTGTGCAGCCAGCCGCCCGTGCCCAGGGGCGGGCCGGTGTGCTCGTCGGCGCGGTGGACGGTGCCGTCGGGGTCGCGTACGAGGATCGGTACGTGCCCGGCGGAGGCGTAGCTGAGGCGGCCTTCGTTGGGGTCGTGGACGGCGTAGACACAGGTGGCGATCTGGGAGGCGTCGATCTCGGCGGCGAGTCCGTCGAGGAGCTGCAGGACCTCGTGCGGCGGCAGGTCGAGGCGCGCGTAGGCGCGGACGGCCGTGCGCAGCTGCCCCATCACGGCGGCGGCGCGCACACCGCGGCCCATGACGTCCCCGATGACGAGCGCGGTGCGGCCCGCGCCGAGGGTGATGACGTCGTACCAGTCGCCTCCGACAGCCGCGTCGGTGCCGCCCGGCTGGTAGGTGGCGGCGACGCGCAGGTCGTCGGGCTGCTCCAGTTCCTGGGGCAGCAGGCTGCGCTGGAGGGTGACGGCCGCCTCGCGCTGGCGGCGTTCACTGGCGCGCAGCCGTTCGACCGCTTCCACCTGGTCGGTGACGTCGGCGGCGAAGATCAGCACTCCGCTGTCACCTGATGTGGTGATGGGGGTGCAGGTGAAGGTGTAGTAGCCCGCGCGGCGCCTGGGGCCGGGCGCCTGCCGGCGCGGGGGTACCCGGCGGGACTTGACCGTACGGGGGCGGCCGCTGCGCCGGACCTGGTCCATCAGCGGGAGCAGCCCCAGCTCGACCAGTTCGGGCAGGGCCTCGCGGGCGGCGGCGCCGGTGGGGCGGGGGCCGAAGACGCGGACGTAGGCGTCGTTGACGAACGCGATGCGGTGCTCGGGGCCGTGTACGACGGCTGCCAGCGCGGGAACCTCGCCGAGCAGGGCGCGTACGGGGAGCGCGTCGATGGCGCGCCGGCGCTGCCGCGCCGCTCGTTCGGGTTCGGCGGGTGGGCCGGGGTCGGCTGCTGCACCGGGTTCCGCGGGGAGCGCGGAGTCGGCCTCGGCGTGCGGGCTGAGGCGGGCGGCGGGGACGGTGGGGGCGTCCGAGGAGTCCTCGTACGGGTCGGCCGGGCGGCCGGGTACGGCCTGTTCGGGCACGGTCGCATCGGCTGTCGTCGCGGCGGCTGTCGGCGCGGCAGCCGGTCCGGCTGTCGGTTCGCCGCCCGGGTCGGGGCCGTTGCCCTCGGTTCCGTCGGCCCCTTCGCGTTCGGTGCCGTCGTCACCGGTGCGGCCGGTGCCCGAGCTCTTGCCGCCGTCGTCCTTGCCCTCGCCGGAGGTCTCGGTCGACTGCGCTCGCGCCTTTATCGCGGCCTGGGCGGCAGCGGTGCGCCGCTGTGTGCCGGGCAGTCGGGCGCTCCAGCGCGTGAAGTTCACGTCGTCCGATTCCTTGTGTGGTTCGCTGTGTTCGCTCGGGTCGCTGGGGGGCCGCTTCGGGGTCACGCTTCGCAGACACGGGCCCACCCATGGTCACATGTCCAGTGTGGCCCACCGCGCCGGTGGAACCCTCACCTCTCGTCGGGGCGCCGTACGGTGCCCGCGGCGAGTTCGAACTCGGCACGGGGGTGCTCCAGCGAGCCGAGGGAGACGATCTCCCTCTTGAACAGGCCGGAGAGCACCCATTCCGCCAGCACGCGTGCCTTGCGGTTGAAGGTCGGCACCCGGCTGAGGTGGTAGGCGCGATGCATGAACCAGGCAGGGTAGCCCTTGAGTTTCCGTCCGTACACGTGCGCGACCCCCTTGTGCAGTCCGAGGGAGGCGACGGAGCCCGCGTAGGAGTGGCGGTAGGGGGTGGGGTCCTGGCCCTCGCACACCGCTGCGAGGTTGTCGGCGAGGCGGCGTGCCTGGCGTACGGCGTGCTGCGCGTTGGGGGCGCACAGCGGGGGTTCCGCGCCGTCGGTCGCCGCCTCGGCCGGCGCCGGGGTCGCCGTGAGGTCGGGGACGGCCGCCGCGTCGCCCGCCGACCAGGCGTGTTCGGTCCCCTCGACGCGCAGTGTCGCCTCGCACTTGAGTTTGCCGCGCGCGGTGAGCGGCAGACCGGTGCGGGCCAGCAGGGGGTGCGGTTTGACGCCTGCGGTCCACACCAGGGTGCGGGTGGGGTGGCGGGAGCCGTCGCTGAGGACCGCGACCCGCTTCTCGCACGAGTCGAGACGGGTCTCCAGGCGTACGTCGATATTGCGTGCGCGCAACTCGCGCAGCGCGTAGCCGCCCATCTCCGCGCCGACCTCGGGCAGAATCCGGTCGCTCGCCTCCACCAGCATGAAGCGCAGATCGTCCGCGGAGATGTTGTGGTAATAGCGGCAGGCGTAGCGCGCCATGTCCTCCAGTTCGGCCAGCGCTTCGACACCCGCGTAGCCGCCGCCCACGAAGACGAAGGTGAGCGCCGCGTCGCGGATGGCAGGGTCGCGGGTGGAGGAGGCGATGTCGAGCTGTTCGAGCACGTGGTTGCGCAGCCCGATGGCCTCCTCGACGGTCTTGAAGCCGATGCCGTGCTCGGCCAGGCCGGGGACCGGGAGGGTGCGCGAGACGGAACCGGGTGCCAGCACGAGTTCGGTGTAGGGCAGTTCCAGGGTCTGCGGCTCGGGCGGGCGGCCGGGTGCCGGCTGTGCCGCGCGCGCCGCGTCGGCCTCGGCCGTGGCCAGGGTGGAGATGTGCGCGACACGGCGGTCGGGGTCGATGGTGCGGGCCTCGCCCACGATGACCTGGCAGTGCGAGAGCACCCGGCGCAGGGGGACGACGACGTGCCGCGGGGAGATCGACCCGGCGGCGGCCTCCGGAAGGAACGGCTGATACGTCATATAAGGGTCCGGGTCCAGGATCGTGATGGTGATCCCGTCGGCCGACTCCAGTGACGAGGCGACGGGTGATCCGGGCGCGCCGAGGGCGTCCGGCGCGTCGGGGGCCGGGACGCCACCGGAGCCGGCTGCCTGTCGGAGACGGTGCTTGAGTCGGCGCTGGAGGCGCAGCGCGGTGTACATGCCGACGTAGCCGCCGCCGACAACCAGGATGCGCGCGGGTTTCGCAGGTTCCTTCGTGGCCTTCGTCACCTGACCATGACGCACCCTCGGCCCCTCGTTTGTCCACAGGACACGTCAATCATGTGACCGGTGTCCGCCGAGCGCCCGCTGTACCAGCGACGCCGTAGCGGGAGCGGTACGCGCAGGTCACCGCCGGGGCGCGGGGCGCGCGGGGGGCGTAAGGGCGGGATACGTCCGGTACCGGGGCACCGGGCAGGCGCGGCCGTGCCGGGACGCCCTCTTCTCTCTCAGGGTGGGCTCAACTATGTTCGTATCCCAGCGGGGTGCGATCCAGGGACCACTGCGCGCATTCCGACCCCGCGGACGCGGGGGTCTCCGGGGGGAGACTGGATTTACCGGGGGAACAACGATGCACATTCAGGGTATTCACGGCTCTCATGCCGGGACGGCGCCGACCGCTGTCTCCGTCGCGGAGGGCCAGACCACCGCGCACTCCACCGCGACCGGCGCCGCGACGGCGGCGGCCCGGCGCACGACGCCGCTGAGGGTGGACGCGCAGCGGAATCTCGAACACGTCCTGCGCGCCGCGCGCGAGGTCTTCGGCGAGCTGGGCTACGGCGCGCCGATGGAGGATGTCGCCCGCCGGGCGCGGGTGGGGGTCGGGACGGTATACCGCCGCTTCCCGAGCAAGGACGTGCTGGTCAGGCGGATAGCCGAGGAGGAGACGGCGCGGCTGACGGAGCAGGCGCGGGCCGCGCTGGGCCAGGAGGAGGAGCCCTGGTCGGCGCTCTCGCGCTTTCTGCGCACCTCCGTGGCTTCGGGGGCCGGGCGGCTGCTGCCGCCCCGGATACTCCGGGCCGAGACGCGGTCCGACACCACACTGCGGGTGCCCCAGCAGCGCGCCTCTGTGCAGAACGGATACGCCGAAGCACCGGCGTTCACCGAGGGAGGCCAGCCGGATCTGCGGCTGGTGGAACGTCCCGGCACGGGGCGCGATTCCGGCGCCGCGTACGACGGAATGGACGAGGACCCCGGTGCGGCGGAGCTGCTGGAGGTCGTCGGGCAGCTGGTCGAGCGGGCGCGGGGAGCGGGCGAGCTGCGTCCCGATGTGACCGTGGGCGATGTGCTGCTGGTGATAGCGACCGCCGCCCCCTCCCTGCCGGACGCGGCACAGCAGGCGGCCGCCTCGACTCGACTGCTGGACATCCTCCTGGAGGGGCTGCGCTCCCGCGGTACCTGCTGACTGCCGTGGCGCCCGTTGAACCGGTGCGGGCTGCCGCTGCCCTGTGACGGACCCGTGCATGCGCAAACCCGTGCGGGACGACCCGAACGGGTGGTTGATCTGCTTGTCGGGTTCCCGTCCGCCGGTGCTGTGCCACGCTGACGCGATGGTCAGCACGCAGGGCGGATCGGGAAGTCGCGGCGATGGGCGGTGACAAGGGCCGGGGGTCCCGAGACACTCGCCCAGGCTCCGTCCGGGGGCCGTCCGGGCGGCCCGATCCGAGCCAGGTCCCCGAGCAGCGCAGGCGGCACGGCGTCTCCGACATGGAGCTGCTCTCCCGGATGCGGCAGGGCGACGACGAGGCGTACGAGGAGCTGTACCGGCGGCACGCCGAGCCGGTGCGGCGCTACGCGCGTACGTGCTGCCGGGACGCCGACACGGCGGAGGATCTGACGGGTGAGGTCTTCGCCCGCACCTTGCAGGCCGTACGCGGCGGCAAGGGCCCCGAGGCGTCGGCGCGGGCCTACCTGTTGGCCTCCGTACGGCGTGTGGCGGCGGACTGGGCCAGGACCCGGCGGCGGGAGCGGCTGGTGGACGACTTCGCGGCGTTCGCGCAGTCGGCGGCTGCCGCCTCCTCGGCTCGGGACGAGGCCACCCTCGAGCTCGGCGCCGAGGTGCGGGCGATGCGGGAGGCCGAGGAGAAGCTGGTCGTCCGCGCGTTCCGGAGCCTGTCCGAGTACGACCGGATGCTGCTGTGGCACACCGCCGTTGAGGGCGTACCGCCGCAGGAGGTGGCGCCGCTGCTGGGCAAGTCGCGCGGGGCCACGGCGACGGCGGCGCACCGCGCCCGGGAGCACCTCAAGCAGGCGTACCTCCAAGCCCACGTCAACCGGGCTCTGACGGAGGGCGGGGAGTGCGCCCGGTACGCCGACCGGCTCGGCGCCTACGCGCGCGGCGGGCTGCGGATGCGGGCCGAGCGGGGACTGGCCCGGCACCTGGAGGAGTGCCCGGCGTGCCGTCAGGCGGCGTCGGAGGTCGAGGACCTCAATCAGCACATCAGGCTGCTGGTTCCGGTGGCCCTGGTGGGCTGGTTCGGAACGGCGAGCGGCGCGAAGGCGTTCGCGGCACTGCTGGGCGGCGGCGCGGCGACGGCGGGCGGCGCGGCTGCGGGCAGCGCGGTGGCAGGGGGCTCGGCTTCTGGCGGCGCGGCCGGTGGTGCGGGAGCCGGTGGTGCGGGAGCGGGCGGTGGTGCCGGTGCGGGTGGTGCGGCGGCGGAAGGGCTGGGCGCTCCCGCGAAGGCCGGCCTCGGGCTGGGCGCTGTCGCGGCGGCCGGTGCGGTGCTCGCCTATGCGCTGAGCGGAGGCGACGGAGAGCCCTCCGAGAAGCCGGAAGCACGCCATCCAGCGCCGCCCGCCGCCCCCGGGCACCCGCCGAAGAAGGCCGATCCGGCGCCCGGTCCCGCGCCGGGCCCCGAGCAGCCGAAGCCGGGGCCACCGGAGCCCGACCCGCCCGCGGCCGAGCCGCCCCCACCGCAGGCCGCGCCGCGCCCCGCGCCGAAGCCGGAGTCCGCCCCCGCGGTCGAGGCTCCGCCACGGCGCCCCGACCCGCCGAAGCCTCAGCGGCCGGCGCCGCCAGCGCCGCCGAGCCCCCGCCCGGAGCCGCCGGAGCCGGAGCCGGAGCCGGAGCCGCCCCAGGAGCACGATCTCATCGAGGTCTCGCGCCACAGCGTGACGCTGGCTGCCGGGGGCGGGGACCACCAGGTGCGGCTGGTGGTGGAACGTCACCCCTCCCGGACGGGCGCTGTCTCCTCGGTGGAGGTCTCGGCGGCGAACTGGGCGCACAGTTCGTCCAGCAGCTCGACGGCCTCGGCCCCGGTCAGCGGCGGACGCCCTGCGGGGTCGGCGGGACCGGCAGCGGAGGGGCCGGAAGGCCCTGAGTAGGCACGGATGGTGCCGTCGAGGCGGCGTTCGGGGACGCTCGCAGGCAGCTCGCCCCGGAGCCGCTGGGCCGCGTCGGCGAACTGCACGGCCAGTGGGTGACGCCCTGCCAGGTGCAGGATGTAGCCCGCGGTCAGCAGGGACTGGCCGACGAGGCTCTCCGGGATGCCGACCTCCAGCCCGGTGCGGATGGCGGTACGGATCTTGCGGATGGCCTCGGGGAGCAGCTCCGGCCCTTCGGAGGCGGTGATACGGGCGTCCAGCACGCGCATCATGACCTCGAACATCGCCGGCGGGGTGCCGACTGCCGCGCTCTTCTGGGCCTGGGAGTGGAAATCGCGGGCCCGTTCGATGTCGTCGGCCTCGGTGGCCGCGACCGAGCGGACGAAGACGGCGATCGTCAGCGCGTCCCTGACCCCCAGCTGTTCGGCCTGCTCCATGGCCCGGTCGGCGAGCTTGTCGGCCTGTTCCGTGTCCCCTCGGCGGAACCAGATCTCGGCGATCCGGGCCAGCAGCAGAGGCATCTCGGTGAAGGCCCCGAGCTCCTGGGCGTAGCGCAGGGCGGTCTCGCACTCGGCGCGGGCATCGTCGTAGCGGCCCTCCTGAAGGGCGACCTCCGCGCGCAGCCCGCACAGTTGGCTCAGCAGCCACCGGTCGCCGGTGCTCTCGGCCAGGGCTCTGATCTCGGGTAGATCGTCCTTGGCGGCGCGCACGCCGCCGGGCAGGTCCAGCAGCACGTGGGCCCGGAAGAGCAGGGAGACGGCCAGCTCCCACGGGCCGCCGTACCGTCGACAGTTGGCGACGGAGACGTCCATCAGGGAGGCCACGCCCTTGTTGCCCTCCAGCAGGTAGCTGGTGAAGGGCCAGAGCAGGCCGGGGAAGCGCGCGGCGTCCGGGCCCGGTTCGCGGAAGGTGATCAGGAGCTCCTGGGCGACCGCACGGTGGTGCGGATCGGTGAGGAGTTCCTGGCTGTGGTGCTCGGCCAGCAGGAAGTAGTCGAGCAGCTGGAACTCCCGGAAGAGCGTCTCCTGGTCCCAGTCGCGTTCCTGCCGGGTGGGGGGAAGCATCGACAGCACGGCCTTCACCCAGTGCGCGCCTTCGTCGCGGTAGTTGCGCAGCCACCAGAACCAGCCGGCCGAGCGGACGAGCGAGACGACCGTCTCCAGGTCTCCGTCGCGCAGCGAACGGTGCAGGGCCGCACGGATGTTGTCGAGGTCGGCCTCGACTCGCGGCAGCCAGGAGAGCTGTTCGGCGGAGCGCAGGCGGGGTTCGGCCGCGTTGGCGAAGCGGAGGATCTGTGCGCTGTGCCGCGCCCCGGCCGCCTCGCGGTCGGCCGGGTGTTCGGCGGCGCGTTCGCGGGCGTAGTCGTGGATGGTCTCCAGCATGCGGTAGCGCACGCCGGTGCCGGAGAGCGCGGGCGGCTGGTCGGCGACGAGGATGGATTTGTCCACGAGCGCGGAGAGGAGGTCGAGTACGTCGTCGGGGCGGATCGGCTCCGGCCGGGTGCCCGGTGCATGCGGGGCCTCCGGTGCGCGAGTTGTCTTCGGCGCGTCCCCCGTATGGGGCTGTTCGACGCCGTCCGGTGAACCGTCCGCGCATACGTGTTCGGCCGCGGAGAGCGTGCAGCCACCCGCGAAGACGGACAGTCGGCGTACGACGGTGCGCTCGCGCTCGTCCAGCAGGTCCCACGACCAGTCGACGACCGCGCGCAGCGTCTGCTGGCGCGGCAGTACGGTGCGGCTGCCGCTGGTGAGCAGCCGGAAGCGGTCGTCCAGGCGGTCGGCGATCTGCCGCGGTGTGAGCGACCGCAGCCGCGCGGCCGCCAGCTCGATCGCGAGCGGCAGCCCGTCGAGGCGACGGCAGATCTCCGCGACCGCCTCGGGGTCCTCGCTCGTACGGAACCCGGGGCGTGCCGCGGCGGCGCGGTCGGCGAACAGCCGGTGCGCGGGCACGGGCGGCAGCGGCTCGACCGGGCGCACCGTCTCACCCGGTACGCCGAGACGCTCCCGGCTGGTCGCCAGCACGGTGAGGCCCGGACAGTGCGCAAGCAGCGTCTCGGCGAGGGTCGCAGCGGCATGGACGACGTGCTCGCAGTTGTCGAGCACCAGCAACAGGTCGCGCTGCTCCAGGTGTTCGATCAGCAGCGCCGTGGCGTCTCCGTCGCCGCCCAGCGAGCGGGTGCCCTCGGTGGCGGCCGTGGACAGCGAGGTCACCCGGCGGCCGAGGGCACTGAGCACGGCGTCCGGGACGGCGGCGGGGTGGTCGAGCGGCGCCAGCTCCACCAGCCAGGTGCCGTCCGGGTACGGCGTCGGCTCGGTGGCGGCCGCCGTCGCCGCGACCTGTTCGGCCAGCCGGGTCTTGCCCGAGCCACCCGGGCCGATCAGCGTGACCAGCCTTGAGGCTCCCAGATCGGAGTCGATGGCGGCGATGTCGGTCTCCCGCCCGACGAAGCTGGTCAGCCGGGCCCTGAGGTTGCCGCGCCGGCCCGCAGGTGCGCTGCCGGCCTTGGGACGCCCGTCACGGTCGGCGGAACCGGGTACGCGCTCGCGGCCGCGGGCCGCCGTCGGTCGTGAACCCTTGGGTGCGGCGCCGGATGCGGGCGACGCGGCGCGGGCTCGCGGAGCGGCTTCGGTTCTCGGGGTAGCTCCGGCTCCCGGGGCTGCGGCACGCGGGGAGGCCGCAGAACCCTCGACCGCATCCCGCGAGACGGCGCCGAGCTCAGCCCCGCCTGCCCCACCGTCCCTACCGGCCCCGCCCGCCCCACCAGACCGGTCCTCTTCCGGCACCCCAGCAGCAAGCAGCTCGGCGTGGAGCGTGCGCAGTTCGGGCCCCGGGTCGGCGCCGAGGCGGGCGGCTATGCCCCGGCGTACGGACTCGTAGGCGGCCAGCGCCTCAGCCGTACGGCCGCTGTCGTGCAGGGCGCGCAGATACAGCGTCTGGAGCGGTTCGTCGAGCGGGTGTGCGGGAGCCAGTTCGCGCAGCTCCGGCAGTACCCGCGCAGCACGGCCCAGCGCCAGTTCGGCGGTGAGGCGGCGCTGGAGCACGGTGTGCCGCAGCGCCTCGGCACGGGCGGCGGCGGGCGTACGGCCCGGCAGATCGGCGAGGGCGGGGCCGCGCCAGAGCGCGAGGCCCTCGCGGAGCACGGCAGCGGCCCGTTCGGGGTCCCCCTCCTCCAGTGCGCGCTCGCCCTCGGCGGCCAGGTGTTCGAAGCGGATCAGGTCGACCTCGTCGCGCTCCGGGTCGATCCGCAGCCGGTAGCCGCCGTGCAGCGACTCGACGGCGTCCTTGCCCAGGGCCCGGCGCAGCCTCGCCACGAGCGCCTGGAGCGCGGCCGGCGCGTTCTCCGGCATGGCGCCGTGCTCCGCGTCCGCCCACACGTCCTCGATCAGCGCGTCCGCGGGCATGGGCGCGCGGCTGCGCGCGTGCAGCGCGAGCGCGGCGAACAGCGCGCGCAGCCGCTGCCCGCCCAGCGGGAGCGGCTGCCCTGCCTCGTCGCGGGCCTCGCTCGCCCCCAGGATCAGATACCGCACAGGCCCATTGTCCCTTTCGGCGCCGACAGTGCCGGATGGTTTTCCGGCGCCCGCACCGCAGTCCGGCCGTCCGGACTGCGAGCCCGCCCCGCTCACACCCCCTACTCACCCGGCCATCCCCGGGTCACCCCCGGGGTCATCCCCCGGTCGGCGGAAGCATCCGTTCGTAGCGGGCGTCGGGGTGGACGCCTGCCGAGGCGGCGCGGTGGCGTGGTGCGGAGGAGCCGGTCCAGCAGGTGCCGCGCCGGGCCAGCAGGCGGCTCAGCCACAGCTCCATGGAGACCAGGTCGGCGATGCCCTCCACGGGCAGCTGTTCGCCTCGGGCCACCCGCTGGACGGCCTGGCGCACCACGCGGGCCTCCACCAGTCCGGCCTCGGCCAGCAGCGGCGCCCGGAAAAGCTCCAGCAGCTGGTCGGCGGCCAGCCGGACGCCCGCGCGGAGGGCGGCGTAGTGGGTGGCGTGGGTCGGGGCGCCCCAGCCGGGAGGGAGTTCGTGTACGCCGGCACCTGCGAGTGCGGCGCGCAGTATGGAGGCGCGCGCTCCCGGGCGTACGCGCAGGGCCTCGGGCAGTTCACGGGCCGCACGGACAACCTGGTTGTCGAAATAGGGGGCGTGCAGGCGCTGATTACGGATCTCGGCCGCCTGTTCGAGCACCCGGTGGTCGGCGGCGGCCCTGGCGAGCGCCGCTCTGGCGCGTCGTTCGCCGGGGCGCTCGATGGACGGCCGGGCCTGCGCGGCGGCCTCCAGCCGCAGCGAGACCTCCGCCAGCGCCTCCCCCGTCAGCCAGCGCGCCGCCGGTCCTGGCCGGCACCAGGTGAGCGCGGCGACCGAGGCGTCCACCGCGCTCTCGCCGCCCTCCGGGTACGGGGCGAAGGCGGCGGCCGTGAACCCGCTGTCGCGGAGCTGCGCCGCCGTCTCCACCACCCCGTCGCGGTAGGGCGTACGGGCCAGCCTGCGCGCCGCCCGGTAGATGGTGACGGGCACCAGCAGCGAGCGGCCGGTGGCCTGGCCCGCCGTCTGCCCCTCGGCGCGGGCCAGCGCGGCGACGGGCCGCACCAGATGGCGGCGGCGCCGGTCCAGCAGCAGGTCGGCGAGGCGGGCGGGGTGCGCGTCGACGACCTGGCGGGCACCCGCGCCGAGGAAGTGGTCGGCGCTGCCCGCCGAGAGCCGGTACCGGTGCCGCTCGGCGGTCACCAGACAGGGGCCCGGCTCGTCGGTGAGGGGCCCGTTCGCCAGGTCGGCGTAGGGCAGTGTCTCCTCGCCGCCGGTCACCACGACATGACGCAGCCGCGGGTTCTCCGCGATGGCGTGCGCGCGCTCCAGTTCGGCGAGGTGGCCGTCGGTGCCCGCGGACTGGTGCGCGCCCGCCCCTGCGCCCTGATGCCCCGCGCCACGCCGGCCCTCCGTCCCGCCCAGGGTGAGGTCGTTGAAGGTGACCGCCAGCAGCCGCTCGCCCGCGCTCGCTGCGCCGGAACCGAAGACGGTGCCGGGCGTACCGGGGAGCCCTGCGGCGAGCAGGGCGAGCGTGCCGGAGGCGGGCCCGCCGGACAGGTCGGCACCGACGCCGGGTGCCGGGCCTCCGCGGGCGCGTTGCCGGTCGGCGGGGCCCATGCCGGGCACCGGGCCCGGATCGCGTACGGCGCCTGCGTCGACGTCCCGTTCGGCCGCGTGGCGTGGCGCGGTGAGCCGGGCCCGTACGGCGTCCACGAGCGCGTCCCGTACGCCTGCGACGGCCGCCTCCGGGTCCGCGGGCGGGGCGCCGACGACGAGGGAGCCGGACGACTCGTAGCTGGTGACCTCCCGGCTGCCGCCGTCCCGCACGATCAGCGCGTGCCCCGGCGGAACCCGCCGCACTCCGCGATAGGGGGTGCCGTCGCCCAGCGCTTCGGGCGCGTCCGGGCAGGCCAGCAGCGCGGCCAGGTGCCCGAAGTCCAGTTCGGCCTCGATGAGATCGGCCAGCGGCAGCGCGGCCGTCGCATAGGCGGTGCCGCCGGCCCACGGGACGTGGAAGACCGGCCGGGCCCCGGCGAGGTCGGCGGCGACGGTGATACGGCGGCCCACGCAGGCCACGGCGGTGTAGCTGCCGGGCCATGCGGTCAGATGGCGAAACGCTCCTCCACGCGCCGCGACAAGGCCGAGGCGCAACTCCTCGTCGCCGGCGCCGCAACAGCCGAGGACCGCGAGCCGGTTGCCCGGCTCGGCCTCGACGACGCGGATCTCGTCGGGCCGCCAGTCGCCGACGGCCCACAGCGGGTCGGGGCCGCTCCAGAGCACCTGTGCGCCGACGGGTTGGAGGAGGCCGTCGCCCCCGTCGGGGATGTGCGCGGTGTGCGGGGCGTGTCCGTAGGGACCGTACGAGTCGTAGGGGTCGTACGTGTCGTGGGTGCCGTACGGCGGGGGCGAACCGGCGGCCGTGCGGCCCGGGTTACCTGTGGCGGAAGTGGTGCGGGTGGCTGCACGGCGTGCTGCCGGCGTTGCCGCGGCGCTGCTCCACCCCACCAACCAACGCATCGCCGCCTGCCTTCGCGTCACTCCGCCGCTGTCTGCCGCACCGCGTGGGCGCCCGGGCTGCGGGTGTCTGCCACCCCGGAAACCGCTGCCGTTGCGGCTATGGTGCCACGAGAGTGGCGCACAAGAGGCGTGCAAGGGGCGCATACCTCGACGCGGTACGCCGCCCTCGCGCACCGCCCAGCGCCCTGGCGGGGCCGCGGAGTTACCCATGAGTTGCCCGGAAGCCGCGCCCGGACGGCAGCGGCATATACCCCTGGCGTCCGCACCCGGCACGGCACAGGCGACCGATGTCATTCGGCCAAATATGAGCGCCCTCCGCACCGCGGTGACAGCCTTCTTGACGCCCCGCCACGCAACATCGAACAGGCGGCGTACCGAAGGCAACCGGGGCGAGCGCGACACCCGGGGATGATCCGCACGAGACGTGCACGCGGGGCGCGCGGACCCGTCGCACACGCGGGGCACGGAAGCATGGAAGGGGGCACGCGGCAAGCGGTGTTCCGGACGCGGCCGGACCCCGGCCGTACGCGGAGGGACCGGCCCGGTCCGACCGTCTCCGGCGGCCACCGGCCGGGCACAGCCGGGGCGCGACCGGGGCCCGTACGGGGGCAGCGACAGGGCGGCACACCCCCGGCTCGGACCGCCGGACGGCACCGGAAGCGAGCGCTACGCGCAGCCCTCGCCGACGCTCCGGAGCGCTCCGGAAGCACGCCCCGGCGAGGCGTATCCCCACACGAAAAGAGCCGCGAGCCGCCCCGCGCCCCGACGCAGTAGCGCTCGGCCGACCGCTCGGCGCTCGGCCGTGCAACCAAGGGAAACCCCACGTCAATCCGGTGTCCGTGTCCGCACAGGCGCCTCGCGGTCGCCGGGCGAACGCCCGCCGGGTGCGTACCGAGCCGCGCGCGCCGGCCCGCGGGCCCCGCGACGCGACGGCACCCGGCCGCGCACCCGCCGTACGAACTCCGGGCGGGGCCTGCCCCCCTCGGCACCGCTTGCGGCCCCGCCCGTCGGACGTCGTCCTCTCCCCGTCCCGTTGCCGGACCGGGAGGGCGTTGCGCACCTCCCGGCCCGGACCGCCGTCCGCGGGGAATGAGACGGCGGTGTCCCCCAGCCCACTGACCCATGTGCAGCGGGCCTGACCCACGCAACACCCACTGAACCGCTCCCCCCTTCGTGTCGGGCAGGCGCATGCATGGGCGCACGGCCACACACCAGGGGCACGTCTCCAGGCGCCGACGATCTCGTACGTCCCGCGGACGGCGCGCATGATTCCGGCCGCTTCGCGCGGGGCAGTATGGGGGTGGCACGTGACCCCCGCACGTACACGCGTACGGACATAGATCTCGCCATCCGGCCTGACGCCTCTTAACGGTCGGGATTCGGCGAACTACGCTGTGTTCGCAGTGCTTTCCGCGCCGCGCAGTGCGCAGTGACGGGAGGGGGCCCCGCGCCAGAGCCGCGGGGCGGTCGTCGGTGTGGTCAGGGGTGCGCATGTCCAGGGAGTCACGCGGGCCGAATGAGAAGCTCGGCACCGTCCTCGCCCTCGCAGGAATCAGCAACGCCGGACTCGCCCGACGGGTCAACGATCTGGGGGCCCAACGCGGCCTCACTCTTCGGTACGACAAGACGTCGGTGGCCCGCTGGGTGTCGAAGGGGATGGTGCCGCAAGGTGCGGCACCCCACCTCATCGCGGCGGCGATCGGCAGCAAGCTCGGCCGTCCGGTGCCGCTGCACGAGATCGGCCTCGCGGACGCCGATCCGACCCCCGAGGTCGGGCTGGCCTTCCCGCGTGACGTGGGAGCCGCCGTCAAATCGGCCACCGATCTCTACCGTCTCGATCTGGCCGGGCGGCGCGGCGGGGGCAGCATCTGGCAGTCCCTGGCCGGCTCGTTCGCCGTCAGCGCGTACGCGACCCCCGCCTCGCGCTGGCTCATAACCCCGGCCGACAGCTCGGTCGCACGCCACGTCGAGTATCTGGAGGGGGCGAACCCGTCGGCCGACGGGGCCAGAGCGGACGCCGCCGACAGCCTCACGGCCCTCGCCGAGGGGCGCCTGCGCGAGGGGCGTGACGGCCGGGACGGCGAAGCCGACGGGGTCGGCACCCCGCTGCGCGTCGGCCACACCGACGTCGCGAAGCTGCGCGAGGCCGCCGACGAGGCACGCCGCTGGGACTCCAAGTACGGCGGCGGGGACTGGCGTTCGTCCATGGTTCCCGAGTGTCTGCGGGTGGACGCCGCACCGCTGCTGCTGGGCGCCTACACCGACGAGGTCGGCCGCTCCCTCTTCGGCGCCACCGCCGAACTGACCAGGCTCGCCGGGTGGATGGCGTTCGACACCGGGCAGCAGGAAGCCGCACAGCGGTACTACATCCAGGCGCTCCGGCTCGCCCGCGCGGCGGCCGACGTCCCGCTGGGCGGCTATGTGCTCGCCTCCATGTCCCTGCAGGCCACCTACCGGGGCTTCGCCGACGAGGGCGTCGACCTCGCGCAGGCAGCGCTGGAGCGCAACCGGGGCCTGGCCACCGCGCGGACCATGAGCTTCTTCCAGCTGGTCGAGGCCCGCGCCCACGCCAAGGCGAACGACGCCCAGGCGTGCGCCACCGCGCTGTCGGCCGCCGAGAGCTGGCTGGAGCGCTCACGGGAGGGCGACACAGACCCCTCCTGGCTCGACTTCTACTCCTACGACCGGCTCGCCGCCGACGCGGCCGAGTGCTACCGCGATCTGAAGGCGCCGCGTCAGGTACGGCGGTTCACCGAGAAGGCGCTCTCCCAGCCGAAGGAGGAGTTCGTCCGCTCGCACGGGCTGCGGCTCGTCGTCTCCGCCGTCGCCGAACTGGAGTCGGGCAACCTGGACGCGGCCTGCGCCGCCGGGGTGCGCGCCGTGGAGGTCGCTGGGCGTATCTCCTCCGCACGCACCACGGAGTACGTCCGCGATCTGCTGCACCGCCTGGAGCCGTACGGGGACGAGCCCCGCGTCGCCGAGCTGCGCGAGCGGGCCAGGCCGCTGCTGGTGGCCCCGGCGTGAGGGGACTGGTCCCCCGGCGTGAGGGAAAGCGCCTGACGTAAGGGGAAGCGTCCGAGTGGGGAGGCTTCTGAGGCGAGGAGGCGGAGGCAGTTCATGATGGGGGGCGTGTCCTCGACGTCCGGAAGTCTCGACTGCGATGTGCTCGTGATCGGCGCGGGCATCGTCGGTCTGTCCACCGCCTATGCGCTGACCCGCCGGGCACCCGGCACCCGGGTCACCGTCCTGGAGAAGGAGCCCGGCCCCGCGCGGCACCAGACCGGGCGGAACAGCGGGGTGATCCACAGCGGGATCTACTACCCGCCCGGCTCCCTCAAGGCCCGGTTCGCGCTCGAAGGCGCAGCGGAAATGGTGAAATTCTGCGCGGAACACGGCATTCCGCACCAGGTCACCGGCAAGCTGATCGTCGCCACCGAGCACCGGGAACTGCCCCGGCTGCACGCCCTCATCCAACGCGGCAGACAGCACGGCATCCCGGTACGGGAACTGGGCCCGGCCCAGATCACCGAGCACGAGCCGCACGTACGGGGCCTCGCGGCCATCCATGTGGGGACGACGGGCGTGTGCGACTTCGTCGCCGTCGCCGACCGGCTCGCCCAGCTGGCCCGGGACGCGGGCGCCGAGGTGCGGTACGGCACCGCCGGAGCCGTCACCGCGATCGACCGCCGACCGGGGCGCGGGGTCGCCGTCCGCACGGCGGACGGGACTGTGGTACGGGGGCGGGCCCTGGTGAATTGCGCCGGGCTGCACTGCGACAGCATCGCCCGACTCGCCGGAGATGTATCGCAAGCCCGTATTTTCCCGTTCCGCGGTGAATACGCGGAGCTGGTACCCGAACGGGAACACCTGGTACGCGGACTCGTCTACCCGGTGCCCGATCCGGCGTTCCCCTTCCTGGGCGTCCACCTGACCCGCGGCGTGCACGGCGGCGTCCACGTGGGACCGAACGCCGTCCCTGCCCTCGCCCGCGAGGGGTACGCCTGGCCGACCGTACGCCCCGCCGAGTTGGCTGGGCTGCTGACCCACCCCGGCACCTGGCGGATAGCCCGCCGCCACTGGCGGTACGGGGCAGGTGAGGTGCGGCGCTCGCTCTCCCGCCCGGCGTTCACGGCCGCCGTACGACGGCTGCTGCCCGAGGTGACGGCAGCCGACCTGCACCCCGCGCCCGCCGGCGTACGAGCCCAGGCCGTCCTGCGGGACGGGACTCTCGTCGACGACTTCCTCTTCGCGGAGGGCCCCCACACCGTCCACGTCCTCAACGCACCGTCCCCGGCGGCGACGGCCTCCCTGCCCATCGGACGGGAGATCGCCCGACGCGTGGCCGGAGCGCTCGGAGACGGCTGACGGGGGCCTGGGGCTGGGGAGGAGCGCCGCCGTCCGCCACGTCCCCCGTAAAATTGAGACATCGTGTCCGAACGCAAAGACTCCCCCGACCTCCCTGACGTGCTCGAGAGCGACGACCCAACCCACCCGGCGGCCGGCCCAGCAGGCTCCGGCGACGACCGGAAGGACGCTGATGTCGGTCCGCAGCACGGTGACGACGCCCCGGCGGGGCCGCCCGAAGGCGGACCCGGTGACGGACGCCACGGCGAACCCGACCGACGTCAGGTCGGACCCGGCCGACACCAGGGCGACCAGCACGCCGCACAACGACCGGCAGGAAGGGTGATGGCGCGGATGTTCCCCCCGGGAGCCGGTCCCTCACCCGACCCGGCCGGCTCGCACCACGAGCGCCGTATCCGCAGCTTCCAGCCGCGCCGCAGCCGGGTGACCAAGGGCCAGCGCGCGGCGCTGGAGCGGCTGTGGCCCCGGTGGGGCTTCGACGTGGACGGGCTGCGCACCCTCGACCTCGGTGAGCTCTTCGGCGATCCGGAACTGCCCGTCGTCCTGGAGATCGGCTTCGGTATGGGCGAGGCCACGGCCCAGATGGCCGCCGGGGACCCGGCCACCGGCGTACTGGCCGTGGACGTCCACACCCCCGGCCAGGGCAACCTGCTGCGCCTCGCCGACGAGAAGGGCCTCACCAACGTACGGGTGGCCAACGGGGACGCGATCATCCTGCTGCGCGAAATGCTGCCCCCCGACTCGCTCTCCGGACTGCGGGTCTACTTCCCCGATCCGTGGCCCAAGGCCCGCCACCACAAACGGCGGCTGATCCAGCCCGAGTTCCTGGACCTGGCGGCCGGGCCGCTGCGGTCGGGCGCTCTCGTGCACTGTGCGACGGACTGGGAGAACTACGCGGAGCAGATGCTCGAAGTGCTCAGCGCGCACCCGGAGTACGAGAACACCCAGCCGGACGGCGGTTTCGCACCCCGTCCCGAGAACCGCCCGCTGACCCGCTTCGAGGGCCAGGGTCTGGACAAGGGACACAAGGTGCGGGACCTGCTCTTCCGCCGCCGCTGAGACGGGCCCGCGCGCCGCTGAGACGGGCCCGCGCTCGTGAACTCCGCCCGGCGGCGGTGGCCGAGGCCTGACGGCTGCCGGGCGGTGGTTGTGGCGGTGCCGCAGCGTACGTCACCCACACTGGTTACTGTCGTTGGGTGCATGACGAGGCAACCGGCGCCCCCAGCGCGCCGCCCCACGCGATGACGCCCGGGCCGACCCACGGCCCCGCGCCCGTCCCGCCCGCACGTCCCGGCCGGCCGGAGGGCCGCCAGGACCGGGTACCGGAGACGGAGCGGGGTGGGCCATGGCCCGAGGGCGGCACGCAGTCGGCAGCTCGGCCGGAGGACGCGCGGACACCTCCGCCGATGCCAGTGCCCCCGCACGACCCGGCACCGGCCGCCCCGTACGCACCCACGGACCCGTACGCACCGGCGAATCCGCACGCCTCCGCGCCGCCCGGGGCCGCCCCCTCTCCGTACCCGTACGGTGGGCCGCCCCCGAGCGGGCCCGCGACCGCCCCGCAGCCGCCGGGCCCGGCTCCCTCGTACGCACCGGCTCCCGCAGGTCCGGGCGCCGTCCCTCCGGCCGGTCCCCACTACCCGGAGGTCGCCGCCCCACCGCCCGGAACGCCGCAACCGACCGGCGGCTCCCCCGCGCACGCCCACGGCCCGACGCACACACGAACACAGACACAGACGCAGACGCAGGACCCGGCCCAGGCCGGCCCCCCACCCCAAGCGCAAGCACAAACACACGCACACCCACACGCACCCGCGCACGCCAACGCGCACCCACGCGCCCACGCCCACGCACACCCGCACACTCACGCCGTGCAGACGCACCCGGTGCCGTCCTGGTGGCAGCGGAACCAGCGCACTCTGCGCGCCACAGCGGTGATCGTGCTGCTGGGCCTGTGCGGGCTGATGATCCTCGCGCTGGTACGCGAACAGACCGGTACGCAGGGACTGCTGGTCGGATTCGGACTGGCGCTCTTTCCGGTGCCGCTGCTGCTGACAGGGTTCCGCTGGCTGAACGCGCCGCTGCCCTCGCCCTGGCGCAACCACCTCTTCGCCTTCGCGTGGGGAGCCTGCGCCGCGACACTGGTGGCGCTCCTCGCCAACGGCTTCGCCACCGACTGGCTGGCCTCATCCGTCGTCGTCGACTCACCGGACCAGGCGGACACGCTCGGAGCCATCGTCATAGCCCCTGTCGTCGAGGAGACGACCAAGGCGGGGGCGATCCTGCTGCTCTTCCTCTTCCGCCGCCGCCATCTCGACAGCGTGATCGCGGGCATAGCCGCGGCCGGCATCACCGCGGCCGGCTTCGCCTTCACCGAGAACATCCTCTACCTCGGCACCGCGTACGGAAAGGACACGGTGCTCGACCCCGACAGCCTCGCCCGTTCGGCCACGGTCGGCACCTTCCTCATCCGCATCATCTTCGCGCCCTTCGCGCATCCGCTGTTCACGTCGATGACGGGCATAGCCTTCGGCATGATTGCCGCGCTGCCCAGGCGACGGCGCACCCTGCGCTGGGTGCTGCCACTGGTGGGCTGGTTCACCGCTGTACTGCTGCACGCGATATGGAACGGCTCGGCGTCCTTCGCCAACTACACGTTCCTCGCCGTGTACGGACTCTTCATGATCCCCGTCTTCGGGGCGCTGACCTGGCTCGCCATCTGGTCCCGCCTGCACGAGCTGCGCCTGGTACGGGACACCCTGCCCGCGTACGCCGCAGCGGGCTGGTTCAGCGAACCGGAACCCTGGTCCCTCTCCTCGATGCGCGCCCGCTCCATGGCCCGCGCCATGGCCCGCCGCAGCCACGGTCCGGAGGCCGCCCGCACCGTCGCCGCCTACCAGCACGACGCCACCGCGCTTGCCCTCCTCCGCGCCCGCGCCGACAACGGCGCCACCGCCCCCGACTTCGCCACCCGCGAGCGTGAACTCCTCCAGAGCCTCTGGACCAACCGCCCCCTGGCCGGCCCCCCAACCACCAGCGCCGCCCTGGCCCTGAGCCGCCCAGCGGCACCACGGTGGGTGGGGTATCCGATGCCACGGTGACCAGCGGCCGCCCGCTTGCCCAGACCGCCAGACGAGCCGGCTCCCTCGCCCGCTGGCCGTTCCGGTTGTCTAAGCTCGTTCTGTGTCCACATCTGACGTCGCCAACGCCGAACCGCTGCCGGAGGGGTCCTGGGCGTCCTCTGCCGCACGTCGACGGAACATGCAGGCGATCAAGAGTCGCGACACCACTCCGGAGCGGAGAATTCGCCAGCTTGTGCACGCCCAGGGTGCCAGGTACCGCGTCAGCGCCCGGCCCCTGCCCGATCTCCGGCGCACCGCTGACATGGTCTTCCGGTCCGCGAAGATCGCCGTGTTCATCGACGGCTGCTACTGGCACGGCTGTGCGGAGCACTATGTGCCGCCCAAAACCAATTCCGGCTACTGGTCGGACAAGGTCGCACGCAACATCGCACGCGACCGCGACACCGACCAAAAGCTAAAGGAAGCTGGCTGGCTCGTACTGCGCTTCTGGGAGCACGAAGAATCAGAAGCGTGCGCAGACCAAATCGTCGCCTTGGTCAGAAGCAGGCGCCGCAGCAACTGAAACGGTGAGATCGGCCGGTACCTCACCGACCTCGATCCGCATGTCTTCACCAATCTCAGCCTGAACGTACGCCGGTTCCTCACGGTGGATACCGACGTAATCGACCTCAAGCCCATCGAGGAGTTCTTCTTTTAGCTCGGGGCGCAAGACCGCAGCAATGGCCCGCCCCAAAGCATTGGCCACCGGGGGCGGAAAGGCATTGCCAACCTGACGGTATTTTGCTGTCTTCCCGCCAGAGAACTTCCAATGGTCCGGAAAGCTCTGCACACCGGCCGCCTGTCGCACGGTCAGCATGGGTCCCTCGGGCCGCAGGAAGTCCCGCGCGAGGTCCTGGACGTCTTCCGGCTCGTTGGCGACACCAAGCGCGTTCACGCCGAAGACCGCCCAGCTCTTCTTGGCCCGGTTTGGACCGAGGTCCGCGCCCCCATGCTTCTTTGAGCCACCGACCAGGGTCGGTGCGATCCGAGCTGTCGCCTCGGCCTTCTTCTCCCACTTGACGTATGCCGTCTTAATTTCCGCAGCCCGACTGGGGAATTTCTTAAGGAGCACATCGCGCCGCCTGGCCATCTCAGGCTGAAGAATTTCAAACAGGTCAGCGCGCTTCCCTCCGGTACCAACCGGCCAGGGGAATTTCTCAACATCTGCCATGATATCTTCACGGAGGGCAATGAGTACAGACCTCGGGCGTAGCTGCGGCACCCCGTAGTCCCGCGCTTCTAGGAGTCGCCACCCGCATACGAGGTAGCCCATTCTGACCAGCTCACTGGTGATCTCTGCACGATAGCCGTCGAATTTCTGATCCAGGATCCCCCGCACGTTCTCAATGAGTACCGCGCGCGGATGGAATTCTTTGACGAGCCTCAACATATCCGGGAAGAGGTCCCGCTCGTCATCCCGCCCCAGCCGCTGCCCGGCGACGGAGAAAGGGGGACAAGGAACACCACCGGCAAGGAGGTCCAATTCACCCTTTTTCAGGGGCCGCCCAACTACCTTCTTTCCAGGTTCCCCCAGGGCTGCCAACGGGTCGTCAGAGACGAAATCTTTCAGGTCCTTCTCAAGAACCTGGCATCCTGCCCACCGGCCGTCGTCCCCGACATTTGCCTTCAGAGTCGCGCATGCGTACTTATCGATCTCCAGGAGTGCCAGGTGCCGGAAACCCGCCTGATGCAGCCCGATCGCCTGTCCGCCAGCCCCGGCGCAGACTTCCACCGAGGTCAGCGGCTCATACGTACCGCGAACGCTCACACTCATCGACGTGGTCCCTCCCAGCGTGACTCACAGCAGGTGCTCTAGTTTCGCAGAAATCCCTGCTCTCACCAGGAGCTGTGAGCACCCAACCGTGCTCACCACTGCTGCATAAGTCTCGCAGCACACCAATGTCTCATCCCGCCCGGGCCGCTGTCCGTGCGGTCTGCTCCGCGCGCAGCCCGGTCAGACACAAGACCACTACCTCTTCCCGATGTGCTTGAGCACGGCTCGCACGTCTGCGTTGTCCAAGCCGCCGAACCCCGCCGGCGCGTCCTGAAGATCCGCAAGCTGCTGGACAGCGGGATCATCCAGAACCTTCGACATGAACTCCAGCTTGTCCCTCAGCCGCACCTCAACGACCTCATCGATGGTGTCCCGGGCGGCGAGCACGGTGATCCGTGTCTCAACGTCGTCCGCCAACCCGAGCCGGTGGATACGGTCCAGGCTCTGCAGATAGCGACCAGCCATGAAGTCCCTGTCCACGTACACCGCATCATGGCAGACCTGGTGGAGGCTGATGCCTTCGCCGAGAGTCGCTGGGTTGGACACGAGAACCAGGCAGTCGCTGTCCTCTCTGAACCGGCGGATCTCTTCCTCTCGGTTCGCAGTGCCCCCGTATACGACAGCGGCAGGGTAGCCCGCGTCCTCCAGGAGCTTAGCCAGGGACGTCAGACTCCGCACGAAGGTGGTCCAAACCAGGGTTTTCCGGCCACGCGAGGCATTGGCGGCCACGATTGCCATCGCCTCGCTGTACTTGGGGGACAACTCGTAGTCGGGCAGGTTCTGCAGCAGTTGGTACAGAGACCCGCCTTCCGGTATCTCTAGAGGGGGCAGCCTGTACTCCACCGGCTCGTGCTTACTCGCTCCCTCCAACAGCAGCGCGGGATTTGTGGCCGCCATCAGCATCCGGAGCGCGGACTTGCCCAGTGCGGCGAAGTCGTCTGACGCTGCTTCCGCCCGGGCCGAGAGATCACCGACCAAAGCCCGGTAGATCTCGTCGTGCAGCGGAGGCAGGTCCACCCGTTCGATGTGCGCGCTCACCGGCGGAAGACCCAGTTCCTGCTTTGTCGTCCGGGTGAAGAGCGGGCGCAGGACAGCGCTCGCATGTGCTAGATCTCCGCCGGCCACAGCCTGGGTGACCACCCGCTGCCCATGCCCCGGCCAAACGAACCCCAGCAAGTTCTCCAGGTCCTTCGCGCCGTTCGGTGCCGGCGTCCCTGTCAGGATCAAGCGGCGCTTTGCAAGAGGCCCGAGCGCCATACATGCCGCACCGTAGGTGCCCTTGGCGCCGAGCTTCATCCGGTGGGCTTCGTCAAGGATGAGCATGGAAGGCTCTTCTCTCAGCCAGGCCGCGAGATAGGCGAGGTTCCGGTCTAGACGCTCATAGTTCGCAATCAGCACCTCAGCGTGCGGATCCTCACCGCCGTCCAGCTTGCAGTAACGAAGCCCGGGTGAGAAACAGACTCCAGACTCGAAGATCCATGATTCGTACGCCGATTTCGGACTGACGACCAAAAGCCGTCGCGCCTCCCCCTTGGTCCGCATAGCTGCGTACAGACCCAGCGCCGCTCTGGTCTTGCCGGCACCGGGCACGCTGAAGTTCGCTCCGTGCCGGAGCGTCAGCAGCTTGCTGATGTCCCGGCGCTGGAACTCCGTCAGAGGCGCGGCCCAGGAGGGGCCGAGGAGAACATCAAGCTCCTCCACAGCCAGAAGGCTGGCGTCGGCGCCAGCAGAGCCAAGCTGCTTCTCAGCCGTCTCAGCGTCCTGCAAGCTGGAGACAACCAGCGCGCTCAATTCCGGCTCCCACTGCACCCCTTCTGGGGCTGGCCAGTTGCCTAGGACATTGATGCCAGACAGCAGGTCTTCAAGGTCCACAAGGGCTGAGGTGGGACCCAGCTGCCGCCCGGTACGGAACCGGGCGACAAGCTGGATGAGGTCAGCGCGGTGCTTCTCCGGGACCCGGAGTTCCGCCTTGGTCCGGCTCACGTCGAAGCCAAGGCGGAGCGAAGGCTCCCCCACCGGAGCTGTCACTCGTTGCCCTCCTCCACAGCAGCTGCCTTCAACAGCCATGAGACACCTGCTCCGGGGTCCTCTTTCCCCCTGCTGAGCTGGCTGGCCAACTGCTTGAACACTGTACGGAACCTCACCACAGCTTCGTCAAAGCTCTCCTGATCGAAGACCCGTGCGCCCTTAGCCTTCACGACTTCATCGATGCACAGCTCAAGAGACGTCGTTGCCTCCCTGAGCCGCTCAGGCGCCAGTTGTTTCCGCTTTCGCAGGCGTGCTGCCCCTTCAGCAGAGTACAACGCCTCCCCGAACGCCTTCTTCGCCTCTTCTCGTATGCTGAACGCCTCACGCCTCGCGCCCTCGTCGACGTGCTGAGAACTGAGCCGCGCATTGGCCTGCCGGACCTGCCTCGTGACACTCCTCGCCGTCTCTACCCTCGATGACACCGCCGGCATAGAGACATCCAAGCCGGGAATGGCGACTGTTGCCTCCGACGTGTCGATGGTGGTGGGCATCAAGTGGCCAGGAAACTCATCAGAGAGGAACTTCTCAAAGAACCTCTCGTTGATAAGACGCACACGCGTCTTGGCGAAACCGAGCAGCATGGCAGACGTCCGGTACTCCTTCAGCACCTCCGCGCCATCCGGGTCGGCCTTAGCGAGGCTCATGTAGTCACGGTGCAACTCTTTCAGCCGTTCCTGCATCCCCTCAAACTCAACGAGAGAAAGCGCGACACCTTCCGACTCACTGCGCGCGATCTGGTCCCTGATGTGCTGCAGAATCCACACCTGCTGGTCAACGGTCTTCGGACTGCAACGGAACTCCTTGGCGATAGCCTCCTTGGAGAGACCAAGCCTGATGCGTTCGTCGATAGCCAGCAGCCTGTTGATGTAGGAGTATTCGCGCCGACTGTCGTTGCGGAGCTGCAGCGACAGCTCCACTGCAGTGACGTCGTCCCACGTGAAGGAAGCCGGCAAGACACCCACGCGCAGTGTCGTGATGCCTAGTTCCCGGAGCGCGGCGGCACGCGTGTTGCCGTTCACGATGATGCCGTGATGCGTGACGAGACCGGGCTCGTTCTGCCCGTACTCCCGAAGATCTTCCTTCAGTTTGTCGAAGTCAGGGTCCCGCTTCGCGGGGTCCGTCGGCATGGCTTTCAGCAGGGTGCCCAGATAGTCCTGGCTCTCTGCTCGCCATGGGTCTGCCGCCAGCGCCTGCTGCCGCGCGCGGTCGTGGCTGCACTGGGCACGGATGCGGTGGGTTGCGGGGTTGTAGAGGAGATCTTCCAGCGGTAGGTCAATGACGTCGACGTGCAATGCCTTTCCATTCCAGTCAACGGTTACCGTCTCGCGCGTTCCTCCTGCTCTACTGGCTTCCTCCAGACGCAGCTTCAGCAGCTCCTCGAATCGCTCCTTGCGCGGCGGCAGGGGGTACTCCAGCCTGGTCATTCTGCTCAGCCCTCCTGCGCGAGGTCTTCGTTGACTGCGGTAGCCAAGGCCACGCGGGACTCGGCGGGGAGGGTCCGGTAGCGCCCCCACAGCCGCTCCAACGCGCCGCGCTCCCGCCGGTCGGCCTCGATCCATCCTGCCAGCGCAGCCTTTTCGATACCTGAAAGTGCCTTAACGTCCTGCAGGAGCAACTGAAGGTCAACCTCCTGTGAATGACCGCCGACACGGCACCTGTTGCACTCAGTTACCAGCTGCGTCTCCTCAGCCCCCTCAGGCAACAGGACATGCCGACGCGCAATGTCCAGCTGCGCGGCAGCACCTCCGTCGCCATACGACTCACCGGCGCCAATGCCACAGGAACGACAGAGGTAGTTGTCCTGCAACATCGTCTTGGACCGCTGGGTTGCCGTGATACTGGCCTTCTGCTTCGTCGCCGCCTTCGCCTGCCCCGGAATCCAGACTTCTGCGCCCTTCTTCACGTACCGCTGCTCGTCCAGCTTTAGGGTCGGGTCGTCCCGCCGGGTATCGATCTGCCACCCGTAATCGCGCAGGGCGCGGAGTCGGCGGTCAATCTGCGCCACGTCAGTGAACGCGTTGCGCAGCTCCGTCTTGGTGAAGATGCCTCCTTCTCCCACCTCAGCCTCAAGCCAGAGGGCTGCCCGGCTCATGCTGCCGAAACTGCTATCCCGCCAATCGGGAAGGGACATGCGCACTCTCCAATCACACAGCGGAGCAACGGCCCGGCACAGGGGCCCCAGGATCGGCCCTGCTGCCAGCCGAGCTCTGCGAAAGAACTCGGTGGGCTTCTACCAATACCCGAGAGGAAGCCCGGCAGTCCAGCGGAATTCAGCAATCCTCGGTGTTTCTAGTTGCCGAGCCATGTTTCCAATTCAGCAACGAGCAGGGCCCGGGTTGTTTCCAGTTTGCGGATGAACTGGAAACACTTAACCAGCCGACAAATTGTCGGCGCAGCACTGGAATTCCGGCCCTTGCTCTGGTACCTGTTTGGGTTCCGCCGTTTTCTACCCACGGGGGGAGGGAACGAGCTGACCTGTCTGGCGTCAGCGTTCACTGGTCTGCCCGCGGCCCGGGGCCCGCGACGTGTTCCACCGCCCCGTGTGGCCGAGCAGCAGCCCCGCACGCGAGTTGGCAGCCGGTCTCTCGTCCCAGTTCACAACCAGCAGGGGGAGCCATCAGAAGTGCCAAAACAAAATCAGCGCAAGCCGGTTGGCCGTGCCACGCCGGTTGACAGAGCCACGACCGAGGTCAAGAGACTCGCCAGTCAGCTGCGTGAACTGGTCGACGCGACTGGTCTGCCGGACAAGGCCGTGGCCAAGGAGATGGGCATCCAACCTGGCACCCTGTCCAGGCTGCTGTCCTGCAGACAGATAGTCAAAGGCCGCACAGAGCAGCTCCACGACGTCACGTGCCGCCTTGCCGGTAAAGTACTCATCAGCCGGAAAGACTTGCTGACGCTCCACTACAAGGCCGCTCTCAGTGCCCCGGAGGCCTATAAGAGGGAGTTCAAGAAGGCCAGGAAACACCTGCCGGTCCCTTCAGCGGGAGGGGACCGGCAGGCTCACACGTCGAGCACCCGGGCCGAGCTCTTCCTCGCTGACCTGCTTAAGCAGGAGGGGCGCCCAATGCCTGAGACGCTGGATGTCCTTCGCGCCGGGGCCGACGTACTCGGCCCGCCAGAAGCGGCAAACGTCATGGCCAACCTGCGGCAATGGGGGGATGCGGCACTGGCGGAGGACTTCGCGCAGATCTACGGGCGGGAACAAGACCCCCTGAGAGTGATCCATACGGCCCGCGATCTCCTAGACCCTTACGAGCAGCCGGACGCTGCCTCCAAACTGCTTACTGCGGCGCTGCCGCCAGGCCATGCCGGCAGCGTCCCGTGACGGCTGTTCTGTGCCACCTGCTGCGCCGCCCGGACCGCGTTTACGGCTCGCGCCGTGCGCGGCTTCTCTGGGCATCAGCACCACCAAGTTGACCAAGCCATATCTCACAGGAGGCGACTCATGGCGAGCACAAACGGGCCTGGCAGGCCAAGCAGTGAGCAAGAGGAAGCGCTGCTCCGGTTGTTGTCGGAGGTCGACCGGGGGGTGTTGGTGACGTTGCGGCGGGATGGGCGGCCGCAGTTGTCGAACGTCAATCACGCGTTCGATCCGGAGGAACGGGTGGTGCGGGTGTCGACCACCGCGGATCGGGCGAAGGCGCGGAATCTGGCGCGGGATCCGCGGGCCAGTTATCACGTGACCAGCGGGGACGGGTGGTCGTGGACGGTGGTGGACGGGACGGCTGAGCTGACGGCTGTGGCGCAGGAGCCGCGTGATGCGACCGTCGAGGAGTTGGTCGAGGTGTATCGGGCGATCAGGGGCGAGCACCCGGACTGGGACGAGTACCGGGCCGCCATGGTGGCGGAGCGGCGGCAGGTGGTGCGGCTCCGGGTCGAGCGCGTGTACGGGCAGCCGGGCCGGGGGTGAGCCCGGCCCGGCCGGCCACCGGGTTATGCCGAGGCTTCCGTCAGGAGGCGGAGTTCCTCGGTGGTGAGCCGCAGATCGGCGACCGCCATCAGCGCGGGGAGCTGGTCGACCGTGCGGGCGCTGGCGATGGGGGCTGCGACCGTCGGCTGGGCGGCGAGCCAGGCGAGGGCGACGGTGGCCTCGGCGCACTGGTGCGCGTTGGCCACGGTGGTCAGCGCCGCGAGGACGCGCTGACCGCGCTCGGTGGCGAGGTACTGGGCCGCCTTGCCGGTACGCGCGCCCTCGGGTGCGGCCTCGCCCGGGCGGTACTTGCCGGTGAGGAAGCCGGAGGCCAGCGCGTAGTACGGCAGTACGGCCAGGGATTCGCGCTGGGCCAGCGCTGCCAGCTCTCCCTCGTAGGTGTCGCGCGAGACGAGGTTGTAGTGCGGCTGGAGCGCCACATAGCGGGCGAGGCCCTCGCGGTCGCTGAAGGCGAGCGACTCGGCGAGGCGGGTCGGCGCGATGTTGGACGCGGCGATCTCGCGGACCTTGCCCTCCTTCACGAGTTCGTCGAGGGTGCCGATGATGTCGGAGACCTCGACCGACTCGTCGTCGAAGTGCGTGTAGTACAGGTCGATGCGGTCGGTCCGCAGGCGGCGCAGCGAGTCCTCGCAGGCGGCCTTGATGGTGGCCGGGGCCAGGCCCATGTGGTCGGGGTGGCGGGCGACCTTGGTGGCGATGACGACGTTGTCCCGTACGGACGAGCCGCGTGCGGCGAGCCACTCGCCGATGACGGTCTCGGACTCGCCGCCCTTGTTGCCCTCCACCCAGGCCGAGTACGCGTCGGCTGTGTCGATGGTGTTGCCGCCGCCGTCCGTGTAGGCGTCGAGCACGGCGAAGGAGGTGGGCTTGTCGGCCGTCCAGCCGAAGACGTTGCCGCCCAGCACGAGCGGCGAGACGGACAGTTGACCGATCTTGTAGTCGGCATTCATCTGCATGCAGCGACGGTAACGCGGACCGGAAGGCGGGCGGATGGTGGCGCGTGGGCCGTTGCCACCGGCCGCCCCATCAGCCCCGTCCTCCCCGTGGGGCCCGGGACCCGGGGGCCTCGGCGAACCCGGTAGGCCCCCGGCCGGCGCCGTCGGTCCGTCAGATGTCGACGCCCTTCGCGCGGAGCCACGGCAGCGGGTCCACCGGGTCGCCTCCGTCGGGGCGGACCTCGACGTGCAGATGCGGTCCCGAGGAGTTGCCGGTCGAGCCGACCCGGCCGATCACGTCACCCGTACCGACCTTGTCTCCCGCCGACTTGGTCATGGAGGACAGGTGGCAGAACCAGATTTCGGTGCCGTCCTCCAGCTTCAGAACGATGCGGTAGCCGTACGAACCGGCCCAGCCCGCCTCCTTGACGGTGCCGGTGTGAACGGCCTTGACGGGCGTGCCGTTGGGCGCGGCGAAGTCCTGGCCGGTGTGATCGTTCTGCCACATGCCGCCTGCCTGGCCGAACCCGGCGGTGAGCTGGTACGAGGCCAGCGGCGCGAGGTACTTGCCGGCCAGCTGTGCCCGGCGTTCGGCCTCGGCCTTCCGCTTCTGTGCCGCGGCCTTCTCGGCGGCCTTGCGCTTCTCCTCGGCCGCCGCCTCCCGGGCACGTTCGGCCTCGGCCTGCTTCTCGGCTGCCGCCCGCTTCGCGGCCTCCTCCGCCGCCGCGTTCGCCGCCTGCCGGGCGGCTTCCTCTCGGGCTTCCTCGTCCGCGGCGGAACGGTGCTGCTCGGCCTGCGCGAGAATGCGGGCCCGCAGCGCCTCACCGGCGTTGGTCCTGCCCGCCGCCAGGTCCTCGGCGGAGAGTCCGGCCTGCGTGAAGGGGGCCACGGAGGCGGTCGCGTCGCCGTCGGAGCCCTCGGCACCGTCCGCGTCGTCGCCGACGAGGGAGCCGATGCCGGGCAGGTCCTCGACGTCGGGCAGGTGGTCGGGGACGCTGCGGACGGCGTCGGCCGCGCTGCCCAGATCCGGTACGGATATCGCGCCGGGGTCCTTGTCCTGAGCGGTCGCCATGCCGCCCGCGCCCACCGCCGCGATCATGCCGACGCCGAGCACGGCACCGCCGCGCGCCACCCCGCCGGCCCGCTGCTTGGCGACCCGGTGCCGACCACGCATCGCGCGGACGGACTCCTCGGTGGGGTTCCACTCGTCCCCGGTGGTGTCCGTGGGGGCCTCGCCAGGAGCGTTCCCATAGGCGTCGCCTGGTGCGTCCCTGAAGGTGTCCTGTGGGACGTCCCTGAAGGTGTCCTGTGGGACGTCCCTGAAGGTGTCCTGTGGGGCGTCCCTGAGCGGTGCCGGGCCGGACGGTACGACGGGCACGGCGGGCGGGAGCGGCGCGGCGGCCCGTCCCGGTGCGGAGCCATAGACGGTGGACGAGCCGTACGCGGTGGACGAGCCGTACGCAGGCGAGTCGTAGGCGGCGGTGGAGGAGCCGGCGCGGTCGAGGTGCGGGTCGTACGCGACGGCCTCGGGCGCGTGGCCGGCGAAGCCCTGGGATCTGGACGCCACGGGGGCGCTCTCCTTTCCTTCCTTCTCGCCTACCGGGTTAGCTGACGGGTTCGGAGCAGGAAGGTCTCCTACGGGCGTCCTCTCGCAAGGGCGTCCGATTCACCCCGTCCTCCTCGCCTGGCTGACGAGAAGGGGTGGTTCCCCGGTTCCCACGGTGCGGTCCAGCGGTGCAGGTCCAGGGGGCGGGCGCTGCTGGTGCTCCGTATGCGGGATTCGGCGACGGCGCACGGTGCCGCCTTCCGTGACGACAGTGACGACCGTGCTGCGTTATCGGACGTTAATAGAACAGTGGCCTTGATTCCAAGCTGTTCCCCGTAATTGGCGGTGGCCGCCCGGCTCGGTTCAGGGCTGGGGCCTGATGTGGTGGGCGACCGCGAGCAGCGCCATGTCGTCCACCGCCTGGCCTCCCGTATGGGCCGCGACGTCGATGAGGACCGTCTCCAGCAGCTCCTCCGGGTGGGCGAAATAGCTACGGGCCAGCCGTTCGGCCGGTTCGTAGAAGACACCGTCCGAGTCGCGTGCCTCGGACAGGCCGTCGGTGTAGAGAAGGAGCTGGGCGCCCCGGGGGAAGGGGACCTCGTCCACATGCTCCGGCCACTTCCCCAGCTCGGACATCCCCAGCGGAAGCGCCGGCACGGTCGGCTCGAGCAGGGCCGTCCGGCCTTGGTGCAGGAGGATCGGCGGCGGGTGGCCCCGGTTGACGATACGCAGCACCTTGTCGCCGCTCTGTCCGCCGTCCTGTCCGCCCTCTTGTCCGGGACCCGAACCGGGTCCGGAACCGGGACCGGAACCGGGACCGGATGAGTTCGGGATCTCGACCAGTACCGCCGTGCTGAAGCCCTCCAGCCGTGCCGAGCCGGTCTGTCGCCGCCCCTCCCGCTGGAGGGCCCGGTCGAGGCGGGCGGCCACCGCGGAGAGCGTCTCTTCCTGCTCGGCGGCCTCACGGAAGACTCCGACCAGGAGGACCACGGCGGCCACCGCGCCGGTCCCCTTGCCGCGTACGTCGCCGAGCAGCAGCCGTACGCCGTAGGGAGTCTCCTCCGCCGCGTAGAAGTCCCCTCCGACCCGGGCCTCGGCCTGCGCCGCGCGGTAGCGGGTGGCCAGCGTCAGGTCGTCGACGCGGGAGGGCGGGGTGGGCAGCACGGCGAGCTGTACCGCCTCGGCCACCCCACGCGCCGAGGCCAGCCGACTCCCGCTGCGGAGCAGTACGTAGTTGACGCCGACGGCCAGGATGGAGACGGTCACGCTGGTGAGGGACCTGGCTTCGGACTCGATGAGGCTGCCGTTGTCGTGGAAAAGGGCGAACAGAAGGGTGGCACCGGAGGAGAGCACGCCGGTGAGAATGGTGCTCCACAGGGACAGGAACGCCGCCGCCGCCAGTGGGGCGGCGGCGAAGGGTGCCGAAATGGTGACCTCGCGCGGCGTGGACAGCTCGAGGGCGACGCCCAGGACGAACAGCGCGGCCGGGAGCCACCGCGCCAGGCGCCACAGCCGTCCCACACCGTTCTCGTACCCGCTCGCCGGCTGCCTCCCGGCCTCCCTCTGCCGCACGGTCCCAATCTGACCGGGTGGAGGGATTCGGGCCACTCGGGACCGCTGGTCGGGGTACGGAACGGGGACGAGGAGCGGGTGGAAGGCGGCCCCCTAACACGCACGGGGCCACACCGCCCGTCGCCGTACGGCAGCCGGGCGTATGGCAGCCGGGCGTACGGCAGCCGGGCGTGCGCCGGCCACCAGAAGGAAAGGGGCTCAGCCGCCCGTGCCGGGGGCCAGGGGGCTGATCTTGGGCACCGACGCCTTACCGGTGTTGGTGACCGGTCCACCGGACCAGGGCACCCGCAGGGAGGCGCGCTCGTCGGGCGGGGTGACCTTCGCGGCGCTCGGTGTCACCGTGGTGACGTTGGTCACCTCGGGGTTGGTGAACGAGAGCGAGGCCCATGCGCTCTTGCCGGGCGACAGCGTGACCGTCCGTACCTCGCCGCCCGTGCGATTGGGATCGAAGGAGACCTGTTCGCCGCTGCTGTTGACGAAGGCGAGCCCGGGGTAGCCGCGTACCGTGCAGGTCCTGTCGGATCGGTTGGTCAGCACGAGGGCGAAGTTCTCCTGCCCGGCGCCCGGATGATTGGGGCCGAACGACGCCTTGAGGTCGCCCGTGCGGCACCGGGAACCGGAAGCGGAACCCGAGCCGCCACCGCTGCCGCCCGACCCGTTCTTACCGGACGAGGAGGACGAGGACGACGAGGAAGCGGAGCCGCCCTCGTCCGAACCTGAGGCGCCCTGCCCGGACGAGCCGCCGCTCGAGCTCCCGCCGTCCCCGCCGCTGCCTTCGCTGCTGCCGTTCTTGCCGTCGTCGCCGTGGGAGGAGCCGGAGTCGCCGCCCGCGGGCGCGGCCCCGCCGCTGACCTTCTGCGGGGCCGAGTCCGAGTCCTTGTCGCAGCCGACCACCAGCGCCCCCGCAGCCAGCACAGCGGTCGCTGCGGCGGCGATACGGGCCACGCGGTGACGGCGCCGGAAGGGGGTGGCCGGGGAGTTCGGTGCGGGTTGCGTGTTCGTCGTCGGGTCCTGGCGCTTCGTCATGGCTGCCGTCACTCCCTGGTCGTCCTGTCTCGCAGTCGTCCTGCCTCGCTGGTGCTCGTGGACCGCAGGGGCCCTGTCCGGCGGTCGTCCGGCTGCCGGGTGGCGGGTGGCGTCACGCGCCCGACTCCCCGTCTCCAGGGTGCCCCCGGGCTTCCTGGCCGTACACAGCGTTGGATGGCCGACGGCGCGGGAAAGTTCACGGCCGCCCCGACTTTTTTCCCGGTTCCCCGATGTGGGGGACACCCGGCGCCGGTGCGGCCGTTGGGAGTTGTGCGGTCAGTTGCGCGGTAGGAGTTGTGCGGTAGGAGTTATGAGGCGCTGACCCGCAGGCTGCTGAGCACCTGATCCGTTCTCGCCGAGCAGTCCTCGGCACAGCGGATCTGTACGTATACCGGCGGCTTGCCCTTCTGCCGTGGGGCCAGGGCGATCTCCTCCAGCGAGTGCCCCGGGGAGTCGCAGGCCGACCAGGTACGGACGCGCCCTTGCCAGCCGTCGCCCTTGTAGGTGCGGCTGCCCGCGTACTGGCAGCGCCTGTGCTTGAGTTCGGCCACCTTGGCGGACAGCGCCTCGGCGGCGGCCGCCGCTCCGTCGTCGTCCTTCGAGGAGTAACCGAGCCCGACGAACACCCCGCTCGTGCCCGAGGTGAGGTCCTGCCAGCGCTTCATGTCCTGCGAGACGACCAGACCGGGGGCGTGCTCCGCCGACAGCCCCAGCGAGGAGGGGCTCCAGCCGGAATCGGCCTTCTCCTGCGCCCACTGGGCCGGTATCCGCAGACTGATCCGGCCACTCGCGTCCTGCACCCTCACGTGGGAGGGGCTCTTGTCGCTCTTGGGCATCAGCAGTTTGCCGGCCGCTCCCGCCCCGGCCAGTACGACGACGGCGGCACCGAGAGCGACGGCGCGCCAACGGCGGCGGGGGCGCGGTGGGCGCCCGGCAGCGGACGAGGGGCTGTCGGCGCCCCACGAGGGCGCACCGGCACCGGACGCGCCCGGTGCGTGCGCCTCCAGGACGGGTTCGCCCGGAGTCGACCTCTCGTACTCCGAAGCGCGGGGGCCGGACCTCTCCGCAACGGACTCCTCGGGAACGGCCTGCCCGGGAACGGCACCCTCGGGCGCGACGCCCCCTTCGGACGCGGCAGCCACCTCGGGCCCGACCGACTCCTTGTCCCTGTCCGACTTCTCGACCCCGTCGGGCTTCTCGCCCCTGTCGGACCCCCCGACCCTCTCGGCCTTCTCGACCGTATCGGACTCCTCGGGGGCGACCGACGCCCCCGACCGTTCCGACGCACCCGGAACCCCCGACCCGGCCGACGGCGGTTCCGTCGCCACCGTCGGTGGCTGACCGGCCGCGCGCCGGGAGGCGGGTCCCACGGCGAGGGAGGACAGTTGAGCGGCCGACGGGGCGAGGAGCTCGTTCGCGATCCGGTCCAGCTCGTTCGCGAACGAGGCGGCGGTGGGCCAGCGGCGTTCGCGGTCGGGCTCCATGGCGCGTCCGACGGCTTCCGCGACGGCGGGCGGCAGGCCGGGGCGCAGTTCGTCCAGCGGCATCACCCGGTCCGGATTGCCCGGCTGCGCACCGGTCACCAGGTGGTAGAGCACGGCGCCCAGGCTGTAGATGTCCGCGCGTGCGTCGATGCCCTCGAAGGGTTCGGCCTGCTCGGGCGCCATGTATCCGACCGAGCCCGCGACCACGGTCAGGCCCGAGGCGTGTGCCAGGTTCTTGGCCAGGCCCAGATCCGCGACCAGCACCCGCTCGCGGCCCTGTGCTCCGCCACTGGTCAGCAGCACGTTGGACGGTTTGACATCGCGGTGGACCACGCCCGCCTCGTGCAGGGCCTCCACGCCGCGCGCCGCCTCGGCGGTGAGCCGCAGTGCCTCGTCCACCGGCAGCGGTCCCGCCACCATCCGGTCGGCCACGGTGCCACGGTCCGCGTACTCCATGACGAAGTACGGGCGTTCGTCGTCCAGCTCACCGACGTCGAAGACCTGGACGACGCCGCCCGACGACGCCTTGCGCAGCAGCCGCGCCTCGGCGAGGAAGCGTTCCCGGATGTCCATACGGTGGGCCCAGTTGTCGGCCATCACCTTGACCGCGACGGGTGCCTCCAGCCGGTCGTCATGTGCGAGCCACACGACCGCGAAAGCGCCGGAGCCGAGACGTCGTTCGACCCGGTAGCGGCCGATCTGATCAGGTGAAGGCATGCCCCTTATGATGCCTGGATGTGCCCACCGTCCTCCCCCCACGCCTTGAACCAGCCATCCGGACGGCCTGAGTCGGCGGGCCCGGCCGATCCCGCGACGCCCGCGGACTCGCCGTCGGCCACCGACACCGAGGCCCTCGCCGCCCGCGCGGCGACCGGCGACAGCGCGGCGCTGGACGCGCTGCTGCGCGCGATCCGGCCCGATGTGGTGCGGCACTGCGGCCGCTTCCTCCTCTTCCGTGAGGACGCCGAGGAGGCCGCGCAGGACGCCCTGCTCCAGGTCGCCCGGCACATCGAGCGCTTCCAGGGCCGCAGCCGTTTCAGCACCTGGCTGCACACGATCGTTGCGAACTGTTCACGTCAGAAGTACCGCGAGCTCAAGCGCCGGTCCGCCGAGCAGCCGGCGCTCCCGAACCAGACGGGTGCGCCGGAGAGCCGCCCCGACCCGCGGACGACAAGTGTGATCGCGGGCTCCCGGGTGGATCTCCTGGAGGCGCTGGAGCGGCTGGAGCAGGAGAGCCCGCATCTGGTGGCGCCGCTGGTCTACCGGGACCTGTGCCAGATGGACTACGCCGAGATCGTCGAGCGCCTCGGTATCCCGCTGGGCACCGTCAAGTCCCGGCTGCACCACGCGCGCCGCCAGATCCGGCCGTGGCTCACCTCACAGGAGCTGTAACCGTCCTTCCAGGGTCCGCGCCCCGGGGTGTCGACAACCGCCCGAGGGGACGGCGCGATACCTGTGGCGGGTGACCGGATTCGGCGATGTCACATCCGGGGGTCGGTATCCGGTCCTCCGGTCAGGAGCGCCATCACGACCACCGGCCCTTGGAGGTAGACATCCATGACCCGATCCGACGACTCCACCACCCGAAGCGGTCCCGTCCTGGTGACCGGTGGCACCGGCACCCTCGGCCGTCCGCTCGTCGACACACTGCTGGCGGACGGCGTCGCCGTACGCGTGATGAGCCGGCGGCCGCGCCCCGCTGACGACGACCGCCCGTGCGAGTGGGCGGTCTGCGACCTCACCAGCGGGGTCGGGCTGGCCGCGGCGGTCTCCGGGGTGAGCGCGATCGTGCACTGTGCCACCGACCCGTGGCGGGAGGTGAAAGTGCTCTCGCGGGTGGTCGAGGCCGCACGCGAGGCGGGCGTCGCGCACCTGGTCTACATCTCCATCGTCGGCGTCGACCGCATCCCCTTCCCGTACTACAAGGCCAAGTTCGCGGCCGAGCGCCTGCTGGAGCGCTCCGGGGTGCCGTGGACGATCCTGCGGGCCACCCAGTTCCACAATCTGGTGGCCGCGATGACCGACGGCCAGCGGCGGCTGCCCTTCGTGCTCTCACCGGCCGGTTTCCGCTTCCAGCCGGTGGAGGTCACCGAGGTCGCGCACCGCCTCGCGGAGCTGGTGCGCGAGGCACCGGCGGGCCGGGTGCCGGACATGGGAGGGCCGCGGGTGCACACCGCCAGGGAGCTCGCCGAGGCGACCCTCGGGGCGGCTGGACGGCGGCGCCGCGTGGTGGACGTCCCCCTCCCCGGCCGTACGGCCCGCGCCTTCCGCAGCGGCGGCAACCTGACCCCCGACCACGCCACGGGGAAGGCCACGTTCGCCGAGTTCCTGGCCAACCGTGAGTCGGACTGAGCCCTGCCCCCCGACAGACACGGAGCCGAGACTGAGCCCCGTCCGACGCACGCACGGGACGATCAGGCCGCTTCCGGCGGGGCCGGTTGGTCGAGGGTGACGGGCGGCGGGCTGAGCCGGGCGAAGCCCTCCTGCCGCTGATACGGGAAGTAGGGGTACGCGGCGTCCTTGGCACTCGCCTCGTCCAGCCTGGCGACCTGTTCAGGCGTGAGGCTCCAGCCAACCGCGCCGATGTTCTGCCGCAGTTGTTCCTCGTCCCGCGCTCCGACGATGACGGAGGAGACGGTCGGGCGGCGCAGCAGCCAGTTGAGCGCGACCTGGGGGACCGTACGCCCGGTCTCCTCGGCGACGGCGTCGAGCGCGTCGACCACGCGGTAGAGGAGTTCGTCGTCGACCGGCGGGCCGAAGGAGGCGGTGCGGTGCAGGCGGCTCTGCTCGGGCAGCGGCTGCCCGCGGCGGACCCTGCCGGTCAGCCTTCCCCAGCCCAGGGGGCTCCACACCACCGCGCCGACTCCCTGGTCGAGCCCGAGCGGCATCAGCTCCCACTCGTAGTCGCGGCCTATGAGGGAGTAGTAGACCTGGTGCGCCACATGCCGTGGGTAGCCGTGTCTGTCGGCTGTGGCGAGGGATTTCATCAGCTGCCAGCCGGAGTGGTTGGACACGCCGGTGTAGCGGATCTTCCCCTCGCGGACGAGCTGGTCGAGGGTGGCGAGGACTTCTTCCTGCGGGGTGGCGGCGTCGTGGGCGTGGAGCTGGAAGAGATCGATGTAGTCGGTGCCGAGGCGGCGCAGGGCCGCCTCGGTCGCCTTGATGAGGCGGGTCCGTGAGGTGCCGTAGTCGCCCGGCCCGTCGCCCATGGGCAGGCCCGCCTTGGTGGAGATCAGCACCTGGTCGCGACGGCCCTTGACGGCCTGGCCCAGCACTTCTTCGGAGGCGCCGGACGAGTAGACGTCGGCGCTGTCGAACATCGTGATCCCCGCGTCGAGGGCGATGTCCACCATGCGGCGGGCCGCGTGGGCGTCGGTGTCGCCCCAGTCCCCGAAGAGCGGGCCCCGGCCACCGAAGGTGCCGGTTCCCAGGCTCAGTACGGGCACTCGCAGGCCGGATGCGCCCAACTGCCGGTATTCCATGGCTCGTTCCCTCTCCTGATTGCGCGAAGCCACCGGGTGTGCTTCTGCGCGCCCGGCCGACGCTTAACGGTTCTGTGGTTCCGTTAACTCGCGCCAGTACCGTAGCAGGGATACGCCGTTAAGGGAACTGGAGACCCGTTGTGACAGCTGGGCCGGGAAGCCGGCGGAAGACGACCGCCCCACAGGCCGCCGCCGTACCCGGAACGGTGCGCCCCGGGGGGCGCACGGCCCGGGTGCGCGAGGCGGTGCTGCGCGCCGCCGGAGACGCGCTCGCCGAGTGCGGATTCGCCCACCTCGACCTCGCCGAGGTCGCCCGCCGCGCCGAGGTCGGCAAGACGACCGTCTACCGGCGGTGGGGAACGGTCACAGCGCTGCTGGCGGACCTGCTCGACGACATGGCCGAACAGTCCGAGCCCCGCACGGAGACGGGCGCGCTGCTCGATGATCTGCGGGCCAACGCCTCCTTGGTACGGCGCACCCTGACGGACCCCCGGCAGGGCGCGCTGTTCAAAGCCGTCATCGCCGCCGCGACGTGCGACACCCGCGCCGCCGAGGCGCTGCACCGGTTCTACGCGGCCCGGGTGGCGGAATGGGCACCATGTGTGCGGCAGGCCGTGGAGCGCGGCGAGGTACCGGACGACACCGACCCCGAACAGGTCGTCCGTGCCGTCTCAGCGCCCCTGTACTACCAACTGCTGACCACCGGAAGCCCGCTCGACCAGGCGGCCGCCGAGCGCGCGGCACGCGCCGCGTACGACGCCGCCCGCGCCGGCGCCTTCACCACGGCGCGGTGAGGCCCGCACGGCGCCGCAGGGCCCACGAGAGGGCTCTTACACCCGCTCACCGGACCGAGCCGTCTCCGCGACGGTCCCGCGGCCGTCCGCGCGGGTGCCAACTGCTCGCGGCACAGCACCGGCAGCCCCTCCCGGCGCGTCAGCAGGGGTGTGCGCAGCAGCGGGTGGCGGAAGGCGGGCCCCGTCCGAGCGAGTCTGCCGACCCCGTGGTTCTTACGGAGCGGTGACACGGGCGCCGCGTGCCGGTACAGCGCGCCCCCGTGCGCCTAGCGTGGCCGTATGCGCGTTCTTGTCACCGGCGGTGCCGGGTTCATCGGTTCCCACGTCGTGGAGGCCCTGACGGCAGCGGGCCACGAGGCGGTCGTCCTGGACGCCCTGCTGCCGTCGGCCCACGGGCCGGGCGCCGGACTCCCGGCCGCCGCGCCCGGGGTCCGGCACCTGCGGGGAGACGTACGGGACCAGGACGCCGTCACCGACGCGCTGCGCGGCGTCGACGCGGTGTGCCACCAGGCGGCGATGGTCGGACTGGGCAAGGACTTCTCCGACGCGCCCGAGTACGTCAGCTGCAACGACCTCGGCACCGCCGTGCTGCTCACCGCGATGGAGCGTGCCGGGGTGCGCGCGCTGGTGCTGGCCGGTTCGATGGTCGTCTACGGCGAGGGGCGCTACGAGTGCCCACGGCACGGGGTTGTGCGGCCGGGGCCGCGCGCCGTGCCGGACCTGCGCGCCGGACGGTTCGAACCGCCGTGCCCCGACTGCGGTGCAGCACTGCGGCCCGGACTGGTGGGCGAGGAAGCGCCGTTGGACCCGCGCAACACCTACGCGACGACCAAGCTCGCACAGGAACATCTGGCCGCGGCGTGGGCGCGTGCTGTCGACGGCAGTGCGGTCTCGCTGCGCTACCACAACGTCTACGGGCCCGGCATGCCCTGCGACACCCCGTACGCCGGGGTCGCCTCGTTCTTCCGCTCGGCGCTGGCCAGGGGCGCGGCTCCCACCGTCTACGAGGACGGAGCGCAGCGGCGGGACTTCGTCCACGTACGGGACATCGCGGCTGCCAACCTCGCGGCACTGGAGGCCGTGGGCACGGGCGCGCCCCCGCACGGGCCCGGCTCCTTCGCGGCCTACAACACCGGCAGCGGCGACCCGCACACCATCGGCGAGATGGCCACCACGCTGGCCGAGTGCTACGGGGGTCCCGCCCCTGTGGTGACGGGCGAGTTCCGGTTGGGCGACGTACGGCACATCACCGCCTCGTCCGAGCGTGCCGGGCGGGAGCTGGGCTGGCGGGCGCACATCGGCTTCGCCGAGGGCATGAAGGAGTTCGCCGCCTCGGACATGAGGGCGCCGCTGCAGCGGGCGTAGCCGCCGGCGCGGCGCCGGAGTCGCCGCCCCGGCCCTGGAGCCGTCGTCGCGCCCCCGTAGCCGCCGTCACGCACCGGGCCCCCGGCAGCTCCGTTCAGAGCGCCTCCGTGCCCGCCCGCTGGTTCGGCAGCGCTCTGGGCAGGGTGAGTTCGAAGCAGCAGCCCCCCGTCACGTTGCGGACAGCGGCCGTGCCCTGGTGCGCCTCGACGATGCCGCGCACGATGGCCAGCCCCAGGCCCGCGCCCGGTGGCGTACGGGCGTGTGTGCCGCGCCAGCCGGTGTCGAAGACGCGCGGCAGGTCCTCCTCCGGGATGCCGCCGCAGCCGTCCGTCACGGACAGTACGACTTTCTCGTCCTCCTCGACCGTGCGCGCGTGCACGGCCACGGTGCCGTCCGCCGGAGTGCGCCTGATGGCGTTGACGAGCAGATTGCCGAGCACTCTGGTCATCTCGTGCGGGTCGACCTCGACGGGGACGGTGGCCGCGTCACCCACCAGACGGACACCGTTCTGCCGGGCCAGCGGGTCGGCGCCCGCCAGTGCCTCTTCGACCAGCTCGGACAGGCTCACCCGGTGCGTGGTCAGGGCGAGGTTTCCCGCGTGGATACGGGAGAGCTCGAACAGGTCGCCGACCATGGAGTTGAGCCGTTCGACCTCGGTGCGGATCTGGCGCAGACAGCGCCCGGTGTCCTCCACCATGCCGTCCTCCAGCGCCTCCGACATGGCGCGCAGTCCGGCCAGCGGGGTGCGCAGATCGTGGGAGATCCAGGCGACCAGTTCCCGACGCGAGCTCTCCAGCGCCCGTTCGCGGTCCCGGGATGCGGCCAGCTTCTCGCTGGTGGCGGCGAGTTCGCGGGTGAGCGCGGCGAACTCGGCCGGGTCACCCGCCTCGGCCTCACCGGGGGCCGGGAAACTGCCGCCGTCCCCGAAGGACCGCGCAGCGCGGGTGAGCGCGTCGCTGCGCGCCACGACCCAACGCCCCAGCAGCAGCGCGGTGGCCAGCGAGACGACGGCCGCCATGGCGACGACCGTGGTGACGACGAACAGGTCGTGCCGGGAGAGGAACATCGCCCACGCGACGGCGAGCGTCCCGGAGAACATGGCCGTCACGGCGACAGTGGAGACGACCGTCAGCGACACGACGAGCGAACGGTGCCGCAGGGCGCGCAGCGCCAGCGCGCCCAGCAGTCCTGCCGCGGCCGCGCCGAGGAAGGCGAAAAGGGCGATGAGCAGCATGTCGCGCACGGGGGCTCAATCCTCCCGCGCGACGGTGCCGGTGCCGGGGTCGGCGCCGGCGTCGGGGCCAGTGCCGGTGTCGGTGCAGGACGGGGAGGCGGCCGGGCCGTCGGGTCGGGAGGCGTCCGTCCCGTCGAGCCGGGAGGCTCCGGGGTCCAGCCGGTAGCCCACGCCCCACACGGTCTGGATCAGCCGCGGGTGCGCGGGGTCCTCCTCGATCTTGGCCCGCAGTCGGCGTACGTGCACGGTGACCGTCGACAGGTCGCCGAAGTCCCAGCCCCACACCTGGCGCATCAGCTCCTCGCGGGAGAACGCCCGTGCCGGGTGCCGCAGCAGGTGGGCGAGCAGGTCGAACTCCCGCACGGTGAGCGACAGCCCGACGCCGTTCCTGGTGGCGGTCCGCGCACGCGGGTCGACGGTCAGCCCCGCGGCGCTCAGCGGCGGTGCCGGGCGCGGTACGTCCTCCGTACGGCGGCTGCGGCGCAGCACGGACTCCACGCGGAGCACCAGTTCCCGGGGGCTGAACGGCTTGGTGACGTAGTCGTCGGCACCGACCTCGAGACCGAGTACCCGGTCGCCCTCGTCACCGAGCGCGGTGAGCATGATGACCGGCACGGGCCCCTTCTCGCGCAGCCGGCGGCAGACCTCCAGGCCGTCGATCCCGGGCAGCATCAGGTCGAGCACCACGAGGTCCGGCCAGTGCGCCGCGGCGCGCTCCAGGGCCGCGGGTCCCGTCTCCGCGCGGTCGACGGTGTACCCGGCGCGGTGCAGGTACCCGGTGACGACTTCGGCGACTGTCGGGTCGTCGTCGACGACCAGGATCCGCCCGGTGGCTGGTGGCTGCATGGCTTCAGGGTGGCACCACGCGCGGGTACGCGGGAGGCGGGACGACCCCGGCACGGGCGATGTCCGTGTTTCGTAAGGACGCGAAGTCCGTAATGTCAGGTTTGGCTCCGTAGGGTGTGCGGCGAAGTCGCACCCGCCCGAAGGAGGCCACACCGTGCCAGGTGTCGATGTCGTACTCCCCTGCCTCGACGAGGAGCAGGCACTGCCCTGGGTCCTGGAGCGCATCCCGCCCGGGTGGCGGGCGATCGTCGTGGACAACGGCTCGACGGACGGTTCGGCCGCGACGGCGCGCGAGCTCGGCGCGACCGTCGTCCCCGAGCCCCGCCGCGGCTTCGGCGCCGCCTGTCACGCCGGACTGACGGCCGCCGAGGCCGACATCGTCTGCTTCTGCGACTGCGACGCCTCCCTCGACCCGGCCCTGCTGGTGCCGTTCGTCGAGGCGGTGCGCGAGGGCCGCAGCGACCTCGTACTGGGCCGCAGGCGCCCGCAGACGCGCGGTGCCTGGCCCGCGCACGCCCGCGCGGGAAATCTCGCGCTCTCCCGGATGCTGTACGCGCGCACCGGCGTCCGGCTGCACGACCTCGGCCCGCTGCGTGCGGCGCGCCGCGAGAAGCTGCTGGGGCTCGGTCTGACCGACCGGCGCAGCGGATACCCGCTCCAGATGGTCGTACGGGCGGCCGACGCCGGCTGGCGGATCGAGGAGCGCGACGTGCCCTACCGCCCCCGCACCGGCAAGTCCAAGGTCACCGGCACCTGGCGGGGCACCTGGCACGCCGTACGCGACATGCGCGCTGTGCTCCAGGAGCGGCCGGCCGCCGGAGCGGCCCGCGAGGGGACCGAAGGGGCAGAAGGGATCGAGGAAACCGAAGGGATCGAGGGGGTCGCCCGATGACGGCGGCATCGCACCCCGGCGAGGGACACACCACGCTGCTCGTCATCGCCAAGGAGCCCGTGCCCGGGCAGGTCAAGACGCGGCTGTGCCCGCCCTGTACGCCGCACCAGGCAGCCTCCCTGGCGGCCGCTGCCCTGCACGACACCTTGGACGCCGTACGGGCGATGCCCGCCAGGCGCCGTGTGCTGGTGCTGTCGGGACGGCCCGGCGAGTGGCTGCCGCCCGGTTTCGACGTCGTCCCGCAGTGCTCCGGCGGACTGGACGAGCGGCTCGCCGCCGCGTTCGCCGAAGCGGGCACAGGACCGGCGCTGCTCATCGGGATGGACACCCCCCAGCTGACCCCGGCACTGCTCGCTCCCGCACTGGGACCGGACGGCTGGCGGGAGTGCGACGCCTGGTTCGGCCCGGCGCTCGACGGCGGCTTCTGGGCACTGGGCCTCGCCCGCCCGGACCCCGCACTGCTGCGCGGAGTTCCCATGTCCACCGAGACGACGGGACAGGCACAGCTCGCCCGGCTGGCGCAGGAGGGGCTGCGGGTACGCCACCTGCCGCCGCTGCGCGACGTGGACACCGCCGAGGACGCCGTTCGCGTCGCCGCTCAGGCACCCGGCGGCCGGTTCGCCGCGACGGCCGCCACCGTCGCCGCGCTGCGGTCCGAGCACCTGCCCGCCGTCCCCGCGAGCCGGAGCCACCCGGAGGGCGCAGCGATGCCAGGAACGGCCGCCTCATGACGGCCACCGACGCCGCGACCCCGACCGCTGCCCTCGACGCCACTGCCCTCGACGCCACTGCCACCGACGTCGCCGACGGTGGCGACAACGCCGCCACTGCCACCGCCACCGCTACTGCCCCTGCCCCTGCCCCTGCCCCCGACGCGATAGCGCAGTGGAGCGCCGACCCGTACGCCGACGCGCTGCGCAGCGGTCGCGGGCCGCTGTTCCTGCGCCGCAGCGACGGCTGGCTGCTGCCCTTGGAGGTGGAGCGCTGGTGCGCCAGTGCGGACGCCGCGGACATGTCGGTACTGCGCCGGTGCGAGGGAGCCGTGCTGGATGTGGGCTGCGGCCCCGGCAGACTGGTCGCCGCCCTCTCGTCGCTAGGCCACCGGGTGCTGGGCATCGACGTCAGCCCGGCCGCCGTCTCGCGCACGGTCTCGCTCGGCGGCACAGCGCTGTGCCGCTCGGTCTTCGATCCGCTGCCGGGGGAGGGCCGCTGGGGGAGCGTGCTGCTGATCGACGGCAACATCGGCATCGGTGGCGCCCCTCAGGAGCTGCTGGAGCGCTGCGCACGGCTCCTGGCGCCGCGCGGACTGCTGTTGGCCGAGACCTCGCCGCTGGACGTGGATGAACGGGCCCAGGTGCACATCGACGACGGGCGGGGCGCACAGCACCGGACCGACACCGACAGCGGCCGACAGTTCCCCTGGGCCCGGCTGGGCACCCGCGCGCTGCTGCGCTACGCGCTGCCCGCCGGTTGGTCGACGGCGGGTCAGTGGGAGTCCGGCGGCCGGTGCTTCGTCGCACTGCGGCGCTCCTGAGCCTCCTTGCGCCTACGCTCCAGCAGACGTCGACGCCCCAGCAGACGCCGACGAGCCGCCGGGCGCCGACGAGTCTCCGCGCGGCGGCGCCGCCTGGCGCGCCTCTCGGGCGCTGTCCGTACGGCCGCCCACAGCCCTGAGAGAGCGAACAGGGCGAGCGTCACCCACAACCAGTGCAGCGCATAACCGTTGTTGCCCTCCGGCCGGCCGGTGAGTTTCGCGTACCGGTCGGCCGGACCGGTGATCAGCGGGAGATAGACCAACAGCAGCAGCAACGACAGCAGGGCCGGGATCCGCAGGTGGTTGACGTACCGGCCGGTGAGCCTCGGCAGCCGGTCGGCGAGCGAGTACAGCGGCAAGAGCACCAGATCGTGCAGCAGCGCGGCCCCTACGAACCACACGGCGACGCCCAACCAGTCGTCCGCCAGCAGCCGCGCCCCCGCGTAACCGGTGAGCACGAACGACGCCAGGAGCAGAACGATCTGCAGCGGGCTGCCCACCGCGCGGCGCAGCCGTCCGGCGCCCGGTGCCGACCCGGCCTCCATCCGGCCGCCCGCTGCGGGGCTCTGGGAGCGGCCCTTCATCGGTCGGCTCCGAACGACAGCCGGTCGACCCATTTGGTGTTGTGCACACCGGGTGCCGCCGGGACGATGACGCGCGCCGGGTAGCCGTGGTCCAGGGAGAGGTCCTCGCCGCCCACCCGCAGCGCCAGCAGCGACCGTGGATCGCGCACCTGGTTGTCCCGCAGCCCCGCGTGCCGGAAGGCGCCGGAGCGCTGGAGCGAGGAGACGAATACGCCGGGCAGCCCCTCTCCCGCCTCGTACCCGGCCAGCTCCGCCAGGTCGCGCAGCCGTACGCCGCTCCAGTGCTGGTCCGAGGTCGACCAGCCCTCCACGCAGGCGATCGGCAGGTCGGCCGAGTGCTGTGGCATCGCCAGCAGCTCGGCCCTGGTCAGCCGCAGTCTCCGCCCGTGGGCCCCCTCGACGGTCAGCCGCCAGCCTTCGCCGGTCTCCTTGGCACTGACGCCCACAGCGGCCGCCGTCTTGTTGATCTGGAAGGCGTTCGCGCCGCTGCCCGGATCGGTGCCCCCGTGCGGTGCCAGCAGCGCGGTACGGCGCAGCGGCCCGTCGAAGTTCTGGCCGACCGTCAGCCCCAGCAGCAGCACGGACCCGCCGCCCACCGCGCCGAGCGCCCCGCGCCGCGTCAGAGTGGGGTCAGCCGGGCGTGGTGCGACCAGCCCGGTGTCGAGATCCGGTTCACGCGCCCCGACGTCCTGGGTCTTACCGCCGTCCTCGGTCCCGCCCGGCGGGTGTTTGCCGCCTTTCCGGCCGCCCGATTTCCGGCCGCCCGATTTCCGGCCGCCCGAGGCGAAGTCGCGCGGCGCACCGGCCCGCAGCACCTGTACGGCCTTGGGCAGCCGCAGCAGGACGTGCACCAGGAACGCGGCGAAGAAGACCCAGGCCCCGTAGAAGTGCAGCGGGTAGAACGAGCCGGGGAACAGGTACTCCAGCTGGATGTTCAGCAGGCCCGTCACGAACTCGAACAGCACACCGCCGACGAGGAGCAGCAGCGAGACGCGCTCCAGCGCGTGCGCGGCGGAGCGCGCGGGCGGCATGGTGAACAGCTTGGGGATGACGGACCACAGCTTCGCCAGCAGCACCGGCACCAGCACCACGCCGAGGGTGACGTGCACCCCCTGGGTGAGCCGGTAGAGCCAGTAGGGATCGGTCGGCCAGGCGAACAGGTAGAAGCCGAGCAGCCCGCGATCCGGCGTGCGGTCGTTCGGCGGTGCCGCATCCGGGTTGTACGCCGCGTAGGACAGCAGTCCGGTGACGAACAGCACGGTGATGCCGGCCAGCAGTACGACGCCGAGCACGGCCGTCAGCCAGGGGCCGCGCAGCGGACTGCGCCAGAAGCCGGGGTCCGACGGCGGCCGGATGGAGCTGGACCGGGACCGGGAGAGGGTGTGGTGGTCGCCCATGTGGTGACCGTATGCGCCGGTACGGCCCGAAAGGGGGCCACGACCCATGACGAAACGCTGACATCGTCCGCCGGTGGCCCCTGTGCGGCCCCGCGCGGCCTAACGTGCCCCTGTGCCTGCCGAACCCTCACCCACCCGCTCCGACCGCGCCACGCGGCCCGTCCCGACCGCCTACTCGTCCTCTTCGCCCTCCACCCCCGCCGCTCCCGGCCGGGACGTACCCGGCGCCGGGCAAGGGCCGGACCGCCATGGGCACCGCACCGGGCCGGGACGGCGGTTTCCGGTGCCGGACCTGGCCGCCGTCGCGGCGGCCGGGGCACTGGTGGTCGCCGCCGTCGTCATCGGCGGGGCCATCGAGCGGGAGCACGGCACGCTGCGGGTGCACTGGCCGCCCTACTACGCCGAGCTGGAACCGCACCTGGGTCCGGGCACACCGGCCGCGCTGCTGATCGCGGGCGCCGTGCTCGGTTACGGCCCCGCGCTGGCGTCCCGCCTGCCGTGGCGGCGGCTGCTGGCGGCCGCCTGGGGCACCTCCATGGCGTGGATCTGGTCGCTCGCCCTGATCGACGGCTGGCACCGGGGCGTGGAGAACCAGCTCACCTCCGCCTACGAGTACCTCCAGGAGGTCGACAGGTTCGGGGACGTCGGCGCGGCACTGCGCACCTTCACCGACCACATCCTGCTGCACTCGCCCGACAACTGGGTCCCGCATGTGGCCGGCCATCCGCCCGCCGCCGTGCTCACCTTCGTCGGGCTCGACCGCGTCGGGCTGGGCGGCGGTGCTTGGGCGTCCGTCTGGGTCATCACCGTCGGCTCGTCGGCAGCAGCCGCTGTGCTCGTGGCGCTGCGCGCCCTGACGGACGAGCACCGGGCGCGCAGAGCAGCACCCTTCCTGGTGCTGGCCCCCACCGCCGTGTGGGTGGGAGTGTCGGCCGACGGCTACTTCACAGCGGTGGCCTCCTGGGCCCTGGCGCTGCTCGCCCTGACGGCACGGCGGACCGGCCACCGTCCGGTCCGTGCCCCTCGCACTGCCGCACTCGCAGCCGGGCTGCTGTTCGGGCTCACCTGTTATCTGTCGTACGGCCTCACCCTGTGCGCGCTGCTCGGCCTCACCGTGCTGACTCTCTCGCGCACTCTGCGGCCCCTCCCATGGGTGCTCGCGGGCGTCGCGGCAGTGGCCGCAGTGTTCACTCTCGCGGGGTTCAACTGGTGGGAGGGATACCAGCTGCTGACCGAGCGCTACTACGAGGGTGCCGCCCGCATCAGGCCGTACAGCTACTGGGTGTGGGCCAACCTCGCCTGCGCGGTGACCGCTACGGGCCCCGCCGTGGTGGCAGGCGCACGGCGCGCCCTGGTGTGCGGTACGGCGGTGCTGCGCGCCTCCCGGTGGCCGCGCAGGCAGCGGGCGGGCCGAGCGCCAGGGGCCGAGGGACTCGGCGGCCGCGAACGGCTCGCTGTGCTGGTGCTGGCCGCCCTGCTGACGGTTGCCGTCGCCGATCTGTCCGGGATGAGCAAGGCCGAGACCGAGCGCATCTGGCTGCCCTTCCTCACCTGGCTGCTGCCTGCCGCCGCGCTGCTGCCGCGCCGCGGCGCGCGGTACTGGCTGGCGGCCCAGGCGGCGACCGCGCTGGCGGTCAACCACCTCCTGCTGACCGGCTGGTGACGCTGACCGACTGGTGACGCCAATCGGCTGATGACGCCAACCAGACGTCCTCCGCGTCGAGTTGGCCACCGGTCGCGACGGGCGGCGGACGCCGTGATTGTCAGACCCTGCGCCTAGGCTGGCCGACCAGTCGCTTCAGCAGGACTGATCAGGCGCGGGGCGCCTGGTCAGGGACCGAGGAGAGCCAAGCATGCAGGACCAGAACACGGCGCTGCCGCCCGCCGACAGCCACAATGTCATCGAGGTGCGCGGCGCACGCGAGAACAACCTCGCAGACGTCTCCCTCGACCTGCCGAAGCGCAGGCTGACGGTCTTCACCGGGGTCTCAGGGTCCGGCAAGTCCTCGCTGGTCTTCGGTACGGTCGCGGCCGAGTCCCAGCGGCTGATCAACGAGACCTACACGGCGTTCGTACAGTCGTTCATGCCGAGCCTGGGCCGCCCCGATGTGGACAGTCTGCGCAACCTGAGCGCGGCGATCGTCGTCGACCAGGAGCGGATGGGCGCCAACTCGCGCTCCACCGTAGGCACCGCGACCGACGCCTACACGATGCTGCGGATCATCTACAGCCGGCTGGGCACCCCGCACATCGGCACCTCCACCGCGTTCAGCTTCAACAGCACGGAGGGCATGTGCGCCGAGTGCGAGGGACTGGGCCAGACGACGACGATCGACATCGACCAGGTCGTCGACCGCGACCTGTCCGTCCGTGAGGGCGCCATCACCGCTCCGGGTTTCGCCGTGGACTCCTGGTACTGGCAGGTGATGGTGGGCTCCGGGTTCTTCGACCCGGACAAGAAGGTCCGCGACTTCACCCAGCAGGAGTGGGACGCGCTGCTGTACCAGCCGACGACGAAGGTGAAGGTGAAGGTCGGCGCCTCGAACCTCACCTACGACGGTGTGGTCACCCGCATCCAGCGCATCTACCTGTCCAAGGACCGCGACGCGATGCAGGCCCACATCAGGGAGTTCGCCGACCGGGCCGTCGTCTACGCGGACTGCCCGGCGTGCGGGGGCAGCCGGCTCAGCCAGGCGGCGCTCTCCTCGAAGATCGACGGAGTGAACATCGCCGACTGCGCCCGTATGCAGATCAGCGACCTGGCCCCGTTCGTCCGCGGTCTGACCGACCCCTCCGTCGCACCGCTGCGCGACACCCTCTGCCAGACCCTGGACTCCCTGGTCGACATCGGGCTGGGCTATCTGAGCCTGGACCGGCCTGCCGGGACGCTCTCCGGCGGCGAGGCGCAGCGCGTCAAGATGGTCCGTCACCTCGGCTCCAGCATCACCGATGTCACCTACGTCTTCGACGAGCCGACCGTCGGCCTGCACCCGCACGACATCCAGCGCATGAACGACCTGCTGCTGCTCCTGCGCGACAAGGGCAACACGGTGCTGGTGGTCGAGCACAAGCCGGAGGTCATCGCCATCGCCGACCATGTGGTCGACCTCGGCCCGGGCGCGGGCACCGACGGCGGCCGGATCTGCTACGAGGGAGACGTGCCGGGACTGCGCGCCTCCGGCACCCTCACCGGCCGCCATCTGGGCCACCGCGCCGGGCTGCGCGAGACGGTGCGGGAGCCCAAGGGGACGGTCGAGATCCGCGGTGCGAATCTGCACAACCTCAAGAACGTCGACGTGGACATCCCCCTGGGCGTCCTCACGGTCGTCACCGGCGTGGCCGGGTCCGGCAAGAGCTCCCTGATCCACGGCTATCTGTCCGGACGGGACGACGTCCTGGTGGCCGACCAGTCACCGATCCGCGGCTCCCGCCGCAGCAACCCGGCGACCTACACCGGCCTGCTGGGCCCCATACGTACGGCCTTCGCCAAGGCCAACGGCGTCAAGGCGGCGCTGTTCTCGGCCAACTCGGCGGGCGCCTGCCCCAAGTGCAACGGCATCGGGCTCGTCTACACCGACCTGGCGATGATGGCCGGCGTCGCCTCGGTGTGCGAGGAGTGCGAGGGCAAGCGCTTCACGCCCGAGGTGCTGGGCTACACGCTGCGGGGCAGGAACATCAGCGAGGTGCTGGGCATGTCGGTGGCCGAGGCCCGGGAGTTCTTCCCCACCGGCCAGGCGGCCACCATCCTCGGCCGCCTCGTCGATGTGGGCCTGAGCTATCTGCGGCTGGGCCAGCCGCTGAACACCCTCTCGGGCGGCGAGCGCCAACGGCTGAAGCTGGCCATCCACATGGCGGAGAAGGCCGCCACCTATGTCCTGGACGAGCCCACGACCGGGCTGCACATGGCCGACGTGGACCAACTGCTGGCGCTGCTCGACCGGCTGGTCGAGGACGGCAACTCGGTCGTCGTCATCGAGCACCACCAGGCGGTGATGGCCCACGCGGACTGGATCATCGACCTCGGCCCCGGCGGTGGCCACGACGGCGGCCAAGTGCTGTTCACCGGCCCCCCGGCCGAACTCGTCGAATCCGCCGACACCCTGACAGCGCGGCACCTGCGCACTTACGTACGGGAGAGCAACTGAAACCGGCGGGGTGTCGCCGTCACCACGGGGGCCGCGCCGACACCCCGCCGTCCAGCACCAGATCGTGCCCGTTGATCCAGCGCGCCTGAGCGGAGGCGAGGAACACACAGGCGTCGCCGACGTCCTCCGGCGTCCCCAGCCGGCCGTCCGGCGCCGCCGCGCGCCACCGCCGTACGCCCTCGGGCCACTGCTCGGCGAGGCCGTCCCGCTCCACCAGGCCCGGCGAGACGGTGTTGACGCGCACCCCGAGCCGCCCGTACTCCTGCGCCGCGGCCCGGGCGTGCGCGACGATCGCGGCCTTGGAGGCGGCGTAGTGCGCGTGCCCGGGAGCCGGCCGCGCCGCCTCGATGGAGGCGACGTGCGTGACGCTGCCACCGCCGCGCTCCGCCAGCAGCGGCGCGGCCACCTGCGTACACGCGAAGACGCTGGAGAGGTTGGTGTCGACGACCGCGCGCCACTCCTCGGCCGTCATCCCCGACAGCTCCTGTACGGGCTGCACGCCCGCGTTGTTGACCAGCGCGCCGAGCCCCGCGGGGCGCCACCGGGCCGCCTCGGTGACCACGGCACGGCAGCCGTCCTCGGTGGCCAGCTCCCCGTGCAGGGCCCGGGCCACGCCGCCCGCCTGCTCGATCGACGCCACCGTCCGGCGGGCGCCTTCGGGGTCGCGCCGGTAGTGCACCGCCACCGGCACGCCCGCTGCCGCGAACCGGAGCGCGATACCGCGCCCGATGCCTCCGGAGGCGCCGGTCACCAGCACGGTGCGCGGCGCTGCGGGGCTCTGCTCCCGCCTCATCGGGCCAGCTCCCTGATGAGCCGCGCGTGCTCCGGATACGCGCGGGCGAGCGCGTCCGCGTCCCCGTGTTCGTACCCCGCGTCGGTGTAGCCGGGGGCCATGGTGCAGCCGAACAGCGTCCAGGCCCCTGTCCCGTCGGTCCCGTCTGACCCGTCTGGCCCGTCTGACCCGTCCGGACCGTCGCCCGCGTCAGCCCCTGCCGTACCGACTCTGGCGCCCATCCAGGTGCCCGCCGGGACGGTGAGCTGCACCTGGTGCCCGGCACCGAGCACATCCGGCCCGAGCACCGGGGTGCTGACGGGCGCACGCCCCTCGGGTGGGAGCAGCAGCAGCTGGAGGGGCGCGCCGAGGTAGTAGTGCCACACCTCGTCGTCCGGCAGCCGGTGCAGGGCGCAGTAGTCGCCGGGCGCGTCGGTCAGCAGCATCACGATCGCGGAGCCCTCGGGCCGGCCGTCGCCACGTTCGGGGCCCGCCCACAGCCGCCGGAACCGGCCGCCCTCGCGGGGAAGCGGCTCCAGTCCGAAGTGCGCGGCCAGTGCCTCAGCCGTAGCGCGCGCCTCATCGCCCACCTCACGTCGCATTCTTCAGCCCTGCCCTCACAGCGCACGCGCCATGCGCCCTCCATGCGCCCCTCCCGGCATCACCGGTCTGCGCCATCACTCGGACGAGTGAGATCGAGGCACTGAGGGGTTCGGTGTCCGTACTCACGCCTCAGCGTCCCCACGACGTGCTTAGAGTGCACATGTTCGGCCCCGGACCCCGGCCGAACGGCCCTGCCGACTCCGCCCCTGGAGGGCCGGACCATCCGCCGCACGCGCGCATCCCTTCGACGGCCTCGCACGTGTGCGCAACCCACATCCGTCCACTCCGCGCCTACGCACCCGCGCCGAACACCCGTACGTCACCGCCCGCCCGCCACCGCACCACCCGTCAGTCACCTCATCCGCACACCGCACATCAACACCACCGCACTGCCGTACCGCCGTACAGTCCGTCAGTGGAAGGGGTCTTCCATGGTCGCCGTCCCGCGCTCCGACACCCCGGGCCCCGCCCGGTTCCGGACCGTACGCGCGAGGGGCGAACTCGACATCGCGACACTGCACGACCTGGAGTCCGCCCTCGTCCGCGCGCTGGCGGAGACCTCGCCGCCGTGCCTCGTCGTGGACATGCGCGAGGTGACGTTCCTGGACTGCTCGGTGATCCGCGTTCTGCTGCGGGCGCGTACGACCGCGCTGTCCCAGGAGGGCTGGCTGGTGCTGGTGTGCGAGCACGTGCCGGTCGGCCGGCTGCTGCGACGGCTGGAACTGCAGCACCTGCTGCCCCACTACCCCACCCCCGACGCCCTCGACGCGGCCTTGGTACCCGCCGAGGACGCCAACTGACGTGCGAGCGTGGAGCGACGGCCTCGGCCCGGACGCGTTCAGTCCGAGTGTCCCGCTCAGTCCGAAAGCCCCGCTCGGTCCCGATGCCCCGACCGGTCCAGGAATGCCGCCAGGGTGGCGGTGAACCGGTGCGGGTCGTCGAACCAGGGGTAGTGGCCGGCGCCCGGCTGCACCACGAACGTGGCGTCGGGGAACAGCTCGGCGAACTCCGCCACCGACCGCGGGGGACTGTTCAGGTCGTACTCTCCGGCGAGCAGCAGCGCGGGGACGGGACAGTGGGTGAGCGCCGCACGAGTCGCTTCCGGGTCGAAGGCGCCGTCGGCACCGAAGCGGGCGACAGCCTCACTGTTGTCCGGTCGGCCGGCCGCGTGGTGCTGCTGGGCAGCCGCGTCCCAACGGCCGTAGAAGAAGGGCGCGATGGCCTCTCCGTCGCCGTTCGCACCCGCGGTGATCGCCTCCAACGCGGCGAAGGCCGCCGGAAACCACGGCTCGTTCCTGCGAAGGCGCGCGAGTTCGCGCCGCGTCTCGCCCGGGACCGTAATGCCGACAGCTCTCGTGCTGGGCCCGACCAGCGCGAGCCTGTCGACGTGCTCCGGGTACCGCGCCACGTACTGCGTCGCGATGTTCGCTCCGCCGGAGTGCCCGAGCAGATCCGTCCGGGGCAGCCCGAGGTGCCGGCGCAGCGCCTCGACGTCGTCGACCAGGCGATCGCATCGGTAGGAAGAGCCATCCTCGGGAATCGCGGAGCCGCCGGTGCCGCGGAGGTCCAGCAGGACCAGCAGTCGGTGCGCGGCCAGTCCGCCCAGGTCGCCGAGGTAGCGGGAGTCCGTGGGGCCTCCCGGTACGCAGATGACCGGGGCGCCGCGTCCGAGCGTGCGATAGGCGAGCCGGGTTCCGTCGGGTGCGCAGAAGGTGGGCATGCGCTGCACCCTGACACTCATAACCTGGTTGTACAACGGAGTTATGAGCCACCCGGTCCGCCGGTCAAGGAATCCGGAGGGAAATCGCTGGCCTGGGTGTATAACCGGGCTATGGCAGCCGACGACACCACGAGCACCCCGCCACCCGGCCCCTCGACCGCGACCGTCCCCGCGACGCTCTCCGAAGAGCAGGCCGAGCGGATGTTCGCCGAGATGAACGAGATCATCCGCGCGGGCGAGGAAACGCGGAGACTGCGCACCGAGATGATCAGGCTGCTCGCCCGCTCCGGCTGGAGCCAGGAGAAGATCGCCCGGCTCGCCGGCATGAGTCAGCCCGCGGTTTCCAAACAGGTGACGAAGTACAAGGCCGACCGCTCGGTGGATGTCCCGCCCTCCCTGGTGGACCTCTCCCTCGACCAGAACGACACACCCTGGCTCGAGGGACGGCTGTGGGGACTCGCCGAGGAGATCTCCGCCGCCTGTCCCGACAGCGCCCGCTGTACACGTTTCCTCCACGCGGTGGCCCGAGGAAGGAAGCGGTTCACACCGCAGACCGTCGACGAGCTGCGGCGCCTGGTCGAGCACGACCTGCTACGGCATCGGGCGGAGCTGTCCGGCGGCTACCGCGCCGCGTACGACAGGATCAGCCGCGGCCTCGACGTCCCGAGCCCGGTCCCGGCTCCGGCCTCGTCCCCTCCCCCGTCCCCGGGCCTGGTTCCGGCCCCGGGGCAGCAAGGGACAGCCGCCACGGCCCCCGCACCGGCCTCGGTACGCCGCGCCCTCGCCCGCCAGGTCCAACGCGACCACCTCAGGCACAGCGGCTGACCCCTGGGAGGGCGACAGCGGCTGACCCCGGGAGGGCTCAGCGGCGGGCGTGGCGGCCGCGGCCGGGGCGGTTCTGGGGAGCCGACGGGTCCTGCGGCGGGGCGGGCGGGCCCTGCTGACCCGCGCCCTCGTCGTACGGACCGTACGAAGCGTCGTCGTACGGGGCCGCCCCGTACGGGCCGCCGTGCCCCTGCGGTGCTCCCGCGCCCTGCCCCGCGCCCGCGACCGGACCCGCGCCCGTGCCCGCGCCGCCGTACGGAGCCTGACCGGGTGCTGGTGCGGGGGCCGGGGCCGGGGCCGGTGCATGGGCCTGCGGAGTTCCGCCCTGTGCACCGTAGGGAACCTCCGGCGGGAGCGGGAGCGAGCGGCCGTCGCCGTAAGGGGCACCGGGAGGCATCGAGCCCTCGGGCCGCTGCCCGTAGCCGGGGTTCGGGCCATGACCGGGTGCGGGGGCGTGCCCGGGTGCGGGGGCGTGCCCGGGGTTCGGGCCGTGACCGGGGGCCGGGGCATGGCCCGCCTGCTGGCCACCGTGACCGGAGCCGTATGCGCCAGGTGTGCCCTGGTGGTGGGTCGGCGTGCCATAGCCGGAGGCGCCGTAACCGGAGGAGCCGTAGGGCGCGGCGGGGGCGCCCGGCGCACCAGGCGTGCCCGGTGCCGCGGGGTGGCTCTCGGCCTGCGCCGCGCCCTCCTGGACCTCGGACCGGGCCGGTTCACCGCCGCCCTTGCGGCGGTTCCGCAGGTACTCGATGACGATCGGGACAACCGACAGCAGCACGATGCCGACCAGGATCGTCTCGATGTGCTCGTGCACGAAGTCGATCTGTCCCAGCGCGGCGCCCAGCAGGGTGACACCTGCGCCCCACAAGGTGCCACCGATGATGTTGAAGATGACGAAGGACCGGTACCGCATCCCACTGACACCGGCGATGATCGGGGTGAACGTCCGCACGATCGGTACGAACCGGGCCAGGACCAGGGACTTCGGGCCGTGCTTCTCGAAGAACTCGTGCGCCTTCTCGACGTTCTCCTGCTTGAAGAACCGCGAGTCCGGCCGCTTGAAGAGCGTGGGCCCCACCTTCTTGCCGAACAGATAGCCCGCCTGATCGCCCAGCACCGCGGCGATCACCACCAGCAGGCACACCAGCCACAGCGGCGCGTGAAGCTGGTCGGTGACGATCAGGAGCCCCGTGGTGAACAGCAGCGAGTCGCCGGGCAGGAAGAAGCCGATGAGCAGGCCCGACTCCGCGAAGACGATCGCGAGGATCCCGGCAAGGCCGAACGTCTGGATCAGGAAGTCCGGATCCAGCCAGCTGGGTCCTAGTGCGAGGTTGGTCACGGAAGGCTCCTGATCAGGGCGCGCGGGACTGGATGTCTCACCCGGGGGCCGGGCGGAGGCGCGGAGACGGCACGCGGGCGGTGTCGGACGCTACACGCTACCAACGCGGGTCCCCTCCCCACGCGTTCCCGAGCCCGCCAGGACCGGCAGTACCCGTCCTGTCGCCTCCTGTCGCGCGGTACCCGCCATGGCGAGAAACACCGGACCGTCATGACGACGGTGAGCCCGGGCCGGCCCCAGCACCTACGCCGCGAGTACGAGCCACGACCGCGAGTACGCGCACAGACGTTCCCTACGGGCCCGGCGACCGCTAGCTTCCCTCTGACCGAGTCCGCGCGTCCGTATGCCGGACGCCGCCGGGCCCGGAGCACTACGGAGCGCCCCGAACACCAAAGGCGCTCCGAGCACCACTCAGCACCAGAGAGCACGAAGAGCGCACCAGAGCACCACACGTCGACAGCCGTTCCCGAAAGGACCACGACTGTGTCCGTACCGCTCCGCTCCGCCCGCTCCCCGCACGCGCTGCGCAGGAGATCCATGGCGGCTCTGGCCGCCACAGCCCTGGCCACCCCGCTGCTGCTCGTCTCGTCCACGACAGCGGGCGCCGCCACCGCCACCACCGCCGAGCAGGCAGCCCAGCGCTCCGCCGGGCAGTCCGCCGAAGCCACCGTCCGGCAGTCTGCGAAACAGGGCGACAAGCTCGCCAGAAAGCTGGTCCGGCGCACCAGCGGCCAAGGTGCCATGAGGCATCTGCGGGCCTTCAGCGGCATCGCCCAGTACAGCGACGGCAACCGGGCCGCGGGCACCAAGGGCCACGACCGTTCCGCACACTACGCGGGCGCCCTCCTCAAGGCGGCCGGCTACAAAGTCACGTACCAGAAGTTCGAGTTCACCTTCCGCGAGACCCTCGCGGAGAAGCTCAGCGTGCTCACCCCGGACCAGCGCGACGTCCCCCTCACGCTGATGTCGTACACCAAGAGCACCCCTGAGGGCGGTATCGAGGCACCCGTGGCCGCGGCACCGGTCGACGCCGACGGTTCCAACGGCTGCGAGGCGGGCGACTTCGCCCAGGGCACGTACGACGGCAAGATCGCCCTGATCAAGCGGGGCGGCTGCACCTTCGCGCAGAAGCAGGCCAACGCCGCCGACGCGGGCGCGGTCGGCGCGGTGATCTACAACAACGAGGACGGCGCGCTCAACGGCACCCTCGGCGACCCGGCCGCCGCCCGCATCCCCACCGGCGGTATCACCAAGGCCGACGGCGAGGCGCTCGCCGAGCAGGTGGCCAAGGGGGAGGTCACCGTCAACCTGGAGGTGCGGGAGCACCAGGAGCAGCGCACCACCCACAACGTCCTCGCCGAGACCCGTGGCGGTGACCCGGACAACACCGTGATGCTGGGCGCTCACCTGGACTCCGTCCCCGAGGGCCCCGGCCTCAACGACAACGGCTCCGGCTCTGCGGGCATCCTGGAGACGGCTCTCCAGCTGGCCAAGGCCGACCACAAGGGCAAGCACGCCAACAAGGTGCGCTTCGCGCTGTGGAGCGCCGAGGAGCTGGGCCTGCTCGGCGCCGAGCACTACGTCGAGAATCTGCCGGCCGCCGAACGCGCGAAGATCTCGCTCTATCTCAACTTCGACATGATCGCGAGCCCCAACTACGGGATGTTCGCCTTCGACGGTGACGACTCCGACGGCACCGGCGCCGGCCCGGGCCCGGACGGCTCGGCGAAGCTGGAGAAGGACCTGGTGGACTTCTTCACCACCCGTGACGTGCCGATCCGGGGCACCGACTTCACGGGCCGCTCGGACTACGGCCCCTTCATCGAGGTGGGCATCCCCGCAGGCGGCACGTTCACCGGAGCCGAAGGCATCAAGACCGCCGAGCAGCAGAAGCTGTGGGGCGGTACGGCGGGAGAGGCCTACGACAGCTGCTACCACCAGGCCTGCGACACGCTGAAGAACATCAACGCCCGCGCCCTCGACGAAAACGTCAAGGCGATCGCCAACGCGGTCGGCCACTACGCCTGGGACACCAGCGGACTGCCCCGTGGCACCGACCGCCCGGCCGCCCAGCGACTGACCGCCCAGCGCCCGGCCGCTGAGCAGGGAGCCGACGCCGGAAAGGGCGACTCGGCCGCTGGTTCCGACGCGGCGTCCCGACCGGTCACCGGCCCGTACAAGGGCGCGCGTCTGATCCGCTGATCCACGGCCCGTGCGCCAGTGCGCCACTACGCCACTACGCCTCGTTGTCCACAGGCTGTGGACAACGAGGCGCAGTGCCAGGTTCCCGCCGTACGGCACACTCGCGACACGCGCACGGCCCCAACGTCGACCCCCGCCCACGGCGCCACCGTCGGGCCCACCCGCGGCACGCCCACGAGCCCACCCCGATCCCGCCCGGGGCTCGCCGCAAGCGGTCTCCACGGTCCGCCCACGATCTGCCCACTTTCTCCGCGCTTTACCGGGAAATCACCCGGATTGCACCAGCGGCACAGGGCTGCGCCCGGTACCGGTGGCCCGGTAGGCTTTCCGTGTGATCTTCAAGCGAATCGGAAACGGGCGGCCGTACCCCGACCATGGCCGGGAGAGCACCCGTCAGTGGGCGGATGTGGCCCCGCGCCCGGTGCGCCTTGACCAGCTCGTCACCACCAAAGGCCAGCTCGACCTGGAGACGCTGCTCGCGGAGGACTCGACGTTCTACGGCGACCTGTTCGCCCACGTCGTGAAGTGGCAGGGCGATCTGTACCTGGAGGACGGACTGCACCGCGCGGTGCGCGCGGCGCTCCAGCAGCGCCAGGTGCTGCACGCGCGCGTCCTCGAACTGGACTGATCCACCCGGATCCGCCCCGACCCGTCCCGACCCGCCCCTTCCGGGCACACACATTCCCCCGTTCGGGTACGTGTTTGTAGGCGTATCGAGAAGCCATTGATCATCTAGTAGGCAGTTCTGCCTGCGGCTACTACCCTGCGCTCATGAGCATGCTCACTCCCCCAGGCCTGGGCGGGAAGTACCGCATCAAGGGTGACCGTTACCCCAGGATGCGCAGGCCACGCAGGCGGGGGCGGCTCATCGCCGCCACGTTCGCCTCCGTGCTGGCCGTCGCGGTACTCGGGTGGGGCACGCTCCAGCTCGTCCACATCTTCTCCGACCCGGACCCCGTCAAGGCCGCCGACCACCCGGCCGGACCCGCCAAGTGCGCCTCCCCGGCCGCCTCCGGGAACGCCGCAGCGACCGGCGGCAGGAACGCAGCCCTCGGCAACGTGAAGACGGACACCGGAGGCACGGCAGACGGGGGCAAGGCCGATGGGGGCAAGGCCGAGAATGACGGGAAGAAGACCGCCGCGAAGAGCGCAGCCGGGCGCGAACTCCCCCGGCCCGGCGACATCACCGTCAACGTCCTCAACGCCACCTCGCGCAGCGGCCTGGCCAAGGACACCGCCGACGAGCTGAAGAAGCGAGGCTTCAAGATCGGCAAGATCGGCAACGCGTCCGCCGAGTTCGACGAGAAGGTCGAGAAGGCGGGCATCCTCATCGGCTCCCCGGGCTCCTCCACCTCGGACCGCCTCCAGGTCCTGGGCACCCAACTGGAGAACACCGAGACCCGGTACGACGAGCGCGACGGCAAGGACGTCGACCTCATCCTCGGCAAGGGCTTCGAGCACCTGACGAAGAAGAAGGCGGCCACCGCGGCCCTCGCCGAACTGGCCGGCTCCCCGCACCCCGGAAAGTCGTCCTCGGCGTCACCCGCCACCTGCTGAGCCGGCCTCTCACGGAGCGAGGCGACCCGGCGACCGAGCCGAAAACTGGGCCACTGGGCAGTCACCAGCCCTCTAGCCCTCTAGCCCTCTAGCCCTCTAGCCCTCTAGCCCTCTAGCCCTCTAGGCGAGGTCCTACCCGGCCGTGCCGTACATCCGGTCCCCGGCGTCGCCCAGGCCCGGCACGATGAAGCCCTGCTCGTTGAGGCGCTCGTCCACCGAGGCGGTCACCACCGTCACCGGCGTACCGGCCAGGTCCCGCTCCATGACGGCGACCCCCTCGGGCGCCGCGAGCAGGCACAGCGCGGTCACATCGTCGGCGCCGCGCCGGATCAGCTCCTTGATGGCGGCGACCAGCGTGCCGCCGGTGGCCAGCATCGGGTCCAGGACGTAGACCTGGCGCCCGGACAGATCGTCGGGCATGCGGTTGGCATACGTCGACGCCTGGAGCGTGTGCTCGTCGCGGATCATCCCGAGGAAACCCACCTCGGCCGTCGGCAGCAGGCGCACCATGCCTTCCAGCATGCCGAGCCCGGCGCGGATGATCGGCACCACGAGGGGTCGCGGCCGGGAGAGCTGTACGCCGGTCGTCTCGGTCACCGGCGTGGTGATCCCGACCTCCTCGACCCGCACATCGCGGGTGGCCTCGTACGCGAGCAGGGTCACCAACTCGTCCGCGAGACGGCGGAAGGTCGGTGAGTCGGTGCGCGCGTCGCGCAGAGTGGTGAGCTTGTGCGCGACCAAGGGGTGGTCGACGACGTGGATCCGCATGCTCCGACAGTATCCGAGGCCGCAGACGGTGGAACCCGCCGGTGCCCGAACAGGTACCGATGACACCCACTCACCCCCGCGCACCCGGATGCGCCGGGGCGCTCTGGCGTACGCCGGGCGGAGCAGGGAAAGTGGGCAAGTACACCGGAGGTGTGCATATGTCAGAGCCACGTGAGCCCGGACAGCAGACGCGCCGACAGCCGGACCAACTCGCCCGGCCCCGTCGGCAACCGGACTCCCACGCGAACACGGACCGCCATGGGGACGGGGACCGACGTAGGGATGGGGGCCGCCGTAGGAACGGGGACCGGCGCACGGACGCGGACCGGCGCGCGGACTCGGAACACTGGGCCGGTGACCGACGTCCGGCCGGTGGCCGACGGCCTGCCGGGGACCGACGCCCGGCCGACGACCAACGCCCGGCCGACGACCAACGCCCGGCGGGGGACCGACGCGCGAGGCCCGACACGGGCACCGGTCGCGCCATCCGTGCGGAAGGCGACATCGGCGCGGACACGGAACGCTTGCGCCGCCGTGCCCGCTTCCTCCGCGAGCTGAGCGAGGCCAAGGAACTGCGCGAGCGCGTACATCCACGCCGTTCGCGAGCGGCTCGCAGGCGTCGGCAGGCGCTGCGGATGCGGACGTTCCGTTGGTGAGTACGGCATTCCAGTGGACAGAGGAACGGCGCGGGACCCAAGGGGACACCACCGCAAGTGAGCCATCTGGTCACAGTGAGTCGCCGCAGGCGAGCGCCCGGGTAAACGTTCGGGCAACAGTCGGGCAAACAGCGCGACGACGCACTGTCGAAGACCCTTCGCACGGCGCGGGTTTCTGCCACGATTCCGATGGGGCGGGGCACGGTCCTCGTCAGCACTCGGGCACATCTTGAATCAGTGGGAGAGTCACGGTGTATTTCGCCGCGCTGCTCGCGCGCACCGAAGACGGGTGGGAAGCGAGCGACACAGAGCTGGACGATGTGGAAACCCTGGCCGACCTGGCCGACCTGGCCCGCGAGGCCACGACAGACGACGAGACGGTGCTGGTCTGCATCGAGCAGGACGGTGAGTGGTTCGGAGTCGTCCGCGTGGACGGCGAGGACGACCCGCGCGTGTTCGTCTCGGACGCCGCGGCGGCGATGCGCAGCTCGTACGGCGAGATACTGCTCTCGGACGAGCTGCTCGGCCGCCAGCCGGAGGACCCGTCTGCCCTCGATCAACTCGTGGACCTGGACGGCACGGAGGAAGGGGAGCCGGAAGGCAGCGAGGACGACGACGGAGCGGCCGAGCGCGCCGCGGCGGCCGAGGCGGAGGCTGCACCGGCGGGCCCGCTGGGCGACGCGGAGCTCCTCTCCGACCTCGGGATGGACGAGAAGGCGCTGATCTCGCTCTCTCCCGAGGACGCGCTGAGCGAGGTCGCCGACGCGCTCGGCTGCACCGATGTCCTGGAGGCGGTCCGCTGAGCGACCGAACGACAGGCGCGACACTGTCTCCATGACCCCCGCAGCCGACGACCGGCCGACCGCCGCGTCCCCCACCCCCGACCAGGAGTACACCCCCGGAGCCGGCCCCGCCGACTCCGGGCCGGGCCCGGCCGGCTCCGGGTCGGGCCCCGTCGACCCGGACCCCGGGGCGCGCCCGGCCGACCCCGAATCCGGGGCGGGCCCAACCGACCCCGGGACCAACCGCGCGGACGCCACCGAAGGCGACTCCCAGGGCGCTCCCGGGATCGCTCCCGTCGGCGACCCCGTACGCGACCCGTGGCGCGAGCCCATGCGGGCCGCGCTCGCGGAAGCCGCACAGGCGCCCGAGACGGGCGACGTGCCGGTCGGCGCCATCGTCATGGGGCCGGACGGCTCGGTACTCGGCCGGGGCCACAACGCCCGCGAGGCGGACGGCGACCCGACAGCGCACGCCGAGATACTCGCCCTGCGCGCCGCCGCCCGCACCCTGGGCGGCGGCGACTGGCGACTGACGGGCTGCACCCTGGTCGTCACCCTGGAGCCGTGCACGATGTGCGCGGGCGCCGCGGTGCTCGCCCGCGTCGACCGCGTCGTCTACGGCGCCCTCGACACCAAGGCCGGCGCCGCTGGCTCCCTCTGGGACGCCCTGCGCGACCGCCGCCTCAACCACCGTCCCGAGGTGATCAACGGCGTACTGGCACCCGAGTGCGCCGCCCTCCTCACCGCCTTCTTCCGCCCCACCGACCCCTCTCCGGATACCGATTTCGATCCCGGGCCCTCATTGGGCTAGAGTTCCTCTCGGTAGCGTGTCCGAGCGGCCGAAGGAGCTCGCCTCGAAAGCGAGTGAGGGGGCAACTCCTCCGTGGGTTCAAATCCCACCGCTACCGCTTGTGAGCAGGACGAACGAAGGGCCGGACCCGGTGGGGTCCGGCCCTTCGTCGTGCGCGGTCACCCGGCCGCCAGATCCCTCAGCGGCTCCCCATCGCCATCACAGTGCTGGCGTACTGGCAGTACCGTAGGCGCCATCTGGCTCGGCGGGACCAAGTCCGTGGTGCGCCTCAGTGGTTGTGCCGTCCCCAGCAGCTGCACGGGGCAGTTGAGCTGAGCCGGTGGTGTGGCTGACTGGGCGGCGGGCCGTTCAGCGAGGAGGGGGAATGCGGTACATCGTTGTCGGGGCCGGGGCGGTCGGTGGGGCTATCGGGGGCCGGCTCCACGAAGCCGGTCACGACGTGGTCCTGGTGGCGCGTGGAGCCCACTACCAGGCCCTGCGCGCCGGCGGGCTGCGGCTGACGACCTCCACCGGGACGCTCACACTGCCGGTCCCTGTCGTCGACAGCCCCCAGGCCGTCACGCTCCGGCACGGTGACGTTCTCGTCCTGGCGGTCAAGACCCAGCACAGCGAGGCAGCGCTTCAGGAGTGGGCGGCGCGGCCGGTGCAGGGCGGTCGGCAAGGGGAGACGGCCGCGGAAGTGATCCCTCTGGTGTGTGCACAGAACGGCGTGGAGAACGAGCGGCTCGCCCTGCGCCGTTTCCGTCAGGTGTACGGCATGTGCGTCGTGCTGCCCGCCGCGCATGTGACTGCCGGGTCGGTCGTCGCGCGATGCGGGCCCTACACCGGGGCCCTTGTGCTGGGCCGGTACCCCTCCGGCGTCGACGCGACCGCCCGTCGGATAGCCGCGGACCTCGAGAGTGCCCACCTGCTCGCTCCGCTCGACGCCGAGGTGATGCGCTGGAAGTACGCCAAGCTCCTCGGCAACCTCGCCCAGACGGTCGAAGCCCTGTGCGGGAGTACCGCACAGGGCGCGGCGGCAGAGGTGACCGAGCGGGCCCGCGCCGAAGGGGCAGCCGTGCTCAAGGCAGCGGGAGTGGCGTGGGCGACCGCGGCGGAGATGGCCGAACTGCGCAGCGGCAAGGTCGAAGCGCCCGCACATGACGTCGAAGCGCCCGCACACGACGTCGAAGCTGCCGCACAGGGCGAGGGACAGCAGAACGACGAGCAGCAAGCCCTCGGCTCCTCGTGGCAGAGCCTCGCCCGGGGAACGGGCTCGATCGAGGCCGATCACCTCAATGGCGAGATCGTCCTGCTCGGCCGGCTGCACGGGGTGCCCACCCCGGTGAACGAGACGCTGACCCAGCTGGCGAACACCGCGGCGCGGGAAGGATGGCCGCCCGGAGAACTGGACCCCGGGCAGCTCCGGGAGCTGGCGGACACCGCCGCCCGCTGACGACGACGTCGTCGGCGGCGGCAGGCCAGAAGCATCGGAGCCCCTGACTCGTCCGTGCTCGCCGGCGCGGGCCGGGGCCGCCGACCCGGAGCTGTGGTGGAGCAATTCAAGGGTTTTGCCTCCGGCAATTCCGTTCCTGTGCGGAGTGCTGCCCTGCCCTGCTGTTCGGGCACCCGGCCCGAGGGAAAAGCGTGGGGAAGTTCGCCGTAACAACAAGGGCGTTTTTCTGCCGGATGTGCTTGCGCGTTGCGGTATCGTCATCTCAACCTCCCATTGAGAGGGGGTGAGGAGAAATGGCCGGTGCGGGCTGGAAGTCTGAACCGGCGAGGACGACACTGCAGCGGTTCGCTGATCTCGCACGGGCAGTCGCCGGCTTCTTTCAGGCGGTCTACTACGCCGTCAGGACGGAGCAGCAGCTCTGGTAACTCCCGTACGAGCTGATGGGCCCACCCCCGGCCTGGGGCGAGCCCATCGTAGGTCCTCGTCCGCGGCCCCGCTCTTCGTTGCGCAGAGGTGCGGGGTCCGCGCTCTGCAGACCGGCAGCAAGAACGCTGTTACTCGAAAGACTAGCATTGGTCGCGCCGTTTTTCGCGGACGCGGTTATACCCATTGCGATGCCCTGGCTAATCCTCCGGCGGCGTCACGGGAGGGGTTTGTTTCCATGGCGGCTCCTCGTACCGCCGATGGCTTTTCCCTCTCGCCGCTCCATTTACCGCCGGGGTCGGCCGACGATTGCCGCCGTGGTCGGCCGGCGATCGCTTCGCGGTTATGCACCGCGCACGTCCCGATTGCTCCGAATACCGTACGCGGATTTCCCCCGGTATTCGCCGGTACGGTGCCGGAGCCGGGCGGCGATCTGCGGACGGCCGCGTGCTGTCGTACGTTGAGAGCGACCGCTGGTCCCAGGGGGGAGCAGGGAGGCGCGGGTTGATGCGTGCTGTCGGTGTGCGCGAGCGGAACGGGCGGCCCGAGGTCCTGCAGGCGCGGCGGCCCGAACCGGGCGAGGGCGAGGTACTGGTGCGGGTCGTGGCCGCGGGCCTGAATCCGCTGGACTGGAAGATCGCCGAGGGCATGCTGGAGGACCTGGTTCCGTACGACTTCCCGCTGGTGCTGGGCGCCGACTTCGCGGGCGTCGTGGAGAGTGCCGGTCCGGAGACGTACCGGTTCATCACGGGCGAGCAGGTGTTCGGGCACGTGGTGAGCGAGCCGGTGGGCCGGGGGACGTACGCGGAGTACGTGGTGGTGAACGAATCGGGCAGCATCGCGCGTGCCCCCGCCGCCATCCCGCTGACCGCCGCCGCGGGGGCGCCGACGGCGGGGATGACGGCGCTCGGGATCATGGATTCGGCCGCGCTGCGCTCGTACGAGAGCCTGCTGATCATCGGTGCGGCGGGCGGCGTCGGCACGTTCCTCACCCAGCTCGCCGCCGCGCGCGGGCTGCGCGTGGTGGCCGCCACCCACGGGCACGACCAGCCCCGGATGGCCGCCTTCGGTGCGGCGCTGACCATCGACGTACGGGAACAGGAGCTGGCGGAAGCGCTGCGGGAGGAGTACCCGCGCGGCGTGGACGCGCTGGTGGACCTCGGCTCGGTCTCGCCGGAGGAGTTCGCGAGGCACGCCGCGCTGGTACGGGACGGCGGCGTGGCCGTCTCCACGCTGGACGCCGCGTCGGTGGACGCGCTGTACGGGCGCGGTATCGAGGGCATCAACTACCACATCGCGGCCTCCGCGGAGCTGCTGGAGCGGCTCCGCGACGAGATCGACAGCGGCCCGCTGACCGTGCCCATCGAGGCCGAGGTCCCGCTCGACCAGGCCCCTGGCGCAGTCGCCCGCAACCGCGCCGGCGGCGCCCGAGGCAAAACCGTCCTCCTCCCCTGAGCCGGGTCCCCCGAAGTCCGCGGGTCACTCTTTCACCTGCTGGCGCCTCACGGTTCCCGCTACACTCACACAGCCGCACAGGTGTTCAAGGTGTCGATGATCGAACGCCCGGGGGGTCGGACGCCCGGGGGAGGGACAGCGCGATGGCGCAGACGAAGAAGATCGCGGGCTATGTGCTTGTCGTCTTCGTGCTGTACACGATCATCACGTCCCCCGAACGCGCGGCCGATCTGGTCCAGATAGGTTTCGAGGGCATCTCCAGCGCCGCACAGGGTGTCGGCCGGTTCATGACCTCCCTCGTCAACTGAGACCCCCCGCTCCACCCCGCTGAGACACCTGTTCCAGACCCGCTGCCCGGGTACCGCTCGCCCCTTCGACCAGGCGCTTCCGGGCGCAACTGGCAAGCAACACGGAGTTATACGGTGCTTGCGCAGGGTGCACATGTCTTGTGATGCTATGACCGCTTTTTGGCTGATGAATCGCGCCCGCATTCTCGACGCGGGCGACGCAGGCGAAGCACGCAAAACACACACAGCAGGCACAGCACGCGCATCAAGCGCAGCAGTCGAAGCGATCGACCAGGACAGATCTGCACCGTAAGGGGTGGTGGCTGAGTGGACGGGACCCGTACCCCCACCCAGACTCCCTCCGGCGACGCCGAACCAGCCTCCTCCCCCGCGGAAGCGCAGCGGGAACGAGCCGCGCGGACCCGGGCGCTGACGCAGTCCCTCTTCGAGCAACTCGCCCGGCACGAGCCGGGCTCGGCCGAGCACGAGCGCATCCGCGCGGCGCTCATCGAGGCGAACCTGCCGCTGGTGCGGTACGTGGCGGCGCGCTTCCGCAGCAGGAACGAGCCGATGGAGGACGTCGTCCAGGTCGGCACCATCGGGCTGATCAACGCCATCGACCGCTTCGACGCCGAGCGCGGGGTGCAGTTTCCCACCTTCGCGATGCCGACGATCGTCGGCGAGATCCGCCGCTACTTCCGCGACAACGTCCGTACGGTGCATGTCCCACGTCGGCTGCACGAGATGTGGGTGCAGGTCAGCGGCGCCACCGAGGATCTGACGACGCTGCACGGGCGGTCTCCGACCACGGCCGAGATCGCCGAGCGGTTGAAGATCACCGAGGAGGAGGTGCTGGCCTGTATCGAGGCAGGCCGCGCCTACCGGGCCACTTCCCTGGAGGCGGCGCAGGAGCGCGAGGACGGGATGCCGGGGCTGCTGGACCGGCTCGGCTACGAGGACCCCGAGCTCGACGGGGTCGAACACCGCGACCTCGTCCGCCATCTGCTCGTACAACTGCCCGAGCGGGAGCAGCGGATTCTGCTGCTCCGGTACTACCGGAATCTGACGCAGTCGCAGATCAGCGCCGAGCTCGGGGTCTCGCAGATGCATGTCTCGCGGCTGCTCTCGCGCAGCTTCGCCCGGCTGCGGGCCGCAAATCGAATCGACGCGTAACCGGTTCGAGCGACCTCAACTTCCGCATCAGCGCCCTCAACTGTGCAGTTTTATCGACATGAGGCTACGTCGCGTTGCCTACTTGTGACATTCTGCAAGAGCTGCGTTTGCCGCAGTGGCGTGCCCGGTATGGAGGGGGAGGTGCTTCCCTCTCAGCCGAGGGCGCCGCAGCGACCGTCCGCGACCTCAAGGGGGTGGCATGTCCGTAGAACTGGGCAGCTCCAAGGTGCTCGCCGAGAACACGTCCCCGACCCCGGGGGCACCTCCCGGGCCCACCGAGCCCGGCAGTGTGCCACCGATACTCGACGAGGTGGCGCCGGACGACCTCGCGGGCGCGGCACCGGACCTCGCGGGGGGCGCCGCACCGGCCGAGCTCGCCGGGGCCACGGTGGTGCCCGCCGGCGACTCCATCGACACCCGCACTCTCTCCCGCTCCCTCTTCCTGCGACTGGCCGCGCTCGACAAGGCGGCGGCCGAGTCCCCGGAAACGGCCAACATGGCCGAGCGGATGTATGTACGAGACACCCTCATCGAGCTGAACCTCCCCCTCGTCCGCTACGCCGCGGCCCGCTTCCGCAGCAGGAACGAGCCGATGGAGGACATCGTCCAGGTCGGCACCATCGGGCTGATCAAGGCGATCGACCGCTTCGACTGCGAACGCGGCGTGGAGTTCCCGACGTTCGCGATGCCGACCGTGGTCGGGGAGATCAAGCGCTTCTTCCGCGACACCTCCTGGTCGGTGCGGGTGCCGCGCCGCCTCCAGGAGCTCCGGCTGGCGCTGACGAAGGCCAGTGACGAGCTGTCCCAGACCCTGGACCGCTCCCCGACCGTCAGCGAGCTGGCCGGCTGCCTCGGCGTCTCCGAGGAGGACGTGGTCGACGGGCTGGCCGTCGGCAACGCCTACACCGCCTCCTCGCTGGACTCCCCCGCGCTGGAGGAGGACGGCAGCGAGGGCTCGCTGGCCGACCGGCTCGGATACGAGGACAGCGCCCTGGAGGGCGTCGAGTACCGCGAGTCCCTCAAGCCCCTGCTGGCCAAGCTCCCGCCCCGGGAGCGGCAGATCATCATGCTGCGCTTCTTCGCGAACATGACGCAGTCGCAGATCGGCGAGGAGGTCGGCATCTCCCAGATGCACGTCTCCCGGCTGCTGACCCGCACGCTCGCACAGTTGCGCGAAGGGCTGATCGCCGAGGACTGACCGAGGACGGGGGCGGAGTGCTGCGGGGGATACCGGAAGAAGCACCGGAAGCGATATCCGCGAAGTCGGCCACCGAGCGGATGAGAGGGGTGCGGCCCAAGGCAGGAACGCGAACTGGGAGTGCGGAGAAGCCCGGGAAAGGGACACCCGGGAAACCTGGAACCCCTGGTATGCCCGGGACACCTGGGACACCTGGGCTCGCTGACGGAGGGTTCACTTCTGACGAGGCGTCAGTGACACTGTCGCCATGCGAAGCCAGGGGAGCACGACGCGAAGCCGTCGAGGCATTCGGATAGCCGCCTCGGCGGCTCTCGTATGTCTCGGGGCACCGCTGGCCGCCGGGTGCGGCGGAGGCGGGGACGACGGCTATGTGGCGGTCGGCGCGGCGGACCCGTCCGGGCGGAGCGGCGACGGCACAGGGCCCGTCAAGCCGGACGACAAGGTGCGGATGGTGCCGCTGCCCGGTGACGGCGACGGCAACAGCAATGGCAGCGGCAACCGCAACCGCAACGGCGGTAGAGATGGCGGGAAGGCCGACGACGCCAACCACGGCGGGGACGGCGACGACGACGGTGACGCCTCGAAAGGGGCGGACGGAAGCGCGGCCGCCGGCGCCACCGGGGGCCCTGCTGGAGCGTCCGGCTCCGCACCGTCGGGCGGCTCGGGCAGCTCAGGCGGCTCGAACGGCTCCACGGGCCCGTCGGGCTCGCAGGGCCACAGCAGCACAAACGGTGCGTCCGGTGCGTCCGGCGCATCCCCCGGCTCCGGCACACCCGGCGGCGGTCAGCAGTCCGGCGGCTCCTCCGGCCCCGACGCGCCGAGCCCGCCGAGCGGTCCGGCCGTGCTGAGGGCGAGCGAACCACGGCGGGCCGAGGCGGACGACCGGTGGTGCGAGAAGGTGACCGTCCGCTTCACCAACTCCGGCGGCCGTACGGTCACAGGCGGCAAGGTCACCTTCCGTACGCACATCATCGGCGCGCTCGGTATCGACTGGGCGACCCGCGAGAGCACGCGCGCGCTGCCCGTACCGATCAGGGCCGGGGAGAAGAAGGAGAAGACCTGGACGGTGTGCGTGGACGCGTGGCGGGTGCCGCTGGGCATGCACATCGAGACGCGTGAGGTACGGCTCTCCGGCTGGAAGTGACCAGCACCCGTACCGGGTCCGAGCCCCGGCCGACGCCGGCGCGCTGCCCTCGTGACCCAGGGGCACCCTTCACACCGTCAGGAGAAGGCCAGCCAGGCGACACCGGCCAGCACGACGAGCGCGACGACGACGCCGACGATCACGCCGACCCGGGGTCCGGCCGGGGCCGGGGCGGGGGCCTGCCTGCTGCCGGGGCGAGTGGTGCCCTCGTCGACGAAGGCGCGGAACATCTGGGTGCTGCCTGCCGGGTCGGGGTGTCCCTGTCCGTCCGGACCCTGCGGCGCCTGCGGGTTGTGAGCCATGTCCCAGGACCCTAGCGAACCGTCACCCGGATGGCACAGCGGCTCCCCGCCCGGTACTGTGCGCTCCCTCACACGCCCCCTCGTACGCCCCTCACACACCTCCGCGCCCCCTACCCCTCGGGGCCCTCTCTTTACTCAGAGTTTGCCCAGGTTGCCCGAAATCAATTTGCCTACAGCAACCAACCATCTGTATGGTTGCCTTAAGCAACAAGTTCATGAGGTGCAGATGGCCGAACGCAGTCAGTACGAGGAGCTGGCCCGGCAGATCAGCGCCATTGGCGCCGTCAAACGAGAGATGGCGCGCGGCCTCCCCCCGGAGTGCCCGCCCGCCTCGGCGGTCGTCCTGACACTCCTGGAGAAGCACGGGGAGATGCGCACCAGCCGACTGGCCGAGCTGATGGCGATCGACATGTCGGTCACCAGCCGGCACGTCACCCACGTCGCCGACCGCGGCTGGATCGAGCGGCGCCCCGACCCGCAGGACGGCCGGTCCCGGCTGCTGCGGATCAGCGAGAGCGGAGAGCGGTTCCTGGCGGACCTCTCGGCACACACGACCGAGGTGCTCGCCGCCCACCTGCACGACTGGAGCGACGAGGACGTCGCCCAGCTCAACGCGCTGCTCAGCCGGCTCCGCACGAGCTTCGGGGACTGCCGCGCCCGCGGCGGGTCACCCCACGAGACGAAAACCACCGCACCACTGAGTTAGAAGGACGCCGAATGGCAACAACCCGATCCCAGCCGCCGGTTGGGGGGCCTCGCGACGCCGCGCAGGGAGCCGGCGGCGGGGCCCGGCACGCGGCACACGCCGCGTCGTCAGGCCACTCAAGCGACGCCCGGGCCCAGGCGGCTCAGCACCAGGCAGGTCAGGGCCAGGCAGCCACCGACCGGACCGGCACCGGCACCGGCACCGGCACCGGCACCGGCACAACGGCGGCAGGCGGCGCCCCGACGGCGGCCGAGAGCGCCGCGCCGATGACGCACCGGCAGATCATGGAGGCGCTCTCCGGGCTGCTGCTCGGCATGTTCGTCGCCATCCTGTCGTCGACGATCGTCTCCACGGCACTGCCCAAGATCATCTCGGATCTCAACGGCACCCAGAGCTCCTACACCTGGGTCGTGACCGCCTCGCTGCTGGCGATGACCGCCTCCACCCCGCTGTGGGGCAAGATGGCGGACCTCACCAGCAAGAAGCTGCTGGTCCAGATAGCTCTGATCGTCTTCGTGCTGGCCTCGGCGGGCGCGGGTCTTTCGCAGAACCCGGGGATGCTGATCTCCTTCCGGGTCGCCCAGGGCATAGGCATGGGCGGGCTCTCGGCGCTCGCCCAGATCATCATGGCCGCGATGATCTCCCCCCGGGAGCGCGGCCGGTACAGCGGCTACCTCGGTGCCACCTTCGCCATCGCCACCGTCGGCGGCCCCCTGCTCGGCGGCGTGATCACCGACACCAGCTGGCTGGGCTGGCGCTGGTGCTTCTACGTCGGCGTACCGTTCGCCGTCATCGCGCTGATCGTCCTGCAGAAGACGCTCCACCTGCCCGTCGTCAAGCGGCCGGGCGTCAAGGTGGACTGGGCCGGCGCGTTCTTCATCGCCGCCGCGGCCTGCACCCTGCTGCTGTGGGTCACCTTCGCGGGTGACAAGTACGACTGGCTGTCGTGGCAGACGTACACGATGGTCGGCGGAGCGATCGTGCTCGGGCTGATCTTCGTGCTCGTCGAGTCGAAGGCCAAGGAGCCGATCATCCCGCTGCGGCTGTTCCGCAACGGCACCATCACGCTGGCGTCGGTCGCCTCGCTGTTCGTCGGTATCGCGATGTTCGGCGCGACGGTCTTCCTCAGCCAGTACTTCCAGCTGGCACGCGGCAAGTCGCCGACGATGGCCGGTGTGATGACGATCCCGATGATCGCCGGGCTCTTCCTGTCCACCACCGTCTCGGGCCAGATCATCACCCGTACGGGGAAGTGGAAGAAGTTCCTGATCGCAGGCGGTGTGCTGATGGCCGCGGGCATGGGCCTGCTGGGCACACTGCGGTACGACACCGAGTACTGGCACATGTCGATCTTCATGGCGCTGCTCGGCCTCGGCGTCGGCATGATGATGCAGAACCTGGTGCTCGCCACCCAGAACCAGGTGGCGGCCCAGGATCTGGGCTCGGCCAGCTCCACGGTCAACTTCTTCCGCTCGCTGGGCGGTGCGGTCGGCGTCTCGGCGCTCGGCGCCGTGCTCTCCAACCGGATCACCCACTACATGGAGGACGGGTTCGCCAAGCTGGGCATCAAGCCCGGCGGTGCGGGTGCCACGGGCGGTGGCGGCAGCTCGCTGCCGGACCTGGACAAGCTCCCCGCGCCGGTCCGCACCGTCGTGGAGAGCTCGTACGGGCACGGCATCGGCGACATCTACCTGTACGCGGCGCCTGTCGCGCTGCTGGCCCTGGTGTGCGTGCTGTTCATCCGGGAGGTCCCGCTGCGGACCACCGCCGCGAACCAGGCCGACGAGCCGGCCGGCACGACACCGGCCACCGAGCAGGCCGGGGCCACGGCGCCGCAGCAGGCAGCCGTGGCGCAGCAGACAGCCGTCCCGCAGCAGACAGCCGTGACGCAGCAGACAGCCGTGACGCAGGCGGCAGCAGCAGCAACGGGGGGCGAAACCCAGCAGCTCAGGGAGTACGCAGCCATGGCCACAGCCCAGTCCTCGGCGCCCCTGCCGACCAGCGGCCACGGGGTGTACGGCACCGTCCGCAACGCCGACGGTCTCGGCGTCGCCCGCGCGGCCGTCACACTGATCTCGCTCAGCGGGCGCCAGCTCGGCCGCTCCGTGGCGCACGCGGACGGCTCGTACGGGCTGGACGCGCCAGGCCCCGGCTCCTACGTGCTGATCGCGGCAGCCGACGGCCACCAGCCGCAGGCGTCCACGGTCGTGCTCGGCGAAGAGCCGCTCAGCCACGACCTGCTGCTCTCGGGCACCAGCGGCCTGGCGGGTCAGGTGCGCGGAGTGGTCGACGGCGCTCCGGTGCAGGGTGCGATGGTCGTCGTCACGGACGTCCGGGGCGAGGTGCTGGCCACCGGTGTCACGGGCGAGAGCGGCGAGTACCGGTTCGACGAGCTGGTCACCGGCACCTTCACGCTCGCCGTGAACGCCAACGGCTACCGGCCGACGGCGCTCCCGGTCGAGGTCCAGGGCCAGGGCATCACCCGGCGCGACGTCGACCTGGCGGCGGGCGCCCGGGTGACCGGTACCGTACGGGCCGGTGCGCAGCGCAGGCCGCTGCCGGACGCGCGGGTCACGCTCGTCGACGCGGCGGGCAACGTCATCGCCACGTCCACCACCGGTGAGGACGGCGCCTACGCCTTCACCGACCTGGACGGCGGCGACTACTCGGTCATCGCCAGCGGCTACCCGCCCCAGGCGAACGCCCTGCACGTGGCCGGCCCCGGAGTGGACGCGTACGACATCGAGTTGCACCACCCGGACGAGTGACCCCGGGTCCTGACGGCGCGTGAATCGAGCGGAGCGCGCGCCGTCGGGTCCGGTTCGGGGAAGGGTCCCGGCGGCCCGGAAACGCGCTGAGCGGGTGCGGGCAAGGGACGGCCCGCCGCCGGGTGCCGGGGCCCGTCAGAGACGAGGCCGAAGGCCCGTCGACTGCGAGAAGGAGCTGGAAGAGATGACAGGCGGGGCAAGCGGAGGCGGCCCGGGCGGGGTGCGGGCGCGAGTGCGCACCCGGGACGGCTGGGCGGTACAGCACGCCGTGCTGACCGTCACCGATATGACCGGTGCTCAGGTGCTGCGGGTGGAGGCGGACGACGAGGGGTTCGTCCGCAGCGCGGAGCCACTGCCCCCGGGCGCCTACACCGTCATCGCCACGGCAGTCGGCTACGCGCCGGCCGCCTCCACGGCGATGGTCACCGCCTCCGGACGCGCGGAACTGGGCACCCTGGTGCTCGCCCGGCAGGGCGGCGTCGAGCTGCCGCCGCCGGGCCCGTGGACCATCGATCCGATGCACTCCACCGTCGCCGCGACGGCGCAGCACCTGGGGATGACCAGCGTGCACGGCAGGTTCACCGACTTCGGCGGCCGTATCGAGGTCGCACAGGACCCGGAGAAGTCGTCCGTGGAGGCCGTCATCAAGGCGGAGTCCATCGACACAGGGAACGCGATGCGCGACAAGCACCTGCGGTCCGGCGACTTCCTCAACGTCGAGTCCTACCCCGACATCACCTACCGGAGCACCGGCATCGACGTGGCCGGGCCCGACCGGTGGACGGTACGCGGCCAGCTCGAGATGCACGGCGTCGTGTGCCAGTCCGACCTGGACCTGACCTACCTGGGCAGCGGCCCCGACCCCTGGGGCGGGCTGCGCGCCTCCTTCCACGCCACGACCGAACTGCGGCGCTCCGACTTCGCGATGAACTACAACCAGGTCGTCGCGGCCGGGATCGCGGCCGTCGGCACGACGCTGCGGGTGGACCTGGACATCCAGGCGGTGCAAGGGGAGTCGCTGCCGTTCTGACGGCGCACCGCCGAGACGACGGAATCAGCGGTCCGCAATCAACAGCGCGTAATCAGCGGTCCGTAATCAGCGGCCCCGGAATCAGCGGTCCTCGGGGGCCGCGGCCTGCGGCGGAATCACGGGCGCGGCACGGTCCTGCGGGACGGTGCCGCGCCCGTACCGTGCCATGGCCTCGATGCCCGCGATGACGCAGTCCAGCGCGACGCCGAAGTCCCGCTGCTCCACGGGGCGTACGACCTCTCCGTCCGCGCCCTCGCCGCACTCCGCGTACTCGGGGCGCGCGCCCAGCGTTGTACGCAGCGCGTCCACACAGTCCTGCGAGCTGACACCCGCCTCGCTGCACCGGCGCTGCCAGCTCGCCTCGACGGCGGCGTGCCCGTAGACGAACGAGAACAGCGCGGCCAGCGCACCGTCCGCCTGCTGTTCGGGCAGCCCGGAGCGCAACAGCACCCGACGCACTCCCAGTTGGAAGGACATCGCGCTCGGGCCGACGTTCAGGAAGCTGCCCAGCGTGCCGGACGCCCACGGGTGACGGCGCAGCAGTCCGCGCAGCGCGTACGCCGCCTGCCGCAACTGCTCGCGCCAGTCCGTGTCTTCCGCGTCCGCGTCGGGCACCTCCAGCTCACCCTCGACGGCGTCCAGCGCGAGCTCCAGCAGATCGTCCTTACGATCGACGTACCAGTACACCGACATGGCCGTCACGCCGAGGTGCGCTGCCAGCCGGCGCATGGAGAACTTCGCCAGCCCCTCGGTGTCCAGCAGCCGTACGGCGGCCGCCGTGATCTTCTCCCGGTCCAGCCCCTCGGCCTGCCCGCTCCCCGCGGCTCTGCGCCGCGAGAAGGACCGCTCCTCCAGCCACACACTGGTCCTGCGCATCCGACTCGTGCGGCTGCCGTCGCTCATGGCACGCGCTCCTTCGGGGGCCGGCTCCGAAGGCCGGTCGGAGAGACGGAACGGGGCGGCAACGGCCCAGGTGGCTCACGGACCGTCACCCCACGATGCTAATCCGTATCCGCCCCGTCATCCGCCTTCGGCGACCCGAAAGCCGGTATGACGGACTCGCCGGGTTTGAAGACATAACCCGCCCCACGCCGCGTATGGATCATCCGCCCCCGGCCCGCATCGATCTTCCGCCGCAGATACGAGATGTACAGCTCCACCAGGTTGGCTTGCCGCACCACGTCGTAGTTCCACACCCGGTCGAGGATCTGCGCCTTGCTGAGCACCCTGTGCGGGTTGCGCATCAGGAAGCGCAGCAGCTCGAACTCGGTGGCGGTCAGCCGTATCCGCTCCCCACCCCGCCACGCCTCCCGGGTCTCCTCGTCCAGTACGAGGTCCCCGACGACGAGCAATCCCTCGGCCCGGCGCGTACATTCTTCCCGGGCGCGCTCGCCTCTCCCGCGCGCCCCGCCCACTCCACTCCGCCTCATGCCCCCACCCTCGAACGCCCGGGTGAGAGAAGGGTTGCGGGCGCCTGTGAATCGTCTGAGAAAGACCTGTCGTCCGAGAAAGACCTAGGGTCGCAGGGTGAGCGCAGTCATAGCAGCGATGATCACGGCCGTCGTCGGCGTCCTGGGCACCCTGTTCGCCCCCGTACTCACTGGGCGCGTCGCCGCACGGCAGCGCGAGGAAGAGCGCGCCGAAGCCGACCGCCTCCGCCGCCTGGAAGAGCGCCGCGCCGCCTACACCGCGATGAACCGCGCCTCCCGTCAGTTCAGCACCCTCCTCAAGGACGCCCTGCACCGGCTGCGCGACGGCGTCTACACCGACCAGGAGCGCACCGCGCTGGAAGAGGCCCGCCTCGACCACCGCGACCGCTACGCGGAGGCCCAGATGATCGCCCCCGAACACATCCTGGAGGCCTCCCGCGCGGTCAACCGCGTCCTGGCGGGGACCGACGCCGCCGTCAAACGCCTCGACCGCGGTCACGCCCGCGCCGACGAGACCCCCGACTCGGTCCGCCACACCCTCACCACCGAGGGCGACCCCGAACTGGCCACGATGCGCCACCTGATGCGCACGGACCTGGGCATCCACGACTGACCCCGTCGCATCCGCTCACACGGCCCCGGCACGGGCACGGGCACAGGCACGGGCACGTCGATAGGCCGCTACGGCACCGTAGCGGCATGCCGACCGTGACGGGTGGGGGTCAGGCGACCTCGATGCCGTACTCCTGCACCAGCTGCTCCAGGCCGCCCCGATAGCCCTTGCCTCCGGCGACGAATTCCCAGTCGCCGGAGGCGCGGCGCCTGAACGAGCCGAGTACCAAGGCGGTCTCGTCCGGGCGGCCGTCCGAGACCGCCAGTCGGTCGAGTTCGTCTCCCGCCGAGTCCAGCAGGCGGATGCCCGCCTCCGTGAAGCCGGACAGGTCGGCCGAAGGGTTGGCGACGGGATCGATCGCGGCGACGATCACGAGCCGGTCGGCTCGCTGGGGCAGCACGTCGAAGGAGACCCGGAGGGCGGCCTTGTCGGGCGGGGCGGCCTGGAGCGCGCGAACGGAGCCGTCAGGTGTCCGCAGGTTGTTGAAGAAGACGAAATGCTCTTCGTCCAAGACCTGGCCACCCCGGCAGACGAGCGCGCACACGTCCAAGGCGACGCCGCCCGACCAGAACATGCCCAGGATGTTGTGCTCGTCGGCCTCCGGCCCCGCGTCCGGTCCCCCGCCCGGTGCCGCATCCGGTGCCGTAGACCGGACCCAGTCCGAGTCCGGTGCGGTGGACCGGTCCGGTTCCGTGCGGCCGTCGCTGCCGAGCCGGCCACGGAGTCCGTGGCGGCGGAGAAGGTCGACCAGATCAGTGCCGGAGACCAGTTCCAGCGGTTTGCCGTTGGCAAAGGTGTGCGAGCCCGGACCGAACTTGGACGTGGTGACGAGGACTCCCTTGTTGGCCCCGGCGCCCTGGACAGTGCCGTACAGGTCGCGCACGGCCGTCGGCGGCACGGTGTTGCGGTAGCGCTTGACCTGCACCACGATCTTGCCGCCGCGGATAGGGGCCGGGTCCAGCGCGTCGACATCCACTCCGCCGTCGTTCGACCGCTGAGTGGTGACGGCCTGCATGCCCATGGCCCGGAACAGCTCAGCGACCAGCGACTCGAAGGCAACGGGGTCCATCTCGTACAGATCCGGCTCCTCGTCACCCCCGTGAGTGACAAGGCCGTGGCCGACCTGCTCGGGAACCCGACCGGGCTGTACGGCAGCGCGCTGGTCCGGACGGCTCGACAGTCGGCCCCTGAGCCCCTCCACGAGACAGTCGACAGCGCTCACCTGCTCCAGGTGCAACTGGTCGAAGGTGGTCCGCGACGCCATGACCGTGGCCAGGAAGATCTGCGCGCGCCTGCCCGTGGCTGGATCGTGGTCGTCCACGAACCCGTTCACCGCGACGGACTCCAGAGCACCGAACTCGTCCGCCGAGAACAGGTCGTGCAGCACCAGCAGAACGCACTGCGCGAGCAGGTCGCGGTAGAGCCCACGGCGCTGGGTCTGGGGCCGGGCCGTCTCCTTGTCCTGGTCGGCGGTGGGCATGTAGCGCACCGACTTCGCCTCCGGGACGACGTCGTACTTGGGCAGCTCCCAGTTCAGCACCAACTGTCGGGCCGCGGAGTCGTAGGCAGCGGTGACCTGACGCGGAAGCTCCTCCGGCCACGCGGTGGACGCGTACAGGGCTGCGGAGAAGAACTCCACGGCGGCGTCAGCATCGCCGTTGCGGAGCGCCGTCGCCATCTCGGCGATGCCGGCGTTGTGGCGACGGATCTCTTCCAGTTGGGCATCGGCCCACTGCTCGTACTGACGGCGGTATTCCGCCAACTGCTGCTGTCGATGCATCTCAGCGGCTTGCGCGGCGTGCCAGTCGCGCTCGAACCGGGCACGCGCCTCCTCCTGCGCCTGAGCGCGCCTGCCTGCTGTCCAACCACCGTGTGCCTGGTACTGGTTCGGATCCGGCATACGGAGAGGGTGGGCGAGTTGCCCCGGCGAGAACGGTTCGATGTTCTCGGCGCGGGTGAGTGACCCGATCCTGAACGCCGGAGCCCGGCACCCCGCCGCGAGGAGCCCCTGGAGCGACTCGACCCGCGCTTCCAGCTCCTGCGTCCGCCGGCGAGCGTCCGCCTCACGCTGCTGCCGGTACGCCGCCCGCTGCTCGCGGTAGCTGCGTGCCAGATCCCGCTGATGTGCGCGCTGCCGCCGCTCCTGTTCCCGCTGGAACCTCGCTTCTGCCTCCACCCGACGTTGCTGCTGACGCTGCGCCTCGGCCCATATCCCGACCAGCCCACTGGAGCGACGGCTCATGCTTCTCAGGCCCCTCCCCCGAAACCCGGCCCCCATCCACCTGGCTCCGACCCCATAACCACCAGTAATGAGAAAACTTTAGTCGGCAATCACCACCCCGCCCATCCGCTTGCGCCCTTCCGACCCCGCGCTTCGGGCACGCCGGCAGACATGCCCGCCGCCCAACGCACAGCACGCACAGCACGAGCAGCACGACATGCTGGGACGGCCGAGCCCTGGACCAGAGAACCCCCGGAAGCGTCATAATCCGCCACACGGTTGCCGTACTTCGCTGCTGTACGGCACGAAAGAGCCCCGTTCCGAATGATCGGAACGGGGCTCTCACCTGCTGCGCGCTCGGCAGGATTCGAACCTGCAACCTTCTGATCCGTAGCTTCGGGCAAGGGCGCGCCGGTGCTCGCTGCGGGCCCGCGATCCGTAAGCCATGTGCGGCGGCTGACAGCCGTTGGCTGTCGTCGTTGCCGTCAGGACTGCCGTCACTGCGGGACGCTGATCGAAGTAGGCCAGGCAATGCTGCCCGCATGCGATACTCAGCCCCCAGAGTGAGGGGGCTGCAAAGTGCGTGGCATAGCAAAGGCGATCGTTTCGGATGTGTTCGTCTTCCGGAAGGGAGACACAGCCGTTTTCATGGACATCGAGAGCGGCGAGTTCCGAAGCGGAGACCGAGTTCGTGTCAGCCGCGGCGACTCAATCGTGGGGGAAACGGTGATCTACCCTCGCGACGACAGCACACCAAACGACGTGTCGTCTGGGCGCCCCCCTCACGCGCTCGTGAAAGAGGTCATCTGCTCGGTGGGAGACGTCATCGAGAGCGTGGACCCATGACACGACGTGGGCCGTCAGCCTCTCGCGCAGGGCGCGGCTGGACGGCTACGTGTCGCCGGCTAGCGTGCCTTGGTGGAAGTACAGACGCCACCCTGCCGGAGTACGGCACCACAACGAGCTGCGTCGAGCTCGGCGGCCATCGTTATCAGAGACGTACGTGATGTGAACGATGCCAGGGGCAAGCAGCGTCGCTTGCATGTCGCTGGTAACGATGCGGCGAGCTCGTACGTCTGCGGGAGGAACAACGGCATCCAAAATCGACACTCGATCCCACCGCTGCCCTGAGGCTCCGAACTCAACGAATTCTGGATGCAGGAGTTCGGATACGAGCGCTGGTGACGCGCGAACATCGGAGTCGAGGAGACGTAGCTCACCGTCGATAGCGGCCCTTACGGACTGCTCCTCCTCGTCAGTCATGAAGTCGAGCCTAGGATCTGTCGTTCGAATCTGGCCAAGCTGGCGAAGATCGGCACACACGCTCGCGACATCGTGGCCGGTATCACTTCCTCTGCAGGATCGGCGGAGATACGAAGCATGGTCTTTGGCGTCTGCCAGTGCCATATGGACTGAGTACGCCTCACCCAGCAGACAGGTAAGTGCTCTCCCGTATTCGTTATCGTCGCCTCCTTCCGACCCGTTCGGCGAAGCAATCTGAGCACGCAATTTCGGTGTCATGAGGTCGGAAAGCTACCCCGCAGAGCTGACACAAATCGATGCCGCTGATTTCCTCACCGCAGTGGAAGCAGATATCACCCGGGGTATCGGGGGCGCTGCACACCCTTGCACCGCTGACAAGAGTCACTTCTCCGCAATCAGGACACGGTGCGGGCCACGCCCACTCGCCGGTCGGCGGCGACGGGAAGGTGACAATCTCGACCATGTAAATCTCAGCGGCTGCCGAAGCGTCCCGCTCAACGGAGCAGAATCGGCAACTAATAATGCTCCCGCCGACAACAAGTGTCCATTGGCCACAGTCGGGACATTCGACAGTTCGGTCAGTGAACTCTTTCAGCTCAGCATTCAGTCGTTTCATCCGCTGGGACACGAAGCTCTGTATCTGTGTCAATCCCATCCGAATACGGCCCATATCCCATTCAATGAGGCTGAGCTCCTCGGGCTTTAGGATAGGGAAAAGATGCTCATCGAGGAATCGCACAAGAAAGTCGAGGACCTTGGCAGCCTGGGCTTCGACAGCGCGCGCCGGAGCAGAAAGTCCCCAATGCTGGAGCTTGTTGCGTGAGCGGCCGAGCTGCTGCAGCTCACGGAGGGCCTTCTCGTCAAGGGCCAGGCCAACGATGCGGCGTAATCGCTCACCCGCTTCGCTCAACGTGCAACTAGACAGCTCCCCGCTCGCAAGGTCTTCCTTTTTTGCCATCCCCGGGTCCTTGAAGACAAGGCTCCAGTGCTCAAGCTGAAGGCGGTACTTCACGAGCACCTCTGCAGCTGCCTGCAGGTGAAGAATAGCGTACTTCAAATCACGGGGGGTGAGTCTTGAGTCTCTACCCGCCAGACGGGTCGTGACGCTCAGAAGATAATCAATTCCGTTGACGACCGGCGGGAAATCCACTTCCGCACCAGGTCTGTCCTGCGGGAGTGTGGTGCCGTAAAGCGTTGGCCGCAGCATCCCCGACCTCCAGCCGAAGGGCAGCCCCACCTTGAGCGCTTCCGGGTCGCTGTCAGGGTCGGCGTCGACCTCTGCAGCGTGAAATGTATCCCGCCAGCCTTCTTCATCACTTACATCCATCACAAACTCCTTTTCCCTCATGCGAAGTCGCGATTTTCACCCGCTCTATCCCCGCCTCCGTGGTCACTCCGTCGCGATGTTGTCCTTTCTGCCTGCACACGCGCTGGTTCCACAACTGAGTGCCGACTCCCTCACAGCTCACGAACATCATGCGACGACTCCCCTGCCCATGTCCCCTTCCCTGCGCCCGCCTGTTCCGTTCTCCGTTCTCGCGGATGGTTAGGCGCGGGGATCTATACCCAGCACTTCGCTACATCGAGGGCCTGGCACTCGGTGAAGTCACAGGTCAGGCGTGGCTGGCGTCCGGTCATTGGAACCAGGCCGGTTAGACGAGGTTCGGTGCCTATGCGCTGGCGCGGCGTAGGCGGGGCCCTTGCTGAGGAGAGAAGGCTGACCACAATGCCGCGAGCGTGCGTGTCGACTCCTGCAGCCCTAGCCAGAGCCGACCGACAGGCTTCGAAGGCCGCCCCGTGCCTTAGCGTCCGGGGAACATGAGATGACACGGTGGCAGTCGAGCTGGGATTCGCCGGCACCACATAGGAGCGGCTACCTCGATGGCAGCTCGCCATGTTCAAGGTAGACGGGGTGACCTTCAGCGCGCGCGATGACGGCGCGCTTCACGCGGCGGGCGAGCCTGGGAATCAGAAGCTGATCGAGGTCTTCGACCGGATGGAACTCGGCGGCCAGTAGCTCGTCCGGAGCAAGCTTGATCGAGGCTGCGGCGTCCGGGCTGAGGTGTCCGCCGTCGAAGACGTACAGCACCTTGTCGCCCTCGGTGGGGTTCGGCGCCCAGTCGATCACCAGCAATGAGCCGATGGGCGGTGTGATGCCCAGCTCTTCCCCGACCTCGCGTCGGCAGGCGGTCAAGGGGGATTCGCCCGTCTCGACGTAGCCGCCGGGGATCTCCCACATCGGCTTGTACGAGGGCTGGACCAACAGAACGCGGTCCTGGGCGTCGAAGAACAGCGCGCCTGCGGCCATGCGTGGCCGGGTCATCCGCTGCTCGTGGTCGTTCTCGGGCATGGCACGAGCCTACTGACCGCGCCCCGTGGCGTGAGTGGGACGTTCACCTGCCTCAACACGGCTACGCATGTGACACTCGGGCTCACAGAGTGAGGGGGTCCCAGAGTGCGAGGCATGGCAAACCATCTCCCGTTCGGCAAGCGCGTGCGGTTCTACCGGGAGCGCCGTGGCCTGCATCAGTGGCAACTCGGTGAGCTGCTGAACCGCTCCGAGGACTGGGTGTACCGGGTGGAGTCCGGCCGTATCCCGGTCAACAACGTCAAGATGCTGGCGGACCTGGCGGAAGCCCTGCGCGTACACGTGGAAGACCTGCAAGGCTCCCCGGCGCTCCTGGAAGACCACGGAACCCACGAGGGCAGCGTTCCTGCCATACGAGCCGCGCTCATGCAGTCCCGGCGGCTGGCCGGTTCCCTCTACGACGGGCGGGAGCCGCTGCGGCTGGAACGCCTCGCGGTGGAGGTCGATGAGGTCTGGGACCTGTACCAGTCCTCCGCGTACGCCCGACTGGCCGCGCGCCTTCCCGCACTGCTGGCAGACGCCCGTCTGGCCACCCACGAGCACTCCACGGGACCGGATCGGGTCCAAGCACTCAAGCTCTTCGCGCTGATCTGTCACGCCACTGCGGCGTTTCTCCGGAAGCTCGGCGAAACGAACCTGGCCTGGACAGCTGCCGACCAAGGTGACGTTGCCGCCAACGAAACCGGGGACCCGGGCATCATGCTGGCGCTGCGTCGCTGTGTCGCCCATGTCCAGCTCGGCGCCGGGATGGCGTCGGAGGCCGTGAACGTCACGCAGGACGCTGCCAGCGACCTCCCGCGAGGCTGGTGGACGACCTCACCAACCGCGCTGTCGCTGTACGGCACTCTCTTCTTGAACGGGGCTGTTGCTGCAGCACGGATACGCGACCGGTCGACGGCCAACGAGATGATCGGGAAAGCGCATGAGGCTGCTGATCGTCTCGGGGCCGACGCGAACATGATGTGGACCTCCTTCGGTCCGACGAACGTCGAGATTCACCGCCTGGCCACAGCGCTTGAGTTCGAGGACGTACAGCTGGCCGTGGACATAGCTCCGGGCGTACGGCCTGGTCGGAACCTGCCGGTGGAGCGGCGGGCACGGGCGCGCCTTGACGTGGCTCGGGCCTACGGTGAAGCTGGCCGGACCGATGAAGCGGCGGATCACTTGAAGCGGGCGTTCAGGACAGCTCCCGAGCAGATGAAGGCGCACGAGTTCGCCCGGGACCTGGCGCGACGGCTGAATGGACGGAGCCGACGCCGCGACGTTCGCGAACTAGCCTTGAATCTCGGCGCTCTCAAGTAGTCGGCGCCACCCGGACACTGAGGGGCTGACCCGGAATTTTCTTCCGGGTCAGCCCCTTTTTGGGCCTCTACGGTCTCCCCGTTCACGGCACCCGAGCGCCGGGAGGTTGGCAGACCGGTGGATGTAGCGGAGATCAAAGCAACGATCAGCACGGCTCTGGCTCAACGGTCGTCGCTGCCCCGGTACGAGGAACTGTGCGCGCTCCATGACGTCTTGGTGCGGCACATCGAGGCGCTGATGCCGTTAGCGGCGAAGCAGATCGACGGCCTGTGGCATGGCTCCCGGGAGTGGTACCGGAAGCGCTCGACGCTCGACACGATCCCGTACGAGGTGGCCGAAGGGCTCGGCCCGGGGCTGCTGACTGCCACTTCTCACGTGAAGAGCCTCGGCTACACGCTGCGGTTCCTCTTGGAGAACGCCGGGTTGGCACAGGCGGGGGAAGAGCTCGCAGCGGTGCACTCCCCTCCGACCGCTGACATCTGAGCGGCACTACGCCGGACAACCGCATACGAAACCGGACCACCCCTCAGTCCTTGGCCGGGAGAAGGGTGGTCCGGTGGAGAGTCCCAGTTCAGGACCCTGGTGCCGATGGTACCGGGGCGTTCGTCGTGCTCTCGCACGCTGCCTCGGCAGACTGAACGCAGGGCGATGAAAGAGGACTTGAACGGTGCACACCACAACGGGGACGGAGCATCAAGGCGGGTATGCGCTGGGCTGTCGATGCGGTGCCCCTGATACCTCAAGCGGGGAAAGTCAGCCACGACGGCGGGACAGACCCCCGAACACCTGCACGTGGTCCCCTCAGCCACCCACCGGCCTCAGCCACGCTTTCAAAGTTCTGATCTTTGACCCGCAGACGCCTCCGCGTAGCCCCGGCCGGCGACCTGGCGATTGCGGGACCGGTCCGCAGACCGCAGCGAAGCCTGGGCGCCGCGCTACGGGCCTCCCCGGTGTTCTGTGCCCGCACTACAGCGCTGCTCGGCGTCGTGCTCCTGGTCGTGCTGCTGGTGCGCGCTCGCCAGTCGGCCGAGTCGTGGAGGCCGATTCGTTCCGGACTTCCTTGCTGGGTTGGCAGGTTGATGCGCTGGTCTGCGCGCTGAGCGGGCCGGGGGCGACGCGAGCGGGGCGGAGACAGGAGCGGGCGGCGGCCACGGGCCGCCAGCGCGCGCGGCCCGCGCCAGCGGGCCGCCTTGATCCAGTAAGGAAACTCTGAACAGCTCGGCTCCTGCCCTGGAAAGGACAGCAATGCACGACGCGCACAACCACGGCATAGACCGGGCAGAGTGCGGACTGCCGGAGACCACCATCATGAGGTGCGGGGACCGAAGGAGCGTCGGGACGCTGAGCGAGTCGGAATGCGCCCTGCTGGCGGAGATAGCGGCGATGACCAGCCGTCTCTGCCAAGAGGTGGAGGGCTTGCGCGCGGATATCGCACAACTCAGCGAGTCGAGTGCCCCTCCCCCCGCTGCTCCTTCAGTTCTGCGACGTCCCGCTTAAGGACCTGGACTTCCGCGTTCAGCGTTCGTAGCTGGTCGCGAATGGCGAGCAGAGTTTCAGCGTAGGGGCCGGTGGCTTCGGAGGTGTCTGGAGCTGCTGGCCCTCCGGCCTCCCTGGCTGCCTCGGGCCGCTTGTAGCTCTTGGCTTCGACGACCGCCGTCACTTGTCCGTCCTGGGTGACAACGGCGTCGGCTACATAGCTGCCGCGCCCTTGGACGGTGTAGATCAGCCCTTCGTCGCGCAGGACGCGCAGCGCGCTGCGGGCGGTCATGTTGGCGACGCCGAACCGCTCCTGGAGCTCCCGGTGCGAAGGGAGCTGTTCCCCCGGCTTGAGCTTGCCCGACTTGATCTCTTTCCGGATCTCGTCGGCGGCCTGCTGGTAGGGCGGGCGTGTGTCGTGAGGCGGCGGCGTCATGGCCCAAGGGTAGCCCGGGTTAGCCCACCTATCACAGACAGCCAGCAATCTCCCCTCAATTCAGATAGCTAGTTCGCTTGACATAGCTAGCCGAGCTAGGTGAGAGTTGGTGCCCCGCCGGGCGAACCACCCCGGGGAACCAGAAGGGAAGTTGACACATGGCGCGCATTCGCGTGGGGCTCCTGCCGTCCACGATGTTCATGGTTGGCACGCTGCCGGTGCCGAAGATCGCGGACCAGGAGACGGGCAAGATCGCTCAGGATCGTGACACCGGTGAGGACCTGTTCACGCTGACGGTCTTCCTCATGGAGGACGGCCGTGCGGAACAGATGAAGATCACCGTTCCGAAGTCGGGACTGCCTGATGGCCTGAACCTGGGCGTCCCGGTCCGGCCCGTGGACCTGTTCGCGATCCCGTGGGCCCGAATCTTCAACGGCCAGCTCTCCGACGGGATCGCCTACCGCGCTAGCTCGCTTGAGCTGGTGGGCGCCCCGCAGTTCGGGGAGGCGGGCAAGTGAGGGCGGCTGACCTGGCCGGGGCGGTCCTGGCCCTGAGCGCCATATGGGCGTTGTGGTGGCTGGTGCGTTACGTGCGGGCCGACCGGATGACGCGGGCGAGTATCCGTCAGGCGGTCCGGGTGCGTTTCGGCTGGCGACGGCTGGCTCCGATGGCGGGGCTGTCGGTGCAGGACAAGACGCCCCCGGCGGTGGTGATCTCACAGGACGGGAAGGTCCCCAAGCCTCGGGTGATCATTCCCAAGATCAAGGTCCGCGCGGACCGGTACGGGGTCGTGGTCCGTGCGGCGTGTGTGCCGAAGGTGAGCTTGGCGGAGTTCCAGAAGGCGGCCCCGTACCTGGCGGACGCCTGGCGGTGTACGCGCGTCTCGGTCCTGCCCGACAAGCCGGGACAGCTCATCGTCCGTGGTGTGCGGGTGGACCCGCTCATCGTGCCCACTGAGCACGTCCCGACCGGGGAAGTACCGGAAGAGCTGGCCCGATGGCACCTGGGGCTGGATGAGTACGCCCAGCCGGTGAGCGTGAACCTGTCGGACGTGCCCGGCGTCACCATCGCCGGTCTGCCCGGCTTCGGGAAGACCTCTCTCGTCAATCGGTTCATCTGCGACACCGCGCCCTCGGCGGCGGTTCAGTTCGCCTTCGCGGATGGCAAGGTCACTTCCTCCCATGAGGGCGACTACGCCGATCTGGCACAGCGGGGGTTCGCCTTCGTCGGGGACGACCTGGACGACGCGAACGCATTGTTCAAGCGGTTGGTGGAGCTGCGGCGTGCCCGCTCGGCTTCCATCCGGGGTGCGCTCGGGGTCAAGAACATGTGGCATGTCGGGCCCTCGGACGCATGGCCGTTGGTCGTGCTGGTCGTGGATGAGGCGCATACCTACTTCCGCGACTACAAGGGGTCGGACGCGCAGACGAAGAAGCTGGCCGCGCTGGCTGCCGAGAACGCCCGGCTGGTTGAGGACCTGGTGAAGAAGGGCCGGAGCGTCGGCATGCTGGTGCTCATCGCAACGCAGAAGGCGACCGGCGACGCCATTCCCACCTTCATCCGGGACGTGTGCCCGGTGGGGCTGTCCTTCGCGCAGAAGACGGCTGACGCGGCGGTCGTCGCCCTGGGTGAGGACATCCGCAATTGGCCGGACGCCAACCCGACCGCGCTTCAGGACCCGGCCTACGTCGGCGTGGCCTCCATGGCTCACCAGGGCCGTCCGGGCTTCGCCCGTATCCGCACTCCGTTCGTGGCCGACGCGGATGCGGCCCGTATCGCCGCCGACACCGCCCACCTGACCCGCGACCCGGCCGAACTCCTTCACGCGCTCGCCGGTCCGAGCGTCCTGCTACGGGACCGGATTACGAAGGACGACGGCGCGGAAGCGGCCTGACTCCCCTTGTCCTCGTCCCAACGGCAGAGTGAGAGGAGGTGACACCCCTATGGCAGAGAACCGGATCACGCAGCGCACGGTGGTCGTGGTCATGGGCATCATCGCGGGCTTGGCGTTCGTGTTCTCCTTCGGCAACGTCTGGGCTCTCGCGCTCCGCCTCGGCGTCCCCGGACCCATCGCGCCCCTGATCGCCCCGATGGTGGACCTGTCGGTGACCGGTCTCCTGGTGGCTCTTTGGTACCTGTCGCTGCGCGGCGTGCCCGCTCATCAGCTCAAGGGCGCTACCCGTCTGATGCACCTGTCCGGCCTGCTGACGCTGGCCCTCAACGTCGCTGAACCCATCCTCGCCGGACACTACGGGCGCGCTGCCGTCGACACCGTGGCGCCCGTGCTCCTCCTCGGCTGGGGAGCGGTCGGCCCGCAACTCCTGCGCCAGCTCCACGCCGCAACTCGGCCGGCGCCCCCACCCGAACCCGCTGAAGAACCCGCCCCCGCTCCGGCACCTGCCCCCGCTCCGCCAGCACCACCCGAGCAGCCGAAGGGAGACGGCGTTGCGGTGCCCGAGCCGCTGATGGAAGCGGCCCGCTCCATCGCTGCCACCTACGCAGCCGAGCACGGCCGACCGATTACAGCTGGACAGTTGCGCACCCGGCTCGGCGTCGCGCTGCCGCTGGCCACCGCCGCGCACGCACAACTCACCGCCTGACACTCCGGCGTTCCATACCTCCCCTGCCCGACCGGGCGCGGTCCGTCATGCCCTGGGCCGCGCCCCGGTCCTCCCCTGGGCTGCCCAGGGCCTTCATGAAAGGACACAGCTCCCCGTGAACGACCGTCCGTCCCTGCGCCACCTGGCGAGCCTGGCCCTCCGGGACCTCCTCGGGCTCGCCCAGCGGCCGGACTTCGACCGAGTACAGGACCAGATCCGCCAAGTCCGCGGCTGCTCCCACCCGGTCAACCTCGTCGGCGGAACGGCCACCCTCGACGCCGACACCCGCACCGTTCTTCGGTCCTACTCGACGGCCGACGAACCGACCGGACGACTGCTGACCGCCTGCGGAAACCGCCGCGCCTCCCGCTGCCCATCCTGTTCACGCCTCTATGCGGCCGACACTTACCACCTGATCAAGGCCGGACTGTCCGGCGGCAAGACCGTGCCCGAGACCGTGCGCGAACACCCTCGCGTCTTCGCCACCCTCACCGCCCCCTCGTTCGGCCCGGTGCACAACCGCCGCACGACCGACGCGGGCAAGGCCCTGCCCTGCCGCTGCGGCACCGTCCACTCCACAGATGCACCGGAGCTGGGCACACCGCTGGACCCGGCCAGCTACGACTACTCCGGCGCCGTGCTGTGGAACGCACACGCTGGCGCCCTCTGGGGCCGCTTCACCACCTACCTGCGCCGGGAGCTGGCCGCGCACCTGGGCATGACGCAGAAGGCGCTGAACGCAGCACTCAAGGTCTCCTTCGCCAAGGTGGCCGAGTACCAGAAGCGCGGCCTGGTCCACTTCCATGCCGTGGTCCGCCTCGACGGTCCCGACGGCCACACCGACGCACCGCCGACCTGGGCCACCACTGACGCACTCACCCACGCGATCACCAGCGCCGCCAAACGCTGCGTACTCACGGTCTCGTCCGATGCCATCGGAGAACGCGAACTGCGCTGGGGCCGCCAGCTCGATATCCGGGAGATCGCGGCCCTGGGCGACGGCGAACTGACCGACCAGAAAGTCGCCGCCTACGTCGCCAAGTACGCCACCAAGAGCGCCGAAGCCTCCGGCACCGTCGACCGGCCGTTGCGCTGCCGCCGCTGCACCGGACACGGCTACGTCCTCGGCCCGGACGGCTTCCGCGACCTGTGCGACGACTGCGACGGCACAGGCCAGAGCGAACGCATCGCCTCTCTGCCCGTGCACCGCCACGCACGCCAGATGATCCGCACCGCCTGGGCCCTCGGCCACCTGCCGGAATTCGCGCACCTCAAGCTCTGGCGCTGGGCTCACATGCTCGGCTTCCGGGGCCACTTCTCCAGCAAATCCCGCCGCTACTCGACCACTCTCGGCGCTCTCCGCGACGTCCGCCGGGCCTGGCGAACAGCTCAAGCAGAAACGGCCGGCGCACCCCCAGAAATCGAGGAGGAGACCACCCTCGTCGTCTCGCACTGGAAGTACCTGGCCTCCGGCTACAGCCCCGGTGAAGAACTCATCGCCGCCCAGGTCCGCCACGACATCGCCCAAGCCCGAGACGAAGACCAACGCCGCAAGACGGAAGGAGACCCGTGGCTGTGACTACCGGACTGCTCAACGTCGACCAAGTCGCCGCCCGGCTCCAAGTGAGCCGCTGGACGGTCTACAACCTGATCCGCTCCCGAGAGCTGGCCTCCTTCACCATCGGCCGCTGCCGCCGCATCGCCGAGACCGCACTGCACGACTACATCTCACGACAGACCGAACGGGAGGCCGCCTGATGGCCAAAGCCAAGGCCAAGAGGAACGTCAACGGCGAAGGCAGCATCTACCAACGCAAGGACGGGCGCTGGGAAGGCACGGCCTACGTCCTGGCCACGGACGGCACGTACAAGCGGCGCAGCGTATACGGCAATACCTGGGACGACGCCCACGACAAGCTCACTCGCCTCAAGGCGAACTCCCACAGCGGCCTGCCCATAGCCGCGAGCAAGATGACGCTGAGCGAGTACCTGACGTACTGGCTCACGCACGTGGCCAAGGTCAAGGTTCGCAAGACCACCTACGTCAACTACGAATCGCTGGTCCGCAACTACATCGCGCCGGGGCTCGGGAAGAAGAAGATCGCGCGGCTGTCCGCCCGGGACATCCGGGCCTTCCTCGTGAAGACGGCCCAGACCTGCCAGTGCTGTGCGCAGAGCAAGGACAAGACCCGTCCCAAGGCCAAGCAGCGCTGCTGCGCCCTCGGCCAGTGCTGCCGGAAGGTGCCGTCAGACCGCACGGTCCGCTTCCTGTTGGTGATCCTCCGGGCGTCCCTTCAACACGCCGTGCGCGAGGACGAGCTGCCCCGGAACGTCGCGAAGAACGTGGAGCTGAGCATGGGCACGAAGCGCGAGATCGAACCTCTCACGGCCGCCGAGGGGCGACAGCTCCTGGCTGCTGCCCGGGGCAATCGGCTATGGGCCGCGTACGAACTGGCCGTACGGCTCGGCCTGCGGCGGGGTGAGCTGCTGGGGCTGCGGTGGGAAGACGTGGATCTGTTCGAGGGCGTACTGACCGTGCGGCAGGCGCTTCAGAGGGTCGGCGGTGAGCTGGTCATCGTCCCGCCCAAGACGCAGCGGTCCGCGCGTCGCATCCCCCTCCCGCGTGAGTGCGTCACTGCGCTCCGTGCCCAGCGGGCACAGCAGCTCGCGGACAAGCGGCTGGCAGGAGAGAAGTGGCGGGGCGACGGAAGCGGGCTGATCTTCACCACGAAGAACGGCACCCCCATCGAGCCCCGTAACCTCAACCGCTCGTTCCAGGCGCTGTCGGCGCGCGCGGGCGTGCGGAAGGTCCGGTTTCACGACCTGCGGCACACCTGTGCCTCGCTGCTGCACGAGCAGGGCGCCAGTGCACGGACGATCATGCAGGTGCTCGGGCACAGCTCGATCCGGGTGACCATGGACATCTACACGTTCGTGCGCCTGGACGAGCAGCGGGACGCGATCGGACGGCTGGGCGACGCCCTCAGCGAAGACACCGACCGGGACGACCCGGAAGAGTCATGATCCACTAGGCGGCTGCCGTCAACATTGCCGTCAACCGAATACGCAAAGAGCCCCGTTCGATACCGAACGGGGCTCTCACCTGCTGCGCGCTCGGCAGGATTCGAACCTGCAACCTTCTGATCCGTAGTCAGATGCTCTATCCGTTAAGCTACGAGCGCTTGCTTTCCGGCGGTTTTTCTTGCCGGGCGGCGTTGCGGGAACAACATTACATGACCTGCGGGCCCAGGTGAAATCCGTTTGGTTCACCCGCTGTGACCTGCGGAAACGCTGCTCCCGATGACCCCGGGGGGAGAGAGGTGGCGCGGGGGAAGGCGGAGAAACGAGAGAAGCCCCGGACGAGGCCGGGGCTTCGGTGATCTTGAGATCCGTGGTCGCACGGGATCCGGAGATCGTGAGCGGAGGCTCCGGGATTTGAACCCGGGATGGGGGGTCACCCCAAACCGCATTAGCAGTGCGGCGCCATAGACCAGACTAGGCGAAGCCTCCAGACACACTCGGTGCGCCCGGAGGGGCGACGAAGTGTGTGCTGATGATGGCACAGCCCGGGGGGCTGTCTCCAATCGGCCCCTACCGTACTCGGTCGGCGGACCCCTGGGCAAAGCCTTAAGCGGCAGTGCGGGCGTGCGGCCGTACGGGGCGTGCGCTGCGCCCGGACGGGTCCGCCCGCGCAACGGCGGGCGCGCAGCCGCGTTAGGGAGTGGGGGGCGTACTCGCGGCGCCCCCACCCTCCTCCCACCCCATCGGGAAGGGCCGCTCCGTCCAGCCAGGCGGAGCGTGCTCTCGAGCCTCTGGAGCCAGCCATGCCGCGTCGTACCGCCCCCGTACTTCCCCGTATCCGCCCCCTTCTCACCCTCACCGCCGTCACCTCGGTGGCGGCCGGCCTGCTCTCCCTCCTCGGGGCACCGGAGGCCGTGGCCGCGGGGACGGCCCCGCCCACCGGGCCCTCGGCGCCCTCGGCCACAGCGGGTGACGTCACGACCACGGCTGCTCCGCGCGCCGACGAGCTCACCTTCACCGTCTCCCACAGCGGGAGGGCCGCGAACGACGGGTCGTACACCCTCCGCTGTCACCCGTCAGGGGGCAGGCACGCGTCGCCGGACCGGGCCTGTGCGGCACTCGACCGGGCGACCTCCAAGGGCCGGGACCCGTTCAAGCCGGTACCGAAGGGTGCGACGTGCACGATGATCTACGGCGGGCCGGCGACGGCACATGTGACCGGCACCTGGCGCGGCCGGAAGATCGACGCGCACTTCAAGCGGACCAACGGGTGCGAGGTAGCGCGGTGGAACAGTCTCGTTCCGGCGCTGCCCGCGACGTCCTCCTGAGCCGTCCGATCCGGGTCAGTCCGTGACGTGACGGGACGGTCCGGGGCGGTACAGGACAGGTCGGGGAGGAGCGTCGAGGGCCCGTTCGCCGCTGCTCGCCGTTGCGCTCGCCGTTGCGCTCGCCGCTACTCGCCGCTGTGCGCCGCCCGTTGGGCGACGGGGCCAGCGGGGCGGGCCCTCCACGCCGTACCGCACGGGTGGTGTCCCTCGCATCCGCCGCCGCACCCAGGAGTGCGGCCCGTAGACTCCCCCCTAGTGACACGCCCGGGGTGAGCGGCAGACTGGCAGCCGTGACCTCACCGGACCAACTGGGAAGAAACGGGCGGAAGGTCACGAGCACCTGAGGTCAGCAGGAGGGAATTGTCGCCGTGAGCAGCAGGCCATCCCGAGGCGCTGCTCGCCTCGCCGCCATACTCGACGCACTGCCCGACGCGCTGCTCCTGGTGAACTGCAACGGCACGGTGGTGAACGCCAACGCCATCGCGTTGGAGACCTTCGAGACGCCTGGCACGGCGCTCGTGGGGCGCGGACTGCTCGACCTGTTGCCCGAGTTCGACTCGAAGCGCATCCCGGGCTCGATGCGGCGTCCGGACGAGGCGGCACAGACGCAGGGCCGCCAGAAGCCGACCCGGATGGTGGCGCGGCGTACGGACGGCAGCGAGTTCCCGGTCGAGGTGACCAGCGCGAACCTGGAGGACGGACGTACGCCCTACGCCTCCGCGTTCGAGGCCGCGTTCGCCGACCACCCCGGTGGCGGCGGGTACACGGGCGACGAGCTGCTGATGCTGGTCGTACGCGACCTCACCGGCACCCTCGACACCGAAGCGGAACTGGCGCGCCAGCAGCGGCAGACGGAGATGATCCTGCGTGCCGCCTCCGAGGGCGTCGTCGGCGTGGACGCCGAGGGCCGGGTGGTGCTCGTCAACCCGGCGGCGGCCCAGATCCTCGGCTACCGCGCCAGCGACCTCGGCGGCCGGCAGCTGCATCCCCTCGTCCACCACTCGCGGCCCGACGGCTCCCCTCTCCCGTACGAGGAGACGCCGCTGGCCGACACCCTGCGCTCGGGCCGCAAGCACCGGGTGCGGGCCGGGCAGGTGCTGTGGGCGAAGGACGGCAGGGCGGTGCCGGTCGACATGACGACGGCACCGGTGCGGGACGGCGAGCAGCTGGTCGGCGCGGTGCTGACGTTCGCCGACCGCCGCCCGTACGACGCCGTCGCCGCGCGCCAGACCCAGCTGCGGGCCGTGCTGGAGGAGTCGCTGCGCGGGCCGCTGGAGGAGCTGCGGCGGGAGCTGTCCGGGCTGACCTCCGACCCCGCGGCCCAGCTCTGGCCGGAGGCGAACCAGATCCTCCACCACCTGTCAGCCGGTTACGCCCGGATGACGACACTGGTCGACAACGTCCTCGGCTACCAGCGGCTGGACGCCGGCCAGGAGCGGCTGCGGACCGAGCCGGTGCCGATGGACGCCGTCGTCTCCGCGGGCGTGGAGGGGGCTACGGAGCTGATCGGCCCTGGCCGCGCCCAGTTCGCCGTGCACGCGCCGCCGATCGAGGCCGAGGTGGACCCGGAACGGCTCGCCGTGGCACTGGCGCACCTGATCGCCGATGTGGCGGGTGTGGACGCCACCGGCCGAACGACCGCCGCGCCGCCGCCCGGTGTCGACCCGACGATCGTGGTCGCCGCGGCCCAGCGCGGCGAAGTGGTACGCGTCGAGGTACGCGGCCCGCACAGCGGTGGCAGCCCGGTGCACGAGCCGCTGGTCCGCGGCATCGTCTCCCGGCACGGCGGTGTGCTGCAGACCCACGAGGTGCCGGGCTCGGCCGGCGGCAGCGCGTATGTGCTGGAGGTCCCGGTCAAGGCGGTCGGCAACACGACGCGCCAGCCGGGCAGCCGCGCCCGCAAGCCCGGCCCCGGCGACTCGAGCGGCACGAACGGTACGAACGGTACGAACGACGCTAACGGCACGAACGGAACCAGCGGCGCCAACGGAACCGACGGCTCGAACGGCACGCACGGGAGCAACGGAACCGACGGCGCGGGCAGTGCGGCGGGCAACACGGACAGCACGGGCGGAGGCGGCCGTACGGGACAGAGCCGGGACGGCTCGACCGGTGCGGGCCGCTCCACGGGCGGAGGCCACGTCCGCGGCGGTGGTCACGGCGGCCCCGGCGGCCACGCCGGCGGTGGCGCCGCGCAGGGCGGCGAGGGCGCCTTCGGGGTGCCGAGCGTCGTGCCCGGCACGGAGCACGGCGAGACGACGGTGATGCCCGTACCGTCCGCCCCGGCGCGGGGCACGACCGGGCACCCGCAGCAGGACAGCGGCCAGGGGCAGGGGCAGGGGCAGGGGCAGGGGCAGGCGCCGGGCGGGGGTCCGGGGCACGGCGCGGCCGAGGGCGCGTCGGCGGCCGCCCTGGAGCCGGCCGGTGAGCCGCGGCAGGCAGCGGGTGCGCTCGCCCCCGTGCCCGATCCGCGCCGGAGCATCGAGCTGGGGCCGGGACCGTCCGCCTCCGCCTCCACCGGCACCAGCGGTGGCGGGAGCAGGGGTGACGGCGGCGGTCAGGGCGGCCTCGGCGTCCACGCGCAGCCACAGTTGCCGCAGCCCGAGCCGGCGCAGACAGAGTTGGGGCCGCGCGCGCTGGGGCCCGCGCGCCCCTCCGACGGAAGCGCACAGCCCGGCAACGGCACCGGGAACGACACCGGCACCGGTGCGGCAGCGGGTTCGCCGGTCGCGGAGCACCTGTCGGCCGTCCCGCACGGTGAGTACGAGGACGCTTCGGCCATGCCCCGGCCCACCGGGCGGCGTCGGCGCGCACGGCCGAATCCGGCCGAGGAACAGCATGAGCAGGCGTCCGTCGGGGTCGGTACAGCCGCCCGCACCGCGTCCGGTGCTCTGGAGCTCCCGTCGGGGGAGTCAGGGACGCCGGGCAGCGCCGGAGCGGGCGCGGCAGGGGGCGCGCCAGCGCCCGTACCCGCGCAGGGCACGGGTCGCCGTGCGCGGCGTGCGCTGGGCGAGCGTACGGAGACAGGGCCCGCCCCGCAGCAGGGTGCGGAGACGGGCCAGGACGTCGTAGCCGGGCCCGTGGCGGCGCAAGCACCGGGGCCGCAGGAAGCGGGCGCGGCAGCCAGCGGCGCCGAGGGCGGCGGGTCCGCCGACGGTCTCGAACTGCCGGCCGCCGGAGGCGGGCGCAGGGCCCGGCGTATCGCGGCGGCCCGCGCGCGGGCGCAGGCCGCGGCCGAGGCCCAGCAGGGCCCGCACCACGCGCCGTTCGCCCTCCCGCCCGCCGCCTCCGAGGTGGAGCCGACCGCCCCGTCGGCCACGGCCCCGGAGATGCAGCAGGCCGTACCGGTGCCCGGCACCGACCCGAACGCGAACCCGATCCCGGCCGCTGGGGACCCGAACGCGGACCCGAGTCCGAACGACGTTGCTCCGGAAGCGCAGCAGGAGAGCGGGCAGCCACAGCGAGGCGAGCACTCGGTCGTCGCCGCGAGTCCGATCCTGGGCGGCGGGGCGTTCCAGCAGCCGCAGCCGGCTCCGCAGTCGGGCACGGCGCCCGGTTCAGGCGCGTACGGCACCGATCCCGGACCCCGCGTACGGACGCTGGGGCAGGGGGTGCCGTTCGCCGAACGGGTGGCGGAGCAGTCCGCCGCGCAGCAGTGGCCCCCGGCGCAGTCCTCGGCACCGTCGGCCGCTTCCGCCATACCGTCCACCCCCTCCACCCCGGCAGCGCACGCCGCCCCAGCCGCCCACTCGGCCCCTCAGGCTTCGCCCCCCTCGGCCGGTGGCGCCGCCACGCCGCCTCCCGGCTCCGGCCGTCGCCGGAAGCTGGCCACGCCGGAGGAGCGGGCACAGGGCGGCACGGCTTCAGGTCCGGCGCAGGACGGTGCGGCGCAGTCGGCAGAACCTCCGCACGGCGGAGGCCAGGCGGGACCGTCCGGACAGTCGCGGCCCGGCACGCTCGGCGGGAACGCTCCCGGTCAGGCACAGCCTTGGTCCGCTGGGCCGGGCCAGTCGGAGTCGGGCGCCCAGCACGGGCTCCCCGGGCTTCCCTCGGACACGTCCGGACAGGTACCGGGGCAGCCACCGGGGCAGGTGGGTCCGGCACAGGGCGCGGCTCCCGGAACGCAGGCACAGCCCCCTGCTCTGCGCCAGCCACCAGGCCAAGGCCAGGGCCACGGACAGGGCCAGGAGCACGGGCAGCAGCCCGGTGCGATGCCGGGCCCGATGCCGATGCCCATGCCGACGCCGCAATCCGACACAGGCCACCCGGTCCGGACGAACCCCGCGAACCCGACCGCGCCCGCCGACCCGGCGAGCCACCCGGGCACCATGGGCCCTGCAAGCCCCGCCAATCCCGCAGGCCCCACAGGCCCCGCAGGCCCCACAGCCCCCACCGGCCCGCAGCAGTTCGCCGTCGGCGCGTCCGGCGCGGCCGCGGGCTCCGAGGTGACGGAAGGTCCGGAGCCGCTGGACGGTCCTGACAGCCCCGTCGAGATGACGGACGGACGCGGATTCGGGGTGCCGCCGCACGCCATGGACGACGAGCTGCCGCCCGAGCCGCTCGACAACCCGCGGCGCCTGCTGGTCTGGCCGGAGCCGGACGTCTCCACCCAGCAGGCGCTCTCCGAGCGCGGCTACCGCCCCGTGCTGGTGCACTCGCGCGAGGAGGTGGACGCGCAGATCGCGGCCTACCCGGCCGCGCTGTTCGTCGACCCGCTGACGGGGCCGATCACCAGGACGGCGCTCCAGTCGCTGCGGACGGCCGCGGTGGCGGCCGAGGTACCCGTACTGGTGACGGCGGGGCTGGGGCAGGCGACCAGGGAGGCGGCCTACGGTGCCGACCCGGCCGTTCTGCTGAAGGCGCTGGCGCCGCGCGACAGTGAGCAGCACCCGCCCCGGGTGCTGCTCGTGGAGGAGCAGCAGGCGATCGCCGCAGCGCTCGCGGCGACGCTGGAGCGGCGCGGTATGCAGGTCGCGCACGCGCCGACGGACTCGGAAGCGGTGCAGGTCGCAGCGCAGGTCCGGCCGAACCTCGTCGTGATGGATCTGATGCAGGTGCGGCGACGGCGCGCGGGCATCATCGACTGGCTGCGGGTGAACGGGATACTCAACCGCACCCCGTTCGTCGTCTACACCTCGGCTGACCTTGATCCGGGCGAGCTGCCGCGGCTGGCCTCGGGCGAGACGGTGCTGTTCCTGGCGGAGCGCTCCACCAGCCCGGAGGTGCAGTCCAGGATCGTCGACCTGCTGACGAAGATCGGCGCCCACTGACCGGGGCGGAGGCTGCCCCTGCAGCCCCCGGCCCCCGGCCCCCGGCCCAGGGCCCAGCGCCCGTTCAGCCCAGCTCGGTCACATCCAGCTCGCCCGCCGCGTACTGCCGCCGCAGTACCTTCTTGTCGAACTTGCCCACGCTCGTCTTCGGCACGGACTCGACGGTGGCCCAGCGCTCGGGGAGCTGCCAGCGGGCCACGGTCTTGCCGAGGAAGGTACGCAGCTCCTCGTAGGGGACGGGGCCGTGGCCCTCCTTGAAGACGACGGCGGCCAGCGGGCGCTCGCCCCACTTGTCGTCGGCGACGGCGACGACGGCCGCCTCGGCGATCGCCTCGTGCGCCATCAGCGCGTTCTCCAGCTCCACGGAGGAGATCCACTCACCGCCGGACTTGATGACGTCCTTGGCGCGGTCGGTGAGCGTCAGATAGCCGTCCGGGCTGATGACGCCCACGTCACCGGTGCGCAGCCAGCCGTCCGGGCTGAACTTGTCCTCGGGGCGCAGCGGTGGCTCGCCCACGCCGCCGAAGTAGCCGGCGGCGATCCACGGGCCGCGTACCTCCAGCTCGCCGGGCGACTTGCCGTCCCAGGGAGCGAAGCTGCCGTCGGGGGCCGCCAGCCGGGCCTCGACGCCCGCGGGGAAGCGGCCCTGGGTGATCCGGTACGGCCACTCCTCCTCAGGGGTGAGACCGCCCGGCGGATGCGCGAGGCTGCCGAGCGGCGAGGTCTCGGTCATCCCCCAGGCGTGGCAGACCCGTACGCCGTGCAGGTCCTCGAAGGCGCGCATCACGCTCGGCGGGCAGGCGGAGCCCCCGATGGTGACGGTCTTGAGGCTGGAGATGTCGCGCGGGTTGGCGGCGAGCTCGTCCAGCAGGCCCTGCCAGATGACGGGGACGGCGGCGGCGTGGGTGGGCCGCTCGGCCTCGATCATCTCGGCGAGCGGCGCGGGCTGGAGGAACCGGTCGGGCATCAGCATCCCGACGCCCGTCATGAACACCGCGTGCGGCAGCCCCCACGCGTTCACATGGAACATCGGGACCACAGGGAGGGTGGTGTCGGAGGTGGTGAGGCCCATCGACTCGGCCATGTTGACCTGCATGGAGTGCAGGTAGACGGAGCGGTGCGAGTAGACGACGCCCTTGGGGTCGCCGGTGGTGCCGGATGTGTAGCACATGGCGGCGGCGCTGCGTTCGTCCAGCTCGGGCCAGTCGTACGAGGTGGGGCGCCCGGCCAGCAGTTCCTCGTAATCGTGCACCCGGGGGGCGCAGCCCTCCAGCAGCGAGGTGTCGCCCGGACCGACGACGACCAGGTGCTCGACCGACTCCAGGCGGGGCAGCAGCGGCGCCAGCAGCGGCAGCAGGGTGCCGTTGACGAGGATGACGCGGTCTGCGGCGTGGTTGACGACGAAGACGAGCTGCTCGGCGGGGAGCCGCAGGTTGAGCGTGTGGAGCACGGAGCCCATGGAGGGGATCGCGAAGTACGCCTCGACGTGCTGCGAGTTGTTCCACATGAGAGTGGCGACCCGGTCCTCCTGGCGCACTCCCAGTTCGTCGCGCAGAGCGTGGGCCAGCTGCGCGGCGCGTTCTCCGGTCGCCCGGAACGTCGTGCGGTGCGGCTCCGTCTCACCTGTCCAGGTGGTGATCCGCGCCTCCCCATGGACGGTCATGCCGTGGCGCAGGATGCGCGAGATGGTCAGGGGTACGTCGTCCTGCATCGTGCTCAGCACCGGGGCCTCCCCTTGTGTGGGTACGCGGAGCAGACGCATACCGCGTGCGGTCGCGCACAGGTGCGCGCCTTCCGGGGAGCGGCCGCACGGAGGAGCGTGCAGGTCCCGGAGCGGTTACGCACGGGTGCGGCATTACGCGCGGGTAATGCGCTGGTTTCGCGGAAGCCTGCCACCGACCGCTCGGTATGTCACGGGGGGCCGTCAGGAAACGTGCCCGATCCGTATCCGGTCCGTAGCCGATCCTGTGCCGTACGCGAGGCTGCGTGCGGGTGCGGCACTCGGGTGCGGCACTCGGGAGCCGTGGAGGCGGGTGCCGTGGAGGCGGGTGCCGTGGAGGCGGGTGCGTGGGGCGAACTGCCGTACGCGGGTGCTGCCCGCGAACGGCAGCTCAGGCCGCCAGGGCTCCCACAGGGCGCTCCGCCGAGCCGTCTGCGCCGTCGTCCGCCGGAGCGTCCGCGCGGACGTCGGCCGCCAGCTGCGGGTCCTCCCGGAGCTTGGCCAGGGCGCGCGAGACGGCGCTCTTGACCGTGCCGACGGAGACGCCGAGCACCTCAGCCGTCTGGATCTCGCTCAGGTCCTCGTAGTAGCGCAGCACCACCATGGCGCGCTGCCTGGCCGGCAGCTTGAGCACGGCGCGCCACATGGCGTCCCGTACCGCCTGCTGCTCGGCCGGGTCGGGCGCGGGCAGCGGATCGGGCTCCGGCAGCTCCTCGCAGGAGAACTCGTCCACCTTGCGCCTGCGCCACTGCGAGGTGCGGGTGTTGACCAGCGCCCGGCGGACGTAGCCGTCCAGCGCGCGGTGGTCCTCTATCCGCTCCCAGGCCAGGTAGGTCTTGGTCAGCGCCGTCTGGAGCAGGTCCTCGGCGTCGCTGGGGTTGGCGGTCAGTGAGCGGGCGGTGCGCAGCAGCACAGGGCCGCGCGCTTGGACGTAGGAGGTGAATGTCAGTGGCTGTCCCCCGGAGCCTGGCTGCGTCGCAAGGGACCGCGCGTGCTTCGCATTGGTGGTCCGGGGAGTCCGAACTGTCCCAGGCGTGGTCATGGCATCCACGCTATGAGCTGCCCGGCTTTCCCGGATCGCCCCAAGGTCCCGATGCCGCGTCCGCCTCAGGGTGTACTGGTGGAGGTAGCTACACCTCCTGAAGGTGGAGAGCATCCACCAGGCGGATCAGGGTGACGGCTCAGGGGGTCATCCGACCACCGCCACCGGAGCGTCCACCAGGTTCTGGTCGATGTGCACCGTGTGACCGCCGTAGGTGCGCTTCACATTGCCCGTGTGCTGGTGAATCCGCCGGTGCGGCTGCCACGCCTGGGGGTGCAGATTGCGCTCCGAGTCCACCGAGGGCCGGGTCTTCCAGCGTGCGAACCACACGGCCGTGGGCAGTCCTCGCGCCCCCGCCGCGCGGGCTTTCTCCAGGTGCGCGATGCCGTAGTTGGCACTGCTGTAGAAGCCGGCCACGTACCCCTGGGCACGTACAGCGCTGTTCCAGCCCTGGATGAAGCGCAGCGTGGTGTCGGCGCAGCTCTTGTTCTTGTACCGGTACGCCTCCATGTCGAGGTAGACGGCGCTGCTCCGGCCCATCCCGTAGTGCTGCGCCTGGCGGACCGCGTCCAGACCCTCGCGCTTGCCCTGCCCGTAGGGGTTCTTCCCTGACATCCGGAACTTGCGCTTGTTCTTGGCGATGACACAGGGCGCCTGGGAGCCGACGTAGACGGGCAGCAGTTTCCAGCCCTGCTGATCGACGTCGCGCACCCAGTCGGGGCTCAGATGCCGCTGCTTCGGGCACGCCCTGGCGCGGCCGCCGATGTAGACACCGGCGGCGCCGAACGGTGAGCTCTTGCGCCACGCCCGCATGGTGGCCTGCGAGGGCGCCTGGCAGGTGTCGAAGGCGTTGCCCTGGAAGATGTGCGCCCCGAAGTCGCGGGGATCGCCCCGTACGAGCGACGGCTGGTCCGCCGGTACGCCTGCGGAGCCGGGCGCCGCCGGGTCGGCGGACGCGTCGGGCGCTCCCGGGTCGAGCAACCCCCGGGAGTCGGTGAGCCCGCCGGGAGAGGCGTCCGGCGCCCCGGGGGAGGTGCCCGGTGCGGGCGCGGTGCCCCCGGCGGCGGGTGCGGTGCCGTCGGGGGCGGGTGCGGTGCCGTCCGGGGCGGGGAGAGGACGGGTGGTGGCGGGGCCCGGAGGGGTGGGCTCGGCACCGGAGGCGGGGACAGCACCCCCGGTGAGCACCGTGGCGAGTGCGGCCGACAGCAGGGCCGCCCGTCTCATCATCTGATTTCTGGTCGCCATGGGCCGAGTGAACGAGGCGCCGACCCTCCGGACGGTCAGGCACGCCCACAGCACCCCGGGATTCAGCCATCTGCCCGAAGGGACATCGGGTCACCGCCCGAAGGACATCCGGTCGCTGCCCGAAGGGACATCCGGTCACTGCCCGAAGGTCACCGGGTCAGCAGAAGCCCCGAGGTCGGGACGCCGCTGCCTGCCGTGACGAGCACCCGCGCGCAGTCGTCAACCTGGTTGACGGACGTACCGCGGAGCTGCCGTACCGCCTCGGCGATGCCGTTCATCCCGTGCAGATAGGCCTCCCCCAGTTGCCCGCCGTGCGTGTTGAGCGGCAGCGTCTCCGCCGCGACGAAATCCGCACCGGTACCGCGCGCGCAGAAGCCGAACTCCTCCAGTTGCATCAGCACGAACGGGGTGAAGTGGTCGTACAGGACCGCCATGTCGACGTCCCCCGGTCCCAGCCCGCTGGTGCGCCACAGTTGCCGCGCCACGACGCCCATCTCGGGGAGCCCGGACAGGTCGTCGCGGTAGAAGCTGGTCATCTGCTCCTGGCCGCGGCCCGCGCCCTGGGCCGCCGCAGCGATCAGTGCGGGCCGCTGCGGCAGGTCGCGGGCGCGCTCGGCTGAGGTGACGACCAGGGCCTGTCCGCCGTCGGTCTCCTGGCAGCAGTCCAGCAGCCGCAGCGGTTCCACGATCCAGCGCGAGGCGGCGTGCTCGGCCAGGGTGAGGGGTCTGCCGTAGAAGTAGGCGGCCGGATTGGTCGCGGCGTACTTCCGGTCGAGTACCGCGACCTGCCCGAAGACCTCGGGCTCCAGCCCGTAGGTGTGCAGATAGCGCTGGGCCGCCATCGCGGCCCAGGAGGCGGGGGTGAGCAAGCCGAAGGGCAGCGACCAGCCGAGCGCGGTCCCCTCCGCCGAGGGCTCGCGCTGCTGCACGCCCGCACCGAAGCGCCGCCCTGAGCGCTCGTTGAACGCCCGGTAGCACACGACCGTCTCGGCCAGGCCGCACGCCACCGCCAGCGCCGCCTGCTGCACCGTCGCACAGGCCGCGCCGCCGCCGTAGTGCACCCGCGAGAAGAACGACAGCTCTCCGACACCGGCCGCCTGCGCGACGGTGATCTCGGGGCTGGTGTCCATGGTGAAGGTGACCATGCCGTCCACGTCGCCCGGCGTCAGTCCGGCGTCGCTCAGTGCGGCATGTACGGCCTCGACGGCGAGCTTGAGTTCGCTGCGCCCCGAGTCCTTGGAGAACTCGGTGGCGCCGATGCCGATGACGGCCGCCCGGCCGCCGAGCGAGTCGCCCTTCCGCAGGCTCATTCCGGTGCGCCTTCCCGAAGGGTGACGGTGACCGTCCCGGTGACGTGCTGCCCGAGCCGGTTGCTGCCCCGGACGGCGATCTCCACCGTGGCCCCTTCACCCGGTGGTGCGTCCGGCCCGGGAGGCGTGACCGTTGTGACGCGTCCGGACAGTGCCATGGAGTCGCCGGGATGGTTGGGCGCTCCCAGCCGGATGGCGACCTTGCGCAGCACGGCGTGCGGGCCCGCCCAGCGGGTGATGTAGCCGCCCACCAGGCCGTTGGTCGTCAGGATGTTCATGAAGATGTCCGGCGAGCCCTTCGCGCGCGCCGCTTCCGCGTCGTGGTGGACGTCCTGGAAGTCCCGCGAGGCCAGCGCGCCGGAGACGATGAGAGTGCGGGTCACCGGAATCTCCAGCGGCGGCAGTTCTTCACCCTCACGGGGCTGCGGCGGGGGCGTGCGCCCCGGTGCTGTTCCGGTTGTGTGTGCCATCAGGCCGCTCCCCGGAAGACGGGCAGTTGGAGGTCGTCGTCCACCCGCAGGAACTCCAGCTCGACCGGCATCCCGATGCGCACCTGGTCGTGGCGCACACCGGTCACGTTGCTGATGATCCGCACCCCTTCGTCGAGTTCGACCAGAGCCACCGCGTACGGCGGGTCGAAGGCCGGGAAGGGCGGATGGTGCAGCACGACGTACGAATAGACGGTGCCACGCCCGGACGCCGCGACGGCACACCACTCGGCGGAGCCGCAGGAGTTGCAGCCGGGCAGCCACGGGAAGCGCGGAGTCGCGCACGCCGCACAGCACTGGAAGAGCAGTTGGTGCCGGGCTACGCCCTCCCAGAACCCGGCGTTGTCCCGGTTGACCACGGGACGCGGCCGCCGGGCAGCGCCCCGGTGCGCACCCCGGTGCGCACCCTGTGCGGCAGCGGACCCGGTGGGCGCCGGGCGGTACTTGAGGATGCGGAAGCGGTGCGTCCCCGCGAGGGCCGCTCCCACCCGTAGGTCCATCCGGGTCGTCACGAAGTACCCGGTGCCCAGCTTGGTCCGCTTGCGCGGGGAGACCGACTCGATCACCGCGTCGAAGGTGATCTCGTCCCCGGGACGCAGCGGACGCACGTACTCCTGCTCGCAGTCGGTCGCGACGACGGCTGTGTAGCCGGCGCCGTCCAGCGCGGCCAGCAGCTCGACGTAGGGCCCCGCGCGCCCTCCCTGACCCGGGGAAGCCCCTGGGGCCCGCTCTCCGTCCCTGGCGAGTCCGGCCATCGTCCAGACCTGGAGCATCGTCGCGGGCGCCGAACCGTCGGGCGGTACGGGGTGGCCGAGCGCCTCGCACCAGTGCCGGATCATCGGTGCGTTGACGGGGTCACGGCCGTGCGCCGCGTCCGCCGCCGGGCATCCCGCGTACGTACGCAGCCGCTCGTACAGCGCGTCGTCCGCGTCCTGGCCAGGTGACGGACCCACACCGTTCGCCGCACTCACCGCAGCCCTCCCGCCTGCCGAGCACATCCGACGACTCGACATCCCTGAATTGAATCTGACTGTCCGTCAGTTATTCGGTGGTGTCAACAGCGCGAAGACGGCCGGGCCCGCACGGGGCCCGCACGGAGAAGACCGCACAGAGAAGGGCCCGCACGGAAAAGGCCGCGTACCCGCGACAGTGTCGCGGGTACGCGGCCTCAGCCCATCCCCATGAGCGACCGGTCCGGCCCCCCGGACCGGTCGGACCCGTCTAGTCGGTCACCCTCACCACAGGTTGCCGAAGGCGATGGAAGCGGTCTCGTTGTGTGTCTCGTTGACCTGGTTCACGACAGCACCGTTTCCGTTGACGGTGGCGTTGTTGGCGTTGTTGGTGTTGTTCCCGTTGCCCACCGCGCCCTGCACCTGGGAGTTGGAGCTCGCCTGGGAGTTGGATCCGTCGTCCGCGAGCGAGCCGTTGTCCGCCTGCGCCACGCCGGACATGACGGCGAGAGCGAATGGAAGGGCGGCGGCGGACGCGATGACGCGGGCGGTACGGATGCGTGCCATGTTCATTCCTCCAGGAACGGTAAGTGCGCCACGAGGGCGCTGCACCGGAAGTGCGCTACTGCCTCGGACAGTTGGCCCGCTGCCCTCGGCTTCGCTTGCGACGTCGCGGGTCCAGAGTTGCCCATGCCGCCGCGGGCGGATTCGCCCGGTACGCCTCTTTCCCCCGCACGTATGACGACGTGTCAATAAACCTCTCGTACGCCCCCAACACTGCCCTTTCCGCCCTCTGCTCCCCGGTCAGGCGCCACCGCACGACGGGCACCACCACACTCACCCCACAGTCACCGATTTCCCTTGCTTCTGCACGAGAGGGGAAAAGAGGAGCGCTCCTGGGCCTTTTCGGTCCCGTGCCGCAGTACGACGCTGAACAGATGGGCTCGCTCGCTCTCGCACACGCGCTGGCCGCCGCCGAACGAGGACTCGCCGTGCTGCCACTGTCCCGTATGAAACTGCCCGCCCTGCGCTCGCCGCACCGCGCACACGGGCCGTCGAGCGCTGCCCCACGCTCCCCCGCCACCCCGGGCCACCACCCCCCTCCCCCGCACCGCCCTGACGGCGCCCCGGCGCCCTTCGACAGCCCCTGTCACGGCGAGTGCGGACTGCTCGGCCACGGCGTGTACGACGCCACGTCCGACCCCGACCGGGTGCGTGCCCTCTTCGCCGCCGCCCCCTGGGCCACCGGCTACGGCATCGCCTGCGGCCGCGCACCGCTGCACCTGGTCGGGCTCGACCTCGATGTGAAGCACGGCATCGACTCGCCGCGCGCTCTCCGAAGGCTGGCCGCCGCACACGGCTTCACCGTTCCGGCGACGACCACCGTGCTGACCCCCACCGGGGGCCGCCACCTGTGGCTGCGCGCCCCGGCGGACGTCACGGTCGGCAACTCGGCCGGACGGCTGGCCCCCGGCATCGACGTACGCGGCGCGGGCGGCTACCTGGTGGGACCGGGCTCGGTCACCGTACGCGGCACCTACCGGCTCGCACCGGGCTCGGCAGCACGGGCGCCCGCGCCCGTCCCCGAGGCGCTGCTCGCCCTCCTGCTACCGCCTCCCACGGCACGTGACGGCCGGACGACGGGTGAGAGGGGCGCGGCGGACGACGGAGGCGCGCTGGTGCGGTTCGTCCAGGGCGCGCCGGTCGGGCAGCGCAACGCCCGGCTGTTCTGGGCGGCCTGCCGGGCCTACGAGAGCGGCCGGGGCGACGCCCTGGCGGAGCCACTGATCCGGGCGGCGCTCTCCCTCGGCCTGCCGGAGCGCGAAGCCCGCTCGACCGTCGCCTCGGCGGGACGGCGCGCAGGACGGTTCACGGCGGGGTGAGGCGGAGAGGGCCGGAGGAGACAGGAGCGAGCCGGGGGGGAGGGAGCGGGGCGAGCGGGACGAGGCGGGGTACGTGGTGCCGTCAGGAGGAGCCTGGGGGCTGCCATGCCGGGTCGCGGCCGGCCAGGCCCACGACCTGGTCGAGCAGCGGCGCTTCCGCGTCCACATGGACGACCGGGCCGAAGATTCCCTGCTCCCCGTCCTCGCTCACACCTGCGGCCAGAAAGTCCCGGACGGCGCGCAGGCCGGGCTCGTCAACCTGGTAGTCCTGCCGGGTGGCCCGCGCCAGGTCCCAGCCGTGCACGACGAGTTCGTCCAGGGTGACCAGACCGCCCTCCGTGCCCGTCAGCGTGAAACCGCCCGCCTGGGTGGTGCCGGTCCAGGCGTCCGGCGCCGACCAGGCGACCGCGAGGTCGGCCAGGTCGTGCGGAAGCCGCTCGCGCCAGTCGTCCGGGAGTGGCCGGTCCGCGACACCGCCCGCAGCGGCGGCCGTGACCTCACCCAGCTCCTTGCGCGCCGTGTACTGCAGGCCGACGGCGAGTGCGTCGATGTGCCGCAACAGGTCCCGCACGGCGAACTCCGTACAGGGTGTGGGGTCGCCGAGCTGGGCGTCCTCCACCCCCGCCACGACCGCCGCGGTGCGGCGCGCGGCGGGACGCAGGTCGACGGGCACCTCCGCGCCCCCTCCCGCCCCCGCCGCGCCGATCACGCTGTCCGCCATGTCGCTCGCCTCCTCCGCCGCCGCCCGGTACCGCCGACCGTCCGGGGCAGCTCCGGTGTCTCTCCGGTGCCACGGAAACAACCCTGCACAGGCAACAGCCTCCGCGCACCCGGGCCATCCGGCACGGCGGAACCGACCGGCCGAGGGGGTCTTCCCCGTCGCTCCCCGGCCGCCAAGGGGCTGCGAGCGCAGCGGGGACTCCGCCGTCCGGGTGACCGACATCACGGTGACCGACATCTCGCCACCCAGGGGCCCCCACGGCGAAGGGGCACCACCGCACGGTGGTGCCCCTTCGTGAGCCGGGCCGTCGTTCAGGCTGCGGGCCTTCATTCGGGCTGCGGAGGCGGTGGGATTTGAACCCACGGAGGTGTTGCCACCTCTACGGTTTTCAAGACCGCTCCCTTCGGCCGCTCGGGCACGCCTCCCCGCGTCGTCCTCGGACGACGCGGGGACAGCCTAGCGTGTGGTCAGTCGTCGCCCCTGCGGGAGCCGAGGGTCACCTCGACGGTCTTCTCCTTGCCGTCCCGCTCGTAGGTGAGCTTGACCTTTTCGCCCGGCTGGTGGGTCCAGATGGTGCCGATGAGGGTCGGGCCGCTGTCGATCAACGTGTCGTCCAGCTTGGTGATGACGTCGCCGGGCTCGAGACCCGCCTTGTCGGCCGGGCCGCCCGGGGTGATCGGCGGGGAACCGCCCTCGCCGGACCGGGAGATGGTGGCGCCCTTGCCGCTGCCACCCAGCTGGACGGTGGCGCCGATCACCGGGTAGACGGGCTCGCCGGTCTTGATGAGCTGCTCCGCCACGCGCTTGGCCTGGTTGGAGGGGATCGCGAAGCCGAGGCCCACGCTGCCGGACTGGCCGCCCTCCAGGCCGCCACCGCCACCGCCGCCCGGCTGGATGGCCGAGTTGACGCCGATGACCGCGCCCTGGGAGTTCAGCAGCGGACCGCCGGAGTTGCCGGGGTTGATCGAGGCGTCGGTCTGCAGCGCGCTCATGTACGACGCCTGGCTGCCCCGGCCGTCGCTGGAGGCCACGGGGCGGTTCTTCGCGCTGACGATCCCGGTGGTGACGGTGCCGGAGAGGCCGAACGGGGCGCCGATGGCGATGGTCGCGTCGCCGACCGCCACCTCGTTGGAGTTGGCGATCGGCAGCGGCTCCAGCTTGCGGTCGCCCAGTCCGCTCAGCTTGAGCACGGCGACGTCGTAGCCCTGTGCCTTTCCGACGATGTGCGCGTCGTACTTCTTGCCGTCGGAGAACGTCGCCGTCAGCTTGCCGCCCTGCGCGCCGTTGGCCACCACATGGTTGTTGGTGAGGATGTGGCCTTCCTTGTCGAAGACGAACCCGGTGCCGGTGCCCTCTTCGCCGCCGCCCGAGGAGCGGATCGTCACGACGCTCGGCAGCGCCTTGGAGGCTATCCCCGCGACCGACTTGGGCGAGCGGTTGAGCTTCTCCGGGTCGGACGAGGAGCTGATGGTCGTCGAGCCGCCGTCGCTGCGGTCGGCGGCCCAGAAGCCGATACCACCGCCGACTCCGCCCGCGACGAGCGCGGCGACCAGGACGCCGGCGAGCAGCCCGCCGCGACGCTTCTTGCCGCCGCCCTCCGGCCCGTGCGGGCCCGGGCCCGAGGGCATCGCCCAGGGGTCGTGTGGCGGAACCCCGCCACCGCCGGGACCGCCGGGGCCAGCCGGACCACCGGGGCCACCAGGACCTGCCGGGCCACCAGGACCGCCCGGACCGCCGCCGTACGGGGGCGGAGGCGGCGGCGTGGGGTGGCCTGCGCCGCTCTGGCCCCAGCCGCCCGACTGGCCCGCGCCGCCTTCACCGGAGCCGGGGCCGGAACCCGGGTCCGAACCGGAGCCCGAGTCCGAACCGGCGGGCGGGGCGCCGGAGGCGGCGGGGGCCGCGGGTGTGGAGGAGGCCTGCGGCGGTGCGACGACGGTGGGCTCCTCACCCGTACGCTCCGGCTCCGCCGGCACCCGGTCGGCGGCCTCCTGCGGCGACTGCACCAGCGTGTCCCCCGCCTGCTCCCTGGGCCGTACGACCGTGTCCTGGACGTCCGCACCGTTCGTCGTACGGTCGGGGACGGCATCGGAGACCGCGGTGGAGCCGGGGGCGGAAGAGTCAGGGGAGGCCAGCGAGAAGTCGCCGTCCTCGCGGCTCGTCGGGGCGCCGCCGGACGGGGCCTGGGCCGGCGCCGGGGGCGTGGGACCCGGCCCCGCCGCAGGCGTCACGGCAGCGCCCTCGTTCTCGGTGCTCACAACTCACTCCTCATCAGGTACACGACATCGCGGGGCTGGGCGTGTTCACATTCACGGGTATCCCTGGACAGCTTTTCCCATCGCGCGTCAGGCGGACGTAAATCGACGCTGAGCGTCCGCGCCCCCTTCTTTACATCGGGCCAACACCGGACAGAACCACCCAGTTGTCCCGGTTACCGCCGCGCTCCGCCGACCGCCGCCAGGGACTCACCAGCCGACCTCGGCGCAACGTCACCCACAGGACTCACCGTTCGTACACACACGTACTCAGTGATCACAGCACCCAGCCTAGGCTCGCCCGGCGCGAACCGCCCCTCGGCGCCCTCTCACACCCTGACGGGAGCCCCTCACGCCTCTGACGGGACCCTCCACACCCCTGGGCCGAAGCCCTACGCAGAGCCCTGCACAGCGTGTCCGTCCGGCCCGGTGGCACGATAACCCGGTGAGCAACGAGATCCTCGCCGGGTCGCGCCACCGTCTCGACCGCACTCCGTCCGTCATCGCCCACCGCGGTGCCTCCAAGGCGGCACCGGAACACACGCTGGCGGCCTACCGCCGCGCCATCGAGGAGGGCGCCGACGGGCTGGAGTGCGACGTACGGCTCACCGCCGACGGCCATCTCGTATGCGTCCACGACCGCCGGGTGAACCGCACCTCCAACGGACGCGGCGCCGTCTCGGCGCTGGAGCTCGCCGAGCTCGCCGCGCTCGACTTCGGCTCCTGGAAGGACCGGGACGCCGACCCGTACGAGTCGCCCGACAGCGCGCTGGACACCGACGCGACGGACGCCCGCGCCGGGACGGCCGGAGCGACCGGAACGGCAGGCGCTGCCGGGACCGCGGGACCCGGCGAGGCGGCCGAACGGCTGGGCCCGGCGGGGCACACAAGACCGGGGCAGACCGGGCCGGGACACCCGGGACCGGCGCGGACCGGGCCGGAACGCAACGGGCGGGCCCCAGGGTGTGCGGGGACCTCCGTATGCCCAGGCGGCGCGGACGCCGAACGCACCTCCGTCCTCACCCTCGACCGGCTGCTCACCCTCGTCGCGGAGTCACCTCGCCCCGTCGAACTGGCCATCGAGACCAAGCACCCCACCCGTTGGGCCGGTCAGGTGGAGGAGCGGCTGCTGGAGCTGCTCGACCGGCACCGCCTTCGCACGCCCGTACGGGTCATGAGCTTCTCCGCCCGCTCGCTGCAGCGGGTCCGCACCGCGGCACCGCGCCTGCCGACGGTCTTCCTGATGCAGTTCCTGCTTCCCCGCCACCGCGACGGCCGACTGCCGTACGGGGTGCGCATCGCCGGTCCGAGCATCCGCATCCTGCGCTCCCATCCGGAGTACGTGGCACGAGCGCACCGCGCGGGCAACGAGGTGCACGTGTGGACGGTCGACGAGCCGGAGGACGTCGAGCTGTGCGTACGCCTCGGTGTGGACGCCATCATCACCAACCGCCCGCGCCAGGTCCGTGCCCAGCTCGCGCGGCGCCGCTCGGAATGACGGGCTCGTGACCGGCCGGTCGAGGTGAGAGTGCCTGGTCGGCGGAGTGCACCGGCGCACTCGGCACTTATTGCAGACACGCGAGTGCGTCAAGAGAAAGGGAGTGGCCGGTTTCCGCCGCCCTCAGCTGGGGCATTCATCCGGATGGCGTGGGGCAAAGGAGGTCTCGGGGGTGGCGTTGGTGGTGGCACAGGAGGTGCCTACTTCGTCGACCATGGCCGTGCCCCATGGTCCGTCGGGCGTACGCGTCGCGCGGCGCAGAATGCGCGAGGAACTGCACGCATGCGGCACACCGGACACGGTGGTCGACGATGCGATCCTGATCCTTTCCGAACTGCTCAGCAACGCGTGCAGACACGCACGCCCGCTGCACGAGGACTCGGCCCCGGCAAGCAGCGCGAACGGCACGGGCGGCACCGGCAGCACGAGCAACCCGGTCAACCCGGTCAACACCGTCAGAGCGTCCTGGCGCAGGGATGTGCGAGGTGAGGTGACCATCGCCGTCACGGACGGCGGCGGCCCGACCCGCCCACTTCCGGCCAAGCCCTCCGTCACCGCACGCGGCGGCAGAGGGCTCGCCATCATCACCGCGCTCGCACGTGACTGGGGTGTGCGTTCCGAACCGGACACGACCGCTGACGAGTCACCTGGAGTGACCGTTTGGGCCGTGCTGCGGCCGGAGAGCTCGTTCAGCGGCCGGGTCGCCGCGAGCCTGGGCGCGCTCGACGGCGAGCTGGACGGCGAGCTCGGCGGTGGGCTGAACGGCGGGTTCGACTTCGCCTCGGTGGAGGAGCTCAAGTAGCCGGCGCCGCCGCAAGAGGGCGGGCGTTCGCCCGTGCGGGCTCTCGTGCGGGCGTGTACGCCCCGCGGGCCCTGTACGCCCCCACGGGGCTCTGTGATGCCCCGCGGGCCGGCTCCCGTGCGCGCAGCGACGTGTACGGCGTCCAGCTACTAGGATCGCGGCGCCCACACACCGCCGCATACCTGGAGAACCGCTCGTATGGCAAAGAAGCGCCGACCCCAGACAGCCGCCGCGGCGCCCGCCGGAACCTCCCCGGGCACCGCAGACGCCGGAAGCTACCCGGTGGTGGGAGCCCGGCAGCCGTGCCCCTGCGGTTCGGGCCGCCGCTACAAGGCGTGCCACGGCAGGGCAGCCGCGCAGGCGGCCACCGAGCTGGTGCGTCGCCCGTTCGAAGGGCTGCCGAACGAGAGCGACTGGGTCGCGCTGCGTGAACTCGTCCCGGCCGCCACGGCGCGCCTCACGCTCAAGGACGGGCTGCCGGAGGGCGTGCCCGCTGTGACGCTGGCGACGGTGCTGCCGATGGCGTGGCCGGCGCTGCGCCGCGACAACGGCGAGATCCTGCTGGGGCTGCAGAACGACACCGCGTCCGGTGACATCAGCCGCGATCTGGCGGACACGCTCACCCGGGCGCTGGCCGCCGAGCCGGGTACCCCGGTCGACGCCGGACGGCCTGCGCCGGACGGCCCCCGGCTGCAGGACCTGCTGGATGTGAACGCGCCGTTCGAGCCGGAGGTGCACTCCGGTTTCGAGTTCTGGCTGGACGGCGACGAGCAGCCGGCCGGTGAGGTGGCCGCCTCGCTGGAGAGCGCCAACGCGGCCGCCATCCCGACCGCCCGGCTCGCGTCCGTCGAGGGCGCGTACTGGTGCGAGGCGCCGGAGAAGAACCACCTGCGCTGGGTGATGACACACCCCGAGGAGCAGTTGCTCGACGCGCTGGCCCGGCTGCACGCGGCCGGTGCCTCGGCGCTCGGCGAGCCGGGCGGCACCTCGGGCGGCGACAGCTCCCGGCTGGTGGGCTCCTTCCGCGCACACGGCCTGACGGTGCCGGTGTGGGACCTTCCGTCGGGCATGAGGTCGGAGGACTGCGAGAAGCCCGCCGCCGCCTTCGCCGAGCGGCTGGCCGAGGCGCTGTCGGTGACGGCTCCGCTGACCGCGGAGGAGCGCAGGGCGCGCAGCGGTCTCATCAACCGTCAGGTGACGCTCAACTGAAGGGGTTCGGCGGATTCGGCGAGGGGTTTGCGGAGAACTCGTGCCCGTGACTCCGGTCACACTGCGGGCCCAACTTGCCCTACTCGCAGGTAAATCGGCGTCCGGATATGGGCGATCGAATTTGCTAACAGCCGATCTCTTGTTACCGTTCTAAGAGCCCGGTCGCTGGTGCATCCCCCGTCGCCAGCGACCGGGTTCTTTTGTGCCCGGAAACCGAGCGGCGGACGCGCCGCTGGGCGAACTCCCGCCCGCCAGCGCTCAGTTGCCGCTACCTGTGCCGTTTCCCGCTGTCGGCCCGCAGCAGCGGCTCACCGTCGGCCGCGAAGACCTCCGCCACCGCCGTGGAGGCGCCCTTCCCCGGCTCCGTGGCCCCCGCGCCGGGGCCACGAGGGGTCTCGCACACACCCCGACGGCCGTCCCCGCGCATCGTGCAGCGCACCCGCGACTCCCCTTCACCGGGTCCGTACAGCGCAAGGGAGACGGGGAGGCGGTGGCCGGTCGCGTTGCGGTAGTACGCGCGGGCCCAGGTCTCAACGCCCCGGGTCAATACGCAAGCCCGAGCTGCCACCCCTTCGGGGGAGACGATTTCCAGCCCGCAGGAAGCGGCCGAATGCCTTCCCTCGGCCGAGCGGCGCTCGAGGGAGCGGTCGGGCGCGGGTCGAACATCGGAGGGGTGCGCCTCGCGGGCGTGGTCGTCGGTGTGCCTCGGATGGGCGGCCTGGAATGCCTTGGTCGCCAGTCGCGCGTCCTGGCCCGCCACCGCCACCGCGAGCACCAGTGCGACAGCGAGCGCGACCGTACTGGCGAGCGTGACCGCACGGAGCCGGGAGGTGCTGCGCTGCTGCGGCTGGTGCATGAGGGAACCCACCTGGGACGCCTTCGAGAAGGACGGAGCGGACCGGGCCGACTGATGAGTTGAACATATCGGGGTCAACGGGCCGCCGATGCGATATAGCGGCCCGTTCCCCCATAACTCCGGTCGGCTCCTACCCGTACGGGTGAATCCGCCTACCGCCCTGCGGAGGGGCGGCCTCAGTAGGCCAGTCGGCTCCCGGTGTCCGGCGTCGCGGCGCTCTCGGCCACCAGGACGTCGAGCAGCGTCTCCATCCGGGGCAGCCACGGCCGCCCCTCGTCCCCGCGTTCGGGCTCGCGCTCCCAGCGGACCTTGCCCGCTCCGGTGAGCGAGCCGGGCAGCGCGACATAGCCGCCGTCCCCGTGGAACCGCAGCGAACTGGGCACCCGGTCCTGGGCGTACAGCAGTTCGCCCAGCTCTTCGAGTGCGTACGGTTCGACCAGGACGGAGAAGCGGGTCGGCGTCGCGATCACCGGACCGACGCGGACCCCGGTGCGGTCGAACGTCGCGAGCGCACGCGCCCCGGCGACGGCCGGCAGGCTCAGCGCGCAGGGCGCGGTACCGCCCGTCGCGAGGATGACGGGCGCGTCCGGCCTGTTCTCCCACCACCAGCGCACCATCGTCGTGTCAGTGGTGGCCGCCAGCAGCACCGGCTCGAAGGGATGTGCGCCCGGCACCACGCATTCGGGGTCCGGGCACGCGCAGGCGGCGGAAGAGCCGCGGGCCCCCGGGGAGGCGAGAGCTGCGCCGGGTACCACCGGCCACTGCCACTCGATGGCCGCCGTCAGCGCCGTGCTCCGCATCGGTGACCTGGGGTTATACCGTCCGGACCGCCCCCGGAGCCGTCGGCCCTGGAGCTGCGCCCAGGCCCGGAGGGAGCGTCGCCTTCCGAGGATCTCGCGCATGAGCGCTCGTTCCTTTCCGTGAACGCCGAACAACGCCTACTACGCAAACACAGCAAACATCGCCAACTGGCCGTACCGACCGATCTCTAGCTCAATGCACACCACGTGAAGCCTGGTGACCGTGCGTGTCGAACAGCGCATCATGTTGCGGGCCGAGCGTGGAACGTGGCGGGGGGTGGCGCACGCCTGGCGTTCACACTGTGGACTGCCACCTGCGCCGATGCTGCTTGTACTTGCTCGTTGCCTGCTGAGGACCTCCGCCGGCCTTGGGCCGGGGATTTCTCAGGACCCGCTCGTACCGCGCCTGTGCTGCCTGGTGCAATCCTGCGGCTGGTGCCCTCCCGCAAGAAGCGGGCGGGTCGGGGCCCGCTGCTCCCTAGGACGCCATGACTCCCCACAGGGTTCCGTACCCGCAACGGCGATGCCAACGCGCTGTCGAGTGGGCTCAGTCGACAGCAGTATGCACGCCACGTGAGCGATTTTCCGCCAATCTTTCCACACCTCGGCCAGCCCCCGTGAGCCGGGCCCGCTCTCCGGACACTCTCGGCACCGCAGCGCACGTGCTGGACATGCCCCAGCGGCATGTGTAGATGTAGTGGCATTGATAGCGGAGCAGCATGACATGGGGGTTTGCGATGCTATTGGGACAGTTCACCCGCAGCCTGAGCCGCCGCCCATGACCTCCCCGCACCTTCCGAAAGTGGCTGGAATCCAACCAACGGTTTCCTCGAACTCCTCGACAGCCGCAGCGGCCTCCTCCGCTGCGCCCCCCACGGCGTCCACCGCACCCACGAGTACCGCGGCCGCCACCGGCTCCGCCACGCCCGCGCCCGAGGCATCCGCGCAGGCGGCCACCGCAGAAACCGGAAGCTCACAGGCCGACCGCAACCGGATCTGAGACCTGTCCTCCCTCCATGAGCTGACGACGCGCCTGGTGCGCACCAAGAGCCTCGACACAGCGCTCCGCGAGACCCTGCGCGCCGGTTCCACGCTGCTGGGCGCCCCCCGCGGCATGATCGCGCTCGAACCCGGCACCGACCCCGGCAGCGAGACCTCCGACGCCCACGGGCGCGCCCCCGAACGCACCATCGGACTCGGTCTCGGCCGCGCCGACCTTGGCCAGATCGAGACCGTCCCGCGCTCCTCCGCCGCGTACGCGCGCATCCTCGACGCGGACCCGCGCGCCGGTCGGCCCCTCGGTGCGGGAGAGACGAGTGAGCCGGGCCGGCTGAGCGAGTCGGATGAGCGGGATGAGCCGGATGAGCCGCGCAAAGGGAGCCGGGCAAGCGCGGGAAACGAGGGAAACGAGCCAGAAGGAGCCGCCGAGGGGGCACGGAGCCCGCAGGAGGCGTATCAGGTCCCTTGCCCCGCGCCCGGGACGCCGACCGGCGCGGGCTCCGACACACCGTCAGCACACGTACCGGCCCGTGGTATCGCCTGCCCCGACATCGCCGCCGACCAGGACCTCTCACCCCGCCACCGGGAGGTCGCGGCCCGCCTCGGCTACGCGGCCACCTACGCCGTGCCGCTCACCACCGAGTCGGGCACCCGGCTGGGTGCCGCCGTCTGGCTCTACGACGAGCCCGGTGAGCCCACACCGCGCCAGCGGGAGCTGCTCGGCAGCTATCTGCGGCACGCCACCGAGCACTGCGCCCGGCTGGGGGAACTCGCCCGTACCCGCGCCGACATGGCCACCCTCAGCGAGGAGCTGCTGCCCAGCACGCTGCCCCGCGTGCCCGGGGTGACGCTGGCGGTACGGCACCGTACGGGGCCGTGCGGCGGCGGGGACTGGTACGACGCGCTGCCGCTGCCCGACCGGGCCGTGGGGCTCGCGGTGGGCGGTGTCACCGGCAGCGGCCCGGCTGCGGTGGCCGCCATGGGCCGCCTGCGGGCCTCCCTGCGCGCGTACGCGGTGATGGAGGGCGAGGACCCCGTCGCCGTCCTCTCCGACCTGGAGCTGCTGCTGCGGCTGTCCGAGCCGTCCTGCTCGGCGACCGCGCTGTTCGCCTACGCCGAGCCCGCCACCCGCAAGGTCCTGCTCGCCGGCGCCGGGCACTGCGCACCGCTGATCGTGGGGCCCCGGCGGATCGAGCCGGTGGAGACCGCGGTCTCGGCGCCGCTGGGGATGCTGGCGTGCTGGGAGGCGCCCAGCGCCGAGGTGGTCCTGCGGGAAGGTGAAACGCTTCTGTGCTACACGGACGGACTGCTGCACCGCACCGGCCACTCCATGGACCGCGCCTTCGCGCGGCTGCGCTCGGCGGCCGCCTCGGCACCGCGCGCGGCCAGGGACGACCCGGAGGCGCTCGTCGACCATGTGCTGCGCACGGTGCTGCCGGGGCCACTGGCCGACCTCCCCGACCACCCGGAGGACGTCGTACTGCTGGCCGCCCGCTTCTGAGCGCAGCCCCGCCCGGCCCGCCGCCCGCCACCGGCACGCCGCGGCGCCCGGGCCCGCCCCGGCGCCCGGTGAGGGTCGGACATCACCGTCGTACAGCCGAACGTCACAGTCGCACGACTGTGGACCAGTCGGCCCCCACCCATACGATGGAAGGTGGTTTTATCCGTCATAGAGGAGGCAGACGTGGCAGACGCCGCTGACGAGCAGCCGATCAAGCAGCGGAAGAACGGCCTGTACACGGGCGTCTCCGACGAACTGGCCGAGAACATGAAGTCCGGCTGGGGCGACACCGAGCTGCACGGTCTGGAGCCGATCGCGCAGGCCGCCGAGCTCGCGGAGCGGCGCGAGCGGCTGTCGGCGCGCTTCCCCGGCGAGCGTCTGGTCATCCCCGCGGGCAACCTCAAGACCCGGTCCAACGACACCGAGTACCCCTTCAGGTCGTCCGTCGAATACGCCTACCTGTCCGGCAACCAGACCGAGGACGGCGTACTCGTCCTCGAGCCCGCCGGCACGGAGGGTCACGAGGCCACGCTCTACCTCCTGCCCCGCTCCGACCGGGAGAACGGCGAGTTCTGGCTGGACAGCCAGGGCGAGCTGTGGGTCGGCCGCCGGCACAGCCTCGCCGAGAGCGAGCAGCTCTACGGCCTGCCGTGCGCCGACGTACGCACGGTCGCCGACACGCTCCGTGCGGCGAGCGGCCCGGTGCGGGTCGTGCGCGGCCACGACGCGGGGATCGAGGCGGCCCTGGCGGACAAGGTCACCGCCGAGCGCGACGAGGAGCTGCGGAGCTTCCTGTCCGAGATGCGGCTGGTCAAGGACGAGTTCGAGATCGGTGAGCTGCAGAAGGCCGTCGACTCGACCGTGCGCGGCTTCGAGGACGTCGTACGGGTCCTCGACAAGGCCGAGGCCACCTCCGAACGCTATATCGAAGGCACGTTCTTCCTGCGCGCCCGCGTGGAGGGCAACGACGTCGGCTACGGCTCCATCTGCGCGGCCGGTCCGCACGCCACCACGCTGCACTGGATGCGCAACGACGGCCCGGTGCGCTCGGGCGAGCTGCTGCTGCTCGACGCGGGCGTGGAGACCCACACCCTCTACACCGCCGATGTGACCCGCACGCTGCCGGTCAACGGCCGCTTCAGCGAGCTGCAGCGCAAGATCTACGACGCCGTGTACGAGGCGCAGGAGGCGGGCATAGCCGCCGTCAAGCCGGGCGCCAAGTACCTCGACTTCCACAACGCCGCACAGCGCGTGCTGGCCACCAAGCTGGTCGAGTGGGGCCTGATCGAGGGTCCGGTCGAGCGGGTGCTGGAGCTGGGCCTCCAGCGGCGCTGGACGCTGCACGGCACCGGCCACATGCTCGGCATGGACGTGCACGACTGCGCGGTGGCCCGCCGCGAGACCTACGCCGAGGGCACGCTGGAGCCGGGCATGTGCCTGACCGTGGAGCCCGGACTGTACTTCCAGGCGGACGACGAGACGGTGCCCGAGGAGTACCGCGGAATCGGCGTGCGCATCGAGGACGACATTCTGGTCACCGAGGACGGCAACAGGAACCTGTCCGCCGGTTTGCCGCGCAGCAGCTCCGAGGTGGAGAGCTGGATGGCGAAGCTGCGGGCGTGAGCCGGCAGATGTGACCGACGACCGGCCCGGGAGAGCGCGGGCGGGGCCTGCGAGAGCGGTGCTCCGCCGCACGCGCGGCACTCTGCCGCACGAGCGGCACTCCGCACGAGCGGCGCTCCGCCGCGCGAGCAGCGCTCCCCGGCCGGAGCACGATTATTCGAGCACAGCGGCGAGGACGGGAGACGTCGTCACGGCACGAGCCTGCTGAGCGATCTCACCGACTAGGAAGAGAGCACGTTTTGGTCTCCCGGTTCCGGACCGGACTGCTGTCCGCGTTTCCCTTCCTCGCCATGGGCGCTGTCGGTGCCGCCGACCTGACGGGCGGGCCGGGGATCGGGCTCCAGCCGATGATGGCGCTCGGTCCCGCCTTCGCCGGGCTCTCCGGCGGCAAGCGGCGCACCGCGCTGGTGGGTGCGCTGGCGATGGCCCTCTCGATCGCGCTGAGCCTCTACAACGAGCAGTTCGGCGAGCGGCGGGGCAACGCCACGCTGATCTCCGTGGCGGGCGTCTCGGTCGCCGCGCTGGTGGCGACCTCGATGCGGCAGAAGCGCGAGGCCGAACTGGCCAACGTGCGCTCCATCGCGGAGGCCGCCCAGCGCGTGCTGCTGCGGCCGGTGCCGCGCAGCGCCGGGCGGCTGCGGGTCGCCGTCTCCTACACCTCGGCCGTCGCCGAGGCGCGGATCGGCGGCGACCTCTACGAGGTTGTCACCTCGCCGCACGGCGTCCGCGTCATCATCGGTGACGTCCAGGGCAAGGGCCTGGAGGCGGTGGAGACGGCAGCCGTGGTGCTCGGCGCGTTCCGCGAGGCCGCCTACGACGAGCCGGACCTGCCGACCGTCGGCGAACGCCTGGAGCGTGCCCTGGACCGGCACCTGTTGGGCGAGAAGTTCGTGACGGCGGTACTCGTCGAGGTGCCGCACGGCGCGCACACCCGGACCGCGACACTGCTCAACTTCGGGCACCCGGCGCCGTTGGCGGTCCGGCAGGACGGCACCGTGCACTTCGCCGAGCCGCCGCAGCGCTCCCTGCCGTTGGGGCTGGGTCTGCACGGCAGTGAACCGCCGCGCCCGCACCAGGTGCCGTTCGCGCCGGGGGACCAACTGCTGCTGTACACCGACGGCGTCACCGAGGCCCGCGACCCCGACAACCACTTCTACCCGCTGGACCACCGAGCGCACCTGCTCAAGGACCCGGACGCGGAGAGCGCGCTGGAATCCGTACGGCACGACATCCAGGAGCATGTGCGCTCCCCGCTGCACGACGACGCGGCCATGCTGCTGCTGCGCTACCGCACGCCCGTTCCGCGTGCGGCCCGCGTACCCGCACAGGAGCTGCCCCGGGACAGCTGGAGCGCGCCCGCGGCCCAGGCGGCGGACGGGCCGGAAGGGAAGGACAGGGCGGACGCGGCGGACTAGGACGCCGTCATCAGATGTCCGTCGCGGCGGTCGAGGACCTTGTCGAAACTGACGACCGCACCGCCGTGACCGGGCCGGTTGCGGAACCGTACGTGGTCGGCCAGCGACTCGATCAGGAACAGGCCCCTACCGCTCTCGGCCTCCCTCGCACAGCGGGCCGGGTCGTATCCGGCGGGAAAGCCGGGTCCTGTGTCGGCCACCTCGATACGGCAGCGGTTGCCCTCCAGATAGGCGGAGACACGGTACGCACCGACCATGTCACCCGAGGTGCTGCCGTGCTCGACCGCGTTCGCACACGCCTCGGACAGGGCGAGGCACAGGTCGTAGGCCACATCCGGATCGACGCCGGCCGAGGCCATCGAGCTCAGCAGGAGCTGCCGCGCGAGCGGCACACTGGCGGCTTCGCGCCGCAGCCGGAGAGACCACCACAGGCTGCTCATGCTCACCCTCCATGCGGCTCGACACAGGATTACCTATTGCCTGCGCGTTCCAGCACTACGCGGTGGCGTCACGATGACCCCCGTACGGCGGAAACGGGCAGCGCCGAGTACCGGACCGAGTGCACTGCGTGCGGGTACGGCGGAAGCGCGAGGCGGGGCCGCACGCCCCCTGGGGGCGGAGGGCACCAGAGCAACCTGACGCGGCGCGCCTGGGTGGCGGTTGAGCGGCGGTGGAGCGGTGTGGCCCTGCCGTGAGGAGCCTGGGGACGCGGTGAGAGAATGACGCCGCCATGACTGCCGGTGCGGACCTGAGACTGCTGCGGGCTGCGGTGTTCGCCGCGGTCTGCGTGACCGTGTCCGCCGCGGGGCACCTGCTGGCAGCGGAAGCGGTACTGCCGTTCGGCACCCTCGCGCTGGGCTTCGGCTGCGTGTTCGTGGTCGCTGCCGCACTGGCCGGACGGGAACGCTCACTGCCGGGTATCGCGGGGCTCCTGGGGTCGGGGCAGATCGTTCTGCACCTGGTGTTCTCCATGGGAGCCGCCGGACAGCACACCTCGGCAGGGGCGGCAGGCCACGGCTCGGGCGGCCTGCGGGCGCTCGCCGGGACGCTGCTGTGCAACGACGCCGCGCGGAGGCTGAGCGAAGCCGAGGCGCGCCGCGTCGTCGCACGCGCCGGACTCGACCCGCACACGGCTGCGGCGGGAAGCACGGGCGGTGCGGCGCAGCAGGCCGCACACGCCGGACACCAGGCCGTCACCGGGGCCCTTCCCAGCACTCCGCTCGACTGCCTGCGCGAGGCCGCACGGGCCGCCGCCGGTATGTGCGAGCTGCCGATGCTGTTCGGGCACCTGTGTGCCGCCGTACTGCTCGGCTGGATGCTGCGCAGGGGCGAGGCCGCGCTGTGGCGGCTGGTGCGGCTGTCGTGCGACGCCGCGTCGGCGGCGGAGGAACTGGTGGCCGCGCTCGCCCTGCGTACCGCGTCGGCCCTCGTCCGCGCCCTGCACACCGAGCTGCTGCCCTGGGCACCGGCGCGGCCCTTCCTCGACCGGCCGGACGACGAGAAGGCGCCCACAGCGCTGCTGCTGGCGCACTCCGTACACCGGCGCGGCCCCCCGGCGCACGCCGCGGACGCGTTCGCGCTGGCGGCATGACGTACCACGGCGCTCGCTGAGACCGAGCTGTCCGGCCACACCAAGGGTGGGCTCGCCCCGACGGGTGGGCACGGGCGGCGCGGCTTGACGGCGCACGGTGCGGGCCGTCGCGCGCCGTCACGCGTCCGCCTCCGCCGTGTCATGTCATCCGTCCCACTCGCCCTGTGCCGTCAGGCGGCTCGCCTCGTGGCCAGGGCACTCAGGAGATCTCCCATGAAGATCGTCAACCGCCGCTCGGCCGCCGTCTGCGCGCTCGCCGCCGGGACCGTGCTGCTGGTCGCCGGGCCCGCCTCCGCGCACGTCAGCGTCGACCCGAAGGAGGCCGCCGAGGGCGGCTACGCCACCGTCAACTTCAAGGTGCCGAACGAGAAGGACGACGCCTCCACGGTGAAGCTGGAGGTCACCTTCCCGACCGACCACCCGCTGGCCTCCGTGATGCCGCAGCCGGTGCCCGGCTGGGACGTCAAGGTCGACAAGAAGAAGCTCGACAAGCCGATCGAGATGCACGGCGAGAAGATCACCGAGGCCGTCTCGAAGGTCACCTGGAGCGGCGGCAAGGTCGAGCCCGGCCAGTTCCAGCAGTTCCCCGTCTCCATGGGGCAACTGCCGAAGGACGCCGACCAATTGGTGTTCAAGGCCCTGCAGACCTACGACGACCACGACGTCGTCCGGTGGATCGAGGAGCCGAAGGACGGCGCGGCCGAGCCGGAGAACCCGGCGCCGGTGCTCAAGCTGACGGCTGCCGACAGCGAGGGTGGCGCCGCCTCGGGCGCCTCCTCCGACGACGCCGAGCAGACCGCGGCCACCGCCGAGACCGACTCCGGCTCCGGCTCCGGCTCCGACACCACGGCACGTGTGCTCGGCGTGGTGGGCATCGTCGTCGGGGTCGCGGGCGTCGCCTTCGGCGTCCTGGCGGGGCGCCGCCGCACTGCCTGATCCGGGGCCCTCCCGGGAGCCGTACCTTTCCTCGCGGCAGGTACGGAGCCCTGGCGGTGGGGCCGACCGGCGCCGAGCCGGTGCCGGTCGGCCCCACCGCCCCTCCCCCTCACTCCTCGCACGATCCCTACTGCACGATGCGGACAAGCACTATGCGCACTACGAGAAGGGCCGCGGCCGCCACGGCCTTCGCCACGGCCGCCGCGCTCGCCCTGGCCGGCTGCGGCTCCGACGACGGCGGCGACAAGGCCACCGACAAACCGGCCACCGTCGACAACCAGCAGAAGAAGGGCGGCACGGTCCTCGACCAGCCCTTCGACAAGCCCGACCTGCGGCTCACCGACACACACGGCAAGACCTACGATCTGGTCGAGCAGACCAAGGGCCACCCCACCCTGCTCTACTTCGGCTACACCCACTGCCCGGACATCTGCCCGCTGACGATGAGCAACATCTCGGTGGCCAAGTCCAAGCTGCCCAAGAAGGAGCAGAAGAAGCTGCGGGTCGTCTTCGTCACCACCGATCCGAAGCGGGACACCCCCAAGGAGCTAGGGAAGTGGCTGGACGGCCAGGACCCCTCCTTCGTCGGGCTGACCGGCGACTTCGACACCATCCAGGCGGGGGCGCGCAGCGTGGGCGTCAGCGTCGCACCGTCGTACAAGAAGAAGAACGGCGACATCGTCTCCACGCACGGTGCCCAGCTGCTCGCCTTCTCCCCCAAGGACGACAAGGCGCACGTGCTGTACACCGAGAACAACACCGGGCCGGAGATCCTGGAGAAGGACCTGCCCAAGCTCATCGAGGGGAAGAACCCGTGAGCGCCCGGTCCGCGTCCGCGAGGCGCCTGTCCCCCGCTGCCCGCCGGTCACTCGCCGCCATGGCCTGCGGCACGGCGCTCACCCTCGCACTGGGCGCCTGCTCCTCCGACGACAAGAGCGGCGAAGGCAAGGGCGACGGCCGTCCGGAGCTGAAGATCAGCGGCGCCTATGTGCCGCAGCCGCCGACCAAGGAGATGGCGGGCGGCTTTCTGACCGTGCGCAACGGCGGCGAGCAGGCCGACAAGCTGACCTCCGTCTCCAGTGACGTCGCCGGCAAGGTCGAGATGCACAAGACGGTCGAGCAGCAGATGGAGCGGGTGAAGTCCCTGCGCGTACCCGCACACGGCACTCTCGAACTGGGGCGCGGCGGCAACCACCTGATGCTCATGGAGCTGAAGCACAAGCCCACCAAGGGCCAGACGGTCACCTTCGTACTGCACTTCCAGCGGTCCGGTGCCGTCACGGTCAAGGCGCCTGTCGAAGCGGCCAACTACACACCCCGGAAGTGAGGTCCGCAGGCGTGCCGTACACCACCGCCACCGCGGCGGAACCGCTCCGCACAGCTCGACGCGCCGCCGTCCGCCGGGTCGCCGCCCGCCGCGGCGGCGCCCGTCCCGCCGCGCCCCGACCGGCCGCCTCCAGGGCGCTGCTGGCCCTCCTCACGGGGGTCTGCGCGCTGCTGGCCGTGCTGGCGGCCGCGGCTCCGGCCGGGGCGCACGCCGCGCTGACGGGCAGCGACCCGGCGGAGGGCTCGGTGGTGCGCGGCGCGCCTCGCCAGGTCACGCTCGACTTCTCCGAGGGCGTTGCCATGTCGGACGGTGCCATCCGGGTGCTGGACCCGCGCGGCAAGCGGGTGGACAGCCGGAAGGTCCGCGACACCGGCACAGGCGGGAAGGTGCGGCGCGCCGTCTCGCTACGGGCCGGGCTGGGCCAGGGCACCTACACCGTCGCCTGGCAGGCCGTCTCCGCGGACAGCCATCCCGTCTCGGGAGCTTTCACCTTCTCGGTGGGGAAGCCCTCCGAGACGAGCGTGCAGGTGCCGCAGCAGGACAAGGAGGCGGGCGGTGGCGCCGTTGGCACCCTCTACGGGATCGGCCGGTACGCCGCCTACGCGGGCTTCGTGCTGCTGGTCGGCGGCGCCGCCTTCGTCCTGCTGTGCTCGTCACCGGCCGCCTCCGCGCGGCCGGTGCAGCGGCTGACGGTCACCGGCTGGACCACCCTGACGGCATCGACACTGGCGCTGTTGCTGCTGCGCGGCCCCTACACCGGTTCGGGGCGGCTCGCCGACGTCGTCGACCTGGGCGGCCTCAAGGAGGTGGTGGCCACCAAGCCCGGTGGCGCGCTCGTCTCCCGGCTGCTGCTGCTCGCGACTGCCGCGCTGTTCGTCTCGGTGCTCTTCGGCGCGTACGCCCAGCGGGACCAGGCCGCGAGCCGACGGCGGGATCTGCGCTACGGACTGTCCGTGGGCGGTGTCGTGGTGGCGGTCGGTCTCGCGGCGACCTGGGCGATGGCCGAGCACGCCTCCACGGGCATCCAGACCGGACTGGCGATGCCCGTGGACGTGCTGCATCTGCTCGCCGTCGCGCTGTGGCTGGGCGGTCTGGCCGCGCTGTTCTGCCTGCTGCGCTGGGGCCCCTCTCCGACGGGCACGACAGTGCGCCGTTTCTCGCGGCTGGCACTGGTCTGCGTCACCGTGCTGGCCGCGACGGGCCTGTACCAGTCGTGGCGCCAGGTGGGGTCGTGGAACGCGCTGACCGGCACCTCGTACGGGCGGCTGCTGATCGTGAAGGTGCTCGTGGTGGGGGCGCTGGTGTCCGTCGGCTGGTTCTCCAGGCGATGGACAACCAGGTTGACCGAGGTCCCCACAGCGGCGGAAAACGCGGTCTCCACAGGCGCGGAAAAGGTGCCTGCCCCGAGAGACGCAGGGCGGGCGGCTGTTCCGGCGGGTGCGGAAAAGACGTCCGTACCCGCCGATCCTGTACGGGCCGCCCAACTGGCGCGGCAGCGCGCGGCAGCCGAAGCGGCCAGGCGGCGCCAGGAGCGCGAGGCCGACCCGCAGCGCAGCGGGCTGCGTCGTACCGTGCTGACCGAGGCCGCCGTCGCCGTCGTACTGCTGGCCGTCACCACGGCACTGACCGGCACCGAGCCGGGTCGCACCGAGGAACAGGTGCGCGCGGCGCAGAGCGAGGCGCGCAGCGAGCCCGGCGGCCCTGTGGATGTGAAGGTGCCGTTCGACACGGGCGGCCCGGGCGGCAAGGGCACGGCGGAGCTGGAGATCGACCCGGGCACCAGCGGTGAGAACAGCCTGGAGCTGCGCACCACCGGCCCCAGCGGCAAGCCGGTCGAGGCCCCCGAGGTGAAGGTCGCCTTCACGCTGCCCGCCAAGGACCTCGGCCCGCTGTCCGTCCCTCTCGAACCGGTGAAGCGGGAGAAGGGGCACTGGAAGGCCACCGGGCTGCAACTGCCCATGGCCGGAAAATGGAAGGTCGCGGTCACCGTCCGCACCTCCGACATCGACCAGGTCACCAAGACCACGACCGCCACCATCGGCTGAGCCGGAACCGAGCGACCAGATGAGCACACAGAACTCGAAGAACGCCGCGGACAAGAGCACCGCCAACGACAGCGCGCAGAACAGTGAGCAGGAGAGCGCGAGGACGACAGAGACCACGGGTGCGGGCGAAGGTTACGGGGCCGCGCTGGTTACGCGGCGTCGGCTGCTGGGCACCGCCTCGGCGGCGGGCGCCGCCGGGCTGGCGCTGGGCGGGGCGGGCGGCGCCTGGGGACATGCCGCGGCACAGGACGAGGCGCCCACGGCGCTGACCACGCTCGGCTCCACCGCCGTGCCGTTCCACGGCACGCATCAGGCGGGCATCGTGACGCCCGCGCAGGCGCACGGTCATCTGCTCGCCTTCGACCTCGCGCCGGACGCGGGGCGCAAGCAGGCGGCGGCACTGCTGCGCCGCTGGTCCGATGCGGCCCGGCGGATGATGGCGGGCGAGCCTCCGCGGGACGGGGAGCGGGACACCGGGATCGCGCTGGACGCCGGGCCGTCGTCGCTGACGGTCACCTTCGGGTTCGGCCGGACGTTCTTCGCGCGTACCGGGCTCGAGGACCGGCTGCCGACACAGCTCGCGCCGCTGCCGCACTTCTCGGCCGACGCGCTGGACAAGAAGCGCTCCGACGGCGACCTGTGGGTGCAGATCGGGGCCGACGACGCGCTGGTCGCCTTCCACGCGCTGCGCGCCGTGCAGCGCGAGGCGGCGGGCACCGCGCGGGTGCGCTGGCAGATGTCCGGCTTCAACCGCTCCCCCGGCGCCACGGACCGCCCCCGTACGGTGCGCAATCTGATGGGACAGGTCGACGGTACGAACAATCCCCGGCCTGAGGAGAAGGACTTCACCGGGAAGGTCTTCGTACCGTCCTCGGGGGAGCCCTCCTGGATGGCAGGCGGCTCCTATGTGGTGCAGCGGCGCATCCGGATGCTGCTGGACGACTGGGACCAGCGCTCACTGGACGAGCAGGAGAAGGTCATAGGGCGGCGGAAGTCCGACGGCGCTCCGCTGTCCGGCGGCCATGAGCACACCGAGCCGGACCTGGACAAGCGCGGCCCTGACGGACTGCCACTGATCGCCGGGGACGCGCACATCCGGGTGACGGCTCCGCGCAGCAACGGGGGAGCCGCGATGCTGCGCCGGCCGTTCTCCTTCCACGACGGCTTCCGGGACGACGGTGCGCCGGACGCCGGGCTGCTCTTCCTGGCCTGGCAGGCCGATCCGCTGCGCGGCTTCGTACCCGTGCAGCGCAAGCTCGACCGGGGGGACGCGCTCTCCCGCTTCCTGCGGCACGAGGCGAGCGGACTGTTCGCGGTGCCGGGCGGTCCACGGAAGGGCGAGTACGTGGGGCAGCGGCTGCTCGAAGGCTGAGACCCGGCCCGGGCGGCCTCCCTGCGCGACTACCGTGGGCTCATGACACCTGCGAGCCGCTATACGTACCTCGGTCCCGAGGGCACCTTCACCGAAGCCGCGCTGCACACCCTGCCGGAGGCAGCCACCCGCCAGCTCACCCCGATGGTGTCGGTTCCCGCGGCGCTGGACGCCGTACGGAACGGGGAGGCGCAGGCGGCGTTCGTGCCGATCGAGAACTCGGTGGAGGGCGGCGTCACCGCCACGCTGGACGAGCTGGCGGGCGGCAGGCGGCTGATGATCTACCGCGAGGTGCTGCTGCCGATCGCCTTCGCGCTGCTGGTGCGTCCCGGCACCAGGCTGGAGGAGGTCAAGACGGTCACCGGGCACCCGGTCGCGCAGCCGCAGGTGCGCAACTGGCTGGCCGCGCACCTGCCGGACGCGCTGTGGGAGTCTGCGGCCTCGAACGCGGACGGTGCCCGGCTGGTGCAGGAGGGCCGGTACGACGCCGCCTTCGCGGGTGAGTTCGCCGCCGCGACCTACGGCCTGGAGCCGCTGGTCACCGACATCCACGACGCGGAGAACGCCATGACGCGGTTCGTGCTGCTGGGACAGCCGGGGCGGCCGGCCGCACCGACGGGTGCCGACAAGACGTCGGTGGTCTTCTGGCTGCGCGGGGACCAGCCGGGTGCGCTGCTGGAGGTGCTGCACGAGTACGCCTCGCGCGGCGTCAACATGATGCGGATCGAGTCACGCCCCACGGGCAAGGGCATCGGCCAGTACAGCTTCTCGGTGGACTGCGAGGGCCATGTGCAGGACCGCAGGGTGGGGGATGTGCTGATGGGGCTGAAGCGCTCCTGCCGTGCGGTGCGGTTCCTGGGCTCCTATCCGCGCGCCGACGAGCAGCCGCCGACGCTGCGCTCGGGGACGGCGGACGAGGACTTCGTGGCGGCGACCGACTGGCTGTCGCGGTGCCTGGACGGGCGGGACTGACGACACAGGCGGGTCGTACAACCGCACAGGCCGGCCGTACCGCTGTGCAGGCCGGCCGTACCGCTGTGCAGGAGGCTCGTACAGCCGCCCAGACACGTCGTACACAGGGTCGGCAAAGTTATCCACAGGGGTGGGTGCCGACCTGTGCACAAGTCGACAGAGAAAACGGACTCAGTCGACAAAGCGGCATGCAGACCGCATCTCCCTCCACAGGGCACAGCTCCCACCCCGTCACCACAATTCCATTGATCAACTCTTTGGAGTGAGCTAATCCCCCTCGATTGAGTGGGTATTTCTGGTTTACCCCGGGAATTCCGCGGCGGCCGAACAGATGCCGGAACGGAACTCCCCCATTTCCACAGCACCAGTTCTCCCCCTGTGGAAAACCCGGCCGACGCCCGTCACAGCTGTGGATAAGTGCCGCCGGGAGGCCTGCTCAACTCCCCCCGCCAGCGCCTCCAGTCCACCCGCCCCACCCCTGAGCGGGCGGACCGGCCCGGCGCTCACCGAAAGCCGGAAAGCCGGAAAACCGGAAGAACGAGAAACCCAGAGAACAGTATTTTCCCGGGCACAGCAAAACACCCAATTCGGACAAAGTGCTGCAAAGTGATATCGAATCGAGCGGCGTCCGAGGCCACCGGTACCCTGGCGGGGTGATTGACCTTCGCCTGCTCCGTGAGGACCCCGACCGTGCGCGCGCCTCCCAGCGCGCCCGTGGAGAGGACGTCGACCTCGTCGACGCGGTGCTCTCCGCCGACGAGCGGCGCAGGTCCTCCAGCGTCCGCTTCGACGAACTCCGCGCCGAGCAGAAGCAGCTCGGCAAGCTCATCCCCAAGGCAGCGGGCGAGGAGAAGGCGGAGCTGCTGAGCCGCGCCGGTGAGCTGGCGACCGCCGTGAAGGCAGCCGACGCCGAGAAGGACGAGGCAGCGGCGGAGACGCAGCAACTGCTGCGCCGGCTCAGCAATCTGGTGCACCCGGACGTCCCGGTCGGCGGTGAGGAGGACTTCGCCGTCCTGGAGACGATCGGCACCCCGCGCGACTTCGCGGCGGAGGGCTTCGAGCCCAAGGACCACCTGGAGCTGGGCCAGAAGCTCGGCGCCATCGACGTCGAGCGGGGCGCCAAGGTGTCCGGCTCGCGCTTCTACTTCCTGACCGGCGTCGGGGCGCTCCTGGAGCTGGCCCTGGTCAATGCGGCCATCGCACAGGCGACCGAGGCGGGCTTCACCCCGATGCTGACGCCCGCGCTGGTCAAGCCGCACGCCATGGAGGGCACCGGCTTCCTCGGCCAGGCCGCGCAGGACGTCTACCACCTGCCCAAGGACGACATGTACCTCGTCGGCACCTCGGAGGTGCCGCTGGCGGGGTATCACATGGACGAGATCATCGAGGCGGACCGGCTGCCGCTGCGCTACGCCGCCTTCTCGCCCTGCTTCCGCCGCGAGGCCGGCTCCTACGGCAAGGACACCCGCGGCATCTTCCGCGTCCACCAGTTCGACAAGGTGGAGATGTTCTCCTACGTCGCCCCTGAGGACTCCCAGGCCGAGCACCACAGGCTGCTCCAGTGGGAGAAGCAGTGGCTGTCGTCGCTGGAGCTGCCGTTCCAGGTGATCGACGTGGCCACCGGCGACCTGGGCTCCTCGGCGGCGCGCAAGTTCGACTGCGAGGCGTGGGTCCCCACCCAGGGCAAGTACCGCGAGCTGACCTCCACCTCGGACTGCACCGAGTTCCAGTCGCGCCGGCTGTCGATCCGGATGCGGGACGGCAAGACAGTCAAGCCGCTGGCGACGCTCAACGGCACGCTGTGCGCGGTGCCGCGCACGATCGTGGCGCTGCTGGAGAACCACCAGCAGGAGGACGGCTCAGTGTGGGTCCCGCCGGTGCTGCGGCCGTATCTGGGCGGCCGTGAGGTGCTGGAGCCGGTCGCCAAGTGAGTGCGCCGCCTGCCGCCCCCGGCGGTCCCGACGCGTTCCCCTGCCGGCTGATCGCCACCGATCTCGACGGCACGCTGCTGCGCTCCGACGACACCGTCTCGGAGCGCACCCGTGCCGCGCTGGAAGCGGCCACCGCGCGCGGTGCCGCGCACATCGTCGTCACGGGCCGCGCGGTGCCGTGGACCAAGCGGATACTGGCCGAACTCGGCTACCGCGGGCTGGCGGTGTGCGCACAGGGCGCCCAGGTCTACGACGCGGGCTCGGGACGGCTGCTGACCTCCGTGACGCTCGACAGGCGCGTCGCCGAGCAGGCCCTCGGCCTGCTGGAGAAGGAGGTCGGCACGGTCGCGGTCGCCGCCTCCCGGGACGGGGTGGACGGCGAGGTGCTGGCGGGACCGGGCTACCGGGTGCACGACGGGCCGCTGCCCTATGTCCCGTTCGAGGACCGCGAGACCATCTGGCGGCAGCCGCTGAACAAGCTCTACATCCAGCATCCGCAGCTGGACGACGACGAGCTGGCCAAGGCCGCACGGGCCGCCGTCGGCGACCTGGTGGGCGTGGTGGTGGCCGGCGAGGGCATCGTGGAACTGCTGCCGCTGGGCCTGTCCAAGGCCAAGGGGCTGGCCCTGGCCGCCCGACGGCTCAAGATCCGCGCGGCCGAGACCATCGCGTTCGGCGACATGCCCAACGACATCCCGATGTTCGCCTGGGCCGGTCACGGCGTCGCCATGGCCAACGCCCACGAGGAGCTGCTGTCCGTCGCGGACGAGGTGACCGCCTCCAACGACGAGGACGGCATCGCGCTGGTACTGGAGCGGCTCACCGGCCTCGCCGGCTGACGCCCGGGGGCCGAGGCCCGGGGGCTGACGCCCGGGAGCTGTCGCCTTCAGCGCGAGCCGGGCAGAACGGGGCCAGGCAGAAAGGGGCCGGGCCCCTTCAGCGTGCGGACCATCGGGTACGTCTCGAAATCACGCACCCCTGGCAGCTGCGCGAGCGGCCCGGTCACATAGGCGTACAGCGCAGCCGTGTCCCGGCAGACGACCGCCAGGAACAGGTTCGCGGGGCCGGAGGTGGCCGCCGCGAAGGCGACGTCCGGGTGAGCGGCCACCGCCTGCCCTGTGGCGTGCAGTTGGGCGGGCGGTACGGACAGCCATACGGCGGCCCGGGCGCCCAGGCCGAAAACGTGCGCCCCGTAGTCCACGTCGAAGTACAGCGCCCCGCTGGAGCGCAGCTCTGCCATCCGGCGCCGTACCGTCGAGGCCGACCAGCCGGTCGCGGCGGCGAGATCGGGCACAGCCGCGCGGCCGTCCTGTGCGAGCCGGGCGAGCAGCTTGTCGTCGTCTGCTGTCAGCCGTACCGGCTCGTCGGGCGGCCTGGGCGGGGGCGGGGCGAGCTGCGCCACCTGTTCGGGCGAGAGCATCCCGGTCTTGAGGACCAGTCCCTCGGCGCCGCCGAAGAACTGGTGCAGCTGGCAGTAGGCGTTCACGGACAGCACGCGCGGGGTGCGCGGCAGTTCGCGCAGCAGCACAGCCTCGCCGCCGTCGCGCGCCCAGTCAGCGCCCGACCTGCAGACCGCGCTGACCTCGGTACCGCCCCCCAGCAACCCCACCCACGAGGTGTCCGTACGGCGTGCCAGGGCCTCCGCCAGCGGGACGGCGGCATCGGGGGTCGTCGAGACACGGACCAGCCATACCGTCTCACCCAGCACGGTCGGCTCCGTCAGGCCGAGGACGCGCATGCTGCGGCTGGAGCGCAGCTTGGCCCAGCGGCGGGCGATGGTCTGGTCCGAGACGCCCAGGACCTCGGCGATACGGGAGAAGGCCGCCCGCCCGTCCAGCTGGAGCGCGTGGCCGATCTGCCGGTCGAGATCGTCCAGGGGCGGGGACGTCCGCGACCTCTTCGTGTCCTTCGCGTCCTTCGTGTTCGTGTCCTTCGTGTTCGTGTCCTTCGTGTTCGTGTCCTTCGCATCGGTTCGCACCGTCGAAACGGTAGCTGATGTCGAAATCCACCGGGTTCGCCGGGCTGAGTGGGGAAGAGAGCGGCACTCTCGGAGGCTGGCGGCATGAGAACCACTGACAACCAGCACCGCACTTGGTGGCCACTGGCCGGCCTCTCCCTCGGTGCTTTCATGCTGCTGATCGACGTGAGCATCGTGAACACGGCGCTGCCCCGGATGGCGACCTCGCTGGACGCCTCGTTCACCTCCCTGCAGTGGGTCGTGGACATCTACGCGGTCGCACTGGCCGCGCTGCTCCTGGTGACGGGCTCGCTGGCCGACCTGCACGGCAGGCGGCGGGTCTTCGTCTGGGGCCTGGTGCTGTTCGGGCTGGCCTCGCTCGCGTGCGGACTGGCACCGGACGCCGGCACGCTGATCGCGGCCAGGGCGGTGCAGGGCGCGGGCGCCGCGGCGATGTTCGCGGCGAACGCCCCACTGATCAGCGCCACCTACCACGGCCGCGACAGAGGCATCGCGTTCGGCGTGTGGGGCGCGGTCAACGGCGCGGCTGTCGGCTGCGGACTGGCACTGGGCGGGGTGCTGACCGAGTACATCGACTGGCGGGCCATCTTCTTCGTCAACGTGCCCCTGACACTGGTGACCCTGTGGATCACCCTTCGCACAGTGCCCGAGTCCCGCGCCCCGCGGCGGTCCGGCGCCCGGGTCGACTGGGCGGGCGCCGCACTGTTCACGCTGAGCGCCGCCGCGCTGACGTACGGGCTGGTGCGAGGCGGCGACGCGGGCTGGAGCGACCGGCTGACGATCTGGTCCCTGGCGGTGGCCGCGGCGGCAGCTACCGGGTTCGTACTGGTGGAGCAGGCGCGCGGCACGGCACTGGCACGCGGAACCCGGCCGGGTCCCGCGCCGCTGCTGGACCTCGCGCTGCTGCGGAACCGCTCGTTCGCCGTACTGCTGGGTGTCGCACTGCTGACGCAGGCCGCGGCGTTCACCCACTTCGTCTACAGCGCACTGTGGGTGCAGTCGGTGCTGGGAATGAGTCCGCTGCGGGCCGGGCTCGCCTCGCTGCCCATGGCGGGCACCTCCTTCCTGGTGGCGGCGATCTTCGGCGGCAGGCTGCAGCGGATGCGGCCGCAGTACCCGCTGGGTGCCGGAGTGCTGGTGACCGGCGTCGGTGCGCTGGCCCAGATGCTGGTGGCCCCGGGCTCCTCCTGGACGGCGCTGCTGCCCGGATTCGTACTGATCGGAGTCGGCGTCGGCATGGCGCTCACCGTGCTGATCTCCGCAGCGCTGAGCGCCGTTCCACCGGAGCGCTCGGGGACAGCCAGCGGCGCCGTGAACACCGCGCGGCAGCTCGGCTACGCGCTCGGCATCGCCGTGCTCGGCACGGTGTTCGCCTCGCGGGTGCGCGAGACGCTGACCGGCCGGGGCGTACCAGAGGCGGCGGCCGAGGCCGCGGGCAGCGGCCGCGCCCGGGAGGCCGGGGTGCCGATGGGTCTGGTGCGCGAGGCGTTCGCGACCGGGCTCGACCGGATCTTCGTGATCTGCGGGGTGACGGCGCTGGTGGCCGGGGTGGCGGTGCTGCTGTTCGTCCGGGGGCGCGCGGCAACCGAGCACGCGCCGCACGGCGGGCAGGGCTCAGTGCGCGGCACGGCGGCGGGGGACGCCGCCGCACCCGGCGGCGGCTCGGAGGCGGCGGCTGACGGGAGCGGCCGGGACGAGGCCGGGCGGCCGGTTCCGTCCTCGGCTCACTCGGCTCGCTCCTCGGCTCACTCGGCTCACTCCTCGGCTCGCTCCTCGGCCTCGTAGGAGGGTGCTGCGGTGCTGGTGGCGCTCCCGGACGGCGAGGCGCGCCGCCGCTCGTACAGGGCGGCCACCTCGCGGTTGCGTCGCAGCAGTTCTTCGACGGCCTCCGGGGGATCGAGAATCTCGACCCAGTGGCCGAACTGCAGGAGCACGCTGACACCGGGGAGGACGGAGAAGGCCAGGCGGACGGTGGCCCAGCCACCCTCTTCTTCGTCCTTCCCGTCCGCGCCGGGGTATTCGGTCAGCAGGGGACCCACGATCCGGGTGAACATGTCGAGCCGTGAGCGATGCACCCTGGCTGTCACCCGCAGCTCCCTGGGACGGTCCTCGACCCGCCGGCGCAGCGTCTGCCAGACGTCGGAGAGCTCGACGCCCTCACGGCGCCGTACGGGCTCCTCCAGCGCTGTCGCGGAGGCGATCCGGTCGACGCGGAAGAGCGCGGGGGAACGCCGCCGGTCGGCGACCAGGTACCAGACACCCGCCTTGCTGACGAGGCCGTACGGATCGACCGTGTAGGTGCGCACCTTTTGCTCGCCGCTGTGCCGGTAACGGAGGCGGAGCCTGCGGTCGGCGAAGACAGCGGTGTGCAGCACGTCCAGTTGGACCTCGCCTCGGGGCCCGGGCAACCACCGGTCGGGGTCGACCAGGATGCGGCGGCTCGTCAGATCGGCGACCGGCCGGTGCGGCGCGGGAAGCGCGGCCATCACCTTGCGCAGCGCCGAACCCAGGGCGCTGTCGAGCCCCAGGGCCGAGTGCACGCCCTGTGCGGCCAGTACGAACAGCGCGCGAGCCTCGTCGCTGGTCAGGCCCGTCACATCCGTGCGGTAGCCGGGCAGCAGGGTGATGCCGCCGTGCCGCCCGCGCTCCGCGTACACGGGCACCCCGGCGGCCGACAGAGCCTCCACGTCCCGGTAGATGGTCCGCTTGGAGACCTCCAGCTCCGCCGCGAGCTCGTCGGCCGGTACGCGGCCGCGCGTCTGGAGGAGCAGCAGGATGGCCAGCAGCCGGTCGGATTTCACCTCTCCACCATGCCGCAAAAATGTTGACGGGTTGTGTCAAGTTTTCCCGGCAGACTCTCCTCGCACGAAGCCACCCGCCGGCCCGGTACCGCCACAGCCGGCCGCGTACCCAGGAGTGAACCGTGAACAGCACCCCGCAGGTCCCCGACCCCCGCCCGCTGTACGCCCGCGCCAGCGCGCAGCTGGCCACGCTGATCGCCACCGTACGGCCCGAACAGCTGGACAACCCGACGCCGTGCGAGGAGTACGACGTGCGCGCCCTGCTGGGCCACGTGGTCAGCGGCGCACGCCGGATCGCCACCGTGCCCGAGGGCGGGGAGGGGAAGGGCGCGGACGTGCCCGAGTGGACGGCCGACGCGCCCGCCGGACAGTGGCCGGAACTCTACGAGGACGGCCGCAAGCGGATGCTGACCGCCTGGGAGAGCGACGAGGCCATGGACGCCGTCGTCACCGTGCCCTGGGGACGGATGCCCGGACGGATCGCGCTGGCGGGCTCGGTGATGGAGACCGTCGGCCACACCTGGGACCTGGCGCGGGCCATCGGCTGGAGCGGCGAGCTGGACGAGGAGGTGGCTCGTTTCGCGCTGGCCACCGCGCACCAGGCGCTGCCCGCCGAGGGGCGGGAGCATCTGCCGTTCGGCGAGACGCGCCAGGCCCCGGAGAGCGCCGACACCTGCACCCGCCTCGCCGCCTGGCTCGGCAGGGACCCCGAATGGCAGGCCCCTGGCGCGGCAGGGCAGTGAGCGGAAGGGAAGCGTCGGCGTGCGGAAGGAAGGCGTCGTCGGCATGCGCAAGGAAGGCGTCGGCATGCGCAAGGAAGCACAGGAGCGACCGGCGGTGACGGGGAGGAGGGCCAGGATGGGCGAGCAGGAGCTGGAGTCGCTGCGTGCGGCGGTGCGCGGCAGTGTGCTCGTACCCGGCGAGCCGGAGTACGACCAGGAGCGCATCGGTTTCCAGACGGGAAATCCGCACCGTCCGGACGTGATTGTCGTGGCCCGCACACCGGACGACGTACAGGCGGCGGTCGACCACGCACAGCGGCACGGGCTGCCGCTGGCCGTGCAGGCGACCGGGCACGGCCTGGGTGCGGCGGCCGGTGCGGGGGTGCTGGTCAGCACACGGCGGATGACGGGCATCCGGATCGACCCCACGGCACGCACGGCGTGGATCGAGGCGGGTGTCCGGGCCGGCGACCTGGTGGAGCAGGCCGCCCGGCACGGGCTGGCGCCCGTCAACGGCTCGGCGCCGGGCGTCGGCGTCGTCTCGTACACGCTGGGCGGCGGAGTAGGGCTGCTGGGGAGGCAGTTCGGCTACGCGGCCGACCGGGTGCGAAGGATCGATGTCGTGACGGCGGACGCCCGGCTGCACCATGTGACGGCTGACAGCGATCCGGAGCTGTTCTGGGCGCTGCGCGGGGGCGGTGGCGGCTTCGGCGTCGTCACCGGGATGGAGATCGAACTCGTACCTGTGGAGCGGGTCTTCGGCGGCAGGCTCGTCTTCGACGGTGGTCAGGTCGCGGAAGAGGTGCTGCGGATCTGGCAGAAATGGACGGAGTCGGTCCCCGAAGAGCTGACCTCCGCCGTGACGCTGCTGCCGATGCCGGACGATCCCGCAGTTCCCGCGCCGCTGCGCGGCCGCTATCTGGCACAGGTGCATATCGCTTTCAGCGGACCGAGCGCCGAAGGGGAGCGGCTGGTCGAGCCGCTCCGAGCCATCGGCTCCGTGCTGATCGACGAGTTGCGGGACATGCCGTACGCCGAGTGCGGCTCCGTCTTCAGCGAACCGGGCACCCCGCACTCCTATCGCAGCGCCAATGCGCTGCTGAGTTCCGACGGACTGGACGAGAGTGCGCGGCGGTCCGTGCTGGCCGCTGCCGGGCCGTCGTCCGAGGTGATGTGTGTGCTCAGCATGCGGCATCTGGGCGGCGCCTTCTCCCGCCGACCGGCCGTGCCGAACGCGGTGCCGCACCGTGACGCGGGCTATCTGCTGTATGTGCTCTCGCCGGTGCCGGACGACCCGGCGCCGGGTTCGGGGGCGGGTTCGGGCTCGGGGGCCGAGTCGGGAGTCGGGTCGCCCTCGGGAGAGGAGGTCGTGCGGGCCCTGCACAAGCGGGTGCTGGCTCCGGTGGGCGACCGCGCGCTGGGGCAGAACGCCAATTTTCTGTACGGGCCGCAGGACTGGGACGCCGCACGTTCGGTGTACGGCGAGCAGACGGGCGCCCGGCTGGAGCGGCTGAAGTCGGAGTGCGACCCGGAGGGGATGTTCCGGTTCAACCTGTGGGGCGCCGGGCGCGGTTGAGACGTCGCCGTCGCCCGAATCGCGTAACTGTACGACTGTCGCATCGTTGTACCCATTGTGCGGAGGCGACTGGAGAGCGTGACGTCGAGAGTGTGTGAAGTGGTGGTAGCCGGTTGAGAGTCGGCCCGTCAGGGTGCGCCAATGGAGCGCCGACGGGCCTCTTGCCGGTAGTGCGGTACGTGGGAAGACATGAGCTGATCTCCGCTCCTGGTTCCTGGATACGGACACCTGACGACCCCCAGGTGATCGGGGTTTCCCAGACATGTCCGGAACCAGGACCCAGGAGGGTCTGCCATGTACACCGATTCCGTTCTGCTGGAGTCGCGCAGCGCGCGCTCCGGCGTGGCACACAGGGTCGAAGTCCTCGACAAAGTGAAGGCGTTGGCGTTTTCCACAGGCGGTGCACAGGCCACCACAAGGGATGTGGCCAACTACTTCGAAGTGCCGCTCAACACTGTGGAAAAGTTGGTCAGTCGGCACCGAGAAGAGCTCCTCAGCAACGGGATGACTGTCCTCCGGGCTTCTGACCTGCAGAAGTATCAGACTGACAACTTGTCAGTCTCATCCGAGGCGGAGACCGGTTATCCACAGCGTCGCAGTGGACTCACGGTCTTCAGCCGCCGTGCCGTCCTCACTGTGGCGATGCTGCTGCGCGACAGTGTGGTCGCCCAGCGGGTCCGCTCGTACCTCCTCGACGTCGAGGAGAGCGCCCGTGCGCACCCCGGCGTCGAGGCCGTACGGCAGTCCACGGAGGAGCTGCGGCAGACGGTCCGCACTCTGGCCGCCGGATACGGGTCCCTGGACCGCAGGGTCGGCAACCTGGAGGCGGCCGGCGCCGAACTCGGTGCCGTACTGCAGGAGCTGGGTCCGGTCATCGGCCGGCTGTCCACGCGGGTGGAGCGGATGGACCACCGGCTCGCGGAGACCGAGCGCCGCACGGAGCGCACCGAGCAGGTGGTGTGCGCCATGAGTCAGCGGCTGGCCGACATGGGCGAGGAGATGCGCGCCATGCGCCGCGAGCTGCGCGGAGTGGCGCACGCTCTGGGCACCGGGTCGGAGTCCGGGGAGGAGTGACCGCCTGAGAGGGGTGGCCCGGGCCCGTCGGAGCGGACGCGCCCGGAGCCACTCCCGGGGGCTCCTTGGGACTCCCCGGGGGGTGCTCCGGGGCGCTCCGGGGGCGTCTTTCGGCGCCCTCTTGTGCTACTCCTCCCCCGCCAGTGTCAGCGTGCGCAGCTTCTGCCCGGCGAAGAGGGTGCCGCCCACGGTGACCACGACGATGAGCACCAGTGCGGCCACGAGACCCACCGACGAGTTGACGTCCGCGCTGCTGCCGGCCACCTTCTCGGCGAGCGCGAGCGCCCACTGCTGCACGCTGAGTGTCTTGGCCCCCGGCACCAGACTGCCGATGAGGGCCTCCCAGATCAGCGCGTACACCAGGCCGATGACGACGGCGTGCCTGCTGACCGTTGCCAGCAGCAGGAACAGCGCGCTGTAGGCGATGGAGCCGACCGCCGCCGCCAGCGCGTAGGCGACGGCGAGCTGCTGGCTGTTGCCGTTCAGGATGAAGCCCGCGATCAGCACCGGTACGGCCGAGAAGACGGCGGTCGTGCCGGTGGCGACCAGCAGCTTGGTGACGATGACGGAGGTGCGCGAGACCGGCTTGGAGAGCAGGTAGACGACCGAACCGTCGTCGATCTCCGGGCCGATGGCGCCCGTGCCGGCGATCACGCCGATCAGCGGCACCAGTGTGGCGAGCGCGAAGCCGCCCAGCAGGTCGCTGGTGACCGCGTCGTCGGCACCGTTCATGGCGCGTACGGCGGCTGCCACGACGAGCAGCAGTGCCGGCAGCGCGCACAGGATGAGCGCGCGGCGGCGGCCGAGGAGTGCGCGATAGGTGAGCCGCGCGACCGTCGGGTTGTACATCTGGTCAGCTCCTTTCCGCCGCTCAGGCCGCGACGAGGTACGAGAAGACGCTCTCCAGGGACTCGTCGGAGGGCGAGACGGTGTAGAGCCGGATGCCGTGCTCCCGTGCGAGGCGGGGCAGCTGGGTGGTGAAGCGGGTGAAGTCAACGGCCTGGATACGCAGCGCGCCCTCGGCCTGATCCAGCTCTATGCCCGCTGTGGAGGCGTCCGCGATGAGCGCGGCAGCCAGCCGCCGGTCGTCGCTGGAGCGCACCAGATAGCGGTGCGGGCGGTCGGTCATCAGGCGGCGGATCTTGCGGAAGTCGCCGCTGGCTGCGTGCCGTCCGGCGACGATGACCTCGATGTGGGAGGCGAGCTGTTCGACCTCTTCCAGGATGTGCGAGGAGAACAGCACGGTGCGGCCCTCGTCGCCCATCTTGCGCAGCAGTTCCATCAGGTGCATGCGCTGGCGCGGGTCCATCCCGTTGAACGGCTCGTCCAGCAGCAGCACCGAGGGGTGGTGCACCAGTGCGGAGGCCATTTTCACGCGCTGCCGCATGCCCTTGGAGTAGGTGGAGATGCGCCGGTCCTGCGCGTACTCCATCTCGACTGTCGCCAGCGCCTCGGCGGCCGCCGCGCGCGGATCGGGCAGGCCGTGCAGTTCGGCGTTGGCCAGGACGAACTCGTGGCCCGTGAGGAAGTCGTACATGCCCTCGCGTTCAGGCACCAGGCCGATGTGGCGGTAGGAGTCCTCGTTGCGCCAGATCGGCGCGGCCGTCACGGGCCTGCCGTCGGGGCCGGGGGAGGGCTCCAGGGTGACGCTTCCGTTGGAGGGCGCCAGGAAACCGCCCATCATATGGATCAGGGTGGACTTGCCGGCGCCGTTGGGGCCGAGGAGGCCGGTGACACCCGGGCCGATGTCCATGGTGATGTCGTTGACCGCGACGACGTTTCCGAACCAGCGGGAGACGCGGTCGATGTGGATCGTTGTCACAGTCCGGCCTTTCGGTAGCGGCGCAGCAGGAGGGCGTAGAAGCAGACGACCAGTGCCGCGAAGACGACGAGGTAGACGCCGCCCTGGGCACCGGTGAGCGTCTGCGCGTCCGGGAATCCGGAACGGCCGTCGAGGAACCTGCTCTGGATGCCGTCCAGCAGCGTTCCCGGCGAGCCCAGTCCGAGCCAGCCGATGGCGCTGCTGTTGTCGGATGTGAGGGCGATGCCCTGGAGTGCGGTGATCAGGAAATAGGGCACCGTGATCGCGACGATGATCGCGGCGACACCGAAGCCGCGGCGCGGGGTCAGCGCGGCGATCCAGGCGGCGATGGCGGCGTGCAGCAGCGCGAACAGGGCGCAGAACACGAGGCCCTGGGCGGCCCCCTTGGTCTGGTCGGAGAAGTCCAGCTTCACCAGCAGGGCGCCGAGATACATGATCAGCACGGGCACGGCCGTGAACACGAAGAGCGCCGCGGAGAGGGCCGCGTATTTCGCGGCCACATAGTCGCTGCGTTCCATGGGGCGGGAGAAGTACAGCGGCGTCGTCTTGAAGCGCAGGTCCATGGAGATGGCCTGGGGTGCGGCGGCGGCCAGGAAGATGCCCAGCACCGGCTGCATCAGCAGCACGTACTCCGCGTACCCGGCCTCGAGGCTCTTGCTCTTGGTGAGGGCTGCCACGGCCACCAGGATGGCGGCCGGCACGCACACCGCGGCGAACAGCAGCATCGGCAGCACCTTGGACTTGGCCGACCGGCCCAGCCCGTAGGTGCCGCGCAGCGACTGGGTGAACAGGGCGCGGCGCGCGTAGGAGCGGCCCAGCCTGGGTCCCTCGTAGCCGCGGTAGCCGATGTTGTGAATGACGTCCTGGCCCCGCTCGGCGGTGGGGTGGCCCAGGGTGCGGTCAGGCGACATCGCCGGCGCTCCTTTCCGTGAAGACCTCGGAGATCTGGTGCCTGCGCTGTTCCATGCGGACCAGCCCCAGGCCGAGGTCGGCCGCGGTGTCCCGCACGGTGTCGAAGACCGAGGAGGCCGATGCGGTCGGTGCCTCGGAGTCCCCGTGCTCGCTGCCGATGTCGAGAGTGACCAGGTGCCCGGCGCCGGGTGCGACGGCACTGTCGTCGGCTGGCTCGTGCGGGGCCAGGCCCGCCTTGCGGAGCGCCGCGCGGAGGGCCGCGGTGCCGTCGGGGTGCTCGTCGGTGTCGGTGACCTCGACGGCCAGGACGGCGGTGCGCTGGGTGAAGTCGGCGGTCGAGGAGGAGCGCAGCAGCTTGCCGCCGTCGATGACGACGATGTGGTCGCTGGTGCGCTCCAACTCGCCCAGCAGGTGCGAGGTGACCAGGACGGAGATGCCGAAGTCGGTGTGCACCCGGCGGATGAGGCCGAGCATCTCGTCGCGGCCGACGGGGTCGAGCCCGTTGGTGGGCTCGTCCAGCAGGACCAGCCGGGGGTCGTGCACGAGGGCCTGGGCGAGCTTGACGCGCTGCTTCATGCCCGTCGAGTAACCGCCCATCGGCCGGTAGCGCTCCTCGTACAGGCCGACGTGGCGGAGCGTGTCGGCGGTACGCTCGCGGGCCGCCGTGGCGGGCAGTCCCGACATGCGCGCCATGTGGACGACGAACTCGGTCGCTGACACGTCCGGTGGCAGACAGTCGTGCTCGGGCATGTACCCCACGCGCTCCCGGATCGCGCCGCCCTGGGTGGCCACATCCATGCCGAGCACGCTGGCGCTGCCCTCAGTGGCCGGGGAGAGCCCGAGCAGGATCTTGATGAGGGTGGACTTTCCGGCTCCGTTGGCGCCCACCAGGCCGGTGACCCCCGGCTCTATGCCGACGGTCAGCCGATCCAGTGCGGTCACCCGGGGGAACCGCTTGCTGAGGCTTTCGATCGCGATCACAGTCACACCTCGACGCTATGAGCCGTTCGTCGCGTCCGCGTCAGACGCGGCGCCGGTTTCCGGGCCGGACGCATACCTCTCAAGTGCGTGGGCCCGTCCCTCTCAAGTCGTAGCGCCCCGTAGGGGAAGGGGGGGTTCGGCCGTGATCCGGAGTTTTCCACAGGCTCTGCGGGGCCCTTGACCCCGCCACGGGTCGATGTCACATTCGTCGATGTCAAGTTGCTCACGCACCGGAGCGGCTTGGCGACTCAGCGCCGGAGGACCGGCGATCACCTACGGACGGAGGCCGGGATGCGCGCGGCGAAGATCGGATACTCCTCCACTGACCTGCGAGGGTTCAGGGAGGTCCAGCAACTGGCCTACGCCTGCGCCGAGTCGGTCGCCGCCCGGCTGAAGCCGGGGGTGACCGAGCGGGAGGCCGCCCGGATGCAGCGCGAGTGGCTGCGCGAGCGCGGCGTGCGGGACTGGTTCCACCTGCCCTTCGCCTGGTTCGGGGACCGCACGGCGGCGCCGCAGCCGGGGCTGTGGGCGGTGGAGCCGCATCTCGGATTCCGCGGCACGGGCGCGAAGTTCGAGGAGGTCCTGGTCGTCACCGGCTCCGGGGATCCTCAGGAGAGCGCGTTCTGGCTGGACGACGATCTGCCATGGAGGTCCCCCCGCGCGAGCGCATTCGAGCGTGGGGGAGTGCGGCGCCGGCAGGAGGAGGCACAGGCGGTATGAGCGGAAAGGCGAACGGCGCGAACGGCGCCGCCCCGGGTGGGCGGCCGGCGGAGCCCGGCCTGCCGGACGGGGCGCGGGAGCGCCGGGTGGCAAGCGGAGGGATCGAGCTGTGCGTCGCCGAGCTGGGCGATACCGCCCGGCCGACGGTCGTGCTGCTGCACGGCTACCCGGACAGCAAGGAGGTCTGGTCCGAGGTGGCGCGCCGCCTCGAGGACCGCTTCCACGTGGTGCTGTACGACGTGCGGGGCTGCGGCAGGTCCTCGGCGCCCAAGCCGCTGCGCGGCGGCTTCACCCTGGAGAAGCTCACCGACGACTTCCTGGCGGTCGTGGACGCGGTCAGCCCCACCGAACCGGTGCACCTGGTCGGGCACGACTGGGGTTCCGTACAGGGCTGGGAGTTCGCCACGGTGCGCCGTACGGAGGGCAGGATCGCCTCCTTCACCTCGATCTCCGGGCCCTCGCTCGACCACTTCGGCCACTGGATCAAAAAGCGGATGTCCCGGCCCACCCCGCGCCGGGTCGCGCAACTGCTCGGCCAGGGCGCCAAGTCCTGGTACGTGTACGCGCTGCACACCCCGGTGCTGCCCGAGCTGGCGTGGCGCGGGCCGCTGGGCAAGCGCTGGCCACGGCTGCTGGAGCTGATCGAGAAGGCGCCGGGTGGCGGCTACCCCACCTCGTCCCTCCCCGATGACGCGGCGCACGGGGCGTGGCTCTACCGGGACAACGTCCGCGCCAGACTGCGCCGGCCCCGTACCGACTGCTGTGCCCATGTCCCGGTCCAGCTCATCACACCCACCCAGGACGCGTTCCTGAGCGAGCGGCTCTACGACGAGCTGGAGCAGTGGGCACCCCGCCTCACCCGGCGCACCCTCCCGGCCAAGCACTGGGTGCCACGTACCAGGCCGGACCGGCTCGCGGACTGGATCACCGAGTTCGTCGACGGCAGCGAGCCGGGGATGCCCGCCAGGGAACCCGTGGCCACCGGCAAGTACGCGGACCGGTTCGCGGGCCAGCTGGTGCTGGTGACCGGCGCGGGCAGCGGTATCGGCAGGGCGACGGCCTTCTCGTTCGCCGAGGCGGGGGCCCGGGTGATCGCGGTGGACCGGGACCCGCAGAGCGCCGCCCGTACCGCGGAGCTGGCGCGCCTGGTGGGTGCTCCCCAGGCGTGGGCGGAGACGGTGGACGTCGCGGACGAGCAGGCGATGGAGAAGCTGGCCGAGAAGGTGGCCACCGAATACGGCACGGTGGATGTGCTGGTCAACAACGCGGGCATCGGCATGGCGGGCTCCTTCCTGGAGACCACCACCGAGGAGTGGCGCAGGACGCTGGACGTCAATCTGTGGGGGGTCATCCACGGCTGCCGTCTCTTCGGCCGGCAGATGGCCGAGCGCGGTCAGGGCGGACACATCGTCAACACCGCTTCGGCCGCCGCCTATCAGCCCTCCCGCGCCCTGCCCGCGTACAGCACCTCCAAGGCAGCAGTGCTGATGCTCAGCGAGTGCCTGCGTGCCGAGCTGGCGGGCCGGGGCATCGGTGTGACCGCGGTCTGCCCCGGCTTCGTCAACACCAACATCACCGGTACGGCACGGTTCGCCGGGGCGGACGAGGCGGAGCAGGAGCGGATCAGGCGCCGCACGTCCCGGCTCTACGGGATACGCAACTATCCGCCGGAGAAGGTGGCGGAGGCCGTCCTGCGGGCCGTCGTGCGCAACCAGGCCGTGGTGCCGGTGACGCCCGAGGCCCGGGGAGCCCGGCTGCTGTCCCGTCTCGCCCCTCGAGCCCTGCGCGGAATCGCCCGCCTCCGTCCGCCCCTGTAGCCCGTGTCGAACGCAGCCGTGTCGAACGCAGCCGTGTCGAACGCAGCCGTGTCGAAGGAGACCACGACCATGCCAACCTCAACCCGGACCCAGGACCCGGCGCGGGCCTCGACGTCCGAGTCCGGGCACCGCGCTCCGGAGTACCGCATCGAAGACCTCGCGCACCGCAGCGGGGCGACGGTACGCACCATCCGCGCGTACCAGGACAAGGGTCTGCTGCCGAAGCCGGAGCGGCGGGGGCGGGCCAATGTGTACGACGACTCGCATCTGGCGCGGCTGCGGCAGATCGCCGACCTGCTGGAGCGCGGCTACACCCTGGCGTCGATAAAGGAGCTGCTCCAGGCCTGGGACGAGGGCCGGGGCCTGGGCGGAGTGCTGGGCCTGGTCGCGGAGGTCGACGGGCCGTGGACGGACGAGGAGTCGGGCCGGGTCTCGCGGGCCGAGCTGGATGAGCTGTTCGGCGGCGCGCACGACGCGGCGGCCGTCTCCGAGGCGGTGGCCCTGGGGGTGCTGGAGCCGCTGCCGGGAAGGGAGGACGAATTCCTGGTGCCCAGCCCGCAGGAGCTGTCGGTGGCCGTGGAGCTGCACAGGGCGGGGGTGCCGCTTCCGGCCATCACCGAGCAACTGCGGGAACTGCGCGGCCAGGTGGAGCACATAGCGGCCCGCTTCCTGGACTTCACCAACGAGCACGTCTTCGTCCGCTACCTGGGCACCCACCTCTCCGACGGTGACGCCTCCGAGGCAGCCGACCTGGTGCGCAGGCTCCGCCCGCTGGCGAAGCAGACCGTGGAGGCCGAACTGGCGAGAGCCATGCAGAAGTTGGCGGCCCGCTCCCTGCGCGACCACTTGCGCTCGGCGGCAGCAGCTCCAAGCGGCACTGCTCCGGACGGCACAGCTGCGGACGGCACCGCTCCAGGCGGCACTGCTCCCGACGGCACGGCTCCCGACGGCACCGCTGCTGGCCGCGCGGACCGGAGCGAGCAGGTGCGGTTGCCCGTTGAAACGGTCGAGTCGGTACGCGAGTTGGTGGGCGAGGCCCATGTGCCGGGCTTCATCGCGGCGGCGGCGGAACGGGAGGTGCGGGCACGGACGATGGACCGGATGACGGCGCGAGGGGGGTGAGGCGAGCCGCAGACCCGAGCCGCACACCGCGGCTACCCGAGCTGGGCGGGTGCCTCCGTGGCGATGCGCTCGAAGACCGACTGGTCCGCCTCGAAGCGGGTGCCGGGGAGGGGCCAGTGGAGGACGAGCTCGTCGAAGCCGAGGGTGGCGAGGCGGCCGGCGAAGTCGACGAAGGCGTCCAGGGACTCCAGCAGGCGGTCGGGGGTGAAGCCGGTCAGCAGCGTGCGGCCGAGGGAGTGCGGGTCGCGGCCGGCCTCGGCGCAGGCCTTCTCCAGGGCCTCGGTCTGGCGGGCGAGCGCGGCCAGCGAGTCGGCGGGGGTGCCGGTCTCGTTGGCGGCCGGGTCGCCGGTCGTCAGCCACGACTGCCCGTGGCGGGCGGCCAGCCGCAGCCCGCGCGGACCGGTCGCGGCGACGGTGAACGGCAGCCGGGGCCGCTGCACACAGCCGGGGAGGCCGCGCGCCTCGTGGGCGGCGTAGTAGGTGCCCTCGGCCGTCACCTCGTCCTCGGTGAGGAGCCGGTCGAGCAGCGGGACGAACTCGGCGAAGCGGTCGGCGCGCTCCCGGCGGGTCCACGGGTGCTGCCCCAGGGCGGTCGCGTCGAAGCCGGACCCGCCGGCGCCGATCCCCAGGGTGACGCGGCCACCGCTGATGTCGTCGAGGGTGATCAGCTCCTTGGCGAGCGGAACGGGGTGGCGGAAGTTGGGGGAGGTGACCATGGTGCCGAGCCGCAGCCGGGAGGTGGCGGCAGCGGCGGCGGTGAGGGTGGGTACGGCACCGAACCAGGGACCGTCGCGGAACGGCACCCGCCACGAGAGGTGGTCATAGGTGTACGCGGTGTGGAAGCCCAGCTCCTCGGCCCGGCGCCACATCTCCCGCCCACCCTCGGACCAGCGGCGGACAGGAAGGATCACGGTGCTCAAACGCATACCCCGAGCTTAAGCGCCCAGTCGGCGGACCCCGACCGGGCGAGGGCTACCGCGATACCTCATCGTCCCTCCCTCACCGACACCTCGCGAACTGGGTGTGGATGCCGGACAAGGGGCGAGCGGTCATCGTCGTCGGCACGGCGACCGCCAGGGCGGCCCCGGCGAGTACGCCGAGGGTCCAGGGCATATCGAGGCCCGGTATCGGGCCGGCGCCGAGGGCGAGGGAGAGCGGAATCAGGCAGACCACGGCGCTGGCGGCCGCAAGGGCCACGCCGATCGCCGTCGCGCCCACCGCCTCGTACAGGACGCAGCGCAGCAGCTGGAAGCGGCCCAGACCCAGCGCCCGCAGGTGTGCTCGCCTGCTGCGGCGGTCGCGCTGGGCGAGCGAGCAGGTGTTGGCGGCCGACAGCAGAGCGTAACCGGCGACGACGGCCACGATCAGCCGGGCGGCGAGGTCGTCGGCCGGGTCACGGGGTGCGGAGTCGGCCAGGTATGCGGCGCGGGAGGCGATCTGCCGACCCGGCTCTCGCGGCCAGGACCGGGGCGGGCCGGTGAGCAGGATGCGGTCGGCGTACGGAGCCGGGGTGTGACGCAGAGCGGTCGAGCGGGGGATCACCAGCTGGGGGAAGGCCAGGTCGCGTTGGTAGACGGCGACCAGGGTGAGCGACCGGTGCGATCCGTCGGCCAGCGTGAGCCGTACCCGCTGGCCGACGCGCCAGCGGTGGCTGTCCGCCTGCATGGCACCCGCCGCGAAGGTGCCGTCGCGCAGGGCCGAGAGCCGTCCTTCGCGCACGCCGAGGTCCAGGACCCTGACCAGCGCGGGCCCATCGACGCCCCAGGCGTCGGTCGTGGCGGGTCCGCCGCCGTAGATGGCCGGAGGGGTGGTGACCTCGGTCGCCAGCAGCGGGGTGGCTGTGCCTCCGGGGATCGGGCGAGGCGTGGCAGGCAGGCGGCTGCCCGGTTCGGCGGTGAGCACTCCGTCGGCACGCAGCCCCTTCTCGTTCTGCCGTTCGACCGCACGTCCTACCGTGGCACCTGCGCCGAGCAGCGAGACGGTGATGCCGACCGCCAGCAGCACGGGCACCGCCATCGCCGTCGTACGGGCGGGAGTGGCCCGCAAGCCTGCCGCCGCGATACGTCCCAGCCGCCGGTCGACGAGCCGCAGCACCAAGCAGACCGGGCCGACCAGCGGCGGTACCAGCCATGGGGCCAGCACCGCGAGAGTCGGCAGCACCACCAGCGCCAGGCCGGGCGCCACAGCGGCCCGCACCGTCGCGGGCAGTTCCATGAACGCCATGACGCAAACCAGGGGCCCGCACAGGGCCACGGCCATGATGGCGCCCGTCACCAGCCGTGCCCGGCCGCGGGACGACTCCATGGTCAGCTCCCCGTCCTTGAGCAGCGCCCCCGGGCTGACCCGACCGGCGGCCAGCACGCTCGCCGTGGCCGCCAGCACACCGACAGCGCCCAGGCCGACGCACACGGCGGCCGCTGCCCAGCAGGATGTGCCGAGTGAGGGAAGGGGAGCAGCCGCGGGGAACAACTGGCGTCGGACCAGCAGCGCTCTCCCGGCGTGCGCCAGCGGGACCATGCCGGCGGCCGCGCCCAGCGCGGCCGAGACGACGGCGAGAGCGGCCACGTCGAGAGCGACCATGCCGCGCAGCCGACCCGCGGTGACTCCGAGCGCACGCAGTACGGCGAACTGGTCGAGGCGCTGCCTGGTCCAGAGCGATACGGTCGAGCCGATGACCACGACCGCGCACATCAGAAGCATGGACAGCAGCAGCGACAGCAGGTTGCGGGTGTCCTGTGCGGTCCGGGCCGCCACGGAGTTCTCCGCGTAATCGGGCAGGCCGACCCCGATGAACAGCAGGAGGCACGCTCCCACCCCGGCCGCGGTCGCCGCACATGCCAGCGCCGTGGCGGCCACCCTGCCGGGGTAGGTACGCACTTCGGAGACGAAGAGGCGGCGCATGTACAGCCTTTCGGGAGACGGCCTTCGGGAGGCACACCGGACAAGGGCAACTCTCCGTGTGCCGCCCGCCGTTGCCCATCGGTGATCACCCTGAGAGGACCCGGGGCCGCCCCTGAGAGCACCGCGCAGAGTCACTACCGGTGAGCTGTCGCTCACCCTCGGTGCGCGTCGGCGCGCCCTGCCTGGCCCGCGCCGCATGGGGCAGGGGGCTCGCTTCGCGGGAGCGCCGGGGAGCGGGCATGCTCGGTGGTATGGACCGGTTTCGTCATCCGCATCGGCTGCCGCCGCAGATCCACAGCACCGAGTCGGCCGTCTCCGTACTGACCGCGCTGGCGGAGCGGCGGGGGCTGCCAGTGTCGGTGGAGCACGCCATCGGCGCGGACGAGTCGTCGCGGCGGACGGCGGCCGGGGCCTTCGCCGTCACGGACGAGGACGGCTCGCTTCCGCACGAGGCGCTGCTGGAGATCCCCGCGACCCGGGGGCCCGACGGGGCGCCGTTCACACCCCGGATCACCGTTCAGCTCTTCGAGGAGGGCGACGCGCACATCACGCTCGACGGGGTGACCTTCCACGATCTGCCGCGCGAGGCGACACCGGCCTTCCTGGAGGCCGTCTTCGACAAGCGCGCCCATCTGCGGCGCACCTGGTATCCGCCGTTCTGCCGACTGGTGGTGACGTTGGACGACGACCTGTCGTACAAGGAGGTCGTCCCCGTGGCCTACGGCCTCTCACCCTGGCTGAACTCCCTGGCGTCCTGACGAAGGCGGGACCCCGGATCCGGCTCACACCGATCCGGGTCCCCGCACCGGCTCATCCCAGGCCGAAGAGCCGGGCCGCGTTGTCGTGGCAGACGGCGCGCAGCCACTCCGGTCCCAGGCCCGTCCGCGTCTCCATCGACTCCAGCGCATCGGCGTAGCTGTACGGGATGTTGGGGAAGTCGGTGCCCAGCAGTACGCGGTCGCCGAGGTCGGCCAGCCGGGGCAGGGCTTCGCGGGGGAAGGGTGCGATCTCCTCCATGAAGGGGGTGAAGGCCATCGTCGTGTCCAGCATGACCTGGGTATGGCGTTCGGCCAGCGCGAGGAAGTCGGTGTGCTCCGGCAGGCCCAGGTGGGCGACGACCAGCCGCAGCCCGGGGTGCCGGTCGAGTACGGCGCCGATCGGGCCGGGCCCGGTGTACGCGCCGGGCACCGGGCCGGAGCCGCAGTGGGTGACGACCGGTACGCGCGCCTCGGCGAGCAGGCCCCACACCTCGTCCAGCTGCGGGTCGCGCGGGTCGAAGCCGCCGACCTGGACGTGGCATTTGAAGACGCGGGCGCCCTGTTCGAGTGCGCGGCGTACGTCGTCGGCGGCGCTCGGCTCGGCGTAGAACGTGGCGGTGTGCAGGCAGTCGGGCGTACGGGCGGCGAAGTCGGCCGCCCAGTCGTTGAGGGAGCGGGCCATGCCCGCCTTGTGCGGGTAGAGCATCGCGGTGAACGCGCGTACGCCGAAGCTCCGCAGCACTTCCAGGCGGCGCTGCTCGTCGGCACGGTAGGTGATCGGCCACTCCCGCCCGACCAGCGGCCCGGCCGCGTCGAAGTACGCCCACACCTTGGCCAGCAGCCGGTCGGGCATGAAGTGCGTGTGGACGTCGACGAGGGCGGGGACACCTATGCGTGCCCGGAACGCGGCCACCCGCGCGTACTCGTCCGAGTCCCGGGCCGACTCCGTACTCGTATCCGTGTCCGAGTCCCTACTCGTATCCGACTCCGTACTCGTACCCGCGCCCGTTTCCGTCCCGGCTCCCATGTCCTGCCCGCCCTCGGTGTGTGGCCCCATGACCCCCATGCCCTCAGCGTGCGCAGGCGGGCCGCCCCTCCGTCGCCCCGCTGCGCGGTGTGCTCCAGGCGGGGGCCCGCCGCAGGTGGAGGGCGTGGCCGGTGGTCAGCGCCCGTGCCGCGCGGTCGGCGGTGACGCCGGCCAGCCTCGTCCCCCGCAGCAGCGCCCGCAGGGTGAGCACTTGCGCGGCCATGAGGGCGATCACCGGGTTGCGGGAGGTGAGGTAGGGCTCGCAGCCGGGGTCGTCCAGCTCGTCGGGGTCCAGGCGGCGGCCGGCGCGCAGTTCCCCGGTGAGTTCTTCGATCCGGGTACGGAGGGGAGGGGCCGCCTCGTCTGCCGCCCACCGCAGGTAGGCGAGTTCGCGCAGGCCCATGGCGACCAGCACGGTCTCGGCCATCCGCCGGACGACGGGGTCGGCGTTGAGCAGTTCGTGCGCCTGGCAGACCGGAATGCAGGTGCAGACCTTGTTGCAGGTGCAGATGGTGCCCCCGCTGCCGCTGCTTCCGCTTGTCGTGCCTCCGTAGGTGGTACCGCCGGTCGTCGTGCTCCCGCTGGACGTGCTGCCGCTCGACGTTCCCCCGTAGGTCGTGCCGCCGGTCGTCGTGCTGCCGCCGGTGCTGTAGGTCGGGGTGTCCGTCGGAGTGGGGTCGTAGGACGGCGGGTCCGTCGGCGGGTCGCTCCACGGGGTCGGGGAGTCCGACTCGGTCGGAGAGGGGGAGTAGGGGTTCGAACCGCTTGGCGAGGGCGACGACGGGGAGTTCGAACCGTCGTCACTGCACCCGCTGAGCAGCAGTGCCGCCGCGACCGACGACGCGAGGCCGGCGCCGAGGAAGCCGCGCCGACCGGACTCCGCTGCCCACGGCGGCTTGGTGATGGGCAGCACCTCGACGGGGCCGGTCGAGCCGTCGGCGTTCACCCGCTGGATCTCGTAGTGCGGAGCAGACGGGGCCGCCCGTTTCCGCTCACCGTCCCCTCTCCCCTCACCGTCCTTGCGGGGACGCCTCGGCTCCGGCCAGGGCAGCATCACGTCATTCATTCCGGCCTCCGTGCAGGGTGCAGGGCTCGCCGTCGTGGCCGTCGCGCCACAGGAGGCCCCCCGATCCGGCGATGCGGGTGAGGAGCTGGTCCTTCACCAGCTCCCTGGTGATGTGGCAGCGCTGGGAGCCGACGAACTCGCCGCGCCCGTTCGCGGAGAGGGACTTGTGGTAGCAGTCGCCCGCGCAGTTCCACTTGGCGAAGCAGCCGTCGCAGAAGGCGCGCTGCTCGACGCCCAGTTCGCGCAGCCGGCCGAGCGCGTCCATGTCGAACGTGTAGCCGTTCGGCCCCGACGAGCCGTAGAAGAAGACGTCCGCGAACTCGTTGTCCTCGGAGAACGCCTCGAAGCAGGCAGAGACGTTCCCCGAGGGGGTGAGGCAGAAGTTGTCCTGGGTGATCCCGCAGAAGTGGTTGGTGAGGGTGCCGACCCGGGCCGCGCTGTAGACGAGTTCGTGGCCGAACCGTGCGGCGCGCGCCTGCGCTTCGCGGTACGCGGCGATGAAGTCCTCCGTCTCGGCGTCGGGTTTCCCCTCGTGCCGTCCGAGTTGGTAGGCGGGCTCCACCTGTACGCGCTGCGGTGTGAACCGGGAGAGGATGAACTCGATGGAGTCGGGCAGCAGCGGTATCTGCTCGGCGGTGACGGTCAGCCGCACCGCGTAGGGGTAGTCCGCGTCCGTGAAGCGTCGCATCGTGTGCATGACGCGGTCGCTCGACCCCGTGCCCCGTACCGTCGGCCGGTGCTTGTCGTGCGCCTCGGGCAGTCCGTCGAACGACAGGCTCATCCCGCCGTTGAGGTTGGCGATCATCCAGTCGATCTGCCGGTCGGTGAACACGCCGTTGCCCGCGGAAGCCGCGATGACATCGAGGCCGTCGGCCCGTTCGTGGGCGTAGGCGAGCGACTCGGTCATGAGGTTCCAGTGGACGCTGGGCTCGCCGCCGCCGTGGTAGTTCACCCCCACGTAGGGCGCCCGCAGCCGCTTGGCGTTGTCGATGACGAAGTCGATGCCCTGTTTGGCGACTTCCATGGACATATAGGTGGCGGGCGCGTCACCGGCGGAGGCGTAGCAGTAGGTGCAGCGCAGATTGCAGGCCGTCGTCAGGAAGAGCGTGACCTCGGTCGGCGCCGGGTCGCCCTTCCGACGTGTGACAGGTGAGGGAGGTGTCCGCAGCAGCCCGGCCTCACGCGCGAACGCGGCCACGCTGTCTTCCCCACCCTCGCTCCCGCCCGCACCCGCCAGTACGCCGGGAAGCGCCGCCACCAGACCCTTCGTCGCGGCGAAGGCGACACCGTGCAGCGGCGCGTAGACCAGGTATGCCTCGTCTTCCAGAGGAATGGCGAAGACGTCCGGAGTTCCGTTCAAGAATCACTCCAGTCACTCGATGTCGAGCCTGCTTCACGCCTTTACGCCCAAGCATCGGATCACGGCGCAGCGCATCATCCCGAAGTCGGGGAGTGCCCACAACGGGACTGACATGTTCCGTTACGCTGCGCCCCCGCCACACCTGTCAGATGTCAGGAGTATGCGACCCTTCACCGGAACGGTCGGTGAGGGGCCGGGAAGTCACGGGGTCACACCACCTCTTCGGCGAGCTCCACCGGGCGGGCCAGCCGGGTGCCCTTCTCCGTCACCACGAAAGGGCGCTGGATCAGCACCGGGTGCTCGGTCATCGCCGCGATCAGCTCGTCGTCGGTCACATCCGGCCGGTCGAGGCCCAGTTCCTGGTACACGGCCTCCTTCGTACGGACGGCGTCCCGGACGCCGATCCCCGCGTCCGTGATCAGCTGCCGCAGAGTGGCCGCGTCCGGCGGGGTCTTGAGGTACTCCACGATCTCGATGTCGTAGTCCGCGTCCTCCAGGAGCCCCAGGACCTTCCTGGACGTACCGCAGCGGGTGTTGTGGTAGATCGTCGCCGTCTTCGCCATGCGCTCATGCTAAGCGGCGGCGCCCGCCTTCAGCCGGTCGTCAGCCAGGCGGCGAGGTCCCGTACGTCGACGGCCTGCGTCGGCATGGCCGGGGTCTCGGGGGGGCGATTCCCCGCGCCCCTCACGGGGCGCGGGGAGGTAGGGCTGGTCAGTTCTTGACCGGCCACTCCAGCGGGTCCTTGTAGAAGCCCTGGCTCAGTTCGACGGCTGCGGCCTTCTGGCCCTCCGGGATGAGGAAGGCGGTGCAGATCTTCTCCGAGTCGCCCGGGTTCAGCTGCTTGCTGGTGTCGGGCGCGGGGCAGTTGGGCCACTTGGCCGCGCCCATGAGCACGATCAGTGCCCTGGTGCGCTTGCCCTTGTCCGTCTTGACGATCAGGTCGTCGTCCATGTCGCCGAGCTCCATGGCCTTGCCGCTCTTGTGGGTGAGCGTCGACCAGACGTACACCGGGACCTGCGGGCCGTCGTCCTTGTCCTTCTTGAGGCCGGAGTTGTCCATGTCGGCCTTTGTACCGGTCTGCACCTTCGTGGGGGTGACCGTGTACTTGGCGCCCTTGGACTTCTGCTGGTCGCTGGTCTGCACCGGGCTGGCCTCGCCCAGAGCGAAGGACTTCTTGCCGCCCTTGGAGTCCGACCCGGAGTCCGATCCGGACTCGGACGAGTGCGAGCCGGAGCCGCGGTTCTTCTTCCCGGAGCCACTGTCGTTGCAGCCGGTCAGTGCCAGCGCCACCACGACAGCTCCGGCCACCGCCGGAACAGCACGGGTCCACGTACGCATGTCTTCCTCACTCTCCCCGTTGAAGCTCCCCGCGTCCGGCCCGGGCAACTCGCCCAGCCTGCCGGACCACTGCTTTGGCGGCTGATCCTGCCAGAGCGGAATCCGGCCTTCATCGGCAGGGGTTGCCAACCGGGGTTGCCGACCGGGTTCCCGGGCCCGGAGCGCCCGGACACCGGGCTCACCGGCTCACAGGCCCGGCGCGCCCCAGACGGGGAACCAGCGGCTGAGGTCCTCCTCGACGGGGAGGTCGTTGGCCAACAGGCCGCGCACTTGGAGCTCCAGGCCGTTGTCCCGCTTCTCGCCGCCGCGGGGCAGCGGGGCGAAGGGGTAGAACGTGCCGCGCTTGTAGAGGTAGATCAGCGCCAGCGAGGAGCCCGAGCCTTCCTGCCGGAAGGAGACCAGCGAGCAGAGCAGCTGCGGCCCGAACCCGCCCTCGGCCAGCAGTGTGTTGACGGCGTGCAGGTCGTTGACGAGCGCCGCCATGTCGTCGGCCGGATGGCGGGCCGTGAGCCACGTATAGCCGTAGGAGTCCTGCTCGAACTCGACGGGGATGCCGCCTCGCGCGGTGTCCGCGTCCAGCAGCTCCCGTACGTCCTGCCGGAGCCGGGTGAAGGCGCCGCCCTCGACGGTGGCGAAGCAGACCGCACCGACACCGGTCGGTGTGAACGCGGTGCCCGCCTGGAGGGTCAGCGCGGCGGCGGGCAGCGCGAAGAGCTGGTCGAGATCGGGCCGCTTGGGCTTGCTGCGGCCGAGGAGCACGTCCAGAAAGCCCACGGGCCGTCTCCCTTCACTTCAAACTCGGTTGTGCGGGTCGGCGGTCACAACCACGACCACGGTCCCAGTCACGGTCACGGTCACTGGCCGAGCTGCGCTGATATCCGGCTGAGCTGCTCCAGCCGCTTCTCCAGCTTCGGGTGCGAGGAGAACAGCGAGGCGAGGCTCTCGCCCGAGAAGGCGGGCACGAAGAAGAAGGCGTTGTACGGCTCTGCCTTGCGCAGGTCCCTGGTGGGGATGCGGGCCATATCGCCGCTGATCTTCGTGAGGGCCGAGGCGAGGGAGGAGGGGCGGCCGGTCAGCAGGGCGCCGGCGCGGTCGGCCGACAGCTCGCGGTAGCGGGACAGCAGCCGGGTCAGCAGGAAGCTGAGTATGTACACCACCGCGCTGACCAGCGGGATCAGCAGCAGGAGCAGCCCCACGCCGTTGTTGTCGCGGCCCGCGCTGCGGCTGATGCCGCCCCACAGGGCAACCCGGGTCATGATCCCCGCCAGTACGCCGAGGAACGAGGCGATCGTCATGACGGCGACGTCACGGTGCGCGACGTGCGACAGCTCGTGCGAGAGCACCCCTTCGAGTTCCTCCCGCTCCAGGCGGCGCATCAGCCCGGTGGTCGCGCACACGAGCGCGTTCTTCTGGTTACGGCCCGTGGCGAACGCGTTGGGCACATCGCTGTCGGCGATGGCCACTCGCGGCTTGGGCATATCGGCGAGGGCGCACAGCCGGTCGACCGCGCCGTGCAGCTCCGGTGCCTGCTGCGGGGTGACCTCGTGGGCGCCCATGCTGAAGGCGGCGATCTTGTCGCTGAACCAGAACTGGGCGATGAACAGCCCGCCCGCGATCACCAGCACGATGGGCCAGGCGTTACCGAGCAACGCCACCAGGACGCCGACGAGGACGACGTAGAGCAGGCCGATCAGGAACATGGTGGTGACCATCCGTGTGGTCAGCCCACGGTCTGCGACGTAGCGCGAGTGACGAGCCATGACGGCCGCTCCTTCCCGGGGCGCGGAAGCTGTGGCGCTGGGGACGCCGGAAGCGCTGTGGCACTTATGGGGCGCTCTCTTCGATTGTGCCTGTTTGGCGGGTGAGAGGACGATAAGAGCGCTCTGCCCGCTATCAGCCCTCTTCGGGCCCAGGCCCGCGCCTCTCCCGCGCCCCTCCCGCGCCCCTCTCGTGCGCTCTCGTGCCCCCTCACCTCGAGGTGCGCTCTCATCTCTCTCTCATATGTGCGGAGCTTCGCACGCATGTTCAGGCATATGCGGGAAGATAGTGCACGTGACTCACCCGACTCGCACGTCCGCAGACCTGGCCTCCCCGTCCCTGAGCAGCCGCCCGTCCCTGGGCGGCCGCCCCTCCCTGAGCAGCCGCCCCTCCCCCGGCAGGCGCACCGCGCCCCGCCTGATCGCCACCGATCTGGACGGCACCCTGCTGCGGAACGACAAGACGGTCTCCGACCGCACCATCGCGGCCCTCGCAGCCGCGGAGGCCGCGGGGATCGACGTCTTCTTCGTCACCGGCCGCCCCGCCCGCTGGATGGACGTCGTCAGTGAGCACGTACACGGTCACGGCCTCGCCATCTGCGCCAACGGTGCCGCCGTCGTCGACCTGCACGCCGGCCGCCGGGTCATCCGCGTCCGGGAGCTGGCACGGCCGGACGCGCTCGCCGTCGCCCGGGCCCTGCGCGCCGCGGCACCCGGTGTCAGCTTCGCCGTCGAACGCACCGGGGGCATCCACTACGAGCCCGGCTACCCCTCGTTTCCGCAGGACCCCGGCGCCTCGTACGCGCCAGTGGAGGAACTGCTGGCCGACGGCCCCGAGGGCCACCACGCCGAGCCCGTCGTCAAGCTCCTCGCGCACCACCCGACGGAAGACCCCGACGCGTTCCTCACCCTCGGCCGCAAGGCCGCCGGCTCCCACGCGGAGTTCACCCGCTCCAGCCCCAGCGCCCTGCTGGAGATCTCGGGCCGCGGCGTCAGCAAGGCCAGCACCCTCGCCCTCGCCTGCGAGGAGCGCGGCATCGCCCCGGACGAGGTCGTCGCCTTCGGCGACATGCCCAACGACCTGGCCATGCTGACCTGGGCAGGCACCTCCTACGCCATGGCCAACGCCCACCCCGAAGTGCTCCTCAGCACCACCCACACCACGGCCTCCAACGAGGACGACGGCGTGGCCACCATCATCGAGAGCTTCCTGTGACGGCCTGACTCCCTCCGTAGAGGTCGGTCAGCAGGGCGGCCGCCGCGTGGGTGGCGGGGTGGGGGTCGTGGGGCTGCCAGATGAGGTGGACGGGGACGGGGGCGGCGTCGCGCAGGGGGCGGTAGGTGATGCCGACGCGGCGGTACTGGTTGGTGGTGGCCTCGGGCGTGATGCCCACGCAGCGGCCGCCGGCGATGGCGGCGAGCCAGTCGTCGACGTCGCGGATGTACTCGGTGGCGGGCCGGAGCTCCGCGGGCCACAGGTCGAGGGTGGTGGTGCCGGTGCGCCGGTCCACCACGACGGTCCGCTCCCGCACCTCGTCGAGGCGGACGCTGCGGCGCCTGGCCCAGGGGTCGTCGGAGGCCAGGGCGACATAGCGGCGCTCGTGGCCGAGGAGTGCGTGGGCGTAGCGCTGCCGGTCGAACGGGGTACGGACGATGGCCAGGTCGCACGCACCCTCGGCCAGGCCGCCGGTGGGGCTGTTGTGGCGGATCAGGTGCAGCTCCACCTCGGGGTGCCGCTCCGCCCAGCGGCGCTGGAACTCGGTGGTGTGGCGGCCCAGCGAGGCCCAGGCGTGGCCGAGGCGGAGCCGGGTGTGACCGGTGGTGGCCGCGCGGACGAGGTTGTCGGCCTCCGCGAGGAGCTGCCGGGCGCGGACCAGGACCTCCACACCAGCGGTGGTGGGGGAGACGGTCCGGCTGGTGCGGTACAGCAGGCGTACGCCGAGCAGTTGCTCCAGCGACCGTAGTGTGCGGCTGACGGACGCCTGGGAGACGCCGAGTTCGAACGCCGCGTCGGTGAAGCCGCCGGTGTCGACGATCGCCACCAGGCAGCGCAGCTGGCGCAGCTCCAGCTCCGGTTGGCTATCCATACGCACAGCGTATCGATCGCGCCGCGCATGCATTTTGCGTATGCACCGGTGCGGTGGACAGTGCGGACATGGCACCGTCCCCCGCACCCTCGCCCGCGCGCGCCGGCGCCGGCCGCGCTCCCGCACCCTCACCCGCACTCGCACACTCACCCGCACCCGCACCCGCACCCGCCCGCCGGAGCCGGTGGTCGGGCCTGGGGTTGATGCTGGCCAGCAGCGTGTCCAACCAGTCGGGCGCGGCCATCGCCTCGGTCGCCTTCCCGGCGATCGGCCCGGTGGGGGTCGTCGCGGTACGCCAGTGGGTGGCCGCCGTACTGCTGCTCGCCGCGGGCCGCCCACGGCTGAGGTCGTTCACCGCGGCGCAGTGGCGGCCGGTGCTCGGGCTGGCCGTGGTGTTCGCGGCCATGAACCTGTCGCTGTACTCGGCGATCGACCGGATCGGGCTCGGCCTCGCGGTGACGCTGGAGTTCCTGGGCCCGCTGACCGTGGCGCTGGCCGGGTCGCGGCGCCGTCTGCACCTGGGGTGCGCGGTGGCGGCTGCCGCGGCGGTCGTCGTCCTGGTACGGCCCGAACCGAGCACCGACTACCTCGGCATCGCCCTCGCGCTGCTCGCTGCGGTCTGCTGGGGCTGCTACATCCTGCTCAACCGCACGGTGGGCGAGCGGCTGCCCGGCGCGCAGGGCTCGGCGGCCGCCGCGCTGGTCTCCGGGGCGCTGTACCTGCCGATCGGTGTCGCCGTACTGCTGCACCACCGGCCCACCCTCACCGCCGCGGGCTGCGCCCTGGCCGCCGGGGTGCTGTCCTCCGCCGTGCCGTTCCTGTCCGATCTGCTGGCGCTGCGCCGCGTCCCCGCGCAGTTCTTCGGGGTCTTCATGAGCGTGAACCCGGTGGCTGCGGCGCTGATCGGGCTGCTCGCACTCGACCAGCACCTCCCGGCCGTCTCCTGGCTGGCCGTCCTCGTCATCGTCGCCGCCAACACCGTCGCCGTGAGCACCGAGGCCCACCCCCGCGGACACCGCCCGCGGACGGTGGAGAAACACGGTGGACCGACACGGCACCGTGGACGATAGTCCTCTGCATGTCTTCCGCTGTGCGCCACCTCACGTTCGACTGCCACGACCCCTACCGCCTCGGCCAGTTCTGGGCGGCCGTACTGGACGGGGCCCTCTCCGACGACGATTACCCGGGTGATCCGGAGGCCCTGGTCGAGGCCCCGGGCTCGGCGCTGCTGTTCATCCACGTCCCCGAGGCCAAGAGCGTCAAGAACCGGGTGCATCTGGACCTCCAGCCGCAGGACCGCACCCGGGACGAGGAAGTGGAACGGGTGCTGGCGCTGGGCGCCACCCTCGTCGCCGATCACCGGACGGCGGACGGCAGGGGGTGGGTGACGCTCGCCGACCCGGAGGGCAACGAGTTCTGCGTCGAGCGCAGCGCGGCGGAGAGGGGCCCGGCCGCCGGGTAGCGCCTCAGCCGACGGGCAGCGGCGAGGCACCCGCTGCGCCCACGGCCCCCGCTGCCCGCGCTGAAGCCCCTGCCTCGCGTTCGCGGGCGAGCATGGCGGCGAAGGGGCCGTCGGCATCGGTCAGTTGGGCGTACGTGCCGCGTTCGACGACGCGGCCGGCGTCCAGGAGGATGATGTCGTCCACGGCTTCGAGGCCCTGGAGGCGGTGGGTGATCAGTACCGTCGTACGGCCCTCGGTGGCGGCCAGCAGGTCGGCGGTCAGCGCGTCCGCCGTCGGCAGGTCCAGGTGTTCCGCTGGCTCGTCCAGGACGAGGACGGGGAAGTCCGCGAGGAGGGCGCGGGCCAGCGCGAGGCGTTGCCGCTGGCCGCCGGAGAGCTGGGCGCCGTGCTCGCCGACCATGGTGTCCAGGCCGTCCGGGAGTGTGGCCACCCAGTCGTCCAGGCGGGCGGCGGCGAGCGCCGTGCGCAGTTGGGGCTCGGTCGCGGACGGCCTGGCCAGCCGCAGGTTCTCCCGCAGCGAGCTGTCGAACAGGTGGGCGTCCTGGGCGCAGAGGCCGACCTGCCGCCGTACGGTGTCGGGCGCCGCGTCGAACGCGGAGACGGCGGGGGCCGCACCGAAGGTGTAGGTGCCCGCCACCGGATCCACGAAGCGGAGCAGTGCGCCCGCGAGGGTCGTCTTGCCGGAGCCAGAGGCGCCCACGACGGCGACCCGGCGGCCCGGCGTCAGATCCAGATCGAAGCCGGCGAGGGCGGGGGGCGCCGCGGCCGGGGCGTCCGGATAGCGGACGGTCAGTTCGCGGACGCGGAGGGGGAACGGGTCGGCGGGGAGCGGATCGGGGTGCTCCGGCTCCTCGACCGGCGCGGGCGCGTCCAGCACCTCGTACACCCGCTCGGCCGAGCGCCGCACCCGCTGCCGGAACTGCACGGCCTGCGGTAGCGGCGTCACCACCTCGAATGTGGCCAGTGGGGTGAGGACGACCGTGGCCAGCAGGAGACCGTCGAGTGCGCCGTCCGTGGTGGCGCGCGCGCCCGCCCACGCCGCTGCCGTCACCGTCAGACCGGCCGCCAGGGTGCTCAGCCCGGACGCCAGCGCGGTACGGGAAGCGGAGCGCGCCGCGATCCTGGTCAGCTCCGTGTCCGCCGCCGTCGCCTCGGCGCGGCGGGCCGCGAGCGCGCCGGTGACCGGGAGCTCCCCGGACGCGGTGCCGGTGAGCAGGTCCACCGTACGGACCGCCAGCCGGGCCCGCGCGGGGGCCAGTCGGCGCTCCGTACGGCGGGAGAGCGCCGCCGTGAGCGCGGGCACCGCGATGCCGGCAACCGCCAGGCCGACCGCGAGGGCCGCGCCGGCGGCGGGCAGCAGCCAGGCGGTGAAGGCCACCGCCGCCACGCCGACCGTTCCGGCGACGGTCACCGGGAGCAGCCAGCGCAGGAAGTAGTCCTGGAGCGCGTCCACATCGGCGACCAGGCGGGTGAGCAGATCGCCGCGGGCCTTGTCCTTCAGACCCGCCGGGGCCAGGCGCTCCAAGCGCCGGTAGACGGTGACGCGGAGTTGCGCGAGGACGCGGAGGGCCGCGTCGTGCGAGACGAGGCGCTCCGCGTAGCGGAAGACGGCGCGTCCGATGCCGAACGCGCGGGTCGCGGTGACCGCGACCATGAGGTAGAGGATCGGGGGCTGTTGGGCGGCGCGTGATATCAGCCAGCCGGAGGTTGCCATCAGACCCACTGCGCCGGCCAGCGCGAGGGTGCCCAGGGCGAGGGCGAGCGCGAATTTGCGGCCCAGGCCGTTTGCGGTGTCCCGTACGCGGGTGAGGGGGCTCCGTGCGGGGCCGGCGCCCCCGGGCGGTGAGGGGTGCGGGCCGGTAGGCGTCTGCGGGCCGCCTTGGCCCTCCCCCGGCCTCCGGCCGGGGGGACCCCCACTGCCGCCCCTGGCGGCAGATTGCCCCAAGGCTGCTGAGACAGTCGGCGTCCCCGGTACCTGGGTCAGCTCCACCACCCGGTCCGCCGCTCCCAGCAGCGCGGGCCTGTGGGTCACCAGAATGACCGTCTTACCCCTCGTCAGCCGCCGGACGGCGGCCAGCACGGCGGCCTCCGTCGCTCCGTCCAGCGCGGCCGTCGGCTCGTCCAGCAGCACCAGGGGGCGGTCGGCGAGGAAGGCGCGGGCCAGGGCGACGCGGCGGCGCTGTCCCGCGGAGAGACCGGCGCCTGACTCCCCCAGTTCCTGCGCCGGGTCGAGATCCGGCGCCCCGGCGTCGGCGAGCGCCCGTGCGACGGCTGCCTCATCGGCGTCGGCCCGTGCCAGGCGGACGTTTTCCGCGATCGTCCCCGCGAAGAGGTACGGGTGCTGGGGCACCCAGGCGATCTGCTGGTGCCAGGCGGCGAGGTCCAGCGCGTCGAGCGGGGCCCCTCCCACCAGGACCCGCCCCTCCGTCACCGGGGTGAAGCCCAGCAGGACGGACAGCAGCGTGGACTTGCCGCCGCCGGAGGGTCCGGTGAGGGCGACCGTCTCACCGGGGCGCAGGGTCAGATCCGTCGGCCGCAGGGAGTAGCCGGACCGTCCCGGGTGCCGGACGGCGGCGCCGTTGAGCGTCACGGTGGCGTCCCGTGCGTCCACCCGGGCCGAGCCGTGCGCCGGGAGGGGCCGCTCCAGCACGTCGAAGACGGACTCGGCGGCGGCCAGCCCTTCGGCGGCGGCGTGGTAGTGGGTGCCCACCTGGCGCAGCGGCAGATAGGCCTCGGGGGCGAGGATCAGCACCATCAGCCCGGTGTGCAGGTCCAGCTCTCCGTGCACCAGGCGGGTTCCGATGCTGACCGCGACGATGGCCACGGAGATGGTGGCCAGCAGCTCCAGCGCGAACGACGAGAGGAAGGCCAGCCGCAGGGTGCGCAGGGTGGCGCGGCGGTAGTCGGCGGTGATGGCGCGGATGTTGTCGGCCTGTGCCTTGGCGCGGCCGAAGACCTTGAGCGTCGGCAGTCCGGCGACGACGTCGAGGAAGTGGCCGGACAGCCGGGCCAGCAGCTTCCACTGCCGGTCCATCCGGGACTGGGTGGCCCAGCCGATGAGCGCCATGAACACCGGGATCAGCGGCAGGGTGACGACGATGATGGCTGCCGATACCCAGTCGGCGGTGACGATACGGGCCAGTACGGCGACGGGCACCACGACGGCGAGGCCGAGCTGGGGCAGATAGCGGGCGAAGTAGTCGTCGAGCGCGTCGACGCCCCGGGTGGCGAGGGTGGTCAGCTCGCCGGTGCGCTGGGTGGTGAGGAAGCCGGGGCCCAGCGCGGTGGCCCGCTCCAGCAGCCGCCGCCGCAGCTGGGACTTGACGGCGGCGCCCGAGCGGTGTGCGGCCAGTTCGGTCAGCCAGGAGACCAGGCCCCTGGCGACGGAGACGGCGGCGAGCAGGAGCAGCGCGCCCTGCTCGAACCGGCCGTGCCGGTAGGCGCCGACGACCACGTCCGTGAGCAGCACGGCCTGGGCGACGACGAGTCCGGCTCCGGCCAGCCCGAGGGCCACCGCGGCGACGAGGAAGACGCGGGTGGCACGGGCGTACCGCGCGAGCCGCGGGTCGACAGGTTTCATCGGACCGCCCCGGACTCAGTGCCCGCCCGAGGGGGCGAGGTGCTGGGTGCCGATGCGCTTGCGGAACACCCAGTACGTCCAGCCCTGGTAGAGCAGGACGACGGGGGTGGCGACGGCAGCGCACCAGGTCATGATCTTCAGCGTGTAGGGGGTGGAGGCCGCGTTGGTGACGGTCAGGCTCCACTCCTCGTTCAGCGTCGAGGGCATGACGTCGGGGAAGAGGGAGAGGAAGAGCATCGCCACGGCCGCCACGATCGCCAGTCCGGAGAAGGTGAACGACCAGCCCTCGCGGCCCGCGAGGTTGGTGCCGAGCGCTGCGGCGAGTGCCACGGCGGCCACCACGACCGCCACCAGCGAGGCGCCGTCGCCCCGGTCGGCCTGTGTCCACAGCAGGAAGCCCAGCGCGAGCACGGCCGCGCCCGCACCGGTCCTCGTCGCCAGCCGCCGCGCCCGGGTGCGGATGTCGCCGACGGTCTTGAGCGCGGTGAAGACGGCCCCGTGGAAGGTGAACAGACCCAGCGTGACCAGCCCGCCCAGCAGCGCGTACGGGTTGAGCAGATCGGTCAGGTTGCCGACGTACTCCATGTCCGCGTCGATCCGCACGCCGCGCACGATGTTGGCGAAGGCCACGCCCCACAGGAACGCGGTGAGCAGCGACGTGAAGAAGATCGCGTGCTCCCAGTTGCGCTGCCAGTGCTCCTCCTGGCGCTTGGCGCGGTACTCGAAGGCGACGCCGCGCACGATCAGGCACAGCAAGATGACCAGCAGCGGCAGGTAGAAGCCGGAGAAGAGGGTGGCGTACCACTCGGGGAACGCGGCGAAGGTGGCGCCGCCCGCGCTGAGCAGCCACACCTCGTTGCCGTCCCAGACGGGCCCGATGGTGTTGATCAGCACCCGCCGCTCGGCCCGGTCGCGGGCGAGCAGCTTGGTGAGGATGCCGACGCCGAAGTCGAAGCCCTCCAGGAAGAAGTAGCCGATCCACAGGACGGCGATGACGACGAACCAGACGTCATGAAGTTGCATTGCTCAGCGCCCCTGTCTGTCAGTGCGTTCAGCTCGGGTCGGCACGGGTCAGTACGAGAAGGCCATCGGCCGGTCTTCGGCTTCGGCGTCGGTGCCCGTGGGGTCGCCGCCGATCCGGGTGGGCGGGTTGAGATCGGCCTCGGTCAGCTCGGGCGGGCCGGCCTTGACGTACTTGACCAGGAGCTTCACCTCGATCACCGCGAGCAGCGCGTAGAGCGAGGTGAAGGCGATCAGCGAGGTGAGGACCTCGCCCTGCGAGACGCTGGGCGAGACGGCGGCGGAGGTGGGCAGCACGCCGTAGACCACCCAGGGCTGACGGCCGGTCTCGGTGAAGATCCAGCCCCAGGCGTTGGCGATCAGCGGGAAGCCGAGGGTGAGCACGGACAGCCGCCAGTACCAGGTGCCCAGCCGGGGGTTCAGCTCGCGGTTCCTGGTGAGGGCCAGCCGGGGCACCTCGTCCTCGTCGGTGCGCAGCCGTTCGGCCAGCCAGAACCTGCGCCGGGTGAGGTAGAGGCCGGCGGTGCCGAGCGCGAGCGAGGCCATCCCGAAGCCGATCATCCAGCGGAAGGACCAGTAGGCGACGGGGATGTTGGGCCGGTAGTCGTCCAGGCCCGTGCTGTCCTTGAACTTCTCCTTCAGCTGCGCGTTGGTGTCGTTGATGCCGGGGACGGCCTCGTGGAAGTTGTCGTGCGCGAGGAAGGAGAGCAGGCCGGGGATCTCGATGGCCACCTTGTTGTGGCCCTTCTCGACGTCTCCGTAGGCGAAGACGGAGAAGGGGGCGGGGGCCTGGGTCTCCCACAGCGCCTCGGCCGAGGCCATCTTCATCGGCTGCTGCTCGTACATGATCTTGCCGAGCCGGTCGCCGCTGACGGCGGTGAGCAGTCCGGCGGCCACCAGGGTGACCAGCCCGAGCCGCAGCGAGCTGCGCATCACGGCGATGTGCTTCTTGCGCAGCAGGTGGTAGGCGGAGATGCCGACCATGAACGCGGCGCCGGTGAGGAAGGCCGCTGTCATGGTGTGGAAGAACTGCGCCAGCGCGGTGTTCTGGAACAGGATGCCGAAGAAATCGGTCATCTCGGCGCGGCCCGTCTCCTCGTTGAGGCGGTAGCCGACCGGGTGCTGCATCCAGGAGTTCGCGGCCAGGATGAAGTACGCGGAGGCGATGGTGCCGAGGGCGACCAGCCAGATCGTCGCCAGGTGCAGCTTCTTCGGCAGCTTGTCGCGGCCGAAGATCCACAGCCCGATGAACGTCGACTCCATGAAGAAGGCGATCAGCGCCTCGAAGGCGAGCGGTGCGCCGAATATGTCGCCGACGAAGCGGGAGTAGGCCGACCAGTTCATCCCGAACTGGAACTCCTGCACGATGCCGGTGACCACGCCCATGGCGATGTTGATCAGGAAGAGCTTGCCCCAGAAGCGGGTCGCCTTGAGGTACTTCTCCTTGTTGGTGCGCACCCACGCCGTCTGGAGCACGGCGGTCAGGGTGGCCAGCGAGATCGTGAGGGGGACGAAGAGGAAGTGGTAGACGGTCGTGATGCCGAACTGCCAGCGCGCCAGTGTCTCCGGCGCCAACGCAAGATCCGTCACGTCGCTTACTCCTTCACACACCAGCGCGAGACTTCGTGAATGCGTTCACATTCACAAGACCTAGCGTACGACGCCGCCATTTCGGACATGCGAGCGGGGGTCCCTTCAAGCCAGGGCGGGCGCCCGCACGATCCGGCACGCCCGCCCTCGGCCCCGACGGCCTACAGCTCTTTCCTGAAGGCGGCCGCGACCTGGAGAAAGATGTCGTTGGCCGCGGTCTCCCCCACGGTGACCCGTACACCCTCACCCGGGAACGGGCGGACCGTCACCCCGGCGGCCTCGGCCTTCTCCGCGAACGCGGCCGTACGCTCCCCCAGCCGCAGCCAGACGAAGTTGGCCTGCGACTCCGGCACCGTCCAGCCCTGTCCCCGCAGCTCCGCGAGGACACGTGTGCGTTCTTTCACAAGCGCCTCGACCCGCTCCAGCAGCGCATCCTCGCTGCGCAGCGAGGCGATGGCGGCCTCCTGTGCGAGCTGGCTCACACCGAAGGGCACCGCCGTCTTCCGGAGCGCGGCGGCCACCGGCTCGTGCGCCACCGCGAAGCCCACCCGCAGCCCGGCCAGGCCGTACGCCTTGGAGAACGTCCGCAGCACACATACGTTCGGCCGGTCCCGGTACAGCTCGAGACCGTCGACCACCCGCTCGTCCCGGACGAACTCGCGGTAGGCCTCGTCCAGCACCACCAGCACATCGCCGGGCACCCGGTCCAGGAACCGCTCCAGGTCGGCGCCGGGGATGGCGGCGCCCGTGGGATTGTTGGGGTTGCAGACGAAGATGAGGCGGGTGCGCTCGGTGATCGCGTCCGCCATCGCGTCCAGATCGTGCGCCTCCTGCTCCGCGCCCCCGGTCAGCGGGACCCGCACCGAGGCGGCACCGGAGATCTGGGTGATGATCGGGTAGGCCTCGAAGGAGCGCCAGGCGTAGATCACCTCGTCGCCGGGGCCCGCCGTCGCCTGGAGGAGCTGCTGGGCCACGCCGACCGAACCGGTGCCGGTCGCCAGATGCGGGACGGGCACCCCGAACCGTTCGGCCAGCTCCGCGTACAGCCCCGTACAGGCCATGTCGGGATAGCGGTTGAAGGACTCCGCCGCCGACGTCACCGACTCCAGCACTCCGGGCAGCGGAGGGTAGGGGTTCTCGTTCGAGGACAGCTTGTAGGAGACGGGGCCCGAGGCGGCTGCCGGACGCCCCGGCTTGTAGCTGGGGATGCCCTCCAGCGCCTCCCGCAGCCGGGGCCCGTCCGCCCGCCGCTCGCTCGTGTCACTCACCGCTGCTCCTCCTCCGTCGTCACCTCGGGACCGCGCACCGGTCTCACGCTGGCTTCTGCGCGCCAATGCTCTTCACCTTATGAGGATTCACCCGTGCGGCGTAGCTCCCGCACCACCCCGACAATCCGGGGCTCCCTCCGTGCACGCCCCCTGGCGCGCTCCCGTGCGCGCGCCTGCGTGCGCCGTTCCGCTCCGCGCGCTGGTGGCGGGCGCTGTGGCGCGCATCGCTCGTGAAGGTGAGTTGCGCCCGGCCCGCCACCTCGCCCCGGCACTGCCGCAGACGGCCCCCGCGACCGGGTACGCGCCCGGCAGACCCGCTCCGAGCTGGGGTTTCCATGGTCGCCGGCGCGAGCGACCGGTGCAGAACCGTGCCTGCACACAGCGCTCGAACAGCACCCTCGCTCGTCATGCTCCGGGCCTACGATCGGCTCGCCATGACAGCAGCAGAGAAGCATCAGGCGGCTCGGACATCTGCCTCCGTCCCCCCGCCCGTGGCCGGAAGGTGCCCCCCGCCCCGCGGCGGAGCCCGGCTGAACGGGCGGGCGGGCATCAGAGATGTCGCCGCCGCAGCCGGTGTCTCCATCACGACTGTCTCCGACGCCCTCAACGGAAAGGGCCGTCTCCCGGACGCGACGCGCAGCCACGTCCGAGAGGTCGCCGAGCGGCTGGGCTACCGCCCCTCGGCCGCCGCCCGCACGCTGCGCACGGGAAAATCGGGGCTGATCGGCCTCACGGTGACGACGTACGGCGAAGAACCGTTCACCTTCACGGAGTTCGCCTACTTCGCCGAGATGGCCGCGGCCGCCACCTCGGCCGCACTCGCCCGCGGCTATGCGCTGGTCATCCTGCCTGCGCCGGCCCGGAGCGGGCCCGCGGGCGGCGGCGGCCCCGACGTGTGGTCCAACGTGGCGCTCGACGGCACCGTCGTCGTCGACCCCTCGGCGCAGGACCCGATCGTCAGCGAACTCCTCCGCTCCGGACTGCCGGTCGTCTCCGACGGCCGCCCCAGCGAATCGCTGCCGGTGGCGGCCTGGGTGGACAACGACCACGAAGCAGCCGTCCGCGGCATCCTCGACCACCTCGCCGAGTCCGGTGCCCGCCGTATCGGACTGCTGACCGGCACCAGCACCGACACCTACACCCGGCTGTCGACCACCGCGTATCTGGACTGGTGCGAACGCGTGGGCCAGGAGCCGGTCTTCGAGCGCTATCCGGCGCACGATCCGTGCGCGGGCGCCGTCGCCGCCGACCGGCTGCTGGCCAGACCCGACCGCCCGGACGCGGTGTACGGGCTCTTCGACCCCAACGGCACCGACCTGCTGGCCGCCGCGCGCCGGTACGGGCTGCGGGTGCCGGAGGATCTGCTGCTGGTGTGCTGCAGCGAGTCCCCCGCCTACGCCACGACCGCTCCCCCCATCACCACGCTCTCGCTGAAACCCGGACGGATCGGCAACGCCGTCGTCCAGCTGCTGATCGACGCCATCGAAGGGCTCGCCCCGGCCCGGCCGGTCCAGCGGGTGATGCCGACCGAGCTGATCGTGCGCACATCATCCCGGCGCGGCAGCGCGCGGACGACGGTGAGCGCTCCCCGCGCCCCCACGAGCGAGTGAGTGGCGTGGCCCGCACGCCCCCGAGCACGAATTCCGTAGGGTACGACAGCGGAGAATTCAGGAGGAATTCCCTCCGGCGCGTGCCACCTCGTCAAATGCGCGACCCCAGGTGCGTCACAAGCCGCGACCTGCGTTCCTATGATTGGGGGCACTCCCGGCCGAAGGCCGGGTGAGGACGACACCGGGACCGGCTCCCGACCTGGGGCGGCACCCCGGCCGAAAGACCAGCGACTGGGGCCCCATGGAAGGGGGAGGTCCTGCGGTGCACGGCGGCGGCGCGATGGTGGAGGGGTCGATGACTCAGGGGGCCGGTCAGGGACCCGACGTATGGCACGGCGGGACGACGACGCACGGCGCGGGAACCGCCCCGGCGTTGTCAGCGGCGGCACAGGACGCCGCGGTGGCGGCCGGGCCGCGCGCGGTGGCCGGGCCCTCCGACCCGCGCTCGGCCCCACCGGCGGTGGCACCGGGGGTACCTGGCCCCGTCCGCGCCGATCCACGCACCCCGCTCGGCGCCCCCACCGGACGCGCCGCGGCGCCGGAGACGCCCGTACGGGAAGCGCCCGCACCGCAGGCGCCCGTACGGGAAGCACCCGTACCGCACGCGTCCGCCCCGCAGGCGCCCGTACGGAGCGAGTCCGTGCCGGATGAGCCCGTGCCGAATGAGCCCGCGCCCGCTGGGCCGGGCGAGGATTACACGCCCACGGCGCGGGATCTGCCCGTGGTCGGGGCCATGGCCGCCGCCAAGAGTGACGGGCCGGAGCCGACGATGGTGGACGTGCCGGTGCCCGCGGGGTCGGCCAACGACGGTGAGGGGCCGCTCTACGTCGTCGGGGACGTGCACGGCTACCTCGACGAACTGCGCACCGCACTGCGCCAGTTCGGGATCATCGACGCGGAGGGCCACTGGATCGCGGGCAACGCGCGGCTGTGGTTCCTGGGCGACTTCACCGACCGGGGACCGGACGGCATCGGCGTCATCGAGCTGGTCATGCAGCTGTCCGCCGAGGCCGCGGCCGCCGGCGGCTACTGCAAGGCGCTGATGGGCAACCACGAACTGCTGCTGCTGGGCGCCAAGCGGTTCGGGGACACACCGGTCAACTCCGGTGCGGGCACGGCTTCGTTCCAGGCTGCCTGGCTGCTCAACGGCGGCCAGCGCACCGACATGGAACGGCTGGCCGACCACCATGTGCAGTGGATGTCCCGGCTGGACGCCATCGCGCTGGCCGACAACCACCTGCTGGTGCACTCGGACGCCACCTGCTACCTGGACTACGGCGACACGATCGAGGACGTCAACGACGCGATCACCGAAGCCCTCCAGCGCAACGACGCCGAGGAGACCTGGGACCTGTTCCGCAAGTTCACCAAGCGCTTCGCCTTCCGGGAGGAGACCGCGGGGCCCGCCGCCGTCCGCGAGCTGCTGGACGCCTTCGGCGGCAAGCGGATCGTGCACGGGCACAGCCCGATCCCGTATCTGCTCGGCGAGGTCGACAGCGAGGACGGCGAGAGCGCGCCCGACGTCACCGGTCCGCACGTGTACGCCGACGGGCTGGCCGTCGCCATGGACGGCGGCGTCACCATGGCCGGAAAACTCCTCATCGCGCGGCTCCCGCTGGTGCAGTGACCCCGCTCCGGGGGCGTGGGGTCCCCATGGGCGGGGCGCGCGGAGTGCGGTTCCACACCGCTTCTGATTCGCGCGCTGATAACAGGGCAGGTGTTCTTCCAGAGGTGATCGGCCGGGGGGCATCGCTGTAGCGGGTCAATTCTGGAAACTCCCTGTCACGCGGCGCCGGAACAGCTCTACCATCGGCTTGCCGAAACGAGTTGTCCGCTGACCTGCCCCGCCCTCGACCGGCCGCCTGGGCCCTACGGAGCATCGGGGGATGCACATGAACAGCGCTCCGCACCTGCTGCGCGAAGACCGGCCCGAGTTCGAGCGGGTCCTCGACGAGGCACTGCGAACCGCCCACCGCCGCCCCGACCTGGCGGCGATCGGGCAACGGCTGAACGCCGAGCAGTTGCGCACGATGGCGCTCAGCGCCGCGACCGCGATAGCCGCCTGCGCCGAGGCCGAGTACCAGCAGTTCGTACGGCTGCGGGAAGAGCTGCGCCGCCCGGAGAACGCGCCTTCCGTCTCCGGCGCCCCGGGCCGGGGCGGCTCCGCGCACGAGAACGGCGCCGCCGAGGTGCGCGGCCCCGGCCAGGGCGGCGGCGGCAGTGTGAGCGAGAAGCTGGTCGGCGCGATGGGCGGCGAGTCCCTCGCGGAGGCGTCCGGCGCCGGGCTGGTGGCGATGGTCTCGGTGCTGGCCCCCGTGCTGGCCGCCACGGCCGCCGTCATCTTCCTGCTGCTGGGGTACGCGCTGCGGCTGCTCTCGCCCGAGCCCGCCGTCGCGGGGCCGATCCGCAGCGCCGGCTGGGTGTTCGCGGCGTTCGCGGCGGCCGGAATCCTGGTGGCCATGGCTGGGCTGCTGCTGATGGCGCTGCGCAACGGCGGCAGTTCGATCCGAGATCCGGGCGGAGAGCGGCAGGGCACAGATCCGGGCGGCAGCCGCCTCGCGGAGGAGGTGGCGCTGGCCCGCGCCGCCTGGCGCGAGGCGCTGCTGGAGCGGGGGGTGGTGCCGTTCCTGCGGGAGGCGCTGGCTGATCCGAACGGGCCTGAGCAGGCCCCGACGGCGTACGTACCGCAGTCGCCGGGCAGTCGGCTGGGCTACTCGCACCCGGGGTTCTCCAGCCGTCCCTCGTCCGAGACGGGGGAAGAGACGTCCTCCCGTCCCCGGTTCTCCAGCCCCGACTACTCCAGCCCGGAGTACGGCGGCCCGGAGACCCCCACGGCCTGACGCCGAAGAGGTCCTGACGGGCCTGACGCCGAAGAGCCCTGCCGCCTCAGCCCGCCGCCTCGTCCAGGGCGCGGCGGATGTCCCGCACCAGGTCCCTGCTGTCCTCGACACCCACCGACAGCCGGATGAAACCGTCCGGTACCGCGTCGCCGCCCCAGCGGCCCCGGCGCTCGGCCGTCGAGCGGACCCCGCCGAAGCTGGTCGCGTCGCTCACCAGCCTCAGCCGGGCCAGGAACCGGTTGGCGTACGCCTCGTCGGGGAGGGTGAAGGAGACGACGCAGCCGTAGCGGCTCATCTGCCGGGCCGCCAGCGGATGTGCGGGGTCGTCGGACAGCCCCGGGTGGCGCACGTCGCTCACCTCGGGGCGCGCGGCCAGCGCCTCGGCGACCGCGAGCGCGTTGCCCGCCTGGCGCTGGGTGCGCACATCCAGCGTCGCCAGCGAACGGTGCGCGAGCCAGGCCTCCATCGGCCCCGGAATCGCACCGACTGTTTTGCGCCAGCCGCGTACCGCCGCCGCGACCTGTGCGTCGCGGGTGGCGACATAGCCGAGCAGCACATCGCCGTGCCCGGTCAGCGCCTTGGTGCCGCTGGCCACCGCGATGTCGGCGCCCAGCAGGAGGGGGCGCTGCCCGAGCGGGGTGGCCAGGGTGTTGTCCACCGCCACCAGCGCGCCCCGCTCGTGCGCCGCGTCGGCCAGCTTGCGGATGTCGCACACGTCCAGCCCTGGGTTGGAGGGCGTCTCCAGCCACAGCAGGCTCGCCCCGTCCAGTTCGGCGAGTTGCGCGTCGCCGCCGGTGGGGGCGGTGCGCACCTGGACGCCGAAACCCTCCAGCCGTTCGTGGAGGGCGGCCAGCAGGTTGTAGCCGTCCGAGGGGAGCACCACCGTCTGACCGGGCCGGACCTGCGAGAGCAGTACGGCGGAGATGGCGCCCATCCCGGAGGAGAAGGCGACCGCCTCAGCGTCCGGGTCGCCCGGCGCCTCCAGGTCCGCGATCGCCTGCTCCAGCCGGGTCCAGGTGGGGTTGGCGTCCCGCCCGTACGCGTACGGTGCTCCCTCCACCTCGCCGGGCAGGTGGTAGTGCGCGGCGAAGACGGGGCCGGGCAGCGGCGGCTCGTACGGCTCCTCGGCAGGCAGTCCGGCCCGCACCACCCGGGTGCTGTCGGCGTCGTTGGCCGGCCCGTAGTCGAGCCGTGGCCCGGTGAGCGGCGGATCTTCCGGTGCGGTCATGCGTACCTCCTTGCCGGGTCCTCAGGAACAAGCGAGCGCCGCAGCCCACCACGTTCGCCCTCGCGCGAGAGCGCCCCGCCTCACGCGAGAGCGCCCCGCGCGGCGGCGCCGCTCTGGGCACCGTAACCGCCGCCGAAGAGCACGGCGTGTACCAGCAGGTGCTGGAGTTGGTGCAGCGGTACCCGCGACTGGCGCCCCGGCAGCGGCCGTACCTCTTCGTACGCGGCGAGGATGCGCGGCAGCTCGGGGCAGCCGAACAGCTGGAGCATCGCCAGATCGGTCTCGGGGTGGCCACCTTGGGCGGCCGGGTCGATCAGTACGGCCCGGCCGTCCGCCGCCCAGTGCACATTGCCCGACCACAGGTCGCCGTGGATGACGACGGGCGGCTGCGGGGGTCCCGCCACGGCCTCGTCGTCGAGCCGTTCGCACAGGCGCTCGACGTCCCGTGCGTCCCGCGGCCCGATATGGGCGCTGTCCACCGCGGCGCGCAGCAGCGGCAGCAGCCGGTGCTCGGCGTGGAAGCGCGGCCAGGCCCCCGGTTCCGTCACCGGTTCGGGAGGAGACGTCAGCGGCAGCGGACCCAGGTAGCAGGGCTCGCCAGGGGTTCCCCAGGACGGCGCCGGGGACTCGTGGAGCGCGGCCAGCTGCCGGCCGAACCGCTCTGCCGCCGACCGGTCCGGCGCCCCCGGCTCCATCCACTCCAGTACGAGCACGTCCCGCTCGACGGCGTACACCTCGGGCACCTGGACGGCGCCGGTGGCGCGCAGCCGCGCGAGCCCGGCGGCCTCGGCGGCGAAGAAGTCGGCGGGCGCGGCTTCCAGCGACTTGGCGAAGACGGTCTCGAACGGTCCTCCGTCCTGCTCGCCGCCGAGACCGCCGGAGACCCGGTAGGCGTCACAGATCGAGCCGCCACCGACCGGAGCGGCATGTGCGACGGCGTACCCCAGCAGCCCGGCGACGCGCTGCTCCAGGCTCCGGCTCCCGGGCGGCGCCGGGCCCATCAGCCCGCCTCCCGGGCCTCGATCGCCGCGCCGACCTCCGACAGCAGCCCCGGAACGGCGGCCTCCACCATCGCCAGGCACTCGGCGAAGCCGCGCGAGCCGCCGTAGTAGGGGTCGGGCACGCTCAGCTCGTCCGGGTCGGCTTCGGGGTCGTAGGAGCGCAGCAGCCGCACCTTCGCGGCCTCAACGGTGCTGCGCGCCATGGACCGCAGTTCGGCAGCGTGGCCCTCGTCGAGCGCGACGACGAGATCGTGCTGGCCGAACCAGTCCGGCTCGAACAGCCGCGCGGTGTGGCTGAGCGGGTAGCCGGCGGTGTCCAGTACGGCTGCCGTCCGGGGATCGGCGTCCTCACCCAGGTGCCAGCTGCCGGTGCCCGCGCTGCTGACCCCGACAAGACCGTCCAGGCCCGCATCCCGCACCTGCGCACGGAAGACGGCCTCGGCCATGGGCGAGCGGCAGATGTTGCCCGTACAGACGAAACACACCCGGTACATACGCCGTCAGTCCCGGTCCCGGTCGAGCACCAGGTGCAGGGCCCAGGCGACGATGGAGATGATCAGGCCGCCGAGGAACGCCGTGCCGAACCCGTCCACGTGGAAGCTGACATCCAGCTTGTCGGCGACCCACGAGGTCAGCATCAGCATCAGGGCGTTGATGACCAGCGTGAACAGCCCGAGCGTGAGCACCAGCAGCGGCAGCGAGAGCAGCTTCACGATCGGCTTGACCACCACGTTGACGACGCCGAAGATCAGGGCGACGACAAGCAGCGTCAGCGCCTTCTCGCCCTCCGATCCACCGGTCAGCTCGATATCGCTGAGCAGCCAGGTCGCCACGGCGAGGGCTGCCGCGTTGGCCAGCGTCTTGATGAGGAAGTTCATACACCGATCGTGGCAGAACAGCAGCCGGGTCAGGGAGAGGGGACAGCGGTGAAGGCATTCCGCCTGGAGGAGCTGGAGGCGGAGCGCGCTGTGAACGACGGCGCGTATCTGCGGTTCCTGCACGAGCGCAACATGTCGGCCGGTCTCTACGCGCTGGACGCGGGCGCCGTCGACCGACAGCAGCCGCACGCCCAGGACGAGGTGTACTTCGTCGTCAGCGGACGCGGATCGATCACCGTGGGCGACGAGACGACCCATGTGGCGCGGGGCAGCGTCGTCTACGTCCCGGCCGGGGTGGCGCACAAGTTCCACCACATCTCCGAGGACCTGCGCGTCCTGGTGGTCTTCTCACCGCCGGAGGGCTGAGGAGCCGCTCCCCGCGGCCCCCGGCCCCCGGCCCCCGGCCCCCCGCGACGGCTCCTCACTTCAGGGTCCCCTCAGGGTCGGATTCAGGGGAGGGTTGGGGCTGTGACCGCCCCGTCGCCTTGCGGCCCGCCCTAGCATCGAGGGCAGAGGGCACAAGGCCTTCGAGAACTCTCAGAGACGGAGCACACAGTCATGGACGCGAAAGGCACCCTCTCCGGCCTGCCGTGGTGGGTCACATGGATCGTCATACCGGTGATCGCCCTTGTGGTGTTCGGCGGCCTGATCGCCAGCGTGGTCGGCTTCCTCATCGGCCTGCTGTTCAAGGTGCTGATCTTTGTCGCCCTGGTCGGCGGAGTCGTCTACCTCGTCCGCCGCTTCAAGGCCGGCGCCTCCAGCCGCAGTGACTGGTGAGTCCCTCACTTCGGTTTGCGGCGGCGGCCGCGGCCGCCGCTGACCGCGGGGCGGCGAGCCGCCGCCGGGACACCCGGCGAGGGAGCCGGAATGCTCGGCCGAGCATCCGAGGAGCGGCCGCCCCGGTCGGCGGAGACGACCAGCGCGGCCAGCAGGGTGGTCACCGGCACCGACGCCACCAGGCCGATGGAGCCGACGAGCGTACGGACGATCTCCTCGGCGACCACCTCGCTCGTGGCGACCATCGTCACATCGCTGCGGGCTATGGAGAACAGCAGGAGCAACGGCAGGGCTGCACCCGCGTAGGCCAGCACCAAGGTGTTGACGACCGACGCGATGTGGTCGCGCCCGATCCGCATGGCGGAGCGGTAGATCCGGCGCCAGCTCGCCCCCGGATCGGCCTCCCTGAGCTCCCAGACGGCTGAGGTCTGGGTGACCGTCACATCGTCCAGCACACCGAGCGAGCCGATCAGCACCCCGGCCAGCAGCAGTCCTCTGATCTCGATGCCGGGGTAGAGCCCGTGCACCAGGCTGGTCTGGTCGTCGGTGTTGCCCGTCAGCCGGGCCCAGCCGATGAACAGCGAGCCCAGCAGCCCGATCAGCAGCAGCGACACCAGCGTGCCCAGCACCGCGACCGAGGTCCTGGCCGACAGGCCGTGGCACAGATACAGCGTGGTCAGCATGATGGCGCTGCCTCCGACCACCGCGACCACCAGCGGGTTGGAGCCCTGCAGTATGGCCGGGAGGATGAACAGCGTCAGTACGGCGAAGCTGATGACGAGACCGGCCAGCGCCAGCACCCCGCGCAGCCGTCCGACCGCCACCACCACCAGCGCGAAGATGCCCGCGAGCAGCAGCATCGGCACGTCACGGTCGGCGTCGACGACGCTGTACTGGAGATTGCGCGGCGCCTTCTCCGCGTAGCCGACGACCACGCCCTGACCGACGGAGTAGGTGCGGGTGGCGTCGGGCGGCACCACCTCGGTGAAGGTGTGCCCCTTGTCCTTGCCCTCGGTGACCTCGATCTTCGCCTTGTGACACGGGCCGTGTGAGCCCCCCTGCCCGGTCCCGCCCGGGGTCTGGGCAGCGCCGCCCGAGGAGGCGGGCGGCTGCTGGACATTGACCTTGTCGCAGTCGACCTCGGTCAGCCCGACGACCTTCGCGGCGAATGTCGGCCGGTCGAAGCCGACCCCCGAGCGGTCGTGCTTGTGGTCCGGCGCGCCTCCCGGCCACAGCACCACCAGGCCCGTCAGCACCGCGGCCGCGAACGGCACGAGCACCGCCGCGATGACCTTCCTCAGATGGCGGGAGACGGGCGCGGCGGGCCCGTGTGCGTGGGCGTGCGAGTGGCCGTGGGCGTGCGAGGGTTCGTGGGCATGCGAGTGGCCCTGGGCATGCGGGTTTCCGTGACCGGCGGTGTGGCCGGTGGCGGGGCCGCCAGGGGACGCGGGGTCGGCGGAGTCGGAATGGGTCACCGCCCGATCATCGCAAGAACGGCCATGCGGGGTGTTCAGTCCGGGCCGTGTGCCGTTAGCGTAGAGATGCCTTTGCACATCGCGGGAGCTCCGAGCACGGGGCTGAGAGGGCGCTGACCTCCGTGGAAGGGACCACGGAAACGGCTGCGCCGACCGCCGAACCTGTTACCGGGTAATGCCGGCGTAGGGAGTGGGTCTCATGACCACGCAGGATGCACACGCGCGCGCCGAGAACGCGATCGGCTCGCACAAGGGATATCTGCAGGGGCCGCGCCCCGACATCCGGGTGCCGGTCCGCCGCGTGCATCTCACCAACGGCACGGATGTGACGCTCTACGACACCTCCGGGCCGTACACCGACCCCAACATCGACACCGACGTGCGCCGCGGTCTGGCGCCGCTGCGCGAGAACTGGATCATCCAGAGGGGAGACACCGAGGAGTACGCGGGCCGGGAGCTGCGGCCCGAGGACGACGGCATCAAGCACACCAGCCCGCGCGGCGGGCTGCTCCGGAGCGGAGCGACTGATCTGGCCGGTCTGGACGCGGTCTTCCCCGGCCGCCCCCGCCAGCCGCGCCGGGGCCGCGGCGACAGCGCCGTCACCCAGCTCGCGTACGCGAAGCGGGGCGAGATCACCCCGGAGATGGAGTACGTCGCCCTCCGCGAGAACCTGACCCCCGAGTTCGTCCGGGACGAGATCGCCGCGGGCCGCGCCGTACTGCCCGCCAATGTGAACCACCCCGAGACCGAGCCGATGGTCATCGGGAAGAACTTCCTGGTGAAGGTGAACGCCAACATCGGCAACTCCGCCGTCACCTCCTCCATCGAGGAGGAGGTCGAGAAGATGACGTGGGCCACCCGCTGGGGAGCCGACACCGTCATGGACCTCTCGACAGGGCGCAACATCCACACCACCCGCGAGTGGGTGCTGCGCAACTCCCCCGTCCCCATCGGCACGGTGCCGCTGTACCAGGCGCTGGAGAAGGTGGACGGCAAGGCCGAGGAGCTGTCCTGGGAGGTGTACAAGGACACCGTCATCGAGCAGTGCGAGCAGGGTGTCGACTACATGACCGTGCACGCGGGCGTCCTCCTCCGCTACGTCCCGCTGACGGCCCGCCGCAAGACCGGCATCGTCTCGCGCGGCGGCTCGATCATGGCCGCGTGGTGCCTGGCGCACCACAAGGAGAGCTTCCTCTACGAGCACTTCAGCGAGCTGTGCGAGATCCTGCGCGCGTACGACGTGACGTTCTCGCTCGGCGACGGGCTGCGCCCCGGCTCGATCGCGGACGCCAACGACACCGCGCAGATGGCCGAGTTGGACACCCTCGGGGAACTCAATCGGATCGCCAAGGCACACGATGTGCAGACCATGATCGAAGGCCCGGGCCATGTGCCCATGCACAAGATCAAGGAGAACATCGACCGCCAGCAGGAAGTCTGCGACGAGGCCCCCTTCTACACCCTGGGCCCGCTGACCACGGACATCGCCCCCGCCTACGACCACATCACCAGCGGCATCGGCGCTGCGATGATCGGCTGGTGGGGCACGGCGATGCTCTGCTACGTCACCCCGAAGGAACATCTGGGCCTGCCGGACAAGGACGACGTCAAGACCGGCGTGATCACCTACAAGATCGCAGCCCACGCGGCGGATGTGGCCAAGGGCCACCCCGGAGCCCAGGACTGGGACGACGCACTCTCGGACGCCCGCTTCGAGTTCCGCTGGGAGGACCAGTTCAACCTGGCCCTCGACCCGGACACGGCCCGCTCGTTCCACGACGAGACGCTGCCGGCCGAACCTGCCAAGACCGCACACTTCTGCTCCATGTGCGGGCCGAAGTTCTGCTCGATGAAGATCAGCAGAAGCATCACAGAGCAGTTCGGCGGTGAGGAAGGCGCATCCGTCGAGGAGATCGAGGCGGGGATGCTGGAGAAGTCGAGGGAGTTCGCGGCAGCGGGTAACCGCGTCTACCTGCCCATCGCGGACTGATCCAGTCGCGTCACCAGGCAAGCGGCCTCGGCTCTCCCGGGGCCGCTTCGGCCGGTGAAGGCTGATCAGTTCCGCTGGCCTGCGGCACGTGGCCGGATGCTCTGGAGCAGCGTCCGACGACCCGAACTGGGCTCGCGGGCATGACTGACTTCCTTCAGGTGGCGACGGCAACGGAGACCCGCGAGCAGGCCACGAAACTTGCGGGGTCGGTGGTGACGGCCCAGCTCGCGGCCGGTGCGGACGCGGGCTGATGCGACTGCGGACGGCTCGGGCGTCGTCCGGCTGGCAGTCCCGGTGGAAGCTGCTCGGGAATTGGCCATGCTGGTGCGGATCGCGTCTGCCGGACTGCGGGAAGCAGGCTGAGGTCCCTACATCCCGCAAGCAATTTCGTGACGCTGGCTGCTGCTCGTGGTCACGCCGACGGCCGAGTGCGGGACTCCGGCTCGGGCTGGAACGGGAGCCGGCGCTGCTGAGATGCCTGTGGGCGCACTGGGGACGACGAAAGATCTGCGATCAGCAGGGCTCCTCATGCGCCCATGTCGCCTGTCAGCCCGGGGGCGGCTGCCGCCCGGACGGGACCGGCCGAAGGCCGCACGCCCGGCCGTAGCGGCTGAGCCGACCCCCAGGGCGCACTCGGAGCGCTCGCTGAGGACACCAAGTGGGCAGGTCGGCCATTACTCGGAGTGACACCCCCTTTAGGAGTTCGATCAGAGGGGCCTCACGACACCCAGGGACGTGGGACGCACGGTTGTCGCAGGTCGCTCATGGCTGCTGCTGCCTGGCGTCGTTGATGTCAAGCCTGGGTGTCAGGCCGAGGCTGGAGCCTCGGACATCGCCAAGTGGTAGAGTCCCGCTCTTCGCCAGGTTCCCCTGCGCGGAGTCCTCTCGGCAGGTCGTACCATGTCCGGTCCTCTTGACCCCGATCCGTACACAATGTGGCGGCACGCGCTGGCCGAGGCTGACCGGGTCTTCGCGTCACCTCCCGAGCTTGACCGCCCGGTGGACGGCTGCACTTACTGCACCCCGGAGTCGGAGCTGCACATTCTTGGTGGCGATCCCGCTGCCGTCCCAGACGATCTCCTCGGGCATTTCATGCGTGAGGTCGTCAGCCACTGGGAAGCGGACCAGTACCCCGTCCTATGGCGTCGTCTCATGCCGCGTGCGCTGCGCTACTGGGGGCCGGAGGGCCATGGCGCCGATCCGTCTGAAGAACTCGGTCATCTCGGCCGGCGCGGGGCCAAGTTCGTTGACTGGCCTGCGCCCGAACGTGCCGTTGTAGAGCAAGCCTTCCGAGCCCTGCTGGCGATCGCTCTGGTTGATGGCCGGTCGCCTTCGGATATTGCCGACCTTTTGGAAGGGATCGCCCATGCAACGGGTGATATGGGGCCGTGGCTGGAGCACATTGCTGGGCTTGCCGGCCCCGAGGCGGACGCCGGGCTCGTCCGCCTCGCCCTCGGCTGGGCGACCGACCTGCTCTGGGAGGAACTCCGGTTCACGTGGTGGTACGACGGCGACCCTCAGGTGATCGCCGCCTGGCTGCCCACCCAGCGAGCCCGCATCGCCACCTTTGCCACGCGGCATCCACGCTGCAAGACCGCGGCCGACGCGCTGATCGCGGTCGACCGACTCCAAGCCGGTGACCATAGCCCGTGGCTGTACCCGTACGGCATCAACGAGCTCCTCCGGCTGGCGCCATGAGCAGCATGAAGTGCCGTCGGTCAGCGCCGGTCGAGGTTGCCCGACACAGACGACATCAGCTACGCGTATGCCCTCTTTAGCCTCGATCTTGCGTGAGGGTCCGCCGACGGAGCCGGCGGGCCTTTTCGCTTTCTGGGGCTGGTGGTGGGCAGGCCGGTGGTCCGACTGTCGCGTCGGGTGTGCGCCGGGTTCCACTGTCCGGGGGTGGGTGGTGCTGTCGTTGGGACGGGAAGTCTGCTGGTCAGCAGACGGGAAGTCTGCTGGTCAGCCGGGGTTGGGTAGGAGCGCGAGTCGTTCGAGGGCGCGTGTGACCTCACCGGTCCAGGGCCAGTGCCGGGCCAGGCGGAGGGTTCTGCGGCGGCCGGTGGTGACGAGTTGGGCGGCCGCGGAGAAGAGGCGAAACCGCAGGCGGCGGGGTTCCCAGAGCCAGGCCTTGACCGAGGGCAGCCCTTCGGGGACCCCTCGCAACCTGCTGACGACCTCTTCACGCTTCTCCATCGGGTGCCTCCCCCCTGTCCCGTAGCCCTGCCGGGCATGGCCACGGTGGCGAATATGCCGCATCTGGTGATGCTCTTCTCGATGAAGATCTCCCAGGAGATCCGCGAGCAGCACGGCGCCACGATGGAGGAGGTCGAGGCCGGAATGGCGGAGAAGTCCCGCGAGTTCGCCGAGGCGGGCAACCGGGTGTATCTGCCGATGGCGCAGTGAGTCCGCTGCCGTGAAGTGTGAAGGGCGGTTCGTGGCTCCCCCCTCCTGCCACGAACCGCCCGGCTCGGCGCGCTGCCCGGCTCTACGCGCGAAGCTGCGCAGACGACAAGAGTAGTTGACTCAACGTCAGTGTCCAATCACTTATCGGTATGGACTTATCGGGAGATTTAATGTCCCGCAACGCACGGTGACGAAAGCGGAGGGTTTGGCCCGGGGCGATGCGGGCCAGACCTCCTGCATGTTCGTCGAACGTCCCGTGGTCAAGCGGACTGCCCGCGCCATCCTTCTCGCGCCCGGCGCCGCCCCCGGCGAGCCCGCCGAGATGATCCTCATCAAGCGCACCAAGCCCGGTCAGGAGCCGTACTGGATCACACCGGGGGGCGGAGTCGAACCCGATGTGGACCACACCGTTGTCGAGGCACTGCACCGCGAGGTGGCCGAGGAACTGGGCGCCGAGATCACCGAGGTGGTGCCCGCCTTCGTGGACACGGTGAGTGATCCCGAGGAGACGCCAGGTGGAGTGAAGGTTCAGCACTTCTTCGTGTGCCGGCTCGTCTCCCTCGACCCCCGCCTACGGCACGGACCCGAAGTCGAGGAGCCGCAGGGGGAGTACGAGATCGTACGGCTGCCCTTCACACCGGAGGGCGTCACCTCGGTCGAGGTCGTACCGCCCTCGCTGCGGGCCTATCTCGCCGCCAACATCGAGGGCGTCCAGGCCCTGCTCGCCCCTGACCTGAGGTGAGCGGTGATGCGGTGATGCGGTGACCAAGGCATGTCCGGCGTTCTTGTGCTGCGTAGGGGCTGCCCCTGGCTGTCCGTTGCAGGGTGCGGCAGCGTCGGCGCTGGGCCGCGCAGTTCCCCGCGCCCCTGGGGGCGCGGGTGAGACGCCGGGCAGGCTCTAGCCGAACCACCCCTGGAAGGACGCGGCTTCGCGGTCCTCGTCGGATTCCGCGCCACGGCCCCGGCGCTGCGCCTCGGCCAGCGCCCGTTCGGCCTCCAGCCGCCACGCGGAGATGTCACGGGCGTGCTCGCCGCCCTCCACGTTCCCGGCGCGGGCCGACATCGCGGCGGAGACCGCCGAGGAGACCGCGTGGGCGGGGGACGGCGCCTCGGCCGCATGCCGCCGCTGCCGGGGCAACGGCACGGACCCGGACTCCGGCCCGGCGCCGCCATCCTGCGCATGCGCGGGAGGGGATACGGGGGTGGGTGGGGCGGCGGGGGCAGGCGGCACGGCGGGCGCCGGTGGGGACACCGGGAACGGGGGGACCGGCGGGGCGGCGTCCCCGGGGGAGGCCACCGGGGCGGGTGACGCGGCGTCGGCTGCCGCAGCGGGCGGTGCGGGCGAGGTGGGCGGTGTGTCTGGGGCGTCCGGGGTCGGCGGGAGCCCGGGCGGCAGCGGCGGCGCCAGGGTGAGCGTCTCCTCAGCCGGTACGCTGCCCGGCTCCTGCGGACCGCTCACCTCCGTCGGGCCGCTCGCCTCTACTGGAGCGTTCACCTCTGGCAGACCGCTCGCCTCTGCCGGGGCATTCGCCCCTGCCGAAGAGCTCACCTCCGTCGGAGCGTTCATCCCTGCCGGACCGTTCGCCTCTGCCGGACCGTTCGCCTCTCCCAGCGAGTGCGCGTCTCCCAGAGCCTGCGCGTCTCCCAGCGAGTGCGCGTCCCGCGCGTTGCTGCCCGGCCGGTCGCCCACGGCGGTCTGCGGGCTTCCGTTCGAGGCGGCCGGCTCCGAGTCGGCCGCCGCTTCGCGGCGGGCCTCGCGGGCGTCGCGGGCCACGCCGAAGAAGTCGCCGCCCTTGCGCTTGTAGTCGTCGGTGCCCCATTCGCGCGCCGGTCGGCGCGGCGCCTTCTGGAGGTGGGGGATGTGCTTGGCGCAGTGGATGTACGCCTCCTCCACCTCGACCCTCACCCACAGCACGGCACGGCGTCCGGGCACCGGGTCCTGCGGCAGGTCGGGGACCCACGGGCGCAGTTCGGCGTCGTCCAGCACCTCGGCCCGGCCGTTGATGTGCAGTCCGATCCTGGCGCGGAGGAAGTCGATGAGGAGGAGCCCGACATGCGGGTTCTCCTGGATGTTGCCGAGGCTGGCGTGCACCCCGTTGCCGCGGTACTCGGGGAAGACCAGCGTGCGCTCGTCCAGGACCCGCAGGAACCCCGGGGGGCCGGCGCGGAAGCTGTTGTCGCACTCGCCGTGGCGGTCGGCGGTGGCGAGGAAGAACATCTCCTGCTGGTGGGTGAACTCCCGCATCCGCTCGTTCAGATGGTCGAGCACCTGGTCCTGGTAGAACCGCTGGGCACGGCCGTCGGAGCCGATCCGCTGCTGGAGCGCGCGCTCCCCGTCGCTTCCGGGCTGCCGCCGTCCCGGAGGACCGTGGTCCGTGCCCGCTATGTGCCCCGCGGGTCCGCCGCCGTATCCGTTCGCGTCATTCAACGCCGCCACTCGTCCCTTTCGTCAACCGGCCGGCCCTCGACAGCCACGATCCGCACACCCCACCACTCAAGCCCCCTGCGCGACCAGTTCGTCGAGGGAATCGTGCCGTATGCGGTGGGTCGGGATGCCGCAGCCGACCAACGTCTCGACCCCGGTCCTGATCATTCCGGGCGGCCCGGACAGATAGCCGTCGTACGCGGACCAAGGGCCGTATCTGCGTACCGCGTCGGGAAGCTCGCCCGCAAGCGCCTCGGCGGCGGCGCGCACCCCGCCCGCCGCGACGACGGGGCGTACCGACAGCCAGGGGTGGCGCTCCTGCAGGCGCAGCATGGTGTCCAGGTCGTAGAGGTCGTGGTCGGTGCGCGCACCGTAGAAGACCTCGACCGGGCGCGGCCTGCCCTGTCCCGCCACGTCCTCGACCAGCGCCTTGATGGGTGCGATTCCGGTGCCGCCGCCCAGGCACAGCAGGCCGCTGTCGGCCCGGTGGTCGACGACCATCGAGCCGGCGGGCGGGCCGAGCCGCAGTACATCGCCGGGGCGGGCGCGCTGCACCAGCGCGCTGGAGACCCATCCGGCGGGCACCGATTTGATGTGGAAGGTCAGCAGGCCGTCGGGGCGGGGTGCCGAGGCGAACGAGTAGTGCCGCCACACCCGCGGCCACCAGGGCGTCTCCAGGCTGGTGTACTGCCCGGCCCGGAACGGGTACGGCTGGTCGGGGCGTACGGTGATCACGGCTATCTCCGGCGTGCGGAGCTCGTGCGAGACGATCTCCGCGTCCCACCAGGCCGGTGCCCGCTTCTCGTCCTCGGCCGCCGCGTCGATCATCGTCTGGGATATCGCGGTGTAGGCGCGTACCCAGGCCGCCTCGGTGCGCGGCCCCCAGCTCTGTGGCGTGTAGCGGGCGATCGCGGCCATCAGGCACTCGCCGACGGCCGGATAGTGGGTCGGCTGAGTGCCGTACTTGCGATGGCCCCGGCCCAGATTGCCGAGGTAGTCGGTGAGGAGCTTGCCGTCGTCGTAGAGGCGTACGGCGGTCAGCAGCGCGCGGAAGAGCCGGTCGCGCTGGTTGTCCATGGCGGCGGGGAACATCTCGCGCAGGTGCGGGTACTGGACGAACAGCAGCGCGTAGAAGTACGCGGTCGCCGCCTCGGAGGAACGTTCCAGCTCCGCCATGGAGGTCCGGATCAGCTCGGAGTCGGCGAGCCGGCCGGTGGGGGCCGGCGGTGTGCCCGGGTCTGTGGCGGCCGACGGGGTGCCCGGGGCTGCGGGGGCGGGCGGATCGGAGGCCGCGGGAGCCTGGCTCACGGTTGCCGCCGACGGGGTGGGAGCCGCTGCCGCTCGTGGCTGGGCCGGGTGTGGTTCCGCTTCCGCTTCTGGTTGCGGTTGCGGCTCAGGTGCGACCGTCCTGGTGCCCTGCGGGGTCGCTGCCGCATCCAGTGCGTCTGGCGCGGGGCGCTCCGCGGGGGCGGCATCGGACGCCGGGGTGAACCATCCCCGTCCGCCGCTGCCACCGGCGGACGCACCGTCGCTGCCCGACATGGTGGTCATGCTCGCCTCGCCTCGTACCTCTTCCGGACGTTCTGTGCACATCCGTGTTCCGAAAGTTTCGGTAACCCACCCCCGGCCAACATCGCGCAAGGAACCTTTGCCTTCCTTACATCACGTTGCGGGAGGGACCCGACCATACCGTGAAGGCTTCACGCCACAACCCCTGTTCACGGTTCCACTGAATTCCGTCATTCGGAACTGGAACATGAATTAGCGTGACAGGGAGACGAGTCCGTACGCGTCCCTGAGATCACGGCCGGTGTAGTGGTGCGAAGCGAGGGAGCGCACATGCTGATCGGCGTTTACCGCCACGGAGACCGGGACGGTGGCGAACAGCTCGGCGTCGGAGAGGGAGTCCCCGTAGGCCACGCAGTCCTCGGCCCGGACCCCGAATTGGGCGCACAACTCCTTGGCGATCATGACCTTTGACGAGGGCGAAAGAATCCCCGCCGGCTCCAGGGGACGCATCGGGTACTTCGTACTTCCGTTCGGAATTGCGCGCGGAACGTCCGGCCACCGTGAACCGTGGGTAACGTCGGCCCCCCAATCGCGTAGTCGGCGCACAAAGAAATCCGGCGACAGCGAAATGACGGCGCACCGCTCCCCGTCCTCCCTGATCCGCGCCCACACCTCCCGGATACCGGCCAGCCACGGCGCTCCCGCGAAGGCGGCCGCCACGGTCTCGTCGGTGAGCGCCGACCACAACGCGCAGGCCTGCAGTGCGAACTGCGGGGGCGTCAGTTTCTGCTCCGCAAAAGCACGTTCGAGCTCTCTGATCTCGCGCTCCACGCCCAGCTGCCGCGATATCTCGACGGAGGCCGCCGAGCCGTACAGCAGAGTGCCGTCCAGGTCGAAGAGATGGAGTCGGGTTCGGCGCCGTTCCGGCGCCGTTCGCGGGGTCGACTGCTGAGCCGGTTGCATACTCGCGATCGTACGGCCGTGCGAGCGCGGGGCGCGATCAGTTCGCCGTCGCGAGCAGGCCGTCCGCGAGCCGGGCCGTCGCGGGTCGTGAGTCGGACGGCAGATGAGGTGTCCCGAGCGCAGCAGCGCAAGGTGCGCGCCCAGCCACAACCCGCCCGCAGCCGGCGAGGGGCAGCAAGGGGCAGCCCCGACCCAGCAACGTCCACCGGACACGCCGTAGGCGTAGGGTGCCGAGGATGACCACGACTTCAGCCGGCGCCGCGGCCCCGGGCGCCGAGCCGCCCGCCGAGGAGTTCACCGTCCGCCGGGCGACCGCCGAGGACATCCCGGAGATCGTCGCCATGCTCGCCGACGACCCGCTCGGCGCCACCCGCGAGACGCCGTCCGACCTCGCCCCGTACCGCGCCGCGTTCGACCGCATCGACGCCGACCCCAACCAGCACCTCGTCATCGCCGAACAGGACGGCACGACGGTCGGTACCCTGCACCTCACGGTCATCCCTGGCCTGTCCCGGCGTGGCTCGGCGCGCTCCCTCATCGAGGCCGTACGCATCCACGCCGACCACCGGGGCAGCGGCATGGGCACCCGGCTCATCGAGTGGGCCGTCGCCGAGTCCCGGCGCCTGGGGTGCGTGCTGGTGCAGCTGACCTCCGACGCCACCCGCGTCGACGCGCACCGCTTCTACGAGCGCCTGGGCTTCCAGGCATCCCACCTCGGCTTCAAGATGCCCCTGGCCTGAGCGGCCACCGGCACCCGCCCCTCACAAGCGCGCCGCACGCTCCAAGAGGGCCAGGAAGTCCGCGCGTTCACGGGCGGTGAAGCCCTCCAGCAGCAGGTCGTTGGCACGCTGGGCCGCGTCGGCACACCTGGCGAGCAGACTCTCGCCCTCGGGGGTGAGGCGTACGGCGTTCTTGCGTCGGTCCTGCGGGTGCGGCTCGCGCCGCACATAGCCGTCCTTCTCCAGCTCGTTGAGGATGCCGACGACGTCCTTGGGGTCCAGCGCCACGCTGCGGGCCAGCTCCGCCTGGGCGACGGGCTGGTGGTCGGACGCGGCGGCCAGCACCACGTGGTGCCACATCCGCAGCCCCTCCTCGGCCAGCGCCTCGGCGACGAGTGCGCGCCCACGCGCCGCGGCCCGGCCCAGCAGCCAGCTCGGCAGCGTACGGATCAACGTGGGGGCGTGTGGCGTCTCCGGCATGACGGCAGCGTATCGCGATCGTAGGGGACCCCTATGAAATTCCGTTGGGTTTCCCTACGATCCTGTTTACCGTTGGTGTCCCCAACGGTAACGGCATCGCCGTCCGAGCCGGCCGAACGAGAAGAACCAGGAGACCCATGCGCCGCGTTCGCCATACCTCCGGCATCCTCACCCTCCAGGAGACCCACACCCCCACCCCGGGCCCGGGCGAACTCCTCGTCCGTACCGAGGCCATCGGCGTCACCCTCCCCGTCGTCCGCAAACTCCGCCCGGCCGATTCCGGGACCGCCCCGCAGGAGGCGCCCCAGGCGTCCCCACACGCGTCCCCACAGACGGCCTCGCCTGCGGCCCCGCAGGGCGCCCCGCAGGCGGCGACGGGCGAACCGATCGGGGGCGAGGTCGCCGGCACGGTCGAGGCCATCGGTCCCGACGTCACCGAATACGCGCCCGGCGACCGCGTCACCGGGCTCTGCTTCGGTGACGCGTACGCAGAACTCGCCCTGCTCCACACCTCGATGGCCTCCCCCGTCCCGGCCCACGCCACAGCGCGCGAGGCTGTGGCACTGGTGCGCGGCGGACTCGTGGCGTTCGGCGCGCTGGAGACGGCGGGGCCCCGGCCCGGCGAGACCGCGCTGATCACCGCAGCGGCAGGAGGCGCCGGTCATCTCGCCCTCCAGCTGGCCCGGCTGCACGGCGGAGCCGGCCGCGTCGTGGCAGCCGTCAGCGATCCGGCCGCCAAAGGGGCATTCCTCCGCGACCTGGGCGCCGACGCGGTCCTCGGCTACGCCGATCTGGAAAAGGCCGACCCCGCCACCGCCACCGGCACCGCCACGGCCGACGCCGCCGACTACGCGCTGGACGCGGTCGGCGGCGACCTGCTCACCCCTCTCGTCCGCACCCTGGCCGACGGCGGCCGGCTGGTCGCCTACAGCTCTGGCGGCGGCACCGTCGACGCCTACCAACTACTGCTCGGCGGCAAGTCGGTGGCCGGTTTCCAGATCCGCCGCGTGGCCAGCGACCAGCCGCAGCGCTACGCGGCATGGCGCGAGGAGCTGTGGCGGCTGCACGCGGAGGGCGCCCTGCGTCCCGCCGTCGCCGCCGCGCTGTCCCTGGACCGGGCCGAGGAGGCCCACCGCCTCATCCGGCGCCGCGCCAACCTCGGCAAGGTGCTGCTGACCCCCTGACGGCCGACGCGCCCCGGGGACCGGAACCGCACGCCCCCTGTGCCGTACCGGCCGGGAGACCGAGCCGCTCCCACACCCGCGTACGCAACAGGGTGTACTCGGCGGCTCTGCGCAGCGAGTGCCCCATCGGGCGCGGCACGGAGACGCCCTCCATGACGACCTGCCCGGCGCGGAACTGGTCGCGGGTGAGATCGATCTCGGAGCCGTCCGGCAGCCTGTTCCACCAGTGGAAACCCTGTCGCCCGCCGCTCTCCGCGTACACCTCCCCGCACATCAGCTCCCCGCCCAGCAGGTCGTGCACCACCAGCGCCGTCACGTCGCACTGCCCCCACGCGGGGTTGGCCGGGCTCCAGCCCGCCCGCTCCAGATCGTCCGGGGCACACGTGTCCGCGCCCCAGGACGCCCGCAACGCCCCCTCGATCCGGTCCAACTCCGAAGCACCCACGCCCACACCGGAAACCCCGACCGCATCCACACTCATGTCCGCAAGCATGCCCCACGGGACTGACAACGACCCCTGCCGACCGCGTCACACGGACAAAGCCTTCCGCAGGGATTCACCGAACTCGTCCGGGTGCGTGGTCAGCCCGACGTGCCCACCGGGGAAGTGCAGGAGCTCCGTACCGAGACGCTCGGCCAGGAAGGCGGCCGGACGGTAGGGCAGCTCACCGCGCGAGTCCTGGCCGCAGGCGAGCACGAGCCGGTCCGAGAGCGCCTCCAGCCGGTGGAGATCCGGGACGTACGACATGAATCCGGGCACGATGCGCCCAAGGAAATACGGCAGGTCCGCCATCGTCTGCTCGGCCCGCGCCGCCGCCTGCGGCGGAAGCTCCGCCCCCGCGCTCGCTTCCCCTTCCTCCCCTTCCGCTCCTTTCCCGCTGTCCTTCTTCAGCCCCGCCGCGAATACCGCCATCGCCGGCATGAGCCCCTGCGCGCGGAACGTCTCGTCCACGCGAGCGAGGAGCGCGCGGTGCTCAGCCGCGTCCGGCAGGACCTCCACCACCGGCGGCTCGTGCGCCACCACGCGTACGACGCGCTCCGGGTGGGCGGTCAGCAGATGCAGCGCTGCGATCGCGCCCGAGCTTGCGCCGAACACCCGTGCGGGCTCACCGGGCGACAGCAGCTCCAGCAGCCGGAACGCGTCATCGGCGTGCTCGGACACCCGCTGCTCGGCGTCGGGGTCGTCCAGCGTGCTGCGTGACATCCCACGCGGGTCGTAGGTTGCGACCGTGTACGCGGCGGCCAGGTCGTCGACGATGCCGTCGAAGGCTGCCGCGCCGCCCGTCCCTCCGGGTATCAGCAGCAGGAGCGGGCCTTGGCCGCGCACTTCGTAGTGCAGCGTCGCGCCGTTCACGCGCAGGCTGCCGGGGGTCGGACCGGTCATGCGGAATCTCCTTCTCCGGAAGAGGGCCAGCGCTCCAGGAGGGCGTGCAGGGCTTCCAGGGCGCGGCTCCAGGACTCCTGCGGCGCACGCTCGTGCGCGAAGCCGCCCGCCGCCTCCAGGGCCACGAACCCGTGGAACGTGCTGCGCAGCAGCCGGACCGCGTCGGTCAGGTCGGGCTCGGCCAGTCCGTAGCCGCGCAGCATGCCGTACGTCAGCTCGACAGCGCGCCGTGGTCCGGGCGCTCGCGCGGCCAGCTCCGGGTCGATCCGGACCTGGGACTGCGTCGCCGCGTACCGGCCCGGATGCCGGTGGGCGTACTCCCGCCAGGCGTTCGCGAACGCGATCAACGCGTCCTTGCCCGCACATCCGGTGGTCGCCTCCGCGATCCGGATGGTCTTCTCGTCCGCCGCCAGCAGGGCGATCCGCCCGCGCAGCTCCTCCAGGCTGCGGACGTGCGAGTAGAGGCTCGCGTCCTTCACGCCCAGCCGCCGCGCCACCTGCGACATGGTCACCTGGTCGAACCCGGCCTCGTCCGCCAGCTCGGCAGCCGCGCTCGTCACCCGCTCCGCCGTCAACCCGGCCCTCGCCATGCACCCTCCTCGTACCCTAGGAGCTCTAGTTATAACCTAGGGCTCCTAGGTACACAAAGGCAGCCACCCACCGGACCGGCTGACTGCCCTCGGCAAGCCACCATGGCCTTCAAGCTCCCAAGACCGCAGTTGGCGATCCTCACCCGCAGCCGGCCACCGCACCGTTCTGCCCACAGTGAAGACCGGTCCACCCCGCCCTCACGATCACTACAGTCCGATCCCATGACGACGGTCACCACGCGCACGGTCGAATACCCGGCCGACGGCCTCACGATGGTCGGGCGCCTCGCGCTCCCAGCCGGTACCGACCACCGGCCCGCGGTCCTGATCGGACCCGAGGGTCCGGGACTCAACGACTTCCAGCGCCGCCGGGCCGATGCGCTCGCCGAACTGGGATACGTGGCACTCGCCTTCGACATCAACGGCGGACGCTGGTTCACCGACCCCGAGGAGATGCTGGCGTACACGACGCCTCTGCTGGCCGACCCGGACCGGATGCGGGACATCGGTCACGCGGCGCTCGACGTGCTGCGCGCCGAACCGCGGACCGACCCCGACCGGATCGCCGCCATCGGCTACGGCACCGGCGGCGCGATCGCGCTCGAACTCGGCCGCGACGGCGTCGACCTGCGCGCGATCGGAACGGTCAACGCGCTGACCACGGGCCGGCCGGGCGAGGCGGCACGCATTCGCTGCCCGGTGTGGGCCGGGGTCGGATCGGAAGACCCGATCATGCCGCCTGCGCAACGGGACGCGTTCGCTGCCGAGATGCAGGCCGCGGGCGTCGACTGGCGCCTCGTCGTCTACGGCGGCGCGCTGCACGCCTTCCACCATCCGCCGGTCGACCAGACCGTGGTCCCCGGCGTCGGCCACCATCCACGGCATGCGCAGCGGGCTTGGGACGACATCGTCGGCCTGCTCGCGGAGTGCCTGCCGGTGACGGAGCCGACCGGATCCGCCTAGACCGATCGCCACCAGAAACTGCCGTTCTCAGGGCAGCGTGAGGATACGAGGCCCCTCCTCGGTGATGGCGACGGTGTGCTCGATGTGGGCCGCTCGGCTGCCGTCGACGGTACGGAGGGTCCAGCCGTCGGCGTCGGCTCGATACGCATCACGGCCACCGGCCATGAGCATCGGTTCGATGGCGAGGGCCAGGCCGGGCCGGAGAGGGAAGCCGCGCCCGGGGCGCCCCCGGTTGGGAACGTGCGGGTCCTCGTGCATCTGGCGGCCGATGCCGTGCCCGCCGAAGTCGGCGGGCATGCCGCAGCGGGCAGTTCGCGCTGCGGCGCCGATGGCGTGGGAGATGTCCCCGACGCGGTTGCCGGGCCGGGCGGCGGCAATGCCCGCGTCGAGTGCCCCCTGGGTCGCCTCGATCAACTCCAGGTCGGCGGCGCGTGGGGTGCCGACGGTGAAGCTGACGGCGGCATCTCCGGTCCACCCGTCGAGTTCGGCGCCGCAGTCGATACTGACCAGGTCGCCGTCGCGCAACCGGTGGTCACCGGGTATGCCGTGGACGATGGCGTCGTTGACCGAGGCGCAGATCACCGCGGGGAAGGGGGTGGGGGCGAAGGAGGGCCGGTAGCCGAGGAACGGCGACCGGGCCCGGGCCTTGCTCAGCACCGTACGAGCCGCCTCGTCCAGCTCCCGCAGCGTCACCCCGACGACCGCCGCTTCCCGCGCGGCGGCGAGAGCGTGGGCCACCACCCGTCCCGCCTCCCTCATCGCGTCCAGCGCCGTCTTCGTCTTGAGCTCCACCATGTCCCGCGCCTCCCTCTCTCCCGAACCTCCCGGGACCAATTCTTATACCGGTATTAGTATCACGGTATTAGAATCGCGAGCATGGTGAGGACCCCTCTGACTCCGGAAGAGCGACAGCGCGGAGAGTGCCTGGGCGCGCTGCTGCGTCAGGCGCGCGGCGAACGCAGCATGGCCGAGATCGCCGCGGCTGCCGGGGTATCGGCCGAGACGCTGCGCAAGATCGAGACCGGACGGGCCCCCACCCCGGCCTTCTTCACCGTGGCAGCCCTGGCCACCGCGTTGAAACTCTCCCTGGACGACCTGTCCACGGCCTGCGCCCAGGAATCCCCCTGGCCCGACCAGGCACTGTCTGCCTGACACTCCGCCTCCTTTCCCCGTGGTTCTCGTGGAGGAGCGCCCGCAGGCCGGCCGGGGGTGCTCAGCGGGCGACGCGGCGAGCGATGCGCAGCGCGCCGAGGTCGACGGTGGCTCCCACGAGGCGGGCACGGATGAGGACGCCGACGGTCCGGACGGTGATCATGGCCAGGACCATGAGGACGAACGCGGTGCCATAGGTGGCGGCCGGAACCTGGTGCCGGGTCGAGAACGTCGCGAGGGCGTGGGTGAACCAGTGGGTGGAGCCGTACGCGAAGCCCAGGCGCAGGACCATCGCGGCCGTCCACAGTGCCGCGTAGGGCCAGCCCGCGACGGTGACCAGGCGCGAGTCGGCCGGGTCGCGGTGAACCCGGATCAAGGCGATCGAGGCCAGGCCGAACAGCAGGCCGACCGCGAGCCCGGCCGCCTCGATCAGGTGGGCCGTGGCCCCGGAGGGGATGTCCTTGAGGTATTTGAAACCGACACCCGCGACGATTCCCACGGGCAGGAGCAGCCGCCTGGCATCCGGACGTCGGGTGCCGAGCTGGGTGGCGAGTATCGCGAGGAACAGGCCGGTGTAGAGCAGGTAGTCGCCAAGGCTCACGGTTTTTCTCCAGGGGTCGGGCTCGCCATCTACATCTCCAAAGATGTATCTCTAGAGATAGATCTGTCAAGATGCATCTGTTGGAGATGCATCACCGGAGATGTAACTTGGAGGGATGGAGATGAGCGAGCTGTATCAGCTCGGCCGCCGCCTGGCCGAGATCGCCCTCGAAGACATGGGCGCTGACGCACCCGATCTCGCCCCCGGTGAGTTCCTGGTCCTCCAGGACCTCTTCTTGAACGGCCGCAGCGCCGTAGGCGACATCGCCAAGCGCACCGGCCTGGCCCAGAGCCGCGTCTCCACCAGCGTGCGGACCCTGGTAGGCCGCAGCTGGGTCACCACCGCAGCCGACCCTGCCGACGGTCGCAGAACCCTGGTCGACGTCACCGAGGCCATCCGCGCCGCCGGCGAACAGCGCCGCGCCGGACGCGCCGACAAGACCCTGACCAACGCACTGGCCGGGGCGGACGACGAGGAGCGAGCCGCCCTCATCGCCGCACTCGCGCGCCTCCACCAACTCCTCGTCGCCGGCCGCACACAGCGCCGGTTCCCGGACACGGTCACCCCCTGAACCGCCTGCTGTCTCAGGAACGTGTCATTCCCTCGGCCCCGAGGTCGAGGAACATGAGGACCTCATCGCGGTCGTCACCGGGCCCGAGTCGAAGGGCTCCCGGCCAGCGCCCGATTTCCTTCCAGCCGAGCCGTCCGTAGAAGGCCTCCAGCCCAACTCCGGCGCGTGCCGCCAGATGCAGCTGCTCAAGACCCATCTCCTCACGAGCGACGGCGTGGGCTTCCTCCATCAGGGCGACGCCGACGCCCTGCCCGCGCCTGTCGGTGCGGGTCTGGACGTGGTGGAGGGTCCCCCAGTGGGTGATGAGGGCGAAGGCGTCGCGCCGTATGTTGAGCCAGCCCACCAGGTCGTCTCCCTCCAGTGCCATCAGGAGGCGGCAGGTCCGAGGGGCGAGGTTCTCGAGGATGGCATCGAGGGCGGGAGCGGCATCCCGCGGGCCGATGGGCGGAAAGGGAAAGCCGGCCGCGCCACCTGCGTTGGAGACGTCGATCCAGCAGTCGATGAGGGCTCGTCGGCGGTCCGAGTCGATGTCCTGCGGGGCGATGGCCTGTGCGAAACAGAGCGAGTGGACGGGCACGGAGTCAGGTTCTCAGCAGCCACTGACAGTCAGCGGGGGTACTTCTTCCTCGGCTTGGCTTCTCAGGACTGCCATCGCCATCGCCATGACACGGCAGCGGAGAAAATGACACGGAGCCAGAGAACCTACAACGCCACTGCTACGTCTGGGCCATGTCGACGAAGCGTGAGTAGTGGCCCTGGAAGGCGACCGTGATGGTGGCTGTGGGGCCGTTGCGGTGCTTGGCGACGATCAGGTCCGCCTCGCCCGCGCGCGGGGACTCCTTCTCGTAGGCGTCCTCACGGTGCAGCAGGATCACCATGTCGGCGTCCTGCTCGATACTGCCCGATTCTCTCAAATCGGACACCATCGGCTTCTTGTCCGTGCGCTGTTCCGGGCCGCGGTTGAGCTGGGAGAGGGCGATGACGGGGACCTCGAGCTCCTTGGCGAGGAGCTTGAGGTTACGGGACATCTCCGAGACCTCCTGCTGACGGCTCTCGGGGCGGCGGGAGCCACCCGTCTGCATCAGCTGGAGATAGTCGATGACGATCATCTGCAGATCGTTGCGCTGCTTGAGGCGGCGGCACTTGGCGCGGATCTCCATCATCGACAGGTTCGGCGAGTCGTCGATGTACAGCGGCGCGTCGGTCACCTGCGGCATCTGGCGGGCCAGCCGCGTCCAGTCCTCGTCCGTCATGGAACCGGACCGCATATGGTGCAGCGCCACCCGCGCCTCCGCGGACAGCAGCCGCATCGCGATCTCGTTGCGCCCCATCTCCAGCGAGAAGATGACGCTGGGCATGGCGTGCTTGATGGAGCAGGCCCGGGCGAAATCCAGCGCGAGGGTGGAATTGTGTGTGGGGATCATGGACCTCGTGGCGAGGTACAAATGGTCCGCGTTGTCCACCTGGACGCAGCGCACGGGCACGCTCGCTACGGGCCGCACGGAAGTGATGAACCGGGTGCGCGTGCGGGGGTAGCTGTCCCGGCCGCGTTCCTTGTGCGCCAACCGCTTGCGTTCCAGCCGGAAGACGTCGTCGGGCGTGGTGAACGTGACTTCGTACGAAGTTGACGTCTCGTCGCTGCGGCCACGCACGCGACGCGTCGACCATCCGCAGCGGTAGCCGAGGCTCACGACCAGCTCCCGGAAGTCCTCGGCCAGTCGCCGGTTGGTCACGGCGAAGCTGACGGACCCGGTCCTGTCCGCGGTGCCGTCCGTGTCCAGAAGCCCGGCCAGCAGCGCTCGGCGCTGCGCCTGAGAGGCCCGCAGATAGCTCTGGGGAATGTGCTTGTTCCCCAGCACGGTCAGGGAACGGAGGATCGCCTGGACACTGCCCTTGCTGCGCGAGCAGTCTCCGCAGCGCGAAGGGGACATGGCGGAGTGGCACGGCTTTCCGCAGTCGGCACAGTTCGTCGTCGGCTCCGGTGGTGACACGAACCGCGCCCGGCCGCCACAGGAGCGTCCGCAGCTTCTGACGTGGGGGAGCTTGGGGAGGAATGACCTGCCGCAGACGACGCACACCCGCTCGGCCGGGCGCCGGCGGGGCTCGGCCAGTTGGATTCCGTAGGTCGCCGTCGCCTCGCCCACGGGCGAGGTGAGGTACCCCTCGGCCTCGATGTTGAGCAGCACTTCCGGGTCGACCGTGGTGATGCGGGCGGCGGCGGAGTGGCCGTCACCGAGCCAGGCACCCAGCAGGTACGGCGCGAGGGGCAGGTCCTGTTCGGGAAGGTCCAGGGGCGCCGCGTTGCGCACGGAGTGGTTGAGCCGGGCGTCGGCCGTTCGGCAGCGCAGCGTATCGGCGATTTCCCGCGTGGTCCTCACCGACGGGAGGACGCGTGGAGTTGTCCCGTCGCCCTTCGCGGCTGCTTCTTGTGCGGCACGGCGTGCGGCGCGGGTGTCGGTCAGCCACTGGTGCTCGGCGTCCGCGACAACGGTGGTGCCGTCGTCGAACGTGACCTCGTAGCAGTCGCGGTCCGTCATGACGTCGGTCGCCGCTGTGACCCTGGTCGGCCTGCCGTGTGCGTCGAGCAGCTCGTCCCCGACTTGGACCTCCCCCATCGTCGTCCACCCGTGAGGCGTGGGCAGCGGGGTGTCCAGCGCCAAGGCCTTACCCATGGCAGGGCGCGCCGCGATGACGATCATCTGGCCGGGGTGGAGGCCGTTGGTGAGGGAGTCAAGGTCGGTGAAGCCCGTGGGGACGCCGGTCATCTGGCCGCTGCGGGAGCCGATGGCCTCGATCTCGTCGAGGGCGCCCTCCATGATGTCGCCGAGCGGGAGGTAGTCCTCGGAGGTGCGCTGTTCCGTGACGGCGTAGATCTCGGCCTGGGCGCCGTTGACGATGTCGTCGACGTCTCCGTCCGCGGCATAACCCATCTGGGTGATGCGGGTGCCGGCCTCGACCAGCCGGCGCAGGATGGCGCGCTCGTGGACGATCTCCGCGTAGTACTCGGCGTTGGCCGCTGTGGGGACGGCCTGGACCAGGGCCTGGACGTAGCCGGGGCCGCCGACGCGGGCGATCTCGCCGCGGCGGGTCAGCTCGGCGGTGACGGTGATGGGGTCGGCGGGCTCGCCCTTCGCGTAGAGGTCGAGGATCGCCTGGTAGACCGTCTCGTGCGCGGGCCGGTAGAAGTCGTTGCCCTTGAGGACCTCGACCACGTCGGCGATGGCGTCCTTGGACAGCAGCATGCCGCCGAGGACGGACTTCTCCGCCTCCAGGTCCTGCGGCGGCACCCGCTCGAAGCCGCCGACCGGGCCCTCGGGACCGCGCTCGTGCTGCTCGGGGAGGGCGAGCGCGGAGCCGGGGCCACCGGAGCTGGAACCGGCGCCACCGGAGCTGCCGCGTGAGCCGTTTCCGTAGCCGTTGCCGCGTCCGCTGCCGGAGCCGTCGCCGGGGCCGCCGCCCGGTCCGGTTCCCTGGCGGCGCTGCGGCGGCTGGGCCGCCTGCGGCGCGGCGTGGAAGCCCCCCTCGGCGAGGTCGGCTGCCCAGGGGTCTTCCACGTGTTCGGGCTGCTGCGTCACCCCGCCTCGCCTCCTCCCACAGGTCGTTCTCCCACAGGTCCCTCAGGTCCCGTCGTAGGGCACAGTCTTACGGCACAGCACTGACAAACGCTGGCAATCGAGCCGCCCGGCCCGGGTTACGGCGCGTCGGTCCGACGGTGAAGAACGCTGGAGAAAGGGGTGAACGGGGAACGGGCGCTGGTACACGGTAGGCGGCCCGTACGGTTCAGCCAATCACCTTATCCACAGGGTGGTGTGGACAGTCGGGGTCAACCTGTGGAGAAGCCGCCGAAAGCTGTGCACGAGTCGGGGGACAGCGCTGTGGATTACTTGTACGACCGTCGCGCGCACCCACTCTGACCTGCACCTTCACCGTCCACGGGCTGTGCGGGGAAAAAACTTCGCAGCCATCCCCCCAGGAGGATCACCCAGGGTGTTCAAGCCTGCCGCTTACACCGTCAAGTAAGTGGCACTAACCCATTGCACTCATTACCTGTGGATGTTTGGATCGAACCTATGAGCCCCGCTTCCCCGACCACGCGCGCCACCGTGCGGCGCCACGACCGTGAGATCATCGCGCTCGCCCTCCCCTCCTTCGGCGCGCTCGTCGCGGAGCCCCTCTTCGTGATGGCCGACAGCGCCATCGTCGGCCACCTCGGCACCCCTCAGCTCGCCGGGCTCGGCGTCGCCGCCGCGCTCCTGCAGACCGGCGTCAACATCTTCGTCTTCCTCGCCTACGCCACCACCGCCGCCGTCGCCCGCCGCCTGGGCGCCGACGACCTGCCCGCCGCACTGCGCCAGGGCCTCGACGGCATCTGGCTGGCGCTGATCCTCGGCGCCCTCGTCGTCGCCGCGGTCCTGCCGACAGCGCCCATGCTCCTCGACGCGTTCGGCGCCTCCGCGACGGCGGCACCGTACGGCACCACCTATCTGCGCATCAGCGCGCTCGGCATCCCCGGCATGCTCGTCGTCCTCGCCGCGACCGGAGTGCTGCGCGGGCTCCAGGACACCAGGACCCCGCTGTACGTGGCCGTCGGCGGCTTCAGCGCGAACGCGGCGCTCAACGCGCTGCTGGTCTACGGCGCCGGGCTGGGCATCGCCGGTTCCGCCTGGGGAACGGTGCTCGCCCAGTGGGGGATGGCGGCCGTCTACCTCACCGTCGTGATCCGGGCAGCCCGGCGGCACGGCGCCACCCTGCGGCCCGACCTCGCCGGAATCCGGGCCAGCGGGCGGGCCGGGGTGCCGCTGCTGATCCGTACGCTCTCGCTGCGCGCCGTCCTGATGATCGCCACCGCCGTCGCAGCGCGGATGGGCAACGCGGACATCGCTGCCCACCAGATCACGCTGACCCTGTGGTCGCTGCTGGCCTTCGCCCTGGACGCCATCGCCATCGCGGGCCAGGCCATCATCGGCCGCTATCTCGGCGCCTCCGACGCGGAGGGCGCCAAGGCGGCCTGCCGCCGGATGGTGCTGTGGGGGGTGGTGTCCGGGGTGGTGCTGGGGGCGCTCGTCGCACTGGTGCGCCCCCTGTTCATGCCGATCTTCACCACGGACCAGGCCGTGATCGACCAGCTGACGCCCGTGCTGCTCGTGGTGGCCCTCACCCAGCCCATCGCAGGCGTCGTCTTCGTGCTCGACGGAGTGCTGATGGGAGCCGGCGACGGTCCGTATCTGGCGGGCGCCATGCTGGTGACGCTCGCGGTCTTCGCCCCGGTCGCGGTGGCGGTCCCGGCTCTCGGGGGCGGCCTCACCACGCTCTGGTGGACGATCGCGGGCCTGATGATGGGCACCCGCCTGGTCACCCTGGCCCTACGCGCCCGCTCCGGCCGCTGGGCGGTAACGGGCGCGGTACGCGCGTGACCCCCCCGAAAGGGCGCGCCCCGAAGGGGCGCGGGGAACTGCGCGACTAACCACGACGCAACCCGCAGTCGGCGAACAACAGCCAGGGGCGCCCCAATAGCCGGGAGGGCGAAGCCCCACAAAAGACGGAAGTCCCACAAATGACGGAGGGCGCACCCCTCACGGGGTGCGCCCTCTCATCGGCTCGAGCCGAGCGCAGCGTTACGCGGCGGCGACCTCGACGTCGACCGTGGCGCTCACATCGGCGTGCAGCCGGACGGCGACCTGGTGGGCGCCGAGCGACTTGATGGGCGAGCCCACCTCGATGCGGCGCTTGTCCACGTCGGGACCGCCGGACGCCTTGATGGCCTCGGCGATGTCCGCCGGGGTGACGGAGCCGAACAGCCGGCCCTGCTCCCCGGCCCGCACCTTGAGGCCGACGCGCAGGCCCTCGAGCTGCGACTTGACCTCGTTGGCCTGCTCGATCGTCGCGATCTCGCGGATCTTGCGGGCGCGGCGGATCTGCTCGACGTCCTTCTCGCCACCCTTGGTCCAGCGGATCGCGAAACCGCGCGGGACCAGGTAGTTGCGGGCGTAGCCGTCCTTCACCTCGACGACGTCGCCTGCGGCACCGAGGCCGGAGACCTCGTTGGTCAGGATGATCTTCATGATGTGGTCACCCTTCCCTTATCGCGCGGTCGAGGTGTAGGGCAGCAGCGCCATCTCACGGCTGTTCTTCACAGCCGTGGCGACGTCGCGCTGGTGCTGGGTGCAGTTGCCGGTGACCCGGCGGGCACGGATCTTGCCGCGGTCGGAGATGAACTTCCGCAGCAGGTTCGTGTCCTTGTAGTCGACGTAGGAGATCTTCTCCTTGCAGAACACGCAAACCTTCTTCTTCGGCTTGCGAGCAGGCGGCTTCGCCATGTCTCTACTCCTATGAGTTTCGCTCAGAAGGGTGGCTCGTCCGAGTAGCCGCCACCGTTGCCACCGGGGCCACCGCCCCAGCCGCCACCGCCGCCCTGGCCGCCTCCGGCCGGGGCGCCCGTGGCCCACGGGTCACCCGCGGGGGCGCCACCGCCCTGCTGGCCGCCCGGGCCGCCGGGGCCGCCGCCCCAGCCACCGCCCTGGCCGCCGCCACCGCCGAAGCCGCCGCCCTGGCCGCCGCGTCCGGTGGTCTTGGTGACCTTGGCCGTGGCGTTGCGGAGGCTGGCGCCGACCTCGTCGACGTCCAGCTCGTAGACCGTGCGCTTGATCCCCTCACGGTCCTCGTACGAGCGCTGCTTGAGGCGGCCCTGCACGATGACGCGGGTGCCCTTGGTGAGGGACTCGGCGACGTTCTCCGCCGCCTGCCGCCAGACCGAGCAGGTCAGGAACAGGCTCTCGCCGTCCTTCCACTCGTTGGTCTGCCGGTCGAAGGTGCGGGGGGTGGACGCGACACGGAACTTCGCGACCGCCGCACCGGAGGGGGTGAAGCGCAGCTCGGGGTCGTCGACGAGATTGCCGACGACCGTGATGACGGTCTCGCCTGCCATGGGTGAACCTCTCGGCGTGCTGCTGGCTGCTGTGGTGCGTGGTGGTGCTCGATGGAGCTGTGGTGCGTGGCGCCCGGGGCCGGTACGGAAGCTGGTGTCCGGAGCCCCTGGTGCCGGTGCTACTCGGGAGTCGGCCTCAGTGGGTCGACGGGCGGAGGACCTTGGTCCGCAGGACGGACTCGTTCAGGTTCATCTGCCGGTCGAGCTCCTTGACCACAGCGGGCTCGGCCTGCAGGTCGATGACCGAGTAGATGCCCTCGGGCTTCTTGTTGATCTCGTAGGAGAGACGACGACGGCCCCAGGTGTCGACCTTCTCGACCTTGCCGTTGCCCTCGCGGACGACGGAAAGGAAGCTCTCGATCATGGGGGAGACAGCGCGCTCCTCCAGATCGGGGTCGAGGATGACCATCACCTCGTAGTGACGCATGTGGAACCCACCTCCTCTGGACTCAGCGGCCACGGTCGTTCCGTGGCAGGAGGGTCGTGATGCGTTTCCGCGCCCTTTGACGGACCAGACCCGCGGCGGGCCGGTGGAATGCCACGGGGCGCAGACAGGCCAGCCTACCTGGCTGCGGCCTTCCGGTTGAAATCCGGGGGTAACCCGGAGCAATCTGGACACCTCAGATGTGAGCGGCGTTACAGTCCGCGCCACGCTCTGACAGGAGGTGCCGCATGGCACAGGCAGTGCGCTGGAACCATCCCTTCTCCTATCTGAACTCCGACGGCAAGCGGCATCCCGTGGAGAACTCCTTCGCGACCGCGACCATGGTGCTGGGCCTGATCGCCGTCATCTCCGCGTGGTGGCCGGGGCTGCATGTGCTCGGCTCGTGGACGGGGCTGGTCGGCATCCTGACCGGGGCCTGGGGCCAGTACATCTCGGCGACGACCGGTGAACGGTTCGTCACGATCATCGGACTCGGCGCCGCGGCGGTCGGCTTCTATCTGGGCGTGGCACACGGGGGCCTGGTGCCATAGCCTCCGGCGGCCCTGCCCCGCTCTCCTTCGGGGCGCAGCCCTCATACGCCAAGGGGCGGGGCAGTAGGCTTCCCGGCGAGCATCAGTCAGTTCGCCGGAGGAGCGTCCCGCCATGAGCCTGACCCTGAGGACCGTCAGCCGAGAGCAGCATCTGGCGTATATCCAGAGTCTGCCGTCGGCAAGCCACTGTCAGGTGCCCGCCTGGGCGGACGTCAAGAACGAGTGGCGCGCGGAGAATCTGGGCTGGTTCGACGAGCGTACGGGCCAGATGGTGGGCGCCGGGCTGGTCCTCTACCGGCAGCTGCCGAAGGTCAAGCGGTACCTGGCGTATCTGCCGGAGGGCCCGGTCATCAACTGGTACGCGCCCAACCTGGACGAGTGGCTGCGTCCGATGCTCGACCACCTCAAGAAGCAGGGTGCCTTCTCCGTGAAGATGGGCCCGCCCGTGGTGATCCGGCGCTGGGACGCGGCCGCCATCAAGAAGGGCATCCAGGACCAGGACGTCAAGCGGCTGCGGGACATCGAGGCCACCCATATCGAGCCGCGCGCCTTCGAGGTCGCCGACAAGCTGCGCAGGATGGGCTGGCAGCAGGGTGAGGACGGCGGCGCGGGCTTCGGCGACGTTCAGCCGCGCTACGTCTTCCAGGTGCCGCTGGAGAACCGCTCCCTCGAAGAGGTGCACAAGAACTTCAACCAGCTGTGGCGCCGCAACATCAAGAAGGCCGACAAGGCCGGTGTGCAGGTCGTCCAGGGCAACATGGCCAATCCGTACGACCTGGACGAGTGGCAGCGGCTGTACGAGATCACCGCGGAGCGCGACAAGTTCCGCCCCCGCCCCAAGGCGTACTTCCAGCGGATGTGGAACGTCCTGAACGCCGAGGACCCGCAGCGGATGCGGCTGTACTTCGCCGAGCACGAGGGCGAGCGCATCTCCGCCGCCACGATGCTGGTCGTCGGCGGCCACGTCTGGTACTCCTACGGCGCCTCGGCCAACCACAAGCGCGAGGTGCGGCCGTCCAACGCGATGCAGTGGCGGATGCTCCAGGACGCCTACGCGCTGGGCGCGAGCGTCTACGACCTGCGCGGCATCAGCGACTCGCTGGACGAGAACGACCACCTCTTCGGTCTGATCCAGTTCAAGGTCGGCACCGGTGGGCAGGCGGCCGAGTACCTCGGTGAGTGGGACTTCCCGCTCAACAAGCTGCTGCACAAGGCGCTCGACATGTATATGTCGCGGCGCTGAGCGCGCTCCCACGCGCCTGACAGCCCGACCTCCCAACTCTCCTTCAGAAAGGTTCCGTACCGGCCATGGCGCTCTCCCTCTATGTCGACACCGAACGCTGGCGGGCGCACCAGCAGACGGTGATTCAGCAGTTCCCGGGAATCGTTCCGGTCTGCAAGGGCAACGGCTACGGCTTCGGCCACGAGCGCCTCGCGGACGAGGCCACCAAGTTCGGCGCCGACATACTGGCCGTCGGTACGACCTACGAGGCGGCCCGCACCAAGGACCTGTTCGGCGGCGATCTGCTGGTCCTCACCCCGTTCCGCAAGGACGAGGAGCCGGTGCCGCTGCCGGACCGCGCCATCCGCTCTGTCTCCTCGGTGGAGGGCGTGGGCCTGATGCGCGGGGCCCGGGTGGTCATCGAGGTGATGAGCAGCATGAAGCGGCACGGGGTCACCGAGCAGGACCTGCCGCGGCTGCACGCCGCGATCGACGAGGTCCGCCTGGAGGGCTTCGCCATCCATCTGCCGCTGGACCGGGCCGACGGCTCGGACGCGGTGGAGGAGGTCATCGGCTGGATGGACCGGCTGCGGGCCGCACGGCTGCCGCTGGACACGATGTTCGTCAGCCATCTGAAGCCGGAGGAGTTCGCCGTCCTCCAGCAGCAGTTCCCGCAGACCCGCTTCCGCGCCCGGATCGGCACCCGGCTGTGGCTGGGCGACCACGCGGCCACCGAGTACCGGGGCGCGATCCTGGACGTCACCCGGGTCGCCAAGGGCGAGCGGTTCGGCTACCGGCAGGCCAAGGCCACCGGTGACGGCTGGCTGGTCGTGGTCGCGGGCGGCACCTCGCACGGGGTGGGCCTGGAGTCCCCCAAGGCACTGCACGGCATCACGCCCCGCGCCAAGGGTGTGGCCCGCGCGGGCCTGGCCACGGTCAACCGCAACCTCTCCCCGTTCGTCTGGGCCGGCAAGCAGCGCTGGTTCGCGGAGCCCCCGCACATGCAGGTCTCCATCCTCTTCGTCCCCGCGGACGCCCCGGAGCCGCATGTGGGGGAGGAACTGACGGCGATCCTCCGCCATACGACGACAACGGTGGACCGCACCGTGGACCGCTGAGCACACCAAAGGGGCGCGGGGAACGGCTCCCCCAGCCTTCGGCCGGGAGGTGCCCCCACCAGCCGAGAAGCAGCCGCGGCCCGCAACGCGCAGCCAGGGGCAGCCTCTTCCCGGCAAACTGAGGGGCCCGGGGACGCATCCCCGGGCCCCTCAGTCACATGCGGAGCACTCAGCGCTCGACCTTGCCGTCGATGAAGTCCTGCACATTCTTCCGCGCCACATCATCGAAGTACTGCACCGGCGGCGACTTCATGAAGTACGAGGACGCCGAGAGGATCGGGCCGCCGATGCCGCGGTCCTTGGCGATCTTCGCGGCGCGCAGCGCGTCGATGATGACGCCCGCCGAGTTGGGCGAGTCCCACACCTCGAGCTTGTACTCCAGGTTCAGCGGAACGTCACCGAAGGCGCGGCCCTCCAGGCGGACGTACGCCCACTTGCGGTCGTCCAGCCAGGCGACGAAGTCCGAGGGGCCGATGTGCACGTTGTCGGCGCCCAGGTCGCGGTCGGGGATCTGGGAGGTGACGGCCTGCGTCTTGGAGATCTTCTTGGACTCCAGCCGCTCGCGCTCCAGCATGTTCTTGAAGTCCATGTTGCCGCCGACGTTGAGCTGCATCGTGCGGTCCAGGATGACGCCGCGGTCCTCGAACAGCTTGGCCATCACGCGGTGCGTGATGGTGGCGCCGACCTGCGACTTGATGTCGTCACCGACGATCGGCACACCGGCGGCCGTGAACTTGTCGGCCCACTCCTTGGTGCCGGCGATGAAGACGGGCAGCGCGTTGACGAAGGCGACCCCGGCGTCGATGGCGCACTGGGCGTAGAACTCGACGGCGGACTGGGAGCCGACGGGCAGGTAGCAGACCAGGACGTCGGCCTCGGAGTCCTTGAGCGCCTGGACGACGTCGACGGGCGCCGCGTCGGACTCCTCGATGGTCTCGCGGTAGTACTTGCCCAGGCCGTCGTAGGTGTGGCCGCGCTGGACGGAGACACCGGTGGGCGGCACGTCGCAGATCTTGATGGTGTTGTTCTCGCTGGCGCCGATGGCGTCGGCCAGGTCGAGGCCCACCTTCTTGCCGTCGACGTCGAAGGCGGCGACGAACTCGATGTCGCGCACGTGGTAGTCGCCGAACTGGACGTGCATCAGACCCGGCACCCTGGCGTCCGGGTCGGCGTCCTTGTAGTACTCGACGCCCTGGACCAGCGATGCGGCGCAGTTGCCCACGCCGGCGATGGCTACGCGAACCGAACCCATTCCGGTTGCTCCCTGTTTGTTCTCGCTGAGGCTCGCGACGGAGCGCGGCCTCATCTGTCGGTGTTGTCGGACGGACCCGGCGCTGGACGGTCCTGACCGGTCTCCCGTCCCTGCCGCCCCGAACTCTCGGTGCCCTTCCGCTCGCTCTCGATGAGCTCGCTGAGCCAGCGGACCTCGCGCTCCACGGATTCCATGCCGTGGCGCTGGAGTTCGAGCGTGTAGTCGTCGAGGCGCTCACGGGTACGGGCCAGCGAGGCACGCATCTTCGCGAGCCTCTCCTCCAGCCGGCTGCGGCGCCCTTCCAGTACGCGCATGCGGACATCGCGCGAGGTCTGGCCGAAGAAGGCGAAGCGGACGCCGAAGTGCTCGTCCTCCCAGGTATCGGGACCCGTCTGGGAGAGCAGCTCCTCGAAGTGCTCCTTGCCCTCGGCCGTCAGCCGGTAGACGATCTTCGCCCGGCGCCCGGCGAGCGGTGCTGCCGCCTGCGCGCGTCCGGACTGCTGCTCCTCCGGCTGTCCGCTCGTCTCCTCCACCAGCCAGCCGCGCTGCACCAGCGCCTTGAGGCAGGGGTAGAGCGAGCCGTAGCTGAAGGCGCGGAAGACGCCGAGCGAGGTGTTGAGCCGCTTGCGCAGCTCGTACCCGTGCATCGGTGACTCGCGCAGCAGACCGAGTACGGCGAACTCGAGAACGCCTGAGCGCCTGCTCATCGTCCGCCCATCTCCGCCCACAGCCGCTTATCCCGTGCTTATCTCGCTCTGATGTATCGACTCGATACATCCCGACGATAGAACGCTGCTTCTGAAGCGACAAGAGGGGGGCCGGTGAAGGGACTCACATCACCGATTCACCGCAGTCCCTTTGCGTCGATTGAGGCGAATACGGCCTAAGGAAGGTTTTGAAGCTGCGTAGTCTGTCGGCTGTGCAGACCACGAGTACCGGGAACCAAGCAACGTCGAGGAGCGTCCTCGTCCCCGGTGCAGTGCGCCCGGGTCCGGTCCTTCCGTCCTGGCGCACTCGGGGGGACCAGAAGCCAACTGCCACCTTCAGGCGCAAGGGCCGCCTGCCCGAGGAGTAGCTGTTCCAATGAGCGGAAACCGTCGAAAGCCGCCGCAGGGGCGCGGCCGTCGTGCGGCGCAGCCGCCACCGTCCCCCGGTCGTCGCGCAGCATCGCGCGGTGGCGGGCAGGCACCGCCCTCAGCACCGGGCCCCGACGGATACGGCCGCCGAGACGCACAGGGCCACCGGTCGGAGCCGGGTGCGCCCGGACACGGTGGCCGAGCCGAGGCCAGAAGAGCCGCACAGGGCGGCGGACGGCGGCGGGCCGCCGCTGCCGCGAGCGCACAGGGCGGCCGGCGTGCGGCCGGGGGCCGGGGGCGCGGGCGCGCAGTGCCGGAGCGCAAGCGCTTCATCGATTACCCGCGCGCGGGCAAGGACGGCGTACGGCGCTGGATCCCGTCCTGGAAGCTGATGACGGGGCTGTGTCTCGGCTTCCTGGGGCTGCTGGTGGGTCTCGCGGGCATAGCCCTCGCGCTGGTGGACGTGCCGAACCCCAAGCTGGCCGCCAAGGCGGAGAAGAACGTCTACTACTGGAAGGACGGCACGCAGATGGTGGTCGCCGGCAAGGGCGACCGCAATCGGCAGATCGTCGGGATCAACGAGATCCCCGAGTCCATGCAGTGGGCCGTCATCGCCGCCGAGAACGAGTCCTTCTACCAGGACAGCGGCGTCGACCCGATGGGCATCGCCCGTGCGGTCGTCAAGATGGCGATGGGCGGTGAGACCCAGTCCGGCTCCACCATCACCCAGCAGTATGTGAAGAACACCTACCTCGACCAGTCGCAGACCCTCACCCGTAAGGCCAGGGAGCTGCTGATCTCCATCAAGGTCGGCGCGAAGATGGAGAAGAAGGACATCCTCGCCGGCTATCTGAACACCGGTTACTACGGGCGCGGCGCTTACGGCATCCAGGCCGCCGCGCAGGCGTACTACCGGGTGGACGCCAACAAACTGTCCGCGAGCCAGAGCGCCTTCCTGGCCGCGACGCTCAACGGCCCGAACCTCTACGACCCGGAGGGCGGCGTCGGCTCCGCCGCGACCCCGGAGAAGAACCTCAAGCGGGCGAAGGCCCGCTGGTCCTGGACGCTGGACCGCGAGGTGGCCACAGGACATATGAAGAAGTCCACCCGCGACGACATCAAGGCCAAGGGCTTCCCGATGCCCAAGGAGCCCAAGAAGTCCACCGAGCTCAAGGGCCAGATCGGCTACCTGGTGGACCTGGCCAACAACTACATCACCAACGACTCCACCCGCAGCGGCATCTCCCAGCGCCAGCTCGAACGGGGTGGCTACCGCATCCACACCACCTTCGAGAAGAAGAAGGTGATGAAGCTGCGGAAGACCGTCGAGCAGGTGCGGAAGAAGAACATCGATCCGGACAAGCGCGACGTCGACAAGTACGTCCAGTTCGGCGGAGCCTCGGTCCGGCCGCAGGACGGCGCGATCCTCGCCATCTACGGCGGCGCGGACGCGACCACCCACTTCCGGAACAATGCCGACTACACCGGTGTCCAGGTGGGCTCCACCTTCAAGCCGTTCGTGATGGCGGCGGCGATGCGGGACGGCGTGCGCGATCCCGAGGGGCCACCCGAGCAGGGCCCCAGCACGCGCACCAAGGTCTCGCCGAAGAGCGTCTACAACGGCGACAACAAGATCAAACTGCGCAACTACGACGGCACCGTCTGGCACGACAAGGACGGCAACGAGTGGCACCAGAGAAACGACGGCAATGAGAGCCGCGGGATGATCACCCTGCGGACGGCCATGCAGTTCTCGGTGAACACCCCGTTCATCCAGCTCGGTATGGACGTCGGCACGGACAAGGTGAAGCAGGCGGCGCTGGACGCGGGCGTCAACGAGGACAGCCTCGCCAAGACCACGCCGACCTTCTCGCTCGGTACCTCGGCGCCCAGCGCCATCCGGATGGCCAGCGCCTACGGCACCTTCGCCACCAGCGGCACACACACCGAGCCGTACTCGGTCACCAAGGTCGAGCGGAAGGGCGAGGTCAAGTACCAGCACAAGAAGGTGTCCGAGGCCGCCTTCGACCGGCCCGTCGCCGACAACATCACCAACATGCTGGAGACCGTGGTCCAGAAGGGCACCGGTACCACGGCCAAGGCCCTGGGCCGCCCGGCGGCGGGCAAGACGGGTACCACGGACGACAACAGGTCCGCCTGGTTCACCGGCTACACCCCGCAGCTGTCCACCTCGATCGGTATGTGGCGGGTCAACGACACCGCGAAGAACCAGAAGTTCCTCAAGATGTACGGCGTGGGCGGACAGAAGACCATTCACGGTGCCTCCTTCCCCGCCGAGATCTGGACCAAGTACATGAAGGAGGCCCTCAAGGGCTCGCCCGTCATGAAGTTCCCGGTGCCGGAGCCGGTCGGTGAGAAGGTCTACGGCGACGGCGCCAGCCCCTCGCCGACACCGACCGAGACCTCGGCGCCGCCGACGCCGTCGGACGAGCCCAGCGAGACACCGTCGGACGAGCCCAGCGAGTCGCCGTCGGACTCCCCGTCCTCGTCCTCCTCGTCCTGCCCGCCGATCAACCCGGGCTGCAACGAGCAGAGCAACGGGAACGGCAACGGCGGCAACGGCGGGACGGACGGACCGGGCGGTGGACCGGGAGGCGACTCCGGGGACACCGGCGACACCGGCGATCCCGGCGGCAACGATTCCGGCAGCAACATCTTCGGCGGTCCCACCGGCAGCCGGAGAGAGTGAGGGAGGGCAGGCCCTGGCGCAGCCGGTCGGCCGTCTCCCGCTCGACCGGTTCGCCACACGGAAGGCCCCCGGCTCGGACTCCGAGCCGGGGGCCTTTCCCCTGAGCGCTGTGCGGCAGGATGAATCCATGACGAGCGCCCCCACCGCACGGACCCCCGCTCCCCGCACCGGCCGGCGATCCGCCGCACGCCCCGTCGTACGGCCCACGGACCATGACGAAGTGGCGGTGGCCGCCGGCGAGGTGGCCGGCGGCCCGGCGGGACGACGCGCCGTGAGCGGGGGAGGGTGGTGGACCCCGGTGCGCGTCGTGGTGGCCGTCGCGCTGGGGATGTACACGCTCGGAATGCTGCAGAAGCTCCCGTGCCTGGACGGGGCCTGGTTCTCCGGGCAGACCTCGCAGTACATCCACGCCTGCTACTCCGACATCCCGCACCTGTACAACGGCCGCGGCTTCGCCGACGGGCTCGTGCCCTACCTGGACCGCATCCCGGACCGGATCTCCGGCGGTATGGAGTACCTCGAATACCCGGTGCTGACCGGTGTGTTCATGCTGATCGCGGCCAAGCTCACGGTGGGCGGGGACTCCCTGCGACAGGAGGAGCAGCTCTACTGGGTGGTCAACGCCGGGATGCTGATGGTCTGCCTGGCCGTCCTGGTCGTGTGTGTGGTCAGGACCCACCGCAACCGCCCCTGGGACGGCATGCTCGTCGCGCTGGCGCCCGGGCTGGCGCTGACGGCGACCATCAACTGGGACCTGCTCGCCGTCGCGATGACGGCTGCGGGGATGCTGCTGTGGGCCCGCTCGCGCCCGGTGGCGGCCGGGGTGCTGATCGGCCTGGCGACGGCGGCCAAGCTCTACCCCGTGCTGCTGCTCGGTCCGCTGCTGGTGCTGTGCTGGCGGGCCGGGCGCTGGGGGGCCTTCGGCCGGGCCGCCGGGGGAGCGGCGGTCTCGTGGGCCGTGGTGAACGTGCCGGTGATGCTGCTGTCCTGGGACGGCTGGAAGAAGTTCTACACCTTCAGCCAGGAGAGGCCGGTGGACTTCGGCTCGCTGTGGCTGATCATCCAGCAGCGCACCGGACGCACGTTCGATGACGCCAATATCTACGCCACCCTCCTGATGGCCCTCGGCTGCGCGGGCATCGCCGCGCTCGCCCTGTGCGCACCCCGCCGCCCCCGCCTCGCCCAGCTCTCCTTCCTGGTGATCGCGCTCTTCGTGCTGACCAACAAGGTCTATTCGCCGCAGTACGTGCTGTGGCTGATTCCGCTGGCGGCGCTGGCCCGCCCCAGGTGGCGGGACTTCCTCATCTGGCAGAGCTGCGAGGCGCTCTACTTCCTGGGGATCTGGATGTATCTCGCCCACACCGGCTCCGAGAAGCGCTACGGCCTGCCCGAGGACGGCTATCAGCTGGTCATCGCCGCGCATCTGCTCGGCACGGCGTATCTGTGCGCCATGGTGGTGCGTGATGTGCTGCGGCCCGAGCACGACCCGGTACGCAAGGACGACGGCTCCGACGACCCCGGCGGCGGCGTCCTGGACCGGGCTCCCGATGTGTTCACGCTGGGCTCGCCGGCCCACCAACCGGCGCGGCAGCGCTCCGCCACGACCGCGCCACGGGTTGCCGTGCGCTGGGGCGCGACACTGCGGGAGTAACAAGGAGAGGCGGCCCGTACGGCGGGGTGCGGAGCTCGCCGTTTCACGTGAAACCACCGGACGCCGCCCCGTCTGTGTGAGGCTGTCCCCATGTCCGTCGCACGTGACCTGCGCACCCTGCTCCGTTTCCCGGACTTCCGGAAGCTGCTGACGGTACGGCTGCTCTCCCAGCACGCCGACGGCATCTACCAGGTCGCACTGGCGGCATACGTCGTCTTCTCCCCCGAGAAGGAGACCTCCCCCGCCGCCATCGCCTCCGCGATGGCGGTGCTGCTGCTGCCGTACTCGCTTCTCGGGCCGTTCGCGGGCGTTCTGCTGGACCGGTGGCAGCGACGCCAGGTGCTCTTCTTCGGCAATGTGCTGCGCACCCTCCTCGCCGCGGCCACGGCAGCGCTCGTTTTCGGCGTCGTTCCCGAGTGGCTGGTCTATCTCTCCGCGCTCACCGTCACCGCCGTCAACCGCTTCGTCCTCGCCGGGCTCTCCGCCGCGCTGCCCCGCGTGGTGGACAGTGAGCGGCTCGTCATCGCCAACTCCCTCTCCCCGACGGCCGGCACCCTCGCCGCCACCCTGGGCGGTGGCGTCGCCTTCGTGGTGCGCTATCTGGCCCCTGGTACGGGACGGCAGGCGGACGCCGTCGTGCTGCTGACGGGCGCCGCGGTCTATCTGCTGGCCGGGCTCGCCTCCCTGCGGATGAGCAAGGGCCTGCTGGGTCCGGACCCGACCGAGGTACAGCCGCGCGTCCTGGCCGCGATCGCCAGCACCGCGCGGGGGCTGCTGGCGGGACTGCGCCATCTCCGCCGACGCCCCATGGCCGGCTACGCGCTGGCCGCTTCGGCGCTGATGCGGTTCTGCTACGGGGCGCTCACGGTCACGGTGCTGATGCTGGCCCGGTACTCGTGGAACAGCGGGGGCGACGGGACCGACGGCGGGCTGCAATTGCTGGGCATCGCGCTCGCCCTGTCGGGACTGGGCTTCTTCGCGGCGGCCGTCATCACGCCCTCGGCGGTCCGGAGGACGGGCATCTTCGGCTGGATGGCGCTGTGTGCGGGCATCGCGGCGGTACTGGAACCCGCGCTGGGGCTCTCCTTCCAGCCGGTGCCGATACTGCTGGCCGCCTTTGTGCTGGGGCTCGTCACCCAGGCTGGAAAGATCGCCACGGACACCGCCGTACAGACCTCCGTGGACGACGCCTTCCGGGGCCGGGTCTTCTCCCTCTACGACATGCTCTACAACGTGGCCTATGTCGGCGCCGCGGGGGTAGCTGCCGCGATGCTCCCGCCTGACGGACGCTCCGCGGCCGTCATCGCCGGAGTAGCCGTGCTCTACGCGGCCATCGCCGCCGCGCTCTTCCGTGTTTCACGTGAAACAACGGCACGCGGCGGCGCGGACCGGGTCAGTCCTCCTGCCGGAGGTCCTCCTGCTGGGCCCACCACTTCTTGAGCTCTGCCACGGCCGCGTCGTGCCCCAGCGGCCCGTGCTCCAGCCGCAGCTCCAGCAGATGCTTGTACGCCCGCCCCACCACGGGGCCCGGGCGCACACCCAGCTCCTGCATGATCTCGTTGCCGTCGAGATCGGGGCGGATGGCGTCCAGCTCCTCCTGCTCCTGGAGCCGCGCGATGCGCTCCTCCAGGCCGTCGTACGCGCGGGAGAGCGCCTGGGCCTTCCGCTTGTTCCGGGTGGTGCAGTCCGAGCGGGTCAGCTTGTGCAGCCGGCTCAGCAGCGGACCGGCGTCCCGTACATAGCGGCGTACGGCCGAGTCGGTCCATTCACCCGTGCCGTAGCCGTGGAAGCGCAGATGCAGCTCCACCAGGCGCGAGACGTCCTTGATCATCTCGCTCGGGTACTTCAGTGCGGTCATCCGCTTCTTCGTCATCTTGGCGCCCACCACCTCGTGGTGGTGGAAGGAGACCCGGCCGTCCTTCTCGAACCGCCGCGTCCTCGGCTTGCCGATGTCGTGCAGCAGCGCCGCCAGCCGCAGGGTCAGATCGGGGCCGTCCTCCTCCAGGTCGATCGCCTGGTCCAGCACGGTCAGCGAGTGCTCGTAGACGTCCTTGTGCCGGTGGTGCTCGTCGCGCTCCAGCCGCAGCGCGGGCAGCTCGGGCAGCACCCGGTCGGCCAGCCCGGTCTCCACCAGCACCCGCAGCCCCTTGCGCGGCCGGCGGGAGATGAGCAGCTTGTTCAGCTCGTCCCGCACCCGCTCCGCCGAGACGATCTCGATCCGGCCGGCCATCTCCTTCATGGCGGCCACGACCTCGGGCGCGATGTCGAAGTCCAGCTGGGCGGCGAAGCGCGCGGCACGCATCATCCGCAGCGGGTCGTCCGAGAAGGACGCCTGCGGAGTGCCAGGCGTACGCAGCCGCCCCGCTGCCAGGTCCTCCAGGCCGCCGTACGGGTCGACGAACTGCTTCTCCGGAAGCGCGACGGCCATCGCGTTCACCGTGAAATCGCGCCGGACCAGATCGTCCTCGATGGTCTCGCCGTAGGAGACCTCGGGCTTACGGGACGTACGGTCGTAGACCTCCGACCGATACGTCGTCACTTCAAGGACAAAGTCGGATTTCTTGAGCCCCACGGTGCCGAAGGCGATGCCGACCTCCCACACCGCGTCCGCCCACGGCCGCACGATCGTCAGTACGTCCTCGGGGCGCGCGTCCGTCGTGAAATCGAGATCGTTGCCGAGCCGCCCCAGCAGCGCGTCCCGTACCGAGCCTCCGACCAGGGCGAGGCGGAAGCCCGCCTCCCGGAAGCGGCGCGCCAGCTCGTCCGCCACCGGCGAGACCCGTAGCAGCTCGCTGACGGCGCGCCGCTGCGCCTCACTGAGCTGCTCGGCTGCCGGCCGGTCCGAGGTGGGACCCGCTGAGGGGGCTGCCGCTGCGATGGGCTGGTCCTGGCTGTCACTCTTGGCGTTCGGCACAACAGCACAGGTTACGTTGCCGCCCCGCCCGAAGGCGCCCCCGTTCCCGGCACCCATCGGCAGGGGGCCGTAGGGAGGGGCTCGTCGCCAAGGCGTGATCATGTGGTGGACGGCGCGGCACTTCCACCCTCCAGGCATCGTTACCATCAGGCGAACGGGACGACGACCGACGACGGGATGGACGTGCGCGTGGCCGAGGCGGCTGAGAGGCAGGCTCCCCCTGGCCCAAGGGGGACGAACCGCTGGAGGCGACGAGCCACGGTGCTCCTCCTCGCCGCCCTCCCCGTACTGGCCGGAGCGCTCCCGGCGACGGCCTCGGCGGCCACAGCGGCCTCGGCTGCTTCGGCAGCCCGCGCGGGCGCTCCTGCGGGCGCCCCTGCCGCCACCGAAGCGGCCGGCTCCCGGGCCGCCGCACCGGCCGCGCAGTCGGTCCGCACGGGCACGGGCTCCCGCAGCGCGCGCGTCTCCCTCAACGAGGTCACACCCGCCGTCCCGGAGCAGGGCGACACCCTCACCCTGAGCGGCACCGTCACCAACACCAGCAGCAAGACACTGACCCGCCTGCGGCTCGCCCCGCGCATCGGTCCGGCCCTCAGCTCGCGCAGCGCCATCGACCAGGCCGCACGCCGCAAGGGCTACATCTCCGGCGCCGACGGCATCGAGGTGCCCGGAGACCACGGGGCGCGGCTCCCCGGGCTCGCCCCCGGGATCACCCGGTCGTTCACCCTCAAGGTCCCCGTCAGCGACCTGCATCTCCAAAGCGACGGCGTCCACCAGCTCGGGGTCTCCCTCACCGGGCAGACCCGTAACCGCCCCTACGACCAGATCCTCGGCATCGGCCGCACCTTCCTGCCCTGGCAGGAGAAGGCGTCAGGGCACCGGACCCGGATGACCTATCTGTGGCCGTTGATCTCCACCCCGCATGTCACGGCACGCACGCTGTCCGACAAGCAGCAGACGCCGGTCTTCCGCGACGAATCGCTCGCCAAGGAGCTGGCCCCCGGAGGCCGCCTCCAGCAGATGCTGGAACTCGGCAAGGACCTGGACGTCACCTGGGTCGTCGACCCCGACCTGCTCGCGAGCGTCGACATGATGGCGGGCCGCTACCGGGTGCACAAGCCCGGCGGCGCCCCCGACGAGACCGTCGCCGGGAAGGGCCAGGTCTACGCCGAGCAGTGGCTGGCCGAGCTCCAGGACGCCGTGGCCGGGAAGGAGGTCGTCGCCCTCCCGTTCGCCGACCCCGACCTGGCCTCGCTCGCCCACCGCGGCACCAGCATCCGCGGCGCGCTCAGCTCGCTGGGCCACGCCACCTCGCTGGGCAGGGAGACCGTCAAGACGGTGCTCCACGTGGAACCGAGCACCGACTTCGCCTGGCCGTACAAGGGCGCCGTCGACTCCTCCATCGTGGACGTCGCCACCTCGGCGGGCGCCCACAACGTCATCGCCCGCAGCGACAGCGTCCGGGAGACCGGGCTCTCCTACAGCCCCACAGCGGCCCGCCCGATCGGCAGCGGCAACACCGCGCTGGTCGCCGACGCACCGCTGTCCACCGCCTTCGAGGGCGATCTCAGCCGCGCCGGGGCCTCCTCGCTGGCCGTCCAGCGGTTCACGGCGCAGTCCCTCGCGCTGGCCCGGCAGGTGCCCTCGCGCACCCGCAGCGTCGTCGTCGCCCCGCAGCGCAGGCCCACCGTCTCGCAGGCCCGGGCGATGGCGGCCGGCATCAAGGCGCTGGGCCGCAGCGGCTGGACCGAGACCAGCAGCCTGACGGAGGCGGCCCAGGCCAAGCCCGACCCGGGCGCCCGGCGCAAGATGCCGGCACCGTCCTCCTACCCCTCCTCGCTGCGCAAGACAGAACTGCCGACCGCCGCCTTCGAGCAGGTACGCAAGACCAAGGACGGGCTGGAGGACTTCCAGCAGATCCTCGACCGGGCCGACCGCGTCGTACCGCCGTTCACCAACGCCATAGACCGTGAGGTCTCCAACGCCTGGCGCGGCGAGGCCCGCCGGGCGCGCAGCTACCGCGACAGCGTGGAGGCGTATCTGCTGGAGCTGCGGGGCGCGGTGAAGCTCATCAAGAAGTCGGACATCACCCTCTCCGGACGCGAGGCCACCATCCCGGTGACCGTCCAGAACAACCTCGCCCAGGGGGTGGACGGGCTCGTTCTGGAGCTGCGCTCCAGCCGGGTGGGCCTGGACGTGGGCGAGCCCAAGCGGGTCAAGGTCGACGGCGAGCACACCCAGTCCCTCAAGTTCGACACCACAGCCAAGAACAACGGCCGCGCCTACGTCTACGCACAGCTCTACACGGAGGACGGCGAGCGCTACGGCAAGGTGATGAAGTTCCAGGTCAACGTGACCTCCATCACCTCGACCGTGCTGCTGGTGATCGCCGGGGGCGTGCTGCTGATCGTGCTCGCGGGCATCCGGATGTACACCCAGCGCAAGCGCTCAGGCCCGGCCCCCGACCCGGACGCGCCGCTGGAGCAGCCGGACGGCCCGGAGGGCGACGAGGCGGACGATGACGCGGACGCCGAGGCGGACGGCGAAGCGGACGGCGAAGCACCGGAGGAGAAGCCATCCGCTGACGCCGCGGACGGTGACCGAGGCGACACCGAACGGGAAAACGACAACCCCCCGGCCGCGGGTGAGAAAGTGGACCGTTGACTCATCCGGGCGAGCAGGGGCAGGGGTAGGTAGCGACGATGAACGCGCCGTATGGCGGTGACCGGGGCCGGACCCCCGGTGACGGCTCTGGCCAGCCGGAAGACGCGTATGTACCGGACTCGTACGGGCACGCCCCGTACGAGGAGTACGACCCCGCGGCCTCCCAGGACCCGCACGCCTGGCAGCCCACCCACGGGCAGACCTCCCATGGGCAGCCCACCCACGGCCAGCCGACCCACGGCCAGCCCGCTCCAGAGGGTCAGCAGCCTTTCGGGCAGCAGCAGCCGTACCCGGGACAGGCGCCCCGACCCCAGGCGTACCAGGGAGGGCAGCAGCCCCCGCAGCCGCCCGGCCCGCCCCAGCAGCCGTCGGTCCCGCCGGGTGACGCCTTCGCGCACCTCTACCGCGACCAGGGCCACGCCCCGCCGCAGCACCCGAACCCGCCGCAGTCCCCGCCCCACCCCGACCCGCAGCAGCCACACCACCCGCACCAGCAGCCCGGACAGCGGCCCGCGCAGCAGGCCCCGTTCCACCCGGAACCCACCCAGCCGCCGCAGCCCTACCCGCCCGAGCCCGGGGCACCCGGCGCGGCCGAAGAGCCCTCGGCGCAGACCGTCGACCTCGGCACCGTCGCCCCGAAGGCGGCCCCGCCCCAGGAGCCCAAGTCCGGCGGGGGAGGACTCCTCAAGTCCAGCGCCATAATGGCCGCCGGCACGATGGTCTCCCGGCTCACCGGGTTCGTCCGCTCCGCGATGATCGTCGCCGCGCTCGGCGCCTCGGCCCTCGGCGACAGCTACCAGCTCGCCATCACGCTCCCGACGATGATCTACGTGCTCACCGTCGGCGGCGGCCTCAACTCCGTCTTCGTGCCGCAGCTCGTCCGCGCCATGAAGGAGGACGGCGACGGCGGTGAGGCGTATGCGAACCGGCTGCTGACGCTGGTCGCGGTGATCCTCGGGGTGCTGGGCGTGGCCGCCGTGTTCGCCGCGCCCGTGCTGGTGCGGCTGATGTCGGTCAAACTCGCCGACAACCCGGCCGCCAACGAGGTCACCGTCACCTTCGTGCGCTACTGCCTGCCCTCGATCTTCTTCATGGGGATCCACGTGGTGATGGGCCAGATCCTCAACGCGCGCGGCCGCTTCGGCGCCATGATGTGGACCCCGGTCCTCAACAACATCGTCATCATCGCGACGATCAGCATGTTCCTGTGGATCTACGGCACCGCCGACACCTCGGAGCTGACCGTCAACACCATCCCCCCCGAGGGCGTCCGGCTGCTGGGCGTCGGCACCCTGCTGGGCCTGGTGGTCCAGGCGCTGGCGATGATCCCGTATCTGCGGGCCGCCGGCTTCCGTATCCGGCCCCGCTTCGACTGGCGCGGCCACGGCCTGGGCAAGGCCGCCAAGCTCGCCAAGTGGACCATCCTGTTCGTGCTCGCCAACCAGGCCGGTGTCCTGGTGGTCTCGCAGCTGTCCACCTGGGCGGGCACCACGGCGGCTCAAGACGGCCACTCGGGCACCGGATACATCGCCTACTCCAACGCCCAGCTCATCTGGAACATGCCGCAGGCGATCATCACCGTCTCCGTGATGGCCGCGCTGCTGCCCCGCCTCTCCCGCTCCGCCGCCGACGGTGACACCGGCGCGGTACGGGACGACATCTCGCAGGGGCTGCGCAACTCCGCCGTCGCCATCGTCCCGATCGCCTTCGGCTTCGTGGCCCTCGGCATCCCGATGTGCACGATGATCTACGGCTCGGCGGGCGTGGACGCGGCCCGTTCCATGGGATTCATGCTGATGGCCTTCGGCCTGGGCCTGATCCCCTTCTCCGTGCAGTACGTAGTGCTGCGCGCCTTCTACGCCTACGAGGACACCCGCACCCCGTTCTTCAACACGGTGATAGTGGCCGCCGTCAACGCCGCGGCGTCCGCGCTCTGCTTCCTGCTGCTGCCCGCCCGCTGGGCGGTCGTCGGGATGGCCGCCTCCTACGGGCTCGCCTACATCATCGGCGTCGGTGTCGCCTGGCGCCGACTCCGCAACCGGCTGGGTGGCGACCTGGACGGACGTCACGTGGTCCGTACGTACACGAGGCTGGCGGGCGCCAGCGTCCCCGCCACGCTCGCCGCCGGCGCCGCCGCCTGGGGCATCACCCACGTGCTGGGCATGGGCGCCCTCGGCTCGATCGCGGCGCTGGTCGGCGGAGGGATCGTTTTGGGCGCGGTTTTCGTCCTAGCGGCGAAGCGCATGCGCATCGAGGAAATGACGGCAATGCTCGGCATGGTCCGCGCCAGACTCGGCCGATGAAAACTCGGCGAGAAACCGGCGTATACAACCATCATTCGCCCCCGCGTGTCGTGCATAGCGGCGAGGTGTAGGCACAATGTTTTTGGCCGTTTCCAGGAAAACGGCCACTACGGATGGGGAGGCAGGAACGACGGTGGCGGAACGGAGCACAGCCGCTGTCGGCGTGGCCGAGACCAGCGGTGCGAACGGCGAACCGCTGACCGCCCAGCAGGACGGGGCCACGGGCGACGGTGCGACGGACGCGACGAACGGATACAGCCACGACGCCGGGTCTTCCCCGCGCAAGGGGGCCTCGGCCCACCCCTCCGACACCGCACCTGTGACGGACTCCCCCGGCGCCACGCCGCCTGCGGGGTCCCCCGAAGGGAGCAGCCCGGACGAGCCGGACTCCGCCGAGCCGGACACGGCCGCGCCGGACTCCGCCGACCGGGCACCGTCCCAGAAGGCCGACGCCTCCGACGACGCCGAGGTCGAAGCCGATACGGAAACCGCCGCCGACGCCGACACCGAAGCCGCTGAGGTTCCCGCCGCCACCTCCGAGCCCTCCGCGCCCGCCGCCGACGCCACCTCGCACGCCGACACCTCCGACGAGACCGACAAGGGCGACAGGCCCGACAACGCGGGCAAGGCCAAGGAGAAGGCGAAGGACAAGCCCAAGGACAAGGCAACCGTCGGGCTGCGGGTGCCCGAGCTGCACAGCGGCCACAAGCTCGCCAAGCGCTACCGCCTGGAAGAGTGCGTCACCCGCCTGGACGGCTTCAGCAGCTGGCGAGCCGTCGACGAGAAGCTGCGCCGCGCCGTCGGCGTGCACCTCCTCCCCGCCGGGCACACCCGCGCCCGGCAGGTCCTCGCCGCGGCGCGCTCGGCGGCCCTGCTCGGCGACCCCCGGTTCGTCCAGGTTCTCGACGCCGTCGAGGAGGACGCGCTGGTCTACGTCGTCCACGAGTGGCTGCCCGACGCCGTCCCGCTCAGCGAGCTGCTCGCCGCGGGGCCGCTGGAGCCGCACGAGGCCTACCAGCTCGTCAGCCAGCTCGCCCAGGCGCTGGCCGCCGCGCACCGCGAGGGGCTGGCGCATCTGCGGCTGACGCCCTCCTGCGTGCTGCGCACCGGAATGGGGCAGTACCGCATCCGCGGGCTCGCCGTGAACGCGGCCCTGCGCGGCGTCACCAGCGACCACCCGCAGCGGGACGACACCGAGGCGATCGGCGCCCTGCTCTACGCGGCGCTCACCCAGCGCTGGCCGTACGAGGAGGACGCGCACGGGCTGCCCGGCGTCGGCTCGCTGGACATCGGCACCCTTGTGGCCCCCGAGCAGCTCCGCGCCGGGGTCCACCGCGGTCTGTCCACGCTGGCGATGCGCGCCCTGGTCAACGACGGCGCGACGGCCTCCCGGCACGAGCAGCCCTGCACCACACCCGAGGAGCTGGCCAAGGCGGTCGCCGCACTGCCCCGTATCCGTCCGCCGGAGCCGGCCTACACCCCGCCCCCCGCCTACCAGCGCACCGGCTATCAGCAGGGCGGCTATCCGGCGCCCGGCGGTCCCGGTGGCGCGGCTCCCGGTGGTCCGGCCGCCAGGGCCGGGGCCGAGCCGCCTGCGCCGCCCACGCTGCCGGGCCGCACCGGCAAGGTCCTCAAGTGGGGCGTCTCCGCGCTCCTGATCGCCGCGCTGGGCCTGGGCAGCTGGCAGGTGGCCGACGCGCTGCTCAAGGGCGAGCCGATCACAAAGAGCCCCACCAAGCCGGCCAAGGGCCAGGAGAAGCCCGCCAAGACCGGTAAGCCCGTCAAGATCGCGGATGTCGACGACTTCGACCCGGAGAGCTCGGACGGCCGGGAGAAGCCGGAGCGGGCCCCCGACGCCGTGGACGGCAAGCCGGAGACCTACTGGCTCACGGACAAGTACATCGGCCACGCCACGTTCGGCAATCTGAAGTCGGGCGCCGGCCTCATCCTCGATCTGGGCAGGACCCGGCAGGTCAGCCGGCTCAAGGTCGACTTCATGGGCAAGACCTCGGCGAGCTTCCTGGCGGCGCCCAAGAGCGTCACCGAGAAGCCCACCTCGCTGGGCAGCTTCAGCAAGGTCACCAACGGCTCCGGCGAACACCTCACCCTGAAGGCGAAGAAGCCCATCAAGACCCGCTACGTACTGCTGTGGCTCACCAAGCTCCCGCTCACCAGCGAGGGCAACTACCGTGGTCGCGTCACGGAGGTCCAGGTCCTCAGTTGAGGTCGCTGGGCGCCGCTTCCGAGGTGGGCGCGGCAGGGTGAGGGAGGGGTTGATGGCGAGCGAGGACGCGCCCGACGGGATATCCGGGCCGGACGACAAGGAGCTGCTCGCCCGCCATGTGAGCGGCGACCCGGAGGCGTTCGGCGAGCTCGTCCGCCGCCATCGGGACCGTCTGTGGGCCGTGGCGCTGCGGACCCTCGGGGACCGTGAGGAGGCCGCCGACGCCGTGCAGGACGCCCTGATCTCCGCCTACCGCGCCGCGCACACCTTCCGCGGCCAGTCCGCCGTCACCACCTGGCTGCACCGCATCACGGTCAACGCGTGCCTGGACCGCGCCCGCAAGGCGGCCTCCCGCCGGGCCACGCTCACGGACGACACCGACCGCATGGAACAGCTTCTGGAGCCGCAGGAGTCCGCGGCCGCGCCTGTGGAGCGCCAGGATGTGCAGCGGCAGGTGGTGTCCGCGCTCTCCGAGCTGCCCGTGGAGCAGCGGGCCGCGCTGGTGCTGGTGGATATGCAGGGCTACCCCGTCGCGGAGGCCGCCGAGGTGCTCGATGTGGCTGTCGGCACCGTCAAGAGCCGCTGCGCCCGGGGCCGGGCCCGGCTGCTCCCCCTCGTCTCCCATCTCCGCAAGGGCGGCGGCGCCACCGTGGAGGGCAACGGCAGCGCGGGCGGCGACGGCGGCGCCGACGGAGACAGCAGCGCGGCACGGAACCCGTCCCCGGGGACATCCGTCCCACCACCGAGAGAGGCGCCGCGGAAGCCACCACAGAAGCAGTCGCAGAAGGCACAGGCGAAGGCCCAGGAGAAGGCACAGGCGAAGGCACAGGCGAAGGCCCAGCGGAAGACAGCACAGAAGCCTGCACAGAAGGCGGCGCAAAAGTCGACGCGGAAGGGCTCGCGGAACGCCCAGCAGGACACCACCGGCCCCGGAGCCGTGAAGGGAGGGGGGCAGGCATGACATCCACTCCTTTCCCGCACGACGCGCATCCGGAGGTCACCGAGATCTCCGCGTTCAGCGAGGGCATTCTGCCGGTCGAGCGCCAGGCGGCCCTCCGGGACCACCTGGTCGATTGCGAGCTATGTGCCGAGGTGTATGCGTCGCTGGCAGAGCTCAGTGAGACGCTCGGCACTCTGCCCGGGCCCGACCGGATGCCGGACGATGTCGCATGCCGTATCGACGCCGCCCTCGCCGCCGAGTCACTGTTGTCGACGGCGGCGGAGGGGGAGACCGGCCACGAGGCCGACCGGTCCGATGGCGTCGTTTCACGTGAAACCGGCACCTCCACCGCCCCTGCGGACACCGTCGACTCCGCGGACACGGTTTCACGTGAAACCGCGACGGTGGTTCCGCTCCGTCCCGGGCGCCGGCGCCGGACGGTGCTGCTCGTCGCCGCGGCCTCCGTCGCCGTACTGACGCTTGGCGGGGTCACCCTGCGGGCGCTGTCCAACGAGGCTCCCACCGAGGTGAGTTCGGGCACCGCTAAGTCGGCGACGGGCAAGCAGGCGCCGGATGCCGCGCCCAACCCCTCGTCCTCGACGGACACCGACGCCGGCGGCAGCAGCGACGACCAGCAGCTGCGCAAGCGCGTCCAGCGGCTGCTCTCGGATGGAGAGTCGTCGTCCCCCTCGCACAAGGCCACCGACGACCCCGCACAGCCCAGTGAGACCCCCTCGCTCGACACCAAGCGGAGCCCCGGGAGTGACGAGAGCACTCTCCGCGACGACACGCTGGGTGGCGGACAGTCCGTGCCGTCCTGCATACGTGGCGGAATCCACCGCTCGGAGACCCCACTGGCCGTCGCCCCCGAAGCCACCTTCGAGAACCGCACCGGCTATCTGGTCGTCCTGCCCCACCAGGGCGGCGACCCGAACCTCGTGGACGCCTACCTGGTGGACCCCTCCTGTGTGAGCGCCGACCCGTCCGGGCCGGGCAAGGTGCTGTTGAAGCGCACCTACCCGCGCGGGTGACACGCGGACGCGGGCACGGGAATGTCTGCCCCTTAGGATCCGTTGGACGGGGTGCAAGCCTCGGCAGAAGATCCCGGAAGCAGTCGGCAGACAAGGAAGACTCCCGTGAGCGACGTCCGTAACGTCATCATCATCGGCTCGGGCCCAGCCGGATACACGGCTGCGCTCTACACCGCCCGCGCGTCGCTGAAGCCGCTGGTGTTCGAGGGCTCCGTCACAGCGGGCGGGGCGCTCATGAACACCACCGAGGTCGAGAACTTCCCCGGCTTCCAAGAGGGCATCATGGGCCCCGAGCTCATGGACAACATGCGGGCCCAGGCGGAGCGCTTCGGCGCCGAGCTGATCCCGGACGACGTCGCGGCCGTCGACCTGTCCGGCCCTGTGAAGACCGTCACGGACTCCAACGGCACGGTCCACCGCACCCGGACCGTGATCATCGCCACCGGCTCGCAGCACCGCACGCTCGGCCTGCCGCTGGAGGAGGAGCTCTCCGGCCGTGGCGTCTCCTACTGCGCCACCTGTGACGGCTTCTTCTTCCGTGAGCAGCACATCGCCGTCGTGGGCGGCGGTGACACCGCCATGGAGGAGGCCACCTTCCTCTCCCGCTTCGCGGCCTCGGTCACCGTGGTCCATCGTCGGGACACGCTGCGTGCCTCCAAGGCCATGCAGGAGCGGGCCTTCGCCGACCCGAAGATCTCCTTCGCATGGGACAGCGAGGTTGCCGAGATCCACAGCAAGGACGGCAAGCTGTCCGGCCTCACCCTGCGCGACACGCAGAACGGTGAGACCCGCGAGCTGGATGTGACGGGCCTGTTCGTCGCCATCGGCCACGACCCGCGCGTGGAGCTGTTCACGGACGAGCTGACCCTGGACGAGGACGGCTACCTCAAGGTGGACGCTCCCTCCACCCGCACCAATGTGCCCGGCGTCTTCGCGGCGGGTGACGTGGTGGACCACACCTACCGGCAGGCCATCACCGCAGCGGGCACCGGATGCTCCGCGGCGCTGGACGCCGAGCGCTACCTGGCCGCCCTCACCGATGTGGCCACCGAGGAGACCCCCGAGCCGGAGAAGACGGCAGCAGCTGTCTGACACGGCAGCCGCCCGGTGGAGGACCGGCCCAGTCATCCACCACCCCAGCCCGATCCGCAGTCAACACAGAATGAGGAGAAGCACCATGGCCGGTGCCACCGTAACCGCGACCGACGCCGACTTCGACGACGTCGTCCTGAAGAGCGACAAGCCTGTGCTGGTCGACTTCTGGGCGGCCTGGTGCGGCCCGTGCCGTCAGATCGCCCCGTCGCTGGAGGCCATCGCCTCCGAGCACGCCGACAAGCTGACGGTGGTCAAGCTCAACATCGACGAGAACCCCGGCGTCGCCGCCAAGTACGGCATCATGTCGATCCCGACCATGAACGTCTACCAGGGCGGCGAGGTGGTGAAGACCATCGTCGGTGCCAAGCCGAAGGCGGCCATCGAGAAGGACCTCGCGGAGTTCATCGGCTGAGGACCACTCAACCGCTCAACCCCTGAGGGGCGCCGTTTCACGTGAAACGGCGCCCCTCAGTCGTATCCGGGCCCTCAGTCGTTTCTGGACACCGTCAGCCGCATCCCAAAGGCCCGAGCGCCTTGAGGGACTCGCTCACAGAGGTCGCAGCGCCGGCTCCTTGCTGTGGACCTTGCCCAGCAACTGGTCGAGGGCTCGCTCCATGTCGTGACGCCACGAGACGGTGGACCGCAACTCCAGCCGCAGCCGTGGGTAACGCGGGTGCGGGCGAACGGTCTTGAAGCCGACGGAGAGCAGATGGTCGGCCGGCAGCAGACACGCGGGTTCCGCCCACTGAGTGTCGCCGAACGCCTCTATCGCCTTGAATCCGCGCCGCAACAAATCCTTCGCCACGGTCTGCACGATCACCCGACCCAGCCCCTGCCCCTGGAACTCCGGCAGCAGGGATGCCGTCATCAACTGCACCGCGTCCGGGGAGACGGGACTGGTGGGGAAGGCGAAGGAACGCGGGACATACGCGGGGGGCGCGTAGAGCACATAGCCGACCGCGGCATCGTCGACGTAGACGACCCGGCCGCAGGAGCCCCATTCCAGCAGCACCGCCGAGATCCAGGCTTCCTTCTCCAGGTCCGGCCGCCCCGTCCGCTTCGCCTCCTCGCCGCTGACCGGGTCCAGCTCCCAGAAAGTGCAGCCACGGCAGCGCTCAGGAAGGTCCGGGAGGTTGTCCAGCGTGAGCGGAACGAGCTGTCGCCCCATGGCAGACATCGTATCCATGGGGCGACAGCTCGTCGTGCGGGTTTCTTCTGTTATGGGCTTTCCGAGTCCGGCTCACCTAGCCGGGAGTGCCTGGCCCTCGCGGCTCAGCTCTCCGGGGAGTCGCCGTCCTCCTCCTCGTCGCTCTCGGCGAGTTTCTGCTCCAGCACCCGGCCCTCTCCAGGAGCGAGCTGCCCCAGGATGCGCTCCAGGTCCTCCATGGAGGCGAACTCGACCACGATCTTGCCCTTCTTCTGGCCGAGGTCGACCTTCACCCGCGTCTCGAAGCGGTCCGAGAGCCGCCCTGCCAGATGGTCGAGGGCGGGGGAGACCCGAGCACCGGCCCGGGGCTTGGGCTTGGCACTGCCCTTCGGCTTCCCGCTCATCAGCGTGACGATCTCCTCCACCGCACGCACCGAGAGCCCCTCGGCCACGATGCGGTGAGCGAGCTTGTCCTGCTCCTCCCCGTCCTCGACGGACAGCAACGCCCGCGCGTGCCCCGCCGAGAGCACACCGGCCGCCACCCGGCGCTGGACCGCGGGAGAGAGCCGCAACAGCCGCAGCGTGTTGGACACCTGCGGGCGGGAGCGGCCGATCCGGTCGGCCAGCTCGTCATGAGTGCAGTTGAAGTCCTTGAGGAGCTGGTCGTAAGCGGCCGCCTCTTCCAGCGGGTTGAGCTGCGCCCGGTGCAGATTCTCCAGCAGCGCATCGAGGAGAAGCTTCTCGTCGTCGGTGGCCCGGACGATCGCCGGAATCCGCTCCAGGCCCGCGTCACGGCAGGCCCGCCAGCGGCGCTCACCCATGATGAGCTCAAAGCTGCCCGGCTTGAGCTCCCGGACGACCACCGGCTGCAGAAGGCCGACTTCCTTGATGGAGGTGACCAGTTCGGCCAGCGCGTCCTCGTCGAAGACCTCACGGGGCTGCCGTGGGTTCGGCGTGATGGCGTCGAGCGGTACCTCCGCGAAGAACGCTCCCCCGGCCTCGCCGGGAACACCGTCTCCTTCGGCGGCCGAGGAAGCCGTTTCACGTGAAACCGCGTCCTCGGACGAGTCCTCGCCCCCGTCCTCGTTCTCGCGCTGGGAGAGGGCGGCGACCTTGGCCGCCGCCACTCCACGTACGCGCTGCTCCGGGGCGAGCACGGGGACCGCGGTGGGGGAGGTGGAGCCCCCGGCCATGCTCGGCTGCTTCCGCTGCTCGCTCTCCGCCGAGTCAGCAGAATCCGTCCCGGTCGGAGCCGCCGGGATCAGTGCACCGAGCCCCCGCCCCAGACCCCTACGTCGCTCGCTCACTGAGTCCCCTCCGCCATGCTGCCGTACTGCTGCGCTTGTGCTTCTGCTTGTGGTTGCTGTGCTGGTGCCTGAGGTGCCGGTGTCTGCGGTGTCGGTGCCTGCTGCACCGGCACCTGCTGTCCAGGCTGTACTTCCTGGGCCTGCTGCACCTGCTGGGTTTGCTGTACCTGCTGGCTCTGCTGGGCCTGGAGCTGCTGCTGCGCTTGCTGCGCCTGCTCAACATGCGGGTCCCGCAGGGCGATCTCCCGTGCCGCCTCCAGATAGGAGAGCGAACCGCTGGAGCCCGGGTCGTAGGTGAGGACCGTCTGCCCGTAACTGGGCGCCTCCGAAATCCGCACCGACCGCGGGATGTTGGTGCGCAGGACCTCCTTGCCGAAGTGGCCTCGCACCTCCTCCGCCACCTGCGAGGCCAGCCGGGTCCGGCCGTCGTACATGGTGAGAATGATCGTCGAGACGTGCAGCCGCGGGTTCAGATGCCCCCGCACCAGTTCGACGTTCCGCAGGAGTTGCCCAAGTCCCTCCAGCGCGTAGTACTCGCACTGAATGGGGATCAGCACCTCGGCGCCGGCTACGAGCGCGTTCACCGTCAGCAGCCCCAAGGAGGGCGGGCAGTCGATGAGGATGTAGTCCAACGGCTGCTCGTATGCCTCGATGGCTCGCTGAAGGCGGCTCTCCCGCGCGACCAGCGACACGAGTTCGATCTCCGCACCGGCGAGATCGATGGTCGCTGGCGCGCAGAAGAGCCCCTCCACGTCCGGCACCGGCTGGACGACTTCCGAGAGCGGCTTGCTCTCCACCAGAACGTCGTAGATCGACGGAACCTCGGCGTGGTGGTCGACCCCCAGCGCCGTCGAGGCGTTGCCCTGCGGGTCGAGGTCGACGACCAGGACGCGGCCCCCGTGCAGGGCCAGCGAGGCGGCCAGGTTCACCGTCGTGGTGGTCTTGCCGACGCCGCCCTTCTGGTTGGCGACGACCATGATCCGCGTCTGAGCGGGGCGGGGCAGGCCCTCCCCGGCGCGGTTCATCGCTTCGACCGCTTGCTGTGCCGCGCGGCCGATCGGTGTGTCATCCATGGGCGGTGGCGTCTCACGTGCCGCGTCACCGCGGGGAGCGACCCCACCCGCGCTGGTATCCCCTGGTTCTGTGCGGGGACCGGGGACCGGGTCGGCCATCGGTCCCGCGATGTTGGCGTCGGACCGCAACGGTTCACTCTCCTCAACATCAGGCTCGCTATGAACAGAGCCTCCCATGCTTTCGGTCCCGTGAACCAGCGAGCCCCACTCAGTTGTGGACGAATCCACGTCCGAGCGGGGCTCAGGGGCGGTCTGGCCGCGCGCACTGGCGGCAGCGCGGCCTCGGTTGATGATTCCGTGCAACAGAGAGCGGCGTTTCACGTGAAACACGATGCACACGCACCGGACGGTGTCCGCCGCGACACTCCGCTCCGCGGGGTCTTAAGCGTTTTTATGGAGTAACCGAATCAGCGGTTCGGCGTCGACCGGGCGCCCGGCAGTCAACACAACCGGGCGACCCACCTCGAGGTTTCGGAAGGCATCGGAGCCTCCGACCGCCCCGACGCTTCAGCGCCGCCGGCGTCCGCCCCGCGCTGAGCGGCCGTTCGCTCGCGCCGCCTTCTCGGCCTTGACCCGACGAGCCGCGAAGCGCACCCCGCCGGGGCTCTCCCCGACCCGGGCCCGTACGACCGTGGAGGGCGGATCGACCACGCCGCGGCCGATCTGCTCCACCGTCGTCTCGACGACGCCCAGCTTGTGCAGCGCGTCCCGAGCGGCCCGGACCTCGTCCTCGGCGGTGTCGCCCTTGAGCGCCACCATCTCGCCGTACGGCCGCAGCAGCGGAACGCCCCAGCCGGCCAGCCGGTCCAGCGGCGCCACCGCGCGGGCCGTGACCACATGGACGGGCGTCAGCGTGCCCAGCATCTCCTCGGCACGGCCGCGCAGCACCGTCACATGGTCGAGCCCCAGCAGCTCCACGACCTCCTGGAGGAAGGTCGTCCGCCGGAGCAGCGGCTCCAGCAGCGTGATCTCCAGATCCGGCCGGACCAACGCCAGCGGGATGCCCGGCAGCCCCGCGCCCGAACCGACGTCGCAGACCGTGACGCCCTCGGGAACCACCTCGGAGAGCACCACGCAGTTGAGCAGGTGCCGCTCCCACAGCCGGGGCACCTCGCGCGGGCCGAGCAACCCGCGCCGTACCCCGGCGTCCGCCAGCAATTCCGCGTACCGCTCGACAGCGGGCAGGCTGTCGCCGAACGCCTTGTGTGCCGCCTCCGGTGCGGGCGGCAGCTGCGCCTGCTGCTCCGGGGGCTCCCCCGACTGCTGCGTCACGGGAGTACGACCACGCAGCGCTGCGGCTCCTCGCCCTCGGACTCACTGCGCAGTCCGGCGGCCTTCACCGCGTCGTGCACGACCTTGCGCTCGAACGGCGTCATCGGGCGCAGCTTCACCGGCTCGCCGCTGCTCTTCGCCTCCTGCGCCGCCTTCGCGCCCAGCTCCGCGAGCTCCTCCCGCTTACGGGCCCGGAACCCGGCGATGTCCAGCATCAGCCGGCTGCGGTCGCCGGTCTCCCGGTGCACCGCCAGCCGGGTCAGCTCCTGGAGGGCCTCCAGGACCTCTCCGTCCCGGCCGACCAGCTTCTGCAGGTCGCGGGACGAGCCCTCGCTGATCACCGACACCGCGGCGCGGTCGGCCTCGACGTCCATGTCGATGTCACCGTCCAGGTCGGCGATATCGAGGAGTCCCTCGAGGTAGTCGGCCGCGATCTCACCCTCCTGTTCGAGGCGGGTCAGGGTGTCGGTGTCGGCTTCGGTGCCTTCTGGGGCAGTCGTGTCCGTCACGGCGGGGACTCCTTCGGTGCTCACTTCTTGGAGGGGTGCTTGGGACGCTGCGGGCCCTTGCGCTGCTGGCCGGACTTCTTCTGGCCCGACTTCTGCTGCTGACCCGACTTGGCCTGGCCTGCCGCCTTGGACCCGCCCTGCTTCTGGCCGGCGCCCTTCTGGCCGGAGGGGCCACCCTGTTTCTGGTTCGTCTTCGGGCCGGTCTTCTGCAGGGACGTGGCGGGCGAAGCGGAGTCGTCCTTCTTGGTGCCCGTGGCAGCCGCGCCACCGGTCTGGCGCTTGGCCTTGGGCTGCCGCTTGGGCTGCTGACGCCGGACGCGGGCGGCCTCGGCGGCCTCACGCGCCTCGACCTCCTTCGGGTCCTCCTTCAGCTTGCCCTTGGCGCGCAGCTTCTCCTGGCGCTCCTGGAAGGCGCGGGAGCCGGGGGTCGGGTTGCGCTTGATCACGTACATCTGCTGGCCCATCGTCCACACGTTGGTGGTCAGCCAGTAGACGAGGACACCGACGGGGAAGTTGATGCCGAAGACGGCGAACATGATGGGGAAGACGTACATCAGCATCTTCTGCTGCTGCATGAACGGCGTCTTCACCGTCAGGTCGACGTTCTTGGTCATCAGCTGGCGCTGCGTGTAGAACTGCGACGCCGACATCAGGATGATCATGATGACCGTGACGACGCGGACGTCGGTCAGCGACGCGTTCAGCTCCTGCAGCTTGGAGGCGCTGTCCATGAACTTCGCAGCGATCGGCGCACCGAAGATGGTGGCGTTACGCGCGCTGTCGACCTGGTCCGCGGTGAGCACACCCACGGGCCTGTTGCTCGCGATGTGGTTGAGCACCTGGAAGAGGGCGATGAAGAACGGCGACTGCGCCAGGATCGGCAGGCAGCTGGAGAGCGGGTTGGTGCCCGTCTCCTTGTAGAGCTTCATCATCTCTTCGCTCTGGCGCTGCTTGTCGCTCTTGTAGCGCTCCTGGATCGCCTTCATCTTCGGCTGGAGCGCCTGCATGTTCCGGGTCGACTTGATCTGCTTCACGAAGAGCGGGATCAGGCAGATCCGGATCAGTACCACCAGGCAGAAGATGGACAGACCCCAGGCCCAACCGCTGTTCTCGTCGAAGACCAGGCTGAACAGCGAATGGAACTGGACAATGATCCAGGAGACAGCGGTATAGAGAGGACTCAGGATCGTGTCCACTTGATCAGGCTCCTTGGGCGTTGGACTGGGTCCGGTGCTGCTGCCAGCGGGAGCGGATCCGCTGGTGCCATACCGGGTGCTTCCGGGCGGGGACATGGTCGACGCCACCGGGCGACCACGGATTGCAGCGCAGAATGCGCCAGGCCGTCAGCGCCGTTCCCTTCACGGCGCCATGGCGGCCGATGGCCGTATAGCCGTAGTGCGAGCACGACGGGTAGTACCGGCACACCGGGCCGAGCATCGGACTGACGGTCCACTGGTACAGCTTGATCAACCACAGCAGCGGGTACTTCACTGAGCTCTCCCTCCCGGTTCACGGCCGGGATTTTGGGGGCTGTCCCCCGAGGCGGCAGAGCTAGGGGACCCTTTGAGCAGCTTCCGCAGCGCGGCATCCAGGTCTCGGGCCAGTTCCACGTGGTCCGCCTCAGCCGCGCCGGGTTGCGCCCGTACGACGACAAGGCTACCGGGGGGCAGCTGGAAGAGGCGGTGCCGCAGCAGATGCCGCAGGCGCCGCTTCACACGGTTACGGACAACCGCGTTGCCGACGGCCTTGCTCACGACGAAACCCGCACGCACCGGGGGAACCTCTCCCCCCGACGCGTGCGGGTCCGTTCGACTGCGTAGATGGACGACGAGGAGCGGGCGCCCGGCCCTGCGTCCTCGGCGTACCGCGGCCGCGAAGTCCTCGCGCCGCCTCAGCCGGTTCTCGGTAGGCAGCACGTCATGGACCTGTGGTCAGGCTGCTCAGGCCGACAGGCGGGCGCGACCCTTGCTGCGACGGTTCGCGATGATCGCGCGGCCGGCGCGGGTCCGCATGCGCAGCCGGAAGCCGTGGGTCTTCGCGCGGCGGCGGTTGTTCGGCTGGAAGGTGCGCTTGCTCACTCGGGGGCTCCAGAGATGCTTCGTGTCCCACGGTCACCGCAGGACTGGGTGTGGGGAGTCGACCGGCTGTCACCGTGCGCCCACGAGTAGCTCGCAACGCCCGAGTGTGCACCGCTTCATGGTCGACCGGGTTGTACCCGTTGACCTTGCCCATCGGAGGCAGGCGGCAGCAGCCGTCGACACTCGACCTGGTTACGGTACGCGGGCCTACGCCATCCGGTCAAACCAGCGCTGACGGGGCACCCCGCCGCCACCCTGTCACCGTCCGGCTACTGCACTCGTGCACAGCCTGTGGACAACGACTTGAACGGGGCAGCTTCGCGTGACTACCGTGGCCGAACTTCCTTTCCTTCCCGACCGTCCCGAGAACCATGCATTCGTGGGACCCGGTCGATCACCGGACGACCGTCACACAGCGAGTGACCCGTCACCCAGCGAGTGAGAGAGCGTGCCCCGTGGCTGACCTACCTGCCGATCTTGCCGCAGTGTGGCCACGGGTGCTCGACCAGCTGCTGCGCGAGGGACAGGGTGTCGAGGCGAAGGACCAGCGCTGGCTGCGGGACTGCCAGCCCCTCGTCCTCGTCTCCGGCACAGCCCTGCTCGGCGTGCCGAACGAGTACGCGAAAGGGGTACTGGAAGGCCGCCTCTCGCCGCTGATCACCGAGGCTCTCAGCCGCGAGTGCCAGCAGCCCATCCGGCTGGCGATCACCGTGACGGGCCCGGCCCCCGAGGCGGCGGCCCCGCCCGCGCCGGCGATCCCGTCCCCCACACCTGCCCCCGAACAGCAGCAGCCGTCCCAGCCGCAACAGCCGCCCCAGCCTCCGCACCCCGGCTCCCAGCCCCCGCACCAGCACAGCCCCCAGGACCGCTACGGCGAGGAGCGGTACGAGCAGGACAGGTACGGCGGGGACCGGCCGGGCGGCGACCGGCACGAGCAGGAGCGGTTCGACCAGCAGGAGCGGTTCGACCCGTACGAGAGCCGTGAGGTCCCCGGCGCTCGCTCCGCGTACCCGACGGACTACGCCCAGAGCCCCCACCCCACGTCCTGGCAGCAGCCGCGCGAGCCCTACCCCCCGCAGCAGCACCAGCCCCGCCAGCCCTACGACCGCCAGCAGCAGCCGTACGAGCAGCACCAGCCCTACGAGCAGCAGGGCTACGAGCAGCCCGGCTACGAGCAGCAGAGCAGCGGCTACGACACGGGCCAGGGCTACGAGGGCGCACAGAACTACGACAGCGCACAGAGCTACGAACGCGCCGGTGGCCAGAGCTATGAGCGCGGCCAGAGTTACGACGGCGGGCAAAGCTACGATGGCGGCGGCCAGGGCTACCAGGTCGGCCCGCACGGTCAGGGTGGCCAGGGCGGTCAGAGTTACGACCAGCAGTCGTTCGAGTCGTACGAGCCGCAGCAGCATCAGCAAGCGCCACAGCAGCACCAGCATCAGCAGCGCCCCCGGCCGCAGGTGCCGCAGCAGGGCCGCCCGCCCGCTCCGCACTACGACAGCCCCGCACAGCTGCCCGCACCCAGCGGAGCGCCGGGACCGCTGGCCGCGCAGCCCGCGCCGGCCACGGGCCCGGGGGAGCCGACCGCGCGGCTGAACCCGAAGTACCTCTTCGACACCTTCGTGATCGGCGCCTCGAACCGGTTCGCACACGCGGCCGCTGTCGCCGTGGCCGAGGCGCCGGCCAAGGCGTACAACCCGCTGTTCATCTACGGCGAGTCCGGGCTCGGCAAGACGCATCTGCTGCACGCGATCGGCCACTACGCGCGCAGCCTCTACCCGGGCACCCGGGTGCGCTACGTCAGCTCGGAGGAGTTCACCAACGAGTTCATCAACTCCATCCGCGACGGCAAGGCGGACGCGTTCCGCAAGCGCTACCGCGACATGGACATCCTGCTCGTCGACGACGTCCAGTTCCTGGCGGACAAGGAGTCGACGCAGGAGGAGTTCTTCCACACCTTCAACACCCTGCACAACGCCAACAAGCAGATCGTCCTCTCCAGCGACCGGCCGCCCAAGGCGCTGGAGACGCTGGAGGACCGGCTGCGCAACCGCTTCGAGTGGGGCCTGATCACCGACGTCCAGCCCCCCGAGCTGGAGACGCGCATCGCGATCCTCCGCAAGAAGGCGGTGCAGGAGCAGCTGAACGCACCGCCCGAGGTGCTGGAGTTCATCGCCTCGCGCATCTCCCGCAACATCCGGGAGCTGGAGGGCGCCCTGATCCGGGTGACGGCCTTCGCCAGCCTCAACCGGCAGCCGGTCGACCTCGGGCTGACCGAGATCGTGCTGAAGGATCTGATCCCCGGCGGGGAGGACGCGACGCCGGAGATCACCGCGCCCGCGATCATGGCTGCGACGGCCGACTACTTCGGACTGACGGTGGACGACCTGTGCGGGTCCTCGCGCAGTCGGGTCCTGGTCACGGCACGGCAGATCGCCATGTACCTGTGCCGGGAGCTGACCGACCTCTCGCTGCCGAAGATCGGCGGCCAGTTCGGCGGGCGTGACCATACGACGGTGATGCACGCCGATCGGAAGATCCGGGCTCTCATGGCTGAGCGGCGCTCCATCTACAACCAGGTCACCGAGCTGACCAACCGCATCAAGAACGGCTGAGCCCTCTCTCGGTGCCCTACCCCTGGACAGGGGGCGCCTGCCCCTTGCTGTGCGTTGCAGGCCGCGGGCGCTACTCCAGCCTTCGGCTGGGAGGTGCCCCCCCAGGCTTGTCGCGCCCACGCGGTGGAGCCGCACATTGAACACAGCCCCGCGCCCCTGACGGGGCGCGGGGCTGTTCGATTCCGGCACCGGCCAGGCTCTTGGTCCACAGCAATGGGCCGTTTACCGCTTCCACACCCTGGGGACCTTCTCCGTTGTCCCAAGGGCGTCCACAACTGGACCGCTCCGGTGGGGGTTTGCCGAGGTCACTCGGCTGTGTACTTGTGGGCGCCCGGCGTCCACAGGATGTGGAGGGCCGAGGGGGCTCCGCCCCGGGCTGTGACTTGTCCACCGGCCGCCCACAGGATGGGGGCTCTTTTCCCCAGCGATCGGCTACTTCTCCACAGTGCTGTCCACTGTTCGGCAACTCAACGCGCTCGCTCACCGGTCCGAGTGAAAGCCGTCACATCGAGGGGCAGGTTTGGGCTGTGGGAAAGGCGGGGAAAACTGTGGGCGTAGCTGTGGGCAAACCGCTCCTGCCTGTGGGCGGGGTGTGCAGAACTTTTCCGTGTCCACAGAGAACCCCCCTTCCTCCACGGGTCCACCCACAGGCGCGGTGGACAAAATTCCGGGGCTGAGCTGCGGAAACGCGCTTTTCCACCGTTTCCACAAGCCCTACTACTACGACCACACAGAGAGAGCCCGGGATTCGCTTCGAAGTGGGGGCTGTGCACAACTCGGCTCCGCGGGCCTCGACCCGGATCGCGTCGACTTGACCCGCGCCCGCACCTGCTGTCAGTCCGGTGCGTCAGACTGGTGCCCGGCAAAGCACGAGCAGAGGCAGCAGCAGGAGGCGGCTGAACGTGAAGATCCGGGTTGAACGCGATGTGCTCGCGGAGGCGGTGGCCTGGACGGCCAAGAGCCTCCCCGCCCGCCCGCCGGTGCCCGTGCTCGCGGGCCTGCTGTTGAAGGCGGACGACGGCACGCTGAGCCTCTCCGGCTTCGACTACGAGGTCTCGGCGCGGGTCTCGGTCGAGGCGGAGGTCGAGGAGGACGGCACGGTGCTGGTCTCCGGCCGGCTGCTGGCCGACATCTGCCGTGCCCTCCCCAACCGCCCGGTGGAGATCTCCACAGACGGTGTACGGGCGACCGTCGTCTGCGGCTCCTCCCGGTTCACGCTGCACACCCTCCCTGTGGAGGAGTACCCGGCGCTGCCTCAGATGCCGTCGGCCACCGGCACGGTCCCCGGCGAGGTCTTCGCCGCCGCGGCCCAGCAGGTCGCCATCGCGGCCGGGCGGGACGACACGCTGCCGGTGCTGACCGGTGTGCGTATCGAGATCGAGGGCGACACCGTCACGCTGGCCTCCACCGACCGGTACCGCTTCGCGGTGCGCGAGTTCCTGTGGAAGCCCGAGACGCCGGACGCCTCCGCCGTGGCCCTGGTGCCCGCCAAGACGCTGCTGGAGACCGCCAAGTCGCTCAGCGGTGGCGACAGCGTGACGCTGGCGCTGTCCGGCTCCGGTTCCGGTGAGGGCCTGATCGGCTTCGAGGGCGCCGGACGCCGGACGACGACGCGGCTGCTGGAGGGCGACCTGCCCAAGTACCGCACGCTGTTCCCGACGGAGTTCAACTCGGTCGCGGTGATCGAGACGGCGCCGTTCGTGGAGGCCGTCAAGCGTGTGGCGCTGGTCGCGGAGCGGAACACTCCGGTGCGGCTCAGCTTCGAGCAGGGCGTGCTCACCCTGGAGGCCGGTTCCAGCGACGATGCACAGGCTGTGGAGAGGGTCGACGCCGATTTGGAGGGCGACGACATCTCGATCGCCTTCAACCCCGGCTTCCTGCTGGAGGGGCTGAGCGCCATCGACTCGCCGGTGGCGCAGCTGTCGTTCACGACCTCGACCAAGCCCGCGCTGCTGAGCGGCCGGCCGGCCAAGGACGCCGAGGCCGACGAGGCGTACAAGTACCTGATCATGCCCGTGCGGCTCTCCGGCTGAGGGGGTATTCGGCTGGGCGTAGGGTCGAATGCGAACGAAACTGCGGAAACGCGAGAAGTACAGCTAAGGGGCAGTGATGGAGCTCGGTCTGGTTGGTCTCGGGAAGATGGGCGGGAACATGCGTGAGCGCATCCGCCGCGGGGGCCACACGGTCATCGGCTATGACCGGAATCCGGACGTCGCCGACGTCGGCAGCCTCAAGGAGCTGGTCGACTCGCTCAGCGCCCCGCGCGTGGTGTGGGTGATGGTGCCGGCGGGCGCGGCCACCCAGTCGACCATCGACGAGCTCGGTGACCTGCTCTCCCCCGGCGACCTGGTCGTGGACGGCGGCAACTCGCGCTGGACCGACGACGAGAAGCACGCCGAGGAGCTGAGGGCCAAGGGCATCGGCTTCGTCGACTGCGGTGTATCCGGTGGCGTGTGGGGCCTGGAGAACGGCTACGCGCTGATGTACGGCGGCTCGGCCGAGGACGTGGCGAAGGTGCAGCCGATCTTCGACGCCCTCAAGCCCGAGGGGGAGTTCGGCTCCGTCCACGCGGGCAAGGTGGGCGCGGGCCACTTCGCGAAGATGGTCCACAACGGCATCGAGTACGCCATGATGCAGTCCTTCGCCGAGGGCTGGGAGCTGCTGGAGGCCGCGGACTCGGTCACCGATGTGCGCGAGGTCTTCCGCTCCTGGCAGGAGGGCACCGTCATCCGCTCCTGGCTGCTGGACCTGGCGGTCAAGGCGCTCGACAGCGACGAGCACCTGGACGCGCTGCGCGGCTACGCGGCGGACTCGGGCGAGGGCCGCTGGACGGTGGAGGCCGCGATCGACAAGGCGGTGCCGCTGCCGGCGATCACCGCTTCGCTGTTCGCGCGGTTCTCCTCCCGGCAGGAGGACTCCCCGCAGATGAAGATGATCGCCGCGCTGCGCAACCAGTTCGGCGGCCACGCGGTGACGGCCGCCGACAAGTCCGGGGAGAAGGGCGCTGACGCCCCGGGTGCCGACGTCACGCCGCCCACCGGGGGCTGACGGCCAGACGATGCACGTCACGCATCTCTCGCTCGCCGATTTCCGCTCGTACGCCCGGGCCGAGGTGCCGCTCGGCCCGGGCGTGACGGCGTTTCTCGGGCCGAACGGCCAGGGCAAGACGAACCTGGTGGAGGCCGTGGGCTATCTGGCGACGCTGGGCAGCCACCGAGTGTCGGCGGACGCGCCGCTGGTACGGCAGGGTGCTCAGCGTGCCGTCGTCCGTGCCCAGGTGCGGCAGGGCGAGCGGGATCAGCTGATCGAGCTGGAGCTGAACCCGGGCAAGGCCAACCGGGCGCGGATCAACCGCTCCTCGCAGGTGCGGCCCCGCGATGTGCTGGGCATCCTGCGCACGGTGCTGTTCGCGCCCGAGGACCTGTCGCTGGTCAAGGGCGACCCGGGTGAGCGGCGCCGGTTCGTGGACGAGCTGGTGACGGCGCGTGCCCCGCGGATGGCGGGGGTGCGCTCGGACTACGAACGGGTGCTCAAGCAGCGCAACAGCCTGCTGAAGTCGGCCGCCATGGCGCGGCGGCACGGCGGCCGCGGTGTGGATCTGTCGACGCTGGACGTGTGGGACCAGCATCTGGCGCGCGCGGGCGCCGAGTTGCTGGCGCAGCGGCTTGATCTGCTGGCGGTGCTGGGCCCGCTGGCCGACAAGGCGTACGAGCGGCTGGCGCCGGGCGGCGGCCCGGTCGCGTTCGAGTACCGGGGTCCGGTGGCGGGTGCTTCCCGGGAGGAGCTGTACGCGGGGCTGCTCGCGGCGCTGGGCGAGGCCCGCAAGCAGGAGATCGAGCGCGGTGTGACGCTGGTGGGCCCGCATCGCGACGACGTACTGCTGCGGCTGGGCGAGCTGCCGGCGAAGGGGTACGCCAGCCACGGCGAGTCCTGGTCGTACGCGCTGGCGCTGCGGCTGGCCGCGTATGAGCTGCTCAAGAGCGAGGGGCATGAGCCGGTGCTGATCCTGGACGATGTCTTCGCCGAGCTGGACACCAGACGCCGGGCCCGGCTGGCGGAGCTGGTGGCCCCGGCCGAGCAGGTGCTGGTGACCGCCGCGGTTCCGGAGGACGTGCCGGATGTGCTGGCGGGTACGCGGTTCTCGGTGGCGGACGGGGAGGTGACGCCGCTTTGAACGAACGCCCGATCGAGCAGCCCGACGCGGAGTCCGGCAAGGACAAGACGCCCGCGGAGTCCGGCAAGGCCGAGCCGCCCGCGGCCAGCGGTGTCGACCTGGCCCGGGTGGCGCTGCGGGCCGCCAGGGCGCAGGCCCGAGCACGGGGAGACGAGGCGCAGCAGCGGCGGCAGGCCCGCCGGGGCGGCGGGCTGCGCTCGGGTGCCCGGCGGGACGGGCGCGATCCGCTGCCGTTGGGGGCCGCCGTCAGCAGGCTGATCGCGGAGCGCGGCTGGGAGACACCGGCGGCGGTCGGCGGTGTGATGGGGCGCTGGCCGCAGCTGGTGGGCCCGGAGGTGGCGCAGCACTGCGAGCCGCAGCGGTACGACGAGGAGGAACGCACGCTGCTGGTGCGGTGCGACTCGACGGCGTGGGCGACGCAGCTGCGGCTGCTGGCGCCGCGGCTGGTGGCGCGGCTGAACGAGGACCTGGGCCAGGGCACCGTACGGATGATCAAAGTGCGGGGTCCCGAGGCTCCGCGCAAGGGGTACGGGCCGCTGCGGGCGCCCGGCAGCAGGGGGCCGGGAGACACGTACGGGTGAGGTCCGGGGGCCTTCGGTCGCCGTGTGTATGCGGCCCGGGACAGCCGGAGACGGATCGAAGCTCTCAGTGCCACTGTGAAGCTCTTGGCCCCCCGGTCCAGATATGGGGAGTCGAACGGCTCCAGTTCAGGGCGCCACATGTGGACTCAGGCACCGGCAAACCCCCACTCCTGTCGCAGCCACCGGTACACTGGGGGACTACCGCACCGTTGCGGAACATGTCGAACGACGCAGCCGCTCCGCCTTGCCCTGGAGACGGCCTGTGCTGTGCCAGAAAGGGCGCTTCGTGGCCGATTCCGGCGATCTCAACGAGAACGACAAGACGACTCCGCCGCAGTCCGCGGAGGAAACCCCCACTCCCGTCCCGACAGGCGACGCCGAGGTGCCGTCGTACGACGCGAGCGCGATCACTGTCCTGGAGGGGCTGGACGCGGTTCGCAAACGGCCCGGCATGTACATCGGGTCGACCGGTGAGCGTGGTCTTCATCACCTGGTGTACGAGGTGGTGGACAACTCCGTCGACGAGGCGCTCGCCGGGCACGCGGACACCATCGATGTGGTGCTGCTCGCCGACGGCGGCGTCCGGGTCACCGACAACGGGCGCGGTATCCCGGTGGGCATCATCCCGTCCGAGGGGAAGCCGGCCGTCGAGGTCGTGCTCACCGTGCTGCACGCGGGCGGCAAGTTCGGCGGCGGCGGTTACGCGGTCTCCGGCGGTCTGCACGGCGTCGGCGTCTCCGTGGTGAACGCGCTGTCCACCAAGGTCGCCGTCGAGGTCAAGACCGACGGCTACCGCTGGACGCAGGACTACAAGCTGGGCGCGCCCACGGCCCCGCTGTCGCAGAACGAGGCCACGGACGAGACGGGTACCACGGTCACGTTCTGGGCCGACAGCGACATCTTCGAGACGACGGACTACTCCTTCGAGACGCTCTCGCGGCGCTTCCAGGAGATGGCCTTCCTCAACAAGGGGCTGACCATCTCGCTGACGGACGAGCGCGAGGGGCACGTCGACGAGGACGGCAGGCCCAACACCGTCCGGTACCACTACGAGGGCGGTATCGCGGACTTCGTCCGCTATCTCAACTCGCGCAAGGGCGAGCTGGTCCACGACACCGTCATCTCCTTCGAGGCCGAGGACACTGAGCGGATGCTCTCGGTCGAGGTGGCGATGCAGTGGAACAGCCAGTACAGCGAGGGGGTCTACTCCTTCGCCAACACGATCCACACCCACGAGGGCGGTACCCACGAGGAGGGCTTCAGGGCCGCGCTGACGGGTCTGATCAACCGGTACGCGCGGGACCGCAAGCTGCTGCGCGAGAAGGACGACAACCTCACGGGTGAGGACATCCGCGAGGGTCTGACCGCGATCATCTCCGTCAAGCTGGGCGAGCCGCAGTTCGAGGGGCAGACGAAGACGAAGCTGGGCAACACGGAGGCGAAGACCTTCGTCCAGAAGATCGTCCACGAGCATCTGACCGACTGGCTCGACCGGAACCCGAACGAGGCCGCCGACATCGTCCGCAAGGGCATCCAGGCGGCCACGGCGCGGGTCGCGGCCCGCAAGGCGCGGGATCTGACGCGCCGCAAGGGGCTGCTGGAGACGGCGTCGCTGCCGGGCAAGCTCTCGGACTGCCAGTCCAACGACCCGGCCAAGTGCGAGATCTTCATCGTGGAGGGCGACTCCGCGGGCGGCTCGGCCAAGTCGGGCCGTGACCCGGAGTACCAGGCCATCCTGCCGATCCGCGGCAAGATTCTGAACGTGGAGAAGGCGCGGATCGACAAGGTCCTGCAGAACGCCGAGGTGCAGGCGCTGATCTCGGCTTTCGGCACCGGTGTGCACGAGGACTTCGACATCGAGAAGCTCCGCTATCACAAGATCATCCTGATGGCGGACGCCGATGTCGACGGCCAGCACATCAACACCCTGCTGCTGACCCTGCTCTTCCGCTTCATGCGGCCGCTGGTGGAGGCCGGTCACGTCTTCCTGTCGCAGCCGCCGCTGTACAAGATCAAGTGGAGCCGGGACGAGTTCCAGTACGCCTACTCCGACCCCGAGCGCGACAGCCTCATCCAGCTCGGCCGCGAGCAGGGCAAGCGCATCAGGGACGACTCGGTGCAGCGCTTCAAGGGTCTGGGTGAGATGAACGCGGACGAGCTGCGTACCACCACCATGGACATCGAGCACCGCGTCCTGCGCCAGGTGACGCTGGACGACGCGGCCGCCGCCGATGACCTGTTCTCCATCCTGATGGGTGAGGACGTCGAGGCCCGCCGCTCGTTCATCCAGCGCAACGCGAAGGATGTCCGGTTCCTGGACATCTGACGTCGGCCCCTGGTTGCCGTTCCCGGACCAGGACCTTGCAGCGACCAGGACCGCGAAGCGCCGCACACAGAGAAGGACTTGATCTTTAACCATGGCCGACGAGACCCCCACCACCCCGGAGCCGACGCCCGACAACGCCCCGGCGCCCGACAGCGCGCTGGTGGACACCGAGGCGGGTGCGCGCGTCGAGCCCGTCAGCCTCGAGACGGAGATGCAGCGCTCGTACCTCGACTACGCGATGAGCGTGATCGTGAGCCGCGCGCTGCCCGACATCCGCGACGGCCTCAAGCCGGTGCACCGCCGGGTGCTGTACGCGATGTACGACGGCGGGTACCGCCCCGAGAAGGGCTACTACAAGTGCGCCCGCGTCGTGGGCGACGTGATGGGCACCTACCACCCGCACGGTGACACCTCGATCTACGACGCGCTGGTGCGGCTGGCGCAGCCCTGGTCGATGCGGATGCCGCTGGTCGACTCCAACGGCAACTTCGGCTCGCCCGGCAACGACCCGGCCGCGGCCATGCGGTACACCGAGTGCAAGATGGCGCCGCTGGCCATGGAGATGCTCCGGGACATCGACGAGGAGACCGTCGATTTCCAGGACAACTACGACGGCCGCAACCAGGAGCCGACGGTTCTGCCGGCGCGCTTCCCCAATCTGCTGATCAACGGCTCGGCCGGGATCGCGGTCGGCATGGCGACCAACATCCCGCCGCACAACCTGCGCGAGGTCGCCGCGGGTGCCCAGTGGTACCTCGACCACCCGGAAGCCTCCAACGAGGAGCTGCTGGAAGCCCTCATGGAGCGGATCAAGGGTCCGGACTTCCCCAGCGGCGCACTGGTGGTGGGCCGCAAGGGCATCGAGGAGGCGTACCGCACCGGGCGCGGCTCGATCACCATGCGGGCCGTGGTGGAGGTCGAGGAGATCCAGGGCCGCCAGTGCCTGGTCGTCACCGAGCTGCCCTTCCAGGTCAACCCGGACAACCTCGCGTTGAAGATCGCCGACCTGGTCAAGGACGGCCGGATCGGCGGTATCGCGGACGTCCGCGACGAGACGTCCTCGCGGACCGGCCAGCGCCTGGTCATCGTCCTGAAGCGGGACGCGGTCGCCAAGGTCGTCCTCAACAACCTCTACAAGCACACCGATCTGCAGACCAACTTCGGCGCCAACATGCTGGCGCTGGTCGAGGGTGTGCCGCGGACCCTGTCGCTGGACGCCTTCATCCGGCACTGGGTCGCACACCAGATCGACGTGATCGTGCGCCGCACCCGCTTCCGGCTGCGCAAGGCCGAGGAGCGTGCCCACATCCTGCGCGGTCTGCTCAAGGCGCTGGACGCGATCGACGAGGTCATCGCGCTGATCCGGCGCAGTGAGACCGTCGATGTGGCCCGCGAGGGCCTGATGGGGCTGCTGACGATCGACGAGATCCAGGCCAACGCGATCCTGGAGATGCAGCTGCGCCGGCTGGCCGCGCTGGAGCGGCAGAAGATCACCGCCGAGCACGACGAGCTCCAGGCGAAGATCAACGAGTACAACGCGATCCTCGCCTCGCCCGAGAAGCAGCGGCAGATCATCGGCGAGGAGCTGCGCGCGATCGTCGACAAGTTCGGCGACGACCGGCGTAGCAAGCTGATCCCCTTCGAGGGCGACATGTCCATCGAGGACCTGATCGCCGAGGAGGACATCGTCGTCACGATCACCCGTGGCGGCTACGTCAAGCGCACCAAGACGGACGACTACCGCGCCCAGAAGCGCGGCGGCAAGGGCGTGCGCGGGACGAAGCTGAAGGAAGACGACATCGTCGACCACTTCTTCGTCTCCACCACCCACCACTGGCTGCTGTTCTTCACCAACAAGGGCCGTGTCTACCGGGCCAAGGCCTACGAGCTGCCCGACGCGGGGCGGGACGCGCGGGGCCAGCACGTGGCCAATCTGCTCGCCTTCCAGCCGGACGAGCAGATCGCCGAGATCCTCGCCATCCGGGACTACGAGGCAGCGCCCTACCTGGTGCTGGCCACCAAGTCGGGCCTGGTCAAGAAGACCCCGCTCAAGGACTACGACTCGCCCCGCTCCGGCGGCGTCATCGCGATCAACCTCCGCGAGATGGAGGACGGCCGCGACGACGAGCTGATCGGCGCCGAGTTGGTCTCTCCCGACGACGACCTGCTGCTGGTCAGCAAGAAGGCCCAGTCGATCCGCTTCACCGCGACCGACGAGGCGCTGCGTCCCATGGGCCGGGCCACCTCCGGTGTCAAGGGGATGAGTTTCCGCGAGGACGACGAACTGCTCTCGATGAATGTCGTGCGGGCGGGTACGTTCGTGTTCACGGCGACCGATGGCGGGTACGCGAAGCGGACCAACGTGGACGACTACCGGGTCCAGGGCCGCGGCGGCCTCGGTATCAAGGCCGCCAAGATCGTGGAGGACCGGGGCTCACTGGTCGGTGCGCTGGTGGTCGAGGAGACGGACGAGATCCTCGCCATCACGCTCAGCGGCGGTGTGATCCGTACGCGGGTCAACGAGGTGCGGGAGACCGGCCGTGACACCATGGGCGTCCAACTGATCAACCTGGGCAAGAAGGACGCGGTTGTCGGCGTCGCACGGAACGCCGAAGCCGGTCGGGAGGCCGAGGAAGTGGAGGCCGCGGCGGGTACCCCTGACGTGGGGGAGCAGGACGCGCCCGACCCGGACGACGACTAGGACAACTAGGAGCAGGGCGTGAGTGGTGCTCAGCCGCAGCCGAAGGCTCAGCCGCAGCCGCAGGCGAAGCCCCCGTCCCCGGCCCAGCCGCAGACCGAGCAGCAGCCGCACCGGCCGCCGCAGGCGTATCCGTCCCCGGACGGGGACCGGCAGGCGGCTGCGGGCGGCCGGCCGGAGCAGCCGGGAGCGGGCACCGTACGCAAGCCCCGTACCGGGGCCCGCACGGTGCCGCGGACCCGTAAGGCCCGGCTGCGGGTGGCGAAGGCCGACCCGTGGTCGGTGATGAAGGTCAGCTTCCTGCTGGCCGTGGCGCTGGGGCTGTGCACCATCGTGGCGGTCGCCGTGCTGTGGATGGTGATGGACGCGATGGGCGTCTTCTCCACCCTCGGCGGCACCGTCAGCGAGGCCACCAGCGCCGAGGGCAACGGCGGCTTCGACCTGGAGACGTTCCTCTCGCTGCCCCGCGTCCTGCTCTTCACCTCGCTCATCGCCGTGATCAACGTCGTCCTGGCCACCGCGCTGGCCACCCTGGGCGCCTTCATCTACAACCTCTCGGCGGGCTTCGTCGGCGGGGTCGAGCTGACCTTGGCGGAGGACGAGTAGCCCGGCCCCCGGCCCGTACGGAACCGATTTGGGACCACGGCTGAAGTGCGCTAACCTTTCTGTGCAGCGCGCGGCTATAGCTCAGACGGTTAGAGCGCTTCCCTGATAAGGAAGAGGCCCCAGGTTCAAGTCCTGGTAGCCGCACAGTGGCGGAACGCCGGCACGGAAGGCCCGGCCCCTCGGAAGAGGGGCCGGGCCTTCCGCGTGCCGTGGGTGGTCCCCGGTGACGGTGGGTGCGGGTAGCGGGGCGGCGAGAGCGGCGGACTGCTGATCGGGGACAAAAGGGTCCTTGTCCGCAAAGAGCTCTCTTTCTCGACTGTCGTGCAACCTTCTGGCCCTTTCGGGGATCTCTTTCCCCGAGTCAACAGACTCCTTCGAAACTTGGCCCCTTCCACGAGCAGCCGGCTCGCGGGGCCCCTTCTCCACTTGGGGAACACATGCGTATGCGTGCCACTGCCGCCGCCGTGAGCGGTGCCCTGGCTCTGTCCGCTCTCGCGATACCGGCCGCCCTCGCGGCCGAAGCCCCGGCGAAGGACGCCGGGGCGGCTGTCAGCGCCGCCCACGACGCCGATGTACGCAAGGCCGTCTCCACGCAGCGTGAGGCCGCCCCGTTCGGGATGCGCGCCACCGCGCCCGACGACGGCTACGGCGACACGACCGTCTCCGGCGTCGTCGTCAACTCAGGCAAGGACGTGGTGCTGGGCACCACCAAGACCAAGACGGTGACGGTCTCCTACAAGGTGACCGACGACTCCGGTGTCGCCTGGTCCGACTCCGTGCTGTGGCACGGTTCGAGCGTGGACGACATCGACACCGGTGTCCTGGCGAACGAGGCCGAGGCCACCTGCACGGTCACCTCGGCCACCACCGCCACCTGCAAGCAGACCTTCACCATCGACCCGCAGGTGGATCTGTTCAACGCGGCCGCGGGCACCTGGAAGGTCTCCGTCGTCGCGCAGGGCAACGACGCGGACTGGGTCGACCGGGACGTCGCGAAGACCTTCGCGATGAAGCGCTACTCCAAGCTCACCGTGAACGCTTCCCCGGAGCCGGTGAAGAAGGGCCGGACGATCACCATCTCCGGCTACCTCTCCCGGGCCAACTGGGACACCTCCAAGTACGCGGGCTACACAAAGCAGACGGTGAAGCTGCAGTCCCGTCCGATGAGCGGTGGCAGCTACGCGACGCTCAAGTCGTACACCACCGGCAGCGGTTCGTCCGCCGGGAAGGTCAAGACCACCCGTACCGCGGGCAAGGACACCTGCTGGCGCTACTCCTTCGCCGGCACCTCGACCACGCCGTCGGTCACCTCGAAGGGCGACTGCGTCGACGTCCGCTGAGCGGCGCCCGGGGGGATGAGGGAGTGAGGGGGCGGGCCGTGCGGCGAGGCGAGCCGTCGGCCGTCGAGCGGTCGGCCGTCGAGCCGTCGGCCCGCCCCAGGGGCCCCGGCGGCGGCGCCGACGTTTGCGCCGCCGCGGGCCCTGGTACCGGTAGCGCGACCTGACCGTCGGCGCCGGCCGGCGCTTCCTCGGCGAGCGGAGTGCTGCGATGACCAGTCCCGATCCCGGCCACCGGTCCGAGAACGGGCCTGAACACGAGCCTGAGCACAAACCCGAGCACGAGCACAAGCCCGAGCACGAGCGTGAGCCCCGGCCCAGGACGGAGCCCCAGCCCGGGCCGAGGCCGGAGGGTGAGCCAGGGCCGGAGCCGGGGACGGAGCGTGCGGGTGCGTGGGATCCCGAGCGGGAGAAGACGTCCGGGCGGCGCCCGGAAGGGCCGCCACACCCGCGCAGCGGGACGCTGGGCCAGACGTTCAAGCGCACCCTGACCGAGTTCAAGGAGGACAACCTCTCGGACTCGGCCGCCGCGCTCACCTACTACTCGGTACTGTCGATCTTCCCGGCGCTGATCGCGCTGATCTCGCTGGTCAGTCTGGTGATGAGCCGGCAGAAGATCATCGACACCCTCAACGACCTGGTCAGTTCGATCGGCCCGGCATCCGCCGTGGACACGTTCAAGAAGCCGATCGAGTCCATGGCGTCCGGCTCCGGAACCCCCACCGCGATGCTGATCGTCGGCGTGCTGGGCGCACTGTGGACGGCCTCGGGATACGTGGGCGCCTTCATCCGCGCCTCGAACGTCGTCTACGAGGTGGAGGAGGGCCGCTCCGTCTTCCAGCTGCGCCCCGTGCAGCTCCTGGTGACGCTGATCGCGGTGCTGCTCCAGGCGCTGGTGCTGGTCGGGCTGGTGGTCAGCGGTCCGCTGGCGAAGAAGGCCGGGAACGCGCTCGGTCTGGGGGACGCGGCGGTGACGGCGTGGGACTGGGCCAAATGGCCGGTGATGGTGCTGGTCGTCATCCTGATCATCGCGGTGCTGTACTACGCCTCGCCCAATGCGCGGCTGCGCGGCTTCGCCTCGGTGCTGCCGGGCGCCGTACTGGCGCTGGTGGTCTGGCTGATCGCCTCGGTGGGGTTCGCGTTCTACGTGGCGAACTTCGGGTCGTACAACAAGACGTACGGGGCGCTGGGCGGCGTCGTGGTCTTCCTGGTGTGGCTGTGGCTCACCAACCTGGCCATAGTCCTGGGCGCCGAGTTCAACTCCGAGCGGGAACGGGCCCGGGAGCTGGCCGAAGGGGTGCCGGGTGCCGAGCGGGAGATCCAGTTGGAGGAGCGCTCCAGGACGAAGCGGAAGAAGCGCTCCCGGACCGCGTGAGGAGGCGGCCGGCCGGGGCCCCGGCGGCACGTCGGGGCGCCGTCGGGCCGACCCGGCTGTTCGGGGAGGCTGTTGGGTATCATCGGCCGCCAGAGAGGTCCCAATGTCTAAGAAGGACGAGGTAGCGCGGTGAAGAAGCTTTTCCTGGTCGCACTGGCCGCCATCGGCGGTCTCCTCGTGTACCGCCAGATCCAGGCGGACCGCGCCGAGCAGGATCTGTGGACGGAGGCGACCGACTCCGTGCCCGCAGGTTCGGGTGTGTAACCCCAGCGAACGGTGAACGTGAGGCCCTGGCCGCTTCTGGCGGCCGGGGCCTCCGTCGTGTCCGGCCCTTTGTCCAGGGGAAATTGGAAGCCGCCTGCTGTTTCTGTACCGTGACACTCACCCCCTTGCCGCTTGCTCCTGCAAAGATTTACGGTGCTCTCGCAAAGCTGCGGGAGATCCGAGGGGCCAAGGGGGACGAAGGACATGCGACCAGAGCGAAGCCGGCTCGCCCGGGGAGTGACCGGAGGAGCGCTGCTGGCCTTCCTCGCCGGGCCGCTCACCGGGGCCGCGCAATCCGCGCCAGCCGTGCCAGCCGTGCCAGCCGCACATGCCGCGCCAGCCGCACATGCCGCCTCCGGCAAAGAAGCGCTCGTCCGCAACTCGCTGGAGATCGTGCTGGACTCCTCCGGCTCCATGGCCGACAAGGACGGCTCCGGAAGGAGCCGGATGCAGTCCGCGCGCAAGGCGGTCGGCACGCTCGTCGACAGCCTGCCCGACGCCTACCCGACCGGGCTGCGCGTCTACGGCGCCGACAAGGCCGACAGCTGCACCGACACCCGGCTCGTCCAACCGGTCGGCGCACTGGACCGGGCCGGCATCAAGAAGGCGGTGGCCCAGGTGCGGCCCAGGGGGGAGACGCCCATCGGCCACGCGCTCGAGAAGGCCGCAGCGGACCTGCCCCCTGCGTCGAAGAGCGCACCGGGCCGCCGCACCATCGTGCTGGTCTCCGACGGCGAGGACACCTGCGGGACGCCCGATCCCTGCGAGGTCGCCGAGGAGCTGTCCAAGGACGGCCTCGACCTGCGGATCGACGCCATCGGCTTCCAGGTCGAGGGCAAGGCACGCAAGCAGCTGGAGTGCATCGCGCGGGCCGGGCACGGCGAGTACTACGACGCACCCGAGGCCGAGGACCTGGCCCGCGAACTGGAGCGCGCCGGACGGCAGTCCGCGGACGGCTACCGCCTCCGGGGCAAGCGTGTCACCGGCGCGCACTCCTCGGCCGATGCGCCCACGCTGCGCCTCGGCGGTCAGTACCTGGACACCATCGGGCCCGGCGAGACGCGCTGGTACGCCGCCCGGCTCGACGGCGGGTCCGGCGCGCGGACCGCGGACTTCGCCGCCACCGGCGTGCCGCAGCCGGGCGCGCGTGTGGCCGGTCTGGACGGGCTGAAGCTGACGATGCGCAGTCCGCACGGCAGCAGGTGCGGCCACGACCGCGCCTGGTTCCAGCAGAGCGAGGGCGGCACCCCGGTCACCGCGGCCGTCAGCCGTGTCCCGAGCGAGGACGGCGTCCTCGACTGCGACAAGCCGGGGCTGTTCACCTTCGAGCTGAGCCGCGACTCCGACGAGGACTCCGACCGGGCACGCTGGCCCGTGGAGCTGCGGCTGGGCGCCGAGCGTCCGCTGCCGCACGGCACCTCCCCGGCCCGCGCCGAGACGGGGTACCGGGACAATGGCAGGGACGCCACCCTGCCCACCGGAACGCCCAGGGACATCGAGGGCGGTACCGGCTTCAACGACGCGAGGAAGCTGCGCGAGGGCGTCTGGCGGGACACCCTGGTGCCCGCCCAGACCCGCTGGTACCGGGTGCCGGTGGGGTGGAACCAACAGCTCCGCTACGACGTGGAGTTCGCCAACGAGCCCAAGCGGCAGCAGGGCGGCAGCCCCTTCTCCTACGTACGGACCCAGACGTACGCGCCCGGGCGGCTGCCGGTCACGGACGGGCCGGAGTTCTCCCCGCGGCGGCCCTACCGGGGTGACCCGGTCAAGGTGTCGCACGGTACGGTTCCCGTCTCCTGGAAGAACCGCGCGGAGCCGTCGGCAGCCGTGCGGCCCGTACGGCGGGCCGGCGACTACTACATCGCCGTCACGCTGGGCTCCGGAGCCGCCCGGATCGCCGAGAACGCCGCGGTCCGTGTCGTCCTTCGCGTCGGCGTCAAGGGCCGGGCGAAGCAGGGGCCCGAGCACGACGCGCCGTTCGCCGACGCGGCCGCCGCGCGGGACGGTGGCGGCGCGGCCGACGGCGACGGCACCGGCGGCGGTGACGGTGACGCGAACGGGCAGCAGGCGGCGGGCACCGGCCCGCACCCGGCCGTACTGGCCGGCGGTGGGGCCGCCGCGGTGCTGCTGGTGGCAGGAGGGGCCTGGTACGCGGTGCGGCGCCGTGCCAGGGTCCGGAGCGTGAACGCGACGAGGGGTGGCACGTGGTGACAGGGGTTACGGGGGCGGCTGGTGAGGCTGGAGCGACTGAAGTGACCAGCACGACCGGTGCGGCCAGTGCGGCCAGTGCGGCCAGTACGACCTGTGCGACCGGTGCGACCGGGCTCGACCACCGGTTCAGGAGGCGCGCCGCCGCGGTGGCGGCCGCCCTGTGCGCGACCGCCGTGGCACTGGGCACCTGCGCACCGGGCGCCTGGGCGGCGAACGGCGGGCCGTCGGGCGACCCGCGCACCTACCGGACGGCCGAGGACGCGGAGAAGGTCACCGGCAGCTCCAGCAGCGCGGACGCGCCCGAACTGACATCCGGACTGTTCACCGACCGGATCAAGCCGGGCGAGGAGAAGTACTACGCGCTCGACCTGGACGCCAGGTCGGACGTACACATCACCGCTACCGGGGTCCCGGACCCCGGCACCAGGATCACCTACCAGGACGGCCTCCAGGTGACGCTGCAGAACACCGACGGCGACACCTGCGGCCGGGGCGACACCAAGGGCAGCGGCGACACCGCCTTCCCGCTCTCCGCCCACGCCTCCCGACTGATGGGCGACCCCGACGACGAGGCCTGCCGCGTCAAGGGGCCCTACCTGGTGCACGTCGTCCGCGAAGAGGGCGACAACTCCGACCCCAGCTCCTGGCCGCTGGAGCTGTCGGTGATGGAGGAGCCCGGTCTCAAGGGCGGCATCCCCGCGCCCCGCCCGGGCACCGAGGAGGAGACCGACGAGAACAACACCCGTCCCGCGCCGCCCTCGGGCCCCGCGAAGACCCGCAAGGGCGGCACCGGCTTCAACGACGCGCGAGCTGTCGGCGACGGCGTCTGGAAAGACCGACTCCGGCCGGGCGAGACGCGCTACTTCCGGGTGCCGGTGGACTGGGGCCAGCGGCTGTACGCGCGCATGGAGGTGCCCAACGCTGCGCGCGAGGCCAAGACCGGCAGCTCCTTCCTGCCGCACGGCTTCCGGATGAACGTCTACAACCCGGCGCGGGCGCCGCTCTACGACGAGGAGGTCAAGAGCTACAACGGGGACGGCGCCGAGTTCGACCGCTACAGCAACCCCGTCCGCTACGAGAACCGCTTCCTCGACAGGGACTCGGTCTCCGGCACCCGCTTCGCCGGCTGGTACTACGTGGCCGTCACCGTCGGCCCGGACATGGTCCAGCAGTTCCCCGACGGCACGCCCGTCACGCTGCGGATCGGCGTCGAGGGCCACGCGAAGGCGTCACCCTCGTACGACGGTGACGCCAGGGCCGCCGGGTTCGGGGTCGACGACCAGGACCGCGAAATGGCCGAAAAGGGGCTGACCGAAGCCGAGGCCGACAGCAACGCGACCCTGCGGATATTCGGCTGGGCCGGAGTCGGTGCGGGGTCCGCGCTGTTGCTCGTCCTCGCGGTGTGGCTGCTCACAGCCCGCCGTCGGGCGGCTGCCGCCGCCGCACCGCAGGGTTGGCCCCCGCACCCTCCCTACAGCCACGGCTAGCGGCTGCGCCGCGGTGCTTTTTCCGGGGAGGGGTCTGTTCCGGGTGCCTAAGCCGTGACGGTGAGGGCCCAGATTCCCGCGGCGAGGCAGGCGAGGGCCACCAGCAGCATCGGTATGGCGACCTTCGCCGGGGGGCCGGGTTTGCGCGCCGCAACCGGTACCGGAACCGGAGTCGGCGGCTCCGCCATGGGCTGGTACGCCGAGTAAACCTGAGGCTGCACGGGCGTCGGAGTCGGCATCGGCGCCGGTGCCGGGGGCTGAAGCGGGAAGGTCCCGGTGGGCGTCGCCGGGGCCACAGCAGCCGCAGTCGCCACAGGTGCAGCAGCCGGGCTCACCGGAGCCGCAGCCGGGCCCGCGGGGGTACCGCCCTCCAGCGGTCCCTCGGGGCCGAATCCCTCCGGCAGCGGTCCCAGGTGGTCGAACACCTCGACCGTCTCCTGCTCCACCGTCGCGTCCCGGTCCAGCAGCTCGACCGCGCCGGCCAGCGCCTTGCGGGCACCCGTAGCGGTACGGAACCGCAGGCCGGGATCGGGCTGCAGCAGCTGCCCCAGCACCTGCCACAGCGGCTCGGGAACCCCCTCGGGGGCCGCGGGCATGCCGTGCTCGTACTGCTCGAACAGCTCCTGCGCGTCCGGCTTCTGCCCGGTGAGCAGATAGAGCGCCACCAGTCCGACCGCGTACAGGTCGGAGGGGAAGTCGGCCTCGGCCTCCAGCATCTGCTCGGGTGCGAAGTAGCCGGGCGTACCGACGACGTAGTTGGTCTCGGTCAGCCGGGGCTCGCCCTTGCGCATGGAGATGCCGAAGTCGGACAGCCGCAGGTGCGGCCGGCCGGTTCCGGTGGGCTCCAGCAGGATGTTCGCGGGTTTGATGTCCCGGTGCACCACGTCCTCGGCGTGCACCGCGGCCAGCCCGGAGAGCAGTTGGTCGAGCAAGGTGCACACGAAAGTGGGGGGCAACGGGCCGTAGTCGCCCACGAGATGGGCCAGCGAGCCGCCCCTGACCAGGTCCATGGTGAACAGGACCTTCTCGTCGTCGGCAGCCCAGCTGGTGGGGGCCAGCACATGCGGATGGTCGATGCGCAGGGACTGCTCGCGGACGAAGCGCAGCAGGGTGTGGGCGTCGGACTGCTGCAGCACCTTGGCGGCCACGTACCGCTTGCGCCGGTGGTCCCAGGCGCGCCAGACCATGCCGACACCGCCGCGGCCGATCGGATCGACCAGCTCGTACCTGCCGGCGAAGACCTCTCCCATGGTGGTGCGCCTGCTTCCGCTCTCAGCTCTGATGCGCCTCGTAGTGCTTGACGGCGTCCGCGGTGCGGCCAGCGCCGTAGACCCGGAGGAACTCTGCCAGCTCCGGGTGCGAGGGGGCGAGCGCGTTCGACGCCTCGATGATGTCCGCGGCGTCCGAGACGGAGCGCAGCAGGGCCTGGATCTCCCGTACGACGCGCTTGACGGGGGTCTGGGAGGCGCCGGAGGACGACGTCTGAGTGGTGTTGTGGAGTACGCTGCCGCCCGCTGTACGGCGGATCTCGTCCATCCGGCTGGTCGCGTCGGCCGCGCTGACATCGCCGCGCGCCACCTCGGCCGCCAGCTCCTGGAGGGCCTGGACGCGCTGGACGACGGCCGGGTTCCCAATCTTTGCCCGCTGCCCGCTCATGAGCTGCGAAAGCATAGGGGCGGACAGTCCGAGCACCGTCGCGAGGCGCGCCTGGTTGAGCCCGAGGTCCTCGATCAGACGCCGGAAGAGAGTCCCCAACGGCTCGCCGTACCACTGACTCTGGAGCTCGCGCGCCTTCGCTGTCGGGTCCTGTGCTGCTGCGTCCATGGCGTCTCCCCTGGGCTGCCCTGTTTCACTTCGCTCGCGCGAACTTGCCGTGCATCCTACGGACGGTGACAGGGGCGGGGCGATACCCGGTCGGAATTCGCCCGCAGGAGCCGGTACCCTGGTGCGCGACGGGGCCATAGCTCAGTTGGTAGAGCGCTGTCTTTGCATGGCAGATGTCAGGGGTTCGACTCCCCTTGGCTCCACGTCACCAGAGGCCGTCCGACCTACGGAAACGCAGGTCGGGCGGCCTCTGTGGGGTGTGACGCCGATGGCCGGGTTCAGAAGCCGGTGGCTTTGCGGAGCAGCAGGACGGTGCTGCGCCCCGGGAAGGGTTCCGCGTTGAGGACGAGAAGGCGGTTGACGGCGCTGGGCCTGCCGTGGGCCGCCTGGGTGCGGGCGCTTTCCAGCGGGAGGCAGTGGTCTTCGACGCGGCGCAGCGCGGTGCTCAGGTCGGGCACCACCTTCTGTGCCCCGACGATCCAGATCGCGCGGCCGGCGCCGCCCGAGTAGCTGGGGAGTTGGCTTCCGCTGCCCGAGGCCGCCACGAGGGAGCCGGTTTCGGTGACGGCGGCGACGCTTCCCACGACGACGTCGGGAGTGGCCAGCAGCCGCCGGATCTCGTCCATCTGAGTGGCGCGGTCCATGGCCAGGACGCGTGGCTTGACGGCCTGGTACCGCCCACCGGCGTTGATGTCCTCGTCGATGCCGGAGAGGCGGAGAGTCTCGCTGGCCCCGGTGAACACACTGGTGCCGTCGGGTATCAGCTCGTGGACGCGGGTACGCGCGGCGGCGGCGTCGTCGAGGACCTCCACGGTGAAGCCGTGTGCGGTGAGGGCGGCGGCCGTCCGCTCGAGGACCTGCGCGGGCGCCGGGGCGGCGAACGCCGGCGTGGCCGGCAGTGGGGCAGTCTGCTGGGCAGTCATGGTTTCGGTGAGCTTCCTGTTCGCTGGACGATGTGGCTGTCTCTCCTGTTCGACAAGACAGCCGTGCGGAATGTGAGCGACATGTGCGGGGAAGCCGCCGCCTCACAATCGGGCGGGCTGTCTTGTCGGACCTGTCGAACGGGTGAGCGCAGCTGCGACCGAGGGAGCCGTCGACACCATGACCCACCATTCCGGGCCGGAACAGGGGCGGCCCGATCCGGGCCTTGAGGCGATCATGAGCGAGCGGCGTCAGCTGATCAATCTCGCCTACCGGCTGCTGGGCTCCCTGGCCGAGGCCGAGGATGCCGTCCAGGAGACGTACACCCGCTGGTACGCCATGTCACGGCGGCAGCAGGACGCCATCGCCTCCCCCGGGGCCTGGCTGACGACGGTCACCAGCCGTATCTGCCTCAATCTGCTCGCCTCGGCCCGGGCCCGGCGGGAGACCTACGTGGGCGCATGGGTTCCCGAGCCGCTGCCCGAACGTACGGAGTGGGCCGGCGGACGGCCGGGCGGTGCGGCCGTGGACGACCCCGCCGACCGGGTCACCCTGGACGAGTCGGTCGACCTGGCCTTCCTGGTCGTCCTGGAATCGCTGACCCCGGCCGAGCGCGTCGCGTTCATCCTGCACGATGTCTTCCGCTATCCCTTCGCCGAAGTCGCCCGGATCGTGGGCCGTACCCCGGCGGCGTGCCGCCAGTTGGCCTCCTCGGCCCGCCGCCGTATCCGCGCCTCGCGGCCTTCCCCGGCTCCGGCGGCCCAGCGCGCCGATGTCGTCAGGAACTTCAAACAGGCATGGGAAGCCAAGGACATCGAGGCCCTCATCGGGCTGCTCGACCCCGACGCCACGGCGGTCGCCGACGGCGGCGGCCTGGCCACCACCTTCCTGCACCCCATCGAAGGCGGCGAGCAGATCGCGCACGCCTGGGTCGAGCTCGCCCACCGGAGGACGGGCAACACGACGTTCCTGGAACGCACGGTCAACGGTCAGCCGGGCCTGGTGGTTCAGCAGGACGCCGTCACCGTGACGGTGTTCGCCTTCGAGGTCGCGGGCGGCCGGATCACCCACATCTGGGTCATACGCAACCCCGAGAAACTCCGGCACTGGACGACTGGAGCCCCGCGGAGCGGAGAGCTCGCCCAGGTGCCGGGTGAGGAGGACGGGACCGACAAGCCCCCTCGGGCCTCACCGGCGGGGCCTGTCACAGGCGGGGTTCCGGGTCCGGGTGGGTGGCCCAGGTGAGGACCTGGTCGCGGTCGGCGTGCAGGGCTCTGCGGAAGAGTGCCTCGTACGCGGTGTCGCCGAGTTCGGTACGGGCCCTGGCCTGGCCCTCGTCGCGCAGGGGCGCCACCTCGGGGGTGCCGCGTTGCGGGTGCCCGACCATTTCCCAGTGCTGCGCTCCGGCGCCGTAGGCGAGCGCGGCGAGTTCGGGCTCGCCCTGCTGGGCCCAGGCGGTGGCCAGCAGCTCCAGGCCCAGCGCGATGCCGAAGCGGTCGCCGATGCGGCGCTTGGCGTCGAGCATGTCCCGTGCGTGGGAGCCGGCCGCACTCGCGCGGTTCTCGAACAGCGCGATCAGGGCGAGCTGGTAGTCGGTGTAGGAGCGGGTCCAGAACTCACCGAGGTGCACGCACTCCTCGCGCAGGGTCCCGGCTTCGCGGCGGGCTTCTTTGAGGCGTCCGGCACCGGTGAGCGCGAAGATCCGCATGAGCCGGCACAGTGTGCTGCCGAAGGCGGGGCCGGGTGCCGTACGGGTGTCCCGCAGGGCCGCGTCGGCCGTGGCCAGCGCGGCCAGTGGGCGTCCGGTGAACAGCGAGGCGAGGCCCTCCAGGTAGGCGGCCTGGCACAGCCCTTCCTCGTCCCGGGTGGCCAGGGCCGCCTGCCGGGTCAGTTCGGCGAAGGTGCGGCCCGCTTCGTGGTCCCCTTGCAGCAGCCGGGCCAGCCCCAGCGTCCACAGGCCCTGGGTGCGCGCCCGGCCCGGCCCGTCGGTGCAGGCCAGGGCCAGCTCCAGGTAGTGGTGGGTCTCGTAGAGGTGGCCGCAGCACACCCAGAAGAACGCCACGTTCCCGGCCAGCTCCAGGGCCGCGGCCGGGTCGGAGTCCAGCAGGAAGCGGAGCGCCTCGCGCACGTCGTGGTAGAGCTCCTCCATCCGCTCGTACCACGCCTGCTGGCGCGCGCCGAGCCATTCGGCGCGGGCCTGCCGGGAGAGTTCGACGACGGCCGCGGCGTGCCGCTCCGCGACCTGGTGGCTCTCGCCCAGCTCCCGCAGCCACATCCGGCCGTACTCGCGGATGGTGTCCAGCAGCCGGTAGCTCTCGTCCTCGGCCGTCACGACGGACTTGTGCACCAGCCCGGCGAGCGCTGAGCGCAGCTCCTCCCCGGTCAACGGGCCGCCTGTGCAGACCTGTTCGGCGAGTACGGCGTCGAAGGCGGCGGGGAAGACGGTCAGCCGGGCCCACAGCAGCCGTTCGGTGGGGCGGCACAGCTCGTGGCTCCAGCCCACCGCGGTGCGAACGGCGCTGTGCCGGGCGGGGCGGCGGGGGTTGTCGCAGGGGCCGGGCTCCCCGGGGTCGTCGGGCAGGTCCAGTCCGGAGCGGATGCGGTCGGCCGTCTCGGCCAGCGTGTGGTGGCGCAGCTGTGCGGCGGCCAGTTCCAGTGCGAGCGGCACCCCGTCCAGCCGGGTGCACAGCTGGGTGGCCAGCCGCCGGTCAGCGAGGGCGTGCAGCGGTCTGCCGACGGCTTCGGCGCGCTGCCGGAAGAGGGTGACCCCCTCGGTGGCGGGCGCGAGCGGCGGCACAGGGAGCACGGCCTCGCGTACGGCACCCAGCGGCTGTCTGCTGGTGGCCAGCACGGTGAGGTTGGGGCAGGCGGTCAGCAGCTCTCCGATGAGGTGGCGGCAGTACGGCACGAGGTGTTCGCAGGAGTCGAGCGTCAGGAGCACGGTACGGTCCGCGACCCAGCCGCACAGGGCGTCCAGCGGTATGCGGGGGCTGTGGTCGAAGATGCCGAGGGCGTCGGCGACGGTGGCGGCGAGCAGTTCGTCGCTGCGCAGCGGCCACAGGTCGGCCCAGTAGAGGGTTCCGGTCTCCTCGCGGGGTGCCGCCCCGGGGCGGGGCCGGGGGGTGTGCTCGCCGGACGGTTTGTGCAGTGCGTACAGGTTGTGCAGGGCATGCAGGGCGTGCAGCGCGAGTCTGGACTTCCCCACTCCGGCGCCGCCCACCAGGGTGATCAGCCGTTGCTCCCTGAGCGCTTTGGTCAGCTGTGCAAGCTCGGCCGCCCTGCCGACGAAGGATGTTGTCTCCTCAGGGATGTTCTGCTGCTGCACAGGTTCAGTCTTCCTGCCCGAGTGCTCCGTAGTCCGCCACTTTCGGGTTTCTCCTGGATGAGCTTGGATGAGTCCCGATGGGGAGAACTCGTGAGAGTGAGGCGCCAACTCGCAAGCGGAGTTTGGGTTTTACACTCGTTCGAGTGACGATGCAGGGGTGGCGCAGCGCCACCCCCAGAGGTCCTGCCTATGCTTACGGGCCGATTTCCCCGGACTCCTACGGTCACAAGGTCATACGTGAGGGCACCGATGGCACCGCACCCGGACGAGAGCGGCCGCAGGCTGTCCTCCACCGAACGAGAGGAGCCCCGCGCGATCGGGGAGGAGCCCTGGGCCGACGAGCATGAGGCCCCTGCCGGGTCCGAGCAGGACGGCCCTGCAGGGACGGTGCTGACCCGCGCCGAGCCGGGCCGTACGGTTGTCGAACTGCACGGCGAGATCGACCTCGCGGTGGTGCTCGAGACCACGCCCCAGCTCTACGCGCTGACCACGGCACCCGCCCCGCGACTGGTCGCCGATCTGCGGCCCGTCACCTTCATCGACTGCAGCGGGCTCGCACTCCTGGTCGACATCCGCTCCCGGGTGCTGGCCAGCGGCGGCAGTTTCACACTGGTGTGCGTCGACCCCCGGGTACTGCGCCTGCTGCGGATCACCGGGCTGGATGACGTACTCGTCGCGGTGCCGTCCCTGGAGGAGGAGGGGGCGCATGAGCACACCGGGAGGGGGCGGGAGAGCTGAGTCTCCCGCCCCCTCCCGTCACCGGTGTGCGCCCCGCGCGCCCGCCCGGCGGTCACTTCTTGCGGCGGCCCCCGTTCCCGGAGGCCCCGGAGTTCCCTGAGCCCTCGGCGCTCCGGGAGTCCCCGGCGCTACCGGACTTGCCGGTGCTGCCGGACGACTTGCCGGTGTCCCCGGAGCCGCCGCTGCTGCTGCCGGACTCCGCGTCGTCCTGCTTGGCCTTCACCTCGGGGTCGAGCTCGGCGTCGAGCGTGGAGTCGCCGCCGCCCTCGACGGGTGAGCCGTTCACGCCGGCGAGCGACCCCCGGTCGCCGACCTCCGTGGCGGCCGGCGGCTCGACCAGCCAGTCCGGGTTCGCCTGCCGGTCCCACCAGCGCCAGGCCGCGTAAGCGCCGCCGGCGACCAGCCCGACCAGACCGGCCCGCCAGAGGAACCGGCCTGCGCGGGAGCGCCTGCGGCGGCGGCGCGAGAGCTTCTCGATCTCCTTGACGGACACCTGGCCGCGCAGCGCGGCCACGGCAGCGGCACCGCGCTGCGCCGCTTCCTCGCGGGCGGGCCCCGCGGCCGCGCGGGCCTCCGTCACGGCGCTCTCGATCCGCGGTCCCGCGTAGGCGGCGGCCTTCCGCGCGGCCTTGCGGGTCTGCTGGGCCGCCCGGCCGGCGGCCACCTCGACCTCGGAAGGGAGGGTGTCGCGAGCCCGTGCGACCCGGGGGCCGACGTAGTGCTCGTATCCTTCGCGGGCGGAGTGGCGGGCCTGCTCGGCGGCCTTGGAGACCTTCGGCCCGAGCCGCGCACTCGCCTCATGCGCGTAGCGCGCCGCGGTGTCCTTGGCCTGGCCCGCATGGGGCCTCACCACCTCCGCGGCGTGGCGCACGCTCTCCTTGGCGGTGCCGGTCGCAGCGCGCACGCTTTCCTTGGCGGTCACGGTTCCTCCTCCTCGGTGGCTCATGACTCAGGGCAGTCGCTCCGCCGACCCTTTTCGGCAGCGGAGGACAGGAAGTCGTTTTTCCACCTGTTTCGAAGATCATGCCTGCCCGTGCTCTGCCCGGCATCTCCCGGTCGGGCATCCGGGTCAGCCACTGCCCCCAGCGTCCGTGCGAGGATCGGGGCAGTCAATGCAGACAGATGGAAGGTAGATCGTGGCCGAGCAACTCCACGCCACCCTGAAGACCAACCACGGCGACATCCGCGTTCAGCTCTTCCCGAACCACGCGCCGAAGACGGTCAAGAACTTCGTCGAGCTCGCCGAGGGCTCCCGCGAATGGACGCACCCGGAGACGGGCCAGAAGACCACCGCGAAGCTGTACGACGGCACCGTCTTCCACCGGGTGATCAGTGGCTTCATGATCCAGGGCGGGGATCCGCTGGGCAACGGCACCGGTGGCCCCGGTTACGAGTTCGGTGACGAGATCCACCCCGACCTCGCTTTCACCAGGCCGTACCTGCTGGCCATGGCCAACGCGGGCCCCGGCACCAACGGCTCGCAGTTCTTCATCACCGTCGGCGCCACCAACTGGCTGACCGGTAAGCACACCATCTTCGGTGAGGTCGCTGACAAGGGCAGCCAGGAGGTCGTCGACGCGATCAGCGGTACGCAGACCAACCCCCGCACCGACCGTCCGCTGCAGGACGTGGTGCTGGAGTCGGTTGTCATCGAGCGGCAGCAGGCATAGCCGACAGGCAGCACGAGCGAGCCGACCGGCAGCGCGAGCAGGCCGAGCGGCACCAGGGGAGCGCCGGGCGGCCGCGGGCCGGCGGCGGGAACCGCACGCCCCACCCGTCCGTATTCTCGGCGGGTGGGGCTGATGCGTACGGGACACTGGAGGGGTGAGCGTGGAGCAGGACGGACAACCCGGGGGTGGGGCCGAAGGGCGGGCGCCGAGACACTGCTACCGGCACCCCGACCGGGAGACGGGCATTTCGTGTACGCGTTGCGAGCGGCCCATCTGCCCTGAGTGCATGGTGCCGGCGTCCGTCGGATTCCAGTGCCCCGAGTGCGTACGGTCCGGATCGGGCACCGGACACCGGCCGGGCGCCAACCGGCCGAGGACGGTAGCGGGCGGCCGGGTGACCGCGGACCCGCGGCTGGTCACCAAGGCGCTGCTGGGCGTGAACGTCGCCGTCTTCATCGCGGTGCTCGCGGTCGGCGACCGGCTGCTGGACCAGCTGCTGCTGTTCGGGCAGGCGGTGACCGAGCCGTACGGTCCGCTGGAGGGCGTCGCGGAGGGGCAGTGGTACCGGCTGCTGACCTCGATGTTCCTGCACCAGGAGATCTGGCACATCGCGATGAACATGCTCGGCCTGTGGTTCCTGGGCCCGCCGCTGGAGGCGGCCCTGGGCCGGGTGCGGTTCCTGGGCCTGTATCTGGTCTCCGGGCTCGCCGGCGGCGCGCTCACCTTTCTGGTGGCGGCACCGCAGCAGGCCTCGCTGGGCGCTTCCGGTGCGATCTTCGGCCTCTTCGGGGCGATGGCCGTGCTGATGCGGCGGCTGCGCTACGACATGCGGCCGATCCTGATCCTGCTGGCGATCAACCTGGTCTTCACCTTCACCTGGAAGAACATCGCCTGGGAGGCGCACGTCGGCGGGTTGGTGGCGGGCCTGCTGCTGGCCTGGGCCCTGGTGCACGCGCCCCGCGAGAGGCGGGCGCTGGTGCAGTACGGCGCCTTCGCACTGATGATCGCGGTGATCGTGGTGCTGCTGGTGGTGCGGACGCTCCAGCTCGGCTGACTCGGCCGGGTCGGCCCGCGCCCGGTGGACAACCGGGCGCGGAGCCGCCCTTCCGGAGCTCGGAAGGGGGTCCGCCGCCGGGTTGTCCACAGCGGGTACGGAATCTTGTGCATGGCGTGGCCCGTCCGGGGGCACCTTCGCTCAGGTGTGCGTTTCCCTTGCGATTCCTCGCCCGACCAGGGCTCTCCGCCCCGGCCGTGCAGTCACACCGGCGTCAACGCGCCGAAAGTTATCCACAGATCTTGTGAGTTTTCCAAGGCTGTGGATCAGCCTGTGGATAACTCTTATTTCCACTGGGTGGAGACGACGAAGCCGGTCGCGATGAAGCCGAACCCGACCACGATGTTCCAGTCGCCCAGCGACTCGATCGGAAGCGTGGTGTCGGTGACATAGAACACCACGATCCAGGCGAGACCGATGCCGAACATCGCCAGCATCAGGGGCGCCACCCAGCGGCGGCCACCGCCCCCACGCAGATCGATCTGGGTGGCCTTCTTCTCCGGCGGGGGTGTGAAGTCCGCTTTCTTCCGGGTACGTGACTTCGGCACGAGAGACTCTCCTGTCGATGCTCTGCTGACCGCCGTACGGCCCACTGGGACGGTGGTCCGTTAGCGTAGTGCTTTCCCAGGGCGGAGGGAGACAAGGGTACGGTGACCAGATCGTTGATCCGGCCTGCACGGCTGGCCGCCATAGGCGTCTTCGCCCTTGCGGGCCTCATCTTCTGGGTCAGCTTCAACACGGCGCAAGGGACGAACATCCGCAGCGACGGTTCCATGCTGCGGCTCTCCGACCTCATCCAGGAACGCAGCAGACAGAACGCGGAGCTCGACAGCCAGGCCGCGGCAATGCGCCGGCAGGTCGACAAGCTCGCCCGGCGGGACGACGGCAGCAGCCGCGACCAGGACCGCAGGCTCGGCAGACTCGAGAAGCTGGCCGGCCTCGAGAAGATCTCAGGCCAGGGCCTGACCGTCACCCTCGACGACGCCCCCAGCAACGCGACCGCCAAGGTCCCCGGGCTCCCCGACCCCGAACCCAACGACCTGGTCATCCACCAGCAGGACCTGCAAGCCGTCGTCAACGCGCTCTGGCGGGGCGGGGCCAAGGGCATCAAGGTGATGGACCAGCGGCTGATCTCCACCAGCGCCGTGCGCTGCGTGGGCAACACCCTCATCCTGCAGGGCCGCGTCTACTCCCCGCCCTACAAGGTCACTGCCGTCGGTGACCGGGAGAAGCTGCGCACCGCGCTCGACAGGGCACCCGCCATCCAGAACTACCTCGAGTACGTGGACGCCTACGGCCTCGGCTGGAAAGTCGAGGAGCACAAGGCGCTGACTCTTCCCGGCTACTCCGGCACAGTGGATCTCCGGCAGGCCAAGCCCCTGGAGTGACCGTGACTGTGCGGGAGTGAGACGGCGTGGCGTTACGAGCGGTCGTACGAAGCCTCAGCGAGCTGTGCATCACCGTCGGCCTGATCATCGTCCTCTTCGTCGTCCACCTCCTCTACTGGACGGGGCTGCGCGCCGACGCCGCCGCCGACGACGAGATCGCCCGGCTCCAGAAGAAGTGGTCTTCCGGGCCGGTGCGCGGAGCCGGCGGGGAGCCCGCCGGAAAGGGCGAGGGCCGCGGCAGCGACGACGACGAACGGCCACACGGCGGCGACGGCACGCCCGGTGGCGACCGGGGTCGACCCGGGCACCGGACCGGAGAGGCGACGCCGGGCGGCTACCGGGACGGCACCTCCTTCGCCGTCATGTACATCCCCCGCTTCGGCCGCGACTGGTCCCGGCCCGTGCTGGAGAACACCCGCGCACAGACCCTGCGCAAGGGCCTCGGCCACTACAGGCGCACCGCGGCGCTCGGGCAGCGCGGCAACTTCGCCGTCGCGGGCCACCGCCGCACCTACGGCGACCCCTTCAAGGACTTCCCCCGGCTGCGCCCCGGCGACCATGTGTACGTCACGGACGGCGGCACCTGGTACACCTACACGCTCACCCGGCGGCCCTACCGCACGCTGCCCGGCGACACCGGAGTGCTCGACTCCGTTCCCGCGCCGCTGGACAAGTCCGCCGCCCCCTTCGACCGGCCCGGCCGGTACCTCACCCTGACGACCTGCGATCCGGAGTGGGGCAGCAGCCACCGGCTGATCGCCTGGGCGCGGCTGGACGCCACCCGCCCCGCGAGCGCGGGCAAGCCGGCCGCGCTCACCCGCTGACGCCCCGCTCACCGGCTGACGCCGTACTCTGACGCCGTACTCTTGGGTGTGCCGAACGGCACGCGTGCCCGGTGTGGCGCGGGAGGAGAGAGGACGGCATCGCGGGATGTACGGCTGGATCTGGCGGCATCTGCCGGGCAACGTGTACGTACGTGCACTGATTTCGGTGGTGCTGGTGGTCGGGGTTGTCTTTCTGCTGTTCCAGTACGTCTTCCCGTGGGCGGAACCGCTGCTGCCGTTCAACGACGTGACGGTGGACGGCGCGGCCGGAAGCACCGGTCCCGTTCGCTCCGCCGCTGAGATCGCCGGGGGTGTGGCGTGAGCGCCCGCATTCTGGTCGTGGACAACTACGACAGCTTCGTCTTCAACCTCGTCCAGTACCTCTACCAGCTCGGCGCCACCTGCGAGGTGGTACGCAACGACGAGGTCGAACCGCGCCACGCGGAGGAGAGCTTCGACGGCGTGCTCCTCTCCCCCGGCCCCGGGGCGCCCGAGGAAGCCGGGGTCTGCATCAGCATGGTGCGGCACTGCGCGGCCCGCGAGATCCCCGTCTTCGGCGTCTGTCTGGGCATGCAGTCGATGGCGGTCGCCTACGGCGGGGTCGTCGGCCGGGCGCCCGAGCTGCTGCACGGCAAGACCTCCGTCGTCTCGCACGAGGGCGCGGGCGTGTTCGCCGGGCTGCCCTCGCCCTTCACCGCCACGCGCTACCACTCGCTGGCCGTACGCGGCACGCTGCCCGACGAACTGGAGGTCACCGCCTGGACGGCGCCCGGCGGCGAATCGGTTGACGGCGCCGACCTGGTGATGGGGCTGCGCCACCGCGAGCTGCCCGTCGAAGGAGTCCAGTTCCACCCCGAGTCCGTACTCACCGAGGGCGGCCACCGGATGCTGGCCAACTGGCTGGTGCGGTGCGGGGACACCGGGGCCGTGGAGCGCTCCGCGGGGCTGGAGGTGCCGCGCGGCGCCGGTCTGGGGACGGTCACCGGGTGACCACGGGCCACGGTGACGGCAGGGGGGCGCAGGGCCACTCGTACGGCGCCGGGGACGATCCGGAATACGACCCCTACCGCGCGGCCGTCGACGCCCTCGCCGATCCGCTCAACGACCCGCTGCCGGGCCAGCGCCCGCCCGAGCCCCCACCGCAGCCGGACCCTCCAGCGGCCGCTGAGGGGGCGTACGGGGCCGAGGGCGGCCAGGCGGCCGACTGGTACGCGGCACAGCCGCAGCCGCGGCCTCAGCCGTCGGCAACGCCCCCGCCGACGGCGACCCCGGCGTCGGCCCCGACGCCGTACGAGCCGCACGGTCCGTACGGTCAGTCGGCCGAGCCGCCCCAGCAGCCCGTGCAGCCGGTGCAGCAGCCCGTGGCACCGCCGACCCAGCAGCGCATGTCGCCGCCGGCTCAGCGGGCCGCGCAGCAGCCCATGGGGACCGAGCGACAGCCCGGCGGGCCCGCGCGGCAGCCGGGGCCGCACCAGCCTGGGCAACCCCAGCAGCCTGCGCAGCCGCAGCAGTTCGGGACGGGGCCGCAGCAGGGCCGGGGACGGGCGGCCGCGGAGGACCGCAGCACGGTGGGGCTGCGGCGGCCGAGCCCGCAGGAGCTCTCGCTGGGCGAAGCGGTCGACGCGCCCGCGGGCCGTCCCCGGATCGAACGCCCGCCCGGCCCCTCGCGGTTGGAGGCCCGCAGGGCGGCCCGGGCGCTGCGTCCAGGGCCCGGGATCATCGCCAGCCGCGCCATCGGTGAGGTGTTCATCACCTGTGGCGTACTGATGCTGCTCTTCGTCGCCTACCAGCTGTGGTGGACCAACGTGCTCGCCGACCAGCAGGCCGGCGGCGCCACCAACAGGCTCCAGAAGCAGTGGGACGAGCACAAGCCCGGCGACGGGGTCGACCCCGAGCGCAAGGCGGGCGCCTTCAAGCCCGGCGAGGGCTTCGCGATCATCCACATCCCGAAGATCGACATCACCGCACCCATCGCCCAGGGCGTCTCCAAGACGAAGGTGCTCGACAGGGGCATGGTCGGCCACTACGACGAGAAGCCGCTCAAGACGGCGATGCCCTGGGACAAGAAGGGCAACTTCGCGCTGGCCGGCCACCGCAACACCCACGGCGAACCGTTCCGCTACATCAACAGGCTGGAGGCGGGGGACGAGGTCGTGGTGGAGACGCAGTCGAAGTTCTACACGTACAAGGTGACGCGGCAGCTCCCCTCCACCTCGCCGTCCGATACGGGAGTGATCGACCCGGTTCCGCCCAAGTCCGGCTTCACCAAGCCCGGTCGCTATATCACGCTGACCACCTGCACACCGGAATTCACCTCGAAGTACCGTCTGATCGTCTGGGGCAAAATGGTGGACGAACGTCCGCGCAGCAAGGGCAAGCCGGACGCGCTCGTCGACTGACGCCGGCGGGCGGAAGCCCGGCGTGGCGACCAGCGAGACAGCGGCGGAGGCGGCAACAAGTGAGCGAGGCCAAGCGGGACGCTTCCGCGGGAAGAGCTGCACGCGACGAGTCGGCCCCCGAGCCGGCCCCCGAGCAGGATGCGGACGCCGCGTCGGACGAGGCCCCGGCAGCAGACACCACCGCAGACGCTTCAGACGACGCCGCAGACGCCGCAGCCGAGCCGGAGCCGGTGGCCCGGACCAAGGGCCGGTCCGAGGCGCGGCGGGGGCCGATAGCCGTGGCTGTCGGCGTCTTCGGGGAAATCCTCATCACCGCCGGGCTGGTGCTCGCGCTGTTCGTCGTCTACTCGCTCTGGTGGACGAACGTCCTCGCCGACCGGCAGGCGAAGAAGGAGAGCGACAAGGTCCGCGAGCACTGGGCAGCGGACCGGGGTCCGGGGAACCTCGACACCCGGGACGGCCTCGGCTTCCTGCATGTGCCGTCGATGTCGTCCGACGACATACTGGTCAAGAAGGGCACCGACCCCAAGGAGTTGAACCAGGGGGTGGCGGGCTACTACACCGAGCCCGTCAAGTCAGCGCTGCCGTTCGACCAGTCGGGTAACTTCGCGCTCGCCGCGCACCGGGACGGGCACGGGGCGAAGTTCCACAACATCCACAAGATCGACAAGGGCGATCCGGTCGTCTTCGAGACCAAGAACACCTGGTACGTGTACAAGGTGTTCAAGACCCTGCCGCAGACGTCGAAGTACAACGTCGACGTGCTGGATCCGATCCCCAAGGGCTCGGGCAAGAAGGAGCGGGGCCGCTACATCACCCTCACGACGTGCACGCCGGTCTACACCTCGAAGTACCGCTACATCGTCTGGGGCGAGCTCGTCCGCACCCAGGACGTCGACGAGGACCGCACGCCCCCCGCGGAACTCCGCTGATCCGCCCCTGCCCCTGCCCCTGCCCCTGCCTCCGCCTCGGCTTCTGCTGAGCCGAGGCCAACACCGAGGGCCGGACCAACGCCGAGGCCGCCGGGCGCACGGCCCGGCGGCCTCGGTTCACCGCTGTGTGTCCGTCAGTGGCGGAGCCCGCCGAAGAAGCCGCCGTCGTCGCCTCCGTCGCCGCCGTCACTGCCGCCGTCCGGACCGCCGGGGCGGGTGATGATGTCCACCTTGTCGCCCTTCTTGCCCTGGGTGTTGGGCTGGGGTGTGGTGGTGACGACCACCGCGTTGCCGCCCTGGGGGCCCTGGACGGTGCCGACGGTGAACCCGGCGTCCTGGAGGGCCTTCTTGGCGTCCTTGAGCTTCTGGTTGGTGACGTCGGGGACGGTGGCCGGCTGGTCGGCGGGTGCCTTGGCGACGGTCAGGGTGATGGTCGTGCCCTCGGGCTGCTTGCCCTGGCCGGGGTCCTGCTTGAGCACCTCGCCCGCCGGCCTGGTCTCGTCGTCCTGTTCGGCCTTGGAGACCTTGAAGCCGAGCGCTTCGAGCTGGGTCTTGGCCTGGTCGAAGGGCTTGCCCACGACGTTGGGCACGGTGGGCCGGGACTCGGTGGCCACGGTCACCGTCACCGTGGAGCCCTTCTTGGCCTTCTGGCCCTGGCCGGGGTCCTGGCTGAGGACCGTACCTGCCTGCTGGTCCTCGGACTCCTGCTGCTTCTTGGCGACCTTGAAGCCCGCCTCGTTGAGCTTCTGCTTGGCGTCCGCGTAGACGTCGCCGATGACGCCGGGGACGCTGCGCGGCGCCTTGTCCCGCGGCCCCTTGGACATGACCAGCGTGACGGTGCTGTCGGGCTCGACGCTCTCCCCGACGCCCGGGTCCGTCTTGCAGACGGTGCCCTTCTTCTCGTCGCAGAAGACGCTGTCGCCCTTGTCGGCCTTCAGTCCGGAGTTGCCGAGCTGTTCCTCGGCCTCCGAGGCCGACAGCCCCTTGACGTTGGGTACGTCGACGTTGTTGCTGGGCGAGTCGAGCAGCGCCTTGCCCACGAAGATCGCGCCGACGAGCACCAGGATGACGGCGAGCGCCAGCAGGATGGTGGAGAGCGGGTTCTTGCCCTTGCGGCGGCTGCGCTGATCGTCGTAGTAGCCGCCGTCCTCCGCGCGCATCGGGGGCAGCATGGAGGTCTGCGGTTCCTGTGCGCGCAGCGCGGTGGTGGGCTGGTCCTCGGGGTAGCCGCCGGCGCCCATGGGCGCCGCGACGGGCTGGCCGTCGAGGCACGCCTCGATGTCGGCACGCATCTCGTCGGCGCTCTGGTACCGGTAGTCCGGGTCCTTGACGAGGGCCTTCATCACGATCGCGTCCATGGTGGGCGAGATCTCGGGGTCGAAGGCGCTGGGCGGCTGCGGCTCTTCCCGTACGTGCTGGTAGGCGACGGCGACCGGGGAGTCGCCGACGAACGGCGGGCGTACGGTCAGCAGTTCGTACAGCAGACAGCCCGTGGAGTACAGGTCGGAGCGGGAGTCGACGGTCTCGCCCTTGGCCTGCTCGGGGGAGAGGTACTGGGCCGTGCCGATCACGGCGGCCGTCTGCGTCATCGTCATGCCGGAGTCGCCCATGGCGCGCGCGATGCCGAAGTCCATGACCTTGACCTGGCCGGTGCGCGTGAGCATGACGTTGGCGGGCTTGATGTCCCGGTGGACGATGCCGTTGCGGTGGCTGTACTCCAGCGCCTGGAGGATGCCGACGCACATCTCCATGGCCCGCTCGGGCAGCAGCTTGCGCCCGGAGTGCAGCAGCTCACGCAGCGTGGAGCCGTCCACGTACTCCATGACGATGTACGGGATGGAGACCCCGGAGCCCCCGGTGGAGCCGTCGTACACCAGGTCCTCGCCCGTGTCGTACACCGCGACGATCGCCGGGTGGTTGAGCGAGGCGGCCGACTGGGCTTCACGGCGGAAGCGGGCCTGGAACGACGGATCGCGGGCGAGGTCGACGCGGAGCGTCTTGACCGCGACCGTGCGGCCCAGCCGGGTGTCCTGGGCGAGGTATACCTCGGCCATGCCTCCGCGGCCGAGCACCGAGCCCAGCTCGTACCGGCCGCCTAGGCGACGCGGCTCTTCCATAGTCTCCAGCCCTCTCCGGTCTTCCGTGCCGCGGTGTCCGGAACTCCCCCGGCCTCCGGCCGGGTGGTGCCCCAAGGCTTGCGACACGGCGGTGTGCTGCTCGGCATACGGTACCCGCCACTGGGAGCGTGCCTGTTGTGGCCATGGTGACCGGGCTCACCTCACGCTGCGCCGGGGTGCGTCACTTCTTCCCGTCGAGGACGGCCTCCATCACGCTCTTCGCGATGGGGGCTGCCAGCTTGCCGCCCGCGATGTCGTCGCGGAGTGTGTCGGAACTCTCCACCACCACCGCGACGGCGACGGGAGAACCGTCACCCGTCTTCGCATACGAGATGAACCAAGCGTACGGATTGTCCTTGTTGTTCTCGCCGTGCTGGGCGGTACCGGTCTTGCCACCCACGGTGACGCCGGGGATCTGCCCGGACTTACCGGTGCCGTCCTTGACGACGGTCTCCATGGCCGACTGGAGCTTCTGCGCGTTCTCCGCCGAGACCGGCTGGCTCAGCTCCTCCGGCTTGGTCTGCTCGACCACGTTCAGGTTGGGCGCGACGAGCTGGTCCACCATGTAGGGCTTCATCAGCTTGCCGTCGTTGGCCACGGCCGCGGCCACCATCGCCATCTGGAGCGGGGTGGCGCGGTTGGACGCCTGGCCGATGCCCGCCATGGCGTTCTGCGGCCGGTTGTCCTCGGGGTAGATGCTCTTGGCCGGCCGGACCGGGGTGTCCAGGTCCGGGTCCAGCGTGCCGCCCTCGGTGTCCTTCTCGAAGCCGAACTTCTCGGCCATCTTGATCATCTCGTCGTTGCCGAGCTTGTCGCTCATCTTGGCGAAGACGGTGTTGCAGGACCACTGGAGCGCCACCCGGATCGAGGCGTTCTTGCAGGCCGGGTTGTTCCCCTCGTTGCCCAGGTCCTTGGTGGTCTGCGGCAGCCGGTACGGGTCCTCGGAGTCGGTCTTGGAGTCGAGGTCGTACTTGCCGGACTCCAGCCCCGCCGCCGCGGTGACGACCTTGAACGTCGAGCCGGGCGGGTAGGTCTGCCGCAGCGCCCGGTTGAGCATCGGGTCGTCGGGGTTGTTCTTCTTCTGCAGCCCGTTGTAGGCCTTGCTGTCCTTGTCGCCCATGCCCGCGAAGGAGGACGGGTCGTAGGAGGGCTTGTTGGCCAGCGCGAGGATGGCGCCGGTCTTCGGGTTGATCGCGGCGACCGCGCCCTTCTTGTCACCGAGCCCGTCGTAGGCGGCCTTCTGTGCCTTGGCGTCGAGCGTCGTGACGACGTTGCCGCCCTTCTGCGGCTTGCCGGTGATCATGTCGATGGTGCGGTTGAAGAACAGCCGGTCGTCGTCGCCCGTCAGGAACGGGTCGTACAGCTTCTCCAGCTGGTTGGCGCCGAACCCCTGCGAGGCGTAACCGGTGACCGGCGACCACAGCTTGCCGTTCTTGTAGGTGCGCTTGTACTTGAAGTCGGTGCCGTTGACGACGGTCGAGCCGGTGACCGCCTTGCCGTCGACGATGATGTTGCCGCGCGGCTGGGCGTAGCGGGCAATGGCGACGCGTCTGTTCTTCGGGTCGGTCTTGAGCTCCTCGGCCTGGACGAACTGCAACCAGTTGGCCCGGGCCAGCAGGGCGAGGACGAGCAGACCGCAGAAGATCGCGATCCGGCGCAGCGGCTTGTTCATGGACGGACCACCTGAGTCATCTCTGCATCGGGCGAGGGCGCCGGCGCCGGTGCCGGCCGGCGCGCCGTGTCACTGATCTTGAGCAGGACCGCGATCAGCGCCCAGTTCGCGACGACGGACGAGCCACCCTGCGCCATGAACGGCAGGGTCATACCAGTGAGCGGGATCAGGCCCATCACACCGCCGGCGACGATGAAGACCTGGAGACCGAACGCCGAGGAGAGGCCGATGGCCAGCAGCTTGCCGAAGGGGTCACGGGCGGCGAGCGCTGTACGGATGCCCCGCTCGATGATCAGGCCGTACAGCAGCAGGATGGCCATGACTCCGCACAGCCCCAGCTCCTCGCCCACGGTGGCGAAGATGTAGTCGCTCTTGGCGGCGAAGTTGATCAGGCGGGAGAAGCCCTGCCCCAGTCCGGAGCCGAGTGTGCCGCCAGAACCGAACGCCCACAGCGCCTGCATGGGCTGCTCGGAGCCGTCCTTGAACGCCTGCATGGGGTCGAGCCAGTCCTGCACCCGGCCCTGGACGTGCGGCTCGAAGCTGGCCACCGCCACGGCGCCGCCGACGGAGAGGGCGAGACCGAAGACGATCCAACTCGTGCGCTCCGTCGCCACGTACAGCATGACGACGAAGAGGCCGAAGAAGAGCAGCGAGGTGCCCAGGTCGGTCTCGAATACGAGGATCATCAGGCTGAGCGCCCAGATGACGAGGATCGGCCCCAGGTCCCGGCCGCGCGGCAGATACAGGCCCATGAAGCGGCGGGAGGCGAGCGCGAGCGCGTCCCGCTTGACCATCAGGTACCCGGCGAAGAACACCGCGATGATGATCTTCGCGAACTCGGCGGGCTGGAGGGAGCCGACCCCCGGGATCGTGATCCAGATCTTCGCGCCGTACTTCGCCGGGAAGAAGATCGGCGCCGCCAGCAGGACCAGCGCCACGGCCATCGAGATGTAGGTGTACCGCTGGAGGACGCGGTGGTCCTTGAGGAAGACCAGCACCAGCACGAACAGCGCGACGGCCAGCGCCGACCACATCAGCTGGGTGGGGGCCGCGGCGCCGCCGGTGCTCGCCTTGGTGATGCTCGGTTCCAGGTCCAGCCGCCAGATGAAGACCAGGCCCATGCCGTTGAGGAGGGTGGCGATGGGCAGCATCAGCGGATCCGCGTAGGCCGCCCAGCGCCGCATGGCCAGGTGTGCCACGCCGGCGAGCAGTCCGAGGCCGAGGCCGTAGCTGAGCATGCCCGAGGGCAGTTCGCCGTCCTTGGCCAGCCCCACGTTGGCGTACGCGAAGACGGGAATGAGCACCGCGAAGGCGAGCATCGCCAGCTCGGTGTTGCGGCGGCTCGGCAGTCCGCCCGAGGACACGGTCGTGTTGCTGCCCGTGGTGGTGAGGTTGCTCATTGCCTTGTGCCGCCCCCTACGGCCCGGTGCACTGCTTGGCCAGCTCCTGCTGCTTCTCCGTGAGCTCGGGGCTCGGTGAGGGAGAGCTGGAGGCGGCGTCAGTGGTGTCGTTGGTGGAGCCGGAGGTGAAGGCGGTGTGGGTCACCGTGCCCACACCGGCGTTGGCCTCACCGACGCCGGCGGTACCCGTGCCCGTACCGGCGGTCCCGGTGCCGGTGCCGCCGTTGGTGGCCGTGTCGCCTGGCGTGTTCTGCTCGTCCTTGCGCTGCTTCTCGGAGTCCTTGTCCCCGCCCCCGGAGCCCTTGTCGCCCTTGCCGGAGTCCTTGGGCTTCTTCTTCTCCTCGGCGACGATCTTGCAGACCTCTGCCTGGTCGCTCAGCTCGTCCAGCTTGGCGCGGGCCTCGCTCCGGCTGCCCATCGCGATCGTGTCGCGCAGCTCCTTGCGCTGCCAGCCGGCGAGGTACTTGAGTTCGATCTCGGGGTGGTCCTGCTCGACCTTGTGCAGCTTGACGCCCGCCAGCTCCTGGTTGATGCCGCGGTAGAGGGCGACGTGGTCCTCGTTGGCGCCGACGTAGAACTGCGTCTGCGTCCACCGGTAGCCGCCGTACAGGCCGCCGCCGACCACGGCCAGCGCCAGCGCGATCCACAGCGAGCGCTTGAGCCACCTGCCCTTGCCCTTGCGGGGCTTGCTGAAGTCCGTTTCGGCGTAGGGGCCGAACGCCCCCGGGGGCGGGGCCGACGGGTCGGCGGTCGGCGGGCCGAACCCCTCGGGCGCTCCTGCCTGCCCCTGCTGCGGGACTCCGCCGCCGCGCCCCAGTTCGGCGGCGCGGGCCGCCGGGGTGCTGCGGGCCGCGCCGTCGCCGCCCAGCGGCTGCTGGCTCTCGGCGACCGCGCCGACGATGACGGGGGTGTCGTTGAGCTGGCCGTGCAGGGTGTCCTCGGGCCCGAGGGAGTCCACGTCCAGCACATCGGCGACGATGCAGGTGATGTTGTCCGGGCCGCCGCCGCGCAGCGCGAGCTGGATCAGCTCCTGCACGGTGTCCTGCGGGCCGTGGTAACTGGCCAGCGTCTCCTCGATCGTCTGGTGCGAGACGACCGCCGAGAGCCCGTCCGAGCACAGCAGATAGCGGTCGCCCGCGCGCACCTCGCGGATCGACAGGTCCGGCTCCACATGGTCGCCGCTGCCCAGCGCCCGCATCAGCAGCGAGCGCTGCGGGTGTGTGGTGGCCTCTTCCTCGGTGATCCGGCCCTCGTCCACCAGCCGCTGCACCCAGGTGTGGTCCTGGGTGATCTGCGTGAGCTGGCCGTCCCGCAGCAGGTAGGCGCGCGAGTCGCCGACGTGGACGAGACCGAGCCGCTGACCCGTCCACAGCAGCGCGGTCAGGGTGGTGCCCATGCCTTCCAGCTGCGGGTCCTCCTCGACCATGACGCGCAGCTGGTCGTTGGCGCGCTGCACCGTCGTACCGAGCGAGGTGAGGATGTCCGAGCCGGGGATGTCCTCGTCGAGCTGGACCATGGCGGAGATCACCTCGGAGGAGGCGACCTCCCCGGCGGCCTGGCCGCCCATGCCGTCGGCGACCGCGAGCAGCCGTGGACCGGCGTAACCGGAGTCCTCGTTGTGCTCGCGGATCATGCCGTCGTGTGATCCGGCGGCAAAGCGCAGTGACAGGCTCATGCGCACCTCGCCCGTCGGCTCCGGGTACATCCGCACGGTGCCCACCCTCCGGTCGTCATGTCGGTACTACTTCCGCAGCTCGATGACCGTCTTGCCGATACGGATCGGCGCTTCGAGCGGGATCGGCGTCGGTGTGGTGAGCCGGGTCCGATCGAGATAGGTGCCGTTGGTCGACCCGAGATCCTCGACGATCCACTTTCCGTCACGGTCCGGGTAGATCCTGGCATGCCTGCTGGACGCGTAGTCGTCGTCCAGCACGATCGTGGAGTCGTGCGCGCGGCCCAGGGTGATGGTCTGGCCCTGGAGGGCCACGGTGGTGCCGGTGAGCGACCCCTCGGTGACGACCAGTTTGGTGGGGGCGTTCCGTCCGCGTCCGCGCCTGCCGCCGCCCTGCGGGGGCTGCTGGGGCTGGGGCCGCTGCGGGGGGCGCTGCGCCTCGGCGCGCCGGGCGGTGCGCTGCGTCACCCTGGTGCCGAACAGGTCACTCCTGATGACCTGGATGGACACGATGACGAACAGCCACAGTACGGCCAGAAACCCCAACCGCATGACCGTGAGGGTCAGCTCTGACATTGCCCCCGCTTCACCCTTCGGCTTGCCGGTAAATGATCGTGGTACTGCCCACGACAATGCGTGAGCCGTCGCGGAGCGTAGCGCGCGTGGTGTGCTGTCCGTCTACCACGATCCCGTTTGTGGAGCCCAGATCCTGGATCGAGGAGGGGTTTCCCGCGCGGATCTCGCAGTGACGGCGCGAGACCCCGGGGTCGTCGATCCGCACATCGGCCTCCGTGCTGCGGCCGAGCACCAGGGTCGGGCCCGAGATCTGGTGGCGGTTGCCGTTGATCTCGACCCAGCGCCGGGTCTCGGTGCCCGGCAGCGGGCCCGCCGAGCCCGCGGGACCCGGCGCGTAGGACGGCGGGGCCGTGGGGGCGGGCGGTGCGGTGGCGGGGCGCGGAGGGTATCCGGCGCCGCCGTACCCGGCGCCGGCCTGGGCCGCGCCGCCGCCGCGCTGCGGGGGCTGCTGCTGGGAGGTGCTGGAGGCCAGGGTGCGGCTGCGTACCCGGTAGAGGCCGGTGTCGAGGTCGTCGGCCTTCTCCAGATGGACCTTGATCGGGCCCATGAACGTGTAGCGCTGCTGCTTGGCGTAGTCCCGCACCATGCTGGCGAGTTCATCGCCGAGCTGTCCCGAGTAGGGGCTGAGCCGCTCGTAGTCCGGCGGGCTGAGTTCGACGACGAAGTCGTTGGGGACGACCGTCCGCTCGCGGTTCCAGATCGTCGCGTTGTTGTCGCACTCCCGCTGGAGGGCGCCCGCGATCTCCACGGGTTGCACCTCGGACTTGAACACCTTCGCGAAGGTGCCGTTCACGAGTCCCTCGAGTCGCTGCTCGAACCGCTTCAGTACTCCCACGACGCACCTCCTTCCCAGATGTTCTCCGGCCTAGTGCCTGCTTCGTGCCTGGCGCCTTGCTGCGTATCCGCCTCGTACCTGCTTCCCAGTGTCCTCGGGATCCGGGCACGACGCTTCCGCGGTACTGCTTACTGATCGTATCCACGCGCGGGGAAATCGACTGGTTCCCCACCGGGGCCCGGTGCTCAAGTGTTGCCCCTCACAGTGGTCCGCGCGTGCCCCCGCCCACAGTCGCTCGTACCGCTCTACACCCTCGCATGGATAGTAGAGCGCGCGCGCTGGGTCCCGCACCGAGTGTCCTTCGGAGCCGGTCACGGGGAGGGCCGGAATACGGATGTGAGTCCACCCCCGGCAGCGTGCTAATCTTCTGGATGTCGGCAGGCGCCCGCACCGGGCGAGGCGACAACACCCAATGCGCGGGTGGCGGAATAGGCAGACGCGCTGGATTCAGGTTCCAGTGTCCGAAAGGACGTGGGGGTTCAACTCCCCCCTCGCGCACAGAGAGAAGGCCCTCACCGGAGTCCGGTGGGGGCCTTCTTCGTTTCCGTTCCCGGGCCGCTTCCGGGCCGCTTCCGGGCCGTTCCCGGGCCGCTTCCGGGCCGTTCCCGGGCCGCTTCGGGGTTTCGTTCCGGGGGGTGGCGGCTCAGGCGGCGAGCCGGGCCGCCAGCGCCTTGCCGCGGGACTCGGCCGCCTCGTGGGCCTTGGCGCGGGAGTCCTTGGCCGCCTCGATCAGGTGTTCCATGCCGGGCGTCGACTCGGCCAGCGTGAGCTCCGGCACGATGAAATCGAGGTCCAGCCCGAAGCCGCCCTCGCCCAGCACCTTCTCCAGGTAGGGCAGGACGAACTCGAAGCTCTCGCGCGGCGTGCCCGGGCCGTAGCCACCGCCGCGGCTGGCGACCACCGTGGCCGGCTTTCCGGCCGCCGACGGGCTCTCCGTACCGGTGGTGCGACCCATGATGATCACGTGGTCGAGCCACGCCTTGAGGGTCGAGGGAATTGTGTAGTTGTACATCGGGGCGCCGATCAGCACGGCGTCCGCCTGCTCCAGTTCGGTGGCCAACTGGTCGCGCAGCGCGAAGGCGGCGGCCTGCTCAGGCGTGTGGTTCTGCGGCGGTATGAAGCCGGCCACCGCTCCCACGCTCTCCAGATGCGGAATCGGGTCGGCGTTCAGGTCGCGGTAGATGACCTTTCCGTCCGGGTGCTGGGCCTCCCAGGCCGCACGGAAGGAGGCGGTGACGGAGCGGGAGACCGAGGCGCCGTCGGGGTGGACGGAGGTGTCGATATGGAGAAGGGTGGCCATGGGGGGCTCCTAATGATTCGTAAGCTGTCGAACTTTCCGACGGAACTAGTTGTACCACAGCTACTTACTTTTCTGCACCTACTTGCCCGATGGCAGTATCCTGGAGCCATGTCAGAGCTTGGAGAGAGGCGCGACCCACCGCCGGAGGGCGCCCCCGGGGCCGTTCCCGCCGTTTCGGCCTGCACCGAGCCGGAGAGCGGCATCACGCGCGTCTTCCACCTGCTCGGCAAGCGCTGGACGGGGCTGATCCTGGCCGCTCTGATGAGTGGGCCGGGTCACTTCGCCGAGCTGCGCCGTGCCGTTCCGGGCATCAGCGAGCGGATGCTCTCCGACCGGCTGACCGAGCTGGCCGCGATGGGCCTGGTCTCCCGGTCCGTCGAGGAGGGCCCGCCCCTGCGGGTCAGCTACCGCCTCACCGACGCGGGACACGCCCTGAGGCCCGCCATGATCGAGCTCACCCGCTGGGCGGACGGTCACCTGCCGGAGTCCGGCGCCCAGTGCCCGGAGGCGTTCCGGGAGTGATCGGCGGCGATCTGGGGCCGAGCCCGGGCGCGGCAGTCGTAGGGTGGTGGCGATGAACGCCAACTCCTCAGCCAAGGCGAGCGAAGAACCCGGTACCGAGCGCTTGGAGAAGGCGGTGCGGGCCGCCGAGGCCGCGCTGATCGAGTACGAGATCGCGGTCGAGACCTTCCGGGTCGAGGTGGAGAACTTCTCCCGGCTGCACCACCAGCGGCTCGGCCCTGTCTACGCCCGGCTGGACGAGCTGGACGCACAGATCGCCGAGGCGATCGCGGCCCGCACCGGCGACCCCGAGGACATCCGCAAGGCCGACGCGGCGCGCGGTGCCGTGCTGCCGATGCCGAAGGTCGACGAGCTCTTCTTCGGCTGGATCGACTCGGACGGCATGCTCCCCGAGGCCCAGGCCATGCTCAACGAGCAGTCCGTCAGCCCGCCGAGCCGGGTACGGCCCGGCGAGGAGGCCCGCAAGGCCTACCGGGACCTGGTCCGCAAGGCCCACCCCGACCTCGCCCAGGACGACGCGGAGCGGGAGCGCCGCGAGGAGTTCCTCGTGCGGGTGAACAAGGCGTACGCGGACGGTGACGCGCCCGCGCTCGCCGCGCTCGCCGAGGAGTGGGAAGCGGGCCCGCTGCCCGAACCCGTGGCCGAACTGCTGCGCAGCGAGGAGCTGTACGCGCGGCTGGAATGGCTGGCGCAGCGCAAGGAGATGCTCGCCGAGATGGCCGCGGAGCTGGAGGAGAGCGCGATCGGGGCCATGCTGAAGCTGGCGCCCGACGACCCCGACGCACTGCTGGAAGAGATCGCCGAGCAACTGCTCGGGCAGGTGGCCGAGCGCGAGCGCGAGCTCGCCCGGCTGAGAGAGGGAGAGCAGGAATGAACGCCCTTCCCGGGCAGGTGCCGCAGACCGACGCCGCTTCCGTACCGGCCGACGCGCTGCTGCTGGACGTCCGCGAGGACGACGAATGGGCAGCCGGGCGCGCCCCCGGCGCGCTGCACATTCCGATGAGCGACTTCGTCGCGCGCCAGGGCGAGCTGACCGAACGGCTGGGCGAGGGCGAGCGGGTCTACGTCGTCTGCCGCGTCGGCGGCCGCTCGGCACAGGTCGCCGCCTACCTCGCCCAGCAGGGCGTGGACGCGGTCAACGTCGACGGCGGAATGCTGGCCTGGCACGCCGCGGGGCGTCCCCTGGAGGGGGACGCGGGGCCGGCTTTCGTGCGGTAGGAGTTCTTGCTCCGGTGAGGGGGCGCACCTCTCAGGTCAGTGGGTGGCGAGGAGGTCCGCGAGGGCTTCCTCATGGGCGGCGGCCGATCCATAGGAGAGCTCCCACTGCTTGGCCCAGGCGTGGAACCGGTGCAGCGGATAGTCGGTGTCGGCGCCCATCCCGCCGTGCAGATGCTGCGCTGTCTGCACCACCCGGCGCACCCCGTCGGCCGCCCACATCTTGGCGACCGCCACATCGGCCGGCTCCAGCCGCCAGGCCGCCTGCCAGAGGGTGGCCTCCATCGCGCGCAGATCGATATAGCGATCAGCGGCCTGGACGGCCACCGCCTGGAACGTGGCGAGGGGGAACCCGAACTGTTCCCGGCGGCTGACGTATTCGCTGGTCATCTCCAGCACCCGGCTGCCCAGGCCGAGCGCCAGCGCACAGGTGCCGGTCGCCAGCAGCCGGTGCAGTCTGCCCGGCGCCTCGGGGTGGTCGACGACGTCACGCGACCGTACGCGCACCCCCGCCAGTTCCACCTCCGCATAGCGCTCACCGTTGGTGGACGCCTGCTCGGCCGCCGAGACGCCCTCGGCGCCGGGTGCCACCAACGCCAGCAGCGGCCGGCCGTCGGCCGTGTGCGCCGGTACGACGACGAGGTCGGCCGTCGCAGCCCAGGGAACGGCCGTCTGTACGCCGTCCAGCAGCCAGCCGCCCTCCTCGGGCGCCGGGCGCGCCGTGACGGCACGCTCGGCAGGCTCGTGACCGGTGCGGCCCTGCCCGGCGACGGTGAGCACCAGCTCGCCCGCCGCCACCCGTGGCAGCAGCTCGGCACACAGCTCCTCGGTGCCGTGGGCGGCGAGGGTGAACGCCGCAGCGCTGGTCTCCAGCAGCGGCACGCGCGCCAGTGCGCGGCCCGCCTCGCGCAGCACCAGACACAGCGCCACCGGGTCGAGCCCCAGGCCACCGTGGTGCGCGGGCACGGCCAGCCCGAGCAGGTCGGAGCGCGCCAGTTGCTGCCACAGCGCGCGGTCGAAGTCGTCGGCGACGGTCCCCTGGGTCACCGCCGGACTTTCCACGGCGTCCGGTGTCACCTGTGAGAAGACGGCCTTGGCGGCTTCCTGGGCTGCCTGCTGCTCTTCGCTGAAGCTGAAATCCATGGCGCTCTCCCCGGGGTTTCCGCTGAATTCTTCGAACGGAACTGACGCACCGTCAGATTAGGGTGAGCGGGCGGACTTCACCAGAGGGCAAGGGCGGACTCAGGCGTCGAAGTCCACCTCCACCTTCTCGGTCAGCGGATGCGACTGGCACGCCAGCACATAACCCGCCTCCACCTCTTCGGGCTCCAAGGCGAAGTTGCGGTCCATATGGACCTCCCCGCCGAGCAGCCGGGCCCGGCAGGTGCCGCAGACCCCTCCCTTGCAGGCATAGGGGGCGTCGGTCCTGTTCCGCAGTACCGTCTCCAGCAGCGTCTCCCCCTCCTGCGCGGGCCAACTGCCGCCGCGTCCTGCCAGGGTGGCGCTCACCGTCGCGGAGCCGGTCAGCCCTCGGGCGGGCGGTGGCTGGGGCGCTGTCCCAGCGCCCGCATCCGCGTGGAAGATCTCCTGATGGACGCGGTCCCGTGGCACGCCCAGCGTCCGCAGGGCTCTGCTCGCACCCTCCACCAGCCCGAGCGGGCCGCACAGATACCAGCCGTCCATCTCCCGTATGCCGGAGGCGGTCAGCAGCGCGGGCAGCAGCGCCGTCAGCCGTTCCTCGTCCAGCCGGCCGGAGGGCAGGCCGCTGTGCTGTTCCTCCCGGGAGAGGGCCGTCACCAGGTGGAAGCGGTCGGGCCAGCGGTCCTTCAGGTCCGCGACCTCTTCCAGGAACATCGTCGAGGCGGCGGTGCGGTCGCTGCGTATCAGACAGAAGCGGGCCTCGGGCTCGTCGGCCAGCAGCGTTCCGGCCATGGACAGCACGGGCGTGATGCCGCTGCCGCCCACCACGGCGGCATACCGGCCCGGCCGGGTCTCCAGCACGAAGCGGCCCATCGGCGGCAGCACGTCGACCGTGCAGCCCTCGGTCAGCTCCTTGAGCGCGTAGGTGGAGAACTCGCCGCCCTCCACCAGCCTGATACCCACCCGCAGCGTCGCGGGGCGAGGGCTTGCCGGGTCGCACAGCGAGTAGGTGCGGCGGATCTCCTCGCCTCGTTCGCTCATCCGCCGCAGGGTGAGGTGCTGTCCGGGGACGTAGCCGAAGGTCTCGCGCAGCTCGGGCGGGACGTCGAGGGTGAGTGCTGCCGAGTCGTCGGTCAGCCGGTCGAGGGACCGGACGCGCAGCGGGTGGAAGACAGGCACCCTCAGACCTCCTTGAAGTGGTCGAACGGCTCCCGGCAGGCCGTGCAGCGGCGCAGCGCCTTGCAGGCGGTGGAGGAGAACCGGCTGAGCAACTCCGTCTCCGCCGCACCGCAGTGCGGGCAGCGGACCGGCTCGGCCTCGCGCGCGGGGTCCGGCGCGTGCCTGGTGGGGGAGAGACCGACCAGGACGGGGCCGGACGCGCGGGCGCCGGCGCGCGGGGGCGCGATGCCGTACTCGGCGAGCTTGCGGCGGCCCTCCTCGCTGATGTCGTCGCTCGACCAGGGCGGCGAGAGCACCGTGCGGACCTCGACCTGCTCGGCGCCGGCCTCGGTGCGCAGCACCCGTTCGATGTCGGCCGCCATCGCCTCGACCGCCGGGCAGCCGGTGTAGGTGGGGGTCAGCTCGACCAGGACGTGGCCGGGCTCGGGCTCGGTGACCCGGCGCAGTACGCCCAGCTCCGCCAGGGTGATCACCGGGAGCTCCGGATCGGGCACCGCCCCGGCCAGCTCGGCGAGGACCCTCGGCCGGGAGCTCTCCCCGGCAGCGGCAGCGGCTGAGGCGGTCACCATGTGGCCCCCGGGTGGCTGCGGTGCAGATGCTGCATCTCGGCGAGCAGCCGTCCGAACGGCTCGGTGTGCAGCCCCTGGCGGCCGGCACCGGCGGCCCAGGCGTCCTTGCCGGGTCCCTGGGGGACGGTGAGGCCCGCGCGGTCGAACACCTCACGGATGTCCGCTCTCCACTCCTCGGCCAGCTCCTGCCACTCCACCTCCAGCCCCTCGATCGGCTCGAACAGCTCGCCTGTGTACCGCCAGAGCGCGTCGGCGGCGCGCTGGGTGCGGGCGTGGCTCTCCTCGGTGCCGTCGCCCAGCCGCACCGTCCACTGCTCGGCGTGGTCGCGGTGGTAGGCCGTCTCGCGGACCGCCTTGGCCGCCAGCGGGAGCACCGGGGACAGCCGGGCGTAGAGCGGCTGTTGATAGGCGGAGAAGAACAGCTGCCGCACGATGGTGTGCGCGAAGTCGCCATTGGGCTGCTCGACCAACTGGCAGTTGCGGAAGGCGCGTTCCTCCCGCAGATAGGCGATCTCGTCCTCGCTGCCCAGCACATCGGCGAGCCCGGCGTAGAGCGCGCGGGCCTGGCCCAGCAGATCCAGGGCGATATTGGCCAGCGCCACCTCCTCCTCCAGGACGGGGGCGTGTCCCGCCCATTCGCCCAGGCGCTGGGAGAGGATCAGAGCGTCGTCGCCGAGGGGGAGGGTGGCCAGGGCCTGCGGTGCTGTGGCTGTCACAGGTTTCGCACCCCCTCCGGGACCTCGTAGAACGTCGGGTGGCGGTACGCCTTGTCGGCGGCGGGCTCGAAGAAGGGGTCCTTCTCGTCCGGTGAGGAAGCGGTGATCTCGCTGGAGGGGACCACCCACAGGGAGACGCCCTCGCTGCGGCGGGTGAACAGATCCCGGGCGTTGCGGAGCGCCATCTGCGCGTCCGGGGCGTGCAGGCTTCCCGCGTGGGTGTGCGAGAGGCCGCGCCTGCTGCGTACGAAGACCTCCCACAGGGGCCAGTCGGTGCTCATGACGCACTCCTCACCGCGTGTTTGGCGGCGTGGGCCGCGGCTGCCTCGCGGACCCAGGCGCCGTTCTCGTGTGCCGTACGGCGCCGGCGCAGCCGCTGCTCGTTGCAGGGCCCGTTGCCCTTGAGCACCTGGCGGAACTCCTCCCAGTCGATCGCGCCGAAGTCCCAGTGGCCCCGCTCCTCGTTCCAGCGCAGCTCGGGATCGGGCAGGGTGAGACCCAGCGCCTCCGCCTGGGGTACGCAGATGTCCACGAAGCGCTGACGGAGCTCGTCGTTGGAGTGCCGCTTGATCTTCCAGGCCATGGACTGGGCGCTGTGCGCCGACTCGTCGTCCGGCGGGCCGAACATCATCAGCGAGGGCCACCACCAGCGGTCCACCGCGTCCTGTGCCATCGCACGCTGTGCCTCGGTGCCCCTGGCCAGGGCGAGCAGCAGCTCGTAGCCCTGGCGCTGGTGGAAGGACTCCTCCTTGCAGATCCGGACCATGGCGCGGGCGTAGGGGCCGTACGAGCAGCGGCACAGCGGGACCTGGTTGGTGATGGCGGCGCCGTCCACCAGCCAGCCGATCGCTCCGACGTCCGCCCAGGTCAGCGTGGGGTAGTTGAAGATCGACGAATACTTCTGGCGGCCGTCGTGCAGCTTGTCGAGCAGCTCCTCGCGGCTCGTGCCCAGCGTCTCGGCCGCGCCGTAGAGATACAGGCCGTGGCCTGCCTCGTCCTGCACCTTGGCCATCAGGATCGCCTTGCGGCGCAGCGACGGTGCGCGGGTGATCCAGTTGGCCTCCGGCTGCATGCCGATGATCTCGGAGTGCGCATGCTGGGCGATCTGGCGGATGAGGGTGGAGCGGTAGGCGTCCGGCATCCAGTCCCGCGGCTCGATGCGCTCGTCGGCGGCGACGGCCGCATCGAAGGCTTCCTGCAGGGCGCCTTCGGCCTCAGGCCCGAGCTCGGCCGCGCCCGGCCCGCCGTGCGCTTGTGCTCCCGCCGTGCCCCCGCGCGGCGGTGATGTCACCGATGCCATACAGCCCCCTGATCCCTCGGTGTCCAGCCGACCGACCGATCGTTCGGTTCAAGGATGGGCGCGGGTTCCGAGGCTGTCAAGGGCGAATGCCACCGACCGGCGGGGGCAGGCGTCCGGGCCCCAGTACCCTCTGAGAGTCTCTGAGGCGGACCGGCCCGGTCATGGGCATGGAGAACATGGGGAGCAGGGGTAGGGCATGGAGCCAGCGGCGCACCAGGCGCCCGGGGGGGAAGGCACGCGCGGGATCGCCGCGCTCTCGCTGCCCGCGCGGATCTTCGTGGCGATAGCCGTGGCCGTCGTCACGGTCGGAATCGCGTTCCACGTGGCGATGGTCTTTCTGCAGACGGCGCCGGACAACACCATCAGCAAACGGCACGGGGAACTCGTCGACTCGTACGTCTACCCGGAGTTCGAGCGCAACTGGAAGCTGTTCGCCCCCAATCCCCTCCAGCAGAACGTCGCCGTGCACGCCCGCGCGACCGTGACCAAGCGCGACGGCAGCACCGAGAACACCGGTTGGGTCAACCTCAGCGCCATGGACGGCGAGGCCATCCACGGCAATCCGGCCCCCAGCCACACCCAGCAGAACGAACTGCGCCGCGCCTGGGAGTTCTACGCCGACAACCACGACGAGAAGGGCAAGCCCATCGGGCTGCGCGGCCGGCTCTCCGAGCAGTACATCAAGCGCATCGTGATGCGGCGCTTCGGGCCCGAGCTCAACGGTGGCAGCGTCGAGCGCATCCAGGTGCGCTCCGCCGTCACCCCGGTCGCCCCGCCCGAGTGGAGCGAGGAGAGGGCCCAGGTGAAGACCACGTACAGCACCCAGCCCTGGTGGCAGGTCACCAGCGCCGACCTTCCGGGAGGCGGCAAGTGACGGACGAGGGACGGTACATGGGAACCGAGGGGCCGCGTACCCGGCTCGAACGGTGGGTCTCGCGCGGCCTGACCCGGATCACCGCGCAGGCACTCGGCCCCTACCAGACGGCGATCGTGCGGATCGGGTTCGGCGCGGCGTGGTTCTTCTTCCTGCTGCGCGAGTGGCCGCACCGGCAGGAGCTGTACGGACCGGACAGCCCGTGGGCCTGGGGACTGGCCCGGCAGCTGATCGAGACCAACGACGCCTTCACGGTGCTGATGTGGTCCAGCAGCGACAGCTGGTTCCAGCTCGTCTACCTCGTGGCCATGGCCGCCGCCGCGGCAGTGCTGCTGGGCTGGCACACCCGGGCGGCCACCGTGCTGTTCATGGTCGGGGTGCTCTCGCTGCAGAACCGCAGCGTCTTCATGGGCGACGGCGGGGACAACATCATCCACCTGATGGCGATCTACCTCGTCTTCACCCGCTGCGCCCAGGTGTGGTCCCTGGACGCCCGGCGGGCCAGGCGTGCCCGGGAGCGCCACGCGGCGTCCCCCGACGGACAGTGGGCTCATGGTGAGCCGTCGGCCCCTGGCGAACTCCCGCAGGCCGCCGGGCCCGCGGAGACGACGGCAGGCGTCGGGGGTGTGGTGCTGTGGAGCGCGTTCGGTGCCGTACTGCTGGGCAGCACCGTCGCGGGTGGGCTCAGCATCGGCTGGGCGCTCTTCTTCTGGGCGCTGTGGGCCGCGCACGGCCTGTGGTGGGCCGTCAACCGGGCCGCCGTACGAGGCGGCGCGGCGGTGCGCGAGATACGCGACGTGTGCGACATCCTCGCCAACCTCGTCCACAACGGCGTGCTGCTCGTCGTCATGATCGAGGTCTGTCTGGTCTACTCGACGGCCGGCTGGTACAAGATCCAGGGCAGCCGCTGGCAGGACGGCACGGCCGTCTACTACCCGATGAACCTGGACTACTTCACGCCCTGGCCCGAGCTGAGCCACCTGCTCGCCGGCAACGGCGTCATGATCTTCCTGGTCACCTACGGCACCGTCGCCACCCAGGTCGCCTTCCCCTTCACCCTGCTCAACAGGCGGGCGAAGAACGTGCTGCTGACCTTCATGATCATGGAGCACCTCAGCATCGCCGTACTGCTCGGGCTGCCGTTCTTCTCGCTGGCGATGATCGCGGCCGACGCGGTCTTCCTCCCCACCGTCTTCCTGGTGTGGCTCGGCCGCCACACCGGAGCGCTGGGCGGCCGGGTGCGGGGTCTCCTGCCGGGCGGCGGCCCCAGGGCGCCCCAGCCGGTGCCCGAGCCGGTCGCCGAGGTCCCTCAGGTGTCGGCGTACGGGCCGGGCGGGCAGCCGTAGGGTGGCCGGGTGACGGGTGAGACAGCCGAGACGGCCGAGAGCCGGTGGGCGCGGTACGCCGAGCAGGGCGTGCTGCTGGACGGTTTCCACGCGCTGAAGCACGCGCTGCGGTTCGGCGCCCGGGTCCCGGTCGCGCTCGCCACCGACCGCCGTGCGGCGCTGGCGCTCGCCGCCGAGCTCGCGCCCGACCTGACCGGAACACTCGACGGGCTGCTGCGCGAGGTGTCGGGTTCGACGCTGGGCGCCCTCGTGCCCCGACCGCACCCCACAGGTGTGGCGGCGCTCGCGCTCCCTCAGACCACCGCGCTCCCGGCCGCACCGGAGCGGGAAGCCCCGCTCGTCGTCCTCGACAACCCGCGCAATCTGGGCAACGTGGGCGCCGTCGTACGGCTGGCGGCCGGCGCCGGTGCCGCCGGGGTGCTCACCACCGGTGACCTCGACCCCTGGCACCCCGTCGCGGTACGCGCCGGTGCCGGGCTGCACTTCGCCACTCCGGTGCAGCGGCGCCAGGTGGCCGGGCTGCCGGACGGCCCCGTGCTGGCCTTCGACCCGGAGGGCGCGGACCTGCGCTCCGTCGACGTGCCCGCCGGAGCGCTGCTGGCCTTCGGTTCGGAGCGGCACGGCCTCTCACCGCAGATGCGCGCCCGCGCCGACAGCCTGGTGGCTCTTCCGATGCGCCCCCAGGTCTCCAGCTACAACCTGGCCACCAGCGTCGCGATGGCGCTGTACCACTGGCTGGCCAGGCCGAGCTGACGTACGCCTTTGCGGGCAGGGCCGTGCAGGCGGCTACAGGTAGGGGCCGCCCGTGCGGCGGTGTGCCTCGTTCGGCTGGCCGCCCTCGTCCGGCATGACGCCGGGCGGCAGCGCCCTGCGCATCTGCTCCAACTGGGCGCGGGCCGCCATCTGCTGGGCGAACAGCGCGGTCTGGATGCCGTGGAAGAGCCCCTCCAGCCAGCCGACCAACTGGGCCTGTGCGATGCGCAGCTCGGCGTCCGTGGGCGTCGACTCCTCGGTGAAGGGCAGGGACAGCCGCTCCAGCTCCTCGATCAGCTCAGGAGCGAGCCCGTCCTCCAGCTCCTTGATCGAGCTGGTGTGGATCTCCTTCAGCCGCGCCCTGCTGGCCTCGTCCAGCGGTGCCGCCTTCACTTCCTCGAGAAGCTGCTTGATCATGCTGCCGATCCGCATGACCTTCGCGGGCTGCTCCACCATCTCCGTAACAGGGACCTCAGCCTGCTCATCGCCCTCGCCGTCGCCGTTGCCCTTGGCGGCGGTGCCCCCGAGAGCCATCCCGTCCGGGCCCACGACGAGGACCTGCGGGCTCTCCTGCGACTTCTCGTTGCTCGGCTGTGTCATGCCCCCCATTCTGCATCCGTCGGGCGGGCGACGCCGAGCGAGGGCCGAACCTCAGCGTCGGCGCAGCCGCAGCGCCAGGAAGGCGAGCCCCAGCCCCATCAGCGTCAGCCCCGTGCCGAGCGGCAGTACGGGCAGCACCTGCCCGGACGGCTGCGCTGCGACACGGTCGCCCTGTCCGTCCGCGCCGTCGCCATCCGGGCCGTCGGGCGCGTACAGGTCGTACTTGCCGATCGACTGGCCGGGCGGGCGCGGTGCGGTGGGGTTCCCGAACGAGGAAGGGGGACGCAGGCCGGACTGCTCGTTCGGGTGACGTACATGTTCCCGGCGCTCCTTCTCGCGCTGCCGCTGCTCCGCTTTACGACGTGCGCGCTCCTGCCGCTCGCGCAACTGGCGCTCCGCGCGCCGGTGCCGCTCCTTCTGCCGCTCGCGCCGCTCCTGCTCCTCGGCACGCTCCTTCCGTTCCCTGCGCTCTTCGCTCTCCTCGCGCTTTTCGCGCTTCTCCTCCCGTTCCTGCCTGTCGCGCTCTCCCCGTCGCTGCTGCGCCTCGCGCTGTTGCGCCTCGCGCTGTTGCTCCGCGCGGCGCTGTTCCCGCTGTGCCGCTCGCTCTTCCCGGTTTCCCTCCTCGTTTCTCTCCTCCCTGCCGTCCCGCTCCAGGAGCGCCTGGACGACCGGGGCGCCGGGCGGGCGGCCAAGGCCCTCGGAGAGGCGCGGACCCGGCTCCGGGGCGCCGGACAGCGGTGACCGGGCGCCCGGCTGCGGGAACGAGGGAAGCTGCGGCAGTTCGGGCAGCCGGGGGGCTTCCGGAAGCCGGGGGGTCTGTGGCGGCCGGGGTGGCTCGGGCAGGTGAGGCGCTTCCGGCAACAGCGATGACGGGGTCGGCAGGGCCGACCCCAGCAGGGGTGCCCGCAGCAGGGGTGAGTCCTGCTCTTCCGGCTCCTCGGGCGCCTCCGAGGCGCCGGCCGAGTCGGTCGCGCCGACCGACTCGGATGCCACGGGCACCTCCGGGAGGGGCGCCCAGGTGTGGCCGGGCGCCGCCTGGCCGGTCAGGGGTTCCGGATGGTCCCCCGCAGTGGCGACAGGCGCGGGAAGCGCAAGAAAAGCGCAGGTCAACAAGGTGACCGCAGTGCTCCGTCGCTGAGTGTGCCGCACGACCGTGACCCTTCCGAGCTGGATGGTCCGCAGACCAGACCAGCGTCACACGAAGGGACAAAACCGGCATTTCGGATAAGGGGATCGGGTGAGCGGAGGGCTCCATACGGAGCTGCTCCGCCTCCGTCCTGGCTCCCGCCCCCACCCCCGGCTCCCGCCCCACCCCCGGGGCCGACCCTCAGCCGGTCGTGGTCAGCAGGATCTTGCCCACATGGGTGCTCTCGTCCAGCGTGCGGTGCGCACGGGCCGCCTCGCGCATCGGGACGGTGCTGTCGATCACCGGCCGCACCCGGCCGTCGGAGAGCAGCGGCCAGACGTGCTCGCGTACGGCCGCCACGATCGCCGCCTTCTCGGCCGGCGGCCGGGCCCGCAGCGAGGTGGCCGTCACCGCGCCGCGCTTGGCCAGCAGCGCGCCCAGGTTGAGCTCGCCCTTGGTGCCGCCCTGCATACCGATGACCGCGAGCCGGCCGTTGACCGCGAGGGCCTTGACGTTCCGCTCCAGGTACTTGGCGCCCATGTTGTCGAGGATCACGTCGGCGCCCGCGCCGTCGGTCGCCGTGCGCAGCTCCTCGACGAAGTCCTGCTCGCGGTAGTTGATCAGGATGTCGGCGCCGAGCTCGGCGCACCGCTGAAGCTTCTGAGCAGTACCCGCCGTCACCGCCACCCGGGCGCCCACCGACTTGGCGAGCTGGATGGCCATGGTGCCGATACCGCTGGAGCCGCCGTGCACCAGCAGGGTCTCCCCCGGGCGCAGATTCGCCACCATGAAGACGTTCGACCAGACGGTGCAGGTGACCTCGGGGAGACCGGCGGCGGTCCTGATGTCCATGCCGTCGGGGACGGGCAGCAGCTGCCCGGACGGTACCGCGACCTTCTCGGCGTAGCCGCCGCCACCGAGCAGCGCGCACACCTTGTCGCCGACCGCCCAGCCGGACACGCCGGGGCCGACTGCGGAGACCCGGCCCGCGCACTCCAGGCCCGGGTAGGGGCTCGCACCCGGCGGCGGATCGTAGAAGCCCTGGCGCTGCAGAACGTCCGCCCGGTTGACGGCGCTCGCCGCGACGTCGACGAGGACTTCGCCCTCCCCGACTTCCGGGTCCGGGACCTCGGCCCAGACCAGCGCCTCGGGGCCGCCGGGTTCGGGAATCGTGATCGCATGCATGCGGCCGACGCTACCCGCCCCCGCTCGGTGGGCCACGGGGCGGGCGGTGGGCCGGTCAGGCGGCGTAGGTGAAGCGGAGCTTCTGGTCCGGGGTCGGTACATACGCCTGGTGGCAGCCGGTGCAGAACCAGAACCAGGAGTCCTCCTTGCCGGGTCCCGTCTCGCGCGTGTCCTTCCACAGCAGGCGTGCCGGGCAGTTGGGGCAGGTGGGCGGCGGGTCCATCGCGTCATCGTCACGCGTCGGCCGCGCTGGGGGCCGTCAGGCGCAACCACAGTCACCTGAAGGGATGAGAAGGGCGGCTGACCGCCCCCCGACATCTGCTCCTGCCGTATCCCGCCTGCTCCCGCCTGCTCCCGCCTACCGCGCGTCGCCCCGTCGCTCGCCGGGTTCCGGGCGTGTCCGCGAGGCGCGGTGGATGACGACCAGCCGGTCGGTGAGCTCCAGGGTGGCCGCCTCCGGATCGTCGTAGGCGAGGATGCGATGGCCGCGCACGACGGAGACGACCAGGTCGGCGCAGTCCCGTGGGGAGCCTCCCGCCTCGGCCTTGGTGACGGGGCGCTCCTTCAGGTCGAGCCCGGTGCCCTGCTGGATGAGGTCCTCTATCACCGAGCTGGCGTTCGGGCTGAGCATCGCGAGACCGAGCAGCCGGCCCGCCGCGCTCGCGCTGGTGATGACCTGGTCGGCGCCCGACTGCCGCAGCAGGGGCGCGTTCTCCTCCTCGCGCACCGCCGCGACGATGTTGATGCGCGGGTTCAGCTGCCGTGCCGTCAGCGTCACCAGCACGGAGGTGTCGTCACGCTGGGGTGCGATCACGATCTGCTTGGCCCGCTGCACCTCCGCCCGTATCAGCACCTCGCTGCGGGTGGCGTCGCCCTCCACCCCGGCGAAGCCTTCCGCGTTGGCGGTTTTGACGGCCTGCGCGAGCGGGTCGATGACGACGATCCGGTCGCGGCTCTGCCCGGTCGAGAGCAGGGTCTGGACGGCCGAGCGGCCCTTGGTGCCGAATCCGACGACGACGGTGTGGTCGCGCAACGCGGACCTCCAGCGGTTCAGGCGCCACTGCTGGCGGGTGCGGTCCGTCAGCGCCTCGAGCGTGGTGCCGATGAGAATGATCAGGAACAGCACGCGCAGCGGCGTGATGACGAGCGTGTTGACCAGCCGTGCGCTGTCGGACGCGGGGGTGATGTCGCCGTAGCCGGTCGTGGAGAGCGTGACGGTGGTGTAGTACAGGCAATCCAGAAAGGACACGCCGGCGTCGCTGTTGTCCACATAGCCGTCCCGGTCCAGATAGACCAGCAGCACCGTCACCCACAAGACGACGAGCGCGGTCAGCAGCCGCCGGATGACCTGCCGCTGCGGACTGATGTCCGGCCGCGGCAGCAGTACCGAGCCCTGGGGCCGCGTCGCACCGCCCGCTCCCGTGCCGCCGGGCCGCTTCACCACGGCAGCTCCAGTACGGGCACGTCCGTGCCGGGTGCGCCGCCGCCGGGCGGCACCACGGCCAGCGCGTCGCAGGAGGCCACCCCGCGCAGCATGGCGGGACCGGAGTACCGCAGGGGCCGGATACGCGCCCGGATACCGGAACCCTCGTACCGTACGGGCACCAGCCGCGTGTCGCGCGGGTGGCCGGAAACCTCGGCGCCCAAGGTGGCCGCGCGCGCCTCCGGTTCGGTCCGGCCCGCGAGTGCGCGCAGCAGGGGAGCCGCCAGGGTGACGAGTCCGGAGAGCGCCGCCAGCGGATTGCCCGGCAGTCCGACCAGATACCGGTTGCGCGGTTGCTTTCCCGCCCCTCGCGGTGCTGTCGCCGGTCCCAGTGCGGCCAGCAGCATGGGGTGCCCGGGGCGGACGCGTACTCCGTGCACCAGCAGTTGTGCTTCCAGGCGGCGCAGCGTCGGCTGGAGGTGGTCGACGGGGCCGCTCGCCGTGCCGCCCGTGGTGACGACGACATCGGCCGTCGTGGTGGCCACCGCCTCGTGCAGCGCCTCCGCGTCGTCCCCCAGCAGCCGGGTGACGGTCACCTCGGCGCCCAGGGCCGTCAGCCACGGCTCGACCATCGGCCCGAGCGCGTCCCTGATGCGGCCGTCGCGCGGCAGTCCGCGGTGCAGCAGTTCATCGCCCAGGACGAGCACTTCGGCTCTCGGGCGCGGCACGGCCGACAGTTCGTCGTAACCGGCCGCCGCCGCCAGCCCGAGCACGGCGGGGGTGACGGTCAGCCCGGCGGGCAGCAGTTCGTCTCCCCTGCGGCACTCCTGTCCGCGCGGACGGATGTCGGTTCCGGGCTGCGGGGGAGTGGCCGTGCGCAGCCGCGCGCCGGTCCGCTGGGCCGCCTCCGAGCGCAGTACGGCGCTGGTGCCGGGCGGGATACGGGCACCGGTCGCGATGCGTACCGCCTCTCCGTCGGCGAGCTGCGGCGGCTCGGAGCGGTCACCGGCCAGGACACCGGGGCGCTCGGTGCCGTCCGCCGCGCGGGCCGGCTCCCAGGGGCCCGGCCCCGACACCGCCCAGCCGTCCATCGCCGAGGTGTCGAACGACGGCAGGTCTGTCAGGGCACGCAGCGGCGTGGCGAGAGTGCGGCCCAGAGCGTGCGCCAGTGGCACGGTTTCGGCGGGCAGCGCGGTTGCCGCCGAGGCCGCCAGCGCGACGGCCTCGCGCCAACTGGGCGGCGGCTTGCGCGCGCTGTTCCCGGGCCCTTGCGCGTGCCCGGGCTGGTCCGCTTTCCCGGAACCCTCCGCGGGATGGTGAGCGCCCCCTCGCGGGGCCTCCGGGGTGTGCTGCGGCGGGCCGTTCCGGTGCCGCCCTGGGCCCTCCCCGGGGTGGCCCGGCGGGACGGGGCCGGTGCTGCCGGCACCGCCGCGACCGCCGCTGCCGCGTTCGTCACCGTCCCGCTTGTCGCCGTGTGGGCCGTGTTCGCCGTGTTGGCCGCGTTCCCCGCCTGTGCCCCGGCCTCCGTGGCCGCCGGCCTCGCCGGGGCGACCGTGGTCCTGGTGCTCTCCCATGGGGCCCATCGCGCTCCCGGCGCTCTCGGCGTTCTCGCCCCACTCGATACGGCGGATGCGCTTCAGGCGTGGCGCGGGTGGCGGCTCCGGGCGGGTCCGGCCGCTGTTGGCGAGGGCGATGGCCTCGTCGAGTTCGTCGGCGCCGCTCATCGGCCGTCGCTGCCCTCGGAGTTGTCGGAGTTCTCGGCGTTGTCGGAGGTCCCACCGGCCTCGTCGGCCCAGCGCCGGGCCAGCCGCGCCGCCGCCTCGGCCGCCCGTTCGACGTCCTGCGCCGAACCGCCCGCGCGCGCCGCCGCATAGCCCACCAGGAACGTGGTGAGCGGCGCCGCCGGGCGCGCGACACCGTGTGCGGCGTCCCTGGCGAGGTCGAGCAGCGCGGCGGTGTCGACGTCGAGCTCGATGCCGAGTTCGGCCTTGACCGCGGAGATCCATTCATCCAGCACGGTTTCATGCTCCCTGATGCGGGCCCTCGCTGTGGCGATGTCTTCCCAGGTGTCGCAGTCGAGTGCGGCGGCGGTGACGGAGGGAGTGGTCACCCGGTGCAGCATCAGCCCTTGGAGCACCATGCGCAACGGCAGACCCACGAGTGTGCCGTACTCGGTACGCAGCAGCGCGAGTTCGCGGCGCAGCGGCTCCATCCGGTAGGCGGCGAGCAGCGGTTGGTCGCGCCCGTCGTACGCGACCGCCACCTCGCACCCGTCGGGTACGGCGACCAGCGCGCGCACCGCCCGCTCCGAGAGGAACGGCAGATCGGCCGAGACGACCAGCACGGTGCCGACCGGGCCGTCCGCTGCGGCGGGGCGGTGCCGTGCCGGGCCCTCCAGCGCGTCCAGGCCCGCTTGCAGCGCCACGAGCGGGCCGCCGCCGGGCGGCTCCTCGCGGGCCCACAGCACCGGGCGGTACGTCGGCCGGCGCGGGCCCACCACCACCGTGGCGGTCGCGTCGGCGCACGCCGCCAGGACGCGGTCGAGCAGCGGCCTGCCGCCCACCGTCACGGCGGGCTTGTCGGCGCCGCCCAGCCGCCTCGCGCCGCCACCGGCGAGGACGAGCGCCGCGTACGGGCGCACGGCGGCACCCGGTGAGGCGCCCGGCGCCGCACGCGGCCGTCCGGCGGCCTCACGCGCGGTCTGCGGGCGGTCGGGCGGTCCGGCCGCTGAGGGTGGTCCTGGAGCCTGCGTCACGCCTCAGAGCGTACGGAAGTCAGAGCGTGCGCAGCAGCCTCGCCGGATGCTCGACGCAGTCCGCCACATGGCGCAGGAAGCCGCCTGCCGTGCCGCCGTCGCACACCCGGTGGTCGAAGGTGAGCGACAGCTGTACGACGCTGCGGACGGCCAGCTCGTCGTCGACCACCCACGGCTTGCGGGCGATACGGCCGACGCCCAGCATCGCGGCCTCCGGATGGTTGATGATCGGGGTGGAGCCGTCCACGCCGAAGACGCCGTAGTTGTTCAGCGTGAACGTGCCGCCCGTCAGCTCGGCCGGGGTGAGCGTGCCCGCGCGGGCGGCCTCGGTGAGCCGGGCCATCTCGGCGGTGAGCTCTTCGGCGCTCAGCGTGTGCGCGTCCCGTACGACTGGTACGACGAGCCCTCTGTCGGTCTGTGCGGCGAACCCCAGATGCACCTCGGGCAGTACGACGATCTCGCGTGCCTCGGTGTCCACCGTCGAATTGAGCTCGGGGAACCGCGCCAGTGCCGCCGTGCACACCCGTCCCAGCAGCGCGAGCAGCGATATGGACGCGGGGGAGCGGTCCTGTGCGGTGGCGGCGTTCATCTCCTTGCGCGCGGCGAGGAGTTCGGTGGCGTCCGCGTCCACCCAGCAGCTGGCGTCCGGGATCTCGGCCCAACTGCGAGCGAGCCGTTCGGCAGCCGTTCCGCGCCTGCCGCGCAGCGGGATACGGCGCTCCCGCGGCGCCCTCTCCGGCGCGCGACCGCGCTGAGCGGCACCGTGCTGGGTGCTGCTCTCCCGTACGGTGCTCTCCCTCCCGGTGCGCACGGCACGCTCCACATCGGCCCGCAGGATGAGACCGTCCGGGCCGCTGCCCGTCATCGTGCGCAGATCCAGTCCGTGCTCACGGGCCAGGCGGCGCACCAGCGGAGAGATCACCGGGACGGGGGCGCCCCGGTCCGCGCCGGACCGGAGCTCCTCCCCTGCCCCCGTCCCCGCTCCGGGCGCGGCGAGGCCGGGCGGGCGCAGGGCGGCACGGGGCCGGCGCCCGGTGGGCTCCGCCGTCCCATAGCCGACCAGCACATTGCCCGAGCCGCCCACGTGTTCCGGCTCAGGGGCGGCAGCCGCCTTGCCGCCGGGGCTCACCGCGACGGTGACCAGGGGGGCGCCCACGGCGACCTCGGCGCCCTCCCCGGCGGCGTGCGAGGTGACCACTCCGGCGTACGGGCAGGGGACCTCGACCAGCGCCTTGGCCGTCTCCACCTCGACGACCGGTTCGTCCACCCGTACGGTCTCGCCGACCGCGACCAGCCACCGGACGATCGTCGCCTCTGTCAGCCCCTCCCCCAGGTCCGGCAGGGTGAACTCGCGTACCTCGCCCATCAGACGGCACCTCCGCCCCGGCCCTGGCCGAAGCCGCCGCTCTCGGTGAAGCCGCTCTCCCACTGGAGCCGTGCGACGGCGTCCAGAACCCGGTCGACACCCGGCAGGTGGTGTCGCTCCAGCATCGGCGGCGGGTAGGGGATGTCGAACCCGGCGACGCGCAGCACGGGCGCCTCCAGATAGTGGAAGCAGCGCTCGGTGATCCGGGCCGCGATCTCGCCGCCGGGCCCCGCGAAACCGGGCGACTCGTGCACCACCACGGCCCGCCCGGTGCGCCGTACGGAGGCGGCGACCGTCTCCTCGTCGAAAGGCACCAGGGAGCGCAGGTCGATCACCTCGAGGTCCCAGCCCTCGGCGCCGTTTCCGTGCTCCTCGCGCGCGGCCTCGGCGGCCTCCAGACAGACCGGCACGGACGGGCCGTAGGTGATCAGCGTCGCGGAGCTGCCCCGCCGCCGTACGACGGCCCGGCCGATACCGGGCACCGCCTCCGGTTCCTGCGGGTCCCAGTCGGCCTTCGACCAGTAGAGCCGCTTGGGTTCGAGGAAGACCACCGGGTCGTCGGATGCGATGGAGGCGCGCAGCAGCCCATAGGCGTCGGCGACCGTGGCGGGGGTGACGACGTGCAGCCCCGGGGTGGCCATGTAGTACGCCTCCGAGGAGTCGCTGTGGTGCTCCACGCCTCCGATGCCGCCGCCGTAGGGGATGCGCACCGTCAGCGGCATGGGCATCTTTCCGCGGGTGCGGTTGCGCATCCGGGAGATGTGCGAGACCAGTTGCTCGAACCCGGGGTAGGCGAACGCGTCGAACTGCATCTCCACGACCGGCCGCAGCCCGTACATCGCCATGCCGGCCGCTGTGCCGAGGATGCCCGCCTCCGCCAGCGGTGTGTCGGTGCACCTGTCGGGGCCGAACTCGGCGGTGAGCCCGTCCGTCACCCGGAAGACGCCGCCCAGGGTGCCCACGTCCTCACCGAAGACGTGCACATCGGGGTCGTCGGCCATGGCGTCCCGCAGGGCGTGGCGCAGGGCCTGGCCCATGGTGGCGGACTTGCGGTCCGCCGCTGCCGCCGCGGGCTGTCGCACCGCTGTGCTCATCGGGTCTCCTCCCCCGCTGTCGTGCTGCCCGCTGACTGTGCGGCGGTGGCCGAGCGCTGCTCCGCCTCCAGCTCGGCCCGCAGCTGTTCCGCCTGGTCGCGCAGCTGCGGCGTCGGCTGCGCGTAGACGTGCGCGAACAGCTCCGCCGGGTCCGGCTGCGGGTCCTGGTGCATCCGTTCGCGCAGCTCGGCGGCCTGCCGCTCGGCCGCCTCCGCGGCCTCCCGGACGGTCGCCTCGTCGAGCAGTCCGCGGTCGCGCAGCTCGCGCTCCAGCAGGGTGACGGGATCGTGCTCCCGCCAGGCCTCGACCTCCTCGTCGGTGCGGTAGCGGGTCGCGTCGTCGGCGTTCGTATGAGCCTCGAGCCGGTAGGTGACCGCCTCCACCAGGGTGGGGCCGCCGCCGGCGCGGGCGCGGTCCAGCGCCTCGCACAGCACCTCGTGCACGGCCACCGCGTCGTTGCCGTCCACCAGCCGTCCGGGGATGCCGTAGCCGACCGCCTTGTGCGCCAGGGAGGGCGCCGCGGTCTGCTTGGCCAGCGGTACGGAGATCGCGAAGCCGTTGTTCTGCACCAGGAAGACGGCCGGTGTCCGCCATACGGCGGCGAAGTTCAGCGCCTCGTGGAAGTCGCCCTCGCTGGTGCCGCCGTCGCCGACCAGCGCCAGCGCGGCCACATCGTCGCCCTTCAGCCGCGCGGCGTGGGCCAGCCCGACCGCGTGGGGCAACTGGGTGGCCAGCGGGGTGCACAGCGGCGCGACCCTGGTGCCGGGCGAGTCGTAGCCGTGGTGCCAGTCGCCGCGCAGCAGGGACAGCACCTCCACCGGGTCAAGACCGCGCGCCACGGCCGCGAGCGTGTCGCGGTAGCTGGGGAAGAGCCAGTCGCGCTCACCCAGCGCGAGCGCCGCGGCGACCTGGCAGGCCTCCTGGCCCCGCGACGACGGGTAGACCGCCAGCCGGCCCTGGCGGGTCAGCGCGGTGGCCTGCTCGTTGAACCGCCTGCCGCGCACCACGGCCGCGTACAGCCGGCGCAGCAGCCCCGCGTCCGGACCCGGTGCCCCGTCCTGGGCCGTACGGGTCCCGCGGGTCCCCAGTACGCGGTAGGGCTCGGCGTCGGGGAGGAGCGGTGCGGCGTCCGTACGGGGACGCCACGAGGGGGGAGGCGCGGGGGCGTAGGCTCCTGGCTGCTCTAGGACCGTCATGACGAGCACCTCCTCGTGGGCGGGCTGCGGCGCGGGCAGGCGGGGTACGCCTGACACATCGGCCTGCTGGCGCGCCGGCCTGCCGATGGCCGTACCACCGGCAGGCCGGGCCGGTGACCGAGTGGGCCACCCCTACCGATTGTTCGGTCGCCGGCACATTTTGGCTACGGGTGGCCCCGGCCTGTGGACAACTGGCCCGCAAAACCGTTCGATGACCGCAGAGTGTCCATTCAGGGGAGGCGAGGGACCGTGCGGGGTGAACAGATGGCCAACGATCCCGAGGAGGCGGGACCGCACGCCGGGCACCGGTTTCCCGCCCGGCCGCTGGACGCGATAGACCGCGACATCGTGCGTCTGCTGCGCGCTGACGGGCGGGCCTCCGTCCGCTCGGTGGCCGAGCGTGTGCACGTCTCCCGTGCCAACGCCTACGCCCGCATCAACCGGCTCATCGACGACGGGGTGATCCGGGGCTTCAGCGCCCGTATCGACCAGGAGCGCGCGGGTCACGGCGCCTCCGCCTACATCACCCTCAAGATCGTCCAGGACTCGTGGCGCAGCGTCCGCGAGAAGCTCCAAGAGCTGCCGGGCGCGGCCCACATGGCGCTCGTCAGCGGCGACTTCGACGTACTGCTGCTGGTGCACACGCCGGACAACAGGGCGCTTCGCGACCTCGTCCTGACGCGAATCCAGTCGATGCCGGAGGTGCTGAGCACCCGCACCCTGCTGGTGTTCGAGGAGACCGACCTGGAGCCGGGGCCCTGACGGACCTGGAGCCCGGGCCCTGCCGGATCGGGAGCCGGGGCCTCAGGGAGGCGCGGTCAGCTCGTGCGCAGGCCCGCAAAGGCGGTGCGGACCACGGCCTCGGCGACCTCCGCGCTGGTGTTCGAGCCTCCGGGTGCGGAGGAGTCGCCACCGGCGGCGCCGTTGTGCGCGGCGCGGTCCGGGCGGTACCACTCGGCGATCGAGTTGATCATGCCGAACAGCAGCCGGGTCGCCAGCCGCGCGTCCACATCGGAGCGCAGGTCCCCCTCGGCCGCCGCCTGCTTGACCAGCTCGGCCACCCGCTGGTCGAACTCGCGCCGCCGGGACATCGCCCACAGCTCGGTCTCGGTGTTGCCGCGCACCCGCAGCAGCAGCGTCACATAGGGCAGCTCGGCCATCAGGACCTCGACCGTGCGGCGCGTGACGTGCTCCAGCCGCTCCACGGCCCGCCCCTCGCGCGCCGGGGCCTCCTCCAGCACCGCGAACAGCCCGTCCAGCGCGCGGCTTATTCCCCGGCGCAGCAGCTCCTCCTTGCCGCGCACATGGTGGTAGATCGACGACTTGGAGATGCCGGCGGCCTTCGAGAGGTGCTCCATCGAGGTGCCGTCGTAGCCCCGCTCGTTGAACACCCGCACGGCGACGGAGAGCAGCGAGTCGGGCGTGTAGGTGTCGCGCTTGACCGTGGGCATGCGGCCGATGCTAGCCGGGCGGCCCGCGGGGCCTTCCGGGCGCTGGGCGAAGTTGTCCACAGGTCTCCGGACCCCCTTGCACCGACCGATCGTTCGGTAGCAGTATCTACCAGGTGAGCGGCCGCGGCAAAGCCGTCGCCACCCGCATTCCGTCCCAGCTCAGCGAGGAGTTGGTCCCGCGTGACCACCGGTATCGGAACGACCACTGCCCAGCTCATCGACAAGCACCGCCCCACCCTGGACCGCGCGCTGGAAGCGATCCGCAGCAGGGAGTTCTGGACCCCGCATCCCGAGCACCCCAAGGCGTACGGCGAGGGCGCGGCCGAGGAGGGCAAGGCGGCCTTCGACGCGCTGCGCGGCAGCCGCTTCGAGCTGCCGGGCCAGCCGGTCTCCGGCGAATGGGTGGCCTCCGAGGTGTCGCCGTACGGGCTGGAGCTGGGCATCTCCTACCCCCGCGCGGACGAGGGGGCGATCGACGCGCTGCTGTCGGTGATGCGCGGGGGCCTGCCGGCCTGGCGCAAGGCCGGAGCGGAGGCGCGCGCGGCGGTGTGCCTGGAGATCCTGGCCCGGATCAGCGCCCGCACCCACGAGTTCGCCCAGGCCGTGATGCACACCAGCGGCCAGGCGTTCATGATGGCCTTCCAGGCGGGCGGCCCGCACGCGCAGGACCGCGGTATGGAGGCGGTGGCCTACGCCTACGCCGAGCAGGCGCGCACCCCCGAGCGTGCCGCCTGGGAGAAGCCGCAGGGCAAACGGGAACCGCTTCGGGTCACCAAGGAGTTCACCCCGGTCGGACGCGGTGTCGCGCTGCTGATCGGCTGCAACACCTTCCCCACCTGGAACGGCTTCCCCGGCTTCTTCGCCTCGCTGGCGACCGGCAACGCCGTGCTGGTCAAGCCGCACCCGCGGGCCGTGCTGCCGCTCGCCCTGACGGTGCGGATCGCCCGCGAGGTGCTGGCGGAGGCGGGGTTCGACGCCGATCTGGTGGCGCTGGCAGCCGAGGCGGAGGGCGACGGCATCGCCAAGGACCTGGCCACCCGTCCCGAGATCCGGGTGATCGACTACACCGGGGGCTCGGCGTTCGGCGAGTGGCTGGAGGCCAACGCCCGGCAGGCCCGGGTCTACACCGAGAAGTCGGGCGTGAACACGGTCGTCATCGACTCCACCGACGACTACCAGGGCATGCTCGCCAACCTCGCCTTCTCCCTCTCCCTCTACAGCGGCCAGATGTGCACGACGCCGCAGAACCTGCTGATCCCGGCCGGCGGCATCACCACCGAGTCCGGCCCCAAGTCCTACGACGAGGTGGTGGCCGACCTCGCCGGAGCCGTCGGCAAGCTGCTCGGCGACGACGCGCGGGCCAACGCGCTGCTGGGCGCCCTCGTCAACGACCAGGTGCGGGAGCGCCTGGAGGCGGCACCCTCGCTGGGCGAGGTGGCGCTGCCCTCCCGCGCTGTGGCCAACCCGGAGTTCCCCGGGGCCACGGTGCGCACCCCCGCCCTCGTCAAGCTGGACGCCACCAAGCCGGAGGCGGAGGCGGCGTATCAGCAGGAGTGCTTCGGCCCTGTCGCCTTCGCGGTGGCCGTCGGCTCCACCGAGGACGCGCTGGAGTTGCTGCGCAACACCCTGCAGGCCAAGGGCGCCATGACGGTCTCCGCCTACACCACCTCGGCGCAGGTGGCCCGCCAGGTGGAGGAGGTGTGCTTCGACGAGCCCGCGCAGCTCTCGCTCAATCTGACAGGCGGTGTCTACGTCAACCAGACGGCCGCCTTCAGCGACTTCCACGGCTCGGGCGGCAACCCCGCGGCCAACTGCGCACTGTGCGACGGGGACTTCGTCTCCGGCCGGTTCCGAGTGGTGGAGGTGCGCCGGATGACACAGGAGTGAGCCGGGGCGGCCCGCACAGCACGGTGCCCCCGGGCGGGACACCCGGGGGCACTCGGCGGCACTCGGCAGCTTTCAGTGGCTCTCAGCGGCTCACTGGCTCTCGGCGGACGGCACGTCTCAGTCGGCCGGCTGGCCGGTGGAGACCGTCAGGTCGATCTTGTCCTTCTTCGGGTCGAAGTCGTCCAGGGAGTCAGGGCTCTGCTCCAGGACGGTGTTCTTCCCCCAGACGTTCTCGTCCTCCTTGGTCACCTCACCGAGCTTCCAGCCGGCGGCGCGCAGGCAGGCCTTGACGGAGGTGAGGTCCTTGATCGTCAGGTCGGGGACCATGACCTTGCTCTTGTCGCTGTAGGACTCCGTGGCGTCGGTGCACTTCGAGGAGTCGATGGTGCGGCTCTTGTCGGGTCCCTTGAAGCCGCCGGAGTCCGAGCCGCCGCTGTTGGTGGTGTCCCCCTCGTCGGTGGTGGCGGTCGGGGAGGGCTTGGGCTTGGCGGTGGGCTTGGGGTCGGGGTCGTCCCCGCCGTCGGAGAGCCCGATGATCACAAAGACCAGGGCGACGATGACGGCCACGGCTGCCAGGCCGTAGCCGGCCATGGCGCCGGGCGAGGGCTTCTTGCCGCCCGAGCCGCCGTTGCCGCCAGGCGTGGACCCGTGCGCACCGATCGTGTAGGGCGGCGGCGTGGAGGGGCCGGCCGGGGACGCCTGCGGGTAGCCGTAGCCGGGACCGGGCACGGGGGAGGTCTGGGTGGGGGGCGGGGGGGTGGAGGGGCCGAACCCCCCGCTGTTGTACGGCCCCGGCTGCCCTTGCCCCTGCCCCTGCCCCTGCGGCTGGTACGGCGTCTGCACCCCGCCCTGCTGCGGCTGGGAGGCGGCGTCGACCGGCGGGAAGACGGCCTGGCCCACGCCGGCGCCGCTGTTGGCGGGCGGACCGCCGCTGATGATGATGGGCGAGGCCCCGGCCGCGACGCCGGAGCCGCCGATGCGGGTGCACTCGTCGTGCATCGCCTCGGCCGACGGGAAGCGCTCGTTGGGGTTCTTCTTCAGGGTCCGGGCGACCAGCGCGTCCACCGCAGGGGGGATGGACTGGTTGATGGAGGAGGGCGTGGGCGGCTCCTCCTGGACGTGCGCGTAGGCGATGGCCAGCGGCGAGTCGGCGTCGAACGGCAGCCGCCCGGTGAGCAGCTCGAAGAGCATGATGCCGACCGAGTACAGGTCGGAGCGGGCGTCCACGCCGCGGCCGAGGGCCTGTTCCGGTGAGAGGTACTGCGGGGTGCCGACGACCATGCCGGTCTGTGTCATGGATGTCACACCGGACTGCATGGCGCGCGCGATGCCGAAGTCCATGACCTTGACCACGCCACGCTTGGTGAGCATCACGTTTCCGGGCTTGATGTCCCGGTGCACGAGGCCCATCTCGTGGCTGACCTCGAGGGCCGCCAGCACATCGCCGGTGATCTTCAGCGCTTTGTCGGCCGGCATCGCGCCGTACTGGGCGATGTCCTCGTCCAGTACGGTGCGCAGCGGCTTGCCCTCGACGTACTCCATGACGATGTACGGCACCAGGGCGCCGTCGATCTCGTCCTCGCCGGAGTCGAAGACGGAGACGATGTTGGTGTGCGTCAGCTTGGCGACGGACTGCGCCTCGCGGCGGAACCGCTCGCGGAAGGACTGCTCCCGGCCGAGTTCGGTGTGCAGCGTCTTGACCGCGACCTGCCGGTCGAGCACGGAGTCGTAGGCGAGATAGACGGAGGCCATCCCGCCGGCGCCGAGCAGTGAACGGAGCTGGAAACGCCCCCCGCCGACCATGCGGCCCAAGTAGTTGCCGGCCGCCTGTGCGCCGTCGTCGCTCATCTGACTGCTTCCCCCTCGGCGGCGCTGCCCCCGTGCAGGTACGTTGAGTGATCCTTGACCCTGATACTGGCCCAAGTTTGCCCGGGGGTTCGGTCACGTCAAGTTCGTTGCCCGTTCCGTGACCGAATGCGCATACGCCCTTCGCGAGCGGCGCCCCGGACGGTTCCACGAGCGTAGAGGGTGCCGCTCAGCGGCTGTGCGCAGGGTGTGCGCGGGGGTGTGCGCGAGGGGTGCCGCGGGGCCGGGGCGGAGAGGGGGCGGGGGCGGTCGCGGGGGGTTGTTGTGACGTTCTTGAGACCGACTTGCGGGGGCGCCTCTCAGCTTGTTGGATGACCACTCCTTGGCTTCGGTATTCCGTCCCACCCATTCCACCCCCCGCGTGCCTGTAGCCTCCTTGGGGGGAGTGTCCACCGCGCGCAAGCCCGCGGATTCGAATCGACGGCGAGGACTGATGGCACAGACGCAAGCCGCCGGGGGCCCTTCGGACCCCGACGCGACGGGCGGCGGCTCCCTGCCCGATTCGCCGGAATTGTGGGGCAACAACGGCCTGGTCGGCGACGGCAGGTACCGCCTGACGCACCGCCTCGGCCGTGGTGGCATGGCCGAGGTGTTCGGCGCCGAGGACCTGCGCCTCGGCCGTACGGTCGCGGTCAAGCTGCTGCGCTCGGACCTGGCCGAGGACCCCATCTCCAAGGCGCGCTTCACGCGCGAGGCCCAGTCCGTCGCGGGCCTCAACCACCACTCCGTCGTCGCGGTCTACGACTCGGGCGAGGAGTTCATCGGCGGCAATGTCACGCCGTACATGGTGATGGAGCTGGTCGAGGGCAGCACGATCCGCGATCTGCTGCTCAACGCCGACGCACCGCCGCCGGACCAGGCGCTGGTCATCGTCTCCGGGGTGCTGGACGCGCTGGCCTACAGCCACCAGCACGGCATCGTGCACCGTGACATCAAGCCCGCCAACGTGATCATCACGCAGGGCGGCGCGGTCAAGGTGATGGACTTCGGCATCGCCCGCGCCATGCACGGCGCCTCCAACACCATGACGCAGACCGGCATGGTGATGGGCACCCCGCAGTACCTCTCCCCCGAGCAGGCGCTCGGCAAGACCGTCGACACCCGCTCCGACCTGTACGCCACCGGCTGTCTGCTGTACGAACTGCTGACCCGGCGTCCCCCGTTCACGGGTGAGACGCCGCTGTCGGTCGTCTACCAGCACGTCCAGGACGACCCGGTGCTGCCGTCCGAGGTCTCGGACGCGGTGCCGCCGGAGCTGGATGGCCTGGTCATGCGGGCGCTGGCCAAGGATCCGGACGACCGGTTCCAGTCGGCCGAGGAGATGCGCGGGCTGACGCAGTACGCGCTGCAGATGCTGCACGAGCAGGGCAGCCACACCGGCGGCCTGTGGAACACCGGCCCGGCGGCGCACACCGGGGGCTCGACCCAGGTCATGGGCGTCGCGGGGGCGGGTGCGCGCCCGCACCCCTCGCACTCGGACACCTCGCAGATGGGCGCTCCGCTGCTGGCCGGCCCCCGGGACGACGACGGCGGCTTCGACGGCGGGCCACGGCGCGGCGGCAGCGGCGGTCGCGGTGGCGGCAAGGGCGTACGGTACGCGCTGGTCGCCTTCCTCGCGGTGATCGCCATAGCGGGCGGCATCTTCTACGCGCTCAGCGCCAACAACGGCAAGGGCGACAAGCCCGACAACACCAAGCCGAGCACGTCCCAGTCGGAGAAGCACAAGCCCTCCAAGGAGCCGTCGGCCACTCCCACGGAGACCGAGCAGGAGCAGCCGGGCACCTCGGACGGCACCGGCGACTGGACGCCGAGCGACCGGCCCTCGCAGTCGTATCCGAGCCAGACGCAGCCGAGCCAGACGCAGCCCTCGCAGACCGGCGACCCGAGCCAGACGGAGGGCGGCGGCAACGACGGCGGGTCGGGCGACGGCGGCGACGGCGGCAAGCCGAGCAACAGCCAGTCGCCGCCCTCCGGTGGCGACAACGCCGGAGGCGACAGCCAGGGCGGCAACGGCGGGTCGGGCGAAACCGGCACCATTACCGGTACCGAGGAGTAGGCCCCGCGACCCCGGGGGCAGGTACCGGCCCCGGCCGGGCGACTGCCCCCGCCGTGCGTCAGCCGGGTGTTGACGCGCTGTCCACAGGGGGTTGACGAGGCGGCGCCGGGCCCTCGGAGGGCTCTACGATGCGGCCGTGCAGCCGTCTTCCCCCGCCCTCACGGAGGGCACGCTCCACACCCTGTTGCGGCAGTACGACGGTGTCGGGGAGCCCCTCTCCTGCACGCCTGTCTCGCACGGACTGCTCAATCGCGGCTACCGCCTGACGACCACACGCGGCCGCTACTTCCTCAAACACCACCTCGACGGCCCGGGCTCGCTCGGCCGCATCGAGCGCCAGCACCGCGCCACGGCGCGGCTCGCAGCGCTGGGACTGCCCGTCGTGCCGGTGGTTCCGGCGGTGCGGGCGGCGACGGGGGCCCGGGTCCGTACCGTCGCCGTCGCCGGGAGGCGCTGCTTCGCGCTGCACCCGTGGATCGAGGGCACGCACCGGCACGGCAGCGAGCTGACCGTGGCCCAGTCGCAGGTGCTGGGCGCGCTGCTGGGCCGGGTGCACGTCCGGCTGGCCCGCGCCCTGCCTCGGGCGCCGCACACCAGCCATGAGAGCGCCGATCCGGCGGCGACGTACGACGAGATCGGGGCGCTGCTGGAGCGGATCAGGGCCCGTGGCCGCCGGGACAGCTTCGACGAGCTGGCCGAGCACCGGCTCACCGAGCGCCGGGAGCTGCTGCGCCGCTACGCGGACCAGCGGCCCGCCGCCGTTCCTGCCCGGTTCACCGGCTGGGTGCACGGGGACTTCCACCCGCTCAACCTGCTCTACGCGCCCACCGGGCGCAGCCCCAGGCCGGTGGCGATCCTGGACTGGGACCGGCTGGGGGTGCACCCCAGGGCCGAAGAGGCGGTGCGCGGCGCGGCGATCTTCTTCCTGCGTCCCGGTGGCACGCTCGACCTGCGCAAGGTGCGGGCCTTCGCACGCGCCTACCGGGGCGGCGCGGGTGCTTCCCGCGAGGAGCTGGCCGCCGCCGTGCACCGGGTGTGGTGGGAGCGGCTGAACGACTTCTGGATGCTGCGCTGGCGCTACCAGTTGCGCGATGTACGCGCCGACCCGCAGTTCCCGGCGGCGGCAGCGCTGGTGGTGTGGTGGAGCGGCCACTACGAGGCGGTGCGGGCCGCGTTCTGCGACTGACGCGCGGTACCGAGTCAGTGCCCGGAGGTGCGGAGGCGGGCGATGTAGGCGGCGGCCTGGGAGCGGCGCTCCATGCCGAGCTTGGCCAGCAGCCCTGAGACGTAGTTCTTGACGGTCTTCTCCGCGAGGTGGAGGCGCTCGCCGATGGCCCGGTTGGTCAGCCCTTCCCCGATCAGCTCCAGGATCGCGCGTTCCTGCGCGGTGAGCGCGGCCAGCCGGCCGTCCTGTCCTACGGCGCTGCCCCGGCCGTGCAGCCGGTCCAGTACGCGCCGGGTGGCGCCCGGGTCCAGCAGCGAGGCGCCCGCTGCCACGGCGTGCACGGCCTGCACCAGCTCGCTGCCGCTCAGGCCCTTGAGTACATATCCGGAGGCGCCGGCCACCACCGAGGCCAGCAGCGCCTCGTCGTCCGCGTAGGAGGTGAGCATCAGACAGCGGATCGACTCGTCCCGGGAGCGCACCTCGCGGCAGACCTCGATACCGCTGCCGTCCGGTAGCCGTACGTCCAGAATGGCGACGTCGGGCCGGGCTTCGGCGATGCCGTCGAGCGCGTCGGCCGCCGTTCCCGCCTCGCCGGTGATCTCCACGCCGCTGTCGGCCGCGAGCATGTCACGTACGCCCCGGCGGACGATCTCGTGATCGTCGACCAGGTATACCCGGGTTCGTCCGTTTTCGGGCACCTGTCCAGTCTCACATATTGATCCCCCCTTCACTCTTCCCGGGCTCCCGCGCCCCGGGTTACCGTGCGGATGTCCGCGGCTCGCGAGGCCGTGACCAGTGATGTCCCGACTCGGTGCACAACTGCTCGGACTTCCTCGTTCTTACTTGGATTTCCGAGCAAAGTTGCAGGTCAGGGCCGCCTCGTGCGTCTATGGAGATGCCAGCCATGGCTGGGGCGTCCCGACCGGGGTCGGGACAGCGGGCCGCGACCGGGACAGCAGTCACCACCCGGTGCCGACCGCGACGCTCCCACCCCGTGCGCCGCACGGGACCGGGCGAGCCTCCCCCCGCCAGTGGGCGGGGGAGCCCCAGGTCACCGGCAATCCCGGGGGCCGGACAGACGGAGGAGCACACGTGACCGTGGAGAGCACTGCCGCGCGGAGCACCGCGCGCCGCAGCGGCACCGGAGGAAAGCGCGCCACCCAGGCCGCCACCAGCGGCAAGGCAGCCGAGAACGGCGCCGCCGAGGCCCCCGAGGCCCCCGAGGGCGCGTCCGCGCAGGGGAAGCCCCGCAAGTCCGCTGCGAAGTCCGGGGGGAAGGCCCCGGCCAAGACCCCCGCCAAGGGCGCCCGGAAGCCCGCAGCCAAGAGCGCAGCGAAGCCCGCAGCCAAGAGCACGGCGAAGCCCGCCTCGAAGGCCCCGGCGAAGAGCGGGGCCGCCGCCAAGGCCCCGGCCGGAACGGCGGCGAAGACCCGTACGCGGGCGGCCGGCGCCAAGGCCAAGGCGTCCGCGAAGGCCGGCGCCGACGGCTCGGGGCACACCGATCCCGAGCTGGTCCAGCTGCTGACGCCCGAGGGTGAGCGCGTCACCCATCCGGAGTACGACGTCGACCTGAGCGCCGAGGAGATCCAGGGGCTCTACCGCGACATGGTGCTGACCCGGCGCTTCGACGCCGAGGCCACCGCGCTCCAGCGCCAGGGAGAGCTGGGTCTGTGGGCCTCGCTGCTCGGCCAGGAGGCGGCGCAGATCGGCTCGGGCCGCGCGCTGCACCCGGACGACTACGTCTTCCCCACCTACCGCGAGCACGGCGTCGCCTGGTGCCGCGACGTGGACCCGACGATGCTGCTGGGCATGTTCCGCGGGGTGAACAACGGCGGCTGGGACCCCAACAGCAACAACTTCCACCTCTACACGATCGTCATCGGCTCCCAGGTGCTGCACGCCACCGGGTACGCGATGGGCGTGGCCAAGGACGGCGCCGACTCGGCGGTGATCGCCTACTTCGGTGACGGCGCCTCCAGCCAGGGCGACGTCGCCGAGGCGTTCACGTTCTCGGCCGTCTACAACGCGCCGGTCGTCTTCTTCTGCCAGAACAACCAGTGGGCGATCTCCGAGCCCACCGAGCGCCAGTCCCGGGTGCCGATCTACCAGCGCGCCCAGGGCTTCGGCTTCCCCGGCGTCCGGGTGGACGGCAACGACGTGCTGGCCTGCCTCGCGGTGACCAAGGCCGCCGTCGAACGGGCCCGCTCGGGCGAGGGCCCCATGCTGATCGAGGCGTTCACCTACCGGATGGGTGCCCACACCACCTCCGACGACCCCACGCGCTACCGCACCGACGAGGAGCGCGCCGCGTGGGAGGCCAAGGACCCGATCCAGCGGCTGCGCAGCTATCTGGAGAACGAGAAGCTGGCCGACGACGCCTTCTTCGCCCGCATCGAGGAGGAGAGCGAGGCGATGGGCCGGCACGTGCGCGAGGCGATCCGTACGATGCCCGACCCCGACACCATGGCGATCTTCGAGAACGTCTACGCGGACGGGCACGCGCTGGTGGACGAGGAGCGCGCCCAGTTCGCCGAGTACCAGGCGTCGTTCGCGACCGAGTCCGACAGCGGCTCCGCCGCGGTGGAGGTCAACTGATCATGGCTGTCCAGAAGCTTCCGGTCGCCAAGGCGATCAACCTCTCGCTGCGCACGGCGATGGAGAACGACCCCAAGGTCCTGGTCATGGGCGAGGACGTGGGCAAGCTCGGCGGCGTCTTCCGGGTCACCGACGGGCTGCAGAAGGACTTCGGCGAGGACCGGGTCATCGACACCCCGCTGGCCGAGTCCGGCATCGTCGGCACGGCGATCGGGCTGGCGCTGCGCGGCTACCGGCCCGTGGTCGAGATCCAGTTCGACGGCTTCGTCTTCCCCGCCTACGACCAGATCGTCACCCAGCTCGCCAAGATGCACGCGCGGGCACTGGGCAAGATCAAGCTCCCGGTCGTCATCCGGATTCCCTACGGTGGCGGCATCGGCGCCGTCGAGCACCACAGCGAGTCCCCGGAGACGCTGTTCGCGCACGTCGCCGGGCTCAAGTGCGTCTCACCGTCGAACGCGGCCGACGCCTACTGGATGATGCAGCAGGCGATCGAGAGCGACGACCCGGTGATCTTCTTCGAGCCGAAGCGGCGCTACTGGGACAAGGGCGAGGTCGATCCCTCCGCCATCCCGGCGCCGCTGCACTCCGCGAAGATCGCCCGCCAGGGCAGCGGGCTGACGCTCGCCGCGTACGGGCCGATGGTGAAGGTCTGCCTGGAGGCGGCTGCCGCCGCCGAGGAGGAGGGCAACTCGCTGGAGGTCGTGGACCTGCGTTCGATGTCCCCGATCGACTTCGACACCCTGCAGCGCTCCGTCGAGAAGACCCGCCGCCTGGTGCTCGTCCACGAGGCCCCGGTCTTCCTCGGCACCGGAGCCGAGATCGCGGCGCGCATCACCGAGCGGTGCTTCTACCATCTGGAAGCACCGGTGCTGCGTGTCGGCGGTTTCCACGCGCCGTACCCACCGGCCCGGCTGGAGGACGAGTACCTGCCGAACCTGGACCGGGTGCTCGATGCCGTCGACCGCGCGCTGGCGTACTGAGGGAGAGCCGTGACGATGACCAACAGCGGACAGACTTCACCGACGGCCGCCGGTATCCGTGAGTTCAAGATGCCCGACGTCGGCGAGGGACTGACGGAAGCCGAGATCCTCAAGTGGTACGTACAGCCCGGTGACACCGTCACCGACGGGCAGGTCGTCTGCGAGGTGGAGACGGCCAAGGCCGCCGTCGAGCTGCCCATCCCCTTCACCGGTGTGGTGAGCGAGCTGCGCTTCGACGAGGGCACGACGGTCGATGTCGGCACCCCGATCATCACCGTGGACACCGGCGGCCCGGCCTCCGGTACCGGCGCCGGTGACGCCTCGGCGGCCCAGCCGGCGATGGAGACCGGTGCCTCAGCGGCGGCCGAGGTCGCCGGGGAGGCGGCAACCCAGGGAGAGGCCGAGGCCGAGGCCGAGCCGGAGGGGCGGCAGCCCGTGCTGGTCGGCTACGGCGTCGGTACCAGCTCCACCAAGCGGCGCCCGCGCAAGCCGGTGCCGAGCGCTGCGGCGGGGCCTGCCGCCACCGAGGCGCCGGCCCCCGCGCCCGCGCCCGCTCCCGCTCCCGCCGCGGAGCCCGTCGCTCCGGCGCCGGGCAGCAACGGCCATGGCGCGGCGCGCCCGCTGGCCAAGCCCCCGGTGCGCAAGCTCGCCAAGGACCTCGGGGTCGATCTGACCGCGGTCACCCCCAGCGGTCCTGACGGGATCATCACCCGCGAGGACGTGCACGCGGCGGCGGCGACTCCCGCGGAACCGACAGCGGCGCCATCGGCGCCGTCGGCACCTTCGACGGAGCCCGCGGCGGAGCCCGTCGCGCCGGGTGCCGGTGCCCGGGAGACCCGTGTCCCCATCAAGGGCGTCCGCAAGGCCACGGCGCAGGCGATGGTGAACAGCGCGTTCACCGCGCCGCATGTCACCGAGTTCGTGACCGTGGACGTCACCCGGACGATGAAGCTCGTCCAGGAGCTCAAGCAGGACCCGGACATGGCGGGGGTACGGGTCAACCCGCTGCTGTTCGTCGCCAAGGCGTTCCTGCTGGCCATCCGGCGCAACCCGGAGGTCAACGCGGCCTGGGACGAGGAGCGCCAGGAGATCGTGCGCAAGCACTACGTCAACCTGGGCATCGCGGCCGCCACTCCGCGCGGGCTGATCGTTCCGAACATCAAGGACGCACAGGACAAGACCCTGCCCGAACTGGCGTCCGCTCTCGGTGAGCTGGTCACCACGGCGCGCGAGGGCAGGACCAGTCCGGCGGCGATGGCCGGGGGCACGGTGACGATCACCAATGTCGGCGTCTTCGGTGTGGACACCGGTACGCCGATCCTCAACCCGGGCGAGTCCGCGATTCTGGCCTTCGGGCAGATCCGTGAACAGCCCTGGGTGCACAAGGGCAAGGTCAAGCCGCGGCACGTCACCACGCTGGCGCTCTCCTTCGACCACCGCCTGGTCGACGGTGAACTCGGCTCCAAGGTGCTGGCCGACATCGCGGCCGTACTGGAGCGCCCCAAGCGCCTGATGACCTGGGGCTGAGGCTCTGAGGGGTGTGGGGGCGCAAGCCCCCGCACCCCCACGGCGCGTCGGGGCTCCGCCTGTGCCCGTGCGGGGTATCAGGGGCGGAGCCCCTGAAAATTGGTCCGCCGGTACGGCGAGGAACCACGACGGCGAGGGCACGACGGCAGGAGAGGCGCCCTCAGCTACAACGCTCGGCTCCGTCCACATCGCGGAAGCGATCCCTCACGCATGCGTGTTGTATCTATGCTGTGCGCATGACTTCTCCCGCGTCGGCCAAGCCCGCTCAAAAGGAAAGCCGGCAGCCGCCCGCCGCGGAGCGCGTGTACGCGCACGTCAAACAGGCGGTACTGGAGCGGCGGTACGAAGGCGGCCTGCTCCTCACCGAAGGTGAGCTCGCCGAGGCGGTGGGCGTCTCGCGTACCCCCGTGCGCGAGGGGCTGCTCCGGCTGGAGGTCGAGGGCCTGATCCGGCTGTACCCGAAGAAGGGCGCCCTGGTGCTGCCGGTCTCCGCGCAGGAGATCGAGGACGTCGTGGAGACCCGGCTGCTGGTCGAGCAGCACGCGGTACGCCGCGCGGTCCCCGTGACGCAGGCGCTGGTCGACCGGCTGGAGGAGACGCTGGCCGAGCAGATCGCGCACGCGGAGGCGGGCGACCTGGCCGCCGTCTCGGCGGCCGACCGCTGCTTCCACGCCACCATCGTCGAGGCCACCGGGAATCAGATCCTCACCCGCCTCTACGACCAGCTGAGGGACCGCCAGCTGCGGATGGGCGTCGCCGTGATGCACGCGCACCCCGACCGGGTCGCGAAGAACATCACCGAGCACACCGACATCCTGCGCACCCTGCGCGAGGGGGACAGCGAGGCGGCGGCGCACGCGGTGTACCAGCATGTGAGCCGCGTGCGTCACCTGGTGCGCGGCGAGGAGATCCGGGACATCCACCGGCTCGGTGATCCGCGATGACCGTGTCCACCTCCGCCGATGTCCGGCTGCCCGGCGACCCGCCGGGCGGCCCCCGTGCGGTGTGGGTGTGGGGAATCGGCGTCGCTGTCTACTTCGTCGCCATCACCTTCCGCACCAGTCTCGGCGTCGCGGGCCTCGACGCCGCGCACCGCTTCGACATCAACGCCTCCGCGCTCTCCAGCTTCTCCATCCTCCAACTGCTGGTGTACGCGGGGATGCAGATACCCGTGGGCCTGCTGGTGGACCGGTGGGGGACGCGCCGGGTCCTGATGCTGGGCATCCTGCTGTTCACCGCCGGCCAGTTCGGCTTCGCGCTCTCCTCCTCGTACGGCACGGCGCTGGCCTTCCGCGCGCTGCTGGGCTGCGGCGACGCGATGACGTTCATCGCCGTACTGCGGCTGGGCGCGCGCTGGTTCCCCGCGCGCCGGGGGCCGATGATCGCGCAGATCGCCGCGCTGATCGGGATGTCGGGGAACCTCGTCACCACGCTGGTGCTCGCCCGGGTCCTGGAGGCGTTCGGCTGGACCCCGACCTTCGCCGGAAGCGCGGCGGGCGGGCTGGCCATCCTGCTGCTGGTCGCCTTCTTCCTGCGCGACCACCCGGAGGGATACGAGCCCCCGGCCGTGCCCAAGGGCGGCGACGGCAGGTCAGGTTCGGGCGGCTCCGGCTACATCCGGCGGCAGATCGGCGCCGCCTGGCGGGAGCCGGGCACCCGGGCCGGCATGTGGGTGCACTTCACCTGCCAGTTCCCCGGCATGGTCTTCCTGCTGCTGTGGGGCATGCCGTTCCTGGTCGAGGCCCAGGGCCTGGACAAGGGGACGGCGGGGGAGCTGCTGACCCTCGTGGTCGTCTCCAACATGTGCTGCGGCCTCGTGTACGGGCAGGTCATCGCCCGGCACCACACGGCACGTACCCCGCTGGTGCTCGGTACGGTGGCCGCCACCGCGCTCGCCTGGGCGGCGACTCTCGCCTGGCCGGGGCACGCGCCGATGTGGCTGCTGGTGCTGCTGTGCGTCGTACTCGGCGCGTGCGGGCCGGGCTCGATGATCGGTTTCGACTTCTCCCGCCCCGCCAACCCGCCCGAGCGCCACGGTACGGCCTCCGGCATCGTCAACATGGGCGGCTTCACCGCTTCGATGACGACGCTGTTCGCCGTCGGTGTGCTGCTCGATCTGACCGGCGACAACTTCCGGATCGCCTTCGCCGTCGTCTTCGTCCTCCAGGCCCTGGGACTGGTCCAGTTCGCACGGCTGCGGGGGCGCGCGGTGCGCCGTGAGCGCGAACGCATCGTGGCCAGCCGCGTCGAGGCCGTCCACGTTCCTGTGTAGGCCGACGACGCCGGGAGGGGGCTGCCCCTGTCCCGCCGTTGCGGACCGCGGGTGGGCTTCGGTTGCGCGCGCAGTTCCCCGCGCCCCTGACGGGCGCAGCCCCCGTCACAGCGTCGCCCTCAGGGCGTCGTCGAGAAGTGCCTCAGGATGGCGGCAGCCAGATCCGCGTCTCCGTCGACCTTCACGTGCTCCGCGACGGCCTCAGGCCGTACGCGGCCCGCGGCGAGCCGGGAGTAGGTCTCCCAGTCCATCGCGAGGGTGGCGGCGGGGCCCAGTGAGACGCTGCCGTCCACGGAGCCGTTGCCCGCCTGGTCCACCCGTACCGTCCGCATGAACTCGACCGGGCCGCTCACATCGAAGACGACCGCGCAGTTGGCCGGCGCCCCCGCGTCCTTGGCGACGACCTTCGGCAGGCGGGAGAGGAACACATCGCGGGCCACGAACGCGCCCGGGGAGTCCAGGTTCCCCGGCTTGTCCAGGGCGCGGCGCAGATCCTGCTCGTGCACCCACACATCGAAGGCGCGCAGCATCAGCTGCCGCTCCAGCGGCAGCTTGCGGGGGCCGAACGGCAGGACGCTGTTGACCTCGTCCTCGGGGCCCCGCTTCTCGTTCCGCAGCTGCCGCGAGCGGCGGATGAGCGTGTACTCGAACTCGCTGGTCATCTCCGGCCCGGTGTGGTGGCGCCGCACATCCACCTGCACTTCCATATGGCGGCTGACCTCGTCCCGGACGTGGTAGATGTCGCGCGGGAGGGAGTGGATGGGCCTGGGGTCCCCCAGCAGCTCACACTCCATGCCGATGATGTGGGAGACCACATCGCGGACCGACCACCCCGGGCACTCGGTCCGCCCGTTCCACTCCCCTTCCACAAGCGGAGTGACCAGCTCGGATATCGCTTCCATGGACTGCGTCCAGGCGTCAACGTAGGGCTGAAGGCTTGGGTGGTCGGTCACGGGACCCCTCGGCGTTGCGGTTCGTTCGCGGGCTGGACAGGGCAGGGTGCTGATGCTGGGTGCTCTCAAGTTACGCTGCGCCCGGGCACCCCGGCAGTGCTTTTGGGACGATGCTAGGCCCAATCGACCCCCTCGATCGCATGGACGGTGGTACGGTGCGCGCTTCTCTTCTGCAGATTCAGGTGGACCCTCACGAGTCGGTCGATTCCCGCCGGGAACGGGTCGCTTCCCTCGTCCGTGAGCAAGCAGGTGCCGACCTGGTCGTGCTGCCCGAGCTGTGGACCGTCGGTGCCTTCGCGTTCGAGCGCTTCGCCACCGAGGCCGAGGAGACGGATCCGGCCACCGGGCCGACGGCGCTGGCCATGTCGGCCGCCGCACGGGACGCCGGCGTATGGCTGCACGCGGGCTCCGTCGTCGAGAAGGGTCCCGAGGCCGGGGCCCTCTACAACACCTCGCTGGTCTTCTCCCCCAGCGGCGAGCTGGTCGCCACCTACCGCAAGATCCACCGCTTCGGCTTCGACCGGGGCGAGGCCACCTTGCTGGCCGCCGGCACCACCCCCGTCACCGTGCCGCACCCGCAGGCCACCCTCGGCCTGGCCACCTGCTACGACCTGCGCTTCCCCGAACTCTTCCGCGCCCTGCTCGACGCGGAGCCCGAGGGCGCCCGCGTGCTGGTCGTCCCGGCCGGCTGGCCCGCCAAGCGCGCCGAGCACTGGACGCTGTTCGCCCGCACCCGCGCCGTGGAGAACCAGTGCTTCGTGCTGGCCTGCGGTACGGCGGGCAGCCACGCCGGTGTCGCGCAGGCCGGACGCAGCGCGATCATCGACCCCTGGGGCGAGATCCTGGCGCAGTCCGAGGACAACGCGGAGACCGTCGTCACCGCCGACCTGGACGTCTCCCAGGTGGACAAGGTCCGCGAGGCCTTCCCCGTGCTCAAGGACCGGGTGCTGTAAGGCCCGGGTGCTCCGGGCCGCCCGCGGGGGTGGCACCCTTGTCCGTATGACCTCTCGTGCCCGTGTCCGCGCCCCTGAGCTGCACGGACGGTCCTGGATCAACACCGGCGGCGAAGAGCTCGGCCTCGCCGCGCTCCGGGGCCGGATCGTGGTGCTCGACTTCTGGACCTTCTGCTGCATCAACTGTCTGCACGTCATCGACGAGTTGCGGGAGCTGGAGGAGCGGCACCGGGACACGGTCGTGGTGATCGGGGTGCACTCGCCGAAGTTCGTGCACGAGGCGGAGCCCGCCGCCGTGGTGGACGCGGTGGAGCGGTACGGGGTGGCGCACCCGGTGCTGGACGACCCCGAGCTGGCCACCTGGAAGCAGTACGCGGTGCGGGCCTGGCCGACGCTGGTGGTGATCGACCCGGAGGGGTACGTGGTCGCGCAGCACGCCGGGGAAGGGCATGTGCACGCGATCGAGAAGCTCGTCGGCCAGTTGGAGGCCGAGCACGAGGCGAAGGGGACGCTGCGGCGGGGCGAGGCGCCGTTCACCCCGCCGGAGCCGGTCGCCGGTGATCTGCGGTTCCCGGGGAAGGCGCTGGCGCTGCCGGCCGGTGGCTTCCTGGTCTCGGACACCACGCGGCACCAGCTCGTGGAGCTGGCCGCCGACGGCGAGACCGTGCTGCGGCGGATCGGCGACGGCGAGCGAGGGCTGGCCGACGGCGCGCCGGACGTGGCGCGGTTCAGCGAGCCGCAGGGCCTCGCGCTGCTGCCGGACGGCGACGTGCTGGTCGCCGACACCGTCAACCACGCGCTGCGCCGCCTCGATCCGGCCACCGGTGAGGTGCGGACCGTCGCGGGAACCGGTGCACAGTGGTGGCAGGGGGCGCCCACGGAAGGCCCCGCGCGCCAGGTGGCGCTCTCCTCACCCTGGGACGTGGCATGGTTCGCGGGACGCGTGTGGATCGCGATGGCCGGGGTGCACCAGTTGTGGACGTACGACCCGGAGGCGGGGACCGTCGCAGCGGCGGCGGGGACGACGAACGAGGGACTGGTGGACGGCCCGGCCGCCGAGGCGTGGTTCGCGCAGCCGTCCGGGCTCGCCGTCGCCGCCGACGGCGGCAGGCTGTGGGTGGCCGACTCGGAGACCAGCGCCCTGCGCTGGGTGGAGCGCGCGGGGGACGGGTTCGCCGTGCGGACGGCGGTCGGCACCGGCCTGTTCGACTTCGGCCACCGGGACGGCCCGGCCCAGCAGGCCCTCTTCCAGCATCCGCTGGGCGTCACCGCGCTGCCCGACGGGTCGGTCGCGGTCTGCGACACCTACAACCACGCGCTGCGCCGCTACGACCCCGCCACGGGTGAGGTGGGCGAGGTGAGCACGCTGGCCACGGATCTGCGCGAGCCGTCGGACGCCGTGCTGGTCTCCGGCGACTCCCAGGGCACGCCCGAGATCGTCGTCGTCGAGTCGGCGGGGCACCGGCTGACCAGGCTGCGGCTGCCGGAGGACGCCGTACGGGTCGAGGCCGTCGCGCACCGTACGCAGCGTGCCGCCACCGAGGTCGCGGCGGGCGCGCTCCGGCTCGACGTCGTCTTCAGTCCGCCGCCCGGGCAGAAGCTCGACGAACGCTACGGCCCCGCCACCCGGCTGGTGGTCAGCTCCACCCCGCCCGGTCTGCTCGCGGCGGGCGAGGGGACCGGCACCGACCTGCACCGCGAGGTGATGCTGAGCGGTGCGGCAGGCACCGAGGGCGTGCTGCACGTCTCGGCGATGGCCGCCTCCTGCGACGAGGAGGGGGAGTACCCGGCCTGCCATATGCACCAGCAGGACTGGGGAGTTCCGGTCCGGCTCAGCCCGGACGGCACCGACCGGCTGCCGCTGGTGCTGGCGGGGCTGGACGAGGGGGCCGAGGGCTGAGGGCCGGGCCCGGGGAGCGGCAGAAGCGCCGGCTCACTCGATGTGGTGCCTGTTGTACTCCTCGACCACCGGTGCGCCCGGGGACGGGGGCTCGACGCGGCGGCGCTTGAGGATGCTGATGTAGGTGCACAGCCCGATCGTGCCGACGATCAGCAGGATGACGCCCATCAGATCGATGTTGATCCCGCTGATGTCGAGGTTGACGGCCAGCGTCAGAATCGCCCCCACGGCCATCATGCCAATGCAGATGATGATGCCCATGAGTGATGCCTCCAAGCTCGGTTGAGCCGAACCGGCTCTGTGGGGCGAGCCGTTCGCTTACCGGGCGCGGGTACCCCCCTCAAAGGGCGGCAATCAGGGCGTAATCGGCAACCGGCGCCGGAGCACCGGGCCCGTCACTCGTCCAGGAACGCGGTGAGGCAGTTGGCCAGCAGCCAGGGGTCGTCGGCGCCGCACAGCTCTCGCGCGGAGTGCATGGACAGGATCGCCACACCGATGTCGACGGTGGTGATCCCGTGCCGCGCGGCGGTGATGGGGCCGATGGTGGTGCCGCAGGGCACGTCGTTGTTGGAGACGAAGCTCTGCCAGGGCACACCGGCCCGCTCACACGCCGCGGCGAACAGGGCGCGGCCGCTGCCGTCGGTGGAGTAGCGCTGATTGACGTTGACCTTGAGGATCGGGCCGCCGTTGGGCAGCGGGTGGTGGCCCGGCTCGTGCCGCTCGGGGTAGTTGGGGTGCACGGCGTGCCCGGTGTCGGAGGAGAGACAGACGGTGCCCGCCCAGGCCCGGGCCCGGTCCTCGTAGGAGCCGCCCCGCGCGAAGACCGAACGTTCCAGCACCGAGCCCAGCAGCGGGCCCTCGGCGCCGGTGTCGGACTGGCTGCCGTTCTCCTCGTGGTCGAAGGCGGCCAGCACCGGGATGGTGCCGGGCTCGGCCTGGCCCAGTGCCACGGCGGTCAGCGCGGCGACGCCCGCGTGCACCGAGAGCAGATTGTCCATCCGCGGCCCGGCGAGGAGTTCACGGTCCCGGCCGAGGTAGGAGGGGGCTTCGACGCTGTGCGCCATCAGATCCCAGCCGGTGATCTCCTCGGCGGGCAGCCCGCTCTCCTCGGCGAGGAAGCGCAGCAGATCGCCCTCGCGCGACTCACCGAGCCCCCAGACCGGGGTCATATGGCGCTGTCTGTTCAGCTTGAGGCCCTCGTTGACCTGCCGGTCGAGGTGGATGGCGAGCTGCGGTACGCGCAGTACGGCGCGGTCCACGTTCACCAGATGGGTGGAGCGGTCCCGGAGCGTCAGCCTGCCGCTGAGACCGAGGTCGCGGTCGAGCCAGGTGTTGAGGAGGGCACCGCCGTAGATCTCCACGGCCACCTGCCGCCAGCCGTGCGCACCGGTGTCGGGCACCGGCTTGACGCGCAGATTCGGCGAGTCCGTGTGCGCGCCGACGATGCGGAAGGGGGTGCCCGGTGTGGCGTTCTCGGGGACGTACCAGGCGATGAGCGCGCCGCCGCGCAGTACGTACTTGCCGCCCGGCGCCGCGTCCCAGGTCTCCGTCTCCATGACCTGCCGGAAGCCGGCCTTCTCCAGCCGCGCGGCCGCGTTGGCCACCGCGTGGTAGGGCGACGGGCTCGCGGCGAGGAAGGACATGAGACCGTCGGTGTGACTGCGGTCGAACGGCGTGGCAGTGCTCATGGCCTTACCTTACGGGGCGCCCCGCGGTGCTTCGGCGGTACGGGCTGCCCCTTTCCGCCGCCTGCGGTCTGCGGGTTGTTTGTGGCTGTGGGGGCACCTCCCGGCCGGAGGCTGGGGGAGCAGTTCCCCGCGCCCCTGACATCCCTGCCCCGCAAGCTTGGGCAGTCTGCGCCAGGGGCGCAGGGTGGGCAAGCGCAGCCCCCATGCGGGGCGAGCCCTAGAACGCGTTCTCGTCCAGCTCCATGACCGAGAGGTCCACCGCGTCGGCCAGCTCACGCTGGACGGCGACCTGCGGCAGCACGTTCGCCGCGAAGAACTTCGCCGCCGCGATCTTCCCCTGGTAGAAGGGCACATCCTTCGCCGAGGCCCCCGCCACCTTCTCCGCGGCCACGGCCGCACCGCGCAGCAGCAGGTAACCGATGACGACGTCACCGGCGGCCATCAGGAAGCGGGTGGTGTTCAGGCCCACCTTGTAGATGGACTTGACGTCCTTCTCGGTGGCGGCCAGATCGGTGAGCATGGTGCCGACGATGGCCTCCAGCTCACCGGCGGCCTTGGCGAGCTGGTCCCGGGAGGCGGCCAGCTCCTCGCCGCCCTGCGCGTCGGCGAGGAACTTCTTGATCTCCTCGGACAGCGCGGTGAGGGCCTGGCCCTGGTCGCGGACGACCTTCCGGAAGAAGAAGTCCTGGCCCTGGATCGCGGTGGTGCCCTCGTAGAGGGTGTCGATCTTGGCGTCCCGGATGTACTGCTCGATCGGGTACTCCTGCAGATAGCCGGAGCCGCCCAGGGTCTGCAGGGACTGCGCGAGCTGCTCGTACGACTTCTCCGAGCCGTAGCCCTTCACGATCGGCAGCAGCAGGTCGTTGAGGCGGCGCGCGGCGTCGGCGTCCTCGCCGTTGTGCTCCTTGAGCAGGATCTCGTCCTGCACGGCCGCGGTGTACAGCACGAGGGAGCGCATGCCCTCCGCGTACGCCTTCTGCGTCAGCAGCGCGCGGCGTACGTCCGGGTGGTGGGTGATGGTGACGCGCGGCGCGGTCTTGTCGGTGAACTGCGCCAGGTCCGCGCCCTGCACCCGCTCCTTGGCGTACTCCAGCGCGTTGAGGTAGCCGGTGGACAGGGTGGCGATGGCCTTGGTGCCGACCATCATCCGCGCAAACTCGATGATTTTGAACATCTGGCGGATGCCGTCGTGCTTCTCGCCCAGCAGCCAGCCCTTGGCGGGCGCGTTGGCGCCGAAGGTCATCTCGCAGGTGTTGGAGACCTTCAGGCCCATCTTGTGCTCGACGTTGGTGGCGTAGACGCCGTTGCGCTCGCCCAGCTCGCCGGTCTCCCAGTCGAAGTCGTACTTGGGAACGATGAACAGCGACAGGCCCTTGGTGCCGGGGCCGTGGCCCTCGGGGCGGGCGAGGACGAAGTGCACGATGTTCTCGGACATGTCGTGCTCACCGGAGGTGATGAAGCGCTTCACGCCCTCGATGTGCCAGCTGCCGTCCTCCTGCTGGGTGGCCTTGGTGCGGCCCGCGCCCACGTCCGAGCCGGCGTCCGGCTCGGTGAGCACCATGGTGGAGCCCCACTGCTTCTCGGCCATCAGCTGCGCGATCTTGCGCTGCTCCTCGGTGCCCTCCTCGTGCAGGACGCCCGCGAAGGCAGGGCCCGAGGCGTACATCCACACGGCCGGGTTGGAGCCCAGGATCGTCTCGGCGAAGCCCCACAGCAGCGAGCGCGGTGCGGTCGTGCCGCCGATCTCCTCCGGGATGCCCAGCCGCCACCACTCGGCGTCCATGTACGCCTGGTAGCTCTTCTTGAAGGAGTCCGGCACCGGTGCGGTGTTGGTCTCCGGGTCGAAGACCGGCGGGTTGCGGTCACCGTCCTCGAAGGAGGCGGCCAGCTCGTTCTCGGCCAGCCGCGCGATCTCGGACAGCACGTTCTTGGCGGTCTCGACGTCCATCTCCGCGAACGGTCCGGTGCCGTACACCGTGTCGCGCCCGAGCACCTCGAAAAGGTTGAACTCGATGTCGCGGAGATTCGACTTGTAATGCCCCATGGCGACGGCTCCGTAGTGGCTCGCTCGTACTTGTCAGTAGTTCCATAGATGATGCTACCCGTCGGTAATAAGAAGCAACCCCTCACCGCCCTTCTGTGACTCGTTACTCTCTTTGCTATGTACGGTTACGACCAGACCGGTGCCCCGCCCGGCCCAGGGCCGGGCCACGGCGCGCACGGCTACCAGCACGCCGGGCATGCTTCGCACCCCGGTCAGCAAGGTCACCAGGCACCGCCGCCTCCGTACGGAGCGCAGCAGGGGGCGCCGCCGTACGGCCAGCCCGGGCCGCAGCAGCAGCCGCTCTACCCCGAGCCGTCGCCGCCCTCGCTCCAGGAGGCGATCCGCGCCTTCACCACGGGCTCGATGAGCGCCGAGGACTTCCAGGGCATCTTCTCCACCTCCAAGGTGTACTGCCCGCGCGGCGACACCCCGGGGTTCCTCGCGCTGCACAACACCCAGCAGCCCGTCATCCCGATGTTCAGCACCCTCAAGGAGCTGCGCGCCTACGCGGGCAAGGAGTCGAAGTACTTCGTCATCACCGGTGCCGAGGTGCTCGACCTGCTGCCGTCGGGGTACGGCTTCGTGCTCGACATGGAGGGCGAGCACCGGGTCGTCTTCGACGCCAAGGCGGTCGAGGAGATGGTCGACTTCGCGATGCGCCGCATGTACGGCTGACGCTCCGCTTGGTGCGCCGCCTTCATTGCGGGCCCGACCCCATGAGTGTTTCCGGGGAGGGGCTGCCCCTGCCTCGCCGTCGCAGTCTGCGGCTGCCTTGTCGGCTGGTCGCGCAGTTCCCCGCGCCCCTTACGGGGCTCCTTCCTCCCAGAGAGCGAGGGAGGGTTCCATTGGGGTGGCGGTCGTGGGTTCCTGTTCGTGGATTTCGAACCAGATGCACTTGCCCTCGCCCCGCGGGTCCACGCCCCACCGGTCGGCGAGCATGCCCAGCAGCATCAGGCCGCGTCCCGAGGAGGCGAGTTCGCCCGGGGTGCGGCGGTGCGGCAGCTCGTCGCTGGAGTCGGCGACATCGACCCGCAGCGTGCGCCGCTCGCCCTCGCGGTGCGTGGTGATCTCCGCGACGAGTACCGCGTCCCCGTCCGTGTGGACCAGCACGTTCGTCAGCATCTCGGAGAGCATCAGCACGGCCCCGTCCACCTGGTCGGGGTCTTCCCAGTCGTGGAGCAGGTCGCGCAGCTGGTGGCGGGCGACGGCGATCCGTTCGGGCTGGGCCTGGGCTACGGTCAGCACGGTGCGCCGGGTGGCGAAGGGGACACCGGCCGCCGGCACGCCCGCCTCCGCGGGGCTCCGGGCGAGCAGCAGCAGCGCGATGTCGTCCTCGCGCCGGCCGGCGAGCGGACCGGGTGCCGCGCCGACGGCTCCGGCGGCGGCAGGCTCCACGGTGCTGCCGCCCGCGACATCGAGGCCGCCCTGTACGGCCTGTGCGGCCTGTACCAGCGCGTCGGCCACCTGCTCCAGCAGCGCTGCTCCGCCGTTCCGTGCCCCGGTGCGGCGGGTGGTCTCCTCCACCACCGCGCTGATCCGTGCCCAGCCCGTCTCCAGGTCGTGCCCGCCGGTCTCGATCAGCCCGTCGGTGCACATCAGCAGCCGCTCTCCCGGCTCCAGCACCAGCCGGGTGACGGGGTAGTCGGGGTCGGGCTCGATGCCCAGCGGGAGGCCGCCCGCCGTGGCGCGGACCAGCATCGGGCCGTCCGGGAGCTGTACGGCCAGGTCGGGGTGGCCGGCGCGGGCCACGTCCAGGACGCCGGTCTCCGGGTCGACCTCGGCGTAGAGGCAGGTGGCGAAGCGTGGCTCGGCGTGGTCGGGCTCGCTCTCGTCGCCGGTCCCGGCGGGGTGCGGCAGGCCGACGGTCTCGTCGGCGGGCGCGGTGGGCGGGGGCGCGTTGACACGTTCGCCGGCGCTCATCCCGTGCAGGAAGCGGGAGGCGCGGGCGAGCACCGCGTCCGGGTGGTGCCCCTCGGCCGCGTAGGCGCGCACCGCCACCCTCAGCTGGCCCATGATGCCCGCGGCGCGTACGTCGTGGCCCTGGACGTCGCCGATGACCAGCGCGGTACGCCCCGAGGGCAGCGGGATCACGTCGTACCAGTCGCCGCCGACCTGCAGCCCGCCCCCGGTCGGCACATAGCGGGCCGCCAGATCCATACCGGGGACGGCGGGACTCTGCGCGGGCCGCATCACCCGCTGCAGCCGGGCCGACAGCTCGCGCTCCGACTCGTTCAGCATGGCCCGCGAGAGCGACTGCGCCAGCATCCGCGCGACCGTCGTCAGCACGGCGCGCTCGTCCGGGGTGAAGGCCACGGGCCGCGCGAAGGCCGCCATCCAGGCGCCGATGGTGCGCCCCGCGACGGTCAGCGGCAGAAAGGCCCACGCGCCGTGGCCCGGCTGGGTCTCGGCGGGGCGGGCGGCGGGGAAGCGTTCGGCGTACTCCTGCGGGGAGTGCAGATACAGCGCCCGGCCGGCCCGTACCGCCTCGGCCGCCGGGTCCTGGTCCGCCAGGTGCAGCCGGGAGCCGCTGCCGCGCGGCCCGTAGCCGCCGCCGGGCACATACGGGTGGCCGGGCCGCGCTGGGGCGCCGGGCGAGGCGCCGTAGACGGTGAGCTGGTCGCCGCTGGCCACGAATACGGCCAGCGCCTCCGGGGAGAAGCCCGGCATGGCCAGTGACGAGGCGACCCGCAGCACGTCGGCGGTGGTGTAGGCCTCGGCCAGCGCGCGCCCGGTGTCCAGCAGGAACGCCTCCCGGTTGCGCCGCCAGTCCCACTCGGCCGTCGGGCCGCGGTCCGCACCGCCGGGCCCGCCGGGGGCTGTGGGGGTGGCCGAGGCTGCGGGGGTCTCCGGGGCGGCGGCGGGGGCGGCCGGTGCCGTGCGGCGGCGGGCTTCCGCGGCGCTCTCCGGCTCGGGCACCTCGTAGAGCAGGCCGGTGAGGGCTGCGGCGGACTCGGGGGCCCTCGGACGCCGCGCGGCGGCGTCCGGGCTGCCGGGGCCGTCCGGTACGCGCCGCCCGTCCGGGCCCCCGGAGCCGTCCGTGGATACGGGGCGTACGACCACGCGTACGATCCGCTCCACCCGCCCCTGGCCGTCCACCACCCGCAGCAGCGCCTCGGCCGGGGTGTCCTCGGCGAGGGCCAGGGTGACGATGTTCTGGAAGCCGATGTAGTCCACGGCGTGCAGGTGGGAGCGGACCGCGCTGCCGGAGAGCGTGAGATGGGTGTCCGTGCGGGGCGCTTCGGTGAATGTACGTGCCTGTGCGGCCTCGTCGGCGACGCCGAGCAGGCGGGCGGCGCGGGAGTCGAGCGTCACCAGACCTGTGGCGTTGTCCCAGGTCCAGAGCCCGGCGCCGAGGGCCGCCAGGGCGTCATCGGTGCGCATTGCACCACTTTATGCAGAGTTGGTGGGGTTGCGGAAACGGGGGCGAAGCAGGGTAGCCCAGGGCGGTAGTCTGAGGGGTATTCCACTGTGACCCTTGAGCCGAACGACTTGGATGAATGATGCATCGGTACCGGTCCCACACCTGCGGCGAGCTTCGCGCCACGGACGTCGGCACTGACGTCCGGCTGAGCGGCTGGCTGCACAATCGCCGGAACCTGGGCGGCATCCTCTTCATCGATCTCCGCGACCACTACGGCATCGTCCAGCTCGTGGTCCGCGACGAGTCGAGCGAGATCAACCACCGGCTCAGCTCGCTGGCCAAGGAGAGCGTCGTCCGTATCGACGGCAAGGTCACCGCGCGCGGCGAGGAGAACGTCAACCCCGAGCTGCCCACCGGCGAGATCGAGGTCGAGGTCGCCCAGGTGGAGGTGCTGGGCGGCGCCGAGCAGATCCCCTTCACCATCAACGCCGAGGACGGCGTCAACGAGGAGCGGCGCCTGGAGTACCGCTTCCTCGACCTGCGCCGCGAGCGCATGCACCGTAACGTGATGCTGCGCAGCAAGGTCATCGCCGCCATCCGCGAGAAGATGGTGGCCCAGGGCTTCAACGAGCTGGCGACCCCCATCCTGTCGGCCACCTCGCCCGAGGGCGCCCGCGACTTCCTGGTGCCCTCCCGGCTGCACCCGGGGAAGTTCTACGCGCTGCCGCAGGCGCCGCAGCAGTTCAAGCAGCTGCTGATGATCGCCGGATTCGACCGGTACTTCCAGATCGCGCCCTGCTTCCGCGACGAGGACGCCCGCGCCGACCGCTCGCCGGGCGAGTTCTACCAGCTCGACATGGAGATGAGCTTCGTCGAGCAGGAGGACGTCTTCGGCGTCATCGAGAAGGTGATGACCGAGCTGTTCCAGGAGCTGGGCGAGGGCCGCGAGGTCACCTCGCCGTTCCCGCGCATCCCCTTCCGCGAGGCGATGGTCAAGTACGGCTCGGACAAGCCGGACCTGCGGGCGCGGCTGGAGCTGAGGGACGTCTCCGACATCTTCGCCGGCTCCGGCTTCAAGGCGTTCGCGGACAAGCACGTGCGTGCCCTCGCGGTGCCGGACACGGCTTCGCAGCCGCGCAAGTTCTTCGACTCGCTGGGCGACTTCGCCGTCGAGCAGGGCGCCAAGGGCCTGGCCTGGGTGCGGGTCGCCGAGGACGGTTCGCTCTCCGGCCCCATCGCCAAGTTCCTCACCGACGAGAACGTCAAGGCGCTGACCGAGGCCCTCGGCCTGGTCCCCGGCCACGCGGTCTTCTTCGGCGCCGGCGAGTTCGACGAGGTCTCCAAGATCATGGGCGCGGTCCGGGTCGAGGCCGCCAAGCGCGCCGGGCACTTCGAGGAGAACGTCTTCCGGTTCTGCTGGATCGTGGACTTCCCGATGTTCGAGAAGGACGAGGAGACCGGCAAGATCGAGTTCTCCCACAACCCCTTCTCGATGCCCCAGGGCGGCCTGGAGGCGCTGCGCACCAAGGACCCGCTCGACGTGCTGGCCTGGCAGTACGACATCGTCTGCAACGGCGTCGAGCTGTCCTCCGGCGCGATCCGGAACCACGAGCCGGAGATCATGTTCGAGGCGTTCGGCATCGCGGGCTACTCCAAGGACGACGTCGAGCGCGAGTTCGGCGGCATGCTGCGCGCCTTCCGCTTCGGCGCCCCGCCGCACGGTGGCATCGCGCCCGGCATCGACCGCATCGTGATGCTGCTGGCCGACGAGCCCAACATCCGCGAGACCATCGCCTTCCCCCTCAACAACAACGCCCTCGACCTGATGATGGGCGCCCCCAGCGAGGTCGACGACGCGCGCCTGCGCGAGCTGCACCTCTCCGTGCGCAAGCCTCCGCAGGTGAAGCCGGCGCAGTAGCGCGCGGCGCACGCTTTTCGGCAACGCCATGGGCCCGGGTTCTTGAGCAGGACCCGGGCCTGTGGCATGCCCGATACTGTGAAGGCATACGCAGCCCGCCCGGCCGCCGAGTGGAGGCGAACGATCATGACGGTGCCCGCACTGAGCCCCCGTCCCGGCAACCTGCGCGAGGTCGCGGAGGAGATCGAGAGGGCGACCGGACTGCGCGTGGAGATCCTGGGAGGGAAGCTCGTGATGTCCCCGACCCCGCGTGGCAAGCACGCGGGAACGATCAGGCGGTTGCGTCATCAGCTGGCGCCGCAGCTGTCGGGTGGACTCGATCTGTACGAGGTCTCGTCCATCGCCCTCCCCGACGACCCGGACGACTACTGCACCCCGGATCTGGTCGTCCTGCCCACGGAGTGGGACGAGGACGACGAATGGCTTGTCGACCCGGGCGATGTCGAGCTGGCCGTCGAGGTGATCTCCAAGTCGGAGAAGGCGAAGGACGTCACCGCCAAGAACGGGTGGTACGCGACGGCGGGCGTGCGCACGCTGCTGGTCGTTGATCCGCGGGGTGGTGACTGGGCGCTGTACACGCATCCACGGGACGGCGTCTACCAAGGCGTTCTGCACGGCAAGTACGGGGAGGAGCTGCCGCTCCCGGCGCCGTTCACCCGGCCCGTGGACACCTCGTGCCTCCCGTTGTACGGGGACGGAGCCCGGTCCGCCTGACAACGCGTGAGCCCCGCCCTGGGAGGGCGGGGCTCGAAGCACGACCGGGCGGGGCGCCCTACTTCGTCTCCTCCAGCCTGGGGAAGAGCGCCGCGCCCTTGGTGACCGTCGTGCCGGCGGGGAGCTTGCCCCAGGTGCCGGCGTCGGCGAGGCGCTGTTCGGCCAGCGGGCCGAGGGCCGGTTCGGCCCCCAGGGTCTCCCACAGCTTGGCGCTGGAGTCGGGCATCACAGGGTTGAGGAGAACGGCGCAGGCGCGCAGCGCCTCGGCGGCGGTGTAGAGGATCGTGGCGAGCCGGGCCTGTGCGTCCGCCGAGGTGTCCTTGGCGACCTTCCACGGCGCCTGCTCGGTGAGGTAGCCGTTGACCTGCTTGATGAAGTCGAAGATCGCGGCGATACCGCCCGCGAAGTCGAGCTGTTCGCCGATCCGCTCGTCCGCCTCGCGCGCCGCCTTGGCCAGGCCGTCGGCGATGGCCTGCTCGGCCTCGCCGGGTGCCAGGGCCTCGGGCAGCGAGCCCTCGAAGTACTTGCCGACCATGGCCGCCACCCGGGAGGCCAGGTTGCCGTAGTCGTTGGCGAGCTCGCTGGTGTAGCGGGCCGAGAAGTCCTCCCAGGAGAAGGAGCCGTCCTGGCCGAAGGCGATGGCGCGCAGGAAGTACCAGCGGTAGGCGTCCACACCGAAGTGGTCGGTCAGCTCGTGCGGCGAGATGCCCGTCAGGTTGGACTTGGACATCTTCTCGCCGCCGACCATCAGCCAGCCGTTGGCGACCACCCGCTTGGGCAGCGGCAGCCCGTTGGCCATCAGCATCGCGGGCCAGATCACCGCGTGGAAGCGGAGGATGTCCTTGCCCACCAGGTGCACATCGGCGGGGAAGGTCTCCTGGAACTTCTCCGGGTCGGAGCCGTAGCCGACGGCGGTGGCGTAGTTGAGCAGCGCGTCGACCCATACGTAGATGACGTGCTTGTCGTCCCACGGGATCTTGATGCCCCAGTCGAAGGTGGAGCGGGAGATCGACAGGTCCTCCAGGCCCTGCCGGACGAACTGCATGACCTCGTTGCGCGCCGACTCGGGCTGGATGAACTCCGGGTTCGCCTCGTAGTGCGCCAGCAGCTTCTCGCCGTAGGCGGAGAGCTTGAAGAAGTAGTTCTCCTCCTGGAGCATCTCCACCGGCTTCTTGTGGATCGGGCACAGCTTCTGGCCCGCGTACTCTCCCTCTCCGTCGAGGAGTTCGCCGTAGGTCTTGTACTCCTCGCAGGGCACGCAGTACGGACCCTCGTAGCCGCCCTGGTAGATCTCACCGCGGTCGTACAGGTCCTGGACGAACTCCTGGACGCGGTCGGTGTGCCGCTTCTCGGTGGTGCGGATGAAGTCGTCGTTCGCGATCCGCAGGTGCTTCCAGAGGGGCTTCCAGGACTCCTCGACAAGCTTGTCGCACCACTCACCCGGGCTGACCCCGTTGGCCTCCGCGGTGCGCATGATCTTCTGACCGTGCTCGTCCGTGCCGGTGAGGTACCACACCTTCTCGCCGCGCTGGCGGTGCCAGCGGGTGAGCACGTCGCCTGCGACGGTCGTATAGGCGTGGCCCAGGTGGGGAGCGTCGTTCACGTAGTAAATGGGGGTCGAGACGTAGTACGTCCCAGGTCCCGTCTGCTCTGATCCAGTGGCCGCCATACCCGAATCCTATCGGCCGTGTGCCACCCGTTTCCCCGCGCCGTTTCCGGCCACGCGGCGTCAAGGCGACGAGTGGTGGATCACCCCTGGTGGGTGGCGGTCGCAGGAGAAGAACAACAGTCATCGAACGGCTACATGCGTGCACGAAGACGGCGACGAACGCTCAATCCCGCGCGTGAGGCGGGCACGATACGGCGTGGGCTGAGCGTTGGCCCCTTGACGGGGACGCTGACCGAGGCACGGGCTGCTCCGCCGAGGGGGCGACGCACGGTGATGAGACCGGCGCGTCGTGTGCAATGTGGCGGTCCAGCGACGACAGTGACGGCGAAGGAGGTGGCAGCGTGCACTCCGAGGGGCCCAACCCGGGCACGTGTTGCCGCTGCGATCTGCCGGTGCGGCACCGTGCCCTGATCGCGATCATCGAGACGGGCTCCGGGCCCGGCGGCAGCGCGTACGCGTGCCTGCCCTGTGCCCGTGACTATGCGAAGACCTCGCTCGCCCCGGAGTGGATCGGTGAGACCATCGCCCACGCGGAGGCCATGCGGCTCGCGTTCGACGAGTAGCCCCGCCCCGCCCCGTAAGGGGCGCGGGGAACGGCGCGACAAGCCACAGGACACCCGCAGCTCGCAACGGCGGGACAGTGGCACCCCCTCCCCGGCGCGGCAAGCCCGCAGGGGCAACGTATTCACCCGCGGTTCACCCCAAGGTCGTTCCTCCGCGTACCCGTGCCCATAGCGTCACGGCGGCGTACGGCGTACAAGACCGGAGGAACGACGATGCGAAAGCCGCTCCCGCTGCTCACCTCGCACCCCACGGGAAGATCAGCGATGACCTGCCGCTACCGCTGCGGCGACGCCTGCTTCCACGAGGTGCCCAACACCAGCTCGAACGAGTACGTGGGCGACGTCATCGCTCGTGCCCTCTCGCGCCGGTCGGTGCTGCGTGCCGGTGCCGTCGTCGGCGCCGCCGCCGCTGTGGGCACCGGGCTGACCGGTCCCGGTGCCGAGTCGGCCGCGGCCGCCGTACCGGCCGGCAAGGGCCACAAGCACGGCAGGACGGGAAGGGCGGCGAAGGGCCTGCGGTTCGAGCCGGTCGCGCCGAACACCGCCGACAAGGTCACCGTCCCCGAGGGGTACGGGCAGAACATCGTCATCCGGTGGGGTGAGCCGATCCTGCGCGGGGCGCCGGACTTCGACCCGGAGCGGCAGAGCGCCAAGGCGCAGGCCGGGCAGTTCGGCTACAACAACGACTTCCTCACGCTGCTGCCGCTGGGCTCCCGGCACCGCAGCCATGGCGCCGACCAGCTCCTGGTGGCCAACCACGAGTACACCGACGAGGAGCTGATGTTCGCCGGGTACGACCCGGAGAAGCCCACCCGCGAGCAGGTGGAGATCGCCTGGGCCGCGCACGGCCTGTCCGTGGTCGCCGTCACAGGCGAGCGGCGTACCGGCGCGCTGCGTGCCGTACCGCGCCACCCGCTCAACCGCCGGATCACCGCCACCACGCCGTTCGAGCTGACCGGCCCGGCGGCCGGCGGCGAGCTGCTGCGCACCAAGGCCGACCCGCGCGGGCGCCGGGTGCTGGGCACGCTCAACAACTGCTCGGGCGGCACCACACCCTGGGGCACGGTGCTCTCCGGCGAGGAGAACTTCAACCAGTACTTCGCCAACGCCGAGAAGGTGACCGACCCCGAGCGGGCCGCCACCCTCAAGCGCTACGGCGTCACGGGCGGGGCCAGTGAGCGGCGCTGGGAACAGTTCGATGCGCGCTTCGACCTGGCCGAGGAGCCCAACGAGGTGCACCGCTTCGGCTGGGTGGTCGAGCTGGACCCGTACGACCCCGACTCCACGCCCCGCAAGCACACCTCGCTCGGCCGCTTCAAGCACGAGGCGGCCCAGCCGCGGCTGTCCAGGGACGGGCACGCGGTCGTCTACATGGGCGACGACGAGCGCTTCGACTACTTCTACAAGTTCGTCTCCAAGAAGACGATGCGGCGCGGGAGGAGTGCCGAGGACCGCCGCCACAACATGTCGCTGCTGGACGAGGGCACCCTGTATGTCGCCAAGCTGGCCGGCGACAGCCCGGCCGACGAGATCGACGGCAAGGGCACGCTGCCCGAGGACGGCGAGTTCGACGGCGCGGGCAGGTGGATTCCGCTGGCCAGCGGCGACCGGTCCTTCGTGGAGGGCATGACGGCCGAGGAGGTGTACGTCTTCACCCGGCTGGCCGCCGACAAGGCCGGCGCCACCAAGATGGACCGCCCCGAGGACATCGAGCCCAGCCCGCGCACCGGCCGGGTGTATGTGGCGCTGACCAACAACACCGACCGCGGCAAGGACGGCAAGCCGGGCCCTGACGAGGCCAACCCGCGCAACGCCAACAAGCACGGTCAGGTACTGGAGCTCACCGAGCGGCACAACGATCCCACCTCGCGGGCCTTCTCCTGGCGGCTCTTCCTGGTCTGCGGCGACCCCGAGGACCCGGGCACCTACTTCGGCGGGTTCCCCAAGGACCAGGTCAGCCCGATCTCCTGCCCGGACAATGTCACCTTCGACGACTTCGGCAACCTGTGGATCTCCACGGACGGCAACAAGCTCGGCTCCCACGACGGGCTGTTCGGCGTCGCCACGGCGGGGGCGCGGCAGGGTGAGGTGCGGCAATTCCTGACCGTGCCGACGGGGGCTGAGACCTGCGGTCCGCTGGTGCAGGACCGTCGGGTGCTGGTCTCCGTGCAGCACCCCGGGGAGGTGGACGGGGCCTCGGTGGAGAAGCCCGCGTCCACCTGGCCGGATGGTCCGGGTACGTATGTCCGTCCGGCGGTGGTGGCTGTGTGGCCGGAGGACGGGTCCTGCGTCGGGCGGTAGCCGCTCCGCGAGCACCGGGGCATGTGCGGACGCCGCCACCGCGCGCGGTGGCGGCGTCCGCACCCGCATGCCAGGGTTAAAGACGGCAAGGAGTGCAAAGGGGACAGAGGACTCGAACCGTTGCGGGTGCAGCCATGGAGCGAACCAGGATTCTGATCGTCGGCGGCGGCTTCGCCGGAGTCGAGTGCGCACGCGGACTGGAGCGTGGTCTGCGGCCCGAAGAGGCCGAGATCAGTCTGGTCACCCCCGCCAGCTACGAGCTCTACCTCCCCCTGCTGCCCCAGGTCGCGGCCGGAGTGCTCACCCCACAGTCGGTCGCGCCACCGCTGCGCCGGCTGGTGCACCGGACCTCCATCATCCCGGGCATGGTCATCGGCATCGACCCGCACAACCGGATGTGTGTGATCCGGCTGATCAGCGGCGAGACCGTCAACCAGCGCTACGACCGGCTGGTCCTCACCCCCGGCAGCGTCACCCGCAGCCTCGACATCCCCGGCCTGAACGAGCAGGCGCGCGGTATGAAGACCCTGGCCGAGGCGGCGTACGTACGCGACCATGTGATCGCCCAGCTCGACCTGGCGGCGGCCAGCAGCAACGAGCAGGAGCGCAAGGAGCGGCTGCAGTTCGTCGTGGTCGGCGGCGGCTACGCGGGCACCGAGACCGTCGCCTGCCTCCAGCGGCTCACCAACTCCGCCGCCAAGCGCTATCCGCGGCTCGACCCCGACCTGATCAAATGGCATCTGCTGGACATCGCGCCCAAGCTGATGCCCGAGCTCGGCACCAAGCTCGGGCGGCGCGCCCAGCAGATCCTCCGCGAGCGCGGCACCGACGTCTCCCTGGGGGTCTCCGTCGCCAAGGCGGAGGAGCGCCGGATCACCCTCACCGACAACCGGGTGCTGCCCTCCCGCACCCTGATCTGGACGGCGGGCGTCGCCGCCAGCCCGCTGATCGGCACCCTGGACGCGGAGACGATCAAGGGGCGGCTGGTCGTCAACGCCGATTTCACGGTGCCTGGCCACCCGGGCGTCTACGCGCTGGGTGACGCGGCGGCCGTGCCCGACCTGACGAAGGTCGGCGGCGCGGTGTGTCCGCCCACCGCGCAGCACGCCGGCCGGCAGGGCAAGCACATGGCACGCAACCTGGTCGCCGCGCTGCGCGGCGAACCCATGACGCCCTACCGGCACAAGGACCTGGGCCTGGTCGTGGACCTCGGCGGCATGGACGCGGTGGCCCGCCCGCTGGGGTACGAGTTCTCCGGGTTCCCCGCGCAGGTCATCGCGCGCGGCTACCACCTGATGGCCCTGCCCACGTTCACCGCCAAGGCCCGCACGGTGGCGAACTGGAACCTCAACGCGCTGACCGGCGACGACTTCCTGCGCACCGGTTTCCTCTCCCGCCGCCCCGCCACCCTCCAGGACATGGAGGCCACGGACGCCTACCTCACCCAGGAACGGGCCCGCGAGCTGACGCCGTGAGAACCTCGCGGCGGCCGGGTGTGGGATGCGCATCCGGACGCGATTTGCGGGCACAGTTGGGGATGACCGGGAAACGATCAGGAGCCTGAGGAGCCCCCATGCCCGCGGTGCCGGTGGTGCGCAGCTTGCGCAGGGTGGTGCGGCCGCGTGTGCCGCGCCCCGTGGTGGATCTGTCGCATCCGGCGCGCTCGCCGCTGGGCACCTCCGTGGTGAGCTGCGCGGCCTACGACCGCGAGGGCACCCGGCTGATGGCGGAGTGCGGCATCGAGGAGGCGCTGGCCTGCGTCCGGGGGGACGGCAGCGGGGACGACCGGGGCGGCTTCGTCTGGATCGGGCTGCACGAGCCGACGGAGGCCGAGTTCGAGGGCATCACGGAACTCTTCGGGCTGCACCCGCTCGCCGTGGAGAACGCCCTGGAGCCGCACCAGCGGCCGAAGGCCGAGTGGTTCAGCGGCGAGATGATGTTCGCCGTCTTCAAGACGGTCAGCTATGTGGAGCGCGAGAAAGTGCCCACCGCCAGCGAGGTGGTGGACACCGGTGAGATCGTCGTCTTCACCGGCGCCGACTTCGTGATCACCGTACGGCACGGCAGGCACGGCTCCCTCGGCCCGCTGCGCGAGGAGCTGGAGGCCGACCCTGAGCGGCTGGCACAGGGCCCCGCGGCGGTGCTGCACGCGATCGCCGACCGCGTCGTGGACGACTATCTGCTGGTCGCGGACGAGCTGCAGACCGACATCGACGACCTGGAGAGCGATGTCTTCGCCTCCGAGGCCCCGTTCGGAGGCAGCGGCAGCGGCGGCGGCTCCGGCACCGCGCGGGTCTACCAGCTCAAGCGCGAACTGCTCGGCCTCAAGCGGGCGACCCTGCCGTTGGCCCGGCCGCTGGAGTTGCTGTCCGACCGCCCGAACCGCCTCATCGATCCCGAGATACGCAAGTATTTCCGAGATGTGGCCGACCACCTGGCCCGCGTCACCGAGCAGCTCGCCTCCTTCGACGCGCTGCTGGACTCCATACTCCAGGCCCATCTGGCGCAGGTCTCCACAGCGCAGAACGAGGGCATGCGGAAGATCAGTGCGTGGGTGGCCATTGTCGCCGTCCCGACGATGGTGTGCGGCATCTACGGCATGAACTTCGACCACATGCCGGAGCTTCACTGGCGGTTCGGGTATCCGCTGACGCTGGTCTTGATCGCTGTCATTTGCGTAGGCATGTACCGCGCTTTCCGCCGGAACGGTTGGCTGTGAGGGCTGGCGAGGGGCTGCCCCTTGCTCGCCGTTGCAGTCTGCGGGTTGTTTGTGGCTTGTCGCGCAGTTCCCCGCGCCCCTGAAGGGGCACCCCCCTGCTGTGCTTGGGCAGTCTGCGCCTTGGGGGTACCTCCCGGACGGAGTCTGGGGGAGCAGGGCTGGCAAGCGCAGCCCCCCATGCAGGGTTCGGTAATTCCGTACCGTCACCGGGGGTGCGAGCTCCCTCGTTGCGGCGGCCCGCGATTCGTAGCGTCACCAGCATGGTGAACATGGCAAGGGAATCGCATGGGGCCGCCCTGGCCCTCAGGGGCGTCACCCGGCGTTACGGGCGACGCCAGGGCACCGTCCACGCCCTGCGCGGCGTCGACGCGGAGCTCCCCAGGGGCAGCTTCACAGCGGTGATGGGCCCCTCGGGCTCCGGCAAGAGCACACTGCTCCAGTGCGCCGTCGGCCTCGACCGGCCGACGGCGGGCAGCGTACGGATCGCCGGAACGGAGCTGACCCGGATGGGCCGCCGCGCCCTGACGCGGCTGCGCCGGGAGCGGATCGGCTTCGTCTTCCAGTCCTTCAACCTCCTCCCCGCGCTGACCGCGCAGCAGAACGTGGCGCTGCCACTGCGCCTCGCGGGCGGCCCCACCCGAAGGTCCCGCGACGCGGCCGGCGCCGCGCTGGCCCGCGTCGGCCTCGCCGACCGCGCCCACCGGCGGCCCGCCGAACTCTCCGGCGGCCAGCAGCAGCGCGTCGCCCTCGCGCGGGCGCTGGTCACCGAGCCGGAGGTGATCTGCGCGGACGAGCCCACCGGGGCGCTCGACCCGACGACGGCCGAGGAAGTGCTGGCGCTGCTGCGGGAGTCGGTGGACGAGCTGGGTGCCACGGTGCTGATGGTCACCCACGACCCGGCGGCGGCAGCCCACGCGGACCGGGTGCTGTTCCTGGCGGACGGCCTGCTCGTGGACGAGTTCCCGGCCGGCCCCGTACGGGGAACGGCCGCCGCGCACATCGCGGGGCGGATGCGGACGCTGGCCCGGTCGGGAACCGAGGTGGCCGTATGACCACCGGACTCGCCCGCGCATCCGTGCGGGCAAGGCCCAGCGCCTTCGCCGGGGTGTTCTCCGTGCTCGTACTGTCCGCGACCGTCGTCACCGCCTCGGTCGCCATGCTGCGGACGGCCTCCGGACTCCCGCCCGGCCAGGCGCGGGAGGCGGTCGGTGCGATGGGTGCCGGGTTCACCGTGGTGACCGTCTATCTGTCGGTCTTCGTCATCGCGCAGGTCATGGCGCTGACCGTGGCCGCGCGGGCGCGGGAGAACGCGGTGCTGCGCGCGGTGGGTGCGCTGCCCTGGCAGATCCGGCGCACGGTCGCCACCGAGGCGCTGTGCACGGCGCTGCCCGCGCTGCCCGTCGGGTACGGACTCGGCTTCCTGCTGGCGCACATTTGGCGGGACGGGATGGCCGCGCACGGGCTGCTGCCGCCCGGCGTTCCGCTCACCGTCGGCCTGCCGCCCGCGCTGGCGGCGGGCGGCGTGCTGTTCGTGACCTCGCAGCTCGGCGGTCTGCTGGCCGCGCACCGCGCCGCGCGGGCCCGCCCGGTGGAGGCGCTCGGCGATGCGGCGGGAGCCCGGCGGGGTGTGACGGTCACCGGGGTGGTGCGCGGTGTCGGCGCCGTCCTCGCGCTGGTGGGCGCCGCCGTACTGACGGCGGTCACCGCGGCTGGGCCGCGCGAGGAGGTGGGGGAGCACCTGCCGCTGGTGCTGCTCGCCCATCTGGTGGGGGTCGGCTGCGCCGGGCCCGCGATCGCGCAAGCGGCCGCCAGGGCGCTGGCCGTGCCGGTACGGCTGCTGACGGCTCCGCGCGCGCTGGGCGGCGGCGCTGCCGCCGAACTGGCGTTCGTGCAGGCGCGCGCGGCCTCCCGGCGGCTGTCGTCGGCCATCACGCCGGTCGCGCTGGTGGTGGCGTTCACGATGGTCAAGCTGGCCGCGCTGGAGGCGGTCGCCGAACCGTCGTGGGTCGATCTGTTCGCGACGGTCCTCTACGCGGCCTTCGCCGCGTGCGCCGCCGCCAACACCCTGGTGCTGCTCAGCGTCGAACGCCGCCGCGAGGTCGCGCTGCTGCGCGCGATCGGTGCCGGGTCCTGGCAGGTGCTGCGGATGCTGGTGGCCGAGGCCGCGACCGTCACCTGTGCGGGCTTCGGCGCGGGTGCGGGCGTCGCCCTCGCGGTGACGCTGCCACTGGGCGACGCCGCCGGTGCCTCGCTCTCGGCGCTGCCGCCGGCCACCTGGGCGGGCATCGGCGCGGGAGTGCTCGCCCTGGCCCTGGCCGCCACCCTGGCCCCGCTGCCGGGCCAGCTGCGGCGGGCACCGGGGTGAGATCCTGTGACCTGCCCGCCGCGATTCCGACTGGACGCGCCCTCGTGACTGTGACAGCAACCCTCGATCGCCTCGGCGTTCCCGCCACCCGCGGGGCGCGAAGAGCGGTGGCGTACGCCCTCGCTGGCGTGCTCCCCGCCCTGCTGGGCGTACCGGCGCTGGCGCTGCTCGCCCTGGGCGCGGCCCTGTGTGTGACCCGCGCGGGGACGCCGGTGCTCTCCCTCGTGCTGACGGGGGTGCGCGGGCTGTCGGCCGTGCACCGGGTGCTGCTGCGCGGGCTGCTCGACGAGGACGTACCGGCGCCGCCCCGGCCGCGGCCGCTGCGCGCGGCGCACGACGCCGCGGCCTGGCGGGGTGCGGCGTACGTGGTGGTCGGCGCGCCCCTCGGGGTGCTCCTCTTCGCCGTTCAGCTGCCGGTCCGGCTGTACGGGCTGGCGCTGCTGTCGTACCCGGTGTGGTTCCGTGCCGTGGGGCAGAACGGGCACCGCGGCCTCGAACTCACCGGCACGTTCCCGCTGGACACCTGGCCCCGGGCGCTGGCCGTTGCCGGTGCCGGACTGGTGCTGCTGGTGGCGGCGGGCTGGGCGGGGCGCCAACTGACCGCGCTGGTCCGGCTGCTGGCCCGTACGCTCCTCACCCCGCAACGCCGGGAGGAGCTGGCCGAACGCGTGCACGACCTGGAGGAGACCCGCGCACTGGCCGTACGGGACTCCGCCGCCACCCTGCGCCGTATCGAACGCGATCTGCACGACGGCGCACAGGCCCGCCTCATCGCGCTGGGCATGGCGCTGACAAGGGCCAAGGACGCGCTGCGGGCACCCGAGCCGTCCCCCGCCGACGCCGCCAAGGCCCGCGAACTGGTGGAGCAGTCGCTGGGGACGGCCCGTACCGCGCTGGGGGAGCTGCGCGATCTCGTACGCGGTATCCACCCGCCGGTCCTCGACAAGGGGCTGGCGCCCGCCCTCGCCTCCCTCCGCTCGGACATCGAGTCCCCGTCGCTGCGGGTGGAGTTGCACACCGAACTGCTGTCCGGGCCGCGCCCGCCCGAGGAGGTCGAGACCCTCGCCTACTTCTGCGCGGCCGAGCTGCTGACCAACGCGGCCCGGCACGCGCACGCCGACCGCGTCGTGGTCAGTGCCCGCACCGAAGGCAGCAAAGGCCCCGAAGCCACCGAAGCCACCGAAGGCGGAGCCCACGACCGCGTGCTGGTGCTGGCCGTCGAGGACGACGGCCGGGGCGGGGCGGCCGCTGCCCCACCCGCACCGGGCGGCTCGTCAGGGCTGCGCGGCCTGTCGGAGCGGGTGCGTACCGTGGACGGCACGCTGGCCCTCGACAGCCCGCCCGGCGGCCCGACGACGGCGACGGTCCGGCTGCCGTTCGCCGCAGCACAGTCCGCCGCAGCACAGTCCGCCGGAGCACAGGGGGAGACGACCACGTGACGACCACGACGACCTCGACAGGGCGGGCGCTCCGCCTGGTGATCGCCGAGGACGCGGCCGTCGTACGGGAGGGGATGGTCGGGCTGCTCACCGACCGGGGCCTGGAGGTGGCCGCGGCGGTCGGCGACCCGGAGGCGCTGCTGGCGGCCGTGGACCGCACCCGCCCGGACGCCGTCGTCGCGGACATCAGGATGCCGCCCACGCACCGCGACGAGGGGCTGCGCGCCGCGGCCGAGCTGCGCCGCCGCCACCCCGGTCTGGGCATCCTGCTGTTCTCGCAGTACATCGAGACCAGCTATGCGCACACGCTGCTCGCCCACGGCGCTGCCGGAATCGGCTATCTCCTCAAGGACCGGGTGCTGGACGTCGACGAGTTCGTGGCCGCGCTGCACCGGGTGGTGGACGGCGGCACCGCGCTCGATCCGGACGTCATCGCCCGGCTGCTGCGGGCCCGCCCCACGCCTGCGGCGCTGACCCCGCGCGAGTACGAGACCCTCGCGCATATGGCGGCGGGGCTCACCAACGCGGCCATCGCCGCGAGGATGGGCATCTCCCAGCGGGCGGTGGAGAAGCACACGGCCACCCTCTTCGACAAGCTGGAGATCCCGCGGACGACCGCCACCCACCGCCGCGTCCAGGCGGTGCTCCACTATCTGGAAAGCCGCGAGTAGCTGGAAAGCCGGGAGGACGCCCCCGCTGAAGGGGCGCCCTCCCGGTCCGTGATCGCCTGCTGACGGCGCTACAGCTTGCTAGAGCACCAGCGACAGCAGCAGCAACAGCACCAGCGCCACCACGGAGATGATCGTCTCCATCACCGACCAGGACTTGACCGTCTGGCCGACGTTCATCCCGAAGTACTCCTTGACCAGCCAGAAGCCGGCGTCGTTGACGTGGCTGAAGAACAGCGACCCGGCGCCGACGGCGAGTACGACCAGTGCCGTCTCCGTCGTGGACATACCGGCGGTGAGGGGGCCGACGAGTCCGGCGGCCGAGACCGTGGCCACCGTCGCGGAGCCGGTCGCCAGCCGGATGCAGACGGCGATGAGCCAGCCGAGCAGCAGCGCGGGTATGGACCAGTCCTTGGACAGGTCCAGGATCATCTGGCCGATGCCGACGTCGACCAGCGTCTGCTTGAAGCCGCCGCCCGCGCCGACGATCAGCAGGATGCCCGCGATCGGGCCGAGTGAGCTCGCCACCGTGGAGGACATCCGGTCCTTGGTGAAGCCCGCGGCCCGTCCGAGGGTGAACATCGCGACCAGCACGGCCACCAGCAGCGCGATCATCGGGTCACCGACGACGTCCATGACGCGCTGCACGGTGTCCTCGGGGTCGTCGATGACGATGTCGGTGAGCGCCTTGGCGAGCATCAGGACGACGGGCAGCAGCACCGTCGTCAGCGTGGAGCCGAAGCCGGGGCGCCGGTCCAGTTCGGTGGTGGCGCGCTCGGGCACGACCCCTTCGGGCGGGGTGGTGTCCACCCAGCGTGCCGCCACCTTGCCGAACAGCGGCCCGGCGACGACGAGGGTGGGGATGCCGACGACGAGGCCGAGGGCCAGCGTCACGCCCAGGTTGGCGTTCATCGCGTCGATGGCGACGAGCGGGCCCGGGTGCGGCGGGACCAGCCCGTGCATCACGGAGAGCCCGGCGAGCGCGGGAATGCCCACCCGCATCACCGAGTAGTTGCCCCGCTTGGCCACCAGCAGCACCACCGGGATCAGCAGCACCAGCCCGACCTCGAAGAACATCGGCAGCCCGACGATGCCCGCGATCAGCGCCATCGCCCAGGGGATGCTGCGCTTGCTCGCCCTGGCCAGGATCGTGTCCACGATCTGGTCGGCGCCCCCTGAGTCCGCGAGCAGCTTGCCGAGGATGGCGCCCAGCGCGATGAGCACGCCGACGCCGGAGACGGTGTCCCCGAGTCCTGTGGTGAAGCTCGCGATGGCCTTGTCCAGCGGCGCAGCGGCCGTGGCGCCCAGTGCGAGGGTGCCGACGGTCAGCGCGAGGAACGCATGCAGCTTGAACCGGGTGATGAGAACGACGATGACGGCGATGCCGACCAGGGCGGCGATCCCCAACTGGGCGTTGCCGGCGGACGTGATGGGGTCCGGTTGCTGCGACCCCGCGGCCAGCATCTCGGCACTGAGATGGCGCACGGCTCTTCCTTCTTCGCGGTGGATGGGCTTCTTGTCGGTGGGGGGTGGGTGGGGGTCAGTAGTTGCCGACCGACTGGACGGTATGCGGATGGGAGAGGGACGCCAGCCCGTCCAGGGCCTGCTCGGTGACGGTCTCGGGGCCGGGAGCGACATCGATGACGACGCCCGGCTCGTCGGGCGCCAGCGGCTCCAAGGTCGCGAACTGGGAGTCCAGCAGCGCGACCGGCATGAAGTGGTCGGCCCGCTCCGCCATCCGGCGGCCGATCAGCGCCCGGTCGCCGGTGAGGTGCACGAAGACGATCCCGGGTGCGGCGGCCCGCAGCCGGTCGCGGTAGGCGCGCTTGAGCGCCGAGCAGCTGACGACCCCGCCGCGGCCCTCGCGGCCGTGCGCCCAGGCGCCGATCGCATCGAGCCAGGGTGCCCGGTCGGTGTCGTCGAGCGGCGTGCCGGCGGACATCTTGGCGACGTTGGCGGGCGGGTGGAAGGCGTCCGCCTCGGCGTACGGCACGCCGAGCGCCTCGGCGAGCAGCCGCCCCACGGTGGTCTTGCCGGTGCCCGCCACTCCCATGACGACCACGACCGCGTTCCGAGCGGTCATGTCACTGCGCTGCCTCCGCACCTCGTCTCACCGTCCTCATCGACCTCGACCTCGGCGCGGAGGACACTCAACCCCATAGGTCACACGTATTCAATAGTTGGTAACCAATTAGTCATACTTAATTGCCGTGACGAGTAGCACGTAGGCTGAATGTCCCGGGCGTTCGCCGAGCGCACGGGGAGGGGCGGAAACGACCGGGGAGACGCATGACCAGCCAGGACGAGGGCGCCGAGGGCTCGGAGCAGGGCCGGGGGGCGGCGTCGGGGCGTGAGCGCGGACTGCACGGCAGGGTGCTCGCCTCGCTGGGCCCCGCGATCACGGCGGGTGAGTACCCGCCGGGCACGGTCCTGCTCACCGAGGAGCTGGCAGCCCGCTACGAGGTCTCCCGCACCGTGGCGCGCGAGGCCGTACGGGTGCTGGAGTCCATGCACCTGGTGGAATCGCGGCGCAGGGTCGGGGTCACCGTGCTGCCGGCCGAGCAGTGGAACGTCTACGACCCGCAGGTCATCACCTGGCGCCTGGCCGGCGCCGACCGGGGCCGCCAGCTGCGCTCCCTCACGGTGCTGCGCTCCGCCGTCGAACCGGTCGCGGCCCGCCTCGCCGCCGAGCAGGCCACCCCCGAGGAGTGCGCCGCGCTGACCGAGCACGCGCTGGGCATGGTCGCCACCTCACGCGGCGGACAGCTCGACAACTACCTCGTGCACGACATCGACTTCCACCGAGCCGTGCTGCGCGCCTCTCGCAACGAGATGTTCGCCCGTCTCGGCGATGTCGTCGCGGCCGTCCTCACCGGCCGCACCCAGCACGACGTCATGTTCAGCGACCCCCGCCAGGAGGCTGTCACCCTGCACGTCCAGGTGGCCGAGGCCGTCCGCGAGCGTGACGGCGCCCGCGCGGAGCGCATAATGCGCACCATCACGGAGGACGCCATGGCAGAGCTGGACGTCTTGGCGCCGTGAGCGATGCGTTCCTCTGCGCTTGGGCAGTCTGCGCCTGGGGGTACCTCCCGGACGGAGTCTGGGGGAGCAGGGTGGGCAAGCGCAGCCCCGTGCGGGGTGCGCGGAATGGGCGATGAGGGGCTGCCCCTGGAGGCCGTCTGCAGGCTGCGGGAGCGTCGTGGCTCGTCGCGCAGTTCCCCGCGCCCCTGAGGGGCGTCCCCTCACTTCCGCTGCGCGGCAGGGATCAGGGAGGGCTCTTCGACGTAGGTGACGTAGTCCGCGTCCTGCGTGAACAGCGCGCCGTATGCGTCCGCGTCGGCCCTGTCCCAGGCGTCGCCGAGTGCGGCGACGGCCTCGTGGATCGCGGTGCGGTCGTCGGGTGTGGCCATGGCTTCCTCCCATTGGCTAAGCTCCAGCAGAAGTTGCTCGCAGGAAGTATCTGCATGGAAGCAGAGGTAATCGAGGGGGTTCGCCAGCCATGGCCGACAACGAGGCACCCGCCCACCCGCATGTGGTCTTCCGCCAGTACCTGGACGCGGTCGGCCTGCACGGGATGGCCGGTGCCGAAGCCGCAGGGCTCCAGGCCACCGAGTGGTACGCGCTCAGCGTGGTCTCCCTGGCGGGCCGGATGACCCCCGGCGACCTCGCCGCCCGCACCGGACTGACCACCGGAGCCACCACTCGGCTGATCGACCGCCTGGAGAGCGCCGGCTACGTCCGCCGCGTACCGGACCCGGCGGACCGCCGCCGCGTGATGGTCGAGCCCGCGGCCGAGACGTTCCCCGCGATCGAGGAGACCGTGGCACCCGCCCGCCGCCGGATCGGCGAACTGCTGGAGGGCTACACGCCCGAACAGCGGGAGCTCCTGTTCGACTACTTCGCCCGCGCGGCGCCCGCCTACCGCGCCGCCGCCGAGGAGATCCGCGCCTCCGCCACCCCGCCCCACCGCCGCCCCGGCCGCAAACCGTCCCACCGCTGACGCTTCCGGGCCCCGCCAGGGCGCGCACAGGCGCGCGGGTGGCGACGATGGGCCCATGGCGGAAAGCGGTGGGCCGTCCCAGCCGGACGAACCGTCCCAGCCGGACGAACCGTCCCGGCCGCGCGGGGAGCCGTCGACCCGGGCCTGGCTGCTGCTGGGACCGGGCGTCGCGGTCCTGTTCGCGGCCTACTTCCTGCTGCCCGCACGGGTGCTCGGCCCTGAGCGGCCGGTACTGAGCTGGACGGTGCTGATCGTGCTGCTGACCGCCATCGCCGTACTGCTCCTCAAGCACATGCGCGACGCCCTGTTCGACCGCCCCGGAACGGTCGTCGCCCTGGTGTCCCTGATGTGCCTGTCGGTGCTGGTGTTCTCCTCGGCGTACTTCGTCATCTCGCACGACCCGGGCGAGTTCCACGGGCTGCGCACCCGGCTGGACGCCTTCTACTTCACGCTCCTGACCCTGGCGACCCTCAGCTACGGCGACATCCAGCCACGCGGCCAGTCCGCGCGGCTGCTCATCCTGCTCCAGATCCTCTACACCCTGGTCTTCCTCACCGCCGCCGCCACCTCCCTGACCGGCAAACTCCGCCGCACCGCCGCGAGCCGTCCGCCGCGCAGGAGGGGGCGGAGGCCTCAGGGCTGATCCACCTCCGCGAGGTCGTCCCGCAGCCACTGCGGGGCCAGTGGGTAGGCCGCGTACTGACGGGCATGCGGCAAGCAGGCCGCGACGGCCCGCCCGGGCCCCGAGTTCACATGCACGAGCGCCACTACAACGGTTTCCGCACACCACTGCCCGCACGGCAGGCAGTACCCGGCACTGACGAGCTCACTCACCGTGCCGCCTCCGCTTCGCCGGAGAGGGCCGCCCCCAACCGCGCCGGCTCGGTCAGCCCTTCGTACGGCACAGCCCAGTACGGCCCCGGCGGCCCCGTCCGGTGCGGTGCCGGAACCGGCAGCCAGCAGGCGACCGACAGCCGCACCACGCCGCCCCGCGCCGGAAACTCCCCGCCCCCGGGAGGGACCAGCCAGTACAGCCACGAGCGGTACGGGTCGCCGACGACGCCGCCGCACGCCTCCCCCAGCTCTTTGATCACCCCCCACCCCCGCGCGTACGGAACCCGCACGGCGTCCCACCACACGCCGACGGGCATGAGCGCGAACGGCGCGTGCGTCGGTGGGGACCACGGGGTGTCGAGTTCGGGGTGACTGGTGCTGGTGCTGGTGCTGGTGCTGGTGCTGGTGCTGTGCGAGGGGTGCGTCATGGTGGCCGTCCCGTGTCCGTGGGCGCGGCACCGCGCGGTGCTGGTGCCGCCGTACGAACCGCGACCGTACGGTTACGCGGCGGGCCCGCCCAGTGACGCTGTGTGCCAGTTCGGCGCCGGGCTGGGACGTGGTGTCCTACCGCTCGACGTGCAGCCGGTCGGCCAGTTCCGTCAGAGGAGAGGTGCGGCGGCGTTCGCGGGTGTGGAGGTCGGAGACGAGACGGCGGGCGGTGCCGTGGTAGCGCATCCATTCGGGGGCGTCCCGCTCGGCGATGAGCAGGGCGTGCGTGGCGGCCTCATCCTGGTCCAGGGCGGCGTGGGCGAGGGCGCGATCCACGTGGAACCGGGCGCGCCAGGTGGGCGGGAGGGAGGCGAGGTCGGGCACGGTGCGGGCGGTGGTGAGGGCCGGGGCGCAACGGTCCATCTCCACCTGGAAGTTGACCTTGGCGACGGCGGTGTTGGTGGGGCCGAACGGCGTGGCGTAGTCGAGCCGGTCCCTCCCGATGCCGGCGGCCGCCGCTGTCGCCATGCGCAGCAGCTCTTCCACGCGGTCGTACTGGCGTTCGCCCTGCCGGACGAGAGCCGTAGCGGCCCGCAGCAGCAGGATGCCCCACAGGGAAAGGTCGACCGGCTGGGAGCGGAACGTCGGCTCGATGCGGTCAGCCTGGGCCAGCGCCACGCGCTCGGCGTCCTCCAGCCGCCCCTGCTTGGTGAAGACCCATGCCAGCGTCGCCGCACCGATCGCCTCCAAGTGCGGATCGCCCGCGCGGCGGGCCGCGACCGTGGCCCGCTCCATTGCGGTGAAGGCGGCGTCCGGGTTGCCCAGTGCGGTCAGGGTGGTCGCGGCCACCTGGTAGGCCTCGGCGAGTACCGCGTATGCCGCGTTGCGGTCCCGCTCGCTCGCCTCGTACGCGCGTACAGCGGCGCGCGCGTCGCGGATCAATTGCGGAAGTACGGCTCCCACTTCGCCCATTCGGCCCGCGCGGCGCGTGCCCTCGGTCGCCCGGAGGGAGGCGCGCAGGGCGCCGACGGTCGGCGGTTCCTCCGGCTCCTCCCGGTCCGGTTCGTCGGCCGGTGCGCCGATCAGGTCCGCGACCGGCGACACCGCCCGCCGCAGCGCGAGGACCGAGGGCGCGCTGCCGTCCGGCCGCGCCTCGAACGTGACGGGCGAACCGACCAGCACCGACACGTCGACATCCAGCGCCCGCGCGAGCTGGTTGAGCGTTGCCATGCGCGCGGTCTGACGCCTGTTCTGCTCCAGCTTCCGGACGGTGTCGACACACACCCCGGCCAGTTCCGCCAGTTGCTCCTGCGTCAGCCCGTGCCGCGTACGGAGCCGCCCGAGCCGGTCACCGATGCTGGCTTCGAACCCCTCGTGCATCGCACACCCCCACACGTGGACAACTCCACGCTACCGGCGGGAGCTCTCACGCGAAGAATCTGTCAGCGCCCCGTGCGAGGATGCCAAGCGGCCTTGCGAGGGATCGCTCACGGGTGGAGGGCCGTCCAGAGCCACTGAGTCAGGGACAGGGGCAGGCACTGACGATGCGCACCGTCACCATCACCGGAAGCCGTACGGCGGGGCACCATGACCCCGCGTATTACACGCAGCTCTTCGCGGAGTATCTGGCGCCGTTCGCTCAGGACGCGCACTTCTACCTCGGCGGCGATCGCGGTATCGACAGCCTCGCGCTGACCTGGCTGGCGGACGAGACCAGCGCGTGGCTCACCGTCGCCGTGCCCGGCACGCTGGACCAGCAGCCGCCGGAGGCGAGAAAGGCGGTCAACCGCGCCTGGGACCGCATCGCGGAGGTCGCGGAGCTGGGCGCCGACCCGTTGGACGACGCCGCGTATCTGGCGCGCAACCGGTGGATGGTGGACCGCTCCGGCATGGTGATCGGTTTCCCGGTCGGCACCAGCACCCAGTCGGGCACCTGGCAGACCCTGGACTACGCCTCCCAGCGCGGCAAGGCCCGGCTGATCGTGCCGATCTGAGGCCGGGGTGCGCCCCCGGATTGGAGCGGAGCGGCAGGGGCACCCGGGCGGTGGAGGTGAACAGCTATGGGTCCGTTGCTGCTCGTACTGCTGCTCGCACTGATCCTCTTCGGCGCCGGGTTCGCCCTCAAGGCGCTGTGGTGGATCGCGGTGATCGTGCTCGTGCTGTGGCTGCTCGGCTTTCTCGTACGGCCGACGGTCGGTGGCCGGCGCGGACGCTGGTACCGCTGGTAGGCGAGGCCCCTGCCCCCACGAGGGGGCAGGGGCGAAGTACGCAACACGCGCTCCGATGGGTCGTAAGGTCGCGAACATGGACACAACCGCCCTCCTCACGGACGCCTTCACCCGCGTGAACGGCGAGGTCCACTCCGCTCTGCGCGGCATCAGGAAGAAGCACCTCAACGAGCAGCCCGAGCCGCGGAGCAACAGCGTGAGCTGGCTGATCTGGCACCTCACCCGGGTGCAGGACGACCATCTCGCCGACGCCGCAGGCACGGAGCAGGTCTGGCACGCACAGGGGTTCGAGGAGCGGTTCGGGCTGCCGCTGCCCTCCGACGACACCGGATTCGGCCATGCGCCCGAGGACGTGGCGGCCGTCCGGGTGGACTCGCCGAAGCCGCTGCTGGAGTACCACGACGCGGTGCACGAACAGACCCTCAACTATCTGGACACCCTCAGTTCCCGGTCGCTCGACCGCATCGTCGACAACGCGTGGGACCCGCCGGTCTCGCTCGGGGTACGCCTCGTCAGCGTCATCGGCGACACCATGCAGCACGTCGGTCAGGCGGCCTTCCTGCGCGGCGTACTGGAGCGCCGCTGAGCCGGACCGACCGAAACCGATCCAGCAGCCGAGCCGAAGAGAGGCGCGCCCTGTGATCCCCCAGCGCACCGCCACCAGCTCAACAGTCACCCTGCACGTCAACGACACCGCGCACACCGTCACCGTCGACCACCGAACCACCCTGCTGGACGTGCTGCGCGAACAGCTCGACCTGACCGGCAGCAAGAAGGGCTGCGACCACGGCCAGTGCGGCGCCTGCACGGTGCTGCTGGAGGGGCGCCGCGCCAACAGCTGTCTGCTGCTGGCGGTGGCGCACGACGGCGCGCATCTCACCACCGTCGAGGGGCTGGGCGACGAGGAGCGTCCGCACCCGCTGCAGCAGGCGTTCCACGAGCGGGACGCCTTCCAGTGCGGGTACTGCACGCCGGGCCAGATCGTCTCCGGGGTCGGCATGCTGTGCGAGGCCGCCGAGGGCCACCCGTCGCACGCGACCCCCGGCTCGGTGCTGCAGCGGGCCACAGGGGCGCCCGCCGAGCTCGACCGGGACGAGATCCGGGAGCGGATGAGCGGCAACATCTGCCGGTGCGGCGCCTACCCGCACATCGTCGAGGCGCTGGAGGACGTCACCGAGCAGACCCTGCGCCGTACGGACGGTGCCGCGCGCCGTACCGAGGGGGTGTCCGCATGAAGCCCTTCACCTTCGAGCGCGCCACCACCCCCGAGGAGGCCGTCTCCGCGTACGCGGCGCAGCCCCACGCGCGGTTCCTGGCGGGCGGCACCAACCTGGTGGATCTGATGAAGCTCGGTGTCGAGACGCCCGAGCACCTCATCGACGTCTCCAAGCTGCCGCTGAACGAGATCGAACCCACCCCCGACGGCGGCCTGCGGGTGGGCGCCAATGTGCGCAACAGCGATCTGGCCGCACACCCCTCCGTCTGCCGCAACTACCCGGCGCTCTCCCAGGCGCTGCTGTCGGGCGCCTCCGGACAGCTGCGCAACCAGGCCACCACCGGGGGCAACCTCCTCCAGCGCACCCGCTGCCCCTACTTCCAGGACCTGACCGCGCCCTGCAACAAGCGCGAGCCCGGCTCTGGCTGTTCGGCCGTCCGGGGCGTCAACCGGGACATGGCCGTGCTGGGCCACTCCGAGCACTGCGTGGCCACCCACCCCTCCGACATGGCCGTGGCCCTGGCCGCCTACGACGCCGAGGTCGAAGTGCTCGGCCCGGAAGGGGTCCGTACGGTGCCCGTCGCCGAGTTCCACCGGCTGCCGGGCGACACCCCGCAGCGGGACACGGTCCTGCGGCCCGGCGAGCTGATCTCGCACGTCACCCTTCCGCCGGTGCCGGCCGGCGCCCGCGCCGCCTACCGCAAGGCCCGCGACCGCGCCTCGTACGCCTTCGCGCTCGCTTCGGCCGCCGTCGTCGTGGCGCTGGACGGCGCGGGCACCGTACGGCACGCCACGCTCGCGTTCGGCGGGCTGGCGCACCGGCCGTGGCGGGCCCGTACCGCGGAGGAGTCGCTGATCGGCTCCCGGGCCGAGCCGCAGAGCTTCGCCCGTGCCGTGGACGCCGAACTGGAGGCGGCCCGGCCGCTGTCGGACAACGCCTTCAAGGTGCCGCTGGCCCGCAGTGTGGCGGTCCAGCTGCTGACCAACCTGACCGCCTGACCGCCGCCGGCACGCCGAGGACGACGACCGAGGACGAGGACGACGAGGACGATGGCTGTAGACGACACATCCACCCGCACCGACGCGACGGCGCAGCACGTCCTCGGCTCCCCCGCTCTCCGCCGCGAGGGCCGCGCCAAGGTCACCGGAACGGCGCGGTACGCCGCCGAGCACACCCCGCCGCACTGCGCCTACGGCTGGCCTGTCGCGGCGGCCGTGCCGCGCGGCAGCGTCACCGGCATCGACGACGGCGAAGCCCTCGCGCTGCCCGGCGCGCTGGCCGTCCTCACCCACGACAACGCGCCCCGGCTCGGCGAGCCCGACGACCCCACCCTCCACCTGCTCCAGTCCCCGCGGGTGCCGCACCGCGGCTGGTACGTGGCGCTGGCCGTCGGCGAGACGCTGGAGACGGCGCGCGAGATGGCGCGGGCGCTGCGCGTCAGCTACGCCGAGGAGCCGCACGACAGCCTGGTGAGCGCCGACCACCCGGAGCTCTACCACCCCGAGCAGGCCAACGGCGGCTACCCCGGCGACCGGGAGACCGGCGACTTCGACGCGGAGTACGCGGCAGCCCCGCACCGCTTCGACCTCACCTACACCCTCAGCCCGCTGCACAACCACCCCATGGAGCCGCACGCCGCCACCGCCGTGTGGGAGGGCGGCCATCTGATCGCCTACGACTCCAGCCAGGGCGCCACCCTGGTCGGCCAGACGCTGGCCGCGCTCTTCGGCCTCGACCCCAAGCAGGTCACCGTCGTCGCCGAGCACGTCGGCGGCGGCTTCGGCTCCAAGGGCACCCCGCGCGCCCAGGTGGTGCTCGCCGCTATGGGCGCCCGGCACACCGGGCGCGCCGTCAAGGTCGTACTGCCCCGCCGCGAGCTGTGCTCCGTGGTGGGCCACCGTGCCCCCACCATCCAGCGGCTGCGGATCGGCGCCCGCGAAGACGGCACGCTGGCGGCGCTCGGCCACGAGGCGATCACCCACACCTCGACCGTCACCGAGTTCGTGGAGCAGTCCGCCGTACCGTCCCGGGTGATGTACGGCGCCGACGGCATCCGCACCGGTCACCAGGTCGTCGCGCTGGACGTGCCCACCCCCTCCTGGATGCGCGCGCCCGGCGACGCCTCCGGCATGCTGGCGCTGGAGTGCGCCGTCGACGAGGTGGCCACCGAACTCGGCATCGACCCCGTCGAGCTGCGGCTGCGCAACATCCCCGACCGGGAACCCGACAGCGGCAAGCCGTTCAGCAGCCACCACCTCGCCGACTGCCTGCGCGAGGGCGCCCGCCGGTTCGGCTGGGAGCGCCGCGACCCGCGCCCCGCCACCCGCCGCGACGGCCACCTGCTGCTGGGCACCGGCGTCGCCGCGTCCACCTATCCGGTGCTGGTGGCCCCCTCGACAGCGTCCGTCCAGGCGCTCGGCGACGGCTCGGACCCCTCCTACCACGTACGGGTCAACGCCACCGACATCGGCACCGGGGCGCGTACCGTCCTCGCCCAGATCGCCGCCGAGGAGCTGGGTGTGCCGCTGGACGCCGTCCGGATCGACGTCGGCAGCAGCGATCTGCCCACAGCGCCGCTGGCCGGCGGCTCCTCGGGCACCGCCTCCTGGGGCTGGGCCGTCCACAAGGCGTGCCGGGAGCTGCGCGAGTCGGGCGGCAGCATCGTCACCGTCGACACCACGAGCGACGTCCAGTCCCAGGAGGAGTACGCACGGCACGCCTTCGGCGCCGTATTCGCCGAGGTCTCCGTCGACGCGGTCACCGGCGAGGTGCGGACGCGGCGGCTGCTGGGCGTCTTCGCCGCGGGCCGCATCCTCAACGCGCGCACGGCACGCTCGCAGTTCATCGGCGGGATGACGATGGGCCTGGGCATGGCACTGACCGAGCACAGCTCGCTGGACCCGGCGCTCGGCGGCTTCGTCGAGAAGGACCTGGCCGGCTACCACGTCCCCGCGCACGCGGATGTCCCCGACATCGACGCGCACTGGATCGAGGAGCACGACCCGCACCTCAACCCCGTGGGCGGCAAGGGCATCGGCGAGATCGGCATCGTCGGCACCCCGGCCGCCATCGCCAACGCCGTCCACCACGCCACCGGCCGCCGCTACCGGGAGCTGCCGCTGACCCCGGACCGGGTGGGAGTGCTGCTGGTGGAGTGAGCCGGCAGCGGCGCGGTGGCGGGCGGGTCAGGAGTCGGGCAGGTCGACGGGGAGGCTTTTGACGTTGTCCATGGAGTCCCGGTAGGTCTCGGTGCGCTGGACCCGAAGGTCGGCAGCTTCGAAGCCGTCCGTGGAGGAGTTTTCGGCCCAGCTGTCGGTGGAGATGTCGACGTTGTACATCTCCTCGAGCTTCTTCAGCATCGTCTCGTTCTCCAGGACGTCCCGCTTCTGGGCGTCGCTGTAGACGTGGGCGGCGAGGCGGGCTTTGTCGACGCCATCGTGGCCGGAGACCTTGGCGTCGATGTCGTAGGCGATAGCGCTTTCGGCGCCGGTGACGATGGTGCCCAGGACCGCGCCGCCCACTGGGCTCATCCACTTGACGGTTGCAGGGATCACGCCGGTGGCGAAGCCCGCGTTGCCCCATAGGCGGGCGCTGAGTGTGGCTCTTTCGAAGTCCTCGTCCTTTGCGACGGCCGGGCCGACGAGGGCTTCCTGCTGGCCGATGGTCAGGGTGCCGGAGACTTCTCCGGAGGCCTTGAGGATATCCTGGACGGTTTCCTTGAGGCTGGCGTCGTACTTCTGGTCGGCGGGCAGCTCGCCGCCCAGGTAGTGCTCGAGGATCTCCGAGGTGTAGACCTTCTGGGCCTGCCGCACGTAAGCGTTGGAGTCCGGGTCCTGGCCGAGCTGGAGCAGGAATCCGCTCGCGTCGATGTGACTGATATCGGCCTGCGCGCCCTGCAGGGGAAACAATTTGACGTCCCCGGACCCCTCCTTTATCGCGCGGAAGAGATCCGGTGTGTACTCGGCGGCCGCCCTTCCGATGGGCTTGTGCATACCGGGCTCCAGCTTGATGTGGTCGCCCCCTTGGCTCTCCACCCCCTTGATCAGCTCCGACATGATGTGTGCCTGGTCCTTGGTGTGGTTCGGCGGGTGCTCCAGCGGCGCGTCCCACTCGTGCCCGGTCGTCGCCGCGGTCAGCGCGTGGGCGAGCGACTGGTGCCCGCCCTTGACGTCCTTGAGCTTCCCTTCGTCCGCTATCTTGCCGTCGGCCGGCCAGTCGCGCTCCCGGGTGAGGTAGTCGAAGTGGTCCTTGTCCTTGAAGAACTCGGTGGACGCGTCCGGGTTGTGGTTGAGCGCCTCCATGAAGCCGGTGACCGGGTCGTCGCCCGCGTCGTTCTTGGGACCGAAGTTGAGGAACGCCGAGTTGAAGAGGCCGTCGCTGATCCACTTGCTCGGCGGGTCGTTCTTCATGTTGTGGACGGCTTTTTCCTGGTCCTTGTCCATGAGCTTGTCGCCGTAGCTGTTGAGGAAGTTCGAATCCCACTTCCCCGTGCGCATGAGATTGCTGAGCACCTGCGCGTTGTAGGGGCCCGGGGACGCGCCGAACGGCTTGCCCTTCGCCTCGTCGGCGTGGATACGGTCCATGCTGATGTCCAGCATGTCCTTCTTCCACTGCGTCATCTCGGGCGAGTTGGAATTGCTGGCCAGACCCAGTACGACCCCCAGGTTGTCCTGGAGCGCGGCGCGCCTGGCGGCCTCGCCCTTGGTCCAGTCCACCCTGACGGAGCCCGATGGGCCGCGCTGCTCGGTGCGGGGCAAGGCCATGTTGTACCAGAAGTCGAGCGAGCCCTTGGGGCCCAAGCCGGTCGCGAACTGCTCGGCGAAGTCCGCGTTCTTGGCGTTCTTGGCCAGCAGCCCGTTGAGCCTCGACAGCTCCTTCTCGCTCATCTCCGGGCCCTTGTCCTGGGCCAGTTTCAACGCGGCGTCGACGTCTTCCTTGGTTTCCTTGTCGACGTCCTTCAGGTGTGCCGCGATGTCGTCGTTGAAGCCCTTGCCCGCCGGGTCGATCTGGAGAGCGGTCTTGAGCCGCTTGTCGGCGATGGCGGCGTTCTCCAGGATTTCCCGGATGCGGTTGTTGTAGCTGACGATCGCCTCGTGGTACGCCTTCTGCTGGCCGGGAGTCACCGGCTTGCCGTCGGGCGACTGCAGATGGACGACCCCTTCCTTGGGGTTGACCTTGAGCCAGCTCTCGCTGCCGTCCGGGAGCTTGGCGGAGACCGCCTTTTCGATGCTCTTGAGGTCCTCCTGGGCGCCCTCGAACGCCTTGAGGGCCTCGGACATGACGACGCCGATGTTCTCGGCCTCGCCCGCTGCCTCGGTCATCTGGCTGCGGATGTGCCGGAACTTCTTGAATGCCGCCTCGGCGGCGTCGCCCTTCCAGTCGGAGGACTCCAGTGGCCCTGACACGGTGCGGTTGAAACTGGTGATGGACTTCCGCAGCTCCTCGGGGAGCTTTCCCCATTCGCGCACCGCCTCGCGCAGTGGGCCGAGGTTGACGTTGCGGACGTCCGAGTAGGCGAGGGACGGCGTGGGCGACATCGAATGCTCCCCTAGGACTTCGGCTCAGCGGTAGGCACCGTCGGCGCGTACGGCCCGTACAGGGGCTTGTCCGTGCCCTGCGGGTTCAACAGCGACGGGCCGGGGTTCTGGGTGAGCGGGAAGTCCGTCTGGGCGCGGTCGAGCAGGTACGGGCTGTTCGGCCTCAGCAGATCGCCCGGCTTTGCCGGGACGTCCTTGTCCGGCGCGACCTTCTCCAGTTCCCTGCGCCGCTCCTCGTCGGTCATCGTGAAGATCTTCTCGACGGAGGTCAGGGCCTTGGCGACACCGGAGTAGAGGCTCCCCAGATACTTCATCTGGTCGCGCCACAACTCCTGGAAGTCCTTGAACGCCTCGTCGCTGGCGAAGCCCTTCATGGAGCCGGGAACCTGTTCCGTCTCCCGCATGGCGGCGTTGTCCGCCTTGGCGAACGCCTCGCTCACTTCTTTCGCCTTGCCGGCGTGTGACTTCAGGACGTCCTTCGTCACATGGAGCATCTTGCCGTCGCCCTTGCCCCCGGGCCCGCCGGAACCCCCTGGGGAGTCCCCGGCGCCGTTCAACCGCATCGAAGTCGACTGCCTGGCGCGCGTATCGGCCACCAGTCCTGCCCATTCCTGTGCGAAAGACATGCATCCCCGCTTTCGTCGGTGAACATCGCCGACCCTCCAGGAAACTTACAAGAAAAGCCGACGTGCGTCTCCCAAGAAGCGGTGAAGAGCGGGGAGTTGGGGCTCGGACGTGGTTGCGGAACGTTGTGGCGCGTCACGGAATGTCATCGCCTGTCGCAGTGCGTCGCCGTACGTCGCGGAATGTCATCGACTGTCGGGGTGAGTCGCTCCGTGTCGCTGGAAGGTCGCTTTGTGTCGCCGCGCGTCGTGGAACGTGGTGACTCGCTGCGGGCTTCCGCCCCACCGGCCCAGTGCCCGCTCCACCGCTTCGATCGCGCTGTTGAACGAGACCTCGCTCAGCACGCCCGGCGCCGCCACCTGGTCGCCGACGAGATAGCGGCCCTCGCCGCGGTCGACGGCGGGGCGGTCGCGCCAGCAGGTGCCGGGGACGTCCACCGCGCCCGTCCGGCCGTCCGCCGTCGCCTCCGTACGGTGTACGACCCGCTCCCGCCACCCGGGGAAGCCGAGGTCGAGCAGGTGTTCCCCGCGGGCGAGCGCCGCGGCCCGTGGCTCGTCGGGTGCCAGCGGGAACTGGGCCTGGATCAGCGACTGCCCGGCCGGTGCCAGCGAGGCGTCACTCGCTGTGAACCGTTCGATCCACCCCGGAGCGTCCAGATCGGAGACCACGAAGGCGTCACCCCTACGGGCTTCCAGCGCCAGATCCAGCAGCACCGTCCGCCCGCCGGGCCAGCTCAGCCCGGGGTCGTCCAGCAGCGCCCGGGCCGCCGCCAGCGAAGTGGCCACCACGACGGGACCGCGCCGGGCAGCGTCCTCCAGCGCGTCGGCGTCCACCCGCGCCCCCAGCTCGATCCGTACACCCATCTCGCGCGCCCGTGTGGCCATCCGCTCCACCAGGCCCGACCAGCCGCCGCGCGGATAGTGCGCCTCGGGCGGCAGCTTCGTGGCGCGCCGCATCCGCTCGTGCGTGAACGCCGCCGACAGCTCGCCCGGCGCGTGGTGGAAGGTGGCGACGGCCGCGAAGTTCGCCGCTGCCCGCGCCGTCTCCTCCCCCAACTGCCCGGTCGCCCACTCCAGATAGGGCACCCCTATGGGCGCTTCGCGCCTGCGCCGCAGCCGCAGCAGCCCGGCCGGCGGGGCGCGGCGCAGGGTGCCCCCGTGGTGGTAGCGCACCCGCAGCCCCTCTGCGACCGACACCCCGGCCATCGGCGGCAGCAGCCCCCGCTGCTCGAGCCAGCGCCAGTGCGGTCCGCCGTTGTAGAGCGCGTGCGGCCCCTCGTTCGTCCGGTAAGGCCCGTCCGCGGTGCGCGCCCTCCCTCCGAGCGTTTCGCGGGCCTCGTACAGCGTGACCTCGGCACCCGACTCGGCCGCGGCCAGCGCCGCCGTCAACCCGCCGAAGCCGCCACCGACGACGGTGAGGTGAGTGGTGCACACCATGGGAGCCTCCAGCTTCCGCGACCTGCCCGCTTGCATCCCTACGCCCCTGCGACGGACGAGGACCCCGGGGATGTGACATCGCCCGGGTGCGGCCCTCGCCCACATGCGGCGTGCGCTCGGCGCTCGTACGGTGGGGGAGAGGCGGGCGCATTGCCGGAACAGGCGGAAGACCCGGAGGAGGTGCGGTTGCCATGCCGGAACTCCCCGACGTGGAGGGCTTCCGCCGGGTCCTCGCCGACTGTGCGCAAGGCCGGACGATCCAGCACGTCGAGGTGCGCGACGCGGGCGTCCTGCACGGCGTCAGCGCGCGGCGGCTCAGCCACGACCTGGAAGGGCGGAAGTTCACCGAGCCCGAACGGCACGGCAAATGGCTCCTCGCACACACCGGCGGCCCCACCCTCCTGCTGCACTTCGGCATGACCGGCCGCCTCGTGTGCGCGTCCGCCGACGAGGAGCCGCACCGCCACGACCGCGTGCTGTTCACCCTCGGCCGCGAGCGCCAGCTGCGCTACCGTGACCAGCGCAAACTCAAGGGCCTGTGGCTCGCCGACGACCCCGAGGCGGCCCGTCGTCTCGACGAGCAGGGCCCCGACGCGCTCACCGTCTCGCGCGCCGACTTCGACGCGGCCCTCACCGGGCACCGCGGCCGCCTCAAGGCAGCACTCACCGACCAGTCGCTGCTCGCCGGGCTCGGCAACCTGCTGGCCGACGAGATCCTGTGGCAGTCCCGCCTGCACCCCTCCCGCACCACCGGTTCCCTCACCGACGACGAGCGGGCCACCCTCCACCGCACGATGGGCCGGGTACTGCGCACCTCCGTACGCGCCGAGCACGTACCGCCCCGCGACAACTGGCTGACCGGCCACCGCGACGCTCCCGGGCAAGCCCCCTGCCCGCGCTGCGGCACCCGGCTGCGCTCTGCCCGCGTCGCGGGCCGCACCACGGTGTGGTGCCCGCACTGCCAGCAGGAGCCGTCGACGTAGCGCCGAGAGGGTACGGGGCCGGGGCGCTGCTGGGAGACTCCCGGCATGGCTCACCCCTCCGCGTCACCCGCGTCGCCCGCGTCCGCCCCGTCCCCACCGCCCCGGTCCGCCGCACCACCACCCCACGCCTCGGCGGCCGGCACCTGGCGACTGGGCGATATGACGGTCAACCGGCTCGGCCTCGGGGCGATGCGGCTGCCGGGCCCCACCCCGTTCGCGCCGCGCGAGGAGTCCGTGTCCGGCGACCGGGACCGGGCCATCACCGTGCTGCGCCGCGCGGTCGAGCTGGGCGTCAACCACATCGACACCGCGGCCTTCTATTTCTCACCCCTCCGCTCCGCCAACGAGCTGATCAACAGCGCGCTGGCCCCTTACCCGGACGACCTCCTGCTGGCCACCAAGGTCTGGCCGGGCCGGGACCCGTCCGGTGAGTGGACGTGGGCCGACCCGAACCAACTGCGCGGCCAGGTGGAGGAGAATCTGCGCCAACTCGGGCGCGACCACCTCGACCTGGTCAACCTCCGTGTCCCGCCCAGCCGCAGAAGGGCCGACGCCTCGATCGCCGAGCACTTCGGCGCCCTCGCACAGGTGCGTGAAGCCGGTCTTGTCCGGCACCTCGGCGTCTCCAACGTCACCGCCGCGCAGCTCGCCGAGGCCCGCGCCATCGCACCCGTCGTCTGCGTACAGAACGCCTACGGCCTCGGCGCCGCCGCTGCCGAGGAGCAGCAACTCCTCAGCCGCTGCGGCGAGTACGGCATCGCGTACGTGCCCTTCTACTCCCTCGCGGACACCGAGGACACCGACGCCGTCCGCACCGTGGCCCGGGCGCACGCGGCAACACCCGCCCAGGTGCGGCTGGCCTGGACCCTCCACCAGGGCCCGCACGTCCTCGCCATCCCCGGCACCGGCGACCCGGCACACCTCCAGGCCAACATCGCCGCAGGCGCCCTCACACTGACCCCCGCGGACCTGGCCCTGCTGGAGCCGGAAACGCACGAATAGCCCTCAAGGCCCAAGGCGGTACCTCTTTCGCCTTAACCAGGTGGTCCGCCGTGGTCACCGATGGTTGTTCCGCGTAAATAGTCGTAAGAATCGGCGCTATGAGCGGCGACAGCAATGCACAGTCGGGCGACGGAAACCGTGGCCCGAAAGGCGGAAATCCCGAGCGAAGCCCCGGCAAGAATTCCGGCCAGGAGTCCAGCCAGGAACCCGACCAGGAACCTGGGATGGAATCCGGCCAGGAGCCCGGTCCCGAATCCGTCAAGGATGGTGGCCAGGAGGACAGCGCGGAGCAGTGCTCGCCGACGGAGCACGGCCCCTGGGAGCTCCGGCAGGTCCTCCTCGCGCGTACGAACGAACTCCACGCCCTGCTGGAGGACCGGTGGCGCACACACGACAAGGACCACAAGCGCAAAGACCTGCTCGACAAGGCGAAGGAAGAGCTGAGAAGCGCCCGCCGCGTACTGTCCCACGCCCATAAGAGAAGAAAGGCCGCTTCGCATATCGCGGTGGGACAGATCCACGTCGACACCGCGCACAATCTCCTGCTGCGGCTCTCCGACCCGAAGGAGATCGTGGCGATGATGCCGGGCGTACTCGCCTCGGTACGCGAGGTGCTGCCCGCCGACGATCCGCGGCGCGCCGTCGTCGAGAGGATCGCCAAGTCACCGTCGAAGATCACGGGCTCCGAGCGCGAGTCGATCCTCGACGCGGTGAGCGTGGCCCGGCAGGTACGTATCGAGAAAACGCTCCGGATCAGGAGTTTCGTCAATATCGTGCGGTGGGTCTCGGGGGGTCTCGCGCTCGGTGCGATCCTGGTGGCCATTCTGGGCTGGTTCTTCGACAACACCGTGCCGCTGTGTTTCTCCCCCGACCGCGTCTCGGGCGCCGACGCGTACCAGGTCGTCTGCCCTACGCGCTCGGAGCCGGAGGCGAGGGCCAAGCACATCGACGCGAGCCTCGCGGGAACCACGTCCCCGGCGGACTACTTGACCATCGAATTCGTGGGACTCGTGGCCGCCGGAATCGCGGCGGCGGCCACCATCAGACGTGTCGGGGGAACCGCTGAACCGTACAACGTGCCGTTTTCCCTCGCCCTGCTGAAACTCCCCATGGGCGCGCTGACCGCCGTACTCGGTCTGCTCCTGATGCGCGGCGGATTCGTGCCAGGGCTGACCGCGCTGGACTCCTCCGCGCAGATCATCTCCTGGGCCATCATCTTCGGTTACGCCCAACAGGTCTTCACCAGGCTGGTCGACACCCAGGCCCAGAACGTGCTCGCGGCGGCCAGCGGCTCCGGCGCGGCCACCGCCTCGCGCCCCGCGCCCAAACCGCCCCCACAGCCGGACTGACGCGCAACCCCCTTCGTCACGCTCCTTCCATCTGCCCGAACGTGCCCGAATGTCACGGTCCCGTCACACGGCGATCCGGCGTGAACTCCCGTCCCCGTACCTGCATCACACCTCGCAGCAACGACGGAAGGGAGCTCAACATGCTTCGCACACGCTCACGTTGGATCGCCGCGCCCCTGGCTGCGGCCGCCCTGACCCTGTCCTACGCCGGCTACCAGGCCGCAGCGGCCGAACCGACCCCCGCGGGCGCCGCGGCCCGGCCCGCCCCCGCGCCGGTCCCCGCCGACGCGGCCGACGCGGCCGACGCACCGGCCCCGTGCCTGGCCGACGCCACCACGCTGATCGGCGACCTGGACGGCGACGGCCACCCCGACAAGATCACCAACCCCGGTCACACCAGCACCGAGATGACCATCCAGTGGGGCGCCGCCGACGGCACGTTCGGTGAGAAGACCGCCGTCAGGGACCTGCTCGGCGCGAAGAAGGGCGAGGACGCCACCGCCGCAGTCGCCGACTTCGACAACGACGGCACCCTGGACATGGTCGTCAACATCGTCGAGCCCTCCGGCGGGGACGACCCCTCCACGGCACGTCTCGCGGAATACCGTCCGGGCCCGCTGAACCGCACCGACCTGGGCTCCGCCGATGCGGTCCACTCCGACATCGGAGACTTCGGCGAGGTCCGGCAGCTCAGCATCGCCCGCTACAACGACGACGCGTACCCGGACCTCGCGGTCCTCAACAACGCCGGTGACGGCCAGATGGACCGGGACGTGCGCCTGTCCCAGCCGGACGGCGGCCTGGGCGACTTCGACCGCGAGGCCAAGCAGAAGTACGGCGAGTACGGCACCTGGGCCGAACCCCCGGCCATGCCCACCGACGGCTGGCAGCAGTTCTACAACCCCTGCTCCTGACCCCACCCGCACCAGACGGCGCCGTTCCCCGCGCCCCTTCAGGGGCGCGGGGAACGGCGCGAGCAACCCCTGGGGGCACCTCCCGGCCGAAGGCCGGGGGACGGGCAGCGGGTCGATCGTGCGTTCGGGTTACGCCGCTCGGTCGCTGCGGCTACGCGTCCGGTGCAGGCCGACCACGTCGCCGTTCTGCACAGTGAGCTCGTCGCGCTCCTGGGCCGGAGTGAGACGGATCCCGATGTGGTAGTCCTGCACCAGCTTCCAGCCGAGGAAGCCCGCGCCGAGGGTGCAGGCCACCCCGGCCGAGGACAGGCCCAGCCCCAGCGTCACGCCGGTGGCGGGGCCGTTCCAGTGCGTGACGTACATCCCGAGGCTGATGGCGAAGAGGGCGAGTGCGACGACGTTGAGGCCCGCATGAGCCATGCCGACGGTCTTGGCCCCCGAGTCGCGCGGGATACCGAAGGCCCAGTCCACGAACCCGGGCAGAGCGGCGAGCAGCGCACTGCCGACACCGACGACGTTCAGGGCGATGGCCAGATTGAGCCAGAACTGGTCCCCGTTCGCCGCGTACACGGCGAATCCCACCAGGGTGCCGGTGTAGCAGGCGACCGGGAAGCCGATCAGCATCGGATGAACGGGATGACCGGCGATCGTGACTTTGCTGTACATGACACCTCCAGGCGCCCCCTCGGCCGCACGGCTCGTCTTCCAGCGTTCCTTCCAGCGTCACGCCGCTCCCGGAATCCGCAAACGGAGGCTGACGGCGGGTCCGCGGACGGCGGGCCGGTCGTCTGCAGCCGGTCGTCTCGGGCGCTCGTCCCGGTCGGTCGTCCGGGGCGGGAGGGGGGATGCCGGCGGCGACGTCGGAAAGGGCTTTGCCGCCCTGGTGATTTGTAGGATGCGCCAACGCCTGTGCGGGCGCCCGATCCGTTTTCATAGCTTCCTATAGACCATTACTGGGCTCCCGTGCGCGGTCTTGACCGAGGGATCTGCGCAACTTAGCTTCAAACAACCGGCTCGCGATCTGACGGAAGGAGGCGAAGTCGGATGTCGACCTTCTCCGACCTGAATCGCCTCGTTCGGCGGGCCGCCTGGATTCCGGGTCGTGTGGCCCACGGCTGCTGAGCAGCCCCTTTCCGGCGCACCGAGTGCGGCGCCGACGCCTCCCGAATTCTTTCCGCCTGGTGCACATCGTTGCGTGCCGAATTGCGCTCCGGTTTCTCAGGCTGCGCCACCGAAAGAGAAAGCGCTGAAATGGCGACTGGAATAATCACGACGACCGCGCACCGAAATGAGGATGTGCCATGACAGCGGCGCGGATCACGGTCAATGGGAAGGTCACCCCGATTTCCCCGGCCGCACCCCACACCACCGTCCTGGATTTTCTGCGTGAGCGTGGCCTCACCGGGAGCAAGGAAGGCTGCGCCGAGGGGGAGTGCGGCGCGTGTTCGATCCTGGTGGCCCGTCCCGGGGTGAGCAAACCGACCGACTGGGTGGCGGTCAACGCCTGTCTGGCTCCGGTCGCGGCCCTCGACGGCCAGGAGATCGTCACCTCCGAGGGCCTCGCCACCGCGGGCGAACCCGGCACGCCGCCCACGCTGCACCCGGTGCAGGAGGAGATGGCCGTCCGCGGCGGCTCCCAATGCGGTTACTGCACACCGGGGTTCGTCTGCAGCATGGCCGCCGAGTACTACCGACCCGACCGCTGCGGGCATGCGGGCCCGGCGAGCGGCGCGCCTGCGGCCAACGGCGCGCCTGCGGCCAACGGAGCGGCTGCTGCCAATGGTGCCCACGCGGTCAACGGTGCCCACGCGGTCAACGGCGCCCATGCAACCAACGCCGCCCATGCAACCAACGGCACCCCCACAGCCAACGACGCCGACTCCGAGCCCGGCCCGAGCGGCGCCGAGTACGCCCCGGACGACGCCGAGCACGGTCCCAATGGCTTCGACCTGCACGCGCTCAGCGGAAACCTGTGCCGTTGCACCGGTTACCGCCCGATCCGGGACGCCGCGTTCGCCGTCGGGCAGCCGACCGAGAACGACCCGCTGGCGCGGCGTCGCGAACAGGCGCCGCCCGAGCCGGTCGCCACCGAGTACACCCGTGACGACAGCGCCTTCCTGCGGCCGGGCACCCTGGCGGAAACGCTGCGGCTGCTGCGCGAGCGCCCCGAAGCGGTGGTCGTCGCCGGAAGCACCGACTGGGGCGTCGAGGTCAACATCCGCGCACGCCGGGCCGATTGCGTGGTCGCCATCGACCGGCTGCCCGAACTGCGGGAGCTGCGGGTCGGTCCCCAAGCCGTCGCTCCCACCGCCACCGACTCCGACGTCATCGAGATCGGCGCCGCGCTGACGCTCACCGAGATCGAACGCCGCCTCGACGGTCAGGTCCCGCTCCTCGCCGAGCTCTTCCCGCAGTTCGCGTCGCGGCTCATCCGCAACAGCGCGACCCTCGGCGGCAACCTGGGCACCGGGTCGCCCATCGGGGACAGCCCTCCGGTGCTGCTCGCGCTGGAGGCTTCGGTGGTGCTCGCGGACGCGGACGGCGAGCGCGAGGTCCCGCTGGCGGACTACTTCACCGGCTACCGGCAGAGCGTGCGCCGTCCCGGCGAGCTGATCCGCTCGGTGCGTATCCCGCTGCCGCTGTCGCCGGTCGTCGGCTTTCACAAGATCGCCAAGCGGCGCTTCGACGACATCTCCAGCGTGGCGGTCGCATACGCGTTCGACATCGTGGACGGGATCGTCCGCAAGGCCCGAATCGGCCTGGGCGGCGTGGCCGCCACCCCGATCCGCGCCCTCGCCGCCGAGGCGGCACTGGAGGGCGAGCCGTGGGCGGCGGAGACCGTCGAGGCCGCGGCCGAGGTGCTGAAGGCCCAGGGCACACCGATGAACGATCACCGTGCCAGCGCCGACTACCGTTCCGCGATGCTCGGCCAGAGCCTGCTGAAGCTGTACGCGCAGACCACCGAGGCGGTGCCGTCATGAGCCATCTGTCCGAGCGTCCCGAAAAGCCCGTCGTCGGCGTTTCCATGCCGCACGAGAGCGCCGGCCTGCACGTCACCGGCACCGCGCTCTACACCGACGACCTGGTACACCGCACCAAGGACGTACTGCACGCCTGTCCGGTCCAGGCCGTGAAGGCCCACGGCCGGGTCACCGCGCTGCGCACCGAGCCCGCGCTCGCCGTGCCCGGTGTGGTCCGGGTGCTCACCGGCGCCGACGTGCCCGGCGTCAACGACGCCGGGATGAAGCACGACGAACCGCTCTTCCCCGACGAGGTCATGTTCCACGGCCACGCGGTCGCCTGGGTGCTCGGCGAGACCCTGGAGGCGGCCAGGATCGGTGCGGCGGCCGTCGAGGTGGAGCTCGACGAGCAGCCGGCCCTGGTCACGTTGCAGGACGCGATCGCGGCGGGCAGCTACCACGGGGCCCGGCCCGTGATGGAGACCGGCGACATCGACGCCGGCTTCGCCGACTCCGCGCACGTGTTCACCGGCGAGTTCCAGTTCTCCGGGCAGGAGCACTTCTACCTCGAGACGCACGCGGCGCTGGCCCAGGTCGACGAGAACGGGCAGGTGTTCGTCCAGAGCAGCACCCAGCACCCGTCGGAGACGCAGGAAATCGTCGCGCACGTACTGGGGCTGCACAGCCACGAGGTGACCGTGCAGTGCCTGCGGATGGGCGGCGGCTTCGGCGGCAAGGAGATGCAGCCGCACGGGTTCGCGGCCGTCGCGGCGCTGGGCGCCAAGCTGACCGGCCGGCCGGTGCGGATGCGGCTGAACCGGACGCAGGACCTGACCATGTCGGGCAAGCGCCACGGATTCCACGCCACGTGGAAGATCGGCTTCGACGCCGAAGGCCGTATCCAGGCCCTGGAGGCCACCCTCACCGCGGACGGCGGCTGGAGCCTCGACCTGTCCGAGCCGGTGCTGGCCCGCGCGCTGTGCCACATCGACAACACCTACTGGATTCCCAACGCGCGCGTCGCCGGCCGTATCGCCAAGACCAACACGGTCTCCAACACCGCCTTCCGCGGCTTCGGCGGACCGCAGGGCATGCTGGTGATCGAGGACATCCTGGGCCGCTGCGCACCGCGGCTCGGCCTGGACCCCATGGAGCTGCGCGAGCGCAACTTCTACCGGCCCGGCCAGGGCCAGACGACGCCGTACGGACAGCCCGTCACCCACGCCGAACGGATCTCCACCGTCTGGCAGCAGGTACGGGACGGCGCCGCAATCGCCGACCGCAAGCGCGAGATCGCCGCCTTCAACGCCGCTCACCCGCACACCAAGCGGGCGCTCGCGCTCACCGGCGTCAAGTTCGGTATCTCGTTCAACCTCACCGCCTTCAACCAGGGCGGCGCGCTGGTGCTGATCTACAAGGACGGCTCGGTCCTGATCAACCACGGCGGTACGGAGATGGGCCAGGGCCTGCACACCAAGATGCTGCAGGTGGCCGCGACCACGCTGGGCATCCCGCTGCACAAGGTCCGGCTGGCCCCGACGCGTACCGACAAGGTGCCCAACACCTCCGCCACCGCCGCCAGTTCCGGGGCCGACCTCAACGGTGGGGCGATCAAGAACGCCTGTGAGCAGCTGCGCGAGCGGCTGCTGCAGGTGGCCGCCTCCCAGCTGGGCGCGAACGCCTCGGACGTACGCATCGTCGAGGGCGTGGCGCGCGCCCTGGGCAGCGACACGGAACTGGCCTGGGACGACCTGGTGCGTACCGCGTACTTCCAGCGGGTCCAGCTCTCGGCGGCCGGCTACTACCGGACCGAGGGCCTGCACTGGGACGCGAAGACGTTCCGCGGCTCGCCGTTCAAGTACTTCGCCCACGGCGCCGCGGCGACCGAGGTGGAGGTCGACGGCTTCACCGGCGCGTACCGCATCCGGCGGGTGGACATCGTGCACGACGTCGGCGACAGCCTCTCCCCGATGATCGACATCGGTCAGGTCGAGGGCGGCTTCGTACAGGGCGCGGGCTGGCTGACGCTGGAGGACCTGCGCTGGGACACCGGCGACGGGCCGAACCGCGGCCGGCTGCAGACCCAGGCGGCGAGCACGTACAAACTGCCGAGCTTCTCGGAGATGCCCGAGGAATTCAACGTCACGCTGCTGGAGAACGCCACCGAGGAGGGCGCCGTCTACGGGTCCAAGGCCGTCGGCGAGCCTCCCCTGATGCTGGCGTTCTCCGTACGGGAGGCGCTGCGGCAGGCCGCGGCGGCGTTCGGGCCCGCCGGAGTCGGCGTCGAACTCGCCTCCCCCGCGACACCGGAGGCCGTGTACTGGGCGATCGAAGCCGCCCGCGGTGGCGCAGCGGGGAACAGCGGCAACGAGACGCCCACCGCAGCAAGCGCCTTGAGCAATGCCTGACATGGCCTGGGTGGCCGCGGTCGAGCGGTTGCGGGCCCGCCGGGAACCCGGCGTGCTCGCGACCGTCGCGACCGTACGCGGCCACGCGCCCCGCAAGGCCGGTGCCAAACTCGTCGTGGGCCGGTCCGAGACGTGGGGTTCCATCGGCGGCGGCAACATCGAGGCCGTCGCGATCGACCGGGCCCGGGAGCTGCTCGGCACGACGGAGCCGGAACCGGAGCCCGAGCTGATGGACTTCGCCCTCAACGACAAGGTCACCAGCCGGCACGGGGTGCAATGCTGCGGCGGAACCGTCAGCGTCCTGCTCGAACCGCTGCCGGTGGTCCCGGCGGTGGCGCTCTTCGGGGTCGGGCACGTCGGCTTCGAGCTGGCCCGCGTCCTGGCCCGTCACAACCTCGATCTGCACCTGATCGACAGCCGCCCCGACATGCTCACCGACGAACGGCTCGGCGTGCTCGCGGACGCGGTCGCGCAGCTCCACGTACACCACACACCGCTGCTTCCGGAGGAGGCACTGGCCGAGCTCGCACCCGGCACCCACGTCCTGATCATGACCCACGATCACGCCGAGGACGCCGCGCTGTGCGACGCCGCCCTGCGCACCCCCGAACTCGGCTCGATCGGACTGATCGGCTCCGCCGCCAAATGGGCGCGGTTCCGCAAACGCCTGGCGACGGAGGGCGGCCACGACGACACGACCATCGACCGGATCAAGACCCCGATCGGCATGCCCGGGATCACCGGCAAGGAACCCGCCACGATCGCGGTGAGCGTCGCCGCTGACCTGCTGCGGAGCTTCGAACAGACCCGCCTCTGAACGGTGCGGCTCCCCTCACCGCCCAGCCCTCCCACCCTCCCTCTCCCCCTGCCCCCCCGCACTGACAAGGAGCACCCATGACCACCAGCACCCAGGAGACCAGCCTCCACGAGTCCGAGCGCGCCTGGATGGAGCAGGCCATCACACTGGCCACCACCAGCGCCACCAGCGGCGGCGGCCCCTTCGGCGCACTGATCGCCAAGGACGGTCAGGTCGTCGCCGACGCGCACAATCAGGTCACCGCGACCCTGGACCCGAGCGCACACGCCGAGGTCAACGCGATCCGCGCCGCCTGCAAGGAACTGGGTACCTTCGCCCTCGACGGCTGCACCCTGATCACCTCCTGCGAACCGTGCCCGATGTGCCTGGCCACCTCCCTGTGGGCGCGCATCGACCGGCTCGTCTTCGCCGCCGACCGGCACGACGCCGCGGTGGCCGGCTTCGACGACCGCAAGTTCTACGACCTGTTCGAGAAGAAGCCCTCCTCGCTGTGGCCGATGCAGGTCGAACAACTGGACCTCCCCAACCGCACAGCGCCGTTCAACGCCTGGGTCGCCAAGTCCGACCGCATCGACTACTGACCTGGACCGATCCATGGCGTCGCCGAAGGTGTTCAAGGACTTCTGAAGAGGGCCGAAGGCATGGCGGTGGTGCCCACCTGGGCGGGCACCACCGGGAGGCAAGCCGAATCATCCGGGTGCCCCGCTCACGGACGGACTCCATGGACGCCGTCCGCAGCCCACTCGCGGGTTGCCCTCGGGCGTGGTAGTCGTGGGAGGAGGCCGACGACTGGCTCCGCTTCGCACCGGGCAGCGCCTTCTCCTACGAGGAGTTCCCTGCCTCGCAGGGATGACGGCAGGGGTGACGGTATGCAGACGTTCCTGCCCTTCCCCGGCTTCAGGTCCTCGGCCATGGTCCTGGACCGCCGCCGACTCGGAAAACAGCGGGTCGAAGCAGTGCAGGTCCTTCGCGGTCTCACCGTGCCGGACTATGGCTGGCGCCACCATCCAGCCGTACGGATGTGGGCGGGCTATGAGGAAGCGCTGGTCCGATATGGCCTGGAAGTCTGCAACTTGTGGCGGGAACAGGGCCACCAGGACCGCTGCGCGGCCACACTGGTTTCCGACCTCCTCGCCTTCCGTCCCGGTACGTCGGTGCGCCACCAGGCGCAACTGGCCGCCGCGGATGAACTGCCTCCATGGCTCGGCGACGACGCCTTCCACCGCAGCCACCGCTCAGCGCTCGTACGCAAGGACCCGGACATCTACGCGCCGCTCTTCCCCGACGTGCCGAATGACCTGCCATATGTCTGGCCGACCTCGGACCGTTCCGGCGACCCACCTTCCGAGCCCTGAAAATGCCGGCCGTCACTCCTTCCGCGTACAAAAGGAGGTCGGGGCCGGCGATGCGAGTAGTTCCCACCCGAGCGGTCCGGGGAGAGACGGGCCCCGCCGACGACACCGACAACAAACAAGACCGCCGCCACTGACTGGTCCTGCGCCAAGGAGCAGCGATGGGAATCGAGCCCGCGCTCTCTGCTCGGGAATCACGGGGGTCGGTGGCGCTGTTTGCGGGGCTGAGCTGGGCAGATGCCGGATGTCACGGCCGACGGTAGGCGGCCTGGTCGATGCCGGGAACGGGGTCCCGACTCAGCGTCACGAAGCAGGGATGGTCAGGATCGCCGGCTTCCAACAGGAGGGACAGATCTACATCGTGCCGAGCGAAACGGTGGAGGTACTGCAAGAACAGCTCCAGTTCCTCGGCGGAGAGCGGTTCATCGTGTCGGTCGTTGCGCACACCCCACGGTAGGACCAACCGAGCGCCCTGCGACATGCTCGTCCCGAACCACGGGTGGGGTGGTTGGTGGTGTGGGCTGCCTGTGGCTGCGAGGGTTCCTGTACCTCGCTGCTGTACCGCAACAGCGACCCCGCAGTGACCCCACCGGAGACAGCTCACCACGACGGCGGGATCGCCGAACGAACTGGCGCGCGTGCGCATGCCGGGCATTGCCTCGGTGATCGTGGCCGATGCGGGCTCGTCGGCCGCCTCGGCACCCCTCTTGCCGTCCCGACGCCTCGGCTTGCGAGAGTGGTCCGGTGCTGCTGGATCCTGAGAAGACCCTGTTCGTCCGTGGTGCCACGCCGGTGCTTCTGCTGGCGGACGCGCCTGTCCACGATGTCCTGCCGCTCCTGACCGCGCCGGACGGGATGGTGCCCTTGTGCGAGGACTGGAGCATCGTTCCCCGACTCACCTTGTGCGTCGTGGACGGACCTGGGGACTACGGGCTCGTCGTCCCCGCTCTTGCTGCGCCGGTGGTCGGCGGAGCCGACGATGGCACGGCGTCGCGCGGCATGGGCGACTGGTGCGCGGATGCCGAGCAGGCCGGCGGAGCAGTCGTTCTCTCTTTGGAGCACCTGCCCGAGACACTCGACTGGTCTGCCCTGCTGTCCTCGGGCACCGCTCGCGGCGGCTTCATGCCTGCGCTGGCCTGACCGGGTCTCAAGCGGCCACCTCGGGTCGGCGCACCCGGTAGCGAAGATGCGTGACGTCTCGATCGTCGAGCCGCCGAACGAGGTCGAGTTCGATGTGATCACTGCCCAGGTGGTCGAACAGCCTTCGGCCGTCCCCGAGGAGGACCTGGACCAGGTGGATCTCCATCTCGTCCAGTTGCCCGGCTCGGAGGAGTGCCTGGGCCGCCCCTGCCCCATGGACCATGACCGGCCGGTCCCCGGCAGCCGCGCGAGCCCGGCGGGCGCAGTCCTCGACATCGGTGACGAAACGCGCGTGGCCGGGTGGTACGTCCCTGCCGTCCACCTGGTGGGTGAGGACGAAGATCGGCACGCCGTCGTGGTGGTCGCCCTGCCAGCGCCCGGCGAGTTCGAAGGTCCGACGGCCGGAGATCACCGCGCCGGTCGCCATCGCTTCGCGGAAGACCTGGCCGCTCGGACCGTCGGACTCCCGATCGTCGAGCCAGTTGAAAAGCCGCCCGCCGTCGCGTCCGAGCTCCTGCCCTGGCCGATCGTCCGGGCCGGCGATGTATCCGTCGAGCGACATCGACATGTACAGCCGAATGGGATTGGTCATCCTGGTCTCCCTCTCTCCTCCATGGCGCTGGTCTGCCGCTCCCTGATCCGCCGACGGGGCGGGAATGTCACAGGGCAGACTTCAGACAACCGGCAAACTCATCGGCCTGACACGCCGACGACATCAAGGCCCTCGGCGCGAACCGACGAAAGGGATGGGCAAGATGTCCCAGGCGGAGGGCGTGCGACTACTCCGCGACGCAGGGATCGCCGGTGTGCGGCGGCACTTCCCGGGCGAGCCGAAGGCCGGGTGTCCACCCCACTGGGAGGACACCCCCGCCCGACAACGCGAAGCCGCCGACGCCGTCTGTCAGCAGGTGCGGCAGTCCTCGACCTGCGCGGCGGGCCCGCCTCCCGGCTCATGCGGGAACAGAAGCCCCGTTCCGTCGCGTCCTGCTGCACCGCCCAGATGCACAAACACCGCCCAGATGCACAAACACCGCCCAGATGCACAAACACTTCGACGACCCGAAGCCCGGCTACGTTGCGGACCGGCCCGATCTCCCCGACTGACAGAAGGAGACGGCTCGGCAGCAGCGGAACAGCCTGCGGGAGGATACGGCGAACCGGATTCTCACGAACCGGACTCTCACCCAGCCATGGCTTTCAGCCTCATCAGCGCTGGTCAGTCCCCGGTGCGGTACTGCTGCGGGCTGATGCCGTGCACGCGTTTGAACGCCGTGCTGAATGCGGACGCGCTCCCATAGCCCACCTGCCTGGCCACACTCTCAAGGGTGTTTCCCGGCTCCCGGAGGAGGCGAGCCGCAATGCTCATGCGCCAACTGGTGAGATGCTTCATCGGCGGCTCACCCACCAGGTCGATGAACCGACGGGCGAGCGCCGCCCGGGAGATCCCGATCTTGGCCGCCAGAGCACCGACAGTCCACGGCCGGGCCGGGTCGGAGTGCAGGAGTACAAGAGCGGGGCCGATCACCGGGTCGCTGTGGGCCCGGTACCAGACTGGTGGGTCCTCGCCCGGACGCGCGAACCATGTCCGCAGAACATCGGCGAGAAGCAGATCCACCAGCCGGTCCAGCACCGCGTCCTGCCCGGGGCCCTGCCGGGCGACCTCGTGGGCGAGCACATCCCCCAGTGAGGCCGAGTGCCAGGCGTCAGAGTTGAGAACCAACAGCGGGGGCAGCACCCGAAGCAGCCCCCAGCCGACCTCGTCGGGCCTTTGGTACTTGCCGATCACCAGGGTCGTCGAGCCGTCCGGGCTGGTGCCCCAGGTCCGCAGCCCCAGTTCCATGTCCTGGCGCAGTGCCGCCCCGCCCGGGGTGGTGCGCCGTCTGCCGGGGTGGATGACGACCTGGACCGGCGACTCGGGATGATCCGCGAACGTATAGGGATCCGGCCCTCTCATCACCGCAACGTCGCCACGGCCGAGCCGCACCGCCTCGCCGCGCTGCGGAATCGCCCATGCCGCACCCCGCACGACCGTCACGACACACACCAGCGCCCCGTCCTGGACCCGAACCGACCACGGCGGATCGAGGATGGATCGCTGCACGAAGGCTCCCCTGGCTCTCAGACCGTCAAGGAGGCTCGCCAGCGGGTCCATGGACAGCAGCGTAGACGCACAAGCACGAAGACGCGTCTCTCAACGATGGCCCACCCACGCATCAAGTCGTTGACTGGCAGCATGAACAAGCCAGTGGAAGACCAACTCACCCTGGTCCTTGCCGGAACCGGCAAGACCGGGCGCCGGATCGTATCCCGACTCCAAGCACGCGGGCTGCCGGTGAGAATCGGCTCCCGAAAGGGTGAACCACCCTTCGACTGGCGGGACCAGGCCACCTGGGCGCCCGCCCTGCGCGGAGTCCGATCCGTCTACGTGGCCTACATCCCGGACGCGGCATTCCCGGGCGCCGCCGCAGCAGTCCGTTCGTTCTCCTCCTTGGCGGCCCGCAACGGCGTGCAGCACCTCGTACTGGTGGCAGATCGCGGCGCGGCGGAGGCCGTGCGCTGTGAGCGGGCCGTGCAGGAGTCCGGAACCGCGTGGACCGTCATCCGCACGGGCTTCATCACACAGAACTTCAGCGAGGACGTGCTAGCCGGAGCGATCCGAGCAGGATCGGTGGCGCTGCCGGTCGGAGGCGTGACAGAGCCCTTCACCGACGCCGAGGACATCGCCGACGTGGCAGTCGCGGCGCTGACGGAGCCCGGTCACACCAGCCGCACCTACGACGTGACCGGCCCGCGGCTGATGACCTTCGCCGACGCGGTCGAGGAGATCGCGAACGAGACCAGCCGCAAGATCGATTACGTGCCCGTCACCACCGAGCAGTTCATCGCCACTCTGATCGACCTGGGCACGCCCGCCCCATTCGCCGCCCAGCTGGCAGACCTCATGGCGGAGGTCTTCGACGGCCGCCGGTCCCACCTCGCCGACGGCGTGCAGCAGGCCCTGGGCCGCGAGCCGCGGGACTTCACCGACTACGTACGAGAAACCGCCGCCACAGGAGCCTGGAACCCCGTACAGGCCGCAACCGACGGGTAGGGGCGACCATCGTCCAGTGCAGACCCTGCAGACCCTGCAGACCCTGCAGCCCGCCGCAGCGGGCAACAGGGCTGTTGCCGGCTACTCGCCCACTGCGTCGACCAGTGAGGTTGCACGGACGTCGTGGGGGCCGCCGATGAGGTGGTTCCTCGCGTGGCTGAAGGCGATGCCGTGTTCGGGGTCGACGAAGGCGAGGGAGCCGCCGAGAAGGGCGACGGGGGAGCCTTCGGGTGCGGATCTGGTGCAAGACGCTTCGAGCGGCCTGGACAACACAAGGGCCCAGGCTGGGGATCCCCTGTCCTGGGCCTGATTCCTTGGAGCGCGACGGGAATCGAACCTGCGCTCTAAGCTTGGGAAGTACCGGACATCAAGCGGGGAACCCGGTGCTGACCTGTTGAAACGTGGCTCCCTGGGCCAGTGCTGGGGCAGGTCCTGGAGAGCCGCTGTTGACTGTGAATCGCCGCCCTGACGGGCACGCATCGGGCACGGCGGCCGACGGTGCTGAACTCCGCGTTCGCACGTGCCCTGGTCGCGGTTGCAGATACGGCTTCGGCTGACCGGTGTCAGATGGACTGGGTGCCCCCTCTGGGGGGCCGCAGAGCGCGCCGCCGGGGGGGATGCCGGGGATGCTGTGGTACGTGCCCGTGCTGCTTTAGTCGGTATTTGACCGCAGCCAGTGGCCGCGAACCTGCCATGCTCCCTCGCGTGAGCTTGCAGTATGCAATCGCATGCATATACCTTTGAGTGCGTGGATGGGCAGTATGTGATCGAGGTTGAGCCCGAGGTGCGGGACTGGCTTGATTTGCTGCCCTTCCGCCTCTACCGCCGAGTGGAGGACAAGGCAGACCGTCTACTTGCCGAGCCCACGACACTCGGCGAGCCGTATTCGCGGCACCTGGGCGGCAAGCTGCGTGAGCTGCGGTTGGCACTTGACGGGGATGCCGTCCGTATCCCCTACTGGCTCGCCCCGGGCCGTCGGATCGTGCTGCTGACCGTCTTCCGCAAGACCAGAATGCATGAGACTGCCGAGATCGAGCGGGCCCATCAGGCGCAGAAAGCCTGCGAGGCCGAGCATGGTCCGGCCCAGCACACCTACGACCGAGTCAGGGAGGCGTGATGAACCACAACCAGTGGAAGACGCGTCGTGCCAAGCAGCTTCTCGGTGAAGCTGTGGAGTACGACCAGGAGTACATCGACGCACGTCTCGCCGGTGACCTCGGGCAGGCCATCTACGACCGCCGCGTCGAACTCGGCCTGTCTCAGACCGAACTGGCCGCTTGTGCGGAGATGACGCAACCGCAGATCTCGCGCATCGAGGGTGGAGACACCGTCCCGACGCTTCCCCTGCTGCGTCGCCTCGCCAAGGCCCTGGACGGCTCGCTGAACGTCGCGCTCACAGCGGAAGACTCCCGGGTAACCTTCACCCCGTATGCGGCCTGAGCGGTGCATGTCGCTGCTCGACAACGATCGAACCCCCGGGTCCATGACCTGGGGGTTCATCTCTGAGCGGGCGACGGGAATCGAACCCGCGCTCTGAGCTTGGGAAGCTCATGTTCTACCATTAAACTACGCCCGCGAGGAGCCGGATGGTGGGGTGGCTCGTCGTCGGACACTGTACCTCATGGGAGACCCTGGCCGCATATTGGCCTGGGTCTTTTTGCTGTTCCGGGGTGTGGGGGCGGCGAGTTGGGGGGCGTACGGTGGGGGCGGAGTGCCGGGCGGTAGGGCGTCGGACTCATCCCCTAACGTGGCTTTTGTCGTCCACGCATCCACGTAACTGGGGAGAGGGAAGCGATGGAATCCACCGTTGTCCGGTGTGCCGAGGGGCACGTGTTCAGCACCTCGACGTTCCCGATGCAGCAGCTGGGGTCCTCCCGGATCGGACCAGGGCGGCTGTTGCGCTGTCCCCAGTGCGGGCGGCTGCGGCAGGCGGTGCCCGTGGGGCGGCAGCGGAAGAGGTGAGAGGTGAGGGGGCGCGGTCTTCTCGGGGTCCCGAGAGCGCGTCCCTCGCTGGGGCGGGGCCGGTCCGATTGGGCCGGCCCCGCTTCATGCGCGTAGTCTCGGCCCGTGCTTCTCTCAGACAAGGACATCCGGGCCGAGATCGACGCCGGCCGGGTGCGGATCGATCCCTACGATCCGGCGATGGTGCAGCCCTCCAGTATCGACGTCCGGCTGGACCGTTTCTTCCGGGTGTTCGAGAACCACCGCTACCCGCACATCGACCCCGCCGTGGAGCAGCCCGATCTGACGCGGCTGATCGAGGCCGAGGGCGACGAGCCGTTCATCCTGCACCCCGGGGAGTTCGTGCTGGCGTCCACGTACGAGGTGATCTCGCTGCCGGAGGATGTCGCCTCGCGGCTGGAGGGGAAGAGTTCGCTGGGGCGGCTGGGGCTGCTGACGCACTCGACGGCGGGCTTCATCGACCCGGGCTTCTCCGGTCATGTGACGCTGGAGCTGTCGAACGTGGCGACGCTGCCCATGAAGCTGTGGCCCGGTATGAAGATCGGCCAGCTGTGCATGTTCCGGCTGACGTCCCCCGCGGAGCATCCGTACGGGTCGGCGCAGTACGGCTCCCGCTACCAGAATCAGCGCGGGCCCACTCCCTCCCGCTCGTACCTGAACTTTCACCGTACCCACGTATGAGCCGCTGAGAAGAAGTCGAGTCGAGAGAGTGGAAAGAGCCGCCTGTGAGTGACGAGCGCGAGAACCTGACGTACACACTCTTCGGGCAGGCCATCCGGGAGCTGGCGCAGCGGGTGGCCGACGACGGGTACGAGCCGGACATCATCCTCTCGATCGCCCGGGGCGGCCTCTTCGTGGCGGGCGGCCTCGGCTACGCGCTCGACGTGAAGAACCTCCATGTGATGAACGTGGAGTTCTATACCGGTGTGGGCGAGACGCTCGCCATGCCGGTGATGCTGCCGCCCGTGCCGAATGTCGTGGACCTCAGCCGCAAGAAGGTCCTCATCGCCGACGATGTCGCCGACACCGGTAAGACGCTCAAGCTGGTGCAGGACTTCTGCGCCGAGCACGTGGCCGAGGCGCGGAGCGCGGTCGTCTATGAGAAGTCGCACTCCTTGGTGAAGTGCGACTACGTCTGGAAGCGGACCGACCAGTGGATCAACTTCCCCTGGTCCGTCGAGCCTCCTGTCGTCCGCCGCGAGGGTCAGGTTCTCGACGCCTGACCGTCACCGACCCTCACGCCTGACCGACTCCTGGCCGACGCCTGGCCGACTCCTGGCCGACGCCTGGCCGTCGCTGATCCGGCACGCCTGGCCGTCGCTGATCCGCACGCCTGACCTACGTCTGGCGACGCCTGACCCACGTCTGACCCACGTCTGATCGATGTCTGATGACACCTGGCGGTGTCCGGCGCTGTCCGGCGGCCGCTGGCGGCCTCTGGGAGTGGGCAAGCCGGAGCCCCGTCCGAGGGGTACGGCTTGTGCGGCTCGGCGGTGATTTCAAGGCCGCCGCCGGGGTCGATGTCGTGGCGACTGAGTGCCACGCGCTGCCTGGGCAACGTCGGCGCGATCCCGCCACTCGTTCCCCGCACGGGTGGTTCCCTTCTCCGGTACCTGCGGGTAGGTACCGCTGGTAACCACAGTTGCCGGCCGTAGGGAGACCACCTGATGGCGCGTAGGAGATCCGCGACGGCGCTCGCGGCGGCTCTGCTCATGGTGTGTGGGGGCGCGGGGGCGGCGGCTGCCGTGCCCCCCAGTGGTGCCGGAACGAAAGCCGAGGCGAAGGCCGAGGCGAAGACCGAGGCGAAGGCCGAAGCGAGGGCGGGGGCCAAGGCCGTGGCCAGTACGCCGCTGCCCGCCGAGTTGGAGAAGATCCGGGCCGAGGAGGCCCGCAAGCTCTACGGCAGCCCGGACGAGCGGCCCATGGCCGACCGTAAGACGAGTCTCATCTCGCTGGGCGACAGCGAGATCTCCGGCGAGGGCGTCGGTACGTACGAGCCGGGCACCGACGGGCCGGACAACTGGTGTCACAGGTCGCCGGACGCGGCCGTTCACCGTACGGGCATCGCAGCCGATGTGACGTACAACGTCGCCTGCTCCGGGGCGAGTACGGAGAACGTACGGATCGGGGGCGCCAAGCAGTACGCCGACGAGCTCGTGCAGAGCGACAGTCTCGCCATCAAGGCCCGCAACACGCGGCTGAAGCAGATCATCCTCGTCGTCGGCGCCAACGACGATCTCCAGTTCGGGCCGGTGATCACCGACTGCGTCACCCGCTACCTCACCTTCCAGGGGCCGTGCGAGTCCAAGTACGACCCCGGCTGGCAGGCCCGGGTCGACGGGCTCACGCCCAAGGTGGAGCGCACAGTGGGTGACCTCAGGACGGTGATGCGGAACGCCGGTTACGCCGACGACGCCTACCAGCTCGTGCTGATGGCCTACCCCAGCCCGATCGGTCCTGACATAAAGGACAACCCCAAGTATCCCGGCAAGCTCGCCGGGGGCTGCGTCGGGTACACCAGCGACGCGGGCTGGGGCCGCAACTCGGCGGTGCCGAAGTTCGAGCGGGGCATCCGCGCGGCGGCCGAACGTACCGGCGCCAGCTACCTGGACGCCTCCCGGCTCTTCCACGGCCACGAGGTGTGCATGGAGACCACTTGGGCGCGCGGGCTGTACGTGGACCTCACCAACCCGTTCCCGCCGGACTCCAACTCGGTGCGCCAGTCGTTCCACCCGAACAAGCGCGGGCACGGCGCCTTCGCCTCGTGCTTCACCCAGATGTACGAGGCCGGGAAGCAGGGCGTACGGGAGGCGTCCTGCGCCGACCCCGTCGGCACCGGGCAGCCGAAGCTGTACCAGCTCGCCTGGGACGACGTTTTCAAGCCACTGCGCAATGAGGGCACCGGGAGCTGCCTGGACGCCGACGGTGCCGCCAGCGCGGTCGGCACCGATGTACGGGGCTGGGCGTGCGGCGGAGCGGACAAGCGCAACCAGCTGTGGTGGTACGACGCGGCGGGCAAGGCCCTCTACGCGGGGCAGACGCACGACCGGTGCGTACAGAGCGAGGGCGGCGTCGAGGACGGGGCCGAGCTGGAGCTCGGCAACTGCTCGGGCGCCGGCGCGCAGCAGTTCGTACGGAACGGGGCGACCCTGCGGCCCGCTTCGGACTCGGGGCTGTGTGTGACGCTGCCGAGCGCCGAGGCGCGGGCCGAGCTCGCCAGGTGCGACGGATCGGCGGCGCAGCGGTTCACCGGGTGAGGGCGCAGCGGTTCACCGGGTGAGGACGCAGCGGTTCACCGGGTGAAGGAGCAGTGCGAGTACGGCCGTTGCCCGGCCTCCCACAAGGGGGCCGGGCGCGGCTCCGTGCTTGCCTCCGTGCTTACAGCGTGCCCAGCTTGATCAGGAAGAGCAGGGCCAGCAGCTGGATGGCCGAGGCACCGAGCGCCTTGGGCCAGGGCAGGTCGTGGGAGCGGCTCACCATGGAGGTGAACAGGACCCCGGCGAACACCCAGGTCACCCAGCCGAGCACCTGGACCAGGGTGGCCGTACCGCCCAGGAAGAGGGCGAAGACCAGCCGGGGTGCGTCCGTCAGGGACATGATCAGCATGGCGAGGCCGACCGTGGGCTGCCAGGAGCCGTCCCCGCCGAACTGACGGGCGAGTGTGTGGGTGACGGCTCCCAGGATGAGCCCGGCGATCACCACGGCGATGCCCGTGATCAGCACGTACGGGATCGCCTGGGAGAGCGCGGTGTGCAGCACGTCCTCGCGGGCCTGGTCGAGGCCGAAGACCGCGAGCAGCCCGTAGACGAACGTCACGATCAGCGCCGGGCCCCATACCGGGTAGTCCCGCATCTGCCAGAAGGTGGCGTTCGGCCGCAGGACGATGCCGGTCAGCAGCTCCTTCCAGGGCAGCCGGGGGCCGGACGGCGGTGCCGGGGCGTTGCCCGCGTGGTAGGTGGCGCCGTCGGCATACCCGTAGCCGTCCTGGCCGCCGCCCTGGGGGCCGTAGCCGCCGTCGGGGCCGTACGGACCCGGACCGCCTGGGCCGCCGGGGCCGGGGCCGCCGGGTCCGCCGCCCTCCGGGCCGTACGGGTCGTGAATGCTGAACGCCTGGGTATGGCCGGGGTTGTTGGCGTACGGATCCTGCCCGTGCCAGCCCTGCGGGGCGCCGGGCTGCCCGCCGTGCGGGGCCGCTCCGTGCGGTGCGCCGTGGGGCGGCTGCGGGTCGCCGAAGTACTCCGGCTCGCCGGGCCCAGGGCCGCCGCCCTGCCAGGGGCCGGGCCCCTGCTGCGGGTACGGCGGACCCGAAGGGTGCTGAGGGTACTGCCCATGCTGCTGCGCGCCCCGGGAGTCCCGGCCGCGTCCGCTCCTGAAACCAGCCACGCAATCGAACGTACCGTGTTCCGCGGGTCCGACGTGCCACAGCCGGGTGAGATGGCCGGACATCGCTGCTGACCTGTGACATCCCCTAGGGGAACCGGGTGCCGCGGCCCCCACCTGGGACGGAGAAGCCCGCGTCGCACCCTCACCGAGAAGGAGGGCCCACTCGGCCCGGAGGCGGACGGCTGTCACTCTCCCCGGAGAGGGGCCGCTGTCACTCTCCCCGGAGGCGGACGGCGAAGGTGACGACGGAGCCCTGCCCTGCCGCGTCCGCGACGGTCAGCCGGTCGGTCACCAGTTTGGCCAGCCACAGGCCGCGGCCGCTGGTGGCGCCTTCGAGGCCGGGCAGCAGTTCGGGGATGACGTCCTCGGTGAAGCCGGGGCCGGAGTCGGCGACCTGGCACTCCAGCTCGTCGCCGAGGTGGCGCAGTACGAGCTGGCCGCCGCCGCCCGCGTGTTCGACCGCGTTGGTGGCCACGGCGTCGACCGCGACGACGAACTCGCCCCGGCGCGGTTCGTTCAGTCCCGCGGACGCGGCCCGCGCCTCCACCTCGGCACGCAGCCGTGGCAGGTCACGGAGGGTGAAGCGGAGGCGGCACAGCAGTTCGGGGGTCAGCATGGAGCGCCCTCCCGGACGTCGGCGGCGTGCCTGGTGGCCGCGCCCGTACGGGGGCCCGGTGGCCGGTCGCTTCCGGCCGGTCCGTCCTGGGCCGTAGGACCCGGGGCCTCACGGTCCGCCACCTGGTGCTCCTCCTCGCCTTTCCAGTCGCTCCGCTCCGCGTGCGTGAGCGCGGTTAGGAGGCTAGGCCCGGCACGCTGCAATGGGTATACCGCGACAGCGGTTTGGCTCGTGTGGTGCTTTAACTGATCGCATTTGACCACGACTTGCCGGAAAACGCGCAACGGCCGGCCCCGTGAGTACGGGACCGGCCCTTGTGCACCGGGAGAAGCGCTCGGATCAGGCCACCGAAGGCCCGGAGCGGGCCGCTCGCGAGCGGGTGGCTCGCGAGCGGGCGGCTACTTCGCGGGCTCCGGCTCCGGGTCCGGCCCCGGCTCGGGGTCCTTCTCCGCCTCGCCGTCGGCCGCCGGGGGCTCGCCCGGCGTCTTGACGGAGTCCAGCAGCAGCTGGGCCACGTCCACGACCTGGAGGTTCTCCTTGACGGCTGCACCCGTGGCGGAGCCGCCCTCGGCAGCAGCCTTCTTGCCGTTGACCGAGTCGGTCAGCATGACGAGGCAGAACGGGCAGGCCGTCGAGACGATGTCCGGGTTGAGGGAGAGCGCCTCGTCCACGCGCTCGTTGTTGATGCGCTTGCCGATGCGCTCCTCCATCCACATGCGGGCGCCGCCGGCGCCGCAGCAGAAGCCGCGCTCCTTGTGCCGGTGCATTTCCTCGTTCCGCAGCCCCGGCACCCGGCCGATGATCTCGCGCGGCGGTGTGTACACCTTGTTGTGGCGGCCCAGGTAGCACGGGTCGTGGTAGGTGATCAGCCCCTCGACCGGGGTGACCGGCACCAGCCTGCCCTCGTCGATGAGGTGCTGGAGCAGCTGGGTGTGGTGGATGACCTCGTAGTGGCCGCCCAGCTGCGGGTACTCGTTGGCGAGCGTGTTGAAGCAGTGCGGGCAGGTCGCGACGATCTTCTTGGACGACTTGGGCTTCCGCGTCTCAGGGGCCTCGTCGTCCTCGCCGAACGCCGCGTTCAGCGTGGAGACGTTCTCCTCGCCCAGCTGCTGGAAGAGGAACTCGTTCCCCAGCCGGCGGGCCGAGTCGCCGGTGCACTTCTCGTCGCCGCCCATGATGGCGAAGTTGACGCCCGCGATGTGCAGCAGCTCCGCGAAGGCCTTGGTGGTCTTCTTGGCGCGGTCCTCCAGCGCGCCGGCGCAGCCGACCCAGTACAGGTATTCGACCTCGGTCAGGTCCTCGATCGTCTTGCCGACGATCGGCACCTCGAAGCCGGCCTCCTTCTGGAGCTCCTTGGTCCACTCCAGCCGCTGCTTCTTGGCCAGGCCCCAGGGGTTGCCCTTCTTCTCCAGGTTCTTGAGCATCGTCCCGGCCTCGGAGGGGAACGCGCTCTCGATCATCACCTGGTAGCGGCGCATGTCGACGATGTGGTCGACGTGCTCGATGTCGACGGGGCACTGCTCGACGCAGGCGCCGCAGGTGGTGCAGGACCACAGCACGTCCGGGTCGATGACGCCGCCCTCAGCGGCGGTGCCCACCAGCGGGCGCTCGGCCTCGTCCAGCGCGGCCTGCGGGACGTCGGCCAGCTGCTCGGCGGTGGCCTTCTCCTCGCCCTCCATCGTCTTGCCGCCGCCGGCCAGCAGATACGGCGCCTTGGCGTACGCGTGGTCGCGCAGCGACATGATCAGCAGCTTCGGGGAGAGCGGCTTGCCGGTGTTCCACGCGGGGCACTGCGACTGGCAGCGGCCGCACTCGGTGCAGGTGGAGAAGTCGAGGATGCCCTTCCAGGAGAAGTCCTCGACCTGGGAGGCGCCGAAGCGGACCTCCTCCTCGTTCTCGTCGTCCAGGGCCGTCTCGAAGTCGATGACCTTGCCGCCGGACGTCATCGGCTGGAGGGCGCCCAGCGCCGCCTCGCCGCGCGCGTCGCGCTTGAACCAGATGTTGAAGAAGGCGAGGAAGCGGTGCCAGGCCACACCCATGTTGGTGTTCAGGCCGACCGTGATCATCCAGATCATGGTCGTGCCCAGCTTGATCAGCGCCCAGAAGTAGACGAGGTTCTGCAGGGTGCCGACGTCCAGCCCGTCGTACGCCGCGACCAGCGGATACGAGATGAAGTAGGCGGGGTCGTAGCCGTCCACGTGGTGCAGCGCGCCTTCGAGGCCGCGCAGCATCAGGATGGCGACGCCGATGACGAAGATGATCCACTCGACGAAGTAGCCCTGCCACATCTTCGAGCCGGAGAAGCGCGACTTGCGGCCGGCCCGGGAGGGCAGGCTCAGCAGCCTGATCACCATCAGGGTGGCGATGCCGACGGTGGTGGCGAAGCCGATGAACTCGATGTACATCTCGTACGGCAGCCAGCCGCCGATGACCGGCAGCGTCCAGTCGGCCTGGAAGAGCTGGCCGTAGGCGTTGACGATGGTCGGTGGCAGGGTGAGGAAGCCGATCGCCACGAACCAGTGGGCCACGCCGATGACGCCCCACTTGTTCATCTTCGTATGACCGAGGAACTCCCTGACCAGCGTGGCCGTTCGCTGCTTGGGGCTGTCCTTCCGCGTGCCGGCCGGGAGCGGCTGCCCGAGCTTGACGAAGCGGTAGATCTGCGCGATGGCGCGGGCGAACAGCGCAACGCCGACCGCGGTGAGCAGCAGCGTGACGACGATCGCGGCGAGTTGCATAACGGCTCCTCGGAGCACGGAGGCGGCGTGTACGGCGTTTACTAAGCAGTAACTTATCCAGTCCGTACGAGACTACCCACTTGTCGCGGATCGCTGTACCGCGCGCCTCGGTGATTTGTGTCGCCTCACAGTGAGTGTCCCTCCACGGCGTCTGGAGAAGGGTCCGCATGCGGCCATGCGCGTACGGTAATCACAGAGGTTGAGCCACCCCGACTCAGTCTTCTTGACGCAAATTCTCCGGTCGTGCACTCTTGAGTCAGCTTCACTCAAGACCAAGCTGGAGGAACCCGAAATGGCTCGTGCGGTCGGCATCGACCTGGGTACGACGAACTCCGTCGTCAGTGTTCTCGAGGGCGGTGAGCCCACCGTCATCACCAACGCCGAGGGCGCCAGGACCACGCCGTCCGTCGTGGCCTTCGCGAAGAACGGCGAAGTGCTCGTCGGTGAGGTGGCCAAGCGCCAGGCTGTCACCAACGTCGACCGGACCATCCGGTCGGTCAAGCGGCACATGGGTACCGACTGGAACATCGGTATCGACGACAAGCAGTTCAACCCGCAGCAGATCAGCGCCTTCGTGCTGCAGAAGCTGAAGCGGGACGCGGAGTCGTACCTGGGCGAGAAGGTGGCCGACGCGGTCATCACCGTGCCGGCGTACTTCAACGACGCCGAGCGGCAGGCCACCAAGGAGGCCGGCGAGATCGCCGGCCTGAACGTGCTGCGGATCGTCAACGAGCCGACCGCCGCCGCGCTGGCCTACGGGCTGGAGAAGGAGGACCAGACCATCCTGGTCTTCGACCTCGGTGGCGGTACCTTCGACGTCTCCCTGCTGGAGATCGGCGACGGTGTCGTCGAGGTCAAGGCGACCAACGGTGACAACCACCTCGGTGGTGACGACTGGGACCAGCGGATCGTCGACTACCTGGTCAAGCAGTTCCAGTCCGGCCACGGCGTTGACCTGTCCAAGGACAAGATGGCCCTCCAGCGCCTCCGCGAGGCCGCGGAGAAGGCGAAGATCGAGCTGTCCTCGTCCACCGAGACGACGATCAACCTGCCCTACATCACCGCGTCCGCCGAGGGCCCGCTGCACCTGGACGAGAAGCTGACCCGGGCGCAGTTCCAGCAGCTCACCCAGGACCTGCTGGAGCGCTGCAAGACGCCGTTCCACAACGTGATCAAGGACGCGGGCATCCAGCTGTCCGAGATCGACCACGTGGTGCTCGTCGGTGGCTCCACCCGGATGCCGGCCGTCGCCGAGCTCGTCAAGGAGCTGACCGGCGGCAAGGACGCCAACAAGGGCGTCAACCCGGACGAGGTCGTCGCCATCGGTGCGTCCCTCCAGGCCGGTGTGCTCAAGGGTGAGGTCAAGGACGTCCTGCTGCTGGACGTCACTCCGCTGTCCCTCGGTATCGAGACCAAGGGCGGCATCATGACCAAGCTGATCGAGCGCAACACCACGATCCCGACCAAGCGCTCGGAGACCTTCACCACCGCCGAGGACAACCAGCCCTCGGTGCAGATCCAGGTCTTCCAGGGCGAGCGGGAGATCGCGGCGTACAACAAGAAGCTCGGCATGTTCGAGCTGACCGGTCTGCCCCCGGCCCCGCGGAATGTGCCGCAGATCGAGGTCACCTTCGACATCGACGCCAACGGGATCATGCACGTCTCCGCCAAGGACCTGGGGACGGGCAAGGAACAGAAGATGCAGGTCACCGGCGGCTCCAGCCTCCCCAAGGAGGACATCGAGCGCATGATGCGCGAGGCGGAGCAGTACGCCGAGGAGGACCACAAGCGCCGCGAGGCAGCCGAGACCCGCAACCAGGCCGAGCAGCTCGTCTACACCACGGAGAAGTTCCTCAAGGACAACGAGGAGAAGGTCCCCGCCGACACCAAGTCGGAGGTGGAGTCCGCACTCGAGGACCTGAAGGAGAAGCTCAAGGGCGACGACACCGCGGCGATCCGCGAGGCTTCCGAGAAGGTCGCGGCCACCAGCCAGAAGCTCGGCCAGGCCCTCTACGCCGAGGCCCAGCAGGCCCAGGCCGGCGGTGCCGAGGCCGGCGCCGGCGCGGCGGGCGCGGGTGCCGGCAAGCCCGAGGGCGGCGACGATGACGTCGTGGACGCCGAGATCGTCGACGAGGACCAGAAGCCGAAGGACGGTGCGGCGTGACGGAGGAGACCGCGGGCTTCGGCAAGGAGCCTGACGTTCCCGCCGACGCCGGTGAGCTGACCGATGCCGACCGGGCAGCCGTCTCCGAGGAGACGGCGCCCGGGGCGCCGGCCGGGGAAGCGCAGGGCAGTGAGGCCGAGGTGACCACGCAGGAGGCGGAAGGCGCGGGCCCGGAGCAGGGCGAGGCCGCCGAGGGCGGTCCCGCCACCGAGCTGGAGGCAGCCCGCAAGGCGCTCAACGAGCGCACCCAGGATCTGCAGCGGCTCCAGGCGGAGTTCCAGAACTACCGCCGCAGGGTCGAGCGGGACCGCGCGGCGGTCAAGGAGATCGCCGTCGCCAACCTGCTGACCGAGCTGCTTCCGGTGCTCGACGACATCGGCCGGGCGCGGGACCACGGCGAGCTGGTGGGCGGCTTCAAGTCGGTCGCCGAGTCGCTGGAGATGGTCGCGGCCAAGATGGGCCTGATGCAGTTCGGCAAGGAGGGCGAGCCCTTCGACCCGACGGTCCACGAGGCGCTGATGCACTCCTACTCGCCGGATGTCACGGAGACGACGTGCGTGCAGATCCTCCAGCCCGGGTACCGAATCGGCGAGCGGACCATCCGTCCCGCGCGGGTCGGGGTCGCCGAGCCGCAGCCCGGTGCCGCAGGCGGTGCGGGCGGCAAGGGTGAGGCCGGTGCCGAGGCGTCGGCGGCTGAAGAGGAGAACGGTGGCCCGGACGAGGGCTGACCGCGTACGGGAGGAGGGACGTCGAGGATGAGTACCAAGGACTTCATCGAGAAGGACTACTACAAGGTCCTCGGCGTCCCCAAGGACGCCACCGAAGCCGAGATCAAGAAGGCGTACCGCAAGCTGGCCCGGGAGAACCACCCCGACGCCAACGCCGGTGACCCCAAGGCCGAGGAGCGCTTCAAGGACGCCTCCGAGGCGTACGACGTGCTCGGCGACCCCAAGCGGCGCAAGGAGTACGACGAGGCGCGCACCCTCTTCGGCAACGGGGGCTTCCGGCCCGGCGGCGGTCCGGGCGGGCCCGGTGGCGCCGGAACGTTCAACTTCGACCTCAGCGACCTGTTCGGCGGTCAGGGCCAGGGCGGCGGTGCCGGCGGTCCCGGTGGCTTCGGCGGCGGGCTCGGCGACGTCTTCGGCGGCCTGTTCAACCGCGGCGGCGCCGGGACCCGTACGCAGCCCAGGCGCGGCCAGGACATCGAGTCCGAGGTGACGCTCAGCTTCACCGAGGCGGTGGACGGTGCCACGGTCCCGCTGCGGATGTCCTCCAGCGCCGCGTGCAAGGAGTGCGCCGGTACGGGGGACAAGAACGGCACCCCGCGGGTGTGCCCCACCTGTGTGGGCACCGGGCAGGTCTCCCGGGGTACGGGCGGCGGCTTCTCGCTGACCGACCCGTGTGTGGACTGCAAAGGGCGCGGTCTGATCGCGCAGGACCCCTGCGAGGTCTGCAAGGGGTCCGGGCGGGCGACCAGTTCGCGCACGATGCAGGTCCGTATCCCGGCGGGCGTCACCGACGGGCAGCGCATCCGGCTGCGCGGCAAGGGAGCGCCGGGCGAGCGGGGCGGCCCCAACGGTGACCTGTACGTGGTCGTCCATGTGGACAAACACCCGGTCTTCGGACGCAAGGGCGACAACCTGACGGTCACCGTGCCGGTCACCTTCCCCGAGGCGGCCCTCGGCGGCGAGGTGAAGGTCCCCACGCTCGGCGGGCCGCCGGTCACCCTCAAGGTCCCGCCGGGTACGCCGTCCGGGCGCACCATGCGGGCCCGGGGCAAGGGCGCGGTGCGCAAGGACGGAACGCGCGGCGATCTGCTGGTGACAGTGGAGGTCGCGGTGCCGAAGAATCTGGACGACAAGGCGAAGGACTCGCTGGAGTCCTACCGGGACGCGACGGCGGGAGAGGATCCGCGGGCCGCGTTGTTCAAGGCAGCGAAGGGAGACTGAGGTGGACGGCCGGGACGGACGCAGACGATTCGCGGCTGGGCGCTCCGCGGCGTACGAGCTGACGGACGAATCTCCTGTCTACGTCATCTCGGTCGCCGCCCAGCTCTCCGGGCTGCATCCGCAGACCCTGCGGCAGTACGACCGGCTGGGGCTGGTCTCGCCCGACCGCACGCCCGGGCGGGGCCGCCGCTACTCGGCGCGCGACATCGAGCAGCTCCGTGAGGTGCAGCGGCTCAGCCAGGACGAGGGGATCAACCTCGCTGGGATCAAGCGGATCATCGAACTGGAGAACCAGGTCGCTGCGCTGCAGCAGCGCGTTGCGGAGTTGTCGGCGGCGGTTGAGGGTGCCGCTGCGGCCATGCAGCAGCGGGAGGCGCAGGTGCATGCCTCGTACCGGCGCGATCTGGTGCCGTACGAGGATGTGCGCTCCTCCAGCGCCCTGGTGGTCTGGCGCCCCAAACGGAGGGAGTAACCCTCGGGACCCCTGGTTCTTGCCTGTTGTGGGCACCCCCTCGTTGTGGGCAATCGTTCCGCAGGGCGGAACGGGTGGGCACAACGAGGGGGCACCTGGCAACGGTGACGCACCCCCACCGGGCGGCGCCGCCCAGGCGGGTGCCCACAACGAGGGGGCGGGGCTCGGCCCCACAGCGTGAGGGCTTACTTCGCGAAGCCGTACGACAGGAGCTTCTTGGCGTCGGTCGTTCGTTTGGCCGCGGAGGACGAGGCCAGAACGGTGCCGATCACCGTTTTGGAGCCCCGCTTGGCGGCGAAGACCAGGCAGTACTTGGCCTCGGGGCCGGACCCGGTCTTGACGCCGAGCGCACCGGAATAGCCGCCGAGCAGCGGATTGGTGTTCCGCCAGTTCATATAGCGGTAGCCACCACTCTTGGTGATTGTCTTCTGCTTGGTGGAGCGGGTCTTCACGATCGCGCGGAAGGTGGCATTGCCCATGGCGTTGCGGGCGAGTTTGGTCAGGTCGCGCGGGGTGGAGTAGTTGCGCCCCTTGCCGATGCCGTCGAACGAGTCGAAGTGGGTGTTCTTCAGCCCCAGGCTCCGCGCGGTGGAGTTCATCTTGCCGATGAAGGACTTCACCCGCGCCTTGCGGCTGCTGCCCTTGCCGAAGGTGTCGGCGAGGGCATAGGCGGCATCGCAGCCCGAGGGCAGCATCAGGCCGTAGAGGAGCTGGCGGACGGTGACCTTGTCGCCGACGATCAGCCGCGCCGAGGAGGCGGTGTTGCGGACGATGTAGTCGCTGTACGCCTTGCGGATGGTGACCTTGCGGTTCAGGTTGAGGTTCTTCTGGGCCAGTACCACCCGGGCAGTCATGATCTTGGTGGTCGAGCCGGTGGAGCGCCGGGTGTCGGCGGCCTTGGTGTAGAGGCTCCTGCCCGTGCCGCTGTTCATCACATAACCGCCGCGGGCGGTGATGGACGGCTTCTTCGCCGTGACGGCGGTGGCGGGGGACGCCGTGGCGGCCGGGGCGGCCAGCGCGCCCGTCGTCAGCACGGCTGAGGAGGTGAGCACCACCGTGACGACACGGTGGGTGCCAGCAATGCCAGTTTTCACTTCTGTCAGCTCCAAATGCCGCTGCGGTGCGGCTCGTTGGGCGGGTACCCGGTGCCGGGAGCGGCCGGGAACTAAGAAGGATCGTAGACGTTTTCAGCTTGAGCGGAATAGACTCAACTTGTTGCATGCTGTAGGTAGCAAGAGCTCGTCTGGGGGCGCTTACCAGTCAGCACTGGCACCGGAGAAGGAGCGCAGGAAGTGGACGCGGAGCTGACCAACAAGAGCCGGGAAGCGATCAGCGCGGCGAACGACCGCGCGGTGAGTGACGGCCACCCCGACATCACCCCGGCCCATCTGCTCCTCGCCCTGCTCACGGGCGAGGAGAACGAGAACATCCAGGACCTGATCGCCGCCGTCGAGGCCGACCAGGCGGCGCTGCGCTCGGGCGCCGAGCGGCAGCTCGCCGCGCTCCCGACCGTGCAGGGCCAGACCGTCAGCCGCCCGCAGGCCGACCGCGACCTGCTCGCCGTCATCGCGGACGCGGCCCAGCGCGCCAAGGACCTCGGCGACAGCTTCGTCTCCACCGAGCACCTGCTGATCGCGCTGGCCGCCAAGGGCGGGGCGACAGGCGAGCTGCTCCGGCAGCAGGGTGCCGACGAGAAGAAGCTGCTGGACGCCTTCAGCGCGCAGCGCGGCAGCAGGCGGATCACCAACCCGGACCCGGAGGGCACCTACAAGGCCCTGGAGAAATTCGGCACCGACCTGACCGCCGCGGCCCGCGAGGGCAAGCTGGACCCGGTCATCGGCCGGGACCAGGAGATCCGCCGCGTGGTGCAGGTGCTCTCCCGTCGTACGAAGAACAATCCGGTACTGATCGGCGAGTCGGGCGTCGGCAAGACCGCGGTCGTCGAGGGGCTGGCCCAGCGCGTGGTGAAGGGGGATGTGCCCGAGTCACTGCGGAACAAGCGGCTGGTGGCGCTCGACCTGGGCGCCATGGTGGCGGGCGCGAAGTACCGCGGTGAGTTCGAGGAGCGGCTCAAGACCGTGCTCTCCGAGATCAAGGAGAGCGACGGCCAGATCATCACCTTCATCGACGAGCTGCACACGGTGGTCGGCGCGGGCGCCGGCGGCGACTCGGCCATGGACGCAGGCAACATGCTCAAGCCGATGCTGGCCCGCGGCGAGCTGCGGATGGTCGGCGCCACCACGCTGGACGAGTACCGCGAGCGGATCGAGAAGGACGCCGCGCTGGAGCGCCGCTTCCAGCAGGTGCTGGTGGCCGAGCCCACCGTGGAGGACTCCATCGCGATCCTGCGCGGGCTCAAGGGGCGCTACGAGGCGCACCACAAGGTGCAGATCTCCGACGGCGCGCTGGTGGCCGCCGCCGCGCTCTCGGACCGCTACATCACCTCCCGTTTCCTGCCCGACAAGGCCATCGACCTGGTGGACGAGGCCGCCTCCCGGCTCCGGATGGAGATCGACTCCTCGCCCGTGGAGATCGACGAGCTCCAGCGGGCCGTCGACCGGCTCAAGATGGAGGAGCTGGCCCTGGAGAAGGAGACCGACCCCGCCTCCGTGGAGCGGCTGGAGCGGCTGCGCCGTGAGCTGGCCGACAAGGAGGAGGAGCTGCGCGGCCTGACCGCCCGCTGGGAGAAGGAGAAGCAGGGCCTCAACCGCGTCGGTGAGCTGAAGGAGCAGCTGGACGAGCTGCGCGGACAGGCCGAGCGCGCCCAGCGCGACGGCGACTTCGACACCGCCTCCAAGCTGCTCTACGGCGAGATCCCGGCCGTCGAGCGGGAGCTGGCCGCTGCCACCGAGGAGGAGGAAGAGGCCAAGAAGGAGGCCGCGGCCGGCCAGGGCGAGAAGGGGAACAAGATGGTCAAGGAGGAGGTCGGCTCGGACGACATCGCCGACGTCGTCGCCTCCTGGACCGGTATCCCGGCGGGCCGGCTGCTGGAGGGCGAGACGCAGAAGCTGCTGCGGATGGAGGAGGAGCTCGGCAAGCGGCTGATCGGCCAGACCGAGGCCGTGCGTGCCGTCTCCGACGCGGTGCGCCGCAGCCGGGCAGGTATCGCCGACCCCAACCGCCCCACCGGCTCCTTCATGTTCCTGGGCCCCACCGGTGTGGGTAAGACGGAGCTGGCCAAGGCGCTCGCTGACTTCCTCTTCGACGACGAGCGCGCGATGGTCCGTATCGACATGAGCGAGTACGGCGAGAAGCACAGCGTCGCCCGGCTGGTCGGCGCGCCGCCCGGCTACGTCGGCTACGAGGAGGGCGGCCAGCTCACCGAGGCGGTGCGGCGGCGCCCGTACAGCGTCGTACTGCTGGACGAGGTGGAGAAGGCGCACCACGAGGTCTTCGACGTGCTGCTCCAGGTCCTGGACGACGGCCGGCTCACCGACGGCCAGGGCCGCACGGTGGACTTCCGCAACACCATCCTCATCCTCACCTCCAACCTGGGCAGCCAGTTCCTGATGGACCCCCTGGAGAAGGAGGACGAGAAGCGGGAGCAGGTGCTCGCGGCGGTGCGCGCCGCCTTCCGGCCCGAGTTCCTCAACCGGCTGGACGACCTGGTGGTCTTCTCCGCGCTGGCCGGGGACGAGCTGCGGCGCATCGCCCAGCTCCAGGTCGACGCGCTGCAGACGCGGCTCGCCGACCGGCGCCTCACGCTGGATGTCACCCCTGCCGCGCTGGACTGGCTCGCCGTCGAGGGCAACGACCCGGCGTACGGGGCCCGCCCCCTGCGGCGCCTCGTCCAGACCGCCATCGGCGACCAGCTCGCACGGGAGATCCTGGCCGGTGAGGTGCGGGACGGCGACACCGTGCGGGTCGACCACGTCGAAGGCTGGGACGGCCTGATGGTGGGCGCCGCCGCGGGCGGCTGAGCGCCGGCCGCGCGGGCTGCGCACGGGGCGCCGGGCGCGCCCGTGGGGCAGGGTTGTCATTGCGGGGGGCGGGTGCGGGAGGATGGGAGGAGCCGTATGAAGGGAACACCCACGTGAGCATCGACCCGTCCTCGATCCCGAACTTCGGGGGCCAGCCCGAGGAGCCGGAGGAGTCCGGTCCCACCGGACCGATCATCCCCGACCAGGACCTCGTCAAGCAGCTCCTGGACCAGATGGAGCTGAAGTACGTCGTCGACGACGAGGGAGACCTCGCGGCGCCGTGGGAGGAGTTCCGCACGTACTTCATGTTCCGGGGGGAGGCGGAGCAGCAGGTCTTCTCGGTCCGTACGTTCTACGACCGTCCGCACACCATCGAGGACAAGCCCAAGCTCCTCGAGGCCATCGACGACTGGAACCGTCGCACCCTGTGGCCCAAGGTCTACAGCCACACCCACGACGACGGCAGCGTCCGGCTGATCGGCGAGGCGCAGATGCTCGTCGGTACGGGCGTCTCGCTGGAGCACTTCGTCTCGTCCACGGTCAGCTGGGTGCGGGCCTCCATCGAGTTCGACAAGTGGCTCGTGGAGCAGTTCGGCCTGGAGAAGGACATCGACTCCTCCGAGGGCGACGGCGACAGCGCCTGACGCCGGCCGTCGGCACCCCGCAGGCCCGAGGGGCCGGGCGCACCGTGCGTGCGCCCGGCCCCTCGCGCTTTCGCACCCCTGTCACCCGTCAGGTGTCGCGCAGCATCCCGCGCCGGGAGACTCGTCGGCAGAGCGCGGGACCCGCACAGGGGTAGCACGGGGGAACAGGCGGGTCCCGCGCGACGGTGGACGTGGGCGGACTCGGGGGAGCTCGCGGGCGCTGCGGGGTGGCGGGTCAGACGGTGCCCGCCACACCGCGCAGCCGCCGCGCCGCGTCCGCCAGCACTTCCTCCCGCTTGCAGAACGCGAAGCGGACATACGGTGCGCCCGCCTCGGCGTGGTCGTAGAAGACCTGCGTCGGGACGGCGACCACGCCCACCCGCTCGGGCAGCGCAAGACAGAACGCGACGCCGTCGTCGGCGCCCAGGGGGCGGATGTCGGTGGTGATGAAGTAGGTTCCCGCAGGCCGGAAGACCTCGAAACCGGCCTCGCGCAGCCCCGCCGCCAGCAGATCCCGCCGGGCCCGCAGCCCCTCGCGCAGGGCCGTGTAGTAGTCGTCGGACAGCGCCAGCGCCTCGGCGATGGCGTACTGGAAGGGGCCCGCCGAGACGTAGGTCAGATACTGCTTGGCCGACCGTACGGCGCTCACCAGCGCGGGCGTGCCGGTGACCCAGCCGACCTTCCAACCCGTCAGCGAGAACGTCTTTCCGCTCGACGAGATGGTCACCGTGCGCTCGCGCATCCCGGGGAAGCCCGCCAGCGGGTGGTGCTCGCCGTCGAAGACCAGGTGCTCGTAGACCTCGTCGGTGACGGCGAGCAGATCGCGCTCCACACACAGCTCGGCGACGGCCGCCAGCTCCTCGCGGCTCAGCACGGTGCCGGTGGGGTTGTGCGGGGAGTTGAGGAGGAGCAGCCGGGTGCGGTCGGTGACGGCGTCGCGCAGTTCGTCCAGGTCGAGGTGGTAGGCGCCGTCGCGCGGGCGGAGGGTGACCGGCACCCGGGTGCCGCCCGCCATCGCGATGGAGGCGGCGTAGGAGTCGTAGTACGGCTCCAGCGCGATCACCTCGTCACCGGGCTCGACCAGCGCCAGCAGCGAGGCGGCGATGGCCTCGGTGGCGCCCGCGGTGATCAGCACCTCGGTTTCGGGGTCGTAGCCCAGCCCGTAGAAGCGCTGCTGGTGCTCGGCCACCGCGTCGCGCAGCTCGGGGATGCCGGGGCCGGGCGGGTACTGGTTGCCGCGCCCGTCCCGCAGCGCGCGCACCGCCGCCTCCCTGATCTCCTCCGGGCCGTCCGTGTCGGGGAAGCCCTGGCCCAGGTTGATCGCGCCGGTGCGGACGGCGAGCGCGGACATCTCCGCGAAGATCGTGGTGCCGAACCCGGCGAGGCGGCGGTTGAGCAGCGGACGCCCGTGGTCCGGCGTTCCCGGGACAGCAGCTTGGCCAGCAGTCATGGCTGCATCCTCCGGCAAGCTCTTATCTTCCTCAACCCGGCTTTGTGGCCCCGCGGGGCCGGGCAGGAGCCGTCTACACCGGCGCTACACCCGCGGACGGCAACACGGGAGACAGGCAAGGGAGTTGCTGTCCGAGGACTTCGAGGGGGAAGGACAGCACATGTCCCAAGCAGTGGCGTTCATCGGCATAGTGGCCGTCTTCGCGTTCATCGCGGCGCTCGTCAAGTCGGCCGGCTCCCAGCGGTCCGCTCGCTCCGGCCGCGGCGGCGGCTCCTGGTGGGCCGGGGGCGGCGGCAACTCCGGTGGCGGCGGCCACGGTTGTGGCGGCGGTTCCTCGTGCGGCAGCGGTTCCTCCTGCGGTGGCAGTTCGTCCTGTGGCGGGGGCGGCGGCGGTTGTGGCGGCGGGGGCGGCAGCTGATACCCGAGTGCGGGGGCGCGCGCGACGGTGTCCGGCGGCGCACACGGCGGTGCGCGCCGGCCGGGTGCGCGGCAGTGCTCACACCCGGGGAAGGGAACACTTGACCTCATCCATACCTATGGGATGGAAATCCGCAGAACCTGGGTAAAAGCGCTGGGGACGCAGTGCGTTCCGTGATTCGGTGAATCGTGAACTGTCGTCCCCGAGCGCTCCCGGTCCCCCAGCCCGGAGGCTCGGGAGCTCGAGGGGTGGGGCGGCCCACCCTCCCTGCGTGTTTGCGGAGCCGACCCATGCTCACCACCTTGAAGACCGCCTACACCGACACCCGCGCGCACGACCTCGCCTGGGACCTGGGCCGCGCACCCCTGCCGGCCCTGGCCTGCATGGACGTCGAACTGGAGGACACGAACGTGCACTTGCGGCTGCTCGGCGCCTCGCACCAGGTGATACTGGGCGAGGAGTACGGGAACTGTTCCGAGACCGTCGCCTGTCTGCCGGGCCGCAGCACCCCGCTACCGCTGGGCGTCTCCAAACGCTTCGGTGAGTGGGAGTACGAGTTCGCCGCGCGGGTGGAGAGGCTGTCACCCGGCTCCTTCACGGGGCGGGCCCAGGAGTTGCTCGCACTGGTCGCCGACCACCCCAACGGTTTCGCCGGCACCTTTCCCGGGGCGCCGAGTGCCTTCACCGCGCTGCTCGTCCAGCGGCACGAGGGGCAGATCCGCTGGCGCACCTGGCACTCCTACCCCCAGGAGGGCTGTCTGGTCTCGACCCGCACCCGCGTCGCCACCAGAGCGCGGGAGGGGCTGACGGGAACGCCGGGACCGGGCGAGCCGGCCACGGTCCCGCTGTGCGGTCCCGCGATGGCGTGACGGGGGCGGCTGTGCGGCCCCGCGACGGCGTGACCGGGCGGCGCTCGCAGGGCAGGGAGCGAGTGGCTCCGAAGCACCCATGTGAGTGACCGAGTGTGCCCGGATTGTAACGTAACGTGCATTCATGATCGACCGTCCCCAGCCTTACGCGGAGCACGCGCGACTGCCCGTCCCCGCAGGGCTCGGACGCGGCTTCGTCCTCGCCTCGGTCTTCGTATGCGCCGCCTGCGGCCTCGTCTACGAGCTCGAACTGGTCGCCGTGGCCTCGGCCCTGGTCGGCGACTCGGTCACCCAGGCGTCCGTGGTGCTCTCCGTGATGGTCTTCGCGATGGGCATCGGCTCGCTGCTCGCAAAGCGGCTGCGCTGCCACGCCGCCGCGGGATTCGGCTACGTCGAAGCCCTCCTGGCGCTCGTCGGCGGCGGCTCGGCGATGGCGCTCTACGCCTCCTTCGCCTGGCTGGGCGGGGCCCGGGTGGTACTGGTCGTCACCTCCTTCACCATCGGAGTGCTCATCGGCGCCGAGATGCCGCTGCTGATGACCCTCATCCAGCGCATCCGCCAACAGGACGCGGGCGGAGCGCTCGCCGACCTGTTCGCCGCCGACTACGTGGGAGCGCTCGTCGGCGGGCTGACCTTCCCCTTCCTGCTGCTGCCGCTCGCCGGGGAGCTGACCGGCGGACTGCTCACCGGCGTGGTGAACGCGCTGGCCGGCGGCCTCGTCGTGCAGTGGCTCTTCCGCCACGACCTGGAGGGGCGGGCCCGCTGGCGGCTGCTGGCGGCCAACGTGTGCGTCCTGCTGCTGCTGGTCGCCGGCTCCGCATTCGTCGGCCCGTTCGAACGGGCGGCGCGGCACGCCGTCTACGGCGGCGACGTACGGGTCGCCGTCCACACCGCGCACCAGGAAATCGTGCTGACCGGCGGCGCGGGCCGGCACCAGTGGCCCGAGGCCGGCGAGTTGCGGCTGTTCCAGGACGGCAGGCCGGTACTGCGGGGGCGCCAGGCCCGTGCCGTCCGCCGCGCCCTGGTGCGGCCCGCCATGACCGGCGGGCCGCACCAGCGGGTGCTGATCGTCGGCGGTGGCGACGGGCTCGCCCTGCGGGAAGTGCTGCGCCACCGCGACGTACGGAAGGTCACCGTCGTCGAGCCGGACCCCGGGCTGGTGCGGCTCGCCCGGCGCGACCCCGGGCTGCGCGCGCTCAACAGCGGGGCGCTGGACGATCCCCGGGTCCGCCTCGTGCACGCCGACCCCTTCGACTGGCTGCGGGACCGCGGGCGCGGGGAGGCGGTGCCGTTCGATGTGATGATCTTCGCGCTGCCCGCGCCGGGCGGCGGCGTCGGGCCCAAGCTGTACTCGGAGGAGTTCTACGGGGTCGCCGCGCGGGCGTTGGCCGACGAGGGGCGGGTCGCGCTGCGGGCGGGCGCGCCCGGGAGCCGCGCCCGGGAGTTCTGGACGGTTCACGCCACGCTGCGGGCCGCGGGGCTGCGGCCCTGCGTCTCGGCCGGGGAGAGGGGGTTCCTCGTGGCCCGCCACGCGCGGCCGGCTCCACCGGACTGCGAGCTCCTCGCCGACGGGTCCGCGCCCCCCGGGGGAGATCCTCGGCTGCCGCCCTCCACCTTGATGCATCCCCGCTACCAGGGCTGAGGAAGTTGCGGCGCAGTCATAGGTGCGGCGGACTCATGGGTAATAGGCTCCGCCCCATGGAGCACGAGGTGTACGTACCGCTTTCCGTCGGCTCGGTACGAGCCGCCCTCACCGACAGCGCCCGCCTCGCCCGCTGCGTACCCGGCTTCCAGGAGGAGCCGGAAGAGGGCGCCGAGCAGCTCGCGGGCCGCCTCAAGGTGCGGGTCGGCGGTTCGACCATCACGTATCGCGGCACGCTCTCCCTCACTCCGCGCGGCGGCACGGGCAGCGCGGCGGGGCCGGACGCGCTGGAGCGGCTGGAGGTGGCGGGCAGCGGCAACGAGGCCCGCGGTGACGGGACCGTGGAGCTGGCGCTCACCATCGAGCCCCGTTCGGCCGACGACGGCGAGGGCACCGCGCTGGTGTGCGTCGGCACGGTCACCGGCACCGGCCGGCTGGCGGCGCTGGACGAGAAGACGGCGACGTCGGCGGGGGTGCGGCTGCTCGACAAGTTCGCCGCGGCGCTCGGCGAGAGCATCCGGGACGAGCCGCCGGCCGGCAGCCCGGAGGCGGAGGCGGCCGAGGGCGGTGTGGCCGGGGAGGGCGAGGGCGACGAGGGGCCCGTCGCGGGCGGTATCGGCGCGCCGGGGGACAACGAGCGTGCGATCCCCGGTATCCCGGAGCCGGAGCCCGAGCCCGACCGTACCCCGTTGTTCGAGACGGAGGTGCCGCCTTCGTCGCTGGGCCGCGACGACGAGTCCGAACTCGACGCGGCGCAGGAAGGTTACGGCGAGTCGGGTCTGCCCGACGAGGACGGCGGGCTGGGCGCGGAAGCGGCGCACGCGCGGCGCACGATGATCGGGCGCAGCGCGGAGGAGGTGGACCACGCGCCGCCGCGCGGCCGGTACGCCCCGGTCCCGGCCCCGGAGCAGGCGTCCGCGACGGCGACCCTGCGCTGGGCGGCGCCGGCCGCGGCCGTCGTGGTCGCGGGTGCCGTGGTGCTGGGCAGGGCGCTGCGCCGCCGTCGCTGAGTTCCGAGGAGGCGAGCGCGCCGTGGTGGACTGCGGGTCGAGGAGGCGAGCGCGCCGAGGCGGACAGCGGGTCTTGCGGCGGCGCCGCTGACGTCGCCGTTATGGTCGCTGTATGACTGATCTGCCCACCTCCGCAGAAGCCACGTCCGTCGTGCTCAGCGCCCAGGGGACCGAGGTGACGGTCGAACCCCAGCGCGGGTGCCGGCTCGCCTCCCTCCGGGTGGGCGGCACCGAACTGCTGCGCCAGGGGCCGAAGTACGGCGCGTTCGTGATGGCGCCGTGGTGCGGCCGCACCGCGCAGGGGCGTTTCCGCAACGGCGGTGAGATGTTCCAACTTCCGTTGAACGAGGGCACCTCCCGGCCGGAGGCCGCGGGAGGCCCGCATGCCATCCACGGCACGGTGCGGGACGCGGTGTGGCGCCAGGCTCCGGGTGCCACCGGTACCAAGGCGTCGTTCACCTACGACCTGACCGACCCGTGGCCGTGGGAGGGCCGGGTGACGCAGGTCGTCGAGCTGGCCGAGGACGGCGGTTCGCTGACCTTGAAGCTGGCCGTCGAGACGTTCGACGTCTCCTTTCCCGCGCAGGCCGGCTGGCACCCGTGGTTCCTGCGCAACCTCGGCCAGGGCGGGGAGGACGTCCGGATCGACTTCGCGCCCGAGTGGCAGGAGGAGCGGGGCGAGGACCACATCCCCACCGGTGCCCGGATCGAGCCGCGGCCCGGCCCGTGGGACGACTGCTTCGGGATGCCGGGCGGGGTGGATGTCACCTTGACCTGGCCGTCGGAGCTGTCGCTCCGGATGACCTCGCGCGCCGAGTACGTGGTGGTCTACGACGAGCCGGAGGAGGCGGTGTGCGTGGAGCCGCAGTCCGGCCCGCCGAACGGGCTCAACTCCCACCCGCGCCAGGTGACGCCGCTGGACCCGCTGGAGCTGACGACGACCTGGAGCTGGCAGCGGCTGTAGCCGCGAGCTGCCGGACGCATAGGCTGAGGTCTCATGAACGACGACGTACGCGCCGCGCTGCTGCGACAGATCAAGGACAAGGCCGTGGTGCACGGCCGCGTCACCCTCTCCTCCGGTGCGGAGGCCGACTTCTACATCGACCTGCGCCGGATCACCCTCGACGGTGAGTCGGCACCCCTCGCGGGCCAGGTGATGCTGGACGCGACGGCGCATCTGGACTACGACGCGGTGGGCGGGCTCACGCTGGGTGCCGACCCGGTCGCGACGTCGATGCTGCACGCCGCCGCGGCCCGTGGCCGGCACCTCGACGCGTTCGTCGTCCGCAAGGCGGGCAAGGCGCACGGGCTGCAGCGCCGGATCGAGGGGCCGGATGTGGCGGGGAAGCGGGTGCTGATCGTCGAGGACACCTCGACGACGGGGAACTCGCCGCTCACCGCCGTGGAGGCGGCCCGGCAGGCGGGCGCCGAGGTGGTGGCCGTGGCGACCATCGTGGAGCGCGGCGCGGCCGTGGCGATGGAGCGTGCGGGAGTGCCGTATGTATACGCGTTCGATTTGAGTGACCTCGGACTGGCGTAGAAGCCGGCCTCGGAGGCGGCCTGTGGTGGTTTCACGTGAAACCATCGCCGACCTTCATAGTGAATTTGTGAATACCCGCGTCTGGAGCATCCGGCCCCGTCTGGGAAGATGGGCCACGACGATGACGTCGTTCCGTTGAGCCGAAGCCGGATCACCATTACGCACACCCCAAGGAGCGGTCTGATGCCCATCGCAACCCCCGAGATCTACAACGAGATGCTCGACCGGGCGAAGGAGGGCAAGTTCGCCTACCCCGCCATCAACGTCACCTCGACGCAGACGCTGCACGCCGCGCTCCGCGGGTTCGCCGAGGCGGAGAGCGACGGCATCGTTCAGATCTCCACGGGCGGGGCCGAGTTCCTGGGCGGGCAGTACAGCAAGGACATGGTCAGCGGCGCGGTGGCGCTCGCCGAGTTCGCGCACATCGTCGCGAAGAAGTACCCGGTCAACATCGCGCTGCACACCGACCACTGCCCCAAGGACAAGCTCGACGGCTACGTCCGCCCGCTGCTGGCGGTCTCCCGCGAGCGGGTGCAGCGCGGTGAGAACCCGCTCTTCCAGTCCCACATGTGGGACGGCTCCGCCGAGACCCTGAAGGACAACCTGGAGATCGGCCAGGAGCTGCTGGCCGAGGCCGCCGCCGCCAAGATCATCCTCGAGGTCGAGATCACCCCGACCGGTGGCGAGGAGGACGGCGTCACCCACGAGATCAACGACGAGCTGTACACCACGGTCGAGGACGCCGTCCGCACCGCCGAGGCGCTCGGCCTCGGCGAGAAGGGCCGCTACCTGCTCGCAGCGTCCTTCGGCAACGTGCACGGCGTCTACAAGCCGGGCAACGTGGTGCTCCGCCCCGAGCTGCTCAAGGACCTCCAGCAGGGCGTCGCCGAGAAGTTCGACAAGCCCGCGGACAGCCGGCCGTTCGACTTCGTCTTCCACGGCGGCTCCGGCTCCACGGAGGAGGAGATCGCCACCGCGCTGCAGAACGGCGTCGTGAAGATGAACCTCGACACCGACACCCAGTACGCCTTCACGCGGCCGGTCGCCGCGCACATGTTCAGCAACTACGACGGCGTGCTGAAGGTCGACGGCGAGGTCGGCAACAAGAAGGTCTACGACCCGCGCAGCTGGGGCAAGGCCGCCGAGAAGGGCATGGCCGAGCGCGTCCAGGTCGCCTGCGGGAACCTGCGGTCGACGGGCACCCGCCTGAAGTAGTCCGGAGGTCTCTTCGGTACAGGAAGCCCCCGGTGCGCCGGGGGCTTCCTGTGTTCGACTGCCACCATGGAAGCCATCTGGACAAGTGTCGTGGCGGTCGGTGGCACGCTGCTGGGGTCGGTGATCACCCACGTCTTCCAGCGACTCGCCTCGCGGCGCAACGAAGAGTTCACCCGCTCCGAGGCGCTGCGCCAGGAGTGGATAGCCACCTACACCGCGTTCGCGGCGGCCGTGGAGGACTACCGCCACGGCCAGGCCACCCGCTGGTACCGCAAGAGGGAGGACGCGGGCGGGGAGTCGTACAAGGAGGCACGCGACGAGGCGCACCGGCTGCGCACGGTCGCCCGGCAGGCGCTCTACCGGGTCAAGCTGCTCACCCACGACCAGAGCGTCGCCCGCGCCGCCGAGCTCGCCTACCGGCGAACGATGGAGATCTCCGAGGCGAGGGAGGACTCCGAGCACCACAGCCGGGCCCGGGAGGCGCGGGAGGCCATTGAGGCGTTTGTTTCGGTGGCCGCCCGGCTGGTGCGGTGACACCCTCCGCTTGCCGGGGAGGGGGCGCCCCGCTCAGTGCAGATACGAGGCCCCGTTCAGGTCCAGGACCGCGCCCGTCGCCCACTCGGAGCCGGGGAAGTCGGCGGTGAACCAGGCGACCGCCTCGGCCACGTCGCGGGGCTCCGCGATCCTGCCGATGGGGTGGTCGGCGATGATGCGTTCGCCCTCGGGGCCGTCCAGCAGGGGCTGGGTGAGATCGGTGCGGGTGAAGCCGGGGGCGACGGCGGCGACCGCGATCCGGTGCGGGCCCAGGGCCACCGCCAGCGACTGGGCCAGCGCGTGCATGCCCGCCTTGCTCGCGCCGTACGCGGGCACGTCGGGCTCACCGCGGTAGCCGCCCCGGGAGCCGACCATCACCAGCCGTCCGCCCCGCGAGCCCTCCGGGCGCCCGAGCAGATGGTGGACGAAGCACCAGGACAGATGGGCCGCGCCCAGCAGGTTGACATCCAGGGTGCGGCGCCACAGCTGCTGCCACTCCTCCCACGGGGTGGTCGCGACCGGGTGCTCGATGTGCACCGCCGAGTTGTTGACCAGGACATCGACGCCGCCGAGCCCGGCCACCGCGTCGTCGAAGATCCGCGGGGCCTGCTCCGGATCGCCCACGTCCCCGACGACGAGGGTGTGGCCGTCGCCCGGCAGCGCCGCGACGACGGCTTCACCCGCGGCGGTGTCGGCGCGGCAGTGCACCGCGACGGCGTCCCCGCGCTCGGCGTGCACGGCCGCGATCGCGGCGCCGATCCCGGTGGTCCTGGAGGCCCCGGTGACCAGCACCCTCCTGCGGCGGTCCGGCTGCCCCTCCTCGGCGGTCATGCGCTCTCCTCTTCCAGCACGCGGTGGATGCGGTGCGCGGCCTCGTACACGTCCTCGAAGCGGGTGGACAGCGGCGCGGGCGAGACGCGGATACGGTCGGGTACGCCGTAGTCGACCAGGACACCGGCACGCTCGGCGATCAGCGGCACCAGCGCCCGGGCCCGGTCGTGCGCGTAGGTGAGGTGGCCACCGCGTGCGGCGGGGTCGGAAGGACCGGCGAGGCGGAAGCCGTACGGGCTCAGCAGCTCGGCGGCGAGCCGCTGGAACAGACCGGTCAGTGCGGTGCTCTTGGCGCGTATCCGCTCCAGGCCCGCCTCGCCGAGCAGCCGTGCGGCGGGCCGGAGCGCGGCGAGCGAGAGGACGGGCGGGGAGCCGGTGAGGAAGCGGCGGATGCTGGGGTCCGGGTGGAAGTCGTGCCGCATCGCCAGCTGGTCGCGGTGCCCGTACCAGCCCCGCACGGGCTGGGTGAGTCTGCTGTGCAGCTCCTCGCGTACGTACAGCAGCGCGGGCGCGCCGGGACCGCCGCACAGGTGCTTGTAGGTGGAGCCCACCGCCAGGTCGGCGCCGAGTGCCGTCAAGTGCAGCGGCAAGGCACCGACCGCGTGGCTGAGGTCCCACAGCACCAGCGCGCCGGCCGCGTGTGCGATCTCCTGGACGGCGCGCATGTCGGCCAGCGCACCCGAGCGGTGCGAGACCAGCGAAAGCGACACCAGCGCGGCCCCGCCCTCGACGGCCAGCCGCAGCTGCTCGGGCTGCGGGCCGCGGTCCGGGTCGGTCCGGACGAGGCGTGCCTCGCGGCCGTACTCCTCGGCGAGCCCGGTCAGCACGTACTGGTCGGTGGGGAAGTTGTCGTCGTCCAGGACCACGGCGCCCGGCCGGTCGCGGAGTGCGGCGGCGCCCAGCTTGTAGAGGTTGACGCTGGTGCAGTCGGAGGCCACCACTTCGCCGGGCCTGGCGCCCAGCACCGTGACGGCCAACTCGTCGCCGACCCGCTGCGGCAGGTCGAGCCACTGGGTGCGGGCCTCGGCCAGCCGGTCACCCCACTCGCCGCGCACCAGCGCGTCGGTCGCGTCGGCGGTGGCCGCCGGGAGGCGGCCGAGGGAGGCGCCGTTGAGGAAGACCAGCCCCTCGGGAGCGGGCGCGAAGCGGGAGCGGAAGGCCGCCAGCGGATCGGCCGCGTCCCATTGCCGCACGGTGCCCGGGTCGATGGTGGACGCTCGGCGGACGTCCGGGTACAGGTCCTCGTATCCGTGTGTGCCCTGCTGTGTCGTCGTCATGGCTTCCCCCTCATAGCCGTCCCCGCGCTCATAGCCGTCCCCGCGCGGCCCACAGATCGGGGAAGAACCGGTGTTCGCTCACCCGGCGCAGCCACGCCACTCCGTGGGTGCCGCCGGTGCCGGGCTTGGTGCCGATGATCCGTTCGACGGTGAGCAGGTGCAGGGACCGCCAGCGGCACATGGCCTCTGCCACGTCCGCCAGCGCCTCGGCGAGCCAGAACAGCTCCTCGTCCGGCGCGCTGCCCTTGGCGTAGACCCCCGCCCACGCCAGCTCGGCCGCTTCGCTCGGCTCGTACGGCTGCGACCAGTCGCGCTCCAGCAGCGCCGGCGGCAGTGCGGCGCCGCGTCGGGCGAGCAGCGCCAGGGCCGCGTCGTACACGCTGGGCTCGTCCAGCGCCCGGCGCACCTGCTCGGCCACCCCGGGGACGCCCAGGTGCGGGCGGGCGAGCCGGGGGTCCTTGTTGCCGAGGACGTACTCCACCATCCGGTACATGTACGACTGGAGTCCGGAGGCCTGTCCCAGGCTGTCGCGGAAGGCGTTGAACTCGGTGGGGGCGAGCGAGCCCAGTACGTCCCAGGTCGAGCACAGCAGCCCCGCCTCCCGGTGCACACGGCGCAGCACCCAGGTCGCCTGCCGTACCTCGTCCTGCTCCAGCAGGGCCCGCACCCGCGTCAGCTCCTCGTACAGGAGCTTGAACAGCAGCTCCTTGACCTGCCCGAGGACGTAGAAGGGCAACTCGGCGGGCTCGTCCGAGCGCGGCTGCTGGAGGGAGAGGAGGACGTCGATGGACTGGTAGTCGATGTACGGGGTGGAGCCGCCCGCGAAGTCGACCAGGGGTTCGCCGTCGCGCAGCGCCGCGAGCCGGGCCCGCTCGGCGTCGCTGCCGTGCCCGCCGAGGTCGCCGTGCCTGCGGAGGTCGCCGTGTCCGCCGAGGTCGCCGGAATCGCAGCCGCGGCTTCCGTTGCCGCCCGGCCCGGAGCCGGCCGTCATGCCTCGCACCTCGCCGGCCACTTCGCGCAGGCGCGTGCGTACCGGTCGGCGAACAGCGGGTCGGGCATCGTCACCGAGGCGTACCGGCGGCCGAAGCGCGCGTGGTAGGCGCCGAACCACTCCTCGTCGCCGTCCAGGAAGAGCACGTCGTGGAAGGCCATATGGCGGAGCGCGAACAGCGGTACCGGAGCCCGCGAGACCCGCAGGCCGGGGTTGCGGGCCGCGCGCTCCTCGCACGCCGGGTGGAACTGGCCGAGCATCAGATAGCGGGCCACCAGCTCGTGTTTCACCCTGCGGTGCGCCTCGTCCAGCAGGGGCAGCGCGGTGGCGTCCAGGCCGCCGAGGACGACGACGAACGCGTGGAGCGTACGGTTGCGCGTCGCCCACTCCGTCTCCTGGAACGTGTCGACCATCCGGTGCACCAGCGCGACCAGATCCTCCACCGACGGCTCGGGCCCGACCTCCCACTGGGCCACGCGCAGTGTCCCCGCCTCGATCGCCGGGCCGACGAACGGGCAGACGTGCCCGTCCCGTCCGAGCTGCCCGTGCGGCCGGCACAGGAAGTCCTCGAACCAGCGCCACGCCTGTTCCCGTGGCGCGGTGCAGTGCTCACCACTGTCCCCGTTGCACAAGTCCATTCGGTAAGAATCACGTCATCCCGGGCGGCGACGGCAGGCTCATCTCCGTCATCGTGCGCGGGTGCCCCTGGCATGCGCCGGGTGGGTGATGCCTGGTGGTACGGAGCGGGCGTGACGGGGAGAGAGGGGCGCGGCAGGAGGGGCCGCTGGGAGGTGGCTGCTTTTGCGTGGTTGCCGCCGGACCGGCCGGGCGTCCGCGGTCCCGCGCCGACGCGGTACGCGCACGATTGGGGGGTGACCCCCTCCTCGCGCCCCTTCCGCAGCGCAGCCGGGCTCCGCGGCGCCCTCGGCCTCGCGCAGGGGAACGCCGCGCGCCGGCTCACCCAGCTCTACGTGGGGCTGGTCCTCTTCGGCGCGAGCGTCGCCCTGCAACTGCGCGCCGGGCTCGGCCTCAACTCCTGGGACGTCTTCCACCAGGGCGTCGCCGAGCGGACCGGGCTGAGCATCGGCACCGTCGTCATCCTGGCCTCCGCCGCCGTGCTGCTGCTGTGGGTGCCGCTGCGCGAACGCCCCGGCCTGGGCACCGTCTCCAACGTGCTGCTGGTGGGCCTGGCGATGGACGCCACCTTGGCCCTCACCCCCACGCCGCAGCCGCTGCTGGTGCGTGTCCCGCTGTTCCTGGCCGCCGTGGTGCTCAACGGAGCCGCGACCGGCCTGTACATCGCCGCCTGCCTCGGCCCCGGGCCGCGCGACGGTCTGATGACGGGGCTGTGCCGGGTCACAGGCCGCTCCACCCGGCTGGTGCGGACCGTGATCGAGGTCGCCGTCCTGGTGACGGGTTTCCTGCTGGGCGGCTCCGTCGGCATCGGCACAGTGGTCCACGCGCTCACCATCGGGCCGCTGATCCAGTTCTTCCAGCGCCTCTTCGCGGTGCGGCAGCCGGATACGGCCGCCGGGCGGGGCGTGGCGGGGGAGGCGGCGCCCTGAGAGGGACACCGGGCGTCCGGCAGCGGGGGAGACAGGGATGTCGGCATCTACAGGCACACTGGGGGCCATGGCCATTCATGAAAACCTGCTCGGGGGCCCGCCCCCGACCCACCTCCCCGACGACCCCGAGCCCCGCGAGCTGCTCGCCGCCGGGACGGCGCCCGCCGAGGTCGCCGCGCAGTACCCCACCTCCTCGCTGGCGTGGGCGCAGCTCGCCGACGACGCGTTCGAGGCGGGCCGCGTCGTCGAGTCGTACGCCTACGCGCGCACCGGCTACCACCGGGGGCTGGACGCGCTGCGCCGCAACGGCTGGAAGGGGCACGGCCCCGTGCCGTTCGAGCACGAGCCGAACCGCGGCTTCCTGCGCGCGCTGCACGCCCTCGCCCGCGCGGCCCAGGCGATCGGGGAGCAGGACGAGTACGAGCGCTGCTCCTCCTTCCTGAAGGAGAGCTCGCCGACGGCGGCAGCCACCTTGGGCTGAGCACGTCTCGAAGGCGGCGGCAGGACAACTTGCCGCCGCCTTCGTCTTGCGCGCATGATGCGGAGTGGGCCCGCATCGGGCCCGAGGGGACCGGGGCTCCGATGTCTAGCCGGAAGGAGCGGACCGCTACCCGGAAGCACAGTGAGTGGAGACAGCGATGTCACACGACCCCGATGCCCCGGTACTGGATTTCGCGGGCACCACACCGTACGAGGACTACGTACGCGCCGACGTCCTCACCCACCTCCAGGACCCGCTCTCCGACGATCCGGGGGAGATGGCGTTCCTCGTCACCACGCAGGTGATGGAGCTGTGGTTCACCGTCATCGTGCACGAGTGGCAGACGGCGGCGACGCGACTGCGGCAGGACGACATCGAGGGCGCACTGGCCGCCCTCGAGCGCTCGACGTACGAGCTCACCTCGCTCAACGCCTCCTGGGAGCCGCTGGCCCATCTGACCCCGGCCCAGTTCAACGCCTACCGCTCGGCGCTGGGCGAGGGATCCGGCTTCCAGTCCGCGATGTACCGGCGGCTGGAATTCCTGCTGGGCGAGAAGTCCGCCTCCATGCTGGTGCCGCACCGGGGCTCGCCCCGGGTCCACGCCGAGCTGGAGAAGTCGCTCCACGAACCGAGCCTCTACGACGAGGCGCTGCGGTTCCTGGCCCGGCAGGGCGAGGACGTGCCCGAGGAGGTGCTGCGGCGGGACGTGTCGCTCAAGTACGAGCCGCACCCGGGGGTCGAGGAGGTCTGGGTGCGGGTCTACACGGGCGACCCCGGCAGCGCGGCGCACCGGCTCGGTGAGGCCCTGACCGAGGTCGCCGAGCTGGTGTGGCGCTGGCGGAACGACCACTTGGTGGCGACCCGCAGGGCGATGGGCGCCAAGGTCGGCACCGGCGGCTCCGCCGGTGTCGCCTGGCTGGAGAAGCGGGCGGCGAAACAGGTCTTCCCCGAGCTGTGGACGGCGCGCAGCCATGTCTGACAGCACTCTCGGGGCCGAGGGCGCCCAGGAGGCCCTCCAGCGGGACGCGGCCGATCCCCTCGCCCACCTGCGTGAGCTGTTCGTGCTCGACCCCGGCACCGTCTACCTCGACGGCAATTCCCTCGGGGCGCTGCCCAAGGCCGTCGAGGGGCGGCTGGCGGACGTCGTCTCCCGGGAGTGGGGGCAGCTGCGCATCCGGTCCTGGGAGGAGTCGGGCTGGTGGACGATGCCGGAGCGGGTCGGGGAGCGGGTGGCGCCGCTCATCGGCGCGGGGCCCGGCCAGGTCGTCGTCTCGGACTCGACCAGCGTCAACATCCTCAAGGCGCTGATCGGCGCGGTCCGCATCGCACGCCGGGACGATCCGGCGCGCGGCGAACTGCTGGTGGACGAGGCGACCTTCCCCACCGACGGCTATATCGCCGAGTCCGCGGCGCGGCTCACCGGCTGCACGGTGCGCGCCCTGGCGCCCGAACAGGTGCCCGGCGCCGTGGGTCCGCGTACCGCAGCCGTGCTCCTCAACCACGTCGACTACCGCACCGGCGCCCTGCGCGACCTGCCCGCGCTGACGGCCGCGGCGCACGACGCCGGCGCCCTCGCCGTCTGGGACCTGTGCCACAGCGCGGGCGCGCTGCCGGTGGAAGCCGACGCGCACGGCGTGGACTTCGCGGTCGGGTGCACGTACAAATTCCTCAACGGCGGCCCCGGAGCGCCCGCCTTCCTCTATGTACGCAGCGGACTCCAGGAGCGGTTCGACTCCCCGCTGCCGGGCTGGAACTCGCACGCCGACCCCTTCGCCATGACCCCCGACTACCGGCCGGCTGCCGGTGCGGCCCGCGGCCGGGTGGGCACCCCGGACATCCTGTCCATGGCCGCGCTGGAAGCCGCGCTCGCGGTCTGGGAGGGCGTGCGGATCGAGGACGTACGCGCCAAGTCGCTGGCGCTCACGGACTTCTTCCTGCGCTGTGTCGCCGTCTACGTACCGGACGGCTCAGCCGGCACAGGAGTGGCGGTGCGCTCCGTGACGCCCGCCGAACACGCGCGGCGCGGCAGCCAGATCGCGCTGCTGTGCGACCCGGCGGAACAGGCGGAGCCGGTGATGAAGGAGCTGATCGCGCGCGGTGTCGTAGGAGATTTCCGCCGTCCCGGAGTCCTGCGCTTCGGTTTCACCCCGCTCTACACTTCGTTCCAGGACGTCGAGCGCGCCGCCCGCGTCCTGGGCGAAGTGATCGGGGGAGCACGATGAGCCAGGACGAGGACAAGGCCCTGCTGGCACTCCAGCCGGCGACCCCCGAGCGCCAGGAGCGGTACGGACCCCACCCCTCGCAGGTCATCGACCTGTACGGAGAGGCCGCCGGCGGGGGCCGGGTGGTGCTGCTGCACGGCGGATTCTGGCGCGAGCAGTGGGACCGCAGTCATCTCTCGCCGTTCGCCGCCGCGTTGGCGGGCCAGGGCGTCCCCGTCGCGCTGGTCGAGTACCGCAGGGTCGGCGGCGACGGCGGCTGGCCCGCCACGGCGGAGGACGTCGACGCCGCCCTCGACCATCTGGGGGCCGTGCCCAGCGTCCTGTTCGGCCACTCGGCGGGCGGACAGCTGGCGCTGTGGGCGGCGGCCAAACGGGAGCGGGCCGCCGGGCGCGTGGTCGTGCTGGCCCCGATCGCCGATCTGGAGCGGGCTCACGCGATGCGGCTGAGCGGCGGGGCCGTCGCCGGGTTCCTCGGCGGCGAGGACAAGGTCGCCTCCTCGCTGTGGGAGGCCGACCCGATGCGGCTGCTGCCGCGTACGCCGGTGGAGATCCTGCACGGCACCGCGGACCAGGAGGTCCCCATCGAGCTGTCCCGCCGCTACGCCAACAACTGGGGCGCCCGCCTCCATCTGATGCCCGGCGTCGGCCACTACGCCCCCCTCACCCCCCGCACTCCCTCCTTCGACACCTTGTCCCGCTCCCTACGCTGAGGGCTGCGCCCCGCCAGGCCGACGAACCCGCCTGCGTACCCCGCACGGGGCTGCGCTTGCCCACTCTGCGTCTTGGGGGCACCTCCGGGACGGAGTCCGGGGGAGCAGGACGCGCCCCGTCAGGGGCGCGGGGAACTGCGCGAATAACCACAACGCACCCGCAGTCCGCGACGGACGGAAACGGGCACCCCCTCCCCGGTGCAGGGGAACCCGAACACGCGTCCGGCCCCGCGGAGCGGGGCCGGAACGGCACGTGGGAGCCTCAGTCCAGCACGATCTTGCCGATCGCCGCACCGGCGGTGATGGGCCGCACCTCGTTGTCGGTGATGTTGGTGATCTTGAACTTCTTGATGTCGGTGGTGTCGTTGTCGCTGCTGCTGATGCGAGCGTTCAGGGCGTGGTCGCTGTAGTCCTGGGCGACCGAGGTCCAGTACTGGTCGGCGTGGTCGCCGGCGAAGGCGGTGCCCGCCGAGCCGAAGACGGCGGCGGTCGCCAGGAGGGTGGCTGCGGTCGCGGTGCGGATGCGCATAGGTGCTCCTTGCGGGGTCTGGTGCGCGGTCTCGCGCGGTTCTGCCTGTGCGTCGAGAGCCCTTCCACACCCGGCACCGGAACGATCATCATTAGTCCGGAAGTGCCGCTCATATACCCCGCACGGGCGCCTGCGGCCCGCCACGGGAGGGGGTGACTCCACGCCCCGTCCGCGCCCCCGCCACACTCCTGCCATGGCCATGAACACACGCCGCCACGGCGCGGACCTGAATGCGGACCTGAACGAGGCCGTGCGAGCGGGCGCCACCCTGGGCCTCTTCGCGGCCTGGGCGCTGCACGATCTGGAGGAAGTGGCGATGATGCCGCGCTGGACGCGGACCCGCCTGCCCGAACTGCGGGAGCGGATACCCGGCGTGCCGGAGGCGGTGTGGGCGCGGCTGGAGTCGCTGGACGGCCGGCGCTTCGCGGCCGCGGTCGGCGTGATGGCCCTCGTCGTGGGCGCGGCGGCTGCGGACGGCTACCGCACGGGCGGGCGCAGCGCCTTCTACCAGCAGGCGCTCACCGGATTCGGCCTGCACGGCTTCGTCCACCTGGCCCAGGCCGCCGCCACCCGGGGGTACACCCCCGGCTCGGTGACCTCCCCGCTGCTGGTCATCCCCTTCACGGCCTGGGCCCGCCGCCGCCTGCGCGCGGCGGGCGTACTCCGGCCGACGACCGCCCGCGACCTGGCCCTCGGCCTCGGCACCGCAGCGGCGGCGACGGCGGCCTCCCACACCGTGGCCGACCGCCTGCTGCGCGCCCTGGACGGGCGCAAGCCTCAGCGCACGTAACGCTTCAGCGACTCCGTCTCCAACGAGATGCCGACCGGCTCGGGGATGTCCACCTGCTCCCCGAACGACGCCGTGTGCAGGTCGCTGTAGCGGCCCGCTTCCTGGTTCGGATTGGTGTGGACGACGACTTCGCACCGGTCGCGGTCGACGAGGAGGTAGACGGGGATGCCGGCTGCCGCGTACGCGGCCGGCTTCTCCTGGCGGTCCCGCTGGTCGGTGTCGGAGTCGTAGGAGGTGACCTCGACGGTCATCAGCACTCCCGCGGGGTCGGCCCATTCGCCTTGGCCCACGAAGTGGTCCGGAGGCACGAGTGAGCCGTCAGGGCGTGCTCTCCCCTTGCGGTAGGCACCCACCTTCAGACCCTGTGTCGGATCCAGGTCGAGGTCCGGGCGGGACCGCATGCACTGCTTGAGCAACCACATGATGAGACCCGCGTGAGCTCCGTCCGGCACTGCCTTCTCCCCGATCCGTCCACCGATGAACTCCAACGTGACGGTCTCGGGGGCGGTGGAGGCGATCCGCTCGAAGTCCTCAACGGACATATGAGACCCCTGCTCCACCGGCATGTGAGACGTGCGCTCGGCCATAACCGTCATGTTGCACCTCCTTCCAGGCAAAGGCCAGGGTGACCCGGCCCCGCCTGGAACGGAGGCGCGTTCTACCTCGGTTGACCCGAACGGGTGAACGGGTGGGTGAAGGCTCAGAGGAACGAGTTGATCTCGATCGTCTCGTCGCGGCCGGGGCCGACGCCGATGGCGGAGATGGGGGCTCCGGACATCTCCTCCAGGGCCTTCACATACGCCTGGGCGTTCTTGGGCAGGTCGGCGAAGGTCTTGGCCTTGGTGATGTCCTCGCTCCAGCCCGGCAGGTACTCGTAGACCGGCTTGGCGTGGTGGAAGTCGCTCTGGTTGTAGGGCAGCTCGGTGGTGCGCTCGCCCTCGATCTCGTAGGCGACGCAGACCGGGATCTGCTCCCAGCCGGTGAGCACGTCCAGCTTCGTGAGGAAGAAGTCGGTCAGGCCGTTGACCCGCGTCGCGTAGCGGGCGATGACCGCGTCGAACCAGCCGCAGCGCCGGTTGCGGCCCGTGGTGACGCCGAACTCGCCGCCGATGCGGCGCAGCGCCTCGCCGTCGTCGTCGAACAGCTCCGTCGGGAAAGGCCCCGCGCCCACGCGCGTGGTGTACGCCTTGAGGATGCCGATGACCCGGCTGATCTTCGTCGGGCCGACCCCGGCGCCGGTGCAGGCGCCGCCGGCGGTCGGGTTGGAGGAGGTGACGAACGGGTACGTGCCGTGGTCCACGTCCAGCAGCGTGCCCTGGCCGCCCTCGAACAGGACGACCTTGCCGTCGTCGATCGCGTCGTTGAGGATCAGGGTGGTGTCGGCGACATACCCCTTGAGCTGCTCGGCGTAGCCCAGCAGCTCATCGGCGACCTGCTGCGCGGAGATCGCGCGGCGGTTGTAGAGCTTGGCGAGGACCTGGTTCTTGAAGTCGAGCGCGGCCTCGATCTTCTGCATCAGGATGGACTCGTCGAACAGGTCCTGGACCCGGATGCCGACCCGGTTGATCTTGTCGGCGTAGCTGGGGCCGATGCCGCGGCCCGTGGTGCCGATGCGGCGCTTGCCCAGGAACCGTTCCGTCGTCTTGTCGAGCGTCGCGTGATACGAGGTGATCAGGTGCGCGTTACCGCTCACCAGCAGCTTGGAGGTGTCGACGCCGCGCTCCTGGAGCCCGCTCAGCTCGGAGAGCAGGACGGAGGGGTCGACGACGACGCCGTTTCCGATGACCGGGGTGCACCCCGGGGAGAGGATTCCGGAAGGGAGGAGATGGAGCGCGTACTTCTGGTCGCCGACGACGACCGTGTGACCGGCGTTGTTGCCGCCCTGGTAGCGCACCACATAGTCCACTGAGCCGCCGAGCAGGTCGGTGGCCTTTCCCTTGCCTTCGTCACCCCACTGAGCACCGAGCAGCACAAGTGCGGGCACAGGCGTACACCCCTTCCGGGCGGGGCATGTCCCACGTGCGGTGACGCCTCTCGGCGCCAGCGCAAGAGCCGCAGGCCGGTACCCCAGATAGAGGAAGCCCCTGGCGCAACAGCGGCAGGGGCTCTTGCACCGAGAGATTACCGAACAATTCTCCCGGGTGACGAACAGGGGAGTGTCCCGGGCCGGACGGACGTACGAACCAGCACCACCTCGGTACGCACTGGAAGTACGCCAGTACGCATCGAAAGTACGAATTTCGGAATTCATGAGGAAGGATCGTGGTGTCGGCTCCAGATTCCGCGAGGCCCCCCGCGAGCGTGGACCGGACCGCCGGGGGCACCCCCCGCTCGAAGAGTCCGGGTGAGGCCCCGCTGCTCGTGGTCGTCGACCCGGTCGCCCGGCTCACGGACGCCGAGTCCGTACGCATCGCACGCGACGTGCTGCGTGCGGGGACGCCGGGGCTCAAGCTGTGTCTCCCCGACGATCCGACCGAGACGCCGCGGCTACTGGCCCGGCGCGGCGCCAGGCGCCCCGTCCTGGTCGGCAACGACCGGGCCCTGCTGCGCGCGGTCCAGCACCTGCACGGGGAGCGCGCCCTGGCTCAGACGGCGCTGTCGGTGGTGCCGGTCGGCAACGGTCCCTCGGTAGCCCTCGCCCGCAGCCTCGGCCTGCCGCTGGACGCGGTCTCGGCGGCCCGTACGGTGCTGCGCGGCAGCCCGCGGGCGCTGGATCTGCTGGTCGACGAGGAGGACGGCGTCGTACTGGGCGGCCTGCGTACGGAGGGAGCGTCCGCCGGCTCCTCGCGGACGCCGCCGCACCGGGAGGGTGCCCCCTCGGCTGGGGCCGCCTCCACGTGGCGGCGGATGTCGCACGCCCTGGCGCGCACGCTGAGTTCCCGGGCGCACGGCGAGGCGGGCGAGCGGGGCGCCGCACCTCCGGCGCCCGCGCAGCGGGCGCCGGAGGTGCGGACGGTGCAGTGGTTGCGGGTGGAGGCGGATGGGGCGGTCGTCACCGGCCCTGATCGGCCGGTGACCGATGTGACCGTGCGGGCGAATGGTGCCGACGGGCTCGCCGAGGTCGCCGTCCACCCGGTGACGGGGGGACCCGTGCGGGTGCGGGCGAGGTCGGTGACGGTCTCCGCGCCGGAGGGCTTCCGCTATCGCGCCGACACGAGTGGCTGCGGCGCTCCAGTCGAGTCCCGCACCTGGACGGTGCTCCCTCGAGCCTGGCACCTGATCCTCCCAGCAGCCTGACCCCGCACGGGGGCTGCGCTTGCCCACCCTGCTCCCCCAAGCTCTTCGAGCAGGGGGCACCCCCAGGCGCAGACTGCCCAAGCGCAGAGGCTGGTCTTTCAGGGGCTCATCGGTCCTGACGCGACTGCCAGCGTTTCAGCAAAGCGTCCAACCCCTCACGCATGAACTCCAAGAACTCCGCACTCTCCCGCACCCGGCGCCCGCCGGGTGTGTCCGTGCCGATGGCCTCCGCTCCCGCGTTGAGGGTGACCAGCCACCGGTTGAGCACCTGGTCGCGGTTGAGCAGGGTCGTGTACCAGACGTCGTGATGCAGCTGGTACCGCTCGCGGCGCGACCCGGGGTCGCGCTGCCGGGAGACCATCCCGACCTGGGAGAGGTACCGCACGGCGCCGGAGATGGCGGCCGGGCTGGCCTGGAGGCGTTCGCTCAGTTCGGCGGAGGTGAGGGCGCCGTCGTCGGAGGTGAGCAGGCAGGCGAAGACGCGGGACGCCATCCGCTGCATGCCTGCCTCGGTGAGGTCGGCGGCGAACCGTTCGACGAAGGGGGAGACCCGCTCCTCGTAGTCCTCCAGAGGGTCGTCATCTGCCACGTCTGTCAGCTTCTTCCTGCTCAGCGGTGCTGTCGCTGCTGCTCATCGGTCCTGTGGAAGACCCTAACGCTTCCTTAACTTCACAAATTTGTGAAATGAGCGTAGCTTCCAAATCATGAACGCGTCCACGACCGCGACCGCCGCCGCCCCTTCCGCGGCATCCACCACGGCCATCTCCGTCTCAGGTCTCGTCAAGGCCTTCGGCAGTACCCGCGCCCTCGACGGGCTGGACCTGCAGGTCGCCACCGGCGAGGTGCACGGCTTCCTCGGCCCCAACGGCGCCGGGAAGTCCACCACCCTGCGCATTCTGCTGGGCCTGCTCCGCGCCGACGCCGGCACGGCCAGGCTGCTGGACGCCGATCCCTGGCACGACGCGGTCGCCCTGCACCGGCGGCTGGCCTACGTACCCGGCGACGTCGAACTGTGGCCCAACCTCACCGGCGGCGAGGCCATCGACCTGCTCGCGCGGCTGCGCGGCGGCATAGATGCCAAGAAGCGTGCGGAGCTGATCGAGCGCTTCGACCTCGACCCGACGAAGAAGGGCCGCAGCTATTCCAAGGGCAACCGGCAGAAGGTCGCCATCATCGCCGCGCTCGCCTCCGACGCCGAACTGCTGCTGCTGGACGAGCCCACCTCGGGGCTCGACCCGCTGATGGAGGTCGTCTTCCAGGACGTCATCCTCCAGGCGAAGGCCCAGGGCCGCACCGTCCTGCTCTCCAGCCACATCCTGTCCCAGGTCGAGAAGCTCTGCGACCGGCTGAGCATCGTCCGGCTCGGCAGGACCGTGCAGTCCGGAACGCTCGGCGAGATGCGCCATCTGACCCGTACGACCATCGAGGCGGAGACCGACGGGCCGCTGGCCGGCCTGGAGCAGCTGCCCGGCGTCCACGACCTGGTCACGGACGGCGGCCGGGTGCGCTTCGCCGTGGACGGCGCCCACCTCGACGCCGCCGTACGCCACCTGAGCGGGGTCGGCCTCCGCAGCCTGGTCAGCCACCCGCCGACGCTGGAGGAGCTGATGCTGCGGCACTACGGGGACGAACTGTCCGAACGCGGCCACACCTCGGCGGCTGCCACGGCGGACGCCTCGGCGGCGGAGGGCAGCTCGCGATGAGCACGGTCACCGACACCGCGCCCCGCACCGGGGCCGTACGCGACCAGAGCCGCCCCGCGGGCCAGGCGCTCGCCGGGACCGGCACCCTCTTCCGGTTCGCGCTGCGCCGCGACCGGGTGCGGCTGCCCGCCTGGGTGGTGGCGATCGTCTTCCTGACGCTCTCCAGCGTCAAGAAGGCCACCGACATGGCGCCGGACGACCCGGAGAAGGCGGCCGACATGGTCAAGACCCTCAGCGGTCCCGCCATGCTCGCCATGACCGGCCCCGAGCACTACCTGTCCGAGCTGACCCCCGCCTCCATGCTGAGCCTGCTGATGCTCGGCTACGGCGCGATCCTGGCCGGGCTGATGAGCGTGCTGACCGTCGTGCGGCACACCCGCGCCGACGAGGAGACGGGGATCGCCGAACTCGTCCGCTCCGGCGTCGTCGGCCGGCACGCCACCCTCACCGCGGCCCTCGCCACAGCGGCCACCGCCGACGCGGTCCTCGGCCTGCTGCTCGCCGGCATGCTGCCCGGCGCCGGGCTCGACGGTGCGACCGCGGGCGGAGCGCTGCTCTACGGCGCGGCGATCACCGTCATCGGCCTCGTCTTCGCGGGCGTCGCCGCCGTGACCGTTCAGCTCTCGGCCCACGCCAGGGCCGCGTCCGGTGCCGCACTCGCCGTACTGGGCGCCGCCTACGCGCTGCGCGCAGCCGGCGACGTCGGCACCGGTGCGGTCTCCGCGCTCTCCGTGCTCTCCCCGATCGGCTGGATCCAGCGCGCCTACCCCTTCGTGGACAACCGCTGGTGGCCGCTGCTGCCCGCGCTCGCACTGGCCGTCGGCACGGCCGCCGCCGGGTACGTGCTCAGCACCCGGCGCGACGTGGGGGCCGGTCTGCTGCCGCCCAGGACGGGCAGGCGCGGTGCCTCGGCCGCGCTCACCCACCCGCTGGGCTTCGCCGTACGGCTGCACCGCGGGCTGCTCCTCGGCTTCAGCGCGGCCCTGCTGGTGCTCGGCGCGATGTACGGCTCGATCCTCGGTGACGTGGACGACATGCTCAAGGACCTGGACGACGTGCGCGAAGCGCTCGCCGAGGCGGGCGGCACGCTGGTCGAGTCGTTCGCCTCCACGGTGATGCTCGTCGTCGCCGTCGTCGCCTCGCTGTTCGTGGTGATGGCCGCGCTGCGGCCCCGCTCCGAGGAGACCTCGGGCCGCGTCGAGCCGCTGCTGGCCACCGGCCTGTCACGGACCCGCTGGGCCGCCTCGCACCTGGTGGCTGCGCTGGGCGGCGGCACGCTCGTCCTGCTGCTGGGCGCGCTCGGCCTCGGCCTGGCGGGAGCCGCCTCCGTGGGCGACGGCGACCTGTTCGCCGACCTGCTGGGCGCCGGTCTGGCCTACGCCCCGGCTCTGTGGGTGACCGGAGGTGTCGCCGTGCTGCTGTTCGGCTGGGCGCCGCGTGCGACGGCCCTCGCCTGGGCGGTACCCGCCTACGGCTTCGCCGTCGGTTACGTCGGCAAGCTCCTCGACCTGCCCGGCTGGCTGAACGACCTCTCCCCCTTCGGACACGTTCCCCAGCTCCCCGCCACCGAGCTGCGCTGGACCCCGCTGGTGCTGCTCACCCTGGTGGCCGCGGCCCTGATCGCCTGCGGTCTCGCCGGCTTCCGCCGCCGGGACCTGGACACCAAGTAGGGCCGCAAGTAGGGCCGAAGGGGTACGGGGCCTCGCCGACGCCGGCTCACTTCTCCGGGTACAGGGCGTCCATGGCGACGGAAAGCTGCCGCAGGGCATCGGCCACCCGCTCGAACGCCTCCTCGCCGCCGAGCTCTTCGCACAGCCGCCGGGCCAGATCGGCGTGGCCGGGGACGGTCCGTTCGACGGCGTCGCGGCCCGCGCGGGTGGGGGTCAGGAGCTTGGCCCGGCGGTGGGCCGGGTTGGGTTCGTACGCGGCGAGGCCGCGCTCGACCAGCAGGTCGGCGACCCGCTGCACGCTCTGCCGGGTGATGCCCATGGCGCGGGCTATCCCGGAGACGGGGAGCGGTTCGCGGAGCACGGCGCCGAGCACCTGCCACCAGGTGGCGGTCAACCCCGCCGGGCGGGCGATGAGTTCGGAGGCGGCGAGGAACTGGCCGTTGAGCCGGAAGACGGCCGGCGCGGTCCGGCTGAGCAGCTCCGCCTCCCGGGAGTGGCCGCGGTGCTCGCTCATGCCTGCGCCGCCGCGAAGACCGCGTACGCCTCCGGGTCGGAGTGCTGGTGCAGCCGGTAGAAGGCGTCCACGACCGGAGGTTCGTAGGCGCCCAGCCGGGCGAGGATCTCGCGGGCGAAGGCGACGGGTTCGGTGGGTCCTGCCGTGATCAGGTCGCGGTCGGTGACGGCGTCGGCGTCGCGGTAGTGGGCGCCGCCCCGGTAGCCGTTGGCTGCCTGGAGGAACTCGCGCGCCGCGCTGGTGTGGCCCCGCTCGTCGAGCAGTCCCTCGTCGGCCAGTCCCCAGACGGCCCCGCAGATGGCGGCGACGGGTACGCCCGCGTGCAGGAACTCCCGCGCGGTGTAGGCGAAGTCGGCGAGCGCGCCGCTGGTCCAGGTGTCGGCGCCGGGCAGGATCAGCATCCGGCTGTCGACGGGGCGCAGACCGTCGAGCGTCATATCGGGCTCGATGCGCAGCCCGCCCTTGGTGGTGACGGTGTTGCCGGTGAGGCCGACGGTGCGTACGCCGCCGGGGATGTGGGCGACGGCGTGACCGTACTCCCAGTCGGCGACGGTGTCGTACACGGCGAGATGAACGGTCATGGCGGCCTCCACGGGCGCTTTTCGATCCTGTTGACAGAATATTGTCATTTCGACAGGAGTCTGTCAAATATCTTCGCGTCGCACCTGCGTCACGCCGGCAGCGGCCGCTCGTGCACCACGTGTTTCATCACCAGCGTCGAGCTCAGCCGCTGCACGCCCGGCAGCGTCGCGAGGTTCTCGTCGTAGAGACGCTGGAAGGCGGCCAGGTCGGCGGTGACGACGCGGAGCAGATAGTCGGGGTCGCCGAAGAGCCGCTGGGCCTGGACGACCTGCGGGAGCTCGGTCAGCGCCTGTTCGAAGGCGGAGATCGTGCTCCGGTCCTCCTGGCGCATCGTGACGAAGACGAGGGCGTCGAAGGTGAGGCCCACCGCGTCGGCGTCGACCACGGCCCGGTAGCCGCGGATGGCGCCGCCGCGTTCCAGCTCGCGCAGCCGGCGGTGGCACGGGGAGAGGCTGAGCCCCACCCGCGCGGCCAGCTCGGTGACGGTCAGCCGTCCGTCGTTCTGGAGCTCCGCAAGAATCTGCCGGTCCAAGTCGTCCATGGGGAAGATTCTTCCACTGGCAGCGGGTGAGGCGACCGCTTCAGGGAACACCTTCGGGGCATTTCTTCCTATTCTTCCTCACCGCACCCGTCAGTGAGGAAGGACCGTCCATGGCTGTCAGCTCCATAGCCGCGTTTTTCACCGTCTCCTTTCTCCTTGTCCTCGTCCCGGGCGCGGACTGGGCGTACACGATCACCGCCGGGCTGCGTGACCGGTCGGTGGTGCCCGCCGTCGGCGGGCTGATGCTGGGGTACGTGGGGCTCACCGCCGTCGTCGTGGCAGGTGTGGCCGCGCTGGTCGCGCAGACACCCGGCGTACTGACCGCGCTCACCACCCTGGGCGCCGGCTACCTGGTGTGGCTCGGGGCGACCACCTTCGCGGGCGCGAAGGACGCGGGGGCCGAGGACGCCGGGGCGCAGCAGGCGGCCGACGCCGAGGCGGGCGGGCCCGGCGCGCGCTCCCGGGTGCTCAAGGGCGCCGGGGTCAGCGGACTGAACCCCAAGGCGCTGCTGCTCTACCTGGCGCTGCTGCCGCAGTTCGCCGACCAGCACGGACAGTGGCCGCTCGCCCTCCAGATCGGGCTCCTCGGGCTGCTGCACATGTGCACGGCAGGCGCCGTCTACCTGGGCGTCGGCTCGCTGGCCCGCGGCGTCCTGCGCGCCCGCCCCGCCGCGGCCCGCGTCGTCACCCGGCTCTCCGGGGTCGTGATGGTCGTGCTGGGTGCCCTGCTGCTGGTGGAGCAGATCCCGCACTGAGGGCCGGCTGCACCGCCCTCTCTGCGGAGAAAGGCGGAGGGCGACACTACGCTGGCTGTCACTCTTCCGGGGGCCTCCCTGCCCGGAGGGTGCCCGTCCGGGGCCGGACGGGCGACACGCGAGCGAACCGAGGTACCGATCGTGACAGCGCACCACCGACCCTCAGCGCAGCCCGCCCCCGCGCCGCGGCCCGACCCGGCCGCCGGCCGCGCTGTGTACGAGGCCGACCGGGCACACGTCTTCCACTCCTGGTCGGCGCAGGGGCAGATCGATCCGCTCGCGGTCGCGGGCGCCCAGGGCTCCTACTTCTGGGACTACGAGGGGAACCGGTACCTCGACTTCACCAGCGGCCTGGTCTTCACCAACATCGGCTACTCGCACCCCAAGGTCGTCGCCGCGATCCAGGAGCAGGCGGCGCGGATGTGCACCTTCGCTCCCGCGTTCGCTCTCGAGGCACGCTCCGAGGCGGCCCGGCTGATCGCCGAGCGGACGCCGGGCGACCTGGACAAGATCTTCTTCACCAACGGCGGCGCCGACGCCGTCGAGCACGCCATCCGTATGGCACGCCTGCACACCGGGCGCCCCAAGGTGCTGTCCGCCTACCGCTCGTACCACGGCGGCACCCAGCAGGCCGTCAACCTCACGGGCGACCCGCGCCGCTGGGCGTCCGACAGCGGCACCGCGGGCGTCGTCCACTTCCACGGGCCGCATCTGTACCGCACCCAGTTCTACTCCGAGACCGAGGAGCAGGAGTGCGAGCGGGCGCTGGCGCATCTGGAACAGACGCTCGCCTACGAGGGCCCGCAGACGGTCGCCGCCGTCATCCTGGAGACCGTCCCCGGCACCGCGGGGATCATGATGCCGCCGCCCGGGTACCTGGCGGGTGTGCGGGAGATCTGTGACCGGTACGGCATCGTCTTCGTGCTGGACGAGGTGATGGCGGGCTTCGGCCGCACCGGCACCTGGTTCGCGGCCGACCTCTTCGACGTCGTACCCGATCTGATGACGTTCGCGAAGGGCGTCAACTCCGGCTACGTGCCGCTGGGCGGCGTCGCGATCTCCGCGAAGATCGCCGAGACCTTCGAGCAGCGCCCCTACCCGGGCGGGCTCACCTACTCGGGGCACCCGCTGGCGTGCGGCGCCGCGGTCGCGACGATCCGCACCATGGCGGAGGAGGGCATCGTCGAGCACGCCGCGCAGCTGGGCGAGACCGTCATCGGCCCCGCGCTGCGCGAGCTGGCCGACCGCCACCCCTCGGTCGGCGAGGTGCGCGGCACCGGCGTCTTCTGGGCCCTCGACCTGGTGCGCGACCGCGAGACCCGCGAACCGCTGGTCCCCTACAACGCGACCGGTGCCGCTGGCGCCCCCATGGCCGACTTCGCCGCAGCGGCCAAACGCGGCGGCCTGTGGCCGTTCGTCAACATGAACCGCACCCATGTCGTGCCGCCGTGCACCATCACCGAGGCCGAACTCAAGGACGGCCTGAGCGTTCTGGACGAGGCGTTGAGCGCCGCCGACGCACACACCGTCGGAGGCACGGGGGCGTGATCAAACGCAGCACCCTGCGCTCGCAGATCGCCACCGCGCTGCGCGACGAGATCCTGGCCGGCCGGCTCGCCACGGGCCGGGACTTCACGGTCAAGGAGATCGCCGAGCAGTACGGCGTTTCCGCGACTCCGGTACGGGAGGCGCTGGTCGATCTCGCGGCGCAGGGGCTGCTGGACGTGGAGCAGCACCGGGGTTTCCGTGTACACGAGTTCACGCTCGCCGACTACCGCGCCATGTGCGAGGCGCGGGAGTTGGTCGTGGACGGCGTCTTCCAGGGAATCGAGGGCAGTACCGCCGGCGCCGACGCCGCGGCCGAGTCCGCCGGTATGTCGGTCGCCCGGCGGGCGACCGGCGGCTTGGGCCCCCAGACGCTGGCCTCGGTACGCCGCCGGGCCGACGCCGCTGAACGCGCGGCACGCGCCGGGGACCTCGATGTGCTGATCGCCTACGACCTGCGGTTCTGGCGGGAGTTGAGCGGACTGCTGGGCAATCCGTACGTCTGCGACTTCCTCGACCGGCTGCGGATACAGTGCTGGGTCTACGCGGTCCCGGTGCTGCGTCGGCACCCCTCGCTGCGCGGCCGCCTGTGGTCGGGGCACAACGCGCTGCTGGACGCCGTCGAGTCGGGCGACGCGCGCGCCGCCCGCGAGGTCATCGCCACCTACAACCAGCACGCGCTGGCCCAGGTCGGCGCCGAGCACCATGCATGACGGCCCTGGCGGCCACTCACTCCTGTGCCGGCCGACAGGGCGACGGTCGGCAGGGGCGACGGACGGAAGGGGCCGCACTACGCTGGGACACCGGCAGGTCCCTGACGGTATTGGAGCGCCCCTTGGCCTGTGATCTCTGGCTCGTCCCCCTCGTCGACGTGCTCTGCCACAGCCCCGACAACCCCTTCTCGGAAGAGATCGCCACCTACGACAGGGTGCTCACCGAGGCCGGCCTGCCCACGGTCCCCGTCTTCGGTTACATGCCGGGCCTCTCCGGGGACGTGGCGCCGGTCGCGGGCTTCGACTACGAGGCCCTGCACTACCTGCGCCGCGCCTACTTGCTGCTGGCCTCCGGGCTGGAGGTCACCCCGGTGGGGGAGTTGGGCAACGACTACGAGCAACTCCTGGAGATGTTCGAGCAGACGGCACGGCAGTCGCATCTGGTGTGGCACTACGACCACGCGGGCGTCTACATCCCGGTGGACTTCGCCGCGCCGCTCAACGACGAGGAACTGCTGGAGGGCGGCGGCCCGCTGGGCTCCAGCCACGGCCTGCTGCGGGAGCTCCAGGTGGTCGGCCCGCACCTGGGGATCGACCCGGACAACCCGCCGCCGGCGCCCGCTGCGCCGCTGCGCCCCACCGAGCTGGACGAGCCCGCGGCCTCCGCGGCCATCGGCTACGAGGACGGCACCCCGTTCGGCAGGGAGCGGCATGTGTGGCTGAGCCTGCACGCCGCCGCGACCCGCAGCCTGGCCCAGGGGTCGATGATCGTCTTCGGCTGACCTGTGGCCTGTGACCTGTGGCCTGTGGCCGTCAGCCGCCGGGCGGCCGCTGCCGCGGCATGGTGGCCCAGCCCCCGGAGCCGTTCGGCGGCGGGGGCAGCCTGCGCACCGGGGCGCCCCGCATCCCGGGCCCCGCGCTGTGCGAGGCCAGTGCGAGGGGGGAGCCCGCGGTACGGAACGAGACCATCCAGTCCACCGTCTCGGCCCGTACGGTCTCGTTCACGTCCTCCGAGAAGCGGCGGAGCACGGCCAGCGCCCGCTCCGCCGCCTCACCGGCCGTGCCCTCGGCGGGGCCGAGCACCTCGCGGACGTTCTCGGCGGCCCACTCGTAGCGCAGCACCTCCAGCCGCCGGTGCACGGCGAGCGCGGCGGCGACGTCCCGCATCCACCCCGACGTCAGCCCGAGCCAGCGGTCGGCGAGGGCGCACACGGCCGCGAACAGCAGGGCGAGGTAACCGACGTAGCCGGAGTGCCCCTGCGCTAAGGCGACGCCTGCCAGGTCGGCGAGCGGCACCAGCGCCCCCACCGCGGCGCCCACCACCACCCCGCCGCGCAGCAGCCGGGCCCACCGGCGCTTGCGTACCCGGTCGGTCAGATACCACTCGACGAGGCGCATCGCCTCCTGCTCCACCCACTGGTACAGCTCTTCGAGGCGCTCGGCGGGCTCGTTCCAGTCCCCGGACGGGAACCCCCGCCCCAGCAGATCCGGCTGCTTGACCCGCTTCACCCACTGCTCCTTCATCGTGTTCCACGCGTTTCCGGCGGCCTCCCTTCCTACCGCCAAAAGTGGGACCACGATGCCGATCCGCACCGATTTCCCCCCAGAAGTGGCGCCTGGTCGGGTATAGGGCGCCACCGTGTCACTCGTAAGGGCCGCACAAGGGCGGTCGCGCGGGCCGCTAGGGTTGGCGGCGTGAGGATTCTGGTCATTGGCGGCGGTGCCCGCGAACACGCAATCTGTCGCTCGCTCTCCCTCGACCCCGAGGTCAGCGCCGTGCACTGCGCGCCCGGCAACGCCGGTACCGCCGAGGTGGCCACACCGCACGCGGTGGACGCGCTCGACGGCGAGGCGGTCGCCGCGCTCGCCGCTTCCGACCAGGTCGGCGCCGACCTGGTCGTCATCGGCCCCGAGGCGCCGCTGGTCGCGGGCGTCGCCGACGCGGTCCGTGCGCGCGGCATCCCCGTCTTCGGGCCGTCGGCCGAGGCGGCCATGCTGGAGGGCTCCAAGGCGTTCGCCAAGGACGTCATGGCCGGAGCCGGCGTGCCCACGGCGCGCAGCTATGTGTGCACCACGCCCGAGGAGGCCGACACCGCGCTGGACGCGTTCGGCCCGCCCTACGTCGTCAAGGACGACGGCCTCGCCGCGGGCAAGGGCGTCGTGGTGACCGACGACATCGAGCAGGCACGCGCCCACGCCCGCGCCTGCGGCGGCGCCGTCGTGATCGAGGAGTTCCTGGACGGCCCCGAGGTCTCCCTCTTCGCGGTGACCGACGGCGAGACCGTCGTGCCCCTCCAGCCCGCGCAGGACTTCAAGCGCGCCTACGACGCCGACGAGGGCCCCAACACCGGAGGCATGGGCGCGTACTCGCCGCTGCCGTGGGCCGACCCGAAGCTGGTGGACGAGATCACCACCACGGTCCTGGAGCCGACCGTCGCCGAACTGCGCCGCCGCGGCACCCCCTTCTCCGGGCTGCTGTACGCGGGCCTCGCGCTCACCTCGCGCGGGGTGCGGGTCATCGAGTTCAACGCCCGGTTCGGCGACCCGGAGACGCAGGCGGTGCTGGCCCGGCTGCGTACGCCCCTGGGCGGGCTGCTGTACGCGGCGGCGACCGGAGCGCTCGCGGACTTCCCGGAGCTGCGCTGGAGCGACGGCGCTGCGGTCACCGTCGTGGTCGCGGCCCACGGTTACCCGGCGAAGCCCCGTACGGGGGATGTCGTCGAGGGGCTGGCGGAGATCGAACGCGTGGACGGTCCGCAGGCGTACGTGCTGCACGCGGGCACCAGGGCCGACGAGGACGGTACGGTCCGCAGCGCAGGCGGCCGGGTCCTGTCGGTCACCGCGACCGGCGCGGATCTGACCGAGGCGCGGGAGCGGGCGTACGCGGCGGTCGGCCGCGTCCGGCTGGAGGGCTCGCACCACCGCACGGACATCGCCCGGCGGGCCGCGGCCGAGGCCGCGGAGAGCTGATCCGGCCCGCCCGGCGGGGCGGTGCGCCAGGACCGCTCGACGGAGTGTTCGGAGGTCGCGTCCATATACCCCCGGTCCCGCACGGGCAAGAGCTCTCCCCAAAGCCATTCCATCGAGTGACGACGCCCGCTTACGGCTGACGCACGCGCACGCCCCAACTATGGTGCCGCACAAGCGCCGTGAGGCCGCCGCCGGGCCGCCGCGCGGGTGGTGCGCGGGCGGATACGGACTGCCCGCGCGCGGTCCGGCCGACCGCCGTACGGACCGTCCGTCGTCTGGCGCAGCGCGCATTGCGGTGTCGGTGCGCGGTGACACAGTGGGTGGAAGCCGGAGAGCCCGGCTGCGGTCCGGAAGGTGCGGGGGTGAGACGTGAGCGGTTCGGATGGTCCTGTCCCCGGCCGGCGGACGGTCGCGCGCTCGGCGCGCGCCCACGCCCTCGCCGTCCTCCGGGTGCGTGGCACGGCGCTCGCCGTCGCCCTGCTCCCGGCCGCCGCCGCGGTGATCCTGTGGGTCGGGCGTACGACGGGCCATTTCGGTCCGGGCCCCGGCTGGGACGCCGCCCGCTGGTCGGTCACCGGACTCGCCGTCGCAGCGCTGGCCTGTGCCGCTGTCGCCGGGTTCGTCATCGCCCGGGGCCGCCCCGCCGTCTCGCCGACCGTGCCCGTGGAGGAGCACGCGGCGCCCGACCTGCACGCCCTGGTCCGTGACCTGGCCGACCGTATGGAGGTCCCGGCCCCGTCCGCCATCGCGCTCACCCCCGACTGCGACAGCTGGCTGGAGGACCGCACACACCCCGGTACGGACCCCGGTCAGGGCGGGCGGCGCGGGGCCGCACCGGTGCTGGTCATCGGCTCGCCGTTCCTTTGGTGGATGCGCGTCGCCGAACTGCGGGCCCTGCTCGCGCCCGTCGTCGCGGGCACCGGCCCCTCGGCACACCCCGACATAGCTGCGGCGCGGCGCTTCGTGCGGGGCCTGGACGCGGCGGTGGCCAACTCCGTGCGGCCCGCGGACGCCGACTCCGGCCCGGGCCATGCCTCGGCCTGGGACACGGGGCCGCCCGGGGGACCGGGGCCGCCGGTGGCGTCGGGACCGCCCGGGGCACCGGTGGCGTCGGGATCGACGGAGGCACCGGGATCGTCGGGGTCGCCGGGATCGCCGGGGCTCCACGCGGCGTACGGGCCGCTCGGCCGCGCGGCGCGCAAGGGTGCAGCCGCGGTGGGCCAGGTGGTGCACCGCCTCGTGGGGCCGGTCGCCCGGCTGATGCTCCGGGCAGCCGGCCCGCACGCCGCCGCGATGGAACAGGGCGTCGCCGCTGCCGCCGCCGACCGCGCCCAGGCCGTCGACCACGGGCTGCGGGTCGCGGCCCAGGAACAGGTCGGCCTCGCCTACGCCGGGTGGGACCGGCTGCTGACCCGGGTGGCGCTGCCCGCCTGGCGGCTCGGACTGTGGCCCACCCGGCTGGACGCGGGGGTGGTCTCGGCGCTGACCGAGCTGTCCCGCCGCGACCGGCTCGCCGAGGGCTTCACCTCGCGGCTCGGCGAGCGTCCCGCCTGCGACCTGATCAAGGAGCCGGGCGCCGTGGACGGCGCCGTCTCACTGCTCGCGGCGCGCCTCTTCCTCGGGTCGCGCCCCCCGCTTCCGGCGATCGGAGGGCGGGGCGGGGCGGCGCCGGAGTGGACTCCGGTGGACTGGTCGGCGTATCCCGAGGAGGTCGTCGACCGCATCTGGCGCGCTGAGGCGTCCCGGCTCTTCGCGGCGCTGGACGCGCTCGGCCCTCCGCAGCGGGCCCCGGAGTCGCGGGAACAGGGCGCGGAGCCGCAGCCGGCCGAGACCGCCGCCGCCCCGCTGGCGGTCGGCCACCCGGCGCCGACGGCGACCACCGTCGGTGCGGTGTCCAGATCCTCCGTAGGGCCTGTCCCGTCGGCCCTCGAACGCGACAGACCGCCGCACCCGGACGCTGCCGGATCGGCCCGCGCCGACGACGGCAGATCCAGGCCCGCAGACGACGGCAGGCCCGGGCCCGCTGACGACGGCAGATCCACGTCCACCGACGAGGGGAAGCCCGCGACCGGCGCAGGTGGCAGGCTCGCGTCCGCCGACGCGCCCGACCACGGGCTGGCGGGGCCGACCCTGGCTCGGGTGCTGGAGCGGTTCGCTTCACCGGGCGGGATCGACGCGTTGGCCGCGCGTATCAGCGCGGAGGTGGCGCGTGCCGAAGTGGTGAGCGCCCCCGGGGTCATCGGTGCGAGCCCCGGCGCGGGGGCGGTGCCGGGTGCGGGGAGCACACACCTCGCGCCCCTGGCCCCGATGGGGCTGCCGCTCCAGCCGCCGCGCGGCGGCAAGGAGCTGCTGGCCGACCACGTCACCGCCGCCATCTGCTGTGCCGCCGTCGACACGGCGGGGGCGACACCGGGTCTGGACTGGCTGGACGGTCCGACGCTGTACGTCGACGGTCGGCGCACCACCGAGCTGGCCGCACTGGTGCTCGCACTCGTCGAGGACGGTGAGACGGCCGGGCTGCGCGACTGGCTGGCGGAGGTCGGGGTACGACCGGAGAAGCCCGTTCGGCTCGTCTGAAGATCATCTCCAGCCATTTAGCGACGAAGGGTGACCACACCCTTGCGTAATGTGATGTGCTGTCTGCCGTCACACCCGCGGCACAGCGGCAGCACGGTGGAGCGGAGCGAGGGTGCCGGGGAGGGAGCAGCGATGGGAACAGAGCGGACCGGGCAGCCCGTACGCGAAGCCGAACGTACCGAGCAGCCCGCAGGAACCGAGCAGTCCGTACACCTCGTCAGCGAGGCCGAACCGATCCGGCGGTGGGAGTCGGGTGCCCTGGCGCACGCCGTGACCGATCCCTTCGGTCAGGGCCCGCTGCCCTGGCTGCGGGTGAGCGAGAACTACTTCGAGAACGGCCGCCTCGTCCCCTGGTATGTGGACTGCATGGACCAGGCTCCGGGCCAGACCTCCCGGACCCCGGAACTGGTTCGCGAGTTGGCGGGCGGCGGCCAGACCGTGCCCAGGCCCCGCACCCGCGGCCTGTCCGGCAGCGCCCCGCCCACGGCGGACGACGTGCGCTGCCAGATCAAGGGCTTCGCCTCCGTGGCGGGCGGCACCCCGCCGGGCGAGTCCATCGACTTCCGGATCACCGTCAACCCGCCGCAGCCCTTCAGCGTCGACGTCTACCGCATCGGCCACTACGGCGGCGCCGGCGCCACGAAGATCACCACCAGTCCGCGGCTGTCCGGCATCATGCAGCCGGCACCCCTCACCGCGGACCGCACCGTCTCCTGTCACCACTGGTGGCTCTCCTGGCGGCTCCAGATCCCCGACTACTGGTCGACCGGCGCCTATGTCGCCGTCCTGACCACCGCCGACGGCCACCGCTCGCACATCCCCTTCACCGTCCGCGACCGCGACCCGGCAGACCTGCTGCTCGTCCTCCCGGATGTGACCTGGCAGGCGTACAACCTCTTCCCCGAGGACGGCCGCACCGGCGCCAGCCTCTACCACGCCTGGGACGACCGGGGACGGCTGCTCGGCGAGAGCGAGGCCGCGATGACCGTCTCCTTCGACCGCCCGTACGCCGGCTCAGGGCTGCCCATGCACGTCGGGCACGCCTACGACTTCATCCGCTGGGCCGAGCGGTACGGCTACGACCTGGCCTACGCCGAGACCCGGGACCTGCACGCCGGACACATCGACCCGACGCGCTACCGGGGGCTGATCTTCCCCGGGCACGACGAGTACTGGTCCGTGCCCATGCGCCGGGCGGCCGAGCGGGCCCGGGACAGCGGCACCTCGCTGGTCTTCCTCTCCGCCAACACCATGTACTGGCAGGTGGAGTTGGACGCGCTGCCTTCCGGGGCCCCCGACCGGCTGCTGACCTGCCGAAAACGCCGGGGGCCCGGGCGCCCGGCACTCTGGCGTGAACAGGGCGAACCCGAGCAGGCGTTGCTGGGCATCCAGTACGCCGGCCAGGTCGCCGAGCCCTACCCCCTGATCGTCCGCAACGCCGAACACTGGCTGTGGGAGGCCACCGGCGCCTACGAGGGCGATGAACTGCCCGGCCTCGTCGCGGGTGAGGCCGACCGGTACTACCCCCGCACGGTGCTTCCCCAGCACACCTCGCGCATTCTGCTGGCGCATTCGCCCTATCACGACCGGGGTGGCGCCCTGCGGCACCAGGAGACCTCCCTCTACCGCGCTCCGTCCGGAGCCCTGGTCTTCTCCTCCGGCACCTTCGCCTGGTCCCCGGCGCTGGACCGTCCCGGGCACGTCGACTCCCGCGTGCAGCGCGCCACGAGCAATTTGCTGGATCACATCTGTAAGCGGGACTAGGCGCGGGCGACTGCTTCGAGGGAGCCCCGTGGCTGTGGGGGCACCTCCCGGACGGAGTCCGGGGGAGCAGTTCCCCGCGCCCCCTCGGGGCGCCTCCTGCGCGGCTGTGCTGCTGTGCTTGGGAGGTCTGCGCCTGGGGGCACCCCCTGCTCGAAGAGCTTGGGGGAGTAGGGCTGGCAAGCGCAGCCCCCCACGCGGGGTACGCGTAATTCACCCGCCTACTCCGGCAGGGCCCTCAAGAAGTTGGTCAGCGCAGCGTTGAAGGCGGCGGGGTTCTCCAGGTTGGGGTAGTGGGCCGCGCCCTCAACCGCAGGGGCGGCGCGACCGTCGGAGACAGCCCGCACGAGGCGGTCGGCCATGGCGAGATGGTCGGCGGAGTCGAGGGCACCGTTGAGAGCGAGGACCGGCACGTCGATCTTCGCGGCCCGCTGCCAGGTGTCCCGGACCGGCACCAGGTGGTCCGGCTCTTCGGCGGTGTGCTTGGCAACCGTCCGCAGGGCCATCGCACGCAGCCGCTCCAGCACGTCCGGGCCGACCTCGTCCAGGCCGCGGTGGGGGCCGGCCGCGAAGCGCAGGAAGGCGGCGACCCAGCCCTCGACGTCGCCGACGGCCAGGGCGCGCTGTTGTGCCGCCAGCACCTCCTGGCTCCACGGGTCCTCGAAGAAGGGCTCGCTGGTGCCGACCCCGCTCACCACCAGCGCCCGGACGCGCCCGGGGTGTTCGAGCGCGGTGTCCACCGCGACGCCTCCGCCCATCGAGAGGCCGACCAGGACCGCTGGTCCGGCGTCGAGGTGGCGGAGCAGGGCCGCGAGGTCGTCGGCGGGCCGGAAGGGGCGGGTCGCGTTGGCGGAGGCGCCGTGTCCGCGCGCGTCCGGTGCGATGACGCGGAAGTGCGGCGCGAAGGCGTCGATCTGCGCCTCCCACATGGTGTGGTCGAGGAAGCCCCCGTGCAGCAGGACCACCGGCTGTCCGGTGCCCGTGTCGCGGTAGGCGAGGGCCCCGTCCGGGGTGGAGAAGGAGAGCGTCCGGGAACGTGCATCACGAGCAACCATGACAACCAGGTTGTCACTCCGACACCTTGGTTGGCAACAGGTAATGGCAACCGAGGTGTCATCATGGTCGGGTGACGGACGCCGCATCCCCCGACCCGCAGCAAGCCCCGCTCCCACCGGACGCGCTCGCCGGCCGGCTCGCGGAGATCTTCGACCTGGTGGGCCCGCTGTACCGGCGTGCGCACCGCAAGGTCGAGCAGACGGCACCCGCCGAGGGACTCTCCGTCGGTGTGCGTGCCGTCCTCGACCTGGTGCGCGAGCACGGCCCGATGACGGTGCCGCAGATGGGCCGCGCCCAGGCGCTGAGCCGTCAGTTCGTCCAGCGCATGGTCAACGACGCGGTGGCCCGGGGGCTGGTCGAGGCCGTGCCCAACCCTGCCCACCAGCGTTCGCCGCTGATCAGACTGACCGAGACCGGCGGCGCCGTCATCGGCGCCGTCCACGAGCGCGAGCACGCAATGCTGCGCCAGGTCGGTGGCGACCTGACCGAGGCGGAGGTGGCCGCCTGCGTCAAGGTGCTGACCCGGATGCTCGCCTTCCTGGACGACGTCGACGTGAATCCTCCCGAAACGGCTCGGAACGGCCCGAGCAGGTCCGCCGGTGGAGACAAGGAAGAATCGGGGCACCCGCCGAACGCGTCGGCTGCCCCCAGGGAGGAAAGAACGTGACGGGATTCGTCGAAAAGCCCGAGCCCGCCCAGGTCCCCGGCCTGGAGCACCTGCACACGGGCAAGGTGCGCGACCTCTACCGGGACCAGGACGGTCACCTGGTGATGGTCGCCAGCGACCGGCTGTCCGCGTTCGACTGGGTCCTGCCGACCGAGATCCCGGACAAGGGCCGCATTCTCACCCGGCTCTCCCTGTGGTGGTTCGAACAGCTCACGGATCTGCTGCCCAACCATGTGATCAGCACGGACGTGCCCGCCGGCGCCCCCGCCGACTGGGAGGGGCGCACCATGATCTGCCGCTCCCTGCGCATGGTGCCCGTCGAGTGCGTGGCCCGCGGCTATCTGGCCGGGTCCGGGCTGGTCGAGTACGAGGAGTCCCGCACCGTCTGCGGGCTCGCCCTCCCCGACGGCCTGGAGAACGGCTCCGAGCTGCCCGGCTCGATCTTCACCCCCGCCACCAAGGCGGCCGTGGGCGAGCACGACGAGAACGTCAGCTACGAGGAGATGGCCCGCCGGATCGGCCCCGAGACCTCCGCCGAGCTGCGCCAGTCCACGCTGGCCGCATACGACAAGGCCCGCGACATCGCCCGCGAGCGGGGCATCATCCTGGCCGACACCAAGTTCGAGTTCGGCTGGGACGACGCCGCTGGCGCGGAGCCCCGGCTCACGCTCGCCGACGAGGTCCTCACCCCCGACTCGTCCCGCTTCTGGCCCGCCGACCAGTGGCAGCCGGGCCGCTCCCAGCCCTCCTTCGACAAGCAGTACGTACGCGACTGGCTGGCGTCCCCCGCATCCGGCTGGGACCGCAACGGTGAGCAGCCGCCGCCCCCGCTGCCCGAGGACGTCGTCGAGGCCACCCGCGCCCGCTACGTCGAGGCATACGAGCGTCTCACCGGCGTCCCCTGGAGCTGACGGCCCCGCCCGCCCCCGGCCCGACCGCCGGGGGCGCCGTCCCCTCGGGCCGGGCCCGCGAGCACGACAACGGCCCCGGTCGGATGACCGGGGCCGTTCGTCTGCGTATCCCGAGCGGACGACGAGGCTCGAACTCGCGACCTCAACCTTGGCAAGGTTGCGCTCTACCAACTGAGCTACGTCCGCGCGCCCACTGCCGACCGGGGGTCGCCGTGGTGCGGGGCCCAGTATAGCCGGAGCCTCCCGGTGCCCGGCACCGCGCCGGAACCGTGCCAGGACCGCTCAGATCCAGCCCCGCTGCCGGGCCATCCGCGCGGCCGCGTGCCGGTTGTCGGCCCCCAGCTTGGCGACGGCGGCCGAGAGGTAGTTGCGGACGGTGCCCTGGGTCAGCGACGCCTTCTTGGCGATCTCCGCGACCGGAGCCCCGTCCGCGGCCAGCTCCAGCAGCTCGGCCTCGCGCGCGGACAGCGGCGAGTCACCCGCGCTGATGGCATCGGCCGCCAGCTCGGGGTCCACATAGCGGTTGCCGCTGTGGACGGTACGGATGATCTCCGCGAGCTGTTCGGCCGAAGCCGTCTTGGGCACGAAGCCACGGACCCCCGCCGCCAGCGCCCGCTTCAGATGGCCCGGCCTGCCGTGGCTGGTGACGATCATCGTCCGGCACTCGGGCAGCGACTCGCGCAGCGTGGCCGCGACCCGCACCCCGTCCAGCCCCGGCATCTGGAGGTCGAGCACGGCCACATCGGGCCGGTGCGCCCGCGCCATGGCCAGCGCCTCGGGCCCGGAGGCCGCCTCCGCGACGATGGTCAGGTCGTCCTCCAGCGCCAGCAGCGCGGCGAGCGCACCCCGGATCAGATGCTCGTCGTCCGCCAGCAGCACCCGGATGGCCACGGCTTCGCGCCCCACTTCCTCGTCACTCACCGGCCGCATTCCCCACGGTCGCCGCGCCCGCTGCCGCTGCGCCGGCTGCCGCTGCGCCGGCTGCCGCTGCGCCGGCTGCCGCTGTGTCGGCTGCCGCCGCGCCCGCCCCTGCCGCGCCCACCGTCGCCGCGTCCGCCGCTGCCCTCACCGGCGCTCCTCCGGACGACGGGTGGCCGGTCAGCGGGACCTCGGCGCGGAGCCGGAAGACCCGTGCGGCCCCGTCGCGCTCCGCCGTCAGCGTGCCGCCGAGCGCCGCCAGCCGTTCGCTCAGCCCGGTGAGTCCTGAGCCGTCCCGCGCCGGGTCCGGCCGCAGCCCGTCGTTCTCCATCACCAGCACGGTGGTGTCCGCGGCGCCGACCGTGAGCCGGATGGTGCAGCGGCTCGCCTCCGCGTGCCGCAGCACATTGGTGGCGCCCTCGCGGACGACCCAGCCCAGCGCCGACTGCACCTCCTGCGCCATCTCCGGCTGTGCCGACTCGATACGGCAGTCCACCCCCGCGGCCCGCAGCACCGAGCGGGCCCCGGCCAGCTCGGTCTCCAGTCCCGCCTCGCGATAACCACGAACCACGGCACGCACCTCGGACTGCGACTGCCGGGCCAGCTGCTGGACCTCGCGCATCTGCTCGACGGCCGACGCGGCGCCCCGCCGGGCGAGCTGGGTCGCCAGCTCGCTCTGGAGCGCGATCAGCGACAGATTGCGGCCCATCACATCGTGCAGGTCACGGCTGAAGCGCAGCCGCTCCTCCGCGACAGCGAGCCGCGACTGGGCCTCCCTCGCCTCGTCGAGCTCCCGCATCACGGCGATGTACCAGGCCGAGCAGCGCGGCGAGAAGATCCCGGCCACCCCTCCTATCGCCAGGACGACCAGGGTGCCCAACAGGGATGGCCACGCCATGCCCGCCACGGCGAAGGAGCAGGTGACGACCGCACAGCCGACCGCTGTCACGGCTGCCGAGCGGCGCCACGGCACGGTGAGCCCGTAGACCCCCGCCAGCCCTGGGACGCCCGCGAACAGCGCCATCGCCGGCCCGGAGCTGCCGCCCGCCCAGCCGCGCGCCACCAGCACCGTGACCACCGCCGTGCTGAGCGCGAACGTCACCAGCCCGGCGATCAGGAGGCGGCGCGAGACCTCGCCGGTTCCCAGATAGTGGTCGATACCGCGCCGCAGACCGCGCACCGCGATCACACACTGCACGATCCCCAACGCCACGACGACCCCGGCCAGCGCCATCGGCTGCCCCTGGGAGGAGACCTGGACGAGGAACTGCGGCGTGCCGCTCACCAAGAAGATCCACGGAGTGAGCAGCAGCATCCAGCGCGTCGACGCCTCGACCTGCTCCAGCTTGCTGCGCTCCTGCCATTTCCGCCGCTTCTGCCGGCCCCAGCTGATCACCGGCGACCCCCCTCCCGTTCCTGTCCTGCGTACGGCACACCGTATGCGGCGCCCGATGGTGCCGGGCGGCCCCCGTCAGCGGCGCGGCTCCCACCGGAAGCGCCTGCGCACCGCGTAGGCGCCCAGCGCCGTCCACCCCACCGCGACCGCCAGCGCGCGCAACGTTCCCGGCCCGCTGAGCTGCTGTGTCCAGCCGCTCCGCAGCAGGTCCATGACCGGCGTCATCGGGAGCCAGCGGCATATCTCGGCAATCCGGTCGGGGTATATCTCCAGCGGGACGAAGACCCCGGACCCGGCGAACGTGGCCAGCATCAGCGGCATCGGCGTGAGCTGCGCCAGCTCGGTGGTCCTGGTGAACGCGGCCGAGGCGGCAGCCAGCGTCGCCGCCAGCAGCAGACCGAGCACCAGCCCCGCCACCACCAGGTCGGGGCGGGCCGGCGCCCCCACATCCAGCAGCAGCGCCCCGCCCGCCAGCAGCAGCACCGACTGGACGATGCCTATCGTCACGGACGGCAGGGCGGCGGCCCCGAGTATCTCCCGGTCGTCCGCCTCCCCGGTGCGCAGCCGCTTGAGCACCAGTTCCTCGCGGCGGCCCACATAGACCCCGACGAGATTGCTGTAGACGGCGAACAGCAGCACCATTCCCACCATGCCCGGGAGTACGGCGGTGCCCACCGAGAGCCCGGTGCCGGACAGATCCGCCTGGCCGGCGGCGGACTTCAGCGAGAACGTCATCAGGGTCGGCAGCAGCAGCACGACGAACAGCGCCGACCTGTTACGGACCAGCAGCGTCAGCTCCGCGCGCGCCAGTGCCCGCACCCGCTGTGCCGACAGCCTGCCCGATCGGGCGCTCCGTGCCGCCCGGGCCCCCGCAGCGCCGGTCGTGGTCGTCGTCGTACCGCTCATGCCCGGACCCCCGTCATCGCTCGGTCGTCTTCCTGGCCCGGCCGGTTCCCTGCCTGGGCGATCTCCAGAAACGCCTCCTCCAACGAGGCCGCCTTCGCCTGCAGACCCTCCAGTGCGATCCCGGACTCCCGTGCCCATAGCAGCAGTTCGGTCAGCGCCTGCTGCAGCTCGTACGTCCGGACCGTCACAGCGCGGCCGTCCACCGCGGCCGGGACGGACAGCGGCAGCCGCTCAGGGCTGACCCCGGCGGGCAGCCGGAACGTGATCCGCGAGGGCCGCTCGGCCACCACCTGCTCCGGGGTCCCCGACGCCACGATCCGCCCGGCCTGCATGATCGCCAGCCGGTCGGCGAGCTGCTCGGCCTCCTCGAGGTAGTGGGTGGTCAGCAGCACGGTGGTGCCCTCGGCCCGCAGCTCGCGTACCAACTCGGCGGTGTCCCGGCGCCCTTCGGGGTCCATACCCGTCGTCGGCTCGTCCAGGAACAGCACCTCGGGCCGCCCGATCAGCGCCAGCGCCAGATCCAACCGCCGCCGCTCGCCCCCCGACAGCTGCTTGACCCGCACCTCGGTCCTGCCGCCGAGCCCGACCAACTCCAGTGCCTCGCCCGGCGGCCGGGCCTCACTGGTGACTCCCGCCCACATCGTCGCCGTCTCGGCGACCGTCAACTCGGAGGGGAAGCCGCCCTCCTGAAGCATCACACCGGTACGGGGCCGTACGAACGCGCGCTCGGCGAACGGGTCGAACCCCAGCACGCGCACCGTCCCCGCGCTGGGCCGCGCCAGCCCCTCCAGCACCTCCACGGTGGACGTCTTGCCGGCCCCGTTGGTGCCCAGCAGCGCGAATATCTCCCCCTCCCGCACGGAGAACGAGACGTCCCGCACGGCCTCGAACCCGCCGCCGCCCGTACCTTCCCCCGCCGCGTAGCGGCGCCTCAGCCCTTCGACCTCGATCGCATCCATGCCTCCACCATCCCGCCGCCCACCGCCCGAAGGCAGTGCGCCCCGTCATGGCTCCACATGACAAACGTCATCGAAGGGCCCACACCCACGCCGCCCCCGTCTGGGACCGGGACTCCTACTCGTCGGTTCTCGTCCCCGTCGTCCTACGAGCGAGGACAGCATCCGTGTAGAGCTCGCGCGTAAGGTCCGCGTCCTCGATGCCGAGGCTTTCCAGAACCGCGCGGACGTCGGCCAATGCCGCTTGTACGTCGGCCTCGTCCTGCACCAGGGTTTCCAGCTCGATGAACGTCCCGTCGATCTCCGGGACCTGCACCAGCGTCGCCAGCATCAGTCGGCCACGAGCCTGTACGTCGTAGTTCCGGCACCGCTTCTCGAAGGCAATGACCGGCTCGTACCCCAGGCCTTGGAGCATCCGGTGCACCGCCTCCGCGTTCTCCACCCGGGTCTCATGCTCCGGCTTCGAGCCCGAGGCCTCGTCGACCTTCGCCTCCTTGTAGGTGAGGAGGGAGCGCGTCTCCGTCTCGCTGCGCACCGTCCGGACCCGCAACTCGGCGTCCCGCGCCCCGAGCTGCCCCTCTGACGTGTCGTAGTAAGTGTCCCGGTACACCTCGGCGCGGCCGACGGCGTATTCGTCCAGCCGCTGCTTCACCGCGTTCGGGTCCCGTACGCGCGCCTTCAGCTCCGCTTCGATCACTGGGCACCTCCAGCTCGTCAGACCGTGCGTACACCCTCACCGACCATCGCCTCGAACATGCGGCGAAAGCCTCGGTACAGCGGCCCGTGCGGTGTTTCGACCACCTTGTACGTAGCTGACTCGTGGCCTTCCCAGCCCGCGTCGAACGCTGAGACGAACACGGTCGAGTCGACGCGGACCAAGCGCCAGGTCGGCAGCAGGCGGTAGCGGTAGACACGCATGTCACACGAGGCGGAGAGTTCGCGCAGCCGAGCTTCGGTCACGTGTACTCCGCCCGCGAGAGATTCGGTGGACTCGCCGATCTCGGCAGCACGCAGGGCCACTGCGGGTGATTCGGGGTCGAGCAGTAGCACTCGCGCTCGTACGCGGTGCCCGGCTTCACGGATCAGTGAGGAGCGCAGCAACGAGTCGTTCAAGCCGATGAGACCCAGGCCACGCACGGCCAGGACGTCTAGTTCCTCAGCCGTGGCGGCCTGCCTGCGGATCTCTTCGGCGGCGGCGGCCTGAGCGGAGTAGACCCGGACGACTTCGGGGAAGGCAGCCAGATCGAAGGCGGATCCCCCGTTCCGTGTGTCTCGGCCGGCTGCCAGGCCCAACAGATGGCGTGCGTCGTCCGGCATGCCGAGGCCGTCGGCCACGCGCTCGTAGACATCGAGCCGGGAGACTTCCCGGCGGCCGTTGATGATCTCGTTGACCCGGGCCTGGGTCATACCTGTCGCGGTGGCGATTCTCGACTGGCTGGCGCCCGCGTACTGCTGGACGCATCGGAAGACCGCGCCGATATCGCGAGTCCGCAACGCCTGCCGTACCTCGGCACGTTGCCAGGCCCAATCGGGGAGTTCAACGGGCACAAGTACGGACATCAGTCCTCGGTTTCGGTTTCATGTTTCATGTTTCATGGCGGGACGGAAAGTCATCTCACGGTGAGATAGCCAGCAAGGTATCGAGTGGACACATACCGTCACAACACCCTGTGCGTGTGAAGCCAACCAGAATTCCGAACCCAGGCCGGGTCCCCATCGGCCGCACCGTCACGGTGACCGAGTCTCGTCACTGGCGGGACGCCGGATCCATTCCTCGATTGGCCGGCCCAGCGGCCCTCTCCTCAAGCTCTGACGCGGGAGACCGCAACGTGATCCCGACTGGCCAAAGCCGCCAAGGCGCTTACGGCACGTGTCGGAAATGTGGCAGGCCGATTCGGCTCATCAGTGCCGAGGAGGACGGGACCACGGTGATTCGGGCTCGTTGCTGCACGCGGGCGGGGGTGGCCGGTGGCTGAGAATCTTGATCTGACGCTGGTGCGGATGATGGGCGAGCGGCTCGAACGCTTCGGGGTCGAGGGCGTGCTGCGCAGTGAGTTGCTGCGCGGTATGTGGGAGGGCGCCGGAGGCGAGCAGCGGGCGGTGGTTCTCACCCGGCTCGCGTGGCGGGCGCGGGGTGCCGAGGTGCGGCATCGGGCCACTCATGACGCCAGCCGGCTGGCTCTTTGGGCGGTGCGGGAGGCTGCCGCCTGGCATGCGTCGCCCGCTCTCGCGGATGTGGCGTTTCGGCTGCCGTGCGGGCAGTTGGCGCGTATCCCGGCGGGGGTGCAGTGGGAGGCCGCGGTGCGGTTGTTGGTCGCCGTACGTAGCGGCGTGCTGCCGCCTGCCCCTTGGCGCTGCGCGGTCTGCGGTATTGAACGCGATCTCCAGGTGCGGAGCTACGAGTGCGGTTCCGGGCCCGGTCGGGACGAGCTTCGCTGTGTGGTGTGTGCCGGGCTGCCTGCCGATCCCGAGGAGATCCCCGAGGCCGTTGATGCCAGGTGGCGGCGGCTTCCGCGGGGCCCTGCGGAGAGTTGCTGACGCCCCCGGCCCCCCGGGGGGAGTCGTCGCGTGCGGCTTCCGTTCCAACGGGTGACGGTGATGAGTCCGGAGGCGGGTCCCCGCGAAATTCGGCAGCGGGAGGAGCACGATGCAGGCGCTGGTCCTGGCCGCTGGCCCTGGGGGACGACGCGTCTGTTGGTCCCGCTGACTCCCCGGGCCGCGGCGGAGGTCGGGTGACAACTTCACATGCGCGGTGTGCCGTTCGAGGGCGGGGCTGCGCTCGTAAGGAAGGGGCACCGGGCGGTGCACTGGCATGCGTACGCCTATACCGGAGGGCAGTGGCCCAAGGACAGCGAGGCTCGGAACCTCGAGGCAGCCGTGCCCCCGAACACGGTCGGTCACTGGTTCCGCAAGCCGCAGCAGATGCGTGCGGGGACTTTCACCGATCCGGGCGATGCCTGGGCTTGGTTGGAGAGGGAAGTGCGGGCGGCTCCGCCGCGGGACGTCGAGGGGAAGCTGGCGTTTCTGTGGGGGTGCGTTGAGCGGGGTGCTGACGCGTATGCGGGGTATTACTCGCACGGGCAGTTGGTGGTGCGGTGTGTGTTGGTGTGCCCGCGGGGTGGTGAGCGGTGTCCTGATCCGCCGCGGTGAGGGCTCCGCCTTGGAGTGGGGGGTTCCGTCTCTGGGGGGTGGCGGGTGGGGTGGGATGCGTGCATTTGGCGTTGGTTGCCGGGTGCGGGTTTCGTGCGAACGCGCCTTGCGGCCGGCTACGGGGGGAGGGGGCGTGGGTTGCGGCGCGTTCTTGGTGCTGGTGCGGGTGGGCCCAGGGTCCGGTGACCACGGGGAGGGCGTTGGGGTGGTCGCACTGGGGTAGGGGCTCGGGTTCATTTCGTCACCCCTTGAAGGGGTGACGTTTTTGGGGTGGGGGCCGGGGCGAACGCGAAGACGCCCGGCTGGGAACCCAGCCGGGCGTCTCACTGAACTGAGCGGACGACGAGGCTCGAACTCGCGACCTCAACCTTGGCAAGGTTGCGCTCTACCAACTGAGCTACGTCCGCAGTGCCTCCACCCGGCTCTCACCGAGTGGCGCGACCAATACTCTACCTGATCGTTTCCGACCGAAGAGCGGTATTGGAGAGCGGGTGACAGGAATCGCACACTGCGCCTCCCTCTTGGAAAGAGGGCGCTCTACTACTGAGCTACACCCGCACGCTTGCTCGGGTCCCTCCCTTTCGGGGGGCTCCCTTGCGGCGTGCCTTGACTCTAGCCGATCACCCGGGGTCTCTGGCAAGTCGAGTCCGAAGACCCCGGGTTCCGGTCCCTGAGCCGGCGGCGGGACGCACTTCGCGGCCGTCTCTCCCCCGGCGCCCGCAGTGGTGGGAAGCCGCCTGCCCGGGGGCCCGGCGGTAGAGCGACGACCGCCACCTCGCTCCGAGGTCGAGGGGGTCCGGTGGCAAGGACGGGACCGCCATCACGACGTTCGCCGCGATCGGCTCAGCTCGCCGCGCGGAACGCCTCGTAGACCTTCTTCGGGATGCGTCCGCGCGCGGGCACGTCGAACCCGTTCGACTCCGCCCAGGCGCGCACCGCGCGCGGGTCCGGGTCGATCGAGGTCCGGCGGTAGGTCTTGCCGGACCTCGCCCGCTTGCGGCCGGCCTCCACGAAGGGGGCCAGCTCGGAGCGGAGCCGCTTCGCGTTGTCGGAGTTCAGATCGATCTCGTAGGTCTTGCCGTCGAGGCCGAAGGAGACCGTCTCCGCCGCTTCTCCGCCGTCGATGTCGTCGGAGAGCATCACCACTACACGTTGAGCCACGGATATCGGTCCTTCCTCAGGATCACGAAAGGGGGTCACCCGGCATTACGGCGTCGGCGGGACCGTCGGCAAGCTTCGCCGAGGCGGGCCCCCGCCGACCGGCGGGTATGCGGGGCGAACCCGAGTAGGAGACAGGTTCTTATTCAACTATGTGCTGCACACCGGCACCGAAGTGCAAAGAGCGCACAAAGATTGGGCCGTCGGAATTGATTCCGGTTCCGGCCGCATTAGGGACCCTACTTTTTTCCCGCCGGTTTTCCCAGTGCTTCGCGAAGTCCTACCAGGATCGGCACACATATCAACGCGCGTAGATTCTCGCGCCGGGTACGCTGGCCAGCGCAGCGCCCCGCTAAGCACTAGGAGTACCTGTGGCTCGCGTCGTCGTCGACGTCATGCTGAAGCCGGAGATCCTCGACCCCCAGGGACAGGCGGTGCAGCGTGCACTGCCCCGCCTGGGTTTCGAGGGCATCTCCGATGTCCGCCAGGGCAAGCGCTTCGAGCTCGAAGTGGAGGGCCCCGTCGACAGGGACGCCCTCGCCCGTATCCACGAACTCGCCGAGACGTTTCTCGCCAACACCGTGATCGAGGACTTCACCGTCCGCGTCGAGGACGCGGACGGCAACGAGCGTCCGGTCGGGACGGGAACGGCCACCGCGTCCGAGGGAGCAGTGGCGTGACCACCCGTATCGGCGTCGTCACATTTCCCGGCTCTCTCGACGACAGTGACGCGCGACGCGCCATCCGTATCGCGGGAGCAGAACCCGTTGCTCTGTGGCACCGCGAGAAGGACCTGCGCAAGCAGCAGGTCGACGCGGTCGTGCTGCCGGGCGGATTCTCCTACGGCGACTATCTGCGGTGCGGCGCAATTGCCCGCTTCTCGCCCATCATGGAGTCGGTGGTCGAACAGGCGAAGGACGGAATGCCGGTCCTCGGCATCTGCAACGGATTCCAGATCCTGTGCGAAACCCATCTGCTGCCCGGTGCGTTGACCCGAAACGATCATCTGCACTTCCTCTGCCGCGACCAGCGGCTCCGGGTGGAGAACGACACGACCGCCTGGACGTCGGACTACGAGCGCGGCCAGGAGATCGTCGTTCCACTCAAGAACGGCGAGGGCGGTTACGTCGCCGACGAGCGGACCCTGGACGAGCTGGAGGGCGAGGGCCGTGTCGCCTTCCGTTACCTCGGCGGCAACCCCAACGGCTCGCGCCGCGACATCGCCGGAATCACCAACGAGGCCGGGAACGTGGTCGGCCTCATGCCGCATCCCGAGCACGCGGTCGAGGCCCTGACCGGGCCGACGACCGACGGGCTCGGTTTCTTCACCTCGGCCTTGAAGAAGCTGGTCGCCTCATGAGTCCCCAGAGCCACAGTTCGCAGTCCCACAGCCACAGCCTCGACACCGTCAAGCACGCCGAACAGACCCCGGAGACCGACCTCCCCTGGAAGGAGCTCGGCCTCAAGGAGGACGAGTACGCCCGCATCCGGGACATCCTCGGCCGCCGTCCCACCGGCGCCGAGCTGGCCATGTACTCGGTCATGTGGTCCGAGCACTGCTCGTACAAGAGCAGCAAGGTGCATCTGCGGCAGTTCGGCGAGAAGGCACCGACCGAGGGCCCGGGCGCCGAGGCGATGCTGGTCGGCATCGGCGAGCAGGCCGGTGTGGTGGACGTCGGCCAGGGTTACGCGGTCACCTTCAAGGTCGAGTCGCACAACCACCCCTCGTACGTCGAGCCGTATCAGGGTGCCGCGACCGGTATCGGCGGCATCGTCCGCGACATCATCGCGATGGGTGCCAGGCCGGTCGCCGTGATGGACCCGCTGCGGTTCGGCGCCGCCGACCACCCCGACACCAAGCGGGTGCTGCCCGGTGTCGTCGCCGGCATCGGCGGCTACGGCAACTGCCTGGGGCTGCCCAACATCGGCGGCGAGGTCGTCTTCGACGCCTGCTACCAGGGAAATCCGCTGGTCAACGCCTTGTGCGTGGGTGTGATGAAGCACGAGGACATCCACCTGGCGAAGGCCGCGGGCACCGGCAACAAGGTCATCCTCTACGGCGCCAGGACCGGCGGCGACGGGATCGGCGGCGCGTCCATCCTGGCGTCCGAGACCTTCGACGATGAAAAACCCAGCAAGCGCCCCGCCGTCCAGGTCGGCGACCCCTTCCAGGAGAAGCTGCTCATCGAGTGCACCCTGGAGGCGTTCCACGCCGACCTCGTGGTCGGCATCCAGGACCTGGGCGCTGCCGGACTGTCCTGCGCCACCAGCGAGCTGGCCTCCAACGGCTCGGGCGGGATGCGGGTCGAGCTGGACGACGTGCCGCTGCGCGACTCCTCGCTCTCCCCCGAGGAGATCCTGATGTCCGAGTCGCAGGAACGGATGTGCGCGGTCGTCGAGCCGGACAAGGTCGACCGCTTCCTGGAGATCTGCGAGAAGTGGGAGGTCACCGCGACCGTCGTCGGTGAGGTCACCGACGGCGACCGGCTGGAGATCTTCTGGCACGGCGAGAAGATCGTGGACGTCGACCCCCGTACGGTCGCGCACGAGGGCCCCGTCTACGAGCGCCCCTACGCGCGCCCCGACTGGCAGGACGAGCTCCAGGCCGACGACCCGGCCCAGCTGCCCCGCCCGGCGGACGGCGAGGAGCTGCGGGCCGCGACCCTGGCGCTGGTCGCCTCCCCGAACCAGGCCGCCAAGTCCTGGATCACCGACCAGTACGACCGCTACGTCCTCGGTGACACCGTGCTCGCGCAGCCCGAGGACAGCGGCATGATCCGCATCGACCCGGAGACCGGGCTGGGCGTGGCCGTATCCACCGACGGCAACGGGCGCTACGCCAAGCTCGACCCGTACGAGGGAGCGCGGCTGGCGCTCGCGGAGTCGTACCGCAACGTCGCCGCGACCGGCGCGCGCCCCCTGGCCGTCACCGACTGCCTCAACTTCGGCTCCCCGGAGGACCCGGCGGCGATGTGGCAGTTCGCCGAGGCGTGCCGCGGGCTCGCGGACGCCTGCAAGGAGCTCGGCACCCCGGTGACCGGCGGCAACGTCTCGCTGTACAACCAGACGGGCGAGGCCGCCATCCACCCGACGCCGGTGGTCGGTGTGCTCGGCGTCATCGACGACGTCGCCCGCCGCACCCCGATGGCGTTCCGCGACGAGGGGCACCTGATCTACCTGCTGGGGGACACCCGGGAGGAGTTCGGCGGCTCGGCGTGGTCCCAGGTCGCACACGGCCACCTGGGTGGCCGGCCGCCCCGGGTCGACCTGGAGCGGGAGCGGCTGCTGGCGGAGATCCTGATCGCCGCGTCCCGGGACGGGATGGCGGACGCGGCACACGACGTCTCCGACGGCGGCGTCGTCCAGGCGCTCGCGGAGTCCTGCCTCAAGGGCGGCAAGGGGGCCCGCATCGTCGTACCCGACGGTCTCGACCCCTTCGTCTTCCTCTTCTCCGAGTCGCAGGGCCGGGCGCTGGTGGCCATTCCGCGCAGCGAGGAGGTGCGGTTCACCGACATGTGTGCCGCGCGCGGGATGCCCGCGGCCCGGATCGGTGTCGTGGACGGCGACGCGCTGGAGGTCCAGGGGCAGTTCTCCCTCCCGCTGGAGGAGCTGCGCCGCCACCACGAGGCCACGATCCCGGAGCTCTTCGGCTGACGGGCGCACCCTGATCGCCCCCTGCCCGCCCCCCGAAAGAGGGTGGGCAGGGGGCATTCCCCCTCTCGTTCCCGGCCGGGACGGGCTAATCTCACGCGTATGCCGCCCGCTCGACGCGCCACCACCCCCTCCGGAAGAGACCGGCGCACCTACGACCCGACCCGCATCCGCACCGCGCTGATCCACCAGGTCGAGGCCGTGGCCGACGCCGCGCACCGCCTCACGCCCGAGCAGCGCGCCCTCCCGTCCGGACTGCCGGGCTGGGACGTGCACCACCTGCTGGTGCACATCGCCGGGCAGATCGACGCCGTGCCCCGCCTGCTGGGCAGCCCGCAGACGGAGGTGACCGGCAAGGCGCCGGAGGTCTCCCTCTCCCGCTGGGCCGTCTCGACCGCGACCGTCGCCGAGAAGCTGGACGCCGGCACGCGCAAGGACGCGGAGGCGTCGCCCGACGGAGCGGCCCGTATCGACCAGGCCGTCGCCGAGCTGGAGCCGGTGATCGAGTCGGCCGTACGCGAGGACCTGCTGATCCCGCACGACTTCGGCACGATGCGGATGCTCGACTTCACGGTGACCCGGCTGGTCGAGCTGGTGGTGCACAGCGACGACCTGGCGCGGGCCACGGGGGTGCGGGTGGCGCTGGACCGGCAGGCGACAGCGGCCACCGTACGGCTGCTGGCCGATGCGCTGGCCGCCAAGGCACCGGGCGCCTCGGTCGAGGTGCGGATTCCGCCGTTCGCCGTCGTCCAGGCGATCGAGGGCCCGCGGCACACCCGCGGCACCCCGCCCAACGTGGTCGAGACGGATCCGCTGACCTGGATCCGGCTGGCCACCGGGCGCACCACCTGGGCCGAAGCCCTGGGTACGCCACAGCTCACCGCCAGTGGCGCCCGCGCCGATCTGTCCCAGGTGCTGCCCGTACTGGGCTGAAGGTCACAGGTACCCGGTTCGGCGGAGGGGGCCGCTGGCCGTAGACTCGAAGACGTGCCACGTGGTGACGGAAAGCTCAGCCACGACCTCCTCCCCGGCGAGAAGGGCCCCCAGGACGCCTGCGGCGTCTTCGGTGTCTGGGCGCCGGGCGAAGAGGTCGCGAAGCTCACGTATTTCGGCCTGTACGCCCTGCAACACCGCGGTCAGGAGTCCGCGGGTATCGCGGTGAGCAACGGCTCCCAGATCCTGGTCTTCAAGGACATGGGGCTGGTCTCACAGGTCTTCGACGAAACCTCCCTCGGATCCCTGCGCGGCCACATCGCCGTGGGTCACGCGCGCTACTCGACGACAGGCGCCTCGGTCTGGGAGAACGCCCAGCCCACCTTCCGCGCGACCGCCCACGGCTCCATCGCCCTGGGCCACAACGGCAACCTGGTCAACACCGCGCAGCTCGCGGAGCTGGTCGCCCAGCAGGCGGACGTCCCCGGCGGCCGCGCCACCCAGGTCGCAGCGACCAACGACACCGACCTGGTCACGGCCCTGCTCGCGGGCCAGACCGACGAGGACGGCAAGCCGCTGACCGTCGAGGAGGCGGCGCCGCTGGTGCTGCCCCAGGTCAAGGGCGCGTTCTCGATGGTCTTCATGGACGAGGACACGCTGTACGCGGCCCGGGATCCGCAGGGCATCCGGCCGCTGGTGCTGGGCCGCCTGGAGCGCGGCTGGGTCGTCGCCAGCGAGACCTCGGCGCTGGACATCGTCGGCGCCAGCTTCATCCGGGAGATCGAGCCGGGCGAGCTGGTGGCCATCGACGAGGACGGACTGCGCAGCCAGCGGTTCGCCGAAGCAAAGCCGAAGGGCTGTGTCTTCGAGTACGTCTACCTCGCGCGCCCCGACACCGACATCGCAGGCCGCAACGTGTACCTCTCCCGGGTGGAGATGGGCCGCAAGCTGGCGGCCGAGGCCCCGGCCGACGCCGACCTGGTGATAGCGACGCCCGAGTCCGGCACCCCGGCGGCGATCGGCTACGCCGAGGCCAGCGGCATCCCCTACGGCTCGGGGCTGGTCAAGAACAGCTACGTCGGCCGTACCTTCATCCAGCCGTCGCAGACCATCCGCCAGCTCGGCATCCGGCTCAAGCTCAACCCGCTCAAGGAAGTCATCCGGGGCAAGCGGCTGGTCGTGGTGGACGACTCGATCGTCCGCGGCAACACCCAGCGCGCCCTGGTGCGGATGCTGCGCGAGGCCGGTGCGAAGGAGGTCCACGTACGGATCTCCTCGCCGCCGATCAAGTGGCCGTGCTTCTTCGGCATCGACTTCGCCACCCGCGCCGAGCTGATCGCCAACGGTCTCTCGACCGACGAGATCGGCAAGTCGCTGGGGGCCGACTCGCTCGCCTACATCTCCATCGACGGCATGATCGAGTCGACGACGATCCCCAAGAACCAGCTGTGCCGGGCCTGCTTCGACGGGGAGTACCCGATGGAGCTGCCCGACCCCGAGCTGCTGGGCAAGCACCTGCTCGAGGCCGAGGTGGAGTCCGACGTCGACGGGGTCGGCACGCTGGCCTCCGGCGTGGGCGCCGCCGACGCCCTCAAGCGCCCGTAGCCGACGGCAGCCCCGCGCTCCTGGGGGTGGGCGGTCCCGCCCCCTTCCGGCTCGCCGCCGGAGGGGCGCGCGGGGCGCCCTCTCCCTCCCGCAGACACGAGAGACGACGTACCCATGACCAACAGCAGCGAAGGCGTCAGCTATGCCGCCGCCGGCGTCGACATCGAGGCCGGCGACCGTGCCGTGACGCTGATGAAGGAGTGGGTCGCCAAGACCCAGCGCCCGGAGTCCATCGGGGCGCTCGGCGGCTTCGCGGGCCTCTTCGACGCGTCCCGCCTCAAGGGCTACGCCCGCCCCCTCCTGGCGTCGGCGACCGACGGCGTGGGCACCAAGGTCGCGATCGCACAGCGGATGGACGTGCACGACACGATCGGCCACGACCTGGTGGCGATGGTCGTGGACGACCTGGTCGTCTGCGGCGCGGAGCCGCTGTTCATGACGGACTACATCTGCGTGGGCAAGGTCGTCCCGGAGCGCGTGGCACACATCGTCAAGGGCATCGCGGAGGGCTGCGTCCTGGCGGGCTGCTCGCTGGTGGGCGGCGAGACCGCTGAGCACCCGGGGCTGCTGGGCCCTGACGAGTACGACGTGGCGGGCGCCGGCACCGGTGTCGTCGAGGCCGATGCGGTGCTGGGTCCCGATCGCATCCGTACGGGTGATGTCGTGGTGGCCATGGCGTCCTCCGGGCTTCACTCGAACGGGTACTCGCTGGTGCGGCATGTGGTCTTCGACCACGCCGGGTGGTCGCTGGATCGGCATGTGGCCGAGTTCGGCCGCACCCTGGGCGAGGAGCTGCTGGAGCCGACGAAGATCTACTCCCTGGACTGCCTGGAGCTGGCCCGGACCACCGAGGTGCACGCGTTCTCGCACGTCACGGGCGGAGGGCTGGCCGCCAACCTGGCGCGGGTGATCCCGGACGAGCTGCACGCCTCGGTGGACCGCTCGACCTGGCGCCCCGGGGCGGTGTTCGAGGTGGTCGCCGACGCGGGCAAGGTGGCGCGCGCCGAGCTGGAGAAGACGCTGAACATGGGCGTCGGCATGATCGCCGTCGTGCCGCGGGAGTCGGCCGACGCCACGCTGGCGACCCTCGCCGAGCGGGGCGTGGACGCCTGGGTGGCGGGAGAGATCACCGAGCGCGGTGACCGCACGGAAGCGGTCACCCTCACGGGTGACTATGCCCGGTGAGCTGCTGACGGCGGAGCCCGGACGGCCACTGATCGCACGGTGGCCGCGGGGCCACCGTGCGGCGAAGCCGTCGCCGGGCGCGCGCCAGAACCCGGTCCGGCGGATGCCGGACCGGGTCAGTACAGGCGAACGTCAGGCGCCGCGGCGCCTCGACTGGGGGTCGGACGACCCGGGCGCGCCCGCGTCGTCGTCCTCCTCGTCGTTGTACAGATCCGCGTACCGTGCGTACGGGTCGTCCTGCTCATCGTCCTCGAAGCGCTCGCCGTTCGGCGACTCGTTCGATGTCGATGCGCCCAGCTCCTCGGCCAGGCGCGATAGGTCCGTCCCGCCAGTGTTGTACTTCAGCTGGCGGGCGACCTTCGTCTGCTTGGCCTTGGCCCGGCCGCGCCCCATGGCTCGACCCCCTCAACGACGGGGCTCGACGGCCCCAGAGTCTTGACACGCGTTCATGGTTCAGAGCGGCCTCTCGACCGAGAGACCGGTACTCAGGGCTTCAACGGTACCTGCTTCCGCCGCCGTACGGTACGTCGCCCGCACGACACGGCCGCCGTCCGACGCGCCCGTTGACCCTTCTCGTGCTGGTCAGTGGCGATTTTACCTTCCTGTCGCCACGGGACCCGCCGTGGGGTGGTGAGACCACTGTCACGGTGGCCTCCCACGCCACGCTCACCGGCCCATGCGCTGCTCGGCGAGCCGGTCCGCAGCGGCCACCGGAGGTACGCCGTCCGCTTCGGCCCGCTCGAAAATGGCCACCGTCGTGTCGAAGATCTTCTCCGCCTTTGCTTTCGCACGTGCGAAGTCGAACCCGTGGAGCTCGTCCGCGACCTGGATCACGCCGCCCGCGTTGACCACGTAGTCGGGCGCGTAGAGGATGCCGTGCTCGGCCAGATCCTTCTCCACGCCCGGGTGCGCCAGCTGGTTGTTGGCCGCGCCGCAGACGGCCTTCGCTGTCAGCACCGGCACCGTCTCGTCGTTCAGCGCGCCGCCGAGCGCGCACGGCGCGTACAGATCCAGACCCTCGGTCCTGATCAGCGCGTCCGTATCGGCCACGGCCGTCAGCGGGGCGCCCGGGTGGGCCTCCAGCACGGCGCGTACCGACTCCTCGCGCACATCCGTGACCACCACCCGCGCCCCGTCCTCCAGCAGGTGCGCCACCAGGTGCTTGCCGACCTTGCCGACGCCCGCGATGCCCACCAGCCGGCCGCGCAGCGTCGGCGCGCCCCACAGCCGCTGTGCGGCGGCCCGCATGCCCTGGAAGACGCCGAAGGCCGTCAGCACGGAGGAGTCACCCGCGCCGCCGTTCTCCGGCGAGCGGCCGGTCGTCCAGCGGCACTCCTGCGCCACGACGTCCATGTCCCGCACATAGGTGCCGACGTCGCAGGCCGTCACGTACCGGCCACCGAGGGAGGCGACGAACCGCCCGTAGGCGCGCAGCAGGGCCTCGGTCTTGATCTGCTCGGGGTCGCCGATGATCACGGCCTTGCCGCCGCCGTGGTCGAGCCCGGCCAGCGCGTTCTTGTACGACATTCCGCGCGCGAGGTTCAGCGCGTCGAGCACCGCGGCCTGCTCCGGGTCGGCCGCGCCGGGGTACGCGTGGAAGCGGGTGCCGCCCAGTGCGGGGCCGAGCGCGGTGGAGTGCAGGGCGATGACGGCCTTCAGGCCGCTGGGCCGGTCCTGGCAGAGCACGACCTGCTCGTGGCCGCCCTGCTCGGAGCGGAAGAGGGTGCTGATGACCGGGTCCCCAGCGGGGACGCCGTCGGGAACAGGTGATACCTCGATCACGGTAGTGACTCCTGGAATCGCGTCGTAGCCCTCGGCGGACACGCCGCTTGTGGCAGTCGAAGCCCACGAGGGCCGGTCGTGGAGCAGCGTACGACCTGCGCGTCACGGGCACGTTGCGGTCCCACGATCGGGGTAGTCAACTGTCTCCCGGGCTCGCTCATGAGAACGGTTCGCAGCGGCCGGGAAGGCCGTGGTGGCCGTGGAGGCTTGGAGGCAATGCGTGGCTGAGAAAGCGTCGGTCGTCGTCCCGTACGCGGCATACCTACGGGTCTACGAACCACTGGCGGCCTTTCCCGAGCCGGAGCGCTCGCACTGGATCGCATATGCGAAGCAACAGCGCTTTCCCACGGCCCAGGACGAAATCCGCCGCGCCCTGGCCGACTTGGTGCCTGTGCCCCCGGTGGTGGTGCCGGAACGGGAGAGCGCCGAGGCTTTCGTGGCCGAGGCGGACGGCGTGACCTGCGTCTGCCCCTGGCGCACCCGGCTGCGCAGCTGGCAGGCGCTCACGGCCCTCACCCAGGCAGCGGCCGACAACGAAATCGCCCTGCCCCAGCCGGTCCTGGACGCCGCGCTGCCGCCCGTCGTGCGCCGGCAGGCCGCCGCGGACTACGAGCGCTGGCGGGAGCGCAACCCCGACGCCCGCCCCTGGATCCGTACGGCCCTGTGGCATGTGCCCGTGCGCTGGTTCGTTCTCTTCGAAGACGAAGAAAGGGAGTTTGCGAAGCCGGAATCGGGTCAGGAGAGCGGACAGCAGTTCGTTTTCCGCTATCGCACGCCCATGGTCCAGGCGAGGCGCCGCCTCGCTCGCGGCCTGAAGGTGCTCCGCGAGGAGCTGGAAGAGGGGCCGCTCGTCGAGGGTCTGATCGATGTGGGCCGCTGGCTGGAGGAATTCCACCCGCGCTCCCTGGTCGAGCTGGACTACGGCGGGCTGGCTCACGCCATCCCCGAGGAGCAGCTTGTGGGCGACCACTCCGCCGCCGATGTGGCGGAGGGCCTCCAGGCCCTCCGCGAGGGCGACGGGGAGCGTGCCGGTGCGGCGTACGAGCGGCTGACAGCGCGCTGGAGGGCGGTTCGCCGGCTCCAGTACGCGAGCTGAGGCCCATCCCCTTCCGTCAGGGGGAGGGGTGTCACCGGAGCCCCCCCGATCGACGGGGGTGGGGGTGGGACCTAGGTCCCGAACCGGGTGATTGCCTCAAGCGTGACGGATAGCACTTAAACGGGTCTTGCTCTCAGAGCTACCCCTCGTGTCAAAATAGGACAAGGAGTCCGCAGCGGGCTCCTTCCGTCCAACTATGGGCGGATAGATCGGTATTGCGCTCCTTGGTGGGTCTGATGACCCCTGCTCCCGTTGTGACTGATCGTTACAGGGGGGTGACTGTCCGCTATAGGACGGTCCATCGGCTTCCGCCGAGGTTGAACACCTGAGAGGGCAATTCCATCGGTTTGGCCGACGTGGCTGGACAGATGGTGTAGTTGTAGTGCCGAGGACAAGCCGTTCGTCCTATAACCGACTCGGCTCGCGTCCGCCATATCGGGCAACGCGGGCCAAGGTGCAGAATTTAGAGGAAAGAACCGTGATGGTTCGGTTCTCCCGAGGAGGCCGCTCATGACCGCTCGCACCCCTGATACCGAGCCGCTGTTGACCCCGGCTGAGGTTGCCACGATGTTCCGCGTGGACCCCAAGACGGTCACGCGCTGGGCAAAGGCGGGCAAGCTCACGTCCATCCGCACGCTCGGAGGACACCGCCGCTACCGCGAGGCGGAGGTTCGCGCACTGCTGGCGGGCATCCCGCAGCAGCGCAGCGAAGCCTGATCAGGGTTCCTGAGCAGGCACAACAGCACCACACAGGGGCGTTTCCGGGGCCCCCACCCCATCGATCCGCCCTCTGCGCACCACACGGCCAGGCCGCTGCCCCAACAGTGGTTGTCCGTTGATCGCGCTGGACTCCGCCGGGTCCAGCGCGATCTTTTTGTTTGCCCGGGGTCCGGTGACCTCCCTGCCCGGGGTGCGTCGGCGTGTGCCGGGTGCGTCAGCGGGCCGCGTGGGGGTTGCTGAGCGGTTCTGGGCGGGAGTGGGAGGGGTGGCGGGAGGGCAGCTCACCGGGCAGTGCAATTGCACATATTAAATTGAGGGCTTCTGAGGGTGTCTCAAGTTCCCCGTGGGTACCGGATAATCACGTGACACCCGTCACACCGGTGGGATCTTGTGACGATCATCGCCGGTACGGTAGTGCGCCAACGGCTGGGCGCCGTCCCTCACTTGCCGTTCCAGCCGCCCTCTCGAGGGGGCGTCGCCGAGGCCATCGCCAGCCGCAGCAGGCGGTGGCAGACCGCACAGTGCCGGCTCGCATGGTGCCGCCGCCCCGCGAGGTGGCTTCGCAGGAGCGCCCGCAACTCCTGGCGTCCCTCGTCGACGGTCCGCCGCCTCACCACGCGCCACCTCCTCTCGCGCCAAGGACTACCCATGGTGCCCCGTCCGTCAACACACGGAAGGGAGCAACGAAAAGGGCCCGCGCAACCAGTGGCTGCGCGGGCCCGCTCGAAGTGGCCTCCGGCCCCAACGGCAAGAGGGCCCCCGAATCAGCTTCGGGGGCCCTCTCGAAAAGGTGCGGTCCTGACGGGATTTGAACCCGCGGCCTCCACCTTGACAGGGTGGCGAGCACTCCAAACTGCTCCACAGGACCTCGCGAGATGGAACTCTACAGCAGGTCAGGGGTCCGGAGCGAACTCACTCTGAGCGACAGCGCCCTCACGGGGCGGCCGCGTCGACGGCCTTGACGATCCGCTTGTCGGAGATCGGATACGCGGTACCCAGCGCGTGGGCGAAGTAGCTGACCCGCAGCTCCTCGATCATCCACCGGATGTCCCGCGCGGCCTGCGGCACCGGCCGTCCCTGAGGGAACTGCTCCAGCAGCCACAGGTACTCGTCCCGCATCTCGTGGACCTTGGCCATCCGGGTCCGGTCGCGTTCCACGTTGTGCGGGAGCTGCTGGAGGCGCCGGTCGGCCGCGACGAGGTAGCGCATCAGGTCGGACAGCCGTCCGGCACCGTGCTCGGTGACGAAACCGGGCTTGATCAGCTCCGCTAGCTGCTGCCGTACGTCCGCGACGGAGTCGGCCAGCACCGGGCTGGTCGTCGCCCGCAGCCGGCCCTCGCACGAGTGCCAGGCGGCCAGTACCTCGCGCACCTGGCGTACCGTCCGCAAGGTGGCGTCCACCAGGTCGGCCCGTACGGCGTCGAACAGCTTGCGGAAGGACTCCTCGTCCCAGGCGGGGCCGCCGCGTGCGGAGACCAGCTGGTCCACGGTGGCCGCGACACAGTCCTCGAACAGCGCCTGCACGCCGCCGTGCGGGGAGCGCGAGAGAGCCAGCTTCTGCTGGTTGTCGAGCTTCGACTGGGCGAACTTCGCCGGGTCGGAGGGGATGTTGAGCAGGATGAGGCGCCGGGTGCCGCGCCACATCGCGGTGCGCTGCTCCGCCTCGGTGTCGTAGAGCCGTACGGCGACCGAGTCGCCCTCGTCCACCAGGGCCGGGTACGCCTTCACGGGCTGGCCGGCGCGCCGTGTCTCGAAGGTCCGCGGGAGCGAGCCGAGCGTCCAGCTCTTCAGCCCTGTGCGCTGGAGAGCGGGCGTGGGCGCGGCGGCGGCCGCATCGGGGGCCGCGGAGCCGTCTGCGGCGCCCCTGCGGCCCTTCCCGGCCTTGTTGCGGGCCGCGCGTGCGGAGGAGTCGAACGCCTTGGAGATCGCCGTCTGCGTCTGCGACTTGAGCTGGAGCTGCAGCGCCTCGATGTCCTTGCTCTCCGCGAGCTTGCGGCGCCGCTCATCGGTGACCCGGAAGGTGATCTTCAGATGGTCGGGGACCTTCGACCAGTCGAAGTCCTGGGCCGTCACCGGAACGCCGACCATCCGCTTCAGCTCCCGCGCCAGCGTGTAGGTCAGCGGCTCGTCCAGGGGAGTCGCCCGGCGCAGGAACTCCCGGGCGTAGTTCGGCGCGGGTACGTAGTGCCGGCGGATCGGCTTGGGCAGGGAGCGGATCAGCTCGGTGACCAGGTCCTCGCGCAGGCCGGGAATCTGCCAGTCGAACCCTCCCCCGGGCTTCGCCCGGGAGGTGCCCCCAGCCGTGACCTGGTTGAGCACCTGGAGCGGTACGTGCACCGTGACGCCGTCCGCGTCCGTGCCCGGCTCGAACTGGTAGGTCACCGGGAGGGCGAGGCCGCCCTGCCGCCACACGTCGGGATAGTCGGCGGCGGAGACCTCCTCGGCCCGGTCGCTGATGAGCATCGACTTCTCGAAGTTGAGCAGGTCGGGCTCTTCCTGGCGCTTCTTCTTCCACCAGGAGTCGAAGTGCGCCCCGGAGACGACGTGTTCGGGCACCCGCTGGTCGTAGAAGTCGTACAGCGTCTCGTCGTCCACCAGGATGTCGCGGCGCCGGGCGCGGTGCTCCAGCTCCTCGACCTCCTCCAGCAGCTTGCGGTTCTCCCGGAAGAACTGGTGGTGGGTGCGCCAGTCGCCCTCGACCAGCGCGTTGCGGATGAACAGATCGCGCGAGGTCTCCGGGTCGATCCGGCCGTAGTTGACCTTCCGCTGCGCCACGATCGGTACGCCGTACAGCGTCACTCGCTCGTACGCCAGCACCGCCGCCTGCTTCTGCTCCCAGTGCGGCTCGCTGTAGGTGCGCTTGACCAGGTGACCGGCGAGCGGCTCGATCCACTCCGGCTCGATCTTCGCGTTGACCCGCGCCCACAGCCGCGAGGTCTCCACCAGTTCGGCCGACATCACCCAGCGCGGCGGCTTCTTGAACAGCGCCGAGCCCGGGAAGACCGCGAACTTGGTGCCGCGCGCGCCCAGGTACTCGTTCTTGTCGGTGTCTTTGAGGCCGATATGAGACAGCAGGCCCGCCAGCAGCGACTGGTGGACGGCGTCGGGCGCGGGCTCCTGGCCGCTGTCGGAGAGCCGGATCTTCATCGTCTTGGCGACCTGGCGCAGCTGGCTGTAGATGTCCTGCCACTCGCGTATCCGCAGATAGTTGAGGAACTCCGCCTTGCACATCCGGCGGAAGGCGGACGAGGACAGCTCGCGCTGCTGCTCGCGTACATAGCGCCACAGGTTGAGGAACGCCAGGAAGTCGCTGCCCTCGTCCTTGAAGCGAGCGTGGTGCTGGTCGGCCTGCTGCTGCTTGTCGGAGGGGCGTTCGCGCGGGTCCTGGATGGAGAGCGCGGCGGCGATCACCATGACCTCGTGCACACACCCGTGCTTGTCGGCCTCCAGCACCATCCGGGCCAGCCGGGGGTCGACGGGCAGCTGGGCGAGGCGGCGGCCCAGCTGGGTCAGCTTCCGCGCCTGCCGGCTCTGCTGCTTCTCCAGCGCGCCCAGTTCTTCCAGCAGCTGCACGCCCGCCTTGATGCTGCGGTGGTCCGGCGGGTCGATGAACGGGAACTTCTCGATCTCCCCCAGACCGGCGGCCGTCATCTGGAGGATGACCGAGGCCAGGTTGGTGCGCAGGATCTCCGGGTCGGTGAACTCGGCGCGGGCGAGGAAGTCCTCCTCCGAGTACAGCCGGATGCAGATGCCGTCCGAGGTGCGGCCCGAGCGTCCCTTGCGCTGGTTGGCGCTCGCCTGGCTGATCCGCTCGATCGGCAGCCGCTGCACCTTGGTGCGGTGGCTGTAGCGCGAGATGCGGGCCGTGCCCGGATCGATGACGTACTTGATGCCCGGAACGGTCAGCGACGTCTCGGCGACATTGGTCGCCAGCACGATGCGGCGCCCCGAGTGCGGCTGGAAGACCCGGTGCTGCTCGGCGTTGGACAGCCGCGCGTAGAGGGGGAGCACCTCGACGGCGCCGCCGGGGCGCGGGCCTCTGCCCTCGCGGGTGAACTTCTTCTCCAGCGCGTCGGCCGTGTCCCGGATCTCCCGCTCCCCGGAGAGGAAGACCAGGATGTCGCCGGGCCCTTCCGCATGCAGCTCGTCCACCGCGTCGCAGATGGCGGTGATCTGGTCGCGGTCGGGCGCCGCCGCACCCTCGTCGTCCTCCTCCAGCAGCGGCCGGTAGCGGACCTCGACCGGATAGGTACGCCCGCTGACCTCGACGATCGGTGCGTCGCCGAAGTGGCGCGAGAACCGCTCCGGGTCGATCGTCGCGGAGGTGATGATCACCTTGAGGTCGGGCCGCCTGGGCAGCAGCTGCGCGAGGTAGCCGAGCAGGAAGTCGATGTTGAGCGACCGCTCGTGCGCCTCGTCGATGATGATCGTGTCGTACTGGCGCAGCTCGCGGTCCTGCTGGATCTCCGCCAGCAGGATGCCGTCGGTCATCAGCTTGACCAGCGTGTGGTCCTTCACCTGGTCGGTGAAGCGGACCTTCCAGCCGACCGTCTCGCCCAGCTGCGAGCCCAGCTCCTCCGCCACCCGCTCGGCGACCGTACGGGCCGCGATCCGGCGCGGCTGGGTGTGACCGATCACACCCTGGATGCCGCGGCCCAGCTCCATGCAGATCTTCGGGATCTGCGTCGTCTTGCCGGAGCCCGTCTCACCCGCGACGATCACCACCTGGTGATCGCGGACGGCCGCCAGGATCTCGTCCTTCTTCTGGCTGACGGGCAGCTGCTGGGGATAGGTGATCCGCGGGACGGCCTCGCGGCGGGCGGTCACGCGCAGCTCGGAGGCGTCCATCGCCGCGGAGATCTCCGCGAGGACGGCCGCACGGGCCTCCCCTTTGCGGATCTTCCGCGCCCCCGCGAGCCGGCGGGCCAGCCGCTGCTGGTCGCCGAGCATGAGGTGCGGGATGCGGTCGGTCAGCTCCTGCGGGGAGGGGGCGGGGGTCTGGGTGGAAGTCGACATACCACGCCAAGGATCGCACCCCCGGGGAGCGGGTGGCGAACGGTTTGCAACCGGGGGCGCGGCTTCCGCGTCGCTGTACGCGACGAAACCGGGCCGGGGACACGGGGAACGGCCGGGCACACGGGGAACGCGGGGGCGGAGTGTGAAAGGCAGTGTGACGGCGCGCCGCAGGCGGTGGGTGCAGGGCGCCGTACTCGCCTGCGTGCTGGCGCTGCTTCCCGCGACCTGGATACGGCTGTCCACCGACAGCCGTATCCGTGCGGACATCGCGGACGCACCCCGCGCCCCGGTCGCCCTCGTCTTCGGCGCAGGCCTGTGGGACGGCGAGCCCTCCCCCTACCTGGCACACCGCCTCGACGCCGCGGCGCGGCTCTACCGCACCGGCAAGGTCCGCGTCCTGCTGGTGTCGGGCGACAACAGCCGCAGGGACTACGACGAGCCCGGCGCCATGCGCGACTACCTCACCGACCGTGGCGTCCCTGCCTCCCGCGTCGTCGCCGACTACGCGGGCTTCGACACCTGGGACTCGTGCGCGCGGGCAGCGCGCGTCTTCGGGGTGCGCCGCGCGCTGCTGGTCAGCCAGGACTTCCACGTACGCCGTGCCGCCGCGCTGTGCCGGGCCGCCGGCATCGACTCCTACGGCATCCCGGTGCGGGAGCCGCGGGACGCGACCTGGTACGCGGGCGGGCTGCGCGAGCTGCCGGGCGCGGTGAAGGCGGCCTACGACGCGGCGCTCACCCCCGACCCGCACTTCCTCGGCCCCCGCGAGCCCGGCGTGCGACGCGCCCTGGCCGGGTCCGCGAAGCACAACAGCCACCCCGAGAAGCCCAACGGCCACCACTCGAAGCACCACCTCCACCGCTCGGACAAACCGCGAGAAAGCGACAGACAGCCATGACATCAACGGGGACCAGCGCCGGCGGCGAGCTCTCGGCCGAGGAGCGCAAGTACCGCGGCGCCGCCGAGGAGGGCGACGCGGCGGACAAGCAGGCCTACGGCGAGTACCTGGTCGGCAGAGGGCGCGTGGACGACGCCGTTCCGTGGCTGGAGGAGGCGGCCAGGGGCGGCGACGCGCGGGCCGCGCGGCTGCGGGCGATCACCGCGAAGGACCGCGGTCAGTACACGGTCGCCGACTACTGGTACCGGACGGCGGCCGAGCGCGACGGCGACTGCGCTTTCGGGCTGGCGGAGCTGCTGCTGGAGCGGCTGGACGATCCGGAGGGCGCGGCCGAGTGGTACGCGAAGGGCGCGGAGCTCGGCAGCGTCAAGTGCCGCACCAACGGCGCCCTCCTCATGCTGCGCCAGGGCCGCACCGACGAGGCCAGGGACGAGCTGGACGAGGCGGCGCCGTACGACCACGTCGCCGACCAGATCGAGGACCGGCTGATCGAGCTGGGGGCCCGGCTCGAGCGCTACCAGGACCGGATCGCCGAACTCGCCGCACTGCGCGCGCTGCCGCCCGAGGAGCGCCCCGAGGACCTGGACGAGCAGATATCGGAGTTCCTGGAGCTGGAGCCCTTCTCCGAACTGCACACCGATCCCGAGTGGTTCACCTCCTACCCGTCCTTCCTCCCGGAGGCGGAGAAGGTGTACGAGGAGGCGCAGGCGCTCGGCGACCCGCGTACGGACCAGTGGCACGCGCTCCTCCACTACAACCTCGACCGGTACGAGGACGCCTGCCGGGTGCTGGAGGGCGGGCTGCGCCGGCACCCGGAATCCCGGCTGCTGGCCCGCACCCTCAGCGCCGTGCACCTCCAGTACGGCGAGCTGGAGAAGTACGAGGCGTCGCTGCTGCCCGGCGCCGAGGCAGGCGACCGCGTCCAGCAGCGGCGGCTCGGCTCCTACTACCGCGACCAGTGGCGGCTGGCCGAGGCCCGCCGCTGGCTGGAGGCCGCCGACGAGGGCACCGAGGGCGACGACGACTTCTACGAGGAGGCCGCCGAATGCCTGGAGGACCTGGAGGAGGCCGAGCAGAGCACCCCGCCCGCGCTCGGCGACGAGGAGGAGCCCCGGCTCGCCGAGCTCCACGAGGCCGCCGAGTCCGACGACCGGGCCGCCGACCTGGAGCTCGGCCGCCTGATGGAGCGGCTGTGCCGCTACCCGGAGGCCGTACGGCACTACAAGCGCGCCGCCGCCGACCCCGGGGGCCGGCACGCTCCCGCCGCCTCGTACGCGCTCGGCCGCATGCTGCACGAGGAGTGCGGCGCCCACGAGAAGGCGGTCGTCCCGCTCTACCTGCCCGCGGCCAAGGCGGGCGACCTCGACGCGATCGAGGGGCTGGGCGCGCTGTACGTACGGCTGGACGAGCCCGTCAAGGCGGAGCCGTGGCTGCGCCGCGCGGCACGGTTCGGCCGGCCCGACGCCGCGAGCTGGGTCGGCAACCGGGTCGGTGACGACTACGGCGACATGGAGGAGGCCGTCCGCTGGTGGACCCGCGCCGCCAAGGGCGGACGGGCCTGGTACGGCTGGCGCGCCGGTATGCAGCTCGTGCGGTGGAAGCGGTACGCGGAGGCGGAGGGGCTGCTGCGGCTCGCCTGGGCGGGCCGCGAGAAGAAGGACCCGCTGCACGAGGCCGCGTACTGGCTGGGGCGGGCGCTGCGCGGGCAGGGCAGGAACGAGGAGGCGGTGGAGTGGCTGCGTACCGCGCGGGACGTCCACCACATCGTGCGGCGCGGCTACAGCGGCTTCATGCTCACCTCGCTGTTCGACCCGGCGATGGAGCTGGCGGAGGTACTGGTGAACGACCTCGCGACGGAAGAGGCGTACGAGGAGGCCGAGACCCTGCTCGCGCCGGTGCTGGAGCGCTCCCCGCAGCACCGCACCGCGCGGCACCTGCTGGCCCGCGTCGCGGAGCAGCGCGGCGACCTGGACACCGCGCGGAGCCACATCGAAGAGGCGTACACGCCGGAGGGCGAGGAGACCGGGCCGCTGCTGACGGCGGAGGAGGTGGCGGGCGTGCTCAGGAGCGTACTGGGCTGAACGGGGCGGCCGACTGCGCCCCGTTAGGGTGGCGGCATGCACGGTGGCGGGCGGACGATACGAGGCGAACGGCGGGCCGTCGCCGTCCTCGTGGCGCTGCTGCTCGCCCTGTGCGGAGCCGTCCAGTTCGCGGGGGCGCAGTCCGCGTCCGCCGCCGGCGCACCCGCTGTCTCCGCGAGTGCCCCCGCAGCGGACGCGGGGCCCTCCCACTGCCACAAGTCCAAGGACGGCGGCGGCGCGCTTCCGGCGGCACCCGCCGCCAGCCAGCAGCAGCTGCTCCCTCTCGCGCTCCCGGCCTGCCTGACCCCGCAGTCGCACAGCGCGATCGGCGCGGCGCACACCCGCCCGCCCGTGCGCGGTCCCGCGCCGATACCGCCGCCCACTCCCGTCCAACTCTCCGTACTGCGCGTATAGCGGCCCCGGCTTGCCGCTGTCCGTATTCGACGTATACGCCGTACACGCAGTACAGGAGACCTTCGCATGCCCTCGAACAGGCAGAGCACTCAGAACAAGAAGCAGAACCAGCCCATGGCCCGGAGCAAGAACATGGGAGTCGTCATCGGCGCCCTCGTCGCCGTCGCCGCGCTCCTCGCGGGCTGGCTGTCGCAGTACGCCGTCGGGGGCGGTGACAGCGCGGGCTCCGGCTCCGGCTCGGGCAACGCCACCGTCGAGGGCCGCTCCGACGACACAGCGGCCGGCGACCCCGCGCTGCTGAAGCTCGCGCGCCGCAGCGCTGACGACCCGTTCGCGCGCGGCGACAAGGACGCGCCCGTGGTGATGATCGAGTACGCCGACTTCGGCTGCTCGTTCTGCGGCAAGTTCGCCCGGGACACCGCGCCGAAGCTGGTGAACAAGTACGTGGACAAGGGCCTGCTGCGCATCGAGTGGCGCAACTTCCCCGTCTTCGGCAAGGGCTCCGAACGTGCCGCGCTGGCCAGTTACGCGGCGGGGCAGCAGGGCCGGTTCTGGCAGTTCTACAAGGCGGCCTACGCCGACAAGGGCAACGAGAAGAGCTCCTTCAGCACCGGGCGCCTGCACCAGCTCGCGGAGCAGGCGGGGGTGAAGGACCTCGACCGCTTCGACCGCGACCGGGCGAGCGGGGCCGCCAGGAAGCTGCTGGCCAAGGACCGCGCCGAGGCGTACGGGCTGGGCGCCAGTGCCACCCCGGCGTTCCTGGTCAACGGGCAGCCGATCGCGGGCGCCCAGCCGGACGAGGTCTTCACCGACGCGATCGAGCGCGCCGCGGCAGCGGCGGAGAAGCCGGCCCGGCACGGGGACCGGAACTGATGGACGTCGGATATCTGGCCGCCTTCCTCGGCGGCCTCCTCGCCCTGCTCAGCCCGTGCAGCGCCCTGCTGCTGCCCGCGTTCTTCGCCTACTCGATCGACTCAGCGGGCCGCCTGATGGCCCGCACCGGGATCTTCTACCTCGGCCTGGCCACCACGCTGGTTCCACTGGGCGCCGCCGGCTCCCTCACCGGACGGCTGTTCTACGGCCACCGGGATCTGCTGGTCTCGGTGGGCGGCTGGCTGATCATCGTGCTCGGGCTGGTGCAAATCGCCGGGCTCGGATTCGCGCCGCGCCGGCTGGCGGAGGCATCGGGCCGTATCCGTCCCACGACGGCGGTCTCCGTCTACGCGCTGGGCGCGGTCTACGGCCTGGCCGGGTTCTGCGCGGGCCCCATCCTCGGCAGCGTACTGACGGTCGCCGCCGTGCACGGCAACCCCGTCTACGGTGCGGTGCTGCTGGCGGTGTACGCGCTGGGCATGGCCGTACCGCTGTTCGTGCTCGCGCTGCTGTGGGAGCGGTTCGACCTGGGTCGGCGGCGCTGGCTGCGCGGGCGTGAGCTGCGGCTCGGCGGCCGGTTGAGGCTGCACACCACCGCGCTGCTGTCGGGGCTGTTCTTCGTGCTGCTGGGCGCCCTCTTCCTCGCCTTCGACGGGGCCTCCGGGCTGCCGGGCCTGACGGACGTGGACGGCGCCTTCGCCGCGGAGACCTGGGCCCGTCGGGCGGGGCAAGCGGTGCCGGACGGCGCGCTGCTGGCCGGGCTGGCGCTCGCGGCGGGCGCGGTGCTGGGGGTACGGGCGGTGCTGCGGGCACGGGAACGGGCACGGGCGCGGGCGAGTGCGGCACGGGGTCGTCGTGGGGAGCGTGCGGAGCCGTGACGAGGGGTGAGGGCGAAGCCTGCGCCGCTTCCGAAAAGTAATGGAAAGTGTGGTTTGCCCGCCTAGTGTGAGGCTATGAGCGAGGAACCGCACACCGAGGGCGGCCGGCACAGCGAGCGCGGGAAGCACGGCAGGGGGCGGCGCGGCCCGGCCCAGGCGTGGCGGGACTTCAAGGACTCGCCCTTCTTCCCCGCGACCGTCCTGGTGCTGATCGTCGCCGCTGGTGCCGGGCTCTTCGCCGGGTCGTACACGTATGCGATGGCCGACCCCACCCCGCACCGGGTGCCCGTAGCCGTCGTCGGGGAACCCGACAACGCGCGGGACCGCACCGCGTTCGTCGCCGGAATGGAGAAGGCGCTCGGCTCCTCGCTCAAGCTGCGGCACTACCGCACGCAGGCGGCGGCCGAGAACGCCATCGAGGCCCAGCAGGTCTTCGCCGTCATGCAGGCCGAGCAGCCGAAGGGCGTCGAGCTGGACGTCTCCAGCGCTTCCGGGGCCTCGGTGGCGGAGCTGCTGGAGGAGGCGGGCCCGAAGGTCGGCAAGAAGATCGGCGTACCCGTCCAGGTACGCGACCTCAAACCGCTGGGCAAGGGCGACCCGCGTGGCCTGGCGATCTTCTACATCTCGCTCGCCGCCGTCATCATCGGCTTCATCGGTGCCATCCAGCTCAGCGTCCACGCACGCGCTCTCAACCCGCCCGAGCGCATCGCCTTCACCGCCGCCTACGCCCTCCTGGGCGGCTTCGTCATCGCCGCCGTCGTCGACTGGGGACTCGGAGCGCTGGACCTGCCGTTCGCCCAGTCGTGGATGATCCTGGCGCTGACGATGTTCACCAGCGGCATGGTCTTCACCATGTTCAACACCCTCGTCGGCCGCTGGGCGATGCTGCCCACCTGGGGACTGATGGTGCTGCTGGGCAACCCCTCCTCGGGCGGCGCCGTCTCCTGGCCCCTGCTGCCCTCCGCACTCGGCGAGATCGGCCGCTGGCTGCCGCCGGGCGCCTCCGTGAACGCCCAGCACACCGCCGTCTACTTCCCGGACCACCAGCTGCTCCAGCCGTACCTGGTCCTCACCGCCTGGGCCCTGGTCTCCTGCGCCGTCTTCTGGATCTGGCGCCACCGCCACCCGGGCGGCCGCCCCCGCGCGGCACACGCATCCGGCAACTCCGACTGACCGGTCGCAGCGGACCGACCACGAAAAAGGCCCCGTCCCAAGGGACGGGGCCTTCCTCACGGCTGTGGCTGGGGCCGGGGTCGAACCGGCGACCTTCCGCTTTTCAGGCGGACGCTCGTACCAACTGAGCTACCCAGCCCGGTGTCCGGGGCGAGCCCCGGTCGGGAGGGCCATCAAGAGGCGAAGCGACTTGATGGCAGCGGTCCTGACGGGATTTGAACCCGCGGCCTCCACCTTGACAGGGTGGCGAGCACTCCAAACTGCTCCACAGGACCCAGCGTTCGTACGAGCTCCAGTCTCGCACAGTGCGACGGGTGCTCCTAACCACTTTTTGTGGGCTTCGGAGGCTCCCCAGCAGGGGTGACGTCGCCGGAAAAGAGTAACAGACGCGGGGACCCGGTCCGAACTCGTCTCTGTGCGGGGACGTGCAGGCGTACAGAGAGGGCGGCGGCTCGGGGAGGGGGAAGGGCGCAGAGCGCGCCAAAAGCCCTGCCACCTGCGTATTCGCAGGTCACAGGGCTGATGAGGTGGTGGTGCTGTGCCCCCAACGGGATTCGAACCCGAAAACTTTACCTTTCTGACCTGGGGCTATACCGGCGAGCCGAGCCCACAGCCCTGTTTCCACCCTCCTCGCTCCGGCTCCATCCGTCTTGATCCGGGGCCCGTGCCCACTGGTGGGCACGGCGTGGTATCCCGTTGCGACTGCACATTCTGGATCTACGAGGAGAGTGCTCACCGCCATGATCCCAGGGTTCTGCGTCGCGAAGCCATGTTCCGAACTGTGACGGCCTGGATGCGGCCCGACTGTGAAGAAGAAGTTCGGAGCGCGATGAGGGAACCACCAGGCTTGACTTCTGCACGGGGTGTGCAGAAGTCCGACGCCTGGATCTCACCACTGCCCGAGAGTGCCCCGAGCGCTGGGGCCTCAATCCGGCGAGCGTCCGGCGGGTCCTCGCCCAGGTCGACCGTGATCCGGCGACGGGTGCCATGCGCTATGACCGGGCTACGGCCGACGCCGCCCGTGCCGAGCGGCCTGGCCGAGGGCATCGTGCCGACCTGGCCGCCGAGGTCGTTGAGCCCGAGGAGTTCGTGCGTCTCATCAACGACGACGCGATCCCCGCCGAGCACCGAGCGCTGTGGGCTTTGCCGTGGGAGGGGGGCCTGCGAGTCGGTGATTCCCTTGCGCTCGATGTGCGCGATGCCGACCTCGATGAGCACAAGGTCAATGTGGACTACCCCAAGACCGACAGGGATCAGCGTGTGATCCCCCTGAGCGACCAGCCTCACTGCGGTGCAGTTGCCGAGCGACGCCGGTGGTCTGCATGGCCACGAGTACGCCATCGACGCTCTCGTCGCCGCCATGGCCCTCCGCTCCCCGGCGCCCGTCCTCGTGCTGACCTCGGACCGCGACGACTGGGCCAAACTGTGCGGCGACCGCGTACAGATCAAGGACGCCTGATGGCGTCGCGCGTGTGCGTGCCCACCTGCGGGTCGGCCCCACTACGTAGATGCCCCCAGGCGGCCCCCATCCGCCGATGCCGCCCCGCCGCCTTCCCGACATGGCATCAGATCGACGGAACCCCAGGCAGGGCGGGACTCGGCCACGATGGCCCGTATGGTTGGCCGTGCACGGGCGGTTCAGGCGCAGGGCAGAAGGACCACCCCGTCCTCGTCCGCGTGCAGCACGTCCCCGGCCTCGAAGGTGACGCCGCCGAAGGTGACCGGCACATCCACCGCCCCGCTGCCCGCCTTCCCGGCCCGGCGTGGATTGGTGCCGAGCGCCTGGACACCGAGCGGCAGGGTGGCCAGTGCCGCGCTGTCGCGGACGGCACCGTGGACGACGACTCCCGCCCACCCGTTCTCCAGGGCCCGGGTGGCCATGCGGTCCCCGAAGAGCGTGGTGGCGAGGGAGCCGCCTCCGTCGACGACCACGACGGCGCCCTCTCCGGGCGTGCGCAGCAGTTCGTGCAGCAGGGCGTTGTCCTCGTAGCAGGACACGGTCCGCACCGGTCCGGCGAAGGATCGGGCGCCGCCGTAGTTGGTGAACTGCGCATCACAGACACGGAGTTGGTCACCGTGCTGGTCGGCGAGGTCGGCGGTGGGGACGGGGGTCGTGACGGTCGTCGACATGCGGGGCTTCGCGCCTCTCACTCGGACTGGTGGCTGGGGCTGGCCACTGGCTCTCTTGCACAGCAGGACGATTCGACGTCCCACGAGCGCCACTTTGCATCAATATGCAGATCTATACAATCCCTCGGGTCGCAGCTGGTGCGGCGCTTAAGATGGGATCTCCCCGTCCCCGTACGAAGAGCGCAGCGTGATGTCGCGGCCGAACCTGACCACCTCCATCGCCACCCGCCTGGTGGACCTGCTGCGCCGCAGCGGACTCGAGGAGGGTGCGCACGTCACCGAGCAGTGGACCGCTGACGAGCTGGACGTCTCGCGCACCCCGGCCCGCAAGGCGATGCTCTTCCTCGCCGAGGTCGGCATCCTGCGGCGCGAGCCCAACCGGGGCTTCTTCCTTGCCCGTTCCGCCGCCACACTGGCCGGGACGGACCTGTCCGACGGTGGCGACATCGAGCAGGACGCGTATTTCCGGATCGCCGACGACTACGTGGGCGGCCGCTTCGCCGGGCCGTTCACGACGGCCGACGTCGGCCGCGGCTACGGCCTGACACCCCGCCAGGCCGAGCGGGTACTGGCCCGCATGGAGTCCGAGGATCTCGTACGCCGCAAGATCGGCGGGCGCGGCTGGGAGTTCCAGCAGGTCCTCAATACGGTCGAGGCGCACGACCAGAGCTACCGCTACCGCATGATCATCGAGCCGAACGCCCTCCTTGAGCCGGGCTTCACGATCGACCCGGAGGCTGCGGCCCTGCACCGCAAGCAGCAGGAGGCCCTGCTGCGCGGCGACATCCTGCTCTTGCCGCGGGCGGAACTGTTCCACGTGAACGCGTCGTTCCACGAGATGCTGGTCGGCTTCTCGGGCAACCAGTTCCTGCTCGACGCCGCCCGCCGCCAGAACCGGCTGCGCCGCCTCATCGAGTACCGCCACCAGGTCGACCGCTCCCGTCTGGCCGGTCAGGCGCGGGAACATCTGCACATGCTCGACCTGGTCGAGGCCGGCGATCTCGAAGAGGCGGCGGCATTCCTGCGCCGCCACCTTGACAAAGTGCGCACCATCAAGACGGGCCGCTGACCCCGCCCGGCCCGAGCACTCACCCTCCCCGCTCTCACGCCGCGACAGATTCCTCGCTCCAACCATTGTATTAATCGGCAGCGCAGGACAATACTGACGGCCCGGCGCACCCGGCGTGCGCCCGTGGACCCGCCCGCGCCTGAACCACAGCAGGGATCATGAGCACAGACCACACCGCCGCACTCGCGGCCGCAGCCACCGATGCATGCGCTGACGTGCCCGGCGCATCCGTCACCGCCGTCCTCACCGTCGACGGTCGTGCGTACCGCCATCTACCGCTGGACCGGCTGCTGCCGGCCGAGCAGCTCGCCGAACTGCCCTACGCGGTCAGAGTGCTGGTCGAGAACGTCGCTCGTCGCTCTCCGGCCGCGCTCGGCGCCGTACTCGACCGGATCCGGGCGGGCCACGGTGACTGCGAGGTGCCGGTGCACCCGAACCGGATCATGCTGCACGACACGACGTGCCTGCCCGCGCTCGCCGACTTCGCGGCCCTGCGCGACAGCGTCGCCGAACTCGGCGGTAATCCGGGGCAGTTGCAGCCCGCAGTACCCGTGGACCTGACCGTCGACCACTCCGTCATCGTCGAGGAGTACGGGCACGGCGACGCCGTCGAGCGCAATCTGCTGATCGACTTCCGGCGCAACGCCGAGCGGTACGCCTTCGTGAAGTGGGCCGAGCGCAGCCTCAGCAACTTCCGCGTGGTGCCGCCGGGTACGGGCATCATCCACCAGGTCAACATGGAGACCCTGGCCCGCGTCGTCTGGCAGCAGGACGACCCGGCAGAGGGCGGCGGTCTGCCGTGGCTGCACCCGGACGTGCTCGTCGCCACCGACAGCCACACCCCGATGATCAACGCCCTGGGCGTCGTCGGCTGGGGCGTCGGCGGGCTCGAAGGGCAGGCCGCCATGCTGGGCGAGCCGGTCACCATCCCGTTCCCGCGCGTGGTCGGCGTCCGGCTGACCGGGCGGCTGCGCTCCGGTGTCGGCGCCACCGACCTGGCCCTTACTCTGACCCAACTCCTGCGCGAACAGGGTGTGGTGGACCAGTTCGTGGAGTTCTGCGGGCCCGGTGTCGCGGCGCTCGGCTGGGCGGAGCGCGCGGCGGTCTCCAACATGGCGCCCGAGTACGGGGCGACCTGCGTCTACTTCCCCTACGACGACGAGACCGCCGCGTATCTGCGCCTCACCGGCCGGGACGAGGAGCACGTACGGCTCGTCGACGCCTATCTCGGCGCGCAGGGGCTCAAGCGGATCGCTGACAGCCCTGAGCCACGCTACGACGACCTGATCGAGCTCGATCTGTCGATGGTGGAGCCTAGCCTGGCCGGGCCCGATCTGCCGCATCAGCGGCTGTCGTTGTCGCAGGTGCCCGACTCCTTCCGGCCCGCTGCCACCGGTCGGGCACCGGTGACGGTCGCCGGTGAGCCGCTGCCCGAGGGGCCGGTGGCCATCGCCGCGATCACCAGTTGCACCAACACCGCGAACCCGTCGCTGATCGTGCAGGCGGCGCTGGTCGCCGAGCGGGCGCGGGAGGCCGGGCTCACGGCGAAGCCGTGGGTGAAGACGTCGCTGTCGCCGGGCTCACGGGTCGTCGAGGACTATCTGCGCGAGGCCGGACTGCTGACCCCGCTGGAGGAGACCGGCTTCCACATCGTCGGCTTCGGCTGCATGACGTGCATCGGCAACTCGGGCCCATTGCAAGATGAGTTGGAGCAGGTCGCCGCCGACGGCGGGGCCGACCCGGTCGCCGTCCTGTCCGGGAACCGCAACTTCACGGGCCGCGTCAACCCGCGCGTCGCCCACTCCTACCTCGCCTCACCGCCGCTCGTCGTCGCGTACGCGCTGGCCGGGTCGATCCGGCACGACTTCGAGCGCGAGCCGCTCGGCAGCACCGCCAACGGCACGCCGGTGTTCCTCAAGGACCTGTGGCCCAGCGACGAGGAGGTCGCCGCGCGCGTCGCCGCGGCCGTGCGGCCCGCGATGTTCCGGGCCAACGCGGCCCGGCTGCGCGAGGGCACCCAGGCGTGGCGCGACATCGAGGCGCCGGACGGCGTCCGCTTCCGCTGGGACCCGGAGTCGACTTACATCCGGCGCCCTCCGCACCTGACCGGCCTGCCCGCCGATGCACCGGGCCGACTGCGTATCGACCGGGCCAAGGCGCTGCTGCACCTCGGCGACGACGTCACCACCGACCACATCTCACCGGCCGGCGCGATCCCGGCCCGCAGCGCCGCCGGACACTGGCTCACCGAGCGCGGCGTCGCCCGGCGCGACCTCAACCAGTACTCCACGCGGCGCAGCAACCACGAGGTGATGCTGCGCGGCGCGTTCAGCAACGCCGCCGTGAGCAATCAACTCCTGCCGTCCGCACAGACGTTCAAGGGCGGGCACGCGTACACCGCCGACCGTTCCGCGGTCCTCCCCGTACACGAAGCCGCACCCACCTACGGCGCGGCCGGCCTGGACCTGGTCGTCGTCGCGGGCCGCAACTACGGCGCGGGCTCCAGCCGCGACTGGGCCGCCAAGGCGCAGGCGCTGCTCGGCGTCCGCGCGGTGATCGCCGAGTCGTACGAGCGCATCCACCGCAGCAACCTCATCGGGATGGGCGTACTGCCGCTGGAGTTCGAACCCGGCGACACGGCATCCGCGTACGGCCTCACCGGTGAGGAGGAACTCGCCTTCGGCGGCCTCGATGCGCTGCACGTCGGCACCAACCCCGTCGCCCTGCACCTCACCCGCCCCGACGGCTCCCGCACCACCGCCCGGCTGAGGCTACGCCTCAGCTCACGCCAGGAGCTGGCGTATCTGCGGCACGGCGGAATCCTGCCGTACGTGATGCGCCGCGCCGTCGCCGCCCCGTAACCCCGACGCCCCCTGCCACCCCCCTCTCGAAGTCGCAGCTGACAGCGCCGTCGCGCTCCCTACGAGAAGAGCCGCCATGTCTCCGACGCCACCACCGTCCCCACCTCGCCCCGCCCGCCCTTCCCGCCGTCGTGTCCTGCGCACAGCCGCTGCCGCCGGGACCTTCGCCGCCCTGGGCGGGGCCCTGGCCTCCTGCACCGCCGACGAGGCGAACGCCGCCGCACCCAAGGCCCCCGCGTACTACCCGGCCTCGTACGACAAGATCGTCGAAGCCTCGCGGCGCGAGGAGAAGATCCTGATCTACTCCAACACCTCACAGACCAACTGGCAGCCGGTCTTCGACGCGTTCAGTGACCGCTACCCCTGGCTGTCCGACATCCGCGCCACCAACCTCGGCGGCTCGGCGGTCTACGAGCGCTACTACAGCGAGTCCGCCACCGGCAGGTCCCCCGTCGACCTGCTCGCCAACAACGCGGGCCCGCTGTGGGGCGACTACGCGGCCCGGAACGTCGCCTCCGACTACCGCTCGCCGGAGAAGGACCATCTGCCCGGCTGGGCGGAGCTGGTGCCCGGCGTGTGGACCATGTCCACCGACGCCGTCACGCTCATCTACAACCGCAAGACCCTCGACGCGTCCCAATTCCCCAAAGGATTGCGGTCGTTGGCGGACATCGTGGAGGCGAAGCCCTCCCGGTTCCGCGGCAAGATCGGCGTGTACGACCCGACGAACGCCTACGGCTACGCCAGCAACCAGGGCTACACGGCGAACGTCCCCGGCGGCTGGGACACCTTCCGCCGCGTGCTGCCCTTCACCCGCCCCGACCACTCCTCCGGCACCCTCGTCGAGAAGGTCGTCTCCGGCGAGTACGACGTGTCGATCAACCTCAGCGGCGGCGTGGCCATCCCGGCCGCCGAGAAGAGCGGCGGCCTGCTCGGCTGGAGTTACTGCGCCGAGGGCACCGTCATCATGCCGCGCGCCGCGTCCATCGTGAAGACCGCGCCGCACCCCAATGCCGCCCGGCTCTTCCTCGACTTCCTGCTCTCCGCCCGCGGACAGGCCGCCGTCGCCGAAGGGGGCCTGTCGCCCTACCGGCCGGGGGTCCGCCAGGACGCCATGGACAGCTTCCAGGACATGCAGCGCAGGCTCGGCGCGGACCAGGTGCATCTGTACCGGCCCAAGAAGGTGCCGCAGGACGTCATGGAGGCGTACGTGACGCGCTGGGAGAAGGCGGTGGGCTGACCCCGCCCCTCGCCAAGACCTCCCACCTTCTCTTCCCCATCGGCCTGTTCGTACGGAGTCCCCATGGCCATCCAGAATCCCGTGGCGCCCACGCCACCCCGCAGTGCCCCGCGCGCCAGCGACCTCGGCACGCCGCAGTACCGGCGCCTGTTCGGCGCCGGGCGTGAAGTGACCATCCACTGGCTGACGTTCCTGATCACCGCCGCGCTCGTGCTCGCACCCGTGATCCCGATCCTCTACCAGTCGATCCGCAACCAGCCGCTGTACGCGGCCGGCGGCGCCTTCACCCTCTCCAACTACACCCACTTGTTCACCGAGGCGGGCTTCGGCTCGATCATCCTCGACACGCTGCTCTTCGCCGCGCTGACCACGCTCTTCGCACTGGTCATCGCGGTGCCGATGGCGATACTCCTGGAGCGCACCCGCTTTCCGGCGGCCCGCCTGTTCGGCCAGGTGCTGCGCTGGCCGATCTACATCTCGCCCCTCGTCCTCGCCTTCGGCTGGATCGTCGTCTACGGCCCCGCCGGGTTTTTGACCACGTCCGTCCGCGAGGCGTTCGGCTGGGTGCCGTGGAACCTGTACACGCTGCCCGGCATGGCGTTCGTCGAGGCTGTCGCGCAGGTCCCGATCGCCTACCTGTTCTGCGCTAACGCCCTGGCCGCATCCGACAGTTCACTGGAGAACGCCGCCCGCACGGTCGGCGCCGGGCCTTTCCGCATCCTGCGCTCGGTCGTCGTCCCGATGCTGCGTCCGCCGATGCTCTACGCCGGTCTGCTGATCTTCGGCACGTCGGTGGAGACCCTCTCCATCCCTCTCATCCTCGGTGAACCGGCCGGGATCACGCTCTTCTCCAACTTCCTCTACGACCAAGGCATCGACTCCATCAGCCCGGACTACGGCCTGCTCGGCGCCGCCGCCACCTTCATGCTGCTGACCACCATCGGCCTGGTCGTCGTCCAGTCGCGGCTACTCAAGCACGCCCAGCGGTTCGTGTCGGTGCGCGGCAAGGCGTCGCGCTCGCATCTGCTCGACATCGGCCGCTGGAAGTGGCTCGGCTTCGCCTTCGTCGGGATCTACGTCGTCTTCGGGGCGCTGCTGCCTCTGCTCGCCCTGATCCTGCGGGCGTTCACCTCGCTGCTGACCCCGCTGGTCAACCCGTTCTCGCTGCTCACCCTGGACAACTTCAAGCTGGTCTTCGCGTACGCGCCGTACACCGAGTCGATCACCAACAGCATCACCGTGGCCCTCATCGGCGCGGTCGCGGTGACCGTGTTCGGCACGCTCGTGGTGCTGGTCGCGCGCCGCTCGGACTTCCGCTTCGCCCGCCTCCTGGAGACGACCGCGCAGTCCCCGCACGCCGTGCCAGGGCTCATCGTCGGCATCGGCTTCTTCTGGGCCTTCGCGTGGATGCCCGGCGGCGACGCCGTACGCGGCACGCTCATCGCGCTGATCATCGCCTTCGGCGTACGGGCCCTGCCGTCCGCGTACGGGGCGATCTCACCGGCGACCATGCAGCTGGGTGCCGAACTCGACAACGCGGCCCGGGTCGCCGGGGCCGACTGGTGGCGCACCGTCTCGCGCATCCTGATCCGGCTCCTCGTCCCCGCGATGCTCGCCTCGTTCCTGCTCATCTGGACGCAGATGATCCGCGAGTACGCGCCCGCCATGTTCCTCGCCGGGTCCGAGTCCCAGGTCATCGGCACCACCGCGATCGACCTGTGGACGCAGGGAGAGACCGGCTCGGTGGCCGCGCTCGCCACCCTTCAGATCGCCGTCACGGCGGTCGTCGCCGGCCTCGCCGGACTGCTGCTGCGCGACAAGACGGCCGCCAAGGCCGAGGCAACCCAGGCCGTCACGGCCGGCACGAACCCGAAGGAGCTGACCCATGCCTGAGCTGGCCGTCGAGAACCTCAAGAAGTCCTTCAACGGGACGACCGTCCTGGAGGACATCAACTTCGCCGTCGCCGACGGAGAGTTCTTCACCCTGCTCGGCCCGTCCGGCTGCGGCAAGTCCACCACCCTGTCCTGCGTGGCGGGCCTGGAGACCCCAGACTCCGGCACCATCCGCGTCGGCGACCGGACCTTCTACGACGGGGTGCCGCGCAACACGGTGCCGCCCGAGGGCCGCAATCTTGGCCTGGTCTTCCAGTCGTACGCGCTGTGGCCGCACATGACGATCGCCGACAACCTCGCCCTGCCGCTCAAACTCCGCAAGGTCGCCAAGGACGAGCAGCGCCGCCTGATCGACGACGCCCTCGCCAAGGTCGACATGGCGCACCTGCGTGACCGCTACCCGCACCAGCTCTCCGGCGGCCAGCAGCAGCGCGTCGCTCTCGCCCGCGGCATCGTCTACTCGCCCGGCGTCCTGCTCCTCGACGAACCGCTGTCCAACCTCGACGCCAAGATGCGCGACCAGGCCCGCATCTGGCTCAAGCAGCTCCAGGGCGAGGTCGGCATCACCACGGTCTACGTCACCCACGACCAGGTCGAGGCGATGTCCCTGTCCGACCGCATCGCCGTCTTCATGCACGGCCGTCTCCAGCAGGTCGGCACCCCGACGGAGATCTACGAGACCCCCGCCACTCCGGAGGTCGCGGGCTTCATCGGCCGCTGCAACCTCCTGGACGGCCGGGTCGGCGCCGCTGACGGGAAGGTCGTGAGCGTCGAACTCGGCTCCACCGGCCAGCACTTGAAGGTGGCGGGCACCGCGCCCGCCGGGACGTCCGCGACTGTCGGCCTGCGCTCGGAGCGCATCACCCTCGCCGCCCGCGCGGACGCCCCGCACGACGGCGCCGTCAACGTACTGCGCGCCAAGGTCGAGCAGTGCTCGTACACCGGAGCCCGCTTCGAGTACGAGCTCACCGTCGGCGACCTGCGCATCCACGCCGAGAGCCCGGTACGCCACACCGACGGCGATCTCAGCCTGCTCATCCGCCCCGAGGACTGCCTGCTCTATCCGGCAGCCCCCTGACCAGCACCCAGCACCGCCCGTCCCGCCGCACCGTTCCGCAGGAGGAGAAATGACGTACAGCAGACGCGAGTTCACCCACCTCGCCGTGTTCGGTGCGGCGGCGACGGCGCTCGGCATGGCCGCACCCACGGCCACCGCAGCCACAGCCTCAGCAACCACCACCGCGGCCACGCCCGCGGCAGCCGGCTCCGACGTCCCCTGGGGCGGGCCGCTCGCGCCCGACAAGCCGCTGGCGAAGGCGTACGACACGGCGGCCAAGGCGCTGTCGGAGGTGGACGACAACCCCGTCATCCGCTGGCAGTACCGCGTGTGGTGCCAGACCGGCTACCGCGGCATCGGCGACGCGGGTACCGGCCAGCCCGTCGACGCACTCCCCGACCCCACCAAGGACTTCGTCTCCCCGAACGGCTTCCTCTACAAGAACCACATCAGGCCCATGCCCGCCGGCGGCGTCCAGTTCCTCGACAACGCCTGGTACTTCGGCACCGACTTCACCGGCCTCGTCATCGTCCGCACCCCGGACGGCGGCCTGGTCATGCTCGACTCCCTCACCACCCCCGACGACATGCGCACCCAGTTCCTCGACCAGGCGTCCGCCGCGGGCCTGGACCCGAGGCGGATCCGCTACGTCTTCATAGGCCACCGCCACGTCGACCACACCGGCGGCGCCAACCTCATCCGGGACCGGTACGCGCCCACGGCCAAGTTCGTCATGGGGCAGCCCGACGCCCAGTACGTCGCCAAGGCCCGCGCCGAGCTGCGCGCCCACCGCGACGAGTACACCAAGGAGGAGTACAAGGCGAAGCTGGCGGTCCTCCCGAGCCGTATCGACATCCAGATCAAGGCGTATCCCGGCCACACCGTCGGCATGGAGCGGATCGAGATCGCGCCCGGAACCGCGGCCGTCGCCGCCCTCGCGCCCGGACACACCGAGGGCCAGATGACCGTCATCGTCCCGGTCGAACACCGGGGAAAGACAAGCAAGGTGGTGGTGTGGAGCGGCAACGACAACGCCGACGCCGCCTCCCAGTACGCCATCTCGTCCGACTTCGTCCAGGGCCTGGCCGCCCAGGAGGGCGCGGACGCGTTCATCAACACCCACGCCTACCAGGGCGCCGCCTTCAGCCACCTGCGCACCCTCAAGGCCGACCCGTCCGCCCCCAACCCTCTCCTCATGGGTGTCGCCGGGGTACAGCGGCACATCGAGATCTTCGGCACCGCGCACCGGGCGCTGGCGCAGCGGCTCCTCGACGGGACGTGGAAGGCGATGTAGCGGGCGGGTACCGCGCCCTGCCGGTTCGTAGCCTGCCGGTCCCGCGGCCGACAGCCGGCCGGGGTGATCAGTCGCGGGTCAGGCCCAGTTCGCCGGCGCGCACTCCGGCCTGGAAGCGGGAGTCCGCGCCCAGGACGACGAGCAGGTCGGCGACCCGACGGCGGTAGGTGCGCAGGGACATGCCGAGTTCCCGCGCGGCTGCCTCGTCGGTGGCGCCGGAGGACAGGGCCCGCAGGACCCTGCCGGCTTTCGCGTCGGTCCGGGGCCGCCTCGCTCCCAGGAAGACGTCGAGGTCGATGGCGTGCTCCCAAGCGGCTTCGAACAGCGCGTACGCCCCGTCGACCAGGGCAGGCGCGGCACTCATGGTGTACCTGCGGTGTCCGGGAGCGGGCGGGGCGGAGGGCACGGGGCCGGTGAGGATCATGGTTCGCCGGTCGATGAAGACGGTCCCGCGGGACAGCGGGGTGGCGGAGATGCGGATCCGCATGCCCTGGGCGGCCATCTCGCTCAGGGCCTCCCGGTCGCGCTCGTCGGCGAGCACGGCGGGGCTGTACAGCTTGCGGGCGCGGGCCGCCGCGTCACGCCGCATCGTGCGGCGGGCCGCCTCACGAGCGCCGGGCCAGGTGTCGAGGTCGCGGGCGACGTTTACCCATTCCGCTTCGTACGACTCCGTCAAGGGCTTGATCCGCGCCCACAGCTCGAGATCACCGGTGAGCTCCAGGAACTGTGTCATACGCCCATTGTGCGCGCGGCGCCGGTCGCGGGGCCGGTTGATGAGGCGCGTGAACACCGTCCACGGGGCTCGGCACCGTTCACGCGGCACGTGGCCAGCATCCAGGGGGCACGGAGTCAGCGTCCACGAGGGGGCGCACGGCGGCGCGTGGCAGCAACGTGTCACGGCCTCGGCAGCCGAAGCCGGGCCATGCAGACTGGCGCCATGAACGACACGTTCCGCCTCGGCGGCGACCTTGATGTCCATCGGCTCGGCTTCGGCGCGATGCGCCTGCCCTCAAAGGACGGCATGGGCGGTCCCGCCCGCGACCCGGAGACCAGCCGTGCGGTCCTGCGCCGCGCCGTCGAACTCGGCGTCAACCACCTCGACACCGCCGACTTCTACGTCAGCGACAACGCCGCGGTCCGGGCGAACACCCTGATCCGCGAGGCGCTGCACCCCTACCCGTCCGACCTGGTCATCGCCACCAAGGTGGGCCCCATCGTGCGATCGGACGGCTTCTCCCACGGCACTGCCGCAGATATGCGCGGCCTCGTCGAGGCCAACCTGGACAGCCTGGGCCTCGACCGCCTCGACCTCGTCTACCTCCGCATCGGGGCCATGGCACCCCCGCACGGCGAGTCGCTGGCCGAGCGCTTCGAGGCGCTCGCCGCACTGCGCGAGGAGGGCCTGATCCATCACCTCGGCCTGAGCAACGTCGACGCCCGACACCTCACGGAGGCGCGCGCCATCGCGCCCGTCGTCGCCGTGCAGAACCAGTTCGCCGCCGGGAGCGGCGAGGCGGACCTCCTGGCCTCGTGTGAGGAGGCCCGTATCGCCTTCGTGCCGTTCTTCCCGGTGGGCGGTGGCCGGAACGTCGATGACAAGGGTCTGGCCGAGGTCGCGGCCCGGCACGGCGCCACCGTCCCGCAGATCGGCCTGGCCCGGCTGCTGGCCTCCTCCCCGGTGGCCCTGGCCATCCCCGGCACGGGATCCCTCTCCCACCTGGAGGAGAACATGGCCGTCGCCTCGCTCACCCTCACCGAGCAGGACCTCGCCGACCTCGGCTGACCCCCGAGCCCTCGCCTGATCTCGTGCCCGAGTACCCGAAAGAAGCCCCCGTCATGAAGCTGCTCATCCTCGGCGCGACCGGCCCCACCGGTCGCCACTTCGTCGACCTGGCCCTGCGATCCGGTGACTCGGTCACGGCCTTGGTCCGCAACCCGGCCGGCCTGGGCGACCTGGCCGAACAGATCACCGCGGTCACCGGCGACGCCACCTCGCAACGCGACGTCGCAGCCGCGGCGGCCGGTCACGACGCGATCGTCTCCGCGCTCGGCAGGGGCAGCTCGGTGCGCGCCGACGGCCTCTTCACACGCGCCTCGGCCGCCGTACTCGGCGCGGCCGGGGACGTGGGTATCTCCCGCCTGGTGTGGCTGTCGTCGTTCGGTGTCGGCCACACCCTCAAGTGGTCGAGTCCGGCACAGAAGCTGATCTACAACACGCTGCTGCGGTCGATCTACGCCGACAAGGAGATCGCGGACGAGCGCATCCGCTCCAGCGCTCTGGACTGGACCGTGGTCTACCCGACCCGGCTGACCCACGGCCCCGCCAAGGGCGCCTACAGCGCGGACGACCGGCTCCCGATGAAGGGCAACCCGACAATCAGCCGGGCGGACGTCGCCGCCTTCATGCACCAGGCGGTGCACAGCACAGAGTGGATCCACCGCACCGCCGTGATCTCCGACTGAACGGGGTGCTGCGCCCCCACGACGCGCCGCTCGAAGACCAGGCCATCGGCTTATGACAGGCGTTATAGACGGGTGTAATCTGACGTCGCCTATAACAACTGTCATAGGAGGAACGTCGTGACGATCATCACCGTGAACACCTCGAAGGGCCGCCTGAGCCTGGAGCGGCGCCGCAAGCTGGCCGGGACCCTGACGGACGCGGTCCTCGTACCCGAGGTCGGGCAGTTCGCCCCGCCCGCGCGGGTCGGATTCCAGGTGCATTTCGTCGAGCGCGAGCCGGACATGATAGCGATCGGCGGACGGCTCGTCGCGGACATCGGCCCGGAGGCCGACATCATGGTGATCGATGTGGCGGTGATGGACGGGGACTGGCGTCAGGAGGTCAGGACCGCCGTCATCGAGCGTCTCCTGGCGGCGCTGGCAGACGCCTGCGGCCTGGCGAAGCCGTCGCCCGCCTGGTGGGTCAACTTCCGCGTGATCGACGAGGGAAGCTGGGGCTCCAGCGGTGGCGTACAGTCCATCCTCTCCCTCCTCGAAAGCGGCGTGTTCACCGAGGAGAAGGCCAAGGCGATCCGCGCCGCGCTCGGGGCGTGAGCGCAGGCCGGGGCCGGGCCATCCACCCCGACCCCGGCCAGTCTCCGGCCCCGGTCAGTTCCCGGTCGCGGTGGCGATGAGGGCCTGTAGCTGTTCGGCGGTGCGGTCGAGCGGCTCGGTACTGCGCTTGGCGCGGCACATGGCCACCGTGCCCTCGACCGCGGCGACGATGAGCGTCGCGAGCTGCGCGGCCTGTTCCGGCTCGGCGCCGTGCGCCCTCAGCGAGTCGGCCAGCAGGGCTTCCCACTGCTCGAAGACCTCGGCCGCTGCGGCCAGGGCGGGTGGCACCTCATCGGCGGGCGGCTCTTCGATGGCCACGGCCAGCACGGGGCAGCCCGCATGGAAGCCGCTCTCGACGACGATCTTCCGCCACAGCACCAGGAAGGCGCTCAGTCCCGCCGCCGGACCCGCCTCCAGCTCCTTGCGCAGACTCCGCGCAACCCAGTCGCCCGTAAAACGGACGGCCTCGGTCGCCAACTGCTGCTTGCCCTCAGGGAAGTAGTGATACGTCGAGCCGAGCGGCGCCTTGGCGTGCTTGGCCATCTCTCGGATGCTCGTCGCACTCAGCCCGCGCCTGCTGATCATGTCGGCGGCACCGGCCACGATTCGCTCGCGCGACGGCGCACTGCTCTTGACCATCTCTGAGCACTCCCCTCTGGCTATAACGTCCGTCATAGTCTAGCGTGACCAGCGTCTATAACGACTGCCATAGGAGCTGCCATGCCCATGATCCGCCTGACCGCCCCGGCCGGCGCCCTCACCGACCAGGGCCGCGCGTCGATCCAGCGCGACCTTGCCGCGGTGCTGCTGCGCTGGGAGGGTGCCCCGGACACCGCCTTCTTCCGCGCCCAGGCGTGGAGCTACCTCGTCGAGCTGCCCGAAGGAGCGCAGACCACCGCCGAGGACGACGCGCCGCGCTTCCTCTCGGAGGTCACGGTCCCGCAGGGCGCACTGTCCGAGCGGCGCAAGGCGGGCCTCGTCGAGGACACCACCGCCACCGTGCTCGCCGCGGCCGGACTGCCCTCGACCGAGGCGCTACGGGTGTGGGTCCTCGTCAACGAACAGCCCGACGGCACGTGGGGTGCGGGCGGCTCCGTCATCCGCTACGCCGACCTCGTGGCCGCCGCGAAGGGACAGCAGGCCGATGCGTGAACTGACCTACACCGGCCGGTGGACCGCCGAGTGGCGCGAGGCCCCCGACCCCAAGGTCCGCTCCGCGGGAGAGGCGATCGTCGCTCCGGTCGCCGCCACCACCTGCGACGTTGACTCCGCGATCCTGGCCGGACACGGCTTCATAGCCCCGCCCTTCGCCCTCGGCCACGAGTGCGTGGCCCGCGTACTCGACATCGGCGACGCGGTGACCACCGTCGCCCCCGGGGACCTGGTCGTGGTCCCCTGGTCCATCAACTGCGGCACCTGCGACAACTGCCGCACCGGACTAACCGCCCACTGCACCTCGGTCCCGCACATGGCGATGTACGGGGCACCGATCGGCGGCAGTTGGGGCGGTCTCTTCTCCGACCTGGTCCACGTCCCGTACGCGGACGCCATGCTGGTCCCGCTGCCGACCGGCCTCGACCCGGTTGCCATGGCCTCGGCCAGCGACAACTGGTCCCTGTCCTGGCGCCTGGTCGCCCCGCACCTCAAGTCCCGCCCCGGAGCCCGGGTGCTGGTCGTCGCCCGGGGCAGCATCGGCCTGTACGTCTGCGACATCGCCCGCGCCCTCGGCGCCTCCGACATCCTCTACGTCGACCCGGACCCTGAACACCGCAAGCTCGCCGAGAGCTACGGCGCCCGCACCGCCGAGACACTCGAACCCATCCGCCACGGCTTCGACCTCGCCGTCGAGGCCACCGGCCGCGTCGACCAGCTCGCCCTCGCCGTCAACTCCCTCGCACCCGAAAGCATCTGCGAATCAGCGGGCAACCACTTCCGCCCCGGCGCACTTCCTCTCCTCGACATGTACCTCACCGGCGTCACCCTGCGCATCGCCCGCGACAACGTCCGCAGCCACCTCCCCGACGCCCTCGCCCTCGCCGCCTCCGGCACCGTCACCCCCGAACGCGTCGTCTCCCACGTCCTCGACTGGGACCACCTCCCCGACGCCCTCCCCGAGAAGCACCTCAAACCCGTCTTCGTACGCGACACCACTTCGCCCCCGACCGCACCCTGACGACCGACACCCCCGCACAGAGACAGCCGATGAACACGCCCCTCACCACGACAAGCGCCACCGAAGATCCGGCAGCCGAGGACCTGGCCCCGCACCGAGGGCGATCGCCGCCCTCGGTCACGAACTGCGCCTGCTCGTCGACGCCACCGTCCGCACCACCGCCTCACCAGAGACCCTGCACCGCCTGGCCGAGGACACCCGAGCCTTCACCCAACAGCTCACCGGCCAACGCCGCTCCCCATCGGAGATCCCCGAAGTCGATGAATTCCCGGGCGGAGTACGGATGTTCAGCCCAGTCACCGGCACCGGCAGCCCGATCGCACCGCTGATGCACGTCACCCGCACCGAAGACACCCTGACCGGACGATGCAGCCTCGGCATCCCCCACGAAGGGCCACCCGGCTACGTCCACGGCGGCGTCAGCGCCATGCTCCTCGACGAACTCATGGGCCGGGCATGCACCACCGTCGGCAGACTCCCGTTCTCGTCGACATCGAGATCCGGGCCCGGCGAGCGCCTCCCGACGCCGTTGTCCTGTCTCAACGAACCCAGTCGATCCCGACCTGCTGACCAGGAGCGACTAACTTCGTTGAGACACCCGCCCGTGGAGCGGACCCGCGCCGCCGACCCTCCAGCCTGCGGCGACTGGATTCGCTGAGACGAACCGCGGTCGTCTCGGTTCGTTGAGACGGGACAGCCGTCGACAACTGCTCTCGTGTGACGTCGATAAAGCCACCCGTCTGCGCTTCGAGGACCGTCTTGGTTCCGGGCCGCGGCGAGGTTCACCACAGGCTGAGAGGTCGCCCCGCTGCGATCGCTGTACGGATGCGCGCTTTGATCGACTCTACGGACTCCCCGCCTTTCCGGCCGGCCTGGATGGCGGCGCTGATGGCGCGGGACCTTCTGGCCGGGCCGCGGACGTCAGCAAGCGGACTGCTCGGGTCGCGCCGGCGAGCCAGCCATTCGGCCCGGTTCTCCGCCGCCGTGCCGAGACGCAGGTGCGTCGGCTGCTGGCAGGAATGGTTGTCGCAGGTGTGGCAGACGGTCGGGCTGTCAGTTCCCCAGCCGAGTCGAGGGATCACACCGTGCGCGAGCTGGTATCCGTACAGATGGCCCGGCACCGTGCCCGTGCGCGTCCTGCCCGGCCGCGACGCGGCCCTGAAGCTGGCGTGGCCGGTGCTGGAGATCCCGCCGAGGAAGAACCAGCAGTCCTCGGTTGACGGGGTCCAGTAGACCTTCGCCCAGTACCGGGCTTGTACGGACTCGTCGGCCAGCCAGCCCGTCCACTCAAAAGGCGGTATGCGGACGGGCGTTGGCTCGCCGATGAGCGAAAGTTGCTCGTCAACGTGAACGGGCCCGGTCCCGTTCACCGCCGAGAGCGGGAAGAGGCCGGGCCCGGAGTCGTGCTCAGGCGGCATCAGCCCGGCCGTCGTCCGTCACGGCCGGGACCGAGGTGTCAGAGGTCGAGGAAGCCGCGCCGGCCGCATCCGGTCGAGGCTTACGGGTGCGGGTGGAGCGGGGCCGCTCGGCGCGGGCCCGCAGCTCCTCGATGACCACCTTCGCCCGAGCGGCGGTAACAGGCTTCGCTTCCCGCTCCAGCTCCTCCGCCGGGACGCCCAGCAGTTCCGAGACCAACTCGGCGTCGTTGTCGAACAGCCGCAGGACGACAGCAGCGGCTTCCCGCGCGGTGACGTCTGCCTCCTCCTTCGCCCTGGCCGCCTTCGCCGCGGCCTCTCGCGCGGTCAGCGCGTTCGCGGCGGCCATCTCGCGCGTCTTCGCCTTCAGTGCTTCAGCAGCGCGAACCCGCCGCCGCAGCTCCGACGCGTTCACCGGCCCTGCCGAATTGGTGCTCACCCGTGCCCCCAGTTCTGTTCGAAATCAGTGCTCGTCGCGCGCAACGTAGACACAGGTCCGCGGACATCTCGAACCACCAGTTCGTCAGGTGCCGGCCCACCAGAGAACAGCCTCCGGCGGGTCCTCTCTCGGAGGGGGCGGGGGCTGGCCTGTTGGGTGCGGCGTTGTTGTGGTGCGGGTTGGGGGGCGGGGTTCCCTCCTCGGTCGGACACCCCGAGGGGCGTACCAGGAACCCGGACACGGCGTCCAGGCCGGGCCGCTTCGCGGTCGCTTCGCGAGCCAGGACACCGCGCCCGGAACCCTGGTACGGCGGAGCTGTCCGACCGAGGAGGGAACCCCGCCCAGGTGCGTTGTGGCCGGGCCTGGCCGGGCGAGTGCGGGTCGGTGGGGTGAGGGATGAGCAGGGCAGAGCGTGTGTTCGGGTTGACCCAACTCCTAGAACATGGTTTAATTAATGATGCCGGAAGGGGAGGGCAACCCCCGACCGGCACCGGCGGGCCGACCGGCCGCTGACAATCTCTCTCACCAGGAGGATGTGCGTGAGCACCACCAAGGAAGCCGCCAAGCTCGAAACCATCCGCGCTCTGCTTGCCAAGGCGGAGGACGCCCGGACGCCAGAGGCGGAAGCGGAGCTGGCCCGGAAGCGGGCGTTCGAGATGATGGCCAAGTACGGCGTTGAGCGGGCCATGCTCGCCGACGAGGACCCGTCCACCGACGCTCCCGCCAACCGTCATTTCAAGCTGGACAACCCCTGGGCAATGCACCGCACCCGGCTTCTGTGCTTCGTTGCCGAAGCCGTGGGATGTCAGGCCATACACCTTGGCAAGGTGGGCAATTCCCGCCGCGTTCACGTCTTCGGCTACGAGTCCGACATTCACCGCGCCCACATGCTCTACGCGTCACTGCGACTCCAGATGCATGGGGCCCTTGACGCGCAACGCGTCCCCTCCAATGTGACGAAGCCCAAGGCGTGGCGACACGCCTGGCAGCTCGGCTTCATCGACCGAGTTGTCGAACGCCTTGAAGAGAGTGAGAGGGCGGCGCGCGACGCTGTCGGGCAGGAGACCTCGGGTACTGGCCGCAGTGGTGCCCTCGTTCTCGCTGACCGCGCCGCGGTCATCGAGGCCAATTTCCACGCGGAGTATCCCCGCACTCGCACTCAGCGCAGCAAGGGCCTCGCAGACGGTTTCGGCTACGGACGTGTTGCTGGCAATCGAGCCGACATAGGCCAAACCGCCCGCGTCGGAGGGGCATCCTCCGGAGCCCTCACCCGCTGAACCGTCCCCTGCCGGGGCGGCGGTCACCGCTGCCCCGGCCCCAGGGGCGGGTCACGAGCAGCCGCGCCCGCAACTCTGAGGCCGTCCCGGAGGCACGTTATGAAGATCGGCAATCACGAAGTGCTCAGCTTTCACACCAACCACCAGACCGGCATGCGTACGGTGCTGCTCCACAACGGTGATGACTGGGTTACCGGCATCATCCCGAAGTCCTTCGGCCCCGACCCCTCCGAATGGTGGCAGGGCCACTACTACGGCGAAAGCTACGACACCGCACGGCAGGATTTTCTAAACAGGTCTGAACTCGTCGCCATACCAGGAGAGTTCGTGATGCGCGTCCGGTTCCTGTTGGATGAGTGGGAAGCCGATGCGGACCCGCGCGCCGAGAACGCCGAGCGCGACCAAGAGGATGAAGAAGCCTGTGCCAACTCCTTCGTGGAGAGGGTCATAACGCTCCTGTACGACCTATCGAATGCGGCTAAGTCCACCTCTACAACACGCTCTTGACCGCCCCGGCTCTTCAGGAGAACACCATGCCTAACCGCCGGATTGCGGCCACCCCCGCCCGCATTCTCACGGCCGTCGCCGACCACATCGAACGCGTCGGCCTGTACCAGGGGGACCACCTCTGGCAGCCCGGCCGTATGGGCGACACCGCCCCGTGCGCCGTGCTGCACCCGTGGGAGCGCGGCGTGCGCTCCGCCCGGCCCCGCTGGTCCGTACGCGGTGAACCGTGGGACATCTTCCAGCGTTCCCTGTTCGACTCCCTTGTGGTGCTCAGCAACCACATCAACGGCCGACCTGCATCCGGCGTCCGATTGCGAAAACTGAGGCTCACCGAGGACGCCTACCGGCGCACCATGCTGTGGAGCTGGGGGACGAGCCGGGGCGTACCACTGCTGAGGCCGCCGCGAAGATCCGCGCCGCCGCAGCCCTGCACCCGAGTAGCGGTGATCACAGCATCCCGGGTTGCCCCACCGTCCATAACATGGTTTAATTAATGATGTCGGAAGGGGGAGGGCAACCCCCCGACCGGCACCCTCGCTGGGTCCAACGGCCCGGCAATCTCTCACCAGGAAGAGAAGGATCGATGACGAACACCAAGACCCAGGTCAACGTCCAGACTGCCCCTGTCCCGTGGCCGACCCTCTCGATCGCCGAACTCGCCGCGCACCCCGGCAACGTCCGCGACATCGAGGCCCCGGCCGATCTGCTGGCCGAGGTGAAGGGCAACGGCGTCATGGAGCCGCTGTATGTCGTGCATACCCACGGCGACGTGCCGCAGATCATCGACGGGTTCCAGCGGCTGGCCGCCGCCGTCGCCGCAGGGCTGGAGACCGTGCCCGTCACGCCCCGCCCCGTCATCCGCATTGACGCGCTCACCCCGCACCCGAAGAACGCCCGCGAAGATCTCGACATCAACGCGCCGTTTGTGGAATCGCTCCGCGCCGAGGGATGCCGCATCCCCGTCAAGATCCAACGACTTGACGGGGGAGCCCTCCAGGTCAACGACGGCAACCGCCGCTTCTACGGCTCGAAGGACGCGGGCCTTACCCACTTGCCGTACGAGTGGGAAGAGGACGACCGCGACGCGGCCGGGCAGTTCCTCGACATGATCACGACCGCCCAGCACCGCAAGGGTCTCACCGCGATCGAGATGAACCAGGCCATGTTCAGCGCGGCCGAAGCGGGCGCGCAGGTCGGCCGCATCGCCAAGGCCGCAGGCGTGCGGCAGAAGGACGTGCGGACTCTCGTCAAGGTGAGGTCTGACGAGAAGCTGAACGCCGTTGTCACCGGCGTGAGCGGCTATGAGTGGACGTTTGAGCACTTGGCCGCACTCTCGGAATTCGCCGACGACCCCGAAGCGCTCGCCGAGATCACCGAGGCCGCCGCCGAGGACGACGCCGACGCCGGAGATGTTGACTGGGCCATTGCGGTCGAACGGACCAAGCGCGACAAGCGGACCAAGGCCGAGGCTCACCGCGCCGAGCTGGAGGCGGCCGGGCGGAAGACCCGGGACGCGGAGGAGCTGTCCGAGCGGGCTACGCCCGTGTGGCGGCTGCGCGGCATCAGCGCCGAGGAGCACGCGGAGTGCAAGGGGCAGGTGTGGGTGTTCGACGAGCGGCGGGGCGACCGGTACGAGCCGTACTGCACCGCCCCCGGCCTGTACGGGCATGAGGTGCTGGGGAGTATCAGCACCGGCAGCAGCGGCACGAAGACCACCGCTCAGAAGGAGGCCGAGCGAGCAGCCCGCGCCGCCGTCAAGAGGGGAAATGTCGACTGGGACGCCTCCGAAGACCTGCGCCGGAAGTGGATCACCGACCTGATCAAGCGCCGCACCCTCCCGAAGAACACCACCAACGCCTTGATCAAGCACGTCAACGAGGCACTCATAGGCGGTACTTGGGGAGTCTCCGACGACCTGAACAAGGAAGGCACCACCGAGATCTTGGCGGCCTTTCTCGGGCTGAGCGCCAAGCAGGCGGAGGACCGGAGTCGGTTCGCTGAGCACATCGCGAAGGACCCCCGCCGGGCCCCTCAGCTCCAGTTCGCGGCCATCGCAGCCGTCCGGGAGAAGTGCGCGAACCGGTCGGCATGGCGCACTGACGACCAGCACGCCCCGTGGACGCGGAAGCCCACCGCCCGCTGGTTCAAGGTCCTGGAGTCCCTGGGGTACCCGCTGACGCCGATCGAGAAGGCCGTGGCGGATGACGAGCCGTACGACCCGGTGAAGACGAAGCTCAGCGCTGCGATCGCGTCCAGCAGTGAGCCGGAGGCCGAGCAGGAGCCCGGCACCGACGAGGAGGCGGGCGAGCCGGAGACGGAGGAGACCGACGAGCCGTCGAGCGACAACGAAGCCGCCGCCTAACCACCTCAGCCACCCGACGCCGGGGGCGGGAACCCGCCCGCCCCCGGCTTTCCCAGGAGCTCCACAGTGACCCGTACAGCTCTGTTCGAGACCCACGTCGAGGACCACGGTTGCGGATGCCTCCCCGTCCCCACCGCACCCGACCCCGGCACCACCGCCGACATCATGCAGGCCCGCGCCATCGCATCGGGACTCGCCGAGTTCGGCATCGGACCCGCCCGCTGGTCCGCCGCCTACGACCACCAGGCCGCCGCCGTCGTCCTGCGCGTGGACACCCCGCGCGGCCTGTACGCGCTCGCCATCCCGGCCCCCGGCCAGCCGTTCCCCGTCCGCCACCGTGGCGAGCGCATCGGCGCGCTGGACTGCCGCCGTACGTACGGCACCGCCGACAGCTACACCGCTGCCTTGTTCGCCGCGTTCCTCCGCGACCGCGCCGCTCTCGACATCCCCGGCCGAGGTGCTTGCCTCACGGTCAAAAACATGGTTTAATTAATTGTGTCGGAGGGGAGGGCGACATCCCCCTCCGACACACGGGCCGCAAGTCGGCCCCCCGGCCGTACGCGGAGGGCAACCCGCCCGGCCGGGGCCCTCGATTCCTCTCTCACCGGCAGGAGCACCCACGATGACCAGCGCAGCCATGCGGTTTTCCATCCCCGCCACGGCCCAATCCCGCGTCCGTCAGCTTGTCGAGGCCACCAACGCCCGCGCCGCCGTCCACCAGCTCACCGCGTACACGCTCGACATCTCCGCGCCCTTCCTTGCCGACTACGAGGTGGACGGCCGCCTTATCGGCAAGCGGCCCACCGTCACCGTGACCATCTCCGGTGACATCCCCCGTCACCACGGCTGGACCGTCATTGCCCGCCTGGACCACGACGACGAGGGCGAGACGATCACCAGCCTGTTTCCCGGTCTGCCCGAGCAGGACGCCGAGGCCGCGCGCCAGTACCGTGCCATCGAGAACTTCTGCCACGGGTGCGCCGTCGCCCGCCATCGCACCGCCACCTACCTCGCGCGCCACGAGAACGGCGAAATACGGCAGTTGGGCACGACGTGCGTCGAGCCGTACACCGGATTGCCGATCAAGGGCCTTGAGGCCCTGTGGCGCTTCGGCACGCTGAAGGACTCCGACTGGGACGGCGACGAGGGCGGTATCCCAGCCGACCTCCGCGTGCCGGTGGTTGAGGTGCTGCGGGTGACCGCCGCCATCGTGGAGGCCGAAGGCCGCTTCTACAGCCGGTCCGAGCAATGGAAGAACACCAGGCCGACCGCCGACGGCGTCGAAGCGTATTTCTTCGACCGCAAGGCCCCGATGGAGTGGAAGGCAGAGATTGACGCCGAGCCGGACGCGCCGAGCACCGCCGCCGCCGTCCGGGCGTGGGCGGTCCAGGGATACGGCAGCCTCTCCGACTACCGCCACAAGGTGGCCCAGTTGGCGAAGGGCGAAACTGTTGACCCCCGTCACCTCCCGACGCTTGTCTCCGCCATCGCGGGATGGCACCGCAACCAGGAGAAGGAAGCCGCCGAGCGGGCCGCCCAGAATTCCAAGCCGCAGGGCGCCGTGGGCGAGCGCATTTCCACGAACGCCACCGTCACGACCGTGATCGAGCTGGAGGGGCGGACATACGGCTACCACACCCAGCGCCGCCGGTTGGTGAAGTTCCAGGACCGCGAAGGGAACGTGTTCGTCTGGTTCAGTTCCGCCGCCGAGGTCCCCGACCAGGGCGATGAAGTCGAGCTGACCGGCACGGTCAAAGACCACAGCATCTACCGCGAGACCGCACAGACCGTACTCACCCGGTGCCGCGTCATCGAGCGCGAGCCGGTAGCGGCATGAGGAAACCGGCCGGGCGGACAGGACGCCGCCCGGCCGGGCCCCGGCTGCTGGGCCGGCGTTAGTGGTTCAGTGCCTCCGGCGGGTCCTCTCTTGGAGGGGGAGGGGGCTGGCCTGTTGGGTGCGGCGTCGTTGTGGTGCGGGTGGTGAAGGCGGGGTTCCCTCCACGGCCGGACACCCGGGGGCGTACCAGGAACCCGGACACGGCGTCCCGGCGGGCCGCTTCGCGGTCGCTGCGCGAGCCTGGACGCCGCGCCCGGAACCCTGGTACGGCGGAGCTGTCCGACCGAGGAGGGAACCCCGCCAGGATCGGTTGTGGCCTGGCCCGGCCGGGCGGGTGCGGGCCGGTGGCGCGGGAAAAGGGCAGGCCAGGGTGTGTATCCGGGTTGACCCATCCCCCTGGAACATGGTTTAATTAATCGTATCGGAAGGGGAGGGCAACCCCCGACCGGCACCGGCAGGCCGACCGGCCGCCGCACACTTCTCACCAGGAGACAGAAGATGACTACGCCGCTCACCGTCGCAGAGCTGGTTTACCCGATCGCCGTCGAACTCGGCGGGAACTGGCGACCGCAATCCGCGCGCCACGGCGTCCGGGAGCTGGACCACGCCGCCGTCCTCACCCACCTTGACGGCCGACAACTCCACCTCTCCGAGCGGTTCGACGACCCCGGCCACCTGCACATCCGAGGAGCATTCCCCGCCACCGACTACCCGTTCCGCGCGGGCGAGCGCGACAGCGTCCGAGCCGCCATGAGCGAGGCCCCCGCGGATATCGCCGCCCGGATCGCCGCCGCCGACCTAATCCCCAGGCACCGTGACGTTCACGAGAGCGTGAAGGAACACAACCGCGCGCAGGCAGAGATGCGCCGGAATGTCGAGGAAACCGCACGCGATCTCTCCTCCCGACTCCCCGGAGCGCGAACCCGAATCGACGGCACAACCGCCTTTGTCTACATGGACCTTGAACCCGGCGAAGTCTGTATCGGACTCGACGGCGAAACCGTGAGTCTCGTACTCAACGACGCGCCCCGGATCATCGCCGACGCCGTCGTATTCGCGGTGAGTCGATTCCTTCCCCACGCCCAGACCCCCGAGGGGGAGCGCGGCGAATACGTCGACGGATACGCCCTCTAATTTTCCGTGCGTTGCGGCGGCGCGCTGCCCAGTGCGCCGCCCTCCCCTCACCAGAAAGGCCCCAGGATGAGCGCCGACGTATTCACTATCGAGCCGCAATGGACCGTGCAGGCCCCGCACCTTCGGTGCACCCTCAAACGCGCCCTTGCGCTCCAGTCCGCACACAATGTGTGGTCCGGTACCGAGCACATCAACAACGCCGTAGCGATGGCCTACGGCGATCAACTCCCGGACTCCGGCCGGTGGGAACTGACCCGTTCCCAACTCCGGACACTCAAAATCGCCATTGAGTGGCGAAGGGCCACGTGTGCGGCCAGCGACAAGAAGACTGCCCCCGATATCCTCGAACGCTGGACGCGGATAGAGGACGAGGTCATAGCCGCATATCGTGTCGTGTCCAACGAGGCGGGTTTGTACTGGATTTAAGGGCTTGCCGACCATCCTAGAACATGGTTTAATTATTTGTGTCGGAAGGGGGAGGGCAACCCCCCGACCGCCCCCGAGGGTCAGTCGGCCCCGGGCGCCGATGTCTCACCAGGAGGACCGCGATATGCCCCGTAAGCCGAAGATGACCGATGAAGAGCGCCGGGCCTACTCCGCCAAGATGCGCAGTGAACTCGAAGCCGTCATGGATCGCGCGTACGGCGCGATGGTCGGCAGCGAAGACTTCTGGGTCGCCGTCATGCGCACGGCCGCGAACCTCACCCACACGGACCGCGACGACCGCAGCCCCACCAACTGCATTGCCGTCGCCGCCCAGCACCCCACCGCCACCCACATACTCAGCTCCGGCGACTGGCGGAAGGTCGGACGCTTCCCGGCCAAGGGCTCCACCTCGCTCCGTATCTGGACACCGATCAAGCGGCGGCCCGAGAGCGGCCAGGAGGCCACGGCCGCAGCCGCCGACGGCGGGCAGCGGGAGACCGCCGACGAGACCGCCGGGGGTGAGGCGCGCAAGGTATCCGGCTTCAAGGCCGGACCGGTTTTCGACATCAGCCAGACCGACGGCGACGCCTACGAGCCGCCCACGCCCGCGCGGTTCACCGTCGAAGAGGTCTGGGCCGCCATCTCCGGAGCCGACGGCGTGCCCGACGCCGACGGGGAGTGCGACTACGCCGTCCGCCTCCACCTCTACAACTCCGCGCTTCAGCGCATCAGCGAACTTGACGCACCCGTGTACGGGCAGCGCGAAGCGGAAGTCGCCTCCGCCGCCCACGTCGCCGCGCTCATCCTCGGAATCGCACCCGGCCCCGCCGTCATGCCGCCGCTCGCGGGCATCATCACCGACGGCAGGAAGCCCCCGGTTCACGAGGCCGCCGTACGAGCCATCGAGACCGGCCGCGCCATCGCAAGTGCAGTCCGGGCCGCCGCCGAGCGCCGCCGCGAACTTGCCGTGACCGGTTGACCCGAACCCAAGAACATGGTTTAATTAGTGGTATCGGAAGGGGGAGGGCAACCCCCCGACCGACACCCCCGCCGGGGCCGACCGGCCCCGGCGGAACCTCTCACCAGACAGGGATACGACATGCTCACCACCGACCAGAAGCCCACAGTCCAGGACTTCCCCACCGCCACGCTCGTGATCGCCGGACCCTGGCACCGGGGCCACCAGCAGGACACCCGCCCCGCCGTCGTCGTCGGCCCTTTCGGCGGGCCGGAGTTCGCGGACGAGGCCACCATGGCAGTGGTCTGGTACTTCACCCTCGGTGCCCCGCAGCCGGGCGACAGCGTCCAGGCGATGTTCCCGCACGAGCTGACCCCGCTGGACGACACGCTCACCACGATGCACCAGGACACGTTCCGCGACATCGTCCGCAGCCTGCGCCGGGGCCGGTTCGCCTACGACGACGGGGACGCGCTCCGCGCCGCCGTCCGCCAGGCATGGCGCGAGCGGACCGGACTGGCCGACGCCGACCCGGCCGCCCGCCACACACTCCACCGCAGCTGACACCCAGGCCCGCCGGTCCGGGGGAGGGCAACCCTCCGAACCGGCAGGCCCCCAGCACCCCAGCGGACACCCCTTCGGGGCGGCAGGACAGGTCCGGTCCGGTGCCCGCCGCCGGCCGACTCCGCCGCAGGCGGCTCCGCCGACCGACGGCGGGCACAGGACCGCAGCGGACGCGCCCCGCGGGGGCGCGACTGCCCCTGTCGTCGCGCAGGCGCGACTACCCGCGAGCCGATCGTCCCTCACGGCCCGCGCCGGTGGTGCAGCGCCGCTGCCAACGCACGGTCCGCCCTGCGGCTGGACCACAAACTCTCACCAGAAAAGACCAGTTCAGTGACTATCGAGATCACCCACACCCGCCGAGAAGGAACCCTGATCGAGGGGACCAGCCGGGGCGACGGATCGGCCGAGATCCTGCGACTCCGTGAGTACGGTCGCACCCAGCGCCAGCCCTTCCGCTGGAGCAGGAACCTTGACTGCTGGTACCTCCCGCACAGCCGCGACCACGCCACCTACACGCCCTCCCTCGAACTCCTCGCGCAGCGACTCCGGGAGAAGGGGGTCGAGGTCACGCTGACCGTCGACAACGCCGACCGCCGGAGCTTCACCGAGGCCGAACAGGAGCGGGAGGAGAAGGCCGAAGGCCGGGCAGACCGGTTCGGCGGGTACGCGGCCAGCTCCACCCAGTCCTCCGAGACCGCGTGGAAGAAGAGCCACGACATATCCGAGCGGTTCGCCTTCGGTCAACCGATCCTCATCGGTCACCACTCTGAAGGCCGCGCCCGCCGCGATCACGCGCGGATGGACGACGCGATGCGCAAGAGCATCAGCGAGAGCGACCGCGCCGCCCACTGGACCGGCCGGGCCCAAGCCGCCGCGAACTACCAGCAGTTCAAGAAGGACCCCGGCCGCACCCTCCGCCGCCTGGACAAGCTACGAGCAGACCTCCGCGCGGTCGAGAAGTGGCAGCGCGGCCAGTCCGCCAAGGGGTTCTCCCGGAACCCGGCAGATCCGGAGCTGGAGATCGAGCACCAGGAGCTGACCGAGGAGATCGCCCATTGGGAGAAGGTCATCAAGGACGCTGAGGCCGAGGGCTTCAAGGTGTGGTCGCGGGCCGACTTCACGCGCGGGGACTTCGTTCTCTACCGCGGTACCTGGTACGAGGTCCTGCGGGTCAACCCGAAGTCCGTGACCATTCCCCACATCCACAACGGCACCGGCAAGCGCATCGTCCGCGCCACCGGCAACCAGCACGACGACTGGACATGGACCGCCCCCTACAACGACGTATCCGGACGTAAGAGCGCCGACGAGATGCAGCAGCCACCCCAGGCCCCGGCCACCGAAGCGCAGGAACCAGCCGAGCAGTCCCCGGCGGTCGAGGAACCGGTGCCGGTCGGGAAGCCGACCGCCGCAACGGCCCCCGCCGAAGGTACAAGCTGGCTGGACGGCATGGCGCTCGTGCTGATCGCCTCGAAGAACTCCCCGCGCCGCCGCAAGCGCGCCTTGTGGGCGATGACCCGCCGTGAGGCACAGGCAGTGTGCGGCGACCCCCGCATCTCCGGCCGCTCCTACATGCTCACCTGGACCGACCGGCCCGGCACCGAGGGCACCGACTGGGAATGGGTCCGGGACAACGGCAGCCACGCCCCGGTCCTCAACGAGCTGGGCATCACCCCGCGCCGTGAGTGGACCGGCGCCCCGCAGGCCCCGGGCGGGGCCGCGTAACTACGCCCCGCCCGCCCCGGCGGCCGAGCGCGCCGGGGCAGGCCCCTCTCTCACCAGAACAGGGCACCACCATGAACACGCAATCCCACGAACGACCCAAGACCATCACCGTCCCCGACACCGAAGCGGGCAGACTCGTCGTCCCCGCGACCCGGGGCAGCGCCACCGTTCCGACGTACCGCGTCGGCGCCCCCGACATCCAGTGCCGATACCCCGTGATCATCGGCGAAGACCAGGTCATCGGCCGCGCATACCGCTGGCACCGAGACTGGCTCGTCCTCACCACCGAAGGCGAACACAACCTCCGTCGCCCGCCCAAGGGGACTCCCGGCACCGACATGGCCGCCGCCCATCTCGCCGAGGAGTACGCCGCTGGTCGGACCGGCGCCGTTCCCCTGGACCAAGTGCTTGCCGAGGCTCCCACGCCGTTGTGCGGACCGGTGCCCCTCCTTCACCCGCGGATGCCGGTCAACGATCGCAACATCGAAGGCGCGGAGATCGCGTTCGCGGGACTCCGGGCCCACCACTGGCGGGCCGTCCTCACCGGATTTCCGGGGTCCGACAACCACTGGTTTCTCTCCTGCGAGCTGTGCGGCTGGGAAGGCCCCAAGTTCTGGTCGCACTTGCGCGGGCGCAACGGAGAACCCCCGAGCGCACACCGCCACAAGGGCGGGTGCATTGGAGAGGACAAGGTCCACCGACTGATCCCCGCCTACCACTAGCAGCCCGACCGGGGGCGGCGGCAGCGCGCCGCCGCCCCCGCCCTTCCCGAAGGACAGCACTGTGCCGACCCACCACACCCCCGAAAGCATCGTCATCGCGGACACCCCAGCAGCGATCCTGGAATGGGCCGCCCGCCACATCGAACACGTCGGCATCCACCAGGGCCCGCACCTGTTCGCCGGTCCCGGCCGTACGGCCACGTTGCCGTGCTGGCCGCGCGGCGCCCTCCAAGTCGCCGCCGGCCAAGGGCGGGGAGCCGCCGGCCGGACGTACGACTGGGACCGCATCGACCGCGCACGCGATCAAGCGTTCGCCATCCTCGCGGAAACGCTCGCCGGTCACCCCGTCGACATCGACGACCCCGCCGCCGCCAAGGCCTTGCACCGCGAGGTCATCGACCGGTGGAGCACCGAGCCCGGCCGCACCGCCGCCGACGCCGCCCGCGCTTTCCGCGCCGCCGCCACCCGCGCCGACCACGCCCTGTTCTAACCCCGACCGCCCGCCAGCATCCCGAGTCATCGAAGGCCAGCAAGATGGACGAGACGACAGACCGCAGCACCACAAGGACGCCAAGCCGCCGAGGAGCCGCCACCCCCAGCCGGGACGGCGTCCACCGACTCAGCGTCCACCTCCACCCGCGGCTCAACGCGACCGAGATGATCCGCGTACTCCTCGCGGCCCCCGGGGAAAACGACCTCTCCGCCCTCGCCCCCGTACAGGTCCGATCGCTCATCGCCGACGTGCTCACCCAACACGGCTATGACGTGCTCGACCGCTCGCCGTACTACCCGGAGCTCGACCGCCACCAGGACGCCCGCCGCGCCGTACGCCGCGCGTACGGGCCCCGGTTCCTCGACGCCCCCGACGAACAGGCCGTGCTCGCGGACCCGCTCCGCGAAGTGCTCGCCGCCGGAAGCAGGACGTCGTGACCGCCACCGTCGCCGAGCCGACCGGAGCACGGCCACGGCAGACGTACTACTGGCGAGTGCGCAACGCACGCACACGCCACCGACCCGAAAGCGCGGCCCAGGCGTGGCACATCCAGCCCGGACACCCCGGCGGCGAGTACAGCGATCTCGGCCACGAACTGGACGCGCCCGCACACCACACCCCGACCCTGCTCCCGCAGCCGGTCAACCGGCCGCCGGGGGGAGAAGCAGGAGTTCCGCGGCGGGTGTCTTGCGTGCCAATGGGAGGGCCCCGTGCACTGCGGCGAAGGGTTCGGGGACGGTGACAACGAGTCGGTGGAGGAGGCGCACGACCACGCTTTCCCCGGCTGGAGGACGCTGCCCCCGATCACCAAGGCCGAGGACCGATGGGCCGTCCCGCGGAGCCGGAGCCGCTGGACTCAGCTCACCGCCCAGTACCCGGCAGGCTGGATCGACCAGGGCGCTCCCGTCCTGGCCTGTCGCCGCTACCGCCGCGAAGCCCACGCTCCACCGCACGCGGGACGACCCCGCTACGAACTCCACACGCCCTGGCCACCGAGCAGCCAGGGCAAACGTCCCACAGATCAGGGGACCCTCTTCCGATGACCGCTACCCTCCGGGCCAGGGCCCGGCCCCACTCAGCGCAAAGGTGGTTTAATTACCCGGCCATCAGCGGAGCAGGCAACCTCCGACCGGCAGCGCGTCCCATGGACGCCACCCCAGACAACAGATGACGGCCAGCGCACAAGGGCAACAAGGCGCTGGCCGTCGTGTCCTTCTCACCAGAAAGACCACACCATGCTATGCGACCGACACCCCGACCGTCCCCAGCCCGGCGACCTCGCACAACTCAGGAGAGGTAACAGCATCGGCGCCGACACCACCGAGAGCTTCGTCATCGTCGAGGACTTCCCGCCCACAGGCCAGCACCTCGTACTCAACCTCCTACCCGAGCACTCCGGCCGAGGCGACTGGGCCGCCGCCGTCCCCCTGGACGACATCGCCACCCTCACCCGGCTCGAACCCGCCGGCAGCCGCACGTGGACGCCGGCCCCGGACCCGGATCGACATCCAGTGACCCCGCCCAGCGGTCACGACCCGACCCGAACAGGAGGCGACCGTGTCCCGCAAGACCGGCCGCACGCTCTACTCACGCGCGGACCTGCGCAAGGTCCACGGCATCAGCGAGCCGACGCTTCAGAACCTATGGACCGACAGGGAGAACAACGGACACCCGCCCGTCGCGGAGACCGTCGACGGCGTCATGCACTGGGACGGCGACGCGTGGGCGACATGGCACCACGAGCTTCAGCGGCAACGTGCTGCCGCGAACACCACGAACCCGCCGAAGCTCGACGGCGACCCCGAAGAGATGGTCGGCCCCGCCGAAGCGGCGAAGGTCTGCGGATTCTCCGACTCCGCCACCGTTTCCCACTACCTCAAGAGCCCACCGGAAGGGTGGCCCGAGCCCGACGACTGGGACGAACTCCCGACCCGTCGGCGCCCGAAATGGAAGCGCTGGAAACTGTGGAAGTACGTCGCCGAGCGCAAGGGCCGCGGACATGCCGGCGGCCGGAAGAAGGGCCGCCGCAGGCTCGCCTACCCCTACCAGGGAGACGACCGGCTCACCCTCGCCAGGCAGCTCCTCGCTGCCAACCCGGGAGCCAAGAACGCCGACCTCATCGCAGAGCTTCAGGAGAAGAGCGAAACCGCGTATTCCCGTACGGTCTGGCACCTCATCCTGAAGTCCGCCCGAGAGCACCCCGAGGAGGAGTGACCCGTGCTCGGCAGCAGCTGCCCGCGCTGCGGCGGCCCGCTCGGTGAACGGCCCTCACGTTCTCGGCTGACCATCGATCGGAAGGTCTTCGTCTGTACCCCTTGCGGTACAGACGAAGCCGTACGCGAAGCGGCAGGAAAACCGCCGATCCCCTTCGGCGACTGGCCCATTCGGACCGGCTGACTTCGTAACCCCAGACCCGTCCTTGCGCTGGAAAACAGTGAGGGGGGCGGGCCATTGGCCCGCCCCCCTCACGCATCGGCGGCTCGGTGTCGCATGCCCTATTGCAGGAACAGCGAGAAAGTCCCAAGAAGCAGGCTCATCGTGGTGGCGAATGCACCTCCCCCAGCGGTCAACGTGACCAAGAGGCTCGCCCCCGCGGCGTAGAAGATAAACGCTGCCCCAAGAGCGACCACGAGGGAGAGGAGTACAGCGATGATGACCAGCATCAGCCGGGACCTGAAGTTCGACAGCATGCGGATTTCGACCTTGCCCAATCCGACTCACGGTGGTCGAATCCGGGACTAGGCAGCCTCAGCTCGACCACCTGACAACAGTGGCCACTAGCTGAGGACCCGCCGACGTTTCAGATCCGCGCGGAGCCGACCCGCAACTACCGGCTGCCTCCAACAAGGTTGTGGATTTCTCCTCGCCCTGCGGGGTTCGTGGTGTTCCGTTCGCCCGGCACGTCGACCCCGAGAGAACGGAGACCTAAGACGGGCTTTGCCCTACCCGTCGCCAGCCTCGTGCTCGTCTTGCTTGAGCCCGCTCATCGTGGCACGAAAGGCCCGCCGTGTGCGGGCCTTCCTACGAAGCCGTTTAGATGAACTGCAATCGAGTGGCGAGCTGAAACTTCCCTAGCGTTCAAGATCGTCAACGATCGCCTCAACGACCGCCGACGCTCCGCCGATCTCCTGCGGTACCGCAATTCCAACGACCGTTCGGTGTGTGGTGAGACCGCCGGGCAGCAACACCGGTGTGGGGTCCTCCCGCACGATCCGCAGAATGTGGGAGTCGGAAGCCCCCTCCACGCGATAGCCCGCCTGGAGGCGCGAGAGCCACGCGTGATCGACCGCCACCGCCCTGCCATTCACGGCGCCCACGCGGACCCCGCGTGTCACCCACGAGGACCATGCGACAGCACTCCATCCAGGCTCATCCGCCTGGGCAGGGATGGCATCCGAAAGATCAGGATGGGCCTCGGACACCCATCGGGATTCCGCAGCCTTGCGGAGCACCCATTGCCCGTCCCGATTGATCTCCTCGTGCGAGAGGCCCTGGAAGACGCCAACGGCGCGCATATCAAGCGTGACGTGGCCGTCAGTAATCCGCTCGCCATGTACCCAAACTTGATCTTTGTTCACGACCCAGTCGCAGAGTCGTTCCCGTGCCACTGTCACTCGTCATACTCCCGGCAGAAATCTGGAAACCCACCGTAAAACAGATCAGCCGTCACGCCACAGTGTCGATCTTGCCCCGGCACGCGGCGCGCAACATGTCCAGCTGTGCTACCGCTTCCCGGCACAGAGGGGTGCCGGGACAGGCGATGGCTTCCGTCACCAAAGCTTCCAGCGAACGGCGGTCTTCGGTGGGAATGAGGAATGTCCCGGACAGGTGGAACCCGGTCTGGATCTTGCTCCGCAATGTCAGTTCCAAGGCGTCCCAGGCATCCTCGGCCGCCTCCTGAAGCCTCCGCCGTTCAGTCACCGCACCTTGTGAGAGCCGGTCCAGACATCGCACCATCCGCCCGGCGTTGCTCGCCAGCTGTGTGCCGAGCTTCCGTACCCGGGCGAACACCTTCAGCAGCGCGGTACCCAGACCGACGACCGCACCCAGGGAGGTCCCGACGACGACCGGTTCGAAGCGCTCGGGGACCGGCAGGGCCCGGGTGATGCAAAACACGAGGCCGACGGTGCCGCAGACCATGGAGAACGCCTGGAACGCCGCTGCCCAGGTGAGGCGTCCCGCCAACCGCTCGAAGGCGAAGGAGGTCGGCTCCGGCGCACCGCTGGACACGTGGAAACCCCACAGTCCGAGCAGAGCTACGCCGGCCAGCGCAGGGTTATCCGACAGTGTCCCGGCAGCCGCAATCGCGACCGCGCCGAGCAGCAGCACGTACACGATCAACGGCAAGAAGGTGATCACCCGGTGCCAGCGCTCGGAGCGCGCCACGAACCAAGGCTTCACGACCAAGTACGCGCCCACGACGAGTAGACAGGCCGGGAAATTCAAGGGGTTCACCTCGTAGAGACGAGCTGCCGCCAGGAGGATCACGCCTGCGACACCGCAGGTCGCCCCGATCCATACCCGCTGACGGAGCCGGCGCGCTTCGGCTGCGGACGGTAGGGACGCGACTGTCACGGAAGAGCCTCCTCGCGTTGGTCGGCGCCTCTCTTCGAGCGCCGACACGGCCTCTTGAGGAGAACACCAGCCACTGACACCAACACGAGCCGCCCGGTAACAGCGAAAACCCGAGCCGCCATTCACCTACGACTTTCAGAGACAGAGGACCGTCTCTCTACTGATCTCGATTGAAGAGGACCAAGGTATCGTCACTCCGTGACGATACAATCAGCCAAGATGACCGAATCTGAACAGAACTGACCGGAGGAGGTGGGCGGGCCAGTGGGATGGGTGACCATGATCGGCCCGTCCGACGAACAGGTCGAATACCGCCTGACCGGGGGACACGGCTGCGGCAAAGCCACCTCTGTAGATGCCGCCCCGCTTGTCGCCGCCGTCGAGGCCAAGGCCGCGGAAGCGGGAACTACCGTCGCCGCCTTGCTCGGCGCCACCGAGGCGAAGAAGGCGTTCTACCGGGCCCGCGCCCAACTGCGGAACGACAAGAAGACCCGGTTCACCGGATTCGACGCCATCGAAGTCGCCGCCGCGGCCGGTATCGAAGCCCGCGACCTGTACGGAGACAGCGTCCTTCCCGCCCCGCCCACAGACGGACAGGTGGACTACCACCTCGACGCCAGCGAACGCCCTCTGGTCTGGATCGGAAACGGCCTCACCGAGTTCGACATCACCCCCGGCAGCGTCCTCGCCCCTGAGCACTTCCAGGCCGCGCGACGTCTCATGCACGGCGAGGACCCCCGGACCGGGCAAACCCTCGTCGAACCCAAGCTGGCCATCGCGCCGGCCGCCAAGCTCCCCGCCGCCCCACTGGCCCGCGCCGTCCGCCGCGCCGCCGCCGAACGCAGCGTGAACCCCGCCTCACTGCTGAACTCCAAGCGCAAGCAGGACGCCTTCCGCCGGATGGAGAGCCAGCTCAAGCGGTTCGGAGAGTCGCACCGCGTCCCCGTCTCGACGGTGCTGAAGCTCGCCGACGCCGTCGGCATCGACGCCGTCGAGCTCTACGGCGAGGACGTGGTGGAGAAGGCGATCGCTGCCGAGGCGGGCGGCCACCTGGACGCCCGCGCGCTCCTGCGCGCGGTCGAGGCCCGCGCCACCCAGACCGGGCAACAGTGCGCCGACCTGTTCGACGCCGCGTCCATGAAGCGCCGGTACATCCAGACCGAGGGCGAAGGCGCACGTCGTCTTCGGGACCTGCCGATGGACGTACGCGAAGCCGTCGCGATGGCCAAGGCGGCAGGGCTCGCGCCCGAGGATGTGTGGGACGAAGAGGAGATCAAGGCCGCTCTCCTCGAAGGCCGCGTGCAGGTCGGCAACTTCGGTGCCGACGTCACCTTGGATCTCTCGAAGTCGAAGAGTGCGTTCCTCGCCTACGCGCCCGAGGAGATCGCCGCTCAGGTCGAGGGCATCTACACGGCCGCTGGCCGCGAGTCCATCGGTGCTCTCGAACGGTGGACCGCGTACGCCATGCGCGGCCACCACGGCGACGGCGACGAAGCCGGGACCGTGGAGACGAGCGGGTTCTCCGGCTGGATGATGGTCCACCGCGCCGCCCGCCCCGTGGACGGCGCCCCATACGGAGACCCGCACTTCCACCTGCACTTCACCCTGGCCAACATGGTCAAGGGCACCGACGGCAAGTGGTCCACCATGGCCAGCGGGGGCCGCGACCTGCACCGGCACACCCGCGCGACCCAGTCCCTCATGAACGCCCGCATCCGCAGGGAGCTGACCGACACGTTCGGCATCAGCTTCCGCCGTGACGAGCGGACCGGCGCGTGGGAGATCGGGGCCATCCCCGAGGCCACGATCCGACTTTTCAGCAAGCGCGACAGCCAGGTCCGGGACCTACTGACGAAACTCGGCATCGACTACGACAACGCGACGACCCGCGAGCGCACCGCCGCCTCAACCGCGTCCAAGGCCGCGAAGAACGGCGAAGCCGCCGGAGTCGAGGACGACGTGCTGCGCGCCTACTGGCAGGCCGAAGGCCGCGCTGCCGGTGACGACCCCGACGCCATCGCGGCCAGCGCCATAGGACCAGGCCGAGCAGACCAGAACCCCTCCCTGGACGAGCTGTGCGCCCAGGTCTTCGACCCGAAGACCGGCCTGACCGCGCACGCCAAGGACTTCACTCACGCCGCCGCCATCGCCGCCGTGCTGGACGCCCTCCCGTACGGCGTCGCGGACGCTGCCGAGGCCGAACAGCTCACCAGCTCCGTCCTCCGTCACGCCGGATACGCGGTCCAGCTGAACCCGAAGGGCGCCCAGCACTTCACGCACGCCGACCGGTACACCACGGCGGACATCGTGGCCGCGGAAACGCTCATCATCTCCGAGGCTGAGAACCGTCTCAACGAGCAGGCCGCCCTTGTCAGCCGCGACACGATCGACATGACGCTGTCCACCGTCGAAGCCCAGCACGGTGGCACCTTCGCGTTCTCCGACGAACAGCGCGCAGTCCTCGGACGGCTGCTCACTGCCGGACACGGAATCGATTCGGTGGAGGGCATTGCCGGGTCGGGCAAGACCACGATCATGAACACCGCCCGGGCGGCATGGGAATCCCACGGCCTCGTCATCGCCGGCGCGAGCACGGCCGCCGTCGCCGCCGCGAACCTCAAAGCCGAGGCGGGCATCGAGTCTCGTACGCTCGCGTCCTGGCTCACCGGCATCCGCAACGGTGGCTCCGGCCTCACCGGCGTTGACGTCCTGGTCATGGACGAGGCCGCCATGTGCGACGACCGCGACATCGCCGAACTCCTCGCCCACGCCGCTGAAACCGGGACGAAGGTCGTCGGCATCGGCGACCCCAAGCAGTTGCACTCGCCGGGCATCGGCGGGTCCTTCGCCGCCGTGCACCGCATCGTTGGAGGACTCCGCCTCACCGAGAACTTCCGCCAGAAGGACGCGATCGAGCGCCGGGCACTGGAACTGTGGCGCGACGACAAACGCGTGGAAACCCTCCGCACCTTCGCCGGTACCGGCCGCGTGCACGCCCTCTCGGACAAGGACGCCACCCTCGCCGCGATGCTCACCATCTGGACCGACAAGCGCGCGGCGCACCCCGACGACCACACCGCCGTGCAGCAGCTCGTCATGCTCGCCGCCACCAACGAGATCGTGGAAGAGCTGAACACAGGAGCCCGCGCGCTACGGAAGGCGAACGGCGATCTCACCGGCCCCGAGCACGTCTACGCGCTCCCTGGCGGCGGCGAGCTGACGCTGTCCGTCGGTGACCAGGTACTCCTTCGGACCAACGACTACCGGGGCAAGAAGAGCCGAGGCGAGAACGAAGACGTCCTGAACGGCTACCGCGGAATCGTGCGCGCCGTGGACGAAGAACGCCGGGTGCTGGTGGAGTGGCGGGAGAAGACGGGCGATGGCCACGGTGACGTTGCCGAATGGGTTGACGCCGACTACATCGCACAGGGCGGACTCAGCCTTGGATACGCGATCACCGGCCACAAGAGCCAGGGGCTCACCGTCCAAGAGGCCCTGGTCTACGGCCCCGGAGCCCAGGCGAACGCGCTCTACACGATGATGAGCCGCGACAAGAAGGAGTCGCACCTCTTCCTGCCGCTCTCCGTCTACGAGACCGACACAGACCGCGCCCGCCACGGCGACGCACTTACCGAACAGGAACAGCTTGACCGCGCCGTGGCGGGCCTCATTCGCGAGATCGAGAACGGCACCGAGGAACGCATGATCCTCACCGAACTGCCGAAGAACGCGGTCCCTGCCCATGTCCGCGAGGTCGTAGCAGACCTCCCGACCCCGCGGGCCCCCGGCGCCGACGAGTCTCACGACGCAGACACTCCCGAAGAGGCTCCGGAGCACGAGGACCGCCCCGCACCGGCGAACGCCGAGCCGCCCACGGAGCCGACCACACCTTCGGACCCCGCGCCGACGGCTCACCGTCCCTACGCTCACCTCAGTAACTCGGCGCTGCGTGACGCCGCGCGGAAGGCCGCCACTGCTGCCCGCGCCACGAGGACGGCGGCCGACAAGGCCGAGGCCGCGGCCGACCGCGCCGAAGAGCAAGCTTCCGCCGGAACCGGTCCGAACGCGCTCGCGCTCCACCGCCGGCACCAGGCCGTGGCCGACCGCGCCGAGGCAATCCGCGAAGTTCGAGCACTGGACAGCACGATTACCGAACGCGCTGCCGGACTGCACAGCACGCAGAGCCGTATCGAAGGGCTTGAACAGCAGCTTTCCGCGACCGGCCCCTTCGGGCGTCCGGTCCTTCGCGGGGACGAGCGAGCTGCGGTCGAGGCAGAGCATGAGGGACTGCTTCGTACGTACGAGGAGACCGGGCGAGAACTGGAGCAGATGAACGCACGGTCCCAAGAGTTTGCCCAGGTGGCCGGTCCGGCCGATGAGCAAGAAGGGGTGCTCACCGAAGCGGACATGCCGCAGGAGGAGAAGGCCGCTCTCCTGCGGCGGGCCCAGGCGAGGGACAACCAGGCAGCGAAGCAACTCCGGGCCGAAGCCACCAAGGCGCGCGGCACGGCCTGCGACGCCGAGCACCGTGATGCCGGCCTTCGGGGTGAACTGTCAGCACGAGCCCGAGGGAGCGCGCAGACATCGAGTTCGGGGCCCCAGCGTCAGCTTGGGCGGGATGGAGTGCCTGTATCTCCGTACACCGGCCCGGCAGGCATGGATGTGTATCAGTCACACGATGGACCGAGCGAGCCCCCTGTTGGCCCGCTGCTGTGAAGGAGCCCGCCGTCCAACCAGACCCGTCGGAAGCCCCGGTTGGTCATACCTATGTGTGGGTTCACCTCTCTGTGCGTCGCAATCCGGAGCCAGGTTCTGGTCCGTCCTCGTTGAGGCAAAGGAAGTCGCGCGCACCGCGTAGTCGGGTGCGCAAAGACCGTTGGGTCGTCTGGCTGTCGAGGCGTACGTCGAGGGCTCCGGGGACCGTGCTTTCGGCTCGCAGGCCCGCCGGGAGGCGGGAAACGTCGAGACCATCTCGCTGTGCGATAAGGACACCGAGTTCGTGGCGGCTCAGGGCATCGGCTCCCGCGGCATGGTGGATGCCTGCGGCGCCGCTCAGCGCCAGTTCCAGCAGGGCGGCAGCCAGGTCTGAGACGTGGACGGGGCAACGGATGTCGTCGGTGAACAGGGTTCCGTCGAACGCGCCCGCGGCGAGCTGGTGCACAAGACGCTCGTGCACGGAACGACCGTGGCCGATGATCAGCGACGTGCGGACGATGGCGGCCTTCGGGTGCACGGCGAGGACTCCGGTCTCCGCAGCGGCCTTGGCCGCGCCGTACGGGGTGACGGGGTCGGGGAGACAGGACTCGTCGTAGTGGACGCGGCCGGTGCCGGAGAAAACCGCGTCGGAGGAGACGTGGACCATGCGGCTTCCGTGCTTCGCTGCGACCATCGCAAGCTGGAGGGGTCCTTCTGCCGTGACCGCCCAGTCGGCCCGGCCGCTCGATGCGTTGATGACAATGCGCGGGTTCACCTCGGCCATAGTGGCGTCCAGGCTTCCCGCGTCCCGCAGATCGAGGGGGCACCACGCGGTCGGGGAGGCGGCGCCGGGCTCGGTCGAGTACGTCGCGACTGCTGTGTGCCCCGCCGATCTCGCCTGCCGGACCAGCTCGGTCCCCAGGAAGCCGCTGCCGCCGACGATCAGAATTGTCATGCGCGTAACCGTAGCCCCGTAAGTCCCATGACGAAGGCGGTCACACCCCGGTGTTGGGGGATGACCGCCTTCATCGTCAGTCGGCTGGGCGACTACGTCTGTGGCTGCCAGACGTAGCGGACATCCGGCTCGCGCTCGTCGTTGCGCTGTCCGTCGGTGCGCTCGGCCTCGATGAAGCCGTGCCGCTGGTAGAAGCGCCGGGCTGGTCCGTTGACCTGGAACGTCCATAACGACAGGCCGTCCGGCTTCTGCTGCTTGGCCAGGGCCATGAACCGGTCGCCGAGGCCCCGGCCGCGCCAGGGGGGTTCGAGGTAGAGCTGCTTCAGCTCGTTGCCCTTGAGCACCAGGAGCCCGACCACGGTGCTGCCCGTGACTGCCACCCAGGTCTCGTACTGCGGGATGAGCACGCGGGCGAACCAGTCCCGTACATCGTCCTCGCCGTGAGCGCAGCGTACGGTCGGCAGGGCGGCGGCGTACGAGCGCAGCCACACATCGGCTGCGGGGCGGGCGTCAGCGGCGCGGGCCCGGTGGAGAAGAATGTCGCCGCTGTTCATGGTGTGGCGTTCAACTTCCCGGGCCGACCGAGCTGGTGGACGGTCCAGCCCGCCGAGTGCCAGGGCTCGGGGTCGAGGGCGGTACGGCAGTCGACGAGCAGGGGGATGGCTGCACGGTCCGCCAGAAGCTGGGCGTCGGCGTGCCGATACTCGGGCCACTCAGTGGCCAGGACGACGAGTTCGGCGCCGTAGACGGAGGCGGCCAGGTCGTCCGTGTAGTCCAGCTCCGGGTTGCGAACCATCGCCGTGGGCACGGCCTGCGGGTCGTGAACCGTGACGATGCCGCCGGCCTGATGGAGAGCCTGGGACAGTGCGAGGGCCGGAGACTCGCGTACGTCGTTGGTGCCGGGCTTGAACGCGGCCCCCCACACGGTGATCCGGGTGCCCTTGACGGGGCGGTTCCCGAGGGCGCGGGTGATAAGGCCCAGGGCAACGTCGATGCGATTCTCGTTGATCTCCTCGGCGGCGCGGAGGAGGGCTGCGGCCTGGTCGGCGCCGAGCTGCCGGGCGGAGGCGGTGAAGGCGCGGACGTCCTTGGGGAGGCAGCCGCCGCCGTAGCCGATGCCGGGCCTCATGCCCCCCGCGCCAATGCGAGGGTCGATGCCGAGGATGTCCACGATCTGGGAGACATCGCCGCCCGCGGCTTCGCACATGTCGGCGACGGCGTTAATGTAGCTGATCTTGAGGCCGAGGAAGGTGTTGGCGGCGCCCTTGGCCAGCTCGGCGGTCTGCGGGTCGGTGATGAAGATCGGCACGCCCGCGTCGATGATCCCGGCGTACACGGCGCGGATCGCCTTCTCGCCCTCAGCGGTGGTGACACCGGCGATGAGCCGGTCCGGGCGGAGGGTGTCCTCGACGGCGTGGCCTTCGCGCAGGAATTCCGGATTCCAGACGACATCGACTTGATCGCCTGCGGGGGCCAGGCGCTGGACGAGGGCGGTGACCTGACGGGTGGTGCCGACGGTGACGGTGGACTTCCCGACGATCGTGCACGCCCGGTCGAGGTGAGGAGCGAGCTGACGAATGGCGCCGAGGACCTGTGCGGTGTCGTAAGAGCGGCCGTCGGCGTCGATGGGGGTGCCGACGCTGATGAAGTGCAGCTCGGCAAATGCGGTGGCCTCGTGGATGTCGGTGGTGAACCGCAGGTGCCCGTCGGCGGTGTGACGGGCGAGCAGTTCCGGCAGGCCGATCTCGTAGATCGGGCATTCGCCGGCGTTGAGCCGGTCGACCTTGGCCTGGTCGACGTCCACGCCGATGACCTCGTGGCCCAGTTCGGCCATCGCCGCCGCGTGCGGGATGCCGAGGTGGCCGCAGCCGATCACGGAAACACGCATTTCAGGTCGTCCTTGTCTAGTCGGGGGCACACCGGACACGGTGTGTCCCCGACGCTATCGGTTGGCGAGCGGCACCCAACTCGGACCACTCGTAGGTTCGTTGTCCTGTTGGAGCCGGTGGTGCGGTGTGGATCCGGACGGTCAGCCCACGGCCTTCAGCGCGTCGGCCAGGGCCGTGGTCAGGAACTCGATGTCCTCGTCCGTCGAGATCAGCGGAGGCGCGACGACGAGCCCTTCGCTCCTGGGCTCTCCGGCGCCGGTGAACGGGTAGAAGAACACCCCGCGCACCTCCGCGGCCTTCATCACGGGCCAGAGCTGCCCCGGGGTGACCTCCACGCCGTAGAGGAAGCCGAGCCCGCGTATGTCCTGCACGGGCCCGACGCCGGTCAGAGACTTCAGGGCCTGCCCGAGGCGTTGCCCGCGGGCCTTGAGGGCGATCTGGTCGATCGCCTCCAGCTCGTCGAGGACACCCAGGCACGCGGCTGCCATGAGGGGATGGGTGGCCATGGTGCCCATGGCGGGCAGCGGGTCGGCGTCCTCATGCCGGACCCACCGGGCCATCTCGGGGGACACCAGCACCGCGCCGACGCCCGTGTATCCGGCGCCCAGCCCCTTGGAGAGAATCACCATGTCGGGCTCGCAGCCCTCCCAGTGGTGGCTGGCGAGCGGCGTCCCGGTGCGCCACAGCCCGGTCAGCACCTCGTCGTGGATCACCAGGACGTCCCGCTCCTGGCAGATCTCTGAGACCCGCCGGAGGTAGCCGTCGGGCGGTACGAAGGCGCCGCCTGTGGTCCCGTTGACGGGCTCGATCAGCACCGCGGCGACGTTCTCGGGCCCACGGCGGTCGATCGCCTTCGCGATCTCGTCGGCGCACGAGGCGCCGCAGCCGCTGCCCTCGTGAGCATGAGTCGGCGGGTAGGGCGCCGGGAAAGCGGGGCCGAGGTCGAGCGCGTCCTCCCGGCGTGGCCTGCGGGCGTGATTGCCCGCGAGGGCGAGGGTCAGCGCCGACATCCCGTGGTAGCTCAACGTCGAGGTCAGGATGTCCCCGCGCTGCTTCCGGTCTCGCGCCCGGGTGATGTTCCGTGCCAGGCCCACGGCGACCTCGACGCCGAGCGTCCCGCACGTGGTCAGCGCCACGGAATCGTCCGGGCGGCCGACGGCGCGGCACACACGGTCCATCAGCTCCATCTGGATGTGGGGCTGGACAACGGCGGCGCCGCCGAAGGAATAGCGAAAGAACTGCTTCTCGATCCTGGCGTGGACCTTGGGGCTGCTCTGGCCCACGTTGGTGCAGAGCAGCCCGCTCGATCCGTCGAAGATCCGGGTGCCGCCCGCACGGTGCAGCCAGGGGCCTTGCGATCCCACGACCTCGAAGTCCGGCATGGGCCTGGATGACGTCAGCAGCCGCTCACGGGTCTGCGAGTACCGATCCACTCTGAGGGTCCCTTCTCGGGTGTGCTCACGGGGTGGGGCCGCGCACGGGGCGTCGCGCGTGGCCCCGGGAACCGTGCCGGTCAGACGGACGCCTGGGCGGTGACGGCAACGTTCACGCCGAGCTGGCAGCACAGCGCGACGAGAGTGGACGTGGCCTCGGCCTTCACGATCACGTCGCCGTCCTGCGGGCCCTCCAGCGGGTAGGGCATGTACGTGCCGAACTCCTCCAGGCCCTCTGTGTCGATGAAGAAGACCTTCATGCCGCGCTCGCGGGCCCGCTTCTGGACCGACCGCCGGTCGGCGTGGAGGCCGATGACCAGCAGCGCCTTCGCCTCGGGGTGGAACGGCACGGGCGGGATCTTCTGGTCGTAGCGGCGCACGAAGCACTCATCGAGGCCGGCCCGCGCGGCGAGCAGGTCGAAATTGTGCTGGAGCACGGGACCAATGAAGTGCCCGGCGTCGTGCAGAGCCTTGAGCGCGTGGTGTGCGGCCGTCGGCTTGGCGAGGAAGCTTTCGCGGAACATCGTGACCAGCTCGTCCGCCTTGACCGTGGCGTCGAGCAGCATCTCCCGTACGAGGGTGTCCTTCTGCGGACTCAGGACGAACGGGTGGGTCTGCTTCATGACGTTGTCGGTGCGCTCGGTGACCCGGTACGCCTGGTGCAGGAAGTGCAGCGGCGGCACCCCGGCCTCGACGCTCGTGCCGCAGCCGATCTCGACCTGGAACGGCAGGTACTGGGACAGCTCGCTCAGGTCGTCGGCGTAGGTCGGGTTGCCTCGCTGGTCCTTGACACGGATACCACCCGCCAGGACGTTCCACGGCAACTGCCGCACGTTACGGGGTCACCGCGAAGTCCTCGGAGACGAACACGACGTCGAGCGAGCAGAACCCGGCCGGCGTCGGCCTGGAGGCCCGGTCGTCCTGCGGGTGGACGTCGTACGGGACGACATTGACGCGCAGGTCGCCCTTCATCCACAGGGTGTCATCGATCTGCCGCCAGCCGCCCTCGGCAAGCCAGGAGCGTACATTGCTGCGGTACTCGTTGATCTCGGCCTTCGGGGCGAGCACCGACGTGTACAGATACAGCTCCGCGAGGACGAGCCTCGGGACGGGGAAGGTGTAGTCGAGGTCGTACCGGTAGCGGTAGTGCACGATGCGGCGGCGGCCCTGCTCGTCTTCCGTCCAGCCGGACTGCTGAGCGTTCGACGGGTCCTGCGTCCTGCGCCAGATGCCCTCCTCGATCGCCCGGGGCCGTTCGTGTCCGGCGCCGGCGAAATGCGTGTTCCAGGTGTCCACCTGGGCGTCATCGAGCTGTTCGATCACGGGATAGGGAAGGAACATCTCGTCCTCCTACTGAGCGATTGTGGGATTGCGCGTGCTTCCCGGCCGGGCGCGGCTGCCATCCGCTTCAGCGTGGGGAGCCTGTCGGGTGGTGCGACCGCGTGGTCGCGGCCGAGCGGGAAGTAGTTGGTGCCCCCGGCCAGCGACACGTTGGGCCGGGTCGGTGCCCGGCAGCAGGCCGGGGGCGGGGGGTCTGGGGAAGTTGCGAGGATGCTTCGAGAACACCATCGGCGCGATGGCCGTGGTGTTCGGCTAGCAGGACGTGCAAACGTCTTGCAGGACCTGCAAGAGACGCGGCGCACGCAAGCCGTCAGTGTGGGGGCCGCTGCCACGCGGGCGGAACTCCACCCCGGACTCGGCCAGGCACCGGTGTCGGGAGGTGATGGGGCGTTCGCTGGTCATGCGTCTCACTTCGAGAGGTGTTCCGGCTTCCGATCGGTAAGCGGACGTGGGGAGAGTCCAGTGGGAGGGGGTTCTCTCCCCACGCCGCTCCTCTCCGGCAACGGGCCTTGTGTCAGGCCCGTTGCCGGGTCTGACACCCGCCCGACGTACGGGACCGTCACGCACCGGGCGACGGGCGGGTGGGTGAGCGGGCCGACGCTCGTTTCTCATGGGGCGTGCGGCCGGGGCGCGCGGGTGCCGTCTCCTCCGTGGACGGGGCGGGTCAGTCGTGCACGCGCGCGGCGGTTGCTCCTGACTCAGAGGTCAGGCGACGGCGGTGTACTCGTCCGAGAGGATCGCGTTGAAGACACGGTCCATACGGTCGCTTGCCTCGTCGTTGCGGAAGCCGCCGTAGCGCTTCCAGTACGAACGGGCGATCTCGCGCTGCATGAGCCACCGCGCCTGGACCCGCAGCGAGCGCTTGTCGAGGAGGCCGACCCGGAACTTCGCGGCGAGGAAGGAGATCAGCCGGTTGGCGTGCAAGAGGTTGGCGTATTCCTCGTCCGGCAGCTCGCCACCGGTCGGCGTCCAGGCCGCGCGCAGACGGGGGTTCTCCGCCACCTCCGCAATCCATGCCTGGTGCATCTGGGCGACGTCAAGTGCGTTCTGTCGCCGGTGCTGTCGCTCGCACAGCCAGAGTCCAGCGGCGCCGACCGCGGAGACGACGAGAACAGAGTGAGAGGTCTTCATCTGGTGCCTTTCGTCGTGGTGTGCTGCTGATGTCGGCGGTGCGCGCCTGCCCTTCGCCGACCTCTCCCACTGCTCGGAGCAGTGCCTTGAGGAGGCGGGCGATGTTCTGGGCGCGATGTCCAGCTGCTTGCGGTGTTCTGTCCGGGAGCGCGAGCTGGAGCCGTCGGGACGCTTCACCGAGCGTGACCCCGGCGCATCGCACGGCGTACGAGTCCCCGGGGAGGAGCTGGCACTGGGCACGAAGGTCGTCTGCGACGATCCGGCCGTACTCGGTGAACTGCCGGGCGAGGCTCAGTGCGACATCGACGGGCGGGGGGGCAGGGCCCTCCAGGTTCCACGCAAGCACCATCTCGACGTTGGCCAGCACTTCGACCTTGTCGGGGACAGCGGAGGTCAGCTCAGCCACGCCATCACCTGGCCTGCGGTGAGAACCTGGAATTGCCATGCACGGGAGATCAGGTGGGCCCGGTTATGGGCCCGGAGGGACACGAGGAGCCTGCGGCCGTCAGCTCGTACGTCATTGATGGGTCGGCCCAGTTCGGCAGCCATTTGCCAGGCGGCCATACCTTGCGCAACGAGAGGGACGATGTCGCGCTGCTCGCGGGGAAGGAACAGCGTCTCGGGATCCAGCAGGGGCGGTCGGCTGATGGCCTCAATGGCGTAGCCGACGGCGACAGCAGCGGCGGTCTCGTTTGTGCCGTGCAGCTTGTGCTTGGCCACCTTCAGGTAGCCAGAGGCGGTGCTCTCCCGGATCCGCAGCTCGCGTGCAACCAGGGCCAAAGTGTCGCCATCGGCCAGCCTCTCAAGGACTTGCTGTTCCCGGGGGCCGAGGGTCACCTTCGCGACGGGCGTGGCGGTCACTGTCATTCCCCATCACCGAGCAGGATGTCGAGGAGTTCCTGGGTGGCCATGGCCAGACGCCGAAGGTGTCCGCGGGCCACCCCGATGTCTTTGGGGATGTCGGGGTTCTTGCTGCGGAGGAGCCTTCGGGCCGGGGTGCTCGCCTCCGGGTCTGCGGGCGGCGCGGTCTCGGCGAGGACTCGTTTCGTGCGCTCGATCGCCGCAGCCGTGGCTTCGGTCAGCTTCACATCGAGTTCCCCGGCCGGCGCGTCGTCTGGTTCCTCGCCTGCATCCCTCTTGGCCCGCGCTTCCTCCTCGGCCCGCTTGACCACGACGGTCACGAGCTGTGGGAGGGACCGGCGAAGGCGGGGCGTGAACTCGGCGATCTCTTGCGGAGTCGGGGGGAACTCACCGAGAGCGACCTCGACATCGTTTGAGACGAGGTCCATGGCGTGGGTGTCCCGAAGGGCTTCGAGAAGCCGTTCGAGGACGGAGATGTCGCGCTCATTGGCGGTCTGGGCCGGCGCGAGGTCTGTGGTGATGGTCATGCGCTCCTCCGCGCGGTGGTGGGGATCGTAAAAACGCACCAGGTTTTGGTCCCGTCGGGGCTCACGCCGCACAGGGTGGAGAGCGTGGTGACGATGGACAGGCCGCGGCCGTTCTCGACGTAGGGGCCCGCTTCACTGACGAGCGCTCGCTGGGGAGATCCGTCGTCCACTTCGAGCGCGAGGACATCGACGGCGAGGAGGAAGCGGACAGCGACCGTGTCACCCTTCCCGTACAAGAGGGCGTTGGTGACCAGCTCGCTGATCGCGACTTCGGCGTCCTCGATGAGGTCGGGAAACCCCCAGTGGCGCAGCTTGGCCGCGCCAATCCGGCGGAGGCGACCGACCCACCGGCCCTCGTGGGCGGGAATGGAGTGGCCCTCGGGCCTGGGATGGCGGTGGATGCTGAGGGTCAGGTCGTCTCGTACGGCCTCGGGGGCAGCTACCATCTCATCGACTGTTCCGACGATCACCGTGATCCCTCCCAAGGAACCGGCCCGCGTCGCCCTGTCCGCCGCCTCATTGCGGCACCACGTTCTCGGCGTGCACCAGGGCGATGAAGCCGCTGTGCGTGGCGAACCAGCTCAGTCCGGTCTCGTACTCGTCGAGCAGCGGGCTGATGGTGGCCCGGGTCAGCGCCACGACCCCGTCGGCGAATCCGCTCTTGACGTGCTGCTTTATCTGCTGCCAGCCGTAGCGGTCCTTGGCGGCGGTCACGTTGAGGCAGTCGGTGAAGGTCCCCTCGCGGACGAGCTGCCACCTCATCCGCTCCGCGAACTGGCGGGCCGCGGCGAGGGATCGGTCCGGGGTCTGGCCGTTCACCGTGCGGGCGTACAGGCCGACCCGGGGGACGCGGACGCAGATTCGCGCCGCTTCGAGCCGCCGTTCCATCTGTCCAAGGCGGAGCTTCATGAGCTGGACATTCCGGCCCGTTGCAATACGGGGGATCTCGGTCCGGAACTGCCGGTCGGCTTCGTTCTCGCGGTCGGTCCAGCCAGTGAAGGTGCGGGTCCTGCTCTGGCTCGTCATCAGCGGCCTCGGCTTCGTCGGAGGGGAGTAGCGGAGGCCCGCCCCCACGGGGGAGGGAGGGCGGACCTCCGCCGGGCCAGCGACCAGGCCCGTACGACGGCAGGCGTAACCGTGCGTCACAAATGATCATGACTTGATGGACAGTCACGTCCGCCACGGCTCTAGTTTGCTCCCATCGAGCATCAATGCGCAATATCGAGCGTTGAAATGTCGAATCGACAGAACACTTGTTTTATCGCCAAGGCTCCTCGCGACTGACAGAATGCTCCCCATGACTCAGAAGAAGCTCCCGCCGCCTGTCATGAGACGTCGCGTAGGTAGCTTGCTGCGCGATTACCGTGAACAGGCCGACCTGGGCCCCGGCGCAGCCGCCAAGCAACTCGGTTGGGACTCCACGAGACAAGGCCGCATCGAGCGGGGCATCTACCGAGTCACCGAAGGCGACATCCGCAAGATGCTGGAGGCGTACGGCGTCCACGGAGACGAGGAGGCGGTACGTGAGTTGGCTGCCGCCTCCAATGAGTCGCTGAAGTCCGGCTGGTGGGCCTCATACGTGGGCCAAGTTTCAGATGCACTCCTCGATTTCGTCATCCTTGAGTCGAAGGCGAAGAAGATCCAGGTCCAGCACCCTGCGATCATCCCGGGTCTGCTTCAGGCGCCTGGATACGTCAGGGAGATCTGCAACAGCCCGCTCCACCCAGATAACTGGGAGCTGTCAGACATGCTGAGCGCGGTTCGAATGGCGCGCCAGGAAGTCCTGCACCGCCCCGGAAACCCGGTCCAGCTTCATGCGTTGATCTCCGAGGCTGCTCTCCTGCACCGGTTCCCCAGCGCTCCGGGCGTGATGAAGGAACAACTACGCAAGCTCGCAGACGACGCCGGGCAGCCCAACATCACCATCCAGATCGTTCCGGTAGACGTCCCTGCCTACACGGCTGCAAACCAAGCCATGACAATCTTGAACTTCCGCCATCCCTGGCCCGCTGCTGTCTCCATCGACAGTGCCCTGGGCGGCAGCTTCCTGGATGAGCCAGCCGAAGTGAGCGCCCTCTCGGTCGTGTTCGAGAAGATCGCCGAGCTCGCACTTCCCGCGGACGAGTCGCGGGATCGCATCAACGTTCACCTTGAGGAGAACTTTTAATGACCGGCTACACCCGTACCGATGAGAAGACCGGCCTGACCTGGCGAAAGTCGTCCTACAGCGGCGGAGATCAAGGGCAGTGTGTAGAGGTTGCCGAGGCCGCCGGCGCGATCTACGTTCGGGACTCCAAGGACCCGGACGGCGCCTCGCTGGCCTTCACCCCTGCCGAGTTCAACGCCTTCACCCAGTTCGCATCCGAGCTTGACGCCTGATCCGGCATGTGGATGGGTCGTGGGATCTCATTACTGAGTACCTGGAAGGACTGCACCAGTGACCACCAACAACCTGACGGCCTCGGAGCTCAGGGGCGCCGTCTGGAGGAAGTCCTCTCACAGCGGGGGGAACGAGGGCCAATGCGTCGAGATCGCTGACCTTGCGGCCACGCCGTTCGCCGGACAGCAGGGCATCAGGGACTCCAAGAACCCGGACGGCCCAGCGCTACTCATTCCCAAGGGATCGTTCGCGAGCTTCATGACTGCCGTGAAGGCGGGCGAGTTCGACATCTGATAGGCGCCGACAGCGGTTCGAGGCCCGGCTCCCCCATCCCATATCTGGGGGAGCCGGGCCTCGTCGTTACCTGTGCACCCCGCGGGGTCTGGGCAGCGTACCCCGGAAGATCGCCTTACCCGGCGAAAACAGAGGCGTCCCCTAAACAGCCCTCGTTTGCACATCCTGCAAACTGTGCCCACGCAGCGATCCGAAGACCCTACGGTGGGTGTACATACGTGTCGGGTCCTCGCGCGGGGAGAAACCGGATGTACGCGGTTCGTCTCTGGGAGTCGCAAGAGGCCCGTGCTTGCGCGGAAGGCCAGGACCCGGGCGGCCTGATCCGGATCGGCCGTACGGGGCGCGGCTGGCGCCTGGAAGATCTCGGTGTCCGCATCGGCTGCTCGGCGGCGACCGTTTCGCGGCTGGAGCGGAGAGGTCGGAAGGCCGATTTCGACATGCTCATGAGCGCCGCCAGGGCCGTGGAGATCCCGACACACGTCCTAGCTGCGTCCCTCGGCTTAACCAGCGTCCCAGCGACTAGAGTTGCGCCAGACGGGCCACGCTGTGCCGAGGAGGACCCAATGCGTCGCCGCACGTTGCTCGCCGCCGCCGGCATGGCGGCCCCCGCTTCCCTCTTGGCAGGGGTGAGCGATGCGCTCGCCAGCATCCCCGATCCCACCGGTTCGCCCATCCCCCTCGACTCGCGGTTTGCCACTGCCCGCCAGCTCTTCGACGCGGGCCAGAACTCCAAGCTGTTGCGCGCCCTGCCCGGCCTTCTCGCTGACGCGAACCACGCCGCCCACGGGCGCGAGGAGATCCCGCTCGCCCGCCTCTCGACTGCGTACAGCCTGGCGAGCAGAGTGTTGACGAAGGTCGGCCACTATGGCGACTCACGACTCGCCGCAGACCGGGCCACGCTCTACGCGGAGTGGTCCGGATCGCCGCTCGCCGCCGCGGCGGCGGCCCGGGAGCTGAGCATCGTGCTGCGCCACCAGGACCAGCCCGCCGCCGCTGAACGTCACATCCTCGACGCCGTGACCAAGGTGGAGGAGACCGGGCTGCGCACGGACGCGCAGCGCTCGGCGTACGCGCAGATGCTGTGCACGACGTCATACACCGCGGCCCGTGCCGGACAACGCGATCAGGCGCTCACGATGATCCGGGAGGCCGCGCAGGCTGCCCACGACCTGCCTGCGGTCGCCCCCGAGGGGCGCTTGTTCCCCGTCACCCCGGCCGCCGTCGACCTATATGCCGTCGGCGTCCATTGGGCCCTCGGGGACGCGGGCGCCGCGCTCGAAGCCGGCCGGGATCTCCGCGAGGGGCAGTTCACGACCGCCGAGCGCAAGGGCCGGATGCACACCGATCTCGGGCGGGCATGGTGGCAGTGGGGCAAGGCGGAGCAGACCGCCACCGAACTGTTGGCCGCGGTGCGCGTCTCCCCGGGGGAAGTCCGTGACCGGCCCGCTATCCGGCAGATCGCCAACGACCTACGGTCCCGTCACCCTCGGGTGACGGGCGTGCGCGAGCTGGTAGCGGCTGTGGACTCGACGGCCTGACAGGTCCTGCGTCTACCTCCGGTACGTCGTTCGGGGGGACAAGTGCGTGCAACTCCTCTCTCCACTCCCAGCCGAGATCGCGGAGCACGGCCCGTGCTTCTTCTTGCTCCCAGCCACTCCGTGCCACGAGTCCGTGGCGGGGGTCTAATGAGAAGACCATGTGGGGGTTCGTCATCGTCCCGCCAACTCCTCGACTCGCTTCGCGCGGTCAGGCTCGCAGGCGTCGCCGTCGGCCGAAGCCGGCCAGGCCGCGAGCTGGAAGCGCACCGGACGCGGTTCGTGCCTCCCGACCCGGCATTCGTCGCCCGCTTTACCCAGGAACTTGTTCATTCGTGTGAGGAAGCGGTTGTACTGCTCGTGCCAGATCACAGCCGAGCCCGCCTCCGCGTACGCGTCCTCCCTGGCGAAGGCCAGCGCCGCGATCTCGTACGCCAAACCCTCGTGCTTTGTCCAGCAAGGCGGGATCACCTCTTCCGGCTGCCAGGCGTACCGCCCGTTCAACCAGCGGCACACGGAATCGAGCCACGCAGACATCGGCTCGATCAACTTCGTCGGCAGGGCGCCGAGGTCCCAGGGGGCGGGGCTGTCGACCACGGAGTTCTCCGCGCTCCGCTCCGCGAGGTATTCCAGGATCAGCGCGGGTGGCTCGGGGAACGGCTCGAAGGTGGAAAGGGGGCTGGTCATGCGGCAGCCGCTCCTTCACGGTCGGCCCATGCGGCGGCGTGGGCCTTGGCCTCGTTCTTCTTCTCTGCGGTTCGCCGGGCTCGCTCCGCTTCGTTGGCGGCTCGTAGCCTGCGTACGTGGTTCTCGATCTCGGTCCACGACTCCCACTTCCACATGCCGTCGAGTCGGGTGACGACCGGCGGGAGGTTGTCCGCGAGGACCAGGGCGTGGCCCTCGGGCAGCCCCCTGATCTCGTCTGCGCGCAGGACCGGTTCGAGCGCCATGTGCGTGGCGGTTGAGTGACCGCCACGGTCTCCGCCGGACGTGGTCTTCGTCGTGCGCTCGCGTTCGACCTGACCGCACAGCTCGGACATGTCCTTGAGGAAGGCGGGGTCCTTGTCCCCGCTGAAGACCACGACGTTGTTGGTGAAGGCGGCCAGCTCCTTCGCGGTGTCCTCGCCGAAGCGGGCACGGGCGGATGCCCAAGCCTGGAGTCCGTAGACGACCGTGATGCCCCGGCCTCGGCCATCGGCGACGCGTTGACGCAAGCTGGGGATGGGCGCGATGTTCGGTGCCTCGTCCAAGGCGGCGAGCAGTGCGGGGTCGAGTCGCCCGGTTGGGGAGGCGATGGCGTGAGATTCCGCGAGGTCCAGAAGGTCTTCGGCTATCGCGGTGGTCAACGGGGCGACGCTGTTCACCTCCGAGTCCTTGCCCAGCAGATAGAGGGTGCCCCCGGCGTCGAGGAACGCATCGAAATCCGTCGGCCCCTCCCCATCGCCCTGTAGAGCGCTGACCACAGACTGATGCATGAAGGGCTCAAGAGCTGCGTCGAGCGTGCTGGCGGTGTTGCCGACGGTGCGACTGTCGCCGGAGGTCGCCGTGCGAAGCATGTCCGCCCAACCGAGGCCGGCACCGGGGTGGGCGTCGAGGATGCCGAGGGGCGCCGGATCGGTGAGCTTGCGGCTCCACCGCAGTACCCAGTCGAGGGACGCGCCGTCGAGAGCAGCAGCATGGAAGAAGGCGGCCAGGACTTTGGATGCCTGCCCCTTGTAGAAGGCGCTGCCCTCGCTGGACTGCGCAGCGCTGTTGGGGGTTCGGGAGCCCGCGACGAACGCCTTGGCCCTCATCATCGCCACCTCTGTTTCGGACGCGTCGTTGATCGGCGTCCACCGGAACTTCGGGAGGATCGGAGCGATGTTCTGTGGGTCGAAGACCGCGACGGGGCGGCCATCACGACGCCGAGCGTCGAGGGTCAGTTCGACCAGGTCGGGCTTGGTGGACGTGGCCAAAACCGGCCCGGCCCAGCGTCGGACGGTCGGCGCGAAGAACCGCAGAGTCTTTCCGCTGCCCATAGGGCCGATGACGCGGCATGCCTTGTCGGCGCGGGACCACAGATCCACGCCCTTCGGGCGCTGCGACGTGCCCAGCGAATAGCCGTAATCGTGAGGGTCAATGGGGTGGTGCATGACGTGCTCCGGGACGAGGTGGGCGACCGGGAAAGGAGAGGTCAACGATCGGCAGAGCCGTCTTTCACGAAGCTCACTCCTGACGCACGGGCGGGGCGGCCGTCGTCGTGGGTGAGGGAGGGCCGAATCTCGGTGGCACGCAGGACCGCCTTGGCCGACAACTGGCGCTTCAACTGGCCCTTCCTCGCGAATCCGGCGTTGCGTCGGCTCCGCTTCAGCAGGACCCAGACCGTGACCAGGGCCACCGCGCACACAGCCGTCAGGGCGTATAGGGCCAGGAGGATTCCGCCGGGCATGACGTCCATTACGCGGCCCTCCGCGCGACGCGGGCCGCCAGGTAGCGCATTCGACGGCTGCACAGTTGCGACAGCGAAGCGTCGGGCCCGGCACGGCGCGGGGGCGCTGTGTGAAAGGCGGTGTGCATGTCCTCGGCGGCTCGCCAGATGTGGGTGACGGCCGTACGGACGCGGCCCCCGGCGGCGGAGTAGTCCCCGTGGTCCAGCACGATGGCCAGCGCCTTCGTACGCCGGGCGAGGTCGAGCGCTTCGGCGTGTAGCTGGTCGATGTCTTGTCGCACCGCGTGCTCGTCCCGGGGGAGCTTGGGATCGGTGGTGATGGCCATAACGGGAGCGCGCTCCGAATCTGCGTTGGAGGGGTCGGCGGCGGAGAGGTGGCGGTACCGGCTCATTCGGCGTCCGGCGAGGTGCTGGACAGATCCGTCATCGAGCCGGAGGAGAAGCACAGATGTTGTTCGGCTTCGACCAGGAGGTGTTGGACGCCGGGGTAGATCACTTCGCCGACTTTCCACAGGGCGATTCCTCGGCGTAGGCGCATGATGTGTTCCGCCGTCCAGGACGGCAGGCCCAGACGGGCGACTGTCGCTTCTGCCTCGGCTTTCTTCTGGCTGTAGATCACGATGGTGTCGGCCATCTTCAGGGCCGCTTGGGTTTCCGGACTGTCATCGATGTCCGACAAGTGATGGACGATGAAGATGCAGCTCAAGCCGTAACCGCGTGCGAACTTGAGGAACTTCTCAAGCAGCGACGCGAGCTGGGGTGTGCCGAGGACGTGCCAGGCTTCCTCGCAGACGAGGACGCGCTTGCGCTGGGTGTAGCGACGGCAGCCCGATTCCGGGTTCGGTCCCAGTTCCCAGGCGCCGGAGTTCGCATCGACCACGATGCGTTCGTGCTGTCCCGGTTCGGTGCCGCACTCGCACAGCGGGCGGAGCCACACCTCTTCGAGGAAGACGCTGATGACGGCGACGAGGATGGTCATGGCGACGCCGCCGGAGGGAACCTTGGTGAGGTCGAAGACGATCATGTCGGCGTCGAGGTCCACGCCGAGGCTGGTGGGGCCGTCGAGCATGCCGGTGAGGTCGCCGGTCGCGTCCTGCTGACTCCCGCAGAGCCGGTCCAGGACGTAGGACGCTTCCAGGCCGTCACCGAGGAGTTCATCCCGTGTGCGCTGCTTGGCGACGGCGTCCGACTCCTCCGGGGACCGGAGCGCGGCGGCAACATCGGCGAGGACCGGCGTGCGGCCGAGGTCTCCGGCCCGCTGGTGGGCCCTGCGGATCGCGATCCGCAGAGCGGAGCCGGCGAATTCGTCCAAGGGCTTGCCGAGGCCGAGTTCCACGATCGTGCGCACCAGCTCGATTTGGCGCTTGCCCGCGATGGCGGGGTCCATCGGGTTGATGCACGAAGCACCACGTCCGCCACCCGGAGTGAACTTCACCGGGGCCTTGCCGGTCAGCGAGCGGCCGAGCGCCGCCCACTCGCCCTCTTCCCGCTCTTTTTGTTCCTTGGTGTCGAGGACGACGACCTGACGGCCGAGGCGGATCTGCCGTGCGGTGTAGGTCTTGGTGAGGGCCGACTTCCCGCGGCCGGTGTCGCCCATCACGATCATGTTGCCGCCGGGCAGGCCATCACCGAACGCGGAGAAGGGGCAGTAGATGAAGGCTTTCCCGCTGTACAGCTCCCGGCCGATGATCGCGCCCGCAGTGCCGAGGGTCGGCGGCGCGATGGGCAGGTACAGGGCTTGGCTGGTGGTCGTCTCCGTGTGGAGGGGACGGCGCACCGTCTCGTGCATCGGGGACAGCGGGGTGAGGTCGAGCAGGTCAGTCACTTGATGCCTCCGGCAAGGGGGAGGGTCGTGGCGAAGGCACGAGCGTGTTCGAGGTCGAGCCATTCGATCCGCAGGTGGGCATTGCGGGCGCGGGAAGCGGTCGTCCGCTTCGTACGCTCCAGCTCCTCGGCGCTGCGGGAGGAGATGGTGATGTAGCCGACGACGGCGGAGCCGGCCGCGCCGGAGGAGGCCAGGGCCATGCCGCGTGATCCGGTGGCTGTCGCCGCGATCTGGTCGCGGGGGTCGATGTTTTTGCCGCGCTGCCGGTTGCGGTGCATTTCCGCCTGGTTGTTCGTGTCTTCTGCGAGCATCCGTTCCACGGCCTTGTCGTTCGGCTCCAGCTGCTGCGTGATCGCGATGGTGCGGATCACGTCGGGCATCCCGATCAGCAGGGGCGACAGGAAGTCAGGGCCCACCGGCGTGGTCGGCCATCCGACGACGGCGGCCGTGGCGTGGAACCAGCTGTCGGTGGAGCCCGCGGCGCGGGTGGCGACGTGAGCCCCGTTGCGAACATCGACGTTGCGCGGGAAGGCGTGCGCCTGCTGGATATCGGTGTCCCAGATGGCGTGGTCCGGGTCGTAGCTGTTGCGGATGAACGCGGTCATCCGGTCCTGGTCCAGGGGGGCGACCACGGACAGGTCGGCGTCTTCTGCGCGGGTCCACAGCTCTTCCAGGTACGCGGCCATCGCGGCGGCGATCCCTTCATCGCCGGTGCCACGAGCTGCGCCTTCGGCCGCCAGGTCGCGGGTGAACTTCGCGTGGATGGTGAGGTAGTAGCGGTGTTCCTCGGCCGATGTGCTCACGGCGTTGGCCAGCACGTCGTAGGAGTTCTTGAGCCACTGCGGAGCGTCGGCTGTCGCCGCGGACTCGTCGCGCTGGGCGATGAAGCGCTGATGTGCGTAGGGGTCGGATTTCATCTGGCGGGCCAGGACCTGGATCCGCTTGACCGGGTGTTCTTCGACGTTGCCGAAGGCGTCGAGGAGTTCGCCCCAGCGCTCCAGGGCGACGACCTGTTCGCCGACCTCTTTGCCGCCGAGCCCGGGGGAGGCGATCTCCAGGGTGCCCGTGACGCATCCGGCCTCCGGCTGGAGCACGATGACGGCTTTCTGTCCGCGGACCGTGACCGGCATCCATGTCATGCCCGCGATGCCCTCCGGCTCCACCAGGGCCGTGTCCGGCGGGGTGCCGTCGCGCTGCACGCCGGCTTCGAAGGCGGGGGAGACCCAGACGCCACCGGTACGGCGGAGTGCCTTGCGGCGGTAGCGGTCGATGCGCCACCAGCGGTAGAGCGTGCGCCGCTGGGAGGTGCCCTTGGGCCGGCACGGGGCGTAGACGATGACCAGGGCGATGAGGATCGGCAGGACGAGGCAGGTCGCGGCGATGGCCGTAGCGCCGTTGAACAGGTAGCCGAACAGAATTCCGGCGACCGCGCCGCTACCGAGAACGATCTGTTCGCCGAGGTCGCGGTTGCCCACCAGCCCCGTGGGGCGGTGCTTTCCGAACTGATACGTACGAGTCGACATGAGACAGTCACTGATCCTTGTTGGGGTCCGGACGTCCGGGCGGCTGGCCGCCCGACGGCCGCGGTGGCGGCGGAGGCGTGACCGACGGCCCGGAGCCCGAAGTCGTTCCTGACGTAGGAGAAGGGGAGGCGGGCGGCGGCGTCGAAGAGGGGGCCGCCGGGCCGGGAGCAGGTGGCGAGGGCGGCTGCGCCGTACTCGGGGTTCCACCGGTTTCCGGCGGACGACCGGACGCTGCGTGGTCGCCGGCCGAGGACCAGTCCGGGGGCGAGTTGACCACCGGGGCGGAGGTTGCTCCTCCAGGTCGAGCTGCGGCCGGTGCGCTGGATGTACCGGCGTCGTCGCTGCCCTGCTGGCCATCGGGCTGCTCGGGGCCGCCGCTGTTCGCGGCGTCGGTGCCCTGCGTGCCGGGGGAAGTCGCGGCCTTGTTCTTCGCCATGGCGACGCCCGCCTTGGCCGCCGCTGCCCCAGCAGCGACCGGTCCGGCCGCAGCTGTTCCGCCGCCCATCTTGGCACCGACTGTCTTGCTGCCCGCCGCCTTCGGGCCGCCGCCGACCAAGGAGTCCTGCATACGGGCCCCCATCGCACGGTTGGCGTGCTGGCCGGGCCCGTCGATCGCAGCGGCCGGGCCGGAGGACTGGGCGCTCTTGCGGTCGTGGTGGAGCTGGGCCATCTCGTCGCCGAAGGCGGGAACCCACTTGTAGAGCGTGGCGCTCGCGAAGACGGCGAGGAGGAGGATCAGCGCACCGACCAGCGTCTTGGAGACCGCGTCGGACATGGTCCCGGAGCTGTCGCTGAGAACCGCACCGCCGAGGCCGAGCAGGGCGAAGAGCACCGGTTTGCTCAGACCGATCGCGAAGATGGCGCCGAACCACTTCTTGCTCTTGTTCCACAGGTCGCGGTCAACGAGCCCGGCGTTCACGAGGGGGCCGAGGGCGACGGCCACGTAGATTGCCGCGCTGCGGATCAGCAGCTCGCACCACATCAGCAGAGCGCCGAGCAGCATGATGAGGTTGACGACCAGGAGCTGGCCGACGCCCTCCGAGCGTTGGGCGGCCATCACCTTGAGGATGTTCTCCAGGAACGGCTTGAAGTTCGCCGTCGCGTAGGGCTCGAAGATGGCCGTGACCTCGTCAATGGCCTTCATCAGCAGGGCGATTGCGCCCGGAGTCATCGCGTTGACCACGAACTGGAGGAGCAGGAAGCCGATCGCCTCGGAGATCGCGGTGGTCACAGCAACACCGCGGACCGCCCTCTTGGCAACGGCGATCAGCCACAAGGCCACGGTGAGCAGGCTGGAGGCAGCGAAAATGATCGCGTACTGCTTCAGGAAGCCGGCCGACGTGAGGTCGATCTCCGTCGTGTTCTGGATCAGCTGCAACATCTTCCGCAGGAACCAGATGTTGGCCTCGGTGAGCTTCTGGAGCAGGAAACCGAGCGGGTCCTTGACGAAGTCGATCGCCCGCTTCGCCTCGCACACCATCGGGATGTAGCAGAAGGGGTTGGCGACCGCGGAGGGCACGAACAGGAACCCGATGATCACGTTGATGACGGCCACAGCCTGAAGGCGCCGCCGCCAGCGGCTCGGGGCGCCCCGTTCGATGGTCAGCAGGCCGGGAGCATCTTCACGCAGTCGCAGGCGCATTGCCGGCACCTCCCACGTCCGCGAAGCTGTCGGCCGGGTCGGCTTCCTGCATGGCCGGTGGCGACGGCACGAGCGGTTCGGACGGAGTAACGGCCGTGGTCTTCCAGGTGCCGTCCTCCCACACGAGGTCCACGGTCATTCGGAGGAAGGCGATCTGCGGGCGCTGCGTCTCGTCCTTTCCAGCGACGCCTCCCACCGACGCGGTCCACAGCTCGATGCTCGCGGCCCGGTCTGAGTGGGAGATCGAGCGGGTGGCGAGCGCTGCCGTCCGCGTGATCAGTTCGCTTCCGTCAACGGTCTTGCCGTCTGCTCCGACCCCGCGGTTCTCCATGACCAGGCGGGCCGTCGAGTCGGTGTCCGAGGTGACCGAGTGCAGCACACTCGGCGCTGCGGTGGCCGTCAGCATCCGGTGCCGCCAGTCCTCATCGGTGAAGAACCTCGGGTCGCCGTAGAGCATGGCGGCGCTGACAGCGGCGGCGCGGGCGCCGCGCTCGTCGTGTCCGTACGGTGCCGGGAACCCGTTCTGACGAGCCGAACCGCTCAGGACGGGATCCTGTGCAGCGGCCGGTACGTAGTCGGAGAAGTCACTCGTGACGTTGGACGACTGCTTCGCGTCGATCGGGACGACCAGGCCGGTCGCACCCGAACGTGACTTCAGCTTCCAGTCGTTGGACTCCCAGGTGAGCGTGATCGTCACCGACTGGAAGCCCGTCCTCGGCGTCGCGTGCCCGGCGGTGCTGCCGCGAACCGTTGTCGTCCATAGCCGGACCATCGCCCCGTGAGCGTCGAAGCCCAGCAGGTGGGCCGAGAGGACGCCGGTACGCGCGATGGCCTTCTTGGCGGAGACCTTGGACTTGTCGCCCCGGAGCGCGCTGGCTGCTTCAGCGGCAGCGTGGTCGGCCTTCTTCACCGCCGCTTTGGCGGTGTGCCTGGCTGCCATGACCGAGACAGCGTGGTGTCGAGCGTCCTTGTCCGTAAGAAAGGAAGAACTTCCGCTTACCGTGGCGTAGTTGGCTGCCGCCGCCTTCGCGCCGGACGGTGTGTGCGGGTGGCCGATAGGGACACCGTGCACCTCACGTATGCCCCCTCCGCTCGCCTGCGGCGCCGAGCGGGTGGGCGCTGACGCGGTGGAGCCCGGCGCGGGCGGGTCGCCCGTGACAAGGCTGACGATCACCCCGGCTGCGGTGACCACCGCTGCCCCGCCCATGGCGACGCCCCAGAGCTTGGCGGACGGCTTGCGTGCTTCGGAGGTCTTCGCGGAGGAATCGTTCCTGCTTCGGGTGGGGGAAGCCATGGGTCACACACCCATGCCGTACGTGATGGCGAAGATGGTGCCGAAGGAGGCCACGAGGAAGACGCAGGTCAGACCGCCGACCATCATGCCCTTGCCCCGTGAGCTGTCCATGGTCGAGTGGCCTTCACCGAACCACCCCTTGGACTTCCCCACGCCCGCGAGGAAGGCGCCGCCGCCGATGACGAGTACGACAGCGGCGATGACGCAGAGGATCACCTTCGCGGTGTTACCGAGTTTGCCGAAGGGGCCCCAGTCCGGCTTCACGCCGGAGACGACGTCGGCCCCGGCAGCGAGGCCCGAATGCAGGGAGGGATCGGCAGCGACAGATAGGAGGTTGTGCATGTTGAGTCCCTTGGTCCTTTAAGGAATGAATGAGATGATTTGCGGCGATTAGCCCACGTGTCGCATGGCGGTGATCTGCGGTTTCCAGTAGCTCAGCGGTTTGATCCGCACCCGGGCCCCTGTATGGGGAGCCTCGATGACTTGGCCGCCGCCGATGTACATGCCGACGTGTTCGGGACCAGCACTGCCGGGGACGCTGAACAGCAGGTCGCCGGGCGCCAGTTGCGAAACGCTCTTGACGGCCTTCCCGGCCCGGACCTGGTCGTACGTGACCCGGGGCAGGTTCACACCCGCTGCGGCCCAGGCCATCTTGGTGAGCGACGAGCAGTCGCAGCCGCCCGCACCGGTGTACGGCTTCACGCAACTGCCGCCCCACCGGTACCAGGTACCCAACGCTGATTTCGCGGCGGAGACCGCACGAGCGGCGCCTTTGCCTGCTGGAGCGTCCGGACGGACGGCGTCCGCCCATTTCGAGGCGAGCGCACGAATTTTCCGCACGTAGTCGCGGGTCTCGGGGTACGGAGGAACGCCCACATACTTGATCACCGCGCCGCTGCCCGCGTTGTACGCCGCGAGCATGGCGTCTGTCGAGTCGCCCGGCACGTCCTTGACCCCTTCGGCCAAAGAGCAGTCGTACGCGGCCTGCGCAGCGATGGCATCGGCCGGGTTGCGGACGTCCTTGACCCCGTCTCCGTCACCGTCCTTGCCGTGCTGAGCCCAGGTCGCCGGCATGAACTGCGCGATACCGAGCGCCCCAACCGGTGACGTCGCGCGGGGGTTGAACTTGCTCTCGGTGTAGAGCTGAGCCGCCAGAAGCGAGGCCGTGACCTGCGGACACTCGCCCGCGTGCTTGTTGACGAGTTCGCGGATCCAGCCGGGAACGGGTGCGTCCGCCCTGATGTCACCGCCGGGACCGGTCTCTTGCGTGGAGGCGCTGTCGGCCCCGCCGAACGTGGTCAACAGAGCGCCGCCCGAAACGACGGTGGCCGTGAAGAGCGCGAGACCAGCTTGCACGCCTTTGTTCATCACGGCTCCGTCACGCCCAGGGCAAGTCGGTGACCCGCCAGCCCTTGGAGGTGTGCTCCAGCCGCAAGGCGAGCTGCTCGCTGCTGTGCCGCGGCCGGCTGTTCTTCGGGGTCGTCGTGAGCGTGTAGGCGACGCGGACGAGGGCCGACGACTTGTCCGCCGCGGGTGCGCCGTCAGGAGTCACAACAGAGGTGATCTTGATTGTCTGGCGGGCTTGTTCGGCCCGAAGCGCTGCCCAGGGTGTGTCCTGGCTCGGCCGCTTCTGGCCCAGAACATCCACCAGTTCACCCGCCGCGAACTTGGCGGCCCGCGCACCGGCATCCGCGTACGAACGGTCCCTGCCGTCGCGGGCGTCGTGCTGCGCGTACGCCTTGGTGAAGGCTCGTGCAGTCCGCTCAACGCCAGAGACCACACCGGAGCTTGACGCCGGGGCGGAGGCGCTCGCGTTCGCCGTGGCCGTTTCCTCGACGCCTGACGAGACCGAGTGGCGCTTTGTGTCCTGGGGCTTCGGTTGGCCTCCATGCGGGCTGGAGCAGCCCGTCGCCAAGCTCAGTGCAGCCGTCGCGGCTACCCCGGTGGATATTTGAAGAGAGGGCCTGGAAAAAGACATGCGTGATCACCACCTTCTTGGGCTGGGGGATTTAGGGAAGACGGGTGTTGTGGTCCTGCGGTATGGAGGACCACAACACCCCTCCGTAGACAGAGAGTCCTGCGGTAACAATCCGGTACTCGCAGAGATGGAAGAGAGGAGGTGCCACGGCACTATTGCTACGCGTCTACGACAAGCGCCCCCCGAGTGGGCCTCGCGGATTGATCGGTGTCCTTCAGCAGAACCAATCTTCAGGCCGCGAGCCGCTCATGAATCGAAGCTCCATTCGCAGGCTTCTCATATCAAGGTCATCAACCCCTTTTAAGGCAGGCCGGATTCCGGAAATGTGGAATCAGGGAGACGGCCGGGAAACGCCGTGACGTTGGCCGTGCCCCAGACTTTGACAGAGGCCCGCGGACAACTCGAATCAGTAGAAAGGTGGAACCTAATTCTATGAATTAGGTTCCACCTTTCTGGGGGCCTGTTGTCTGTGAGGCTCTATACGCCGTGAGAAGCGAGGTGCTGTATCGCGACCCCAAGCCAAGGAGCGGCCGAGCCAGAGAGAAACAGCGGGGCGCACACGCTGTACGACAGGACCACCCCAGAAGGCCGCCGCTCAGCATGGGTCAGCAGAGCGTGATCGAAGGGCAGCCAGTTCGAACCTGGCGGCTGGAGGCGCAGGCCGATGGAGGTCAGGACGACGCGGGCAGGCATGTGGTCACGCCAGCGCTCCTGTGCGTCCGCCTCAGCCTCCCCGCTCCGGCGGGCGTCGAGCCGACGGTTCGGCACCCATCGGCGGCCGAAGGACGGGTGGTGCTCGAAGTACCCGGCGCGCGGTGGATAGATAACGTCGGTCCCGTAGAAGCGGGCCGCCGCGCATGCGACATCAGCGTAGGCGCGTTCCTCCTCGGCGAGGGCCAGGTCCGTCACCGGGATCGGCGCGAGTGCTCCGCCGGCCTGGAGATGCTGGGCAAGCGCTGATGCTGACTGCTCAGCGTTGAGGTGGCCGGCGTCGGTCGAGGTCTGTCGGGCTCGCCACATGGTCATTCCTTCCTGTCGAGCGCGCGAGCACGCCCACCTCGGAGAGGGATCGCACTCGGATGTTGCTGGTGACATCAGCGCAGAGAGGCGGAGGCACAAGCGGGGCTCTGCGCGGCGTCTTCCTCTTCCTGCTTGAGCCGAGCGAGCAGCATGCCCAGCCGTTCGTTGCCAATCGGCTGGTGCGCCCGGACGGCATCCTTCACCGCATCCCGGCTGATCCGTCCGGCCTGCTCGGACGCCGCTCGCGCGATGGGCAGCAACTCGCCCAGCCACGCGTCGTCCGTCTCACGGTCTTCCAGGGAGTTCGCGCTGTCCTGGACGGGGGGTTCTTCCCCGTCTGGATGGTCGCGGACTGCCTTCTGAACGGGCTGATAATCGGTCGTTGCTGCGGCTGGTTTCTCACCGTTGTTCGGACGGTCCGCACCATCCGAGCTTGGCGGTCCGCTCCCGTCGTCCGGAGCGTGGTGGGTATCGCCCGAGCGCGCGGGCAGTTCCTTGTCTGTTTCCCCAGAGAGCTTCGTGCCCGCCCCCTGGGAATCGTCTTTTCGCAGTTCAACAGGGCTATCCGTCCGCTTGTCCAGTGCGGGCGGACCGAGCGCGGTGGCCGATGCGGATGGCGTCTCCCCGACCTTCAGGAGCGGACCATTCCCGACGGTCGACGCGTCGTCTGCGGTGAACGAGACGTGGTTCTGAGTCAGCCCCGGACCGCTGCCCGCGTGGTCCCGGACCGATGAGTCGACGGTCCGCGCCATCAAGATGTACAGGTGGACCGAGCCCGCCAAGGCGAGGGGCGCGAGCATCGACAGCGCACCGACGACCGCGTCTCCCAGATGCAGAGCGGACCGTCCGGACAGCGGTCCGCGGTTGAGCGTGATCGCGTGCAGCGCGTTCGCCCACAGGCTTGCCCTGGTGGCCGCGAGGAAGAGGAACCAGGCATACAGCCGGGCACCGAAGGGCCGGTTCCGCAGGAGCACGATGGCCCGGACCCCGTAGGCAATGAAGCCGTCAACGACGACCGGAAAGAAATAGCTGAGCGACGGCCGAACATGGATGGCGACAGCGACCTGGCGTAGCGCGTCGTACGACAGGAAGAAGCCGACAGTGGCAAGCGCGATGATGGCGCCGTAGTCCCAGCCGGTCATCCCGTTCTCGGCAGAACGGGCCTCTATTCGGTCGGTGGACATCAGCTCTCATCCCCGTTGCGCGGGTTGATCGACTGCCAGGCCGGGGTTTGAGAGAGGAGCTGACCGAACTGTTCCAGCGACGTCACGTCATGCACGTGCTGACTGGGGCAGCTCACGCAGGAGACCCGGAGGTGAAGCCTCTCCGTCCCGCCTTGGTCCGTGTAGTACAGCTCCAGATGCTGGCCGCTGACCGTGTCCAGCGACGCGACAGCTTGAAGGTGCTCCTCGAAGGACACCAGTCCCAGGACATCCCAGTCGAGAGTGACCGCCGCGTCTCCCAGTACATGCCGAGCGAACTTGGCCGCCGCGGTGACCGACCGCGGTCCCCAGGTGCGGAATGCAGCCTCGCGGGCCGCTGCACGTCGCTTTTCGACAACGGTAAGACGCTCGGCGGCGGCGAACATGATCGGGTGACTCATCGAGGGCCTTCCAAAGGACGGGTGGTACGGAGAGCGAGGCCGCTGGTGCTGGGGCTGTTGGCGAGGCGCAGAAGGACATCGGCGTGGCAGGGAGCGCCGGGAGGGCACGTGCACATCAGGTCGAGATCGTGCAGAGCGCGGGCGAACCGGACGGCGTACTGACGACCGACCGGGCCTCGAAGAGTGGCAGTGAACAGATTCACCGCCATTCCGGCGTCCATCGGCGTGCCGAGGAGCGACGGCTCGCGATCTCCCACGCGGAACGGGTTCGCGTATCGGCTGTGGGGGCCGACGTAGGTACAGGTTCCGGATAGCGATCGTGCATCTCGGGCGGTCCCGGTCAGACGGGAGGGCATCAGGCTGCCCTCCCGCCACCACGTCGGCGGTCATCGCCGATCATGGGAACCAGGGTGGTCACCATCTCGGCCAGACGAGATGCCACTCGCGCGCCGACGAAGTCGGTCAGGTCCGGTCCGTTCTCGTCACGAGCAGGCAGGTTGGACGTGATGATCGTCGGAAGGCAGTGGCTGTACCGGTAGTTGAACAGCCGGTACGTGACCTCCTCCGTCCATTCGGACGTCTTTGCCGTCCCCAAGTCGTCCAGCAGCAGGTACTGCACCTCGCTGAGGCGCCGCAGTTCCTGCTCCGAGCTGCCCATGACCTGCGACGGCCGCAGCATGCCGTACATGTCCGCCGAGTTGACCGCGATCAACTCGAAACGGTCCGGGCCGGCCTCGGCGATGCGGCGCAGAGCCCCGTACGCCTGATGCGTCTTGCCGGTCCCTGTGTGCCCGGTGAGGAGCAGAGCCCCTGCTGACTCGTTGCCCGCTTGAACCTTGTCCGCCCAGGCGGCCACTTCGGGGAGCGTCGCCTCCGCGTCGCGAAATCGCGGCGGGGTGCCAGTCTGCCACCGGTTCATCGCGTACTCGGCCCGCGCCCGCCTGTGCCATTCGCGGTCGCCAGGGTTTTCCGGCGACTGTTCATCGGCGCTTTCCGGAACGAGCTGGATCCCCTTCGCGGCGAGTATCCGGTCGAGGGCGCCCAATGATCCGGCTCGCCCTGCACGTGCTGGCTCCGGCATGATCAAAATCCGTTCTGGTAGGCGCTGGACTGCGCGACGTTCTGAAAGGGCGCCCAGGCGCCAGGTCCGGGTTGGCGTGGCAGCGATACGACGTTGCCCGTCTGAGCGGAGGGTGGGCAGTGGGCCGGGAGGTCATCCCAGATGCGGAGTAGATAGCGGGCTGACTGAGGAGGGCGGGAGGTGTTCCAGCGCCTTGCTGCCATTTCGACCAGCCGCTTCGGTCCCCAGCGCTCCGAGAGAGCTGTTACCCGCTCCCATTCCGATTCGGTGAGCCGCCAGCCCACGAGCATTCCTGCACCGGTAACAGCTGAAACCAACTCTTTGGCGCCAGAAGGAACGTCCACCGATTCTGAATGTTTCACGGTTTCAACGTCAGGCTGTGGCGAGCTAGCTTGCTTTTGAGTGGTGATACTCCCTACGGGAGTATCACCAACACGCGTACGCGAGGAAGAAACTTCCAACTCTGCGTGAAGGAACTTCTCACTTGTAGCCGTCCGGGGGTGCTTCTTTGGAGTATCTTCTGAGAAGCTTGTTCCACCTTCCCCTTGCTTCGGGCGCAGGTCAGGATCGAAAGTGGGAACCTCTGTCCTCGTATTGGAGGTTCCTTCCGTGTTTCTTCCGAGCAAGATGAAGTAATTGTTCGGTTTCGAGCGTCCCCCTCCGCGCTGATGGCTGAGTTCACCGAGTGCTTCCAGTTGAGTTAGGCATTCTGTGATGGATCGTTGGGAAAGACGAGTGAGTTGAGATATCTCTTTAAGAGTCATGGTTGACTTCCCCTCCTCGTCGGCAACGCGTGCAATGGCGAGCATCACCAGGCGTGCTCCCCTGCACGATTCAGATTCCGACCACACCAGATCCGTAGCGGCTTCACCCATGGCCGTTTCCAGATATCTCGATGCGCCGGAAAGGATTCAATCCGAACGTGAAGTCGTCTTCCGGCACGTAACCCTGTTGCTGAGGTTCCGGCGTCAGGTAAAGAGTCCCGGTGGGGAGGTGAAAGTCGTGTGCGCGGCGCCAATCCACGAAAGAGGAGAAATGGTCGCGGACCAAGTGGGCAACCACGGCAGCGGAACTTTGCTCGATGTGGACGCGCCGGAAGTCCGATGAGAAGAGGTGCATGACGCCTCGGCTACGTGGATACACGCGAGCCAATTCCGCAGAGGGGGCAAAGATACGGATGGCATCGCTGAGATGCGGGCACGGCGAATCAGCCGTAGGGTATTGCGGCATGTGGGGACTCCTGGGAACACAACAGGAACTTGCGTGAAGAATGGGCCCGGCGTGGGGCGGCTTCAAGCCGCTGCGGTGCCAGAGATCGAATCCGAAGTCGGCGCCGAGCGTTTCCGATACCGCCGCGCCAGCTTGAGGAGGTATTCGCGCGATACGCCGAGTCCTCGGGCGACAGTGACGGGCCGCAGGTAGGGGGCGGCAACAAATCGAGCCACCACCTCTTCCCGCTCAGCCGCACTGAGGGTGCCAGTAGCGCCGCGCAGAGCACCTGAGACGGCCTCTTCATTTACGCGTTGCTGCCAGGCGGCACGCAACTCGGCACGCTCAGCGGCAAGGAGCCCTGCACGGATACTGAACTCGTCATCGTGGTGCAGCGAATCAACCAGACAACGGGCAGCCACTGCCACCGGACAGGAGGCGCAGAGGTTCAGCGGCTTATTCAGTGCTGAACCGATATTCTTCTTCACTTCCTGGGGGTCTCCATGCGGCCCGTCTCCGGGAGGAATGAAGACTTCGACATCCTGTCCAGCGCAACGGGCGTCCTCCGCCCAGTGCTTCCCAGGAGATTTTTCCGACTCTCGCAACAACGGCGACCAGTCGCCCTGAGTTGCAGCCTCAATGAGACTGGATATATCTGTGCTCATGTTATCTCGCGTTACTTGTGGTGCTCCCCGGGACTCCCGGCGGAACACAAGAGGAGAATCAGGAACGCTTACGTGACCTTCCAGAGGGCCGGATCGGCGCCTCTGCGGATTCGCTGGCCGTGGCGTACTTCGCGCCCGGCTGCACAAAGTGCATGTCGGAGATGGCGCGGATGTCTTCCTCGGTGAATTTCACAAGCTTCCCGAACTTCCGGTGCGGCAGCGAAGTAATGCGCTCACGCAACCACTTCTCGGGCAGATTGAGACGTTCCGCCGCTTCTGCGTACCCCAAGTGGATGGGGTCTGAGGGAATTCCGCTCGGTCGTGAATCCATGTTGCCGACGCGGGCGAGAAGGCCCATCAATGTGGAAAGCCCCTCCACCTCCGCTGGGCCCACGTCCGGGCGAACCTCCGCGGTTGCCGCCGTCATCGGATTTCCATCCCGTGAAGCGTAGCGGTGCGGAGGTCGAAGACATGACTGGTCTCGGCCCATCCGGCATGCGGAAACGAGCGGATGACCCACCGGGCAATCGCGAGTGCCTTGGCCCGTGTGACGGGAACGGGGCGGCCGTTCCCGTCTATCGCATCCAACCGCAGGTGCGGCCACGGGGTCTGGGGGCCTGTGAGGCGTACCCGGACCGTGGCGGCGTCCGGCAGCAGGGTCGACAGCCGCTCGGCCAAGTCCTCGGCCGTGCTCGCCAGCGTGCTGGCCTTTGGGTTGCAGCCCGTAGTAGTGGACATGCGAGACTCCTCTATTGGTACGCCGCTCCGTTTGTGCCGTGCGAAGGACACGGAGTGGCTCTGTGCGACCGCTCGCCTCTGCCAGGAGGTGAGCGGTCGTGTATTACAGGCCCGACGACTCCGCCCGTCGGTTCATGAGGGCAGAGAGCCTGCTAGGAATGAGGAACTGGCAAAATGGAGCGCTGAGGAAGCACAACGACCAGCCTCGATAGTCGAAGTTACATTGCGTGCCTCAACCTATCAAGGGGTCGGAGTGGAACATCCTCATTGTCCGTTTCGTAGGGTCATGCAGTAGCCGGAGTCGCTATGCCCACACGTCAGTTCGACGGCGCGCGTGTCCGCGCCGAGCGGCGGGCGGCCGACCTTACGCAGAGTGATGTAGCGGAGCGCATGGGTGTAGGGCGGGCCGCAGTCGCCAAATGGGAGACGGTCTCAAGGCCCCCGGATGCCCACAGGCTTCCGTTGCTCGCCAGGGTGCTGGGCAGACCGCTGGACGAGCTGTTCCCCAGGGAAGGGGAGCCAGATCTGGCCGACCTTCGATGTGATGCCGAATACCCCCAGAGTGAGACCGGGCGCATTATTGGGGCGCAAAGTCACATCCCGGTGTACAAGGCTGAGCGGGGTATCGCTCGGCTCGACGGCTCTTACGTGGAGCCGCTGGCGGCTGCCTACGGGGTGAGCGTTGCCGAACTGCTTGCCGCCCAGGAGCGTTCGTTCGGCATCTCCACCCCGCCGCCGTCCTTGGCGCGATCCGGCGGGCCAGTGGCAGTTCCCCGCACGGTGGCGGAGAAGGTGAACTACCTTCTGGAGAATGCCTATTTCGGGCAGACCCCTCCGACCGATGCGGAGATGGCTCAAGCCATCAACGAGCAGAACGCCGCAACCGTGGTCACTGCGGAGGACGTCCGCGCGCTCCGCACTGGTGCCGAAACCTCTGCTTCTCCCGCCGTGAGAGCCGGCCTGGCTCACGCCTTCCAGATCGATCCCGCCTTCTTCGCTGACGGTGCCGAAGTGCATCCTGCCGCGCGTGAGGTGATGGAGGGGATCCGCTTCTTGGGGTCGATCCAGCGCGGGCAGATCCTCGGCCTGGCGGCCCGGGGCAACAGCGCCGGCCTGTCACCCGAGATGATCGCCAAGGTCAATGAACTCGTAGCCGAACTCCAGGACAAGCTTCCTGACGCGCAGAGCGACGAGTGACACAGTCGCGATTGGATGACCAGCCCGATCAAGCGCACTCACCGCTGTCGGGTCGCGGATCCCAGTCGGCTGCCCCCCGCCGCCGCGCCAGTCGAAGAGTCGGTCGTCGTCCAGGGCGGCGCTCACTGGGTCGAGGCCGACGGCTTCGAGGTAGCTGAGCAAGTCGAAGACGTTGAAGGCTTTGCCGGGGATCTTCCCGTCCACGCGGACCCGTCGGCCCCCTCGACATTGGGCGGGTACATGATCACCTTCGCCATGCCTCCACCGTGCGCCGGGCCGGACCTGTCCGCATCCTGGGTTAGTGGCCGTACATCCGCCGGTGACCGTCGCGCCCGCCCGCTCCGCTCCTTCACCCTGTGCCACCGGCCGCTGGGCGTGGGAGATCAAGGTCGATGGTTCTCCGGACACTCTCGGGTGTCTCTTTCCTCGGGCCGCCCGCGCTTAGCTGACAGGGCGGATGTGTAGCTGGCGCGGGCTTCAGTCACAGTTCGGTGCTGCGGTGTTCGATGAGGAGGACATCGCGCCATCGGTCGTGGTGACGGCCGATGCGTTCGCGGGTGCCGATGACGCGGAATCCAGCGTGGCGGTGCAGCGCGAGGCTGGCGGTGTTCTCCGGGAAGATGCCAGACTGCACGGTCCAGATCCCAGCGGTCTCGGTGGAAGCAAGCAATGCGCGCAGCAGGGCCGTGCCGACGCCTTGACCGCGGGCGGCGGGGTGCACGTACACCGAGTGTTCAACGACGCCGGCATACGCGCAACGGTCGGACACAGGCACGGCCGCGACCCACCCCAGCACCTTGCCTGTGTCGTCGAGGGCGACCGAGCGGTGCGCGGACAGCTTGGCGGCGTCGAACTGCTCCCACGTCGGCGCCACGGTCTCGAATGTCGCGTTCCCCTCGTCGATGCCGAGTTGATAGATCGCGAGGACCTGCTCGGCGTGCTCGGCTCTCATGGGCACGATGCGCATGCCCTCGGACGTGCTCACGACTGGCCCGCGGGCGCGACCTCGCCGATCAGTCCCCGAATCCGCTGCTCGATCTCGTCGCGGATGGGGCGCACTGCCTCGACGCCCTGCCCGGCGGGGTCGGTCAACTGCCAGTCTAGGTACCGCTTTCCGGGGAAGACGGGGCAAGTGTCCCCGCAGCCCATCGTGATCACGACGTCAGACGCCTGCACGGCGTCGACGGTAAGCACCTTGGGCACCTCGGCCGAGACGTCGATTCCGACCTCGGCCATTGCCGCGACGACGGAAGGGTTCACCTCGTCGGCGGGGGTGGACCCTGCGGACCGGACTTGTACGCGGTCGCCCGCAAGGTGCGTGAGGAACGCGGCGGCCATCTGGGAGCGGCCGGCGTTGTGGACGCAGACGAACAGCACGGAGGGCGGGGCGGTGTCAGACATGGGCGGGGTCTTCCTCGGTCAGTGGCGCGGGGGCGGTGAAGAAGCGGCGGGCGTACAGCGCGACGTAGACGAGGCCGATCAGCACCGGCACCTCGATAAGGGGCCCAACCACGCCGGCGAGGGCCTGCCCGGACGTGGCACCGAACGTGGCGATGGCTACCGCGATGGCCAACTCGAAGTTGTTGCCCGCCGCGGTGAAGGCGAGCGTCGTCGCGCGCGAGTAGTTGAGGCCGACGGCGCGGCCGACCACCATCGAACCGGCCCACATGATCACGAAGTACACGAGCAGCGGCAGCGCGATACGGACGACGTCGAGCGGCTGCGAGGTGATCGCGTCGCCTTGCAGCGCGAAGAGAACAACGATCGTGAACAGCAGCCCGTACAGGGCGAACGGCCCGATGCGCGGGATCAGCTTCGCCTCGTACCAGGCGCGGCCCTTGACCTTCTCGCCGATCCGGCGCGTGAGGTATCCGGCGACGAGCGGGATTCCGAGGAAGATCAGCACGCTTCGGGCGATCTCCCACACCGACACGTCGAGGCCGGCCTGCTCCAGACCGAGCCACCCGGGCAGCACGGAGAGGTAGAACCAGCCGAGGGCCGAGAACGCGATCACCTGGAACACCGAGTTCAGCGCGACCAGGACGGCGGCGGCCTCGCGGTCGCCACAGGCCAAGTCGTTCCAGATGATCACCATGGCGATACAGCGCGCCAACCCCACGATGATCAAGCCCGTGCGGTACTCGGGCAGGTCCGGCAGGAACAGCCACGCCAACGCGAACATGAGCGCCGGCCCGACGATCCAGTTCAGCAGCAGCGAGGGCAGCAGCAGACGGCGGTCGCGAGTGACGGTGTCGAGCCGGTCGTAGCGCACCTTGGCGAGGACCGGGTACATCATCACGAGCAGGCCGAGCGCGATCGGCAGCGATACCCCGGTCACGGTGACCTCGGCGAGCGCGTCGCCGAGTCCGGGCACGACGCGGCCGAGACCGAGACCGACCGCCATCGCGGCGAGAATCCACACGGCGAGGTAGCGGTCGAGGAAGGAGAGGCGGCCGGCGACCGCCTGCTCGGGTGCGGCGCTCACGCGATCACCTCGGCGGGCGCAGGCAGGGGCTCGCCGACCGGGCGGGTCAGGATGCCGGCGAGGCGGTCGGTCACCTCGGGCAGCAGCCAGTAGTAGACCCACGTACCGCGCCGCTCGCAGTCGATGAGGCTGGCTTCCCGAAGCAGCTTGAGGTGATGCGAGATCGTCGGCTGCGACAGGTCGAAAGCGGGAGTCAGGTCGCAGACGCAGACCTCGCCGCCTGCGCGCGAGGCAATCATCGAGAGCAGGCGCAGGCGCACCGGGTCGCCCAGCGCCTTGAACACCTTCGCCAGTTCTACGGCCTGCCCCTCGTCGAGGGGTGTGGTCAGCAGTGCGGGGCAGCAGGCGCCGGTCTCGCCGGTCTGGCCGAGCGCCACGGGCTCTTGTTTCGACATACTTCTATGTTGACAGTCGTCGATACAAGATGCAACCTTGAATCGACGGACATCAATACAATCGATCGGAGCACCGCCATGTCTCGTGCACAGCTCGCCCTGCGCGTCAGCGACCTTGAAGCGTCGGTCACCTTCTACTCGAAGCTGTTCGGCACCGAACCGGCCAAGCGACGCGAGGGGTACGCCAACTTCGCCATTGCCGAGCCGCCGCTCAAGCTCGTGTTGATCGAGGGCGAGCCCGGACGGGAAACCCGCCTCGACCACCTCGGCGTAGAGGTGGAAGCAACCGAGCAGGTGACCGCCGCGACGAACCGGCTCAAGGACGCCGGACTTGCCACGTTCGAGGAGAACGACACCTCGTGCTGCTACGCCCTACAGGACAAGGTGTGGGTGCACGGCCCCGGTAAGGAGCCGTGGGAGGTCTACGTCGTCAAGGCCGACGCCGACGCCCTCGGCAAGAGCGCCGACCCCAACCTCACCGGCAACGGCTGCTGCACCAGTCAGGCCAGCGAGGCAACACCGGAAGCGGTCGGCTGCGCCTGCGGTAGCTGACTCGCGAACCTCGGCAACGACTTCGCGGTGTCTCATGAGACACCGCGAAGTCTGGAGAACACCGCTTCTCCTGGCTTCAGCCGGGCCACTCACACACCCGGGTCATCAGTGACGGAGCAGGCCAACCGCTCACAGGCCATTCGTTAGGAACTCTTCCTCTTCGGTCAGGGGCACCCCGAGCAAGTCCTCAAGCTGGGAGATCGTCTGCTGCGGTGCCTCCGCGTGGACCGTCGCGAAGCCGAGTTCGGCTGCTGGCGGGAGGTAATCAGCGGTGTCATCGACGAAGACGCACTGCTCGGCGGGAAGGTCCAGAAGTTTCAGTACGGCATTGAAAATCTCCGGGTCGGGCTTGCGCATCCCGTGATGCTCGGAGATCACCACGGCATCGTACAGAGTGTCGAGGCTGTACCCGTCGTAGAGATTCCAGGGCGTGAGCCCGACCGAGTTCGACAGGATGCCGACCTTGACCCCCGCACGGCGTGCTGCGGCAGCTGCGTTGATCATCAGTGGCTCGGGGCGCAGGTCGGCGAAGATCCTTCCCATCAGGTTCTCGGGGGTGACGCCGAGCCGTGCCGCTGCGGCCTCGTTCCACTGGTCTTGGGTGATCGCACCGCGCTCCAGCTCGTGGGTGAGCCGAGTTCCTTCTTCGTCCAGGTAGAGCGCTGTGATGCACGCGCCCTTGGCCAGCCCCTCGCGCTTCTCGAAGTCGAGCACAGCGGGCAGCAGCGACGTGGTGAGAACCCCGCCGAAGTCGAGGACGAGGCCGGTGTGATGGGACATGGGGAACTCCAACAGAGATGAGGCTCGGGGGCGAGCTGGGGAAGCACGCCCGGTTGCGGAGCCAGCGTGTGAAGGGCCGGGTTACTTGCGGATCAGGGACTGGACGAGGCGTGCGCTCGGTCGCGGGGTGCGATGTCGGTCGAAGAGGCCGAACGAGACGGTGTGCCCTTCGAGCCACTCGTAGTTGTCCACGCCGGTCCACAGGTGAACGCCGGTGATATCCATGCCGCGGGACATGGCGTCGTGGACCTGGCCGAGAGCGTCTTGGAGGTAGGCGGCCCGAGCGCGGTCGTCCTCCCCGCCGTAGCCGATCTCGGCGACGAGGAACCGCTTGCCGGGCAATTCCGAGTTCAGCCGGTCGAGGACCTCGCCGAGGCCCGGTGCCCAGGACACGTAGCCCTGCGGCCCCACCGGCTCGCCTTCCGGGTAGGGGAAGAGATCTCCCGAGGGGCCGACCGTCGGCGTGAAGTAGTAGCTGAAGCCGTACTGGTCGAAGGCGTTCTCGTAGCGCGGTGTCCTCGCCAGGTTCAGCCAGGAATCCCACACGACGGCGTCGACGAGGGCGGTGGCGGCAGCGGCATCGGCGCTGTCATCGGCCGGGTGCAGAGGAAGCAGGGCCTCGTTGGTGGAGGTGGGTTTGCCGTCTTGGCGCAGCCGCAGTGCGGCCTCGAAGTCTGCCTGGTGGATGGCCTGCAGGACAGTGAGGAACTCTTCCTGCGAGGTGTGGCCGGGAGGGAACGTGCCTGCGAGATATCCCTTCTGGGCGTATGCGGTGGGGTTGTTGACCGGCATCCAGCCGTCGGCGAGGTCGCCAAAGGTCTCGGCGATGAAGTCCACGTGCCGGGCCCAGGTAGCGCTGGCCCCGGGGGAAAGAAAGCCGCCCTCGGACGCGAACCAGGTCGGCAGAGCGGTGTGCAGAAGGCAGACCCACATGGCCAGGCCCGCATCGCGGCCGGCCTGGAGGATGTGCCGGTAGTGCTCGACCGCTTCCTGGTCGTGTCGCCCCGGCTGTGGCTCGATCCGTGCCCAGTCCAGGGACAGCCGGTGGTCGCTGAAACCCCAGCCCGCGAGCAGCGCGAAGTCCGACGCATAGAGGTTGTCGAAGCCGTTCCCGTCTCCGCTCCGGGGGGCCTTCCCGGCCTGCTCCCAAGCCCACCAGTTATCTGCCGATGTCGCCCCCTGACACTGGGTTGCTGAGCTGGCGGTTCCCCAGGAGAAGCCGCCGGGAAAACCGTTGGGAGCGGGGCTGGACGGGGCCATGGGAGTGATCTCCTGATCGGTGCTGACTGTTCTTGTGCTCAGGGGCGGAACGCTGTGTCGCGCCACCGCGGGCGTCATCCGGGAAAGGACCGCGAGTAGGTATGTACCGCGTGACGGATCTCGTATCGCTGTGTCACTCGGCGGCTGCCTGCCGACCGGTCGGCTTCGCGACGCTGAGCTGAGCGCGGAGCACTCGACGGGGGACGGAGCATCCGACGATGAGGCTCCGGGAACAGCGTGTCCGCCGCTGATCGGGGCCTACGGCATTGGCTCATACGACGAGTTCTTCCTCTGCTCGCGCGAGCACGCGCTTGGCCTGGGAGGTGGTGATCTTGGAGTAGGCGCCACGGACTCGTACCAGCCAGCTCGCTTCGGCGTCGGTGTCAATGAAGGGTTTGGTCTGGAGCGGCGCGGACGGGGACGGGCTTGGCTGCTTGTCGGCGACGGCCAGCACAGCGGCCTTGATCCAGTACGCCTCTGCCGCCGGCTGGGGGTCGGGGTGTGAGACGACAGCTTCCTCCGCAGCGATCAGCAGTTCGGCCGGGGCGAAGTAGCGCAGTTTGTCGGAGGCATCTGCGATGTCCTGGGTCCACCGGTCCAGTCGCACGTCGAAAGGGGTGTGCGAACGGGTGAATTCGCGTAGGCGGGGGCCAGGCGGGTACAGGCTGGTGCCAGGGAAGACTTCCATCAGGTCGCGCCAGAGCGGGTAGAGCAGGTACACGGTTCGCCAGGTCCTCCAGCGAGCCGCTGCCGCGGTGGTGGTCGGAATGCTCGCGCCGACCGCGACGATCAGGAACAAGGCGTTCATCCATATAGCCGTGGCGGTGACGGCGTCGTTCAGGACACCCGAATCCAACGGCGTGACGACTGCCACCGAGATCAGGGTCATGCGGGCCGCTACGTAGACCAAACCCATCCACATGGAGATGGCCATCAGCAACAGGCCGACACGCATGCTGGCGGTCTCTGCCCGCCGGGCTGCTCGTGTCCACTGATAGCCGCAGACCGCAGTGGTGACGAGCGGAAAGAAGTAGAAGACGTTCATGTAGATCGCGGCGCCCCATTCGCCTGCGTGGTCGGCGACGAAGTCCGCGCTCGGTGTCTTGCGGTCCACCACGGTGAAAAACAACGTGGTCAGCAGGAGTACACCGACTATGCCGGCCTTGTATGCCCAGCGTGCGATCCAGCGGGAGACCGCGACGTGTGTCGGCACTACAGGTGCCGAGGTCTTGCCGTAGCTGGTGGCTACGTAGGTGAGAGCAGCCAGAATGGCTGACGTGCTGGCGAAGTGTTTGAGCAGAGCATTGAGGTCGATGACCGGGATGTGCTCCACGGCGTGCATCACGCCACGTGTGCTGAGCCACAGGGCCGCGGCGAATCCCGCGTAGCCGCCCCACAGGGCTCGGCGGTGGGCGTCGCCGTATCGAACGGCCGGCACACGCCATACGGCGACGACGGTCATCACAGATGCGGCGAGGTACTCGATCGTGGCAAGCACGCAGGGATGCTCCTTGCAGAGTTACGTCTTGCCGCGGCGCGGCGGTGCAACGGGGTGGGACAGCGAGGATTCGAGGAGACTGACCATGTCGTCGCCGACGTCGAGCTGTTGGCGGGCGGACTGCTTGACGGTCCGCTTGATCAGCGAAGCCGATAGCTCTGCCTGCTGTTCCTCGGGGCTGTCGTAGTTGACCCGCCCCTGCACCGGGGCGGTGGGAAAGTTCCTCAGCAGCCCCTGCCGGATGTGTTCGGGCACCAACCGTTGAATCTCGGCCTGCGACAGCGTGGTCCCGTGGTCCAGCCACTCGTGGGCAAGCTCGTGGAGGATGATGTGTTCGGTCTGATTCCGGCTCGCTCGCTGCCGGTACAGCACAAAGGTGACATTGGGCCCCTTAACCCGAAGCCCGCACGCCGTACCCAGGCCCGCCCCGTGATCCCCGAGCGGTACGAGCTGAATCCGGCGACCCAGTACGCCCTCCATGTTGCGCACCAGCGCCTCGACGCTGAATCGTTCCGGCAGCGGGAGACCGACGAGCAGCTTCTCGCACTCCTTCAGAAGGGCGCGTCGTGAGCGGCTACGGCGACGGAGCACCTTCAGGAGGGGCGACCTCGACCCTGCCGGAGGGCCGCTGCTTCGCCTCCACATAGGTCTCCCCTCTTACTCATGCCCCATTGCTGCGCCCATCGGCGCGGAGGCCAGTCGTGCCGGACGCGTACCGGCCCTTACCCGAGCGGGGTCGGCAAGGAGGCACCGCCTACGGGCGCACAAGGGCGCGACTCCGCTCGCCGGCATCCCCAGAGGAACCGCCCCCGGGGCGCAATGGCCCGAGCGCCGCGTGGCATTCCCGTGGAACCCCTGACGCAGCGTTGGCCTGGAACTCTAGGACACACGGAATAGCCCGCAAATGATCACAGGAACTACAGGTTCCGCTTATTGTTCCGTTGGGTCCGTCAGCTGCTCCGCGACGTCAGTAGCGTCGTATGTCACGCCGCCCTGAGCTGGTGAAACGCCTGAATCAGGGGGTGGCCGGGACGACCCCATGGTTGGTTTAGGTCAGCCAAAATGTGATCCACGACTCGCGGGGGCTGTTTGGGTGACTCTTGCAGATTCGCCCGGTTCGGGGCGGCGAATGATCAGCCGCGTGCTACGCAACGCTCGGGCTCGTCGCGAGCCACGCGGCATCTCAAGCTTCGAGGCCCTGCTAGGCCCTCGGACCGAACGCGGGCTCAGCCAAGAGGACGTTGCCCTGCTGTGTGGGGTCAGCGAGCGGTGGTACCGGAGGTTGGAGTCGGGCGAGCCCCGCAACTACTCCGATGCCTTCCTCACTGCCGTCCGCCGGGTCCTGGACCTGAGCGAGGGCGAATGGGATCTCGTATCCAGTCTCAGCCGCAATCAGGCGGCCTCGCAAAAGCACCAGCCCTCGGCTCACGCCCAACAGCCCAAGGTGCCCGCGCCTCTCCGGACACTCCTCGATGGGCTGCCCTGGAGCGCATACATCTGTGACCACCGCTGGGACGTCCTGGCCTGCAACACCAGGCTCACCACGGACTTCTCCTGGCTGGTGCACGAAAACTTCATGGTGTGGTGCCTGACTCACCATGACGCTCGATCCCGGCTCATCGACTGGGAGGAGGGCTGGGCGAAGCCGATAGTCGCTCAGCTTCTGGTGCACGCCGAAAAATGGAAGGACGACCCGCGCATGCGCGCCGTCGTCCGCACCGCGCTCGCCGATCCGGATGTCAGGCGATTGTGGAACGCCCCGGATGACCTGCCGATCGTCTTCGACCCGGACATGAATGAACCCCGAAGGCTTCACCTGCCCCGCCAAGGGGCCGAAGAACTCCGTGTCGCCCTCCTGGCCTTGACTCCCAGCGGGCACCCCCATTGGCGGCTGATGGCGTTGGTGCCGACGTGACCGGCACCAACGGCGACGCCGTGTGGGCACGTCGAGTCGAAGTCGGGGCGGGCCCGGAGAAGGCCCTGTTTAGGTGTGCCATCTCGTGAGGTTGGAGACACCTCGGTGATCACACGAGCCGCGGCGGGGAGACGCCTGCCGCTCTCGCGCCGCTGCCCCGCATCCTCGGCGACATTCTGCTGCGAGGGCGGGCCTGTGGTGCTGCGGGGCGTCAGTAACGACTGTTGTACGAGGCAGAAGCCGCGTCCTGAGCTTTCGCCGCGGCCATCGAGAGCTTCTGGGCTGCTTTGTTGAGGATAGTCACCGTGTCCGGGAGTCCTTTGAGATCATCAGCGGCATCCATGAGTGTCGAGGCCGTGTCCGGGAGTGTCCTGAGACCATGGGCGGCCCGAAGCAGCCAAGGCGCGGTGTCCGGTAGATGGTCCAGGTCGCGGGATGCGCGTTGCTGAGCATGCGTACGCTGTCCTCGGAGATTCCGAACCCGTGAATCCTTGGGTCGGAAATCTCCCTAGTGACGCTCTTCAGGAGGTCCGCCAGTTCGGGGGCCGTCTTGGCGAACTCGTCCAGGGCAGGTTCCAGACGCTCGAACAGCTCGTGCTGAGCGTCCTGGATCATTGTCGCGAGCTTGTCCTCGGTGAGGTCGGTGAGCCCTGCAAGCGCGTCGATACCGTCGGACTCCCGCGCGTCCTTCCAGCCTTCGAGCACCTCGACCGGAAACTCCTCGCTTCGAGGTCCGTCCACCAGCTTGTGGTGCGGAGTGCACAGCAGGATCAGGTTGCCGAAGCTGTTCCGCTCCCGGGTGTCGAGGTCTTCCTCCGACCTCGGCCCGTTGTCCTCGAACGCCCGGATGTGGGCGATCTCCAGATTGAGGAACGGCTCGCCGTCGATCATCCTCAGGATCGGGACATTGCACTCGGGGTAGTAGCAGCCGCCTCGTGCGAGCGTGGTCAGAGCGGCGATAGTGGCGTTGCTGTACGAGCGACGGGGCTTGGAGGTCACGCTGGCTCCTTCAGGTAGGCGAGACACTCATCAAGCTAGCGGGCGGGACTGACAACTCCCCTTTCACGCATGAGAGTTGCGGGGTGCCCGACCTGCAATCCACATGAGCAGCGAGACGTTCGGAGACGGCCAGGCCCGCGTGCCAGCGAGAGGCACGCGGGCCGGTTCGGTTCACGCGGCTTGAGCGACGAAGTATCGCGGCATCCCCACGTTCGGGTTCATTGCCCATTCGACGGCCGAAACGACCTCCTCGTCCAGCGCATCGAGCAAGTGACCGTATCTGTCCACCGTGGTGCTGATCGACTCGTGGCCGAGGCGGGCCTGGATCGCTGGGAGGGGTACCTTCGCTGCGATCAGCCACGAGGCGTGCGAGTGGCGCAGGTCGTGGAGGCGGGGGGCCTTGGTGAGCCCTTCGGCCTGCGCGCCCTCGATCGCGGGCATCCAACGCAGGCTGCGAAACGTCCACGAATCCCAGCGACCGCCCTTGGGTCCCTCGAACAGCAAGTCCTTCGACCCGATGCCCTTCGCGCGTCGGCGCAGCATCTGATCCAGATTGCTGGTGATGACGAGCGTCCGCCGCGCCTTCTTCGTTTTGGGGGCGCCGGTATAGGGCGCCCCGTCCTCGTCCTTCTTCCACGCTCGCTGAATGCGGATAGCGGGCCGACCATTGCGACGTACGAGATCCCGGGGTTGAAGTGCGGTGACCTCGCCCCAGCGTGCGCCGGTCTCGGCGAGAGCTTCGGCGAGTTCGCGGGCGTCCGGGTCGACCAATTGAGTGCGCAACAGTGCCCACTCGTCACGTTCGAGGAAGACCATCTCGTCTTCGGCGCCGTCGTCCTTGCGGGGGAGTCGGGTGCCTGCGCACGGGTTCTTCGTGCGCAGAGGCGGGTCGTGCTCCACAGCGCTCTGGCAGATGCTAGACAGCAGGCCGTGGACGTTGCGGATGGTCTTGGGGCTCAGCTTGCGGCGCTTGGTCCCCTCCGGATCGTGTGGGGCAGGGCGACCCGCCTCTAGATCGTTGACCCAAGTCCGTATCGCGTCCGCAGCGAGTCCGCCCTCTCCACCGCGCATCGAGTAGTTGCGGAACCACGGCGAGAGCTTCTGCCGGACGAGCTTTCGGTACTCGGCTTTCGTGTCGCCCTGTACCCCGGTGAGCTGATCTATGTGGCGGAGGGCGAACGGTTCGAACATCTCCTCCGGCGTGCGGATGTTCTCCACGAACCCTCGACCGCGTATCCAGCCAAGGGGCCATTGCTGTCCGTGGCCGTCTACGAGGTTCTTGAACTTCTCCGCCGACGGCTCGTCGTCGAAGGACTCGGACGCTCTGCTGCCGCTGCGGGTGCCTCCCGCACGCCAGCGAACGACGTAGCTGGACTGTCCGTCACGCCTTTGCTTGACCTCGATGTACGCCATGCTCAGGACTGTAAATGAGGTCTGGTGCCCACTTCGTGCCCACCAGAACAGTAAAAAAGTCCCCCTGACGAGCGTTTTCGCTGGTCAGGGGGACTATAAGCGTGGTGCCCCCAACGGGATTCGAACCCGTGCTACCGCCTTGAAAGGGCGGCGTCCTGGGCCGCTAGACGATGAGGGCGAAACGGCCCGGCTGGGCGCCTGAACAGCGCTTCAGCAGGCTCGGGCAGCATATGGGATGCACGGACGGTTCGCCAAAACTTATTCGTACGGCTGCGCACGACTTGTCCGCTCGGATGCGGGCGCAGCGTCGGCACGGCTGCGCCCCGAGCGTCGGCCCGGCCGCGCGCTCGGCGTCCGCACGGCCGCGTGCCCAGCCGTCAGGCGCCGTCAGCGGCCCGTCGCCGGGCTCGTGACCGGCGGGCTCGACGAGGACGGTGAGGGCGACGGGGACGAGCCGGGCTCTATCTCCTTGGGGAGGTGCCGGGAGACCTCCGCCTTCGACAGCCCGAGACCGCCCAGGTCGACCTCGTCCCACGCCTGGAGCCGCTTGCTGTCCCGGTCCAGGTAGAGCACCGAGGCCTGCACCTTGTCGGGGGTCTCGCCCTCGACCGCGCGCAGGCCGCTGCCGCCCGTGGAGCCCTCGATCATCAGCCGGGTGTCGTGCGGGAGGACCCGCGTGCTCCGGTTGTGCGTGTGCCCGGCGAGGGCGAGCGGGACGAGGCCGTCGGTCTGCTCGGCCAGTACGGGGTTGTGGGCGACGGCGATGTCCACCGGGGTGCTGGCGGCCCGCTGGGCGCGCAGCGTCCCGGCCAGTTGGTGGCCCTCGGCCCGCTCCGCCGGGTCGCCCTCGGGCACGACCGAACGGTCCGGGGTGAACTGCGGGTCGCCCCAGCCGGAGATCCGCAGCCCGGCGACGTTCACCGGAGTGCCCTTGTCGAGTACGTGCACCTTCGAGCCGCGCTTGTCGGCCAGCTTCCGCATGGCCTTCTGGGTGGTGGCCGAGTCGTGGTTGCCGCGTACCCACACGTACGGCGCGCCCAGGTCCGGGATGGGCTCGAGGAAGCCGTTCTCGGGGGCCGTGCCGTGGTCCATGGTGTCGCCGGTGTCGATGATGACGTCGATCTTGTACTGCTCGACCAGCGACCGGATGATGTGCCAGGCGGCCGGGTTGAGGTGGATGTCGGAGACGTGCAGCACCCGCGTCGTCGAGGGGTCCGGCTGGTACGCCGGAAGGGTGGAGGCCGCGTCGTAGAGCTTGGTGACGTTGGTGACCAGGCGGGCCAGCTCCTTCTGGTAGACGTCGAACTCGGTGGCGATGCTGCGGGCGTTGCCGACCACCGAGGGCGCGCTCGCCAGCAGTCCGGAGAACTTCGGTTCCAGCACCGACTTCGGGTTCCAGGTCGCCGCCGCGGTCGCGCCGCAGGCCACCAGCAGCGAGAGGGACAGCCCGCCCGCGGCGAGCGCCTGGCGCGGGCGGCGGTAGACGGCGAGGGCGAGCGCGCAGGAGCCGGTCAGTACCGCGACGGCCGAGCGCAGCCCGAGGTCGAGCGCGCCCGAACGGACGTCACCCGAGATCTCGCCCTCCAGGCCCTCGATGCGCTCCGGGTGGTCCACGAGTGCTGCGGCGCGCTCCTGGACGAGCTGGTCGACGTCGACGTCCAGCCGCAGCGGCGCGGTGTGGCTGTGCAGCTCCAGCGCGCCCAGCGGCGAGACATTGATCTTGGTGCCCCCGGTGAGGGAGGGGCGCAGCGTCATCGTGGTGTCGACGGGTCCGACGGGCGTACGGACGTTGCCCACCACCAGCAGTCCCAGCCAGGCGCCGAGCAGCGTGACGACGACCAGCCCGGCGGCCCGCCGGTAGGGGCGGAGCCGTGGGCGGGGGCGGGGCCGGGGACGGGGACGGGAGCGGCGGAGGCGGGCGACGGACCGGTCGGCGAACTGTCTGAACCAGCCCCACGCGGCACGCGACGGCTTGGAGACAACGCTGGCCATGTGGGCCCCTATGCCCCTTGTGCGCCGTCTGTATGCCCGGACGCACCCGCGCCGAGGCGGGGAGACGCGGGGGAGACGTGGGGGAGACGCGGGGGAGACGCACCCGCGCCGAGGCGGTGAGGGGTGATGCCCCGGCCCTGATACTGGTCGACAATGGGCGCGTGCTGGAGATGACGCGTGAGGAGTTCGAGGAGCTGGTCGCCGAAGCCCTCGACCGGATACCGCCCGAACTGACCAGGCTCATGGACAACGTCGCGGTGTTCGTGGAGGACGAGCCTCCGGCGAGCGACCCCGAGCTGCTCGGGCTCTATGAGGGCACTCCGCTGACCGAGCGCGGCGAGTGGTACGCGGGCGTCCTGCCGGACCGCATCACGATCTACCGCGGGCCGACCCTGCGCATGGTCGAACGGGAGAGCGACCAGGACGGCGAGGCCAGGGAAGGGGTCGTGGAAGAGGTCGAGATCACCGTCGTCCACGAGATCGCACACCACTTCGGCATCGACGACGAGCGGCTGCACGCGCTCGGCTACGGGTGAGCCGGTCGGCTCCCCCTGCGCGGACGGCTCCCTCTGCGCACACGGCTCCCGTGCGCGCTTGGGAGGTCTGCGCCCTCGGGGCGGCGGCCCCTCTGGGGGTACGCGACGAGTGTGAGCGCCGTATCGCGCGCCGTGCGCGCCGCGCGGCGTGACCTGTTGGGGTGACGGGGAGTTGGGCATGGCACTCGCCTGATGTCCCGCGCAGGAGGTCCCGCCGTGCGCCGATCCCGTACCGCCGCACCCGCCGCCACCGTTGTCACGCGGACGACCGCCGGTGCTCTGATACTCGCGGCTGTCTCCACCCTCAGCGGCTGTATGACGGTGCAGGGCACCGGCGACGCCGGGGAGGGCGCGGCCCCGGTCGGCAGCAGGGCCGACGACGACGCCGGGGCGGCCGACCCCGAGGGCGGTCTCGACGGCACCGCGTACCGCAAGGGCCGCGCCGGGAGCGAGAGCGGAGGCCGCGCCGACGGGCGCAAGGACCGCGACCGGGAGCGTGACGGCAAGGACGAGGACGGCGAGCGCGGCGACGGCGAGAGCTCGGGTGAACGGGACCGTACGGACGGCGACGACCCGGGCGGCGAGACCGCGTCCTCCACGACCGGCTCGTCCGGCTCCTCGCCCGGCAGCGACCGGAACCGGCCCAGGCCCCAGCCGACCGGTGACGGCGGCGGCTCGGGCGGCTCCGGCGGCGGGGACGACGGCGGCTCGGGCTCGCCCACCAGTTCGCCCAGCCCGACCCCGACCAAGCCCGCGCCGGACCCCTCACCCACCCGGACCACGGCCTCGCCCAGCGGGACCGACACCTTCGTCCGCCGCAGCGAGCCCAGCCCGGCCTGAGCGGGCGGGGTCCTCAAGGGGCTGGGGCGGGCCCGCCGGGGAGGCGGCGCCCGCGGGTGGCCACCGGCGGGAAGCGGCACCCGGGCGTGGCCACCGGCTCGGTGGCACACTGGCCTGGAGGCCAGCGGTCCTCTGGAGCCCTGCCGCTCTCAGGGCCCCTGCCGCCCTCAGGGGCCCTGCCCCTCACAGGGCCCGACCGCGATCTCCCGGCCCCGTTTGCGCGTAGCTCCCAGGGCCGCGTATGCTGGTAGATCGTTTGATCCCATTTGCCCGGCGCCGTCATCACAGCGCGCCGTGTGGCGCGTTCTCTCTGACCGTGGCTGACCGCATCGAGGCGGTTCTTTGCGAATTTCACGGAGTTATGGGCGCGTGCCGAATGACTCCGGAAGGTTGTCGCAACTCGCATGACTGTCACCACCCCTGCCGCCGTACGGCCTGAGGACTTCCCTGAGCCGACCGCTGAGACGGCCCCCGAAACCACCGAAACGGTCTCCGAAATCACCGAAACAGCACCCCAGATGACGGAAGCGGCCGCGATGACGGCCGACCAGATCAGCGTCGCCGTGACCACCGCGGAGCCGGTCGTCGAAGCGGTCGACGAGACCTCCGAGCCGGCCGCCGTCGACACGACCGAAGAGACGACCGAGGAGACAAAGGTCACGTTCGGCGACCTCGGTCTCCCCGACTCCGTCGTACGCAAGCTCGCCCAGAACGGCGTCACAGCCCCGTTCCCCATCCAGGCCGCCACCATCCCGGACGCGCTGGCCGGCAAGGACGTGCTCGGCCGTGGCCGCACCGGCTCCGGCAAGACCCTCTCCTTCGGTCTGCCGCTGCTGGCCCGCCTCAGCGGTGGCCGCACCCAGCGCAAGCGCCCGCGCGGCGTGATCCTCACCCCGACCCGTGAGTTGGCGATGCAGGTCTCCGACGCGCTGCAGCCGTACGGGGACACGCTCGGCCTCAAGCTGAAGGTCGTGTGCGGCGGTACGTCGATGGCCAACCAGATCTCCGCGCTGGAGCGCGGTGTCGACATCCTCGTCGCCACCCCGGGCCGGCTGCGCGACCTGATCAACCGCGGCTCCTGCTCCCTCGAGGACGTCGAGACGGCGATCCTGGACGAGGCCGACCAGATGTCCGACCTGGGCTTCCTGCCCGAGGTCACCGAGATCCTCGACCTGGTGCCCGAGGGCGGCCAGCGGATGCTCTTCTCCGCCACCATGGAGAAGGAGATCGACTCGCTGGTGCGCCGCTACCTCGTCGACCCGGTATCGCACGAGGTGGACGCGGCGCAGGGCGCGGTGACGACCATGACGCACCACGTGCTGGTCGTGAAGCCGCGCGACAAGGCGCCGGTCACCACCGCCATCGCAGCCCGCAAGGGCCGCACCATCATCTTCGTCCGCACCCAGCTGGGCGCCGACCGGGTCGCCGAGCAGCTGCGTGAGGCGGGCGTACGCGCCGACGCGCTGCACGGCGGTATGACCCAGGGCGCCCGCACCCGCACGCTGGCCGACTTCAAGGACGGCAAGGTCAACGTCCTGGTCGCCACCGACGTCGCTGCCCGTGGCATCCACGTCGACGGCATCGACCTGGTGCTCAACGTCGACCCGGCCGGCGACCACAAGGACTACCTGCACCGCTCGGGCCGTACGGCACGCGCGGGCGAGTCCGGCACGGTCGTCTCGCTGGCGCTGCCCCACCAGCGGCGGCAGATCTTCCGGCTGATGGAGGACGCGGGCGTCGACGCCTCGCGGCACATCATCGGCCGCGGTGACGTCTTCGACGAGGACGTGGCACGTATCACAGGCGCCCGTTCGCTGACCGAGGTCCAGGCGGAGTCCGCCGCCAACTCGGCCCGCCAGGCCGAGCGCGAGGCCAAGAAGCTCAGCCGCCAGCTGGAGAAGCTCCAGCAGCGCGCGGCCGAACTGCGCGAGGAAGCCACCCTGCTGACCGCGCGTGCGGCCCGTGAGCGCGGCGAGGACCCCGAGGCGGCCGTCGCTGCCGCAGCCGAGGCGGAGGCCGCCCAGGCCGCCGAGGAGGCGCGTGCCGAGGCCCGCCGCGAGGCCAAGGCCGAGGCGGAGCGCCGCGAGCGCGCGGAGCGCGAGCGCTCCGACCGTGACCGCGGCGACCGCGGTGGACGCTCGTCGTACGACCGGCGTGACCGCGACCGCGGCGACCGCCGCCCGTACGGCGGCGGCAACGACCGCGGCGACCGTGGCGGCTTCCGCCGCGACCGCGACCGGGACGAGCGCCCCTACGGCCGCGACCGCGACGACCGCCCGTACGGCCGGGACCGGGACCGGGACCGGGACCGGGACCGTCGTGACGGTGGCCGGGACGGCGGCAGGGACGGTGGCCGTGGCGGCTCCGGCGCGGCGGGCTACCGCCGCGACGACGTCCGCCGTGACGACCGCCGCGAGGGTGGCGACCGCGGCTTTCGCCGCGAGGGCTTCCGCGGCGGCGACCGCCCCCACCACCGCGACCGCCGTGACGACCGCCGCCCGTACGGCCGCGCCGGCGAGCACCGCTCCGGCTCCCACGCCCCCGGCCGCAACGGTGCCCGCACCCCGGACCGCCGCGCGGACAAGCCCCGCTGGAAGCGCAACGGCTGACACTCGGTGAGGGCCCCGGCCCTCCCGAACACGTGCCCGACCGCAGCCTCGAAGGCGTTCAACCCGGAATGCCTTCGAGGCTCGCGCGAGCCCCGGGCTATGCTGCTCGGTGCGGGCCGTTAGCTCAATTGGCAGAGCAGTGGACTTTTAATCCATTGGTTGTGGGTTCGAGTCCCACACGGCCTACCGAGAGGGAGGAGGGCCCAGCCCTCTGACCTGCAAGGGAGCGCCCGGACCGAGGTGATCGGTCCGGGCGCTTCGTCGTTTCGGGGTGGTGGGCGTGAGCGATGCGTGAGCGGACGGTCCCTGAATGGGTGGCACGAACGCGCATGCGCAGGGGGCTGGAGAGCCAGCGGCTATGCCGCGAGGTCGAACTGGCGAAGCCAGTCAGGGTCTCCGCCTCCGACGGTGGCAACCAAGCCGCCGCTCAGCAGCAGCATGTAGAGAACGAAGGTTAGCCCGTCGTTGTCGCCGTAGTGCTCCACGGCCTCGTTGAGGGTCACGTCAGGCGAAGCATCCGGGTGTCCGATGAGACCTGCTGCGTACATGAGATCGTCGTGCGCGATCCCGAGGGAGTCATGGACCCAGTCGACGGCCTCGCATGCCTGCTCTTCGGTGATCGCCTCGCGGGCTGCGACTAGCCAGCCCATCAGGACGGCGAAGACGGCTGTCGGGTCAGACGGATGGTCTCCCTCGATGAAGGAGCCTCCGGGGCCCTTTGAGGGGTTCTCCAGCCAGGTGGCGATGTCGGCCCGTAAGCGCTTGGCTGTGCGGGCACGGGAAATCTCGGACACATCCGGCTGGGGAACGTTCTTACGTCCTGTGCGGGTGCTTCGTCGGCGTTGGCTGTTTCGTCCCATGGAGCGAGCGTGGCACTCCGAGTGCCTGCGCGGAGGGAATTCGACAAGACAGGCCACAGTGCACGTTGATTGCAATCTCTGTACGGCTGGGACCAGGTTGTGGGTCTTTGAGATCACGGCTCCCCTCGTTCGTTGCTGCCGCTCTTGCCACGACGGGATCGGGGGATCAATCGCACGCCCGCCTCGGCGGCGCTGCGATCGACCTCCGGGAGAAGGCTGGTGTACGTATCCGAGGCCAGCACGATGGTGGAATGGCGCAGGGTCTCCTTGATCGTGTGGAGGTCGCCGCCGCCCGCATGGACGAGCGCACTTCCGCGGTTCTGCTCAGCGTGCGCAGGGCACAGTCAAACCCCGGCTGGGCGGGCCCGCGATACCTTCCGGAAGGCGTGCATGAACAAGTTCCGGCCCACAACCCGTCTTGCCCCCAGCACGCCGCCTGCACGCCCTGGCCGGAGGCATTTGCGGCGCCTACGTGACCGCCGCTCACGCCGATGCCCTCTTTGAGCAGGTCTGGTCCCTGCTGGGCCTACATGCGCTGCCCCTACTTCGCCTTCCCGGCGGCCCGCAGCAGGGGCGGGCTGAGTAGCCAGGCGCTTCCTCGACGGTAGAGAGCGGCCGGGCGCCCGGTCGCGGGGAGCCGCTGGTCTCCCGTCGGCTGGACGAATCCCGCCGTGTTGAGCACTTTGCGGCGGAAGTTGCTCGGATCGAGGTGCTCCCCCCAGACGACCTCGTACACCGTGCGGAGTTCGCTCAATGTGAAGGATTCGCCGCAGAAAGCCGTGGCAACGGCGGTGTACTCCAGCTTTCTGCGGATTTGCTCCAGCGCGTCCGTGAGGATGTCCATATGGTCGAACGCCAGGGCGTGTGGGTCGTCGGCCAGTTCTGACACCGGGAACCAGTAGGCACGCCTGGCATCGGTGCCGCCCACGGGAGCGGGGAGGTCCGGCCCCAGCGCGAGGTAGGCGATCGTGACGACGCGGCCCCTGGGGTCGCGCCGGGGATCGCCGTAGGCGCCCAGCTGTTCCAGATGCAGGCGGCTCCCGTCGATGCCCGCCTCCTCCCAGAGCTCACGCAGCGCCCCCTCGCGCAGGGTCTCGGTCTTCTGCACATATCCGCCCGGTAGCGCGGGGTGGCCCCGGTAGGGCTTCACGCCGCGCTCGATCAGGAGGACCATCAGTCGGCCGCCCCTGACGGTGAAGATCGCCAGATCCGCCGTCACCCAAGACGCTTCCACCTCCGTGGAGTCGATGAGCCAGTCATCCACAGGGGAACTCCTTAAAGGTCACATTGACTAAAACATGGTGGAGCGCTTAAGGTCATTGCAACCATAACCTGACCGGGGGGACGGGCTTGATCTCTTCCCACGCGTCGCCAGCCAAGGAAACGCCCGGCGAACCCACCACGGCCACCCGTCACTTATGCGCTGGCGTCTACGTGGACGAGCGGTTCCGTGACCTCGTGGTCGACGAGGTGTGCACTGCTCCTCATCGCCGCGTCGCTCCCTCGTACGGGTTCGACATTGTTCCGGTCATGCACCACGCCTGGCGTGCCGCGGCGCTGAGCGCACTGCTCCGCGTGACCGTCGTGGGGGCGGTGGTCGGCCCGGCTCTCGCGGGCGCCGCACCCGCTGCCACCGTGGTCACCTGCGGTGTCGCCCTCTTGTGGCTGGTGCGTCTCGCGAGATTGCTCTGCGGCACGGATCCGGATCGACGATTCGGGCGGAGGACCAGGCGCCGTGTTCCAGGGCAGCAACGAGGGCAGCGGGGACGGAGACAGAGGGGGTGGCGGGGCCTACTCGCGCTGATCTTCACCGAGAGCGATCCCGAGAGGAGGCGCAAGCTCAAGCGCATCGGCTGGGCCGCGCTTGCGGTGGCTTCCACCGCCCTGGTCGTCGCGGCGCTGCACCCGGCCGATGGCGCCGTGGGCCTGTTGTTGCTCGGGGTGATCGTGGTCGTGTGTCTTCTCGTCGGGGCTCTCCGTCAGGTGATGCTGAACCGCATCCTGCGGGCGGGCAGCCTCAGGCCGCGGAAGCTGTCCCGTCGGCAACGGGCTGCGGACGCACAGCAGCAGCACGTCTGTGTCGTGTACCGCCGCCCCCGCCATACCGAGGACGAGGACGACGAGGACGACCTCACCATGTTCACGCTCTTCGGCGACCAGTCACCGTTCGTCGGGGCCGGGGAGTTGGTCTATCAGTGGAACCCTCCGATGAGCATCCAACTGCTGCGCCCTGGCGACGACGAGGCGCCCTTGCACGAGCGAGAGCACCCGGCACCTCCCTTCCAGGCGCATGAGCTGGTCGATCATCTGCGGGAGGCGGTCGGACAGTTGGCATCGGACAACCTGGACGTCCGACTTCCCGCGCAGGTGCGCGACCGTGTCTACGTGGCGGAAACCGATGTCGCGGCTCAACGTGCTCTTCTGCCCCGGTGGATCGGCGAGCGCGACATGCGGGAAATCATCGACACGCCTGGAGCCAGACAGCACCACTTCCTTGAGGTCACCACGCCCACTGGCGGCGGGGAGTTCGTCGCCACTGTGCTTCTGCACGTCAACGTGCAGGGACGCACCCTGAGCATCTCAACGGCAGCGTGCGTGCTTGCCCACACACCCAGGTCCTTCCAGCGCATCACCGAGTTCGGGCAGCACGGAGCGCCAGCCGTCGTATGGGCCGCATTCCGGGAACTCGCCACGCTGCCGACGGAGATTCCGCGACTGTGGCGGATCATCCGCTACGTCTACACCCTGGGAAAAGCCGCGCTGCTCCCTCGTGATCTGACGAGGACGCGGATTCGCAACGTGCTGATCGGAACCCGGGTCAGCATCCGGGAGGAGATGTCGCAGGCATGGCCCAAGATCCAGCTGGAGAAGAGCTACATCCTTGGTCAAATGAAGACGATCGAGTGGCGCCTGCTCCGGGCGGCCAGCGACTTCCTGCGCTCCAGAGACGTGGAAATCTCAGAGTTCAACGACCGAGCACTCAAGATCATCAACAGTGGCATCGTCAACATCGGTGACAACAACACCTTCACGAACAACGCGGTAGGTAGCGGAGCTCAAGCCGGGAGCCCGGCGGGCGCGCCGTCCGGTGCGAACGCCCAGAGCAGCGGAGGGGATTCATGAGCGTCAATCGCGGCATCGTCAGCCGTGGCAACAACAATGTCTTCACCAACAATGCCATCGGGGAGCACGCCCAAGTTGCCGCGGGCGCCCCTTCGCACGGGCCCGGCACCCGTCCGGCCGAGAGCGGCGGGGGAGCCGCCCCCTGGGACATCGGAGTGGTCGCGATCCTCAGCGAGGAACTCCGGGCTGTGGTGGACGAGCTGAAGCTGGAACGCCACAGGGTTCCCGGTGGCCTTTTCTTCTACCAGGGGCGCTGTGCTACGCCGGACGCCGACATCCGAGTCGTGGCCACCCAGAGCCAGAGCCAGGGACAGCGGTCGGCGATGGCCGCCTTCGAGAATCTGCGCCGCCATTACAGCCCGCGACTGTGGGCCTTGGTCGGTGTCGGCGGAGGAATCCACAAAGGGCATGCCCGTATCGGCAACGTCATCGTCGCGACCGACATCGTCTACTACGAGAATCGCAAGCTCAATCCCGGTGGAGGTATCCGGCGTCGCGGAGAGCATCGCCAGGCTCCAGCGTCAGTCGTCCATGGCGTGAACGCCTATTTCGCCGACCACGGAACCCCAGCGCGGATCAACGGTCAGGCGCTTTCGCATGCGTCGGAAGAGTACGAGGTCTATCCCGGAGTCATCGGATCGGGCGAGGCCGTGATCGCCGACCGGGAGAGCGACATCCGCAGCTATCTCAGCACCTACCACGAGAAGGTGCTGGCGGTGGACATGGAGGCCGGCGGGCTGAGTCAGTACTGGCAGGAGAACTCCGTCCACGGCGAGCACAACCCGGGGTGGGTGGTCGTCCGTGGTGTGTCCGACAACGCCGACGAGCACAAGGGCCACGGATACCACGAACTCGCGGCGCGTAACGCGGCGCACGTTCTGGGCCAGCTCCTGCAATACCTGTGCTGAATCCGTGCCGATCGAATCTGCGGGGCCAGGAAACTACGCAAGCAGGGAAGATTTCGGATGACTGCTTTTCTGTTCGGGGTTCTCAGCTCTTTAGCTGCCAGTGTGATCGTTCTCGTTCTCGGCCTGCTGCGCGGCTCGCGGCCACTGTGGTGGCTTGTCGCCCTCGGCTCCCGGTGCACGGGCACCGGCCTCGGCCGTGTGTACCGTCTCCAGTCCGCCGCCGAGCCGGACTTGGCGCGGGACTTGAGCCGGGCCCGCTGGATCAAGGTGCTGGCAGGGCGTGGGAATGTGCTCACACGTGAGGCGTTCTCCCCGGTGTGGTCGGGTGTGCTGCCAATGGATTCCGTGCAGGTCCTCCTCCCCGACCCGCACACCGGGACCGGCTCATGGCTGGAGCGGCGCTCGCGCGACGTGGGAAGGTTCGACGCGGGTTTCACTCCCGCTCTCCTCAGAAGCCAGATCGAGTCGAACATCAGCTATCTCTCCCGGGCTGCACGAACCCAGCGCAACTTCGAGCTTCGTGGTTTCGATCTGCCACACACCTGCCGAGTGATCGCAACGGACCGGGTCGCCTACCTCACCTTCTACAGCAGCTCCGAGCACGGCAGGAACTCTCCCTGCCTGTACGTACGAGCACCGGGACTTCTGTACGCCGTCGCGCTGCAGCTATTCGAAGCGGCCTGGACGGGCAGTTCGCCGGTCGCCTCCGCGGCGTAAGTCCTCGCTCACCGGGCTGGGCCCGGTTTGCGAGTGTCCGCGCCGGGGCGGCCGCTGTCAGCAGTGCGGCGAGCACGAGCGGGGCGGCTGACTGATGGCCGGATTCATACCTCACCTTCGAGGGCGCTGCCCCACCACGCCACCAGCACGCTCCAATCACCGTATTGCTGGGCCGCAGTTCAGAGAGCCTCGATGCGTGGGCGAACGTGCCCGAACCTTCCGGATGACGCGGCAGTGATCACCTTCCGCACCACTCCTGACCTGGTGTGGAAGGATCTCGCAGATGAGCCCGGCACCGCGCGGCATGCTCTGACCGAGACGTGCGGCTGCCCGCGGCGGGCGATCTCCGGAGTGATGTTCCGTTCGCGCAGCCGTCGCCGGTAGATGTCGTGGTCTACTCGCGGTCGGCGTACAGCGCGCGAGGTCTGCGGCGGGGCCGGCCCCGCTTGCCCCGAACCAGTGGCAGGCCATCGACCAGCGGCATCAGTTGGGTGACATCGTTGCGGTGGGCGCCGGTCAACGACACCCGCAGCGGGATACCGTTCCCCTCGGTCAGCACGTGGTGTTTCGAGCCCGGCCGTGCGCGGTCAACCGGGCTCGGACCGACTATTGGGCGGCTTCGCCCCCGCTTGGCCTGCACATGAGACGTATCGATGGTGGCACGGGAGAAGTCCAGGCGCTCCGCCGCCCGCAGCCGGTCCAGCAACAACGGCACCCTTGCCATGCCGTTTGTGATCGCGGCTTTGGCCGATCACTGCAGCGTTCTCGCATGCCCGCAGCGCGCGCGGCACGGCCACGGGGAGGACGCTCGCTCGTGTCTGGCTCACTCACCCACCGCATGGCCGATCCGCTGCCGCCTGGTCAGACCAGATGAAAGTATGAGCGGGTTGGGGTGGGGGAAACGGGGGTCAGATGGAAGATCGCGGACGCATAGCCTTGCTCATCGGCGTGGGTGAGAACCCGGGAGCCGATCACATCCTTCCCTCCCTGGCAGCTACGGTCGACGCCGATCTGCGGGTCCTGGGCGACGCCCTGCAAGGCAGCGACTACGCGGTGGAGACCCTGCTGAATCCCACCCGCAACGAGATCACCGAGCGCCTCTCCGACCTCTCCGCGAGCGCGCCGCCTGGCAGCACACTGCTTCTCTACTTCACCGGGCACGGTGTCCGGATCGGTACGACCGACTACTTGGTGCCTTCTGACGCCCGAGCCCCTGCCAACAACGGCAACAAAGCTGCCGGGTGGGAGCAACCCCACGTACAGGAGTCGCTCCTGCCAGCCGACATCAGTCCGTATCTGGCCAATTGTTCGGCTGGCACCGTGCTGTGGCTGATCGACGCATGCCGCTGGGCAGAGGGCGAGCACACTCCTGCCTTCGGCAGCAACGTCGTCAAGGGACCGCCGCACAGTGGCTTCGCCATGATCACCAGCTGCGGCCCCGGTGAGCTCAGTGGCTTCGCGGAGACCGGTAGCTTCTTCACTTCGTCGCTCGCCCTGGCCTTCGACCCGCTGACCGAGGCCACGACGGTGGAGCAGGTGTATGAGAAGACCAGACGCGACACCCATGCGCTCGCGGTACGGGCGCAGGCCGGGTCCCAGGGAGTACTGATTCGCTACGGGAACGACCTGGCCGAAAAGACCAGATCCTTGGAAATCGCCACGGGCAGACGGCTGCTACAGGCATGGCAGGACGCGGTGCGCACACCGGCCCTTTGGGAAAGGGCCTCGGCCTCCGACTCAGAAACCGTGGCTCATCTGCAGGACTGCCTGTCCACCTTGGCCACGCAGTCCGCCCGCCACGTCCACCAGGCTCAGAAACGTCTGCCCGATCCGTGGGCCGACGACGAGTATCCAGTACGGCTGCTGGCCGACCGCCTCCCGCTGCTCCTGCCCAAGGACACAGAACTGTCCGCCCTGGAGGTCACCGCGCTGATCGCCGGCGTCCTGCTGCACGAGACTGCCTGGGCCGAGCGGCTGAGCCAGGCCGCCGAGTTCCATCCGCAACTCGTGAGGCGCAGGAACAAGGCCGACGACCAACGGCGGCACTACGAGCAGATCACCGAGCACTACCCCCAGATCACCGAGAAGCTCTCAGACGCATACCTGTGGCTGCTGGATCCCGAGGACGACCGGCACGCCGTCGCGCTGTGGCTGGTCCACCGCTGGATCGAGGAACGCTTCGCGACCGACGAGGAGGCCGTGCCCGCGGTTCTGGCCGACGGCTTCGTTGCCCGGCTCCTCGACGTGCCACTGCCGGCGTCGGGCGAGCGGCTCGGCGGCCGGGCGGGGGCACTGTCCACCGCGCTGTGTGCGATCGCCGCGGGCCTCGTCCTCGGTGCACCGCCGGACGACCAGCGGCTGCCGCCGAACCGTCATGTCGTGCACAGAACACCGTCGCGCCTGCGCGTACGGCCGCTTGCGGCGCTGCTGCGGCTCGCGGGGCTGCTCGCCTTCGACGCCCGGTGTCTGCCGGAGGTTCTCGCGGAGCATCTCGCCGTCTCCGATCCGGTGGTGCCCCGCGAGGTGATCACGGTGCTCCGGGACGCCCTCTGGGACCTCGACCAGGAGGGTAGCGCTCCCTCGTATCTGCGTCTGGACGCAGTCTGCCCGCATCCCTCGATCCACGCGGCACTCGCCTCCGTGGTCGAGGGCGCCGACGACCTCGGGTACCAGCTCAGGGAGACGGCCCGTCGCCTCCCGCAGGATGAGGCCGCGCTGCTCCGGGGACTCCCCGCACGGCTGTCCGACCACCAGCTCCGGCCGGACCGTGAGCACGGCACGGACGCGTACGACGTACCACTCGCACGTTTCTCGCTGGCACAGACGGAGATCCGCCGCCTGCTGATGGGCGAGAAGCTGTACGACGGTGAGCCGGAACTCGCACTGCGGGAGCTGTACCAGAACGCCATGGATGCCTGCCGCTACCGGGAGATGCGCGTCCGGTATCTGCGGGGTCTCGGCCGAGAGCCGGCTGGGTGGGCGGGCCGGATCCGCATCGAGGCTGGCGAGGACAGCCGCGGACCGTACCTTGAGTGTGTGGACAACGGGGTCGGTATGACCGCTGACCAGCTGAAGAGCACCTTCACCCGGGCCGGCCGCCGCTTCGACCAGTCGCACTCCTTCCGCAGGGAGCAGGCGGCGTGGCTGCGCCACGACAGTTCGCTGCGGCTCTATCCCAACAGCCGTTTCGGCATCGGCGTCTTCAGCTACTTCATGCTCGCCGACGAGATGACGATCGTGACCCGGCCGGTCGGCCCGGACGGCCGCCCGGCCGAGAAGGCGTTGCGCGTCGAGATCCCGGTCAGCGGCAGTCTATTCCGGGTCCGGGAAGACGACGAGCGCGGCGGCACTGCGTTGCCGGGCGGTGGCACGCGCGTCCGACTGCACCTGCGTCGCGCGGGGGCGCTGCCCGGGAACTCCGCCGTGTCGGTGCTGCACTCTCTCGTCCTGTTCAGCGAGTTCCGGCTCGAGGTGCGCGACCAGGACGGCACGGAAGAGACCTGGCTGCCCGGGCGGCTCAAGTTTGGTGAGGAGCCGGGATCGTTCTCCACCCGTTTCGCCGTCGAAGCGGTGCCCGGCACACTGTGGTGGGTCTCGGGCGACGGGGCGATCGTGTGCGATGGAATCGGCACAGACAAAAGGACGTTCGGGTACGTGCTCAATCTGTCGGGCGCGCACGCCGGTGAACTCAGTGTCAACCGCAAGAAGCTCGAGCGATACGACGTCCGCTGGGCCGAGGAGCAGTTCCAGCAGGGCGCCCAAGTGCTCGCCGCCGACTCGGGGTTGAGTCTGAAGTGGTTGTGGAGGCTGGAGGAACGCGAGCCCTCGATCGCCCGTACTCTGTGGGAGAAGCTGCGTGGCCGCGGGGTGCTCGCGTCGGATGGCCTCGGCCGGCAGGTGAACCTCGATGAGGTCGGCTACTTCAGCCTGGATGCCTCCTTGGACAGCCGACCCCGGCGGAGCGAGGAGGAGAAGCTCTCCGAGGCGATCCGGCCTTGGCGACTGGCCGCCCTCCGGCCCGGCTTCCGGAGCCGGAAGGAAACGATGCCCTTGTCCCTCTCGGGCCACCCCGTGCCGCAGGCGGGATGGTCGGCCATCGCGGCGAAGGCCGAAAGCGACTGGCGTACGGCAGTCCTGCTGGCCTACGAGCAGGAGACGACGGTGGCGGAGGTACTCCGCGCGATGCGGGGCATGCGCATCGCGCATCCGCGGCTGGCGGGGCCGGCCGTAGTCGGTGACGGCGACCTGGACTGGCAACCGGACTTCACCGACTGGTCCGTCGTGAGAGGGCTCCTGGGCAGCGAACCCGATCGACTGGGCAACAGCTCCAACATCAGCGTCTGGGGACGCCGCCTGCCGCGCAAGAAGCGGGCCGCCAACGAGATCTACTTCCGGCACTCGCCCGAGGATCTCTCGGGTATCGCCCGCGCCTCCGCCACATTCCACGAGCCGCTGGGCAAGCTGGCAGAGGCATGCTCCCGGTACGCGCCGTTCGTAGGCGAGCCGCTGCGCGCCGTCCCGGACCACCATCGCGACCATGTCTGCACGGACGCCGAATTGAAACTTCTCTACCTGCAGGAGGACAAGTATCACTGGCGGCCCGCCGTCCACCCCTGGGACGTACCGGTGGTGGCCGTCGCGACCGGCGTCGACGCGGGCGAAGTGAACCGGCGCCTGGCTGAGTTCGCCTGGCTGGGCCGCCCCGTGCCTGACGCGGTTCTTGCCGCCCGGTGGGACAAGGTGTCGGCCGAGGTACTTCCCGTTCTGCGCCGCTTCATCGGGCACGGTGCCGACGGCCGACCCGTACTGCCATGGGCCGCCACGATCGAGCTGGCCGCGGAGTACGAGATCTCCGTATGGGAGGCCGAACGCATCCTCGCCCGCGAGACGGAAGTCCTCGGCGTGCTCCACCGCCGGCGCTACACCAGGCGCTCGCCCGGAAGAGATGTGGTCCCCTCCCTCGACACGGGCAACCTTGTCGGCTGGCTGCACGAGACGGATATTCGCCTGGAGGACGGCATTTCGATCGGGGATCTCGCGTTCGTCCGTTCCCACGACACGTCGTGGGAAGAACTGTCCTGGTGTGTGGATGAGCTGAGAGAGGCCGGAGTGGCTCTCCCGGACGCGGCGAGGCTGCTGTGGGCCTGGGACGAACTGCCCATGCCCAGCAGGTACGCGTTCTCCGGGGAGGACCCCAGCTGGGAGGGTGCCGACTATCCCGTCCCGGCGACCTCGGCAGTTCTGTTCACCGGCAGTCAGCGGCTCCAGCAGCAGTTGTCGGTCCTGTGGGACACCGCGCACCAGGAAGCCCAGCGCCTGGGGCTGAGCGCCGGCCTCGTGGCCCCGCCCCTGCCCAGGGAGCTAAGGACGTTTGCCCCGACATGGCATGAGACATCGGCGTTGATCGCCGACGGGATGCACGAGGATGTGGACTACGTGTGGTTCGAGACCCCTCGCTGGGTCCCGCTCACCGCGCAGCAACTCGTCACCTACGCCCGTAACCGCGACGTCAGTTCGCGTGAGGCGTACCAGGCCCTGGCTCCTCTGCGGGCCATCGGTGCGCTCGTACCGGAGCTGTCCGCCGACGCGGAGTCCGCTCTGCCTGACGAAGTGCCCACTGCTCACGACGCCGTGGCGGTCGATCCGGCGTACCGCCTCTCCGCGCCAGGCTCCCCGCTGCAGCCTCTCGATCTGGTCAGTGTCGCCGGCCGCCTCGGCGAGTCGGTGCAGCAGACCTGGCAGAGGCGCATCACGCCGTACCTCGTTCTGGAGGGAACACCGCCGTCGATCACCGACGTGCCCGACGTCGTGCCCGGTTGGCAGGATCTGGCGATCCTCTCCGAGGGACTGGACGGGGAACTTCCCGCTCTGACCGGCCCGGTCCGACAGGGCCGGATAGAGCACTGCGCCCGGGCGGTGGGTGAGACGCCTGCGTGGGTGCAGCAGCGCCTGGAGACATACGCGGGCCTGTTCGGACTCCGGTTGGACCACGCCGCCGAGCTGGGCGAGAAACCCGACGAGTTGGAGGAGAAACCATGACAGGGACCGACCGGCACGATCACTCCATGCCGTACGCCGATGAGGATGCCGGCGAGATCAGTGCCTCCCTGTTCACCCAACAACTCGCGCCGGACGGACGGGGAATGATCGTCGCGGGGGCATGTCCACGCTGCCACGGCGAGACCAGCACCCTGTTCCCGTGGGCCCGGCCGGGCACAGGGACGAAGGGCGGCCTCAGCCTACTCTTCGGGAGGGGGGAGACGCGGAGAGCGGATGGAGGGCCGGAGCCGCTGCTGGCGGAGGTGCACCTGTGCGAGTGCGGTCACGCCCATCCGCAGTGTCCGCCGGACACGTCGTTCGTCGGGTGCGGCGCGAGCTGGCGGATTCGGCGATGAGTACCCGTTCCGACCGTCGCTGGGCCGAGCTGGCCCGGGAAATGGAGTTCACCAGGCTTCCCGAACTGCGCAGGCAAGCAGAGGGCTGGCGCACCGGCCTCACCGGGCTGACCGCTCTGCTCGCGGTCCTCGTACTACTCAAGGGCCGGGACAACCTCGCCGACCTGCCTGACATCGCACGCGCGATAGCCACTGGGCTGCTGGTCACCGCCTTTGTACTCATGACCGCGGGCTCGCTCCTGGCCGTACGAGCGGCGCACGGGGCCCCGGAACGCGAGATCCTCCTGGGCGGGCAGGCTCTGCGGCGCTGGACAGAGCAGGAAGCGGCACGAGTGACTCGGGCACTCGCCTGGGCCTCCCTGTGCTGTGTCTTGGGGGTGATCCTGGTGGCCGGTGCACTTGTCGTCGCATGGGTGATGACGCAGGCTTCCGGCACCCATGAGGTCATGGTGAGGACCGACACGGGTGTGGTATGCGGAAAGTTGATCCTCGCTGACCGGAAACACGTGGAAATCAGCTCGCAGACGAGTGGCAAGGTCTCGTTGCCTTGGCCGTCCATCGTGAACATGACTCGGGCCAAGATGTGCAGCTGAGGGATGTATTCGAATCGCATCGCGTCCCTGAGCTGATGCCAAGCGCGAACAACGGCACCCAAGTCCAGCAGCAGGAGTTCTTTTACCTAGCGCAGAAGCACACGCGCTTCAGCCACCCCTACGACGGTCATGTGCGACCGCAACGGCTACATTCCCCGATGCCTTGCGCGTTGCCGAGATCCAAATGCCGAGGAAGCTGCTCAACGCGACAAGCGTTCCTCTTTCATTCCGAGCCCGTAGCGTGTACTTCAGAGCGGATAACCAGAGTCAGCAGCGGTGCCACCAGGTCTAGGAACCTTCCGCAGTAAATGAAATCCTCGCTGGTCAGAAACCGTGAGTCTGTGAAAGCGCCGTCGCTTCCCAGGCTCAGCTTCTGACCGCTGTAAGACGCGACCTCTACTGCCGACTACCTTGTCTTGAACTCAACCTTGCCAGTGCTCATTCGGAAGTTCCCATTCGAGTACAGCGTGGGACGAGATTCGACGTGGTTGCCGCTGTACTTCTCGACATGCCGAATCTGGACACCGTCAGGAACGGTGAAGTCGATCAATGCGATGGCGACCCAGTAGGACAAATTCCGATTGTTGAACAGTGGCACCGTTACGGTAGAGCCGCGCCCATCAGTGACGACCGCTCGGGCACCGTAGGACTTGAACGAACCGGTCCCGTTCTCCACCGCGCTGTAGGCACACAGCAGCAGGACGTAGCCCTGGAGGTCTGGACGACGGATGGTGATCGTCTCGCTTCCTGGCGTCTTGGAGTCGCCATCCAAAGCGATGTAGGGCGGTGCAACGGAGGATCCTAGTTCTCGGTAGTAGACGACTTGATCTGTTTTGGTCGGGGGCTTGCCAGGCGGGGTGACAAGACTTCCAGGCATATAGAGCGCGTACAGGTCGAGGTCGGCCCCGGCCTGCCTTCTGGCCGCACTTCCGCCGTCCCATTCGAGTGTGGCCGTCACGACCAGACTCAGGTCGTCCTTACGCATGTCGATCGTTGCTCGACCGGCCTTGGAGAGGGCGACTTTGCCCAGTGGGACGGGCTGGCGAGCTGGTGCCGTCGATGGGGCCGCCGACAGCACTGCGGAGACGTGTGATGCGGGATTGGGGGGGCGGCACAGGGGGAGTGTGTCGGCCCTGCGTGGGCGTCCTCGGCGAAGCCTGTGTACCGGTCGGCCCTGGATCATCCACATCAATGCCGAAGCCCGAGGCAAGGCCCGCCAGCCCTGTGTCCCATCCTTGGCCTACTGCTCTTGCCTTCCAAGCGCCTGCGTGTCGATACAACTCGATGAGGATGGCCACCGTCTCCCGATGCATGAGCGGTGGCGGCACAAAGGTGATCCGCGCGTTTCCGCATTCGATAATCGCATGGGGTGTGTTGATCGCATCGAAGTGCGTGACTTGCAGTTCGGGATCGATGCTGGCTACAACCGCAATGCGGTCGACTGTCGAGGGGACCGCAGCCAATTCCGCCACGACGGTCTGCCCATTCAATTCAACCCCGTCTTGCGATGTGTGGTTGTAGAAGACTAGATCGTCATCGCTCCGTACCTTGCTGTCCTCTCCGAGCAGCACAGAAGCCACATCGATGCCCGTGGTCGCGGAGCTGAGGGTGACGCGGCAAATCGCCGCAGACAATGCGACATTGCCACCCTTGGTGAGAACAGTAGTCATGTGCGACCTTTCGCGATGACTCACGTAGCGATTCCGCTGGCTGAATCGCACCCAAGTCTCTCCGCTCCACCAGGACAGTCGGAGAGCGTGTTGGCAGTTGCTCTTCTGTCACGACACGGAGAGTGCCGTCCAGACCGGAAGCCCTGCGGGACGAAGGGATTGTTGGTCCAACGGTCGCATCGACCACCGACCATGGCAGTCGAAACCGCAGGTTGTGGTGCTCGGGTGCCTGATCGATGCGTGATCGGATGTGCTGCGAAGCGTCCGGACTGCGTAGCAGCGGTCACCTTCCGCACCTGTTCTGACCTGGTGCGGAAGGATTTCTTGGACGCGGTCGACACCATCCAGCATGGTCTGGCCAGGACTTTTAATCCATTGGTTGTGGGTTCGAGTCCCACACGGCCTACCGCTGGACCCCAGGTCAGACCCGTCTGACCTGGGGTTTTTCTTTGTGCTGGGGCGGCGGCGCTGCCCGGAGCCCGGTGACGAGGGGGAGGGGAGCGCCAGAGGGGCGCATCCGCGCAGAGAGGCTGGCCGGCCTCGCGGCAACGTCAGATCGCCCCTCCCGTGGGCATGAGCCGCCCCGCACCGGTGACGACCGGGAGCCCCGCTCCCTCAGCCGATGCCGTGCTGAGGAGCCGCACCGTCTGTGGTGCGTCGGGCCGGAAGTCCGTGGCAATCCCCCGTCGGGGTGACCCGGCACCGTTCGAATGACGCCGGGGTCCGGTCGCGGCCTCGCGGCGGGCCGAGGCCTCGTATCAGAACTCCTGTTCACCAAATACCCGTTACGGCGCCCTGCTTGGAGCTGTTTCTAGAGCACGTGTACCCCTCGTCCATCCGTATGGAGGATGCCGTGGCGCCTGCCTCTGCTCATGTGTCCGCGCAACCCGGAATCGAACGACCCCCTGGCGAGGTCCTGAGGGACATGCTGGGGCGGCGTCGCGTTGACGTTGCCGGAAGCCCCGTACGTGTCGGGGTGTGGTGGGTATGACGAAGAAGCCGCAGGAGCCCGGCGCGGGCAGCAGCAGTGGTGAGTCCGTCGGCGATTCGAGTCCGCCCGTCCAGGGGCCCGGGCACCACCGCGCAACGAGCACAAAGACCTTCCCCCCGGAGGGTTCGGCGCAGGCATCGGTGGTGCCCCGGCAGGCCGAAGGCGGTGCTGCGGGGGAACAGGAGGCCGCCGAGCCGGAGATGCGGTACGTGGACCTGACCGGGAGCCGGGAGGCGGCCGGACGGTCGATCCGGTTGATCGACATGGCGCGGCGTCTGCCCCGGCTGGTGCGCCGGTCGCTGGTGCTGGCCTGGCAGGTGGACCGGCCGGCGACCGCGGGGCTTCTGGCCTGCCAGACCGTCTCGGGCATCATGCAGGCGACGGGCCTGATCGCGATCAGCGGCACGCTGACCGCGCTGCTGGCCAGCGGGGACGTCTTCCACCGGCTGCTGCAGGCATGGCCGTCGGTCGCGTTGCTGGCGGGCGCCGCCGCGGCGCGTGCGGTGATGGGCATCACGGTCAACTGGCTCTCCTCGCGCCTCGGGCCGCTGATGACACGCGAGGCCGAGCAGATGTTGCTCGACGGCTGCACAGAGGTGGAGCTGGCCGCCTACGACGAGCCGGACTTCAACCGCGACCGGGAGGCGGCCGACCGCGGCGCACAGGTCACCGGCGACCTGATCAACGAGGGCCAGGACCTGATCGCCTCGGCCGCCAGCTTCCTTGCCGGCGCCGTCGTGCTGGCGGGCGTTCACCCGATCCTGCTGCCGCTGCTGGTGATCGCGAGTCTCCCGCAGGCCGTCTCCCAGGTCAGCGCCGCCCGCGTGCGCTATCTGGCGAACCTGCGCAGCAACGGCGACAACCGGATGCTCGCGGTGCTGCGCTGGCACATCTACACCCGCGACGCGGCCGACCAGATCCGCGCCGGCACCATGGCCGCCTTCCTCTCCGGCCGGTACCGGCGCACCGCCGCCCGGATCAACCGCGAAGACCGGGCCGCCGCCGACCAGGGAGCCCGCTTCTCGCTGATCGGCGCTGTCTGCGGAGGGGTGGGCTCGACGATCGTGTGGGCGGCCGTGATCTGGCTGCTGGCGACCGGTCAGATCAGCGTCGGCCGGGCGGGCGCGGCAGTCTTCGCACTCCAGATGGCCGGACAGTCCGTACGCGGCCTGGTGTCCGTCGGCTCCCGGGCCGTGCGCACCGGGCTGTACATGGACGACTGGACTCGCTTCCTGGAGCGGGCGGGCGGTTTCCGTATGCGCCGCGGCACCCACCGCCCCGGGCCGCCGAAGACGATCGAGATCGCATCCCTCTCCCACCGCTACGCGGGCAAAGAGGTGGACGCGCTGTCCGAGGTCTCCCTCACGCTCAAGCGCGGCGAAGTGACCGCACTGGTGGGCTTCAACGGCTCCGGCAAGACGACGCTCTCGAAGCTCGTCGGAGGCCTGTATCTCCCGACCCGGGGTCGGGTGTTGTGGGACGGGGTCGCCACGCGGGACGCCGATCCGCAAGCGCTGTGGAAGCAGGTGGCGCTGGTTCCGCAGGACTATGCGCGCTGGCCGCTGACGGTGCGGGAGAATGTCACCCTCGGGCAGCCTTCGCCGCGTGGAGACGCCGCCGTGCATGAGGCCTGCGAGGCGGCCGGCGCCGACGAGGTCCTCGCCGAGCTCGGCTCCGGCCTGGACACCCTTCTCGCCCGGGAATGGCTCAATGGGGAGGAGCTCAGCGGCGGCCAGTGGCAACGCATCGCTCTGGCCCGGGCGTTCATGCGCGAGGCGGGTCTGCTGGTCCTCGACGAGCCGACCGCCAACCTCGACCCGCGAGCCGAGTACCGGATCTTCCAGCGGCTGCGCGGTCTCGCCCGGGACCGGGTGGTGCTGCTGGTGACCCACCGGATCACCAACCTGGCTGTCGCCGACCGGATCGTCGTGCTCGACCAAGGACGAGTCGTCCAGGACGGCACCTACCAGGAGCTCGCCGAACAGCCGGGCCTCTTCCAGGAACTGCTGTCCTACCAGGTCACCACCGAGACAGCCCGCAACGACCGCGAGCAACCCGGAGCACGTCCATGACCCGTTCCGGGAGCCCGACAAGTGCACCGGCTGGCGCGTCTGGGATCCCGGCGAGCTCCCCGAGCAGGTTGTTCCGTACGCCCGGGTCGCCATCGACGGCATCCGTGCCGGGCGCCTGTACACAGAAATGGGCTGGGCATGACCACCGGGGCTACCGGGCCAAGGGGACGAGGGCGACCCGGCGTGTGAGGTGAGGGCTGCCCGAAAGGCCATGGTCGCCGGGCTGGAGGCAGACGGCGACCTCGGCCCGGACAGTCACCACCAGCGGCCCGCGCTACACCTCGCTACCATCCGCCGACCTGCTGCGACTCCACCCTCATCAACCAGCGCGCCGGTGAGTCCGGCTTCGACAACGAGACGACCCAGGAGACGACATGAGCGGTACCTGGCTCCCGCCCGAGCAGTACATCGCCACCCTGCCCAAAGCCACCATCTACGGCTGCTTCTTCGTCACTGACCGGGACGAGCGCCCGATCCAACTACGCTCCGCCCACGACCCGGCGGTCTGGCAGTGGCCCGGCGGCAACCTGGACGACCCGGACGAGACACCGTGGGGTTGCGCGGTACGCGAGTGCCTGGAGGAGACCGGCCTGCGCGTCGCGGAGACACCGCGGCTGCTGGCCGTGCACTTCCTGCCTCCGCTCGGCGACTGGACCACCCACAAGATCGGCTTCGTGTTCGACGGCGGGCAGCTCGACCACGGCCAGATCGACCGCATCGTCCTGGACCCGGATGAGCACACCGAAGTCGCCGTCCGGACGGTGGAGGAGTGGCGCACGGAGATGAGCGCCTTCTCCTTCCGCCTGCTCGCCGCGGTCGCCGAGGCCCGCCGCAGCGGATCGGCCTGCTACCTGGAGCAGACCCCCGCCTGACCCTCCACAGGTCCCGGAGCGGCCGAGGGTGAGTCAGGAGGGGTACGGAAGAGGCGCCGACGTGTCCTCTCCGCGGCGTCGAGGTGGACGGCGGCGAGACCGGGTTCCTCGCGGGCCAGGTCGTGGTAGACGGCGAGGGCTTCTGTGATGTCCTCCCGTGCCGCCTGTTCCGGCTCGGCGTTGGCCAGGAGCCGTATGGTGGCGGACGCGTAAAGGGCGAAACCCAGCTGTGGCTGGTGCGCCGCGCGGCGGGCGACGGTGACGGCCTCCACGGCGGCTCGCATCGCCTCGTCGTGCCGGCTGGCCTCGGCGAGGCGCAGGCCGTGCAGGGCCAGCGCCCACGCCAGTAGAGGCTCATGCAGGGCCGGATCGGCCGGCGCGAGGCGGCGGGCGAGGGTGACCGCCTCCTCGGTGGTATCCAGAGCGTCCGGAAGCGGGGCCTCGTCGTCCGCCGGGTAGTGGCCGAGAGACGCCAGCGTCCAGGCCAGAACGAAGTCGTACGCGGTGTCCACCGCGACCAGTCGGCGGGCGAGGTCCGTGGCGCGGACGAGGAGGGCCCGCCCCTCCTCGTATCGCCGGCGCTCGACGAGGTACGTGCCCAGGCCGTGCACCGCCCTCTGGAGCACCACTTCGTACGTCGGCTCGGTACGGGGCAGATCCTCGGCCACCTCCACACCCCGCCGCAGGGTGTGATCCGCCTCCTCCTCCGACCCGGCGCCGTGCTGGAGAACGCCGAGAACGGGCAGCAACTGCCCGAGCATCCCCTGCCGGGCGGGCGCGTCCCGCAGCGGCCCGTCCAGCAGGCCGACGGCCTCGTCCGCGAGCGGCAGAGCCTGACTGCGGCGCCCGACCGCCACCAGGAACTCAACGGTCGCAGCCAGGAGGGCGACGAGCTCGGTGAGTTGGCTCGTGGGCTCGTTCCGCGCCGTCCTGCGACGGAGCGGCACAGCTTCCAGGAACGCATCGGCTGCCTCTTCGTAGCGGCGCGCCGCGGACAGCAGCTTTCCGAGCTCCGTGAGGGCGGCGCACAACTGCGGGGTGTGGAGCGCCGTGTCCTCCTGACTGTCCTCGACCAGACGGCGGAAGAGGCCGGCGCTCTCGGCCAACGCCTCAAGGGCCTCATCCTGCAGGCCCACTTGCGGGAGGACGACGCCCAGCAGCAACAGCGCCTTCCCCAACTGCGGTACGTGCGGCGCCGCGTCCTCTTCCTGTACGAGCCCCCGGAACAGGGCCTCCGCCTCCCGCGCGTCCTGTACGGCCTCGGCCGGCCGGCCCGCCGCATACAGCCGGGTCGCCCTGGTCGCGAGCATGATCGCGGCGGTGGACAGCGCTGGTGGCGTCTCGTCCACCGCGCAGAGGCGGCGGGCGAAGACGACACCCTCCTCAGCCGTCGCGAGGGCTTCCTCGTCCCCGCCCGCACTGCTCAGCCGTTGGGTGAGGGTGTTGAGCCCCATGACGAGTCCTTGGAGGAAGGCCTCCGGCCGCTCCTCGGCCGCGCGCCGGTAGAGGGCGACGGTCTCACGGGCGGCGTCCAGCGCTTCCTGAACCTGTCCTGCGCCCTCCAGTTGGCTGGCGTACGTGTTCAAGCTGAGCGCGAGATCCCCTGTGAACATCCCGGGGCTCGCCTGCTCCAGGAAACGGTGCAGGTCGACAGACTCGCGGGCGGCGTTCACCGCCTCCTCCTGGGCGCCGACGTCGTGCAGTTGGTTGGCGTACGTGTTCAGGCTCATGGCCAGCTCTTCCGCGAACGCGGCCGGTTCCCGTTCGTACAGCCTCCGGTAGAGGGACACGGACTCGGCGCTCGCCTCGACGGCTTCGCGCCTCCGTCCCGTCTCGCCCGCGTCGATGGCGAAGGAGTTCAGGTCGGACGCCAGGTCGGAAAGGTATGCGTCGGGCCGCGCTTTGGCCAGGTGGCGACGGATGTCGAGCGCCTCCTCGGCCGCGTGCACGGCTTCCGCGTACCGGCCCGTGTTCCGCAGGCAGTGGGAGTACGTGTGCAGACTCCTGGCGAAGCCCTCCCGGAAGGCGTCGGGGTGCTCCTCGGCCAGGGACCGGTAGTGCTCCACGGATTGGCGGCTCGAAGCCAGAGCTTTCGTGTGCCGGCCGCACTCCTTCTGCCAGATGGCCAGGTTGTTCAGGCCGTCGGCCAGTTCCGCCCGTTCGCGCCGCTCCCCGACCCGCTCGCGCCGGATGCCCACGGTCTCCTCGATGGCGGTGAGGGCCTTGCCGGGGCGGCCGAGTTCCCCCTCGCAGTTGGCGACGGCGTTGAGGGCGTGTGCCAGTTCCGAGCGGTATGCCCGCCGGTCGGAGGGTGAGGTGGACTCGGCGAGGAGTTCGCGGTAGAGCCCGACGGCCTCGTAGGCGGGTCCTACGGCGTCGGCTCGCCGCCCCACGCCGTCGAGGCTGATCGACAGATTGTGCAGGGACGCGGCGAGATGGGGCCGGAACGTCGGGGGGTCCGTCTCCGCCAGTGGTCTCAGCCAGCTGACGGCTTCCTCCGCCACCTCGTAGGCGCGCTGCCGGTGGCGCATGTCGAGGTGTCGTCCGCAGAGCTTGCGCAGGAGCCTGGCCAGGGCCGGTGCATACGAGGAGTCCGTCTCGGCGCGCTCGCGGTGGATGTCGGTCAGCCGCTCGGTGAGGTGCAACGCCCAGTCGGCCAGGTTGTGGGAGGAGGAGGGCAGGCGGTCCAGCAGCCGCATGAGATGCGCGAGGTCCGTGCCGGGGTCGTCGGTGAGCCGGTACAGGGCCTTCACCAGCGGCTCCGGTCGCTCCACCCGGGTGGCGACGTCGACGGCGAGGGCGCCGAGCACCTCGGGGTTCCGGCAGCACAGATCGGTGAGCTGTGCGTCGAGTCGCTCGCGGTGCGCAGGATGCGCTGCCGCCCTGGTGTGGAGGGTCAGCAGTTGGGTGGCCTGGGCCTCTGACGCCCCGGTGAGGAGACGATCGGCCAGCCGCGGATCGGCACACAGGTGGTCGCCCAAGAAGTATTCGACGAGGCGGTCCGGGCGCAGGATCCCCCATAACTGTGCGGGGGCGGTCGGGGGGTAGAGGTCGCTGATCCAGTCGCAGACAGCCCAGCGGACGTCCGCGGTCTGGCCCTGGAGCACGGGTACACGGTCCAGGAGCGCGTCGGCCTCCTCGCGGTCGGCGGCACCGCACAGGAACGCTGCGGCGACGACGGCGTCGATGCCCCTGCGCTTCTTCAGGCCCAGGTCGGCCTCGACGGCGATCCAGTAGTGACGCTCGTAGGCAAGCAGCCGTTTCTCCATGGGCCAGGAGCGGCTCGCGCCTCTCCCGGGCTTGTGGGCCGCGTCCAACGGGTCGGCTCTCCGGGGCTTGTGCGCCGCGTCCAGCAGGTCGACGAGCGCGGTCATGTGCAGCGTGAGTGCCACGCCCATGTCCGGCGTCCGGGTACGGTACGCGGCGGAGCCCGTGAGGCGCTGGGCATGGCGCCCCCAGTGGATGAGCCGCTGATCGGGAACCTGGGGCAGGGCGCGGGCCAAGCCCTCCACGGCGTCACGGTACGCCTCGGCGTGCCGGTCCGGGTCGCGCTCCAGCGGGTCCAGGGGCGTGACAGGAGCGTCGTACAGCTCTTCCAGTTCGGTGGCCGCGGGCAGGTCGTACCACCAGTCGCCGTCGCTGCGTGCCAGCAGCAGGACTTTGACGCGCACGGTTCTGGGCGCGGCGGCTGCCGCCCTGAGCAGCGTGGGCAACTGGCCCGTGCGGGACTCGGCGTTGTCGACCACCACCAGCAGCGGCGACTGCGTGTACTGGAGGACCGGCAGCTCACCTGCCGGGGCCTTGTCGCTCAGCCACAGGACGCTCCAGGGCTCGTCGCCCTGCGTCTCACCGAGCCGGTCGACGAGGCGGCGCGCGAGGCGGGTCTTGCCCTGCCCGCCCGGCCCGTACAGCAGTTGGATCCCCAGCCCCGGCGCCTCGCACCACGCCCGCAGCTCCGCCAGTTCCTCGGCACGCCCCCTGAAGGGCACCACCGCGTGGTGTGCGTCCAGCAGAGCGGCCGGGCTTGTCGGTGCCGACTGGGCCCTTGTGGCGAGGTCGTCCCACTCCCGCAGCTTCCGCCGCAACACCGCCGTGCGGTGCTCCGGAGGCAGGTTGTTGACGATGGTGTTGTCGTTCCCGATCTGCACGGAGACCGGGACAACGCCCTCGGTCATGAAGGCGACCCGAAGTTGTTCACCATGTAGTTGTGGTCACCGTTCTGGACCTGGGCGTCGCCTGACACGTTCACGGTCGTGTCACCGTGCTGGGCCGACGGCCGCTGACCGACCAGCGCTCGCAGCTCGGCCACCGCCTTTTCGCGCTCCTCCGGAGGCAGCAGCCCCAGAAGCGTCTCGAAGCGGCCGGTCCAATACCCCGCTCGGTTCGCCGCTTCAGGTTCAGAGGCGGCGGGCAAGGTCGTTCCGTCGGCGTCGAGGCGCTCCAGCTCCTCGCGTTGCAGTTCCTCGCGATGCAGCATTTCGCCCACACGCCCCCACCACCGGCTCCACCATGCGTGTATCCCGGCCCAGGCATCGGTCCCCGCCGCCTGCACCACAGCCGCCCCCGCCGCCGCGGTGAGCGCCCCCAACTCCTCCGGCCCCATCAGCGTCCCCCTTCGCGCCGTACCGACGGGGGGACTTTAACCCGCACCGGCGGCCAACGTGCCCGAATAGACGGAAATACGCTGGAAATCAAACACCTACCGCGATCAGGGCGGGCTCACCCGGCTGACCTGCGAGGGAGCGCCCGGACCGAGATCACCGGTCCGGGCGCTCGGGCGTTTCGGGGGGCTCTGCGCGGGTGGGCCGTCTTTGGGGGGAGGTGGGGTGTAAGGGGTGCGTCAGGGAGGTGCTCGTTGCCGTATGGAAGGTGCTAACGGGGGGCCGGGAGGGCTGGGAGGGGTGGTGTGCTCGCAGGGTCCTGACCCTGAGGTGATTCCGAGGAGCATTTGATGGCCGATGTGGCCTTCGTCGTCGTCACGGTCGCGGTGTTCGCGCTGTTGGCGCTCGCCGCCAAGGCGGTGCAGAAGCTGTGACGGGCGAGAACGTTGCCGGGCTGGTCGTGGCCGTGGCCCTGCTGGGCTATCTGATCGCGGCGCTCCTCTTCCCGGAGAGGTTCTGACGCTGCGATGAGTGATGTCCTTGCCGATGTGGCGCAGGTGTCGGCGCTGATCGTGGCGCTGGCGCTGGTCCACCGGCCGCTCGGTGACTACATGGCCAGGGTCTACAGCTCGAAGCGGCATCTGCGCGTCGAGCGGTGGATGTACCGGGCTGTGGGTGCCGATCCGGACGCGGAGATGCGCTGGCCCGCCTATCTGCGCGGAGTGCTGGCCTTCTCACTGGTCAGCGTGTTGCTGCTGTATCTGCTTCAGCGGGTGCAGGACAAGCTGCCGCTGTCGTTGGGTTTCGCGCCCATCGATCCGGACCAGGCGTTCAACACGGCCGCTTCGTTCGTGTCGAACACGAACTGGCAGTCGTACTCGGGTGAGACGGCGATGAGCCATGTCACCCAGACCGCCGGTCTGGCCGTGCAGAACTTCGTTTCGGCGGCTGTGGGGATGGCGGTGGCCATCGCCCTGGTGCGCGGTTTCGCCCGGTCACGTACCGGGGAGCTGGGCAACTTCTGGGCCGACCTGGTGCGTGGAGTGGTGCGCATCCTGCTGCCCATCTCGGTCGTGGCGGCTGTGGTGCTGGTGTCGCTGGGGGCGATCCAGAACTTCGCGGACATCCACACCGTCACCACTCCGACCGGTGACCATCAGCAGCTGACCGGGGGAGCCGTCGCCTCCCAGGAGGCAGTCAAGGACCTGGGCACCAACGGCGGCGGCTTCTACAACGCCAACTCCGCCCACCCCTTCGAGAACCCGAACGGGATCTCCAATCTGCTGGAGATCTTCCTGCTGCTGGTCATCCCGTTCTCGCTGCCGCGCACCTTCGGGACGCTGGTGGGCAGCGTGCGGCAGGGGTACGCGATCGTGGCGGCCATGGCCGGGATCTGGCTGGCCGGCGTCATCGCGGTGACGTGGCTGGAGTTCGCCCACCCGGGGACGGCCTCGCAGCTGGCCGGCGGCTCGATGGAGGGCAAGGAGCAGCGGTTCGGTGAGGGCGGCTCCTCGCTGTTCGCGGTGTCCACGACGATGACCTCGACCGGGTCCGTGGACTCCTTCCACGACTCGTTCCAGGGGCTCTCGGGCGGGGTGCTGCTGTTCGGGATGATGATCGGTGAGATCGCGCCCGGCGGTGTCGGCTCCGGCCTGTACGGGATGCTGGTCATGGCGGTCGTGGCGGTGTTCCTCGCCGGGCTGATGGTGGGGCGCACCCCCGAGTACCTGGGCAAGAAGCTCGGCAGCCGTCAGATCAAGCTCGCCGCCTGCTTCATCCTGATCACTCCCGCGCTGGTGCTGATCGGTACGGCCGCGGCGATGGCCACGGGCGAGGGCGAGTCGTCGATGACGAACACCGGCGCACACGGCTTCTCCGAGGTGCTCTACGCCTACACCTCGGCCTCCAACAACAACGGCAGCGCGTTCGCCGGTTTCGGCGCCGACACCGTCTACCACAACACCGCGCTGGGGCTCTGCATGCTGCTGGGCCGCTTCCTGCCGATGGTGTTCGTGCTGGCGCTGGCCGGCTCTCTGGCCGGGCAGACACCGGTTCCCGCCACCGCGGGAACGCTGCGCAGCGACAAACCCCTGTTCACCGGCGTGCTGATGGCGACCATCGTCATCGTGGCCGGACTGACGTTCTTCCCGGCTCTGGCACTTGGGCCGCTCGCTGAAGGGCTGGCCGTATGACCTCCGATCTGAAGCGCACGATGGACAACACGTCGACCGCCACCTCCTCGTCCGACTCCACCTCCACCTCCACGTCGGACTCGACGTCTCCGACGGCCACCCCCACGGCCACGGGGAGCGGCGCGCTCGTCCCGCACCAGGACTCCCCTGCCGGGCACGGTTCCGAGCCCGCGGCCGGCCGGGTCGGCGGAGGGCTGTTCGACCCGAAGCAGCTGCTCACCTCGCTGCCGGAAGCGTTCCGGAAACTGGACCCACGGGTGATGGTGAAGTCGCCGGTGATGTTCGTGGTGGAGATCGGCTCCGTCCTCACCACGGCACTGGCCGTCACCGATCCCGGTGACTGGTTCGGCTGGGCGATCACCGTATGGCTGTGGCTGACGGTGCTCTTCGCCAACCTCGCCGAGGCCGTCGCCGAGGGGCGCGGCAAGGCGCAGGCCGACTCGCTGCGCAGGACCAAGACCGGCACGGTGGCCCGGCGGCTGGTCGGCAGGGACACCCGGGGCGCGGAGGAGCGGGTGCCCGGCACCGAGCTGCGGACGGGTGACCTGGTGGTGTGCGAGGCGGGCGAGGTGATCCCAGGCGACGGCGATGTGATCGAGGGTGTCGCGTCGGTGGACGAGTCGGCCATCACCGGTGAGTCCGCTCCGGTCATCCGCGAGTCGGGCGGCGACCGTTCGGCGGTGACCGGCGGTACGAAGGTGCTCTCGGACCGGATCGTCGTCAAGATCACCGCGAAGCCCGGTGAGACGTTCATCGACCGGATGATCGGCCTGGTGGAGGGCGCCGCGCGGCAGAAGACGCCGAACGAGACAGCGCTGAACATCCTGCTGGCCTCGCTGTCGGTGATCTTCCTGCTGGCGGTGGTCACCCTGCAGCCGTTCGCGGTCTACGCGGGCGCCGAGCAGTCGCTGATCGTGCTGACGGCGCTGCTGGTGTGCCTGATCCCGACCACCATCGGCGCCCTGCTGTCCGCGATCGGTATTGCGGGCATGGACCGGCTGGTGCAGCGCAATGTGCTGGCGATGTCCGGGCGGGCCGTCGAGGCGGCGGGGGATGTGTCCACGCTGCTGCTGGACAAGACCGGCACCATCACCTACGGCAACCGTCAGGCGGCGGAGTTCCTCCCCGTCCAGGGCGCGTCCGAGGAGGAGTTGGCCGACGCCGCGCAGCTCTCCTCGCTGGCCGACGAGACGCCCGAGGGCCGCTCGGCCGTCGTCCTGGCCAAGGAGCGGTACGGGCTGCGGGAGCGGCACGAGGGCGAACTCGCCCACGCGGAATGGGTTCCCTTCACCGCACAGACCCGGATGTCTGGTGTGGACGTGGACGGGACGAAGGTACGCAAGGGCGCCGCGCAGGCCGTGCTCGCCTGGGTGACCGAACGGGGCGGGCACGCGCCCGAGGGCGCCCGGCGGCTCGCGGAGGAGGTGTCCGAGGCCGGTGGTACGCCGCTGCTGGTGGCCGTCGAGGCGGACGGCGGTGCCGCCCGGGTGCTGGGCGTGATCCACCTCAAGGACGTGGTCAAGTCGGGCATGCGGGAGCGCTTCGGCCAGCTGCGCGAGATGGGCATCAGAACAGTCATGATCACCGGGGACAATCCGCTGACGGCCAAGGCCATCGCCGACGAAGCCGGAGTGGACGACTTCCTCGCCGAGGCCACACCCGAGGACAAGATGGCCCTCATCCGGCACGAGCAGGCCGACGGCAAGCTCGTCGCCATGACCGGCGACGGCACCAACGACGCCCCCGCGCTCGCCCAGGCCGACGTCGGCGTCGCCATGAACACCGGTACCTCCGCAGCCAAGGAGGCCGGGAACATGGTGGACCTGGACTCCGACCCGACGAAGCTGATCGAGGTCGTGGAGATCGGCAAGCAGTTGCTGATCACCCGCGGTGCGCTGACCACGTTCTCCATCGCCAACGACGTGGCGAAGTACTTCGCGATCATCCCGGCGATGTTCGCCGTCGCGTACCCGAGCCTGGACGACCTCAACTTCATGCGGCTGGCCAGTCCCGAGTCCGCGATCCTGGCCGCGGTGATCTTCAACGCGCTGATCATCGTGGCGCTGGTGCCGCTCGCCCTGCGCGGCGTGCGGTACCGGCCGCTCAGCGCCGACCGGATGCTCCGCCGCAACCTCGGCCTCTACGGCGTGGGCGGGCTGATCGCGCCGTTCATCGGCATCAAACTCATCGACCTGCTCATCTCCCTGATCCCCGGAGTCGGCTGACCGTCATGAACACCTCCGTACGCAACACCATCCGGCTGCTGTGGGGCGCCCTGCGGGCCCTGCTGGTGCTCACGGTGGTCACCGGCATCCTCTATCCGCTGGGGGTCACCGGCATCGCGCAGGCCGCCTTCCACGACAAGGCCAACGGCTCCAAGGTGCGGGCCGACGGGCGCGAGGTCGGGTCCAGGCTCATCGGCCAGAAGTGGAACGTCCCCGGCACCGACCGGCCCGACCCCAAGTGGTTCCAGCCGCGCCCCTCCCACGGCGGCTACGACCCGCTCTCCACCGGCTCCAGCCAACTCGGGGCCTCCGACGAGAGGTTGCTGAGGGCCGTGCGGAAAGCGAGGGAGCAGGTCGCCGCGTTCAACGACGTACCTGCCGCCAAGGTGCCCGCGGACGCCGTCACCGGCTCGGCCTCCGCCATCGACCCGGACATCTCACCGGCGTACGCCGACATCCAGATCACCCGGGTCGCCCGCGCGAACCACCTCGTTCCGGCTCAGGTGAAGAAGCTGGTGCACCAGCACACCGAAGGGCGCGACGCGGGCTTCCTCGGCGAGCCCCGCGTCAATGTGCTGGAACTCAACGTGGCCCTGCGCCGGCTCGCCGAGCACTGAACCCCCCCGCCGGGCCCGGCCACGCAGAGGCAGGCCGCTCCATCGGTTTGTCACGGGGCCGTCCCGGAGGTGGGGTCCCGAGGGCCTGGGGGATGGGGGTGGGAGGGGGCGTGTGTAACAGGCAGGTAAGAGCGGCCGGTGGGCGTGAACATTCCTCGGGCGGGGTGGATCGAAGGGGTCAGTAACGCTCACCGTGCCGGGCAGCCGGCACCGACCGCTGAGGAAGAAAACGATGCGCGCTCGCAAGCTGACTCTCACCGCCCTGGCCCTGGCCGCCGGTCTCTCGCTCACCGCCTGCCAGGGGAACGGGGACGCCGACGCCAACGCCAACACACATGCCTCCGGCGGCTCCTCCTCGTCCTCGAACGGCTCCTCGGGCGGCTCCTCGAAGGGCTCCTCGGACAGCTCCTCGGGCGGCGGCTCCTCCTCGTCCTCCTCGTCGTCCTCCTCGGGCGGGAGCTCCGGTGGCAGCGCGTCCAAGGAGAACGCGGCCGACTCCGCCCCCGGCAGCGGCGGCGGGCAGATCACCACCGGCCCCTGCAAGACGTCGGACCTTACCTTCGGCACGTCGCACGGTATGGGCGAGGGCGATCTCATCGTCAGGATGAAGAACACCGGCAGCGACGCCTGCTCGCTCAAGGGATTCCCCGGTGTGGACCTCATGTCCCAGGACGCCGGCAGGCCGCTCAGCGCCAAGCGCAGCGAGACCCCCACCCGGGCCGTCGCCCTCACACCCGGCGAGACGACCCGCTTCACCCTGCACTACCCGCCGAACAACACCGGCGGCACCGGCGCGTACGTCAGCGCCATCCGCGTCACCCCGCCCGGCGAGACCCACTACAAGAGCCTGTCGGTCAGCTTCAGCCTTCCGGTCCGGGCCGGGGCCGACCAGGAGGTCACGGTGGACCCCGTCGGCACCGGCAAGCAGTAGCCGTGCAGCAGCCGAGTAGAGCCTCACGGGGATCGGTCGGTGTTGAGCCGGGCGGCCTGGCGGGTCAGGTGATCGCGCTCGGCGAGGTTGGTCGCCTTGTGGGCCGCCTCGGCGTACAGCCGTGCCGCCGTCGACAGGTCGCCGTCGCGCTCGTGGAGATGGGCGGCCGCCGCGGTGTAGCGGGGCAGCGAGGGGTCGAGTTCGGCGAGCGCCGTCAGACCGGCGCGCGGTCCGTCGGCCTCACCGACGGCCACCGCGCGGTTGAGCCTGACGACGGGGTTGTCGGTCAGTCGGGCGAGTTCGTCGTACCACTCGACGATCTGCACCCAGTCGGTCTCCTCGGCGGTGGGCGCGTCCGCGTGGAGCGCTGCGATGGCGGCCTGGGCCTGGAACTCGCCCAGCCGGTCGCGGGCGAGGGCCGCCTGCAGGATCCCGATGCCCTCGGCGATCAGGCGCGTGTCCCACCGGGCGCGGTCCTGCTCGGCGAGCGGCACCAGGCTGCCGTCGGGCGCGGTACGCGCGTCGCGCCTGGCGTGGTGGAGCAGCATGAGGGCCAGCAGCCCGGCCACCTCGGGGTGGTCGATGGCGGCGGCGAGCTGCCGGGTGAGCCGGATGGCCTCGGCGGCGAGGTCGACGTCGCCGGAGTAGCCCTCGTTGAAGACCAGGTACAGAACGCGCAGCACGGTGGCGACGTCGCCTGGCTGGTCGAACCTTCCCCGATCTCTCGGCTTCTCCCCCGGCCTTCGGCCGGGAGGGGCCCCCGGAGCAGGGGATGCCCCGACGCCGGAGACGGTGCGCTTCGCCCGGCTGATCCGCTGTGCCATGGTGGCCTCGGGCACCAGATAGGCCTGGGCGATCTGGCGGGTGGTCAGCCCGCCGACGGCGCGCAGTGTGAGCGCCACGGCGGACGACGGTGTCAGCGACGGGTGCGCGCACAGGAAGTAGAGCTGGAGCGTGTCGTCCGCGGACGGCGCCGGACCTGGCGGCGGCTCCTCGTCGACGAGGTCCTCCCGCCGGCGGCGGGCCGCCTCCGCCCTGGTGTGGTCGAGGTACCGGCGCCAGGCGACGGTGATCAGCCAGCCCTTGGCGTCCTGTGGGGGATTGTCCGGCCAGACGCGTACCGCCTCGATCAGCGCCTCCTGGACGGCGTCCTCGGCCGCCGCGAAGTCGGCTCCGCGGCGGACGAGGATTGCCAGCACGCTCGGCATCAGGCTGCGAAGCAGTGCCTCGTCGATCGGCGCTGTCACTGGGTGATGGTGGGCGGCTCGGTCAGGAACGGGCGCAGCTCCAGCCACTCGTGGATCGGCTTGCCGTCCTTGCCCGGTGCGGCCGACAGCTCCCCGGCCAGCTGGACGGCCCGCTCGTGGCTGTCGACGTCGATCACCATCCAGCCGGCGATGAGGTCCTTGGTCTCGGCGAACGGGCCGTCGGTGACCGGCGGGCGCCCCTCACCGTCGTAGCGGACCCACTCACCCTCGGGGGCGAGCGCCTGGCCGTCGACGAACTCGCCGGTCTCCTGGAGCCGGGCCGCGAAGTCGTTCATGTACTGCACGTGCGCCGTGATCTCCTCCGGCTCCCACTGGTCCATCGGCACGCAGTTGACCGCGTCCGGAGCGCCTCGGTAGTGCTTGAGCAGCAGGTACTTGGCCATGGTGGTTCTCTCCTCGGGGCTGGTGCGACCCATCTTGGCCGCGTTCACACCCAGGACGGAGCAGGTCGGCGGTTCTCGACATGCTCGCCGGGATTTTTTTCCGGGAATTCTCCGCCGCATCCAGGAGGCCGGGACAGGGCCCGGTCCGTATTACCCATATGGATATATGGTTGCGCAAAGTGGCTGGCGTGCCGTGGGGTGCGTGACCGGATCGAGACCAAGGCTCTCAAGAGAAGAGGGACGGTAGGCGCCCTCGGCACGTTGACCCTTTGACGATCGGCATGTTGCCCCCCTCTAGCAAGAAGGACGACCCACGCATGATCACGCTGACGAAGGACGACGGTCCCGCGGACCTGGACGGAGTGACGCACCTGTCCATCGGTGTGTCCTGGGACCCCACTGCCGGTACCAGCGGCGGGGTGGTCGGCAAACTCCTCCGGAAGAAGGGCACCGACCTCGATCTGATCGCCATAGCCATGAACGGTGGCGACCCGGTGCGGCTGGCCGGTCTCGACTCCCTCGACCCCCTGGGCAACGGCTCCCTGGTGCACAGCGGCGACAACCAGACCGGGCACGGGGACGGTGACGACGAGACGGTGACGGTCGACTTCGCCCAGGTCCCGAGCGTCATCACCTCGATCGTCTTCGTGGCCGCCGCCTTCAAGAAGGGCAGTTCCCTCCAGAAGGCGCGCAACGTCAGCTTCAAGGTGTACGACGCGACCGGGGGCACCTCGCAGCAGGTGGCCGACATCTGGCCCAGCCTGCTCACCCAGGACAACGGCTGCGCCGTGGCCAAGGCCATACGGTCGGGCGGCGGTTGGAAGCTCCAAGTGATCAATGAGACGGGGAAGATCAAACAGGGCGACGAGCACGCCCTGATGCGTTTCGCGGCCAGCAAGTAGCACGTGGACCGAGCAGAAGAGGCGAAGTCTTCGAGGGCCCGGGGCCGGCCTCCGTCCGTAGGGGAGTCGGCCTCCGGGCAACCGGAGCCGCCTGCCCGGCGTCCTTTCCAGCGCCAGTACACGAACAGTTGAGCAACTGAGCACTGAGCAACTGGGCAACGGCACAACTTGGCAACTGTGCACGTACCGTCCGTACCGCCGGGTCCTCCCGCGCAGGACTTGGCCCGGCACGAGGAGAGCACGCCATGGGCATCGTCAGCTGGATCGTTCTGGGTCTCCTTGCCGGGGCCATCGCGAAGATGATCCTTCCCGGGCGGGACCCGGGCGGTCTGATCGGGACCACCCTCATCGGGGTCGCCGGGGCCTTCATCGGCGGCTGGATATCCGCCACGTTCCTCGACCGCCCGATCGCGAAGGAGTTCTTCGACCTCGCCACCTGGGCCGCGGCCATCGGCGGCTCCCTGGTGCTGCTGGTCGGCTACCGGCTCCTGCTGGGCAACTCGCGGGACTGAACCGCGCCCGCTCCGCTCCTGGCTCGGTGGGCCCGCACGGCTTCCTTGACCTGGCGGGCCGGGACGAGCGGTCCGGGCGTATGCGGGAGCGAGGTGACCGGCCTCGCCGAACGAGTGGGCGGAGCACTTCGGCGGCGGGGCTGCCCCGCGGCTGGGCGGGGATTCCGGTCGGGCCGGTTGAGCCGGGAAGGCGAGGGAAACCCGCTCAGGGCAAGTGGACCGAGCTTTTCTCGATCTTCCCGTGGAGGTTTCAGTGAGTAGTGCCGAGCAGGAGCGTGCCGAGGCCGCGAGCATGCCCGCCGAGGACGTGGTGGGCGTGCTGCTCGAGCAGCACGCCAGGATTCGCGACCTGTTCCAGGCCGTGCGCAGCGGTCCCGCCGAGGAGCGGGAGGACCGCTTCCACGAGCTGCGGGCTCTGCTGGCCGTGCACGAGACCGCCGAGGAGATGATCGTGCGTCCCGCGGCGAAGAAGACCGCCGGCGAGCAGGAGGTCGAGGCGCGCAACTCGGAGGAGAAGGAAGCCAACGAGGTGCTGGCCGAACTCGACAAGCTGGAGTTCGGCAGCGAGAGGTTCACCAGCATGCTGGCCGACTTCGAGCAGTCCGTCAGCGAGCACGCGGAGCACGAGGAGCGGGACGAGTTCCCCGCGCTGCGCACCCGGCTCAGCGAGGAGGACCGCACCAAGATGGGCAAGCGCATCCTGGCCGTGGAGAAGGCCGCGCCCACCCGTCCCCACCCGGCGGCGGCCGGCTCCCCGGCGCTTCAGTGGACGATGGGCCCGTTCGCCGCTGTCCTCGACCGGGCCCGCGACGCGGTGAGCTCCACCGGAAAGTGACGGCCCGTCGGGGACGAGGTCGCGTACAACGGTTCGGTATCCGAGAGGTCACATTCGGCTGCGGCCCGTTTGCCGCCCGGAGTGTGTGGCAACGCACCGGAAGACGCGAATGTGACGTCCTTCGCGCAGGCACCGGCAGGTTGGTCCGACAGCCGCCGGTGCCGCCCCCTCTCTGCGGCCTTTGGGGCCTGTGGGGCCTCTACGGCCTTTGGGGCCTCTACGGCCTCTACGCCCTTCGCGGCCCCCGAAAAGAGGGCTTCGTTCCCCGGCACCGGCTCTTGCAGGCCACCAGCCGCGCGTGTCTCCGCCCGATATACGACGAAAACCGCCGATGTGAACCGTAGGCTCTTGTTCGGGCGAGCGAGAGTGTGACGATGATGAGACCTGTCCTTGCACGGGGTGGCTGGCGCCTGGCAGGGCAGCTGCTGCTGTTCCAGGTCGGGGTGCTGGTGCTCGTCGTCGGTATCGGCGCCGCGGTGAGTATCGGGTTCTCGCTGCGGGCGGCCAACGCGGAGAGCCGCAACAAGATGCTGGCGATCAGCCGGACGCTCGCGCAGGCCCCCGGCGTGATCAGCGCCGTGCAGTCCTCCGATCCCACGCGCAGGCTGCAACCCGTGGCCAAGGCTGTGCAGCGGGACACCGGCGCCAGCTTCGTGGTCTTCATGAGCCCGGCCGGAATCCGCTTCACGCACCCCAACCCCGACCGGATCGGGGAACACTTCGTCGGCACCATCGCACCGGCGCAGCGCGGGAAGGCGCTCACCGAGACCTACCGCGGCACCCTCGGCCAGTCCGTACGCGCCGTGGTGCCCATCAAGGACGACGGCCGGGTGGTGGGCCTGGTCTCGGTCGGGGTCCTGCTCCGGCAGATCAGCACGGAGGCCTCGCGGCAGATCCCGGTGCTGGTGGGGCTGGCGGTACTGGCGCTGGCGGTGGGCACCATCGGCTCGGTGCTGCTGGCGCGCCGGGTACGGCGTCAGACGCTGGGCCTGGACCCGGCCGAGATCGCACGCCAGTACCAGCACCACGACGCGGTGTTGCACGCGGTACGCGAGGGCATCCTGCTGGTGGACGACGACCGGCGGCTGACGCTGGCCAACGACGAGGCCCGCCGGCTGCTGGAGCTGCCGCCGGACGCCGAGGGCCGGGGCGTGGACGAACTCGGCCTGCCCCCGCGCAGCTCCGCGCTGCTGGCCTCGGGGCGCGAGGCCACCGACGAGATGCTCACCGTCGGCGACCGGCTGCTCGCCGCCAACCTACGCCGCACCGACGGATACGGCGTACCGGGCGGCATCGTGGCGACCCTGCGCGACTCCACCGAGCTGCGCGCACTGACCGGCAAGGCGGAGACGGCCCGCAGACAGCTGAAGCTGCTCTACGACGCGGCTTCCGAGATCGCGACCACCTTGGATGTGACCCGGACGGCGGAGGAGGTGGTGCGGGTCGTGGTGCCGCGGCTCGCCGACTTCGCCAGCGTCGACCTGGCGGAGCCCGTGCTGCGCGGCGAGGAGCCGGCGCCGGCTCACGGCCTGGTGCCGGTGCGCCGTATCGCGGTGCACGGCATCCGCGACGACCATCCCCTCATCCCCGTGGGCACCGAGCTGACGCTGCCGCCCACCACCCCGCAGGCCGCCGTGCTGGGCGGGGCGCCGGGCGTCCTGATGGCGGATCTGCGTACGGCCTCCAGGTCGTGGATGGCGGTGGACCAGGAACATGCGCAGCGAGTCGTCGATTACGGCATCCACTCCCTGATCCTCGTCCCGCTGCGCGCCCGCGGGGTGCTGCTGGGCATGGTCAACTTCTGGCGCGGCAGCGGCTCGGAACCGTTCGGGGAAGAGGACCTCTTCCTCGCCCAGGAAGTCGTCGCCCGGGCGGCCCTGGGGGTGGACAACGCCCGCCGCTACGCCCGTGAGCACGCCACGGCGATGACGCTCCAGGAGAACCTGCTCCCCGCAGCGCACGTGACCCACAGCGCCCTGGAGGTGGCGCACCGGTATCTCCCCGCCAAGGCCCTGGTCGGCGGCGACTGGTTCGACGTGCTGCCGCTGACCGGTTTCCGCGTCGCGCTGGTGGTGGGGGACGTCGTGGGCCACGGGCTGCAGGCCGCGGCCACCATGGGGCGCTTGCGCGCGGCCATCCACACCCTCTCCGATCTTGACCTGCCCCCCGACGAACTGCTCGCCCGGGTGGATGAATTGGTCACCCGTATCGACCAGGAGGAGACGGCACCCGCGAGGACCCCCGTCGCCGGGGCCACCTGTCTGTACGCGGTCTACGACCCGGTCGGCGGCTGCTGCACGGTGGCCCGCGCCGGACATCTGCCGCCCGCGCTGGTCACCCCGGACGGCGAGGTGGAATTCCTGGAGCTGCCTCCCGGCCCGCCGCTGGGGGTGGGCGGCATGCGCTTCGAGGCCGTCGAGCGGCGGCTCCCCGAGGGCAGCCGACTGGTCCTGTACACCAACGGTCTGGTCGAGGACCGCAGCCGGGACGTCGACGTCGGCATCGAGCTGCTGGGCCAGGCGCTGGCCGGCAGCAGCCCGGGCCCCGAACAGACCTGCACCGAGGTGCTCAGAACGGTCCTCCCCGAGCACCCCGCCGACGACGTGGCCCTGCTGGTCGCCCGTACCCGGCTCTTCGGCGCCGACCAGATCGCCCAGTGGGACGTGGAGCCCGATCCGACCTCGGTCGGACGGGTGCGCACCGCGGCCACCCGCCAACTCGCTCAGTGGGGCCTGGAGGAGACGGCGTTCACCACCGAACTGCTGCTGAGCGAACTCCTCACCAACGCCATCCGCTACGGCACCCCGCCCATCCGCGTCCGCCTGATCCGCAACGAGAGCCTCTTCTGCGAGGTCTGGGACCACAGCAGCACCTCACCCCACCTGCGGTACGCGGCCGAGACGGACGAGGGCGGCCGCGGCCTCTTCCTCGTCGCCCAACTCGCCGAACGCTGGGGCACCCGCTACACCCCCACCGGCAAAATCATCTGGGCGGAGCAGTCCTTCACTTGACCGGGGGCCGAGGAGCCAGGAATTACACGCACAACAGATGCCCGTACTCGGCCAGCACCTCGCGCGCCTCCGGTACGTCCTCGAACTCCTTCAGTCGGTGCAGGACCGTCCTGGCTCGCCCCGCCGTACGCTCCGAGGAGAGATCCCCGGACGTGTCGATGACGCGCCGGGCCTCTTCGGCGGCCTGCTCGGGTTCGTTCGCGTCGGCCAGCGCCACGGCCAGCCACGACCGGTACAGGGCGACCTCCCGGGCGTGTGTGGCGTCGTAGCGCCCCAGCACGTCCTGGAGCAGCGGCACCGCGCGTAGTGGGCGGCGCAGCTCGGTGAACACGCGGGCGTCCATGACCTCCAGTTCCTCGCGGTTCACCCAGTACGCCCACGTCGGCGCCGGAGGGCCGTCCGTGGCGTCCAGGGCCGTGTGCGCCTCCCCGAGCGCACGCAGGGCTGGTTGCGTCTCCCCGGCGCGAGTGTGGGCCCACGCCAGGCGGTCCAGGAACAGGGCGCGCGTCGCGGCCGGGGCGTTCGGTCCGGCCTCGGCCACAGCAGCCTTCGCCCACTCCAGGCCCTCCCGCTCCCGGCCGCTGTTCGTCAGGTGATAGCCGAGGCTGCCCGCGAGCTGTGCCACCAGCGGCGCGTCCCCGGCCTGCCGTGCGGCCGAGAGGCCGAGCCGGTAGGCGTGCTCCGCGTCCTCACCGCGACCGGCGTCCGAGGCGATCCACCCGGCGATCTGACCCAACTCCCCGATCTGCACCAGCAGGCCGCGCCCCGTCTCCTCGGAGTGTTCGGATTCGCGGTAAAGCCTGACGGCGGCGCGCAGTTCACGGAAGGCGGGGGCGATCAGGTCCCCGCCGGACAGTACGTCGTCCGCGAGCCGGAGGCCGTGCACGCGAGCCGCCAGACCGTCCACGGTGGTGGTGCCGACCCGACGGCCGCACGGGGCCGCCGAGGGCCCCAGCCCTTCCCCGTCCGGCAGCAGGTCCGCGAGGGTGGCCGCGACCCCGGGGAGGGAGGCTTGTGCGTCCCCCCGGGCATACGCGGCAGCCTGCTCCAGCTCACGCAGCGGCACTCCGAGCACCTGGGCGAAGGTGGGCAGCCACACGTCCGGGACGCGCTCCCCGCGCTCCCACCGGGAGACCTCGTTCCGGGTGATCGAGTGGGCGCCGGCCGCAGCGCACAGCGCGGCGGCGAACTGCCGCTGGGAGCGGCCGGAGTGCCGCCGCAGACCGGCGAGGTAGACGCCGAACTCGCGGCGCCGCTCGGTGGTGTCGCTCATACCGGCCCCCTTCCATGACCAGTGTGGCCCCTCCCTGGCCCCCTGGGTGGCTCCTCCGCGCGATCACGCGGCCCGGTTACCTGAACGTACAGCGCCCCGGCGACCGTGCGACCGGCCCCGGGGCTCGGCCGATCTGAGGAAGCAGACCGACATGCCGCAACCTACAACGCGGGCCCGCCGGACCGGGCACCTCGGCTACAGCGAGACCCTGCCCCGCGAGCCCCAGAGTGCCGCCACCGCACGCGAACTGGTGCGTGACGCACTCACCGCATGGGGCCTGAACGACTTGGCCGAGGACGGCGCCCTGGCCGTATCCGAGCTGGTGTCCAACGCCGTCCAGCACGCCTGCCGGGAGTCCATCCGCGTGGTGGTGGAGCGCACCGCCGCTCGGGCGGTACGCGTGGCCGTCGCGGACTTCTCACGGGCGAAGCCCGCAGTGCGCGAGGCGGGCGACGGTGACGAGGACGGGCGCGGTCTGTTCCTCGTGGCGGCGCTGGCGGCCGACTGGGGCACCGACGAGCGACGCTGGGGGAAGGTCGTGTGGGCGGACCTGGAGGCATGCGGATGACCAGGGGAGAACCTCCCACGCACAGCCTTGCCCGAGCCCACCTGTCGCAGCTGATCGAGATGTTCGGCGCAGACGGGTGCCTGCGGATCAGCACCATTTACGAGCCCGATGCCACCAACGACGGCGAGGCAGAGGACGGCGAGCCGGCCTGAGCGCCCGAGGGGTGGCCGAAGTGCTGGTCGGTGGTCACTACGGAGCCGGGATTACGTCGTCCCACGTTGCTCAAGTGGCGTACGAGGTCATCCGGAGCGCAGGTAGCGTCTTCGTATGCGATGGCTGCGGTTCGGGATCTTTGCTGATGGCGACGGAGTGGCGTTCGTCGAGGACGTCGTTCGGCGGGAGGTGGCGGGCCGGTGTGCGACGGTGGTCGGTTGGCGGGTGGTCGGTGGGGACCTCGGTGGTGGGGTCACGGCTGAGGAGATGTACGGCGATCTGCGTGAGCAGTGGGTGGTCGAACACCCGGGCGAGGACCCGGGGGACCGGCGGCCGGTCGAGGTGGCGGTGGGGGTGAAGTGCTCGCTGCGGGTCTGGCGCGCGCTGCGCAAGGGGATTCTCCGCGAACTGTGCCCGGAGGGCGACGCCCCGCATGTCTGCCGGGTGCCGTGGATGGCGCGCTAGGGACACCGCGCTGCCGACCCTCCCGCCGTGGGACATCAACCGACGGGCTGACGACGGGCCCCGTCGGCGGTCCGGCTGGCAGTCCGCTCGGCTGACAGCCCGTCGGCCCGTCAGCTCTCGGGCAGCGCCGAGCCGCTCAGCCAGGCCGGGAGGGGCCGGTAGACCGTCAGTGTGGTGGCGGGTTTGTCGATGAGCAGGGCCGGTGGCGAGGGTGCCGTCTCGCCGTCGTAGGAGCACAGGGTGCCCTCGGGGATGCCCGCCAGGTGCAGTCGGCGGCCGCGCGCGGCGGCGTGCACGGGGGAGCGGTGCAGTACGCCGGCGAGGGCCGAGGCGATCAGCCGGGTGCGGGCCCAGCGCCCGGCCCGGATGAGGTGGATGTCGAGCATGCCGTCGGAGAGGTTGAAGCGCCGCGCTCCGCCGGGCCCGCCGCCGACGGTGTGGTACGAGCAGTTGCCGACGAACAGCAGCCACAGCGACCGCGGCCGCCCGTTGACCCGCACCTCGAACGGGCGCGAATGGCGCAGCACATGGACCGCCGCGATCAGTCCGGCCGCCCACGGTCCGATCCGGTTGCGCCAGCGGTCCCGCACCTCCACCAGGTCGCCGTACGCGCCCAGGCTGAAGGTGTTGACGAAGTAGCCCGGCTCCGGGGCGGCGGCGACCGCCTGCCCCGCCTGCCCCGCCTGCGGCGTCGGCGGGAGTCCCGTGCCGTGGCGCGGCGCGAAGCGGGCCATGTCCACCGCGATGGCGTGCCCGGAGGCGATCGCGTCGGCCAGGTCGGCGGAGCGGCCGATGCCCAGGTCGAGGGCGAGGTGGTTGTGGGTGCCCCCGGGCAGCACGGCGAGCGGCACGCCGTGGCGCAGTGCGGCCCGGGCCGCCGCGTTGACCGTGCCGTCACCGCCGTACACACCCAGCGCGCCGCCCTCCTCGGCCGCACGCCGCGCCTCCTGATCGAGCAGCTGCTCCAGTTGTCCCGCGTCCGGCTCCCAGTGCACCACCCGGGCCGCGGGCAGCGCCTCGCCGATCTCGCGTACGGAGGCCGCCGAGCCCGCGCCAGGGTTGGCCACCACGGACAGCCCCCGCCCCTCAGCCAGCGCAGGGGCCTCGACCAGGGGTTGCGCGGGCGGAACGGCGCGCCGTGCGTCCAGCGCTGCGCGCACCCCGAAGGCGGCCGCCGTGCCGAGCGCGGCACCGACCAGCACGTCACTCGGGTAGTGGACCCCGGTGTAGATACGGGAGAACGCCACCGAAGCGGCCACCGGCACCACGGCGGCGCCCAGGCCGCGCGACTCCAGCGTCACCCCGGTGGCGAACGCAGCGGCCGACGCCGCGTGTCCGGAGGGGAAGGAGGTGCTGGTCGGCAGCCGTTTGAGGCGGCGTATCACCGGTACGTCGTCCAGCAGCGGACGGGCGCGGCCGAAGGCACCCTTGCCGACGGTGTTGACGACGGCGGAGGTCACCGCGACCGAGGCCAGTCCGCGCAGCACACCCCGCCGGGCGCGCGGGCCGCCCACCCCGGAAAGCGCGACGGCCGCCGCCGTGCCCATCCACAGTTTGCTGTGGTCGGCGGTACGGCTCAGGCGTGGCAGCACGCCCTCGGCGCGTGGCCAGTGGCGCAGGGCGACGGCGCGGAAGAGGGCGCGGTCCCAGGAGCCGAGGGTCCTGCTGACGGTGGCGCGTACGCCCTCCGCGCCGGCGCGCGTACTCCCGCTCCCTCCGCGGTGGCTCTCCATCGGTGCCCCCTCGCTTCCGTCGGGTCCGTCGTACGTCACAGGCGGAGTGCCCAATGCCGTACGGGACACACCGGACTCAGCGCGCGAGGTGGCGGCGGCGTGGGGTGCACAACACGTGCACCACGACGACCAGCAGCATGACGGCAGTGCCCAGGGTCAGCCCCGCGAGCACGTCGGTGGGCCAGTGCACCCCGAGATAGACGCGGCCGGCCCCGGCCAGCAGGCTGAGCACGGCGGCACCCGTCCACAGCGCTGTCCGCGCCGCGCGGGACGCGAACCGGACGGCGAGGACGTAGGCCAGTCCGAGCAGCACGGCGGTGGCGATCACCGTATGCCGGGAGGGGTAGCCGAAGCCGGCCTCGTGGATCTCCCACAGCTCGGCGGGCGGCCGGGCCCGGTCGGACAGCTCCTTGGCGACGGTCGCCACCGCGATGGCCAGTGCACCGGCGCCGCCGACCAGCAGCAGGGGCCGCCACGACGCGTCCCGCCACGACAGCCACAGGGCCAGCAGCACAGCGCAGACGAGCAGCGGCCCCGACGAGGCGTACGAGGCGTAGGTCACCGGCCCGTCCAGCGCTGCCTGCCGGTGCTGGACCGCCGCGTTCAGCACCGGCCGGTCGACGAAGCCCGCGCCGGTCACGCACACCGTGTAGGAGATGGCGGCGAACAGCAGCAGACTGGCCAGCAGAGCCGCTCCCCACGGCAGCGGCCCCGTCCGCGCGGACCGCTCCAGTGGCCCGTCCGGTGCGCGCCGCGGCCGCGTCTCGCTCCCCGGGGGTACCGGCACCGGGACCGGCGCCAGGCGCTTCAGCAGCCCCCTGGCGTCGACGGTTTCGGCTGCCGCGGGGGACCCACCGGCTGCTTCGGTGCGGACTGCTTCGGCGGCTTCGGCGGGTTCGCCGACCACGGCTTCGGCCGGCTCCAGGGGCGACTGCCCGCTCATCGATGAGCTCCTTACGGCTGCACGGGACTCGTGCCCTCAGTAGAGCCGCGACCGGTGGGGTGCGCGAGCCGGGCGCCGCCGGGCGGGTGGCGGTGAGTCGGCTGTGGGCCGCCGTCAGCAGGCTGGGGAGGCGCCCGCCGTCAGCAGGCCGTGGGGAACGCCGCCGTCAGCAGGAAGCCGTCGTCCTCGGTCGGCCCCGCGTGGCAGGCGCCGCCGAGCAGCAGCGCCCGTTCGCGCAGCCCCAGCAGGCCATGGCCGCCCTCCGGATACTCCCGCGGCTCGGGCGGCGCCGCGGGCGGGCCGTTGCGCACCTCGACGGCCAGCCGCTCGTCGGCCGTACCCGTGTCGCGCACGCCTACCGTCACCAGGACGCGGGCGCCGGGCGCGTGCTTGCGTACGTTCGTCAGCGCCTCTTGGACCGTGCGGTACGCGGCGCGTTCGACGGCCTCCGGCAGCGCGGAGGGGAGCCCCGGGCCGCGGGCTGCGTCCGGGCCCGCGTCCGGGCCCGCGTCCGGCGCCGCGTCCGGGGCCGGTTCGGGGGCCAGGTCGAGCGTGACGTCCAGCCCGCTCTGCTGGACGAGCGCGGGCAGATCGGCCAGCCGGGGCTGCGGGGCCGGCCCTACGCCGGGGCCGCTGCCGGAGCGCAGGGTGCCGACCATGTGCCGCAGCTCCGTCAGCGTCTTGACGGCGAGTTCGCGCACGGTCCGCGCCAGGTCCCGGGTGCTGTCCTGGCGGCACGTCATCTGCAGGGCGCCGGCCTGCACGCTTATCAGACTGACCTGGTGCGCCACCACGTCGTGCATCTCGCGGGCCAGCCGCGCCCGTTCGGTGCTCAACGCCCGCTCGGCCAGCAGCTCCGCCTCCCGGTGGCGGCTCTCGGTGAGTTCCCGTACGCGCTCGGCCAGTTGTCGCCTGGTGCGGGTCCAGCGTCCGAACACCACAGGTGTCACGCTCTGGACGCAGGAGTCCAGCAGGTCGAGAAGGTCCGAGCGGTCGGCGGACGGTGCGAAGCCGTCGAGGGGGTAGGGGACGTAGTGCGCCACGGCCAGGGCTACCGCGCCCGCCACCGCGAGCGCCTTGCTGGGGCGGCGGGAGGCGAGCGAGTAGAGGGCGATCATCGGCGCGAACCATATGTAGCCGATGTACATCCCCAGCAGCGTCACCACGAGTGCGACGACCGGCAGGCGCCGCCGTACCAGCAGCGCGAGCGCCGCGGCGACCGAGACGGCCAGCTCCAGACCGGGGCTGACGCCGTTGACGAGGAACGCGTCGGTGAGACCGAGCGCCACCGGAAGGACGAGCATGAGCGCCTGCCGACGACCCGCGGCGGTTCCCGGCAGCTTGCGCAGCGCTTCCGCGCCCGGCACCCCGCGCAACCTCGCGGTGCCCGGCATTCCGCGGAGCTTTGCGGTGCCCCGCGCCCCGCGCAGCCTCGCGGCGCCCGGCAGCTGTCGGTGCGCCGTGGCCGGGTCGGTCGTGGGGTTCACGGCGCGGTGTCGGGGGAGTGGCGGCGCCGCACCAGCCCGGCCCGGTCGGCGACGACGGCCGCCTGTACCCGGTTGAGGCCGCCCAGCTTCGCCAGCAGCGCGCTGACGTGGTCCTTGACCGTGCCGTGTGCCAGGCGCAGCCGGCCCGCGATGTCCACGTTGGACAGTCCCTCGCCCACCAGGGCGAGCACCTGCCGCTCGCGCTCTGTCAGCGAGGCCACCCGGCGCTCGGCGTCCCCGTCCGGCCTGCCGCCCAGATAGCCGCCGATCACGGTGGGCGTCACGCCGGGCGCCAGCACCCGGCCGCCGTCCGCCAGTACCCGTACGGCGTGCACCAGTTGTTCGGGAGCGGTGTCCTTGAGGAGGAAGCCCGCGGCGCCCGCGTGCAGCGCGGCGCCCAGATACTCCTCCGCGTCGAACGTCGTCAGCATCGCCGTGCGCGGCGCGTCCGGCACCGAGCCCAGCTCGCGCAGCACGGTCAGCCCGTCCACGTCCGGCATCCGGATGTCCAGGAGCAGCACGTCCGGCCGGTGCGCCCGTACGGTGTCGACGGCCGCGCCGCCGCCGCAGTCGGCGACCACCTCGATGTCCGGTGCCGTCCCCAGGATCAGCCGCAGCCCTGAGCGCACCAGCTCCTCGTCGTCCACGACCACGACTCGGATCACCGTCGCGCTCCTTGCCTGCTGTGCCTGCTGCTCCCTCCCGGACCAACTCCTCCCCGCCCCTCCGGAGAGGCTACGGCAGTGTGGGGGGCGAGCCGCTGCGACCTGGAGAGGAGATCGCGTCCGGGGCCACCCCGCCGGTCGGCGGGGGCGTCACTCCTTGGTCGCGAGACCGATCACATGGGCGAGGGGCGGCATGAGGGCGACGGGTGCGAAGCCGAAGCGGTCGGACCGGTCCACCGTGAATCCGGCCGACCGGATCGTCGCCACGGTGTCCCGGTTGGGGTGACAGCCGCCGCCCGCCAGCGCCCACAGCGGCGTGACGGCGTCCTGCAGCAGTCCGCCGAGCCGACGCTGCGACCGTACGTGCTCGTAGAAGCGCAGTTGCCCGCCGGGGCGCAGCACCCGGGCCGCTTCCGCGAGCGCGGCATCCGGCTTCGAGACGCTGCACAGCACGAGCGAGAAGACGACGGCGTCCAGCGTCCCGTCCCCGGCGGGCAGCTCGCCGGCCTGTCCCGCGACGACCGTGACCTGCACCGGCGCTTCGGCGGCCGCACGCCGCGCCGCGGCCCGCAGGGTGTCCTCGGGTTCGAGGGCGACGAGGTCGGTGACCGTCCTCGGGTAGTGCCCGAAGTTGCGCCCCTGACCGGCCCCCACTTCCAGGACGCGCCCGCTCACCCCTTCGAGCAGCCGCCGCCGGTGCGCGGCGCCACCGCGGCGGTCCATCTCGGCCGCGATGCCGAGGTACTGGCGGGCGAAGCGCGGGTGCTGCAGTTCCCGCGGGCCGGGCGGTGCGGTCTCGGGGTCCATGGGGCCGCCTCCTGGTGCGTCGGTGTACGCCTGCGTACGTCGGTGCGTCCGCGTACGTCGGTCATTGGCGTACGCGGGCGGAGCGCGGGGCGCCGTCCGGCGGTCCCGCGGCTACGTAGTCGAGCACCGGCGCGCGCCCCGGGCAAGGACGGCGTTCCATCTCCCGTGTCCCGTGTCTCCCGTGTCCTGGCTGGGGGCCGGGGCCGGGGCCGGGGCTGGGACGGCGGGTCGGTCCGCGGTCAGGTGACTGCCGGGCTGCGGCGTTCGATCAGGACGACGTCGCGCCAGCGGTCGTGGTGGCGGCCGATACGCTCGCGGACGCCGATGGTCCTGAATCCGGCGCGCCGATGGACGGCGAGGCTGGCGGTGTTCTCGGGGAAGACGCCGGACTGGATGGTCCAGATCCCGGCCGCCTCCGTGGAATCGATGAGTGCTGCCAGCAGGGCGGAGGCGAGGCCGCGCCCTCGGGCGCGTGGGTGGACGTAGACGGAGTGCTCGACCACTCCCGCGTAGGCGCACCGGTCGGAGACCCGGGACGCCGCGATCCAGCCGGTCACCGTCCGGTCGTCGTCCAGCGCGACGAAGCGGTGCTCGGGCAGCTTGGCGGCGTCGAAGGCTTCCCAGCTCGGTGCCTCGGTCTCGAAGGTGGCGTTCCCCTCGTCGATGCCTGCCTGGTAGATCGCCAGGACCTGCCCGGCGTGCTCGGGCCGCAGCGGAACGACCACCGTGTCGGTCGTTCTTGTCGCACTGGTCACGGTGCCCCCTGGCCGTCGCGTGGTAGGTGGTCGACGTGTGGTCGTGTCAGCTCGTGTGCGGTGGGGCGAGCAAGCGGCCCATGGCGGCGAGCACGGAGGGCTCCACGCGGTAGTAGACCCAGGTGCCGCGCCGCTCGGAGGTCAGCAGTCCCGCTTCCCTGAGCTTCTTGAGGTGGTGCGAGACGGTGGGCTGGGAGACGCCGACGTCGGCGATGTCGCATACGCAAGCCTCCCCGCCCTCGTGGGAGGCGACGGCGGAGAACAGCCGCAGGCGCACCGGATCGCCCAGCGCCTTGAACATCGGCGCCGCGGTCTCCGCCTCCTCGGCGGTGAAGGGCCGCTCGGTCAGGGGCGGGCAGCACGGCGCCACGTCCGGATCGTCGGGCCCGGCCATCGGCAGCAGCTCGATGTTCGACATACATCTATGTTGACATACGTCGAACCAGTGCGGCCAGCGCTGCGGCGCGCGCGGTCGGGCCGCCGGGCCACGGACGACGAGGGCCCCACCGCCGAGGCGGTGGGGCCCTCATGGACGGAGCTCGCGCTCAGGCGAGGTCGAACTCAGGCGAGGTCGAACTCAGGCGACGTCGAACCGGTCGAGGTTCATCACCTTGTCCCACGCCGCGACGAAGTCGCTGACGAACTTCCCCTTCGCGTCGTCGGAGGCGTAGACCTCGGCCAGCGCGCGCAGCTCGGAGTTCGAGCCGAAGACCAGGTCCGCGCGGGTGCCGGTCCACTTGATCTCACCGGTGGCTGCGTCGCGGCCCTCGAACGCGCTGGCGTCCTCGGCGGTCGCCTTCCACGTCGTGCCCAGGTCGAGCAGGTTGACGAAGAAGTCGTTGGTCAGCCGGCCCGGCGTCTCGGTGAGGACACCGTGCTTCGACTTGTCGTGGTTGGCGCCCAGGACGCGCAGCCCGCCGACGAGGACCGTCATCTCCGGGGCGCTCAGCGTGAGCAGGTTCGCCTTGTCGAGCAGCAGGTACTCGCCCGGCAGCCGGTTGCCCTTGCCGATGTAGTTGCGGAACCCGTCGGCGGTCGGCTCCAGCGCGGCGAACGACTCCGCGTCGGTGTGCTCGTCACCCGCGTCGACCCGGCCCGGCGTGAACGGCACCTCGATGTCGTGGCCGGCGTCCTTGGCCGCCTTCTCGACGGCCGCGCAGCCGCCGAGCACGATCAGGTCGGCCAGCGAGACCTTCTTGCCGGAGGCGCCGGAGTTGAACTCCTGCTGGACGCCCTCCAGCGTGCGCAGCACCGTCGCCAGCTCGTCCGGGTTGTTGACCTCCCAGCCCCACTGCGGCTCCAGGCGGATGCGGGCACCGTTGGCGCCGCCGCGCTTGTCGCTGCCGCGGAAGGTGGAGGCGGAGGCCCACGCGGTGGTGACCAGCTGCGAGACGGACAGCTCCGTCTCCAGGAGCTTGGCCTTGAGGGCCGCGATGTCCGCGGCGTCGATGACCTCGCCCTCGGCCTCGGGCAGCGGGTCCTGCCACAGCAGGGTCTCCTCGGGGACCTCCGGGCCGAGGTAGAGCGACTTGGGGCCCATGTCGCGGTGGGTGAGCTTGTACCAGGCCCGGGCGAACGCGTCGGCGAATTCCTCCGGGTTCTCGTAGAAGCGGCGCGAGATCGGCTCGTACACCGGGTCGAAGCGCAGCGCGAGGTCGGTGGTGAGCATCGTCGGGCGGTGCTTCTTTTCCGGGTCGAAGGCGTCCGGGACGGTCTCCGGCGCGTCCTTGGCGACCCACTGGTGGGCACCGGCCGGGCTCTTGGTGAGCTCGTACTCGTACTCGAACAGGTTCTTGAAGAACCCGTTGCTCCACCGGGTCGGGGTGTTGGTCCAGGTGACCTCGAGACCCGAGGTGATGGCGTCCTTGCCGACGCCCGTGCCGTGCGTGCTCTTCCAGCCGAGGCCCAGCTGCTCCATCGGGGCCGCCTCGGGGTCCGGGCCGACGTTGTCCGCCGGGCCGGCGCCGTGGGTCTTGCCGAAGGTGTGGCCGCCGGCGATGAGGGCGACTGTCTCCTCGTCGTTCATCGCCATACGGCGGAACGTCTCCCGGATGTCGCGCGCGGCGGCGATCGGGTCAGGGTTGCCGTTGGGGCCCTCGGGGTTGACGTAGATGAGACCCATCTGGACCGCGCCGAGCGGGTTCTCCAGCTCGCGGTCGCCGCTGTAGCGCTCGTCGCCCAGCCACTCGGTCTCGGGGCCCCAGTACACGTCCTCCTCGGGCTCCCACACGTCCTCACGGCCGCCCGCGAAGCCGAAGGGCTCGAAGCCCATCGTCTCCAGCGCGACGTTGCCGGTGAGGACCATCAGGTCGGCCCAGGAGATGTTCTGGCCGTACTTCTTCTTGACCGGCCACAGCAGACGGCGCGCCTTGTCCAGGCTCGCGTTGTCCGGCCAGCTGTTGAGCGGCGCGAACCGCTGCTGACCGGCGCCCGCGCCACCGCGGCCGTCGCTGATGCGGTACGTACCGGCGCTGTGCCAGGCCATCCGGATCATGAGCGGGCCGTAGTGGCCGAAGTCGGCCGGCCACCAGTCCTGCGAGGTGGTCAGCACCTCGGCGATGTCCCGCTTCACGGCCGCCAGGTCGAGGGACTTGAACGCCTCGGCGTAGTCGAAGTCCTCGCCGAGCGGGTTGGCCACGGCCGGGTTCTTGGCGAGGATCTTCAGATTGAGCCGCTCCGGCCACCACTGGCGGTTTCCGCCACCCTGGGTCGGGTGCAGGGCACGTCCGTGCGCGACCGGGCAGCCGCCCTCGGTGTCCTCCGTCTTTGCGTCTACGACGATCGCCTCATGGTTCTCAGTCATGGGAATCCTTCCGGACTGGGCGGATCACGGTGGTCAGGAATATGCCAGCGGTGGAAACAGCCGGGGCGCAGGCTCCGGCGAAGGCGACCGCCTTGCCGACCGGATTGGGGATTCGTCGTGAACAGGCCCGCCTGCTGAACCGCCACATGCTTTTCCTGCCGTGTCCTGCCCCTTGGCTGCCGCTGGAACCGATCCTACGATGGACTAAGTCCAAGTCAATAAGGGAACCAGACTCGTAAGATTTTTCTCCCGCAGACGATGGTTAGGCTGGTGGTCATGAGTGACCTGCTGGAACGGCTTCGCGGACGCGGCTGGCGGATGACCGCCCAGCGGCGCGTCGTCGCCGAGGTGCTCGACGGCGAACACGTCCACCTCACCGCCGACGAGGTGTTCACCCGCGCCAGCGCCAAGCTGCCCGAGATCTCCCGCGCGACCGTCTACAACGCCCTCGGCGAACTCGTCTCGCTCGGCGAGGTGCTGGAGGTGGCCACCGACGACCGCGCCAAGCGCTACGACCCCAACGCGCACCGGCCCCACCACCACCTGCTCTGCTCGCGCTGCGGCACCATCCGTGACGTCCACCCTCTCGGCGACCCGCTGGCCGATCTGCCCGCCACCGAGCGGTTCGGCTTCACCGTCTCCGACGTCGAGGTCACCTACCGGGGCCTGTGCCCCGACTGCGCCTCCGCCTGAACCGGCCTCACCCGGGAGCGGGCCACCATCGTTCATGAGGCCACCGCTTTCGGGAAGAGCGCCTCTTGCGGAGAGGGGCGCCTCTTCCGGGAGGGGGGCCGAGGGCACCATGGCGCCTGGGGGCTCTCGGCGGGGTTCCATCTATCTGCGGCGAGCGCACATGCGCGGGGCGGGCAGCGCCAGGGCCAGGGCTGCGACACCCGCGCACGCGGCCGCGATGGCTGCGAACGCCGTCCGGTACGAGGCGGCCGTACTGCCCGCAGAGGCGGACAGGCCGACCAGGACGGCGAGGCCGAGGACGCCGCCGGTCTGCCGGGTGGTGTTCATCAGCCCCGAGGCCGCTCCGGCGTCCCGCTCGGGGACGCCGGAGGTGACGGTTGTGGTGAGGGGCGTGATCAGCAGGCCCATCCCGGCCGACATCACGACCGCGGGACCGAGCAGCCCGTCCAGGTAGCCGCTCTCCGCGCCGATCCGGCTCTGCCACAGAAAGCCGAGTGCCGACAGCAGCGCGCTGCCCACGATGAGGTTCCGTGAGCCGGTACGGCGCATGACGGCGGGCGCCAGGCGCGCTGCCGCGATGCCGACCAGGGTGTGGGGCAGAAACCCCACTCCGGTGGCCAGCGCGCCGTAGTCCAGAAGGTCCTGCATACAGAGCGACAGGAAGTACCACATGGGGATGAAGCAGGCCCCGGCCAGCAGCATCACCGCGTTCCCCGCCCACACCGGCCGCATCCGTACCAGCCGTGGCGGCAGCAACGGGTCGGCGGCGTACCGGGCTTCGGTCACGGCGAAGGCCGACAGCGCCACAAGTCCGAGCACCAGTCCCGAAGCGGCGGCCGGCCCGCTCCAGCCGTGCTTCTCCACCTGGGTGACGCCGTGGACGAGCGCGCTCACACCCACCGTCGCCAGCACCGCGCCCGGCAGATCGAGCCGCGTCCTCGGCGCCGCCTCGGGGGAGCAGTCGGCGGGCAGCAGCCGGACGGCGAAGAGTACGGCCGCCGCGCCGACGGGGACGTTGAGCAGCAGAATCCACCGCCAGGACAGCGACTCGGTGAGCACTCCGCCGATCACATTGCCCGCGGCGCCCCCTGCGGAGCTCACAGCGGTCCAGACCGCCAACGCCCGGGTGCGCGCGTGCCCTTCGGCGAACGTGGTGGTCAGCACCGTGAGTGTGGCCGGAGCCAGCACGGCGGCACCCAGCCCCTGCACGGCCCGCATCGCGACCAACAGCCCCGGAACGGTGGCGAGTCCGCCCACGAGGCTGGAGGCGCTGAACAGCACCAGCCCCCATATGAATACCTTGCGGCGCCCGTACAGATCGGCGAGCCGGCCGCCCAGCAGCAGAAACCCGGCGAAGACCAGCGCGTATCCGCCGACCACCCACTGCAGCCCCGCCGCGTCGAAGCCCAGCGCCGCCTTGATGGAGGGCAGCGCGACGTTCACCACGGAGACGTCGAGTACGACCATGAACTGCGCCGCGCAGGCCAGCCACAAGACGGCGGGTGCCGCCCGGCGCTGTCCCGGTGTGCCGTCCGCCGGCTGAGCGCTTGGCCGGGTGTCGTCGGCTGCATCGCTGTGTTCCATGCCTCACCTGCTGTCCTGCGGCTAGTAGCTGCGGTTTTTATCGTACAGCGGTACCATGAAAATCCATCGCCGAAGATGAGAGAGGCAGAGAGGAAGGAGGGGCCGTGCCGAAGCGGGTCGATCACGGACAGCGGCGGGTGCACATCATCGAGGCGCTGGTCCGGGTGGCCGCGGCCGAGGGGCTGCACGCGGTGACGATGCGCGCTGTCGCCGCCGAGGCGGGCATGTCCCTCAACCTGGTGCAGTACTACTTCGACACCAAGGCGCAGCTGATGCACGCCGCGCTGGAACGGCTGGAGCAGCAGAGCCACGCCCGCTGGTCGGCGCGCCTGGCCCAGCTGCCGCAACCGGTGACCCCGCAGGCCTTCGTCGAGACCTTCCTCGCCGAGGCCCTCCCCACCGACGAGGAGAGCCGGGCCTTCCATCTGGTGTGGACCTCGTACGCCGTCCTCGCCATGACCGACCCCGAACTCGCCGCCCAGCCCTTCGTGGAGGGACCCGACCGCCTGGAGCGGCAACTGACCGCCGTACTCCAGCAGGCCAAGGAAGAGAGCGCCGTCGACCGGTCATGGGACGCCGCGACGGAAGCCGCACACCTGCTGACCCTCGCCCATGGCCTGGGGACCAGCGTCCTGGTCGGCCAGCGCGGTGCGGAGGCCGCCACCCGCGTTCTGCGCGCACACCTCGACCGCCTCTTCGACGCCGGTGAGTGAACGGGTCCGGGCCGCCCCGAGCCGATCCGCCTCAGGCGCCGGCAGGCCCCCGCAGGCTCAGACGGCAGCGTCGCGCGGAAGGCGCTCCCGCAGCGTGGCCGCGAACTCCTCGGCGCGCGCCAGCTGGGTCCGCAGATCCGCCACCCGCTGCTGCGCGGCCGTCTCGAAACCCCGGATGCGCTCCAGCAGTTCCGCGCGCTCGGACGCGGACAGCTCGTCGACGGAGTCGAGGCGGTCTGTTGCGGTGAGCAGCTCCCGCATCTCGTCCAGGCTGAAACCGAGGGGCTTCATACGGCGGATGACCATCAGCCGGGCGACATCGGCCTCGGTGTAGAGGCGGAAGCCGCCCTGGGAGCGGGCGGACGGGGTGACCAGGCCGGTCTCCTCGTAGTGCCGGATCGTGCGCAGCGACAGCTCGGTCCGCGCCGCGACCTCGCCGATCTGCATGTGCTCGCCGCCCACGCGCCCGCCTTCCTCTCCTCTACGGCCGCCGATCTCTACCGTAACGTTAGGGTAGAGTTGCTGAGTGCCGGGGTACGGCCTGTGTGCCGTGGCCTCCATTGTGCGGGACATCTCCCGTGCTTCTCTGCCGTACCGGGGCCGACGACGCCCCCGGCGAATGACGAACCCGCAGGAGAGAGAGCGTGCGCATGCCCCTGGCGTCCGGCGCCGCCGCCTGCCCACCGTGACCGTCCGCCCCTGAGCGGTTCGCGGGCTCCGCCCGTGGCCTCCGCTGCCACCCCGCCGAAGGCCGCCCGGCTGCCTGGCCGCCCGGCCCTCAGCCCTCTCGCCTGCCCCTCGTCCATCCCCATCCGCACCCCTGTAAACCCCCGCACGCCCGAGGCCCGAGGCCCGAGCCCCCGCCCCGAATGTGCCGGGCGTGCACGAACGCGACAGGTACGTCACCCTCTTGTCCCTCACTCCCTCTTCTTCCGCCCCGTCCTCCGCCACCGCCCGGCTGCGCGGCCTCAAGCCCGACTGGCTGTCCGCTCCCCGGGTCTGGCGCACCGAGATCCTCGGCGGACTCGTCGTGGCGCTGGCCCTGATACCCGAGGCCATCTCCTTCTCGATCATCGCCGGTGTCGACCCGGCCATCGGCCTGTTCGCCTCCTTCACGATGGCCGTGACCATCGCGTTCGTCGGCGGCCGTCCGGCGATGATCTCGGCGGCGACCGGCGCCGTCGCCCTGGTGATCGCCCCGCTCAACCGCGAGCACGGGCTGGGCTATCTGATCGCCGCTGTCATCCTCGCCGGGGCGTTCCAGATCGTGCTCGGCGCCCTGGGCGTGGCCAAGCTGATGCGGTTCGTGCCGCGTTCGGTGATGGTCGGCTTCGTCAACGCGCTCGCCATTCTGATCTTCCTGGCCCAGGTGCCGGAGATGCACGACGTGCCCTGGCCCGTCTATCCGCTGATCGCGGGGGGCCTCGCCCTCATGGTGCTCTTTCCGAGGGTCACCAAGGTGATCCCGGCGCCGCTGGTCTCCATCGTCGTCCTCACGGTGATCACGGTCGCCGCCGGGATCGCGGTGCCGACCGTCGGCGACAAGGGCGAGCTGCCCTCGTCCCTCCCCGTCCCCGGCCTCCCCGACGTGCCGTTCACCCTGGACACGCTGACCACCGTCGCGCCGTACGCGTTCGCCATGGCGCTCGTCGGCCTGATGGAGTCCCTGATGACCGCGAAGCTCGTCGACGACATCACCGACACCCGCTCGTCCAAGACCCGTGAGTCCATCGGCCAGGGCGTCGCCAACATCGTCACCGGGTTCTTCGGCGGCATGGGCGGCTGCGCCATGATCGGTCAGACGATGATCAACGTACGGGTGTCCGGCGCCCGCACCCGGCTGTCCACCTTCCTGGCCGGTGCGTTCCTGATGGCGCTGTGCATCGTCTTCGGCCCGGTCGTCTCCGACATCCCGATGGCGGCGCTGGTCGCCGTCATGGTCATGGTGTCGTTCGCGACGTTCGACTGGCACTCCGTCGCACCCAAGACACTGCGGCGGATGCCCGCCGGGGAGATCACGGTCATGGTCGTCACCGTCGCGGTCGTGGTCGCCACCCACAACCTCGCCATCGGCGTGGTCGTCGGCACCCTCACCGCCGTGGTCGTCTTCGCCAAGCGCGTCGCCCACCTCGCGGAGGTCACCTCGGTGACCGATCCCGACGGCAGCAGTGTGGTCTACTCCGTCACCGGGGAACTCTTCTTCGCGTCCTCCAACGACCTTGTGACCCGGTTCGATTACGCGGGCGACCCGGACAAGGTCGTCATCGACCTGACCGCGGCCCACATCTGGGACGCCTCCTCCGTCGCTGCCCTCGACGCGATCGAGACCAAGTACGCCCAGCGCGGCAAGACCGTCGAGATCACCGGCCTCAACCAGCCCAGCGCCCAGATCCACCGGAAGCTCAGCGGTGAGCTGACCGCTGGCAACTGACCGCTGGCAACTGGCCACCACCGTCCGCCAGTTGGTCGAAGTGCGGTCGGCGGTGGCCGCCGTCGATTCGGGGTGACGGAGGCGAAACCTTCCGGCACGAGGTGGCGTCCTGGCCACTGTGGGCGTGATCAACTGACCCGGCGCTCAGCGCGCGAGCCCGGACGCGAGGACACGCCAAGGCACACCCTGAAGGGCTGCTCTGCGCCCTTGCAGGCACATCCAGGGATCTCCCGAACGGCCAGGAGGCTCACCGTGACGCACGCGCCCCGCCAAGACCCCGACCAGGACCGGGACCAAGTGCACGACCCACTCCATGACTCGCTCCCTGACGGGGTCCATGACCAGACCCCTGACCCACTCCATGCCCAAGCCCATGCCCAGGCCCAAGCCCAAGCCCATGACCAGGCCCAGGTCCACGACCTGGCCCACGGCCACGACCGGCGGGTGGCCGCTGTCTCCAGGCGTGGGCTGGGGCGGATCGCCGCCCTCGCCCTCGCCGCCGGCGCCGGCTCGCTGCCTCTCGTCTCGTCGAGCGCGGCGGCGGCCACCACAGGACGGCCGATCGGACGAGGCGCGGCCCGAGAGGGCGGGCAGGTGCACTACGACCGTGCCCGCCGGCTGGCCGGGGACGACAAGGTGCTGCGCACCCTCGTCAAGGCGCTGACGCCCGGCGCCACCGTGCCCCGCCCACCCGCGCCGGAGCCGCTGAAGCTCTTCGACAACCTGGCCATGTTCAGCGTGGGCTGGGTCTCCGCCATGGCGGTGCTGACCGACGACGGCATCGTCCTGCTCGACGCGCTCACCTCCGCGAAGGAGGCCGAGACCGTGCTCGTCCCCGGTCTGCGCTCGCTGGGAGCCGATCCCGCGGCGATCAAGTACGTCGTCGTCACCCATGGCCACGACGACCACTACGGCGGCGCGCGGTACCTCGCCGAGCAGTACGGGACGCGCGTACTGATGGCACCGGCCGACTGGGACCTCGTCGCCCGCAAGGATCCGGAGCATGCCCCTGCGCGGGACCTGGAGATCAGGGACGGACAGCGGCTCACGCTCGGCGGCACGACGATCCGGCTGCACCACACCCCGGGGCACACTCCGGGCACCGTCTCCCCGATCTTCCCGGTGTGGTCGGGCCGCGAACGCCGTACGGCCATGCTGTGGGGCGGCCTCAATCCCCCGTCCGCACCCTCCGACCTGCGCACCTATCTGGCCTCGATCCGCTCCTTCCGGGCCCGGATGTGGCAGGCCGATGTGGAGGTCGAGCTGTCCAACCACCCCAACGACAACGGCCTCGAACGTGCCGAGCAGCTACGGAACAACCCGGACGGACCGAACCCGTTCGTGCTGGGCCGCCCGCGAACCCAGCGGTTCATGACGGTGATGCACCACATGCTGCGCGGAAGGCTCGCCGACGCGGAAGCGTCGAGTGAGGCCGCGCGAGCACACGGAACCGGCCTCCGGGCGGAGTGACGTACCCCGCCCGGCGAACAAGGACCGTGGGGTCCCACCGCCTCGGAGCCGGTGGGACCCCCGCCCGCTCAGGAGACCTGTATCGAGCGGTTGACGGCAGCCACCAGCGCGCGAACCGATGCCGTCGGAACAGCTCTCCGAAACGTCGTCCTGCCGTTTCTCGACGGTTTCCCACTGCCTCGTGCGGCTGAGCACTACAGTCCTCTTGTGTCGTGCATCACACCAAGGTGTGCGGTTGGTGGCCGAATGGGTGAGGGCCACCTGTTCCCATCATGGGGAGATTTGGGGGGCGCCGTGTACGAGATGGTCAAGGGGTCGAATGTCGCACTGACGGCTCTGAGTGCGAACGCCGATGCGGTGATCGTCGGCTTGAGCTGGGTCAGCCCGACCGGAGCGGGCGACGCCGACGTGTCAGTCCTGCTGCTGGACGCGAACGGCAAGGTACGGAGCGACGCTGACTTCTACTTCTACAACAACCCGGTCGCCGCCGACGGGAGCGTACGGCTGCTGGGCAAGACTCCGACGGAGAACGGTGACGAGGACCGCATCAGCGTCGATCTGACCGCGGTCCCGCCTGCTGTCGACCGGATCGTCGTGGGGGCGAGCCGGTACGACGGGAGCGGCTGCGGGGACCTCGAGGATCTGAGGCTCACGTTGGCCGACAGGGGAGGCGAGAACCTCCTCACGTTCGCCGTCGACAACGCCGACACGATGAGCGCCGTCATCTTCGGCGAGCTCTACCGGCGCGGGGACGAGTGGAAGTTCCGTGCCGTCGGGCAGGGGTACGACACCGGGCTGGCCGGACTGGCGGCGGACTTCGGTGTCGACATCGAGGACGACGCGAGCGCGGAGGAAGAAGCGCTGGAGGAGACGGACGGCGAGGCGGTCATCGGAGCAGAGGCGAGCTCGCGTGAACAGGCAGCCAGGACCGGGGAGACAGGCAGCAGCGAAGAGAACGGCCATACGGTCCCGGCTCTGGTGGGCGGGCCGACATCGCAAGGTCCGTCGGTTCCCGCCCCGGCTTCCCCGGCTTCCCCGGCTCCCCCCGCCCCCGGCCTCTCCGGCCACACCGCTGTCGGCGCCCCCAGGACTCAGCCAGCACGGCCCCGCACTGCGAAGAAGAAGGTCACCCTGCCCCGGGTGGCCAAGAAGACGCTCGCGGAGAACGAATCATGGAGCCCCGCCAGGCTCGTTCCGGTCCCAGCTCTCAAGAGCGACCGTGACCGAGAGGTACGTGCCACCTCGGTGCTGCTGACCGTGATGGCACAGGTGCCGGAGTTCGGCAGGAGACTCACCGCGGCGTTCGGCGCACCGGCGGGCCGCATGGAGACGTTCACCGAAGTCACCCTTCCGCACGGGGACACGCCTCGGCGCCCGGACGGCGTGATCCGTGTCGAGCGGGCAGGCAAGCTGTGGACCGCACTGGTCGAGACCAAGACCAACGGAAGTGCCCTCAGGCCCGAACAGGTGCAGGCGTATATGGACATCGCCGCGCGCCGCGGCTACGAAGCCGTGATCACGTTGTCCAACGATGTCGCGCTGGAGGGCAGCCCACTCGTCGACGTCAAGATCGACGGACGGCGGAGGCACAAGGTGGCTCTGTGGCACCTTTCGTGGGCCGAAGTCACCTACCAGGCCCAGATGCTGATACGGCACGAGGGCGTCGCCGACAGAGCGCACGCATGGCTGCTCCAGGAACTGCTCCACTACCTGCAACACGAGAACTCGGGCTGCCACGGCTTCCAGAACATGGGATCGGGTTGGGTTCCCGTGCGCAACGGAATCAACGACGAAACCCTGTGCAAGGGAGACGCACGCGCTCTGGATGTGGTCGAGAGCTGGGAACGACTCGTGCGCCAGATCTGCCTCAGCCTCGGCGGAGAACTGGGACAGAAAGTTCTGCCCGTCCAACGCGCCAAGCGCGGAGCCGATCCGAAGGAACGCCGGAGCCGTCTGGCCGATCAACTCTGCCTGGACGGAAGGCTCCAAGCGGAGTTCCGGATCGAGGGCGCGCCGGGCATTCTGGCGATCAACGCCGACCTGCGGACCAGCAAGCTGCGCACCTCCATCGAAATACCGGCGCCCGAGAAGGGTTACCCACTGACCTGGGCCAAACGCCTCATCCGCCGCCTGGCCGAAGCACCGGCCGACCTCCACATCGAAACCCTCGTCGAAGGAGAGGCGGGAGGCCCGCGCGGCACACTGGAACGGCTCCGCCCGGAACCGGCGGACCTGCTCCCCAAGAGCAGCGCTGCCCAGATCACCGGATTCCGCCTGTCCCTCTTCAAAGGGATGGGAAGCGGCCGCGGCAACACCGAGTCCGGCTTCATCCGCAGCGTCGACGATGCCGTCCACCGCTTCTACACCACAGTGGTGGTCCACCTGGACCGCCCGGCCGGCCGACGAGCAGTGCCGAAGGAACCCGTCGGCACCCGATGAAAGCTCCCGGCTGTCGAAACCACCGGCGCTTGCGGGGAGTAAGGGCCTGTCCGGCGGATCTGGCGAGCCGGACAGGCCCCAGGGACCCCCTGACCCCGAGGAGGGTTCAGCGTTTGAGCGTGAAGGTGAAGTCGGCGGAGAGCTTGGTGTGCAGCCGGACGGCTGAGACGAGTCTGCCCTCCTTGAGGAGTCTCTCGACCTCGGCCCGTGAAAGGGCGCAGCCTTCAGCGATCAGCCGTACCGGTCGGACGGGTATTCGCGCCGTGAAGCGGACCGAGATGTCGAGCACCTCGCGGTCCAGGTGATCCGATCCGCCGGTGTCGAGGCGCCAGGCGTTGTCCCAGTCGAGGGCGATGCGATTGCGGCGCCGTACGGCCGGGTCCTGGAGCAACTCGGCCGCCAGGCCGAGGTCGTTGCTGTGCAGCCGGTCCAGCAGCTCGGGCCGTATGGAGCGCACATTCCTCCGCTCCAGAACCGTGAGCTTTGTGGTTTCCCCGCAAGTGGTACAGAGCGCGAGGAGCCAGGCGTCGAGGAGCTTGTGGTTCGCGTTGACGCGAAACTTTCCGTTTGTCCGGAAGCGCTCGGACCCGCATATATGGCAGCGACGGAGAACGAGCGGCAGGCAGGTGGGCATGACGACCCAGGTGTTGAGCACAGAAGTACACCGGTTTCAGTGAGAAATCCGCAGCAAGAAGCAGCGCGGCGCACTTGTGCGACGCGCGACCAATCAGCGCTCGGGAAAACTCACAGGGTGTACAACGGCACGTCCTCGAGTAGACGACTCGGTCCGGCAGCACGGTAATGGCGCTCAGCGGCGCTGTGCCACTGGTTTCCGAGCGCACCTCACCGCCGCACCGCCGCACTGCCGGGCTCGGTCCTGCGGACGCTCGGGAGTGGTGGACGGTGTCCTTGGCGTGGCGTCCGGCGTCACCGGCCAGGCGGCCGGATGGTTGCGCCGTCAGCCCGTCGACGCGGCAGGGGTGCGGAATCCACATCACCGTGGACCGGTCGATGCGGTCTGCCGCGTCGGCGTGGCCTGGTCCCTGGCCGCTGCCGGCTGCTAGCCGCCAGTTGCCTCGGGGCGCCCCGCACGCGCGTCCGAAACGGACCCCTGCTCATCCGCGTGCGGGAAGTTCTCGTTCTCCCCGAAGTCGGGTGCCTGGAAGGGGTTTGTCGTCGGAGGCGCCAATGCCGCAGCGGAGTAGCGGGAGTGCTCTTCCCGGGCGGAGAACAGCGAGGTCGTGTCGATGAGTGGGGCTTCCTTCCGGTACAGGCCCCCGAAGGGGCCCGGCGTGCCGTGACCGGGCACGTTCGGTCCTACAGCTTGGTCATCTTGGTGTAGGGGCTCGAGATCCGCATTTGCGCGGGGCCGAAATCCACGAGTGCCGCGACGCCGTCCTCGACGCCGATCACCCGGCCGAGGCCGTGGGTGTCGTGTGTGACCTGGTCGCCAACGGCGAAGTGCTTGGGAGCCGGCGTGACCGGAGCCTTGAAGGGGCTGCTGGGCAGATGACGCTTCGGTGCAAAGGGCTTTGTCATTGCGCCCAGTATGCGCCCGCACCGGCTCGTCCGCTGCGCTGTCCATGTCACCCGCTGACGGACTGGCGTGCCGGCCATGCCGATGGCCCGGTCCGAGTCAGGTGCCGGGGCTGCTGTGCGGGTGCTCGTGGTGCTCATGCTGCCCGTGGTGCTCGCGGTGCTCATGGTGCTCGTGGGGATGCGGCACGTAGGGGACGCTGGTGACCATGACGCCGGGGGTGAACAGCAGCCGGGCCTTGAGCCGGAGGGCGCTCTGGTTGTGGAGGAGCTGGCCCCACCAGTGGTCGGGTACGTACTCGGGGATGAAGACGGTGATCACGTCGCGGGGGCTCTCCTTGCGGAGACCGCGGACATAGCTCAGTGCCGGGCGGCTGATCTCGCGATACGGCGATTCCAGCTCGACCAGCGGCACACCCATTTCGTGGCGCTCCCACGCGTCCCGCAGGGCGGCGGTCTCCTGCGGCTCCTCGGCGACGGTCAGAGCCACCACACTCTGCGGGTGGATGGACTGGGCGTAGCCGATGGCTCGCATCGTGGGCGCGTCGATCTTGGAGACCAGGACGATCGCGTGGTTGCGGGAAGGGCGCTCGGGCCGGGCGTCGGGCGGCACGGCAAGCTCGGCCGCCACGGTGTCGTAGTGCCTGCGTACGCCCTTCATGGCGAGGAAGAGCAGCGGCATGGCGAGGATGACGATGTAGGCGCCGTGGGTGAATTTGGTGATCAGCACGATCACCAGCACGATGCCGGTGAAGGTCGCCCCGGTGGCGTTGATGAGGCGTGAACGGTGCATACGTACGCGCTCCGCCCTGTCCGAGGTCTGCGGCAGCAGCTTGTTCCAGTGCTTGACCATGCCGGCCTGGGAGAGGGTGAAGGAGACGAAGACGCCGATGATGTAGAGCTGGATGAGCGCGGTGACGCTGGCGTTGAAGGCGACGATGAGTCCGACGGCGGCCAGCGACAGCAGGATGATGCCGTTGGAGAACACCAGCCGGTCGCCGCGGTGGTGCAACTGCCGGGGCAGATAGCGGTCCTGGGCGAGGATCGAGGCGAGGGTGGGGAAGCCGCTGAAGGCGGTGTTGGCGGCCAGGATGAGGATGCCCGCGGTCGCCGCCTGCAGGTAGTAGAAGAGGAAGTGGACGTCGCCGAAGGTGGCCCTCGCGATCTGGGCCAGGGCCGTGGGCGGGGAGGCGTCGGCCGGCAGCCCGAGCGCGGTGGGGTCGTCGGCGACATGCACCTGGTAGACCAGCGCCAGGACCGTGATGCCGACGAACATGCTCACGGAGATCAGTCCCATGATCGCCAGCGTGGCTGCCGCGTTGTGGGATTTCGGCTTGGCGAAGGCCGGCACGCCGTTGCTGATCGCTTCCACCCCGGTCAGCGCCGTACAGCCGGAGGCGAACGCCCGCATGACCAGGAACACCAGCGCCACTCCGGCGAAACTGCTGGTGGCGTGGATGGGCAGATCAGCGGACTCGGCGCGAATGGTGGCACCCTTCGCCATCCGTACAGCGGCGAACGCGAACATCACGAAGACGCCGAGCACGAACCCGTAGGTGGGCATCGCGAAAGCCCGCCCGGTTTCTCTGACTCCCCGCAGGTTCACCAGCGCCAGCAGCACCACGAAGCCGACCGACATTCCGACCGCGTGGCCCGCCAGAGCAGGGGCGGCCGAGGTGACGGCGGCGACGCCCGCCACCACGGAGACGGCCACGGTCAGCACATAGTCGACCAGCAGCGCGCTGGCCGCGGTCAGCGCTGCGGTGGCGCCGAGGTTGTCGGCGCTGACGGCGTACGCGCCACCGCCGTGCGGATAGGCGTGGCACGTCTGCCGGTACGAGGCGATCACCACGGTCAGCAGCAGCACGATGACGAGGCCGATGTACCAGGCCAGATCCAGAAACGCGGTACCGCCGAGCGCCAGGATCAGCAGCGTCTCCTCGGTGGCGTACGCGACCGAGGAGAGCGGGTCGCTGCAGAACACCGGCAGGGCCAGCCGCTTGGGCAGCAGCGTTTCCCGCAGTTGCTCCGTACGCAGCGGTCGGCCGAGAAGCACCGTTTTTGGGAGCCATGTCACACGACCGGATGGTAGAGACGGGCAGCCGGAAGACGCCCTCTGCCACACGGTGATGTCGCGCCGAAATGCACGATGTCCCGGTGCGCGCTATTCGAGCGCGGGCTTTCCGGGGTCACTGGCGCTGCCACGCACCGCGGCTTGTGTTGTCAGCCGTTGGTATGCGCCTGCTGCGTCTGCGGCGCGCGCAACGCTGGTACCCAGCAAAGAAAGGCCGAGGAAAAGGCCCAGCCGGGCGACCTCCATGGAACCGTTCCAGCTCAGTTCCCCCTGCGGCGCCACCGCGAAACTGTTGTGGAACAGCCAGCACAGCCCGGCCGTACCCGGCGCCGCCCCTGCCCGACCGCTCAGCCCCAGAACGGTTGTGAGCACACCGAACGTCGTCAGGGCGACCAGCGGACTTCCCAGCCCGACAGTGGCTCGCAGCACGGCCACGACCACCAGAGAGCCGGCGAACGCTCCTGCCCACACCACAGGCGTGGGCAGGGGTTCGGGAACCGGACGCAAGCTGCCGTGCCGCTGCCAGAGAGAAACGATCACGTTCCCGCCTCAAAAGAATCCGGGCCGCCCGGACCTCGGGACGTTCTTTATACGCGTGCGTCCGGCCACGCGGAGACAAAGAGGCCGCGACACTCCACTGATTCACCCACGAGCCCTGGGAGCTCCCGCCTCAGGAATACGCAGGAATACGCAGGAATGCGCTGGAACGCGCAGGAATACGCTGGAATGCGCTGGTGGGTACGGGACTTTGGAAGACCGAATGCTTCCACGGGAATGGGCGCGCCGGCCATCAGCGGCACCCCGCCGGTGGCGGGAAGCGGCATCAGGGCCGGCGCGATGCCGAATTCGGCAGGCAGGAACGGATCGGACCCATTGCGGTCAGGCGGGTCCAGGAAGGGAACGGGTTCAGCGCACGGTGAGCGGGGTCTCGGATGTGACGTGGGACAGCTTCTCCGGGTTTCGGACGTAGTAGAGGCCGGTGATGAGGGCGTCCTCGACGCGGAGGGCCATGACACCGTCGATCTCGCCGTCCAGGCGGACCAGGAGCGCGGGGCTGCCGTTGACCACGGTCGGTTCGGCGGTGATCTTGCCGGCGAACTTGCCTATGCCACCGGCGAACATCCGGGCCACCTGCTCGGCGCCGGTGACCGGCCGCAGCGCGGCGTGCTTGATGCCGCCGCCGTCGCTCATCAGGACGACTTCGGGGGCGAGCACCTCGAGGAGCGCCTGCGGGTCCCCGGTGTCGACCGCGCGCCGGAACGACTCCAGGACCGCCTGGCCCTCCCGGGAGGAGACCACCCGGCGCGGGCGGCGGGAATCGACGTGCCGACGGGCGCGGTGGGCGATCTGGCGGACAGCCGCGGGGCTCTTGTCGACGGCGGCCGCGATCTCGTCGTAGCCGATGTCGAAGACCTCGCGCAGCACGAAGACGGCGCGCTCGGTCGGCGAGAGCGTCTCCAGGACGAGCATGAGCGCCATCGACACGCTCTCGGCGAGCTCGATGTCCTGCGCCACGTCCGGCGTGGTGAGCAGCGGCTCGGGCAGCCAGGGGCCGACGTACGCCTCCCGGCGGCGCTTCACGGTGCGCAGCCGGTTGAGCGCCTGGCGGGTGGTGATCCGTACCAGGTAGGCGCGCTGGTCGTGCACCTGCCGCCGGTCGGCCTTGACCCAGCGCAGCCAGGTCTCCTGGAGGACGTCTTCGGCGTCGGCGGCCGATCCGAGTATCTCGTAGGCGACGGTGAAGAGCAGGTTGCGGTGGGCGAGGAACGTCTCGGTCGCCGGGCCGGTGGCCTCGTCGCTCATCTCTCGTCCCTTCTCCTCGTCCTCCGTGGCCGGCCCCGGCGGCCGACCACGTTCGTGTGCGTCCACGGCAAGAGCCTCGCAGCAGGCACCGGTCAGGCAGCCCGGTCGGCCGCGGCCGGCGCCTCGACGCCGTGGGTGCGCAGCAGTTGCCGGCGCTTGGCGACACCTCCCGGCGACCGGTGCAGACGGAACGAGCCGGGCTTCTTCGCCTCCGTGGCCAGGTGTTCGAGGGTGGCCGTGCAGACCTTTTCCTTGATCTTGGCGCCCAGGCCGCCGTCGATGTGCACCCCGATCGCGACATCGGACCTGTTGGCGAACTGGTAGATGCCCGCGCTCCGGCCCAGGCTGATGCACTGGGCGTAGAACGACAGGTGGAGGCTGTCCGGCTGCTCACCCGCGAGTCGGCTGAACACGGTCTCGACGGCCCGGGCGGCCAGCGGCGACGCGTTCAGGCAGCTCATCCGCAGCGGAAGCCCGGAAGGTGACGCCGAGTCCCCGGCCGCGAGGATGCGTGCGTCATCCACGCTGGTCAGCGTCTCGTCCGTGAGCAGGCGGCCCTCGGTGTCGGTGCTCAGCCCGCTGCGCGCTGCCAGGTCGGGGACGCCGAAGCCGGCGGCCCAGACGGTGATCTCGCTCGTCACGTCACGGCCGTTCGCGAGCCGTACGGCCTCGCGGGTCACTGCCGTCACCTTCGTGTCGGAGCCGTCGACGACCGTCACACCGAGCTTGGCGAGCCGCTTCGCGACCGAGCGCCGGCCCCGGGTGTGCAGATACGGGCCGAGCACGCCACCGCAGACCAGGGTCACCCTGCGGCCCTGCTCCGCCAGCTCGGCGGCGGTCTCGATGCCGGCGGGACCGGCGCCGACCACCGTCACCTCGGCCGTGGCGGGCACGGCGTCGAGGACCGAGCGCAACCGCTGTGCCTCCTCCAGGGTGGCGACCGGGTAGGCGAACTCGGCCACCCCTGGCACGTTCGCTTCGGAGCTGCCACTGCCCACGGCGTAGACCAGGTAGTCGTAGTCGAGGGTGCCACCGCCCGCCTGCGTCACGACGTGGCGCTCGGCCGCGTTGATACGGGTCACCGTGTCGACCACCAGCCGCACGCGCTCGGCCAGTACGTCCCGGTAGGCGACGACCGCGTCGTCGGTCCCGCCCACCAGCTGGTGCAGGCGGAGCCGGTGGACGAAGTCCGGGCGCGGGTTGATCAGCGTCACGCTCACATCGTCGCGCAGCGTCAGCCGGTTCGCGGCCATCACGCCCGCGTATCCGCCACCGATCACGACCACATGCGTGTTCCCAGCCATGGTGCCTCCTCCGATTTCAGGTGCTCGGCCTCAAGACACCGCGCCCTAGGTCGCTGTGACAGCTTGTGGCTCAGATCACTTCATGGGGGGCTCGGCCGGCGAGGCGATGGGCCAGCGACTCGATGGTGGCCAGTCGGGGGCTTGCATCGCGTTCTGCTCCACCTGCCGGAAGCGGTCCAGCAGTTGCGGCGTCCGAGACCCCTCCGGAGGTATACAGGTGGCCGGCTCGCTCGCCCGTCCGACAGCCGGCCTGCGCCCCGCGACGTGGCATACCGCGGCCCCGTTCCGGCTGACGGCACGTCGCCGGTGGGGGAGGGCTACCCGCAGCGCCGCAGTCGGCCTTTCCACTCCCTCTACACTGGCGTAGAAAATTCTGCTCCGGCACGCAGAACGGGGAAGTGCGCCGCCTGGAACCGAGCGTGGCCGGGCGAGTCGGCGAGGAGATCAGAACAGAGCCATGGCGAGTCCGAGCGCCGTCCGCTGTAGTTGGCGAGCCCGTTGCGCAGCTCGTTGCAGGGAGATCACGGAGGACCGCCGGTTCTCCGTGGTGGTCTTCGGGATGATCGCTGCGAACGCGGCGGTGCTCGGTGCCGAGACGTATGCCGGAGTGGTGCAGCACTGGGAGGGTGCGTTACGGGCAGTCGAGCACATCTTCCTCGGCCTCTTCACCGTCGAGATCCTGCTGCGTGCGGGTGCACACGCGGACCGGCCGAAGGATTTCTTGCGCGATCCGTGGAACCTCTTCGACTTCGCGGTGGTGCTGTGCGGTTACCTCCCCGTCGTCCGGGAGAACGCAACCATCCTCCGGTTGCTCCGGCTCTCCCGGGTGCTGCGGGCCGCTCGTTTTCTGCCGCAGTTGCGCATCGTGCTGGTGGCGGTTGGGCGGAGCTTGCCGGGAACGGTGAGCTTTTTGCTGGTCGGCACCTTGCTGCTGTACCTCTACGCGATGCTGGGCTGGGTCTTCTTCGCTGACGAGGACCCCGAGCACTTCGGCTCACTCGGACGAGCTGTCCTCACACTCTTCTTGCTGATGACGCTGGACGGGCTGGGAGACGCCGTTCGCGGCGGTCTGGAAGTATCGCGCTGGGCGCTCGGCTATTACGCCTCGTTCGTTCTGCTGGGCTCCTTCGTCTTGGTCAATGTGCTGGTCGGAGTGGTGATCAAGTCCCTCGACGAGGCGAGCGAGATGGAGGGCGGGGAAGGTGAAGCCTCCTCCTCGGTGTCACCAACAGGGGGCCACCACGTGGACGTGTCGCAGGCCGACGAGGTGGCCACGGGGGAGGTGGTGCGGCTGCGGGCGGAGATCGCGGAGATGCGACGTTCGCTGGATTCGTTGGAGAGCGGCTTGGCACGGCTTTCGTCAGCCGGGGACAGCCAGGAGCGGGTATAGAGGTGCAGTCGTTTCCAGGACGGTGGCCACCAACCCGCACGTCAGAGCGGTGTGGCTGCCTGGAGGATCAGCGCCAGGGTGATGGCGGCGTTTGCGGATGACAGGGCGGAGGCCGCGGCGCCGGCCGCTGCCAGCCAGGTGGCGAACGCGGAAGCGGTGACGGGAGGTCGCCACAAGCGAGTGGTGGGTGCGGGCGCGAGCAGGGCCTGAACGCGGCGGGGCACCTGGCCGGCGGCCGCGAAGGCGAGGACACCACTCGGTGAGCCTGATGTGGCGATGAGCGCGGCCTTGCCCACGGCGCGGGCTGTCAGGCGCCGGTCGCCCACGTGCTGTGCCGCCGCTTCGTCGGCCCAGCGTTCGACGCCGAATTCGACGGCCGTTCGCAGCGGCCGCAGGAACGGGTGGGCGTTGGCGGACAGCCGCGCGAGCAGCAGAAGGCGATGGTGGCGGGCGGCCAGATGTGCCCGCTCGTGAGCGAAGAGCGCGCGCCGTTCGGCGGGTTCCAGGGCGTCGAGCATGCCGGTGGAGACGACGATCCGTTTCCGGCTGCGTCGCGTGCCAGGCAGGGCGAAGGCGTACGGAGCCTTGTCGGGAAGGACCGCGACAGAGGAGTTCCGCACCCCCTCAAGCGCCAGTAAAGCCCTTCGATGGACGCGCCTGTGGCGGACGATGGTGCTGCCGCAGGTGGCGAGGAGGGCGGCGAGCGCCGGAATGGAGGCTTGGCCCAGGACCTCGTCGTAGGGGACGGCCTGCCGCACTTCCGGGTCCGACCAGCCGTCGGGCAGCGGGTTGCCGGGCAGCTGCGCGGTGCCGACGACGACCAGGAGCACGAGGCACAGGGTGCTGCACGCCGCGAGAACCGCGCCGACCGCCGCCAGCAGGAGCGTCGCCGTACGGGGGTGCAGACGGCGCTCCGCGAGCCGGGCGACCGGCCAGGACGTCAGGGGCAGCACGAGGGGGAGGAGGACGAACAAGCCCACGGCTCAGTCGCGCTTCCTTCGGGTGCCGCCTGCTTGCGGGCCGGTGCCGCTTTCCTGGGCGCCTTCTGCCGCAGACCTGTCGTGGCTCTTCGCCAGCAGGTCCCGCAGCAGTTGCTCGTCCTCGCCGGTCAGTCCGGAGACGAAGCGGGTCAGCACGGTTCCCCGGTCGCTCTCTTTGTCGAGCATCTGACGCATGCGGTTCGCTGCGAGACCGGCCGCATCAGCGGCGGGTGTCCATACGAAGGAGCGTCCGGCCTTCTTCCGCGTCACCGCACCCTTGGCGAGCAGGCGGGAGAGGATGGTGATCACGGTGGTGTAGGCGAGGCCGCCGCCCATCCGATCCCGTACCCATGCAGCGGTCACCGGTTCCTCTGCTTCGTGCAGCGCTGTGAGCACCATGGCTTCGAGCTGCCCCTGCCCGCGCCGCCGCCCCGGTTCCTGCCCTGCTTTGTCCATGGCTCCTCCCTTGCTGCCCGGTGACCTACGTTAGCCAATCTGCTGCGTGAGCCGATCTCCTTGCATCTCCATGCAGTTGTGGTTGGCACGAAGCGCCTCCAGTATCTTCTACATGTTTGTAGAAAACTGCTGTTGGCGTGCGCCCGGAAGGGAAGAGTCGTGGGAGCTTTGCCGGTCGGGGACGAGAACGAGCCGTCCTCCCGATCCATTTCTCCGCAAGACCTACGGGAGGTCGAGGAGCTGGCCGAGGAGGCCCTCCGCAGCGAGCCGTTCCGTGAAGCTCTCCGGAACTCGCCAGCGGGGACGGCGGAACGTCTGCGGAAGGCAGCGCGTGACTCTGCCGCCGACCTGGTTCACGTGGTGGCTGAGGAGTACCGGGCACTGGAGCGGGCCCGGGAGGTGGCTCACTCCGGCAGAGAACCGACCCAGTCGGCGTCGGGGGCGGCTCACGAGCATGGCGGAGGACTGCTTGCTGCCCTTGCGGTCCTCGTTCCGTTGATCTCCGGGGCGGCATCTGTGATCTTCCTGCTGCTCGGCTACCTGCTGATCCTCATCGATTCCCAGCAGGATGTCGGTACCTCCCTGGTGCTGACTGGCTGGTCGGGCGCCGGCATCGCAGCGGTTACGGGGGCTCTCGGCCTCGGCAGACTCTTCGTCGCCGCGCGCAGCCATTCGCGGCCCAGCTCACGCTTCCGGGGCGGTTCGCGGCCGGAGCCGATGGGGGAGCGCAGCGTGGAGGAGGCGCACGCCGCCTGGCGGACGGCGCTTCTGGAGCGCGCCGTGCTGCCCTATCTGCGTACTCGGCTGCTTGAGGCCGGCGGTGAACGGCCGGACCGGTCGAATGCGCGGACGGCAGAGCCGAACTCGTCATCGGGTTTCAGCCCGGGATACCAGGCGCCCGGCTTCGGAAGCGCTGAGCTCGGGGATTCGGCGGAACCAAGTTCGGAGTGAACCTGTGGAGCCGTCTGGGAGACGTATCTGCGGGACTTGCTAAAGCGCACGGCGCTCATCCATAGGAGAGGTCGTCGCAGGGATTGTCCGCTGCTGAGCGTCCCTTGTGGTTGTGCTCCTTGCCACCTGCTCCATCGTTGTCCTGGGCACGGTGAGGCTCGTAGTCAGTTCCCAGGGTCACCCTCAGGCCCTGCGCTGTGCCCGGCTCGGTTGTCGCGCCTGGGAAGAGCTTGGCAAGTTTGGTCGCCTCGGAGTGCTCGCCCGGCCCATATGAGATGACGGTTGCCGTGTGGTCCTGTGTGGCGGCATTCCCACTGTCGGCCACTGAGAAGTGGTGCTCCCGCAGCGCATCGGCTGCGGCTGCGGCGAGACCGGATGTAGTGGTGCCGTTGTAGACAGAGACGCTGATGCCGTCGCCTTGCACCGAGTCGGAGTTCGGCGAGGGGCGCGCGGAGTCCTTCTGTCCTTCGGACGGTCCGCCACTGGCGTCGGCTCCGCTCAGCGTGCGATCCGCTTTGATGTCCGCCCACAGTTCATTCGCGTCCGGCTGCACGATGGCGACTCTGTTGCCCTGGTAGCGCCATGGCACGGTGACGAATCGGGTGTTGTCCAGATCGATCCCCTTGAGCGACATGGCGAAGTCGACCATCTTCTTCGGCGTACCCAGGGCTTCATCGACCGTCATGGACTTCGTGGCGGCGTTTGCGAGGGGCAGCAGAGTTGTCGGGCTGAAGCCCTGCTGCTTGATCTTCTTTATCAGGGAGCCGACGAAAGCCTGCTGGCGCTTGATGCGGCCTATATCGGAACCGTCCCCTATGCCGTGCCGGATACGTACGTAGTCCAGCGCCCGCTGGCCGGAGACTGTCTGCTCTCCGGCGTGGAAGAGGAGCTTGCCGCGGGAGCGCCGGTTGGGGTTCAGGTCGTTCTGATAGATGTCCTTGGGCACGCAGACCGGCACGCCGCCGACGGCTTCGGTCACCGCGGAGAAGCCTTTGAAGTCGACGACGACGGTGTGGTCCACCCGCAGCCCGGTCAGCTTCTCGACCGTGTTCTGAGTGCAAGCGGGGTTGCCCTCCTCGGTCTGTCCGACCGAGAAGGCCGCGTTGAACATCGCGTTGTGCCGGGTGCGGCTCCAGGTGCCGTCGGGCAGCTTGCAGGGCGGAATATCCACCAGCGCGTCCCGGGGAAAGGAGACGGCGACAGCGTGCTCGCTGTCGCCGTATACGTGGAGCAGGAAGGCTGTGTCGGAGCGCCCTATGTCGTCTTTGCGGCCACCGCCCAGCCGGTCGTTGCCGTCGGTGCGCGCGTCAGAACCGATGACCAGGACGTTCTGTCCGCCTGCACCCGCATCCGGGCGGTTCTTGCTCAGCCCATCGGACCCGAAGGTGCTGATGTTGCCGTTCAGTCGCACGTAGAGCCACGCAGCACCCGATGTCACAAGCACCAGGAGGGAAAGCACTATGACGCCTGCTATTCGCGTCTCTTTGCGCACGGCGTGCTGTCGGCCAGCCGTTCTCCCCTTCCCTTCGGGGGCGTCCTCGCCCCTCATGCTGTGTTTCGGCATGCGGGCTCCTGGTCTTGCGCGACGGGGTGAGGGAGGAGACGGAAAGGAAGGCAGAAGGCGGTACGCGGCTTGGCGCGCACCGCCCATCGGTCTCCTGCCGACTGCCGCGATCACCTCGACTTTTCCGAGAGATGGCGAGCGGTGGGGGCAGCCGGGACCGCCGTGTGCGTGCTTGCGGTCAGGTGTGCGTGCGCGCGGTCAGAGGTCGAACTCGTGGGGCGGCAACCCGAGTGCGTAGCATGCCTCGCGGACGATGGCCTGTTCGTCCTTGTCGAAGTGGCCGTCGGCGCCGCCGATGACGATGCCGATCTGGATGACGGCGCGCGCCTCGGCAGGCTTCTTCTTGGCCTTGCCGACCTCCTGCATCACGCTGACCTTGCCGAAGTCGAAGTCGGCGGTCAGCTTGTCGCAGTTGGCCTCGAACCGGGCCTGCAGGTCTTCGGCGGGGAAGTTCTGCAGTACCTCGTTGGTCGCGATGAGCTGGGCGACCTTGCGCCTCTCGTCCGGGTCGATGCTGCCGTCGGCTGCGGCGACCAGGGCGCACATCGCCATGCTCGCGTCCCGGAAGGCTCCGCTCTTGAGGTCGTTCTTCTTCGCCTCCAGCTGGCTCTGCATCGTCTGCGCCGATTCCTTGATGCGGTCCCAGAGGGCCATGCGAACTCCGTTCTCCCTTGTCGGCCCGGTCGTCCACACATACCGGGACAGAGAACTCTACAGGCTGTAGAAGTTACCAGACGGAGTTCGCCTCCTTCTTCCGAGGTATTGGGGGCAGGGGCTGCTGAGCCTTGTACATGTAGCTGAACGCAAGAGGGACGGCAGGGCGGACGCTTTGCGGCGATGGTCGGCAAGGCGGAGCGCCTTGCCGACCACCGTTCATCTGCTGACCGCCTCCTGCTTGCGGGGGCGGCCTCCGGTACGGGGGCGCACCGAGTCCCCGCTGGTGCTCAGTCCTCCTCTTCCTCCTCGTCATCGTCGTCGAAGACCTCGTCGATGACCTCGGCGGCCACGAACCCCCCGGCCACGCCGACAGCGACACCGGCCGCCGCGCCGGCGACGACGGCACCGGTGCTCGGACCGGAGCGGTGATGACTGTGAGGGGAGTCGTCGTGGTGGAACCCGTGGCCCTGATGGGGCGGGTACGGGCCGGCGTGGTCTGCGGCGTAGCCGCCGTGGTGCTCGGCCATCCGCCGTACCCAGGAGTCGACTTCGGTGTTCCAGTCGACGTGCTCGACGCCCTCGTGGCTGGCGGTGAAGCGGTTGACGGCGTCGTGCCCGCCGGAGAAGAGTCCGCCGCGCTTGTCCGCCTCCAGGACGACCTCCATGCCTCCCGGGGTGGCGAGGAAGGTCACCTCCACCTCGTTGACGGCGTGTGCGTACTGCGGGGCCGGAGAGAGCTCGATCTCCTGGTAGAAGGGCAGTGTCTGCCCCGTGCCGTGAATGTGGCCCAGCTCCAGGTCCGCGGATTTGAAGCCGAATCCGAGCTGTCCCAGAGCCTCCAGTACGGCTTCCTGCGCGGGAAGCGGCGCCACCCGCAGGGGGTCGAGGTCGCCTTTGTCCTTGGCTCCCGCCACGGCCAGCTCCGTGCGGACGCCGAGGATCACGCCGAGGGACTGGCCGTGCAGCTCCGTGATCGGCGTCTCCCACGGAAGAGTGACCGTGAACGGAACGTCGCGCCGCTCACCTTCGGCGAGACGAAATCCGCCGCCGACCGTGAGCCGGTCGAAGGCGATCACGCCCTCGTGCTCCTCGTCACCGTGCTCCGCCTCCACCCGGGCGACGAGTTCGAGAGTGATCTGTTCGATCTCGCAGTCGGCGGAGCCTCCTTCGAGATGCACCTGGCCGGAGAGCGGGCCGCCCGGCCGCACCGGTCCGTCGTCGAGGACCGTGTCCACCGAGGGGCCGCCCACCCCGAGAGCCCCGAGAAGCCGTTTGAACACCATCGTGGGCGTTCTCCTTCACTTGTCTTCCAGCGCTTGAGTGCGTGCAGTCCCGCCCCGGTCACGAGGCGTACTTGCCGCAGGATCTACGCTACGCCAGGCTTCTACAGCACTGTAGTTTTCAAGTCGCCACCGCTGTCGGCGTTTTCGCCGCCCGGCCCAGGGAGTGGACCACATGTTCGGGTTGAGTGAACTGGCCCTGCTGCTCATCGTCGTCCTCGTAGTTGTGGGGGCCAAGAAGCTGCCGGAGCTCGCCCGCTCGGCAGGTAAGGCGGCGCGCATCTTCAAAAGCGAGAGGAAGGCGCTGAAGGACGACGACAAACGGCAGGGCGGAGAGGAGCCCGGAGCCTCACTGGTGGTCCCCGGCGAGGTCGTTGAGCGCGGTGCGACCCCGCACGAGCGCTCCTGACCCCTGCCGTTCCTGTCCTGATGCGCTCGGCCGCTCAGGAGGCCGCAGGGTGCAGAAGGCGGGCGAGCAGGTCGTCAAGGCTGACCATCCCCGTGAGGCGGCCGGACTCGTCCCGCACGAGGGCCAACGAGGCACGCTTCTGCCGTAGGCGTTCGACGGCGTCGGCTACCGTGTCGCCTTCGTTGAGCTCAGGAGTGGGCCTGGCCAGGTCGCGTGCCAGGGCCGGACGGTCGCCCGCCCGAGCGACCAGGGCATCCCGGGCGTGGAGGGAGCCCAGAACGGTTTCGCCGTCGCGGACGAGCAGACGTGTGCGGTCGCTGTCGGTTGCGGCTCGCAGGATGTCATTCAGCCCCGCGTCGGCTGGTACGGAAGCGATGCGCTCGGCTGGAACCTGCAGTCCCGCGACCGGGCTCTGCGGCTCGGTCAGTGACCGGGTGATCAGCCCGGAATCCGTCTTGTCGATGAGCCCCAGTCGCTCGGACTCGGCCACAAGGTGTGTGAGCTGTTCCCGGTTGTGTACGGAGGCCAGCTCGTCCCGCGGTGTCACCCGGCACATCCGAACCAAGCCGTTGCTCATCTTGTTGAACAGCCAGATGAGGGGACGCACGAGCTTGACCAGGTTGCGGAAGGAGGGAGCGAGAAGCATCGCTGAGCGCTCGGGGTGCGCGATGGCCCAGGACTTGGGCGCCATCTCGCCCGCCACCATGTGCAGAAAGACCACCACGGCCATGGCGATGGCGAAGGAGACGCCGTAGCTGATGCCGCTGGGCAGCCCCAGTTGGTGCAGCACCGGGTCGAGCTCGTGGGAGATGGCCGGTTTGGAGACCGAGCCCAGACCCAGGGTGCATACGGTGATGCCGAGCTGCGCACCGGCGAGCATCAGCGAGAGCTCGCGCATGCCTGCGAGGGCGGCTTTGGCGCCACGTCGGCCTTCAGCTATGGCCTTCTCGACGCGGTGCCGCTTGGCGGCGACGAGGGCGAACTCGGCGGCTACGAAAAAGCCGCTGCCGGTCAGCAGCAAAAGCGTGACGAGCACGGCCACAGGGAAGCTCATGCGGACTTCTCCTTGCTGAGGTGCCCGTCTGCGGGCGGCCGACTCACGGTGCGTTCCAGCCGGACACGTTCCGGGACGTGCCGGTCGAGGGCCTTGACGTCGATGACCACGTGGCTCTTGTCCGGCAGCTCCAGGGTGAGACGGTCACCAATGGTGGGGAACCGGCCGAGGCGGTCGATGACCAGCCCGGCGATGGTGGAGTAGTCGCTGTCCTCCGGAAGCTCGACCCCTGTGGCATCAGCAACCTCGTCGAGACGCAGGCCCCCGTCGACCAGCCACCCGTTTCCGTCCGCGAGCACGGAGGCTGCAACGGTGTCGCTCTCGTCGGCGATATCGCCGACCAACTCCTCCGCGATGTCCTCGTAGGTGACCAGCCCTGCCACGCCACCGTGTTCATCCAGTACAACAGCGAACTCGTCTTCGCGGTCGCGCATCTGACTGACGGCCGCAGGCAGGGGCAGGGAGTCCGGCAGAAGCTGCGGGGAACGTGCCAGAGCACCAGCGGTTGTGTGCTCCAGTTGGTCGGCGGACAGCCGCATCAGCTCGCGTACTCCCACCACGCCGACGATGTCGTCGGGGTGGTCGCCCAGGACCGGGTAGTTGGAATGGCCGTGCTCGGCGATCAGTGCCACCACCTCGGCAGCGTCGGCATCCCGGCGTACGAACACGGCATCCGCCCGCGGTACGAGAACCTCGCCCAGGGACCGGTCGGAGAATTCCAGCGCATGGTCCAGCAGCTCCGCCGTCTGTGCGGGCAGCTCTCCGTGCTGGTGCGCTTCGCCGATGAGGTGCCCGAGCTCCTCCAGAGTGGCGCCGTGGTGCAGTTCTTCGACCGGCTGAATGCCGACTCTGCGCAGCAGCGCGTTCGCCGCGCTGTCGAAGACGCGTACGAGGGGTCCGACAATCCTGAGGTAACTCAGCGTGGATGCCGCCAGCGACTTGGCGAGCCGCTCGGGCACAGCGATGGCGAGGTTCTTCGGCGCCAGCTCGCCCAGCACCATCTGCAACACGGTGGCCAGAACGAAGGCGAGTACCAGCGAGATACCCGTCACCACTTCACCGGACAGGCCCATGCCCTGCAGCACAGGCTTGAGAAGCGCTGAAACCGAAGGCTCGGCAAGGAAGCCGACGACGAGACCGGTCACGGTGATCCCGAGCTGTGCCCCGGAGAGCATGAACGACAGGCGCTCCAGCACCTTCAGCGCTCTGGCAGCTCGCTTGTCGCCTGCCTGGGCCTCACGGGAAAGAGCGAGCCGGTCAGCCGAGACGTAGGCGAACTCCTGGGCGACGAAGTAGCCGGTGCCGGCCGTCAGCACGACGACGGCCAACAGGCCCAGCGCGGCGTTCACCGACCACCGCCCGGCCGAGCGAGATCGTCACATGCGGGAAGGCGTTGAGACCGGGATCTGTGTCCCGGACGGTCCGTCGGTGTGCCGGACAACGGGCTGGCTCCTCTGCGGAAAGGGATGTCCGGGGAACGACCGTGTCGGACACCGGGTTCCCGGGCGGCTCAAACGCGGTAGGCCGCGGCTGACTACCGCTCCGGACGTCACAGGTGACGGGCGATGGCGGGCATCAGGTCCTGGAAGGTACGTCCTTGTGCCGGCTCGCCGATGGCGGCCATCTGCCATCCTCCACCCGACCGATAGACCTTGGCCATGATCTGCGCCGTGTGCGGCCCGCCTCCTGTGAGGGTGTAGCGCGCGAGCTCCTGGCCGGAGCTCTCGTCGATGAGGCGGCAGTAGGCGTTCTGTACTTCCTCGAAGGTCTGACCGGTGAAGGAGTTCACCGTGAAGATGATCTGGTCCACGCGGGACGGAACACGTTCAAGTGCCACGCCGATGGACTCGTCGTCGCCCAGCCCGGTGCCGCCGACCAGGTTGTCACCGCTGTGCTGGACCGAGCCGTCGTCGCTGACCAGATGCTGGAAGAACACGACGTCCACTGGCTCACCGGCCGCGAACAGTACGGCGGACGCGTCGAGATCGATTTCGCGGGCTCCGGCGAGCTTGGCAAGGAATCCCTTGCGCGGTGCGGCCTGCCAGCCCAGCCCCATCCGCACGTTGGTGAGCGAGCCACCGCCGGACTTGGTCAGACTGATCTGCTGGCCTTTGGACAGGTTCACGGACATCTCAGGGTCCTCGGTTCTAGTGGCAGTGGGTCGAACGGATCAGGGATGCGCCCCGACACACGGATGCGGAGCAGCGATCCTGGGCGCCGGTCTCAGACGTTGACGCCGAAGTCGGCCGCGATCCCGGCCAGCCCAGAGGCGTATCCCTGGCCGACGGCACGGAACTTCCACTCGGCGCCGTGCCGGTACAGCTCACCGAAGACCATCGCCGTCTCCGTTGCGGCGTCCTCGGTCAGGTCGTAGCGGGCGATCTCCTGGTTGTCCGCCTGGTTGACGACCCTGATGAAGGCGCCCCGTACCTGCCCGAAGTTCTGTGAGCGGGCCTCGGCATCGTGGATGGAGACCGGAAAGACAATCTTGGAGACCTCGGCGGGAACAGCGGCCAGGTTCACCTTGATGACTTCGTCGTCACCCTCTCCCTCGCCGGTGAGGTTGTCGCCGGTGTGCTCGACGGAACCGTCCGGGCTCTTGAGGTTGTTGTAGAAGACGAAGTGCTGGTCGGAGACGACCTTGCCCGCCTCGTCGCACAGCAGGGCCGAGGCGTCGAGGTCGTAGTCGGTGCCGGTGGTGGTCCGCACGTCCCAGCCCAGGCCGACCAGAACCGCGCTCAGCCCCGGTGCCTCCTTGCTGAGCGAGACGTTGCCACCCTTGGCCAGGGAAACTCCCACGTTCTTCTCCTTCCGTGCCGTTGGCGGACCCGAGGACCTCGGTGTGAAGCCCTGACGAAAAAACTACAGCACTGTAGAAAGAGATGTCCGGGTGATCGGGCAACCACGTTCTGACGAGCGGGTGGCAGTTCAGTCGTCGGCATGCCGTGGGCGGCAAAGCGAGCCGATCAGCGCTCCGAGAGGTTCCGCTTCGGCCGCTTCCCGTGAGCCGCGCCTCCTGCCTGCTGGCCGTCCCGGAAGAACCAGGGCATGGCCGGTTCCATCAGGGGCCGGAACAGCTTGCGTACGGGAGACGTGCACAGGAGCGTCATCATCGCTGCGACGAGCACTGTCAGGGCGACGCGGCTCGCCGGGTGGTCCACCCAGTCCAGGCTGTACCAGTCCAGCTCGCGGGAGAGCTTGATCGGATACACATGCAGCAGGTAGGCGTACAGGGTGCCCGCGCCCAGGGTGGTGAACCACATGTGCCGGCGGGGAACCCAGGCCAGGAAGCACGCGGTCAGCACCAGGCCGCAGCCGAAGACGGCCAGCACCATCGTCGCGTCGACCCAGGCAGGGACCCCCATCTCCGCCGCGGACTTCTCCCGCAGGAACCAGTCGGAAGACATCCGGGGCACCGCCCAATAGGCCAGCAGCAGCGCACAGGCCACCACCGGCACCGCGAGCCAGCGAGCCGCACGACGCTGCACGAGTTCGAAGTGCTCCGGTCGCAGTTGCAGCCCCAGCACGAAGAAGGGCAGGAACTGCGCGATGCGCATCAGGTCCAGGTCGTTGCTGATGCTCGGCGTGACACTCGCACCGACGGCGATTGCCAGAGCTACAGGCATCGGCCAGCGCAGGTTCTTCCACACCGGCGTGGTCAGTCGCCACACGAACAGAGCGACGAGGAACCAGAGCGCGAACCCCGGCTCCTGATAGTGGAACTCCCGGTGCGGGTCGTCGAGCCACCGCATGAACAGCGTGTAGACCGTCTGGAACGCCAGATACGGCACAAGGACGCCCGTGACGAGCCGCTTGATCTGGCGCGGGGTGCCCTCGTAACTCCGGGAGAGATAGCCGGAGATGATGATGAAGGCGGGCATGTGGAAGGCGTAGAGCGTGGCGTACAGGGCGCTGACGGTGCGGCTGTCGCCCTGCATGGGTGCCCACAGGTGCCCGACCCCGACCAGCACGATGGTGAGGTACTTCGCGTTGTCGAGGAACGGATCGCGTCGGCCGGGCGGCCGGGCGGCCTTCTCGGGTGCAGGTGGCGCTGACGGCCTCTCCGCCAGCGGTGCGGGGGATACCGGGCGGGCGGAGGGCAGCGGCGCTCGCGTATAACCAGCCTGCAACATTAAGAGCACGATAGCGGTCAACCCTGTGTAAGAACATACGCGAGCGGGCACCAGGCGGGATTCGGCGGATAGGCCTGTGCCTTCGCGCTTCCGCTCGGCTGCGACTGCGGTTGCTCCACCGGGACCTGTCCGGGCCCTGTGCCGCTGCCTCCGCCCATCGCGGAGCATCTGGCGACGCCTGCTCCGCCGAGGTGGATCTTGTGGGCGCAACTGAGACCAGAACTGAGACCAGCCAACGACAAGGGCCCCGGCCGCTGAGCGGTCGGGGCCCTTGTTCAGCCCGGTGAGGCTGGGCGGAGGATACGAGATTCGAACTCGTGAGGGGTTGCCCCCAACACGCTTTCCAAGCGTGCGCCCTAGGCCACTAGGCGAATCCTCCGCCGCAAACTGTACAAGACCTTGGGGAGTGCTCGCGAACTCGTATCCGGGGGCGGATGGGGGGCCGGGGTGGAGGTCGAACGGGGGGCGGGGGATCGGGTAGGCTGGCGACAGCCCCTCACGTGGCGCTAACTGACTGAACTCCCCCAGGGCCGGAAGGCAGCAAGGGTAGGTCGGCTCTGGCGGGTGCGTGGGGGGCGTTTGCGTGGGCCCCCGGGAGTGGGCCGCTTCGGGGGTGGGCCGCTTGTCGGTGGCGGCCTATATCGTCGGGGGTGTGTCGTCCCTCGCCCTGTATCGCCGCTATCGCCCCGAGACCTTCGCCGAGGTCATCGGGCAACAGCATGTGACCGACCCGCTCCAGCAGGCGCTGCGCAACAACCGGGTCAACCACGCGTACCTCTTCAGTGGCCCGCGCGGCTGTGGGAAGACGACCAGCGCGCGCATTCTGGCCCGGTGCCTCAACTGCGAGCAGGGGCCCACCCCCGCGCCCTGCGGGGAGTGCCAGTCGTGCCGTGATCTCGCGCGGAACGGGCCCGGTTCGATCGACGTGATCGAGATCGACGCCGCCTCGCACGGCGGTGTGGACGACGCCCGGGAGCTGCGGGAGAAGGCGTTCTTCGGGCCCGCCTCGAGCCGGTACAAGATCTATATCGTCGACGAGGCGCACATGGTGACCCCGGCCGGGTTCAACGCGCTGCTGAAGGTCGTCGAGGAGCCGCCCGAGCACCTGAAGTTCATCTTCGCGACGACGGAGCCCGAGAAGGTCATCGGGACCATCCGGTCGCGTACGCACCACTACCCGTTCCGCCTCGTACCGCCGGGTACGTTGCGTGACTACCTGGCCGAGGTGTGCGAGCGGGAGCAGATCCCGGTCGAGGACACGGTCCTGCCGCTGGCCGTACGGGCCGGCGCCGGCTCGGTACGGGACTCGATGTCGGTGATGGACCAGTTGCTCGCCGGGGCCGGTGAGGACGGTGTGACTTATGCCATGGCGACCTCGCTGCTCGGCTACACCGACAGCGCTCTGCTGGACGACATCGTCGACGCGTTCGCCGCGGGGGACGGGGCGCGGGCCTTCGAGATCGTCGACCGCGTCATCGAGGGCGGACACGATCCCCGCCGGTTCGTCACCGACCTGCTGGAACGGCTGCGGGATCTGGTGATCCTCGCCGCCGTGCCGGACGCCGTAGAGAAGACGCTGATCGACGCGCCGGGAGATGTGGTCGAGCGGATGCGGGCCCAGGCTTCGGTCTTCGGAGCCGCCGAGCTGAGCCGCGCCGCCGACATCGTCAATACCGGGTTGACGGAGATGCGGGGGGCCACCGCCCCCAGATTGCAGCTCGAGCTGATCTGCGCCCGCGTACTGCTGCCCGCCACGTACGGGGACGAGCGCTCCGTGCAGGCCCGGCTGGACCGCTTGGAGCGGGGCGTCGCGGGGGCCGCGTTGGGCGGGGGCGGGGCGGTTCCCGCCGCTGCACCTGGGCCCGCTCCTGGGGCCGGGCCTGGGCTTGGGGCTGCCCCCGCCCCTGGGGCCGGTGACGGTGCGCTTGGTGGCCCGGGCGGTGGCGGTCCCGGGGGTGGCGTCGGTGCCGTGCCTGCGGGGGTGCCGTCCGAGGGCGGTGCCGAGCCCATCGCCGAGCCCTCAGCCGGGCCGGCGCGAGGCAACGCGCAGGCGCCCGTACCGCCTGCTTCGGCTCCGTCCGCCGTTCCCGACGCTGAGTCCGGGCGACGGCCCGGCGCCTGGCCGGGTGGCACTGGGCCCGGCGGTGCAGGTTCGGGGGACTCCGGGCGGCGGCCCGGGGCCTGGCCTGCCACGGCCGGTCCGGCGAGCGGTGGCGGCCCCGCCACGCCCGCGTCCGCTCCTGCGGCGTCCACCGGCCCCTCGCCGACCGGCCCCGCACCCGCCGCCTCGGCACCGTCCGCTCCGGCACCGTCCGCTCCGGGCGCCCCTCCCGCGAACGGGGCACCCCCGGCCGGTGCTCCCGCCGGCGGCGGCGATCCCGCGCAGGTGCGGCAGATGTGGCCGCAGATTCTGGAGGCCGTCAAGAACAGGCGGCGCTTCACCTGGATTCTGCTCAGCCAGAACGCGCAGATCGTCGGCTTCGACGGCAAGACGCTCCAGATCGCCTTCCCCAACGCGGGCGCGCGCGACAGCTTCGCCAACGGCGGCAGCGACGAGGTGCTGCGGCAGGCGCTCGGAGACGCGCTGGGAGTGCAGTGGCAGGTCGAGGCCATCGTCGATCCGTCCGGTGGCGGCGGGGGCGGGGGCGGTGGCGGCGGCCAGGGCGGTGGTGCCGGGGGCCCTAGCGGGCCGGGCTCCGGGTACGGCGCGGGGTCCGGGGCAGGGTCCGGTGCCGGTGCCGCGGGAGGCGGCGTAGGAGGCGGTGCGGCAGGCGCGCGGAGCGCGATGACGGCGCCCGCTCCCGCACAGACGCCGCCGCAGCAGTGGTCGGCGCCCGCAGCCGCGCCGGAGGCGCCCGCCTCCGGACCCGGTTCGTCGGGTGCGCCCGGTGCACCCGGTGGGACGGGGCGCGCCGCCGATCCCTCGGCGGCTCCCTCCCGGTCGTCGGTGCCCGCGCAGCCCCCGGGACCAGAAGCCTCCCGCCCGTCCTCTCAGCCGTCGAGCTTCGGCGGGCCGGAGGACGACATGCCCGCCGAGGACGACCCCGACCTCGACGAATCGGCTCTCTCCGGCCACGACCTCATCGTCCGGGAGCTCGGTGCGACCGTGATCGAGGAGTTCCAGCACGACTGATGGTCGCCCGCCGTCTCCCGCCCGCTGGAGCGGAAGTGCCGGACGGAGGGTGAGGAGGGGCAGCCCGCCAAGGGCTGAGCACGTAGGCTCGGGGCGGTGAAGAGGCGTCTAGTGAGCCAGGAGCAATCGTGATTCCCGGTGGTGGGCAGCCTGACATGCAGCAGTTGCTGCAGCAGGCGCAGAAGATGCAGCAGGATCTGGCGACGGCGCAGCAGGAGCTGGCCGAGGCTTCCGTCGAGGGCACGGCGGGCGGCGGCCTGGTGAAGGCGACCGTCAATGGTTCCGGTGAGCTCCAGGGGCTGGTCATCGACCCGAAGGCGGTGGACCCGGAGGACACCGAGACCCTCGCCGACATGGTGCTCGCGGCGGTCCGCGACGCGAACAGCGCGGCCGCCTCGCTCCAGCAGGAGAAGCTGGGCCCGCTCGCGCAGGGCATGGGCGGCATGCCCGGCCTGTCGCTCTGACAGGGCGGTCGCTCCGACGCGGCGGCCGCTCTCCAGGGCGGCCGCCCGGGCAGCGGGCGGCCCCGGCCGCCCGCGCTTCCGGCCCCACGGCCCGGCGCACAACCGGGCGCCGTAACCGGGTGCCGTAACCGGGCGTACGACGGGCCCACGCCCGGCGCACGCCGCCCAGCGGCCGGCGCATGGCGTACGGCGCCCGCCCCCTGGGCGCGGCTGCGCCACCACGCCCCTCGCCCCTCGGTACCGGGGCAGGCCCGCGACCCGCAGGCCCCGAGCCCGCAGGCCCCAGGCCGCAGCAGCCCGCGAGCGCCGCAGCCCGGGGGAGACCGTCCGGCCTCCCGGTGCGGTGGGCAAGGGCTGGTCGGCGGCTAGTGGTGGCCCCAACGGGCCACTAACGTACTCAGAGGACGAACAGAGAAGCAGGCGGGAGCCATCCGTGTACGAAGGCGTGGTCCAGGACCTCATCGACGAGTTGGGCAGGCTGCCCGGCGTCGGTCCCAAGAGCGCGCAGCGGATCGCTTTCCACATCCTGCAGGCCGAGCCCGCCGACGTACGCCGGCTCGCCAGCGCGCTGACCGAGGTCAAGGAGAAGGTCAGATTCTGTGCGGTGTGCGGCAACGTCGCCCAGGAGGAGCAGTGCCGGGTCTGTCTCGATCCGCGCCGTGACCCTTCGATCATCTGTGTGGTCGAGGAGCCCAAGGATGTCGTGGCGATCGAACGGACCCGCGAGTTCCGGGGCCGGTACCACGTGCTGGGCGGGGCGATCAGCCCCATCGAGGGCGTCGGCCCCGACGATCTGCGGATAAGGGAGCTGCTCTCCCGTCTCGCCGACGGGACGGTCACCGAGCTGATCCTCGCCACGGACCCCAACCTCGAGGGTGAGGCAACGGCCACGTATCTCGCGCGGATGGTCTCCGCGATGGGGCTGAAGGTGACGCGGCTGGCGAGCGGACTTCCCGTCGGGGGAGACCTGGAGTACGCGGACGAGGTCACTCTGGGGCGGGCCTTCGAGGGAAGGCGGCTTCTCGATGTGTGAGCCCGTATCCGTGACGCACGAGCCCGTGCGAGCCTGTGCGAGCCGAGGGCCGCAGGAGCCCACAGGGGAGCAGGAGCCCACAGGGCCGCAGGAGCCCACAGGGGAGAGGTTGGCCGATGTCTGACGCGACGCTGAACTCCATCAAGAACAACCCCGACGACTTCGCCGTCCAGATCAGCGACCAGATCGAGAGCTTCATCGTCTCGGTCACCGAGGTCGCCAAGGGCGACGACCCGGACAGCGCCGTTCCCTACCTCCTGCTGGAGGTCTCGCAGCTCCTCCTCGCGGGCGGCCGGCTGGGCGCCCACGAGGACATCGTCCCGGACGAGCGGTACGAACCTGATGTCGGTCCCGAGCCCGACGTGGACGAGCTGCGCGAGCGGCTCGCCGCGCTGCTGGACCCGGTCGACGTCTACTCGGAGGTCTTCGACCCGTACGTGCCGCGCTCGGCGCCCGTCGCGTGCCGGATCTCCGACGATCTCTCGGACGTGCTGACCGACCTGCGGCACGGTATGGCCCACTACCGCGCGGGCCGGGTGAGCGAAGCGCTGTGGTGGTGGCAGTTCTCCTACCTCTCCAACTGGGGCCCGACCGCCTCGGCCGCGCTGCGTGCACTCCAGTCGCTGGTGGCGCACGTCCGGCTGGACAAGCCGCTCGACGAGCTCGACGGCCTGGACACCGACAGCAACGCGGCCGAGGAGGACGGCTCCCTGGAGGCGGAGGCGGGCGCCGTGATGGCCGCCGAGATCGCCGAACCACTGGGGCTCAAGAACGCCTGAGGCCGCCCTCAGTCGCGCAGGATGCCCGCTCGGCGCGCGTCGGACAGCCAGGAGGGGAACTCGCTCATCAGGTTCCGGTAGAGGGCGTCGTCGGAGAGGCTGCGGGGCGAGGGGCCCGCGGGGAAGAAGCCGGCGTTGTCCACCGGGCGCCGGTCCGGGGCGGGGAGTTCGTCGAGCCTGCGCAGGAAGTCGAACTGTTTGCTGTCCGGGTCGCCGAAGCCGACGAACTGCCAGAACAGCGGCAGCCGCGCGGCTGTGCACAGTACGTGTTCGGCCGCGGTACGGGACGAGGGGCCGCCGTCCGTCTGGAAGATCACCAGGCCGGGGTCGGTGGCGCCGGAGGCGGTGTAGTGGTCGATGACTGCCTGCATGGCCAGGTGGTAGTTGGTCCTGCCCATGTGTCCGAGGCTCTCGTGCAGCGCGCCGATGCGGTTCTCGTAGGCGTCCAGGCCGACCTCGGCTATGCCGTCCACCTCGGTGGAGAAGAAGACGACGGGGACGGTGCCGTCGTCGTCGAGGTTGGCGGAGAGCCCGAGTGTCTGCTCGGCGAGGTGCTGGACCGTGCCGTCCTTGTAGTAGCGGCGCATGCTTCCCGAGCGGTCCAGGACCAGATAGACGGCGGCGCGCTGGTCACCCAGCCCGGCGTTCTCCAGGGAGTGGCGGGCGGTCTTGTAGAGGTCGACCAGTCCGGGTGCCCGGGAGGCGACCTTCTGCAGATCGACGGCGGGACCCCGTCCAGCCGTCCGTTTCACGTAGTCGATGGCCATTCCGGCAGAGTACGGAATCCCGCGCCGTGGAGTGACGCCGATCACAGCTTTGCTCGCATCGTGAACAGAGTCACGTTTCCGTGTCATTTCGGCCCTGGTGGGCAGGGGCTTCCGCGGACGGGACCGGGTTCCGTCCGGTCGTTAGACTGAGCCGACCAGTGGATCCCATCCTTCCGGGCAGCGTCGCACGGAGCGCCGGGGTCCCGGGAAATGATTCGAGGAGCGAGCACACGTGGGCCTTGTCGTGCAGAAGTACGGCGGCTCCTCCGTTGCCGATGCCGAGGGCATCAAGCGCGTTGCCAAGCGGATCGTCGAAGCCAAGAAGAACGGCAACCAGGTTGTCGTCGTGGTTTCGGCGATGGGTGACACGACGGACGAGCTGATCGATCTTGCCTCAGAGGTGTCTCCGGTCGCCTCCGGCCGCGAGTTCGACATGCTGCTGACCGCCGGAGAGCGGATCTCCATGGCCCTGCTGGCGATGGCGATCAAATCCCTCGGCCATGAGGCGCAGTCGTTCACCGGCAGCCAGGCGGGTCTGATCACCGACTCCGCGCACAACAAGGCGCGGATCATCGATGTGACCCCGGGGCGGATCCAGGACTCGGTCGACGAGGGCAATATCGCGATCGTCGCCGGCTTCCAGGGCGTCTCCCAGGACAGCAAGGACATCACCACCCTGGGCCGGGGCGGTTCGGACACCACGGCGGTGGCGCTGGCCGCGGCGCTGGGCGCCGAGGTCTGCGAGATCTACACCGACGTCGACGGTGTCTTCACCGCGGACCCGCGGGTGGTGAAGAAGGCGCGGAAGATCGACCGGATCTCCTTCGAGGACATGCTGGAGCTGGCATCGTCCGGCTCCAAGGTGCTGCTGCACCGCTGCGTCGAATACGCGCGCCGCTACAACATCCCGATCCACGTGCGGTCTTCCTTCTCCGGCCTGAAGGGTACGTGGGTCACGAACGAGCAGCCGGACGGGCAAGGGGAAGAGTCGATGGAGCAGGCGATCATCTCGGGTGTGGCACACGACACGTCCGAGGCCAAGGTCACGGTCGTCGGGGTGCCGGACAAGCCGGGCGAGGCCGCGGCCCTCTTCCGCGCCGTCGCGGAGGCCGAGATCAACCTCGACATGGTGGTCCAGAACGTCTCCGCCGCCTCCACGGGCCTGACCGACATCTCCTTCACGCTGCCCAAGACCGAGGGCAAGAAGGCCATCTCGGCGCTGGAGAAGGTGCAGGGCACCGTCGGCTTCGACTCGCTGCGCTACGACGACCAGATCGCGAAGATCTCTCTCGTCGGCGCGGGGATGAAGACCAACCCGGGCGTGACCGCCACCTTCTTCGAGGCGCTGTCGAACGCCGGGGTCAACATCGAGCTGATCTCCACCTCGGAGATCCGGATCTCGGTCGTCACCCGCGAGGAGGCCGTGGGCGACGCGGTGCGCGCGGTCCACTCGGCTTTCGGCCTGGACAGCGAGTCGGACGAAGCTGTCGTCTACGGCGGCACGGGGCGCTGATCGCCGGGTCGGCCGCGTCGGCCGGGTCGGCCGGGTAGGGCCTGCCTCTTTCCGTGACCCTTCGGGGCGCCGACCCCCTCTGGCCACCGTGGCACTCGCTGACGGACAATGGCGCTCCCCGCCCCTGCAACCGGCAGGCAGGCGGGGAGCGTCTTTGTGCCTCCAGGGCCTGACGCGCAGGGGGAGCGCGGCCGACGGTCTGGGCGACACGGGGACGTTCACGAAGACTGAGAGATGTGTGTATGACGGCATGTGGTGTGTTTTCGCGCACAGTGCCTGTCGCGTACAACCCTGACGGGGGGAAACGTGTCAAACAGGCGTGGCAGAGGTACTCGGAATCGCAACGGCCCCTGGTCGCCCTGGCCCCGGTGTGGGAGGGCTGCCTGCGGCCGGAGGCATGCCTGTGATCGCGCCGTGGCCGGCCCCGCGCCCCTCGCGTCCGCTCACCCAGCATGGGGACGCTGACGAGGCGATGGCACATGGCACCACAGTCGACCATCTGACCGAGACCTACCGCGCCCACTACAAGTCCCTGCTCGGGCTCGCGGCGCTCCTGCTCGACGACACCGCCTCGTGCGAGGACGTCGTCCAGGAGGCGTTCATCCGCGTCCACTCGGCGCGCAAGCGCGTCCGCGATCCCGAGAAGACCCTCGCCTACCTCAGGCAGACGGTCGTGAATCTGTCCCGCTCCGCACTGCGCCGCCGCATTCTCGGGCTCAAGCTGCTCTCCAAGCCGATGCCCGACATGGCGAGCGCGGAGGAGGGGGCCTACGAGCAGCTCGAACGGGATCAGTTGATACAGGCGATGCGCGGCTTGCAGCGGCGCCAGCGCGAAGTGCTGGTGCTGCGGTACTTCGCGGACATGACCGAGGCTCAGGTGGCCGAGGTGCTCGGGCTCTCCCTCGGCTCCGTGAAGGCGTACGGGTCGCGCGGTATTGCAGCGCTGCGCACCGCCATGGAGACGGCGTCATGAGTGAGGGACTGGGTCTCCCCGGCGGCGAGGAGCCGCGTGAGCAGCACACGCCGCGTGCTGGGACGGACGGGACGGACGGGCACGACGGGAAGGACGGGCACGACGGGAAGGGCGGGAAGGACCGGCCGGAGGAGGGCGCCGAGGCCGCCGAGGCCGCCGAGGCCCAGGAGCGCCCCGCGGTGGACGACGAGGCGGCAGCCGCCTCCGGGGAGAAGGACGCCGCCCGGGAAGCGGCGCCCGGTGAGATGTCGCTGGACCTCTTCGACGAGTCCGAGCTCAGCTCCGAGGAGGAGGTCCTGCGCGGACTGCTGCACAACAGCGTCCGCGGCATCGAGCCGCCCGCCGACAGCCTCGACCGCACGCTCGACCATCTGCGCCGCGCGGTGCCGGCCCGGCGCGCGCACCGCCGTCAGGCCCTGGTCGGCGGGGTGGCAGCGGCGCTCGTCGCGGTCGTCGGAGTGCCCGCGCTCTTCTACGGCGGCGTGCCCGGCGTCGGCGGCGACGACCACCCGTTGAGCGCGGCCAGCACCCACGGCCAGACGCGCGGGCCCGACGCGGGCTCGGGCGGGAACGGCGGCAAGGACGAGGGCGAGCACAACGGCGGCAAGGAGAAGGGCAAGGACAAGGGCGGCAAGGGCGGCTCGGACGCCCGGCCCTCGCCGTCCGGCGGCCCGGGGGACAGCGTCGATCCCAACCAGAGCCTCAGCGCCAGCGCACCCACCTGCGGCAGCGAGCAGCTCGGTGGCGGCTCGGCGCAGTCGGGAGTGCCCGACAGCAACGGCACCGTCTACGGCAGCTTCCGGGTGGCGAACGTCTCCGGTGACGCCTGCACGGTCCAGGGCGAGGGCGTCGTCGGCGCCTCCGTGGAGGGCGGCGGCTCCGGCCAGGTGGTGGTCGTCGACCACACGCCGGGCGACCCGGCACCCGGCCTCGGTGACCCGGCGGCGGCGCGGGACGAGCTGGTGCTGCGGCCGGGCCAGTCGTATGTGGTGAAGTTCGCCTTCGTGCCCAGCGGAAGCTGCAGCTCGCCCACGCCGCAGGGCGGCAGGTACGAGGGCGACACCTCGGGTTCCACGGGAGCCGGTCCCGATGACGGGTCCGGGGACGCCGGTGGCAGCGACGGCTCGGGCGGCGGCACCGGGACGCCCGGCGAGAGCGACGGCGGCAGCGGTGACCCCGGTGGCGGCGACCCCCAGGTCGTGGTCTCGCACACCCCGGAGGGCGGCGCTCCGGCAGCCGACACCCGCGTCCCGGTCGCCTGCGGGAGCGGCACCGTCTACCGCACGGGAGTCATCCCGCAGGGCTGACGAAGGGGCGCCCGTCGGCGGCGAGGGGGTGCCCCTTGGCGGGGCCGGCACCGCGTGGTCGTACTGTGGTGGCGTGTACCGGTTTCTGCTGACCCCGCGATGGTGGGGGATCAACATCTTCGCCGTGTTGGCGATTCCGGTCTGCGTGCTGATGGGCAGCTGGCAGCTCAGCCGGTTCGACGACCGGGTGGACCGGCACCAGGAGCAGCAGGAGCAGTCGGGCACCGGCGCGCACGGCGCGGCGCGGCCGCTGGAGAAGCTGCTGCCGGTCACCCAGGACACGGTGGGCCGCACGGCCGAGGTGACGGGCCGGTTCGATACGGCGCACCCGCTCCTCGTCCCGGACCGCACGGTCAAGGGGAAGCGCGGGTTCTATGTGCTGTCCCTGTTGCGCACCGGCCAGACGAACGGCGGCCAGACGAACGGCGGCAAGGCCCTTCCCGTCGTACGCGGTTGGCTGCCGGGCGAGCCGGACCCGGAGCGGGTACCGGCGGCGCCGAAGGGGAAGGTCACGGTGCGGGGCGTGCTCCAGGCGCCGGAGTCGCACAGCGACGCCGGCGAGGGCGCCTCGGGCGGCCTGCCCGACGGGCAGCTCGGCTACGTCAGTGCGGCCACGCTCGTCAACGTCGTCCCGTACGACGTCGAGGAGGCCTGGATCACCGAGCAGCGGACCGAGCGGCCGCTGAGGCCGGTGCCGCCGGTCGCGCCCGACAACACCGGCCTCGATATGAAGGCGTTCCAGAACCTGGGCTACACGGCACAGTGGTTCGTGTTCGCCGGGTTCGTGGTCTTCATGTGGTTCCGCTTCTTCCGCCGGGAGGCGGAGCTGGCCAAGGACGCGGCGCTGGGCCTCATCCCCGGGGACCGGCCGGACGGTCCGGAAGCGGATGCCCGCCCTCCCGGTCCGTCGTCGGAAGATGCCGCAGCGCGAAATCGATCTCCAGCCTGACCTGCTTGATCCGCTCCTCCACGACGAGCGAGCCGTGGCCCGCGTCGTAGCGGTACACCTCGTGCGGGTGGCCGCGCTCCGCCAGCTTGTCGACGTAGTTCTCCACCTGCCGGATCGGGCAGCGCGGGTCGTTGACGCCGGCTGAGATGTAGACGGGGGCGCGTACCTTGTCGACGTACGTCAACGGCGAGGACGCCGCGAAGCGCTCGGGCACCTCTTCGGGGGTGCCGCCCAGCAGCGTGCGGTCCATCGACTTCAGCGCCTCCATCTCGTCGTGGTAGGCGGTGACGTAGTCCGCGACCGGGACGGCGGCCAGCCCGAGCGCCCACGCCTCCGGCTGGGTGCCCAGGCCGAGGAGGGTGAGGTAGCCGCCCCAGGAGCCGCCGGCCAGCACCAGTCGGTCGGGGTCGGCCAGGCCGGAGTCGACGGCCCAGGCGCGGACGGCGTCGATGTCCTCCAGTTCGATCAGGCCGACGCGGTGCTTGAGCGCGTCGGTCCAGGCGCGGCCGTATCCGGTGGAGCCCCGGTAGTTGACCCGTACGACGGCGAAGCCGTGGTCGACCCAGGCGGCGGGCTGCGCGGCGAAGGAGTCGCTGTCGTGGTGGGTGGGGCCGCCGTGCACCTCGAAGACGGTCGGGAAGGGCCCGTCCCCGGCCGGCTTCTGCACCAGCGCGTGCACGGCGCCGCCGGGCCCCTCGACCCAGGTGTCCTCGACCGGCACGGAGCGCGGGGCCTTCATCCCGGGAGGGTCGAGCACGGCCGAGCCGGAGGTGGATCGGACCTGCGGCGGTTCGGCGGCCGACGACCACAGGTACTCGACCGTGCCGTCGGGCCGGGCCGTGGCGCCCATGACGGACCCGGGGGGCGTCTCGATACGGGTCCGCTTGCCGTCGGCCAGGTCGTAGCGGAACAGCTCGTCGCGGGCCTGGTGGCTGTGCGCGATCAGCAGCGCTGAGGCGTCCGGATACCACTCGGCGGCGACGTCACCCGGCAGGTCCAGGTCCAGCTCGGTTGTGGTGCCGGCGACCGGGTCCCAGACCATCGGCTCCCACCGGCCGCGCCGCTGGTGGCCGACGAGCAGCCGAGGGTCGCCGTCGACGGGTGCGAAGCCCAGCACGGTCAGGCCCAGCTCCTTGGTGCCGCCCTCGCTGTCGTCCAGCTCGGCGACGGTGGAGCCGTCGGGACGCACCACGCGCAGCGCCGAGTGCATGGCGTCACCGTGCTCGGTGTGTTCGATCACCAGCAGCGTGCCGTCGTGTGAGAGATCGCCCACACCGGCCGACTCGCTGTGCCGGTAGATCTCCACGGGCGGTTTGGGCGCTCCGGAGACGGGGCGCAGTACATGGATGGTGGAGCCGTCCTCGTCGGTGGAGCGGCCGACGACGACGGTGCCGTCCCGGCCGATCGCCAGCCCCGCCGGGTAGGCGGGGTCCAGGCCCTCGACGGCGACCGTGTCGGGGCCGCCCCCGAAGGGCTGGCGCATCCAGGTGCCGAACTCGTCGCCGTCGGTGTCGGAGAACCACCAGATCCACTCGCCGTCGGGCGAGAGGGTGCCGTCCGTCGTCCCATTGGGACGGTCGGTCACCTGTCGCTGTTCGCCGGTCGTACGGTCCCAGGCGTACAGCTCGAACGTGCCCGTCGCGTTCGATACGAACAGCGACCGGGCGGGTGCGTCCTCGGCCCACTCGGGCAGTGAGACGCGCGGCGCCCGGAACCGCTTCTCCCAGTCGGGCATGGCGTGGTCGGGCAGTGCGTTCTGATCCATGCGCCCCATTGTGGACCGGGACCGGTGGTCGGGGCGCGGGGTCGTGAACAGTACAGTTCGAGCGTCCGTGTTCGAGAGCCAGCGCGTGCCGTGAGGTGTCCGTGATGTCCCCCTCCGCCGCCGACCCGTCCCAGGCGGCGGCGCCGGTGACCGTCGTCGGCGTCGGGGCCGACGGCTGGCCCGGCCTCACCGAGCCGGCGCGTGAGGCGCTGCGCGCGGCCGAGGTGCTCATCGGGGGCCGCCGCCAGCTCGACCTGCTGCCGCCCCTGGAGTGCGCGGGGGAGCGGGTGGCCTGGCCGTCCCCGCTGCGGCCCGCCGTCCCCGGGCTGTTCGCCGAGCACGCCGGGCGCCGGATCGCGGTCCTGGCCAGCGGCGACCCGTACTTCTACGGCATCGGCCGCACACTGACCGAAGCGCTCCCGCACCTCTCCCTCCGGGTGCTGCCGCACCCCTCGTCGGTCAGCCACGCGTGCGCCCGGCTGGGCTGGGCGCTGGAGGAGTGCGAGGTCGTCAGCGCCGTCGGCCGGCCGCTCGCCCGGCTCGCTGCCACGCTGCACCCCGGGCGGCGGCTGCTGATCCTCAGCGCCGGGCCCGGCACCGCAGGCGAGGTCGCGGCGCTGCTGCGGGAACACGGTTTCGGGCCGAGCCGGATGCGGGTGCTGGAACAGCTCGGTGGCGCGGCCGAGCGCTCCTTCGAGGGGACGGCCGGCGACTGGGCGCATCCGGCGGGCGACCCGCTCAACATCGTCGCGGTGGAATGCGCGGCGGCACCTGACCGGTTGCGGCTCGGCGCCGTGCCGGGCCTGCCGGACGCCGCCTACGAACACGACGGGCAGCTCACCAAGCGGTACGTACGCGCCGCGACGCTCGCCGCGCTGGCGCCAGCGCCCGGTGAACTGCTGTGGGACGTGGGCGGCGGCGCCGGTTCGATCGCGGTGGAGTGGCTGCGTACGCACCCTGCCTGCCGGGCGCTCACCGTGGAGCGCGACCCCGGGCGGGCCGCGCGCATCGCCCGCAACGCGGACCGGCTGGGGGTGCCCTCGCTCCGCGTCGTCACGGGCAGGGCGCCGGATGCGCTCGCGGGACTGCCCACGCCCGACGCCGTGTTCATCGGCGGCGGCCTGACCGCGCCCGGACTGCTGGACGTCTGCTGGGCGGCGCTGCCGGTGGGCGGCCGGCTGGTGGCCAACACCGTCACCCTGGAGTCGGAGGCGCTGTTGGTCGAGTGGTACCGGCGGTACGGAGGCGAGTTGGTGCGGCTCTCGGTGGCGCACGGGGTGCCGGTGGGCGGCTTCACGGGCTGGCGTCAGGCGATGCCGGTGACGCAATGGGCGGTGCGCAAGGGCGCCGGCCCGGAAGTGGGAGGGGACGTATGACGGTCTATTTCATCGGTGCCGGGCCCGGTGCCGCCGACCTGATCACGGTGCGGGGCGCCCGTACGCTCGCCGCCTGCCAGGTGTGCCTGTACGCGGGCAGCCTGGTGCCCCGCGAACTGCTCGCCGAGTGCCCGCCCGGGGCGCGCCTGGTCGATACGGCCCAGCTCGATCTGGACGCCATCACGGACGAGCTGGTGCGCGCGGACGGCGAGGGGCTGGACGTGGCGCGGCTGCACTCCGGAGACCCGTCCGTCTTCAGCGCCGTCGCCGAGCAGATGCGGCGGCTGGACGCGGCGGGGGTGCCGTACGAGGTGGTACCGGGCGTGCCGGCCTTCGCGGCTGCCGCCGCCGCGCTGAAGCGGGAGTTGACGGTGCCGACCGTGGGGCAGACCGTCGTGCTGACGCGCATCGCCCGGCAGGCGACGCCGATGCCGGAGGGCGAGGACCTCGCCACGCTGGGGCGCAGCGGCGCGCTGCTGGTGCTGCACCTGGCGGTGCGGTACGTCGATGAGTTGGTGGCCGAACTCGTCCCGCACTATGGCGCCGACTGCCCTGCGGCGGTTGTCGCCTTCGCCAGCCGACCGGAGGAGGTTGTTCTTCGGGGGACGTTGGCCGACATCGCGGAGCAGGTGCGGGCCGCCGGCATCAGCAAGACCGCCGTCATCCTGGTGGGCCGCACGCTTGCGGCTTCGCACTTCCCGGACAGCCATTTGTACTCGGCGGAGCGCGACCGGTGCCCTGCGAAGCTTGGGCAGTCTGCGCCAGGGGCGCAGGGTGGGCAAGCGCAGCCCCATGGTGCCTAGCGCACCCTGCTGCGGCCCACAACGGCGCCCGCGCGGTCGATGCAGAGGACATCAACGGCGACGGGCGCCCCCCGCAGCACCGTGAGGGCTTCATCGCGCGCGGCAGCGGCAACGAGATCGCCGAGCGGCACACCTGCGGCGGCACACAATTGCAGGGCCGCAAGGCCCGTGTTGGCCTCAGCAACGCGCGCCGCCAGCACTTGGTCCGCCCCTCCCGCAACGGCCAGCTCGGCGAGGAACCCCTTGTCGACCTGCGAGCGCTTCGAGTGCAGATCCATGTGCCCGGCCGCCAGCTTCGACAGCTTGGCGAACCCCCCGCACAGGGTGAGCCGCTCAACAGGGTGTCGGCGTACATACTTGAGCACGGCGCCCGCGAAGTCCCCCATGTCCAGCAGCGCGTCCTCCGGCAGCCCGTACTCGGCGACGACCGTCCGCTCCGAGGTCGACCCGGTGCACCCGGCCACATGGGTGCGCCCCGCCGCGCGGGCCACGTCCACTCCGCGTCGGATCGAGTCGATCCACGCGGAGCACGAGTAGGGGACGACGATCCCGGTCGTCCCGAGGATGGACAGCCCTCCGAGGATGCCGAGCCGGGGGTTCCACGTGGAGCGGGCGATCTCCTCGCCGTTGTCGACCGACAGGGTGATCTCCACATCGCCGCTGCCGCCGTGCTCCTCCGCGACGCGCGCGATGTGCTCGCGCATCATCTGGCGCGGTACGGGGTTGACGGCGGGCTCGCCCACGTCGAGAGGGAGTCCGGGGCGGGTGACGGTGCCCACGCCGGGCCCGGCGCGGAAGACGACGCCCGCGCCCGGCGCGAGGGCGCGCACGGTGGCGCGTACGAGGGCGCCGTGCGTGACATCGGGGTCGTCACCGGCGTCCTTGACCACGGCGGCGGTGGCGTACCCGGGCCGCGACTCCTCGTAGGCGAGCGCGAAGGCGGGGGTCTGCCCCTTGGGCAGGGTGATCGTCACCGGGTCGGGGAAGTCGCCGGTCAGCAGCGCGGTGTAGGCGGCGGTCGTCGCCGCCGTCGCACAGGCGCCGGTCGTCCAGCCGGGCCGCAGCCCGGTGTGCTTGAGTTGGGCGTCCCGCCCGCCCTGGGCCTCGCGCCCGCCCTGGGCCTCGCCGCCTCCCGCCGCGTCACTCATGCGCGTCACTCATGAAGGGAACCGAACGCTGTGCACGTGCTGATTCTCGGCGGTACGACGGAGGGCCGCCGCCTGGCGGAGCTGCTGTACGCCGACCCCGCCGTGCGGGTCACCAGCTCGCTGGCCGGGCGGGTCGCCAGCCCCCGGCTGCCCGCGGGCGAGGTGCGGATCGGCGGCTTCGGAGGCGTCCAGGGGCTGACGGAATGGCTCCGTGCACACCGTGTGGACGTACTCATCGACGCCACCCATCCCTTCGCCGAGACGATCAGTTTCCACGCCGCGGAGGCCGCGGCCAGTGCCCATGTTCCCCTGCTCGCTCTCCGCCGTCCCGGGTGGGTGCCGAGTGCGGGCGACAATTGGCACATCGCGGATTCGCTGGGCGAGGCCGCGCGGCTGCTGCCCCGGCTGGGGCGGCGCGTCTTCCTGACGACAGGGCGGCTGGGGCTGAGCACCTTCGCGGGCCCGGGGAGCGACGACCTGTGGTTCCTGGCCCGCTCCGTCGACCCGCCGGAGCCCGGCACACCGACCCCAGCGCGTATGGAACTCCTCCTGGACCGGGGGCCGTTCACGCTGGAGGGTGAACGCGCGCTGCTGCGCGGCCACCGTATCGACGTCCTGGTCACGAAGGACAGCGGCGGCGAGGCCACCGCGCCCAAGCTGGCGGCGGCGCGGGAGGCGGGGTTGCCCGTCGTGGTCGTACGCCGTCCACCGGTCCCGGCCGGGGTCCGGGTGGTGACGAGCCCGGAGGAGGCGGCGGAGGCGGTCCGTCGCCGCTAGGCCGGATTGTTATACGTCATCAAAGGTGCGTTGCGGTAGGAAATCGGACTGCTGGTCCCATATCCGGCTTGACCGGGAACGGTGACCGGACGACGCTGAGCGACCCACCCCCCGCTCGGCTCTCTCAAGAAGTTGGTATGCCCATGCGCACCTTCTCTTCGGCTTGCACGGTGGTGGCGGGAGTGGCGGTTTCGCTGCTCGTTGCTCCGGTGGCGCAGGCCACCCCGCCCGGTGACAACGGCACCGTGAAGATCCACGACGCCAAGACCGGCGAGATGCTCCGCAAGAACCAGCCCCACGTCTGCACCTTCTACCTCGACGCGTTCGGCTTCGACGGCCGGCAGCAGGTGGACTGGCGGATCGTCGAGATGCCGCCCACCGGAACGAAGGGCACCGTGGCCAAGAGCGACTCCTTGGACCTCGACGGCGAAGGCCACGGCCGCAGCGCGGACCTGACCCTGCCGAACGGTCACTACAAGCTGATCTGGAACTTCGACGGCGAACACGGCCGCGCCAAGCACAAGGTTTTCTGGACCGATTGTGAGGGCGACAAGGAGCCGGGCGGCGACCCGAGTGGTACGCCGAGCGGTTCGCCGAGCGACAAGCCCAGTGAGAAGCCCTCCGCGGAGCCTTCGAAGCCAGCGGCGTCGACTTCGGCCTCGCCCTCGGCTTCCACCCCTGCCGGCTCGGACCAGGACCCGTCCCCGGCCCCGTCGCCGAACGGTGGCGAGGGTGATCTCGCCGAGACGGGCACCTCGGTGGCCGTCGTCTCCGCGGCCGCGGCGCTGCTGCTGGGTGCCGGCGGCACGCTGCTGGTGCGGCGCCGCCGCCGGAGCTGACCGCCTTCCGATGAGGGGCCCTGTCCGTTCGTTGCGGGCTGCGGCTGAATTGTGGTTCCTCGCGCAGTTCCCCGCGCCCCTGACGGGGCGCACCCGTGAGAGGGCAACCCCTCAGCGGACCGGCAGGTGGCGCGGGCCGCGGACCAGGAGACCCGGGCGGTAAGGGAGGGAGTCCGCGGGGGCTGCGAGGCCCACCGCATCGGGCAGCGCGGCGAACAGGCGGGGGAGGGCGACGGCCGCCTCGAGCCGGGCCAGCCGCGCCCCGGGGCAGATGTGCGGCCCGTGGCCGAAGCCCAGATGCGGGGCAGGGCGCCGGCCCTCCGCCAGATAGCGGTCGGGCCGGAAGCTGTCGGGCTCGGCAAAGTGCTCCGGGTCCCGGTTGGCGGCGGCCAGCACGACCAGTACCGCCGCCTGGTCCGGCAGCACTGTCCCGGCCAGCTCCACCTGCTGCGTGGTGCGCCGCCATGTCGCCCCCTCCAGCGGGCTGTCGAAGCGGAGCGTCTCCTCCGTCACAGCCGCCCAGTACCGCGGGCCGCCGTCGCGAGCGGCGGCCCGCTGGCCGGGGTGGGTGAGCAGCAGCAGCGTGGCGGAGGCGAGCAGGTTCATCGTCGTCTCGTATCCGGCGAACAGCAGCAGGAACGCCATGGCGACCAGTTCGCCCTCGTCGAGACCGGGCACCAGAGCGCTGAACAGATCGTCGCCGGGGCGGCGCCGCTTGGCGGCGATCAGCTCCGTGAAGTACGCGTACAGCTCCCGCCACGCCTCCTCGACGGCGCCGGGCGGCAGCGCGTCGGCGGGGGAGCCCACCCGGTAGGTCCACTCGCGCAGCTGGGTGCGGTCGGCCTCCGGGACGCCCAGCAGGTCGGCGATCACCAGCACCGGCAGCGGGAACGCGAACGCGTCCACCAGGTCGGCGGTCTTGCCGTCCGCCAGCTGCCGGGTGACCCGGGCCACCAGCCCGTCCGCCAGCTCCTCGATACGCGGGCGCAGCGCGTCGACGCGGCGTGGCGCGAAAGCCCCGGTGACCAGGCGGCGCAGCCGTCGGTGGTCGGGCGCGTCCTGGTTGAGCATGTGCCGGGCCAGACACGCCTGCGCGCGCCGGGCCGGGGAGTCGGGGCGCGGCCGTCCGGAGGCGGGGAGCGGCACGTTGGAGAAGCGGGGATCGGCCAGCGCGGCGCGGGCGGCCTCGTAGCCGGTGACGAGCCAGGCGTGCGTCCCGTTGGCGAGAGCCACCCGCGTGACGGCCCCTTTTGTGCGGAGTCGAGCGTAGTAGGGGTAGGGGTCACGGGCGAAAGCCGGATCGGCCGGGTCCAGGACAGCGGGCATACGCTCCATCTTTGCCGGGCGGCCGACATCTGAGGACGGCTGCCCTGGACCATCTGTGCCCTGCGTGGTTTGTAGGGTTCTGACAATGCCGATATGGAGCGCGGCTCCAACTCGCGTCCCTGCCAGGGCAGTTCGGATATCATCGCTCCGCTCAGCAGCCGGAGGGGGTGGCGGGTGCGACCGTTGGAGACCTCCGACCCGCGCAGGGTCGGGCCGTACAGGATGCTCGCCGAACTCGGCAGCGGCGGCATGGGGCGGGTGCTGCTGGGCGATACGCCCGGCGGCCGGCTGGTCGCGCTCAAGCGCGTACGCGCGCAGTTCGTGGAGGACGACGGTTTCCGCGCCCGGTTCACCCGCGAGGTGGCGGCCTCCCGCAGGGTGTCCGGCGACTACACGGCGGCCGTGGTCGACGACGGCGCGGACGAGCCGGTGCCATGGCTGGCCTCGGACTTCGTGGCGGGACCTTCGCTGCACACGGCGGTGGAGGCCGTCGGCGGGCTGCCCGAGGAGGCGGTGCTGTGGCTGGCCGCCGACCTCGCCTCTGCACTGCTCGACGTCCACAGGGCCGGACTGGTGCACCGCGATCTGAAGCCCTCCAACGTGCTGCTCGCGGAGCGGCACGCCAAGGTCATCGACTTCGGCATCGCGCGGGCCACCGACAGCGACGACGGCACCTGGGTCACGCACACCGGCTGGGTGGTCGGCGCCCCCGGCTTCATGTCGCCGGAGCAGGTCGAGCCCAACGGCCGCACCCTGACGTCGGCCAGCGATGTGTTCTCGCTGGGCGCCACACTGGTCATGGCGTGCACGGGTGAGGGCCCGTTCAGCGGGACCTCGGCCCCGCAGATGATGTACAACGTCGTGCACACCGAACCCGACCTCGGCCGGGTCCCGGACCGGTTGCGCGGATTCATCCAGCCGTGCCTCGCCAAGGAGCCGGCCGACCGGCCGAAACCGGCCCAGCTCCGCGAGCGGGCCCACAATCTGCTCTCACAGGCCGCGCGGCCCGAGCAGGTCTGGCCGCGCGAGGTGCATCAGCTGATCGCGGCCCAGCGGGACGATGTGCTCCGGTTCCGTATGGCGGCGGACGAACGGCACGTCCCTCCCGACTCCGAGGAGCCCACCGTCGTCGTACCGCCCCGTACGGAGGGTGGCGCGGCGTGGGCCCGGCGGGTGTTCGGCTGGGTACGTGACTTCAGCCGCGAGGCCGCCCGGACGGTACGGAGCGCATCGCCGGGAGGTGCGGGGGCGGGCGCGGGGGCGGCGCGCGGACGCGGGGCCTCCCGCGGGACGGACGACCCTTCGGCCACCACCGTGGACCCGAATCCGCCCGACCGCCCTTCCCTGCGGGGCCGCCCTCCCCTGCGGGCCCGCCTGACGGCTGCCGTCTCAGGACCGAGGGCCCGCCGCGCGCTCGGACGGTCGCGGGACACCGCCTTCGTCGTACTCGGCGTACTCGCGGGCCTGATCGCCGCCACCAAGGCCAACAGCGGCGATCTCGCCACCATGTCCCAGGAGTCCTTCCACGCCGGCCTGCTGGAGATGGACGCCCCCGACATCCCCGCCGGGCTGCTTCACCCCAGTTATCTGGGCGCGGTGGCCGGTGCCTGGCTCGGTGGGCTGGCCGGTGTCGTGGCGTGGATCGTCGCCGGTCTGCGGTCCGCGCGCACCGGCTTTCTCGTCCTCGTGGCGCTGAGTGTGAGCGGCTTTCTCCTCGGCTGGCTCGGGGACGACGGCGGACTGGACGTCGGTGTGATCTCCCTGGGCCAGCTCGAAGAGGGCGGCGCCTGGGTCGGCGCGCTGGTGGGTCTCGCGCCGCTGGCCGTCGCCAGTGCCATGTCCAAGAGGGGCGGCGTGGCCCACTCCAGCGAACAGGGCTGCGGCGTCGTGGCCGCCCTCGTGGTCGCCACCGCGTTCACCGCGGGCCTGGGCGCCGTCTGCGGTTACCACGGGTGGATGGGTCTCACCATCGGCGACTCCACCACGGTCGGACTCTTCACAGCCGTCGGCGCGGCCTTCGGCGGTAGCGTCGCCTTCCGGATCGTCGCCGCTGCGCGCGCACGACGGTCCGGGTAGGAGGAGTTCACCGGTCCGTCGGCCCTGGGTCGTGGTTCTCTCGGCCGCGGGACTTCGGGACGCAGGTGATCTCGGCCTCGCCGGAGTTGTCCGGCAGCCGGGCGCCCCTGCTGTCGGCGACGCGGAGTACGTTGCTGAGGGCGACGGCGGTCTCCTCGGCGGCCCGCGTCGCCTCGTCGTCGGCGCGCCTCTTCTCCTCGTCGCCGTAGACGAAGAGGAAGCGCTTCAACGCCCGGTCGCCGTCCGCCAGCTGGGCCTCTTCCAGTTCGTCGGCGTAGCAGGAGACGGTGGAGTCCAGGTCGCCGCTGAGGTAGCAGGGTTTGCCGGACTCCGTTGTCCACGGCAGCAGTCGAAGCCCCGGCGCCGGCATCGGCGTCTGCTCCCGGTCGTAGATCCACATACGGATTGCCTCCAGCCCTCGGTGGCAGACACAACCGCACGCCTCATACGTCACCGGGACACCCGGGGGCGCCTGCCTCGGCGTGGCATGACGGCACTCCGCGTGCCTGCCGAGGCCGCATGCCGCAGATCGGTAACTCGTCACGGAACCCTTTTCCTTTCCGTTCGCGTCCGCTCGGCGCTCCTCTGTGAGCGCTCTGTGAGAAAGCGCCTACAGAATGGCACCGTCCCGGCTACCGTTGGAACGGAGTTGAGGAGTTTGCGCGGACAACTTTCCGTGCCAATTCCTGCTGCTCGGAGGCGGTGTTCACGCTTCACCGCAATGTTCTGCAAATTCGCAGAACGTTTCACGCGCTGGCGGAGGAAGGAAGCGCGCGGATGATCACAGACATCGAGTCGGCAACGCCCGCCCTGTGCCGCTTGCAGCTCGGCAGCGAGCTGCGGCAGTTGCGGCAAGCCGCGGGGTTGAACGGGCGCCAAGTCGTCCGGAAGCTCCTGTGGAGCTCGTCCAAGCTGACCCGTCTGGAGACGGGCGACAACGCGTCGGTGGAGCCGTCGGACGTGATAGCTCTCTGCGAGATTTATGGGGCCTCGAAGGAGAAGCGGGCCCTCTTGCAGGGGTATGCGGCGGTGACCAAGACGCGGCGGGACTGGTGGCAGTCGCCGGAGTATCGGCCGGTGATCCGGCCAGGTTTCAAGGCGTACCTGGGACTGGAGGCAACAGCTCACACCTTTCAGAACTACGCATCGGAGTTCGTGCCGGGCCTGTTGCAGACTGAGGCGTACGTCCGTGCGATCTACGAGTACGGACAGCCGGGGCTGGGAGCCGAAGAACTCGACAGCCTGGTGACGGTGCGAATGACTCGTCAGGAAGCGGTGCTGCGCGAGGAGTCGCCGCTCAAACTGACAGCCATCATCAACGAGGCCGTGCTGCGGCGTGCCGTAGGCGGGACACGAGTGATGCGCGACCAGCTCAGCCACATCGTCGATGTGGTCACAGCTCGGCCAAACGTGCGCGTGCAGGTGGTGCCCTTCAGGCTCGGGCTTCATCCTGCAATGAGCGGTCCCTTCGTCGTCCTGCAGTTCTCCGACCGCGCCGCACCGCAGCGCATCGTCTACCTGGAGAACCTCGCCGGGGCGTGGGTCTATCGCCGGGAAGGAGATGTTGAACGGTACGCCGAAGCGTTCACCGATCTTCAAGCGTTGTCCCCGGGCCCGCACGAGTCTCTGAATCTCATCAAGGAAGCAATCAAGGAGCATTGATACCCATGAAGAGCATGGCCAACGTCCCGCGTGACGCTGCCTGGTTCAAGTCGAGTTACAGCGACAACCAGGGCGGAGAGTGCGTTGAGGGGGCCCGTCTCGGCGGTGGTGTGATGGCCGTGCGCGACTCCAAACAACCCGACGGCCCCGCGTTCGTCTTCGGGGCCGAGGCGTGGTCTGCCTTCGTGGAGTCGGTGAGGGGCGGGGCCCTCGATGGCTGACGCCGACTGGTTCAAGTCGAGCTACAGCAATGACCAGGGCGGCGCCTGCGTTGAGGGTGCCCGCCTCGGCAACGGCCTCATGGCGATCCGCGACTCCAAGCGGCAGCCCGACGGCCCCGTGTTCGTCGTCCGGGCGGCAGCCTGGTCCGCGTTTGTCGGAGGGCTGAAGCGCAGGACTCTCGGATAGGAGAAGGCGGCTGATTGGATGGGGGCCATGGAAATACTCGCCTGGGTCCTCGTGGTCCCCCTTCTGTACGGAGCCGTCCGCAGTATCGAGGTCCGGATCGCGCGTTCCGACCGGCAGGTGGCGCGGGTCGAACGCAAGCTGGACCTCGTGCTGGAGCACCTGGGGCTCCAGGAGCACGATCCGCGCCTGGGCGACGTGGTCGAACTGCTGCGCAGCGGTAAGAAGCTGCACGCGATCAAGCGGTATCGGGAGCTGACGGGTGACGGGCTGAAGGAGGCCAAGGAGGCCGTGGAGCGCCTTGGTTAGGCTGGCCCCGTGACCAATGGGGACCTGCGCCGCGGGCGCTGTGGCGTATGCGGCGGCGGTGAGGTGTACCGGGGCGAGTACGTGGCCCAGGGCGGGCTCCGCCCGACGGGTGCGGGCACGTTCGGGGCGAAGCAGGCGGTGTTCGACGCCTTCGTCTGCGCGGTCTGCGGCCATACCCAGCTGCACGTGCGGCTCGATGCGAGGATGTCGTCGCACATCCGGCGCAAGCTCACCTGGGTACCGCCGCATCAGGGCAACACCTGAACCGTGCGGTGGCGTGCGGCAACAGCTGTGCTGCCGCACGCCACTTGGCAGGGCTACGGCCGTCGCGCAGTCAGCCCGCAGCGGGGCGTACTCACCGTTCCGGATACCGCCGCGGCGTCCACACCCACTCTGTACCGTCCGGTCGGTAAGCCGCCTGGGTCTGCGAGGAGCCGACGATCAGCAGCGTCCGCATGTCCACCTGGGCCGGGTCCAACTCCGCCAGGGGGACGGTCCGTACGCGTTCGCCGTCCCCGCCCACATCGCGGGCCAGCACCACCGGGGTGTCCGGCGCGCGGTGCTCCAGCAGGACCTCGCGGGCCTTGCCGACCTGCCAGGTGCGGCTGCGTGAGCCGGGGTTGTAGAGGGCGAGCACCAGGTCGGCAGCTGCGGCGGCGCGCAGCCGCTCGGCGATGACCTCCCACGGCTTGAGGCGGTCGGAGAGGGAGAGCACCGCGTAGTCGTGGCCCAGCGGAGCACCCGCACGGGCGGCTGCCGCGTTGGCGGCCGTCACACCGGGCAGTACCCGTACGGGAACGTCCGCGTACGTGTCCTGCGCGGCGGCTTCCAGCACGGCGGTCGCCATGGCGAACACGCCCGGGTCGCCGCCGGAGACGACGGCCACCCGCCGCCCGCGCCGCGCCAGCTCCAGGGCGAACTCGGCGCGTTCGGCCTCGACCCGGTTGTCGGAGCCGTGCCGCCGCTGCCCGTCCCGTGCGGGCACCCGGTCCAGATAGGTGGTGTAGCCGACCAGATCGTCCGCGGCGGCCAGCGCGCCCCGTGTCTCGGGGGTGAGCCACAGCGGCCCGGCGGGACCGGTGCCGACGACCACGACTTCGCCGGGGGAGCTGCCTTCCTTCCCGGGGGCCGCCGCCTCCGCCTTGCCCACCTTGCTCGGCAGCACGGCCACCGAGAAGTACGGCACCGAGTCCGGCTCGATGTCCGCGACCCGGCCGGTGCGCTCGCCCTCCATGGTGGCTCGCTCGACGTAGCGGGCCTCGGCCAGCCGTCCGGACCGCTCCAGCGCGCGGCGCACCTTGGGGAACGTCCGTCCCAGCTTCATCACGGCCACCGCGTCGCTGGAGGCGAGGCGGGCGGTCAGCTCCTCCTCGGGGAGCGTGCCGGGCAGTACGGTCAGCGCCTCCTCGGCCTCGGACAGCGGGGTGCCCAGCCGGGCGGCGGCGGCGCTCACCGACGTCACACCGGGGATGACCTCGGTCGGATACCGGTGCGCGAGCCGCTTGTGCATATGCATGTAGGAGCCGTAGAAGAGCGGGTCGCCCTCGGCGAGTACGGCCACCGTCCGCCCCGCGTCCAGATGCGCGGCCAGTCGTGCCGCCGCGTCGGCGTAGAACTCCTCCAGCGCGCCCCGGTAGCCGCCGGGGTGGTCGGTGGACTCCGTGGTGACGGGGTAGACCAGCGCCTCCTCGATGTGGTCGGCGCGCAGGTGGCGGGCCGCGATGGAGCGCGCGATCGAACGGCCGTGTCGCGCACTGTGATACGCCACGACGTCCGCCTCCCCGATCGCCTCCACGGCCCGCACCGTCATCAGCGACGGATCGCCCGGCCCCAGTCCCACGCCGAGCAGCCGGCCCGCCCCTGCTCGGTCGGCGTTCTTGCCTGCTCCCTCGCTGCCGGTCACCTGGCTCACTCCTCCTCACTCGCGATGGCGTTGAGCGCGGAGACGGCCAGTGCGCTGCCGCCCCGACGCCCGTGCACGACCAGGTGCTCGAGACCCGACGGGTGCTCGGCCAGCGCCTGCTTGGACTCCACAGCGCCGACGAACCCGACCGGCACCCCGATGACGGCAGCCGGCCTCGGCGCACCCTCCTCCACCATCTCCAGCAGCCGGAAGAGCGCGGTGGGCGCGTTGCCGATCGCGACGACCGCCCCCTCCATGCGGTCGCGCCACAGTTCGAGTGCGGCTGCGGTACGGGTCGTCCCCAGCTCGGCGGCGAGCCGGGGCACGGCCGGGTCGGCGAGGGTGCAGATCACCTCGTTGTCGGCCGGGAGCCGCTTGCGGGTGACACCGCTGGCGATCATGGCGACGTCGCAGAGGATGGGAGCGCCCGCGCGCAGTGCAGCCCGGGCCTTCTCGACGACTCGCGGCGTGTGGGCGAGGTCGCGTACGAGATCGACCATGCCGCAGGCGTGGATCATCCGCACCGCGACCTGGCCGACATCGGCGGGCAGCCCCGCCAGGTCCGCCTCGGCGCGGATGGTGGCAAAGGACTGCCGGTAGATGGCAGCGCCGTCCTTCTCGTACTCGAACACTGTGCTCTCGCTCATCGTCATGGGGTCGTCGGCAGGGGACGCGTGGGGTCGGGGGAGCGTGGGTCGCGGGCTGCCGCCACGGTGGCGGCCAGATCGCCTGAGTGCTGGGCGCTGTGTACGGCACTGTGTACGGCGCTGTGTACGGGGAGCGTTTCGCCGGTGGCCCGTACGACGGAGATCCGGTAGCCGTCCGCGCCCGCGACGACCTCGACCCGCTCCCCGCGCGGATGCCCGCACCGGCGCTCACAGCCGGACCAGTACACGGGCAGCGCCCTCCCGGCGTTCGTTTCGGGTACGCGCAGCCCGCCACCGGAGGTCAACGCCGCTGCGGCGTCCGCGCGTACGTCCGTCAGCGACTTGGCGCAGCCCGGCCGCCCGGCGCAGGCGCCCACTCCGCGCCAGGGCGAGGAGGGGTCCGTCACGAGCCCGGCGTCACCGAGCGCGGCGAGCGCTCCCGGCGCGCTTCCGGGCGCGAGTCCGGGCACGACGACGCCGCGCCACGGGGTCAGCCGCAGCTCACTGCCGCCCTCCTGCTCGGCGGTACGGGTGAGCAACTGCCACTGTCCGCCGGTCAACCGCCCCAGCGGAGCCAGTACGGAGAGTGCGACCGGCCCGGAAGGCCGGGGGTCGCGGACCAGTCCGGGTTCGGGTCCGTCGTCCGCCGTCGGCGGGAGTGATGGAAAGGGCACGATCGGGACATCGCCGACACCGCAGACATCGCTGCCGTCGCCCCGCAGCCGCTCCGCGATTCTGCGGGCCAAGTCGCCGCTCGTCACCGGCAGCTCGGCCACCCGCCACGCGCGTACGTCGCACTCCCGCGCCGTCTCCAGGAACACCTCGGCGGCGGTCACCGCGGCGGCAGCCGCGCGCCCGCTCTCCACCCGGAGCGCCGGAGCGGTACCGTCCGCCCCCACTCGCAACAGTGCGCGCCCCTCCCGCTCGGCGAGCAAGGTCACATCCGCACCGAGCGAGGCGACATCGCCCCGGCCGTCGTCCACCGCGAACAGGAACCGCCCCGAAAGGTCGCGCAACTCTTCGCTCGCGCACACCAATCGGTCCAACTCGGTGAGCCAGGCCCCGATGGCCCGCCTTCCGCGCCCGTCCAGACCGGACAGCGGCGAGGCCACGATGTTGCGTACCCGCTCGTGCGCGGCGGAGGGCAGCAGCCCCGCGTCGTCCAGTATCCGGGCCAGTTCGGCGCCCGAATCGTCGCGCAGTCCGCGTAGTTGGACGTTTCCGCGCGAGGTCAGATGCAGGTCGCCGTCCCCGAGGCGGGCGGCGGCCAGCTGCAGTGCGGCGGCCTGCGCGGTGTCGAGCACCCCGCCGGGTACCCGTACCCGGGCCAGCCCTCCATCGTCCGCCTGGTGCAGCCGCAGCGCACCCGGGCAGGCGTCGTCCCGCGCGCGGGAAACCGCGCAACTGGTTGCGGAAGCAACCGGCGCGGCGCTGTGCGCGGACGAACGAGCGGAGGGCATGACCATGTCGGCGAGCATACCGACCCCCCGTCGGCCCCTCGCCGGAGCGGGAGGCAGGGATGAGTGGGCGCCCTCCCGCCGCCGAGGGGACCCCCGTACGATGCTGTGGGCGGACCACCCGGTCCGCCTTATCGCCGGCGACGGCGACAGGGGGAGGAAGCCGGTGCGAATCCGGCGCGGTCCCGCCACTGTGAGCCCGGCCACCAACGGCCGGGTGAGCCAGGAACTCCCTCACCCCCGCCCTTGGCTGCTGCCTGGGCAGGGGACCTCACTACGACACCGCCCGGGGCGCGGACACCCCGAGGAAGGGCCGACCGCACCATGCCGCTTTCGTCACGCGACAACGCCGACGTCGACGCCGTCACCCCCGACGACACCGCCAGGGTGATCCTCCTCCTGTCGACGTCCGACACGGACCTCCTCAGCGCCCGCGCGGCGAATACGGCAAATGCGGCGAACACAGAGGGCGCAGCCAACGCAGCACCCCTCACCTACCGCTACGCCAACCCCAGCCGCCTCCCCGAGGACAGCCTCGAGGCCGAGCTCGGCACCCTCCTGGAGGGCGTCGACCTCGTCGTCGTACGGCTGCTCGGCGGGGTACGGGCCTGGCAGCAGGGCATCGATCTGCTCCGCGACACCGGCCTCCCGCTCGTCGTGCTGACCGGCGAACAGGCGCCGGACGCCCAGCTCATGGCGGCTTCCACGGTCCCGATCGGGGTGGCTGCCGAAGCGCACGCCTACCTCGCGCACGGCGGCCCGGCCAACCTCGTCCAGCTGGCCCGCTTCCTCTCCGACACGGTGCTGCTCACCGGGCACGGCTTCGACCCCCCGGCCACGGCACCCTCCTGGGGCCCGCTGGACCGCGAGCCCTCGTCCAAGGCTCCAGCGCCGACGGACACGGCGGCCCCCACCGTCGCCGTCCTCTACTACCGCGCGCACCACATGAGCGGCAACACCGCGTTCGCCGCCGCGCTCTGCGACGCGATCGAGGCGGCGGGCGGCAAGGCGCTGCCCCTCTATGTGGCCTCCCTGCGCGCGCCCGAGCCCGAGCTCATCGAGGAACTCCGCGCCGCCGATGTCATCGTGACGACGGTGCTGGCGGCGGGCGGCGCAGGCGGCGCGAAGCCGGCCGAAGCGGGCGCGGGCGGCGACGACGAGGCGTGGGACGCGGGCGCGCTCACCACGCTGGACGTCCCCATCATTCAGGCGCTGTGCCTGACCGCGCCCCGCTCCGACTGGGAGCAGAACGACGAGGGCGTCTCGCCCCTGGACGCGGCGAGCCAGATCGCCGTACCGGAGTTCGACGGCCGTCTGATCACCGTCCCGTTCTCCTTCAAGGAGATCGACGCGGACGGACTGCCGTCCTACGTGGCCGACCCGGAGCGCGCGTCGCGCGTCGCGGGCATCGCCGTACGCCACGCCCGGCTGCGCCGTATCCCCGCATCGGAGAAGCGGCTGGCGCTCGTGCTGTCGGCGTACCCGACGAAGCACTCGCGTATCGGCAACGCGGTCGGCCTCGACACCCCGGCCAGCGCGGTGGCGCTGCTGCACCGCCTCCGGGAAGAGGGCTACGACTTCGGCGACACCCCCATTCCCGGCGTCACCTCCCAAGGCAGTGACGATTCGGAAGGGCGTGACGACTCCGAAGAGGGTGACGACTCCGAAAGGTCCGACGAGGACGTCCACACCGGTGACCCCCTCATCCGGGCCCTCATCGACGCCGGCGGCCACGACCAGGACTGGCTCACCGAGGAGCAGCTCGCCAAGAACCCGGTCCGCATCCCGGCCGCCGACTACCGCCGCTGGTACGCCACCCTTCCCACCGAACTCCGCGAGGCGGTCGAGGAGCACTGGGGGCCGCCGCCCGGCGAGATGTTCGTGGACCGTACGCACAACCCGGAAGGCGACATCGTCCTGGCGGCCCTGCGCCACGGCAACCTGCTCATCCTCATCCAGCCGCCCCGCGGCTTCGGCGAGAACCCCATCGCCATCTACCACGACCCGGACCTGCCGCCCTCGCACCACTACCTGGCGGCGTACCGCTGGATCGCCGCCCGGCGCCAGGACGGTGGCTTCGGCGCGGACGCGATGATCCACCTGGGCAAGCACGGCAACCTGGAGTGGCTGCCCGGCAAGAACGCCGGCCTGTCGGCCGCCTGCGCCCCGGACGCCGCGCTGGGCGACCTCCCGCTCGTCTACCCGTTCCTGGTCAACGACCCGGGCGAGGGCACCCAGGCCAAGCGCCGGGTGCACGCCACGCTCGTCGACCACCTGGTGCCGCCGATGGCCCGCGCCGACTCCTACGGCGACATCGCCCGCCTGGAACAACTCCTGGACGAGTACGCGCAGATCAGCTCCATGGACCCGGCCAAGCTGCCCGCCATCCGCGCGCAGATCTGGACGCTGATCCAGGCGGCCAGGCTCGACCACGACCTGGGCCTGGAGGAGCGCCCGGACGACGACGGCTTCGACGACTTCCTGCTCCATGTCGACGGCTGGCTGTGCGAGGTCAAGGACGCGCAGATCCGCGACGGCCTCCACGTCCTCGGCACGGCACCGGCCGGCGCCGACCGCGTCAACCTGGTGCTGGCCATCCTCCGCGCCCGGCAGATCTGGGGCGGCACCAACACCCTGCCCGGCCTGCGCGAAGCCCTCGGTCTGGACGAGTCGGCCGCCACCCGCACCGCCTCCGACGAGGCGGAGGCCGAGGCCCGCGCGCTCGTCGAGGCGATGGAGGCGGCCGACTGGGACCCCCAGGCGGTATCCCGTATCGCCGCCGGTCACCCGCGACAGGTCGCCGACATCCTCGACTTCGCGGCCCGCGAGGTCGTGCCCCGGCTCGCCGCCACCACCGCCGAGCTGGACCACACGGTCCACGCGCTGAACGGCGGCTTCGTACCGGCAGGCCCCTCCGGATCGCCGCTCCGCGGCCTGGTCAACGTCCTGCCGACGGGGCGCAACTTCTACTCCGTCGACCCCAAGGCCGTCCCCTCCCGCCTGGCGTGGGAGACGGGCCAGGCCCTCGCCGACTCCCTCCTGGAGCGCTACCGCACCGACAACGGGAGTTGGCCCACCTCCGTCGGCCTCTCCCTGTGGGGCACCAGCGCCATGCGCACCGCGGGCGACGACATCGCCGAGGCCCTCGCGCTGCTGGGCGTCCGCCCGGTGTGGGACGACGCCTCACGCCGCGTCACCGGTCTCGAACCGATCCCGGCCGATGAGCTGGGCCGTCCGCGTATCGACGTCACCCTGCGCATCTCCGGGTTCTTCCGCGACGCGTTCCCGCACGCCGTCGCGCTGCTGGACGACGCGGTACGCCTGGCCGCCTCGCTCGACGAGCCGGACGAGATCAACCACATCCGCGCCCACGCCCAGCAGGACCTGCGCGAACACGGTGACGAACGCCGCGCCACCACCCGTATCTTCGGCTCCCGCCCCGGCACCTACGGCGCGGGCCTGCTCCAGCTGATCGACTCCCGCGACTGGCGCACCGACGCCGATCTCGCCGAGGTCTACACCGTCTGGGGCGGCTACGCCTACGGCCGCGACCTGGACGGCCGTCCGGCGCGGGACGAGATGGAGACGGCGTACAAGCGCATCGCGGTGGCCGCCAAGAACACCGACACCCGTGAACACGACATCGCCGACTCCGACGACTACTTCCAGTACCACGGCGGAATGGTCGCCACCGTACGCGCGCTGCGCGGCACGGCCCCCGAGGCGTACATCGGCGACTCCACCCGCCCCGAGACGGTACGCACCCGCACCCTGGTGGAGGAGACCTCCCGCGTCTTCCGTGCCCGCGTGGTCAACCCCAAGTGGATCGAGGCGATGCGCCGCCACGGCTACAAGGGCGCCTTCGAGCTGGCCGCCACCGTCGACTACCTCTTCGGCTACGACGCCACCACCGGCGTGGTGGCCGACTGGATGTACGACAAACTCACCGAGACCTACGTCCTGGACGAGACCAACCGCTCCTTCCTCCAAGAGGCCAACCCCTGGGCCCTGCACGGCATCGCCGAGCGCCTGCTGGAGGCCGAGTCCCGCGGCATGTGGGCCAAGCCCGACCCGGCCACGCTGGACGCGCTGCGCCAGATCTACCTGGAGACGGAAGGCGAACTGGAACAGGACGAGTGACTTCTCCGTCCCTCAACTCCTCCCTCAACTCTCTCCCCAACTCCCTTCCCTGGCAGGCGAGTTACTTGTGTGAAAGGAGTGCGTCAGGCGGGCGTCGGCGGCATACTCTCCGCCCATGAGACGGAAACTCGGGTACAAGGCCGTCACCGCGGTGGCGGCCGCCCTCGCCTGCGTATGGATGGCGGCCGGATCGGCACCGGCCGACGAGACGCCCTCGGAAGACGCATGCCGGGTGACGGACAACACCATGCCGACCGGGGACTGCGGAGACTTCCGTCAGGTGTTCGCGGAGAACTTCAACGGCGACACCGTGCCGGTCGGCTCGTTCTCCGACTGCGACCACAACGTCGACACGTCCGACGCCTACTGCGGCGGCCTCAGCGGTGCATACCGCGCTGACTGGTGGGCGTACCCGGCCGGGTGGTACGACACGGCCCACCCGAACAACCACAGCAACGGCAACGACCGCGAGAGGGGCGGCGAGTACCGCGCCGACAAGACCGTCTCCGTCTCCCCCTCCGGCTACGACGGCACCGGCACCATGAAGGTCGACATGTACCGGCCGCAGACCGGCGACGACAACTACGTCGCCACCGTCGTCCCCCGCAAGTGCATGGACCGCGCGTACGGCAAGTACACCGAGCGCTTCAAGGTCACCCGGATGGACCCCGGCTTCAAGGCGGCGCACCTCTTCTACGAGGACCCCCACGAGATGGACTTCCCGGAGGCGGGCGGCAACTTCAACGACGACACCATCTCCGCCTTCACCCATCCCAGCGAGGAGAACGTCGACACCGGCGCCTCCTGGACCACCCCGCACACCACCTCCATCGAGTGGACCCCGGGCAAGGTCAAGTACTTCCTCGACGGCAAGCTGGTCAAAACCGCCACCCGCGAGATCTCCTCCTCCCCCATGGACTGGGCCCTCCAGAACGAGTCAGCCCTCTCCGGCCCTTACGCGGCCCCAGGCGCCCACGCCACGATCGAGACGACGTGGGTGACCTGCTACACGTACAACCCGTAGCAGCGGCCCGGCTACCTATCCGCCGATCAGCTCGCGCACCCGCGCGGCCGACCAACTCCCGGCCGCCCCCGGCGCCCCGGCGAGGTACGCGGCCACCGTGCCGGTGCTCCATGCGCCGGTCTCGCACAGCCCGGTGGCCAGGTACCGGAGATACCTGGCCACCGGCGCCACATGGTTCACCCCCGCCACCGCCCACGGCGCGGTGAACGTCACCACCGGACACCCCTCCAGCTCCCCGGGGCTCACCAGCGTCTCGTACCGGCCCTCTCCCAGCACCGCCCGCCCGTGGCCGAGTGCCTCGGCGAGGTCCAGGTCGGCACCCGGCTCGCGGCCCATCTCCTGGGCCGCGACATCGGAGAACTGGGCGGGCGTCAGCAGATGGGCGACCGCGAGTGTCGTTCCCTGCGCCTCGGGATCGTGGAAAGCCCGCCCACCACCCCACACAGGAGAGGTGGTCGCGAAATACAGCACCCCCGGCAGCTCGACAGGCACCGACCGCGCCGGCATCCGCCCGTCCCGGCACCCCGGATAACTCCGCGCAGCCCCCTCCGGCCGCCCCCCACAGATATACGCCCGCAACCGCTCCCGATGCGTATTGGACCCGTAGGCGGCATACCAGATCTTCTCCGGCGCCTCCGCCGCCCGAGTCTCCGCGGGCCGCCCGACCCGCATCACCCGCACCGCGCTCACTTCGGAGCCGTCACCTCCTCCGCGCTCTTGTAGTAGTCGCGGCAGAACTCCACCAGGTCATCGGCGTGAATGGCGCCGTACTCCAGCGGCGACGAACTCTCGACGGCCTCGATGATCTGATGCGCCGAGGCCGACCGGTACCCCATCGCGCTGGTGCCCTCGGTGACGGTCACTCCCCAGTACTTCACCAGAACCGGCGACCGCTGAAAGGAACGATAGGTCTTCGTATCCCGCAGATCCCGATCGGTGATCTCCACATTCAGCCCCTCGGCGAGGGCTTTTCTGGCATAGGCCACAGCCGCGTCGAGATCCAGCGAGTAGAAGGTCAACGGCCGCCCGTTGGACTGGCGAGGGATCGACATGCGGGCACCCTACGAACGCCGGCCCGCCTCGAGACCTCTTCGAGTCAACCCCGACCCGACTCCGGGCCCCCACCCTCCCCCGCAACCAGGCCACTCTGCCCACAACCCTCACCGAAATACCCGCCCGACCCGGTGTCTCAATGACGCCGCCGCTTGGGGAGCGGGTGATAAAGCCTCTCCTCCTACGGCCGGGCCCAGGGGCGCGTGGCCTGCCTGCCAACTGAGGGCAGGCAGGCCACAGGTCATACTCCGAACGCACCAGAAACAATCGGCAGACGGACAGAACTCCGTCTCACCGGGTACCGCTCAACGAGCGCCCCCCGGCACGCAATCTGCTGCCGACTCCTAGTGGTCGTTGAAGTAGATGTAGTACCCCGGGTTCGGGTTGTTCGATGGCTCGTACGAGACCGTGAAGCCGATGTCGTGGTGCTCCGGGAGGTTGTACTTGCCGCCGTCCGACGCGTGCCGGTAGCTGCACTTCCCGTCGTTCTTGGTGTCGGTGAGGCTGTACAGGAACTCGTCGGTCATCTCGTCGTAGACGTTGACCCACGCCTTCTTGCCGTCAGTGTCGATGTCGCAGACCTTCACATGGTCGCCGTGCTCCTCGAAGTACGCCGACGCGGCCTTGTCGCCCTTGTCCCCCGAGTACATCGGCCCGTGGTCCCAGTTGATCGCCTGGGCAGAGCCCGGCGACAAGGCCACAACGAACGCCCCCATGGCCAGTGCGGATACCCCGCCCTGAACGATTCGCTTGATGCGCAACCCAATCTCCTAGCTTCGCGGTTACAGCCGCCTGAGGCTAACCGCGGGAACCGCACCGGAACCCCTCGCCGGACGAGCGCACCGAGAAGTCGTGACACTGCGGTGACACTCGCCCCCTCCGTCGACAGCAGCCCTCAATGGCAGCCGTACCGAGCGAGGGACCCCACACGGCTCACGGCCGGTCCCCCCTCGGAAAGCGGGCCTCTCCGTCGGGATGGCGGGATTCGAACGCACGCCCCGCGTATGCCCCGCGCGTCGGCCCCCGGCTGGGGAGACACTCCGAACAGAGACGCTGGTGTACGCCTCGGTCCAGTGTTGTTGATGTCAGCCGCGGATCGGATGTCAGAAACCTCTGCTCCATAGCTGTAGAGGGACTGGGGCGGTTGCGGTCGTTGCTCGTCGCCCCCCCCCGTGCCCCTTCGTACGCTACGGCCATTTGTTGCCGTTCTCATCGGCGACCTTCACCAGGATGTCTTTCTTGCCCGTCGGCCATTTGACGGCAAGGCGTGTGGCTTCGATACCAGTGCCGGTGGCCTTTGTGTAGTTCTTGTCGCCGTCCGAACATGTGAAGTCGAAGGTCGTCCGGCCGCCCTTGGCGATGCGGTACGTGCCGGAGCAGTCGGCCTTGCCGGCGAGTACGGCTTTGTTGCCGTTCTTGGCGACAGCCAGGAATATCGCGTCTTTGCCCTTCTTCGTGGCTCCTGCGTCCTTGACGACTTCCTCGGGGCTGTCGGAATCGTCGCTCTTCAATTTCCCTTTGTCGAAGTGTGCTTTATCCGCCTCCAGGGATTTTCCGTCCACGGGTGCGAATGCCCCGCGAAGGAAGCTCTTCATGTTTTCCTGTTCGTCGGCGCCCCGCAGCTTCGGTTTCGATGAGACCTTCTTTTCGGGCTTGTTTGATTTGCTCGCTGCCTTGTCGTGGTGCATGTCCCCGCTGCAGCCGCTCACAAGCAGCGTTGCCGCTGCCACTGTGACCGTCCCGGCCAGTCGTATCGATCGGCGCATGTGATGAACTCCCTATTGCCGTACATGAGTTGACCGCTCGCAGCGGTCAGCCTGCGAACGGGCGGTCAACCTAGCATCCAGCTACGGGCCTTGGGGCGGCCTTGCCTTCACTCCGCCGGGAGGGGATCCCTGAGGTCCTCGATAAAGCGTGCATGACTGTCTGACAAGGGGCCCCGGCGCATGGCTTACGGAGGCTCTGGAGATTCCAGAAGGTCGGACCTCTACGAGCAATTTGCTCCGCACTTGAACGAGCGGCGCTGGTAACTCAGGCGCCCCGCGAAAGTCCCGGTCGGCCACCTTGCGACGGTGGCACCGGCTCGCAGACCGCGACGAGACCGGGCGCCGTGCCACAGGTCGCCTTGAAGTCGTAGAAAGTTGTCACGCAGGATTCGCTGTGATGCACCAGAGCGGGGCATCGTATTGCTCCGACCGTTGTTGGAGCAGCAGTTCGCGGAGTTGGAGGCGTTGGGAGCCGTCGTAGCCCATGGCTTCAGTGATGCGGCGGAATGTGGTGTGGGTGGCGCCCCGTGCGCCGGCTTCGAACCGGGCGAGCTGTGCCAGTAGGGCGGGCGTGCTCTCGATGGGTTTGGCCTTCCGGCTGTCGAGCCGAGCGGCCTTGTTGCGTTCGTAGTCGATCTCCGAGTATCCGCAGATCTCCCGGCTGTGCTGCTCAGCTTCCTCAAGTGAGGTGCTGGAGAGGACGGCTCGGGCGAGTTCGTTGCGGTGCAGGGCGTCGTCCAGGTCGCACTGGTGGAGCGTGGGGCCCTCGTCTGTGAGGGGAACCGACAGGCCGGCGTCCCGTACTTCGCAGTGCCCGCGGATACCTCGTGCGGTGGCGGCGAGCATGGCTGTGGCTTCGGAGGGGTGCCATTCCAGAACAGTGCTGACGGGCTCGGTGTGCTCAGCGGTGAGGCTGAGGAGTTGGCGGCCGAGTCGTTCGCGGAGTTGGTCAGCCGGCAGTTCGCCGTCGAGTCCGGGGCCCGCAATGAGAAGGCGCACCGGGATGGACAGTTGGGAGCACGCCGCGAGGGTGAGTGCATCACCGAGCGGGCTGCGGAGGGTGGGTTCGTCGCCCCTGGCGAGGATGTCTCCGCCGACGTCCAGGAGATCGATCGAGCTGAGGCCGAGGTGCTCGGTGAGCTCCTGCAACTGCTGCGTCATTCCCTGTACGCCTGCATGCGGGTCGATCAGTGCGAAGGTGTGGGGAAGCTCCGCCGCGAGCCTGGGCAGTGTCGAGCCTGCGGGAGCCACCGGCCGCGCGTCTCCCGGCACGGCGTAGACGTTGGGCGTGATCGCCTTGAGGCCGGTGAAATTGGCGGGACCTCGGGGGCCGGGCACGGGGTCTATCAGCAGGCGGTCCCATGCGTAGGTGAGGACGACCGCCGGTTCGCCGTCTCGGTTCAGGGCGGTGTCGACCATGGCGGCGGTCACGGCGTCGCCCCCTCCTCCTGCTGCCACGATCAAGCGCGTCACCGCGCCAGGGTACGGGCCCCCGGGCGGGGCCCGCCTCTTTCATAGTGGCTAGCCGGTCTCGTGCGCCGAACGAGCTTCTGCGCGCTCACTAGGTACGCCATCAGCCGGTGGCAGCGCCGTCGCGCACGACCCCAGGGCACACGCGTCCAATTGTGGACGGCGCTTCGGCGGTACGGGCCCGGGCGTGACGGCAAGGCCGATGTGCGCTTTGAACGGCTGTACGAGATTGGCCCCGCCGAGCACCTCCGGGCGGCTGTCCGACCTCGCCACTGACCGCGCGGCCTCCCTGGCTTTCCCCAGACCTGCATGACCGCCGAAGCGGAACCCTCGCAGTGTTCCGTACCCGTCCGAGGGCGTCAGCAAGTAGCTGGGTGACTGCGCATGGGCATCGGCGGCCCTGGACCGATCCTGGAATCCGACTTCGAGCTCGGCTGCCAGCCAGGCCGAAAACCACTCAGGGGCCCGACCCGCAATCGCGGATCAGGCCCCTGACCTGGTGTTTCCTCTGTCGGGGTGGCGGGATTTGAACCCACGACCTCTTCGTCCCGAACGAAGCGCGCTGCCAAGCTGCGCTACACCCCGAAGCAACGACGACTACTTTAGCCCAGGGGAGCGCTGAGGCGAAATCGGGTTTCGGAGGGGGGTCAGTCCGCGCGGGGGGTGAGGGTGAGGAGGGTGGCCTCAGGGGGGCAGGCGAAGCGGACGGGGGTGTAGCGGTTGGTGCCGCAGCCCGCGCTGACGTGCAGGTACGACTCGCGGCCGCCCGCGCGGTGGGTGGAGAGGCCCTTCACGCGGTCGGTGTCGATGTCGCAGTTGGTGACCAGGGCGCCGTAGAAGGGGAGGCACAGTTGGCCGCCGTGCGTGTGGCCGGCCAGGATCAGCGGGTAGCGGTCGGCGGTGAACGCGTCGAGTACGCGCAGGTACGGAGCGTGTACGACGGCGAGGGAGAGGTCCGCGTCGGTCTCAGCGCCGCCCGCCACCTCGCCGTAGCGGTCGCGCTTGATGTGGGGGTCGTCCAGCCCGGTCAGGGCGATCTCCTGGCCGCCGTCCAGCTTGAGGCGGCCCCTTGTGTTGGAGAGGCCGACCCAGCCCGCGGCGTCGAAGGCGTCCCGCAGCTCTTCCCACGGGTTGTGGACGACGCCGACAGCGGGAGGGTTGCCGTTGAGGCCGTGCCGTCCCGTGGCCTTCTCCATCAGGTACTTGGCCGGGTTGCGGAGCTTGGGCCCGTAGTAGTCGTTCGAGCCGAAGACGTAGGCGCCGGGGTACTCCATCAACGGGCCGAGCGCGTCGAGGACTTCGGGGACACCCTCGGTGTCGGAGAGGTTGTCACCGGTGTTGATCACGAAGTCCGGCCGCAGTCCGGCCAGCTCGCGCAGCCACCGCTGCTTCTTTCGCTGGCCGCGGACCATATGGATGTCGGAGACCTGCAGGACGCGCAGCGGGTGCATGCCGCGTGGCAGTACGGGCACGGAGACCCGCCGCAGACGGAACGAGCGGGCTTCGATGCCTGCCGCATACCCGACGCAGGCCGCGCCGAGCGCCGTGATGCCGACAGCTGTTTTCAGGGGGATCCGGTATCGCGCGCGCATCACCCTATGGTCGCAGACCCGCAAGGCCCGTCGCAGGCCATGTGGAGGAGCCGGTTCCTCCTGTGGAGCCCGCGGCCGTGGGAGGCGTGGTCGCCGTGGGAGGCGTGGTCGCCGTGGGAGCCCGCGGTCGCCGTGGGAGCCCGCGGTTGCGGGGAGCCCACGGCCGTGGAAGCCCGCAGCACGGGATATTGCGGGGCGGGTCTTCGCCCGGCCCTGGCACACTGGGCCCCATGACCACGCTCAAGTCCCGGCTGCAGGACGACCTGACCGCAGCGATCAAGGAGCGCGACGAGCTCCGCTCCGCCACTCTCCGGATGACCCTTGCCGCGATCACGAAGGAGGAGGTCGCGGGCGCCAGCGCACGCGAGCTCTCCGACGACGAGGTGCAGAAAGTGATCACCCGCGAGGCCAAGAAGCGGCGTGAGGCGGCAGAGGCGTTCGCGAGCGGAGGCCGGGCCGAGCAGGCGGAGCGCGAGCGGGCCGAGGGCGAGGTGCTCGCGGACTATCTGCCCAAGCAGCTCACCGACGAGGAGCTGGACACGCTGGTCGCCGAGGCCGTCGAGGAGGCCCGCGCCGCAGGCGCCGAGGGGCCGAAGGCGATGGGCGCCGTGATGAAGCTCGTGAACCCGAAGGTCGCGGGCCGTGCTGAGGGCGGCCGGGTCGCAGCCGCGGTCAAGAAGCGACTGGCCGGGTAGCCCCCAGGCCATACGGCCCCAGGTAGAGCGGCTCAGCTCTTGGCGGCGAGACCTGTATGTGTCGAGACCTGTATGTGTAAGGGGCGCCCTCCCAAGGAGGGCGCCCCTTACACATAGCCCGTCTTACACATAGCCCGTCTTACACATAGCCCGTCAGCCCGGTGCGCTCACACCGCTACCCGAGCGCCAAGAGCCGAGCGCCGAGAACCAGGCTCCGGGACGCGAGCTACGGGAAGCCCCCGGCTCCCGCGTCCCAGCCGCCTCCGCCGTCCGCCGTGCCGCCGCCGCCATCTGCGCCGCCGCCTCCGTTGCCGTTGCCGCCGGGCCAGCCGCCGCCTCCCGTGCCGCCGGTGTCACCGGTGCCGCCCGGGCTGCCGCCGTTGCCGCCTCCGATGGCGTCACCGCCGCCGATGATGTCCGGCGGTACGGTCACGTCCGGCCACGGGTCGCGGGGGCGGTCGTTGTTGGCGTTGTCGTCCGGCTTCGGCGGGGCTGATGGCTTGCGCGAGGGCGAGCGAGGCTTCTTGCCGCCGTCCCGGATCGGTACGTGATGGAAGTCGGGTGCCGGTTCCCCGGCCAGCGCGCCCGCCATCGCGTCCCGCCAGATCGGGCCGGGCACCTCGCCACCGAAGACCTTGTCGTAGGGGACGCCGCCGATGCTTATGTCGACCATCCGCGTACGGTGCGCCGGGTCGCCGACCCAGACGGCGCCGGACATGTTCGGGGTGTAGCCCACGAACCAGGCGGCGTACCGCTGGTCGGTGGTGCCCGTCTTGCCCGCGCTGTCGCGGCCGCTGAGGCCCGCCTTCTTGCCGGTGCCGTCCTCGACCACGCCGCGCAGCAGTGCGTTGACCGTGTCGGCGGTCTTGGTCTTCATCGCGCGCTTGCACGTGCTCTTGGGCACGTCCAGCTTCTTGCCCTGCGCGTCAGTGATCGACTCGATGGCGACGGGGGTGCAGTGCACGCCGCGGTTGGCGAAGGTGGCGTAGCCCTCGGCCATCGTCAGCGGCGACACCTCCTGGGTGCCGAGCGAGATCGACGGCACCTGGTCGATCTTCTTGCCGTCGGCACGCTCGATGCCCATCTTCTTCGCCATCTTCGTCACCGGGCAGATGCCGATGTCGCTTATCAGCTGGACGAAGTAGGTGTTGACCGACTTCGCGGTCGCCTCCTTCATCCGGTAAGGCCCGACCTCGGTGCTGTTCTCGTTCTCGACCGGGGCCTTGCCGCGCCACTGGCCCTTGCACCTGTCGACGGGCGAGGGGTACTGCATGCGGTACGGCGAGGAGTACGACTTGTAGGGGCTCATCCCCTTGTCCAGCGCGGCGGCGGCGATCACGGGCTTGAACGTCGAGCCCGGCTGGTAGCCGGCGCCGCCGCGCATGGACTTGTCCACGGAGAGATTTATCTGCGTCTCATGCTCTTTCGGGCGGAATCCGTACGGGCGCGACTGGCCCATCCCCAGGATCTTGCCCGTGCCCGGCTGCACTATCGTCGCGGCGGTCGCCACCTTGTCCGACTTGTTCACATGGGAGCGGATCGACTTCTGCACCGACCGCTGCGCCTTCGGGTCGAGCGTGGTCTTGATGGTGAGACCACCGCGGTTCCACCGCTTGGCACGCTCCTTGCGGGTCTTGCCGAACGTCTCGTCGTTCAGGAAGACCTCGCGTACGTAGTCGCAGAAGAAGCCCGCACCCATGGTGGCGGTGATACAGCCGTTCTTGGGGCGGCTGACGTCCAGCCCGAGGGGCTTCTTCTTGGCGGCCTCGGCCTGCTCGCGGGTGATGTCGTGGTGCGAGGCCATCTTGGTGAGGACGACGTTGCGCCGCTTGAGCGCCGTCTCCTTGTGGATGACGGGGTCGTACCGGCTCGGCGACTGGACGATGCCCGCGAGCAGCGCGGACTGCTCCAGGTTCAGCTCCTTGGCCGACTTGGAGAAGTAGCGCTGCGCCGCCGCCTCGACGCCGTAGGCCTGCTGGCCGAAGAAGGTGATGTTGAGGTAGTTCTCCAGGATCTTCTTCTTGCCCAGCTCCTCCTCGACCTGGATCGCGTATTTCAACTCCTTGATCTTGCGACCGATGGTCTGCTGGGTGGCCTGCGCGACCTTCTCCGCGTCGTTGCCGGCCTCCTCCACGAAGACGTTCTTGACGTACTGCTGGGTGAGCGTGGAGGCGCCCTGGGAGACCTGGCCCGACTGCGCGTTGCGGTTCAGCGCCCGCAGCACGCCCTTGAGGTCGACGGCGCCGTGCTTGTAGAAGCGCGCGTCCTCGATGGCGACGATGGCCTTGCGCATGTACGGGGAGATGTCCTTGAGGTCGACGACCGTGCGGTCGCGGGAGTAGACCTTGGCGATCTCGCCGCCCTCGTTGTCCAGTATCGTCGTGCGCTGGCTGAGCGGCGGGCGCTTGAGGTTGACCGGCAGCTCGTCGAAGCCCTCGACGGTGCCCTTGGTGGCCAGCCCGAGCGTCCCGACGGCGGGCAGCGCGAGCCCGGCCATCACCGTCCCCGCCAGCACACTGACGCCGACGAACTTGGCGATCTGCTGGGGCTTGCTGACTCCGCTGCCCGCGCGCTTCTTGGCCATGGGTAAGAGCGTACGACGCGTCGGTGTCAGCGCGGCGGCGGGTAAGCGTGGCAAACGCCGGACAGCGCTGTGAGGGTCGCCTAAGCTGGGGCCGTTGTCACTCTGACACCTCGCTTCACCCTCTCCCTGCTCCTCATGGCCCCCTCCTCCCTGCTGCCCCGTCTTCTGCTCTCCTCGTAGCCTCCTCTTTCTCTTCACAGCCCCCTCACCTCGGAATCTCCGCAGCGCTTCCGGGTCACTCCGTTGGGTGATGTCCTGCGCACGCATAGTCCGTTCGGGCCATTCAAGATTGGGCCCGAAGGGGGTGTTGCGTGCTGTCTGCTCTTCCGTAACGTCCTCAACTGGCAACGGTGAATATGCCGTTCGCCGCCGTGGGGGAGCCTCGATTCGGGAGAGGACGGCACCGGCAATGAGCTGGGTAACAGACTGGAGCGCGCAGGCTGCCTGCCGCTCTACGGATCCGGACGAACTGTTCGTGCAGGGCGCCGCGCAGAACCGCGCGAAGGCCGTGTGCACAGGCTGCCCGGTCCGCACGGAATGTCTCGCCGACGCTCTGGACAACCGCGTGGAGTTCGGAGTCTGGGGAGGAATGACCGAGCGGGAGCGGAGAGCCTTGCTGCGCCGCCGGCCGACGGTCACCTCGTGGCGGCGCCTGCTGGAGACGGCGCGCACGGAGTACGAGCGCAGCACCGGAGTGGTGCTGCCGGTCGATGTGGAGCTCGAAACGGAAGAGAACGAACGGTACGCAGCGGTGGGCTGACCGCCCGGCGGAACGGTACTGCGGAGCATGTGAGGGCGCCGCCCCGGTCTGTGGCCGGCCCTCTGGTCAGCCCTGTGGTCAGTGGGGTCCGGGCCGGTGTCAGCGGGACCCGGCGCTTCGAGGCTGGTCGGCGAGCCGCTCGCCGATGGCGCGCAGGCCGTCGAGGTCGTGTACGTCACCGGGCAGCGCGGCCACCTCGGCCAGCGGGACGTCCGGGTGCAGCGCCATGAAGCGGTCACGTGTGCGCCGCTCACGGGCCAGCAGCCGCATACGGTCGGCATGCAGCCGCAGCAGCCCGGCCGCCAGCACGGAGACCTCCGCCGAGCCCTCACGGCTGTCACGGCTCTCAAGCAGGCTGTCCCGGCTCTCATCGCCGTCACGGCCGCCGTCGCTGCCCTGCGTGTCGCCGTCGCCGTCCGGTGTGCCGCCGTGCGTGGACGCGCGGTCGGTGGCCGACCGCGCGTCAGGGACCGTTCGCTCCGCGATCGTTCGCTCTGCGGTCTCGGTCGTCGTCTCGGTCTTCTCGTTCCCCCCAAGCGTGGTGACGGACCGGGTGTGGCCGGGGTTCTCGACGGCGGGGGAGCCGTCCTCGGGATCCGCTGGACCGGCCGATGGAGCGTCGCGATCCAGAACCTTCCCGCCCTCGCGATCCACAATGCCGCCGTCCTCAAGATTTTCGGCCGCAGCGAGGGCCCGCTCGGCGCTCAGCCCGGCCGCCTCACTGCCGTGCACCCGGTTGAGCACCAGCCCGGCCAACGGCATCCGGTCGGCGGCCAGCCGTTCCACGAAGTACGCGGCCTCGCGCAGCGCGTCCCGTTCCGGAGCCGCGACGACGAGGAAGGCGGTTCCCGGCGCCTGGAGCAGCCGGTAGGTGGCGTCCGCGCGGGTGCGGAAGCCGCCGAACATGGTGTCCATGGCCGCGATGAACGTCTGCACATCGCGCAGCAGACCCGCACCCAGCAGCTTGTTGAGGGCGCCGGTGAAGAGGGAGAGCCCGGCCATGCCGAGGTTCACGACCTTCATCCCGGCCCGGCCGCCGACCCGGGCCGGCGCCATCATCAGCTTGATGAACTTCCCGTCCAGGAAGGAGCCGAGGCGCCCCGGCGCGTCCAGGAAGTCCAGCGCGGAGCGGGAGGGCGGGGTGTCGACGACGATCAGGTCCCACTCGTCGCCCGCGCGCAGCTGGCCGAGCTTCTCCATCGCCATGTACTCCTGCGTGCCGGCGAAGCCGGTGGAGAGCGACTGGTAGAAGGGGTTCTCCAGGATCGCTTTGGCGCGGTCGGTGTCGGCGTGCGTTTCGACGATCTCGTCGAACGTGCGCTTCATGTCGAGCATCATGGCGTGCAGTTCGCCACCGGCCGCCTTGTCGATCCCCGGGACTTCGCGCGGAGTGTTGTCCAGCTCGGACAGGCCCATGGACTGGGCAAGACGCCGTGCGGGGTCGATGGTCAGTACGACGGTCCTGCGGCCGCGCTCGGCGGCGCGTACGCCCAGCGCTGCGGCCGTGGTGGTCTTGCCGACGCCTCCGGAGCCGCAGCAGACGACGATCCGGGTGGCCGGATCGTCCAGCAGGGGGTCGATGTCCAGCGCGTCGGCGTCCAGCGGCGTGGCCATGGATGCCTCTCCTTCCCCGGATATCGCGTTCGGCCCGGCGGTCTGTGGTGTCCCGGGAGCGGTCTCTCGTGCCCCGGGAGCGGCCTCTGGCAGTGTCCCGGGAACGGTCTCTGGCGGTGTCCCGGGCGCGGTCTGTGGTGCCTCGGGAGCAAGCGGCGGTGACGGCGAGGCCGGCCGGGCCGCTGAAAGGGGCGGCTCCGGTGCCTCGGTGTGCCCTGGGCTCACGGGTGCTTGCCGTCCGTCCCGGCGGCGTCCGCGCCACTGTTCTGCCACTGGCCGCGCAGCTCACGGGCGAGCCCGTACAGGCCGGCCAGTTCGACGCCCTCGCTGAGCAGACCGAGCTCCCGTACCGGCAGGTCCTGCGCGGACAGCTCGGCGCGCAGTGCGCGCTCCAGCTGCACCCGCTGCGCGTGCTCTCTGCCCTGTTCCAGCAGGGGTGCGACGAGCCGTTCCGCGTGACCTCCACGGCGCGCGCCTCCGAGCCCGGCGCGTGCGAAGGCGTGCGCGATCTCGTCCGTGCGCCCCGGAGCCGTCAGCAGCTGCTCCTCACCGGGCAGCTCAGGGCGCACCATGTTCACCACCACGGAGGTGGCGGGCAGTCCGGCGGCCCGTAGCTCGGCGATGCCGTCGATCGTCTCCTGCACCGGCATCTCCTCCAGGAGCGTCACCAGATGCACCGCTGTCTCCGGCGACTTGAGGACGCGCATGACGGCCTGCGCCTGGTTGTGCACGGGGCCGACCTTGGCGAGCCCCGCCACCTCCTCGTTGACGCCGAGGAAGCGCGCGATGCGGCCGGTGGGCGGCGCGTCCATCACCACGGCGTCGTAGACCGGGCGCTGGCGCTTGTCGCGGCGGCGTACCGCCTCGCACGCCTTTCCGGTCAGCAGGACGTCGCGCAGGCCGGGCGCGATGGTCGTCGCGAAGTCGATGGCGCCCAGTCGCTTGAGAGCGCGGCCGGCGCTGCCCAGCTTGTAGAACGTCTGGAGGTAGTCCAGCAGTGCCCGCTCGGCGTCGATGGCCAGCGCGTACACCTCGCCGTTGCCGTGCGAGACGGCGATCTTGCGCTCCTCGTACGGCAGCGGTTCCGTCTCGAATAGCTGTGCGATGCCCTGGCGGCCCTCCACCTCGACGAGCAGCGTGCGCCGGCCGCCGTGTGCCAGGGCCAGCGCGAGTGCGGCGGCGACCGTCGTCTTGCCGGTCCCGCCCTTGCCGGTCACTACGTGAAGCCTGCTCACGGCTGGGAGCCTAATTCGTCGCTCCGGGCTCCGGCGAGACCGGCCACCGTCGGCCGCTCGGCAGACGCTCGGCAGCCGCCCGGCAGGCGCTCTCGGCGACTGGGAACGCGGCTGTGTTGGTTAGGGTCTTCCCCATGACGAAGTGGGAATACGCAACCGTGCCGCTGCTCGTGCACGCGACCAAGCAGATCCTCGACACCTGGGGCGAGGACGGCTGGGAACTGGTCCAGGTCGTGCCGGGCCCCAACAACCCCGAACAGCTCGTCGCCTACCTGAAGCGGGAGAAGCAGGCGTGAGCGCGGTCGAGGACAAGCTCGCAGAGCTCGGGCTGGAGCTGCCCGAGACGGCCACCCCGGCCGGTGCGTACGTACCGGCGGTGCAGACCGGCCGGTACATCTACACCGCGGGCCAGGTGCCGCTGGTGAAGGGCACCCTGCCGATGACCGGGAAGGTCGGGGCCGAGGTCACGCCCGAGGAGGCGAAGGACCTGGCGCGTACGGCGGCGCTGAACGCGCTCGCCGCGGTCAAGTCCGTTGCCGGGGACCTCGACCGGATCGCCCGTGTCGTCAAGGTCACCGGTTTCGTCGCCTCCGCGCCGGACTTCACCGGACAGCCCGGCGTCATCAACGGCGCCAGCGAGCTGCTGGGTCAGGTGCTGGGCGCCGCGGGCACGCACGCCCGCAGCGCGGTCGGCGTCGCGGTGCTGCCCCTGGACGCGCCGGTGGAGGTCGAGATGCAGGTCGAGCTGGCCGACTGAGACCGGGCGAGGCGAAGGGGCTCTCGAACATCGGGGCTGTGGGTCGTAGCATCCGGCCATGTCGTCCTCGTCGTCCTCGTCCGGCACCTCCGCCTCATCCGGCACCTCCGCCTCGTCCGGCTCAGCCACCCACACCCCGCCCGCCGGAAACGCCGGGGGCGGTCAGTGGTATCCGCCGGAGTGGCCGGAGCGCATCCGCGCGCTGGCCGCCGGCGAGCTGACCCCGGTCGCGCCCCGGCACGCGGCCACCGTGATGCTCCTGCGGGACACGGCTGACGGGCCCGCCGTCCACATGCTGCGCCGCCGGGCCTCCATGGCGTTCGCCGGCGGCGCGTACGCGTATCCGGGCGGCTCCGTCGATCCCCGGGACGCGCGGGTCGTCGACGCGGCGGGCCCGACGGCCGCGTGGTGGGGTGAGCGGCTGGGCACCGACGAGGCCACCGCGCGCTCGACGGTGTGCGCGGCCGTACGGGAGACCTTCGAGGAGTCGGGCGTCCTGCTGGCCGGACCCGACCCGGACACCGTCGTCGCCGACACCACCGGCGCGGACTGGGAGACGGACCGCGCCGCGCTGGTCGACCGGGAGCTGTCCTTCGCCGACTTCCTCGACCGCAGAGGGCTCGTACTCCGTGACGACCTGCTGGGGGCCTGGGCCCGCTGGATCACGCCGGAGTTCGAGGCCCGGCGCTACGACACGTACTTCTTCGTCGCCGCGCTCCCGGAGGGCCAGCGCACCCGCAACGCCTCGACCGAGGCCGACCGCACCGTGTGGGTCCGCCCGGAGGAGGCGGCGGCAGGCTACGACCGGGGCGAGCTGCTGATGATGCCGCCCACCATCGCCACGCTGCGCCAGCTCGCTCCGTACGGAACGGCGGCGGAGGCCCTCGCGGCTGCCGGACAGCGCGACCTGTCGCCTGTTGTCGCGCGCGCTCGCCTGGAGGACGGCGAGATCGTGCTGAGCTGGCCAGGCCACGACGAGTTCACCAAGAGGATCGATCCCGCATGACCGACGCCGCAGCACTCCCCGGCCAGCCGCGCGGCGGCACCCTCGACGGCCAGGCCACCCCGCGCGCCCACTGCGTGCTGGCCCCCAATCCGTCGCCCATGACACTGGACGGCACCAACACCTGGATCGTCGCGGAACCGGGCTCCCGCCTGGCCGTCGTCATCGACCCGGGTCCGTTGGACGACGCGCACCTGCGCAACGTCATCGCCACCGCGGAGCAGCAGGGCAGGCGGGTCGCGCTCACTCTGCTCACCCACGGTCACCCTGATCACGCCGAGGGTGCGGCCCGGTTCGCCGAGCTGACCGGCTCACCGGTCCGCGCTCTCGACCCGGCGCTGCGCCTGGGCGACGAGGGCCTGGCCGCCGGGGACGTGGTGACCACGGGCGGCCTGGAACTGCGCGTCGTGCCCACCCCCGGGCACACTGCGGACTCGCTCTCCTTCCACATCCCCGCGGACGCCGCCGTGCTCACGGGGGACACGGTGCTGGGGCGCGGCACCACGGTTGTCGCGCACCCGGACGGCAGGCTCGGCGACTACCTCGACTCCCTGCGCGCACTGCGCTCCCTGACGGTGGACGACGGCGTCAGCCGCGTACTGCCGGGCCACGGGCCGGTGCTCGACGACGCACAGGGCGCCATCGACTACTACCTGGCCCACCGCGCCAAACGGCTCGCCCAGGTCGAGACGGCGGTCGAGCAGGGGCACCGGACGGCCGCCGAGGTGGTGGCGCACGTCTACGCGGACGTGGACCGGACCCTGTGGCCCGCGGCGGAGCTGTCGGTACGGGCCCAGCTCGACTATCTGGTCGAGCACGGGCTGGTGTGACGGGCGTACGTACGTGTAAGGGGCGCCCTCCCTCAGAGGGCGCCCCTTACACGTACGTATTGCCAGGTCAGCGCGAGCGCTTCGCCAGTCGCTCGATGTCCAGCAGGATGACCGCGCGGGCCTCCAGCCGCAGCCAGCCGCGCCCGGCGAAGTCGGCCAGCGCCTTGTTCACCGTCTCGCGGGAGGCGCCCACCAGCTGGGCCAGCTCCTCCTGGGTCAGGTCGTGGACGACGTGGATGCCCTCCTCGGACTGCACGCCGAAGCGGCGGGAGAGGTCCAGCAGCTGCTTGGCCACCCGCCCGGGCACATCGGAGAAGACCAGGTCGGACATGGAGTCGTTGGTGCGGCGCAGCCGTCGCGCGATGGCGCGCAGCAGCGCCGAGGCCACCTCGGGCCGGGCGTTCAGCCACGGCTGGAGGTCGCCGTGGCCCAGCCCCAGCAGCCTGACCTCGGTCAGCGCGGAGGCCGTGGCCGTACGCGGGCCCGGGTCGAACAGGGAGAGCTCGCCGATCAGCTCGCCGGGGCCCAGCACCGCCAGCATGTTCTCCCGGCCGTCCGGCGAAGTGCGGTGCAGCTTCACCTTGCCTTCGGTCACCACATAGAGGCGGTCACCCGGGTCACCCTCGTGGAAGAGGGCCTCGCCGCGAGCGAGCGTCGTCTCCGTCATGGAGGCGCGCAGCTCAGCGGCCTGCTCCTCATCGAGCGCCGCGAAGAGCGGGGCGCGCCGCAGAACGTCGTCCACGAGTTCTCTCCTTGTCGACCTGCCCATGGGGTCCGTGGAACCCATGATGCCGGACGGTGAAACCATGCGATCAGTCACAGCAATCAGTCACAAGTTTGACGCACGCATGCTGTCGCTCCCAACGCGGGGCGCGCTAGGGCCCCGGATCCGCCGCGTGTGCCACGAATGTCGGTGGCCCCCCTTACGCTGGCCGAGTGTCCAATACCCCGGGCAGCGCACGGAGAGAGAGGGGGCTGGGCGGGTGACGGCAACAGAGGATTCCGCTGTGAGCGAACACGAGGCGGCCGACGCGGCCGCGTCGGCCGCGGCGCCGAGGAAGCGGGCCGCCGCGAAGAAGGTGACTGCCACGGCGAAGAAGGCCGCCACGGGAAAGAAGGCCGCCGCCAAGAAGGCCCCCGCGAAGAAGGCCCCGGCAAAGAAGACGGCCGCCCCCGCGAAGAAGGCCGCCCCTGCGAAGAAGGCCGCCGCCACGAAGGCCGCGGCCTCGGCAGCGAAGAAGGCCCCCGCCAAGAAGGCCCCCGCCAAGAAGGCGCCCGGGGGCAAGCCGGAGTCGCGGGAGTCGAAGGCGAAGCGGGCCGCGCAGCTCAACGAGGCGCTGGCGGAGGTCTACTACTACGCACACCCCGAGCTCGATTTCGAGAACCCGTTCGAGCTGCTGGTGGCCACCGTCCTCTCCGCGCAGACCACCGACCTGCGCGTCAACCAGACGACGCCCGCCCTCTTCGCCGCGTACCCCACCCCGGAGGACATGGCGGCCGCCAACCCCGAGGAGCTGGAGGAGCTGATCCGCCCCACCGGCTTCTTCCGCTCCAAGGCCAAATCGCTGCTCGGCCTCTCGGCGGCTCTGCGGGACGACCACGGCGGCAAGGTCCCCGGGACGATAGACGAGCTGGTGAAGCTGCCGGGCGTGGGCCGGAAGACGGCGTTCGTCGTGCTCGGCAACGCCTTCGGAGTCCCCGGGCTGACCGTCGACACGCACTTCGGCCGACTGGTGCGCCGCTGGAAGCTCACCGAGCAGACGGACGCCGTCAAGGTCGAGCAGGAGATCGACGACCTGCTGCCGGAGAGCGAGTGGACGATGTTCTCGCACCGCACGATCTTCCACGGCCGTCGCATCTGCCACTCCCGCAAGCCCGCCTGCGGCGCCTGCCCGATCGCCGAGCTGTGCCCCTCCTACGGCGAGGGCGAGACGGACCCGGAGAAGGCGAAGAAGCTCCTCAAGTACGAGATGGGCGGTCAGCCGGGGCAGCGCCTCAAGCCCCCGGCCGACTACCCGGGCCGCCCCGCTCCGCCCCTGCCCTCCCGTGACCCGGCCACCGAGCCACCGGCCGGGCAGTCAGCAGACGCCGCCGGAGCCCAGCTGTGACGGGAGCCGGACAGTCCTCCGACCAGGCGGCTGAGCACGGGGCGGCAGGCCGCCGCGCGGTCGCGATGCCGATCGAGGTCGACGGACGCGGGCTCCCTCGGTGGCTCGTTCCCGTACGGGACGCGGCGGAGAGCGTCGAGGCGAGGCAGCTCAGCCGCTTCCTGCCGCCGGCGGACGGCCGGGGCCGCCCCTCCGCCGTGCTGGTGCTCTTCGGTGAGGGCGCACAGGGCCCGGAGCTGTTGCTGATGGAGCGGGCCTCCAGCCTGCGCTCGCACGCCGGGCAGCCCTCTTTCCCGGGTGGGGCGCTCGATCCGGAGGACGGCGATCCGCAAGGGGACGGACGGCTGCGGGCCGCGCTGCGCGAAGCCGAGGAGGAGACGGGGCTGGACCCCACGGGCGTACAGGTGTTCGGCGTGCTGCCCAGCCTCTACATCCCCGTCAGCGGCTTCGTCGTCACACCGGTGCTCGGCTGGTGGCGCCGTCCCACTCCGGTGGCGCCGGTCGACCCGGCGGAGACGGCGCGGGTCTTCACCGTTCCCGTCTCGGACCTCACCGACCCCGCGAACCGGGCCATGGCCGTGCACCCTGCGGGTCACGTCGGGCCCGCCTTCATGGTCGGCTCCGCGCTGGTGTGGGGGTTCACGGCCGGCCTCATCGACCGGATCCTGCACTACGCGGGCTGGGAGCGCCCCTGGGACCGCGACCGCAGGGTTCCGCTCGACTGGCATGCGTGACCCTTACCGGCTGGTACGGGTGGCCGTCGCACCCGCGCGCACATGAGACGGTGTCTCTTCCGCTCTCCTGGGCCCCGGCCGCCCGGCGCGGCCGAGAGCGGGGGTAGGACTGCCGAGATGGACCCGAGGCGAGGCTGATTCGGTGAATGTGCTGGACGTACTGCTGGTCGTGGCTGCCGTTTGGTTCGCGATCGTCGGCTATCGCCAGGGCTTCGTCGTCGGCATCCTGTCGGTCCTCGGGTTTCTCGGGGGTGGCCTGGCCGCGCTGTTCGTGCTTCCGCTGCTGTGGGACGAGCTGACGGCGGGCGACCGGCCGGGTACGGGACCGGCGCTCGCCGCCGTGATCATCGTGATCATCTGTGCCTCCGTCGGCCAGGCCCTCACCACGCACCTGGGCAACAAGCTGCGGCAGTACATCACCTGGTCGCCGGCGCGGGCCCTGGACGCGACCGGGGGTGCGCTCGTCAATGTGCTCGCGATGCTGGTCGTCGCCTGGCTGATCGGCTCAGCGCTGGCCGGTACGGCGCTGCCGACCGTGGGCAGGGAGGTGCGCGACTCCAATGTGCTGCTCGGTGTCTCCCGGGTGATGCCCCAGCAGGTCAACACGTGGTTCACCGACTTTTCCTCCGTTCTGGCCAAGAACGGGTACCCGCAGGTCTTCTCCCCCTTCTCCCGGGAGCCGATCCGTGAGGTCCGGCCGCCCGACCCGAAGCTGGCGGGCAGCCCCGTCGCCGAGCGCGCCAAGCGCAGCATCGTCAAGGTCGTCGGTACGGCACCCAGCTGTCGGAAGGAGCTGGAGGGCAGCGGCTTCGTCTTCTCGCCGGGCAAGGTGATGACGAACGCGCACGTCGTCGGCGGGGTCCGGCATCCGACCGTGCAGGTCGGCGGCGAAGGGAAGCGCTACAGCGCCCGGGTGGTGCTCTACGACTGGAAGCGCGACATCGCCGTGCTGGACGTTCCCGAACTGAAGGCGCCCGCGCTGCGCTTCGCCAAGCAGGACGCGGAGAGCGGTGACGGCGCGATCGTGGCGGGCTTCCCGGAGAACGGCGGCTACGACGTCCGCTCGGCCCGGGTGCGCGGCCGCGTCCAGGCCGACGGCCCCGACATCTACCACCGGGGCACCGTCAGGCGGGACGTGTACTCGCTCTACACCATGATCCGGGAGGGCAACTCCGGTGGCCCGCTGCTCACCACGGACGGCCGGGTCTACGGCGTGATCTTCGCCAAGTCCCTGGACGACGACCGCACCGGATACGCCCTCAGCGTCGACGAGATCCGTAAGGACATCACGCGGGGACGCACCGCCGTGCGGCCGGTCAACAGCCAGGGCTGCGCGATCTGAGGAACTCCGTCGGCGGCCCGCCGTCCGGCACTCGGGAGGGAGCGGCCGGGCGGGTGCTCAGGAGCTGCCCGCCGGTGCTCAGGAGCTGCGGCCGGGCTCAGGAGCGGGTGTGCCGGAGTCTCGCGCCCACCCAGCGTGCACGGCGACGCAGAATGCGGGGAATTCCCAGCTCGGCGCCGGTGGGATGCAGCCGACCCGTCGCGCGCGGGGAAGCCTCGCCGCGCAGGTCCCTGGAATGGCTGCGGTTACGTGCCACGTCACGGAAGTCGTGCGTCAACCCCATACCGAGGTCCCTGCCCCTGCCTCATGGTCAGTAATCGCCCGCCGGGCGCTCAATCGGCCTATGCGCCGGGCACATGTACGAGCCTGCGCGCCGCCCGTGCCGACCTCTGCGCTCGCCGGGCCTGTGACGTCGGGCTCAGCGGTCCGGTTCCGGGTCGCTGAGCCAGTGCACCAGCTCGGAGGTGAAGGTCTCCGGGTCCTCCTCGTGCGGCCAGTGCCCCAGCCCGTCGAAGAGCCGCCAGCGGTACGGGGCCTCCACGTACTCTCCCGAACCGGCCGCGCTCCGGGTCCGCATCACCGGATCGAGTGAACCGTGCAGATGCAACGTCGGCACCCGTACCGGCCGCTTCATCCGGCGGTAGAACTGCATCCCGTCCGGCCGTGCCAGCGACCGCACCAGCCACCGGTACGGCTCCACCGAGCAGTGCGCCGTGGAGGGCACGCACATCGCGCGCCGATAGTCGTCCACCGCCAGCACGCCCGCGTGCCCCGCGGGACCGGTCGGGCTGCCGACGGGACCGGGCGGGGAGTCGCTGGGGACGGGTGGCTTGGGGCCTGCCCACTCCCGGACCAGCCGCTCCACCAGCGCGCCGCCGTCCGCGACGAGCTGACGCTCCGGCAGCCATGGACGCTGGAACCCCCAGATGTAGGAGCTGGCCGCCGTCTGCCGTGCGTCACCCAGCATGGCGGCCCGCCAGCGGCGGGGGTGCGGCATCGAGGCGACGACGAGGCGGCGGATCAGCTTGGGCCGCATCACCGCGGCCGTCCACGCCAGGTAGCCGCCCAGGTCGTGTCCGACCAGTGCCGCGTCGGGCTCGCCCAGTGAGCGGATGACACCGGTCACATCGAGCGCGAGGTTGGCCGGGTCGTAGCCGCGCGGCGTACGGTCACTGCCGCCCACTCCGCGCAGATCCATCGCCACCGCCCGGTAGCCGGCGTCCGCGAGCGCCGGCAACTGGTGGCGCCACGCCCACCAGAACTGCGGAAAGCCGTGCAGCAGCAGCACCAACGGGCCTTCGCCCATCTCGGCGATGTGGAACCGTGCGCCGTTGGCCGCCACATCCCGGTGTGTCCAGGGGCCTTCGGGACGGATCACGGCCGCGGGACTGTCTGCGAACGTCATACGGACGAGCGTGTCACACCCTGCAGCTGCGGGCGTTCCTTCCCGCCGTTCTCCGCCGCACGGGGGTGCGGCCTGGCGTGCGAGAGGACGGCCGCGCTCTGCTTGGCGGAGGCCACCGACTTCTGCGGGCTCTTGCTCTTGGAGACCTTCTTGAACTTGGCCAGCGCCAGCAGCAGCAACAGCAGCGCGAGCGCGATGAAGGCGCCGCCCACGATCAGGAACGACCAGGCCAGACCGAGCCCCAGATTGTGGATGCCGAAGGCGGCGGCGAAGCTCAGCACGGGGAGCGCGAAGAGCACCAGGACTCCGGCGGCCAGGGCCGCGCCGCTGCCCAGCACACCGCGCTTGACGTCCTGCCGCAACTCGGCCTTGGCCAGCGCGATCTCGTCGTGCACCAGTGCGGACATCTCCGCAGTGGCCGCTGCGACCAACTGGCCCAGGCTGCGGCCGTCGTCGGCTGCGCTCATCGCTGTCTCTCCCTTGTCGTCGTGCGGGCCCGGCGCGGTGCGGGCCCGGTACTTCCCTGGCTGTGGCGGCGGGCTCGGTGCGGGCTTTCCCTGCCGGTAGCCGGTCAGGCTCAGATCATGCCGGACCATCGTCCGTCACGTCGTGGCGAGTGGCCACCTCGGCGAGCCTGCGGTGCTCGGCAGCCTTCGCCTCGTAGAGCGCCGCCATGCGCAGATGGAAGTCGGGGTTGTCCTCCTCGTAGATGTCGGGGACGCCGTCGCCGTCCTCGTCCCGGTTCTCGGCGTCCACCAGCGAACGGTACTCACGGGCCCGCAGTTTGAGCACGATTCCGGCGAACACGGCGGCCAGCAGCGAGCCTATGAGTACGGCTGCCTTGGCCTCGTCGGCGAGCACCGGGTTGTCGGTGAAGGCCAGTTCGCCGATCAGCAGCGAGACGGTGAAGCCGATACCGGACAGCGCCGCGATGGCCAGCACATCCGCCCAGCCCAGCTCCCGGTTGAGCTCCGCCTTGGTGAAGCGCACCGCCGCCCAGGCGCCGCCGAAGACGCCGAGTGTCTTGCCCGCCAGCAGGCCGAACACCACGCCGAGGGTCTCCGGCTTGGTGAACACATCGGCCAGCGCCCCGCCCGAGATCGTCACACCCGCCGCGAACAGCGCGAAGAGGGGCACCGCGAGCCCCGCCGAGAGCGGCCTGACCAGGTGCTCGATGTGTGCGGCCGGTGAGGTCTCCTCTCCGGGCCGGAGCGTGCAGCGCAGTATCAGCCCCATCGCCACCCCGGCGACCGTCGCGTGCACCCCGCTGGCGTGCATCAGCCCCCACACGACCAGGCCGAGTGGTACGTACACGTACCAGCCGCGCACGCCCTTGTGGTGCAGGAACCAGAACAGCGCCAGCCCGGCTATCGCGCCCGCCAGCGCGCCGAGGCTGATGCCCGCCGAGTAGAAGACGGCGATGATGACGATGGCGCCCAGGTCGTCGACGACGGCCAGCGTCAGCAGGAAGGCGCGCAGCGCGGAGGGCAGCCCCGTGCCGAGCACGGCCAGCACCCCCAGCGCGAACGCGATGTCCGTCGCCATCGGAATCGCCCAGCCGCGCAGGTCACCGCCGCCGCCCGCCGCGAAGGCCACATAGACCAGCGCCGGGACGGCCATCCCGCACACCGCCGAGATGATCGGCAGCGCGGCCGCCCGCGGATCGCGCAGCTCGCCGGCGACCAGCTCCCGCTTGAGCTCGATCCCCGCGACGAAGAAGAACAGGGTGAGCAGGCCGTCCTTGGCCCAGTCGGCGACCGAAAGGTTCAGATGGAGCGCCCCGGGACCGAAGTGGAAGTCCTTGATGTCGTCGTAGAAGCCGCTCGCGCCGGTGTTGGCGAGCAGCAGGGCGACGACCGCCGCGGCCAGCAGCAGGGTGCCGCCGACGGTCTCGGTGCGCAGTGCGTCCGCGAGGAACCTGCGCTCGCCGAGCGGGAGCCTGCCGAGGAACACGGAACGGCGGTTGTTGTCGTCGTTGCTGTGGTTGTCGTCGCTGGGGTCGTCGGGGCGGTGCGGCGGGGCGTGCGGGGTAGCCAAGGGTGGGCCTCCGGAAGGTCGCATGGACACACCTGTGGTGTGTGCCGACCAGACTTCCCGGCTCGCCCTCGGTTCTTGGTATTTTCTTTACTCGACTCCCCAAGGGTAACCAACCCCACTGACACGACCGAGGGGGCACCCGGCGCGCTGCCGGATGCCCCCTCGCCGGGTGCCGGGCTCGGCCCTCGCTGAGGTGCGGGGCCCAGTCCTCGCTCGGTGCCGTGTTCAGTCCTCGCTGGGTGCGCTCGGCAGCTTGGACTGGATGAGTTCCATCACCGAGGAGTCGGTGAGGGTCTGGGTGTCACCCAGCGTCCGGTTCTCCGCCACGTCCCGCAGCAGCCGGCGCATGATCTTGCCCGAGCGGGTCTTGGGCAGCTCCGCGACCGGCAGGATGCGCCTCGGCTTGGCGATCGGGCCGAGGTGCTTGGCGACGTGCGCGCGCAGTTCCTCGACCAGCGCCTCGTCCTCGTCGGCACCGCCGCGCAGGATGACGAAAGCGCAGATGGCCTGCGTCGTCTGCGGGTCGGTCGCACCCACCACGGCCGCCTCGGCGACCTTCGGGTGGGAGACCAGCGCCGACTCGACCTCGGTGGTGGAGATGTTGTGCCCGGAGACGAGCATCACATCGTCCACCCGGCCGAGCAGCCACACATCACCGTCGTCGTCCTTCTTGGCGCCGTCGCCCGCGAAGTACTTGCCCTCGAACCGCGACCAGTAGGTGTCCAGGAACCGCTGGTCGTCGCCCCAGATGGTGCGCAGCATCGACGGCCACGGTTCGGTCAGCACCAGGTAGCCGCCGGCTCCGTCGGGCACCTCGTTGGCCTCGTCGTCCACGACCGTCGCCGAGATTCCCGGCAGCGGAACCTGCGCCGAGCCCGGCTTGGCCTCGGTGACGCCGGGCAGCGGGCTGATCATGATGCCGCCCGTCTCCGTCTGCCACCAGGTGTCGACCACCGGGGTGCGGTCACCGCCGATGTGGTGCCGATACCACACCCACGCCTCCGGGTTGATGGGCTCGCCCACCGAGCCGAGGATGCGCAGCGAGGACAGGTCGAACTTCGCGGGGATGTCGTCGCCCCACTTCATGCTCGCGCGGATCGCGGTCGGCGCGGTGTAGAGGATGGTGACGCCGTACTTCTGCACGATCTCCCACCAGCGGCCCTTGTGCGGCGAGTCGGGGGTCCCCTCGTACAGCACCTCCGTCGCGCCGTTGGCGAGCGGACCGTAGACGATGTACGAGTGCCCGGTCACCCAGCCGACGTCGGCGGTGCACCAGAACACATCGGTCTCCGGCTTGAGGTCGAAGACCGCGTGGTGGGTGTAGGCGACCTGCGTGAGGTAGCCGCCGGTGGTGTGCAGGATGCCCTTCGGCTTACCCGTGGTGCCGGAGGTGTACAGGATGAACAGCGGGTGCTCGGCGTCGAAGTCCTGCGGCGTGTGCTGCTCGGACTGGCGGCCGACCACCTCGTGCCACCACAGGTCGCGCTCCTCGTTCCAGGAGATGTCCTCCTGGCCTGTGCGCTTGACCACCAGGACGTTGCGGACCTTCTCGGTGCCCGGCCGGGTGAGCGCCTCGTCGACGGCGGGCTTGAGCGCGGACGGCGCGCCCTTGCGGTAGCCGCCGTCGGCCGTGATGACGACACGGGCGTCGGCGTCCTCGATCCGGGTCGCCAGCGCGTCGGCCGAGAAGCCGCCGAAGACCACCGAGTGCGGTGCGCCGATACGCGCGCAGGCCAGCATGGCGACGACCGTCTCCGGGATCATCGGCATGTAGACGGCGACCCGGTCGCCTGCCTGTACGCCCAGCTCGGTCAGCGCGTTGGCGGCCTGGGAGACCTCGCGCTGGAGGTCGGCGTAGGTGAGCGTGCGGGTGTCGCCGGGCTCGCCCTCGAAGTTGATGGCGACGCGGTCGCCACGGCCGGCCTCCACATGCCGGTCGACGCAGTTGTAGGCGACGTTGAGCTTGCCGTCCTTGAACCACTTGGCGAACGGCGGATTCGACCAGTCGAGCGTCTCCGTCGGCTCGGTTCCCCAGCTCAGCCTTCGCGCCTGCTCGGCCCAGAAACCCAGCCGGTCGGCCTTGGCCTGCGCGTACGCCGCGGCGGTGACATTGGCGTTCGCGGCCAGCTCGGCGGGCGGCGCGAACCTCCGCTCCTCCTTGAGCAGGTTGGAGAGGGAAGGACTCTCGTTCATGTCGGCTCCCGTCGGCAAGTGGTGTAGACCAATCTTTGATAACTGGCATGCTTAGTGATCGCGGGAGCCCGGTCAACCCCCAGCCGATCCTGGCACCTCGGACCCTGCCGGGTACAGCGGCAATCAGGGAGTCGTTGCGTGTCGTCCCGCGCCACACCGGAGTGTTGCGCTTCGCCCTGCTCCACGGTTCGCCTCCGCAGGTGAATTCCCACGGAGACGAACTCGGTTGTCCCCCTCGTCGGCGGGCGCCGGCGGCTTGCGCACAGCCACAGGAAGGTCTTGACGTCCTTGCCGGTCCGGCTCCTGACGGCGCCGGTCAGGAGGCGACGGGGTCGGGTCTGACGGCGGCGAACACCGGCTCGGACCCCCGGACGCCGGCGGCCGTGTTGTCGAGGGCTGCGGTGCCGGTGGCCGTGGCGTCGAGGACGTAGGTCTGTGCCTCACCGACGTGGAAGTACATGCCGTGCAGTTCCAGCGTCCCCTCGCGCAGCCGCCGGGCCACGCACGCGTGTGCCGCGAGGTGTTCCAGCTGCTGGACGACGTTGGTCAGACACAGCGCCTCCAGCTCGTCGGCCGTCTCCCGGTCGGCCAGCCGCGGCTCGGACCAAGGCGAGGTACGGGCCACGCTACGGAACCGCTCCAGGCTGGGCCGCCCGTGCCGCAGCCAGCGGCCGAGCGGGGTGTCGTCGGAGCCCTGAGCCGAGGTCGCTCCGCTGTGCAGCGCCTGCATCGCGCCGCAGCCCGAGTGGCCGCAGACGGTCACCGATTCGACGCGCAGCACGTCCACCGCGTACTCGATCGCGGCCGCGACCGACTGGTCACCGCGCTCCTCGCCAGGTGGCGGGACAAGGTTGCCCACGTTGCGCACGGTGAACAGATCCCCCGGTCCGCTAGAGGTGATCATGCTGGTGACCAGGCGGGAGTCGGCGCAGGCGAGGAACAGCTGAGAGGGCTGCTGCCCCTCACGGGCCAGCCTCGCCAGCTCGTCCCGCACCAGGGGTGCCGTGGTGCGCTGGAAGTTGCGTACGCCGCCGAGGAGTTGCCCTCGCCGCGAAGGGGCGTGGGATTCCGTGCGGTTTGAACCGGCTGAGAGGGCTGAGCGGTCGGCATGGCCCGAGGGGTCGGCACCGGCGGGGCCGGCTGAGCGGCCTGACCTGCCCGAACTATCCGACCCGGCAGAGCTGTTCGAGCTTTCCGTGATTTCCGAGCTCCTCGAGCCGCCCGGGCTGTCGGTTCCGTCGGCCCGGGGGCGCGTGCACTGATGGTTGCGCCAGGGCGTCCACGGGGTGCAGGCGTGCATCGTCGTCGGCTCTCCGATCTTTTGCCCCGCGCGGCCCCTGACCTCGGTCTCACCGCCCGTCGCCGTATGGGCGGCCTTCCAGTCCTCCAGCGCCTCGAACGCCGCGTGGTCCATGAACGACCCCTCCAGTTCCACCACTGCCTTGGCCCCGTCCGGCACCTGGGCCAGCGCCCGGCTCAGCCGGGGCACCGCCAGAAACGTCAACTGCCCCCGTACGACGACCCGGTAGCTGTCGGGTGGACAGGAAGCCGAGTCGCCGTCCGCCTCGCGCTCCACGCAGATCCGGGCCCAGGCCAGCCGGTGCAGGGCCACCACCACCGCCACCGCGATGCCCAGACCGACCCCCTCCAGCACCCCCAGCAGCACCACGGCGACTGCCGCTGTGCCGAACACCAGGGCCTCGCCGTGGTGTGCCACCGTTCTGATGTGGCCGGGGTTGATCATCCGCACGCCCACCACCATCACCAGAGCGCCCAGCGCCGAGAGCGGGATGAGCTCCAGCACGCCGACCAGCAATGCGGCGGCCAACACCACCCAGATTCCCTGCAGCAGTGCCGAGTTCCGGCTGACGGCCCCGGCGGCGATGTTGGCCGAGCTGCGCACCGCTACCCCGGTCACCGGCAGCCCGCCCAGGGAGCCCGACACCGCGTTGGCCACGCCGTGTGCGCGCAGCTCCCGGTCCAGGTCGCTGCGCGGCACCCGGTTCGCGGCTCCGCGCGCGGCCGTGAGCTTGTCGGCGGCCACCGCGGACAGGAGGGCCTGCACGCCGGCCACCAGAGTGAGCGTCAGCACCGCCGCGCCCAGCCCCAGCACCGGCCCATCCGGCAGCTGGGGCAGCGCGTGCGAGCGCCAGGAGGGGAGGTCGACGCGGGGCAGCCTCGCATCGGCCAGCACCGTGGCGAGCGTCGCCAGGCCGACCGCGGCGAGCGCGGCCGGCACTCTTCCGGTGACGGCGCCGAGCCATCCGCCCTGCTCCTTGAGCCGGGGCCAGGCCAGCAGCACCGCGACGGTCAGCACGCTGACGGAGAGGGCGGCGGGCTGTACCGAGGTGATCCGCCCCGGCAGCTCCAGTGCGTTGGTGAGCGGTGAGCTGTCGGGGTCGCCGCCGAGCATCACATGGAGCTGGGCGAGCGCGATGGTGGCTCCGATTCCCGCGAGCATCCCGTGCACGACCGCGGGGCTCACGGCGAGGGCGGAGCGCGCCACCCGCAGAAAGCCGAGCCCGATCTGGGCGAGCCCGGCCAGAACGGTGATCGCGCAGGTGGTCTGCCAGCCGTATGTCTGGATCAGCTCCGCTGTGATCACCGTCAGGCCCGCGGCGGGCCCGGTGATCTGGAGCGGAGCTCCGCCGAGCCGGCCGCAGACCAGCCCGCCGACCGCTGCGGCCACCAGCCCCGACTGGAGCGGGGCGCCCGCGGCCAGCGCGATACCGAGGGAGAGCGGGAGGGCGATCAGGAAGACCGTGACGGAGGCGCTGAGGTCCGCTGACCAGTGCTGTTGGCCGGGGGAACGGTTCGGGCGGGCGGTCGGACCGCTGCACACAGGGGTGCGGTGGGACATCGCGGCTCCTCCCCAGGTCGACACCTTGCGTGATCGTCTGATTACTCCCGGCTGGAAGTAAAAGAACAGTAATGCCAAGTAAAGCCTTGGTGAAGCACGGAGTGGTGTCTGGCTGCCCGTGTTCCACCCATCGAGTGAACGGCGCCTGAAAAGCCGCTTGTCCTATTTGTCTTATTAACGTCTCATGCCACTTTTATCCGCGTGGCAACGCGGTCCCGGCCGGTGACCGACGAGACAAGGCGTAAGGACGAGGTGAGCCGATGGCAGCCACGCGAAGAAGACCCGCTCTGACCACCGTGCTCCCGGCGGCACTGGCGCTTGCGCTGGCCGCCGGCGGCTGCTCCGGCGGCGACGGTGCGCACGAGCCGGAGGAGTCGCCCGGCGGGGCGCCGCAGGCCAGACCCGGGGTCAAGGAGCAGCTGCTGGGCGACGGTTCCACCTCGCTGACGGGACGCCAGCCCTTCCAGCCCACCCCGCGCAAGCTCGCGCCCGGCAAGAAGCCGCCGCAGTTCGTGGTCTTCTCCTGGGACGGCGCCGGCGAGGACGGCAAGAGGCTCTTCTCCCGCTTCCGCAAGGCGGGCAAGAAGTACGGCGCGGCGCAGACCTACTTCCTCAGCGGTGTCTACACGCTGCCGGAGGACGAGGCGAAACGTTACTCCCCGCCGGGGCACGAGCCCGGCGCCTCGGACATCGGCTACCTCAAGGACGAGAACGTGCGTGCCACCCTCCGGCAGGTCCGCAAGGCGTGGCTGGACGGCAGCGAGATCGGGACCCACTTCAACGGCCACTTCTGCGGCCCCGACGGCGTGGACACCTGGTCCGTCGAGCAGTGGAAGAGCGAGATCGAGCAGGCCCGTTGGTTCGTCCAGCACTGGAAGACGACCACCGGCTGGGAGAAGGCCAAGGCGCTCCCGTTCGACTACGAGCGGGAGCTGGTCGGCGGTCGTACACCCTGTCTGGAGGGCCAGGAGAACCTGCTGAAGGCTGCAAAGCAGATGGGCTTCCGCTACGACTCCAGCGGAAACGGCACCCAGGTGTGGCCGGGCAAGCGGCAGGGTCTGTGGGACCTGCCGTTGCAACAGGTTCCCGTACCCGGACGGGGGTTCGAGACCCTGTCGATGGACTACAACTTCCTCGTCAACCAGTCAGGCACCGTCGACGGCGACGTCGAGAAGCGGCCGTACTGGCAGCGCCAGATGCGCGACGGCCTGCTGCAGGGCTTCGAGCGTGCCTACAAGGGCAACCGGGCACCGATGATCATCGGTAACCACTTCGAGGACTGGAACGGCGGCATCTACATGGACGCCGTCGAGGACGTCATGAAGACGGTCTGTCGCAAGGACGGTGTCCGCTGCGTCTCGTTCCGTCAACTGGTCGACTGGCTCGACGCGCAGGACCCGCGCATGCTCGCCAAGCTGCGCACCCTCGAGGTGGGGGAGAAGCCGTCCGGCGGCTGGCGCTCCTTCCTCAGGGGGACGGGCAAGCCCGAGAACCTTCCGGGAGAGGCCAAGGCGGCGAAGGCCGGCTGAGCCGGGCCCCGGTTCCGGGCCGGACGGCCCGGAACCGGGAGCTCCGCGTGATCCCCGGCAGGCGGGGTCGGCCGGGGATCAAGCGGAGGGCGGCGGGGATCGGACGGGGACCGGACCGGGGTCGGACGGAAGGCGGACGGGGGCAGGCGAGGTCAGGCCGGCTGAGGAGCGGCGGCAGTGGCCTCCTGCCGGTCCTCGCTCAGGGTGAACGAGGGGTCCACCTGGGCCGCGAGGTCCGCGCCGGTCTTCGCGTTGCCCCAGCTCTCCGCGTTGCGCAGATGGAAGTGGACCATCTGCCGGGTGTAGCGCTCCCAGTCGCGCAGCTCGTAGGAGGCATCAGCCGTCTCGTACAGCGCGGCGAGTGAGCGGGAGTTGTCCTCTTCCAGTTCGGCGAAGGGAAGCGGCCGGCCCTTCTCCATGGCGCGCACCCAGTCCGAGTGGCCGAAGGTCACCAGCAGGTCGTCGCCCACTTCCTGACGCAGGAAGTCGACGTCGTCGGCGCTCTGCACCTTGTTGCCGACGACACGCAGCGGAACCCCGAAGTCGCGGGCATAGTCCTTGTACTGGCGGTACACGGAGACACCCTTGCGGGTCGGCTCGGCCACCAGGAACGTCATATCGAAGCGGGTGAACATTCCGGAGGCGAAGGAGTCGCTGCCCGCCGTCATATCGACGACCATGTACTCCTCGCGGCCGTCCACGAGGTGGTTCAGCAGCAGCTCCACCGCGCCTGTCTTGGAGTGGTAGCAGGCAACGCCCAGGTCCGACTCGGTGAACGGCCCCGTGGCCAGTAGCCGGATATCCCCGCCGTCCAGTGCGACCGGGCGCGCACAGGCGTCGTAAACCGGGTTGTCCTCCTGCAGGCGCAACAGCCGGGACCCCTCGCCGGGCGGTGTCGTCTTGATCATCTTCTCTGCGGAGGCGATCCGGGGGTTGCTGCCCCGCAGGTACTCCTTGATGAGCGGCAGGTGGGCGCCCATAGCCGGCAGTGCGGCGGCCTCGGCATCGTCCAGCCCGAGTGCCGCGCCCAGGTGCTGATTGATGTCCGCGTCGACAGCGACCACGGGAGTGCCGCGGGCGGTGAGGTGGCGAATGAACAGCGAGGACAGCGTGGTCTTCCCGCTGCCGCCCTTCCCTACGAAAGCGATCTTCATGTTCAACAGCGTAAGCCGCCGCGAGTACCGGGTCGGCCGAGGTGAGTGAAGAAGACCACTCGATCGAGGGGTTGGGCCGCCCGGCCGGGTGCGTAGGGTCGTACGCATGAGTAGCACCGCTCGCCCCGACCACGGCGGCCCTTCGAAGCGCACGGCTCCCGGCGTCTCCGCGGCGGACCCGCTGGCGCCACTCGCCGCGCTGCCGGGTGTGCCGGAGGCAGTCGAATCCGTGCGCAAGTCGGTCGACCGGGTCTACGGGCACCGCGTCATGCGCCGCCGCAGCAGTGAGGTCAGCGCGGAGGCGGCGCTGCGTGGGGCCCGTGCCACCGCGGCTGTGGAGGGCGTCGACTGGGTGCTCGAAGAGGTGCGCCGCCGTAGCGACTTCAGCGTCGACGAAGAGGCACGCACGGTGGGTGCCGCGCTGCGGGTGACGGCCGAGGCCGGCCAGCTGCTCGACATCTGGCCGCAGTCACCGTTGCGCGTGCTGGCCAGGCTGCACCTGGTGGCCGCCGGCGGCGTGTCCGTGGAGGACACCGTCGGTCGCCCGCGGCGCCCTGGGGAGCCGGTCCAGGGTCCGGACATCGGCTTGGACCTGCCGGGAGCCGATGAGGTCGCGGCCAGGCTGGACGGCCTGGCGCAGCTCATCAGCGGCAGCACCTCGGCCCCCGCACTGGTTGCCTCCTCGGTGGTACACGGCGAACTGCAGGTGCTGCGCCCGTTCGGCTCGTTCAACGGGCAGGTGGCGCGCGCCGCCGAGCGTGTCGTACTGATCGGCAGCGGCCTCGACCCGAAGGCCATCTGTCCGGCCGAGGTGGGCCACGCGGAGCTCGGGCGCGAGGCGTACACGGCTGCCCTGGCGGGCTATGCCTCGGGAACCCCCGAAGGGATGAGCGAGTGGATCGCGCACTGCGGCCGTGCGGTTGAGCTCGGCGTGCGGGAGAGCACCGCGGTCTGTGAGGCGATGCAGCGGGGAGCGGCCTGAGCGAGCCCTCGGACGAGTCCTGAGCGAGCCCTGAGGCGGGCTCTGCGGCGGGCCTGGTGCCGGCAACCGTCGGGAAGCGTCGCGGCGGGGGCGTCATGGCGGAGGGCGTCATGGGAATGCGACGGCCTCGCCACCAAGGGCGAGGCCGTCACTGGCATGTCCACCGGGTTACCAGTGCGTGCTTCACATTCCGTCCGGACATCAGGGTGGGATCGTTGCCCTTCCCTGAAGGGACCTACCCGATCGCGGGCTGTGCGTCGCGTGGGTACCCGGTATTCATGCTTCCGGTCCGTGGGGCCATCTGCGTGATACGGAATCCTTTCGGATGCCGTTGGTCTCGCGGGCCGTGATTCCTTTGTACTCCGCGCGGGAGCCGAGCGGAAGTCCTCTCCCCGGCACGAACCCAGATCTTTACTATTGCCTGCAACTACCGCCGTACGCCCAGAAACCGCATGATACCCCCAAAAGGGACATGTCGCGCCCCGCCCGGGGTGCGGGCGGAGGCGTCAGCTCGGGCGGCGCCGGTTGTTGAACCAGACGAACCCCGCCGTCGCCGCCGCGGCTCCCACCGCCACGGCGGTCAGCGCCAGCGTCGGCCGGGACGGCATGGACAGCGAGGGGATGCGCTGCTTGAGCCGCACCGGCCGGGAGAACGTCAGTACGGGCCAGTCGCGCGCCAGCGCCTCCTTGCGCAGCGCACGGTCCGGGTTGACGGCATGCGGCTGGCCGACCGCCTCCAGCATCGGCAGGTCCGTGACCGAGTCGCTGTAGGCGAAGCAGCGCGCCAGGTCGTAGCCCTCGGACCGGGCCAGCTCCCGGATGGCCTCCGCCTTGGTGGGACCGTAGGCGTAGTACTCGATCTCGCCGGTGAAGCGGCCGTTCTCGACGACCATCCGCGTGGCCACCACCCGGTCGGCGCCGATCATCCGTCCGATCGGCTCGACCACCTCGGCGCCCGACGACGAGACGATCACCACGTCCCGGCCCGCCAGGTGGTGCTTCTCGATGAGCGAGGCGGCCTCGTCGTAGATGATCGGGTCGATCAGGTCGTGAATGGTCTCCGCGACGATCTCCCTGACCTGTTCGACATCCCAGCCGCGCGCCAGTCCGGAGAGGTACTCGCGCATCCGCTCCATCTGATCGTGATCGGCGCCACCGAGGAGATATACGAACTGCGCGTAGGCGGTCCGCAGCACTGCACGGCGATTGATCAGGCCACCCTGGTAGAAGGACTTGCCGAAGGTGAGCGTGCTCGACTTCGCAATGACCGTCTTGTCCAGATCGAAGAAGGCGGCTGTCCGAGGCATCGCGAGATTTTCCACGTCCATGAGCATAGGCGCCCACCATTCGGCGTAAGCTGGGGCGCGTGGGTTTGCCTGAGAAGGCTCTCGGGTACACCATGGAAGTCACGGATCGTTCGCGACCGTGCTAACCCGGCCCGACTCCTCCCCCCCCGAGTCGGCCGTGGGGACGACCCCCGCTCTCCCCCCCGGCGGGGGTCGTCGCATGTCCGGGGGGCTTTTCCCGCCTCGGCCCGCAGTGGTCGGGGCTTTTTCGATCTCTCAGGACCGGACTCCCGGATTCCTCCGAACTGTAACTGAGAGTAATCGAAGCGCTGCTCTCCGATAGTCACTGGTTTGGGTGAGCGAGTTATTCACAGTCTCGGGGTTGTCCACAGTTTTCGACCATGATCCACAAGTTTTTCCGGTTCGCTGCACCGTGAATCCCGTCGGCGTCCGCAGCCGTTTGCGGACGCGAGTGCCCAACTGACGGGGAGCGCCCAGAGCATGGCCGAAAACATTCTGATTGTCACCGAGGACGAGGAACTCCTTGATGACCTACTGCGACTGTGCGCAGCCGCCGGAACCGAGCCGCAGGTCGCGCACGGCGGCCCGACGAGCGGGACCGGGTGGGCGTCCTGGAGTGGTGCCACCGCATGGGAACGGGCGCCCCTGGTGCTCGTCGGCGACGACTGCGCAAGCGCCTCCGGCTTCGGCGGTGGCCCGGAGCCCGACGTGGGGCTCGACCGCCAGGGCCCACCGGGCGCGGGCGGGACGGCGACACGGCGGCCCGGAGTGCTGCTGGTCGGGCGGGACTGGGACGACCCCGGCGTGTGGGAGCGCGGAGTCCGGATCGGGGCCGAGAGCGTTGTCCTGCTGCCCGACGCGGAGGGCTGGCTGACCGGCCGTATCGCCGACGCGCTGGAAGGAGTCGGCCAGGCCGCACTGACCGTCGGCGTCATCGGCGGACGCGGCGGAGCCGGAGCCTCCACACTGGCCTGCGCGCTCGCGGTCACCGCGGCACGTGCCGGGGAACGGACCATGCTCATCGACGCCGACCCGCTCGGCGGCGGTCTGGACATCCTGCTCGGCGCGGAACGGACACCGGGACTGCGCTGGCCGGACTTCGCAGAGTCCCGCGGCCGGGTCGGCGGCGCGGCCCTCGCCGAGTCCCTGCCGCGTACGGACGAGCTGTCCGTGCTCAGCTGGGACCGGGGCGAGCGCGTGTTGCTCCCCGCCGACGCCATGAAATCGGTGCTCTGCGCCGCGCGGCGGCGTGGCGGCGTGGTCGTCGTCGACCTGCCCCGGCAGGCGGACGAAGCCGTCGCGGAGGCGCTGGTCCAGCTGGATCTCGGGCTTGCGGTCGTACCGGCGGAGCTGCGTGCCGTGGCCGCGGCGCACCGGGTGGCCGCCCGGACACAACTGGTCGTCCGCGATCTGCGGGCAGTGGTGCGCCCACCAGGCGGGCCGCAGGATGCCCGTGGATACGGCTCTGGCCTGGACGACGCGGAAGTCGCCCGGCTGCTCGGGCTGCCACTCGCCGGGGAGTTGCCCTGGGAACGCGGCCTGCTGGAGGACATCGACCGTGGCAGGCCGCCCGGCTCCGCGCGGGACGGTGCGCTGGCCCGTTTCTGCGACCGGCTCTGGGAGCGCGTGCTCAGCCAGGGAGCGGTGGCGGCATGACGGGAGTGGCAAGGAGTCGGCGTGCCGCCACCGCAGCACCGGAGGGGCCTCGTGCCCGAGCGGGCGAGGCTGCTGCAAGCATCCCGGGAGCGGGTGTGGGAGTCGGCTCAGGACCGGCCGGGGAAGGTCCGGGAGCGAGGGACGCGGGCCCGGCGGGGCCGGGGGCCGGTGCCCGGTTGCTGGACTCGGTCCGGCGCAGCCTCGCCGAGACCGGAGCGGAACCGACCCCGGCCCGGGTGGCGGCCGCACTGCGGGCTCAGGGACGGCTGATGGGGGACAGCGCGGTGTTGCGTGTGGTGGAAGCCCTGCGCTCCGAACTGGTCGGCGCCGGTCCGCTGGAGCCGCTGCTGGCGGATTCCGAGGTCACCGACGTCCTGGTGACCGCCCCCGACCAGGTATGGGTCGACCGGGGACACGGGCTGGAGCTGACCGGGGTGCGCTTCCCCGACGCGGGCGCCGTCCGCAGGCTCGCGCAGCGGCTGGCGACCTCGGCAGGACGCCGCCTCGACGACGCCCGCCCCTGGGTCGACGCCCGCCTCCCGGACGGCACCCGGCTGCACGCTGTGCTGCCCCCGGTGGCCGTGGGCTCGACCTGCTTGTCCCTGCGGGTGGTGCGCCCCAGGGCCTTCGGCCTCGACGAACTCGTCGCCGCTGGAACAGTGCCGCCCGGAGGGGAGCGGCTGTTGCGGGCCGTGCTGGACGCGCGCCTCTCCTTCGTCGTCAGCGGCGGCACCGGCTGCGGCAAGACCACGCTGCTCTCCACCCTGCTGGGACTGGTGGGCCCCGACGAACGCATCGTCCTCGCCGAGGACTCGGCGGAGCTGCGGCCCGACCACCCGCACGTCGTCAGGCTGGAGGCCCGCCCGGCCAACCAGGAGGGCGTGGGCCGCGTGGAACTGCGCGACCTGGTACGGCAAGCGCTGCGCATGCGGCCCGACCGGCTGGTCGTGGGCGAGGTGCGAGGGCCCGAAGTCACCGACCTGCTGGCCGCCTTGAACACCGGCCATGAAGGCGGTTGCGGCACGGTTCACGCGAACGCCGCCGCCGATGTCCCGGCCCGGCTCGAAGCCCTGGGGACCACGGCCGGGCTCGACAGGGCCGCGCTGCACAGCCAGTTGGCGGCGGCACTGGATGTGATCGTGCACCTGGTGCGAGGGCGGGACGGCAGGAGGCGGGTCGCCCAGATCCATGTGCTGGAGCGCGATGCCGACGGGCTGGTGACAACCGTGCCGGCTGCCGTGTGGAACGGCGCGGACGGCCGCCGGAGGGGAACCGCCGGCACGACCGCGACCGGATTCGCACGCGAGCGCGGCTGGCGGCGGCTGGAGGAGCTGTGCATGCGGCGCCACGCCGACGAGCGCGGGGACGGCGCCGGAGGCCGCCTGTCGGCAGGCGCTGAGTGGGCCGAGGAGGCGGCGCCCGGGGCGTGGCCCTCGTGGTCGGTGCCTGCCGAGAGGGGTGCTCGGTGACGATGGCGACAGGTTCTGGAACGGCGGGGACGGAGCCCGCGGTGGCCTATGCCGCGTACGCAGCGGTGGTGTGCGCCGGAGCGGCGGCCTGGCTGATGACCGGGCGGCAGGACGGGGCACGGCGCGCCAGGCTGCTGCTCGCGGGCGGAGGAGAGGCGGCGGCGCGGTGGCCGGCCTTCGAACCCCCTGGCTGGTGGCTGGACGCCATCGAGGCGGTGCGGCGACGCCTGGGCCGGTGGGCAGGACGCGAGTGGTGGTGCCTGCCGGTGGGGCTCGTGGTGGCGCTGCTGGGGCAGTCCGTGCTGCCGCTGGTGGCCGGACTCGCGGCGGTCCCTCTCGTCCGGCGACGGCTGCGGCGCCGCGCTGCCGATCGGGCAGCCCGCGAACGCGAGACAGCCGTGGTGGGGCTGTGCGCGGCCGTGGCGGGTGAACTACGGGCGGGCCGCCAGCCGGACGGGGCACTGCTCGCGGTCGACCGCTCCGTGGTGCGGCGCTTCGGGGAGCCGGGAGCCGCCGTGCTGGCAGCGGCCCGCTTCGGCGGAGACGTCCCCGCTGCGCTGCGGGAAGCGGCACTGCTGCCCGGTGGCGAAGGGCTGGCCGGAGCCGCCGCCTGCTGGCAGGTGGCGGTCGAGGGCGGAGCGGGACTGGCCGAGGGCCTGGAGAGAGTGGCCGGTTCGGTGCGTGCCCGTATCGAGCAGCGGGAGGAGCTGCGGACCCAGCTTGCCGGTCCCCGCTCCACCGCCCTGGTGCTCGCGCTGCTGCCGGTTTTCGGGCTGGCCATGGGCGCGGCCATGGACGCCGATCCGCTGTGGATCCTGCTGCACACTCCAGCCGGTTTCCTCTGCCTGGCGGCAGGGGTGCTGCTGGAGTGGGCCGGGCTGGCCTGGGTCGCCCACATCGTGCGCGCGGCCGAGGGCGCCGACGAGCCCCGGAAGGCGAGGGAGGCGGCGCCGGCGGAGTGCCGTACGCAACCGAGTGAACGGGTGGCGGGGCCGGTGCGGAGTCGGTCGAGCGGGAGTTGGTCGAGGTGAGCGGTGGAGGTGCGGAGCTGGTCCCCGCCCGGTGGGCGGAGGCGGCAGAGGTTGTCCCCAGGCTGTGGATGTGGGCTCCGGCGGCCGTGGCGGTGCTGGCCGCGGCGTGGTGCGTGACGACAGCTGTGGACGCGGCCCGTCGGGAGGGGGCTGTGCGGCGGCGCGTGAACCTTCTGTGCGGGGCTGCGGGCCGGGGAGGGGCGATGGATCAGCCGCCCGGCCGTTGGGCGGTGGCCAGGCGGAAGTGGGAGGGGGTCCTGCGGACAAGACGGGCGCGGGAGTGCATGGGAGTGGCCGGTGCCGGGGTGCTGGGCGTGGTGCTGGTCGGCGGGCCGGTGGGGTGGCTGGTGGGCGGCGCGGCTGCGTGGGGCACCTGGCGGTGGCTACGCCGGCAGTCCGCAGCGGAGGACCCACAGAGCGTGGGGGAGCGGGCTGCCGAGGAGCAACTTCCGCTGGCTGCCGAACTGATGGCCGCGTGCCTCGCGGCAGGTGCGGGACCGGAGCGTGCGGCGGAGGCGGTCGGGGGCTCGGTGGGCGGACCGCTGGGCGAGCGGCTGGCGGGGGCGGCGACGGAGCTGCGGTTGGGAGCTGAACCGGGCCTGGTGTGGGGACGGTTCGCGAAGCGGCCGTGGGGCATGGAGTTCGCCCGGTGCATGGAGCGCGCCGGGGTGGCCGGAGTGCCGGCGGCGGAGTCCGTGACCCGACTGGCGGCCGAACTGCGTGGCAGCCGTGCGCGCGCCGCGAGCAGCCGGGCGCGGCGGGCGGCCGTACTGGTCACAGGACCCTTGGGGCTGTGCTTCCTGCCGGCGTTCCTGGCAGTGGGCGTGGTGCCCGTACTCCTGGGGCTGGCGCGGTCGCTGTGGTGAGGGAGGAAGGGCCGGGGGAGGAAGCGCTGAGGGAGGAAGTGCTGAAGGACGAGTGAGTGGCCAGGCCAGGTCAGGTGGAAGCAGGAAGAGGGAGCGAAGTGGGCGTGGGTACTGCGGTGTTGGTGAGGGTTCGGATGTTGACGCGGCTGTTGTGGAAGCACTCGCGGGCTCGGCGGGAGCTCTGCGGGGACAGGGGGATGAGTACCAAGCAAATCGTGGCACTAGCCGTGTCCCACGCAGGTGTGTCGCATTAGCTGGGGATGCGCATCCCGGCTGGCATTGCGCATAGCTGAGTCATCGTGTCGCATTTCCCGTCTACTTGAGTGATGTAGATCATACCGGGCCGTGAGTCTGTGGCCAGCAAAAGCGTGCACGGTTTCGGAGTCGGCATCAACAAATCGTGGGCTGACCGGCTCGACACCACGTATTCGTGCGTCCTCGCCATCTCGCAGGGCGTCACTGAGCGTCTGCTGACCGAGCACACCAGGTGCCGAGATTCGGCACGGTTACGAACTGGCTGGGCTGAGCCTGGATGCATATGGGGTGACCGCCGAACTGGTCGACAGTACGAGGCTGTACCTGGGGCTCCCCAGACGCCTTGGGCCGCGCCGTTCGGACTACAGCCTTGGGCCGGACCTCTGATAGTCAACCGTCTCCTGTTTGCTGTGCGGCAGCGCTCCACGCCAGGCCGCCAAGATCGAGTTGGTGGCGGGCGCGAGTGACCGCGACGTAGGCGAGACGGGCGTCCGCGTCGCTCACCCGCGTCGGGGCCCGGGCGGTTGCGCTTGTTGTGGCGCCGTTCTCCATGGGCTGGGGAAAGTCGTTGCCGATTTTGACCGTCGACCATTCGCGGCCTTTGGCTTTGTGCGCTGTGGACACGGTGACGTCGGCGCATGTCTCGTCGGTGAGTTCCGCCACCGCGGCGAGGATCGCGTCGGGGCCGTGGGTGTCGACGAGGTCGACGAAGGGCTGCAGGTCGCGGCCGGCCGGATCGTAGGCGGCGTAGTCCTGCAGATCGCCCCAGGAAGGGAAGAGCACAAGTTCGGGGTGGTGAGTGCGGCGGCCTTCCTTGAGGTCATGGGCGGCGAGGGCGAGTGCGGCCAACTGCTGTCCTCCTCGGGCCAGGGCGACGCGGAGTCCGTTGCTGAGCAGCCGCATGACCTCGGTCATCGCGCCGATATTGGTCCGGCACAACACCGCGTCGGGCTGATCGACGTTGCCGACCTCTGCAGGAATGCTGGTTGTTCCCGTCAGGCGGATTGGGGCGTCGGCGAGCGCGAGCCAACGGTTGGCTTCCTCGGCGATCTGCGGGCCAAACCGGAATGACCGGGTAAGAGTCAGGTGCTCGGCGTCGAAGTCGGTCATGACGTCCTGGGCGCCCCGCCATCCGTAGATGGCCTGTGCCGAGTCGCCGACCATGACCAACTGTGCGTGGTCCCGCTGAGCGGTGAACACCTGCTCCAAAACCGGGTTGGTGTCCTGGGCCTCGTCGAGAAAGAGAAAGTCAGCCTCGATTTTTGGTCTGGTCAGCGCCCACATCTTGAGATAGTGGTCGTGCTCGAAGCGGACGACGCCGTGATCGGGGCACTGCAGGTCTGCCCAGGCTTTGGCCGCGAAGGGGAGCACGAGGTCGGCGAACTGCCGGTGATGGTCGGGCAGGTCGAGACCGCGTAGGCGCGGCACATGGTGGCGGGCCGGAGCACTGTCGGCGGAGTAGCAGAAGCGGGTGACCGTGCGCAGCACGTTGTGGGACAGGGCCCTTTGGCTGAGCTCTCGGTCTCCGATCCGCATGGGGTGGAGGATCCCGAGGGCCTGGCCAGTTTTCCAGGCCGGCTGGCGAGGGCTGTTGAGACGGTTGGCGTAGCGGTGGCCGAGCGCGGCGAAGGCCGTGGCGTGGGCGGTGCGGCACTGCACCGTGGGCGGGAAACGTCTTGCGGCGTCGTGTGCGATGTCCTTGTTGAAGGCCAGATAGCGGCCGCGTCGCGACGTGCTGGCGGCGAGCAGACACAGCGTGCTGGTCTTCCCGGTCCCGGCTCCGGCTTGCAGAGCGAGGTGTCGACCGGAGCGGAACGTGTCTGTCGCGTGCATTTGTTCGTGGGTGGAAGTGTGCAACAGGGGCTCCGTAGGAGGTGGACGGTAGAAGGAGGAACAGCGCCGCCAGTAGTCGTCGGGGGAAAAAGACCCAACTGAACCGGTGGCCCAGGCCAGAACCTCCTTCGGTCAGTGGTGGGCGAGCAGACTCTGCAATCGCGACTCAAGGCGGTGACGTCCGGCGCATGGCTCTTGCGCAATGCCCATCGTGATCCGCTCGTCCAGGAAGTCGCTCGGGCGCCGGAAACCAGCAGCCGCCGCCTGGTGGTCGGGGCAGTGCGTGGTCAGCACGTCGATCGGTAGGAGCGAGCCCAGTTGGCCGGGATAGCCGGTGCCAAGCATTCCTCGAGCTTGTGCCGCACGCTCTGTACTGTCATCGGCCACGTGCGGTCGGCGCTCGCGGCGTGTCACGCGGCGTTGGACCAGATGCAGTTCCCGGGGAATGGCAGGCCTTGACAAGGACACCTCTACGGCGCAGTGATGCGTCACGGCCGTGCCCGTCGTAGTGCGGGTCCGCTGCGGCCGGGGCGGCGCCCGTGCGTGGGCAGCCGGGTGTGGATGTGTTCGTGGTGGCGGCGCGGGTCGAAGGGTTCCCAGTCGGCGACAGCCATGTCACCGGCCGTGAGAGCAGCGGCGTGCTGCCTGCACCGCTGAGCGCGCCAGCGCAACTGCTCCTGATACTGCAGAGCCGACAGACTGTAGACGGTCATGGCATCGAATGGCAGCGCCAGTTGGCCGCTCGTCGCGTTGACCGGCGTCAAGGCCCAGGTGCCGCCTGGAGCGTCTGGGCTGAGCACCAGGGCAGGGCAGCGGCGACGGCGCCGGGTTTGGGCAACGCACTGCATCTCGTCGACGGGATGGGACGCCAGGTAGCGGGCGTAGAGCAGTTCCACGATGGGTCTCGCCGGGCGGCAGGTCGTTTCTCCTGCCGGCGGGGAGTCGAGCGGCACGGCAGGAGGGACAAGAGTCCGGGCATTCAGCAGTCTGCGCGTGCGGGTGGCCAGGGAACGGCGTAGTCCTGACAACTGGGATACGGTCGGTGGAACTGCTCGGGCCGGGCACAGTAGGGCGTGTGGCAGACGGCACCAGCCGCTGCCGTCGCCTGCCGGATCGGCGACGCCGGAATCGATGTGCCAGCGGCAGGCTTCAGGGACCTGCGACACGGGCAGCTCTTGCGGATGAAGCCGGACCAGGCATCCGTTGCTGCGCACGTACCACTCGGTGGGATTGCCGCACTTACGGCAGGAGCCGCATAGAGCGGAGCGCAGCAGCCGACTGCCATTGTCTCGGTCGACCCGTAGGGAGCGTCGCCGCCAATGGGCCCTGAGGTGGCTGCGGCCCCAGCGTCGGTCGGAAGGACGAGGTGAGGGGTGCATGCGCGCGAAGCTGCCAGGCAACATGCCGTTCGGGCGGCAGCCTGTCCGCAGGTTCCCCCAGTCGGCCCTGGTTGAGGTACAGCAGTACGAATGATTGATCAGATGTTCGATACGACGTTGCCGATTCGGGTGATTCGCGGAAGCTGCCGCAGGCCCGGATCAGTCTTCGGAGTCTCCGGGCTGGTCGTGTCCGCGGCAGAGCGTGCTGAACAGGACATCGAACTGCGCATCCAAGGCATGTGCGAGGGCATGCCAAGTACGGAGGGTGCCGATAGTGCGCCCCTGTTCGATCTCGATGACCGTGCGTCTCCCCAGGCCGCTGCGGGCTGCGAGCTCGTCGTAGCTCCACCCGCGGGCGGCCCGCAGACGCGCTAGCTCCAGCCGCAGCGCGTTGAGGTCCGGGTCGGGCGGCAAGATCGTCACCCAGCCATCCGACGGTGCAGATCCCTGCCCTGTCAGTGCAGACCTCTGCCCTACTTTTCGGGATGGTCGCGACAGTAGGAGGGCAGAGGTCTGCACTACCGTGTCGGTCGCCTCCCCGTTTGGCGAGGTGAGGGATGGCGCGGTATTAGGAGGGAGGGACACGCGCCCATGAGGTTGCGCACAGTGTGTCCTCCGGCGGCGCGGGCCTGGACGGTGGAATTGAGATGCCAGACCGGCGAGCTTGTCCTCGTCTGTCGGCAGTGTCCCTACAGCGGCCGACAGGTCCCGGCAGAGTCGGCGCGCTCGGCCGCTCTTGCCCACCTCGCCCGCCACGCCCGTGCCGATCTCCGGGCACCTCACCTGCGAACATGCCAGTGCCACGAGCGTGGCTGCCGCTGGCACCGCCGTCACCGCGGGTGCGCCGGGCCCGTCCGCCTGCTCCTCGCCTGTGAACGCGGGGGCCGGGTATGGCGCCTCGCTGACGCTTGCAGTGCCTGCGCAGTGGCTACTACTCAGGCCTCCGTCGTCCCCGACACCGTACTGGTCGAACTACCGTGCCCGCCTTCCGCCCGACCGCGCCGTTCCCGGTGTCCCAGAGGGCCCGGCGAGCGCGTGCGTGTGAGCGAGATGCTCAGTTACCTGGCTGTGGTCCTGCCCGCGGATGCGTCTGCCGAAGCGAGGTTCCTGGCCCTCCAGTGCGCGCTGCGCATGAACGCATCCATGAGGGTCCAACTCCCCGCAGGCCTGTTGCGCAGTCTTCGCCTCGACGCAGCGCACGTTTCCCGCGAACTGGAGCAGACGGGGTGGCTAAGTGTCATGGACAGTCCTCGAGCGGCAGGGATTGGCGCGGAACTCCTTGATGCCACGCTGCTGGCCCAGGCGCCCGCCCGTCCCGACCGACGGCGCGCTGCCGACTGGGCGCTGCGCCATGGGTGCCCCGCGCGGACGGGAGCGGCCGACCCGGGGCTGCAACTGCTGGGCGTCTATCTCACGGCCCACAGCGATCCCTCCTCGGGAAACGGATCACGCGAATGCGACTGGATCATGCGGGCCTGCGGCGTGCCAGATCAAGCTCTCCCCGGTGCTCTCGACCAACTGACGGGCAGTGGTGTTCTGAAGGGGTGGCGGATCTGCCCGGACTCAGGGGACATGCACTGGATTCTTGCGTCGGAGCAAGGTTGAGCGTCCCGACCTGTACGAACCTACGTCGCCGAAGGCTGTCGTATCCGGGTACGTAGGAGCGGCTAGATGTGCTGTTGTCGGCGAGGCTTGCTGGGACGGCGCAACCGGCCCCGGCTATCCAAGGACGAGGGCTGCGCTGAGCCAACGGACCGCGGCGGCACCACCTCCCCAGATGGAGCGTTTCGTGGCACTCCCCACTGCAGGAATGACGATTGACCGGCCGACGGGCTAGGTCATGCTGCTGATCCGAGCCACGGTGATCGAGGTTAAGCGCGACGGCCGGTCCCGCGGCGAGTCACCCGAGGTTGAGGTCCTGCCGACTGCTACCAGCAGATTGTTGGCGAGGAGGTTGGACCATGGACGCGCGTGCGTGCAGGAGATCGTTGAGCACGCGCACCGGAGACGTTGGACACAGGGCCAGTCGGGCGTCGAGGGCTGCCTCCCATTGCTCGGTCAGACCGAGCTTGAGGCGTTTGCGCATGCCAGGGGTGACGTGGGCGTAGCGAGCGGAGACCGAACAGTCGATGTGGCCCATGCGGTCGTCCATGAGGACCCTCTCGGTGCCGAGGGCCTCCATCACGGTTCGGTGGGTGTGGCGGAGGCCATGGGGCGTGAGGCCCTTGGCGATCGGGAGCCAGCAGGCGTCAGCTCGGTTCCTGGCCCCACGCCCTCGGGCCGGGACGCCGGGCCACGGCTCGCCGAGCAGGGGTACGGGGCGAGCCTCTTGCGGTGCCCTCTTCGGGTACCAGCCGGAGACCGCCGGGGTGAAAAGCCAGGTCGCGAAGCCGCTTCGGCGCCAGTGAGCAGCGTGCTCCGGCACCGTGCCGCCCCGCACGAAGCCCAGGTCCGCGATGGCCTGCTCCACTCTCACTCGCTTGGCCTCGGTGACGCGGTCGAGGTGGTTGAGGACGTTGGACACCGTGCCTGTGGAGACCTCGGCACGGCGCGCGACGTCGACTAGCTTCGCGCCTTGGTGGCCGCCGGTGCGAGCCGTGCCCTGGCCTCGGAAGACGTAGGTCTTGCCGTGACACGGGCAGGGTGTCGGCTTCGTGCGGGCGACGTGGTTGGCGACCAGGGCCGACAGCCAGTCCATCGCGTCGATGGCGCGATAGCTATCGTCCTTGGGCGGGCAGCGCACTAGCTCGCCGGTGTCGAGTTCGTACAACTGCCACTCGACACGGATGGAACTGGGGCGGGCGAACTCCGCCTCGAGGCCGACGACTTCGCCCCAGCGCATGCCGGTGTACCCCTTAAGGACGACGGCGACGAACTCGTCGTCGCGGCCGGAGAGCAGGGCGACCCGTTCGGCGGTTAGCAGGATACCGAGCGGGTCGGTGACGACCTTCTCCGGGCCACGGTTTCGGGAGCGGCCGGCGCGCTTGCCGCGTCCGCGTCGCCTGGCCGCGGGGTTGGACGTGAGCAGGCCCTCGTCGATTGCGTCTTCGAAGATCAGGTGGAGGGTCGAGCGCCAGGTCTTGACGCTGGAGGCTGCGTACACGGCCTTCTCCTTCTTCTCCCACAGGTCGACGTCCGTACGCAGGATGCTGGCGAGTGCTTTGTCCTCGAAGTCGGTGAGCAGGTGCTCCTCGATGTGGCGTTTGTAGTTCTGCATGGTCGAGGCGGCCAGGTCCTGGGCCTCGTACCAGCGGTTGGCGTACTCGCCGAAGGTCTCCTGACCGACTGCTGGGTTGCGCCAGTCGCCGCGCCGGTACTTGTGCTCGGCCTCGCTGGCGGCGCGTTGAGCCTCGCCGTTGGCAGCGAACCGGATCGCCTTGCCGTTCTCGCCGGCGACCGTGAGGTGTTTGCCGGGCGCGGTCTTGTATCGGCCGCGCCAGCAATTTTTGCGCTTCTCCGCGAAACCCAATTTCCCTCTTCCTCCCCTGTTCTCGAGGCTTGTGGCTGGATACGGCGCTACGCGACGGTCTTGTACCGGGTACGACGTGGCGGCCGGGCCCGCAGTCGTCCCTTCGTCGGGGTCGTAGTTGGCCGAGGAGGCTGGACGGCATGAGTTCGCGCAGCGGGAGGCGTGAAAGCTGCTGCAACGGTCGCTGCGTTGCCGGCGGATCGCGTCGGGCATTCTTCGTGGAACCGGATGATCTCGTCGAGGTGCCCGGCGGTGAAGCGGTAGGCGCGACCGATACGGGCGTGCGGAATGAGGCCACGTTTGGCGCGGTCCTTCACCCACCAGGCGGAACAGCCGAGGGCTTCGGCGATCTCCTCGGGGCGGTAGAGGCGGGGCAATGAGGCTTGGCTCTCGGTGCTGGGGCGGTGGTGTACGAAGGCAGGGGGCATCGACGCGCGGTGCAAGGAGAGGGGATCCTTACTCGATTGGGAGCTCTTGGCCAGCGACGCTGGACGGGGGCCTCGTTACGAGGCGCTCATTCTCTGCAGCAGCACGAGGGGCGAGAGGAGTAGGGCTTGGCCAGATTGGCGGCCCCAGGCATTGCCTATCGGCGTCCACCGCCCGGTTCGTGGGCGGTCTGGGCTGGAGGCCGCTGGGAGTCTTCCGCTTGCCGTCTGCTGGGTAGGGGCACCCCATGCCAGGCCGCCGAGATCGAGTCGATGGCGAGCACGGGGCACGGCGATGTCGACGCCTTGCGGCTGAGGAAAGTCATTGCCGACTTTCACGGTCGGAGAAGGATGCAAAGAGCACATGCGGGCGAAGCTGTCAGCCAACACGCCGTATGGGCAGCATCAGGGTCAGCTGGTCCCCCAGGCAGGTCAAAGTGGGGCGACAGTAGTGCGAATGCTCGATCGTGTATTCGATGTAGCGATGTCAATTCGGGTGATTTGCTGCCGGTGTCGGTGCCCCGGGTCACTCCACGGCGGCTCCGAGTAGGGCCTGTTCGTGGCAGAGGTCGGCGAAGAGTTCGTCGAATCGCGTGTCTAGGGCGTGTGCGAGTGCATGCCAAGTCTTGAGCGGGCCGATGGTGAGTTCTACCTTGATTTCAATCACAGCGCGTCTCGCCCGGGCCCCGGGGGCCGCCAACTCGCCCTGTCAGTGCAGACCTCTGCCCTAATTCCCGGCGTCGTCGCGACAGCGGGAGGGCAGGGGTTGCACTACCGTGGCGGCTCCACAGTCGGAGAGGAGGAGTGCGCAGCACGGAGTGATATGGGCTTATGCGACTTCTGAGCGGCCGACCGGTGGCTGTGACACCAGCCCGATCGGCGCCGCTGCTGAGCGCGGCTGCCGTTGACACCGCCGCCACCGCGGGTGCGTCGGGCCCATCCGCCTGCTGCTGGGCCGTGAGTGCGGTGGGCAGGTGTGGCCGGCCCGCCGACGCCTGCGGTGCTTGTGTCGCGACAACGGCACAAGCCGCCGTTGTGCCCGACACTGTTTTGGCTGGGCCGCCTGGACTGGCTTCTGCCGCAGGTTCGCCGTCCCCGGCGGCCCATGGGGCCAGATGAGCGTGTCCGTGTCCCTCAGCGATCTGGCTGCTGTCCGCGAATCTCCGCGAAAGTAGAAGTTTCTCTCGCGAGGGACGCCCCGCGCAGGATCCGGAGGTCGTAGCCGACAGACTCGGACTCCTCCACTTCTTCATCAGCCATGATGCTCACATGACCACCAGCCAGTCGCCCGCAGAGATCATGACCCTGCTAGAGCGTCTCACGGGACAGAAGATTGCCGCGCTCCAGGTGCTCGGCATCAACTCGCTCAAGACCTTCTCGCCGCCTCCGGAAGCGCTGGTAGGGGAGGCAGTGACAGCAGTGGGTACCCTCGACCGCAGTATCAGCATCGACACCGTCAGCCATGTCGTTACGTTCGATCTGCAGCGCACCGGTCGAGTCGTCCCGCTTGAGAACGCACAGGCGTACACACCCGTTGCGGGGGTCAGCCGACCCACCGTGCGCCTGCTGATGGCCGACGGATCAGGGGTGGACCTGAGTGAACCGGCCCGGACCAAGCGGATCACGGTCTCAATCGCGGCCAGGTCCGCATGACCCTTGTCGCGCCGAAATGATCTACTTCCCAGGCCGCCTCGATGCAGCTACTCTCGACGCAGGCATCTGAGCAAGTCAGGGAGCGGAGATGGGCCAACAGACGCACCGTAAGGACGACCTCCTGGTCGCCTCCAACTTCATCCGAGCAGTCCGTGAGTCGGGCTACGTCAGCCTCTCGACCGCACTCGCAGAACTCGTCGACAACTCAATCCAAGCGGCAGCGAACCAAGTCGCGATCACGATCACGCGGGCCAAGGCCGGCGATGATCCGGAGATTCAAGTTGAGGACAACGGCGAAGGGATGACCCGCTCCGGAATCGAGGCCTGCCTCCGTTTCGGTGGCTCCTCCCGCTTCGATGGGCGGCGATCGTTCGGTCGCTTCGGTATGGGGCTGCCTGCTGCGTCACTCAGCCAGGCCCGGCACATCGAGGTGACCTCTTGGCAGAACGGTCGGAGTGCAAACCGGGTCACTTTGGACGTCGATGCGGTTTCCGCCGGAATTCCAGTTGATCTGCGCGCTCGCCGTCAACCCGGCAGCACAGTGGGCTCGGGGTGCCTAGTGGTGTGGCGGAACTGCGACCGTATCGAGTACCGGCGCCTTGCCTGGCTCGAGCGGGCCCTACGTCGGGATCTCGGACGTCTGTACCGCCGCTTCCTGGGCGATGACAGACTCAGTCTGACCATCAATGGAAAGCGGGTCGATCCAATCGATCCCATGTTCCTCACAACGCAAGTCGAGGGGCACAGCGCGCGACTGGCCTTCGAGCCGCTCCGCTATGAACTTGCCGCTTCGTCGGGTGAGACCGCTTTCGTCACGGTGCGCTTCGCGATGCTGCCGGTTCACCACTGGCATCATCTGGACAACGCAACTAAGCGGCGCACAGGCATCGTAGGTGGGGCCGGCGTCTCCATCCTTCGTGCTGGCCGGGAGATCGCGAGTGGTTGGCATCTCATGGGCGCGAAGCGCAAGGAGAACTATGATGACTGGTGGCGCTGCGAGATTGACTTTGACCCTGTCCTGGATGAGCACTTCGGCATCACCGTGAACAAGCAGGGCATCCGGCCATCACAGGAACTTCAAGAGGCCCTTGGGCCGGAGCTGGAGTCGATCGCCCGGCTGCTTGGCTCACGCGTGCGCCAAGCCTTCGAGGAGGTCAAGTTCCAAGCCGCAACAGAGGCATCATGCCGGATAGCGGAGGCCGCGGACGTTGACCTGCCCGTCATACGGTCAGCTGGAAAGGGCTCAGGTGCCCTCAGCTACCGGATCGAATCCAAGCAGCTTCCGGTTGAGACGATGTTCACCTCGGCCCTGAAGCGGCGCACGCTCGACGTCACGCTCAACGTTGACCATCCAGCCTTCGCTGCGCTGTACCGCCCCCTCCAGACGCTGAGCGACGAAGCAGGAAGAGATCTGCGTACTGCACTCGAACTGTTCGTCCTGTCCTTCGCCCGTACCACGACTCTCCTGCTCCGCGACGGCCAAAACTGCGATGACCTACTGCGAGTATGGAGCAAAACCTACGGACGGATGCTCCAGAAGTCATGAATGAAGAGGCCAAGCCTGTTGTCCTCAGCCTACCCGCCGACGCCTCTCGCCAGGAACGGCAAGCGTTCAACCGTCTCTGCGCCCTGCTTGCTGAGGGCCCTGTCGGCTCCGCGGACGTCAACGGTCACGATCAGTGGATCAACGCAGCCAAGATCAAGAAGCTGTACGAGCAGCCGCTTCTCGCAGCAGCTGCTCACACAGCCATCGACCTGGTAGATCAAGGCTGGACGATCCAGACCCAGAAGTCCGAGCACATCTTCACCCCACCATTGGCGAGTCGTGACCGTGAGGAGGAGAAGGCTCGGATCCGACGTCAAGAGCATTTGCGTCGCGATGAGCAGCTCAGGCAGAGTAGCGTCCGACGTTTCGTCGAAAGCATGGAGCGCACGCACCAGCATGGCGACCAGTTGGTCTCCATCTTCAATTTGATGCGCGATGGCCGAGAGCTGGCGGACGCGCTACAGCGCACAGGGGCGTGCACAGATGTCATCAACCCGTACGTTCAGGTCGTCGACTCCTCGACTTGCGAGCTGACCGGCTTCAAGCTTCACGATATCTGGCGTTACTTTCGCCACACTTGGTCTAACGCGTACGCGACTGTACCCGGTCGCTCGATGCCGATCTTGATCCGGGATGCAGCCACCGACTTCCATACCGTGATCGGACTGGCGGCCATCTCCAGCCCAGTGGTCCAGATTGCCGAGCGTGACCACTGGATGGGCTGGGATACCGATCAGTTCCTTGAGCAGGTACGAGCGGATCCCACCGCTGACATCGCCTCTTGGCTGGCCCAGCGGATCAACACTCAGCAGGAAGAGATCTATGTCGATGATCTTCTGCGGGATGGAATCCTTCAACCGACTGACCTGACATCACCCACACCAGAGGCCGTCTCCCGGCTACGGGCTGATGCTGAACGGCATCGTCAGCGCCACCACCAGGCCAGCACCATCGGCGAAGTGCGCAACATTGACCGCGATGCATGGGTGAATCGGGCTACGACAGATCTATTTAGAAGCAAGCGCTCCTCGGCGCTCTCCGAGACCTTGGAGATCGCCACTTTGCTGGGCGCCTATCTCTCCCCGCCCACGGCAGAGGGGCTCGCCAAAGCCTTCTCGGACTCGAAGGCGCGAACGCAGATGCGTCGCGTGGTACGCCGCGCACGAGGGGAGAGGGTCGGCACCGTCATCGCTGACCTCACCGTCTGCGGCGCCGTGGCGCCCTACAACACACTCACGGCAGGGAAGCTCGTGGGGGCGCTTGCCGTCTCGCCACGGGTGCTGACCGCTTACCGCCAGAAGTACGCACGTCCTAGTGAGATCGCCTCCGCGATGGCCGGCCGCCCAATCCTCCGGGAACCCCGCCTCTCATTCATCGGAACCACGTCGCTCTACGGTACTGGCTCAAGCCAATACAACCGACTGTTCTGGCCTGCTGAGGTCATGGGGGGCAAGAGCGATACCCGGATGGGGTTCCATGAACTTGGACGGTCGCGCTCCTTCGGAACCTCTCACTTCTCCAGCGAAACCGTCGACGCTCTCGTCCGCCTTTCCACGCTGCGTGGGTCGCTCGTTCGGGTCAACAACCTGTTCGGTGAGGGAGTAAGCCCTCGTCTACGCAAAGTAAGACTAGGAATTGCCGCACTCGGATGGCCCGCCAACGAACTCCTCAGGCATGGGCGTGAACGCATCCTCTACGGTGTTCCGCTGGTCGAGAATCTCCGAGACTATTCCCTCGGTATCGACGAGGAACCGGATTACTTGCTCGACCCCGATCTGCCCGAGTCAGACGCCAGGGTCGCCAACTGGTGGCTCGGGCGCTGGTGTCGACCGAGGGCGGCACGCCAAGATGTCCTTGATTCCATGCGTGTCCATCGGCTCGTCCGACCAGTTCAGCACGGAGCCCGGGTACCGCTACCCGTTGGAGACGGAATGCCACCCATCGGCGAGGAAGTGCTGCCCATCAATACGTAATTGAACTTACCCACCGAGCCCCAGCTGTTGTAGCAGGGCTGGGGCCCAAACCGCCCACGCCACGTTCGACATTGCAATCTGGGCCCAGATACGGTCACGTGTGGGAAGAGGACGAGGAACTGCTTTCTAACGGGTCGTTCCGAATGCACGTCTCGACCCGTTAGAGTTGGTCCGACTCAGGTGTTCCGAGGCCCATACGGTGGCGCAGGAAGCTTGAGTCGACTTCGATGCGACCAGATAGGCGCCAAGCGCGACGCTCGTAAGCCAGATCTCCCGTGACAGTAAAAGGAAGTCGCTGCTCGTAAGCCATAATCGCCCAACCATGATCCTCTCCTGCCAGCGGAACATGGACGCGCAGAGTCTTCCCGTTAATCTCCGCTACGACGATTGCGGTGCCCGCCTCCTCTTCACTGGGTGTCGATTCATCTCGTACGAGCGACTTCACAGACCCAATCAGGGTCTCACGCCGCACGGGCTCTTCGCCTCTCACGAGCTGCTCTCGAACACTCGGGAGCTCAGCAATCAAATCTTGGTCCAGCACAATGGTTGCCAAACCCACATCTGGCTTACGTTCAGCTGCTGCCCATTCGAAAGACAAGTCCAGCGAACGAAGATGCTCGGGCCGCGACATTTCTTCGAGTGACTCCACTAGCCCAGCACTGAGCCCCAAACTGCTCGGGGATGCGAAGGCCTCTTGACTCCATGTCTGCGTCAGACGTTTCGTGGTCTCAAGCCCTCTAGCCAGGGTTTCCATGACATGACGAGAGAACGAAATTGTGGGTTGCTCCCGACCGCCCATGGGTTGAGGCTCAGCTTCCCCTAGACGGGACACAATCGTGAACACGAAGCTGCCGCGCTTAGTATGACCTAGCCTCACATCTTCATTGAGGAAATCATTCACCGCAGCCGGCCGACGCCCTCTATGTGAGTGGTGGGGGTCAGCCGCAGTAGTTGCAGCAGCCTTCATCATCTTGAGGAGCGCCTGCAGCGTCTTTTCAGCCTGCTGGAACGGAATCGTGCCGTCCATCATCTCTTGATCGAGGCGCACGAAAAAGAGATCTGCGCGTGCCGCGATCACGCGCTCCAAAAGCTTCCCAGCATCCCAATCATGGATGTGTCCGAGTGACTCCAGCGCATCCACGAAGCGTGGTGCGAAATCTGCGAAGTCAGTGGCGAGTGGGATCATGACACGAGGTGCGGTGGCCAAGGGACTCGCGGCGTAGCGCCAGACCTCACGGACCTTCGGCTGTTGCAGCTCGAGCTCCCAATCATGCGAAGCCAAGAATTGGGAGACAGCCGAAGGCGTTAGTGCGGACGCAACCTCACGGTAACTATCAAGCGTGGATCGAGTCACCTCAGACCTCCCTCAGCATCGCCGATTGACTTCATGATGCCCAAAAGCTGCTCGCCTGTGAATAGATTTCGACGAGGCAAGTGCACAGTGTGGTGATCTTTAATCGGGCCATCATGTCTCAGATTTTCCGCCGACTCCCAGAACATACGGCTACCTGTGAATAGACCGTACTCATTAGCGCGAACCCATGGCTCTGGCTCGCGTGGGATGAGAAGTACGCCGAGGTAGGCAGGTATATACCGTTTCTTACGAGTCAGCTTCTGAAACGGATTAGCCTTCATTTTCCAAGTCATGCTGTCATCTTTGAGCAAACTCTCCTGATAGGTACACTTCAGTTGAAGTTCGAACTGTGGGCCGTAGTAGCCACGGTACTCAGTCGAGGAGACGATCGTAATATCGACACCCTCGTAATCAGTCTCGTGCGGCTTTATCGAGCAGCCCGCTGCATAGGCAACCATTCGCGTAAAAGAAACACTAAAGTGTTCCTGGAGTGCCGTGATCGGCACCTGGCCTTCTGCGAGATCTTCTTCATCCATCTCCTTTTTGATGCCAGCTTCGGGCATATTCCCCCTCCTGATGTCCCTTCGTCGGCGGCCAGAGTAACTTGTGAGAGCCAGAAGGAACGCTGCGTTCGGCAAGCTCTGCGCGTCCTGAAACCGCCACCTTTGAGCCCGACACCATTGCCGACAGCCACCTGATGATGGCCCGATCATCATGATGCAGGCCATCACCTTCTTGCCTAATAGGCGGTCAGCAGAGGTAGCAGCAAATTCTTCTGAGCATCGCCCAATCGGGTCGGCTTTGAGCTCACTGCAACGTTTGAAGGACGAGCTGTGTCGCGAATGGCAGATTACGAGAAATGACCAGATCGTCGATTAGGCGAACTGCTCCGCCACCATCTTTGGCATCCTGCAGCCTCTCGGTGGACGCGACGTCAGGAGTGAGAGGACTATGCACGGCGAAGAGCCACTGCTGGTCGCCTCGCGTCGCAAGGATGGGGGCAGTAACCACACCGACACCTGCAACGTCAACCTCGGTGTTCGGCTCGAATGAGACACCGTCGATGTCTCGGCTGGCGAGGTCTTCATAGAGTTTGTCGGCCGATCGTGCGAGCCGCTCCGAGTCCAGGGTTGGCGGCGTTTCATTGATCAGGTAACGCAGCAGGCCAGCACCGACACGACGGTCTAGTAGGTTGTGCTCGAAACGATTGCGGAAGCTGCGCAGGCAGCGGTAGCAGGACTCGTCGCAGTCCTCCGGGCAGTTCTCGAGCAGTTCCAGCGTTTGCTCAAAGATCTCCATCCCGTGGTCATGGACCCGGCGGGTGAAGCCGGCGCCGCCAGCGAGTGTGTCGTACAGGTAGATCTCGGCCTCAAGACCTTCGCCGCCGCGTGTGTTGAGCGCCGGACGATACTCCGCCTGTAGCTCTGCTGCCTCGATGCCGAGCTTCCTAGTTGCGGCAATAGTCAGCGCCTCAGCGATTGTGCGCAGTGCGATATGCGTAGATAGGTATGCGGGCTTGAGCGTGACGGGTGATTCCACCTTCAGGCGGACCAAGAGAACGTCGGAGATGAAGTCGGTTCCCAGAACTAGGCCGCGGGTCGAACGACCACCGGGACAATCCGGCTCCTTCTCATCGGGGTAGGGCTTCTTATGTGTTCCCCCCACCACACCTGAGGGAGTCGCTGTCGGCTCAATGAGACCGCAACTTACACAATACGTGTATCCTTCGCTACGGGGGCCAGTGTTGGTTACAAGCAGCGTCTCACGGCGGTAGTGCTGTGCCAGCCGCTCCGTGACTTGCTGCCAGGCGCTCTCCTCAGTCGGCCCAGGTGCCATGAGTTTGGCTCGTGTGGCGTAACTGCGTGCTGGTGGCTTGTCAGGACTGGTGCCGGGATCTTTCCTGGCCGGATGCGCAAACCCTGGAGGGCGCATCCAGTTCTTTGCCTCGCCAAAAGAATTCTCGGTGCGACAGGCCGGACAATCACGCGTTTCGCCTCGTTTGGCTTCTTGGTAAGAGAAGTAATTGGCGTAACGACAGACCTTGCACTCGAAGTAGAGAACCCTGTCCCGCCAAGCTTGGTGGCGTGTTTCCTGGACCGGCGCGTAAATTGCTCCGGAAGTCCATTCTTTGCTGTCTATCCATACCACCTTCCCGGGCGCGTACTGGCTGAGCGCGGCAGCAAGCCCCTGGCTGGGCGCATAGTCAAACGCTGGTCTGAACGGCGTCGATCGGTGCAGGTCGAATACGTAGAATGCGACGACATCCGTGGGAAAGGCGTAGCGAGGCAGCACTCCCTTGTAAAGTAGCCGATCAAGAAGATTCTTCTGACCTCGTCGGACGTTTGGCTCCTCCGCGGCATCAGAAATCTCCTCGACATCATCCTCTCCGGTCTCAGTCGAGGCGTCCCCTTCGGAGGACGTCGCGGTTTCCTCGTCGAGATCGATGTCGAGAGCCTCGTCGATCTCAGCGAGGGTCCTGGTGACGATTCCTTGAAGGAGAGCCCCCCGGCTCTCCTGGCTCAGCTCTTCCGGGAGCCACCCTGAAACTTCGTCCCGGAGAGAATCTTCGTTGGCCTTCAGCCACTCTTCCAGGTCAGTTCGGTTTAGCGGAGAGGTTGTTCCCGTGAAATCACTAACGCGTCCTAGGACCGCGAAAAGTTGCGGTTGATCCTCGGGCTTGATTTGCGGCAGGCGGTCTTGATGGTAGCGCTGCAGCAAGTACGCGATGACATGACGCCGCGTGATTTCGTCATTGTTCATCGTCAGTACTGGATCATCAACATCCCCCCGGATCATCAGATCGGGTTGACGGAAGTAGTGGTCATCGTGAGTGTCGGCGCTTCCAAAAGCCAGCACTGTAGCGACAGCGTTACCCCGACGTCCCGCCCGGCCGGCACGCTGTTGGTAGTTCGCGCGCGAAGGTGGCATATTACGTAGCGCTACACCAGAAAGGTTGCCAATGTCGATGCCCACTTCCATAGTGGTCGTGCAGGACAGAACATCGATGGCAGCGCGTTTCTGCTGATCCCCTGATCCAGGCAAGCCAAGGTTGACATCCTGGAACAACAGCTCGTGCTCTTCCGCTTTGGAGAAGACCGCATCTGACTGTGCGGCATTGAGCTGTGCCGTGTGCTCTGCGGCGATGATGCTCATCGGCAACTCGGCCGGGTCACCCAGTGCTCTGGCGGCGCTGGCACGGTAGTAGCCCATACGCGCTTGAAAGACCGAGTCCGTTTTGGGGTCGAGTACGCGGACCTGCGGAGCTCGGCAGCTGACACACCGAGTGGTGCCGGGAATGGGCCGCTGAGTGAAGCGACAGCGTTCGCAGTACCCCCACTCTTCACTAAGATCCAGATAGATCTTCGAAGCTGACAGTCGAAACTTTCCGCCAACTCTCTCGCAGAAGTGCCGAAGCAAGGTGGGCAGCCAGCTATCGTTGAACTTCTTCTTTGCTTCTCTCGACTGAAGCCATCGATCGAATGGTTGGAATTTTCCTGAATGCGGGTGGATGCCGCCCTCTGTCTGCAGCCACTCTCCGTCGGTCATCGACGAGAACCAGATCCCGGGGTTCATCCATTGCATAAGCCACAGTCGCACGAGGGCCAGTTTGGACAATTCGCCGGTCGCAATGCCTTCGATGTCGGGAAGCGCTGCGAGCAACTCTGCTGATTTGGCCGGAGGCTCGCGTAGGGAGGCCAACCCTAGGGGTGTCAATCCGCGATATTTATCTGTCAGCGTTGCGTACATCGTCCGCATGAGCGAGTGTGGTGGCGGATCCGTGATGCCGAATAGGTCCATCAACTCGCCGTAATTTCCGTCGAGGGCACCATTGTCGATGGCTTTTGTGACGTTGTCCAAAGCTTCGAGCGACTCCGTCGGCCGCAGCTCCGGGCGAAGTCTGACCGACAGCAGGCGTGCGCCAACCATTGCTGCCAGATAAAGTCGGCCCAAATTAAGCTGGCGATTAAGGGGCGGTTTATCGAGCTCCTGCCACCCGCGCAAGATCAGAGGTCGCATTACGTCGCGCATTGAATAATTTTGCAGATTGGGTGCAATCCGGGCGGCAACCTGCCGAGAGTCGGAGAACACGAGCACTTTGCGTCCACGCAACGGTGCGAAGTCGGTATTCGGCTTACTGCTGGGCGGCTGGACCTCGATCTGACGCGTCACCAAAGCCTGGAACGGCTGGTCTCCCTTGGTTTGGTGATCCTGTACAGACGACCGTCCGAAGTTCGCGGTCTTTCCACAGACGCCACAGGGCTTGAACTCCCCGTTCGCCTCGGCCTCGTGGTCATCATCACCCTTTACTGCCTCTCCGCTTCGAAAGCGCGGGATGAAGACGCTGCGGATGCGAGGACCGATTTTTTCCGGATTGAGTCTGCCGGTGACCAGGTCGAGGTCAGCGATTTCGACGTTGTCCTCGTAGCGATCCTCTAGTAGCAGGTCGAGTGCGTGAAGTTCCGGAATGGAACCGTAGGCTGACTGGAAGGCCCCCCCAGGTTCGTGCCACAGATGGGACGGGGAAGCGAGGTCGTCGGTGTAAGCCCGCGCGTAGGAGGAGCCGCAGTGTCGACAGGTGTACAGTTCGAAGACTCTGGCGCCACAGGAACATGCTGCTCTGGGCTGTGCATACAGCTGACCAACTGGACCTGACTGCGGATAGGCTTCTCGATCGACTTGAGAACATTCCGGATCAAGGCAAGCCCAGAGACCGGGAAGGCCGCGGAAGAACGCATGAACACGGCAAGGCAAGAGTCCCGCACTGTCTGCCGATCGCCGTGCTGCGCTGCCCAAGGCGACGAGGGCTGAAACGGCTCTATCAGCGAGTTCCGTTGGTGCTGTTGGGAAAATGAGCGCGCCCAGCTCATTGACTGGCTGTGCTTGCTTCATGGTCTCGTTGATGAGGAGATTCATCGGACCGAAGGCATTGAGGGCATCGTGCAACAGCTCGCCAGCCGTTGTGCTCCCAGCTCCGTCCACGGCGCAGTAGTTCAGGAGGCCTTGTACGGCAGCGATGCGGGCTCCATCGCTTTCGCCCTCATAGAACTCATGCAAGGGCACTGCGGCTAGAGCGTGAGCATCATGCAGGCTCCCCGCGCTGGCCGACTCCCGTAGCTGGAGCTTGCCCTGGACACTCTTGAAGTCAGCTTCGGACTTGCCGCTCAACTGCGCGGCGAACTGACGGGCATACTCGGGGCTCTTGAAGCTGGCACTCGTGCAGATCACCTGGAGTCGCTCGGCAGGGATCCCAAGCCTCGCGCGAAGACGGCGCAGTAGGAGTGCGACCTCGGCGCCAGCGGCACCGCGGTACATGTGAGCCTCATCAATGATCAGAAGGAACTTCTCATCGGGGTTGTCTGCCAACCAGGCTCGCGTCGCATCGAACACGGGCCGCTCGAGCGGACGCATGAGCATGTACTCGAGCATCGAGTAGTTGGTGATCAGAGCGTCCGGGGGTTCCTCCAGTACTTCGTGGCGTGTCAGGAGTTCAGGATCTTCGGGGCGGAGGACGGCACGCACAAACTCATCGGCGTTGTTCTTCCACCGAGCGCCACTCTTGCCGTACCACGCCTTGAGATCTGGCTTTGCTGGCCACTTGCCTCGCGCTTCCAACTCCTTGATGAGAGCTGACGCTTCGTCATGGCCAGGGGAAGAGGATTCGTTCTTGAGGTCGATCAGATTGATGTAAAAGTCCTCGATCGAGCGCAGGCGGGTTTGGTCCTTCTTGACCTGGCGCACGCCTGGATACAGCGTTCGGCTGGTGTACCGGGCGAAGCGTGCCGGGCGGCCGGCCCACTCGCAGAACTTGGCGGTAACGCGTGGATCGCTGAGTAGGAGTCGAAGCCGGCCCAACTGGTCGTTCACCAGCGCGTTCATCGGATAGAGGATCAAAGATCGCACAGCCGGAACTGTGAACGAGGCGGGTCTGTGCGCGGCCTCTGTCGCAAGCTTCGCCAGCATCGGCAGGAGAAACGACTCGGTCTTGCCTGAGCCCGTCCCGGTTGTGATCGCCAAACTGCGGCCGTCCCGAGCAGTCCACTCCAGAGCCTCAGCCTGATGGGTGTAGGGCGGGTCATACAGCAGTGGCTTCAGGTCGCTGGTTTGAGTTGACAGGCTCCCGAAGAGGTCTTGGACGGCGTCGTCGAGCTCAAGGTCACCGAAGCGCCGGCCCGGCTGGTAGCGAGGAGTGCTTTCGATGAAGGGGGCCTGAAACAGCACACCCTCCTGCTCCAGCACCGCGCGACGCTGATCGACCACAGTGGGATGCCCGACGTGATAGGTCGCCTCGATGTAGTCCCGTAGGGCTGTCTGAATCTTGCTGATCGTTCCCGCGATCGTCGGCGCTTCCAATGTCACGCCACCCCTCCCTCTTCGCTGACGTGCATCCATAGCATGTCAGTGAAGAACGCCGACAACTGACCGATCGCTGACATCGGTACCCGGTACGACACCAAGGCCCCCTGTGCCCGTGAGACGGGGGTCCCTACGAGCTCGAGGTAGCGCTGCGCCCACCCAGGGACAGGGCTGAACAGGTCTAGACGTAGATCGTCGGCTCTTCCCGGAGTGACGTGTATGTGCATGGACTGCGGCCTGCCCCTCAAGGCATCTATGGCTGCCTGCGTGCGCCACGCCTCGTCGCAGCCAGCTGCAGCGAGGTCATCAATAGGCAGGTCCACCAATGCGCGAGAGACGCCATGTTCAACGCGGACAAAGCACCACAAGTCAGCACCGTAGGCCTGCGGGCGGCGGGCAACGAAGTCTCCGGAGTCCCCGCTTACGATCGGCCGCCAGCGACCTCGGTAGTAGAGAACAGACGCCTCAGGATCGATGATCTTCAGGCCGTCGACCTGGCCAGACTCTCCCGCTCCATCCAAGCGCTGACGCATTCGAGCGACGACTGCGGTCGCATGCTGCTCCCTAGGTCGCTGGAGCCAGTGGTCGCGAGGAATCTCATGCAGGTGGGCGGCCTGTAGGCGGGTGGGGGCGTCCTCGACATCGAGTTCGAGGAACCGTGTATGGCCCTCGTGATGCACCTCCGCTCCTAGTGCCTCGTCTACGAGCGGTGCGCCGTTGGGCCGCACACCGAGCAACAGGTACCGCCCGGGCGCCTTTTCTACATACGAGGGTGGGGCCAAGTAGATCTGTCGACCCTTGCCATCACCATGGATAGGAAGTTCGATCAGGTCACCGACCGACAGCAGAAGGTCCAACTGTGCTGACATGTGGTGACGATCTATCAGGGACAGCTCATCTAGAGGAGAGAGGGCCTCAAGCACTGCGTCCACTAGTCGGCGCGGACTTGCCGGACACAGGAAAGAGGCGGAGCGGCGGAGCGAAGCGGAGAGCGCCTCTGCAGAGAACAAATTGGTGGTTGTCTCGTCCAAGCAGAGCGAGTGAACAGCGCGTTCTGTGACCTCCTGGATGCTGAGTGCTGTCACTTTCACTGGTCACCCCTGATGCTTGGCTGCTCTGGTTCCTCTCGAATTTCCTCAGTGCCCAGTACTGCGAATCGAGCCGCCCGAATAAGTACAGGTGAGCTCATCACGCACCTCAGCATCATGTCTCGTTCGGCCTCATCCCAAGCGGCCAGAGAACCGGGCCTACTAGCAAGAAGCAAGAGAAATTCTGCAGCGGTGCGAGAATCGTCGAAACCACTATTTACTGAGATGGCATCAATCGCATCCTTGAACCCTTCCCGCAGAGCGAGTGGCGAGTCCACCCACTGCCAGAGGCGGCTGGCGATGTGTCGGGCCACAGCACGCTGTGTTGTGGCCGCACCTACAAGTTTCTCCATCTCGTCCAGCATGCCGGTTGGCGCATGGGGGAGGCGTGCACGTTTTTGTTCCAAGTTAGCCCACCTCGTCCCGGCTATAAGGGACACAAGTGCTGTTGTGATGGTATCGAGAACCAACTGCTGCTGTCGGTGGGAGAATGGATCGGCCGACAGATCGGCATCGCTCCAGAGGCGGTGGCCAAAGATAAGTCGCTGCACTTCGGGCAGTGAATTGTCCGCATAGTGAACGATCGGGCGGTTGCTCGGATTTTGGCGCAGCCGGTTGGGATCAGGTGGGAGAATGATGGCGGCAGTCACGTTGCCTGATGTGGCCCGTAGCATTCCACCATTTGCTGGAGCGACAACCGGCCTTCCTGCGTCCCGTTGCTCACCACTCAAGGGGTTCTCTACAGGAAATAGGAGCACTTCAGTATTAGCGCCGTCTGTGCGGTCAATAAGGTACGCTTCGTACTCACCGTTGCGCTGCTTAGTGAGAACCCAACGGAGTGGATGGAAGCCGCGTTCACAGGTCAGGAATGCGAATCCTACTCCGCTTCGGGAAACGGAAACCTCGCAGGATTCGGCCTTGTTGTATGCCCTGGACCATTTTCCGCTGCGGAACTCTTGAACTACCAGCCTTTTCCATGCGTCGTCGCTGAAGGGGAGAGAGATTCCGTTTTGATGCCGTACTAGTTCCCTGCCGTTGTCGTCCCGTAGAACGATTGTTAGCTGAGCTTTCACGGCCGTGGGGCCGTTTACTGAGATGCTTGCACGGCCATCCCAGATCTCGGTTAGCTTCGGGCGGGCTGGAGTTGCGAACAGGCGGATACCTGTTCCCGCTGTTGCTGCCTCAAGGTTTGGATGGGGGTCGCGAATGGTGACGGAAAGTGAACCGCTTGTAAAAGGCGTACCTGTGCCTGCGGTCAGCAGTGCGACGTGCACCTCGTGGGCGCCTACGGCGAGGTCTTCCAGGATAAATGTCAATTGCTGACTTCCCGTAGGCCATTCGAGTAAAAATGGAATCCCGCCGTTTACCCTCACGGAGCATTTCTCCGTAGCCTGAGCAGACCTAACTTCGAGCATCACTGGTTCTCCAGCGAGGCACTCGACAGAGCCTTCCCCGTCCCAGTACGCCGGAGTGAGGCCGACAGGCTGAATCGATACGTCCGACACCACCGACAGGCCCGCTGTAGCAAGCTGAATGATTTCGGCCTCACTGATGACAGGTGGTGTTGTAACATCAAAAGCATGGACCCCATCGGTAAGCACTGATGTTTCCGTCACCCAGGGAAGTGCTGAGGGCTTACTTCCCGCACGTCCGACCAAGATATATTCTCGGCCTGGTCGGATAAACCTTCCCTTGACCTCAGTGGCTAGCCCTCCGGGCTGCTTGCGGAAAACCCACCATGGACCTTGGGCTATGGTGCAGCGCCTTGCGATCAGCTCGTTGACCTCTGTTAATCCCTGTTCCAGTTGAATGATGGGTATTTCTGGACGGGGCCACGCGGGCAGTGCTGTTCTGCCCGGATACAGAAGTGCTCCTCGTGGTAGAGGTTGGCGACGACCTTCGATCTTCGGTCGTCGTTTTCGCAGTTCCTCGACGACCTGATTGTTTTCGGTTTGAAGAGCCGAGAGATCAGGTAGTTCCAGATGTAGATGCCATCCGCCGTTCTCCTGTCGCAGGAGAAGCTTCGGGTTCGTGACGGTGGGGAGGGGCTGGTCGCGTTGAGTTGTCCTTTGGGTCGTACTTTTGGGTAGGAAGCCTCGTGAGCGGACTGAATGGGCAGAGCGTCGAGCCTGCGCCAGCCAGGTTCGTGACTCATTTTCTTTCGTCAAATCGGCGACCAAGCGAACTAGTGTCGACTGCACTAGATATGGGGATCCTTCATCGTCGCCTGAAAGTAGGGCTGCGGCGATATGGCCGAGCAAGCTCTGGTTGTAGCAAAGTTTTTGAAAACGGTCACTGTATCTACCGGTGCGGGTTGCCAGACAGGCGCCCAGTAGGTTGGGGTCATCAAGCATTTCAGACGTCATTACCGCACGGGCCTCAGACAGTAGCTGAGCCATCTGGCGTTGCAGATCGACTGGCATGATGGCATGTGTAATCGGCCAAGCGATGATATTGAAGTTCGCGGCAAAGGCCCCCTCGGGTTCGATCCCTCCATATTTGGCCGCGAACTGCTTGAACCATCTTTTGACAAGCGCGCGATTGCTGTTGATCTTCCACTGAGGACCGCAATCCCAGCCAGGAGTCTTCTGGGCGAACAGCGGCCAGTACTCGTCTCCGGTGTATAGGTAGCCGATCTCTGCGGCATGCACAACGAAGGGCAACCATTGGGCGCGGTGGCGAATGTCGAAACCCTCCGCGAGAGCTCCACCGACTGCACTCGAGAGCAATTCGAGGTCATCACCGTTGAGATCGTGTTCCAACGCAAAGACGGGCGCCGCTGGCTGCAGTGCTTGGCGATGTTCATGAAGCGTCCGAAAGTGGTGATCTAGGTACTCGTGTAGGTGTTTGAGAACCGCTATCGAACCGCCGGGTGTCGTACCTGCCACGCTCGGTGTCTCCTCCCCCTGGTCATCCTTGAGCTAGACACAGTCTGGGGCAAGTTGGCGAAACTTGGGGCATCGGCGGTTGAGATCGACTTCCGTGTCAGGCGGGGCCGCTGGTCCTTCGTTAGCGCTGCCCGCTTGGTCGGCCCCCCCCGTCTCGGCCTCGACCAACCAGGCAGTGACCTGGCGGATGCCTAGCTGTGTCCAAGCGGGCGGCGCACCGATCTCGACTCACGGGACTGTCTTCTATAACGGATTGATAACTCTATGATGCGCTCCTGAGGCAGTACGAGCAGGGCGGCGGGATCGGCGAGCGTTCGAATCCGCCGAGACACCAAGTGCCTTGAGACAGCCGAACGGTTCAATAGTCCTCCTCGTCGAAGCCGTACTGGATGTTCTCCTGCGAGCAGGACGGGCAGACGATGTAGGCGTGTGAGTTGCCGCCTTCTTCATGGGGGAGGCAACTCGTTCCAGCAGAGAGCGCCGACTGACACCATCGGCATGTGCCACCGCCGCTGCTCTTGCCACGGTTCGGCGGGTCAACGAGCGTGCCGCCTTCATTGAAGTAGAAACGCCACCCATTGCAACTGTCGTTGTGGCATTCGTACCGGCCCGAAAGCTCGCCTGATTCGGCCCACAAGTCTTCCTGGCAGTCGGGACACGACCGTCGCGAGCCGCCTCCGATACTGCTCAGCAACTTGCCGAATAAGCCCATGGTTGCCCCCAGACACCGCTTGTGCGGCGGTTGTCGTCCTTGCGTAGGATCTTGCCAGTTGGAGACCTTGATGGACTCGTAGTTGTCGTAATGGGGTAGTCCTTCGGGTTGCCTCAACTGCACGAGCCGTTAGGGGGCCGTCCCGCTGCTGGCGGCGGGCAGGCGACGAACATTGCCGGCCGCGGCTTCCTGTTCACGCAGACGCTCGATCTCCTCGTGCTGGGCCGTGAGCCGGGAGACGGCAAGGGTCTTGAACGCGGTGAGCTCGGCCAGCGCTTCGTCCCGTTTCGCGACCCGTTCCTTGAGCTCGGCGACCTGGGCCTTGAGCCGTTCGATCTGAGCGGCCCGGGGGTCAGGGGCCTCGCCCGCGTCGCGCTGGGCCTTCAGACGACGCTCGAATTCCTCGCCCAGGTGCTGGTAAGGGCCGGGGCGGGTGGTGCCGTCGCGGCTCTTCTTCGGGTAGAAGCTGGTACGGGTCACTCCCGCTTCGGCGGCCAGGGCCTTCAGATCGCATTTGCCGCCGACCGGGAGTTCGCCCCGCAGCAGCCGGCCCATCGCGGCGCGGATCGCTTCCTCATTGCGGGCACGGTCCGCGTCACTGATCCGTGGCATGTCACTCGCCTCCGTCCGATGTACCGGCGGCCGTCATGATCTCGTCCACCACCCGTTGCGCCCGCTCCACCTCTGGCTCAAGCCGCCTCTTCTCGCCTTTGGGGAAGCGTGGGTTGGCCAGGAAGACCTTGCCGGTGCCGACCTGGCTCTGCCAAACAGGCAGGTGACAGGGGTGATGGGTGGCCTGCGGGCAGCGAGCGGAGTCGCACATCCCGCCCAGCGGCTTCGTCGCGTCCGGGGTGCCCGCCAGCTTCAGGCACAGGGCCTTGTGCGGGTCGCGGAACCAGCAGTAGTTCGCGGTCTGCAGATGCAGGTGCTTGGACTGTTGCCGCAGCAGGTTCTCCAGCCGCCGCTCTGCCTCCAGCACTGTCGCGGTGCCTGGCTCGTGGTCCTTGATCTGGGCATCGATGTGCTCGAATGCTTTGATCAGCTCGCGGGCCCCGGGGCCCGCCGGCATGCGGCCCGCGCGGTAGTCCGCGAAGGCCTCCTTCGTGAGCTTCAAGTGGCTTTTTTCCTGTTCCCGTTCCACCTCGGCCAGCAGATTGCCCTGGGAGCCCCCAGGCCGGTTCGCATAGCCCTCGGTGGTGACCACGGAGACGTGCTTGAGGTGGATCTTCGCGGCCAGCAGCCCGCCGGGGCGGTGGGCCAGTGATAGAGCCAGCGTCCGCCGCAGCATTCGTCCGTTCACCGGCCCGGCCGGGATCGGTGCCAGGCCGAGCCGCTGGCCGGCGGGGCTGTTGACCCACTCCCGCAGCTTCTTGTGCAGGAAGCCCGTGGGCGAGCGGGCGAAGGCCCGCTGACCGTCCCGATCCTGGTTCAGGCGGGCGGCGAGCTTCACCGCCCGCCAGGCCGGTTTAAGCACCACCCATTCCTCGGCGACGCCGCCAAACTCCTGCCCCTTGATCAGTTTGCTGCCCAGCTTGAAGCGCTGAGTGCCGCCAGAGACGGTGACTGGCGGCTGAGGGGAGTCGGCCGTCAACTCGTCCAGTTCCCCGGCCCGCATGCCGCTCAGGGCCGCGACCAGGACCCGGCAGGCCGCCAGCAGAACGAACTGCAGGTTCCGCACCTCGTCCCCAGTCAACGGAAGCGTCCACGGCACCAAACGCTGCGAGTCGTCAGCGCTGGGCACCCGTGAGGCCTCCCGGCCGAACGCGCCTGCGACCCCCGCTTTGGCCACCGCAGGCTCCAGGAGCGGGCGAAGATCCTCGACCAGGTGGTCAGCAATCCTCACGTATCGGGAGCGGGTCGCCTTGCTGAAGAAATCGCCGACGTCGACGTGCAGCAGCGGATCGTCGGGCCTCCAGCCTCGCTTGATGCGCCGGGTGACCTGGCGGGCATCGACCGCCAGCAGCGGCACCTGCTCCAGGCCAAGCTGGTCAAGGGCGGCCGTGACGGCGGCCCGGTGTTTCGCCGTGACTTCCCGCAGGCTCTGCCCGCCCTTGCTCGCCCGAGCCTTCAACAGACGCTCGAGCTCCTCGGCCGCCAGCGGCCCGAGGGTCTCTACCAGATACAGGGCGGCGGCCATGGTGGGTTGGAAGACCTCCTCCGTCACCGGCGGTGTCGAAGACAGGGCATAGGTCTCCCAGCCCGCGACCTCGCTGACGGTGTGCCCCTCCCACGGCGTGAAACCGGGTCGGTAGGCATCCACCGTGAACAGCTCACGGTAGGCGGCCAGATCCACCACCGGCCGCAGTATCGTCAGCATGGTGCCCGGAGTGATAGGTCCGCTTCCCTGCCGGCGCTTGCGGCTTCGGTGCGAGCGGAACTCCCGGTACACTTCACAGTGTTCCTGCATCACCTCACACAGCGATGACATGCCCTGGTCGGTGACGAAGTTCATCCACCGCACCAACTGCACGCAGAAGTTGAACGCCGACTCCGGCTTGTACGGGTCCCGCCGGGCTCCCGGCAGAGCCAGGACACGTTCATGGTCCGGGACGACCAACGCGAACACGTACTCCTTGGCGGTCAGCCGCAGCGCCGGGCTGGTGATGCCGGTGAAGTCCAGGCGCTTGACGTTGCTCCGCACCCCCTTGGGGAACTTCACCCCCGACAGGTCCCAGAAGTCCTCGTCGAACACGGGGCGGGGACCGTCAGGCCACATGTCCCAACCGGCCTCGCAGCACACGTCCAGACCCGCGAACGGGGACTTCAGGGCCCACTCACGAGGGATGGGACCGGCAGGGCTCTCGACGATCAGGGCGGAAGCGCGGGTCACTGGGTTCCCTCCTCGGGCCGCAGGGGCAGCTCGGAGTCGATATCGGCCACCTCACCAGCCGATTTCTCGAGCACGCGGGCGTCGAAGCGGGGCAGGATGTCGTGGTCCAGGCGGTCGGCGTACGGGCCGAACACCTCGAGGAACTGCTGCACAGTCATCTGCCGTGACTGACGGGCGAAGTAGGCCTTCAGCCGCAGCAGATTGGGCGCGTGCCGGGGCGTAAAGACTGCCAGCGGGCACAGCAGGCATACCCACGGCCGGGCCGGACACGGCTTTCCCTTCGGGCCGTGAAGTCCGGCTAGCTGGTTGGCGCAGGCCGCGGTGAATACGTCCATCTCGCCGCCCAGCAGATCGGTCATTTCCTTCACATCCAGGCCCAGGCGGGCTGTCTGTTCGTGCTGCTCGGTGACGAACTCGGCGGCCTCCTCGTCGTTCAGAACGATCGGTGGGCGACTGCGCCGCAGGATGTCGGCCTGGGCGTCCTCGATGATGGCTTCCACCGACTCGGCCTGGGCGGGCGTCGTGGACGAGACGTAGTGGCTGCCCTCCACCGAGGCGGTGTGATTCGGGTCGATCTTCGTACGGCCGGTCCAGCCCCGCCGCCCCAGCACATTGTGGTACGTCGTGCGGATCCGCGCCGAGTGCAACAGCAGCGGCTCTCCTGTGTCCGTACGCAGGTTCAGGTCCTTGGCCAGCTGACGCCGGGCCTTGTTGCCGCTCTTGGGGGCGGCCCGGGTGGACAGTGCCGACAGTTGAGACTTCGCGCCGTCCGTGCTGCGGAATTCGGTGCCCAGGAAGACGAACAAGTCGCCGGCTATGGCCTCCGGAGCGATTCGCCGCACCGGCTCCGACAACTCCAGCCACCGCTCCAACAGCCGCACGGCCCGAGCAGGAAGGTTCACCGATTCCGGGCCGCGACGTCCCTTGACGTAGTCCATCAGCGCCGTGCGGTCCCCGGTCCAGGTGAAATCTTCCACCCCCAGATCCCGGATCCCGTCCGGGACGACACCGCTGTAGACGCCGAACAGCAGACGCATGGCCGTCGCCACCTGTACCGGCGGGTACATCGCATTGCGCACAGCGCGGTACTGGCCGCCGACCCCGTCGCGGAAGTAATCCACGGTCAGACCCAGAACCCTGGTGGCATCGCTAGCCTTCAGCGGCCCGTGCTCCCGCACTAACCACGCGAAATTCTGCCGGTTCCGGCCGAGGTCGGAGCTGTCAGGACCCAGTGCGGCCATGTCAAGGACCTCGCGCTGACGAGCCATGATCTGCTGCAGATAGCCCCGCAGCCCGGCCTCGATCTGCCGCCACTCACCGTCCGTGTACGGCTTCAGAGGCTTGCTCCGAGGTGGGCTCTTGACGGGCTTCCCCTCCAGGTAGACCCGGATACCCTCGTCCACGCGGTCCCCGCAGCCGACCAGCAGGCGGCGGGTGTGGAAGACGCGCCTGCCGCCGACGGACATCCAGTACGACAGGACGTGGCTCGTGCGCAGATCCGCCAGGCACCCGTGAAAGCCCATCGCGGCCAACTCCGCGACCATACGGCGGATCGTCGACGTGTACATCACCGCGCTCTGAAGTGCGGTGATGCGGCCTAGCGGGTGCACCATCTGAACGAGGCCGTGAGCGAGATCCTCCGCCAGTTTCTCGTTCGCCGTGGCGCTCAAGCTTCCAGTCCAAGCAGTGCCGTTGGGGAACGTGAACTCGATGCGCAGCGGGGCGTGCTCGACACGGGTCACCATGTGACACCCTCCTCGTCGTTGAACTCGGCGTCCGCTTCGGTGACGGCTTGGCCGCTGTACTTGCCCGCCTCGTCGTAGAGCTCGCGGTAGATCCGCTGCACGTCCAAGCGCTGGATATAGATCTCCGTGGTCGTCACGCTGGAATGCCCGAGCAAATCGCGCAGCACCATCAGTGGGTCCGCCTTCGTCAAGTACAGTGACAGTGCGGCGTCTTCACCTGTGTCCGCGACCATGGCAGCCGCCTGCTGGTAGTGGCCCTTGACCAGTTTCTCGAGAGTCGCCATAGCAAACGTGTGGCGCAGAACGTGGGGGCCGACCGTCGGGAACCGCTTCTCGAAGTTCCGCCGGATGCGCTGCGAAGTTCGGCGGAAGACGGTCGCCCAGTCGGTGAACGGGGTCCCGTCCGACTGCACCGCGATGATCGCGGGCGAGCCCTCCGGTGTTACCAGCCGCAGCCGCTCTTTCAGGGTCAGCTTGCGCCAGGACACCCGGCGGCCGTTGACTTTCCCGCCCTCCCAGTCCGGCTCGGTGATCACCAACGGCTCTCCCAGGCGCGGGTCGGGGCGGTACCGACGGCCCTCCGTCAGCATCGCGCGGTCCAGCTCGATGTACTGGTGTACGTCAGCCAGGGGGGCGTAACTGGCCCACGTTTCCCGGGGTTTCTTGCCCTTGGTGATCTGCGCGGACAGCGGAAACCGGACCGGAACCGTGCTGCTGCGGGCCGGGAGGGCTGGCAACTCGTACGTCAGCAAATGAGTGAACTCCTGGACCCGTAGACCGCTTGAGGGCACCAGCGCGCCCATCGCGGCGTTGCGGCCCAGGTGGCGGCCGCGGAACGAGTCCGGCTCACCGTCCGGGCGCAGGCCGGCCAGCGCCCGGAGAAACAACTGAAGGAAGTCGCTCTCCAGATACTTCACCGTGACGTGCGGCTTCGCTCGCCGCACCGTAGCCGTGTTCCGTCGCGCGAGTTGTATGCCGGCCTCGGTGTACCGCCGGACCATCTGGTACGTGAACGGCACAGCGGTACAGAGTCCCTCGTCATCAGCCCACGCGTAGAAGCGGGCCACAGTGTTGATGTTCTGGTCCCACGTGCCCTCGTCCCAGCGGGCCTCCAGGGGTCCCGCGAAGCGGTACTCCGAGAATGCGCTCAGGGCGTCGCGCAAGGGCTGTCGCTCCCCGAATGGATCCACACCGATCCTGGCCAGGAACTCCAGCCAGCAGCGCAGAGCCTGCGCGTAATTCTTCCAAGTTCTCTGAGACCGAGCCCCATTGAGGGGGAGCTCGCGCAGCCAGCGGTTGGCCGCCACTGTGGGCCGGGGTATGCCGTCGTCCTCGAAGGCCAGATCCTCGTCGATCAAGACCGGCATGCCTTCCGGGATCAGCGGCTGACGCCCAAGGCCCCAGTTCTCCCAGCCCGTTCGGCTGTAGAAGATCAGATGCATGCTGTGCACGGTATGAATGAGACTCAAGAGAGTGCAAGAGACTTCTGCGCCTCTTCTGGTCTCGGGCCACCTCAAAGAGACACGAGAACTAAGCAAGGATTACGGCCGAGTACGCCATGGGCACGCTGGCGGCGGTCGCACTGGCGGCGGTGCTCTACAAGGTCGTCAACAGCGGCCCGGTGGGAGCCGAGTTGCAGGGACTGGTCGAACGGGCGCTCCGTGCACCGTTCTGAGCGGGCCGCGGCGGGCGCGGGCGCGGGCGCGGGCCCGGAATCGCGCTCGCCCTCGCCATCGCGCCTGAGCCGGCGTCCGCGGCTGTGGGGCGGCAGGTGGAGGGACGGCGATCCGTGCGCGGGCTATGTGACGGCCGAGGCCGCCGTGGTGATTCCGGCGCTGGTGCTGCTGGTCGCGGGGCTGCTGTGGGGGCTGATGGCCGCGGTGGCGCGGATCCAGTGCGTCGACGCCGCCCGGGCCGGGGCACGGGCGGCGGCGCGCGGTGAACCCGAGGCAGGGGTGTCCCGGGCCGCGCGGTCGGCGGCGCCGCACGGCGCCCGGGTTGAGATGACGAGGGAGGGCGAGCTGGTGAGAGTCGCGGTGCGGGTGAGGACGGTCGGTCCGGGGCCGCTGAGTGTGGAGCTGCGGTCGGAGGCGGTAGCGGCGGACGAGAGGCGGGCGGGTGACGGAAAGGCTCCGTAGCGACCGCGGGTCGGCCTCGGTGTGGGCGGCGCTGAGTGTGGTGGTGCTGTGCGGGGTGTTCGCGGCGGTGCTTGCGTTCGGTCAGGCGGTGTATGTACGGCACCGGGCGGGCGCCGTCGCCGATCTGGCGGCGCTCGCAGCGGCCGACCGGGCACTGGAGGGCCCAGGCCGGGCGTGCGCGGCAGCGCGCCGGGTGGCGCGCGCACAGGATGCGCGGGTGGTCCGGTGCGCGGTCCGGGGAGAGATCGCCGACCTGGACGCGGGGGTGCGCTGGGGCGCGTACACCGCACGCGTACGGTCCCGCGCGGGCCCGACCGACCACCCGGCGGCTCGTCCGGCCGCCCACTCGGCGACTCCTGCGGTGGCTCGCCGGGCGATCTCCGTTGCGGCTCGTCCGGTGGAGGGGCCGTCGGGGGAGGTGAGGCCGCTCGGAGGGCAGGCCTGATGCCGGGCGGTGGTCGGGGTGGGAGGGGTTGGCCGTGGCCGTGGGGCCCGTGCCGGCAGGTGTCAGGTGGCGGAGCGGAGGAGTTCGGTGAGGAGGCGGATGGCGCCGCGCTTGTGAAGCGGGTCGTTGGCGTTGCCGCACTTGGGGGACTGGATGCAGGAGGGGCAGCCCGCCTCGCACTCGCAGGCGGCGATGGCGTCGCGGGTGGCGCTCAGCCAGGCCCGGGCGGTGTGGAAGGCGCGCTCGGCGAAGCCGGCCCCGCCGGGCTGGCCGTCGTACACGAAGACGGTGGGAAGGAGGGTGTCGGGATGCAGGGCGATGGAGACGCCGCCGATGTCCCAGCGGTCGCAGGTGGCGAACAGCGGCAGCATGCCGATCGCGGCGTGCTCGGCGGCGTGCAGCGCGCCCTCGAGGATCTCCGGGTTGATCCGGGCGGCGTCGAGCTGGTCCTCGGTGACGGTCCACCAGACGGCCCGGGTGCGCAGAGTGCGGGGCGGAAGGTCCAGCTTGGTCTCGCCGAGGACCTCGCCGGTGATCAGACGGCGGCGCAGATAGGAGACGACCTGATTGGTGACCTCCACGGAGCCGAAGCACAGCCGGGCCTCGCCCCAGGGGACCTCGGCCTCGGTCTCCAGTACGGCCAGTGAGGTGGTGTCGCGGGCCATCGTCGTCCAGGGCGGGGAGGCTTCGTCCACCAGCGCGGCGGAATCCTCCAGGTCGAGCCGTCGCACCACATAGGTGCGGCCCTGGTGCAGATGGACGGCGCCCTCGTGGACGGTGGTGTGTGCGGCTCCGGCGTCGACGGTGCCCAGCAGGCGACCGGTGTCCGCTTCGACGACCTGTACCGGTTTTCCGCCGCTGCCCCGGATGTCGGTCAGATCGGCGGCCCGCTCCTTGCGGGTCCAGTGCCAGCCGGAGCTGCGGCGGCGGAGCAGCTTGCGCTTTTCGAGTTTGCTCAGCAGCTGCGGGGTCTGCGGCCCGAAGAGGTCGAAGTCGGCCTCGGTGAGGGGGATCTCGGCTGCGGCTGCGCACAGGTGCGGAGCGAGGACGTAGGGGTTGTGCGGGTCCAGGACGGTGGACTCGACAGGGGTGTGGAAGACGGATTCGGGGTGGTGGACGAGATAGGTGTCCAGCGGCTCGTCACGGGCGATCATGATGGCCAGCGCGCCCTGACCGGCCCGGCCCGCGCGGCCGGCCTGCTGCCAGAGGGAGGCGCGGGTGCCGGGATAGCCCGTGATGAGGACGGCGTCCAGCCCGGAGATGTCGATGCCGAGTTCCAGCGCGTTCGTCGCGGCCAGGCCCAGCAGCTCGCCGGTGTGCAGGGCGCGTTCGAGGGCGCGCCGCTCTTCGGGCAGGTAGCCGCCGCGGTAGGCGGCGATCCGTGAGGAGAGACCGCCTTGCCGGCCGACGCCGGGCACGGCGCCGTGCCCGGCGTCGGCCGAGCCTCCGACCACGCCTGCGCCCGTGCCCACGCCCGTGCCCACGCGTGCGCCCGTGTCCGTGCCCGTCTCCGCGGCGTCCTGTCCCGCCGCCCCGGGGAGGTCCTCAGGAGTCTCCTCGGCCGCGTCCTGGCGCCGGCCCTCGGCTGCCTCCGGGCTTCGGGGGGCCGGGATGGCGGCGAGCCGGTCCTGGGCGATGAGGGAGATCAGCTCGGCGCCGCGCCGGGAGCGGACGAAGGCGACGGTGCGTACGCCCTCGGCCGCGAGGTCGGTCAGAAGCTCGGCGGCCTCCGCCGTGGCGGTGCGGCGGACGGGGGCGCCGCGTTCGCCCTCCAGTTCGGTCAGCGGCGGCTCCCACAGGGCGAAGACCGTCTCGCCGCGCGGGGAGGTGTCCTCGGTGATCTCGACGGGTCGTACGCCGGTCAGCCGGGCGGCGCCCTCGCCCGGCGCGGCGGCGGTGGCGGAGGCGAGCAGGAAGACGGGCTCGGAGCCGTAGCGGGCACACACCCGGCGCAGGCGGCGCAGGACCTGGGCGACATGGGAGCCGAAGACGCCGCGGTAGGTGTGGCACTCGTCGATGACGACATAGCGCAGTGCGCGCAGGAAGGAGGACCACCGGGTGTGGCCGGGCAGCAGGCCCCGGTGGAGCATGTCCGGGTTGGTGAGCACGTAGTTGGCGTACAGCCGCACCCATTCGCGCTCTTCCATCGGCGTGTCCCCGTCGAAGACCGCGGCCCGTACGGCCGAGCCCAGCGGGGCGGCCAGATCGGTGACGGCACGCCGCTGGTCGGCGGCGAGCGCCTTGGTGGGCGCCAGGTACAGCGCGGTGGTGCCGCGCCCGTTCGGGGCCTCGGAGCCGTCCAGCAGGGTACTGAGAACGGGAGCGAGGTAGGAGAGGGATTTCCCGGAGGCGGTGCCTGTGGCGATGATCACCGAATCGCCGTCGAGGGCGTGTGCGGCGGCGCGGGCCTGGTGTTCCCAGGGGCGGTCGATACCGGCCCGCTGTACGGCCTCGATCACTTCTGGCCGGATCCGGTCGGGCCAATGCGCATGGCGACCGTTTCGCGGGGGCAAGTGCTCCGTATGGGTGACACGCCCGGCGCGGTCCGGCCCCTTGGTGAGACGAGCGAGCACGTCGCGAGGGTCGCCGCGGGAGGCCGAGCGGTGGGGCTCGACTCGCGGGCGTACGCTCGCGGACCGGGTGTGCTGTTCGTTGGCCATCGGTACCGAGTGTGTCACTGGCGAGGCGGACAATGACCGCAAGGCGTCGTCCTCGCCTGCTGGTAAGTGATTGAATGCCTCTGCGGCTGCCGATCCGTCCCCTGCCTTTGGGGGTACCTCCCTCCGTCAGGGCAGGGGGAGGGAGAACCGAGGGGGCTGACCGCTCGATAGCAAGGTGCTGGAGGATCCGTGGACCTGTCCCTGTCGACCCGTACCGTCGGCGATCGCACGATCGTCGAGGTCGGTGGCGAGATTGATGTATACACCGCGCCCAAGCTGCGCGAGCAACTGGTCGAGCTCGTAAACGACGGCAGCTACCACCTCGTCGTGGACATGGAGGGCGTCGACTTCCTCGACTCCACCGGGCTCGGCGTGCTCGTCGGCGGGCTCAAGCGGGTGCGCGCCCACGAGGGCTCGCTGCGCCTGGTCTGCAACCAGGAGCGCATTCTCAAGATCTTCCGGATCACCGGACTGACGAAGGTGTTCCCGATCCACTCCTCGGTCGACGAGGCCGTAGCGGCCACTGACTGATGTTCCGGGCCGTCGGTCCGCCCCGCGTGGGGTGGCCCGACGGCTTACCGGTTGACTGTCAGGCGGCCGCCGGGGCCCGGATCGTCCGAGCCCCCGGACGGGCGCCACAGACACTCAGGGAAACCGAGGGGGATGGCATGGCCACCGTTGAGCTGCTCTTCAGTGCGCTGCCGGAGCACGTCCGTACGGCGCGGCTGGTGGCCGCCGCCGTGGCGCGGCGGGCCGGGGTCGACGAAGCCGTGCTCGACGAGGTGCGGCTGGCTGTCGGCGAGGCGTGCACGCGTGCCGTCGGCCTGCACATGAGCCACGGCCTCAGCAGCCCGGTGCGGGTGTCGCTCATCGAGGACGAGAAGAAGTTCTCCATCGAGGTGGGGGACGACGCGCCGCACCGGCGTTTCTCGCTGCCCGGCGGCACTCTCGGTGCCGGCGCGGGTTCCGGTGCCCGGAGTGAAGCCGAGGCCAACGGCAACGGCCCCTCGGGCGGCGGTGGCGGCGGCCTGGTCGAGGCCGAGGGGAAGCTGCTGCCCGGAGCGCGGGACGAGATCCCCGAGCCGGTCCCGGAGGAGGAAGAGGGCGACGGCGAGATGGGCCTCGCGGTGATCAGCGGGCTGGTGGACGACGTCGAGGTGACGACCGACGAGAACGGCGGCGTGATCCGCATGAGCTGGCCCACGACGGAGCCGGTCCTCCCCTGAGCCGCCCCTGGCCCGGGGCACCCATGCGAGAGCGCGCCGGACGCGTTCCCGCCCCACCACAGGCACGCCTCGCCCCGCGCCGAGCGCATGTTGCCCCGCGACGGGCACGGCCTGCCCCTTGTCGGACCTCTCTCGCTCCCGCCGGGCACGCCCTCACCCCGCGACCGGCGCGACTCGCCTCGCCTCCCCCGAACTCCCCCTGAACCTCCACACCCTCACACGTGCCGGCCCGCCACATCTGGTCGGGGTTTTCGATCTTTCGGGGAGCCCTGGGCGGGGTTTTTCGTGATCTTCTTTTCCGATCTTGTGATGAGCGCGGTCGACATTTGTGACCAGCGCCTAAACCAACCGCTCGGGGTTTCTTCGTTCACTCGATAGATCGTTTTCCCGGTGTCAGTTGAATTTGCACATTCCCTCATGCGAGCGAATTATCCGCTTCCGGTGCGGCCGATCTTCGCCGTTCCCGGCGAATTCTCGCTGCTGCGCTCTGTTTTGATCTAGTGGCGCTCCCTACAATCCGTCCACATCTTTGCAGCAGGACGCCTGAGCGTGCTTGCGCGCGCCCATGTGCCAAACGTCAAGGAGGACGAATGGCGGGGCATCTCAGCCCACTTCACCACCCCCAGCACCTCGCGGACGCCGCAGAACTGACCAGTGGCAACCGGGGACTCGCGATCGTGATCGCGGTTGTCGCGCTCGCAGCGCTCGGCGTCGCCGTGGTGTTGGTACGACAAGTGCTCGCCGCGGGCGAGGGCACCGACAGCATGAAGAAGATCGCCGCGGCCGTGCAGGAGGGCGCCAACGCCTACCTGGCGCGGCAGCTACGTACCCTCGGCGTATTCGCGGTGGTTGTCTTCTTCCTGCTCATGCTCTTGCCGGCCGACGATATGAAACAGCGGATCGGCCGTTCGTTGTTCTTCCTGGTCGGCGCCGCTTTCTCGGCGGCGACCGGCTATATCGGTATGTGGCTCGCGGTGCGCAGCAATGTGCGCGTGGCTGCCGCGGCGCGTGAGGCGACCCCGGCGCCGGCCCCCGCGGGGTCGGAGAAGGGTGAACCGGGGGAGATCCCCGCGGATCTCACCGCTGTTTCGCACAAGGCGATGAAGATCGCTTTTCGTACCGGCGGGGTCGTCGGAATGTTCACCGTCGGTCTCGGCCTGCTGGGCGCCGCCTGCGTGGTGCTCGTCTACGCGGCCGACGCGCCGAAGGTGCTGGAGGGCTTCGGTCTCGGTGCCGCGCTGATCGCGATGTTCATGCGAGTCGGCGGCGGCATCTTCACCAAGGCGGCCGACGTGGGCGCCGACCTCGTCGGCAAGGTCGAACAGGGCATCCCCGAGGACGACCCGCGCAACGCCGCCACCATTGCGGACAACGTCGGCGACAACGTCGGTGACTGCGCCGGTATGGCGGCCGACCTGTTCGAGTCGTACGCGGTGACGCTGGTGGCGGCGCTCATCCTGGGCACCGCCGTCTTCGGCAACGACGGGTTGGTCTTCCCGCTGCTCGTGCCCGCCATCGGGGTGCTCACCGCCATGATCGGCGTGTTCGCCGTGGCCCCGCGCCGCGCCGACCGCAGCGGGATGACGGCGATCAACCGCGGCTTCTTCATCTCGGCGATCATCTCGCTGGCCCTGGTCGCCATCGCCGCCTTCACCTACCTGCCGTCCAGCTACGCGGACCTCAAGGGCGTCTCGGGTGACGACGCGCAGGAGATCCTCGGGCACAGCGGTGACCCGCGGGTGCTGGCCGTCGTCGCCGTGGCGATCGGCATCGTGCTGGCCGCCGTGATCCAGCAGCTGACCGGCTACTTCACCGAGACCACCCGCAAGCCCGTACGCGACATCGGCAGGACGTCGCTGACGGGGCCGGCGACCGTCGTGCTCTCCGGTATCTCCATCGGTCTGGAGTCGGCCGTCTACACGGCGCTGCTGATCGGTCTGAGCGTCTACGGCGCCTTCCTGCTGGGCGGCGGCACGGTGATGCTGGCGCTGTTCGCCGTCGCGCTGGCCGGCACCGGTCTGCTGACGACCGTCGGGGTGATCGTCGCCATGGACACCTTCGGGCCGGTCTCCGACAACGCGCAGGGCATCGCGGAGATGTCCGGCGACGTCGAGGGCGCGGGCGCGCAGGTCCTCACCGACCTGGACGCGGTGGGCAACACCACCAAGGCGATCACCAAGGGCATCGCCATCGCCACGGCCGTGCTGGCCGCCGCCGCGCTCTTCGGGTCGTACCGCACCGAGCTGGCCGAAGCGCTGGCCGACGCGGACCAGAGCGCGGGCAAGATGCTGGAGCTGGTGGACATCGCGCAGCCCAGCACGCTGGTCGGGCTGATGTTCGGGGCCGCGGTGGTCTTCCTCTTCTCGGGGCTGGCCATCAACGCCGTCTCGCGTTCGGCCGGTTCGGTCGTCTTCGAGGTGCGGCGGCAGTTCCGCGAGAAGCCGGGGATCATGGACTACTCCGAGAAGCCGGAGTACGGCCGGGTCGTGGACATCTGCACCAAGGACGCGCTGCGCGAGCTGACGACGCCCGGTCTGCTGGCCGTGATGGCGCCGATCCTGGTGGGCTTCACCTTCGGGGTGGGAGCGCTGGCGGCGTTCCTGGCGGGCGCGATCGGTGCCGGCACCCTGATGGCCGTCTTCCTCGCGAACTCGGGAGGCGCCTGGGACAACGCCAAGAAGCTGGTGGAGGACGGCCACCACGGCGGCAAGGGCAGCGAGGCGCACGAGGCCACCATCATCGGCGACACGGTCGGCGACCCGTTCAAGGACACCGCGGGCCCGGCCATCAACCCGCTGCTGAAGGTGATGAACCTGGTGGCGCTGCTCATCGCGCCGGCCGTGGTGCAGTTCAGCTACGGCCAGGACAAGAGCGTCGGTGTGCGGGTGGTGGTCTCGATGGTGGCTGTCGCGGTCGTCGTCGGCGCCGTCTACGTCTCCAAGCGCCGAGGTGTCGCCGTGACGGAGGAGAACACCGCCGAACGGACCGTCAAGCCCTCGGGGCCCCCGGCAGATCCGGCCGATCCGGTGGACCCGGTGGCGGCCTCGTAACCGTCGGGGCGACGGGAGCCGTGCGGCACCTGTAGCCGTGCGGCACCTGTAGCCGTCGGGCAGTCAATCAGTGGACGGGCGGGACGCGTTGGCGTCCCGCCCGTCGGCGTGCGGTCACCGGCGACCGGAAAGGGGGCTCTCGGTGCCCCCAGTGGGTACCGGGGGATGTCTGTGATGTCGCACTGCACTGTTGGTGCAAATGGCTGCAATAGTAGGCATAGGGTTCTTCCGGCTCGCCGCCACTCCCTCCCTGGCGTGTATGTTCCGGGCCGAACAGCCATGGAAGGGACCGATCCGGTGAACAAGAAGCTCGCGGCGACGCTGTCCGGCGGTGCGGTGCTCGTGCTCGCGCTGACTGGTTGCAGCGACGACAGTGGCAAGACGGACGACTGGGCCAAGCAGGTCTGCGACGACCTCCAGCCTCAGCTCAAGAAGATCGACCAGGCCAACACCTCGATCGCCGAGGCGTCGAAGGGCGGCAAGCCCCAGGAGGAGGTCAAGAAGGCCGACGCCGCCGGCTTCCAGAAGGTCTCCGACGCGTACAAGGCGATGGCCCAGTCCGTCAAGAAGGCGGGTGCTCCGCCCGTGGACGACGGGGAGAAGCTGCAGCAGGACGCCGTCAAGGAGCTGAACCGGATCTCCCGCGAGTACCAGGAGCTCAAGACCACCGCTGAGAACATCCCCACCGGCGACAAGTTCGGCGAGGGTCTCGACAGCCTGGCGGCCAAGCTCAAGGCCTTGGGGCAGAGCGGCGACAAGGCCCTGCAGCAGCTCCAGAAGGGCGAGGTCGGCAAGGCCATGGCCAAGCAGGACAGCTGCAAGAAGACGGGCGTCACCGACGGCGGGTCCTGATACCCGACAGGAAGCCCCGGGCCTGAGGGGACGTCTCGGGCCGAACGGTGGCCTCAGGCCGAACGGTGGCCTCAGATCGAGCGGTGGCCTCAGGCCGAACGGAGGTCTCAGGGCGGCACGGGGTCCGGGGCCGCGGCCACCCGTACGCCCGAACCGGGGCGGCCCCCCGGCACGGAGGCGGCCCGGGAGCGAAGGAGAATGGCGCGGGTGAGCACTGACGCACTTCCCGAGCCCACGACCGAGAGCACCCGCAGGCTGCGGGAGGCGCTGACCGCGGCCGGTTTCACCGCGGACGGCCTCCTCGAACTGCTGGGCGCCCCCGCCTACGCGGCGCTCGCCCGCGGTGAGACCGTCCCGGCCCTGCGCGCCACGCGCGGCGAGGGCCCGCTGCGGACGCTGACGCGACTCTTCCTGCTGCGGCAGACGGTGCCCTACGACAGAGCGCGGTCCGCGCTGCCGATCGACGAGGCGCTGGCCGACCGCTGGCTGGAGCGCGTGCCGGGCCGGGACGGAGCCGCGCCGGATGGTGACGCTTCGGCCGACGACGTGCCCACCGGTGACGCGCCGACCGGTGACGTGCCGACCGGTGACGCGCCGACCGGTGACGCGCCGACCGGTGACGCCGTTCGGGCCACCGTCGACGTACGCCCCTACAGCGGTCCCGAGGGCCAGGACTGGTGGATCGTCAGCGACCTGGGGTGCGCCGTCGGCGGCGCCGGCGGAGTGGGCGGCCCCCGCGAGGCGGCCCCGCAAGAGTCCGCCCCGCAAGAGTCCGCCCCGCACCCGGCGAGCCCCGGGGAGGATGTGGTGCTCGGTGTCGGCGGTGCCTCGACCACCCTGGCCGGGATCATGGTGCCCACCCCTGCCGCCCGCGCGCTCGACCTCGGTACCGGCTCAGGCGTTCAGGCGCTGCACGCGAGCCGGTTCGCGACGCACGTCACCGCCACGGATGTCAACCCGCGCGCGCTGCGCTTCGCGCGCCTGACCCTCGCGCTGTCGGGCGCCCCGGAGCCGGAGCTGCGCGAGGGCTCGCTGTTCGAGCCGGTCGCGGACGAGGAGCCGTACGACCTGATCGTCTCCAACCCGCCCTTCGTGATCTCACCGGGCGCCCGGCTCACCTACCGCGACGGCGGCATGGCGGGCGACGACATCTGCCGCACCCTCGTCCAGCAGGCGGCCCGCCATCTGGCCCCGGGCGGCTACTGCCAGCTGCTGGCCAACTGGGAGCACCGGCACGACGAGGACTGGCGCGAGCGCGTCAGTGCGTGGGTGCCGTCCGGGTGCGACGCGTGGATCGTCCAGCGGGAGGTCCAGGACGTCACCCAGTACGCGGAACTGTGGCTGCGCGACGCGGGGGACCACCAGGGCGATCCGGCCGCGTACGAGGAGCGCTACGACGCCTGGCTGGAGGAGTTCGCGGCACGCGGCACCAAGGCCGTCGGCTTCGGCTGGGTCACCCTGCGGCGTACGGACGCCGAGCGGCCCTCGGTGCTCGCGGAGGAGTGGCCGCACCCCGTCGAGCAGCCGCTGGGTGAGGTGATCAGGGCGCACTTCGAGCGGCAGGACTATCTGCGTCGTACGCACGACGCCGCGCTGCTGGAGCACCGGTTCGTCCTCGCTGACGAGGTGGTGCAGGAGCAGGTCGGTCCGCCTGGTGCGGAAGACCCGGAGTACGTGGTGCTGCGGCAGAACCGCGGGATGCGGCGGGCGACGACGGTGGACACGGTCGGCGCCGGGTTCGCCGGGGTGTGCGACGGGACGCTGAGTGCGGGGCGCATCCTGGACGCCATCGGGCAGCTGCTTGGGGAGAGCCCGGCCGAGCTGCGGGCGCGGACCCCGGAGGCGATCAGGCTCCTGGTCGAGCAGGGGTTCCTGATGCCGGTGCTGGACTGACGCCGCGGCAGCTCACATGCGGCAGCTCACATGCGGCAGCTCGCGCAAGACAGCACGGGGCAGCTCACACGTGGCCCGTCACAGCAGGTTGCGGGCCACCGTCCAGGCGACGGCCGCGCTCAGTACGACCACTTTGCCGCGGGTGCTCATCCGGGGCGCGTAGCGGCGTCCGCGCAGTCCCTCGTAGAGCCAGCGCCCCGACAGATAGCAGGCGACGGGCAGGCCGACCGTGAGCAGTGCGGCGTTGTCGTGCAGGGCCGCGGTCAGGTCGCCGTGCATCAGGTCGTAGGCCATGCGCGTGCCCCCGCAAGCCGGGCACAGCAGCCCGGTGGCCCAGTTGAAAGGGCAGCGGGGGAGCCAGGCGCCCGACTCATGGGGGTTGGTGCCCCACAGATAGCTGGCGCCTGCCAGCCCGGCCGCCGCTGTCGCCAGTGGCGGCGCTGCCGGGTGGGAGAAGGCGGCGCGGAGTCGGCCCACGGCAGCAGGGACGTTGGACATCGCCATGTGGCCAGTGCCTCCCCTCGTGTCGCGCCGCCCTCTCCCGGGGCTCCGCGCGGCATCGGCCGCGCGGAATCGCGAAGCCTCAGCCACGCAGAATACGGCCTTGGGCGTCGGTGCGGCTGTCGCTGGTCAGGAACATGATGCCGTCGACGAGCGACCAGATGCCCAGACCACCGCAGGTGAACAGCTGGGCTATGCCCATGCCGATGTGGCCGGTGTAGAAGCGGCCGATGCCCAGGCCGCCGATGAACAGCTGGAGCACCCCCGCGACGATCTTGGACTTGTCGGAGAGTGGACGCCCGTACGGGTCGTAACCGTACGGCGCGTTCGGGTCCCCGGTGTACTGACCGGGGGCAGCGGCCATCGGCTGCTGCTGCGGGTAGCCGTAGCCGGGCTGGCCGGGCTGCTGCTGGTACGGGTTCTGTCCCGGCTGCTGCGGGTAGCCGTAACCGGGCTGGTTCGGGTCGGACACAAGACCTCCGAGGTCGAGCGGTACCTGGTGATGTGCCCCGGACATGTTGCCAGAGCCTTCGGGCGGCGGGACGGCTGGTTGTCGGGTTACCGTTCGAGTGGCGTTGCCGACTTTTCCCGTTTGACATGGGGGCGGGAGGTACCGTCACACTCCGCAGCGATAGCAATGCAGCGATATTGATACCGACTGATACCGAACCTGATACCCAACCGGACCTGATACCGACCGGAGAGAAGAGCAGAAGTTGTCCCCGACCCACGAGACAGCAAATGGTGGGCGCCGACTTGTGATCGTCGAGTCGCCTGCCAAGGCCAAGACGATCAAGGGCTATCTCGGCCCTGGCTACGTTGTCGAGGCCAGCGTCGGGCACATCCGTGACCTCCCGGGCGGTGCGGCCGAGGTTCCCGCGAAGTACAAGGGCGAGCCCTGGGCCCGCCTCGGCGTCAATGTCGATCACGACTTCGAGCCGCTGTACGTCGTCAACAGCGACAAGAAGGACCAGGTCAAGAAGCTCAAGGAGCTGCTGGCCGAGTCGGACGAACTGCTGCTGGCCACTGACGAGGACCGCGAGGGCGAGGCCATCGCCTGGCATCTGCAAGAGGTGCTCAAGCCCAAGGTCCCGGTCAAAAGGATGGTCTTCCACGAGATCACCAAGGACGCCATCCAGAACGCCGTCCGCAACCCGCGCGGCCTCAACCAGCGCCTCGTCGACGCGCAGGAGACCCGCCGCATCCTCGACCGGCTGTACGGCTACGAGGTCTCGCCGGTGCTGTGGAAGAAGGTCATGCCGCGGCTGTCGGCGGGCCGGGTGCAGTCGGTGGCGACCAGGCTGGTCGTGGAGCGGGAACGGGAGCGCATGGCGTTCCGTTCCGCCGAGTACTGGGATCTGACCGGCACGTTCGCGGCGGGGCAGGCGGGGGATGCCTCGGCGGGAGCGGGCGCCGGCTCGGGTGCCACGGGCGATCCGGCCACCTTCGGGGCCCGGCTGACCACGGTGGACGGCCGCCGTGTCGCCCAGGGCCGCGACTTCGGCTCCGACGGTCAGCTCAAGGACCCGTCTGCGGTGCTCCACCTGGACGAGGAGGGCGCCCGCGCGCTGGCGGCGGCGCTGGAGAACACCGACTTCGCCGTCCGCTCCGTCGAGTCCAAGCCCTACCGCCGCTCCCCGTACGCGCCTTTCCGTACGACCACCCTCCAGCAGGAGGCGAGCCGCAAGCTCGGATTCGGCGCCAAGTCCACCATGCAGGTGGCGCAGAAGCTGTACGAGAACGGCTTCATCACCTATATGCGTACGGACTCCACGACGCTCTCCGACACCGCCGTCGCCGCGGCCCGCGCACAGGTCACCCAGCTCTACGGCGCCGACTACCTGCCGGACAGGCCGCGTACCTACGCCGGAAAGGTGAAGAACGCGCAGGAGGCGCACGAGGCGATCCGCCCCTCCGGCGACCGCTTCCGTACGCCTGCCGAGACGGGTCTGACGGGCGACCAGTTCAAGCTGTACGAGCTGATCTGGAAGCGGACCGTCGCCTCTCAGATGAAGGACGCCGTCGGACAGTCGGTGACGGTGAAGGTCGGCGGCCGCTCCGCCGACGGCCGGGACGCCGAGTTCAGCGCCACCGGCAAGATCATCACCTTCCACGGTTTCCTCAAGGCCTATGTGGAGGGCGCCGACGACCCCAACGCGGAGCTGGACGACCGCGAGCGGCGGCTGCCGCAGGTCGCCGAGGGCGACCCGCTGCGTGCCGAGGAGATGTCCGTCGACGGCCACGCCACCAAGCCGCCGGCCCGCTACACCGAGGCCACGCTGGTCAAGGAGCTGGAAGAGCGCGAGATCGGGCGCCCGTCCACCTACGCCTCGATCATCAGCACGATCCTGGACCGGCGCTACGTCTTCAAGAAGGGCACCGCGCTGGTGCCGTCCTTCCTGAGCTTCGCCGTTGTCGGGTTGCTGGAGAAGCACTTCGGCCGGCTCGTCGACTACGACTTCACGGCCAAGATGGAGGACGACCTCGACCGCATCGCCGCGGGCAGCGCCGAGGCCGTGCCGTGGCTGCGCCGCTTCTACTTCGGCGAGGGCGCCGAGGGCGGCGAGGCCCAGGCCGGTGAGGCCGCGGCCGCGGGCAACGGCGACGGTGACCACCTCGGCGGGCTCAAGGAACTGGTCTCCGACCTGGGCGCGATCGACGCCAAGGGCGTCTCCTCCTTCCCCGTGGGCGAGGGCATCACGCTGCGCGTCGGCCGCTACGGCCCGTACGTGGAGGGGCCCAGCGAGAAGGAGGGCGAGCCCGGCCAGCGTGCGGACGTCCCCGACGACCTGCCGCCGGACGAGCTGACCGTCGACTACGCCAAGGAACTGCTGGCCAAGCCCAGCGGCGACTTCGAGCTGGGCACCGACCCGGAGAGCGGGCGCCCGATCGTGGCGCGGGACGGCCGGTACGGCCCGTACGTCACCGAGGTGCTGCCCGAGGGCACGCCGAAGACGGGCAAGAACGCGGTCAAGCCGCGCACCGCCTCGCTTTTCCGCTCGATGTCGCTGGACACCGTCACGCTGCAGGACGCGCTCAAGCTGCTGTCGCTGCCGCGGGTCGTCGGCGTCGACCCGGAGTCCGGGAACGAGATCACGGCCCAGAACGGGCGGTACGGCCCCTACCTGAAGAAGGGCACGGACTCGCGCTCGCTGGAGAGCGAGGAGCAGATCTTCAACATCACGCTGGACGAGGCGCTGGAGATCTACTCCAAGCCCAAGCAGCGGGGTCGCGCCGCGGCCAAGCCGCCGCTCAAGGAGCTGGGGAACGATCCGGAGACGGACCGTCCCGTGGTGGTCAAGGACGGCCGGTTCGGTCCGTATGTGACGGACGGCGAGACGAACGCGACGCTGCGGCGGGACGACGACGTCGAAACGATCACTCCGGAGCGGGGTTTCGAGCTGCTGGCAGAGAAGCGGGCGAAGGGACCGGCGAAGAAGAAGACGGCGGCGAAGAAGACCACGGCCAAGAAGACGACCGCCAAGAAGACGACCGCCAAGAAGACGACCGCCAAGAAGACCGCAGCCAAGAAGACCGCGGCGAAGAAGACGGCAGCCACGAAGACGGCTGCGACGAAGACAACGGCGAAGAAGACCACGGCGAAGAAGACCACCGCGAAGAAGTCGGCCACCAAGAAGACAGCAGCCGCGAAGAAGTCGGCTGCCGAGGAGTCCGCTTCTTCGGACATCTCTTCGCAGGAGTAGCCCGAAGACGCCTCTGAACAGCGGCGCGCACACAGATGTTCGGGTACGGAACCGGGTTGTCGGTCACTCCCTATACGCTGGCGGGATGAAGTCTTCGCCCCCAACTGCCCCGGACGACGCCCTCGCCGCGGAATCCCGCGAGGGTGCCGTGACCGCGTTGCTGCGTTTCCCCCCGCTGCGGCGGCTGTGGACCGCGCAGTTCACCAGTGGGATCGGCGACATGCTCGGCCTCCTGGTGCTGCTGTTGCTGGCGATGCAGGCGGCGGCCGTGCGCGGCGTGGCGGGGGACCCGGTCTTCGGCGGCGGGTACCGCGGGATGGCCCTCGTGGTCGCCGCCGTCTTCGGGCTGCGGCTGCTGACCACGCTCCTGTTCGGCGCTGTTCTGCTGGGCCCGGTCTCCGCGCTGGTCAGCGGCGGCCCGCAGAAGACGAAGGGCCGCCAGGACAGTGACGCGAGTGACGCGAAGGCCCACCAGGGCCGTGCGGACGGCAAGGACCCCGAGGACGCGGGGGACGGGAAGAACGCCGAGGGCGGGAAGAGCGCCGAGGACGGGCAGAGCGCCGGGGACGGGAAGAGCGGGCCCGGCACCAAGCCCCACGGAGGTCGCGCCGGCGCCGGCGGCGGCGCCGGGAAGGTGCTCGACCGGCGGTGGACGCTGTTCGGCGCCGACGCGCTGCGCGCCCTCGCGCTGATCGTCGCCCCGCTGTGGATCGACTGGACACCCGGCAGCGCGTTCTTCGTCCTGCTCGCCACCGTCTTCGTGACCGGAACCGCCGAGCGGATCTCCACCGTGACGAGGGACAGCGCGGCTCCCGCACTGCTGCCGGCCGCGCCGCCCGAGGGCGCCGCCGTGCGGCCGCTGCCGGACCACCACGAGGCGCTGCGCCGACTGTGGCTGCGCTCCGGCTTCGTGGCGCTGCCCATCGCGGCCGCCGGGCTCGTGCTCGTCACCCTGATCAGCAACCTGTTCGGCGTCGGTATCGACTGGTTCGGCTCCCACCAGGCAGCGCTCGCCTCGTACGTGGCCGCCGGCCTCTTCGCGGGGGCCGCCGCCATCGTCTACTTCCTCGAACTGCCGGACGGGCAGACCCCGCGGCCGCGCTCCCCGCTGGAGGGGCTGCGCAGGCCCAGGACCCCCGAGGGCGGACCGGACAAGGGCCGTACGGGCGCCGTGCCGCTCCTCGTCGTCGCGGGCGGGGCTGTCGGCGGAGCCATCGCGGCCGCTGTCGCACTCGCCCCGCTGCACGCCGCCGACCTGGGCGGCGGGCCCGTCGCGTTCGGACTGCTGGCGCTGATGCTGACCGGCGGCACCGTCGCGGGCATCCGGCTCGCGCCGCACACGATGCCGTCGCTCTCCAGGCGGCGGCTGCTGGCGCTCGTCCTCGGACTGACCGGTGTGCTGCTGCTGGCGGCCGGGCTCGTGCCGGACACCGCGACGGTCATCGGTTTGTCCCTGCTGGCCGGGACCGGCGCCGGTGTCGCGGCGAACACCCTGCACACCCTGCTCGACCAGGAGACGGAGGACTTCCGGCGCGCCCGAACAACCGAGCACCTGCAGGCGGTCGTACGGCTGTCGCTCGCCGTGGGCGCGATCGTCGCCCCCGTGCTGGCCGCGCTCATCGGCCCGCACCGGGTGGAGAACGGCTCGTTCGTCTTCGACCACGGCGGCGCCTCCTTCACGCTGATGCTGGTGGGCGCGCTGCTGCTGCCCGTCGCCGCGATCCTGCTGGGCCGTACGGACGACCGGGAGGGCGTACCGCTGCGGCGCGACCTGCTGGAGGCGTTCGGCGGCGGCCACCCCCGGCAGGCACCGGCCGACACCGGCTTCTTCCTCGTACTGGAGGGCGGCGACGGCGCCGGCAAGACCACACAGGTGGAAGCGCTGGCCGAGTGGATCAGGGCCAAGGGGCACGAGGTCGTCGTCACCAAGGAGCCCGGTTCCACACCGGTGGGCAAGCGGCTGCGGTCGATCCTTCTGGACGTCTCCTCCGCGGGGCTCTCGCACCGCGCGGAGGCGCTGCTGTACGCCGCCGACCGCGCGGAGCACGTCGACACGGTCGTCCGTCCGGCGCTGGAGCGCGGAGCCGTGGTGATCTCCGACCGCTACATCGACTCCTCGGTCGCCTACCAGGGCGCCGGACGCGATCTGTCGCCCACGGAGATCGCCCGCATCAACCGCTGGGCCACCGAGGGGCTGGTGCCGCATCTGACGGTACTGCTCGACGTCTCGCCCGAGACGGCACGCGAGCGGTTCACGGAGGCGCCGGACCGCCTGGAGTCCGAGCCGGCCGAGTTCCACCAGCGGGTGCGCGCCGGTTTCCTGGCCCTCGCCGCCGCCGACCCGGCCCGCTATCTGGTCGTCGACGCCGGGCAGGAGCCCGAGAGCGTCACCACGGCCGTCCGGCACCGTCTCGACCAGGTGCTGCCGCTCTCCGAGGCCGAGAAGAAGGCCCAGGAGGAGGCCCGCAAGCGGGCCGAGGAGGAAGCGCGCAGGCGGGCGGAGGAAGAGGCCCGCCGCAAGGCCGAGGAAGAGCGCAAGGAGCGCGAGCGCAAGGAACAGCTGGAGAAGCTCCGCCGCGAGGAGGAGGAGCGCCAGCGGCGCGAGGCCGAACTGGCGCGCCAGCTCGAAGAAGCCAGGCGCGCCGAGGAGGCCCGTCGGCGGGCCGAGGAAGCCCGCCGTATCGAGGAGGAGCAGCGCAAGCGGCGCGAGGCCGAGCAGCGCGCCTACGAGGAGGAGCAGGAGCGGCTGCGCAAGCGTGCCGAGGAGGAGAAGCGGCTGCGCGCCGAGGCCGAGGAGCGTCGCCGCGAGCGGCAGCGCAAGGCCGAGGAGGCGCTGCTGAAGGCCGAGCAGGCGCGCGCTGCGGCAGCCGCTGAGGCGGCGGCCGCCGAGGAGGCCGCTGCTGCTGAGCGGGCTGCCGCTGCCGAGAGGGCTGCCGCTGAGCGGGCTGCTGCCGGGGAGGCGGCCGCTGAAGAGGCGGCTGCTGCCGAGGAGGCGGCAGATGGTGCTGCGGAGGCCGGTGGGGTCGCTGAGTCCTCCGAGTCCTCCGAGGCCGGGTCCGATGTCTCGCCCGACGGTGCCGAGGCCGACACGGCGCAGATCCCCCAGGTGCGGCCCGGCGAGGCGGCCGAGGGTCCGGACGCCGAGGACACCACGCAGTTGCCGCGTCCCGGGGCTGCGGCGTCGGAGGCGTCGCCGGAGGACGAGACGACGGTGCTGCCGAGGGTCACCGAATCCGGGCCGGAGGACGAGACGACGGCTCTCCCGCGGGTCTCCGATGCCGAGGACACCCAGGAGACGGCCGTCCTCCCACAGGTCCCGGAGTCGGCTGCCGAGCCCGAGGACCGTACGCGGGAGCTCCCGCAGGTGGAGGAGGGCGCCCCCCGCCCCCGCCCCTCCTGGGCGGAGGAGACACCGATGGACGACGCACCCACCCTGGCCGACAAGCTGCTGGGGCCGCGTGAGGACGAGGGCGAGGGTGACGAGGGCGGTCGCCGCGGTCGCCGCTAGGCGCGTCCGGCGATCTTGCTGGGCAGGGGCTGCCCCTGACTGTCCGCCCGCCCATGACGGGGGCCCGCCCCCATGCGGGGCAAGGGGTGTCAGTGGCGTCCGCGACAATGGTTCCCATGGCGGTGTGGGACGACCTGGTGGGCCAGGACAGGGCAGCGCGGCAGCTCACCGCTGCCGCGCGCGATGCCGACGCGTATGTGACGGCCGAGGCGGAGGCGCCCGGCTCCGCCGACCTGTCCGGCTCCGCGATGACCCACGCCTGGCTCTTCACAGGCCCGCCCGGCGCCGGCCGTGAGCAGGCGGCCCGTGCCTTCGCCGCGGCCCTCCAGTGCGTGAGCCCGGACCGGGCGCTGGGCGGCAGCCCCGGCTGCGGTTTCTGCGAGGGCTGCCATACGACGATGGTCGGCACCCACGCGGACGTGGAGGTGGTCCGTACGGACCTGCTGACCATCGGCGTCAAGGAGACGCGCGCGCTGGTGCGCGGGGCGCAGATGTCACCGTCGGGCGGGCGCTGGCAGGTGATCGTCCTGGAGGACGCCGACCGCCTGACGGAGGGCGCGGGGAACGTGCTGCTGAAGGCCGTCGAGGAACCGGCGCCGCGCACGGTGTGGCTGCTGTGCGCGCCGTCGACGGAGGACGTCCTGCCGACGATCCGGTCGCGCTGCCGGCACCTGGCCCTGCGTACACCCCCCGTGGACGCCGTGGCGGACCTGCTGACGCGGCGGGACGGAATCGAGCCGCAGATGGCCGCGTTCGCCGCACGGGCCACCCAGGGGCACATCGGCCGGGCGCTGCGGCTGGCCACGGACGAGCGGGCCCGTGCCAGACGGCAGGCGGTGCTCGAGCTGCCGACGCGGGTGGACGACGTGGGCAGCGCGCTGCGGGCCGCGCAGGAGCTGATCGACGCCGCGACCGAGGACGCCAAGCAGGTCGCCGAGGAGCTGGACGCCAAGGAGACCGAGGAGCTGCGGGCCGCGCTGGGCGCGGCGGAGGGCAAGCGGCTGCCGCGCGGCACGGCGGGCGCGATGAAGGAGCTGGAGGACAAGCAGAAGCGCCGCTCGACCCGCGCCCAACGCGACTCCCTCGACCTGGCCCTCACCGATCTGACGGCCTTCTATCGGGACGTGCTGGCCCGCCAGTTGGGCTCCTCCGTCGCCCTGTCGCACGACGAGGCGGCCGGTTCGGTCGGACAACTGGCCGCCACCTCGCGCCCGGAGCAGACGCTGCGCCGGATCGAGGCGGTGCTGGAGTGCCGCCGGGCGCTGGACCGCAACGTCGCACCGCTGCTGGCGGTGGAGGCGATGACGATGGCGCTGCGCGCGGGCTGACGGGCTGACGGGCTGACGGGCTGACGGGCTGCGCGGCTGACCCGCCAAAAGGCCCCCTGCGGGCGACGGCCCGGCGCCCGGCTGGGTACGCTCCCAGCAGGTGCCGTCGGCGGAGGGATGCCCCATGAGCCAGTCACACGCCTCCCGTGTCCGACGCGGAGGCGCGTCCCGTAACCGATACGGGTTCCGTATCCGGTACGGGGGCGCGGCGGCGCTCACGGCCGTCGCCCTGCTGCTCGCGGGCTGCTCCTCCGACGGGAACTCGTCCGGGCAGCCGGATGCCGACCCCTCGGCGAAGAGCACCCGCGCGGGTGCCGACGCGCCCCCGCTCGAGCCGCTGCCCGCCAAGGTCCCCGAGGACCTGCGCCCGTACTACGACCAGAAGTTGTCCTGGCGTAGCTGCGGCCTGGCCGAGTTCGAATGCGCGACGCTGCGGGTGCCGCTGGACTACGACAAGCCGGCCGACGACCTCAAGGACGCCGCCGGGACCGTGGGCCTGGCCGTCACCCGTACCAAGCCGCAGGGCGGCGGCGAGCCGAAGGGCGGCTCGCTGCAGATCAACCCGGGAGGGCCGGGCGGTTCGGCGATCGAGTACGTGCAGCAGTCGGCGGCCCTGGCGTACCCGCCCGAGGTACGTGAGCACTACTCGCTGGTGGGCATGGACCCGCGCGGTGTCGGCCGCAGCGAGCCCATCGAATGCCTGAGCGACAAGCAGATGGACGCCTACACGCGCGTCGACCAGACACCGGACGACGCGAAGGAGACGGACGCGCTCACCGCCGCGTACGACAAGTTCGCCACGGGCTGCGAGAAGCGCACCGGGAAGCTCCTCGGCCATGTCTCGACGGTCGAGGCGGCCCGCGACATGGACGTGCTGCGCGCCGTGCTCGGCGACAAGAAGCTCAACTACGTCGGCGCCTCCTACGGCACCTACCTGGGCGCCACCTACGCGGGCCTGTTCCCGGAGCGCTCCGGTCGGCTCGTCCTGGACGGCGCCATGGACCCCTCGCTCTCGGCGCGCCGCGTCAACCGCGAGCAGACGGCAGGCTTCGAGACGGCGTTCAAGGCGTTCGCGCGCGACTGCGTCACCATGTCCGACTGCCCGCTGGGCAAGGACGGCGTCCGGCAGGCTGGCAAGAACCTCAGCGCCCTGTTCACCAAGATCGACAGCAAGCCCCTCAAGACCGACGACCCCTCCCGCTCCCTGACCGAGTCGCTGGCCACCACGGGTGTGATCCGGGCCATGTACGACGAGGGCTCCTGGCCCGCGCTGCGCGAGGCGCTGACGGCGGCCAAGAAGGGCGACGGCGCCCAGCTGCTGGCCCTGTCCGACGACTACTACGAGCGCGGCCCGGACGGCTCCTACAGCAACATCATGTTCGCCAACCCGGCCGTGAACTGCCTCGACCTGCCCCCGGCCTTCGCCGACGCCGCCGCGGCCCGCAAGGCCGTGCCCTCCTTCGAGAAGGCCAGCCCCGTCTTCGGCCGCGGCTTCGCCTGGGCCGCCCTGAACTGCGGCGAGTGGCCCGTCGACGCGACGGGCGGCCCCCACCGGATCGCCGCCAAGGGCGCCGACCCGATCGTGGTCGTCGGCACCACCCGCGACCCGGCGACCCCCTACCGCTGGGCCCAGGGCCTGGCGGGCCAGCTGTCCCCGGCCCGCCTGGTCACCTACAAGGGCGACGGTCACACGGCCTACCTGCGTGGCAGCGACTGCGTGGACAGCGCCGTCAACGCCTACCTCGTCCAGGGCAAGCCCCCCAAGAACGGCACCACCTGCGGCTGACCCCCGTCCGGACCACCCCCACAAACCCTGTAGACTTATCGCCGCAGCGGCCCCCACACTGGCCGCACGCACCATGCCGCCTTAGCTCAGTCGGCCAGAGCGACGCACTCGTAATGCGTAGGTCAAGGGTTCGATTCCCTTAGGCGGCTCCACTGGAACCCCAGGTCAGAATGACTCTGACCTGGGGTTTTGTGGTTCAGCGGATGCGACGACGACGCTTTGCCGGCCCCTTGGCGTACCACCGCGTCTGGCTGATCTGAGTGCGCCGCAAGATCTCCATCGGCACCCGAGGGCAGCCCGGCCGGCAACCAGCGCGTCGCTCAGCCAGTGCGGCGACTCGACCGGCTCGTGCACCTCGCGGAGGTACCTGAACAGGAACCGGCGCCAGGTGACACACGGCCATGGGCCTTGCGATGTTGGGCCACTGGGGTGAGACAACCCGGCACGAGTGCCGTACTCGGCAGGAATCGCATGCGTATCAGGACACTCGGCGCAAGCACCTGTGCGCAGGTGACCGGGAGTGAGAAGGGGTTGTGCGCATGCCCACGATGCCGCCGAGGGGCGCCACACAGGCCCACCGCCCGGTCGTACGCCGGGGGTTCCGCGCGCCGGCCGTGCGCGCGGCCGGCGTGGCTCCGCGCCGTGCGGAGGAGGTCGCGTGAAGAGGGTGCCGGGGCCGACCGACCATGTCGTCGTGGTGGGTGCCGGGCTGTCCGGACTGGCCTGCGCCCTGCACCTGCTGGGTGCGGGCCGCCGGGTCACCGTCGTCGAACGGGACGCCGGCCCTGGCGGCCGGGCCGGACGGGTGCGCCTGGGCGGATACGAGATCGACACCGGCCCCACGGTGCTGACCATGCCGCACCTGGCCGACGAGGCGTTCGCCGCCGTCGGCGACAGCCTCCACCGCCGCGTCGAGCTGACGGCTCTGCATCCGGCCTACCGGGCCTGCTTCGCGGACGGGTCCGCGCTCGACGTACACACCGACGGTGCGGCGATGGAGGCGGAGGTGCGGCGCTTCGCCGGACCGGCACAGGCGGCCGGCTACCGCGAGCTGCGGCAGTGGCTGGAGCGGCTGTACCGGGCGCAGATGCGCCGCTTCATCGACACGAACTTCGACTCACCCTTCCAACTCCTGCACCCGGATCTGGCGCGGCTGGCGGCGCTGGGCGGGTTCGGACGGCTGGACGGCCGTATCCGCCGCTTCCTCTCCGACGACCGCCTGCGCCGCGTCTTCTCCTTCCAGGCGCTGTATGTCGGCGTGTCCCCCGCCCGAGCACTCGCGGCCTACGCGGTGATCGCGTACATGGACACCGTGGCCGGCGTCTGGTTTCCGAAGGGCGGCATGCACGCGCTCCCGCGCGCCATGGCCGACGCTGCCGCACAGGCCGGCGCCGATCTGCGCTGGACCGCCGAAGTGCGCGCGCTGGAGCGTTCGGGAGGCCGCGTACGTGCTGTCCTCCTGACCTCCGGCGAGCGAATCCCCTGCGACGCGGTGGTGCTGACGTGTGAGCTGCCCGCTGCCTACGGACTGCTGGGACGCCGGCCACGGCGTCCGGCACGCCTGCGTCACTCACCGTCCGCTGTGATCCTGCACGCGGGCACGGACCGTACCTGGCCCCACCTCGCCCACCACACGATCTCCTTCGGCGCCGCGTGGGAGCGCACGTTCGACGAGCTGACCCGTGCGGGCGAGCTGATGAGCGACCCCTCGTTGTTGATCACCCGCCCCACCACGCACGATCCCGCCCTGGCACCGCCGGGACGCCACCTCCACTACGTCCTCGCCCCCTGCCCCAACACCACTGTCGGTCCCGGGGCCGCCACATGGCGGGAGCTCGGCCCCCGGTACCGCGACCGCCTGGTCGAGGAACTGGAGCGCCGGGGCCTGGACGGGTTCGCGGACAGCGTCCAGGAAGAGCTCCTGGTGACCCCGCTCGACTGGGCAGGGCAGGGCCACGCGGTCGGCAGTCCCTTCTCGGTCTCCCACACGTTCGCCCAGACCGGACCGTTCCGCCCGCGCAACCTCCCACGAGGGGTGGAGAACGCGGTACTCGCCGGATGCGGGACGACTCCGGGCGTCGGCGTACCGACCGTGCTCATCAGCGGCAGACTCGCGGCCGCGCGCGTCACCGGGGTCACCGGCGTCACCGGCGGCGCAGGCGTCACCGGCCGCCGGTCCGCACGAGCGCGCCCGTCCCTGGCCACGGCGGACACAGCTGCGGCTCCGGCTCCGGCGGGTACTGATGTCCCGTCGTGAACTGGACGCGGCCCGGATCACCGATCCCGCGCTCCGTGCCGCCTACACGCAGTGCCGTCGGCTCAACGCCCGCCACGGCAGGACCTACTTCCTGGCCACCCGTCTGCTGCCGCTCGAACGACGCTCGGCCGTGCACGCCCTGTACGGCTTCGCCCGCTGGGCCGACGACATCGTGGACGACCTCGACCGGCACCGTACGGCCGAGGAGCGCGACCGGCTGCTGCGTCGTCTGGAGGACGACCTCGCTGACGGACTGCGTACCGGCGCCGACGGCGGCGAACCGGTGGTCCGGGCCGTCGTCGACACCGCCGACCGGTTCGACATCGGTCATGCGCTCTTCGCCGACTTCCTGTCCTCGATGCGTGCCGACCTGACCGTCACGGACTACCCCACCTACGCGGATCTGCAGAGGTACGTGCACGGTTCGGCGGCGGTGATCGGTCTGCAGATGCTGCCGGTCCTCGGCACGGTCACGGCCCGGGAGGAGGCGGAACCGCACGCGGCGGCGCTCGGTGTGGCCTTCCAGCTCACCAATTTCCTGCGCGACGTGGGTGAGGATCTCGACCGGGGCCGCGTCTACCTGCCCGGCGATCTGCTGGCGGCAAACGGTGTGGACAGGCCCCTGCTGGAGTGGAGCCGACGCACTGGACGCCGTGACCCCCGGATCCGGGCCGCTCTCGTCGCGGCGGAGGCCATGACGCGAAAGATGTACCGGGCGGCGGAGCCGGGCATCGCCATGCTCGATCCGCGGGTGCGTCCCTGCATCCGTGCCGCGTTCACCCTCTACGGCGGGATTCTCGACGCGATCGCTGAGCAGGACTACACCGTGCTGCACCGTCGTGCGGTGGTGTCCCGTCGGCGTCGGGCGACCGTCGCCGCGGCCGGTGTGCTGCGCGTGGCCGGTGCCCGGTGGCAGGCTCGCGCACGCGCCGGGCGGTTGTGGCAGGCCGCCGAGCAGCCGAGGAGAAGGGTGTGGCGCGGTGAGTGAGCGAAGGGGCGGCAAGCGCTGGTCCCCGCCGTTGCGACGTCGGCCCTCCGGCCCGGACTGGGCGGCGCAGGCACCGACCTGGCGTCAGGCGCGGCCGGCACTCGTCGCCGACGCGCTCAAACGGGCGTCCGCCCGGCCGTCCGGCAACTGGTTCGTGGTCGGCGCCTCCCGGGAGGTGCGCGCGGGCGACCGCCCGTACGGCAGGACGGTTGGTGGCCTGGAGGTCGTGCTGTGGCGCTCGGACGACGGTGGGCTGCGCGCGGGGCCGGGCGTCTGCCCGCACCTCGGCGCTCCTCTGCGCGACAGCCGGGTGGTGTGCGGCACTTTGGTGTGCCACTGGCACGGCCTTGCCCTGGACGGTTCCGCGTCCGGTGGCTGGCAGCCGTTCCCGGTGCACGACGACGGCGTACTCGTCTGGGTACGGCTGGACGAGGTGGGCGGGGAGGAGCCCACTGAGCTCCCCGTGGTGCCTGAGCGCCCCGCGGCAGGGAGCGGCGTGGACGCGGTGTTCACTGCGGTGGGGCGGTGCGAGCCGCAGGACGTGGTGGCCAACCGGCTCGATCCGTGGCACGGCTCGTGGTTCCACCCGTACTCGTTCGCCGATCTGTCGGTGGTGCGGGAACCCCATGGCGAGGAGGACGACGCCTTCGTCGTCGACGTCTCCTTCCGGGTGGCCGGGCGTCTGGTGGTCCCGGTGCGGGCCGAGTTCACCGCGCCGGAGCCGCGCACGGTCGTCATGCGCATCACCGGCGGCGAGGGCAGCACGTCCGTGGTGGAGACGCACGCGACACCGCTGACGGGGCCGAACCACCAGCATCCGCGCACTGCCGTGGTGGAGGCGATGGTCGCCACTTCCCAGCGGCCGGGCTTCGCCCTCGCCCGAGCCGTGGCCCCCGTGCTGCGACCACTCATGCGCCGTACGGCCGGGCGCCTGTGGCGCGACGATCTGGCCTACGCCCAACGTCGCTGGACGCTGCGCAGCACCGGGCGGTTCCCTGGATGAGCCCGCACCGGTGGCATCCCACACCGGCGTGCGGGATGCCACGGGTCAGGCGGAGGGTCAGGAGGAAGGGCGGCGTCCCGCGACCGCCCCGAGCGCCCGGAGCAGGGCGGAACGGCCCGACCGCGGGACCGTCCACAGCACTTGCCCCCGTACACCCCGGTCGGCGAGCAGTGCGTTGGCCGCCAGGAAGCCGGTGGTGGCTGCCCGCTCCATGAGGGCGACGGGCAGGTCGCAGCGGATCGTGTCACCGGCCAGGGTCAGCCATGGGTGGGGAGTGCGCACGGTGGGGCGCTGTTGGTGGGAGCCGACTTCGAAGAGCGGGCAGTCCGAGCGCCACTCGTGCCGGGAGTCGACGATGCGCGCCTCGCGGGTCTCCGGGTACACCTGGTGGAGTCGGTCGATGAGCATGTCCTGCACGTCCTTCTGCTCGGCCGCGGGATCGACGGCGTAGGCGTGCAGTTCCACGACTGATCCCCCGGACCGCGCGGCCCAGCGGGCGGCCTCGCCCTCGTACCGCTCCAGAGTGCTGATGTTGTCCAACCCGCCGTAGCCGCTGGTGCCGAGGAATCCGGGCCTCTCGGAGCGGACCGGCCGGTCGAGCCAGAGCCGGGAGACGAGGAAGGGCGGTGCGGTGCGCAGTGCGGCGATGCCGTCACGCCAGACAGAGGTGCCGAGGCGGGGTGACGCGGCGACGATCTGCCGCAGCCCCCCGGTGTCGAGAGCGAGCACCACCGCCTGGTGGAGGTCGGTACCGGTGTCGGTACGCACCTTCGCACCACCGCTGTCGTGGGGAACGATCTCGTGCACGGAAGCGCCGGTGCGCACGTCCGCGCCGAGGCGCTGGAGGTAGTCGCCGAGCGGGTCCCAGAGCGCCTGGGGGAAGGGCTCGCTCGGCACGTCGAAGAGCAGGCCCTCGGCCGATCCGAGAAAGTAGATGTGGAACATCAACAGCAGTTCGGCGGCGGACAGTTCACTCGGGTTGGCGAAGAAGCTGCGCGAGAACACCTCGAAGGCCAGGTGGTGCGCGGCTTCCGGGAAGCGCACCGTTTCCAGGATTGCGGTGGCGGTGACACCGTCGAAGCGTTCATAGACCTCGGGTACGCGCACGTCGAAGAGCGGGAGTGCGGCCCGGGCGTCCATGGTGGCCAGGTCCCGCAGACGGAAGGTAGGGCTGAGGGCGGCGAAGCCGAACGCGCTGAAGGGCGGGGTCCTCGGGACGTGGGCGAAGCTGTCGGTCAGGCCGCCGCTGTGCCGCAGGGGGTAGTCGGGCAGCGGGGTGAGCCGTGCGAGGCCGGGGTCGGTGCGGCGGAGCAGGCCGCGGAGGTTGTAGTACTGCCGGAAGAAGGCGTGGAACCCGCGGGTCATGGTCACCTCGGAGCCGTCCACCAGCGTGGTGCGCCGACCGGAGAGCCGGCCGCCGAGCGAGTCCTCCTTCTCGTACAGGGTCACGTGGGCGCCGCGTTCGGCCAGCAGGGTGGCCGCGGCCAGACCGGCGATTCCGCCACCGATCACCGCGACGGACGGCTCGTCCCCACGTCGGAAGCGCTCCGCGCCGGGTGCGGGGAACAGGATCTCCGCCTTGCGGTCCCGGCCCCGCCGGGCGGCAGGAGTGCGGCGGGCGGCAGGAGTGCGCCGGGCGGTCATTGCTCGTCCTTTCTCGCGGTGGGCGTGCCGCCGTTGCGGGCGAGGAAGGTGTGCACGATGCCCGTCTGCCATCCGGCGACGGGGGCGACGCGCACCGAGGTCAGGCCGGTACGGTTCAGCCGGGCGGCGAAGGCGGGGGCGGTGTCGAAGGCGAGGACGCTGTGCCACAGATGGCGGTACAGGGCACGGTCGCCGAGGAGCGTGCCCGCGGGGATGACGAGCCCGCGGCACACCGCCGTCCACAGCGCTCGGTGCACCCGCGAGCCGCTGAGGCTGTACTCGTGGGCGGTGAGACGCCCGCCCGGCCGCAGCAGACTCCGAACGCTCCGCAGGACCGCGTCCGGATCGGTGACGTTGCGGAACAAGTAGGCGGCGAAGACGGCGTCGAAGGGGCCTTCGCCGGCCGTCGCGAGTTCCTCGGCGGTCAGGTGGAGAAAGCGCACACGCGCGGGCCACGGCTTGGCCAGCGCGCGACGCAGCATGCCGGCGGACGCGTCCACGGCGGTGATCCGGGCCCGCGGCGCGGCCCTGAGCAGAGCCCGGGTGGAGGCGCCGGTGCCGCAGCCGATGTCGAGGAGGTGCAGTCCGGCTCCGCCGTCGGGGAGCCCGAGACGGCGGGCCGAGCGCAGGAGGTCGGTGTGGTAGCCGGGGTTGAGGGAGGTGAGGCTGTCGTAGGTGCGGGAGGCGTGGTCGAAGGCGCGGGCCAGGTCGTGGTCGCGCAGCAGGCTCATCGGTGGCTTACTCCGATTCGTACGGCAGGCCGGGAACGGCAGGCCAGGAACGGCGGGGCAGGAAAGGCAGTTCGGCCGCGGTGCGGAGCATCGGCCGAACAGGAGTGCGCAGTCCGATGCGCCACTTCTCCCGGGACGAGGTCGTGCCGTCGAGAAAGCGCAGGAGGCGCTCGGCCGGGACGCGCCGGAACAGGTTGGTGAAGAAGTCAGGGCCGTTGATCCGCCCGGTGTCCAGGGCGCGCAGCAGGATCGCGTCCATGGCCAGCGCGCGGCGCCCGTAGGGCGCGGGCACGGTCTCGTGCCCGTCGCCCAGGGTGGCGGCGATCGCTCTGCTCTGTCGCTGCACCGCGGCGAAGGTGTAGCCCGTGGCCGGCCGAGTGGCGCCGCCCGCGGTCCCGATGCGGAACACGGCGGCTCCGGCCCGCCGCGGAAAGCGTGCGTCGGTCATGGGGATGGCCCCCTGCTCCGGCCGCTCCACCGTGAGCGCGCCGAGTCCCAGGATGTCGCGGCAGTAATGACCGAGTGCCGACTCGTACGCCTCGGTGCTCACGACGGCACCGGAGAACTCGGTGTACTCCACGAGCGCCCGGTCCGGCGCCAGCGGCAGCACGTAGCCGAAGGCGAGCCCGTGCGCCGGCTGCGGGACCCGGAAGTCCATCAGGTCCGCGACCGCGGGATCGAACCGGTCGGTTTCGGTGCGCACGAACCAGCCGCGGAAGTGCTGGAGCAACCGCGTACGCGCCGGCGGCAGGGCGGGCAGCGGCCGGGAGTCGAACACCCGTCGGGCGCGCAGCGTCAGGGAGGAACCCCCCGGCAGCGTGCACCGGACCTCCGCTCCTTTGCGCACGGCGCACACCGCTTCCACCGTCGCACGCAACAGACGCCCGCCGTCCGACCGGGCCAGTCGGCCGTGGACCATGCGTTCCAAGTCGGTCGACCGCACCATGCGGTAAGTGAACGGGGCCGGCTCGACGGTGACAGGGCGGCCGTCGGCGCCGTGTACCCGCAGCTTCGACCATGACGCGCTGACGACCTCTTCGAGGCCGTCGACGCCCGCGTCCCAGTAGCACCAGGTCCGCTCCGCAGGGCGCAGCGGACCGTCCGGCGGCTCGACCACGGTCACGGTGGAGGCGCCGGTCTCCGTCAGCCGGTGCGCGAGGCTGAGACCTGCCGCACCCCCTCCGACGACGACAGTGTCGTGCGCTTCGGCATCGCGGGGGGTCACCGTGCTCGCCGTCCTCGTGCTCGCCGTTCGACGACGGGTGTTCCGCCCGGGGCCGTGCGCTGCGGCTCGGCGTCCGCAGCCGGCGCGCGGAGGTCTCCAGGCGCTTCTCCGGGAACACCCCGGCCAGGAACGGCCGCAGGGCCTCGGCGATCACGGCGTCCGACACTCCCGCCCGGGTCAGGGCCGCCGTTCGGTCCAGCCGGAGTCCGTCTCGCCGGTCGGTGCGCATCCGGCCGCCTGCGCCGCCGGAGGTCTTCAGCAGGGCCACCCGCCCTCCGGCACGGCACAAGTCCGGTGCGCACGCGAGGCCGGCCAGGCCCGCGCCGACGACGACAGAGCTCGGTGTCAGGCGGTGTTCGTCGGTCCATGGTGCTCCTCGGTCGACGCGATACCTGTGGCGCACGGAGGCCGGGGACGGCTTGCTCGCTCTGCGGTCCCGGCCGGACCCTGTCCGAACGTGGCAGCCGCGGGCGGTCGACGAGTGGCGCAGCCGCGACCGCCGGTCCAGCGGACCACGTTCCCTTGGCCGATGCCAGGCGCCACGGCCAAGTACCCCCGACGACAGGAGGTCGGCTCTTCCCGGTCGTTCGATCACACCTCTCGGCCAGGTGTCACCGGTGCGGAGCAAGCCGAACGGCGACGCCGACGCGCACGCCGTGTACCAGCCCCGCGCTCAGGCACCCTGGCCCGGTGATCGATCGGAGGAAACAATGGCCGAGCTGACGGGCGACGACGGCCGCGAGCCGACCGGCCAACCGCGCGCGGGCTGGCCGACGCTGCTCCTGCTGCTCGCGGTGTGCTATGCGGTGGCCGCGGCAGGTGGTTTCGCCGCCGCCGACTCCGCAGAGACCTACCAGGCGCTCACCAAACCGTCCTGGGCTCCACCGGGATGGATCTTCGGCCCTGTGTGGACCGTGCTCTACGGCACGATCGCCGTCGCCGCCTGGCTCGTACTGCGCTCTCGGACAACTGGCCACGTCGTGGCGATGACCTGGTGGTCCGTGCAGCTCGCTCTCAACCTCGCCTGGACTCCCCTGTTCTTCGCAGCCGACGCCTACGGACTGGCCTTTGTCGACATCTGTCTCCTGCTCGTCGCCCTGGCGGGCACCGTCACCGCCTTCGGCCGGCGGCGCCGGGCCGCCGCTGTGCTGCTCCTGCCCTACATGGCATGGGTCGCGTTCGCCGCCGCTCTCAACCTCTCCATCTGGCTGCTCAACACGTGATCCGGTTTCCGCCGTCCAGTTGGGGCAGCCGTGAAACGAGGACTGCGCCGCCGCCTCCATGATGACGGCGTCCACCACGGCTTCACGTCGTGATCACCCGCCACGATCGCCAGGCCGGACCGTGGAATCCAACTCTGTCTACTGGCGGGTGTGCGTGGTGAAGCGCACTGGTGCGGCAAGGACCGCACGGGCCCCCTCCTCGTCCGCGGTGCGCGCGGCGAGTGTCGCCTCGGCCAGACGGGGAGGAAGCGCTTCCCCGAACTTGAGCCCGCGCACCGCACGCGCGTCGACCTCCGGAAGACACATCCCGGCGGCGGCATCCGCGACGGCGGTTTTCCAGCGGGCCGGGGTCAGATCGTCCCGGAGCCGGATCCAGTGGTCGGCGAATCGTCGCTGCGGGGCGACGACGGAGGGCAGTGAGGCCGCCAGCGTGGCGTTGGCGCGGTGTCCGGCCCACGTCCACCAGCGGATGTCGCCGTCCGGGAGACGGGTGATGACGGTCCCTTCCGGGTGCACCGAGTCCGCGTGTGCGTCGCGCGCCTTGGCGAGTCTGACGGCGGCCCGTTTCGTCAGGCGTACGGGAGGGTCCGCACCGAGCAGGACATCGCGGGCGGCTCGGGTCAGGGCGAAGGAGCAGACACGGTCTCCGCCGAAGCCGCTCCAGCGGGCGCGTCCGCCTTCGTCGGTCGGTTCCACGAAGCAGCGCCTGCGGCTCCAGTCGATGTACGTCACCAGCCAGCTCCGTCCCGCGAGCAGCAGCTTGCGCGGGCCGGCGACTTCCTCGGTCAGCAGGTCGGGGTCCGTGCGGCCGATCTCGGAACGACCGTTGTACACGGCGAACTCGGGCGGCGCGGTGAAGACCGCCGTAAGGTTCATGAAGTGCCGGTGCCCGTAGCGGCGTTCGGCCTCGGGCCCGATGAACAGGACTTCACCGTCCTGTTCCAGATATCCCTGCTCGACCAGGTGGCGCACGACGGGTGCCGCTCCGGGCCCGAAGGGGCCGATTCCGCCCCACCACTCCCGCCACAGGTTCTCTCCGACACGGTGTTCCTGCAGGCACAGGGCGAGCAGCTGCTGGGCCACCAGGTGACGGGGCTCTGGTGGGGCCACGACGGGTTCGACCCAGCCCCGCGACCACTGCAGCAGAAGGGCCGCCGCGGAGAGCAGCCCGGCTTCGTCGAGCGCGAGGAACAGACAGTTGCGCGAGGCTCCGGGGCGGCGTCCCGTGCGGCCGAGGCGCTGGAGGAACGAAGCCACGGTGGACGGCGCGTCGAGCTGGATGATGCGGTCCAGGTCGCCGACGTCGATGCCGAGTTCCAGAGTGCTGGTGGAGACGATGACGCAGTCGCGGGCTTCAGCGAAGGCCTCCTCGGCGCGGCGACGTTCGGCCACGGACAGTGAGGCGTGGGAGAGGAAGGTGGTCACGCCTTTGCGGCGCAGTTGCTCGCCCAGCTCTTCCACCGTGCGGCGGCTTTCGCAGAAGACCAGGCGCTTCTCCCCCCGGTGCAGGGCGGCGATCACCGTCGCCGCGTTGGCGACGGAACCGACGTAGTCCAGTTCGATGTCGCCGGAGGGGGAAGGTGCGGCTGCTGTGGACGGCGCTGTGGGCGCGGCTGTTGTGCCGGGTTCGGTTTCGCCGAGGTGGGGGGCGATGACCCGGGCGGGTCGGCGTCCCTGTCCCGAACCCTGGAGCCAGGTCAGCAGCTCGTCGGGGTTGCCGACGGTGGCCGACAGTCCGACCCGTTGGAGTGGGCGCCCGACGACATGGCTCAGGCGTTCCAGGACGGCCAGCAGGTGCCAGCCCCGGTCGTCGCCCGCGAAGGCGTGCACTTCGTCGACGACGACGGCGTGCAGCCCCGAGAAGAAGACCCGGTGGTCGACATGGGTGCTCACCAGCATGGACTCCAGGGACTCCGGCGTGGTGAGGAGGATGTCGGGCCGGTGGGAGAGGATGCGGCGACGCCGGGGCGTCGTGACGTCGCCGTGCCACAGCTCGACCGTGCGGCCCAGCCACTCCGCATACGTCCGCAGCCTGGGGTGGAGGTTGTTGAGCAGCGCCTTGAGCGGGCACACGTACAGCACGCTGGTGCCTTTCCAGCCGTGCCGGTTCATGCGCGTCAGCAGCGGGAAGACCGCTGCCTCGGTCTTGCCCCCGGCCGTGGGGGCGAGCAGGACGGCGTCCTCCCCACCCACAAGCGGTTCGACGGCCGCTTCCTGGAGCGGACGCAGGGAGCGCCAGCCCAGCGCGTTGACGATGTGGTGTCCGAGGACGGGGTCCAGGAGGTCCAGGACCTCGACCGGTTGCCTCATGACGGGTCCCGGGGCGGGTCCGGGTCCAGGTCCAGTTCGACGTCGCCGGCGCCGACGGCCGCGCTCCGTTCCGTCTCGGTGAGTTCGGCGCTGTTCAGGGTGAGGGCGTAGTGGGTGCGGGGGTCGAAGTCCGCGAACTCGTCGACCCGGTCCAGGACATCGGCGACGAGCTTGCGCAGGTACAGGCGCGGGGCGATACCGACCTTGCCGCCGAGCGAGCCGGTGAGCGCGCGGGCCAACTCGTCGAGATAGGCGTCGTCGACGCGGGCCGCGAGCCGCTCGGGGTGACGGGCGGCTCCCGCGTACAGGTCGCGGACCTTGCGTCCCAGCTCACCGAGGGCCGGCAGGTCGAACCCGGGAAGGCGGAGCTGTACGGCGCGGGGGGAGTCGAAGCGCGGGTCGGTGGTGAAGTCGGTGGCCAGCCGCTGGGCGAGGGGAGCGAGGCGCTGCACGCCCTGCTGTCCGTCGTAGAACGCGGGGGTGCCGGTGATGACGAGGAAGAGCCCCGGGAAACGGCCCGCGTCGATCTCGTCGAGGAGCTGGCGCAAGGCGTTGAGGGACTTCTCCCGTACGTCCGAGCGCACCCGTTGCAGGGTCTCGACCTCGTCGAGGACGAGCAGCAGACCAGGGTGCCCGCAGTCCCGCAGCACGGTGAGCAGGCCCTGGAGGAAGCCCAGCGCGCCGAAGTGGTCCAGGTCGCCCCGCACGCCCGCCGCGCGTTTGGCGGAGGCCGCCACGGAGCGCTGCCCGCCGAGCCAGGCGATGAGGGACTCGGCGTGTGCCCCGTCCCCTGCCGCCACCGCTTGCCGGTAGCCGCGCAGCGCCGCGGAGAAGGCGGGCGTGGTGCGGGCGACGTCGGCCAGTCGCCGCTCCAGAAGTTCGTCCACCGCCTGTGCCAGTGCTGCCTCGTCGTCGTCGGCGATGGCGCCGTCGGCCAGGGCCTCCTCCTCCAGCGCGAAGAACCAGGAGTCGATGACCGCCCGGAGGGCGGAGGGCCGGTGTGTGGCCGTGGTGAGACGTTCGACGAGTCGCCGGTAGACGGTCTCCAGCCGGTGCAGGGGCGTCTCGGTTTCGGAGATCTGCACTTCGCTGACGGCGAGCCCGCGACGTTTGGCGCGTTCGGCGAGCCAGCGTGCGAAGAAGGTCTTGCCGGAGCCGTACTCGCCGCGCAGGGCGTGGAAGGCCGAACCGTCCCGGGCCACAGTGGCGAGGTCGTCGTCAAGGGCGGTCTCGAAGCGTTCGAGACCGACGGCGAACAGGCCGAGACCGGCTTGCGGAACGGTGCCGCGCCGCAGTGCGTCGACGACCTCGCGCCGCCGCGCGGCACTCACCTCGGACACGGGGGTGCTCATTCGACGTCTCCCAGGAACTGCTCTTCGAGAAGCGCCTTGTTGAGTTGGACGGTGCGCCCGGACTCGACGAGCTGGAGCACGGGGTAGCCGTCGACGTTGAGCAGGCGCTCCAGGACGGTGGCGAACCGCTCGGGGTTGCGCTGCGACCGGCCCGTGGCGGACTGGGCCGCGGCGGCCACCGCACCGGGGGACAGCTTCCCGCCCGCCGCCACCAGCGCGTCGAGCGCGGCGGCGACGGCTGCGTCACCCTTGTCGCCCTGGATGCCCCGGACGAACCTGCGCTGCGCCTCGTACGGGTCGGAGCGGACGACGCGCTCCCCGAGGCCGCTTCGGCCGGTTGCACCGGCGGCGGGCCTGGTGCCGGGCTCCGGGTCGGCGCCGGGCTCCGACCGCAGCTCGTGCGTGCCCTCGTGCGTTCCCTCGTCCGTGGCCTCGCCGTCCACCGCGGCGACCGGCGCCTCGGCGTGGGGAGGCACTCGTGCCGCGGTGTTCCCGGCATCCGTGGCCGAGTTGGCCGTGCCGGTGGCGGGAAGCTCCGTGCCGGGCACGGGGTCCTGCTCGCCGCGCCACCAGCCCGGCGCGGTGCGCTCGGCCGGCAGCAGCGTCCACCCCTCGGGGATCAGTGCTGCGGACGGGACGAGAGTGATCACGGGGACGGTGACTTCGGCGAGTGAGGCGCCGCCGTGGTAGCCGGCCTGCCGGGCCGTGTAGCGCAGGTCCTCGCGCCAGGGGAGGACGGCCCGGCCGCCGGGGGCTCCGACTCGGGGACCCGCCAGCAGGATCTCGCCGTCCTCGGGGGTGCCGGTGCGCCACCGTGCCCCCTGCACACCGTCGGCCGCGGTCTGCTGATGCGTGCGCGGAGTGCGGTCCAGGACGTGGCCGTGGTCGGAGACGAGCAGGACCGGCCTGCCGTAGTCGCGGGCGGCGTTGAGCAGGTTGGGCAGTTTGGCGATGTCGCCGATCCTCCACCGGCCGGCGATGCCTTCGCGGCCGTCGGCCAGCGCGTCGTCGATGGTGTTGAGGACGACACCGACGATGTCGTCGGAGGCGAGAGTCTGGAGCAGTTCAGGCGCCAGCCCGTGACCGGGGGGCCCTTCGTAGCCGCCCTTGTGGAAGAGCTGTGCCTCACGGCGTCGCCGCTTCCAGAAGGTGGCGAATCCGGTCCGCTCCTTGTTCTGCCCGCCTTCCTCCGCACGCGCGCACAGCAGCGACGTCCGGCTGATTCTCGTCACGGAAGGCACCATCGACACGGCGGCCTGGCGCGCGGGCTGCCGGCCGGGCCCGGGTTTGGGTACCACCTCGGTCCACACCCGCCGGTCCAGCTCTCCGGCGAGCTGGACGGCCACGTCGGCGCTCATCCCGTCCAGGACCAGGATCAGCGGTCTGCCGCCGTTGCGGGCCAGTGGCGCGGCCGCCTCCGTGAGAACGTCCTCGATGAGCAGGGCGCCACCCGGTGCCTGCTGCGAGGCGCCTTCGGTCCACACGGCGAGCCGCTGGGCGAATGCCTCGTCAAGGCGCGCACGCCGCGCTCGCACGGCTGTTATCAGCTTCTCGTAGGCGCCCGCCACGGCGGCGTCCCGCGAGCTGTCCCCCTCGGCGAGGATGCTCACCGCCAGATCGGCCCACCCGGACGAGGCCATGTGCGCCCGCACCGCTCGCCCCACCGACTCGACCGGCGGCAGCGGGTGGTGGAGCCACCGCACCAGCCGCACGGCGGCACGGGCCGTTCCGGTGGAGTCGGCGTACACGGTGCTGAGCTGATGCTCCGTGAGGTGGCGCAGGGCGGTCTCCGCCGGCCCTGCTGGTCCGCCGAGCAGAGCGGCCAGGTCGCGCAGGCGCTGCCGGTAGCCGGACGGCAGGAGCCGGTCGGTGCCGATCAACGGGCTGAGCTTGGCCTCCGTCGACAGCCGGTCGGCGTGCTCGAGGACGTCGAGGACACGACCGCGGGCCTCCTCGCGCTGCGGTCCGCTGCTCTCGGCCTGTGCGATCCAGCGGGTGAGGACGCCGGTCGCGGCGTCCGCGAAGGGCCGCAGCGCCTCGAAGGAGGAGAGCGCCGGGCCGAAGAGGGTGCCGAGCGCGAACCCGGCTGCCTCGGCCGCCTCCGAGGAGAGTGCCGCGGAGGCGAGCGCCCCCAGCGGCAGCGCCTGCTCACCCCGCCCGTCGGCCGCCAGCGCCATCAGGGTGGCGGCGGCCGGTCCCGCGGCCTGTGCGAGCCACTCGGCGATCCCCTCGCGTTCGGCGAGGGGGAGCGCCGCGTACGTGGCGGGGCCGGTCGGCGTACGGGACCAGGCGAACAGCGTGTCCGCGTCGAGGTCGAGAGTGTCGGAGGTGGTGTCGCCCAGTCCGAGCCGCTGGGCCAGCAGTGCCCGCACCGCGCGGTCCCGGGTGAGGACGGCGCCGGCACGTGGCCAGCCGCCGTCCACCGGCTCCGCCTCCAGCAGCGCGTCGAGAAGCCAGCGCTCCCCGGACATACGGGGGTCCAGGTCGGTGGCTCCGAAGAGCTGTTTGACGATTTCAGCCCGGTCCACGGGCAGGGGACGGTGCCGTACGGCGTGGGCACGCAGATCCCAGCCGAGCTGCTCGGCTGGGACCCGCCCGGTCACGACGAGCACCCTGTCCTCGTCCTTGTCCCCGTTCTCGTCCCCGTCCGCCTCGGCCCGGTGCCGTTGCCAGGCGTCGACGACTCCCAGCAGCGAGTCGTGGTCGCTGATCCGGACGTGCCGGCTTGTGCCGTTGATCTGGACGGTGAACTCGGCTTCCCGGCCGCGGTCCTCATAGGCCGCGTCGACCAGGACGAGCCGTTCTCCCTCGGACTGCGGCAGCTCGACCTGGAGCAGCATCTCGATGGCGCGGCGGCCTACGACAGGGTGGGCGGCCATCAGCGACCGCCTTCGCCTTCGTCGCCCGCGGACTCCCGGGCCGTGCCGCGAGCGTCATCGTCACGGCTCCCGTCCCAGGGCGCGGCAGCGGTGCCGTCTCCGGTCCTGTCCCCGGTCCCGTCCGTGGTCGGCTGCCGTTCCTCTACGGCCCGCCAGATGATCTCCACCGCCGTGTGCGGGTGCCCCGCGCGGAACGTATGGATCTCCTGCCTTATGGCGGCCAGTTCGGTGGCGAGCAGCGCCTCCAGTCCACTCGGTGCGTCACCGATGATCCTGCGGGCGGCGCGCGCCGCCGGGCCGGTCCCTGCCGTGGCCGCGTCGTCCGTCCCACCGGTCCTGTCCTGGCCGGTTTCCGGCTTGGGTGCCGCCGATTCACCCGGCTCGTCCGGCTGCGAGGGAACGGGCGGGGCGCCGTGCTCCGTCAGGGGGATCTGTTCGGGGCCCGGGGCCGGCGGCTGGGGCGGCATCGGGGTCGTCCGCTCCAGTTGGAGCGCCGCGTCCACGATGGCCATGCCGGTCTCCCGCACGGACGTGAGCACCGGTACGAGAGAGCGCTCGAACTCCGACGCACGGGCCGCCTCGGCGATCCGGTCCAGGAGCCGCCCCGCGCGGTCTCCCACGCTGTCGTCGCGGTCGCGAAGGCCCTGGACGCTCCGCAGCAGGTGCCAGTCCGTACCGTCCAGAGCCCGGAGCACCGCTCCGGCACTCTCCATGGTGTGGGCCAGCTCCCGGGCAGGCGTCTGGTGCGAGACGGCGGCAAGTTCCTCGACCAGCGCTGTCGCGTCGTTGCCGTGCCGGCTCAGCCGGGCCAGCAGCCCCAGCGCCTCGCGCAGCATCGCCGTACGGGGGGCGGGCTCGGACCCGTCCAGGCCGAGCAGCGCGGCGTGCCGCTCCAGCGTGGTGCGCACGCCCGAGACGTTCGTCTCGCACTCCTCCACCTTGCCGCGGACGGCCTCGGCCAGGCTGCTCACGTTCCGCGCGTACGGCTGCGGCTTGGCGGCCACGCCGAAGAGCCGGGCGGCGTGGTCGCGCGCGGCCTCGTACACCTCCGCGTCCGGCAGCGGCTGGGAGCGCAGTGCCCAGCCGGGGCCGATCGACGGCAGATCGGGTGCCGTGGTCTCCGGCCCGGAGTGGTACGTCCAGGCGCGGTCGTCGAGCAGCGCGTAGGCGGCGATGAGCAGATTGACGATGTTCGCGTCCAGGCCCGCGTATCCGAGGGGCTCCTGGGTGATCCAGCGGCGGATGTCCTCGACCCGCAGCAGCTCCCGCTCGCCGTGCTGGGCGGCGGCCTGGTTGATGCGGGTGCGCCAGTCGGCCCGCAGCACGAGCGGGCCGTCGTGCACGGTGCCCAGCTCCAGCGGTTCCACGATCCGCTTGACCGTGCCCAGTTGGTTGTTGTCGACCTCCACCCGGCCGCCCTCGTCCATCGCCCGGGTGATCCACTCCAGCGTGGTCCGCAGCTCCCTCACCGAGACGGCCTCGGGCTGGCCCGCGCGGATGGCGCTGAAGTCGGGGTGCTTGCGGTACAGCGCGGCGAACATGCCGTCGGCGAGGCGGCCGAGGTTGTCGGCGAACGTCTTGCCGCCCTCGACCTCGGGGCGGGGGAACTCCGGCTGGAGCGAGAGCACATGGCGGCCCTCGGCCACGGGGACGGACGTGGTGCCTTCGGTGGGCGCGGAGAGCCCGTAGACCTCGCCGAGCGCCTCGACGAGCGTGCCGGTGAGGGCGTCGCGGCCCAGCTCGAGCGCCCGCCGGGCCTTGGCGCGGTCGTCGGGGGCGTAGTTGCGGGTGTACTCGTCCAGCCGGTTCCGCTCCAGCAGGAAGGTGATCCGCATCAGCCGTCCGAGCTGGGCGTTGCGCTCCTCGGAGAAGAAGTGGGGCAGCCACACCAGGGTCGGAGCCACTACCCCTTCGCTTTGCAGCTTCATGACGCGCTGGAAGTCGTACGAGGGGTAGCGGTCGTCCTCGTCGAAGGGGTAGTCGACGATGAAGCGGATGTTGCCCTCGGTGCCCGGGGTGAACTGCTCGTCCGGGAGCTTGGGGGCGTCGGCCACGTTGCCGAAGACGAACTCCGCGGTGCGCTTCGTGCCCCGCCAGACGAGCTCCTTCTCGTCGAGCAACTGCCCCTTCTTGACGCCGAGCAGCTCCCACAGGCGGTCGTGCACCCATACCCTGCGCGCCCCGGCCTTGTCCTCTCCGGCCACCGCATCCAGCAGCGGCTCGATGTCCAGGTCGGACAGGTGGAGGGAGAAGACCGGGTCGTTCTCGCCCTCGGTGCGCAGCTCGGTGGGGAACTCGCCCTGGAGCGCCTTCAGCCGCTCGGTGACCTTGGCGCCGACGGGCACCGTCCGGGAGTGCACCGAGCCGTGGTTGAGGGCGGCCAGCCGTGCCCCGGTGAGCCTGCGCAGCGCCGGCACCTCGGGGGCGAGCGCGGCGAGCAGCAGCGTCTTGACGAAGCGGTCGTCGGCGATGAAGTCGGAGTGGTCCTCCCCGCCGTACTTGCGCAGCAGGTACTGCCGGGCCTTGGCGTAGAACTTCTCGGCCGCCTTCGCCTCGTGCTTGAGCTCGTCGGTGAAGGCGGCGCCGGTGCCGTCCACGAGGACGTCCCACAGGTCGCCGAGCGGCACGAGCCGGCCCAGCGGCGCTTTCGCGTTCTTCTCCAGCAACTGCTGGACGAGTTTGAGGCCGCTGCGCTCCCGCTGGAGCGCCCCGGACAGCGCCACCAGCACGTTCAGCAGGGCGGGCGAGAGCGGGTAGACGGCGCGGAAGTCCTCCCAGTCGGCGCCGGTGGCGCCGCCGCCGTCCAGCAGGATGTCCTTGACCTGCTGGTTCGATGCGTCGATGCCCTTGAAGGCGGACCGGAGCAACTCCTCCTTGCCCTCCCTGGGCTTGAGCACCCGCTCCCTGATGATCTCCGGGAGGTTGCGGTCCTCCAGGTTGATGATGGTCAGGCGCTCCTTCAGATACTCCAGCGCCTGCTCCATGTTCTGCACGTCGGAGCCGAGGATGTCCTTCCCGACGAGCTGGGAGAGGTCGCGCTGGCGGGAGATGAAGGAGACGATCGGCACCGGCCGGTCGGCGTTGCCGGATTCGATCAGCTTGACCAGCTTCTGGATCTCCTCGTTGACCCAGGTACGTTCCCGCATCCGGGCCTGGAGCCAGAGGATCAGCTCGTCGAGGAAGAGCACCACGCCGTCGTAGCCGAGCGTCCGCGCGTGCTTGCTGATCTCGCTGAGCCCGTCGTCCAGCGATACGTATGCGTCCGGGCCCCCGGCGGCGCTCGCCGCGTACGACTTCATGGGCCCGCTGATGAGCGCCGTCACCAGGCTCTCGCGCCCCGTGTCCCCGGCCGGTGCGGCGAAGGCCGCGTCGAGTTCCTCACCGGTCCACGCGGCGGGGGCCGCCGTACCGATCGGCGCGAGCCCGTCGCCCCCTGCGGGTGCCGAGCCGATAGGGGCCAGCCCGTCACCCGTGCCCGGCGCGTCCGGGCCCGCGGTGGGCAGCAGCCGGATGAACGCCTCGTCGCCCACCGACTCCCGCAGGGCACGGGCGTCGGCCAGCAGCGCGTCCGCCTTGAAGACCGACGGCGTGGGCGCGTCCGGGTGCAGTTCGCGTACGACCTTCACATAGCCGCCGAGCAGCGCCGACTCCAGGTTGGCAGCGCCCACCAGGTGGTAGGGCACCATCAGGAACTTCCGGTCGGACAGCCAGTCGTCGTGGTCGGCGACCACCTCTCGCAGCCGGCGCTTGTCACGGACGGCCGCGTCGCCGTTGAGCACGGCGTGCAGCACGGTCAGGAAGTGGCTCTTACCGGCACCGAACGAGCCGTGCAGATAGGCGGCGTACGACGTGTTCTTCCGCACAGCACCACGGACCAGCCGCAGCGCCTTGTCGAACTCCTTGGCCAACTGCTCGGTGACCACATAGTCCGCCACCGAACCGGCCGCGTCGTCCCCGAACCCCTGTGACAGCGCGATCTTGTAATCGCCGGCGTGGGCGTCCTCCCTGATCTCGAGGACGTCCCTCAGCACGACCTTGCTGTCCCTGGCCATCAGCCGCTTCAGCTCCCCACACCCCGACGGAACCCCGCCCGGCCACGCGCCGGGCACTTCACCCGGCCGTTCGGCCGGTACTGCCCGGCTCTGCGGCCCGGCACTTCACGCAGCGCGGCCCGACGGTCACCCGCAGCGCGCACGCAACCCCTCCATCCTGCCATTTCGGCCAGGACAGAGGGGCGGGGTGCGCGAGGTCGGAGACCGCCTATGTGGTGCGGGGCGTCACTGGGTGTCCCGCGCCGAGAGGCGCAGGCCGCGGGATTCGGCGACCCGCAGGGCGTCGGTCAGGCACTCGGCGAGCCGGATACCGGCGTAGCGCACCTCGGTGTACGGGGAAGCCGGGTCCTCCAGCACCTCGCGGGCGAGCCCGAGCACGTCGGTGCCCGTGGTCAGCAGCTCCTCCTCCATCTGGTCGGCCAGGCGCGAGAGGTGCCCGCCCTCCTCGTCCGGGACGAGGTAGCACGGCTTCCCCTCCGGGGACGGCCAGGGCAGCAGCCGGAGCGTGGTCGTGTCGTCCGTCGGGTGCCACTTCGGGTGTCCGTGCCCGTGCTCCATCAGGCGGCCCTCCCTTCCAGGCCACCGGCGCCGATCAGGTGCTGGTCCAGATCGATCCCGAAGTCGGCGGCGAGGACGAGCGTGCGGCGCCGGTGCCGTTGCTGCTGGGCCTGCTGTCGCTGTCGCTGGGCTCGCTGCTGTGCTTCCTCGTGCGCCACGAGGTAGGGGCGCACCAGAGGGATGGCCTCGCCATCGAGTACGGGTACGGGGCTCGCTTCGCCGAGCCCGGCGGGCCTGTGCAGTGCGTACGGGGTGCGGTGAGAGGGGAGACGGGCGGAGGTGGGGCGAGTGGTGAGGGCGGGCCGCGCCTTGCGGGGGCCCGCGCGGTGGGTTCCGGTGCCGGGGGCGAGCAGCAGGCTCAGCCGGTGGACGGTGCGGCGGATAAGGTTGTGCATGTCGGACGCTCCTTGACAGCGTTCGGCCGTGCCCCCGGACGGTTGCAGCCGTCGCGGGGGTCTGTGTCGTATGTACCACGGTACGCCATGGACGCAATTGGTGCACCATGGGCTGCCAATGCGGGGTCTGGCGCACCAGGCCAAGCTTCAGGTATGGCCCAGTACGAATGGCAGCGGATCGCGCGCGTCATCGAGGAAGAGATCAGGTCGGGACACGTGCCGCCCGGGGGAGCGCTGTCCAGCATCACGCGGTTGGCTGAGACTTACGGTGTCGCCGACCGAACCATCCGGCGCGCACTGCGGGACCTGCGTGAGCGAGGACTCATCGAGACCTTGCCGCACAAAGGCTCGTACGTGGTTGATGCGCTGCCGCCCTCCGAGGCGCCCGAGGAAGACGAAGGCACGGACTGACGGTCCCGACGCGGGACCGTCGTACCGCTATTCGGCAGCCGTGCGCCCGCGCCGCTTCTTCTCGGGGCGCCAGTCGCGGAGGTCGGAGTCCGAGAGACTCCGTTCAGTACAGGCGTGGTTGAGCGCGGCCTGGAACTCCTGGGCCGGGTTGTCGCCCCACTCCGGGTCGTACTCGTCGTACCACTGATGGACCCACGGCATGATCTCCCAGAGCCCGGCCAGCAGCGGAATGAAACGCGGGTCCTCGTGGCTCCAGCCGTCCACCGAGGAACGGTCGTTGATGAGATTGACCAGCGCCTCGGCCTGGTCGCGGTGGTTCCAGCCGGCCCAGCCGAGCAGGAGGGACGGATCGCCGTCCGAGGAAGCCCCCGGGTAGGAGATGAACCGCTCCTTCGGCACGTCGAGCTTGCCACGGTTGGACCAGTACGAGTGCTTGAGGAAATCGGCGCTCGTGTACTTGGGCGGGACTTTGATGTCCTGGCGCTCCCCGGTGCGGTCTTCCTCGCGCTGCTGTTTCCACACCTCTTCCCACTGGGCGCGCTTGCGCAGGCCGGGCTCCTTGTAGCGGAGTGCGGCGAGGTAGGGGACGTGCTCGGGTTCGATGACCGCTGCGAGGACGGTGGCGAGTGAGGCGTCGCTCTTGCCGAGATGGTCGGCGGCGTAGAGCGCGGCGACGGCCTGGAAGTCCTCGTCGTGGCGCAGCGCGTCGGCGAGTTGGAAGACGGTGAGCGTGCGGGGTGCGGTGTACTCTCCGCGCTCTTCGAACCACAGATCCTCTCGCTCGGCCGCGTCCAGCAGCCAGTTGCGGAGGGCGGCGGCCTCGCGCTTCTCCCAGGGCTCGGTGGACCAGCGGCGCTTGTACTCGGGGCGCTCGATCAGCCGGATGTCCCGGTGGGAACCGATGACGTCGAGCCGAGCCTTGACGACCTCCTTGTACGGGTCGGGCCAGCCCTCCGGGACCTTGGCGACGGCGGTCTCGGTGGAGCCGTGCCGGTCGAACCAGGCGGTGTCCAGCTCACCGGCATCGACCTTTTGTTTCATCACGATCTCGAAGGCCCGCTGCCCGAGCTGGAGTTCCGGTACGTCGGCGTCGTTCAGTTGGCCGGGGTCGCCGGGAAGCGTGGTCCGGGCGACTTCCTTGGGCGTGAGCAGCCCGTACGCCCCGTACACGGTCCAGTCCAGCTCCTCCTGGAGCAGGACCATGCGAGAGCGGATGCGCTCCTGGGCGGCCTTCGCTTCGTCGAGGGCGGTGCGGGTGGGGGTGCTGGCGGTGGCGACGGCGGAGGGCTCGTGCTGGGCCAGCTCTTGGGCTAGTCGGTCGAGTTCGCGGGCGTGGGCGAGGGGGAGGGCTTCGGGGAGGGGGAATTCCTGGAGCCGGGTTCCGTTGAAGGCATACCGGTCCTCCCACGCTTCGTCCTGCACGCCACGCCCAATTCCACTGCCGCCTTTGACGTGGCTGACCTGCTTCATCCAGAAACACGCAGTTGATGAATTCAAGACTCCGAGTAGGAGGAGATGATCTTCGTCGCTCGCTGAGTCTGGAAGTCTGATCACAGGAGCAGTTTGCTTGAATACATTACCACCTCGGTCCAGGACGAAGTGGTTGTGGGTAGCCACTTCCCCGTAGGTAATGCACCATGAGTGTGATCCCTTATCCTTGGGCAATTGATGCCACTCGTACCAAGGGCGTCCCTCGGAGAAGTATGTTCCACCTGCGAACGTTGCACGGTTGCCCAACTCGGTCCGATTAGGCCACATCCAGCGGAGCGCGGCGTGCAGTCGTGAGTCCGCTACCAGTTCGTGTTCAGGTGTATAAGGGAAGAACGCGAAAACTCCATCGCGCTGCCGCCAGTCCCGTACTTCGTCGCCGACAATGATGCGGAATCGCTGATACTCCGGGATTCCATGCGATTGAAATAGGCGCTCTGGAAAGATCATGGCGTCATCTGCACCGGGGATTCCGAATACCCCGATCCGGTAGCTGCGTTCACGCAGGCGCGAGGACATTGCATGCTCGACACGGTCGGTTACGTGGCTTGCCCCACCCCCGCTCAGCGACCAGGGGTGCTCCGCGAAACCCGCCCGCTCCACATCCTCAACGCTCACCCACTCCGACTCGCTCCCCGGCTTCCGCACCTGCTCGACGATCGCCCGCCACACCGGGCCGAGCGCGCCCTCCTCCGGAATGCTGGCCTCGCCCCGAATCCCCAGCACAGCCCGAATCGGCATCGCCTGCCGTGCCATCTGGTGCCGTCCGATGAGAATGACCGTCGGCGTTCCGTGGCCCGGGATATACGCACCCGAGGTGTCGATGATGTGAGTCAATTCCACGCCGGAGTAGTTGTCCTTACGCTTCGTGCTCGGGTCCTTGTACGGACCGCCATGGAAGAACGACTCGATGAGGACCTTGCCGAACTCCCGCTTCATGAAGGAGTTCGCCGTGATCTGCCCCGTGAAGCCGCCATCTCGGTGGCTGCCACCGGCCCGCACCGCAAGCTCGAAAATCCGCTGGGCGAACGGTACCGACAGTGCGTACTTACCCGAGCAGGCCCAGTACGCCTTCCGATAGTTCTCGTTCTCCTGCTTGTCCTTCACCGTGATGTATGGCGGGTTGCCCACCACCACGTGGTACGACCCTCGCCCCAGCAGGTCCACCTCGTCCACGTACTGCTTCACGTCCTCCGTCCGGTACGTGAAGACCTCTCCGCCCGCCGGGTCATCCAGCGTCTGGCCCGCGCCTCGGCCCGCTTCCCGGCCGTGCAGCAGTGAGTCCGCGACCGCCACCCGGACCGGCATTCCGGGGGCGCGGCGCAACTCCCGTACGCCGCCTTCCTTCAGGGCCGCCACCAGGAGCCGGAACCGGGCGATGGAGACGGCGTAGGGGTTCTTGTCGGCGCCGTGGACGGACTCCAGGGCGCGGCGGATGAGCAGCCACGCGTCGGTGCCGGGTTCCAGTTCGCGCCACTTGGCCAGCAACCGCTCGAACAGACCCAGTAGGAAGTGGCCCGAGCCGCACGCGGGGTCGATGCAGCGGAGGCCGCGTACGTCTCCGTCCTGGTCCGTCTCGCCGCGCCAGCGGGGCGGGCGGTGCTTCCAGACCGGGTCGAGGCCGAACTCCTCGACGGCCGGTTCCAGCGTCAGGTCGAGGATGAACTTCTCGACGAAGACGGGTGTCTGGAGCAGCGCGTAGGTCTTGCGTGCGTGCTCGGAGAGATCCTGGTAGAGGTCGCCGAGGAAGCGGGTGTTCAGCTCGGGGTCGGTGAAGTCGTAGCGGATCTCGCCGTCCGGGCCGCGCTCCCGCCAGAAGGCCAGCAGTCGGGCGGCGGCTCCGTAGGAGGGGGTGACTTCCCGCATCGGGTTGTGGCGCTCGTCGAAGAGGGCCGCTGCGGTGGAGTGGGCGTCGGCGAGGGCCTGGAAGGAGGCGAACAGCCAGTCGCGGTCGTTGTGCTCCGGGTGCTGGCGGAAGTGGTCGTCGTGCCGGTCCTGGGCCTCGGCCAGCCGTGCGCCGGGGCCGGAGAGCCAGGCGTCGGGGAGCAGTCCGTTGTCCTCGCTGAACCTCACGAAGACGCAGCCCAGCACCCATGCGGCGGCGACCTGGACGAGACGTTCCTCGAGCCAGGACTCGTAGTGCTGCGGTGCGGTGCGCTCCTGTTCCACGGCGTGGTCGTACTCGGCCCGCAGCGGCCCGTCGAACTCCTCCAGTGCCGCCCGCTCCCTCAGGTCCGTCACCAGCAGGGCGACCTGCTTCTGCAGGTCCTTGAGTAGCGCTTCGTGCTTCTCGCGGTCCATCGACGCACCCGCCTCAGCGCGGGCTTCCTCGAACGTCACCGGTGGAACCTCTCCATCCCCTACTGGCTCGCCGTACCACCACGGCGTATCCGCCCATCCTGCCAGCCCGGCGCTGTGCGCAGGCAATGACCGTCAGCCTGGTCCGGGCCGTGCGGGGCCGGGCGCCGGGGCTCCCGGCTCCGGGAGGCCGGTCGCCGTTACGACTTCGGGCGCGGGACTCCTCCCTTGCGGCCCAGGCCGAACGCGATCCGGTACACATCGGGCAGGTCCAGGCGGCCGTCGCTGCGCGGCTTGGTCATCACGCCCAGCTCGATCAGCTCGGTGATCACCCGGGGCAGGTCTTCCGGCTGGCGCGGTCCCATGCGGACGCGTTCGGGGGTGTCGGCCTGTACGTACCCGGAGGTCTCCTCGGCCAGCGACGCCGACAGGTTCGCCTCCTTCCACAGGCGGAGCACCGTCTTCTCGGCGACCGGTACCTGGTAGCCGGCGAGCGGCTCTATCGCCAGGCGTACCCAGTGGGTGTCCTCCTTGACCTCGTCCACCCGCCGCTTCGACGCCTTCTGCACGCCTGCGCGGATTCCCTCATGGTGCAGTGCCCGGTCGTGTGCGGGGTGGCGGGCCCGGGTCGTCTCGGCGGCGGTGGACAGGGCCTCCAGGAAGCTGCGGGGGCTGACCTGCCCGCACCCGTCCATGAGGTGGTTCGGCAGCCAGGTGTAGGTCTTCCCCCTCCGGACGTTGCTTCCCATGAAGGGGTCGGCGATCTCCTCGAAGTGGCGTCGCTGGGTGTCCTCGTCGACGGAAAGCAGCCGGGGCGGGGCCTGGCGAGCACCGGCGTTCTCCGGTTTCCAGCCACCCGTGAGCTCCCGGAACCGCCGGGAGGCTTCGCCCTGCTCGTTGCCGAGATACTGGAAGAGCAGGCCGTACAGATCGGTCTGGGTCCACTCCAGGCGGGCCGAGTAGGCCGACAGTTTCGAGGCGTCGGCGAAGTGGTTGCCGGCCGCCTCGAACATGTCGGGGCGTACGAACACCTTCAGCCGGATGTTGCGGGTGGCGAGGCGCATCTGGAGGGCCAGCCGCAGAATGCCGCCGACCAGCCGGTCCGCCTGCCCGCGGTCGCTGACCAGGTGCTCCAGCGCGTCGAAGAGCAGCAGGTGCACGATCTTCTCCTCGTACGCCTGACTGTCCGCCTGCTCGATGGTGCGCTCCGCCGGGCCGGGGTGGGCACGGACCCAGGCCATCTTGTCGGCCCACTCGGTCAGGCCGGACAGATCGGGCTGGCCGAGGGCGTTGAGGAGGACCGTGTACCAGATGTCGTACGGATCCTCGCCCGCCGCCAGCAGGCTGCCCAGCACCAGCGGGCCCGGGTACTGCCCGGACCGCATCGCCAGGCCGTATCCGGGGTGGACCCGGAGCCTGTTGAGGCGGTTGATGCGGTACTCCTGGGCAGCGAGGTCGCGCAACTCGTCGTCGAGGAGCGACCAGTACCAGAACGTCTTGCCGACGCCCCGGCCGCCCTGCACCACCACGTTGTCGACGTACAGCGCTTGCCGGTGCGAGTCAGGGGTGAACAGGGTGCGGGCCGTCGGGGGGCGGGCGTCGGCGGCTGTGGCGTCCTCCAACGCCGCCGACAGCAGGTCCCGGTACTCCTCCGCGGAGAGGGAGACCTCGGTCATCACGTTCCTTCCTGGTCCGCGCGGTCGCCCATGGCTTCCTCGATCAGTGAGGTGACGGTGGGCAGGAAATCACGGTACGCGGCCTGGACGAAGGCGCGGTCCCACCAGTCCGGGGTGTTCAGCGAGTCCATGCCCACCAGCCCTTGGTCGAACAGGATGGGGATGGGCGTGTGCGGGGCCCAGTCGTCGTGCAGGGACGGGGCGAACGGCTCCTCGGGGGAAGGTCCTGCTCCCGGTGCCACCTCGTCGTACAGCACCGAGAAGTGCTCGAACGCATGGGCGCGGAACGTCTCCAGGTAACCCCGCATCGGGTAGTGGACCGAGTCCGGCACCATCGACGCCACCATGTGCAGCTTCTCCCGGATGAGGGGCGCCTGGCCCAAGGACTGCCACGCGGCGAACAGGTCCCCGTAGCCCGCCCAGGTCTGGGTGTTGTCGGCACCGAAGAGCAGTGCCGAATCGCACAGTTGGGAGATCGTGACGGCGGCGATGTCGTGGATGCCGGCGCGACTGTCCAACAGCACGACATCGGGGCGGCGATCGGTGTCGCTGTCGCGTTCCATGGCGTCCTCGCAGGCGCGGACGGCCTGCTCAAGGCGGGTCGCGAAGTCGGTCCCGGGGAGGTCGGAGTAGACGCGGTTCAGCTTGTCGACGTAGGCGTAGGGCACGTCGGTCTCGGTCCGGCCCCGGGCGGGGGCCACCCACAGCTCCCCCCACAGCCCGTCATAGGGGGCGCGGGGTTCGTAAGGAGTGCGGGTCACCAGCTCCAAGCCCTCGGCGTTGTCCACGGCGGCCTCGACGAGGTGGTCCACGATCCCGTGCCGGGGAAGGTTCCGGCCCGCCAGCAGGGGGCCCGCACCGGGCGACTCCAGGTCCAGGTCGACGACCAGGACGGCGTGGCCCCGGTCGGCCAGATACCGGGCGAGCACGGCTGTCGCCGTCGAACGGCCGACGCCGCCCTTGAAGCCGTACAGCGCGGTGCGGTGGGCTCGGGAGCGGGATGCGAGGGAGCCGGCGTCCGGCGTGGTCACCTTCGCCCAGTCCTCGCCGACCACCGTGTTGTCGAGCAAGCGGACCGAGCCTGCGGGGGAGGGCCCGGCGGGGTCGGTCACGGCGCGCGGTGAGTTGAACACCGCGTCGGCGGAGAACATCTGTGAGGCGAGCATCACCGGTTGGTCCGAGTGGTACCGGCCCAGGCGACCGGCGAACTCCGCCTCCCAGGAAGCCCGCAGACGGGCCGCCCCCTCCTTGCCGGTGTCGTCCACGACGAGGGTGAAGCGGCCCAGCACATCCCGGACGAGCACGACGTCGAAGCCCTGACCGGCCACGGAGCGGGCGGACTCGAACGCGTACTCCCGTGCTTCGCTGAAGCGGACGGGGGAGGGCGAGCGCATCATGGGAGCTTTCTGTTGAGCTGGGCCTGCTCGTGCAGGGTGAGTATGTTCTGGGCGGCGGTCCGGCGTCTGGTCACCACGTCCGCCTGAGCGTAACCGCCGTCGTAGTAGCGGAACTTCACGTGCCACCTCCTGAAGACCCGCAGGTCGCCGTCGAGCGCCGCGTGGAGGGAGGCACCTGCACGGCCGTGCGCCAACAATGCGACCTCCTTGACCAGTTCGTTGACGTGACCGAACTCGATCAACTGTCTGTGGTGATCCGGGTCCGGATTCTCGACCCACGGCTTCGAGGACGGTGCGTCCTCGCCGGGCTTGGGGTCCATGGTCACGTCGGTGAACCGCAGCAGCAGGCTCTTCGTCGCACACTCCGCCGCGAACCCGTAGAGGTGGTCCGCAGCAGGGAGGCGTCCGTCGTCGCGGAGGTAGTCGGCGTCCTGAAAATGCCGCCCGGCGGCCGAGGCGAAGTGGTCTTCCTGCTTGAGTTCCGGCACCCGGCGATCGTAGGCCGACTCGCGGACGAAGAGGTGGGGAATTCGGACAGAACCCGCTTACTCGCCAGGGGACTTGGCTGCCAGGGGACTTGTCAGCTCGCAGCCTGGGTCCGGGCCGGTTCCCGTTCCTCGCCCTCCGGGCCGCGTGCTCGCACCCCCTGGCCCTTCAGCTCCTTGAGGAACAGGCCGCCCAGCACCACCCACTCGCTGGCACGGTCGATGATGTCCACCGTGCGGCCGTCCAGCGACGGGGAGACGTGCGGATCCTCCATCGGGGCGAGCAGCCACAGGCCGTGCGGGTGGCCCGCCGGGCGGCGGGCCGCCTCCTGGAGCGTGACCAGGGCCTCGCGGGCGCCGGATGTCCAGTAGCGAGCGGCGAGTGCGGTCTCGTGGGCGAGCAGCACCGTGCGCGGGCCCGCGCTTTCGGCCAGGGCTGTCGCGCGTGCGACGACCCGCTCGGAGGCCACCCGTGCGTACGACGCCAGTCCCGCGCCGATCGTGCCGGAAGCCGTCAGGGTGGCGTCCGCCGTCAGCAGCGCCTGCCAGGGCGCCCCGTGCTCTGCGGCCAACTCCCGCAGGACGGAGAGGAACAGCTCGTCGAAGGAGACCGGCACGACATCGAACCGCTCTGCGAGTCGCTCGGCCACGTACGGCAGTTCGAGTCCCTTGACGGTGATCGCCAGGAAGCCGCCACGCCGGCGGGCTGTCTCCAGGCGGGTGGACATCACCCGGCGCGGGTCCCGGCCCAGCGCGAGGTCGCTCTGCGCTGCCGCGATCAGGGAGCCGGTGCTGGTCAGGTTCGACGCCGACGGTTCGACGTGGGTGCCGGATCCGGATGCCTTGGCGGCGCGTGGGAGGAACTTCTTGCGCTGCTGGTCGTACTCCAGGGGGAAGTCGGCCTGCTTCAGCGCCTCGTCCAGCTCCACGTAGGTGACATCCGCCAGTGCGGACAGGCCGGGGAAGCGTGCGCGGATACGGGCCACCAGGTCCGCGGTGCTGATCCCGGACTCCGCGCGCACCCCGGCCGGGGCCTGCGAGATGCGCAGGGCGCGGTCCAGAGCGAGGCCGAGCGGAAACAGCTCCAGGCGCGGGGAGACGGCGACGCCGGGTGCCATGGCAGCGGCGAGGTCGACGAGCCGGGTGTCGGCCAGCGACTCGGGCGCGGGCACCGCGCGCAGTTCGCGCAGTACCGTCGCCCTGCCCGGCAGCGGCTCGCGGGCCGCCAGTTGTTCCGCCGCCGCCCCGAGGGCCGCCGCGTAGTCGGCCAGTTCGGCGGGCGTCGGGTCGTCGGAGCCGGGCTGGTCCTCCAGGGCCAGTACGACCCGGCCGCCGCGGCGCAGGACGTCGAGCCGGGCAGGGGGTTCGCCGTCGTCGGCGTTCCCGTCCCGCTTGCGGGCTTCGGTGTCGGCCGCCGCCCGCACCACGGCGAGCGCCTGGGCCAGGGCGGCGGCGGGATCGTCGTCACCGGCACCGTGCCGTGCGCGCAGCTCTCCGGCCAGCTCCTCGGCGGTCATGACCCTGCCCTGCTCGGACAGTATGGCCACCAGTTCGTTACGGACGCGCGTCAGCCACGGCAGGGCCGCCCACTGCTCGACCGCGGCCAGTTGGTGCTGCGAGACGGTGGGCTGGCTGATGCCGAGAGCCTGTGCGATGGCGGGCTGCGCCGGCCACGGTTCGAGCGGCGTGCAGCCGGGGAGTTGCAGCGTGGCGCGTACGACGTCGGGACGCGGCCTGGTACGGCGCCTGCCGTCGGCCGGAGTCAGGCGCGCGGCCAGCGTCTCCACCGACTCCAGCTTCTCTTCGGGCGCCTCGTCCGGAATCGTCACCGGCTTGCGGACGGCAGGGCGCTTGCGCAGGGCCTGCGTCCACTGGCGGTGGCGCCGGTTGAGTTCCTTGCGGATCACATTGCCGGCGCCGCGTGCCCGGGAGATCGTGTGCGGGGGGATGTCCAGCAGGGCCTCGACGGTCGAGGCGCCGAGACCGGCGGCCACGGACACAGCGCGCGGCGAGAGTCCCGCTGCGTCCAGCGACGTGTCCAGCGCCGCCGCGGCGGCGGCCTGCTCGCGGGCGTCCTCGATGTCCTCGGCGGTCATGCCGAGGGTGGCGGGTGTGGTGGCCGGACGTGTCGAGTCGGCCTTGCGGAAGATCCGGCGCCACGCCTCCTGCATGTCCCGGAGGCTGTCGTAGCGCTGCTCGACATCGCGGTGCAGCGCCCGTTCGAAGAACTCGGTCAGACCGTCGCTCAGCGCCGCGTCGAACAACTCGCTTGCGACGTACAGCTTCGCATCCAGGACCGTGCGTGGATCGGCCTGGCCGTTGCCCCACACCGGTCGCTCGCCCGAGGCCATCTCGTGGAGGGTGACCGCGGCGGCGTACCACTCGGCGTGGTCGTCGTAGCGTTCGCGCCGGCCGTCGCCCAGGAACGGGTCGAGGTAGGCGCGGGTACCCGCCTGAAGTTCCCGGTCCGGGGCGTCGGTCAGCGAGAAATCGAACAGCATCAGTTGCCAGGAACCGTCGCTGCGCTTGAACAGTCCCAGGTTGTCCGGCTTGATGTCACGATGGCGCACGCCACGGGCGGCCAGGCAGTCGAGGGCGTCGAAGAGGTCGTTGCCGAACCGCTCCAACTGCCCGTAGCCCAGCGCGCCCTCGTTGCGCAGCCGGGACCCGAGGCTGACCGGGTCCCGGTCCGTGGGCGGGCGGAAGCCGCCCGCGTACTCGAGCTCCAGCACGGTCCGGCCGCCGAGTTCGCGCGGTTCGGCCAGCAGCTTCACGATGTGCCCGCCGCCCACCTCCTTCAGCGCCCGGGCCTCCTCGTACAGGCGGGCGTCCTTGTCGTGGTCGAGCGCGACCTTGAAGACGCGGAGGGAGTCCGTGTCGTCGCCGGTCTCGTCCGAGTTGCGGCGCACCAGGAGCGCTCGGGCGGTCGCGCCGGTGCCCAGCACGCGGGCGACTGTCCAGGTGCCGTCCAGCGGCTGGCCGGGCTGGACGGTGAGGGGGTCGGGGACCGCCACACCGGCCGCCTCGGGGGTGGTGGCGTCGGCCTCCGCCTCGTCGAGGAGGCGCAGGAACTCTTCCGCGGACGGAAGCCGGTCCTGGACATCCGCAGCCGTGGCGTGGAAGACGAGACTGTCCAGGGCGGTCGAGACACCGTCGGCCACCGCGTACGGGTGCAGCCCGCCCTCGGAGGCCAGCCGGTCCACGAGGGCGCTGCGCCGGTCGGCCGGGGGGCGCCCGGTGAGCAGCAGGTAGGCGAGGCTGCCGAGCCCGAAGACGTCGAGGTCGACCGGGTCCGCGTGTTCCTGGTCCGTCTCGGGGGCGAGATACACCTGGGCGACATCGGCGATCAGATCGGCGTCGAGGGGTGTGTCCCCGAGAGTGCGGTGCAGGGTGGTCTCGAAGTCGCGTGCGGCTGTCTGCCAGTCGGCGATCCTCAGGACGGGGTCGCTCCCGTCCTCGCGTGCCGAGACGTAGACCGAGCGCGCGGACAGCGCTCGGTGGTAGAGGGAGCGGTCGTGGGCGTAGCGCACCGCTTCGGCGAGCTGGCGTACCAGGTCGAGGCGGGTCTCGGGCGTCAGCCGACCGCCGTAGGCGTCGAGAAAGGCGTCGAGCCGCAGATCGGAAGCGCGGTGGCGGAAGAGGATCGCGGGACCGCCCACGTGCTCGCGGATCTGCACGGCCTGCACGATGCCCCGGTGGTTGATGCCCTGCAGCACCTGATACTCGCGGCGGGCCGCCCGGTCCACCGCTTGGCGCTGATCGGGGGAGGGGGCTTCGCCGGCCAGGTAGATCCGTACCCGGCCGCTCTCCTTGGCCAGGCCGTCCTCCCGCTCGGCCAGCCGGTCCTCCCAGCCGGGGCCCGCGTCCAGGGCACGCGGCTCCAGGCGCCAGCCGTCCCCGAACCGCAGGTGAGCCGTGGAGTGGCTGATACCGATGCGCTTCATCAGCTCCTCGAGGAGCTGGCTGTCCTGCGGGGTGACGCGGTGGCTCTCACGCTCGGGCGGCAGGTTCAGCAGTCCGTCCCAGATGCCGGGCAGCCCGCTGTTGCTGTCGTTGCGCCCGAACACCGAGGTCCGCTGGAACTCGTCGAGCGCGCTCACAAGATCCGGGTCGTGCAGAAAGACCGCGGGCTTGATGAAAGGCACCCGCCGGGGGTTGACGCCCATGCCGCGGGCGGCCCGCTCAAGCTGGCCCTTGAGCTCCTTGGCCTTGAGGTTGGTCAGATGGAGGGGGTTCTTGAGGGTGCGGACCCGGTCGGCGTGGAACTGCCAGGTGTCGCCGTGGTTCACCACCCGGCCGGGGTGGCCCTTCAGCTCCAGCAGATACAGCCCGCCAGGCACGGCGATCAGCAGGTCGCACTCGCTGACACGGCCGGAGGCACCCGTGAACTGGAACGTCGCCCACGCCCGGTACGGCTCGGCGTCCGGCAACAACCGCCGTACGTGATCAAGACCCTCCTGCTCCCACTTGTAACCGGAGCGTCGCGGCTGGAACCAGCGCGTGCGGCGAGGGGGAGGGCCGGGCTTCGGCGCGGATGGCCGCGCGGCAGATGTCACCGGGACCTCCTGGAGCTGATCGGCGTGGTAAGGGCAGGAGCAGGGCTGGTACTCAGCGGCACCCACAGAGTGAGGAGGACAGGCACCCTGTCTCCTGGCGGATCTGCTCGCATGTGACTGCCGGGATCGCTCTGGCTCTGTGGAGGCATCTTAGTCGGTAGCCGTAGTCCAACGCTGCTGTCCACAGATGTGCCCGAGCTCATAGATGGTGCCGGCTGCTCCCACCTCTGGCGCCCCGGTGCCTGCTCCGGCCAGGGACCGGGCACGAGCGCGGTGAGGGGCTGTCGGGGCTTGCCCCGGCAGGGACACCCCGCAGCGACCGGCTTGACCACGAGGCCGTCCCGGACCCCGCGGTTCGTGGTGTGGACGGTATGGGCGCTTGGGGCAGAGCGAGGCTGTGGCGGGCCAGTGATGTGGACCTGTCGCCCGTTCGCGCACCGTTGCGTACAAGGTGGAGGACCCGGCATCCGGCCTTGCCCCCAGCCTTCGCGGCTGGGGGCAGGGCCGGGTGTCAGGAGCGTCGGTTGTCGGTGGTTTGTTCCAGGGCGGCCTGCAGGGAGGCGGCGGGGTCCGTGTCGGAGGTACGGGGGCGGGGGGTCTGGCCGTTGCGGGTGGGGGGTAGGGAGGCCGTGCCGGGGAGGAGTTGGGCGGCCAGCAGGGTGGAGAGGGCCGAGGTGTCGGTGCCCGTGTTGGCGTCGGTCCGCAGGACGACGGGGCGGGGGGCACGGCCGGCGAGGGACGCGCCCACCTCCAGGCGGCGCCGGGCCAGTTCGTACTGGAGGACGGCGCGGTTGTCGCGGTAGGCCTGGGCCAGCCGGCGCTGGGCGCGGGCCTCGTTCTCGGCGGCGATCAGTCCGCTGCGGCCGCGGGTCTCTATCTCGAACCGGACCTTCTGGGCCTGGGTCTCCTGCTCCTCCAGCAGTTGGGCGACCTGTTCGCGGGCCTTGTTGAGGGCCGCCTTGACCTCGACGAGACGCGCGTCCCGCACCTTCTTCGCCCGCTCGATGTCCATCTGGAGGCTGTCGATACGGCGCTTGCGGGTCAGGCCCCACTCCTGCTCGTAGGCCGTGTACTCCTTGGCGACGCGCTCCCGGGTGGCCAGGTGCTGCTGGTACTGGGCCGGCAGCTGGACGTCGGGGATGTTGGCGCCGGTGATGCGTACGCCGTAGCGGGAGAGCTGGCGGTTGAGCAGGTCCTGCATGTCGGCGACGTCGGAGCCGCGCAGGTCGTAGGCGCGCTCGGTGCGCACCCGGCGGCCGCGCTGGCGGATGGCGTCCTGGACGGCGCTGGAGAGGACGAGGTCGAAGTTGCCCGCGCCGATGGTGCGGACGAACAGCACCGCGTCGGTGATGCGGAACTTCATGAAGAAGTCGATGGCCCGCAGCGGCACGTTCTCCTGCGTCGGGCAGGCGACGACAGGGGCCGAGTAGGGGATCTCGGTGGCGGTGTCCACCACGAAGTCGACGCGGGACCAGGGGTGCCACAGGTAGTGCCGGCCCGGGTCCAGGGTGCCCGCGATGGCGCCGTAGCGGGTGAGGATGCCGGTGGTGCCCTGCTCGATCTCGACGATCGAGGAGCGCCACCACCACAGCGCGCCCGCGACGAGGAAGAGCAGGCCGAGGACGTAGCTGGTGCCGGCGAAGGCGCTCCAGGCCGCGCCGGTGGCCCCGCCGTCGTCCCGGACCGTCGCCATGACGCCCGCGGTCACCGCCAGCAGCCCCAGCCAGAACGGGACCAGCCACCAGACGCGGCGGCGGTGCCGCGGGATGATCACCGGCACGAGGGTGCCGGCCTCACCGCCGCGCAGCAGATGGGGGATGTCGCTCCACTGGGCGACCTCCTCCGTGATGACGGACCTGTGGTTCGTGCGTGCGCTGCTCACTGACCGGCCTCCCCGTCGACCTGGTTGTTGTGCGTGTGGCGGCCGGGCTCCGTGTGGGGGCCGGGTTCGTCGTGCCCGGGCGCGGGCTGTTCGGCCGGGGCCGGTGCGCCTGTTGAGGTGGGTGCGTCTGCTGAGGCGGGTGTGCCGGCCGGGACGGTCGGTTGTTCCGCTTCACGCAGCGCGCTGATCTCCGCCTCCCGCTCCGCGATCCTGGCCGAGACCTCGGCGAGCCGCTCCCGTACCGCTGCCACGTCCTGCGCGGAGAACAGCTCGGTGTCGCGTTCGCCCACCAGTTCCCTGGCCAGGGCGAGGAAGTCGACACCGGCGGCGGCGCTGTTGCCGGCGCCGTCCCCGCCGCCGACCCGGACCAGGCGCGGCAGATGGTCGGCGACCTGCTCCAGGGTGTCGAGCACCTGCTGCTCGTAGCGGTACTCCAGGATCTCGGGCGCTTCGGCCGCGGTCACCGCGCGGATGTCCAGCGCCTGCGCCTCCAGCAGCGCCGCGTTGGCCTTCGCCTCCGACTCGGCCTGGACGTAGCGCTGGCGGGCCAGGGCCTCGGCGCGGTTGGTCTCGCGTTCGACGGCGGTGTCCATCTGCGCCTGGTACTGGGCGATGTCGGCCTGGATGGCGGACAACTCCTCCTGCCGGGTCGCCAGTTCCTTGCTCAGGTCGCCCTCGTCCTGCTCCTTGCGCAGCTGGAGCGCGTACTCGTGCGTGTACGCCTCCTTGGCGACGCGCACCATCTCGGGTGCGGCCAGGTCCATCCGGTAGCCGCGGTCGGACGGCTCGGCGTGCGTGATGTTGGCGTTCGTCAGTTCGACCGCGGGACGGAACTGCTGGTTGAGCTGTTCCAGCAGCCGCCCGGTGTCCTCGCCCACCATGTCGTAGATGCCCGCGGCCTCCTGCTCGTAGATGAGGCTGCGGATCGTCTCGCTGACCGCGTTGCCCAGCTTCTCCTCGAAGCCGCGCACCGCGCCGAGCGTGTAGACGAACTCCACCGGGTCGCTGATCCGGAACTGGATGAACAGGTCGATGGACGCCTTCACCCCGCCCCGGGTGGGCGCCTCCCGTACGGGCGCGTTGAAGGGGTACTCGCGCGTGGTGTTGAGAATGTACGAGACCCGCTTCCACGGGTTGAGCAGGATCACCCTTCCCGGGCCCACCACCTGTTCGAGCTTGCCGAACCGGGTGATCAGCGCCTGGCAGCCGTCGGGGACCATCACCATCCCCTGCCGCCACCACACGAACACCACCGCGCCGATCGCCAGCACCCAGTAGTGGATTCCGAACAGCGGGTTGGTCAGCGCGCTGCCGCCGGTGAACGACGACAGGGCCGAGGTGATGGCCAGCCCGATCGCTCCGACCACCAGCAGCATCGACACCGGCAGCATGCTCAGGAACGAACGGCCACGCGGCAGCACCATCGGGCAGATGGTGTGCACCTGCTGCAGCCCTTCGCGACTCTGACCGCTGTGGTTGAGCTCCTCGCCCGCCTCGTCCAGCGGTACGGACTTCTGCTCCATGACCGTCTCGATGGAGCCGCCCTGTTCGCGTGCGGCCGGGAAGTCGGACGGGTCCATGCCGTCCTCGCGCTGCTGCTCACCGGTCTCGCGTCCGTCTCCCGCTCCCCCGGCGCGCTGCCGCACTTCCTCCTCCGCCGCCTCGCGTATGTCGCTGCCGGAAGCGACGGCGCGGGCGGCTCTGCGCACACTCTCTCGAGCACTTCCCGCGCGCCGCGGACCCTGTGCCATGGGTTCCCCCTTCGTCGACCGGATCGTGGATGACCGCGTCCGGGTCTTGCCGTACGCGGGCGATCCCCGCCCGCGATGTCGTGCCGTACTGGCGTATCGCCGTATCGCCGTATCGCCGTACTGGCGTACCGCCGCACCGGCGGACTGCCGTACTGCGGGCGATCCCTGCCCGCGATGGTGCAGACCGTATACGTGGGGGACACGGCAGCAACCGCCCCGGTTCCCTGCCGGGCCCCGGCAAGGTTCCGGCCCCGGCCCCGGCCCTCGTGCGTGCGGACTGCGCGGTGGCTTGGAAACCTATGCGGTCACCTTGGCGAGGAAGGCGGCGAGGTTGTCCGTGGTGCGCCGGATCTTCTCCTCGGTGGTGAGGGACTCCTGGTACCGGGCGAAGAGGCCGGTGTCCTTCTTGCCGCGTACGTAGAGCGAGCAGGAGAGGTCGTCGCACAGGTAGGTGCCCACCGAGTTGCCCTGCTGGCCGGCCTTTCCGGCCTTCGGGGCGACCATCAGGGTCACGCCGTTGGTGTGGTCGGTCAGGCATATCGAGCACATGCTGCGCCGGGTCTGCCAGGGGGCGGGCGCGGGGCAGCGCAGGGCGAGGGCCTGGGGCCGGCCGGCCAGCTCGGTGACGAGGTAGGCCCGGTCGGGGGCCTGGGGGTCCCGCCAGCCGAGGAAGTCGAGGTCGTCCCAGGGGCGGTCGGCCAGGTCGCGGGGCACGGCCAGGCGCTTGGCCTCGCCCTTTGTGCAGTTCAGGAAGGCGGAGCGGATTTCTCGCTCGGTCAGAGGTCGCATGAGCCCGAGGCTAAGTTGCCTAAAAGCCTTAGGCAACTGCATAATCTTTTAGGTAAGAAGGGAGGGCGATATGGTCCGTGCCGGACTGAGTACCGAACGGCTGACCAGAGCGGGAGCCGAGCTCGCCGACGAGGTCGGCTTCGACCAGGTGACCGTCTCGGCGCTCGCCCGGCGGTTCGACGTCAAGGTCGCGAGCCTGTACTCGCACCTGAAGAACTCGCAGGACCTCAAGACGAAGATCGCGCTGCTGGCCCTGGAAGAGCTCGCCGACCGGGCCTCCGAGGCGCTGGCCGGGCGGGCCGGCAAGGAGGCGCTGACCGCCTTCGCGAACGTCTATCGCGACTACGCGCGGGAGCATCCCGGCCGCTACGCCGCCGCCCAGACCAGGCTCGACCCGCAGACCGCGAGCCTCAGCGCGGGCGTACGGCACGCGCAGCTGACCCGGGCACTGCTGCGCGGCTACGACCTGCCGGAGAACCAGCAGACACATGCGGTCCGGCTGCTGGGGAGCGTCTTCCACGGGTACGTCAGCCTCGAGATGGGCGGCGGGTTCAGCCACAGTGCCCCCGATACGCAGGAGACCTGGTCGCGGGTGCTGGACGCGCTCGACGCCCTGTTGCGCAACTGGCCCGATTCCTGAGACTGCGGCAAGAGCGGACGCGTGCACCTGCTGTCCGCGGCGCGGGACGCGTGACGTGTTGACGCGTGACGCACGGCGCATTGACGCACGGCGCATTGACGCGCGACACAGGACGCCTTGACGCATCACGCACGCGCCCGACGCCCGATGCCCGATGCCCGATGCCCGATGCCCGATGCCCGATGCCCGACGCACGGCCCCCGAACGCCGACAACGACAGGTTGGTGATGTTGTATGTCCCCCGAGGAGCAGTTGCTCACTACGCCCGTCACCGTCGACCTGCTGCGCGGCGCCCTCGACCTGGAGCGCACCGAGCGCGGGCTGCTGCCGCACCGGCTGCCCGCGTGGGCCCGCGCGCAGTGCCCGGACGGGCAGCTCGCCATGGCCGAGTCCCAGCCCTCCGGCGTACGGCTGGTCTTCCGTACCCGCGCCACCGTCGTCGAGCTGGAGACGCTGCCCACCAAGCGGGTCTACGCGGGTGTGCCGCACCGCCCCGAAGGGGTCTACGACCTGTTCGTCGACGGCCGCCTGGTGGACCAGGCCGGGGTGCCCGGCGGGGACACCGTGACCATCGACATGGCCACCGGCGCCGCCCGGATCGAACCGGGCCCGACCGGCACCCTCCGTTTCACCGGACTGCCCGGCCGGGAGAAGGACGTCGAGATCTGGCTGCCGCACAACGAGCGGACCGAGCTGGTCGCGCTGCGCACCGACGCGCCCGTCGAGCCCGTACCGGACCGGGGCCGCAAGGTGTGGCTGCACCACGGCAGCTCGATCAGCCACGGCTCCGACGCGGCGAGCCCCAGCACCACCTGGCCCGCGCTGGCCGCCGGGCTCGGCGGGGTGGAGCTGATCAATCTGGGGCTGGGCGGCAGCGCGCTGCTGGATCCGTTCACGGCCCGCGCGATGCGGGACACACCGGCGGATCTGATCAGCGTGAAGATCGGCATCAACCTGGTGAACGCCGATCTGATGCGGCTGCGTGCCTTCGGGCCGGCCGTCCACGGGTTCCTCGACACGCTGCGCGAGGGGCACCCCACCGCGCCACTGCTGGTCGTCTCGCCCATCCTGTGCCCGATCCACGAGGACACGCCCGGCCCGTGCATGCCCGATATGAGCACCCTGAGCAGCGGGCGACTGAGTTTCCAGGCCGCGGGGGATCCGGCGGAGCGTGCGTACGGGAAGCTGACGCTCGGCGTCGTACGCGAGGAGCTGTCCGGCATCGTGCGGCAGCGGGCTGCCGATGACCCGAACCTGTACTACCTCGACGGCCGCGACCTGTACGGCGAGGCCGACACCGCCGAGCTGCCGCTCCCCGACCGGCTCCATCCGGACGCCGCCACCCACCGCCGCATCGGCGAACGCTTCGCCGAGCGGGCGTTCGGCACCGGCGGCCCGTTCGCCGCCGAGCGCTGACCCGACGGACCCGACTGACCGGGCTGACTCGACCGGGCTGAGTCGACCGGGCTGACCCGACCGGGCTGACAGGGCGGGGCAGGCGGGAGCAGACTGGAAATGTCTGAAATGCACGTCATGGGAAGTGGTCGCGATGACGACCTCCAGCACACAGAGCGCGCCGGACACCCAGGGCGCGCAGAGCACGCAGAACATCCCGAAGTGGCACCTCAAGGGCGAGTGGTTCGACGCCTGCAAGTGCGCGGTGCCGTGCCCCTGCTCCTTCGCCCAGCCGCCGACCTACGGTGACTGCAACGGCATCCTGCTGTGGCAGATCCGCGAGGGCTCCTACGGGGACACCCGGCTGGACGGCCTCAACGTCGCCATGCTCGGCTCCTTCACCGGCAACCCCTGGGCGGGCGGAGCCAAGGACGCGTACGCCGCCTTCTTCATCGACGACCGCGCGGACGACACGCAGCGCGCGGCCCTCCAGACGATCTTCGGCGGCGAGGCGGGCGGCTGGCCCGAGCAGTTCGGCGCCATGCTGAACCCCGAGATGAGGGGGCTGGAGAGCGCCCCGATCGAGGTCTCCATCGATGACGACCTCGGCACCTGGCGGATGCGCATCCCCGAGAAGGCGGAAGCCGTCGTCGAGGCGCTGACCGGGCCCACGACCCAGGAGGGCGAACGGGTGCAGGTCCACCACCTGCCCGGTTCCGAGACGGGACCCGGCCAGGGGCCCGCGACCTGGGGCAAGGCCACCACCGACCGGGCCGACGCCTACGGCTTCGAATGGGACCGCTCCGGCTACTCCAGCAAGCTGATCCCGTTCGACTGGTACGGCCCGGACGGCGCATGACCACCGCAGGTGTGCGTCCGCGCTCGGGCAGGGGCGTGCGCCCCGGCCCGGACGCACCGCGGGGCATCCCGGCGCCCCGCACCTGGACGCGGCTCGAACTCCTGCTCGCCGGGCTGCTCCTCGCCCTCGCGGGGACGGCCTGGCTGGTGACCGGCGCGCTGGCCATGCCCGACATGAGCTCCGGCATCCTCACGGGCATGCGGCCGATGGGGGGCGGCGCGGTGATCCCGCCGGCGGCCTTCGGGTTCTTCCTGCTCACCTGGGTGGTGATGATGGCGGCGATGATGCTGCCCGCCATCACCCCGTTCATGGTGGGCATGCGTCGGCTGCTCGGGGCCCGCGCCACAACCGGCACCCTCGCCGCGCTGACCGCCGGCTATCTCGCCGTATGGGGCGTGGCCGGCCTCCTCGGTTACGCGGTCGTACGTGCCTTCGAGGCCACCGCCATGGGTGGAGGCCCGCTGGCCGTACAAGTGGGCGCCGTGGTGCTCCTGGTCGCCGGCGCCTACCAGTTCACCCCGCTCAAACGCTGGTGCCTGGTGCGCTGCCGCTCCCCGCTGGCCCTGGTGATGCGGTACGCCGAACCCACTGCGGGCAGCCGCTTCGGCGCCTTCTCGGTCGGCGTACGGCACGGCGGCTACTGCCTCGGGTGCTGCTGGGCGCTGATGGCGGTACTGCTGGCCGCCGGCGTGATGAGCCTGGCCTGGATGGCGGCTGTCGCGGCGGTCATCACCATCGAGAAAACAGCCCCCCGCCCCACCCTCACGGGCCGCCTCTTCGGAACCGCCCTCCTGGCCCTGGGCGCCACCCTCCTGGCTCTACCCTGACCGGCCAGGGCCCCGCCAGGGGCGCGGGGAACTGCGCGAGCCACCACGACGTGCCCGCAGTCGGGCAGGTCTGCGATGCACCTACGGCGGGGCTGCCGTGGGCCCGGCACCGCCGGTTTCGTCTCGCGCGGTCTGGGGCGGGGGAGGGGGCGCCCCGTCAGGGGCGCGGGGAACTGCGCGAGCAACCACAACGCGTCCGCAGCCGGCCAAATCCGGGACGCACCCACGGCGGGCTGCCGCGGGCACCCACCACCGGTCCCACCCGCACGGGCTGCGCCGCCCCCCGGGGCGGAGCCCACAGCGGTGGGGCGCGCCGTGTGGCGCGGCCACATGGCCGCGACCGGGACCACCCCCTAGCGTGCCAGCACTCGAAGCTGTCAAGGGGGCGGGAGGGCGGGCAGGTGCGAAGACGAACAGCGACGGTCGCCATGGTGGCGGCCACACTGGTGGCCGTCACCATGACACCCACGGCACCCGGCGCCACCGCCGACGGCACAAGCAGCACAAGCAGCAAAAGCGGCACAAGCGGCACAAGCGGCGCAGCCGCCTGCACCGACCTCCGCGGCCTGGACATCCCACGCGCCCGGATCGGCCTGCCGACCCGCGGCGGCACGGTCACCTCCGCGCAACCCGTACCCCCCTCCGGCGAGGGGGCCGCCGCACTCGTCCCGTACTGCCGCGTCGACGCCGAGATCCACCCCGTGGACCGCGCCGCGCCCGCGATCAGGCTGCGCCTCGCGCTGCCGGACCGCGAGCACTGGAACCACCGGGCGATGATGCTGGGCGGAGGCGGCTACAACGGCTCGATTCCCGACGTCACGGGAAACGTGCCGTTCGCCCCCGCGGGCAAGCGCACACCGCTCGGCCGGGGCTACGCCGTCTTCGCGAGCGACTCGGGGCACCAGACGCCGCCCGACCACAAGCCGACACCGTCCCTGGACGGCTCGTTCGGCACGAACGACGAGGCCCTGCGCAATTTCGCCGGGGACGCGCTGAAGAAGACCCGGGATGCGGCGCTCTTCGTACTCGGCGAGCACTACGCCGGGCAGCAGCCGCGGCGCAGTTTCTTCGCGGGTGGTTCGACCGGCGGGCGCGAGGCGCTGGCGGTCGCCCAGCGCTGGCCGCGCGATTTCGACGGGGTGCTGGCCGTCTACCCGGCGTGGAACGCGGCGAGCCTCGACCTGTTCTTCGGGTACGCGGCCCGGCTGCTCTCCCGCCCGGGCGCGTTCCCCGGCCCCGCGCAGCAGCGGCTGCTGCACCGCGCGGTGCTGGACGCCTGTGACGGCGACGACGGGCTGCGGGACGGAGTGGTGTCCGACGAGGCGGGCTGCCGCTTCGACCCGCGTACGCTGCGCTGCCCCGAGGACACGGTCAGCGGCACTGACCAAGCGGACAGCCGCACCGGCGCCCCGCCCTGCCTGTCCGGCCGGCAGATCCGCACCGTGGAAGCGCTGTCGTCCCCGCTGCGCTGGAAGTACCCGCTGGGGAGCGGGGAGCGCGGTTACCCCGGGTTCCCGTTCCTGTCCGGTGCGGACATGACGACCCCGCTGCTGGGCATGGGCAGCACGGCCCCCGCGAATCCGATGCCCCTCGACAGTGGCTACGGCGTCCAGTTCTGGGAGCAGTGGGTGCGCTATTTCGTCACCCGGGACCCCGGGTTCGACTCCCTCTCCCTCGATCCCCGGCACCCGGGGCGCTGGCGGCACCGGGTGAGCGAGCTGGCGGCCCTGCAGGACGTCAACGACCCGGATCTGCGGCCGTTCGCGCGGGCCGGGGGCAAGTTGCTGCTGCTGCACGGAACGGCGGACGAGTTGGTCAGTCACCGTTCGACCGTCGAGTACTTCCAGCGGGTGCGGAAGGTGATGGGCAAGCGGGCAACGGAGCGGTTCGCCCGGTTCTATCTCGTGCCCGGAGCCAACCACGCCAACGTCGCGCCGGCCTTCGCGGCCGGCTGGGACTCGGTGGGCGCACTGGAGAAGTGGACGGAGCACGGAAGGGCACCGCACCGGCCGGTCGTCACGGACACCGGTCCGGGTGCCGACGGCCGGACCCGGCCGCTGTGCGCGTATCCGGAATGGCCCCGGTACGACGGTTCGGGCGACCCCGACGAGGCACGCAACTTCACCTGCCACCGGTAGTGGCTCCCCCAGCAACCAGGGCAGCGCCCACTCGGGCAACCGCGCGGCAAATGTCCGGTTTGAGCTACCGTAAATCGTATGAAGACCGTACGACGGGTCTTCCGTCTGACCTCGGTGCTCGCAACGGTGGTGGCCGCACTGCTGCTGGTGGTGGCCGCTGCCGCAGGCCCCCGTGCCGCGGACGGCGGCGGTGTCGACGAGGCCGCCGCCGCGCTGCGGGACGGCCCCGTCTACGTCGATCCGCGCGCCCGGGACACGCTGCCCCCCTCCGCCGCCGACACGCTCGAGGACCGGATCAAACGCGCCGACAAGCCGGTCCTCGTCGCCGTGCTGCCTGCGGACGGCGGGTTCGACCGGCAGACGCTGCTGCAGGACCTGCGGACCGAGACAGGCATCACCGGCGTCTACGCCGTGGCTCTCGGCGACCGCTTCGACGCGGGCGCCGACCACCAGGTGATGCCGCGGGACGCGGTGCGCAACACCGTCGACGCGGTGGAGCGTGCCCACTCCGGTGATCCGAGGGCGATGGTCACCGACTTCGCCGAACAGGCGATCGCACAGGCGGACGGCGACGCTCCGGCGGCCTGGGACGGCGGTGGAGCGTCGCAGGACGGCGGCCGTACCGGCGGCGGCACCGGAGCCATCGTCACGCTCGGCATCCTGGTGCTGCTGGCCGCGTGCTGTGCCTTCCTGGTGAGCTGGGGCGGGCGCAGGCGGCAGGCGCGGCTGGACCGGGAAGGACTGGAGAGGCTGCGCCCGGTCGTGGACGAGGACATCACCGCGTTCGGCGAGGAGCTGGGCCGGATCGGTTTCGACCCGTCGTCCGCGGCGCCCGGAATGGCCCGCGAGGACGCCGACGCGGCGCGCGAGGACTACGCGCGGGCCCTGGACGCGTACGAGGACGCCAAGGCCACGATGGCGTCGGCGCGCCGCCCGCAGGAGGTACGGAAGGTGAGCGAGTCCCTGGCCGAGGGCCGCTTCGCGCTCACCACCCTGGAGGCGCGGCTGCGCGGGGACCCGCTGCCCGAACGCCGTCCGCCCTGCTTCTTCGACCCCCGGCACGGGCCGTCGGTCGAGGACGTGGCGTGGACGCCGCCCGGCGGCACGGAACGGATGGTTCCGGCGTGCGCCGCCGACGCGACCCGGCTGGCCGACGGCGAGGAACCGCTGGCCCGCCAGGTGGGCACCCCGCAGGGAGCCCGCCCCTACTGGGAGGCAGGACCGGTCTACGCCCCCTGGGCCGCCGGGTATTTCGGCGGGGCCCTGCTGCCCGGCATGCTGATGGGCACCATGCTGGGCAGCGCGCTGGGAGGCCCGTACGCGTACGGCGCCGAAGGCTACGGCGATCCGTCGGGCGGGGACTTCTCCGGCGGCGACTTCTCCGACGGGGACTTCGGCGGCGGTTTCGGCGGCGGTGACGGCGGTGGCTTCGGCGGCGGGGACTTCGGCGGTGGAGGATTCTGACGGACGCCGAGCGGATCGGGTCGCTGCTTTCGGGGCGGTCGCTGCTTTTGGGGGAGTTTGGAGCTGCCGGCCGAATTCGACGAGTGTTCACCCCCCTGGGTTCACTCCGCCGTCGAGCGGACGGACAGTGGTTTTACCAGCCGCTTTCGTGGATACGTGCACAGTGCGCGGGAGTGAGCTCGCCCTGCGAAGGCGCCGGTGGGTTGGGGACACAGCCCCCGGTGCCGTTTTTGCGCGGTATCGCGCGGAACGGGCGGGGTTGCTGGTTTGGGGGCAGTGGGTTCAGTCTCGGAAGTGTCCGGAGTGCGCGAGCTTCTGCAGGCAGCGGCTCCTCGCACTGAAGGACCGTCCGAGCGCTGGGAGACGTTGATGAGTGCCGCAACCGGCTTTGTGCGTACCTCTGTGGCAGCGGAGTGTTCGCAGCGCAGAGCCGTGTCGCCGGATGATGCCGCTCCGGCGAAGGACGAGGGCACGGCCGACCCGGAACGGGAGCTGCTGGCCGCGCGCGTCGAGGAACTGAGCGCCGAGGTGGGGCAGTTGCGGCAGGCTCTGGAGACCCGCCCGGCCATCGACCAGGCCCGGGGCATGGTGATGGCCCTCGCGCCGTGCGACGCGGAGACGGCTTGGCAGGTTCTGGTACGGGTCTCCCAGCACTCCAACATGAAGCTGCGGAACGTGGCGGCCGCTCTCGTCGCCGGTGCCGAGGGGACCCCGGTCCCCAAGCCGGTGCGCAAGCATCTGGCCGCCGCCCTCCACAGCGTGCGCACCGCGCGCGGCTGACCGCGCCGCGCCGCCCGGCGGTTCGCCGGGGCCGCCCGCGGCTGGGATCGTTACTCGGCCGCGTACTCGGGCGGCCGCTGAGCTGTCTCGGGACCGCCTTGGTGCTGTCCCGGCTGGTGCTGACCGTGCTGGTGCTGACCGTGCTGGTGCTGAGTCTGGTGGGACTGACTGCTTTCGGCCTGTCCGCCGTGCGGCTGCCCGTGCTGCGGCTGCCCGTGCTGCTGCGGTCCGCCTTGGGGCTGTCCGCCCTGAGCCTGCCCCTGCTGCTGGCCTCCCTGCGCGTGCCCTCCCTGCGCGTGCCCGCTCTGGGGCTGTCCGGGCTGGTGGGGCCTGAACGGTCGTCCGGGCCGGCCGGGGCCACCGGGCTGCCCGGGACCGCCGGGCTGCCGTGGGTTCCGGCCGGACAGGGCCGCGGGTGCCTGCGGCCGGTGCTGCTGCCCCTCGGGGCCCGGCGCGGGCGCGGGAGGCTCGGAGGACTCCGGTCTGCCGGTACTGGGGTGCCGGTGGTGCACGGGGGAGAAGTCCACCGCCTGCTCCGCCTCCTGCTGGAGCTCCTCGGCGGCCTGGCGTACGTCGCCGGGCACGTCGCCGTGCTCCTCGATCAGGCTGTCGTAGATGGGCGGCCCGGTGCCGTTGTCGATCGGCATGACGAAGATCTCCTGGTGAGGGTTCGGACATACAACCGGCCACCCGCATGGTGCCTGCGGGCGGCCAGACGCCGACCTTACGCCTTCGTCCGGGACCGCCCCCGGGTGGGGCTGCCGCCTCCCTGTACCCAGGAAGCGGCCGTCCGCAACTCAACAGTTGTGCGGAGGACTGTTTGCCGAGGCGGCCGAGCGGTTACGCGGTTCCGTACGCGTGGCGACGTCGCCTCGCGGAGGCACCGGCAGGTTGGAGGAACAGCCGCCGGTGCCGCCCTACCTGATCGAGGGGTTTACCGATTCCCGGGACGGTTACACAAGAGACCACGTGCTTGGGAGGACAGGCACATCCGCGGGAGGCGACCGCAGAAGGTCACCCCGGGTGTGTCACCCGAGCCGCTTCTCCCGCGGTGGTCCACGTGTCAGCGACACCGGGAGGAGCCCGATCCCATGTGCCCCGTACGGTACCGGCCGCAGCGAACCCGCCACAGTCACGACGACGCTCCTGACACCGCGGAGGACTTCGCACGGCTGGCCGCGTTGCCGGAGGGTCCCGAGCGGGACGAGCTGTGCGGCCGCCTCGTCGAGGCGTGGCTGCCGATGGCTCACCGGCTGGCCGCCAAGTACCGCAACCGCGGCGAGTCGCTGGAGGATCTGGAGCAGGTCGCCGCGCTCGGTCTGGTCAAGGCCGTCGACCGCTACGACCCGGCGATGGGCGCCCCGTTCGTGCCGTTCGCCGTACCGACGATCACGGGCGAGATCCGCCGTCACTTCCGCGACCACACCTGGGACGTGCATGTGCCGCGCCGGGTGCAGGAGCTGCGCAACAAGGTGCGGGCCGCGGTGCGGGACCTGAGCACCACGGTCGATGACCGCGCCCCCTCCGTCGAGCGGATCGCCGAGCACTCCGGAATGTCCGAGGAGGACGTGGCCGCCGGGCTGGAGGCCCTCGGCAGCTTCCGTTCGCTGTCGCTGGACGCCTCCTTGGGGGCCGATTCCGGCGACGGCTTCTCGTTGGCCGACACCTTCGGCGAGCCGGAGCCCGAGTACGAAACGGTGGTGGCCCGCGAGGCGGTCAAACCGTGCCTGCGCGACTTGCCCGAGCGTCAGCGGCGCGTGCTCTACCTGCGCTTCTTCCGCGACATGTCGCAGTCGCGCATCGGCCAGGAGCTGGGCATCTCCCAGATGCATGTCTCCCGGCTGCTGTCCAAGAGCTTCGAGCGGGTGCGCCGGCAGGTCGAGCACGACCGCCGGGCCGTCCGCCACCCTGCCGGTGCCGAGCGGCAGGCCCACCACGCGGCCGGGCGCCCCGTGCGGAGGCGCCCGGCCGTTCCCGGCGGGGCGGCAGCCGCCTGACGGCATCCTCGGTGGCTCGTCGGCGGCCCGCCAGTGGGTCGTCGGCGGGCTGCCAGGGCCGTCAGTGGGCCGTCAGTGGGCCGTCGTCATATGGAGGGCTTCGGTCACCTCTTCATCGCTGATCTGGGGGAAGTCCTCGTACCAGAGGCCGACGGCCTCGAAGACGGCGGGCTGGTGCAGACAGACCACCGTGTCCGCCTCGTGGCCGAGCGAGGTGACGGCCTGCGGTGAGCCCACCGGGACAGCCAGCACGAGGCGGGCGGGCTGCTGGCGGCGGATGTACCGCAGGGCGGCCCGCGCCGTCACGCCGGTGGCCAGCCCGTCGTCGACGACGATGACGGTGCGGCCCGCGACGCGCGGCTCCGGGCGGTTGCCACGGTAGAGGTCCTGGCGGCGGTGCATCTCGGCCCGCTCGCGCGCCACCGTCGAGGCGAGCCGGTCCTCGGTGAGGCCGAGCATCTCCAGCGCGGTCGCGTCGTAGACGGGCGGGTCCTCACCGGCGATGGCTCCCACGCCGTACTCCGGCCGCCCCGGCAGCCCGATCTTGCGCGCGACGAGCACGTCCAGCGGGGCGTGCAGAGCGCGCGCCACCTCGGCGGCGACGGGGACGCCGCCGCGCGGCAGCGCCAGGACCAGGGGGTCGGGCAGGTCTTCCGTACGCTGCATCTCACGCAGGGCCGCGGCCAGATCGCGGCCTGCCTGGATGCGGTCTGCGAAACGCATCGGGGCTCCCTTCTGCGGTGCTCGTGTCGCGCCCTGCTTCTGCGGTGCTCGTGTCGCGCACCCTTCCGCGGTGCGTGGGCCGCGTCCTCACTCGCCGTCCGTGGTGGGTGGGAGCGCGAACCATCCGGCAGCCTCCCGCGCGGCCTCCTCCAAGGTGCCCGGCTCCTCGAACAGGTGGGTGGCGCCGGGGACGACATGGATGCGGTGCGGGGCGCGCAGCCTCTCCGCTGCGGCCTCGTTCAGCCGCAGCACCTGCTGGTCGTTGCCGCCGACGATCAGCAGCACCGGGGCCAGCACCTCCGGCAGCGCTTCGCCGGCCAGGTCGGGCCGCCCGCCCCGGGAGACCACCGCGTAGACGGTGCCGGGCCGCTCGGCCGCGGCCGTCAGCGCCGCCGCCGCGCCGGTGGACGCTCCGAAGATGCCGACCGGCAGTCCGGCTGTCCGCCCGTGCCGCGTCAGCTCGTCGACGGCCGCCACCAGGCGACGGCCCAGCAGCGGGATGTCGAACCGGTGCTCGGCCGTCGCCGCGTCGATCTGCTCCTCTTCCTCGGTCAGCAGATCGAGCAGCAGCGTGGCCAGCCCCTCCTCGCGCAGCACCGTCGCGACCGCGCGGTTGCGGGGGCTGAACCGCGAGCTGCCGCTGCCGTGGGCGAACAGCACGGCTCCGGTCACCCGGTCAGGCACCTGAAGATCGCCGGTCAGCACCGCCCCGTCGCCGGTCCGGATGTGGACGGTTTCCATGGTTGCCGTGGCCATGCGTCATCACTTCCCTCGCACCTCGGGCTGTCCCCCGGGTGCCCATGGCCGCGCACGTCCAACCAGCGGCAGGGCCCCCGTCCGGGTGGCGCTCCCGGTGGCGCCCGGCCGGGCACCCCTACCTTGAGCTGGGGTTTCGCTCATATTGCTCGCGGATGACGCTCTTGTGACCGGTGTGCCGCGCTGCTTACGGTCGGGCGACCGCAGGGCACCGGGGCCCCGTCCGCAGGGCCGCCGCGTGCCGTGTCACCGGGCACCTGGACCCTGCCGCGACGGCGGGGGTCCGGGCGGGTCCCCCGTCGCGTCGCGGCGGGCGAGAGATTGGGTTTCCATGCTGACGATCCTCGGCTTTGTCATGATCGCTACCTTCCTGGTGCTGATCATGACCAAGAAGATGTCCCCCATAGCGGCGCTGGTGCTCATCCCCGCGCTGTTCTGCGTCCTGGTCGGAGAGGGCGCCCACCTGGGGAAGTACGTACTCGACGGCGTCGGCGACCTCGCGCCCACAGCCGCCATGCTGATGTTCGCCATCATCTACTTCGGCATCATGATCGATGTCGGCCTCTTCGACCCGGTGGTGCGGGGCATCCTGCGCTTCTGCCGGGCCGACCCCCTGCGGATCGTCGTCGGGACGGCCGTGCTCGCCGCGATCGTCTCGCTGGACGGCGACGGCTCGACGACCTTCATGATCACCGTCTCCGCGATGCTGCCCCTGTACCGGCGACTGGGGATGAGCGTCGTCGTACTCACGGGTGTCGCCGCCACGGCCAACGGTGTGATGAACACCCTCCCCTGGGGCGGCCCCACCGCGCGGGCTGCCACCGCGCTGCACCTGGACGCGGGCGACATCTTCGTCCCGATGATCCCCGCACTGGCCGTCGGGCTGCTCTGCGTCTTCGTCCTGTCCTACGCGCTCGGCCTCCGGGAGCGGCGCCGCCTGGGCACGCTGACCTTCACCGGGGCGACCGAGCGGAAGCAGGGGACGGGGTCGGAGTCGGAGCCGGAGTCGGAGCCGGAGAGCGAGACCGTGCTGGTGGGCGCGGGCTCCGGGGCCGACGCCGGGGAACGGCGAGGACGGCTCTCGCTCCGCAAGGGCGGGGGCGCCGGTGGCGGAGGCGGCGGCCGGGCCGCGACGGCAGACGGCGACGGCCGGACCCCGGACGACCCGACCCCGGACGACCCGACCCCGGACGGCCAGGGCGCTGCGGAGCCGGCGTCGGGCCACGGCGCGGAGTCGGCGGTCCTGGACCCGAACCGGTCCACCCTCCGGCCGAAGCTGTACTGGTTCAACGCAGCGCTCACCGTCACCCTCCTGGTCCTGCTGATCACCCAGTTGCTCCCCATCCCCGTGCTGTTCCTGCTGGGCGCCGCCCTCGCGCTGACGGTGAACTTCCGGGACATGGCCGAGCAGAAGGCCCGGATCGCCGCGCACTCCGAGAACGTGCTCAACGTGGCGGGCATGGTCTTCGCCGCCGCAGTCTTCACCGGCGTACTGACCGGCACCGGCATGGTGGACGAGATGGCCCGCACCGTGGTGGGCGCGATCCCCGACGCGCTCGGGCCGCACATGGCGCTGGTGACCGGAATCCTCAGCATCCCGTTCACCTATCTGATGTCGAACGACGGCTTCTACTTCGGCATCGTCCCGATCCTCTCCGAGGCGGGGGCCGCGCACGGGGTCGGTTCGCTGGAGATCGCCCGTGCCTCGCTCATCGGCCAGCCGCTGCACATGTCGAGCCCGCTCGTCCCGGCCGTCTACGTCCTGGTCGGGATGGCGAAGGTGGAGTTCGGGGAGCACACCAAGTTCACGATCAAGTGGGCCGTGCTGACCTCGCTGGTGATCCTGGGCGCCGGACTGCTGTTCGGCATCCTGTAGCCGGGCATTCCCGGACGGCTGACGCCGGCGGTCCTCTACTCTTCCTGGCAGGAGCTGACCGGAACGGGAGATTCCAGACAGCGCCCCGCCCGGCGCGGGGCGACAACGGCCGAGAGGAGGCGTGGCCCGTGCGCGTAGGTAGGCCCCGCCGCGTCTCCTCCCATGTGCTGGCGGCCCAGCTCGCCCTCGTCGTCGGAGTGACGGCGCTGGTCAGCGGCCTGTTCCTGGCGCCGCTCAGCGACCAGCTCGACCGGCAGGCCATGCGCCGCGCCCTCGCGATCGCCCAGACCACCGCGGCCCGTCCCGGCCTGGCGTCCGAGCTGACCTCGGCCGCACACCGCGCCCAGCGGCCCACCGCTCGCGGGCCGCTGCAGCGGGAGGCGGAGCGTATCCGGCACGCCACCGGCGCCGAGTACGTGGTGATCATGGACGAGCGCGGTGTCCGCTGGGCCCACCCCTCGCCCTCGGCCCTCGGCCACCACGTCTCCACCGACCCCGGCCAGGTGCTGGCGGGCCACGACGTCACCCAGATCGACGTAGGCACCCTCGGCCGCACCGCACGCGGCAAGGCGCCGCTGCGCGACTCCGACGGGCGGATCATCGGCGCGGTCTCCGTCGGTATCGACTACGCCAACGTCCGCGAGGGCCTGCTGGCCCTCGTCCCCCGATTGCTGACCTACGCGGGCGGCGCACTCGCCGTCGGCGCGCTGGCCGCTTACCTGCTGGCCCGGCGACTGCGCCGCCGCACCCACGCCCTCGCCTTCTCCGACATCTCCGCGCTGCTCGCCGAGCGCGAGGCGATGCTGCACGGGCTCGCGGAGGGCGTCGTCGCGCTGGACGCGGACGGCAGGGTACGGCTCGTCAACGACGAGGCCCAGCGGCTTCTGGGCCTCGGACCCGAAGCGCTGGGCCGCCCGGTCACCGAGGCACTCGGCCCCGGCCGTACGGCGGACGTGCTCGCGGGGCGGGTGACGGGCCGCGACCTGGTCACCGTCCGCGGCGCCCGGGTGCTGGTCGCCAACCGGATGCCCACCGCGGACGGCGGCGCCGTCGCCACCCTGCGCGACCGGACCGAACTCGAACGCCTCGGCCGCGAGCTGGAGGGCACCCGCGGCCTGCTGGACGCGCTGCGCGCGCAGGACCACGAGCACGCCAACCGGCTGCACACCCTCCTCGGCCTGCTGGAACTGGGCCTGTACGAGGAGGCCGCACAGTTCGTCACCGGCGCGTTGGGCGTACGCCGCGCCACCGCTGAAGAGGTCACCGAACGGGTGCACGACCCGCTGGTGTCGGCGCTGCTGGTCGGCAAGGCGGCCGTGGCCGCCGAGCGCGGTGTCGCGCTGCGCCTGGCGCCCGACTCCTTCCTCCCGGACCGGCTGGTCGACCCGAGCGGCCTGGTCACGGTCGTCGGCAACCTGGTCGACAACGCGTTGGACGCGGCGGCGGGGAGTGCGGGGGCGGCGGTGGAGGTCGCCCTGCGAGGTGAGGACGACCGTTCGGTCGTCCTCACCGTTCGGGACACCGGGCCTGGCGTGCCGCCCGAGCACCGGGAATTGGTGTTCGAGGAGGGCTGGTCGACGAAGGCCGTGCGGGTTGCCTTCGGCGATGAGGATCGTGAGCCGGGTGAGGGGGCTCGTGATCCGGTTGAGTTGGGTGAGGGCGGTGGGGCTCATCGGGGTCTCGGGCTCGCCCTTGTGCGGCGGTTCGCGGAGCGCGCGGGTGGTGAGGCCCGGGTCGGTGAGTCGGCGGAGGGCGGTGCCGAGTTCCGTGTGGTGCTTCCGGAGGCGTTGGAGGCGGACGCGACGGGTGTGAATGAGATGGCGGAGGTGAGGGGCGGGTGACGGAGGTGATCGAGGTGCTTGTTGTGGACGACGATCCCAACGTGGCCCGGATCAACGCCGCGTACGTCTCGAAGATCCCCGGCTTCCACGTCGCCGGGACCGCCCACAGCGCCGCAGAAGCCCTGCTCTTTCTGCGGCAGCACGCGGTCGATCTGGTGCTGCTCGACCACTATCTGCCGGACGAATCGGGGCTGGCCCTCCTACGCCGCCTGCGCAGCAGCGGTATGGAGACGGAGGCCATCATGGTGACCGCGGCGCGCGACACCGCCACGGTCCGCGCGGCTCAGCGCCACGGTGCCCTCCAGTACATCGTGAAGCCGTTCACCTTTGCCCATCTGCGCGGCAAGCTCGACGGGTACGCCGCGCTGCGCCGCGAGTTGGCGACGGCGCCGCGGACCGGTGCCACGCAGGAGACGGTTGACCGGCTGTTCGGCGCGGCTGCGCGGGGCGGCGGTGGTGAGACCTTGCCCAAGGGGCACTCGGTGCTGACCGCTGATCTGGTGAGAGGGGTTCTGCAGGGGACTGCGGGTGCTGCGCGGGCGTTTTCGGCGCAGGAGGTTGCCGATCGGGCCGGGCTCAGTCGGCAGACGGCTCAGCGGTACCTCAAGCTCTTGGAGAGTGCTGGGTTGGTGCGGCACCGGTTGAAGCATGGTGAGACGGGGCGTCCTGTGCACCTGTACCACTGGGCCGGCCCACCCTGATCCCCTCTCTTTGGGCTGCCCCCGCCGGTTGTGGACGCACGCCCTGTTTGCGTCCCGGCTCGCCGCCGAGTGGTCGTGTCGGGGGGCGAGCCCCTCACGGGGTGGCCCGCCGCGTTGTGGACGCACGCCCCGTTTGTTGCTTCGGCTCGCCGCCGAGTGGTCGTGTCGGGGGGCGAGCCCCTCACGGGGTGGCCCCCGGTTGTGGACGCACGCCCCGTTTGTTGCTTCGGCTTGCGCCGACAGGTCGTGTCGGGGGGCTCCGCCCCCCAACGGCCCCCCGCTAGATGTGTTGTTCGGGGAGGTTGGTGACAGGTGACACGCTGTGGGTGGTCCTTGAACGGGGTGAGGGCCTTCTGGCTCGGTGTGGATTGCGACATCTACCGCCGAGTGCAGGAGGCCCTCGTGATCCACCGTAATGCCCCGCTGACCCCGACCGGGCGTCTGCGTCTGGCTCGCTGTGTCGTGGAGGAGGGCTGGCCGCTGCGCCAGGCTGCCGAACGTTTCCAGGTCAGTCACACCACCGCTGCCCGGTGGGCTTCCCGCTACCGGCAGCGGGGAGAGGCCGGCTTGTACGACCGCTCCAGCCGTCCGCGTCACTGCCCTGGACAGACCCCGCCCGCCACAGAAGCGCAGGTGGTGCGCATGCGCCGCGAGCACCGTATCGGGCCCCTGCGCCTGGCCGCCCGCACCGGGCCGGCCGCCTCCACCTGCCACCGCATCCTGGCCCGCTGCGGCATGCCTCCCCTGGCCGCCCTGGACCGGGCCACCGGCGAGCCCGTCCGCCGCTACGAACGCTCCCGCCCCGGCGAACTCGTCCATATCGATGTCAAGAAACTCGGCCGTATCCCCGACGGCGGCGGCCACAAGGTCCACGGCCGGGCCGACAGCCCGAACAAGGACCGCCGCCACGGAAAGGGATACGCCTGCCTCCACACCGCCCTGGACGACCACTCCCGCCTCGCCTACACCGAGAACCTGCCCGATGAGAAGGCCCCCACCTGCGCCGCCTTCCTCCGACGGGCCACCGCCTGGTTCGCACGCCACGGCATCACCATCGAACGGGTCCTGACCGACAACGCCTGGGCCTACACCCAGAAAACCTGGAAGACCACCTGCCACGACCTGGGCATCCGCCCCCGCTACACCCGCCCCTGGCGCCCCCAGACCAACGGCAAAGTCGAACGCTTCCACCGCACCCTGCTCGAAGAATGGGCCTACCAGCGGCCCTACACCTCAGAAACCGAACGACAAGCAACGTTTCCCGGCTGGCTCGACTGGTACAACCACCACCGACCCCACACCGGCATCAAAGGCCAAACCCCCGCCAGCCGCGTCACCAACCTCCCCGAACAACACAGCTAGGTGGGCTTCGCCCCCCTAGAACCCCCCTGCCGCATGGGACCACCCCATTGCCTTTCAAGGCCACCCTCAGTGGTGCGGGTCCTTGGACCGGCCGGTGACGACCCTGCGGGAGTCACCGGCACAAGCCAAGGGCCTGGGGCATGAGCCGGGATGAGTGAATGTCTACCGGATTGTGCTGTTGCGGAAGGGGGCTCCTAGGGGGGCGAAGCCCCCGTAGCGGGGGGTGGTTGGGGGGCGGAGCCCCCCAGCGCCCGTCCGGCGAGGACCCGGGGGTTTGGGGGCGGAGCCCCCATGAACGGGAGGGGGCCACAGGGCTCGGCCTTCAACCGATGGAAGCGGTGCCCACCCACCCGCGGAGCCCCCATGAACGACAGACGGTCAGAGGGCTGAGCCCTCAACCCCGCCCACCCGAAAAAGGCTGGCCCCTCAGCCAATGGTGGCGGCGTCAATCATGGGTGCCGCCAGGTGCTGCCGGTGAAGTGGAGGTCCTCAAGGGCGTCGAGGACAACAGTGCGCTGGTACCACTCCAGCCACCGCCCGGCCTGCACCCCCATCTCATCGAGCGCACGGGCCTGCGCGGCAGACAACGCGCGGACGGGCCGCTCATGGTGGGTGGAGACGACACCCTCCACCTGCCCGGAGGGCACGATCAGCGGCGTGCTGTGGCACCCCCGGCTGCCGGCGGCCAGCACCGCGTCGCGGGACGCCTCGTCGAAGAGCTCGTCGGTGGCAACGTCCGTGACGGTGACGCGCGTGACCTGCTGGGAGGCCTGCGCGCAGGCGGTCCCGTCCTTGCCGACGCGGTCGAAGAACTCCAGGAAGTCGTCGTCGAGACCGTGGTGTTTCTCGATGCGCAGGTCACCGGTGACCGGGTCGACGAGCTGGACGTTGCCCATGCCGGTCTCGGCGACCTCCATGCTGTGGCGCAGCACGGCGGAGAGGACTTCCGCGGTGTTGGCGGTGGCGGCGCGGAGCTGGGGGGCGAAGGCCAGCGGGGGAGCGCTCAGCCGCTCGCGCTGGGGGAACCATTCGTGGTCGTAGGAGCGCGGCGGCGGAACGGTGATGACGGCACTGGCGAGGGTGCGCAGTCTGACGTTGAACCGCTGCGAGCTGGCCTCCAGGAGGGCGAACGCGGCGCGGTCGTCGGGCAGTCGGTAGCGCTCTTCCAGGATGCCCTGGGCGCGGGAGATCAGCGGGTGGGTGCGGACCTTGGCCCGCAGATTGCGTACCTCTTCGCGGAGCCGGACCACCTCGGCGGGCGGCGCCGAAGAGGCGGAGGACGCCGAGGAGGCGGAAGCAGCGGAAGCAGCGGAGGACGCGGCAGAGGCGGGGGCCGCGGGGGAGAGCGCCGGGGCCTGCGGCCGAGGGGCGGTGGTGACAGCCAACTGCGCCGAGCCGGTTCCACCGGTCTGTGTTCCACCGGTCTGTGTGCCACCGGTCTGTGTTCCACCGGTCTGTGTGCCACCGGTCTGTTCGGGGCGCCGCGGGGAGGGAACGGCGACGCCGAGTCCGGGTTCGGGTTCGGGCGCGCTGCACAGGGTGGTCGCCTCGGCGACGGACCCTACGACGGTCAGCGCGCCGTCGGCAGCCAGTACGTCGGCGAGCCGGGGGTCGGTGGTGGCCGGCAGCAGCGTGGTGCCGTCCTCCTGGAGGGCGCGCGCTGTGGCGACCAGCGCGCGGACCGCGGCTGCCGAGACGTGCGGGACCAGCGCGAGGTCGACGACCACCGCGGTGCAGCCGGGGGCGGGCTGCGCCGCCGTGCGGAGCGCGGCGTGGTCGGCGTCGGTCATGCCGCCCTCCGCGCGTACCACCCACAGGCCGTCCCCGCCCGGCAGCCGCACCACCTCCGCGCGTGCGGAACCAAGACCGCCCGTAGTGCTCATTCCGCGTCCCTCTTTCTTCCCCGGAATATTTGCAGCATGACAAAGGTACTCACCGGTGGGGTCGGACGGCAGTTCGGTCCAGGTGGGACGAGCGGGGAGAGCCCGGTGTTTCAGCGGGCGGTGTCCGGTGTCTTGTCGGCGGTCGGCGGGCGCCCCACCGTACTGGTATGGACCTGGAACTCCGACACCTCAAGGTCGTCGCGGCCATCGCCGAGGCGGGGAGTCTGACGCGGGCCGCGACCGGGCTGGGGCTGGCGCAGCCCGCACTGAGCGCGCAGCTCAAGAGGATGGAACGGGCGCTCGGGGGTGAGCTGTTCATCCGGGGCCCGCACGGGGTGCGCCCCACCGAGCTGGGGGAGCTGGTGCTGGAGCGGGCGCGGGTGCTGGTGCCCGCGGTGACGGAGCTACAGGAGGAGGCGCGCCGGTTCAGCCGGAAGCGGGCGGCGGGCGGGGCGGATCAGCCCGCCCGGTACCGGCTCGGGGGCACGCACGGGCCGCTGCTGGGCGGCCTGGTCGACCGGCTGGCCTCGGCCTGTCCGGGCGCCGCCGTGACGACGTACACGTCCTGGTCGACCCGCGAGCTGACCGGGCTGCTGGCCGAGGGCCGGATCGACTATGTGCTGGCCGGGGTGTGCGGCCAGAGCCGGCCGCCGTCCGTCGGGAGCGGCGGTGCCGCGGTGGTCTGGCGCCAGGTGGCCGTCGACCCGGTGTTCGTCATGCTGCCCGAGGACCATGCGCTGGCCTCCTGCGAGGAGGTGCCGCTCGGGGAGTTGGCGGGGGCGCGCTGGACCAACGTTCCGGGGGACGGCTGCTTCGCGGACTGCTTCGCCGCCGCGTGCGCGCGGGTCGGCTTCACGCCGGAGGCCGTGTACGAGACGGACACCGCTTCCTGTGTGCATCTGGTGCAGGTGGGACGCGCGGTGGGGCTGTGCCGTGCGACGTTTCCGCCGACGCCGGGCCTGGTGACGCGTCCGCTGCTCGGCTCCCCGCTGCTGTGGCGGCATCTGCTGGGCTGGCACCGCGACGCGGCCGCCGCCGGGGCGGCGCGGACCGTCCTGGCACACGCCCGTGCCGTGCACGCCGGCGCCGCCGGGCTGAGCCCCAGCTACTCCCGCTGGCTGCGGAAGCCCCAGGCGCCATAACACCGTGGCAGGGGGGAAGTTGAAGGGTCCTCACCAGGGTGGCGCCGGTCTACGGTTTCGCCAGTCCGCTCCCCGACCCTGCCGGGGAGCGAGCCCCCACAGAGGAGAACTCCATGGCGAGACCCACGAGTTCCGTTCCCCTCCGTCGCCGCCCCACCGGATCCGCCGCCGCGCGGCGACCCGCCACCGCGCGGCGACCCGCCACCGCGGCGGCGGCCGCCGTACTGGCCGTCGCCGGTCTCGTGCTGGCCGGACTGAGCGATCCCGCGCCCGCCGCTGCCGCCTCCCCGCGGACCGCCGGGAGCGACCCGGCGCTGCTGAGGGCGATGAGCCGCGATCTCCACCTCAGTACCGCTCAGGCCAGGACGCGGCTGGCCAACGAGGCCGAGGCGGCGGCCACGACGGCGGCACTGCGTACGGCGCTCGGCGACAGCTTCGCCGGGGCCAGGGTCAGCGGCCGTACGGCCGGCCGGCTGACGGTCGCGACCACCCGCGCCGACCAGGCGGCGCGTATCACCGAGGCGGGCGCCACCGCTCGCGTCGTCGACCGCGACCTCGGCGACCTCGACCGGGTGCACAAGGCGCTCGACCGCGCGGCCGCACGCTCCGCGCCGCACGGCGTGCCGGTCTGGTACGTCGACATCGCACGCAACGACGTCGTCGTGGAGGCGCACAGCACCGCCGCCGCGTACGCGCTGCTGAAGCGGGCGGGCGTCGGCCGGGACGCCGTCACCGTACGCCGCACCACGGCCGAGCCGCGCCCGCTGGCCGATCTGCGGGGCGGCGACGCGTACTACATGAACGGCAGCGGCCGCTGCTCCATCGGCTTCTCCGTCACCCGGGGCGGCCAGGGCGGCTTCGTGACGGCGGGCCACTGCGGCACTCCGGGCACCACCACCTCCGGGTACGACCAGCGGGCCCAGGGCACCTTCCAGGGCTCGACGTTCCCGGGCCGCGACCACGCCTGGGTGGCGACGAACTCGAACTGGACGCCCCGCCCGCTGGTCAACGGCTACGGCAGGGGCGATGTGACGGTCGCCGGGTCGACCGAGGCGCCGGTGGGCTCCTCGGTGTGCCGCTCCGGTTCGACGACCGGCTGGCACTGCGGCACCATCCAGCAGCGCAACACCAGCGTCACCTACCCGCAGGGCACCGTCTCGGGTGTGGTGCGGACCAACGTGTGCGCGGAGCCCGGCGACTCGGGCGGCTCCTTCATCTCCGGGAACCAGGCCCAGGGCATGACCTCGGGCGGCTCCGGCAACTGCACCTCGGGCGGCACGACGTTCTTCTACCCCGTCAACCCCGCGCTGCAGGCGTACGGCCTCACGCTGGTCACCAGCGGGGACGGGGGACCGCAGGAGCCGCCGGACGAGGGCACCTGGGCCGTGGGCACCCGATACCAGGTGGGCGACCGTGTCACCTACAACGGTGCGGCCTACCGCTGCATCCAGGCGCACACCGCGCAGCCCGGCTGGAACCCGCAGGACGCGCCGTCCCTGTGGAGCCGGGTGTGAGCTGACCCGCCCCTCCCGGAGAGCCCGCCGGACGCCACGTGCGCCCGGCGGGACCCCGCTCCCGTACCGCCCCGCCCCCCGGCTGCAGAATTGGGCGGTGTACGGGAGAGACGAGCTCGGGCGAGAGGGGCAGCGCGTGCCGGCGGAAGACGCACCCGGCGAAAGAGCGGACGGAGCAGACAGAGCGGACGGAGCAGACAGAGTCGAGGGAGCAGGCAGAGCGGACGGGGCCGAGGGGGATGTCGTCGCGCGGGTCCTGGGCCAGTGGCGGCAGGTGCTGCCCGACCTCGACACCGAGCCGATCGGGGTCATCGGCCGCCTCACCAGGTGCGCTGCCCTGCTGCGGCAGGCCTCCGACGCGCCGCTGGCCCGCGAGGGGTTCTCGCGCCCGGAGTTCGACATCCTCAGCGCGCTGCGCCGCGAGGACCGGGAGCTGACCCCTGGCCGGCTGGCGCGGGAGACCTATGCCTCGGCGACGGCCGTCACCAAGCGGGTGCGGACGCTGGAGGAGCGGGGCCTGATCGAGCGGCGCCCGGACGCGCGGGACCGCCGGGTCGCCCATCTGTCGCTGACGGCCGGCGGCCGCGAGCTGGTGGACCGGATCATGCCGGAGCAGGTGGCCTACGAGCGGTCGCTGCTGGTGGGCCTGGGCGAGGAGGAGCGCGACGGGCTCGCCAGGATGCTCGGCGAGCTGCTGCGGCTGCTGGAGAGCCGTCAGGAGGCGAGCGCGGGCGCCCGCCGCTGACCGCCGACGTCGAACGACTGCGCCGTCGGCCGTCTCAGCCGTTCCCACGAGGCGTCTCAGCCGTTCCCGCGAGCAATCTCAGCCGTTCCCACCGGGCGATCCCTTGATCACCAGGCTCTCCAGGAGCTCCCCGGTCGCCGCGGTGATCCGCTCGACGGCCAGGTCGAAGGCCGCCTGGTTGTGCGCGGCCGGGGCGCGGAACCCCGAGACCTTGCGGACGTACTGGAGCGCGGCGGCCCGCACGTCCTGCTCGGTGACGGCCTCGGCGTAGGGCGGACGGAGCGTCCGGATGTTTCTGCACATACCGCCGACGGTACGGCGTGTCGTGCAGAACTCGCCTGTCCGAGTGAGGAGAGGTACCTTGAAAAAGCCGTGACGTGGCAATACGTCGCTCCGTTCCCGGAAGGGAGGGCGGGCCATGCAGACCACGACGGGGCTGCTCGGCGAACTCACACCCGAGCAGCGAGAGCGGGTGCGCTCACTCGGCTACGAAGTGCGCTTCGACGCCGGGGAACGGATCTTCGAGGAGGGCGCGAAGGCCGACCGCTTCTGGATACTGCATACCGGCTCGGCGACGCTGGCCATGCACATCCCCGGCCATCGTGACGTGGCCATCGACCACGTCCGCCACGGGGAGCTGCTCGGCTGGTCCTGGATGTTCCAGCCGTATGTGTGGTCGCTCGCCGCTCAGGCGGACAGCCCGGTGCGCGCTCTGGAGTTCGACGCGCTCTCGGTGCGGGTCCTGTGCGAGGAGGACAAGGCGCTGGGCCTGGCCATGACCAGGACCGTCGCCGCGGTCATGGGGGACAGACTCCAGCGCTGCCGCGCCAAGCTGGTGGATCTGTTCGGCCCCTACGCACCCCACGACCGCGCAGCCGGCCCCATCTGAACGAGGCACTCAGCGGGCCGCTGCACCTCGCGGGCCGCTAACCGGCCTCCTGCTCCGGCACGGGGACGGCCGCCTCGGCGGCCGTGACAGCGCTCGGTCCTCCGATGACCTCCCGGCCGCCCGACAGGGGGTCGGTCCGCGTGGGGTCGGGCTCCCATGGCGCGGCGCCCTCGTCGGCCACTCCGGCGCCGTGCGTCATCATCGCGGCGAGCCCGTTGATGGCGCACAGGTCCGGCTCCCGCGCCACATGGACGGCCATCCCGGTGTGCTCACGCAGCTGCTCGGCGAGGCCGGGCAGCAGCGCCGTGCCGCCCGCCAGCACCATCCCGCGCTCGGCGAGGTCGGCCACCAGGTCGGGCGGGCAGCGGTGCAGCACGGCACGGATGGTGTCCAGCAGCCCCGTGAGGGGGGTCTGGACGGCCCCGCGCAGCTCCTCCGGGTCGACGGCCACGGTGCGGGCGAGTCCCGAGACCACGTCGCGTCCCTGGACCTCGATCGTGTTGCCGCTGCCCCCGCCCCGACGGTCGCCGACGCCGCCGCTGCCGAGCAGGGCGAGGTGGAGCGGGCGGACGTCCTGGCTGGGCAGCAGCAGCTCGTGCCGGTTGCGCAGGTACTGCACGACGGAGTGGTGGACGGTCTCCCCGCCCAGATTGACGGTGCCTCCCGCCACGACGGCGCCCAGTGAGACGACTGCGATCTGGGTGGTCGTCGTACCGCACACCAGCACCATGGCACCCTCGGCGCGTACCACCGGCAGTCCGCAGCCGATCGCTGCGGCGATCGGGGCCTCCACCAGCTCGACGTGGCGCGCTCCCACGCCGGTGAGCGTCTCGACGGCGGCACGGCGCATCAGCGGGTCGGCGTCGTGCGGGACGACGGCCAGGGCGCGCTGCATCGTGCGGCGCCGCTTGAGGCCGCGCAGCCGCTCGCTGATGAGTGTGCGCACCATCCGCCGGGCCATCTCGATGTCCACCACGTGGCCGTTGGAGACGGGCCGGATCACCTGGATGTGCTGCGGAGTGCGCCCGGCCATCCGCTCCGCCGCCTGGCCGACCGCGATCAGGGCGCCTGAGTGGGTGTTCACGGCGACGGCGGACGGCTGGTCGACGACGAGCCCGGCCCCTTTCGCGTAGACGCGGGTCCTGGCAGCCCCCAGGTCGACGGCGACGGAACAGCGGGTCAGGGCCTCAAGGCTGGAGCAGCTCATGGGCTCGTGTCCTTCCGGGAGCGGCGGCGCGGACCAGGGGACCGGTCCCCGGAAGCTGCCGGGGGAGCGGTCCACAGCTCAGCCTGTGCCCGTGTCGGGTACGGCGCGCGCCGAGCGCGTCCGGGAGGGTGATCTCCGCTCAGGCGACGGTCCCGATCCGCGCGCCCTGCGGCGTCCCGGCGGTGTCGCCCTGCGGCATCCCGGGCGTGCCGTCCTGCGGCGTCCCGGCCGTGTCGCCGGCCGACTCGCTGAACTGTGTCCTGTACAGCTGTTCGTACCGCCCGCCCGCTGCCAGCAGCTCCTCGTGGGTTCCCCGCTCCACGATCCGGCCCTCTTCCAGGACCAGGATCTGGTCGGCGGCCCGTACGGTGGACAGCCGGTGGGCGATCACCAGCGAGGTGCGGCCCTGGAGCGCCTCGCCGAGCGCCTCCTGCACGGCCGCCTCCGAGGTGGAGTCCAGGTGTGCCGTCGCCTCGTCGAGCAGGACGACACGGGGTTTGGCCAGCAGCAGCCGGGCGATGGTCAGCCGCTGCCGCTCGCCCCCGGAGAGCCGGTAGCCGCGCTCGCCGACAAGGGTGTCCAGGCCGTCGGGGAGCGAGGCGACGAGCCCGTCGAGACGGGCCCTGCGCAGCGCGGACCACAGCTCCTCGTCGGTGGCCTCGGGGCCGGCGAGCAGCAGATTGGCGCGGATGGTGTCGTGGAAGAGGTGGCCGTCCTGCGTGACCAGCCCGAGGGTCTGCCGCATCGAGGCCGCGCTCAGCTCGCGTACGTCCTTCCCGGCGAGCCGGACGGCGCCGCTGTCCACGTCGTACAGGCGCGGGACCAGCGAGGCCAGCGTGGATTTGCCCGCTCCCGAGGAGCCCACGAGGGCGATCATCTCTCCTGGTTCGGCGCGGAAGGAGATGCCGTGCAGCACCTCTTCACCGCCCCGGGTGTCGAGCGTGGCGACCTCTTCGAGGGAGGCGAGCGAGACCTTGTCGGGTGAGGGGTAGCCGAAGTGGACGTCGTCGAACTCGACGGAGACGGGTCCGGCCGGCACCTCTTGGGCGTCCGGCTTGTCCTCGATCAGCGGCTTGAGGTCGAGCACCTCGAAGACCCGCTGGAAGCTGACCAGCGCGCTCATCACCTCGACCCGGGCGCTGGCCAGTGCGGTCAGCGGCGCGTAGAGCCGGGTGAGCAGCAGCGCGAGGGAGACGACGGCGCCGGGGTCGAGGTTGCCGCGCAGCGCGTAGTAGCCGCCGAGCCCGTAGACGAGGGCGAGTGCGAGGGCTGCCATCAGGGTCAGCGCGGTGAAGAAGACCTCCTGCACCATGGCGGTGCGCACCCCGATGTCCCGCACCCGGTCGGCGCGGGCCGCGAAGGCGGCCGACTCCTCGTCCGGGCGCCCGAACAGTTTGACGAGAGTCGCGCCGGGTGCGGAGAAGCGCTCGGTCATCTGGGTGCTCATCTGCGCGTTGTGCTCGGCCCGCTCCCGCTCCAGCCGGGCGAGCCGGGCGCCCATCCGCCGCGCCGGCAGTACGAACAGCGGCAGCAGCACCAGGGTGAGCAGGGTGATCCGCCAGGAGAGGTTGAACATCACCACGAGGGTCAGCAGCAGCGTGACGATGTTGCTGAACACCTGCGAAAGAGTGGAGGAGAAGGCGCGCTGGGCGCCGATGACGTCGTTGTTGAGACGGCTGACCAGAGCGCCCGTACGGGTGCGGGTGAAGAAGGCCACCGGCATCCGCTGCACATGGTCGTAGACGGCGGTACGCAGATCGAGGATGAGGCCCTCCCCGATGCGCGCGGACAGCCAGCGGGTCAGAATGCCGACCCCGGCCTCCGCCAGGGCGATGGCCGCGATCAGCCCGGCCAGCACCAGCACGGTGCCGGTGGAGGACTTCTGGTCGATCGCGTTCATCACCTGCCCGGCGAGCAGCGGTGTGGCCACGGTGAGCACCGCGAGCACGCTGCTGAGCAGCATGAACGCGATCAGCTTGCGGTGGTGGCGGCGGGCGAAGCGGATGATGCGGCCGACCATGGCCGGCGAGAAGGGGTGCTGGTCCTGGTGGGCGTGGCGTGCGTTGTACAGCGCGTGCCAGGCGGTCATCTCCATGCTCATAACGGGAAGCTAGAACTTGAAGAGAACTTCAAGTCAAGGGGCCTGACCGGTAGTGATGGTCTCGCGACATGCGGTCGTGCACGTGCATCGGCACATGCATCCGTACGTGAACGAAGTTATGATCCCGGGAAGTTGGCAGTTGACGGCTGCACGACCCTGTCCACTGCGGCGAGCCGCACATCCGACCATTTCAGGAGATCCAAGTGCCCGACGCGTTCAACGGCATGGCCGCCAGGGACCTGGAGGGGGTCGTATGGCGGAAGAGCCGGTTCAGCAACTCGCAAGGGGCGTGTGTGGAGTTCGCCAGGCTGCCCAATGGTGACATCGCCATGCGCAACTCGCGCTTCCCCGACGGGCCCGCGCTGATCTATACGCCCGCCGAGGTGCGGGCCCTGATCCTCGGCGTCAAGGACGGCGAGTTCGACGACCTGGCAGCTCACTGACGACCGCCCCCTCGCGGGGCTCGCCACCGGTGCGGAACAGCGCCCAGACGATCTTCCCGGAGAGCGGACCTGAGAGCGGGTGCCACCCCCAGGTGTCGCTGAAGGAATCGACCAGGCACAGACCGCGTCCCGACTCCGCCGTGAAGCCGGGCGCCCCGAACTCCCCGAAGTCCTCGAAGTTCTCGAGTTCCTCGGAGTCCCAGGCGCCCAACGCGTCGAACGCGTCAACGGCTCTCACGGCGCCCCCGTGTCCCCCGTTTCCCCCGTGACCCCCGTTTCCCCCGTGTCCGAGGGACCCCTCGCGGCCGAGAGATCCCCCGCGCCCAAGGGGGTCCCCGGCGGGCGGGGCACCCCCTCGATCCATGGAGCCCCCGTACTCCATGGAGTCCTGACAGGTCGCGCGGCCCCCGTGACCGCCGAACCTTCCGTGCTGTGCACCGAATCCCCCGTGAGCCTCCCGATGCGCGGCGGCACGTCGTACGGCCGTGACATCGGGCGGCTGGTCGCTGGGGTCGCGTACGGCACAGACCAGCCGGGCCGACCAGCGCATCAGATGCAGCCGGACCGGTGGGTCGCCCTCGTCCCCCGACGCCGCCCCGTGATCGGCGCCGGGGGTGAGGCCGTGCCGCATGGCGTTGGTCACCAGTTCGGAGACCACCAGCGCCACGTCGTCGAACTCTTCGGTCAGGCCCCAGCGCTGGAGCGTCCTGCGGGTGAAGTTCCGGGCGCTGGAGACGGCTTCGTAGCGGGGCGGCAGCGCGCAGGAGGCGGAGCCGGAGACCGAGAGGGCATCCGGCGTGGGGAGCCCTCCCCATAAGGGCTCCAGCACCGTCGATCCTTCGGTCCCCAACAAGGGCCACTCCTGGCGTCAGCGGCAGTTGATGATCCTGCGCGGATCCTGTCGGCCGTGCTACCCCGCCTGGTGCGGGCGCCACAGCGCAACCCGCGCAGCCAACTTCCGTGCCAGCGGGTCCACTTGTGCCATCCCCATGGTTCCCAATGCCCACAGCAGATGCAAGGGCAGATGCACGTGCACGAGAGACTTTCGATCGTGTGTAATCGGGCGGGCACGCAACGGAGCGCGGGGATGGCACACTTCCCTTCAAGCAGGGGTGGAGGGCTGATCGGAATGACAACAGAATCGGCACAGGGTGGTACCGGAGGGGCGAAAGGGGTGAACAGCTCCAGCGGCTCGATGGTCCGGCGCATCCTGCTCGGATCCCAGCTCAGAAGGTTGCGCGAGGCCCGCGGCGTCACCCGCGAGGCCGCCGGCTACTCGATCCGGGCCTCCGAGTCCAAGATCAGCAGAATGGAGCTGGGCCGGGTCAGCTTCAAGGCGCGGGACGTGGAGGATCTGCTCACGCTCTACGGCGTCACCGACGACGCCGAGCGCGAACCACTCCTCGATCTGGCCCGGGACTCCAGCGTCGCCGGCTGGTGGCACAACTACAGCGATGTGCTGCCCGGCTGGTTCCAGACGTACGTCGGGCTGGAGGGCGCCGCCTCACACATCAGTACGTACGAAGTCCAGTTCGTGCACGGTCTCCTGCAGACCGACGAGTACGCACACGCCGTCGTCTCCGCCGGGCACCGCACCCCGCTCGCCGAGGAAGAGGTCGAACGCCGCGTCGCGCTCCGCCTGGAGCGGCAGAAACTCCTCCTCGGCGAGAACGCCCCCGACCTGCTCTGCGTGCTCGACGAGGCCGCGCTGCGCCGCCCGTTCGGCAGCAAGGCCATCATGGCGGCGCAACTGGACCACCTCGCCGAAGTCTCCGAGCGGCCCAACGTCCACCTGCACATCGCACCCTTCGAGCTGGGCGGCCACCCCGCCGAGGCCGGCGCCTTCACCCTGCTGCGCTTCCCCGAGTCCGACCTGAGCGACATCGTCTACCTCGAACAGCTCACCAGTGCGCTGTACCTGGACAAGCGGGACGAGGTGGCACAGTACGACCAGGCGCTGCGGCGGCTGGTGGAGCTCAGCCTCTCCCCGGAACACAGCCGGGATCACCTGCGCCAAATCCGCCAACTCCTGTGACCCGCCGGTACGATGACCAAGCAGCAGCATCTCCTTCAACCCCCAGAAGGAATGGCATGTCCTACTTCACGGATCTGGCACTCCAGTGCATAGACGGCGAGTGGCGTCCCGGCACCGGCTCCTGGGACATCATCGACTTCAACCCGTACAACGGGGAGAAGCTCGCCTCCATCACCGTCGCCACACGCGACGAGGTGGACGAGGCGTACCGCGCGGCCGAGCGTGCCCAGCGTGAGTGGGCTGCCACCAACCCCTACACGCGCAGACGCGTCTTCGAGCGGGCGATCCGGGTCATCGAGGAGAGCGAGCCGCGGATCACCGAGGCCATCATCGCCGAGCTGGGCGGCACCCGGCACAAGGCGGCCTTCGAGATCCACATGGTCAAGGAGTTCTTCCGGGAAGCCCTTCAGCTCTCGCTCAACCCGCTCGGCGAGATCCTGCCGTCCTCGGTCCCCGGCAAGGAGAACCGCGTCTACCGGGACCCGGTCGGGGTCGTGGGGATCATCTCCCCGTTCAACTACCCCTTCCTGCTGGCGGTCAAGTCGGCCGCGCCCGCGCTCGCGCTGGGCAACGCCGTCCTCCTCAAGCCGCACCAGTCGACACCGGTGTGCGGGGGCACCCTGGTCGCCAAGGTGCTGGAGGACGCCGGACTGCCGCCGGGCCTGGTGAACGTCGTCATCACCGACAGCGCGGAGATCGGCGACACGCTCATCGAACACCCGGTGCCCAAGGTCATCTCCTTCACCGGCTCCGACCGCGTGGGCCGCCATGTGGCCACCGTCGCGGGGCGCAACTTCAAGCGCGTCATCCTCCAGCTCGGCTCCAACAGCGGGCTGGTCGTGCTGGACGACGCCGATGTCGACTACGCCGTGGACGCCGCGGTCTACAGCCGCTTCGTCAACCAGGGCCAGCTGTGCATGGCGGCCAACCGGATCATCGTGGACCGGCGCCTGGAGCCGGAGTTCACCGAGAAGTTCGTGGAGCGCGTCAGCAGGCTGGTGGTGGGCGACCCGGAGAACCCCGAGACCCATATCGGCCCGCTCATCAACTCCCGCCAGGCGGAACGGGTGACCGCCATCGTCGAGCAGGCCCTCGCCGAGGGCGCCACGGCCCTGCTGCACGGCGAGGTGGACGGCAACCTGGTCTCGCCGAGCGTGCTGACCGGGCTGCCGGAGAACTCCCCCCTGCGGCACGAGGAGATCTTCGGACCCGTCGCGCTGATCATCCCGGTGGACGGCGAGGAGGAGGCCGTACGCGTCGCCAACGACACCCCCTACGGGCTCGCCGGCGCCGTGCACAGTGCCGACATCGAGCGGGGGATCGCGGTTGCCCGCAGGATCGACGCGGGGATGGTCCACGTCAACGACTCCACCGTCGCCGACGAACCGATCGTCCCCTACGGCGGCGAAAAACTCTCCGGACTCGGCCGCCTGAACGGCCCCCAGGTGGTCGAAGCCTTCACCACCACCCGCTGGGTCTCCATCCAACGCGAACGCAGCGAGTTTCCTTTCTGAAAACAAGCTGCGCTTGGGCAGTCTGCGCCCTGGGGGTACCTCCCGGCCGGAGGCTGGGGGGAGCAGGGTGGGCAAGCGCAGCACCCACCACCGGGCCGCACCCGGCGGGCGCCCACGCTGCGGTGCGGGGTGCGGCCGGTGGGCACAAGCTGAGTGGTCTGTTTCTTGAGGACAGAACCTGGCCGCAAGGGGTCATAGCTTGGGGTCATCAGCCGGGGGCACGGGCCTCCGGAGCGATCTGAGAGGTGGCGAGCCCCAATGCCGGTAGTCGTCAAGGCGGAACAGCGCGGTGACGAGCGCGGAGCGCTCCTCGCCTACCTGGAGGCCCAGCGAGGCGGCATCCGCCGCGCCCTCCACGGCCTCACCGAGGAGCAGGCCCGCAGCACCCCCGCGGCCAGCGCCCTCTCCCTGGCCGGCCTGCTCAAGCACGTCACCGTGGTCGAGGAGCACTGGCTGCGTACCTTCCGCGGTATCGAGACCAGCGAGGCCGAGCAGAAGGAGGCGTACGAGAACGGCTTCACGCCCGCCGCCGAGGAGACCGTCGAGGCGCTGCTCGCCCGCAGCGAGCGGGTCGCCGCCGAGGTCGAGACGGCTGTGGGCGAGTTGCCCTCGCTCGACGACACGTTCGTCGTCCCGCCCGCGCCCTGGGACGAGGGCGGCGAGTTCTCCTGGCGCTGGGGCCTGCTGCACCTGATCGAGGAGTTCGCACGGCACGCCGGGCACGCCGACATCATCCGCGAGACGATCGACGGCAAGGGCGCCTTCGATCTGGTCTTCGAGACCGGCGCGATGCCCGAGCCGGACTGGTCCGCGTTCGGCGGCGCCGACCAGAGCGGCGCCGACCAGAGCGGCGCCGACCAGGACTGACCCCACGTAGCTGCTCCCCCTGCCCCGGACCCGCATAGGGTGTGGCTTGACAAAGCAACGGCGGTATGACCGGGCAGGGGAGCAGGAAGCGATGTCGGCGATCCGGCTGCTGGTGCTGGGGGACGTGCGCCTGCGCGGGCGGGCGCACGGCTACCAGGTCCGCAACGACCTGGAGTTCTGGGGCGCCCACCAGTGGTCGACGGCCAAGCCGGGGTCGATCTACCACGCGCTCAAGCAGCTGGCCAAGCAGGGCCTGCTGCTGCCGCACGAGACGGCCCCGAGCACGGCGGGCGGCCCGCCCCGCACCGAGTACGAGATCACCGAGGCGGGCGAGGCGGAGTTCTTCCGGCTGCTGCGGTACGCGCTGACCGCCACCCGGGAGAAGCAGGAGCTGCTGACCTCCGCCGTCGGCTTCCTCGTCGACCTGCCCCGCGCGGAGGCCGTGGCGCTGTTGGAGGAGCGGGTCGCCGCACTGGAGTCCTGGCGCGACGAGGTGACCCGGAACTGGGCACCGGACGGTGGCGTTCCGCAGGAGTGGGGCCACATCGGCGAGATCATGAAGCTGTGGGTGCACACCGCCGACAGCGACGCGGCCTGGGCCCGCGAGCTGATCTCCCGGCTGAAGGGCGGCGCCTTTGTGATGGCCGGTGAGGGAGAGCGCGATCTGAGCGTACTGACGGACCGCCCACCGCTGTGAGGGCGGGCCGTCGGTGACACGCCGGCGCGAAAATGCGGCTTGCACCTCACGCGACGTGAGGCAGCACCGTGGATGCCCGTAAGCGACCGCAACAAGCGATGGCAGACAAGGAGGCGGCAGTGAGCCACTCCGTCGGGCAGGTCGCCGGTATCGCCCGGATCACGGTGCGCACGCTGCACCACTACGACGAGATCGGGCTGCTGGTGCCCTCCGCCCGTACGACGGCCGGGCACCGGCGGTACACGGACGCCGACCTGGACCGGCTGCAGCAGATCCTCTTCTACCGGGAGCTGGGCTTCCCGCTGGAGGAGATCGCCGTCCTGCTGGACGACCCCGCAGCCGACCCGGTGAGCCATCTGCGCCGGCAGCACCACCTGCTGACGGCGCGGATCGACCGGCTGACGGAGATGGCCGCCGCCGTGGAACGCGCCATGGAGGCACGCAGAATGGGCATCAACCTCACCCCTGAGGAGAAGTTCGAGGTGTTCGGGGACTTCGACCCGGACGAGTACGCGGAGGAGGCCGAGCGCCGCTGGGGCGACTCCGAGCAGTACCGCGAGGCGCAGCGCCGCGCTGCCACCTACAGCAAGGAGGACTGGAAAGCACTCAAGCGCGAGATGGACGAGATCCATGGCGCCGTAGCCGACCGGCTGGCGGCGGGCGACCCGCCCGACGCGCCCGCGGTCACCGCCCTCGCCGAGCGGCACCGGTTGTTCATCTCCCGCTTCAGCTACGAGTGCGACCATCAGATGCACCGCAGGCTCGGCGAGATGTACATCCAGGACGAGCGCTTCACCGCCACCTATGAGGCGATCAGGCCGGGACTGGCCCAGTACATGCGGGACGCGATCGTGGCGAACGCCGCACGGGCCGCCGACGCCGGCTGAAGCGCCCACCGACCGCTCCTTCTCCGGCGGCCACCCCCTTTCGACGGCCCCCTGTACAGGTCCTGTACAGGGGGCCTTTGGGGGGAGGTTTTCCGCGCATGCTCCACTGTGAGGTAGCACGCTTCCGTTCCGTGGAACGGTCCTCGTCGGACACGGCGTTGCTCGTGTGACACTGCTGGAGAGCGAGGGAAGGAGCGAACAGAGCGTGGTGGGGCAGCCCAAGGGAAACGGCGACGCCGCGGAGCAGGGTGGTGAGCCGGAGGACACCAAGCCGGTGTCCGACGAGTCGCACAGCGCCTTCACGGCGCCCCTGGGCGTGCCGCTTCCGCCCGTCCCCGAGGAGGAGCATCCGACCTCCGAGTTCACCATTCCGGAGGGGCTCGTCACACAGCCGCCGCCCGAGCCGGGCAGCGCGTTCACCCCGCCCGAGGGCATCCCCGTCGTCGGCCCGCTGGCCAAGCCGGGTTCGCCCTGGCAGGACCGGATGCGCTCGCTGGTACGGATGCCGCTGGCCGAGCGCCCCGTGCCGGAGCGGGCCGCGCGCGGCGACGAGGGTGCGGAGAGCGGCCCGGCCGTGCCGCGCGTCCTCGACCTGACGCTGCGTATCGGCGAGCTGCTGCTGGCGGGCGGCGAGGGGGCCGAGGACGTGGAAGCCGCCATGTTCGGCGTCGCCCACGCCTACGGGCTCGACCGCACCGAGCCCGAGGTCACCTTCACCCTGCTGTCCATCACCCACCAGCCGTCGCTGGTCGACGACCCGGTGACGCTCAGCAGGACCGTACGCAGGCGCGGCACCGACTACACCCGGCTGTCGGCCGTCTTCGCGCTCGTCGCCGACATCACCCAGGGCGAGGTGTCCCTGGAGGAGGCGTACCGGCGGCTCGCGGAGATGCGCCGTAACCGGCACCCCTACACCAAGTGGGCCCTCACCGTGGCCAGCGGCGCGCTGTCCGGTGCCGCCTCGCTGCTGGTGGGCGGCGACGGGCTGGTGTTCGTCCTCGCCGCGCTCGGCGCGATGCTCGGTGACCGGCTCGCCTGGCTGTGCGCGGGACGCGGGCTGCCGGAGTTCTACCAGTTCGCCTCCGCGGCCATGCCGCCCGCCGCGATAGGTGTCGGCGTCGCGCTGCTCTCCCAGCACACGGACACCCGTATCCAGGCGTCGGCCGTCATCACCGGTGGACTCTTCGCGCTGATCCCGGGGCGGGCACTGGTCGCTGCGGTGCACGACGGGCTCACCGGCTTCTACATCACCGCGGCCGCGCGCCTGCTGGAGGTCATCTACCTGATCGTCGGCATCGTCTGCGGCGTGCTGATGGTGCTGTACGTGGGCGACCGGCTGAACGCCCGGCTGACGCCCGACATCGTCAGCCACGTCGACCGCCCCGTCACCCAGCTGCTGGCCGGCATGCTGCTGGCGCTGGCCTTCTGCGTGCTGCTCCAGCAGGAACGTCACACCGTGCTGCCGGCCACCCTCAACGGGGGCGTGGCCTGGCTGATCTTCGGGGCGCTGACCAAGGCGAATCTGACACCTGTACCCGCCACCGTGGTGGCCGCCGGGCTGGTCGGCCTCTTCGGCCAGTTGCTCTCCCGCTACCAGTTCGCCTCGTCGCTGCCCTACATCACGGCGGCGATCGGGCCGCTGCTGCCGGGTAGCAACACCTACTTCGGGCTGCTGAACATCGCCCAGGGCGATGTGAACAAGGGCTTCGAGCACCTGGCCACGGCGGGGGCGCTGGCGCTGGCCATCGCGATAGGGGTCAACCTCGGCGGCGAACTGGCCCGCCTGTTCATCAAGACCCCCGGCCAGGAGACCCCGCTGCCGGGCCGCCGCGCCGCCAAGCGCACCCGCGGCTTCTAGCCGATCGGCTCAAGGCCGGCAGAGCAGACGGAGGGGCCGAGATCCCGGCCCCTCCGGGGAGTGGACGGCCTCAGTGACCGCCCTCGGCCGCCAGCCGCTTGATGGAGGCCTCGACCTCGGCCTCGGCCTCGGCGCGGCCCACCCAGTTGGCGCCCTCGACCGACTTGCCGGGCTCCAGGTCCTTGTAGACCTCGAAGAAGTGCTGGATCTCCAGCCGGTCGAACTCGCTGACGTGGTGGATGTCGCGCAGGTGCTCCATCCGCGGGTCCGAGGACGGCACGCACAGCAGCTTGTCGTCGCCGCCGGCCTCGTCCGTCATCCGGAACATGCCGATGGCGCGGCACTTGATGATGCACCCGGGGAAGGTGGGCTCCTCCAGCAGCACGAGCGCGTCGAGCGGGTCGCCGTCCTCGCCCAGGGTGCCGTCGACGAAGCCGTAGTCCGCCGGGTACACGGTCGAGGTGAACAGGTGCCGGTCGAGCCGGATGCGGCCCGTCTCGTGGTCCACCTCGTACTTGTTCCGCGAGCCCTTCGGGATCTCGATGGTGACGTCGAACTCCAAGGGAGGCTCCTCCGTATAGATCATGATGAGATCAGTCTCATCAGCACTCGTGTGCCCTGGGGGCCGTCCCCCAGAAGAACTCCAGTCTGGTGATTAAGTGTCCCCCACGCACATGTGTGCTCGCGAAAGGGGCTGGTCGAGGTGCATGACGCCGGAGCGAAGGTGCGTGACACCGCGAAGCGGGCATACCGTTCGGCAGCCCGAGTGGCCCGCACCGCGGCAGCCCACACCCGCACCGCGCCGGCCCTCACCCGGAAGGCAGCGGCACACACCCGTACGGCGGCCGTACGTGTGACCGACCGCGCCCGCGAGGCGGCACGAGCGGCCCGGCGTCGTTGGCGGGCAGCCGCTCCGCAGCAGCGGCAGACGGCCCGGCTCACCGCCGCCTCCGCCGCACTCGGACTCGTGGTCGCACTGGTGACGGTGGCAGCTGCCGGACCGTGGGACTCGGGTCAGCGTACGGCCGAGCGCGTCCGGGCAGCCCGCCCGGAAGGCGGAAGTGGCGGGGACCACACCCCACCCGGCACCGACAGCCACCCCATGGCCCCCCAGGTACTGGCGGCGGCCGGGCCGCTGCCGAAGCGGGCAGCGGGCGAGGGCGGCCCGCGCACCGACGCGCGCGGCCGCGGCGGCACCCGCCCGGACCAGGTGCCGCCGCCCACCGCCTCGGCACTCGCCGACACCCTCGAACCGCTGATCGAGGACGGCTCGCTGGGCGCCGTACGGCACGCCTCGGTGGTGGACGCCGTCACCGGGCGGCAGCTCTTCTCCCGGGACGCCGAGGCCGTCTCGGCGCCCGCCTCCACGGTGAAGCTGGCCACCGCCGTCGCCGCACTGACCGCCCGCGGCGACACCTACCGGATCGCCACCCGCGCCGTCGGCAAGGGCGACCGCGTCACCCTCGTCGGCGGCGGCGACCCCACCCTCACCGAACGGGACCTGGCCACCATGGCCGAGCGGACGGCCCGCGCCCTCGACGAGCGCGACGTCCACAAGGTCGGTCTCGGCTACGACACCTCCCGCTACTCCGGCACCGACCGGCACGTCATCGGCCCCAACGAGAACCTCGCCCGGGTCACCCCGCTGATGGTCGAGGAGGGCCGTACGGACAACAGCCACCACGGGCCCGCACCCCGCGCCGCCGACCCCGCGCTGGAGGCGGCCAAGATCTTCGCCCGCGAACTCGCCGACGCGGGCGTCACGGTCGAGGGCACCCCCGAGGAGCGCCGAGCGCCCAAGGGGGCGGCCGAACTCGCCGTCCACCGCTCGGCCCCGCTCGGCGCGCTGGTCGAACGCATGCTCACCCACAGCGACAACGACCTCGCCGAAGCCCTCGCCCGGCAGACAGCCCTCGCCCAGGGGGAGCCCGCGAGCTTCCGCCGCGCGGACCGCGCCGTCCGCCACACCCTGAAGAAGCTCGGCCTGCCGCTGAAGGGCGCCCGCTTCGCCGACGGCAGCGGGCTGGACCGCGCCGACCGGGTCTCGCCCGCGCTGCTCACCCGGCTGCTCACTCTGGCGGCCGATCCGGACCGGCCGGAACTGCGCCCGGTGCTGACCGGGCTGCCCGTCGCCGGGTTCACCGGAACCCTCGGCGACCGCTACGGCGGCGAGCGCGGCGAGCCGGGCGCGGGTCTCGTACGGGCCAAGACCGGCACCCTCACCGGGGTGAACACGCTGGCCGGCACGGTGGTGGACGCCGACGGGCGGATGCTGGCCTTCGCCTTCATGACGACGGGGGCCTCCGGCCGGGATGCCGCCCAGCAATCGCTGGACCGGCTCGCTTCGGCGCTGGCCAACTGCGGCTGCCGCGATTCGCCTTCGGCGGGATGACGCCGCCTCTGCTGATGAGGGGGTGCCCCTTGCTCGCCGCTGCAGTCTGCGGGTTGTTCGTGGCCGGTCGCGCCGTTCCCCGCGCCCCTGACGGGGCACGTCCCTCCCGCTGTGGTGGGCCACCCATGAGAGCGTGCCTCCCGCGGCGCGCCCGCTGCACGTACGGTGAAAGAATGACGAGCCTCGGTGGTGTGCAGATGGTCGACTGGAATCTCGCGGTCGCGACCGCGACCCGCCTCGGGCGGCCGGGGCCGGAAGTCAGCAAGGAGGAAGCCCGCGGCATCGTCGCTGAGCTGCGCCGGCACGCCAAGGTGTCGGAGGAGCACGTACGCGACTTCACCCGGCTGACCCCCGCCAACCCCGAGGTGGCGGACACCCCCGTCCTGGTGGTGGACCGGCCCGGCTGGGTCAAGGCCAACGTGGCCGGCTTCCGCGAGCTGCTCTCGCCGCTGCTGAACAAGGTGGAGGAGCGCCGCGCCGGGATGCCCGGCGGGGCCGTGCTCGGCGCGGTCGGCGGCAAGGTCACCGGCGTCGAGGTCGGAATGCTGCTGTCGTTCCTGGCCTCGCGGGTGCTGGGCCAGTACGAGACGTTCGCGCCCCCCGGCCGGGACCTGCCGGGCGCCGAGGGCGGACGGCTGCTGCTGGTGGCGCCGAACATCGTGCACGTCGAGCGCGAGCTGGAGGTCGACCCGCACGACTTCCGGCTGTGGGTGTGCCTGCACGAGGAGACGCACCGTACCCAGTTCACGGCCGTGCCGTGGCTGCGCGACCACCTGCGGATGGAGATCCAGTCCTTCCTGGAGCAGACCGACGTCGACCCTTCCACGCTGCTGGAGCGGTTGCGCGAGGCCGTCCAGTCGCTGTCCGGCGGCAAGCCGGGCGAGGGCGGGAGCGGCGAGGAGCCGGCCGAGGAGGAGGAGCGGCCCAGCCTCGTGGAGCTGGTGCAGACCCCGGCGCAGCGGGAGGTGCTGGGCCGGCTGACGGCCGTGATGTCGCTGCTGGAGGGACACGCCGACTATGTGATGGACGGGGTGGGCCCCCAGGTCGTCCCGACGGTCACCGAGATCCGGGAGAAGTTCCAGAAGCGCCGCGCCACCGGCGCGGGCCGTCTCGACCTGGCGCTGCGCAAGCTGCTGGGCCTGGACGCGAAGCTGCGGCAGTACCGGGACGGGGAGCGGTTCGTGCGCACCGTGGTGGACGAGGTGGGCATGGAGGGTTTCAACCGTGTGTGGACATCCCCGAACACCCTTCCGACCAAGGCGGAGATCGCCAAGCCCGCGGAGTGGATCGCGAGGGTGCACCGCAAGGCCGATTGAGGCGACCGGAAGCCTCCCCAATCACCCGTCCGAGGGACCGTGCGGGGCTGGCACGCGTGCGATGCTCGGGGAACACCGTCCGTCTCTGTCACCATCAACACACGCAGCGTGACAGTAATCGGCTTCGACACCCCCGGATCCGCGGAAGCCCCCTCCCGCGATCGGCGAAGATCCCTGACGAGGAAGTGAATCGGACATGGGTCCCCACCCCGCGGTCGCCGCAATACGCCTGGCGGTCCGCCGCACACTCCACGACGTGCTCAGCGCGCACGACATCGGCGCACGCGACGCCGGCACCCCCGGCGTCGGTGCACAGGGCGCCGGCACCCCCGGCGTCGGCACCCCCGGAGTCGGCGCACAGGGCGCCGGTACACCCGGCGTGCGCGGCACACAGTTGACGGCGGCCCCGCAGCCCGCCGCCCCCCTTCCCACCGAGCCCCGGCCCCCGCTGGTCCTGGTGGCCTGCTCCGGCGGCGCCGACTCCATGGCGCTCGCCTCCGCGCTCGCCTTCGAAGCCCCCCGCCTCGGCGTGCGCGCCGGCGGTGTCACCGTCGACCACGGCCTGCAGCCCGGCTCGGCCGAGCGCGCCCAGGACGTCGCCGACCGGCTCGCCGGGCTCGGTCTCGACCCCGTCGAGTCCGTCGCCATCCAGGTGGGCCGGACCAACACCGGACCCGAGGCCGCGGCCCGCGAGGCCCGCTACGCGGCGCTGGACGCGATCGCCGACCGGCACGGCGCGGCCGCCGTGCTGCTCGGTCACACCCGCGACGACCAGGCGGAGACCGTGCTGCTCGGCCTCGCCCGCGGCTCCGGCACCCGCTCGCTCTCCGGCATGGCCGCGGTCTCCGGGCCCGGCGGCCGCTACCGCCGCCCCTTCCTGACCATCGACCGGCAGACCACCCGCAAGGCGTGCATGGTCCAGTCGCTCCCCGTCTGGGACGACCCGCACAACGCCGATCCCGCCTACACCCGCTCCCGGGTACGCCACGAGGCGCTGCCCGCACTGGAGAAGGCGCTCGGCAAGGGCGTCATCGAGGCGCTGGCCCGCACCGCACAGCTGTCCAGGGACGACGCGGACGCGCTCGACGCCTGGACGGACGACGCCGAACGCGCCGTCGTACGCACCCCCGGCAAGGCAGCGCCGGACGAGGCGCAGGTCCCCGACCAGGCGGACGGCTCCGCGCAGCCCGGCCGCACCGGCACCCGGCCGGACGGCGCACCCGGCGCCGCCGCGACCGTCGAACTGGACGTCGTACGGCTGTACGCGCTGCCGCCTGCGGTACGGCGGCGGGTGCTGCGCCGCGCCGCCATCGAGGCCGGCTCACCGGCCGGCTCGCTGTTCGCCCGGCACATCGAGGAGATGGACCGCCTCATCACCGCCTGGCGCGGCCAGCGGGCCCTCAACCTGCCCGGGCGTGTGGAGGTCGCACGGCAGGGTGGCAGACTGGTCATCCGGCACGGCTCACCGAACCCACCGAACTGACCGGCGCCCCGGCACCGACCGGGGCCGACCGGAGCGGCGAGGAGCGGGCAGACGGCGGGTCGGGCGACCGGACCGCGACGAGCGAGAGCAGCAGGGTGGACGAGAAAGACATGGGCACCGACCTGCAGTCGGTGCTGGTCAGCAAGGAAGAGATCGACGCGAAGCTGGCCGAGCTGGCCGCGAAGATCGACGCGGAGTACGCGGGCAAGGACCTGCTGCTGGTCGGGGTGCTCAAGGGCGCCGTCATGGTGATGGCGGACCTGGCACGGGCCCTGTCCACCCCGGCCACCATGGACTGGATGGCGGTGTCCTCCTACGGCGCCGGAACCCAGTCCTCCGGCGTGGTGCGCATCCTCAAGGACCTGGACACCGACATCAAGGGCAAGCACGTCCTGATCGTCGAGGACATCATCGACTCGGGCCTGACGCTGTCCTGGCTGCTGTCGAACCTCGGCTCCCGGGAGCCCGCCTCCCTCAACGTGTGCACCCTGCTGCGCAAGCCGGACGCCGCCAAGGTGGCGATCGACGTGAAGTGGGTCGGGTTCGACATCCCCAACGAGTTCGTCGTCGGCTACGGGCTCGACTACGCCGAGCGGTACCGCAACCTCCCGTTCGTCGGCACGCTCGCCCCGCACGTCTACGGCGGCTAGAAACCGGGGGCGTACGCGCGCGCGGGCCGGGAACACATGGCCGGTGCCCCTCGTTGCAGCTTCGAAGGGCGGTTGCAGTTGACCGTCCTCGGCGGCGCCGGGTGACAATGCTGGGGTACCGTCCGAAGGTCAGGCTTTTCAACTCACTGTGGCAGGAGGGACGGGGCCAACGCGCTCCGTATGGATGGACGTGAAGCGATACTTCCGCGGGCCGGTCATGTGGATCGTGCTGGCCGTCCTTGCCGTGGTCGTGTTGATGCAGGTCGTCGGCTCGTCCGGCGGCTTCAAGACGGTGGACACCGGCCAGGTCGTACAGGCGATCCGACAGGACAAGGTGAAGTCCGCAGAGCTCACCACGGGCGACGAGCAACTCGTCAAGCTCGAGCTCAAGGACGGCGCCAAGGTCGAGGACAGCGACAAGATCAAGGCGAGCTACATCGACAACCAGGGTGTCGATATCGCCAAGGAGCTCCAGAGCAAGTACGACCAGAAGGAGATCCCCAAGGGGTACACGGTCGCGCCGCAGAAGCAGAACCCGTTCGTCGGGATGCTGATCTCTCTGCTGCCGTTCGTGCTGATCATCGTCATCTTCCTGTTCCTGATGAACCAGATGCAGGGCGGCGGCTCCCGGGTGATGAACTTCGGGAAGTCCAAGGCCAAGCTCATCACCAAGGACACCCCGAAGACGACCTTCTCCGACGTGGCCGGCTCCGACGAGGCCGTGGAGGAACTGCAGGAGATCAAGGAGTTCCTCCAGGAACCCGCGAAGTTCCAGGCCGTCGGCGCCAAGATCCCCAAGGGCGTGCTGCTCTACGGCCCGCCAGGCACCGGTAAGACGCTGCTGGCCCGCGCCGTCGCCGGCGAGGCCGGGGTGCCCTTCTACTCGATCTCCGGCTCCGACTTCGTGGAGATGTTCGTCGGCGTCGGCGCCTCCCGGGTGCGCGACCTGTTCGAGCAGGCCAAGGCCAACGCCCCGGCCATCGTCTTCGTCGACGAGATCGACGCCGTCGGTCGGCACCGCGGCGCCGGCATGGGCGGCGGCCACGACGAACGCGAGCAGACGCTCAACCAGCTGCTGGTCGAGATGGACGGCTTCGACGTCAAGGGCGGCGTCATCCTGATCGCCGCCACCAACCGGCCCGACATCCTGGACCCGGCACTGCTGCGCCCCGGCCGCTTCGACCGGCAGATCGCCGTCGACCGCCCGGACATGCAGGGCCGCCTGGAGATCCTCCAGGTGCACCAGAAGGGCAAGCCGATGGCGCAGGACGTGGACCTGAGCGCGGTCGCCCGCCGCACTCCGGGCTTCACCGGCGCCGATCTGAGCAATGTGCTCAACGAGGCAGCGCTGCTGTCCGCGCGCAGCGACCAGAAGCTGATCGACAACAAGTCGCTGGACGAGGCGATCGACCGCGTCGTGGCCGGACCGCAGAAGCGGACCCGGATCATGAGCGACAAGGAGAAGAAGATCACCGCGTACCACGAGGGCGGACACGCCCTGGTCGCGGCGGCCTCACCGAACTCCGACCCGGTCCACAAGATCACCATCCTCTCCAGAGGCCGTGCGCTCGGCTACACCATGGTGCTGCCCGACGAGGACAAGTACTCCACCACGCGCAACGAGATGCTCGACCAGCTCGCCTACATGATGGGCGGCCGGGCGGCCGAGGAACTGGTCTTCCACGACCCGACCACGGGCGCAGCCAACGACATCGAGAAGGCGACGGCCACCGCACGTGCGATGGTCACCCAGTACGGCATGACCGAGCGGCTGGGCGCCATCAAGTTCGGCTCCGACCAGTCCGAGCCCTTCCTGGGCAAGGAGATGGCCCACCAGCGCGACTACTCCGAAGAGGTCGCCGGGCTGGTGGACGAGGAGGTCAAGAAGCTGATCGAGACGGCGCACAACGAAGCCTGGGAAATCCTGGTGGAGAACCGTGACGTCCTCGACAACCTCGTCCTGGCCCTGCTGGAGAAGGAGACGCTGAACAAGGAGGAGATCGCCGAGATCTTCCGCCCCGTCGTCAAGCGTCCCCCGCGCCCCGCCTGGACCGGCTCCTCGCGGCGCACCCCCTCCACCCGGCCACCGGTCTCGGCCCCGCCCGCGGCGCTGACCAACGGCAGCTCCAACACGAACCTGGGCAAGGAGATCGGCCCCCGCGACTCGGACGCCATCGTCGAGCCCGCGGACCCGGACAACGGATAACCGCAGGTCAGCGGGGTAGGCTCCCCGCTGCGGAATGTCAGCCGCGCCCCTCGGGTTACCTTCGAGGGGCGCGGCTTTCCGCTGTGTACGCGACAGCGCCGAGCCAGTCACACACCGTGCGCGGGCTCGACGGCTGTGCAAGTCAAGGAACGAGGACCAGATGACCGACCCGGTGACCCTGGACGGGGAGAGCCCGATAGGCACGTTCGACGAGAAGCGCGCCGAGAACGCCATCCGCGAGCTTCTGATCGCCGTAGGCGAGGACCCGGACCGCGAAGGCCTCCTGGAAACCCCGGCACGGGTGGCCCGCGCCTACCGGGAGATGTTCGCCGGGCTGCGGCAGGAGCCCGAGGATGTGCTGACCACCACCTTCGATCTCGGCCACGACGAGATGGTGCTGGTCAAGGACATCGAGGTGTACAGCACCTGTGAACATCATCTGGTCCCCTTCCACGGCGTGGCGCACGTCGGCTACATCCCTGCCGCCTCCGGCAAGATCACCGGGCTGTCGAAGCTCGCGCGGCTCGTGGACGTCTACGCCCGCCGCCCCCAGGTGCAGGAGCGGCTCACCACCCAGATCGCCGACTCGCTGATGCGGATACTGGAGCCGCGCGGCGTCATCGTCGTCGTCGAGTGCGAGCACATGTGCATGTCGATGCGCGGAATCCGCAAGCCCGGCGCGAAGACCGTCACCTCGGCGGTGCGGGGCCAGCTGCGGGACGGCGCCACCCGCTCCGAGGCGATGAGCCTGATCCTGCGCTGACCCCTTTGCGCCGCCCCCTCCCGCAGGGGCCTACTGCCGGCAAGGGGCAGCGTTCGCCTCGCGGGAGCCCGGCCGGGCTAGGTGGTGGGGGTCGGGGGTTGGTTCTCGTCGTCGTCCTCGGGAAGGCGGCAGATGCGTTCCAGGAGGACGGCTGCCGCTATCACGGCGATGCCCGCCACTACGGACAGGCCGGCGTAGAGGGCCTGGGAGGCGCGGGCCGGGACGTCGGCGCGTTCGGTGATCAGGAACAGGCCCGTGCCGCCGTAGACGCCGGAGACCAGGGCGGCGACCAGGGCGCTGGCCTGGCCGAAGAGGACGGCGCGGGCGGCCATCATCGGGTCGACGCCCTGGGCGTCCGGCTCGCGTTCGCGCTGGGCCTTCAGCCGGGCGCGCAGCGACAGTGCGGTGGCCAGCAGGATGGCGGCGATGGCGCCGAGCACGATGGGTGCGGCGAAGGGGACGCTCGGCAGCGTGCCCAGTGCGTCCCACAGCCGCGCTCCGCCCCACGCGAGTACCCCGGCGAGGACGAAGAGCGCCGCCAGGGTGCGGATACGGAGTTGGTTCATCGAGCTTCCACCTTGTGGGCGCCGGGGAAGAAGGGGCGTACGGGCTGCCAACGCTCAGGCGTGCAGTATCAGTTCCAGGTCGGGGCGGGCGGTGATGCCCTCGGTGCCGAGTTCGGCGAGCAGTTCCTCGACGCGGCCGTGGCCGGGTACCTCGGCGCCGGGGTCCACGTCGTGCCACGGCACGAGGACGAAGGCCCGCTCGTGTGCCCGGGGATGGGGCAGGGTGAGGTGGGGATCGTCGGAGAGGACGCCCTGGTAGGCGACGATGTCCACGTCGATGGGGCGCGGCCCCCAGCGCTCCTCGCGCACCCGCTCCAGCGCTTCCTCGATGGCGTGGCCGCGCTCCAGCAGGGAGCCGGGCGGCAGGGTGGTGCGTACCACGACGACCGCGTTGAAGTAGGAGGGCTGGCTGCCCTCCTCGACACCCCATGGCTCGGTCTCGTAGACGGGGGAGACGGCCTTGACCTTCAGCCCGGGGGTGTCCGCGAGTGCGTCGACGGCGCTCTGCAGCGACTCCAGCCGGTTGCCGAGGTTGCTGCCGATGGACAGGACGGCGGTCTTGGGGTTGTGCAGGGTCGTGTCCGCCGCGTCCACCTGCTGCACGACGGAGGCGGGCACCGGCTGTACGGTCGGGTCACTGTTCGGCGTCATGCGCGGCTCCGCTTGATAGTGATGGTCACGTCTTCGAAGGGGACGGCGATCGGCGCGTCCGGCTTGTGGACGACCACCTCGACCTCGCGCACGGCCTCGTGTCGCAGGCAGGTGTCGGCGATCCGCTGGGCGAGCGTCTCGATCAGGTCGACCGGCTCGCCCTCGACGACCGCGACGACCTCCTCCGCGACGACGCCGTAGTGGACCGTACGGGACAGGTCGTCGCCTTCGGCGGCCGGGCGCGTGTCGAGGCCCATGTCGAGGTCCACGACGAAGGTCTGTCCCTCCTCGCGTTCCCTCGCGAAGACTCCGTGATGCCCACGCGCTGCGAGGCCGCGCAGTGCGACGCGATCCACGCCATCACTCCCGTCGGTCGTACGGACACGGTGCCGCTGGTCGCGGCACCGGATCGAATCTACCCGCGTGCTCGGTGGCTCGCGGCGCCGCCTACCCCACAGCGCGCTGGGTCACTCGCGCATTCCCGGCTCCGTCCCGGATCGGGTGGTGTGGGCGCTGTGGGGGTTCCGACGAGGCCTGACGGGCGCTACAGCTCGATGTCGCCCTGGCCCAGGTCCCCTTCGCCCTCGCCGGGCCCTTCCCCGTCCTCGTCGTCCCGTTCGACGAGCACCGGGGAGCCGTGGTGCGACCACAGCTTCCACTCGCCGCTCTCGGTGCGGCGGAAGAGGTTGGTGGCCACCACCAGCCCGCCGACCAGCGGTCCGGCGGAGCCGTCCTCCTCGGCGGGGCCGCCGCTGAGGATGTTCTCGGTGCAGCTCACCAGCGCGGTGTCGCCCAGTACGGAGATCTCGACGTCGGTCAGGAAGAACTGGACGTACTCGGTGTTGGCCATGATCAGGGCGTAGGAGCGGAGGACTTCGCTCCGGCCGGTGAGCACCGGCCAGCCGGGGTGGACGACGCGGACGCCGTGCTCGCCCTCGCCGCCCTCGGGGTCGGCCGGATCGTCGGCGTCCTCGCCCAGCCACATCCGGGAGAGGGCTTCGATGTCGCCCCTCTCCACCGCGTCGTAGAGCGCTGTGTTGGCGGCCTCGACCGCCTCGATGTCCGTGCGGGCGCCGCTCACGTCGCTGCCTCTGTCCCTGTCTGGTCCGGGTGGTCCGGGCGATTGGTCTGGCCAGTGTGGTCCGGGTGGTCTGTTCGGTCTGCGCGGTCCGTCGGTTCCTGCCGGCGTCGCGGTTGCTGGGCTGCGGCCGCCGACTGCACCGCCCGGACGACGCGGACGGCGTCCGCGCTGGCCCGTACCTCGTGGACGCGCACGGCCCAGGCGCCCTCACCTGCCGCCAGGGTGGTCACGGCCGCCGTCGCGGCGTCGCGCTCGCGGGCCGGCGGCGGGTGTGCGCCCTTCTCGTCGGCCAGCACCCGGCCCAGGAACCGTTTGCGGGAGGCGGCGACCAGCATCGGGTGGTCCAGTTCGGCGCGCAGCCGGGACAGCGCGGCGACGAGGGCCAGATCGTGCTCGGCGCGCTTGGCGAAGCCCAGGCCCGGGTCGACCACGATGCGGGCCGGGTCGATGCCGCCCGCGATGGCGCGCTGCACCGACTCGGTGAGCTCGGCGAGGACTTCGCCGACGACGTCGGTGTAGACGGCTCGGTTGTTCATGTCGATGCTCTGGCCGCGCCAGTGCATCACCACGAACGGGACGCCCGCTTCGGCGACGGCGGGCACCATCTGGGGGTCGGCCTGGCCGCCGCTGACGTCGTTGACCAGGACGGCGCCCGCAGCCACGGCCCGCGCGGCGACGGAGGCGCGCATCGTGTCGACGCTGACGACGACGCCCTCACCGGTCAGTCCGCGTACGACGGGCAGGACGCGGCGGAGCTCCTCCTCCTCGCTGACCCGGGCGGCGCCGGGGCGGGTGGACTCGCCGCCGACGTCCACGAGGTCGGCGCCCTGTGCCACCAGGTCGAGACCGTGCTTGATCGCGGCTTCGGTGTCGAACCACTGCCCCCCGTCCGAGAACGAGTCGGGGGTCACATTGACCACACCCATTACAGCGCAGCGGTCCCACTCGGGGAGGCCGTCCACGCGGCCACGCGTTCTCGCACCCATGCGCCCAGGGTAGGCGCCGCCCCTCCGCAGGGCGGGACCGCCACCTGCCGGCCGCCTCTCCCGGGGTGGGGGCTCCGCCCGCCCGGCCGCTTCTCACGGTGCGGGGGCGCCGCCGTCCCGGGCGGTCAGCCAGCGCTCCGGGAGCGCCGTGCGGCGGCCCGTGCGGGAGCGGTCGGCCTGGGCCCACAGGAGTGCGCGGGCTTCCTCCTCGTCGCGGAGGTGGGCGCGGACCTCGCCGTCCGCGCCGTGGTCGACGTACACATCGGCCAGCCGGTGCCGCCGCTCCCAGGGCCCCTGCTGCAGGCGCACGCTCTGCACCTTGGCGTGCGGGACGAGGGTGGTGCGGCGGGTGAGCAGCCCGTGCCGGGTGACGAAGGCGCCGGGGGTGACGCCGTGCAGGTAGCCGCGCCGGGCGACGGGGGCGCACCAGCGGGCGCGCCGGGGTACGGGCGTGAGCGCGGCGTGTGCGGCGTCCGGGTCCACTCCGGGGAGCGCCCGCGCCAGTACGCCGTCCGCCTGCCGGCGGGTGGCGACGGGCACGAGTACCCCGGCCCCGTCGTCGCTGCCGCCGGCGCCCGCGATCTCCAGCTCGACCCTTACCCAGCCGCGCCGCCGCCACAGCAGCGGTTCGACGATCCGTGCGGCCTGGACCCGTCCCGGCGGGACCGTCGCGTGCTGCCGGTCCAGCAGGCCGGAGTCGAGGCGCAGCCCGTCGGGGGACTCGGCCACGGTCCAGTCGAACTCGCGCACGATCCGCCCGGCGCTCGCGGCCCAGCAGCCGCCCGCCAGCGGTACGGCGGCCGCCAGCACCGTCCACACGTTCTCCGTGGCCAGCCACAGCGCCGTCGGGACGGCGAGCAGCGCGCCGAGCGTCCCCCAGCCGGCACCCAGCAGCAGCACACTGGTGATCAGGGTGCGCGGCCCGACCCGCAGCAGCTCCCGCGAGGGCGCCTCGCCCGCCTCGGGGGCCGCGTCGGGCGCGATGCCGGCCGCGCGGGCCAGCAGCTCGGCGCGCAGGGCGACGGCCTGCCGTTCGCCCAGGTAGGCCAGCTCGTCCTTGTCGTCGGTGCCGACGGCGTCCAGCTTCAGCTTGGCGACGCCGGCGATCCGGGCGAGCAGCGGCCGGGAGAGGTCGACCGCCTGGATACGGTCCAGCCGGATGTGCGCGGTGCGGCGGAAGAGCAGCCCGGTGTGGATGCGCAGCTCCGTGTCGGTGACCAGATAGCTGGTGCACCACCAGGACAGGAAGCCGTAGCCGGCCGCCAGCGGCAGCAGCACCAGCAGTCCCAGCCCGACCCAGGCCGCTGTGAGCTGCTCGGACCACTCGCGGGCCTGCCGGAAGTCGTGCGCGACGAAGGCCAGCAGCGCGGCGAGCGGCGCCCAGCCCCGCCGCCAGGGCGTGACAGGGTGCAGCCGGTTGCCCTCGGGACGGCGCGGCAGGAACCGGGGCCCGGATGCGGCGGCCCCGGCGCCGGTCTCCGCGCGGTTGTCGGTCTCCGCGCGGTCCTCGGTCACAACCCCGCCGAACGGGCCTCGCCCAGCTCGGTGAGCCGGTCGCGCAGCCGTTCGGCCTCCGTGGGGGCCAGCCCGGGAATGGTGGCGTCGGTGGTCGCGGCGGCCGTGTGCAGCTGGAGACTGGCGAGGCCGTAGCGCCGCTCCAGCGGCCCGGAGGTGACCTCCACGAGCTGCATCCGCCCGTACGGCACCACCGTCGTCTCGCGCCACAGCACGCCGCGCGAGACGAGCAGGTCGTCGGCCCGCTCCGCGTACCGCCACGAGCGCCAGTTGCGGGCCAGCGCGCCCCAGCCCCAGCCCGCCAGTGCGAGCGGGACCAGCGCGAACAGCGCCCATACCGGGCCCGCCGTCAGCCAGAGCAGCACCCCCAGCGCCACGGCGAGCGGCAGCAGCACACCCAGCAGGACGAGCCTGCGCAGCGGCAGCAGCGCCCGCTCGACGCCGCGCCACACGGGGCCCTCGGCGGGCTCTGCCGGAGTGGGGTCGGTCATGCGTTCAGCGTACGAGTGGGCGACAGGAGCCCTTGTCCGTCTGGAGGAGGAAGCTGACAGGATGAGCCTCATGACTCAGACGGAGACGAGGGCATGACCCGGACGGAGACGACCGTCGGTATCGGCGGGGCCGCCGAGAGCACCGACATGGTGCTCAACATCGGCCCGCAGCACCCCTCCACGCACGGGGTGCTGCGGCTGCGGCTGGTTCTGGACGGCGAACGGATCGAGCACGCCGAGCCGGTGGTCGGCTATATGCACCGCGGCGCGGAGAAGCTCTTCGAGGCGCGCGACTACCGCCAGATCATCGTGCTCGCCAACCGCCACGACTGGCTGTCGGCGTTCTCCAACGAGCTGGGCGTGGTCCTGGGCGTCGAGCGGATGCTGGGCATGGAGGTGCCGGAGCGCGCGGTGTGGACCCGCACCCTGCTGGCCGAGCTGAACCGGGTGCTCAACCATCTGATGTTCCTGGGCTCCTACCCGCTGGAGCTGGGCGGGATCACGCCGGTCTTCCACTCCTTCCGGGAGCGCGAGGAGCTCCAGAACGTGATGGAGGAGATCTCCGGCGGCCGGATGCACTACATGTTCAACCGCGTGGGCGGCCTCAAGGACGACCTCCCGGCCGGCTGGCGGGAGCGGGCACGGCAGTCGGTGGCCGCCGTACGCAGCCGGATGGACACCTTCGACAAGCTGGTGCTCGGCAACGAGATCTTCCGGGGCCGCACCCGGGACGTCGGCGTCCTCAGCCCTGAGCTGGTGCACGCCTACGGGGTCAGCGGGCCGATCGCCCGCGCCTCCGGGGTCGACTTCGACCTGCGCCGCGACGAGCCGTACCTCGCCTACGGGCAGCTGGCCGACGTGCTGAAGGTGGTCACCCGGCAGGAGGGCGACTGCCTGGCCCGCTTCGAGGTGCTGCTCGACCAGACGCACAACTCCCTGGACCTGGCCGACGCCTGCCTCGACGCCCTCGCCGAACTGCCGGCCGGGCCGGTCAACCAGCGGCTGCCCAAGGTGCTCAAGGCCCCGGAGGGCGCCACCTACACCTGGACCGAGAACCCGCTGGGTCTCAACGGCTACTACCTGGTCTCCAAGGGCGAGAAGACCCCGCACCGGCTCAAGCTGCGCTCCGCCTCGTTCAACAACATCCAGGCGCTGACGGAGCTGCTGCCGGGCACGCTGGTGGCGGACATGGTGGCGATCCTGGGCTCGTTCTTCTTCGTGGTGGGCGACATCGACAAGTAGCCGCCCAGTAGCCGGGTCCCGCCGGGCGGCCTCGCCGTCAGGGCGACGCCGTCAGGACGACGAGGGTGCCTTGCGCTTCTTCCGCCCGAAGAAGTCGAAGCCGCCCGCGCTGTCGTCCGCGTCGGCCGAGCCGCCGCTCGCGCCACCGCTCGTGCTGCCCTTGACGTCCTTGCCGTCGCCGCCGGCCGGCCCGGCGGGCTTGCCGTTCTCCGGCTCGGTGCTGTCGGATGCTTTCCCCGCGTTGCCCTGCCACGCCTCCGGAAGCCCCTGCGGCGGCACGACGGTGGCCGCCTTGCTCTCCCGCAGCCGCTCCTCGGCGCGCTGGCGCACCGCGCTGCGGGCGAGCGCGTCCAGGGCCTCGTTGGCCTGTCGGTAGGTCAGCGGCGTGGGCGCCCCCGAGCTGTGCCGGTGGTCGGTGGCCGTGCTGGCGAGGGCCTTGGCGGGGGTGCCCGCCTCCAGCTCCAGCTGCCTGCGGCCCTCCAGGGCGCTGGCCCGTTCTGTCTCGGCGTTGGCGTAGCGGCGCAGCAGGTCGGCGTGCTCGGAGCGGAGCCTGGCCAGCTCGGCGCGCTTCTCGCGGAGCTTGCCGTCCAGCTTGGTGCGGACCTCGCGCAGCTCCTCGGCCTCGCCCTCCAGCTCCGCCTGTTTCTCCTCGGCCCGCCACGCCGCGCTGGCCAGCTGCGCCTTGAGGTCGCCGACCTGTTTGCCGGCCGCGCGGTCCCAGGCGCGCAGCAGGACGGCGCCGGTGACGGCGGCGGCCGCAGCTGCCGCGGTGAGCGCTCGCAGCGTGACGGTCTCCCAGTCGGCGACGCCCGGCTCACCGATCAACCAGGCGCCACCGGCGCAGGCCAGTGCGGCCACCGCCACCGACACCGGAGGGAGGCGTCGGTGCAGCGGCGGGGAATGGCGATGACGTCCACGTGGCATGGCTGGGAATTTACCGTGTGCCGCTGTGGGGACGACACCGGACGAACCGTGTCACACGAGTCCCTTGCTCTTGAGGTACTCCTCGGCCACGTCCGCGGGCTTCTGGCGCTCCTGGTCGACCTTGCGGTTGAGCTCGGTCAGGTCCTTCGTGGTGAGGGTGCGGGTGAGCTTGCCGAGCGCCTCGGCGACCTTTTTGCCCCCGGCGTCCTTCGCGTTGACGACCGGCACGATGTTGTCCGCGTTCTGCAGCTTCTTGTCGTCCTCGAGCAGCACCAGGTCGAACTGGTCGAGGGTGGCGTCGGTGGTGGTCGTCAGCACCAGCTGGTCCTTGCCGTCCTTGACGGCCTGCTTGGACTGGCTGGTGCCCACGCCCTTGGGGTCGATGCCCTTGACGTCGATCCCGTAGGTCTTCTCCAGGCCCGGCCGGCAGAACGGGCGGGTCTCGCACTCGTCGCCCGCGGCGATGGTGACGCTCTGCTTGGACTTGCCCAGGTCGCTCAGGGTCTTGAGGTGGTGCTTCTTCGCGTACTCCTTCGAGACGGCGAACGCGTTCTGGTCCACCGCTTCGCCCGCCTCGAGCACCTCGAGCCCGCGCGGGTCGGCCAGCTTGCGCAGGGCCTCGACGGTCTTGTCCGCGTCGCTGGAGGCGACGGGCTTCGCCTTGGGGCCGTTCTTCTTCGCATTGAGGAACTCGGCCATCGTCGCCGCGTACTCCGGTACGACGTCGATGCGGCCCTTCTCCAGCTCGGGCTCGTACAGCTCGCGGTTCTTGACCTTTTTGACCGTGGTCTTGTAGCCGGCCTTGGAGAGCACTCCGGAGTAGAGCTCGGAGAGGATCTGCGACTCGGTGAAGCCCGCCGAGCCCACGACGAGGCTGCCCTTGCCGCCGCCCGAGCCGGAGGAGTCCTTCGCCTCCAGGTCCTTGCCGCCGCAGGCGGCCAGCGAGAGCGCCAGCGCCGTGACGGCCCCGCCGACGGCGAGGGCCCGCCGTCCGGGCGTTCCGCGCCCCGGGGTGCCGCGTCCGGGCGTTCTGCGCCCGGCGGGTGCCGTGTGGCGCGGGTGGCGGGCGGTCCGGGAGGCGTGCGAGTGGGTCATCATGCGTCCATTCGTTCGGATGTCTTCTGGTGTGCCGTCAGGCAGACGCCGGGCGGCGCGCGGGCCGGCGCCGCCGCATGGGGTCCAGGAGCCGCTCGACGAGGGTGAGGACGCGCTCGACCAGCAGCGCCAGCACGGCGACGAGCAGCGCCCCCGCGACCACCTGCGGTGTGTCGTAGTTGCCGAACCCGGCGGTGATCAGCCGGCCGAGTCCGCCGCCGCCCGGCAGCGCGGCGAGCGTCGCCGTGGCGACGAGCTGCACGGCGGCGGTCTGGACCCCGGTCATGATCAGTGGGAGGGCGAGCGGGAGTTCGACCTGGCGCAGCAGTTGTCCGCCCGTCATCCCCATGCCCCGGGCCGCCTCGACGGTCTCCCGGTCGGCCTCGCGTACGCCGGTGTACGCGTTGGTCAGCAGCGGCGGCAGCGCGAACAGCACCAGTGCCACGATCGTCGCCCAGTCGCCGTACCGGCCCAGCGGGCCCATCGACAGCAGTACCAGCACGGCGAAGGTGGGCACAGCGCGGCCCGCGTTGGACAGGTTCACCGCCAGTGCGCCGCCGCGCCCCACATGGCCGAGCCACAGCGCGAGCGGCAGCGCCAGCGCGCAGGACAGCAGCAGGCACACGCCCGTCAGATAGATGTGCTCGCCCAGCCGTTGGAGCACGCCCCCGTTGCCCGTCCAGTGGGAACCGGTCGTCAGCCAGGTCCATACGTCGGTGAGGATGCCCATGCCGCTCAGCCCGCCTTCTCCACCAGATCGTGCGTCGAGGCGGCGGACGGCACGGACGGGGTGCCCGCGGGCCGCTTGCGGGTGCGTGCGCGGGTCCACGGCGTGAGCGCCCGCTGGAGCCACAGCAGCAGCAGGTCGGCGACGATCGCCAGGACGACGCAGATGGCCGAGGCGGTCAGCACCTGGGCCTTGAAGAAGCTCTCCATGCCGTCGTAGATGAGGTTGCCCAGTCCGCCGTAACCGACGATCGCGCCGACCGTGGTCAGCGAGACCGCCGTGACCGTGGCGATCCGCACCCCCGCGAGCAGTGCGGGCAGCGCCAGGGGCAGTTCCACCTCCAGCAGCAGTCTGCCGGGCCCGTAGCCCATGCCCCGCGCGGCCTCCCGGGCCTCGCTCGGCACCGAGTCCAGGCCCGCCAGGATGTTGCGCACCAGCACCGTGAGGGAGTAGAGCACCAGGCCCGTCACCACGACGGCGGCCGACAGCCCGAAGACGGGCAGCAGCAGCGCGAACATCGCCAGCGAGGGGATCGTGTAGAGGATCGTCGTCACGGCCAGGGCCGGGGCGCGGGCGGCGCGCCAGCGCCGGGCCGCCACCGCCAGCGGCAGGGCGAGCAGCAGCGCGATCGCCACGGACAGCGCGGTGATCCAGATGTGCTCCACGGTCGCGTCGAGCAATTCGCTCTGCCGGGTGCGCAGATACTCACCGCACAGCCACGCGTTCTGTGCGAGGCAGCCCTGTGGGTCGCCTGCGGCTGTGCTGCTCATACCGGTCACCTCCCTGCCCCGTGTGGTCCTCGCGCTTCGTCGCGAGTGTCATGCCACGATGACGGCCGACCCTATCCCGGCGGACTGACAATCGGTCCGCAGTGCCGTACCCCGGAAACACACTGTTCATCCTTTGCGCCGAGGATTGCCGACGGGATTGCCGACGGGATTGCCTACGGCCGCCGCGCCGGGAATTGTCGGTGGCTCGTGTTTCGCTGTGTGGTGCGGCCGGAACATCCGCCGGACAGCAGGGACGGGCGGCCAAGGACGAGGATGGGCAGATGATTCGCTTCGAGAACGTGGCCAAGCGCTACCCGGACGGGACCGTCGCGGTCGAGGGCCTCTCCTTCGAGGTGGCCGAGGGGGAACTGGTCACCCTCGTCGGCCCTTCGGGGTGCGGGAAGACCACCACCATGAAGATGGTCAACCGGCTCATCGAGCCCACCGAGGGGCGCATCCTGGTCGACGGCGAGGACATCGCGCGCGTCGAACCGGTCGAGCTGCGCCGCCGGATGGGCTATGTCATCCAGCAGACCGGTCTCTTCCCGCACCGCACGGTGCTGGACAACACCGCGACCGTGCCGCACCTGCTGGGCTGGTCCAAGGCGCGCAGACGCGAACGTGCCAGGGAGCTGCTGGACCTGGTGGGCCTGGATCCCGACGTCTTCGGCGACCGCTACCCCGAGCAGCTCAGCGGCGGCCAGCGGCAGCGCGTCGGCGTCGCCCGGGCACTGGCCGCCGACCCGCCGGTGCTGCTGATGGACGAACCCTTCGGTGCCGTCGACCCGGTGGTGCGCGAGCACCTGCAGAACGAGTTCCTGCGGCTCCAGTCGCGGCTGCGCAAGACGGTGCTGTTCGTCACGCACGACATCGAGGAGGCCGTGCGCCTCGGCGACCGCATCGCCGTCTACGGAGAGGGCCGCATCGAGCAGTTCGACTCGCCCGCCACGGTGCTGGGCGCCCCAGCGTCCACCTATGTGGCCGACTTCGTCGGCGCCGACCGCGGTCTGAAGCGGCTGTCCGTCACCCCCATAGAGCCCGGTGACCTGGAGCAGCCGCCGACCCTCCACCTGAGCGACCGGCTGGACGACGCGGCCACCCGGATGGCGGCCGACGGCGCCCGCTGGGCCGTCGTCCTGGACGGCGCGGACGAACTGCACGGCTGGGTCTCGGCCGCCACCCTGGCCGAGGCGGCGGTGCGCAACGCGGACGGCGCCGGGACGGTCGGCGACCACGCGCGGCGCATGGAGGCGTGGCTGCCGCTGGGCTCTTCGCTCAAGCAGGCGTTCAGCACGATGCTCCAGCACGACGCCGGGTGGATCGCCGTCCTGGAAGGGGCGCGGTTCGTGGGGGTGCTCACCCCGGCCAAGCTGCACGAGGCACTGCGGCGCTCGGTGGACGCGGACGCCCGCGCGGTGGCCCGCCAGGACGTCGAGCTGGAGACGATCGAGAGCTCCTGAGACAGCCGGGCCCCGCCCCAGCGGCCCGTGAGCCCGCCCGCCCTCCCGCCGTCAGCCCGGTTCCAGTCCGCAGGCACACTCCACCTCGCACACCAGCCAGCCGAAGCCGCCCAGGCCGCCCGCATCCAGCAGCTCGGCCGCCTCACCGGCCGCGCTCAACTCGCGTACGTACGCCGCCGGGTCACCGGTGGCCAGGGAGAGCGCCGGGCGCCGCCCTCGTACCCCGAGCGCGTGCAGCGCGGCGCGCTGGGTCAGCCGGGTGGTGGCGCCGGGTGCGGCTGCGGCCACCGCGTCCAGGGCGACGTGCGCGGTCAGATCGCAGGAGCCGTCCGGTACGGGGCGGCACTCGTGGCCCTCGCGGAAGCCGGTGAGGGTGCCGAAGGGGGGCCGGTCGGCACGCTCGTGCGCGTAGTCGACGGCGACGGCCACCCCGCGCCGCAGCGCGCCCGCGGCGCGCGCCCACGCGGCGTCGCGGGGGTGCCCGATCTCCGCCCGTGCGCCCTCGCCCTCCAGCGGCCACCAGCGCGCCAGCCACGCGGCGTCCTCGCCCGTCACCTCGGGGCCGAGCTGCTCGGTGCCGTCCGGCTCCACCAGCACCAGCCGCGCGGTGCCTGCCGCGTCGTTCTCGGCGACGTCCACGGGGACGTTGTCCAGCCACTCGTTGGCCAGCAGCAGGCCCGTCAGCGTTCCGGGGGCCGGCAGCTCGCGCCGCCAGCCGATCGCCGCGTCCAGCCCCGCGGGCCGCTCCCGGTGCTCGACGGCGACCGGTCGCAGCCGGGCCACCACCTCGGCCCCGGCCGCCTCCCGCTCCCACAGCGCGGCCAGCACCCCCTTCAGCAGCTCGCCGTCGCCGGCGCCGACGTCCACCAGGTCGAGCGGGTCGGGGTGCCCCAGCGCCTCGTCCACCCGCAGCAGGAGGCGGGCGACCGCCTCGGCGAACAGCGTGGAGGCGTGCACCGAGGTACGGAAGTGCGCCGCTGGGGCGTGACGGGTGTAGAAGCCGCTCGGCCCGTACAGCGCGCGTTCGGTGGCCGTGCGCCACCCGGTCGGCTCGCAGATCATGGGCTCACCGTAGAGGCCCGGTCGCGGGGCGGTTCTCACCGTTGGTGCGGACCCCGGCCCTCCACCCTCCGGAGTATGTGCCCGGGCCAGTAATCGGCCGTCCGGTTGACCCCCGCACGTGTGCGCCCTGCATACGCTTGGTTACGTGAACCGGCTCTACGACTTCATCCGCAGGCACCCCACCTGGGTGGACAGCCTCTGGGCTGTTTTCCTGCTGATGTTCTCGTCGCTGTGGATCGTCGCCAGCGTCACCGCGCCCCCGACCCCCGAGGGCCCCAACCAGCTCCCGCAGGAGACCGGCCAGCAGATAGCCCTGGTGCCCATAGCGCTCGCGCTGAGCCTCGTGGTGGCGCTGCGGCGGCGGGCACCCGAGAAGATGCTGCTGCTGGCGACGGGCACCGGCCTCGCCCAGGTGATCACCGATGTCAGCCCGTTCCCCGGCGACTTCGCCTTCCTGGTCATCATCTTCACCGTCGCTTCCCGGCACACCCGCTGGGCCTCCCGCTTCGCGCTGGTGGGCGCTCTGCTGGCGCCGACGATCAACACGCTGCGTTGGCCCGACGATCTGTACGACGTGACCGCCGCGGTCGTCGGCACCCTGTTCATGACGCTCGCGTTCGTGATGGCCTGGGTGCTCGGTGACTCGCTGCGCACCCGGCGCGCCTACTACCTGCAGCTGGAGGAGCGCGCGAAGCGGCTGGAGAAGGAGCGCGAGGCGCAGGCCAAGGTGGCCGTCGCGGCCGAGCGCGCCCGGATAGCGCGCGAGCTGCACGACGTGGTGGCGCACAACGTCTCCGTGATGGTCGTCCAGGCCGACGGTGCCGCCTACGTACTGGACAGCTCGCCGGAGCAGACGCGGATGGCGCTGGAGACCATCTCAGGGACCGGCCGCCAGGCGCTCGCCGAGATGCGCCGTCTGCTCGGCGTGCTGCGCAGCGGCGACTCGGGCAAGCCGGACGGGGACGAGTACGTGCCGCAGCCGGGTGTCGAGCAGATCGCGGAGCTCGTCGAGCAGGTGCGCGGCGCCGGGCTGACCGTGGATTTCAAGGTGGAGGGCGATCCGCATCCGCTGCCCAGCAGCGTCGAGCTGACCGCGTACCGCATCGTGCAGGAGGCGCTGACCAACACACGCAAGCACGGCGGCCCGCACGTGGGTGCCACGGTGCAGCTGTGCTACCGCGACGACGAGCTGTGCGTGCTGGCCGAGGACGACGGCCGCGGCGCCCAGCGCGAGCTGTACGAGGAGGGGGGCGCGGACGGCCTCGGGCACGGTCTGATCGGGATGCGCGAGCGGGTCGGCATGGTCGGCGGCGCGCTGGAGGCCGGGCCCCGTTCCGGCGGCGGTTTCCGCGTCCGCGCGGACCTCCCCCTCAAGGGCGCAGACTGAGGCCCCGATTCTCTCTCCCGCTTTTCCGCTCTACCGAGAAGGACCCGAGGACCCAAATGACCATCCGTGTGATGCTCGTCGACGACCAGGCGCTGCTGCGCACCGGCTTCCGTATGGTGCTGACCGCCCAGCAGGACATGGAGGTCGCGGCGGAGGCGAGCGACGGCGCGGAGGCACTGGCGGTGCTGCGCGAGACCCCGGTGGACGTGGTGCTGATGGACGTACGGATGCCCAACGTCGACGGTGTGGAGGCCACCCGCCGGATCTGCGAGGGCGGCGAGGGCGGCCCCGGCAGCCCCAAGGTGCTGATACTGACCACCTTCGACCTGGACGAGTACGCCTTCTCCGCGCTCAAGGCCGGGGCGAGCGGCTTCATGCTCAAGGATGTGCCGCCCGGAGACCTGCTGGCCGCCATTCGCGCCGTGCACAGCGGTGACGCGGTGGTGGCGCCGAGCACCACGCGGCGGCTGATCGACCGCTTCTCCTCCGTGCTGCCCGCCACCTCCTCGGAGCCCGTCGCCAAGGAGCTGCAGCGCCTCACCGAGCGCGAGCGCGAGGTCCTGGTGCTGATCGCGCAGGGCCTCTCCAACGGCGAGATCGCCGCCCAGCTGGTGCTCTCGGAGGCGACGGTGAAGACCCATGTGGGCCGCATCCTCGCCAAGCTGGAGCTGCGCGACCGGGTGCAGGCGGTGGTGCTGGCGTACGAGACGGGGCTGGTGCGGGCGGGCAGCTAGCCCTCACCGCAGGACTGTCTCCAGGAAGTCGCTGCCCAGCCGAGCCACCACCTGTACGTCCAGCTGGTACTGCACATACCGTCCGCGCCGCCGCGAGGTGATCAGCCCGGCCTTCTTCAGCACGGCCAGATGGCGGGAGATCTCCGGCGAGCTGACCCCGTTGAGATCGGCCAGCTCCGAGGTGGTGTAGGGACCGCGCGCCAGGCTCCGGCACATGCGCATCCGCATGGGGTGCGACAGCGCCTCCATCCGCAGGGTGAACTGTTCCACCGACAGCGGCCCGGAGAGCACCTCGCGCCCCGCCACCGGATAGTGCACCACAGGGCGCCACCCGTACCGGTGCAGCACCGACAGGTGCGGCCACTGGTGGACGGACGGGATGAACGTCACCCCCGCGCCGACCGCCGGGGACACCGCCGTGGTCCAGGCGCTGGTGAGCTTGTCGACCTCGACGACCGAAGCCTGCTCGTCGGTGCTGAGCGCGGGCGAGACCGCCTCCAGCGTCGCGGCCAGTCCCCTGCGGCGCAGCAGGTCCGTCTTCGCCCTGGCGTCGGCCGCCAGTTGGCCCCGCACCCGGTGCCAGGTCTCGGCGAAGAACGCCTGCTCGCAGTCCTCGAACAGGCGGCGGACCCAGGCCCGCACGGTGGGCGGGTCCTCCAGCAGCCGCTCGGTGAACCGCCGCTGCTGCGGCCCTCGCGCCGCGGCCAGTTCGAGTGTGCGCTTTCGCACCACCGGGTCGGACAGTGGCGAGAGCGTCGCCTGCTCCGCATAGCCGGTGGCGCAGGTGAACTCCAGCGCGGCGGTGACGAACTGTTCGTCGTCCAGCTTGTCCAGCAGATCCAGGTCCTCGGCCAGCGTCGCGGCGGGCTGTACGGAGGCGTCCCGCAGCCCGGCGAAGCCCATCAGGATATCGGAGAACGTGGTGCGCCAGAGGAAGTCCGCCTCGCACAGCCGGTCGGCCAGATCCGGCTTCAGCGCGGCGTTGGTGGCCGTCGCCCAGCCGTGTGCTCCGGGATGGTGCCCGGGTTCGGCGAGCACGTGCAGTGTGGCGCCCAGCTCCGCCAGGGGCGAGGGGGCGAACACGATGCGCTCCGGCGGCAGCCCCGCTATGTCGATGGTGACGCTCATGGCCCCATCCTCCCTCCTGACCTCGCCTTTTCTTCCCCGATTGACGAGCGGCGTCAATCGTCGGGGCGCCGATTGACGACCCTCGTCAACTCGCGTGCTCTGGCGGGAGACGCGCAGCAGTGTCGGGGCCATGAGCATCAGTGAGCAGTACGCATTGGACATCTGGCGGCTCCGCTCCCAGGAGCAGCCGCCGCCACCGGCACCTGGCGCCCACGAGGCGAAGCTGCTGCGGGCGTGGTGGGTGGCCCGTAGGGAGGCTCGGAAGGCACTCGGCACAACCACGGAGGTAACGGTGGACGGAACCACTGGCCGGACCACGGACCGGACCACCGGCCGGACCACGGACCGGACCACCGGCCGGACCGTCCGGAGTACCGCACCCCGGTCCCTCCGGCGCCGCGCACGGAGGGCTTAGCATGGCCTGGTCTCGTCCGGTACCGACGGCTGAGCGGACCGGAACGCATACGGAAGGTCACTTTCGTGAACGCACACCACCCCCACCTCCCGGGCGGCACGGGAGGGCCCGATCCGTCGGGTCCGGCCCGGGCCGAGGACCGCCCGGCGCGGCTGTCCGTCGGCGTCGTCGGCGCCGGACGGGTCGGCCCGGCGCTTGCGGCGGCGCTGCGGCTGGCCGGGCACCGCCCCGTCGCGGCCTCCGGTGTCTCGGACGCCTCGCGCCGCCGCGCCGCCGAGCTGCTCCCCGGGGTGCCGCTGGTGGACCCGGCCGAGGTGCTGGCCCGCTCCGAGCTGGTCCTGCTGACGGTGCCCGACGACGCGCTGCCGGACCTGGTGTCAGGGCTGGCGCGGACCGGCGCCGTCCGTCCGGGGCAACTGCTGGTGCACACCTCCGGCCGGTTCGGCGTCTCGGTGCTGGAGCCCGCGCTGCGCGCCGGAGCGCTGCCGCTGGCGCTGCACCCGGTGATGACGTTCACCGGCACCGCGGTGGACGTGCAGCGGCTGGCCGGCTGCGCGTTCGGGGTGACGGCGCCCGAGGAGCTGCGGCTGGCGGCCGAGGCCCTGGTCATCGAGATGGGCGGCGAGCCGGAGTGGGTCGCCGAACAGGCGCGCCCGCTGTACCACGCGGCCCTCGCCATCGGGGCCAACCACCTGGTCACCCTCGTCAACCAGTCGATGGATCTGCTGCGCGCCACCGGTGTGCAGGCCCCCGACCGGATGCTGGGCCCGCTGCTGGGCGCCGCCCTGGACAACGCGCTGCGCTCCGGCGACGCCGCGCTGACCGGCCCTGTGGCGCGCGGCGACGCGGGCACTGTCGCCGCGCACATCGCCGAGCTGCGCCGCAGCGCGCCGGAGACGGTGGGCGGCTACCTCGCGATGGCCCGCGCGACCGCCGACCGGGCGCTCGCACACGGACTGCTCAAGGCGGAGCCCGCCGAGGCCCTGCTGGACGTCCTGGCGGCTTCCGGCAGCGAGGGCGAGGGGTCCGGCAGTGAGGGGCCCGGCGGTGACGGCGACGGGGAGGCGGACGAATGAGACCGCACCTCGTCGATACGGCGGCCGAATTGCGCTCCCTCGCCCGCGGAGCGGAACGCGCCGTCGTCATGACCATGGGAGCCCTGCACGAGGGCCATGCCGCGCTGGTGCGTGCCGCGCGCGAGCGGGTGGGTCCCGAGGGCCAGGTCGTGGTCACCGTCTTCGTCAACCCGCTCCAGTTCGGCGCGGGAGAGGACCTGGACCGCTATCCGCGCACCCTGGAAGCGGATCTGGAGGTCGCGGGCAAGGAGGGCGCGGATGTGGTCTTCGCACCGTCCACGGCCGAGGTCTACCCGGGCGGCGAGCCGCAGGTGCGGATCTCCGCGGGGCCCATGGGCGCCGTGCTGGAGGGAGCTTTCCGCCCCGGCCACTTCGACGGGGTGCTCACCGTCGTCGCCAAGCTGCTCCACCTCACGGCGCCCGATGTGGCCTTTTTCGGGCAGAAGGACGCCCAGCAGCTCGCCCTCGTCCGCCGGATGGTGCGGGATCTGAACTTCCCCGTGGAGATCGTCGCCGTCCCCACCGTCCGGGAGGCGGACGGACTCGCCCTCTCCAGCCGCAACCGCTACCTCGGCGACGCCGAGCGCACCAGCTCCCTCGCCCTCTCCCGGGCCCTGCGCGCGGGCGAGGAGGCCGTGCCGCGGGGTCCCGGTGCGGTTCTGGGTGCCGCCCGGCAGGTGCTGGAGGCCGCCGCTGGGCAGGGTCTGGACGTGGACTATGTGGCACTGGTCGACCCGGAGGGTTTCACCGAGATCACCGACGACGTGTGGCGGGGTGACGCCGTCCTCGCCGTCGCGGCCCGCGTCGGCACCACCCGGCTGATCGACAACGTCCCCCTGCACTTCGGCCCACCGCACCCCGCACAGCACCTCGGAGAGTCACGATGACCGCCCACAGCCGGCCACCCGGAACCGTCGGACCCGGCATAGCCGGCAGCGCACTGCCCGCGCCGCCGCCGGGCTGGAACCTGGACGCCGACGTGGTCGTCGTCGGCTCGGGGGTCGCCGGGCTGACCGCCGCGCTGCGCTGCGCGGCCGGCGGCGCCCGTACCGTCGTGGTCACCAAGGCCCGGCTGAACGCCGGATCGACCCGCTGGGCCCAGGGCGGCATCGCGGCCGCGCTGGGCGAGGGGGACAGCCCCGAGCAGCACCTGGACGACACCCTGGAGGCGGGCGTCGGGCTGTGCGACGAGAACGCGGTGCGCACCCTGGTCACCGAGGGCCCCGCGGCCGTACGGCGGCTCATCGAGGCGGGTGCCGACTTCGACCGCTCCACCGAGACCGGGCAGATCGCGCTGACCCGCGAGGGCGGCCACCACCGCAACCGCATCGTCCACGCGGGCGGTGACGCGACGGGCGCCGAGGTCTCCCGCGCCCTGGTGGACGCCGTGCGCGCACAGAACATCCGCACCATCGAGAACGCCCTCGTCCTGGACCTGCTCAAGGACGCGGACGGCCACACCGCGGGTGTCACCCTGCACGTCATGGGCGAGGGGCAGCACGACGGTGTCGGCGCGGTCCGCGCACCCGCCGTCGTCCTGGCCACCGGCGGCATGGGCCAGGTCTTCGCCGCGACGACCAACCCGGCGGTCTCCACCGGGGACGGGGTCGCCCTCGCGCTCCGCGCCGGCGCGGAGGTCTCCGACCTGGAGTTCGTCCAGTTCCACCCGACGGTGCTCTATCTGGGCCCCGAGGCGGAGGGACAGCAGCCGCTCATCTCCGAGGCCGTACGCGGCGAGGGCGCGCACCTGGTGGACGCCGACGGGGTGCGCTTCATGCAGGGCGCCCATCCGCTGGCCGAGCTGGCGCCGCGCGACATCGTGGCCAAGGGCATCATGCGGCACGCCGCCGAGCAGGGCACCGACCACATGTACCTGGACGCCCGGCACTTCGGCGCCGCCATGTGGGAGACCCGCTTCCCCACCATCTTCGCCGCCTGCCGGGACCACGGCATCGACCCCGTCACCGAGCCCATTCCGGTGGCACCGGCCGCGCACTACGCCAGCGGCGGCATCCGCACCGACCTGAGCGGCCGCACCACGGTGCCCGGCCTCTACGCCTGCGGGGAGGCCGCCTGCACCGGCGTACACGGCGCCAACCGTCTGGCCTCCAACAGCCTGCTGGAGGGCCTCGTCTTCGCCGAGCGGATCGCCGAGTCGGTGCTGGCCGCAGGGCACCGGGCGCCCGGTGCCGCGGTCGTCGCCGAGGGCGGGCCCGTCGCGCCGCTGCTGCCCGCCGCCGCCCGCACCCGTGTCCAGCACGTGATGACGGCCGGCGCCGGAGTCCTCCGCAGCGCCCGGTCCCTCTCCTCGGCGGCCGAGGAGCTGGCGGCCCTCACCGCCACAGCGGAAGGGAAGAGCCCCGAGCCGGGCGTCGACACCTGGGAGACGGCCAATCTCCATCTGGTGGCGCGGGTGCTGGTGGCCGCGGCCCTCCGCCGCGAGGAGACCCGCGGCTGCCACTGGCGCGAGGACTTCCCGGACCGCGACGACGAGCAGTGGCGCCGCCACATCGTCGTCGCCCTCGACAGCGCGGAGCGTCCCGGCGCCCGTTTCACCCTTCGTACGACCCGGACGGCCGCCTTCCCCGCGGTCGCCGCCCCGCCCAAGGAGCAACAGTGACCGACGACCTCCCCCTCCTCCAGATCGGCCAGGGCCCCTCGGGACCGTCCGAGCCGGGCGGCTGCGGCGACGGCTGCGGCTGCTCGTCGGAGCCGGACGAGCTGGACCCGCTGGAGTGCGGCCTGGACCCCGACCTGGCGCAGCTGCTGGCCGACGCGGGTCTCGACCCGGTGCAGGTCGAGGACATCGCCCACCTGGCCGTCGAGGAGGACCTCGACCGGGGCGTGGACGTCACCAGCGTCGCCACCATCCCGGAGGACGCCGTGGCGACGGGGGACTTCACCGCGCGCGAGGCGGGCACCGTCGCGGGGCTGCGGGTGGCCGAGGCGGTGCTGTCGGTGGTGTGCACCGACGAGTTCGAGGTGGAACGGCACGCACTGGACGGCGACCGGGTGGAGGCAGGGCAGCGGCTGCTGACCGTCCGTACCCGTACCCGTGACCTGCTCACCGCCGAGCGCAGCGCGCTCAACCTGCTGTGCCACCTCTCCGGTATCGCGACCGCGACCCGGGCCTGGGCGGACGCGCTGGAGGGCACCAAGGCGCGGGTGCGCGACACCCGCAAGACGACGCCGGGGCTGCGCGCGCTGGAGAAGTTCGCGGTGCGCTGCGGCGGCGGCGTCAACCACCGGATGTCGCTCTCGGACGCGGCGCTGATCAAGGACAACCACGTGATCGCGGCGGGCGGTGTCGCGGAGGCGTTCGCGCGAGTGCGTGCCGAGTTCCCCGACATCCCCATCGAGGTGGAGGTCGACCGCCTCGACCAGATCCCGCCGGTGCTCGACCAGGGCGCCGATCTGCTGCTGCTGGACAACTTCACACCGGGTATGACGGCGGAGGCGGTCACCCTGGTGGCGGGCCGGGCGCGGCTGGAGTCCTCCGGGCGGCTCACCCTGGCCAACGCCGCCGAGTACGCGGCCACCGGTGTGGACTTCCTCGCCGTCGGCTCGCTCACCCACTCGGCACCGATCCTGGACATCGGCCTGGACCTGCGGGACGGCGCGGACGTGCGAGAGGGGCAGCGCTGATGTTGCTCACCATCGACGTCGGCAACACCCATACCGTGCTCGGCCTGTTCGACGGCGAGGAGATCGTCGAGCACTGGCGGATCGCGACCGAGGCACGCCGTACGGCGGACGAACTGGCCGTACTGCTGCACGGTTTGATGGGGATGCACCCGCTGCTCGGCGAGGAACTGGGCGACAACATCGAGGGCATCGCCATCTGTTCGACCGTTCCGTCCGTGCTGCACGAGCTGCGCGAGGTGACCCGGCGCTACTACGGCGACATTCCGGCGGTGCTGGTCGAGCCCGGGGTCAAGACGGGCGTGCCGATCCTGATGGACAACCCGAAAGAGGTCGGCGCCGACCGGATCATCAACGCGCTGGCCGCTGTCGAGCTGTACGGCGGCCCCTGCGTGGTGGTCGACTTCGGTACGGCCACGACGTTCGACGCGGTCTCGGCCCGCGGTGAGTACGTCGGCGGGGTCATCGCCCCCGGTATCGAGATCTCCGTGGACGCGCTGGGCATGCGCGGCGCACAGCTGCGCAAGATCGAGATCGCCCGGCCGCGCAGCGTCATCGGGAAGAACACCGTCGAGGCGATGCAGGCGGGCATCGTCTACGGCTTCGCGGGCCAGGTGGACGGTGTCGTCAACCGGATGGCTGCCGAACTGGCGGACGACCCCGAGGACGTCACCGTGATCGCGACCGGTGGACTCGCCCCCATGGTGCTGGGCGAGTCGACGGTGATCGACGAGCACGAGCCGTGGCTGACGCTGATCGGACTGCGCCTGGTGTACGAGCGCAACGTCGACCGGAACTAGGCGCAGCCCCCGGACGGGGGCACCGTTTTCCGGGGCGGCCTTCCGGGGCGTCCTTCCGGCACGCAGGGTCGCCACGCCGTAAATCGGGCGATAAGCACATTTAGCTCTTACATCCCCTATCGTCGCCTCATGCCCACGCCATACGGTTCCCGAGGCGGCGTGGCGTTCGGCCCGCACGAGCTGCGTGTGCTCGGCGGCGCTCTCGCCATCGCCCTCCAGTCCGACCCCGCGCCCGAGCAGGCCCGGGAGTACCTGCGGCTCGCCCAGGCCGTGGACGAGACGATCCGTGAGGGCGCCCGGCTGCGCTCCTTCGTAAGGGCTGAGCTCGCCCGCTACCGCGCGGCCCTGCCGGGCGCCGCAGCGGGCTACCTGGACCAGCTGGAGGCGGCCCTCGACGCCGGGTACCTTCCCGTCCCCGCCGACCTCTCCGCGCTCCGCGCCCTGGCCGCCCGGCCGGTGGGCGGGCGCGAGAGGGCCCGCCGCAAGGCCCTGCTCCGGCGCGTCGAGGCGGCTCGCATCCCCCGGGTCCGCCACCCCCACGACGACCGCCCGACCACCCGCGCCCCCGCCGTCCGCACCTCCGCCGCTCGCGTCCCGGGCGTCCGCACCTCCGCTGCTCGCGTCCCCGGCGGCCGCTCCTCCGCCGCTCGCGCCGCCCGCGACGCCGCCCCCGGCATCCCCGGTGTCCCTGGCGACTCCGGTGTCCCCGGCAGCCCTGGTGTTCCGAGCGACTCCGGCTTCCCCAGCGGCTCCGGCCTCCCCGGCCTCCCCGGCCTCCCCGGCATCCCCGACGTCCCCGGTGGCTCCGGCATCTCCGGTGCCCCCGGCGGCTCCGGCGCCCCCCGCGTCCGCGACTCCGGCGATCACGGCGGCCGCGACGATCACAGCAATCACGCCATCCGTATCCCCGCCGTCCGCGCTTCCGAGGAGGGTGAGCAGGGTGACGACGGGCCCGAGCCGTCACCGCAGCGGCAGGGGAAGCCCTCGCCCGGTCCGGCGAAGCCCGGTCCCGCCAAGCGCCCCGGTTCGCCGCAGCCCGCCGCGCCGTCCCGGCCGGTGCCCACGCCCGCCGAGGTCTTCCCGCCCCGCCGTCGGCAGTCACCCTCCACGCCCTCGCCCACGCCGCCGTCCGAGCCGTCCCCGGCGGAGCCGCCCGCTGAGACGGAGCCGGAGCAGTCCGGGCCCGGCGGGCGGCCGGGGCCCGCGGCGCGGGGTCTCGCCGTTCCGGCCTGACCCGGCGCTCGGCCCGCCCGGCCCGGCATATGCCGATGCGCATATGCCGGGCGGTCCGTTCAGGGGGGCCCGTCCGGGCCTGAGGCCTGGCGTTACCCTGGGGGTCGGTTCACCGAGGAGGCCCAGTCATGGACTACGTCGCCGCACTCACCCCGCCGCTCGTGATGGCGGTGGCATTCACGGCGCTCATCGTGACGATCGTCAGGACCCAGGGCGGTGCCAACAAGGCCAAGGAGGACGGCCTCGTGGACGCCGCCGTCTCGCGGGCCGAGGCGGCCCGGCAGAAGCGCCGGAACTGAACTTCGCAAGCCCCGGCCGCTACCGCCCATGCGACCCGGGGTGCTCCTGATCCGTCCCGCCCTGATCCACCCCGCCCGCCTTCCGGGTAATTCCCTCGATTCGGACATTTTCCACTATTATTCTTCTGTGCCGAGGCCATTGGGAGAGCTGGAAGACGCCGTGATGACCCGGGTATGGCGCTGGAACCGCCCGGTCACCGTGCGGGAAGTCCTTGAGGATCTCCAGAAGGAACGCACCGTCGCCTACACGACGGTGATGACCGTAATGGACAACCTGCGTCAGAAGGGCTGGCTGAGGCGGGACCAAGAAGGCCGCGCCTATCGATATGCGGCCGTCTCCACCCGGGCCGCATACTCCGCGGCTCTCATGCACGAGGCATGGTCGGCCAGCGACAACCCCGCCGCGGCTCTTGTCGACTTCTTCGGGATGATGTCGCCGGAACAGACCGAAGTGCTGCGGACCGCCTTGCGTGTCGCACATCTGAACGGAGTCCATCTCGATCCCCCCGCTGCGGGCGGCGAGGGCGAGGGCCGATAGCGTCCGTTCATGGCAGAACGCGCACCGCTATCCCAGGTCACCATCCGCAGGGCACGTACGGCCGATGTCCCGGCGGTGCGTCGGCTGATCGACGCCTACTCGCGCGACCGCATCCTCCTCGACAAAGCAACCGTGACCCTTTACGAGGACATCCAGGAGTTCTGGGTCGCGGAACGGGACGCGGACGCGGAAGTCGTCGGATGCGGCGCGCTGCACGTCATGTGGGAAGATCTCGCGGAGGTCAGGACCCTGGCCGTCGACCCCTCCCAGCGCGGAACGGGCGTCGGTCATCTGCTGCTGGAGAAGCTGCTGCGCACGGCCCGGTGGATCGGGGTGCGGCGTATTTTCTGTCTCACCTTCGAAGTGGACTTCTTCGCCAAGCACGGCTTCACGGAGATCGGCGAGACCCCGGTGGACGGCGATGTCTACAGCGAGCTGTTGCGTTCCCCCGACGAGGGCGTGGCCGAGTTCCTCGGTCTCGAACGGGTGAAGCCCAACACCTTGGGCAACAGCCGCATGCTGCTGTATCTGTGAAGCGACCGGCGGGACGCCGCCACTATGTCCGAAAGATCCCGCCAATCCCAGCGCAGCAGCGGGGCAAACTCAGCACAGGGTTTGTGTTTCTCCCAAAAAAGCGGTTTGCTTTCCACGTCGGTATCTGTAATCCGTTATCCAGGACGAATGGGAGTAGCAGGTGGCACAGAAGGTTCAGGTTCTTCTTGTCGACGACCTCGACGGTGGCGAGGCGGACGAGACGGTGACGTTCGCGCTGGACGGTAAGGCCTACGAGATCGACCTCACCACAGCTAATGCGGACAAGCTCCGTTCCGCTCTGGAGCCCTATCTGAAGAACGGCCGGCGTACCGGTGGCCGTTCCTCGCGCGGAAAGGGGAGCCGCTCCGGCTCCGGTTCCGGCAGCAGCCAGGACACCGCGAAGATCCGCGCGTGGGCCAAGGAGCAGGGTTACGAGGTCAATGACCGCGGTCGGGTTCCGGCCAGCATTCGCGAGGCGTACGAGAAGGCCAACGGCTGACGCATTCCGGCTCACAGGCCGACCCTGACCCCGATGGTCGTCCCGGTCCGGGAGGCCCCCGCGCGGCGGCCTCCCCAGGGGCCCCGGTCCACCGGGGCCAACCAGCGCCACCCTTGTCACACACTGTTGATCCCCGTCACCCGGCGTGCTCGCATTACGGCGCCTACGGGAGGGCCGCCCGCGTGTTCGCCCTCAGCGGATGTCGGGTGCGGCTTCCGGTCAATGCCGCATGGATTGTCACCGCGAGCGGGTAAGAAGGCTCTATCAGCCGAGAAGCCCCAGGTGGCAGGGGCGGAGCGGGGGTGCTCTGTGACAGGTGCCGCCGCAAGGCAAACGCGTCGGTGCGGGGGTGTTCGCCTTCGGCGTAGTGGATCCAGGTGAATACGCCTGGCCTGCGGGAACATCGTCTCGCACCATCGGGTTGGAACTGTTGTCGGCTGTCCGGGGCAGGAGGCGCATGATCGACTGGGCTGGCGTCGGCAGTTGGAATGAGCGGTCCCCCGTTGCGGGACTAAGCTGCGGAAGGACAGCGAGGGGAGCGTCCCCTCACTGCCTGACCGCTCTGAGGAGCGATTAACGATGTTCGAGAGGTTCACCGACCGCGCGCGGCGGGTTGTCGTCCTGGCTCAGGAAGAAGCCCGGATGCTCAACCACAACTACATCGGCACCGAGCACATCCTTCTGGGCCTGATCCACGAGGGTGAGGGTGTCGCCGCTAAGGCACTGGAGAGCCTCGGGATCTCGCTTGAGGCTGTCCGCCAGCAGGTGGAGGAGATCATCGGACAGGGCCAGCAGGCGCCGTCCGGCCACATCCCCTTCACTCCTCGTGCCAAGAAGGTGCTGGAGCTGTCGCTCCGCGAGGCCCTTCAGCTCGGCCACAACTACATCGGTACCGAGCACATCCTGCTGGGGCTGATCCGCGAGGGCGAGGGCGTGGCCGCCCAGGTCCTCGTCAAGCTCGGCGCTGACCTGAACCGGGTGCGCCAGCAGGTGATCCAGCTCCTGTCCGGTTACTCCGGTGGCAAGGAAGCCGCCACGGCCGGCGGACCCGCCGAGGGCACGCCGTCCACCTCGCTCGTGCTGGACCAGTTCGGCCGCAACCTCACGCAGGCTGCCCGCGAGTCCAAGCTCGACCCGGTCATCGGGCGCGAGAAGGAGATCGAGCGGGTCATGCAGGTCCTGTCCCGCCGTACGAAGAACAACCCCGTGCTCATCGGTGAGCCCGGCGTCGGCAAGACCGCCGTCGTCGAGGGGCTGGCGCAGGCCATCGTCAAGGGCGAGGTGCCCGAGACCCTCAAGGACAAGCACCTCTACACCCTCGACCTGGGCGCGCTGGTCGCCGGCTCCCGCTACCGCGGTGACTTCGAGGAGCGCCTGAAGAAGGTGCTCAAGGAGATCCGTACGCGCGGCGACATCATCCTGTTCATCGACGAGCTGCACACCCTGGTCGGCGCGGGCGCCGCCGAGGGCGCCATCGACGCGGCGAGCATCCTCAAGCCGATGCTGGCCCGCGGCGAGCTGCAGACCATCGGTGCCACGACGCTGGACGAGTACCGCAAGTACCTGGAGAAGGACGCGGCCCTGGAGCGCCGCTTCCAGCCCATCCAGGTCGCGGAGCCGTCCCTGCCGCACACGATCGAGATCCTCAAGGGTCTGCGCGACCGGTACGAGGCGCACCACCGCGTCTCCATCACCGACGCGGCCCTGGTCGGCGCGGCCACCCTGGCCGACCGCTACATCTCGGACCGCTACCTGCCCGACAAGGCCATCGACCTGATCGACGAGGCGGGCTCGCGGATGCGCATCCGCCGGATGACCGCTCCGCCGGACCTGCGCGAGTTCGACGAGAAGATCGCGAACGTGCGCCGGGACAAGGAGTCCGCGATCGACTCGCAGGACTTCGAGAAGGCCGCCTCCCTCCGTGACACAGAGAAGCAGCTGCTGGCCGAGAAGGCCAAGCGGGAGAAGGAGTGGAAGGCCGGCGACATGGACGTCGTCGCCGAGGTGGACGAGGAGCTGATCGCCGAGGTCCTGGCGACCGCCACCGGCATCCCGGTCTTCAAGCTCACCGAGGAGGAGTCCAGCAGGCTCCTGCGCATGGAGGACGAGCTGCACAAGCGCGTCATCGGCCAGGAGGACGCCATCAAGGCGCTCTCCCAGGCGATCCGGCGCACCCGTGCGGGTCTGAAGGACCCCAAGCGCCCCGGTGGCTCGTTCATCTTCGCCGGCCCGTCCGGCGTGGGTAAGACGGAGCTGTCCAAGACGCTGGCCGAGTTCCTGTTCGGGGACGAGGAAGCGCTGATCTCCCTCGACATGTCGGAGTTCGGCGAGAAGCACACCGTCTCGCGGCTCTTCGGCTCGCCGCCCGGCTACGTCGGCTACGAGGAGGGCGGCCAGCTCACCGAGAAGGTGCGCCGCAAGCCGTTCTCCGTGGTCCTCTTCGACGAGGTCGAGAAGGCACACCCGGACATCTTCAACTCGCTGCTGCAGATCCTGGAGGACGGTCGGCTGACCGACTCCCAGGGCCGGGTCGTGGACTTCAAGAACACGGTCATCATCATGACGACCAACCTCGGCACCCGGGACATCTCCAAGGGCTTCAACCTCGGCTTCACCGCCCAGGGCGATGTGAAGGCCGGGTACGAGCGGATGAAGGCGAAGGTCAACGACGAGCTCAAGCAGCACTTCCGGCCCGAGTTCCTCAACCGTGTCGACGACACGGTCGTCTTCCACCAGCTCACCCAGGACGACATCATCCGCATCGTGGACCTGATGATCACGCAGGTCGACGAGCGGCTGAAGGACCGCGACATGGGCATCGAGCTGAGCCAGGACGCCAAGGAGCTGCTGGCCAAGAAGGGCTACGACCCGGTGATGGGCGCCCGGCCACTGCGCCGGACGATCCAGCGCCAGATCGAGGACGTGCTGTCGGAGAAGATCCTCTTCGGCGATCTGCGCCCCGGTCACATCGTGGTCGTGGACACCGAGGGCGAGGGCGAGGCCAAGAGCTTCACCTTCCGCGGTGAGGAGAAGTCCGCCCTTCCGGACGCTCCCCCGGTGGAGTCCGCCGCAGGCGGCGGCCCCAACCTGAGCAAGGAAGCCTGAGCAAGGAAGCGTGACCGGCCTGACGGCCTGAGCGCTGCACCGCGTGAGAGGGACCGGCCCGTTCGGGTCGGTCCCTCTCACGCTTTCCTACGACAGGATCCGTATCCCGTCCGGCACTCCGCTCACCCTCGGCAGCCGGGGATTCACCCGCAGCGTCGTCAAATTGGGAAAAGCGGCCAGCCATCCCATCGGCACGCCGAGATCGTAGGCGAGCCACAGATGGGTGAGCTGTTCGTTGACCAGCCCCTCCAGCAGTTCGTCGGGGGTGAAGGGCCCGACGATCTGCACGCGTGCCCGGCCGCCCAGCTTCCGCAGCGCGGCCAGCTCGAACCGGTCGGAGACGGGAAAGTACAGCCCCTCCGGGTCGAGGTGGGCGATGATCTCCTCGGCGTACCGGTCGGTGTCGAAATTGCGCCATCCCCGCGCCAGCTCGGCGCGCAGCTCCAGCGAGGCCCGGTTCCGCAGCTGGGCGAGGTAGTGGATGGCCGCGTCGTCGTTGATCCGGGTGACGGTCACCGCCAGCCGGTGGGCCTCCTTGTCCGAGACGGCGCCGGCCTCGGGCAGCATCTCCAGCACGATGGGCCCCACCCAGCCCAGGCTGCGGGCACCCTCCAGACTGGTGGGCCGCACCATATGGCGGGTCTCGCGCCGGATACGGGCGAGGGTGTCCGGGTCCAGCTCGGTGACATGCTCCAGGCAGGCGGCCGCCAGCAGCCGCCGCCGGTTGCGCTGCAGACCCTTGCGGCCGGGCGCCAGCAGACCGCCCAGCAGGCGGGCGCATTCGGCGGGCCGTGCGTGGGCGACGGCCATCCGGATGACCTCTTCCCACTCGGTCTCGTGGGCGTGGTCGAGCAGCATGTCGAAGGCGCCCTGCTCGACGGCTTCCTTGGCGGCGAGGTAGTCCTGCACGGTGCGGTGGACGAACTCCACGGACCGGTCCGACTGTTCCCGCAGCAGCCCGGTACGCAGCAGCAGATGGTTGAAGATGTCCTCAGGGCCGCCCTGTCCCGCGGTGGACGGGATGGCGGGCAGGTTGCGGGATATCTCCTCCAGCGCCTCCTCCATCGTCAGCTCGGTCCGCCGGTCGACCAGGATCCGGTAGGCGAGCTTCCGCAGCAGCCGCTCCCTCGCACCGCGCCGCAGCTTGACCGCGTCCGCGTACAGCACACGGCGCTCCGGGTCCCGGCGCTGGAGGAGCATCTCCATGGCGGCCTCGTACAGCTCCTTGCGGCCCTGCGGCAGTGAGCCCGACCGGTCGCGGTTGAGCGCGCAGATCAGCCCGCACATCAGCGGATTGGTCGCCAGGCCGCGCAGCTCGCGGTAGAGGGGGATGGAGGACAGCAGCTGGTCGCGGTAGTCGGCCAGCCGCTGGTGGTCCTTGCCCTCGTCGTCGGCGGCGGCCGCGTGCCAGGCGGTGATGAAGGCGGCCACCTGGTCGCGGCTCATGGGGGCCAGTGAGAGTTCGTCGAAGCCCTCGTCGGCCAGCCAGTTCGGCTCGACGGCCGAGGGGCGCGCGGTGACCAGGCAGAAGTTGCCCGAGTAGATCCGCATCAGCCGGCGCAACTGGTCGCGCAGCGCCGCCCGCTCGGACTCGGGCACCTCGTCGATGCCGTCCACCAGCAGCAGCCCGCGCTCCTCGGTGAGCACCCGAGCCACCCAGCCGTCGGGCGCCTCGTCGGCCAGCGGGTGGCGTACGGCCCGCAGGAAGTCGTCCGGCGGGGGAAAGCCCTCCCGCGCGAAGCGGCGTACGGGCAGGACGAGGGGGATGCGGCCGCGCAGCGACTCCAGCTCGGGCGGCAGCACATCGCGCGCCGTGGAGACGGCGAGCCACTGCACCAGCGTCGTCTTGCCGGACCCCGCGACACCGCGCAGCAGCACCCGTTCGTGGCCGCCCAGCGCCCGGTCGGCTGCCAGTACGGGCTCGCCGCTGTCGTCGCCGTCGCCCTCGCGCCGGTCCGGGTTGTCGAACTCGGCGCTGAGGCTGAGGTAGGTGGCGTCCAGCGACCAGTTGTCGGGGGTGTTGGGGTTCGGCAGATCGATGCCGTAGATGGTCACGCGGTTGTACTGCTCGGCAATGGAACGGGCGTACCTGGCCTCGAACTCGGCGTCCACGGCGGACGGCTCAGGACGACCCCGGACCGCCTCCACATCGTTGAGGTCGATCAATTGCCGTATCCGGTGGGCGCGTTCCGGCATGTGGTCGGCGAGGACCGGGGAGCGGCGGATCAGGTGGTGCAGCAGATGCAGACAGACGGTGACCAGCAGCCGGTCGTGGAACCAGGCGGCGTCCGCGCTCAGCTCCCGGTCCGCGCCGGGAACGGCGGAGCGCAGCTTGCGCGCGAAGTCCTGCGGCCCCAGCCGGACGGCCTGTACGTCCGTGGTGTCCAGCTCACCGATGATCCACAGCGTCCGGGAGAGCACGCCGGCCACGGGCTGCTCGTCCTCGGACGGCAGCCGGTAGGCGGGCGCGGTCAGCCCCACCAGCTCCTGGGCCAGCGACAGCAGTGACTCGTACGACAGCGGCGGGTTCTCCCCGCGGAAGGTGACGAGCCGCGCCAGCAGTTCCTCCGCGTCGGCCCGCGCCCTGTCGGGCGTGGCCTCGACGGGCAGCAACAGCTGGCAGACGAGCGGATCGGCGACGGACGAGGCGAGCCGGACGGCGGGGTCCATACGTGGGGACTCCCTGGCGGGGGCGACGGTGGGCTGTTGACTGGTCGATGACCAGCGTAGGCCGTACGTATGGCTTTGGTCACCCTGCGTTCGCGTCAGCCTCGGCGGGGTGGAGAGAGGACGGACACGTTCAGGTGAGAGGGGTGTCGGGTGGTGTCGATGGGTCTCTCGGGACGAGCGATCAGTACGGTACGAAGGTTCGGAAGGTCAGCCAGCGCCGCCAGGTCGAACGAGGCCGGAGGCTGTGTGAGGAAGAGTGTTTCGAGCGTGGGGAAGGCCGCCCTCAGCAGTCGGGCGTCGAAGCCGGTCTGATTCATCACTACGTGCAGTTCCTGCAGCGCCGGGAAGCGCGCCCGGGCCGACTCCAGGTCGGCCAGATGAGCGGGCTCGCAGGTGAGCAGTGCGAGCCTGGGCAGCAGGCTCAGCTCCTCCCAGTCCCGCGCGGTGAACCGGGTCCGCACATGGAAGAGGTTGAGCGTCTCCAGCGCGCGCAAAGCGGCGATTCCCGTGATGCTCCCTACGTACTCGGGGAGCGCGAGGTACGTCAGTTCGGAGAGGTGTTCCAGCCACGCCGGCCCCGGCCAGGGCGTGCCCTGCCGCAGAGCGAGATGCCGCAGTGAGGCAAGCGCCTCGCTGCCTCTGAGATCCGAGAGAAGTCGCACGTCCCACAGGCGCAGCGAGGTGACGGGTAGCGCACCCAGGGGCGACAGGTCCCGCACGGTACACTCCCGAAGCTCCAGCTCGTCCAGGCTGGGGAACGCCTGGACGAAGTCCAGCCGTTCCACGGCGGGGTTGCGCGAGAACGCCAGCTCCTCCAGTTCGGTGGGCGTGGGCTGGGAATCAAGAATCTCGCGCTCATCGAACGCGCCCCTGATGCGTACGGCCGAGCGCTGCCCCAGCCTGCGCAGCCACGCCAGATGCTCCGCTGTACTCGCGGTGACGCGCACCCCGCGCCGGTCCGGCAGGTGCGCGAGGATCTCCTTCGCGTACGCGTCCGTGTCGAACCGGTCCCAGTGGCCTGCCAGTTGCTGGAGCACAGCCGATGACGGATGGTCCACGAACCGCTTCAGCAGGACGAGGGCCGCATCCGTGCCCATTTGCGCCGCAGTATGGGCAACGGCCACTGCCCCATCGTCGTCCAACTCCTCCAGCCCCGAGAACAGATCCAGCACCACGCCACCCAGCGGCACCAGCGCCTTCGCCTCATCGACGCTCCGGGGCGGAATGAGAGCGCCCGCCCGCGCCTCCACCTCCTCCCGCACCGCCGGGTCCAGCTTCGTCGCGTGCTCCAGGCAGGCCATGGCCAGCAGATGCAGCCGAGCCCGGCACTCGGGCTCGGCGTCCCCTCGCTGCACCAGCCCGCGCAGCAGCCGCGCCCGCTCATCGGGCCGGGCGTGGGCGACGGCCATCCGTACGACGTCCTCCCACTGGTCAAGGTGCGCGCTGTGCACCAGTACGCCGAAATCGCGCTCTTCCACCGCCGCCTTGGCGCCCAGATAGTCCTGGAAGGTGCGGTGCACGAAATCGACGGCCCCGTGCCCCGGCTCGCGCAGCAGCCCGGACCGCACCAGCAGGAAGCGGAAGATCTCCGTCGCGGAGCCCTGCTCCGCGACGTACGGCATGGCGGGCAGCATCCGTTCCACCAGGTCCACGGCGTCGGACTGCGCCATCTCGGAGCGGCCGTTGCGGATCAGCCAGTAGGCGAGTTTCTGCAACAGTTCGACCTGCGAGTCCTCGTCCAGTTCGACGCTCGCCGGATGCGCCGCGTACACGGCCCGCTCCCGGTCGCGTCGCTCCAGCAGCATCGACAGGGCCGCGTCGTACAGCGCCTTGCGGCCGCGCGGCAGGAAGCCGTGCCGTTCCCTGTGCAGGGCGCACAGCAGCCCGCACATCAGCGGATTGGTGGCCAGCAGGGACAGGTCGGGGCGGGCCCGTACGGCGGTACGCAGCGCGTCGGCCAGCTCCTCGTCCGCCTCCGCCGCCGCGTGCCAGCGGTCGATGAACAGGTCGACGTCGGCGGGGCGCATGGGGGAGAGGGACAGCTCGGTGAAGTCGTCGCCGACCAGCCAGTTCTCGCGTACGGCGGAGGGGCGGCAGGTCGCCAGGAGGAGGTTGTCCGGGTAGGCCAGCGTCAGATCGTGCAGCCAGGCGCGGACACGCGTGCGCTCCTCCTCGGGCACCTCGTCGATACCGTCGACAAGAAGCACCCCGCGTCCGGCCGCCAGCACCCGGTCCGCCCAGCCGCCGGGCTGCGCACCGGCCAGCGGACAGCCGACGGCGGCCAGGAAGTCGGCGGGGGGCGGCAGCGCCGCGCCGCCCCGGGTGAGGGTGCGCAGCGGCAGGACGAATGGCACCCGGCCGATCAGATGGGCGAGCTGTCCGGTCAGCTCGGACTGCCGCGCGGTGGTGACGGCGAGCCACTGGACGAGCGTGGTCTTCCCGGAGCCCGCGATGCCGCGCAGCAGTACTCGCCGATGGCCGGAGAGCGCCTGCTCGACGGGCTGGGGGTCCGCCGTGCCGTCGCCGCCCGTGCCTTTCCAGTCCGCTTCCTGGTGCGGCCCGCCATGGCCGGCTGTGGACGTGGCGTGAAGGCTCAGATACGCGGTGTCCAGCGGCCACTCGCTGGCCTGCTGTACGTCGATGCCGTAGATGGTGAGGGTGCGGTGCTTGTTGGCGATGTAGCGCGCGTACTGCTGCTCGAATCCGGCGTCCTGCGCGGACTGGGAGGGGACGCGCTCGATCAGTACGTCGACGAGGGTGACCAGGTCGCCGAGCTTGCGGCTCTGCTCGACCAGGGTGCGGGCGACGAAGGTGGAGCGCCGGGTGAGGAAGTGCAGGATGTGCAGGCAGGCGGTCTCCAGCAGCCGGTGGTAGAGCGCGTCCTCGGCGGGCGAGGCGCCCGGCTGCGCGTCGTGCATGGTGGCCTGCGCGTGCAGGGCGCGGGCGAAGTCGGTGTGGCCCAGGCTGACGGCCTCCACGTCGCTGAGGCCGATGTCCCCCAGCGCGTGCAGGGTGTCGGCCAGCCGGGCGGCCACCTGCTCCGCCTCCTCGGGGGGCAGCGCCTCCTGCGGGCCGAGGTCCCGCACGGCGCGGCGGACCAGTTCCCCGGCGAGTTTCTCCAGCTCGGGCCGGCCCAGCTCGCGCTTCTCGCCGCTGAAGCAGACGAGCGCACTGAGGCGTACCGGCCGGTCCACCAGCCCGGCGCCCGCGCCCTCCGCCACGAACAGGCGTTTGACCAGTGGCGCCAGCACGCTGGAGGCGATGCGCAGTCCGGCGACGCCCGCGTCCATCCGTAACCCCCGTTCGGCATCGACTCCCCGCAGTACGGGGTCGCGTACGGCGAGCAAGCGTAGAGGTGCCCGCGCGCCGCGTCGATGAGGGCCCCCTCCCGCTCCCCGGGACCTTGGGGGTGAGCGGGGTCATATGGCCCGGACCACTTCCGAGGCGCGCGGGCCGTGAGGTGCGGCACAGGGATTTCGGGGGGTACGAAGCGCGATCGGAGACCCGGGGGCGCAGCGGGCTCGGACTGCTGTGGGCGGGGCTTGAGCCGGGAGCGCCGAGTGACCTGGGTCTCTCGTGCCACTACGTGGCTCTTTAGTAATAACGGTCCTTGATGTCCGATTTCTGGGCGGCTACCAAGGGGGTCGCGTCCACATCGAGGCGCACTCCACGAACCCCCTCCCGGAGGTAGCACCCCTATGACGATGTCTAGGACCACCAAGCGCGCCAAGACCTACACCACGGCGCTGGCCGCCGGTCTCGGCGCGTCGATGGCCCTGGGGGCCGGCACCGCGATCGCCGCCGCGAAGGCCGAGGCCCAGCACGACATCTTCCGGACCAGCACGGCAACCAGCCTCGCCAAGTCCACGAAGGCCCAGGCAGAGGCGGACCGCGAGGCCGCCGAGGCCGCCAAGAAGGCGAAGCAGCGCGCGGCTGAGGCGAAGAAGCGCGCCGCCGAGGCGAAGAAGCGCGCGGCCCAGAAGGCGGCACGCGACGCCAAGCGACTGCAGGCCTCCTGGATCAAGCCGGTCACGGGCAAGTACGAGCTGAGCGCCTCCTACGGCAAGGCGGGCGGCCGCTGGGCCCACAACCACTCCGGGCAGGACTTCGCGGTCAAGGTCGGCACCCCGGTGGTGTCCGTGCACAAGGGCACGGTCGTCAAGGCCGGCCCGAACGGCGCGGGCGACGGACCGGCCTACGGCAACGCGATCGTGATCCGGCACGACAACGGTGCGTACTCGCAGTACGCGCACCTGTCGGAGGTCGACGTCAAGCCCGGCCAGCAGGTCAAGACCGGCCAGACCATAGCCAAGTCCGGCAACACCGGTAACTCCTCGGGTCCGCACCTGCACTTCGAGATCCGCAAGGGTCCGAACTACGGCACGGCCGTCGACCCGCAGGCCGCCATGCGCGCCGTCGGCGTCACCTTCTGAGCCGAGCCCACAAGAGGGCCGCGGCCCCCTGAGGCCGCTCGGCCCGCCCCACAGATCGCTCCGGTTCAGGGGACGTACCGGAGTCGGCAGCAGCGCCCGTCACTCACGTGGCGGGCGCTGCCCGTTTCTCAGGGACGTGCGCCCGACGGGGACCCCGCGCCGTGGTGGGCGGCCGTGACCAGGTCCTGGGCGACCTCCAGGGCCGCCTTGCGCTTCTCCTCCTGGTCGGCGTTCGTGCCCTGCAGGGTGAAGAAGGTCGAGTGCATGGTGAACAGTGCGGAGGCGCAGCGGACCTGGTCGGAGAGCGCGGCGTCCTGGTCCTTGATCAGCTCCAGCAGCGTGAGGATGCGCTGCTTCATCAGCTCGCCGATGGACAGCTCGCGCAGCGCGGCCTGGTTCTCGTGCATGAAGCGGACCAGAGGGAAAGCGTTGCTGATGCACTCGCTGTAGCGGTTGAGGATCTCCAGCTTCGTCTCCAGCGAGGTCGGCTGGTGTGCCTCGGCCCAGGCGATCACGTCGTCGGCCGGGCCCAGCACCAGATCCTCGAAGAGGCTGGTGACCAGGTCTTCCTTCGTCTTGAAGTGGTAGTAGAGCGCCGCTTTGGTGACGCCGAGATGCTCGGCGATCTCCCTGAGCGAGGTCTTCTCGTAACCGCGCTCAGCGAACAGCTCCAGTGCCACGTCCTGGATGCGCTGACGGGTGTTTCCCCTGCTCATGCCGACCCCTTCAAAACTTACTTGACGCCCGGCTAGGAGCGCCCTACTTTATCCATCGTACTGAACTAGCCGTGCGGCAAGTAAGTGGCAAGCAAAAGGGGAGTGGCCGCGCATGGGTGCGAGTGGCGCGACAAACGGGGTGGAGCAGGGCATGGAGGGCGCGAAAGCCAAGGAAAGGTCGAGCCCAGGTCAAGGGAAACCCAAGGTGGAGGCCGCCGAGGCGGTCGAGGGCCCCGAGGCCGCCGCGCCCGGCAAGGCAGCCGAAGGAGGCAAGGCCGCCGAAGGCACCACCGACGGCGGGCCGAAGCCGCGGAGCATGTACCTGGTCATGTTCTCGCTGATGATCGCCGTCCTGCTCGCGATGCTGGACAACATGATCGTGGGCACCGCCATGCCCACCATCGTCGGAGAGCTCGGCGGCCTGGAGCACCTCTCCTGGGTCGTCACCGCCTACACCCTCACCACAGCCGCCTCCACGCCCATCTGGGGCAAGCTCGGCGACATGTTCGGGCGCAAGGGGGTCTTCCTCACCTCCATCGTCCTCTTCCTCGCCGGCTCGATGACCTCGGGCGCGGCCCAGACCATGGGACAGCTCATCGGCTTCCGCGCCCTCCAGGGCCTGGGCGCGGGCGGGCTGATGGTCGGCGCCATGGCGATCATGGGCGACCTGGTGCCGCCTCGTGAGCGCGGCAAGTACATGGGCATGATGGCCGGAGTGATGTCGCTGGCCATGATCGGCGGTCCGCTCGTCGGCGGCACTCTCACCGACCACCTCGGCTGGCGCTGGGCGTTCTACATCAACCTGCCGCTGGGCGCCGTCGCGCTCGCGATGGTCGGCACCGTCCTGCACCTGCCGAAGAAGCGCACCCAGGGCCGTATCGACTACACGGGCGCCGTGCTGCTGACCCTCGGCATCACCGCCGCCGTACTCGTCACCAGCTGGGGCGGCACCGAGTACGACTGGGGCTCGGCCACCATCGTCGGCCTCGGGGCGCTGGCCGTGATCGCGCTGATCGCCTTCCCCTTCGTCGAGCGCCGGGTGGCCGAGCCGATCCTGCCGCTGCGGGTCTTCCGCAGCAGCAACTTCTCGCTGGTCGCCTTCATCGGCTTCCTGCTCGGATTCGTGATGTTCGGCTCGATGACCTTCCTGCCGCTCTACCAGCAGAGCGTCCAGGGCGCCTCGGCCACCAACTCCGGGCTGCTCCTGCTGCCCGTGCTGCTGCCGATGATGGTCGTCTCCGTGGTCACCGGCCGTGCCACCACCAAGACGGGGAAGTACCGCATCTACCCCATCGTGGGCGGCGCGCTGATACCCGTCGGCCTCTTCCTGCTGGCGCAGATGGACGTCGGCACCAGCAGGGTGACCTCAGCCCTCTACATGGCCGTGCTCGGCGCGGGCATGGGCTTCCTGATGCAGCTGACCATGCTCATCGCGCAGAACAGCGTGGAGCTGAAGGACATGGGCGTCGCCTCGTCGACGACCACCCTCTTCCGCACCATCGGCGGCTCCTTCGGCGTCGCCCTGATGGGCACCATCTTCGCCCGCCGAGTGGAGGACGCCATGCGGGAAAGCGCGGCGGCAGCCGGCAACGGGGGCGGCGGATCGGCCGCCAAGCTCACCGAGGGCGGCGCCCAGCTCGACGCCGCATCCCTGGAGAAGCTGCCCGAGCAGATCCGGGCGGCGTATGAGCACGCGGTGGTCAACGGCACCCATGCGGTCTTCCTGCTCGCGGCGGGGGTCACGGTGCTCGCCTTCGTCGCCGCGTGGTTCATCAAGGAGGTCCCCCTCAAGGACGCCGCAGCGCAGCGGCCGGAACCGCAGGACGGTGCCCCCGCCGGGGAGACCGGCGAACCGGGCCCCGACACCACGGAGGGCGAGTCCGCCCGGGTCGACGGGCGAGCCGGCGTAGGAGCCTGAGCGAGGCGGCTCCCTCCCGCCCTGCGGTCCGCCACTGCCCAGCAGGGGTTGCCCCTTCCCCTGCCGCGGCGGGCGGGCCGGTGGGGGCACGCCGGGCGGTTGTGCCGCGACGGGCGCGCGCACCGCTGTGCCGGGAGGGGTGCGCTCACCGCGTGGAGCCCGGCGGTTGCCGAGTGGTCGGCAGCCGCCGGGCTCCCTCGCGTCCCTGGGCTCCCCGGCAGGGGCCGGCGAATGGTTCAGGTCAGCGGCAGGCGGTACCGCTTGCCGTCCAGGGGCTCGACCAGCCCGTCGGCCACCAGCCCGTCCAGCGCCCGTGCGCGCTGGACGGGCTCGTGCCAGACGCGGTCGAGGTCGGACTGGGGGACCGGCTCCTTGGCGGCGCGCAGCACGGCCAGCAGCCGTCCGCGCACCTGCCGGTCGGTGCCCGCATACGCCTGGGTACGCCGCGCCGGCCCCTGGTGCTCGGGGGCGCCCGCCCGCTGCCAGGCGCACTGCGCCGCGATCGGGCACCGTCCGCACTGGGGGTTGCGCGCGGTGCACACCAGTGCGCCCAGCTCCATGGTGGCCGCCGCCCACCGAGAGGCGGTCTGGTCGTCCTCGGGCAACAGCGCGCGGGCGAGCTTGCGTTCGGCTGCCGTGGTGGCGTTGGGCGGGTACTGCCGGCCGCTGACGGCGCGCGCGAAGACCCGCCGCACATTGGTGTCGAGCACCGCGTGCCGCCTGCCGTAGGCGAACGACACCACGGCGGCGGCGGTGTACTCGCCGACGCCCGGCAGCGCCAGCAACTGGGCGTGCTCGACGGGTACCTCGCCGCCGTGCCGTTCCGCTATGGCCTTGGCGGCTCCGTGCAGCCGCAGGGCGCGGCGCGGATAGCCGAGCCGGCCCCAGGCGCGTACTGCTTCGCCGGGCGCCTCGGCAGCCAGGTCGGCGGGGCGCGGCCAGCGCTTCATCCACTCCTCGTACACCGGCAGCACCCGGTTGACGGGGGTCTGTTGGAGCATGAACTCGCTGACCATGACGCCCCACGCGCCCGCTTCCGGGCGGCGCCAGGGAAGGTCGCGGGCGTGTGTGGCGAACCAGTCGACGACGGGAGCATGGAGGGCGCGCGCCGTCTCGCGCAGGGCGGGGTCGACGGCTTCGGTTTCCGCGGCGCGCGCATGCGGGGCGCCGGCCGAAGCGGCTTGGGGAGTCTCGGTGGTCGCAGTCATGGCACGACCGATCCTGGCACGGCGCTCCTCATCCGAAAAACGCACACGCGGTACGAAAGCCTGTCCGCTGCTTCCGCCCCGCATTCGTGAGGTATTTCTCGTGTAGCGACAGACACCGTGGACAGCATGTTTGCCGCGTAAGGCGGTCAACCCCAGGAATCTCCGAAGATGTCACCAAAGCGGTACGGAACGGGACCGATCACTCCCGCGCGCTCCGCACTTTGCCGCTCATCACAACAATTGGTGCTCCGAGCGGTGGGTGCGGTCCTGTGGTGTGGCTGATGTCTCGTAAGGTTTCCGCGTGGGATCTCTGCGCAATCCGATCGGGCCGCTTCCCTCCTCCATCTACTGGCGCCGGAGGGCAGTTGCCCTTGCTGTCCTCGCGCTGCTGGTCCTGATCGTCGTCTGGGCAGTGACCTCGCTCGGCGGCGGCGACGGATCCCGCAATGAGGGCAAGGGCGGCGAGGGGGGCAACGGGCCCGCCAGCACGATCACTCCGGGCCCCACCGGCTCCGGCCCGGCCATCAGCGAACGTCCGGGCGGCCGTGACGAGGAGAACGGCGGCTCCGACGGCTCGGGCGGCACCGGGGGCTCCGACGAGAAGGACCAGTCCTCGGCGGGCGGCACGGGCTGGGGCCCCGGGGCCGGCGCAGGGGCCGGCAACGGCGGTGCGGGCTCCCAGGGTTCGGGCTCGGGCGGCACCGGCGGCGGGGGAGCGGCCGGCGTACCGGCCTCGGCCGACCTGGCCGACTGCCGCCCCGGCGAGGTGAAGGTGGCGCTGCGCAGCGTCGAGAAGGAGTACGGGCCGGGCGAGCGGCCGCAGTTCGAGCTGAGGGTCACCAACGAGACGGGCGGCGCCTGCAAGATCGACCTCGGCCGCACCGCGACGATCGTGACGATCAAGAACCCGGAGGACGCCAAGTTCTGGCGCTCCGACGACTGCCCGCCCACCGAGAAGCCGATGCTGCGTCTGGTGCCGGGCCACGGCAGCTCGACCCACACCCTCACCTGGCTCCGCAAGGCCAGCGCGGCCAACTGCGGTACGCCCACCTTCGAGGCGCCCAAGCCGGGCACCTACGAGGTGGAGGTGAAGGTGAAGGGCCTCAAGACGGTCCGCACGTCCTTCAAATTGGTGAAGTAGTAGCCGTCGGGCCCGGCAGCCGTCACACGTAGCGTTCGAGGATCGAGGACTCGGCGAGCCGGGAGAGGCCCTCGCGGACCGAGCGGGCCCGGGCCTCGCCGACGCCGTCCACCGCCTGGAGGTCGTCCACGCTTGCCGCGAGCAGCTTCTGCAGGCCGCCGAAGTGGTCGACCAGCCGGTCGATGACGGTGCCCGGCAGCCGCGGCACCTTGGCCAGCAGCCGGAAGCCGCGCGGCGAGACGGCCGAGTCGAGGGTCTCCGGGGCGCCGCTGTAGCCCAGCGCCCGCGCCACGGTGGCCAGTTCGAGCAGCTCGGTGTGGGTGAGCCGGTCGAGGTCGTTGAGCGCGTCGGGTACGGAACGCACCCGGCGCCCTGCGCCGACCGTCTGCGGCGCGTAGTCGCGGACGACCAGCTCGCGCTCCGGCTCCACGCCCGCGATCAGCTCGTCGAGCTGGAGGGAGAGCAGCCGGCCGTCGGTGCCCAGTTCCACCACGTACTGCTCGATCTCCGTGGCGATCCGGCGCACCATCTCCAGGCGCTGGGCCACGGCCGTCACATCCCGGACGGTGACCAGGTCCTCGATCTCCAGCGCGGAGAGCGTGCCGGCGACCTCGTCCAGGCGCAGCTTGTAGCGCTCCAGCGTCGCCAGTGCCTGGTTGGCCCGGGAGAGGATCGCCGCGGAGTCCTCCAGTACGCGCCGCTGCCCGTCGACGTAGAGGGCGATCAGCCGCATGGACTGGCTGACGGAGACGACCGGATAGCCCGTCTGGATCGAGACCCGCTGTGCTGTGCGGTGCCGGGTGCCGGTCTCCTCCGTCTCGATCGAGGCGTCGGGTACCAGCTGCACACCCGCCCGGACGATCTTGGAGATGTCCTTGTCGAGGATGAGGGCGCCGTCCAGCTTGCACAGCTCGCGCAGCCGGGTGGCGCTGAAGTCCACATCGAGCACGAAGCCGCCGGTGCACAGCTGCTCGACGCTCTTGTCCATGCCGAGGACGATGAGCCCGCCGGTGTTGCCGCGCAGGACGCGCTCCAGCCCGTCGCGCAGCGCCGTTCCGGGCGCGACCGCGCTCAGTGAGGCGCGCATCAGGCCGGACGCCCCCTCGGCCCTGCCGGGGACCGCTGCCCGGTCGTTGGCTGCCACTGCACTCCTTCGGTCGTGCGGGTGCCTGTCGGCATTTCCTCGGCCGCCGGATTCCACCGCACCTTCGCCGAGGCCGTGCCGGTCCCCCCTCGCGGTGCCGCGCACAGCCCCCCGTGATGCTCGTGGTCGGTCGAGACCGGGGCAAAGTCTACCGGCGCACCGAACGGACCCCTCGCCGCGTCGGCCGGGGCCGGCCCGGCGGACGCGGCGGTCCGTCGGCGCGGCGGCGGCAGTGGGGGCCGGGGGCGGCGCTATGCGGTGGCTGCCGTACGGGCGGGGCGTGCGGGCAGGACGCGCAGGGCCTCGCCGATGTCGGCGACCTCCAGCACCCGCATTCCGTCGGGGACGCGGCCCGGGTCGCCGGGCACCAGCGCGTGGGTGAAGCCCAGCCGCGCGGCCTCCGCCAGCCGGCGCTGGACGCCCGTCACCCGGCGCACCTCGCCGGCCAGGCCGACCTCGCCGATCGCCACCAGATTCTTCGGCAGCGGGGTGTCGCTGGCGGCGCTGGCCAGCGCGAGTGCCACCGCCAGATCGGCGGCGGGCTCGGAGAGCCGTACGCCGCCGACCGTGGCGCTGTAGATGTCCCGCTTGCCCAGGGCGCTGATCCGGCCGCGCTGCTCCAGCACCGCCAGCATCATCGAGACCCGCGAGTTCTCCAGCCCTGAGGTGGTTCTGCGGGGGGAGGGGATCTGGCTGTCGACGGTGAGCGCCTGCACCTCGGCGACCAGCGGCCGCCGCCCCTCCAGCGTCACCGTCAGACAGGTGCCGGGAACGGGCTCGGCGCGGCGGGTCAGAAACAGCCCCGAGGGGTCGGCCAGCCCCGTGATGCCCTCGTCGTGCAGCTCGAAGCAGCCGACCTCGTCCGTGGTCCCGTACCGGTTCTTCACGCCGCGCACCAGGCGCAGCCGCGCGTGCCGGTCGCCCTCGAAGTGCAGCACCACGTCGACCAGGTGCTCCAGCAGCCGCGGCCCGGCGATGGCGCCGTCCTTGGTGACGTGGCCCACCAGCAGTGTGGACATGCCGCGCTCCTTGGAGGCCCGGATCAGCGCGCCGGCCACCTCCCGCACCTGGGCGACGCCGCCGGGCGCCCCGTCGATCTCGGGGGAGGCGACCGTCTGCACCGAGTCCAGCACCAGCAGCGAGGGTTTGACCTCGTCCAGGTGCCCCAGGACGGCCGAAAGGTCGGTCTCTGCGGTCAGATACAGGTGGTCGTCGATCGCGCCGATGCGGTCGGCCCGCAGCCGCACCTGCCCCGCGGACTCCTCGCCGGTGACGTACAGCGTGCGGTGGTCGTCGGAGGCCGCCTTGGCCGCGACGTCCAGCAGCAGTGTCGACTTGCCGACGCCGGGCTCACCGGCCAGCAGCACCACGGCGCCGGGCACCAGGCCGCCGCCCAGCACCCGGTCCAGCTCGGGCACGCCGGTGGCGCGGGCCGTGGCCTGCTTGCCGTCGACCTGACCGATGGGCAGTGCGGAGACCGAGACCCGGCCGGGCGACGTGGTACGGACAGCGGGGGCGCCGCCCGCCTCCTCCACGGTGCCCCAGGCGTGGCACTCGGGGCACCGCCCGAGCCACTTGGCGGTCTGCCAGCCGCATTCGGTGCAGCGGTAGGTGGGACGGTCCTTGGCGGACGACTTACGGGCAGCCATGGCGTCACCGTATAGGCGGCCACTGACAGCCGGCCCGTCCCGTCCAGGGCCGTTCGGCCCTGACGGCCGCTGTCAGCCGGTGACAGCCGGTCCGCGCGCGGTCGGCCGGGGGTCATATGCGCGCCCTTGGCGCGCCCCTTTGTGCCCTTGGTGTCGCCAAACCCATCGGACGTGTCCTGTTTTGACGACCCCCGTCACCCGAAGGAAGTAATCCCGCGTCGGCGGCCCCGGCAAAGCGCCATCATCCGCCTACCGTCGCCGGGGTGATGACGAGCAGGCGCGAGCACCCGACGAACGCCCCCGGCGCACCCCCAGCGCACCGGGCGGGCAGGACGACGCACCACCACCCCGCGAGCACGGGCGCGCGGTGCGACGACGCGTACCTGGACGGCCTGTTCACCTACTGCCTTTCCGTGATGTGCGAGCACGAATCCGCTCTCGCCGCACTGGGTGAGGCTCTTGCCCTCGCGGACCGCCAACGCGCGCGCGGCCGCGCCCCCGAGGACGAACAGGCCCACCGGCCCTGGCTGTACGCGCTGGCCCGGTGGGCCTGTTCGCGTCGCCTCGCCGACCAGAAGGCCGCACAGTCGGCGCTGGTCGCGCAAGGCGCGTGGGGTACGCCGACCGGCCGGGGTGCGGGATCCGGGCAGGTGGAGCAGGCCGGCCGGCCCCCGGCCGGTACGTGGTCCACGACGTCCTCGACCGGCACGTGGCCCCCGCACGCCCCCGCACCCCCGGCTGCCCCCGCCTCCCCGACCGCCTCCCGGTCCCCGGCCGTCCCCGCAACCTCGGCCGCCTCTCCACCCCCGGCCGTCCCCGCCTCCCCGGCGGCCCAGGGGATGGAGCCGCTGGGCCCCGGCGCCCGTGCCCAGCGGCGCCGGGAGTTGGCCGCGCTCGCCTGGCCGGAGGCCGCCGGGATCTCGCCGGAGCAGCGCGAGGCCCTGGAGCTGTCCGTCCGGCACGGGCTGTCCCCCGAGCAGATCGCGGCCGTGCTCTCCCTGACGACCGCAGCGGCGGAGGACCTGCTGCTGAACGCCTCCTGCGAGGTCGAGCGCACCAGGGCGGCGCTGCGCGTCGTCGAGTCGGGCGGCTGCGCCGCCGTCGCCAGGCTCGCCGGTGACGAGCGGCTGCTGCTGGGCACCGCGCTGCGCCGGGAACTGGTGCGGCACGTGGACGAGTGCGCGCAGTGCCGCCGGGCCGCCGAGCACGCCATGGCCGAGGTCTCCTGGCCCGGCACGGCGCCCGCCTCGGCCGCGCTCGCGGTCCTGTCGGCCCCGCGCCCCGCTGTCGAGGCCGCCGTCGCACTGGCGCGCCGGGCGAGAGCCCAGCGCACGCCCCGCTTCGACCGCGCGGGCTTCCCGGTGTGCGAGAACGAGCGGGGGGCCCGCCGGGACCGGCTGCGCGCGCGTGCGCTGACCTCGACGGTCGTCGCGGCCGTGCTGGCAGCGCCGGTGGTCGCGCTGTGGGCTGCCTATCGCGGGGCGCCCGTCACGGGCGAGCCTCAGGCGGACCGTTCCGCCACAGCGCCGGACACGCAGGACGGCGAGGGGTACGGCGGCGCGGGCGGCCCCGGCGGTATGGGCTCGCCGCCGGGGTCCGGGGCGCGCGGCGCCGCTCCGGGCGACGACGCGAAGGGCGGGGCGGGGAAGGCGGACGGCGAGGCACGGGAGAAACCCTCCCGCGACCACAAACAGAAACCCCGCGCGCCCCGGCGCGACCCCGCGGCACCGCCGTCGGTGGACCGGCCGTCGGTGCCGGTGTCCACGCCCGATCCCTCGGCGCCGGCGTCCTCCCCGTCGTCACCGGCCTCCGGCGGGACGCCGACCGGCAGCCCGGACCCCAGCGGCTCCCCGTCGCCGTCCCCCACGCCGACCCAGGGCTCGGACCCGCCCCAGGACTCGGACCCGCCCCAGGACACGGGCGATTCCCCGTCCTGAGGGGCGCCGCCGCCTCCGCTACTGCGGCGTGTCCGGCTCGCCAGAGCCACAGCCACAGCCGCCACCGCTGCAGCCGCCACCGCCGCCGCTGCCGCTGCCGACCCCGGCCTCTGCCCGGGCGGCGGCGGCGCGGGCCGTCGCCGGATGTTCGGCCACCAGGGGCAGTCGGCTCGCCATGCGCTGGGCGCACAGCTCGGCGAGCTGGTCGTAGCCGGGCTTGCCCATCAGTTCGATCAGCTCGGCGCGGTACGACTCGTAGACCGGCCGTCCGGCGCCGTGCGCCGACGGCGCCGCGGTGCACCACCAGTGCAGGTCGTGCCCCCCTGAGCCCCAGGCCCGGCGGTCGTACTCGCCGATGGTGACGTACAGCACCTCTTCGCCGTCCGGCAGCTCCACCCACTCGTAGCTGCGCCGGATCGGCACCTGCCAGCACACGTCCGGCTTGGTCTCCAGCGGCTCGCGGTCCTCGCGCAGCGCGAGGGTGTGCAGCGCGCACCCGGCGCCGCCCGCGAAACCGGCCCGGTTGTTGAAGATGCAGGCGCCCTGCCAGCGTCGCGTCTGGCGCTCGCCCTCCTCGTTGACCTCGGTCCAGCCCAGCGCGCCGGTGCCGATGTCGTGGAACTGCCAGATCTCGGGTGTCAGCCGGGCCACGTGTGAGGCCACGCGCTGCTCGTCGTCCTCATCGGCGAAGTGGGCACCCAGCGTGCAGCAGCCGTCGGAGGCGCGGCCTGCCGTGATGCCCTGGCAGCCGTTGCCGAACAGGCAGTTCCAGCGGGACGTCAGCCAGGTCAGGTCGCAGCGGAAGACCTGCTCGTCGTCGGCCGGGTCGGGGAACTCCACCCAGGCGCGGGCGAAGTCGAGGCCGACCTCCTCGTCGCGCGCCCGGGGCGCCGGAAGCGCGTCGTGCGCGCCGTCCTGCTTCTTGTGCTTCGCCGCTTCGCTCTCACCCACGCCTCCAGCGTACGGGCCGGGCGGTGCGCTGCCCGGACGGCGCTCCATGGGCCGTCTTCCCGTATCGTCGCGGGGAGGTACCCGCTCGTCGCCGGGAGGTACCCGCAGCGTCGGGCCCGGGAGGAGGCTAGCGTGCTGGGTATGAGACTCGGTGTCCTCGATGTGGGCTCGAACACGGTCCACCTGCTCGTGGTGGACGCGCACCCCGGTGCCCGGCCCCTGCCCGCGTACTCCCACAAGACGACGCTGCGGCTCGCCGAACTGCTGGAGGCGGACGGGTCGATCAGCGCGGAGGGCGTCGAGCGGATCTGCACCACCCTCACCGAGGCGCTGGAGGTCTCCGAGGACAAGGGGGTCGAGGCGCTGCTGCCCTTCGCGACCTCCGCCGTCCGCGAGGCCACCAACGCGGAGCACGTACTGGACCGCATCGCCACCCGGACCGGCGTCAAGCTGGAGGTGCTCTCCGGCGCCGACGAGGCGCGGCTGACGTTCCTGGCCGTACGGCGCTGGTTCGGCTGGTCGGCGGGGCGGCTGCTGGTGCTGGACATCGGCGGCGGCTCGCTGGAGATCGCCTACGGACTGGACGAGGACCCCGACGCCGCGGTCTCGCTGCCGCTGGGCGCCGGACGGCTCACCTCCGGGTGGCTGCCGGGCGACCCGCCCGACCAGGCCGACGTCCGCGCCCTGCGGCGGCATGTGCGGGCCGAGATCGCCCGCACGGTGGGCGAGTTCAACCGGTTCAGCCCGCCGGATCATGTGGTCGCGACCTCCAAGACGTTCAAGCAGCTCGCGCGGATGGCGGGCGCCCCCCGGAGCGCGGACGGCCTCTACACCCGCCGGGTGCTGAGCCGGACCTCCCTGGAGGGGTGGGTGCCCAAGCTCGCGGCGATGCCCGTCGAGGAGCGCGCGGCCCTGCCCGGCGTCTCGGAGGGGCGGGCACACCAGCTCCTCGCCGGGGCGCTGGTGGCGGAGGCCGCCATGGATCTGCTCTCCGTCACCGATGTGGAGATCTGCCCCTGGGCGCTCCGCGAGGGCATAATCCTGCGCCGCCTGGACCGGATGCGCACGGCGTAGACCGCTCCGAAGGGCTCAGGAGAGCGCCCGCTCACAGGGGGGCAACCCCTCGCGGCGAGCGAACCGCGCTTAGGGTGGCTGGGTGGGCATCGAAAGCGTGCGGGTCCCCCAGGCGAAGGTCGCGCTGTCGACGGCCTCGGTGTACCCGGAGTCGACGGCCGCGGCCTTCGAGATCGCCGCGCGCCTCGGTTACGACGGCGTCGAGGTCATGGTGTGGACGGACCCGGTCAGCCAGGACGTGGACGCGCTGCGTCGGCTCTCGGACTTCCACGGGGTACCGATCCTCGCCGTACACGCCCCGTGTCTGCTCATCACGCAGCGCGTATGGTCCACCGATCCGTGGGCGAAGCTGGTGCGCGCCCGCGCCGCCGCCGAGGCGCTGGGTGCCTCCACCGTCGTCGTCCACCCGCCGTTCCGCTGGCAGCGTTCCTACGCGCGCGAGTTCGAGCGCGGCGTGTGGCGGATGGCGGACGAGACCGACGTCCGGTTCGCCGTCGAGAACATGTACCCCTGGCGCTACCGGGACCGCGAGATGCTGGCCTACGCCCCGGACTGGGACCCCACCCAGAACGACTACCGGCACTTCACGATCGACCTCTCGCACACGGCGACGGCCCGTAACGACGCGCTGGCCATGGTCGACCGGATGGGGGAGCGGCTGGGGCATGTGCACATCGCGGACGGCAACGGCTCGGCCAAGGACGAGCACCTGGTGCCGGGGCGCGGCTCGCAGCCGTGCGCCCAGGTGCTGGAGCGGCTGGCCGCGCTCGGGTTCGACGGGCACGTGGTCGTCGAGGTGAACACGCGGCGTGCCATGTCGGCCGCCGAGCGCGAGGAGGATCTGGCCGAGGCCCTCGCCTACACCCGGCTCCACCTCGCCGCCCCGGGCGGCACCGGAGAGGAGCCAGGCGGCTCCGGGGACGGGACGGCGACCGGCCACCCCGCCGGCCGGGGGAAAGCATGACCGACACCCCTTCGCACGATCCGGAGCCGAAGCCGGAGCCTGAGTCCGAGCCGGGGCCGGAGCCCGAGGCGGCTCCCGCGCCGCGCAGGCGTGGGCGTCCCGCGCGCAGTGCCGCCGGAGCAGGCCCCGGGGCGCGCGAGCGGATTCTGGCCTCGGCCCGCGGGGAGTTCGCCGAGCACGGCTACGACAAGGTGTCCGTGCGTGCCATCGCTCGCGGCGCCGGGGTGGACGCGGCGCTCGTCCACCACTACTTCGGCACCAAGGAACAGGTGTTCGTCGCGGCGATCGAGGGCGCGATGGCGCCCGTGCTCGACGTCCCCGCCATGGTCGGGACCGTTCCCGAGGGCGCCGTGGGCGAGGCACTCACCCGGCGGTTCCTGGGGTTCTGGGAGGAGCCGGCCACGCGCGAGCCGGTGCTGGCGATCCTCCGCTCGGCGGTCAGCAACGAGCGGGCGGCGGCCGTCTTCCGCGGGCTGCTGACCCGCAATCTGCTGACCCGGGTGGCCGCGCGGATCGAGGGCCCCGACGCCGAGCTGCGGGTGAGCCTGGCCGCGGCCCAGCTGGTGGGCGCGGCCATGCTGCGGCATGTGATCCGGCTGGAGCCGCTGGCCTCGGAGCCGCTGGAGGGCGCCATCGCCCGGCTGGCGCCGGTGGTCCAGCACCACCTCACGGGGTCGGCGGGCGCACGGAACGGTTCCGTCCATCATCCGGACCCCCTGTCCGGATCCTGAGCCCGAGGCGTACCCTCGGTTCTTCTACGTACCGCACGATTCCCCCGTACGGCACGATTCTTCTACGGATACGTACCGCAGCGGCCGCAGGGCCCCGACGCCATGGCGGCCGCCCGCACCAAGGGAGGGGCAGCCATGCCCGAGCTGAGGTCCCGCACCGTCACACACGGCCGCAACATGGCAGGGGCACGTGCCCTTATGCAGGCTTCCGGTGTAGCGCGCGAGGACTTCGGCAAGCCGGTGATCGCGGTGGCCAACAGCTTCACCGAGTTCGTGCCGGGCCACACCCACCTCCAGCCGGTGGGCCGGATCGTGTCCGAGGCGGTCAAGGCGGCGGGCGGCATCCCGCGCGAGTTCAACTCGATCGCGGTGGACGACGGCATCGCCATGGGCCACGGCGGCATGCTCTACTCGCTGCCCTCCCGGGACCTGATCGCCGACTCGGTCGAGTACATGGTCGAGGCGCACTGCGCGGACGCGCTGATCTGCATCTCCAACTGCGACAAGATCACGCCCGGGATGCTGATGGCCGCGATGCGGCTCGACATCCCCACCGTGTTCGTCTCCGGCGGCCCCATGGAGGCCGGCCGCGCGACGCTGGTGAACGGCACCGTCCGCAAGCTGGACCTGGTCGACGCGATGTCCGAGGCCGTCAACGACAAGGTCTCCGACGAGGACATCCTCCGTATCGAGGAGAACGCCTGTCCGACCTGCGGCTCCTGCTCGGGCATGTTCACCGCGAACTCCATGAACTGCCTCACCGAGGCCATCGGCCTGGCGCTGCCCGGCAACGGCTCCGTGCTGGCCACCCACACGGCGCGCAAGGCGCTGTACGAGACGGCGGGCCGTACGGTCGTCGAGATCGCCCAGCGCTACTACGACCAGGACGACGCCACCGTCCTGCCGCGCAGCGTCGGCTCCCGCGCCGCCTTCGAGAACGCCATGGCCCTCGACATCGCCATGGGCGGCTCCACCAACACGATCCTGCACCTGCTGGCGGCGGCCCAGGAGGCCGAGCTGGACTTCACGATGGCCGACATCGACCGGCTCTCCCGCAAGCTGCCCTGCCTGGCCAAGGTCGCCCCGAACGTGGCACCCGGCGGCACGTACTACATGGAGGACGTGCACCGCGCCGGCGGCATCCCCGCCATCCTGGGCGAGCTCTACCGCGGCGGGCTGCTCAACGAGGACGTGCACACCGTGCACGCCGACTCGCTGGACGAGTGGCTCAAGACCTGGGACATCCGCGGCGGCTCCCCGTCCCCCGAGGCCGTCGAGCTCTTCCACGCCGCACCGGGCTGCAAGCGCTCCGCCGAGGCTTTCTCGCAGTCCGAGCGCTGGGAGACGCTGGATGTCGACGCGGCGGGCGGCTGCATCCGCGACGTCGAGCACGCCTACTCCGCCGAGGGCGGACTGGCGGTGCTGTACGGCAACCTCGCCGAGAACGGCTGCGTGGTGAAGACCGCGGGTGTGGACGAGTCGATCCTGACCTTCACCGGGCCCGCAGTCGTCTGCGAGTCCCAGGAGGACGCCGTCCAGAAGATCCTCGACAAGACGGTCAAGGAGGGCGACGTCGTCGTCATCCGCTACGAGGGCCCCAAGGGCGGCCCTGGAATGCAGGAGATGCTCTACCCCACCTCCTTCCTCAAGGGCCGGGGCCTGGGCAAGACCTGCGCACTGATCACCGACGGCCGGTTCTCCGGCGGTACGTCGGGGCTGTCCATCGGCCACATCTCGCCGGAGGCGGCGGGCGGCGGCACGATCGCGCTGGTGGAGGACGGCGACCCGGTCGTCATCGACATCCCCAACCGGCAACTTCGCCTCGACGTCCCCGACGAGACGCTGGCAGCGCGCCGCGAGGCACTGGCCGGCCGGTACGCGCCCGCAGCGCGCGAACGCAAGGTCTCCACAGCGCTGCGCGCCTACGCGGCAATGGCCACCAGCGCCGACCGCGGCGCGGTGCGCGACGTGACGCTGCTGGAACGCTGACAACCGCGCCCCGTCAGGGACGCGCCCCGAAGGGGCGCGGGGAACTGCGCGACCAGCCACGACGAACCGCAACCCCGCCGACAACAGCCAGGGGCAGACGCTGCCCGAAACCCCGCACGGCCATAATCGAACCGTGCCCCAGCAACCGAAGATCCCCGACGCCCCGACCCCGGAACCGCTCCGTTTCTACGGCACCACCTGGGTCGACCACTCCCAGGGCTACGCACTGCGCCGCGCAGCCCTGGGCATCGGCGCGGTACTGGCGGCGATCGCCGGGGCCTTCGTACTGCGCTTCGCCTACCAGGGCGTCGTACTGGCCGACATCGGCAAATGGGCCAGCATCCTCCTGGTCGCCGCGTTCGCGGTCTGCAGCGCACTGGCGTTCTCCCGCACCCTCACCCACTACGGACGCCGCCCCACCGAGCGTGAGGAGGCGGCCGAGTCCTCCATGCGCAGCGTCCGCGTCGTCGGCTTCATCGGCGTGCTGCTCGCCTACGCGGTGCGCTCCTGCGTCGAGGCGCCCGGCGAGAAGCTGCACCGCGCCGAGTACGAGGAGGCGCTGGCCCGGCACGAGCGTCAGCGCTCGGCCCGTACCGGCAACCCGGCGGCTCGCAAACGGAAGCGCAAGCGCTGATCCCGCAACCCCCCCACCCCCTCCGGGAGGGCCCCTCGGGGCCCTCCCGCAGTCGTCTCAGGGTGAACCCTGAACTGTCCCCGACTAGGGGCTTCTTGGCTCGACACCCCGCTCCGTCACATGTCAGATTCTTCTTACACCCAAGAGAGAGGGGTCGCGGTGAGCGCGATCGAGACCCCGACAGGAGACGAGCTGCTGAAGATCCTGACGGCGCTCGGCAATCCGCACCGGATGCGGATCGTCGCGGCGCTGGCCCAGGGCCGCAACTACGTCAGCAGACTCGCCCGCGAGATCGGCGTGAGCCGTCCCCTGCTGCATATGCACCTCCAGCGGCTGGAGGCGGCCGGCCTCGTCGTCGGGTCGCTGGAGCTGTCGGACAGCGGCAAGGCGATGAAGTTCTTCGAGCTGGCCCCGTTCGCCTACGCGCTGACCCCGCAGGTCGTCGCGGAGGCGGCGGAAACCCTCACCGACCAGGACCAGAACGAGAACCAGAACGAGCACCAGGACGAGACCCGGCACAGGAAAGCGAGAACGCAGTGAACGAGCAGCTGACGAACACGGCAGCCGCCGACCCGGCCGGTGTGTGGGCGGCGGCACTCGGTACCGGCGGGCTCTTCGTCCTGCTGATCGTCATCGTCTGGCAGATCGCCGCCACCTGGCGGTCCCGCATGCTGGCCGCCCGCGAGCAGCAGTACAAGGCCCTGACCGAGAAGTACGCCCAGCTCTTGGAAGACAACGTCGAAATGCACCGCCGCACCCTGGACGAACTCACCCAGGCCCGGCAGTCCATCGCGTCGATGGAAAAGATGATGCGCGAGATCGAGTAACCGGCCCGCCATCCCGCACCACGGCGCTCGTACGGCCGGGAGCGGCAACTCCCGGCCGTACACATGAGCGTGAGCACCTCGCGAACCCCTCGCGTCCCACACCCACACCATGGAGGTTACCCATGCCTGCTGGCAGCACGCTGCGCAGCCTGGCCACGGCCCCCGGCGGGAAACGCACCAAATGGCTGGTGCTCGCCGCCTGGCTGATCATCGTCGTCGCGCTCGGACCGCTGGCCGGGAAGCTCGGCGAGGTGGAGGACAGCAGCGCCAACGCCTTCCTGCCCGGCAACGCCGAGTCCGCGAAGGTCAATACGGAGCTGGAGAAGTTCCGCGGCAAGGACGAGATCATTCCGGCCGTCGCCGTCTACTCCCGCAGCGACTCCGCCACCACCAAGGCCGACGCCGCCAAGGCACGCGCCGACCGCGCCGACTTCGCGCCCCTGGTGGCCAAGGGGGAGAAGATCAGCGGTCCGGTCCCCTCCCGGGACGGCAAGGCGCTGATGCTGGTGGTGCCGCTGACCACCGGCGACGACGACATGACCGACGACGTGGAGAAGATCCGCTCGGTCGCGGCGGCCAACGCGCCTCCCGGGCTCGACGTGGAGGTCGGCGGCCCGGCCGGCTCGCTGATCGACAACATCAAGGTCTTCGACAACCTCGACTCCAGGCTGATGCTGGCCACCGGAGCCGTCGTCACGCTGCTGCTCCTGATCACCTACCGCAGCCCGCTGCTGTGGCTCTTCCCCGTGCTGTCGGTCGGCTTCGCCGCCGTCCTCACCCAGGTCACCACCTATGTGCTGGCCAAGTACGCCTCGCTGCCCGTCGATCCGCAGAGCGCGGGCATCCTGATGGTGCTCGTCTTCGGCGTCGGCACCGACTACGCGCTGCTGCTCATCGCCCGCTACCGCGAGGAGCTCCACCGCCACCAGGACCGGCACGCGGCCATGCGGCTCGCGCTGCGCCGCTCCGGGCCCGCGATCGTCGCCTCGGCCGGCACCATCGCCATCGGACTCGCCTGCCTCGCCTTCGCCGACATCAACTCCTCGCGCTCGCTGGGCCTGGTCGGTGCCGTCGGTGTCGTCTGCGCCCTGCTGGCGATGATCACCGTGCTGCCCGCGCTGCTGGTGGTGGCCGGACGCTGGGTCTTCTGGCCGTTCGTGCCCCGCTACGACGAGGCAGCGGTGGCCGCCGCCGAGGGGCAGCCGCGCGCGGCCCGCACCGTCTGGTCCCGTATCGGCGCCCTGATCGCCCGCCGCCCGCGCTGGTCGTGGCTGATGTCCATCGCCGTCACGGCCGTACTGGCGCTGAGCGCGACCGGCATCACCATGGGGCTGACGAACGCGGAGATGTTCCAGGACAAGCCGGAGTCCGTCGTCGCCCAGGAGAAGCTCTCCGCGCACTACCCGTCCGGCTCCTCCGACCCGGCCACGGTCGTCGTACGGACCGAGGCGAGCGCCGCGGCACAGCGCGCAGCGGCGGGCGTCGACGGAGTGGAGTCCGTACGGGCCGACGACCGCACCGCCGACGGGTCCCTGACCTCCCTGTCCGTCGTCCTGGAGGACGCGCCGGACAGCGACGCGGCCAAGCACACCATCGACCGGCTGCGCACCGCCGTGCACAAGGTCGACGGCGCCGACGCGCTGGTGGGCGGTACGACAGCGGAGTCGCTGGACACCCGGCGCGCGGCGGAGAGCGACCTGAAGGTCGTCATCCCGATCGTGCTCGCCGTCGTCCTGCTGGTCCTGGTGGCGCTGCTGCGCTCGCTGATCGCCCCGCTGCTGCTGCTCGCGACGGTGGTGCTGTCCTACTTCGGCGCGCTGGGAGCCTCGCACCTGGTCTTCGTACACGTGCTGGACTTCGCCGCGATGGACAACTCCCTCCCGCTGATGGGATTCGTCTTCCTGGTGGCGCTGGGCATCGACTACAACATCTTCCTGATGACCCGGGTCCGCGAGGAGGTCGCCCTGCAGGGCCACAACAAGGGAGTGCTGGCCGGCCTCAGCTCCACCGGCGGTGTGATCACCTCAGCGGGCATCGTGCTGGCCGCCACCTTCGCGGTGATCGCCTCGATGCCGCTGGTCTCGATGGCACAGCTCGGCGTGCTGGTCGGCATCGGGGTCGTGCTGGACACCTTCCTGGTCCGCACCGTCCTGGTCCCCTCACTGGCCCTGGACCTCGGCGCCCGCATCTGGTGGCCGAGCCGCCTGGGCCGCGACGGCACGCAGCCGCGGCCCCAGGAGAAAACGAACGAGTCGGCCCCGAAGACCATGGAGATGGAACGCGTCTGACCCACCGCAGTTCCCCGCTCCCCGTCAGGGGCGCGGGGAACTGCGCGACCAGCCCCAAGGCACCCGCAGTCTGCAACGCGCGGTCAGGGGCTACCCGTGAGCAGCCGGCTCACCACCGGAGGGCTGCCCCAGGGCAGCCAGCGTCAGCACGTTGCCCCCGATGCCCCAGCCGCCGTCGGTGACCTCCTCGACCAGCACCATGGTGTTGGCGCGGGCTCGTTCGCCGTAGATCTCGACATACAGCTCGGTGGTGCGGGTGACGAGCTCCTCCTTCTGCTGCTCGTCGAGCGTTCCGGCAGGGACCTTGAAGTTCGCGAAAGGCATGAGACGTCTCTTTCAGATCGGTTGTGGTGGTGACAGAAGCAGAAACGTGCTGGCGGCGGCTGTCAGACGATGCCGCCGTTGGCGCGGATGACCTGGCCGTTGACCCAGTGCCCGCCCGGTGAGGCGAGGAAAGCCACGAGCTCGGCCATGTCGGCAGGCGTGCCGAGGCGTTCCAGCGGCGGCTGCGCGGCCAGCCGGGCGACGGTCTCCTCGTCCTTGCCGTCGAGGAACAGATCGGTGGCGGTGGGACCGGGCGCGACGGCGTTGACGGTGACGTCCCGCCCGCGCAGCTCCCGCGCGAGGATCAACGTGAGGGCTTCGACCGCGCCCTTGCCGCCCGCGTAGGCGCCGTATCCGGGGAAGGCCAGGCCCACCACGGACGAGGAGAAGGTGACCAGCGCCCCGCCTGGGCGCGTCCTGCGGGCCGCCTGCTGGGCGACGACGAAGGTGCCCCGGACGTTGGTGCGGAGCACCGCGTCCAGCTCGGACAGGTCCATCTCGGCGACCGGGGCCAGATACCCCCGGCCGGCCGCGTGTACCACCGCGTCGACGCCGCCGAACGCCGACTCGGCGGCGTCGAACAGCGCTGCGACCTGCTGCTCGTCGCCGACGTCGGCCTGTACGGCGAGCGCCCGGCCGCCGTCCGCGGTGATCTCCTTCGCCGCGGTCTCGGCGAGCTCCTGGTTCCCGGCGTAGCCGACCACGACGGCATAGCCGTCGGCGGCCAGTCGGCGCACCGTCTCGCGGCCGATACCGCGTGAGCCGCCGGTCACGACGGCGACGCGGCCGGCCGCGCCGGGTCGGGAGTCGGGCTGGGACTGCTGCTGGGTGGACATGGCGTCTCCTGCGAACGGTGCTGGGTCGGAAAGTGAGAAGGACCGTGCTGGACGGCAAACGGGAAGCGGGCGGGAAGCGGGAAGGGACCGGCGCCGGCCCGGCGCCGCCTCCTGCTCGCCTCTCCAGCCTGGGCCCGGGGACGGGGGCCTGCCAGGGCGCCGGTTACCCAGGGGTCGGCGACCCCTGGCTCGGTACGTCGGTCCGCGTGACGATGGCAGCGTGAATCAATCCGAACTCGCCGCATTCCTCAGATCCCGGCGCGACCGCGTCCGCCCGGCAGATGTGGGCCTGCCCATCGGCCCCCGGCGCAGGGTGCCCGGCCTGCGGCGTGAGGAGGTCGCGCAGCTGGCCGGGCTGTCCGCCGACTACTACACCGAGCTGGAGCGCGGCCGTGGTGTCCGGCCCTCGGCCCAGGTGCTGGCGGCGCTCGCCCGGGCACTGCGGTTGCGGGGTGACGAGCGCGACCATCTGTTCCACCTGGCGGAGCGGCCGCTGCCGGCGGCCGCTCACGGCACGGCGGCGCACGTCGAGCCGGCTCTGCTCGGCCTGCTGGACCAGCTCACCACCACTCCCGCCCAGATCATCACCGATCTGCACGAGACCCTGGTCCAGAACCACCTGGCCCGCGCGCTCGTCGGCCGGGCTCCGGCGGCTCGCGGACCCGCGGCGAGCCTTGTCCACCGATGGTTCACCGACCCCGACGCGCGGGCGCTCTACCCCGCGGAGGACCACCCGCACCACTCGCGGGTGTTCGTCGCCGATCTGCGCGCCGTGGCGGCCCGGCGCGGCCGCGACGCCGAGGTGGCCCGGCTGGTGGCCGGGCTGCGCAGGCGCAGTCCGGAGTTCGCCGCGCTGTGGGACGCACACGACGTGGGCCTGCGGCGGGCCGACCACAAGCGGATCGTGCATCCGGCGCTCGGCGTGATCGAGCTGGACTGTCACAGCCTGTTCAGCGAGGACGGGCGGCAGCGCCTGCTGTGGTTCTCCGCGCCGCCCGGCAGCGAAGGCGCTGCCCAACTGGAACTTCTCTCGGTCATCGGCACCCAGGAGCTGACGGCGGGCGCCGATGCGCTTGACGGCCCGGGAGACGCCGGACAATAATTCATCACATGATGAATAAGTCGCCGCGCGCCCCCGCGCGCACCCATACCGCAGCGGACGCCGCCCCGGCCGCCGCCCCGGCCGCCGCCGTCCACGCCCGCGACCTCACCGTCGTACGCGGCAGCCGCCGGGTGCTCGACAACCTCTCCTTCGACGTCCGACCCGGCACCGTCACCGGTCTCCTCGGCCCCTCGGGCAGCGGCAAATCCACCCTCATCCGCGCCATCGTCGGCACCCAGGCCAAGGTCACCGGCACCCTCGATGTGCTGGGCAGGCCCGCAGGCACCGCACCGCTGCGCTCCCGGGTCGGCTACGTCACCCAGTCCCCGTCCGTCTACGCCGACCTGACGGCACGGCAGAACCTCGACTACTACGCGGCGGTCCTCGGCATCCCGCACGCAGACCGCGCCGCCGCCGTCGAACAGGCCCTCACCGACGTCGACCTCACCTCGCACGCGGACGACCTGGCCGACAACCTCTCCGGCGGCCAGTCGTCCCGCGTCTCCCTCGCCGTCGCACTGCTGGGCACCCCCGAACTGCTCGTCCTCGACGAGCCCACCGTCGGCCTCGACCCGGTGCTCCGCCGCGACCTGTGGAACCTCTTCCACCGCCTCGCCGCACGCGGCACCACCCTGCTGATCTCCTCGCACGTCATGGACGAGGCCGACCGATGTGAACACCTGCTCCTGATCAGGGACGGCACCCTGCTGGCCGCCGACACCCCGCAGGCCCTCCGCGAGAACACCGGCAGCGACACCGTCGAGGACGCCTTCCTCAAGCTCGTCGAGTCCGCGCGCGGCGACTCGGACCGCGCCGAGTCCGCCGCCAAGTCCTCCGGAGCCACCTCATGAACGCCGCCCGCACGCTCGCCACCGCACGCCGCGTCCTGCGCCAGCTCGCCCACGACCCCCGGACGATCGCACTGCTGCTGCTCGTCCCCGTACTGCTGCTGGTGCTGCTCTACTACGTCTTCGACGTGGACCGGCGCTCCTTCGACAGCATCGGCGCCTCGCTGCTGGGCATCTTCCCGCTGGTGACGATGTTCCTGGTCACCTCCATCGCCACGCTGCGCGAACGCACCTCGGGCACGCTGGAGCGGCTGCTGTCCATGCCGCTGGGCAAGGCCGACCTGATCGTCGGCTACGCACTGGCGTTCGGGGTGCTCGCCGTCGTCCAGGCCTCCGTCGCCACCGGCGTCGCCGTCTGGTTCCTCGACCTCGACATCGCGGGCTCGCCCTGGCTGCTGCTGTTCATCGCGCTGCTCGACGCCCTGCTGGGCACGGCATTGGGGCTGTTCGTCTCCGCGTTCGCCGCCTCCGAGTTCCAGGTGGTCCAGTTCATGCCCGCAGTCGTCTTCCCGCAGATCCTGCTGTGCGGCCTGTTCGCCCCGCGCGGCAGCATGCAGCCGGCGCTCGAGGCGGTCTCCAATGTGCTGCCCATGTCCTACGCGGTCGACGGCATGACGGAGGTCCTCAAGCACCCGGACGCCACCGGGGACTTCGTCCGGGACGCGGCGATCGTCGCGGGCAGCGCCCTCCTCGTCCTCTTCCTCGGAGCCGCCACCCTCCGCCGCCGTACGGCCTGAGCGCGTCAGCGCTGCGGGCTCGGCTCCGCGCTGCGACTCGCGTCAGCGCTGGGGACTCGCGTCCGCGCTGCAACCCGCGTCAGCGCTGCGGGCTCGCCGTCCGCGCTGTGGACGAAGCGCGGTCCGGCGGCGGTCCGGTGCGAGGATGGATGCGGTGTCCGCGATCGCGGGCAGGCGGCCACACGGCGTCCGACGCGCAACAACGCACGAGGTGAAGCACCCCATGACCACCCAGAAAGTCGCGGTCCTCGGCACCGGCAAGATCGGGGAGGCGCTGCTCTCCGGCATGCTGCGAGGCGGCTGGTCGCCCTCCCGCCTCCTGGCCACCAGCCGCCGCCCCGAGCGCGCCGCCGAACTGCGCGAGCGCTACGGCGTGGAGACCGTCGGCAACGCGGAGGCCGCCAAGACCGCCGACACCCTCATCCTCACCCCCAAGCCGCAGGACATGGGCGCGCTGCTGGACGAGCTCGCCCCGCACGTGCCCACCGACCGCCTGGTGATCAGCGGCGCCGCCGGCATCACCACCCGCCACCTCGAACAGCGCCTCGCCCAGGGCACCCCCGTCATCCGCGTCATGACCAACACCCCGGCGCTGGTGGACGAGGCGATGTCCGTGATCTCGCCGGGCACCCACGCCACCGAGGACCACCTGAAACTCGCGGACGAGATCTTCGGCGGCGTCGGCAAGACCCTCCGCCTCCCCGAGGGCCAGCAGGACGCAGCCACCGCGCTCTCCGGCTCCGGTCCCGCCTACTTCTTCTTCCTGGTCGAGGCCATGACCGACGCGGGGATCCAGCTCGGCCTCCCGCGCGACAAGGCCCACGAACTGATCGTCCAGGCCGCCGTCGGCGCCGCCACCATGCTCCGCGACAGCGGCGAACACCCCGTCACCCTTCGCGAGAACGTCACCTCGCCAGGCGGTACGACGATCAACGCCATCCGCGAACTGGAGAACCACCGCGTCCGGGCCGCCTTCATCGACGCCATCGAGGCTGCACGCGACCGCAGCCGCGAACTGGGGAGCTGACGGCGAGCCGGGGGAGGGGCGCTCGGGTGCCACTGGGCGCCCGTGGGTGCCGCTGAGCGCCTCTGGCGCAACCCCTCATTTCCGGGCCCGCAGCCCCCGTACGCCCTCGTGCACCAGCGTGATCGTGAACGCCAGGGCCAGCCCGAGCGCCACCCCGTACAGCGGCGTCTCCTCGAACGCCGCGCCGCCGACATACCCCAGACAGGCCGAATAGACCGCCCAGCTCGCCACGGCCACGGCGTCGAACCGGGTGAACGACCGGCGCGGAAAGCCGGTCGCCCCGGTGGTGAGCGTGGCCGCCGTCCGGCCGCCGGGGATGTAGCGCGCCGCCACCAGCACCAGCCCGCCCCGCTCGGCCAGCATCCGCCCCACCCGCTCATAGACCCGCCGCCCCCGGCTCCCCTCCCGCAGCCGCGCCTGGATACCCGCCCCGGAGCGCCGTCCGATCGCGTACGAGACGTGGTCCCCGACGAAAGCACCGAGCGCCGCCACCACGATCACCAGTGGCAACGCGGGCTCGCCCTGCGCGGCGGCGAACACTCCCAGCGTGATCACCAGCGTCTCGCTCGGCACCACGGGGAAGAACCCATCCAGCATCGCGATCGCGAACAGCGCCACGTACACCCATGGCGTACTGACGAATCCCTCGACCGCGTGCACTATCGCCTCGTTCATTCTCCGGAACGTACGGAGCGCACCAGCCGCCCAGCAGCCCACGATCGTCGTCGGCCACCCTCCACTTTCGACAGATGTCCGGCTCGGCCCTGCCGCGTACGGTGACCAGCGTGAACTCCCTCGCACCCGCTCGCCGACTCCCGGCCCGGCTCCGCGAGCACCTGCGCCGT
>NZ_CP050693.1:0-3142500 GCF_022760275.1 Streptomyces sp. 891-h | reverse complement strand
ATAAGCTCCATGGTCGAGAGGGAAACAGCCCAGAGCATCGACTAAGGCCCCTAAGCGTGTGCTAAGTGGGAAAGGATGTGGAGTCGCAGGGACAACCAGGAGGTTGGCTTAGAAGCAGCCATCCTTGAAAGAGTGCGTAATAGCTCACTGGTCAAGTGATTCCGCGCCGATAATGTAGCGGGGCTCAAGTACACCGCCGAAGTCGTGTCACTCACACAATAGCTCTAACGGGTGTGTGGGTGGGTAGGGGAGCGTCGTGTGCCGGGTGAAGCAGCCGTGGAAGCGAGTTGTGGATGGTTCACGAGTGAGAATGCAGGCATGAGTAGCGATACATGCGTGAGAAACGTGTGCGCCGATTGACTAAGGGTTCCTGGGTCAAGCTGATCTGCCCAGGGTAAGTCGGGACCTAAGGCGAGGCCGACAGGCGTAGTCGATGGAGAACCGGTTGATATTCCGGTACCCGCTATGCAGCGTCAAACATCGAATCAGGTGATGCTAAGTCCGTGAAGCCCCTTCTGCTCTTCGGAGTGGGAGTGTGGTGGAGCCGACGGTCCGAGCTTGTAGTAGGTGAGTGATGGGGTGACGCAGTGAGGTAGTCCAGCCCGGGCGATGGTTGTCCCGGGGTAAGGGTGTAGCCCGTCAGGTAGGTAAATCCGCCTGGCATAGGGGTGAGACCTGATGCCGAGCCGTTTGTGGTGAAGTGGGTGATCCTGTGCTGTCGAGAAAAGCCTCTAGCGAGTTGTGTGGCGGCCCGTACCCTAAACCGACTCAGGTGGTCTGGTAGAGAATACCGAGGCGTTCGGGTGAACTATGGTTAAGGAACTCGGCAAAATGCCCCCGTAACTTCGGGAGAAGGGGGGCCACGCCTGGTGATCCAACATGCTTGGTGAGCTGGGGGTGGCCGCAGAGACCAGCGAGAAGCGACTGTTTACTAAAAACACAGGTCCGTGCGAAGCCGTAAGGCGATGTATACGGACTGACGCCTGCCCGGTGCTGGAACGTTAAGGGGACCGGTTAGTCAGGATTCGTCCTGGTGAAGCTGAGAACTTAAGCGCCAGTAAACGGCGGTGGTAACTATAACCATCCTAAGGTAGCGAAATTCCTTGTCGGGTAAGTTCCGACCTGCACGAATGGCGTAACGACTTCTTGACTGTCTCAACCATAGGCCCGGTGAAATTGCAGTACGAGTAAAGATGCTCGTTTCGCGCAGCAGGACGGAAAGACCCCGGGACCTTTACTACAGCTTGATATTGGTGTTCGGTTCGGCTTGTGTAGGATAGGTGGGAGACTGTGAAGCGGGCACGCCAGTGTTCGTGGAGTCGTTGTTGAAATACCACTCTGGTCGTGCTGGATGTCTAACCTGGGTCCGTGATCCGGATCGGGGACAGTGTCTGGTGGGTAGTTTAACTGGGGCGGTTGCCTCCTAAAGGGTAACGGAGGCGCCCAAAGGTTCCCTCAGCCTGGTTGGTCATCAGGTGGTGAGTGTAAGTGCACAAGGGAGCTTGACTGTGAGACTGACGGGTCGAGCAGGGACGAAAGTCGGGACTAGTGATCCGGCGGTGGCTTGTGGAAGCGCCGTCGCTCAACGGATAAAAGGTACCCCGGGGATAACAGGCTGATCTTCCCCAAGAGTCCATATCGACGGGATGGTTTGGCACCTCGATGTCGGCTCGTCGCATCCTGGGGCTGGAGTCGGTCCCAAGGGTTGGGCTGTTCGCCCATTAAAGCGGTACGCGAGCTGGGTTTAGAACGTCGTGAGACAGTTCGGTCCCTATCCGCTGCGCGCGTAGGAGTCTTGAGAAGGGCTGTCCCTAGTACGAGAGGACCGGGACGGACGGACCTCTGGTGTGCCAGTTGTTCTGCCAAGGGCATGGCTGGTTGGCTACGTTCGGGAAGGATAACCGCTGAAAGCATCTAAGCGGGAAGCCTGCTTCGAGATGAGGACTCCCACCCCCTTTGAGGGGTTAAGGCTCCCTGGAGATGACGGGGTTGATAGGCCGGATCTGGAAGCCCAGTAATGGGTGGAGGTGACCGGTACTAATAGGCCGAGGGCTTGTCCATAGAGGCTCGCGTCCACTGTGTTGGTTCTGAGACAACAACCTGGTTGTTGTTTCGCCGTGTTTCGGTGGTCATAGCGTGAGGGAAACGCCCGGTTACATTCCGAACCCGGAAGCTAAGCCTTTCAGCGCCGATGGTACTGCATGCGGGAGCGTGTGGGAGAGTAGGACACCGCCGAACTTGTTTTGATGAAGGCCCTGTTGGCTGACGCCAACAGGGCCTTTTTCATGTTCCGGTCCCGCCCGATACGGTGGCGGGCATGAGCGGCCGCGCGCAGTTGATGTGGGATGAGGGCGTCACCGGCTACGACTTCGGCCGTGGCCATCCGATGGACCCGGTACGCCTGGCGCTGACGAAGCGCCTGATCGAGTCGCTGGGGGTGGAGCGCAGCCCCGAGCTGAGTGTGGTCGCGGCCAAGCCCGTCGGCGACTCGACATTGCGGCTGGTGCACCGGCCTGACTACATCGACGCGGTCCGCCGCGCTTCGCTCGATCCCGCGTCCGCCGAGCCCCGGTACGGCATCGGTACCCCGGACGACCCCGCGTTCGCGGGCATGCACGAGGTCTCCGCTCTGATCGCGGGGCAGTCGGTCGCCGGGGCCGAGGCGGTGTGGCAGGGGAAGGCGCTGCATGCGGTCAACTTCGCCGGCGGGCTGCACCACGCGATGCCGCAGAGCGCCTCCGGATTCTGTGTGTACAACGATCCTGCGCTCGCCATCGCCCGGCTCTTGGAGCTCGGCGTCGAACGGGTCGCGTACGTCGATCTGGACGTACATCACGGTGACGGCGTCGAGGCGGTGTTCTGGGACGATCCCCGGGTGCTGACCGTCTCGCTGCACGAGCACCCCGGCACGCTCTTCCCCGGCACCGGGTGGCCGGAGGAGTGCGGCGGTGAGGGTGCCGAGGGCAGTGCGGTGAATGTGGCGCTGCCGCCGGGCACCGGGGACGAGGGATGGCTGCGTGCCGTGCACGCGGTGGTGCCGGAGCTGCTGGAGGCTTTCGGGCCACAGGTGTTGGTCTCCCAGCACGGCGCCGACACCCATGTCGAGGATCCGCTGGCGCACTTGGCGGTCAGTGTGGATGCCCAGCGCCTGGCGGCCGAGGCCGCGCACGAGTGGGCGCACACCTTTGCCGGGGGCCGGTGGCTGGCCACCGGAGGCGGCGGTTACGCGGTCGTGGATGTGGTGCCGCGCACCTGGACGCATCTGGTGGCGATCGCGGCGGGTGCGCCGGTGCCGCGGGAGACCGAAGTCCCCGCGGAGTGGCGGCAGGAGGTGTACGCGCGTACGGGCAGCGCCGGGGCCCCGCAGCGGATGACGGACGGTCTCGAACCGCGGTGGCGGGAGTGGGGAGATGGCTACGACCCCGCTGACCGACTGGACCAGGCGGTGCTGGCGACCCGCCGGGCGGTGTTCCCGGCCCACGGCCTGCTGCCGTAGCCGCACGGCTGCCCACCTGGCCTGCTCCGGCCCGACCTGCTCCGGCCCGCTCCGGCCCGGCCCGGCTTGCTGCGGTCGGCCCGGCCTGCTCCGGCCCAGCCCGGCCCGTGTCCGGGCCGCTCCGGGCCCCCGTCCGGCCGCCGTTGGAGAGGCGCCGCCCGCTCGACCGCCGCTTCGCGCTCCGCCCGGCTGTCGTTCGATGCCCTCCAACTCCACGCGCTGACAGCCCAGTCCTCACCACTCCTCACCACCCCCACCACTCGCTGTGGCGCCACCCCGCCGCGGGGGCGGATGACGGCAACGGAGCACATCGCTCCGTATGTGTTCGGTTGAGGGCGGGGCGGGGTGGGGTATCGGCAGTCCCGGGACTGTTTACCGCCGGTTCGGGGTCGGTCGTGTCGGCGCGGCCGTCGGCCGGCCGGGCCCGGTGGTGCCGGTGTGGCGCTGTCTCCCGTCCGTCTCCCGGTCAACTACGCCACATTGGCCCCACCGCTGTCGGCGCCCGAGTGCCTCGTTCTAGCACCGTCGCAGGGGAGACCTGTCGACATAGCGATGCGATTCCGGGTACGTCAGTGCGGCTTCTCCTACGTAAGGGGGGTCGCGCTGTTCTGCGAAACAGGCGCTCGTCCGAGAGGCCGTGCGCGGGGCGCGAAGGCGTGCGCCCCGCCGGCTCCCAAGGCGGTGCCGCCGTGCGTGGTGGCCGCGTGCAGCCCTCACCCAAGGCGTCGACGCCGGGCGATGGTTGAGCTGTCAGTGCAGGTCAGCGCGGTAAAGGGGCGCGCGGGCCGCCGGATGCGCAGGGGGCGGCGCTCGGCGCGGGAGGGCGGAAGTCAGGCAAGGGACGAGGGGGCGCGGGCGTTCCGGCGGATGACGCTGCGCAGTCCGATTACTACCGCGCGCTTACTCGCTATGTACTCAATCGAGCGTGTCTGTCACGGTAGGCGGGCGATCCCTACTCCTCTTCACCACTTGCATCACGCGCCCCTAATCTGGGGAGGAGCGCACATGCGAGCAGGAGACACCGGAGGGGAAGCCGGTGCCCGACATGTGCGGAAGGTTCAGGTGTGACATGGCTGCTGACGAACGGCCGTTGAACGAGGTCGTGTTCCTGACCGTGGCGGAGGTCGCCGCGGTGATGCGAGTCTCCAAGATGACCGTGTACCGCCTGGTGCACAGCGGTCATCTGCCGGCGATCCGGGTGGGCAGGTCCTTCCGGGTGCCGGAGAAGGCCGTCCACGAGTACCTCGAGGAGTCGTACGTGGGGGTGGAGAGCGCCTAGGCCGACATCGGGTGTGTTCGGTCACTGCTGCACCGGAGCCCCGGTGCCCCCTCGATTCACGACCATTCCCGGGTGGCGGGTAGGGTGGCCCCATGTAGGTCGTGTGGGCTCGGACGCCCCGCACCGAGTATCGAAATGAGTTCGCCCCGCGTCATGCGGGGATGATCCGTGAGCGAGGGTAGTCGTGGGCTCTGTCATCAAGAAGCGGCGTAAGCGGATGGCGAAGAAGAAGCACCGCAAGCTGCTGAAGCGGACGCGGGTGCAGCGTCGCAACAAGAAGTGAGCGAGCGCACCGCACGCCACTGACCGCCGCCTTTCTCTCCGTGCGGAGAGAAAGGCGGCGGTTCTGCTATGCATGCGCGGTGCGGCTCTTGTGGGGCAGGCGCGGACCGTATCCGGGTGTCAGGGAGGGAACGTGGGCAAGGTCGTGCTCGTCACCGGGGTGGCCAGGCCGCTCGGCGGCCGTTTCGTGCGCCGTATCCAGCGTGAGCCCGAGGTGAGCCGGGTGATCGGGGTGGACGCGCAGGCCCCCGTGGAGGACCTCGACGGCGCCGAATTCGTGCGGGCCGACATCCGGCAGCCGGCCATCGGCAAGGTGCTGGCCGAGCACGCCGTCGACACGGTCGTCCACATGGATGTGCACGGCACTCCGCCGACGCTGGGGGGCGGTGGGCGGGGAGCGGTCAAGGAGACCAATGTCATCGGTGCCATGCAGCTGCTCGGCGCCTGTCAGAAAGCGCCCACCGTCAGTCGTCTGGTGATCAAATCGACGACGAGTGTGTACGGTTCCGCGCCCCGTGATCCCGCCGTCTTCGACGAGTCGACGCCCGTGCGGAATCTGCCCAGTGGCGGCTTCGCCAAGGACGCCGTAGAAGTCGAGGGATATGTACGCGGGTTCGCCCGGCGCCGTCCGGATGTGGCGGTGACCGTGCTGCGCTTCGCGCACATCCTCGGCCCCGCCGCCGAGTCGCCGCTGGCCGCGTACTTCTCGCTGCCCGTCCTGCCCACCGTGCTGGGCTACGACCCCAGACTGCAGTTCGTGCACGACGACGACGTGATCGAGGTGCTGCGGCTGGCGGCGGGCGAGCCGCGCCGGGGCACGCTCACCGCCGGTACGTTCAACATAGCCGGGGACGGCGTGCTGCTGCTGTCGCAGTGCGCACGGCGTCTGGGGCGGCCGACGGTGCCGATGCTGCTGCCCGCGATCCGGTGGAGCCGCAGCGTGCTGCGCTCGGTGGGCGCGACGGACTTCTCGCCCGAACAGATACGGCTGCTCACCCATGGGCGGGTGGTGCGGACGGCCAACGCGCGTGACGTGCTGGGCTTCACACCGCGCCGCACGACCGCCCAGACGCTCGACGCCTTCGCGACGGAGCACGGCCCGGGGCTGCTGCCGCCGCACAGGATCGCCGGGACAGTCGACCGGTTGGCGGCACTGCTGCCAGGGAAACCGGCCCCGCAGACGTCGACCGCCGGCGCGGCGAGGCCCGAGGAGGTGCGCCAGGATGGCTGACGCGAAGGTCATACCCTTCGACGACGACAGGGACCGCTCGCGCGGCGCGGGGGCCTCGGCGGCCTCTTCCAAGCGGAGTCCGGGGGACGGCGGCCGTACGGGCCGTACGGGGCGGCGGCCGGGCCTGACGCCCCTGCCGGGCCGCCGGCAGGAGGGCACGGAGGGCACGGTGGGCGCGGGCGGCGCTGAGGCGGCGGAGGACTCCGCAGGACCGCAGGGCCGCGACGAGTCCGAGGAGTCAGGGGCCGGGTCCGGGTCCGGTCGCGCTGCGGGCGAGGGAGGCGCCGCCCAGGCCGGTGGGCTGCTGGAGCGCGTGCTGGGGACCGACTGGGAGACGCGTGCCGCACGCGGGCTGGACTTCCTGCGGCGCAGGGTCACCGGGGAGTACGAGGTCGACGACTTCGGCTACGACCAGGAGCTGACCGACCAGGTGCTGATGACACTGCTGCGCCCGGTCTTCGAGAAGTACTTCCGCGTCGAGGTGCGCGGCGTGGAGAACATACCCGCCGACGGTGCCGCGCTGGTGGTGGCCAACCACTCGGGGACGCTTCCGCTGGACGGGCTGATGCTGCAGGTCGCCGTGCACGACCAGCATCCCGCCGACCGCCATCTGCGGCTGCTCGGCGCCGATCTGGTGTTCGTACTGCCGCTCGTCAACGAGCTGGCGCGGAAGGCGGGCCACACGCTGGCCTGCGCCGAGGACGCGCAGACGCTGTTGGAGCGGGGCGAGGTCGTCGGGGTGATGCCGGAGGGCTTCAAGGGGCTCGGCAAGCCGTTCGCCGACCGCTACAAGCTCCAGCGGTTCGGGAGGGGCGGCTTCGTCTCGACGGCGCTGCGTGCGGGGGCGCCGATCGTGCCGTGCTCGATCGTGGGCGCCGAGGAGATCTACCCGATGGTGGGCAACTCCCGCACGCTCGCCCGGCTGTTCGGCTTCCCCTACTTCCCGCTCACGCCCACCTTTCCCTGGCTCGGGCCGCTGGGCGCGGTGCCGCTGCCGACGAAGTGGACGATCCAGTTCGGCGAGCCGGTGCCAACCGACGGCTATCCCCCGGAGGCGGCGGAGGACCCGATGCTGATGTTCAACCTGACCGATCAGGTCCGGGAGACGATTCAGCACACCCTCTACAAGCTGCTGGTGCGGCGGCGTTCGGTCTTCTTCTGAGCGCCGCCGCACCGGCCGGCGCGGTTATGTGCCGTCGCCGTTCAGGTCGAGGCGGGGCAGGACGTCGGGGACGAGCGGCGGCAGGGTGACCCGGGGCCCGCCGTCGGGTGCGGAGGGGCTGCCGGAGTCGGGCCCGGACTGGGACGGGCTGCCCTTCCTGGCCGGGTTCTCGGGTGGCTCGAGCAGTCCGCCGCCGAGCAGTCCGTCGCCCTCGCGCCGGGAGTCGGACGGTGACGGCTGTTCGCTGTCGCCGCCCTGCCGTCCGGCGCTGTCCTCGGCCGAGGGGGAGTCCGGTTGCGCGGAGGGCTGCTCCTCGCCCGTACGGTCGCCCGTGCCCGGTTCCCGTTCGCGCGGGGTCTGTGTCCGCTCGCGGGGCAGGAGCGAGCGCAGCGGGCTCACGTCCTTGTCTATGGCGTCGAAGACGGAGCTGACCTCGGAGCTGACGTCGTGCAGCTGCACCGGCAGCCGGTCGCGCAGCTTCGTCCAGCCGTCGCGGTGGTTGCTGGAGAAGGCCGAGAGGGAGCGGATCGGGGCCAGGTCGCCGTTGCGCTGGTAGGCGGCGCTCAGCAGCCGGTGGCCCTCGGAGGCGTCGTGCCGCATCCCGGAGAGGGTCTTGCGGACCTCGGCGAGCGCCTCGTGGTCCAGCTCGCCGGAGCGGTCGCGCTCCATCAGACGGCGGGCCTCGTTCATCCGGGTGGAGGCGTGGTCCAGGAGGAGGCTGCCGCGGTCGGCGTCGCTGCCCGCCAGGTCGAGCTGGAGGTCCTCCATGCCGCGCTTGAGGCCGTAGAGCGAGTCGCCGGGCAGCGCGTCGGTGCTGGCCGCTGTGGCGCCGCCGAAGGCGCTCGCCGCGACGCCGACGCTCAGTCCGCCGGCTGCGAGGCCCTTGCCCAGCCGGGTCTTGGGCCGCAGCTTGCCGAGCGGGCCGAGGCCGGGTGCGCGGTGTGCGCCGCCGCGGCCGTGGGAGCCGGTGCGGGCGTCGCGCTGCTCGGGGAAGTGCGCGCCGTGTGCCGCCGTCTCGCCCTCGCCGAAGGCCGCTTCCATGGCGGCGATCAGCTGGGCGCGCTGGACCGACTTGACCTGGGGGTCCAGTCCGGGCCGTGGCAGTACGCGCAGTGAGTCCGCCAGGGAGAGCAGCGACCGGTCGACCCCGTCGGCCCGGTGGCTGTGCGGGGTGTCCGTCGGTGGTGCCCCTTCGCCCGTCCTCTCCTCAGCCGTCGGCCGGGAGGCATCCCTGGCCGGGGGCCCCTCCGGCCCTCCATCGGCCGCCGCGCCCGTGTCGCGCTCCTGCTCGTCCAGGGCTTGGGCGAAGGCGATGGCCCGTCGGCTCGTCGGCACGGATCCGATCACCGGCGGCACCTCCTCTCGTCAGCACGGTCGGCTCCCCACCACACAGGCATGAGCGTGGCCGACCGCGTTCACTCAGGAGGGAGTGAGCCCCGGGCAGTCACGGCTACGGGGAGTCTGCAACCCCGACAACGAGCGCAAGCCACTCGGGTTACGGAGTCGGATGTCACGATGATGTGACCGGTTCTCCGTCCCGGCCGACGGCGGGCGCCGCGGCATGCGGACGCCCGGCCGACGGGCGCTCAGCGCGCGTCGTCGGGGAGGAGCCTGGCGAGGGTGCGGACGGCGCGATACTGGAGCGTCTTGATCGCGCCCTCGTTCTTGCCCATCACCCGGGCGGTTTCGGCCACGGAGAGCCCCTGCAGAAATCGGAGCGTTACGCACTCCTGCTGTTGGGGGTTGAGCTTACGTACGGCCTCCAGCAGGGCGGCGTTGGAGAGGGACTCCAGGACCGATTCCTCAGGGGAGCGCTCCACCTCGTTGGCGTCGAGCATCTCGCCGGTGGTCACTTCGAGGCGGAAGCGGCTCGACTTGAAGTGGTCGGCGACGAGGTTCCGGGCGATGGTCACCAGCCAGGCTCCGAAGTCGCGGCCCTGCCAGGTGAAGGTTCCGATGCGGCGGAGGGCGCGCAGAAAGGTCTCACTGGTCAGGTCCTCGGCGGTCGCCCGGCCGCCGACCCGGTAGTAGATGTAGCGGTAGACGGTGTCGCTGTACTGGTCGTACAACCTGCCGAACGCCTCGGCCTCCCCGTCCTGGGCGCGTTCGACCAGTTCCATCATGCGGCGGCTGTCGGTGTCCGAGGCCGCGGGGCGCCGTGCGGTCGTGCCGGTGCCGCGGGCGCGCCTGCCGCTCGCGGTGGAGGTGCGGGACGCGACCGCGGCGTTCGGGCGTGCTGCCGCCGGGTTCGACGAGGAGGCGGGGGACGCGGCAGACGCAGCGGACGCAGTGGACAGGGCCGTGGTCGAGGCGGCGGAGGCGGCCGTCGAGGCCGTGGTGCGGGACGTGACCGCCGGGGACGCGGCGGGCGCGGCCGGATCGGCCGCGGGGGTCAGGGCGCGGGCGGCGCGGCGGGCGAGGGCATGGCAGGGACCTGCGGGGACGGTTGAGGTTCCTGCGGGGACAGTTGCGGTTGTTGCGGCGAGGGCAGGGACGGCGTACGCGGTGGGGACGAACGCACGCAGTTGGTCGATGACTGTCGTGCGCAGCGTAGCCAGGCCCGAGGCGTCAACCCCGACGTGTGGGTACACGGGACTCCCAGAGGCAGAGCTTCCATCACGTGCAGTGCGGGACCGTTCACCCGGCGTAGGGACGGATGGGTACCGAATTGCGTCTGAGGAGAATAACGCTTCGTACAGGCGGCACTACACCTAGTTGCCAAAAACGTCGGTTCGGTTCGCTCTGTTACGGATTGAAGCCGCATTCGGGTGCGATTCGGGGACTGCTTTTGATCGTTTTGCTGGCTGAATCTGATGCCCCGGTGATGTGTTCCGCCCGACCCGGCGAACGGCGACTGCCGGCCCCGAGCCCCGGGTAGCACTGCTGGATTACCCGTCGGCGGCGACACGCGGCGGACGTACGCCGGGCGTTGCGCGTGCCGCGCGTGCGGACGCCTGCCCTAATGAGGGGGCTAGCGGCGGCGGCGCTGGACAGCGGCCGCGGCGACCGCGCCTCCGGCCAGCGCGCCGACCCCGGCCGCCGCCGGGATGCCCACCTTGGCCGCCTTGCGGCCCTTGCGGTAGTCCCGCAGCCGCCAGCCCATTTCACGAGCGTGCGCCCGAAGGCGGCTGTCAGGATTGATCGCATACGGATAACCGACAAGCGACAGCATCGGGATGTCGTTCGCCGAATCGCTGTACGCCGCGCACCTGTCCAGGTCGAGCCCCTCGGCTGCGGCCAGCGCCCGTACCGCCTCCGCCTTCGCCGGCCCGTGCAGCGGCTCGCCCACCAGCCGCCCGGTGTAGACACCGCCGACCGACTCGGCGACCGTGCCCAGCGCGCCGGTCAGCCCGAGCCGCCGCGCGATGATCGTCGCCGTCTCCACCGGCGCGGCCGTCACCAGCCACACCTTCTGCCCCGCGTCCAGGTGCGCCTGCGCCAGCGCGCGGGTGCCCGGCCAGATGCGGCCCGCCATGTACTCGTCGTAGATCTCCTCGCCGATGGCCATCAGCTCGGACACCCGGTGTCCCTTGACGATGGACAGCGCGCTCTCCCTGGCGTCCTGCATGTGGTCGGCGTTCTCGGACCCTGCGAGCCGGAAGTACGCCTGCTGCCAGGCGAAGCGGGTCAACTCGCGCTTCCGGAAGAACTTGCGCTTGTAGAGGCCGCGGCCGAAGTGGAAGAGGGCGGCCCCCTGCATCACCGTGTTGTCCAGGTCGAAGAACGCGGCAGCGCGCACGTCCCCCGCGACGGGGAACTCGGCTTCCTCGGCCCCTGCCGCCTCCGCGGTCCCGGCGCCTTCGCGCTCGGCCGCCGCCTGCTCCTGCTCCTGCTTGCGCGCGGCCTCGGCGGCCGCCTCGCCTGCGAGCACGCTGCGCGCGGTCGCCGAGCGCTTGCGAGAGGTGAGCCATGCGGGAAGGGCCATGCCGCGAGCATAGCCAGTCTGTTCGGTCGGACGGTTGCGTGTGGATTGCCCGGGGTGTGGGAGGGGTGAACGGCCGGGGGTCCGGGGGTTGTCCCCCGAGGGGTTGCGGCGGGAGGGGTGAACGGCCGGGGGTCCGGATTTGGGGGTGCGTGGCGGGTGGGCGGGAGAATGGGGGGATGAAGACTGTGACCCTCATCGGAAAGCCCGGGTGCCATCTGTGTGACGTGGCGCGGGACGTGGTGGTCCGGGTGTGCGACGAAGTGGGCGCCACCTGGGAGGAGAAGGACATCAACCAGGACCGGGAGCTCTACCGGCTGTACTGGGAGCAGATCCCGGTCGTGCTCGTCGACGGGCAGCAGCACGACTTCTGGCGCGTCGACCCGGAACGTCTGCGCAGCGCGCTCACCGCGTGACGCGGCGTTGCTCGAACCCCGCTCGAGGACTGCCCAGGGCGTGCTTGTCCAGTGGGAATGTGGTCAGGGTTCGAGTTCGTTTCGATTAGTATCGAGGGCGTTTTGCCGTCCGGGGGCGTATACGTGAGGAGTGTGGCCGGGTGTCCCCGTTGGTGGCTGTGGCGCCGGTCACGTTGGCCGGACAAACCGGACACAATCTTTGTGCACGCGTTCACAAAGGCATAGCCTGGGCGCGACGGAGCGGTCCGGGAGAGTGCCTGGCAAACGACCGCTCACCGCTTCGCGCAACCGGCAGGAGCACCGTGGCAACTGGCCGAAATCACCGTCCGGCGACGAGTCGGAGCCGAGGGATCCCCGAGGCGACCGTCGCCCGCCTTCCGCTGTATCTGCGGGCGCTCACCGCGCTGTCCGAGCGCTCGGTGCCCACGGTCTCCTCGGAGGAGCTGGCCTCCGCGGCGGGTGTGAATTCGGCCAAGCTCCGCAAGGACTTCTCCTACCTCGGCTCCTACGGCACCCGCGGGGTCGGCTACGACGTGGAGTACCTCGTCTACCAGATCTCCCGCGAGCTGGGCCTCACCCAGGACTGGCCGGTTGTGATCGTCGGTATCGGTAATCTCGGCGCGGCGCTCGCCAACTACGGCGGTTTCGCCTCGCGCGGTTTCCGGGTGGCGGCGCTGATCGACGCCGACCCGAGCCTGGCCGGAAAGCCCGTGGCGGGCATTCCCGTGCAGCACACCGACGAGCTGGAAAAGATCATCTCGGACAACGGGGTGTCCATCGGCGTGATCGCCACCCCGGCCGGCGCCGCGCAGCAGGTGTGCGACCGGCTGGTGGCCGCCGGCATCACCTCCATCCTCAACTTCGCGCCCACCGTGCTGTCCGTCCCCGAAGGGGTCGACGTGCGCAAGGTGGACCTGTCGATAGAGCTGCAGATCCTCGCCTTCCACGAGCAGCGCAAGGCCGGCGAGGACATCGGCGGGCCCCCGGGCCGGCGCCCCGGCGAAGGCATGCCCCCCGAGACGGACACCGCGCCGCCCGCGGCACCGCCCGCAGCGGCTGTCACCAAGCGGCCGCCCGAGCCCGGAAATGACGGGGACCTGCCCGCCGTGATGCCGGCATGAGCCTGCTGGTCGTCGGTCTGAGTCACCGCAGCGCGCCGGTCAGCGTGCTGGAGAGGGCTGCGCTGGCCCCGCAGGCGCGGGGAAAGTTGCTTCAGGACACTGTGGGCGCCGAGCCTGCGGCCGAGGCCGCCGTGCTCTCGACCTGCAACCGGATCGAACTGTACGCGGACGTCGACAAGTTCCACGCGGGTGTCGCCGAACTCTCGACGCTGCTGGCCCAGCACAGCGGGGTGGAGCTGGACGAGCTCACCCCGTATCTGTACGTGCACTACGAGGACCGGGCCGTGCACCATCTGTTCTCGGTGGCGTGCGGGCTCGACTCGATGGTCGTGGGCGAGGGGCAGATCCTCGGCCAGATCAAGGACGCGCTGGCCGTCGCGCAGGAGCAGCACACCGCGGGACGGCTGCTGAACGATCTCTTCCAGCAGGCGCTGCGGGTGGGCAAGCGCGCGCACTCGGAGACCGGTATCGACAAGGCCGGGCAGTCGCTGGTGACCTTCGGCCTGGAGCAGCTGGCCGACGGGGCGCCGGTGGACGAGTGGGTACGCGGCCGCCGGGCGCTGGTGATCGGCGCCGGGTCGATGTCCTCGCTCGCCGCGGTGACGCTGGCGCGTGCCGGTGCGGGCGAACTGGTGATCGTCAACCGGACGCTGGAAAGGGCCCAGCGGCTGGCGGACAGCCTTCAGGCGAAGGCGCTGCCGATGGCCTCGGTCGCCCACGAGCTGGCCGCAGCCGATGTGGTGGTGTCCTGCACCGGGGCCGCTGGGCTGGTGCTGAGCGCTGCCGACATCGAGGGCGCCGTCGCCGGACGCGGCTCCACGCTGGCCGTCCTCGACCTCGCCATGCCCCGGGACGTCGAGGCAGCCGTGCACCGGATCGACGGGGTGCGGCTTGTGGATATCGAGTCGCTGGCCGATGCTGAGGCGAACGCTCCGATGGCGGGCGACGTGGAGGCCGTCAGGGGCATCGTGACCGAGGAGGTCGCCGCTTTCGGGGCCGCGCAGCGGGCGGCGACGATCACGCCGACCGTCGTGGCGCTGCGCACCATGGCCGCCGATGTCGTCGCCGGCGAGATGGCGCGTCTCGAGGGGCGGCTGCACGGGATGGACGACAAGCAGCGCGCGGAGATCACGCAGACCGTGCGCCGTGTCGTGGACAAGCTGCTGCACGCGCCGACCGTGCGCGTCAAACAGCTCGCGGGTGAGCCCGGCGGTGCCGGGTACGCCGACGCGCTGCGTGAACTCTTCGACCTCGACCCGCAGGCGGTCGCCGCTGTCAGCAATCCGGAACAGGAGCGGCAATGAACACCGACGCCACAGCCAACCCCCCACTGAGGCTGGGCACCCGCCGCAGCAAGCTCGCCATGGCGCAGTCCGGGCTGGTCGCCGAGGAAGTGCGCAGGCGTACCGGGCGGCCCGTCGAGCTGGTGGAGATCACCACGTACGGGGACATCAGCAAGGAGCAGCTCGCGCAGATCGGCGGCACCGGGGTGTTCGTCAACGCGCTGCGGGACGCGCTCGCGCGCGGTGAGGTCGACTTCGCCGTGCACTCGCTCAAGGATCTGCCGACCACCCAGCCCGACGAGTTCGCGGTGGCCGCGGTGCCGGCCCGTGCCGACGCGCGGGATGTGCTGGTGGGCCGGGACGGGCTCGGGTTCGAGGCGCTGGCCAGGGCGGCGGCGCCCGGCACGGCGCGGATCGGCACCGGCTCTCCTCGCCGGATGGCGCAATTGCACGCCTGGGCGCGTACGCTCGGGGTCGAGATCGAGACCGTCCCGATCCGGGGGAATATCGATACGCGGATCGGGTACGTGCGCTCCGGTGAGCTCGACGGCGTCGTTCTCGCCGCCGCCGGTCTCGAGCGCATCGGCCGCCTCGAGGAGGAGGCTGCCGAGTTGATCGAGCCCGACCAGGTTCTTCCCGCCCCCGGACAGGGGGCACTGGCCGTCGAGTGCGTGGCGTCCGACACGCATCTGGCCGCACAGCTCGCGGAGCTGGACGACCCGTTCACACGGGCGGCCGTCACCGCTGAGCGAACCCTGCTCGCCGCCTTGGAGGCCGGCTGTAGTGCTCCTGTGGGGGCGCTGGCCGACCTGCTTGTCGAGGGGCAGGTTGTCACCGAAATGCGCCTGCGTGGCGTCGTCGGCACCACCGACGGCCGCACGCTGGTGCAGTTGTCCACCACCGGTCCCGTACCGGCGTCCGACGGCGGTTCCACCGACCTTGCGCCTTTCGCGCGCATGGGCCGGGAGCTCGCCGACGAGATGCTCGCCAAGGGTGCGGCCGGTCTGATGGGGGAGCGAGCACTTTGAGCCCCACCGCCGCCGACAGGTCGCGCGCCGACAAGCCGAGCACAGCGCGCGCCGACAAGTCGAGCACCGCACAGAAGACGGCAGTCGTGAACAGACAGCACCTGCACGGTGCACACGGACACGTCACCTTCCTGGGTGCCGGGCCCGGAGACCCGGGACTGCTGACCTTGCGCGCCGTCGAGGCGCTGGGGCAGGCCGACGTACTGGTCGCCGACCCGCGCGTGTACGACGTCGTACGTGCCCATACCAGGGCAGGTGTGGACACACCGCTGCAAGCCGTGGCTGATGAGGCGTCAACTGCCTCCGCAGCGGCCGACGATGCAGCCCTCGACCCGGGCGAGTCTGCCATAGCCGCCGCGCGCGCCGGCAAGCGGGTCGTGCGTGCGGTCGCGGGCGACCCCGGGCTGGACTCGGACGCGGCCCGCGAGATGCTGGCGCTGGCCGACCAGGGCATTCCGTTCGAGGTCGTACCGGGTGTCGCCGCTGCCGTGGGCGTGCCCGCCTACGCCGGGGTTCCGCTGCGCGACGCGCAGGGCACCGATGTGCGGTTCGTGGACGCGCGGACGGCGGACGACCGGTGCTGGACCGAGCTGGGTGTCAGCGACGCGACCGTCGTCGTCTCCACCACTCTGGACCAGGTCACCGCGTCGGCGGGTGAGCTGGTGGCCGCCGGGCGCAAGCCGGACACCCCGCTGACCGTCACGCTGGCCGGGACGACCACCCGGCAGCGCACCTTCACCTCGACGCTGGGCCAGATCACCCAGACCCTCAAGCAGGCCAAGGTGCTGCCGTCGCCGGACGGCGGTCAGCCCGTCATAGCCGTGGTCGGCGAGCGCAGTGCCGCGGCCCAGCGCGAGCAGCTGGCCTGGTTCGAGTCCAAGCCGCTGTTCGGCTGGCAGGTCCTGGTGCCCCGCACCAAGGAGCAGGCGGCCTCCCTCTCCGACCAGCTCCGCTCCTACGGCGCCGTGCCCGCCGAGGTGCCGACCATCGCCGTGGAGCCGCCGCGCACCCCGCAGCAGATGGAGCGCGCGGTCAAGGGCCTGGTGACGGGCCGCTACGAGTGGATCGCGTTCACCTCCGTCAACGCGGTCAAGGCGGTCCGCGAGAAGTTCGAGGAGTACGGTCTCGACGCCCGCGCCTTCGCGGGGATCAAGGTCGCCGCCGTGGGTGAGCAGACCGCCAAGGCGCTGATCGAGTTCGGCGTCAAGCCCGACCTGGTGCCCAGCGGTGAGCAGTCCGCGGCCGGTCTGCTGGAGGACTGGCCGCCCTACGACCCGGTGTTCGACCCGATCGACCGGGTGTTCCTGCCCCGCGCCGACATCGCCACCGAGACGCTGGTGGCCGGCCTGATCGAGCTGGGCTGGGAGGTGGACGACGTGACCGCCTACCGGACGGTGCGCGCCTCGCCGCCGCCGGCCGAGACCCGGGAGGCCATCAAGGGCGGCGGGTTCGACGCGGTGCTGTTCACCTCGTCGTCCACGGTGCGGAATCTGGTGGGCATCGCGGGCAAGCCGCACAACGTCACGGTCATCGCCTGTATCGGCCCGGCCACCGCGAAGACCGCGGAGGAGCACGGGCTGCGGGTGGATGTCATGTCGCCCGAACCGTCGGTGCACAAGCTGGCCGAGGCGCTCGCCGACTTCGGTGCCCAGCGCCGTGCCGCGGCCGTCGAGGCGGGTGAACAGGTGAAGCGGCCGAGCGAGAAGCGCCCGGCCAGGAGGAGGGCACGCACATCATGAGCACGTACGGCAGCTACCCGGCGGCCCGGCCGAGGCGGCTGCGTACCACGGCGGCCATGCGTCGCCTGGTCGCCGAGCACCGCACGCAGCCCGCGCACCTGATCCTGCCCGCCTTCGTACGGGAGGGCATCAGCGAGCCGGTGCCGGTGGGCACGATGCCGGGGGTGGTGCAGCACACCCGCGACACGCTGCGCAAGGCCGCCGTGGAGGCGGTCGAGGCGGGCGTCGGCGGGCTGATGCTGTTCGGCGTGCCGGACGAGGCGAAGAAGGACGCGCGGGGCAGCGCGGGCACCGACCCGGACGGCATCCTCCAGGTGGCGCTGCGGGACGTGCGGGCCGAGGTCGGCGACGAGCTGGTGCTGATGTCGGACCTGTGCCTGGACGAGTACACCGACCACGGCCACTGCGGGGTGCTGACCGGCGACGGCCGCGTGGACAACGACGCGACGCTGGAGCGGTACGCCGAGATGGCCCGCGTCCAGGCCGACGCGGGCGCCCATGTGCTGGGCCCCAGCGGCATGATGGACGGCCAGATCGCGTACGTCCGCGCGGCGCTGGAGGATGCCGGGCACACGGACATCGCCATGTTCGCGTACACCGCCAAGTACTCCTCCGCCTTCTACGGGCCGTTCCGGGAGGCCGTCGGCTCCTCGCTCCAGGGCGACCGCAAGACCTACCAGCAGGACCCGGCCAACGCCCGTGAGGCGTTGCGCGAGCTGTCGCTGGACCTGGCCGAGGGCGCGGACATGGTGATGGTCAAGCCGGGGCTGCCGTATCTGGACATCCTGCGGGACTTCGCCGAGCGCGCCGAGGTCCCCGTCGGCGTCTACCAGATCTCCGGTGAGTACGCGATGGTCGAGGCCGCCGCCGAGAAGGGGTGGGTGGACCGCGAGGCGGCCATCCTGGAGACGCTGACGAGCTTCACCCGCGCCGGCGCGAACATGATCCTCACCTACTGGGCGACGGAGGCCGCGGGGTTGCTGCGCGCGCGGCGCTGAACCGGCGAGTCCGGCGAGAAGTTTCCGGAACAGGGCGTCATCCGCGGGGCGGATGGCGCCCTTCCGCGTTCTTCGTGTGTTCTCCGTGCTTCTCCCTGCTTCTCCGTGCTTCTCCGTGTCTGCTGTGAACGGACGTTTCCGTTGTGGACAAGTGGAAGGATCACTTACGATCTCCCCGCTTCGACCGAACTGGTGCCGGACGTCCGTGAGTTCACCCGGTGCATGTGCGGTCGTCGACACGTCATTGCGCTGTGCTGGGCGGCTTACCCCGCGCGAACCTCGACGGTGCACCTCTTCCGTCTCGCGAGTCCCCTTTGTCGCAGAGCCTTCGCAGAACGAGGAGCACTCCATGACGACTCTCGCCCGACCCGGCTTCCAGGTGGTCGAATCCGAGACGCGGGGACGGATCGACCCGATCGAGCTGTACCCGGGTGTGACGGCCCAGGTGGTCGACTGGACCGACCCGGCCGACGGCTCGGACCCGCTGCCGCGTGAGGCGTACGTACGGTTCGCGCCCGGCTCCGGCTACACCGAGCCCGACCACCACGGTGACAGCAGCGAGATCGTGGTCGTCCTGGAGGGAGAACTCCAGGACGAGGGCGGCAGCTATCCCGCAGGCACCCGGATCCGGGGTGCGAAGGGATCCACCCACACGCCGCGCAGCGAACAGGGCTGCCTGCTGTACGTGTTCTTCCCGCAGCGCTGAGGCTGCCGCGCGGAGGCCGGAACGGCGCAACGCACGTGAAATGTGTGGCAGTTGTGACGAAGTCCGTTCCGGCCCCCGCCGTCACGCCGTACTGACTAGACTCACCTCACTCTCCGGAGAACGATCGTTCTCCGGAGGGTGAAAGTCCTCCTTCCGCCTCATCGGAACTGCTTGAGGGGACCGATGCCCGAACCTTCGAGTTCCCCGACGTACGCGCTGGGGGAAGCGCCCGCAGCCGTCGGCGTCACAGGGGATGCGGCGCTGCGCCGCCGCATGGTGCGGCTGGTGTGCACCCCCGCGCTGGTCGTGGCGCTCGCCGCCGCTGTGCCGGTGGCGTATCTGTGGTCCACCTGGCAGCCGGACGAAGCCGCTGTGGACACCGGCTTCGGCGACGCCGGATCCCTCGCCGCGCTCGCCGTCGCGCTGCTGGCCGTCGCCGGAGCGCTCACCTTCGGCGTCCGGGGCGCGTCCGCGCAGGCCCGTACGACGCTCGAACAGTACGCGGCGCTGCGGCGCGCCGCCGAACGCAGCCAGTACGCGATGCGGACGCAGCTGCGCAGGCTGGAGGCGGGCGAGCAGCCGGCCCCGTCGGCCGCGTTCCGGGAGGCGGATCCCGTGCGGCCGGGCGCCGACGCCGCCGACCGGGTCGCCGTCTTCGTCAACCTCGCCCGCCGTCTCCAGTCGCTGCTCCACCGCGAGATCCGGGTGCTGGACGAGCTGGAGAACCAGGTCGAGGACCCGGAGATCCTCAAGAGCGTCTTCCAGGTCGACCATCTGGCCACCCGCATCCGCCGCTACGCCGAGAACCTGGCGGTACTCGGCGGCGCCGTCTCCCGCCGCCAGTGGACGCGGCCGGTGCCGCTGACCGAGATCCTGCGCTCCTCGGCTGCCGAGGTGGAGCACTACCAGCGGGTCAAGCTGGTGCCGCCGGTGGAGGGCGCCGTGGGCGGCCACGCCGTCGCCGACGTGATCCACCTGTTGTCCGAACTGGTGGAGAACGCCACGGTGTTCTCCGCGCCGCGGACCCAAGTGCTGCTGCGGGTCAGCCAGGTCACCGCCGGGCTCGCCATCGAGGTCGAGGACCGCGGGCTGGGGATGACCGAAGCCGCACAGCAGCGCATGAACGCCCTGCTGGCCGACCCCGACGGCGTCGACGTCGCCTCCCTGCTCTCGGACGGCCGGATCGGCCTCTACGTCGTCGGCACCCTGGCCCGCCGCCACGGCATCGCCGTCCAACTGCGCACCAACATCTACGGCGGCACCCAAGCCGTCCTCGTCCTCCCCCACTCCATGCTGGGCGGTCACCCCGAGCCCGCCCCCGAACGGGCCACGTCCGGCGACCCGCACCCCGCCGCACCCTCCGCCGGTCACGAACCCACCTTGCGCCTCACCCGCTCCCCCGGCCGCCATGCGGCACCACCGACGAGGGAGGCCGCATCCACGCCGCCGCCCGCCGCGGAGACCGGGGCCGCGCCGCAGCCGCGCGCCGGAGGCGAGCCGCGGCCGCCGTTGCCGCAGCGGCGTCGGCAGCAGCACATCGTTCCGGAGTTGCGGGAGGCGCCGGCGGCTGACACGGGGGGCGAGGAGCGTGGGCACGATCCCGGGCTGATGGCCGCTTTCCGGCGCGGGGTCGGCCGTGCGGAGCGCGCCGCTCCCGAAGAAGGCGGCCACTGGCCGTCACTCCCCGACGACGGGGCCGGCTCCCCCACCAGGAGGAAACACGATCACCATGAATGAAGCCCCCGCACATCAGACGCCGGCGGACCTGTCCTGGCTGCTGACCGGACTCGTCGAGCGCGTACCGCACACCCGCAGCGCTCTGCTGCTGTCGTCGGACGGTCTGGTCAAGGCCGCGCACGGACTGGAACCCGACACCGCGGACCATATGGCCGCGCTCGCCTCGGGGCTGTATTCGCTGGCCCGCAGTGCGGGAGTGCGCTTCGCCGACGGGGACGGGGTGCGCCAGGTCGTGGTCGAGCTCGACACCTCGCTGCTGTTCGTCACCACCGCGGGCCAGGGTGCCTGTCTGGCCGTCTTCGCCGGGAGCGAGGCCGACGCGGGGGTGCTGGGATACGAGATGGCGATGCTGGTCAAGAGCGTCCGCCCGTATCTGGCCACCCCCGTGAGACTGCACAGCGGCGACAGTGGCGCATGACGGCTACTCCGCCCCCCGGTGCGCACGGTTCCGACGACGACGAACCGTGGCTCGACGACGACGCGGGGCGGCTGGTGCGGCCCTACACCGTCAGCGAGGGCCGCACCAGGCCGTCGGCTCAATTGGATCTGCTGACCATGGTGCTGGCGACCGGGGAGTGGCCGGACGGCTATCCGGGCCCGGAGCACACCCAGGTGCTGCGGCTGTGCGAACGCCCCGTGTCCGTCGCCGAGATCGCTGCTGTCATCCGGCAGCCGGCCGCCGTGACCAAGGTGGTGCTGTCCGACCTGCTGGACTGCGGCGCCGTCACCACCCGGGGGCCCATCCATCTCCAGGAGGGCCCCGACCCGACCGACCGAGAAGTGCTGGAGGCGGTGCTGGATGGGCTCCGTAGCAGACTCTGATCCCTTCCCGACCGCCGTGAAGATCCTCGTGGCCGGGGGCTTCGGGGTCGGCAAGACGACGTTCGTGGGGGCCGTCAGCGAGATCGAGCCGCTGAGCACCGAGGAGTTGCTGACCCAGGTGAGCGCGGCGACGGACAGTCTGGAGGGCGTGGAGCAGAAGGCCACCACCACGGTGGCGATGGACTTCGGGCGGATCACCTTCGACACCGGCCATGTGCTGTACCTGTTCGGCACCCCGGGCCAGGACCGCTTCTGGTTCATGTGGGACGAGCTGTCGGCCGGTGCGCTGGGCGCCGTGGTGCTCGCCGACACCCGGCGGCTGGAGCACTGCTTCCCGGCCGTCGACTACTTCGAGCGGCGAGGCGTCGACTTCGTGCTGGCCGTCAACGAGTTCGACGGCTCCCACCGCTACACCCCCGACGAGGTGCGGGCCGCGCTCGACCTCGACACGGGCGTGCCCGTGGTGCTGTGCGACGCGCGCCAGGCCCACTCGTCGACCGGCGTCCTGATCTCTCTCGTCCAGCACTTGATCGACCCGAGGAGCACCCATGTCATCCGCACCGCTTGATCCCACGGCCCGGCTGCTGCTGACCCCGCAGGACACGGAGGCACCGCAGCGGGTGGCGCGGCTGCGGGAGCTGGGGATCGGGGAGCGTCCGGCACCGGAGTTCGACGCCTTCGCCCGTGAGCTGGCCCGGGCCACCGACGCGCCGTTCGCGATGGTCAACTTCATCGGCGAGGAGCAGCAGTTCTTCTCCGGGCTGTACGACTCGACCGTCGACCCGGAGAAGGGCCCGGTCGACCCGGGCGGCGGGGTGGGCCGGGTGATGGCCCGCGACCACGGCTTCTGTGTGCACGTGGTGGCCCGGCGCAGCGCGCTGGTGCTGGAGGACGTCCGCGACTTCGCCCGCTTCGCGGTCAACCCCGTGGTGGACGAGGTGGGCATCACCTCCTACCTGGGCGCGCCGCTGCTGGACCACTCGGGCATGCCGCTGGGCACGATCTGCGCCACCGACCAGCGGCCGCGCCCCTGGGGGCAGCAGGGGCTGCGGCTGATCAAGACGATGGCCGCGCAGTTGCAGGAGGAGATCCTGAGGACCGACGGCCCTCGGCGCTGAGGGACTTCTCCAGGCGTCAGAGCAGCTCGGGCAGCCCGGGCCTCAGAGCCGCTCGGGCGTGCGGATGCCCAGCAGCGCCAGGCCCTGGTGGAGGACCTCGGCCGTCAGGTCGCACAGGAACAGCCGGTTCTCGGACTGCTCCGTCGTGTCCGCCTTGAGCACCGGGCAGTTCTCGAAGAACCGGCTGTAGAGCGTGGCCAGCTCGTAGAGATACGCCGTCACCTTGTGCGGCTCGTACTCGTCCGCCGCCGTCACCAGCGTGTCGGCGAACGCGTCCAGGTGCAGGGCCAGCGCCCGCTCGGCCGGGGCCAGTTCCAGCTCCGGGTGCGCCACCGGCCGCAGCTCGCCCGCCTTGCGGAAGATCGAGCGGACCCGCGCGTAGGCGTACTGGAGGTAGACGCTGGTGTCGCCCTGGAGGGAGACCATCCGGTCCAGGTCGAAGACGTAGTCCCGGGTCATCGAGTTGGACAGGTCGGCGTACTTGACCGCGCCGATGCCCACCTGCTGCGCCCGCCGCTGGATCTCCTCCTCGGTCAGCTCGCCCTCGCCCCCGGAGGCGGCCTTCTCGCGGACGACGGAGGCCGCGCGCTCGACCGCCTCGTCCAGCAGGTCGACCAGCCGCACCGTCTCGCCCTCCCGGGTCTTGAACGGCTTGCCGTCCTTGCCCAGCACGGTGCCGAACGGCAGCTGCCGGGCAGCGCCCTCGGGCAGCCAGCCCGCGCGCCGTGCCGTCTCGAAGACCATCCGGAAGTGCAGCGACTGCCGGGCGTCCACCACATACAGCAGGGTGTCGGCCTTCAGCTCGCCGATCCGGTTGCGGATGGCGGCCAGGTCGGTGGCGGCGTATCCGAAGCCGCCGTTGGACTTCTGGACGATGAGCGGCGTGGGTGTGCCGTCGGGGCCCTTGACGTCCTCGAAGAAGACGCAGAGCGCGCCTTCGGAGCGCACGGCGACGCCGGACTCCTCCAAGTCCTTGACGACCTGCTGGAGGTCGTCGTTGTAGGCGCTCTCGCCGACGATGTCCGGGTCCCTGATCTCCACGTCCAGCTCGTCGTAGACGCCCTGGAAGTACGTCTTCGACTCGTCGACGATCTTGTGCCAGAGCGCCAGCGTCTCCGGGTCGCCGCTCTGCAGCGCCGGCACCCGGTCCCGGGCCCGGGACTTGAAGTCCTCGTCGGAGTCGAAGAGCGCGCGCGAGGACTTGTAGAGCCGGTTGAGCCGGGCCATCGCGGCCTCGCCCGCGTCCTTGGCGCCCGCCGTGTCCGACTCGTGGTCCAGCTCGTGCGGATGCTCGATCAGATACTGGATGAGCATGCCGAAGTTGGTGCCCCAGTCGCCGATGTGGTGGCGCCGGATCACCTTCTCGCCCCGGTGCTCCAGCAGATGCACGACGGCGTCGCCGATCACCGTGGAGCGCAGGTGCCCGACGTGCATCTCCTTGGCGACGTTCGGCTGGGAGTAGTCGATCACCGTCGTGCCGGGGTTGTCCTTGTAGGGCACGCCCAGCCGCTCGTCCTGCCGCCGGGCCCGGAGGTTCTCCATGATCGCCTCGTCGGCGACGGTGATGTTGAGGAAGCCGGGACCCGAGACCTCGATGTGCGCGATCACCGCGTTCTCTTCGTCCACCGGCAGCGCCTCGGTGACCTTGGCGGCCAGCTCCCGCGGGTTGCCCTTGAGCTTCTTGGCCAGCGCCAGCATGCCGTTGGCCTGGAAGTCCGCCCGGTCGCTGCGTCGCAGCAGCGGGTCGGCGGAGGCGGCCTCCGGCAGCGCAGCCGAGAGGGCGTCCGAGACGCGCTGGTGGACCGTAGCGGCAAGGGAGGGGACCGTAGCCATGGAGTGCTGACCGTTCCGTCGGGGTGGCTGGATGCGGTGCCCAGTATCCCACGTACGACAGCGCCGCCGCCTCGCATATACGGGTGGGGCAGCCGCCGTGGCACGGGTGGGACAATGGGGCCGCAGGCTTGCAAGCACGCGACGAGAAGGAAGTGCCGGACCGTGGCTCAGACCACTCATGAGGCCGACTGGGTCTCCCGTATCGCCGATGAGGTCATCGCCGAAGCGGAGCGCCGCGCGCCCGGCAAAGCAGTCGTGTGCGCGTCGGGCCTGAGCCCTTCCGGCCCGATCCACCTGGGCAACCTGCGCGAGGTGATGGTGCCGCACCTGGTCGCCGACGAGATCAAGCGCCGGGGCGTCGCGTGCGAGCACATCCTGTCCTGGGACGACTACGACAGGTTCCGCAAGGTCCCGGCCGGTGTCGAGGGCGTGGACGAGTCCTGGAACGAGCACATCGGCCGCCCGCTGACCTCCGTGCCCGCGCCCCCCGGCAGCCCGTACGCCAGCTGGGCCGAGCACTTCAGGGCCGCCATGGAGGCGTCCCTGCTGGAGCTGGGTGTGCAGTACCGGGGCATCAGCCAGACCGAGCAGTACACCTCGGGCGCCTACCGGGAGCAGATCCTCTTCGCGATGCGCGAGCGCGCCCGGATCGACGCCGTGCTCGACCGCTACCGGACGCTGGAGAAGGGCGCGAAGGGCGGCAAGAAGCAGCAGAAGCAGCAGAAGCCGGCCGATGAGGCGGAGGTGCAGGCCGCCGAGGGTTCGGGCGCCGCCGCCGAGGACGACGGCTCCGGCGCGGGCGCGGGCTCGGCCTACTACCCGTACAAGCCCTACTGCACGGCCTGCGGACGCGATCTGACCACCGTCACCGCGTACGACGACGAGACCACCGAGCTGTCCTACACCTGCCGGTGCGGGCACGGCGAGACCGTTCAGCTGCGCAGCTTCGACCACGGCAAGCTGGTGTGGAAGGTCGACTGGCCGATGCGCTGGGCCTACGAGGGCGTCGTCTTCGAGCCGTCCGGCGTCGACCACCAGTCGCCGGGCTCGTCGTTCGTCGTCGGCGGGCAGCTGGTCAAGGAGATCTTCGGCGCCGAGCAGCCGATCGGCCCGATGTACGCCTTCGTGGGCATCAGCGGCATGGCCAAGATGTCCTCCTCCAAGGGCGGCGTGCCCACCCCGGCCGACGCGCTGCAGATCATGGAGGCGCCGCTGCTGCGCTGGATGTACGCCCGCCGCAAGCCGAACCAGTCCTTCAAGGTCGCCTTCGACCAGGAGATCCAGCGCACCTACGACGAGTGGGACGCGCTCGTCCGCAAGATCGCCGACGGTTCGGCGCAGCCCGCCGACATCGCCGCGCACACCCGCGCCTCGTCCACCGCGCTGGGCCCGTTGACGATCACGCCGCGCCCGCTGCCGTACCGCACGCTGGCCTCGGTCACCGACATCACCGGCGGCCACGAGGAACAGACCCTGCGCATCCTCAGCGAGCTGGACCCCGAGCACCCGGTGCACTCGCTGGACGAGGTGCGCCCCCGGCTGGACCGCGCACAGCGCTGGATCAACACCCAGGTCCCGGCCGACCAGCGCACCCGCGTCCGCGAGGAGCCCGACGAGGAGCTGCTGGCCTCGCTCGACGAGGAGCAGCGCGAGTCGCTGCGGCTGCTGCTGGACGGGCTGGACGAGCACTGGTCGCTGGAGGGGCTGACCTCGCTGGTGTACGGCGTGCCGAAGGTGCGGGCCGGCTTCGCGCCGGACGCGAAGCCGACGGCGGAGATGAAGGCTGCTCAGCGCAGCTTCTTCGCGCTGGTCTACCGGCTGCTGGTCGGCCGCGAGACCGGGCCCAGGCTGCCCACCCTGCTGCTGGCCGTAGGCGCGGACCGGGTGCGCAAGCTGCTGGGCGGCTGACGCCGGTCGGCTGCCGCCGGGCCGGCTGATGCCGACGGGCTGGAGCGGTGCCCCTTGCGGGGCGCTCCGGTTCAGCCTGCGAGGCCCATCTCCGTGTTGTAGCGGTCGCGGAACTCGCGCATGTAGCCGCCCAGATAGGTCTCGCTCAGCAGACTGCCGTCCGCCGTGGTGATCCCGTGGCCCTCGTAGAGGTCGCGGGAGAGCTGGCGTGCCGTGGGGAACTGGCCGTGTGCGGCGACGTACTGGCGGTACGCCGAGAAGTAGAACTCCTCGCGCGGGACCCCGTCCGGGATGCCGACGGGCTCGTCACCGAGGTCCGGCGCCTCGGTGTAGCCAGGTTCCGGTCCCGGCTCCGGCTCCGGCTCCTGCTGGAGCGGGGCGGGCTCGACGAAGAGCTCCTGCTCGCGGGGCGGGGTGGGGACGGCGAGAGTGCGGTAGCGGCCGGGGGCCACGGGGACGGGGAACTCGGTCGCGGGCGGCTCCGGCTCCGCTTCCGCTGTCGGCTCCGGAACGGGCTCCGGGCTCGGTACGGGTTCCGGTTCCGCTTCCGGTTCCGGTCCGGACGTCGGCAGGTGCTGGTGGGCCGGCTCCTCGCCCGTCCCGGGGCCGGTGTCCCGCTGGGCAAGTTCGTGGCCGGAGGCGTCGTCCAAGGAGGGGACGGGGGCGGGCGTCAGGTCGGGTAGGGCGTCCGGCTCCGTCAGGGGCACCGGCTCCGGCTCCGGCAGCGTTGTCGCCCGGGGTGCCGTCCGGTGCAGCGGTACGCCGTAGCGGGTGAGTTTGAGGGGCATGAGGGCTTCGACGGGGGCTTTGCGGCGCCAGGCGCGGCCGTAGCGGGCGCGCAGTCTCGTCTCGTAGACGAGGCGGTCCTGTTCCATGCGGATGACCTCGTCGTAGTCGCGCAGTTCCCACAGTTTCATCCGCCGCCACAGGCGGAAGGTGGAGGGGAAGGCCAGCAGCCAGCGGGAGAGGCGTACGCCCTCCATGTGTTTGTCGGCGGTGATGGCGGCCACGCGTCCGGTCGCGTGCCGGGCGGCTTCCACGGTGACGACGAACAGCACCGGGATCACCGCGTGCATGCCCACCCCGAGCGGGTCGGGCCAGGCGGCGGCGCCGTTGAAGGCGATGGTGGCGGCCGTCAGCAGCCAGGCGGTCTGCCGCAGCAGCGGGAACGGGATCCGGATCCACGTCAGCAGCAGATCCAGCGCGAGCAGCACGACGATGCCCGCGTCCACCCCGATCGGAAAGAACGGAGCGAAAGCGCCGAAACCTTTCCGCTCGGCCAGCTCACGGACCGCCGCATACGAGCCGGCGAAACCGATCGCCGCGATCACCATGGCACCGGCCACCACCACAGCGATGAGTATGCGGTGTATTCGGGTCAGTTGTACGCCCTGCACAGGAGTTGTCCCCCACCCTCGGAAACTGGCGGGCCCAGCCTGGCACATGTTGCGGGCGCTGACGCGCACGGAGCCCGGCCCTGGGCGGGAGGGCCGGGCTCCGAGCGGTGCCGGGTGCGGCTGCGGTGCCGGTGCCGCGGGGGAGGGGTGGCGGCTACTTGATGTGCTTGGCCGCTTCCTCGGCGGCCTTCGCCGCCTGCTTCGACACGTCCTTGGCGCTGGGCTTCTTGGCGTCCTCGAAGCCGGCGCCCTCGTAGTCGACGGTGATCACCACGTTCGCGGTGCGGGCGATCAGGCGCTCGGCGCGGTACTCCTCGGACTTGCCCTTGGCGTCCTTCTTCTTGGTCTCGTACCCGACGGAGACCGCCTCTTCGCCGATGCCGGAGACCGGGGACTGCTTGACGTCCTTGTTGTCCTTGTTGCCGCTCTTCTCCTCGACCTGCTGCTTGACGTACTCGGCGGCGCGCTTGTCGCCGGAGCCGATCGCCGGGTCGGAGTCGAAGCGCTTGAGGGAGAGCGTGAGCTGCCGGTAGTCGTACTTGTCCAGACCGCTCCACAGGCAGCTGTTGGAGTCGTTGGTGTCGCCCGAGCCGACGCGCTTGCCGGAGGCGTTGTCCGTCCCCGGCACCAGGTCCTTCACGGCCTTCTTCGCGAGGGTCTTGCAGGAGTCGGGGAGTTCCTTGTACTTCGCGGGCGCCACGGTGGGGGACTTGCTCGCGGAGGCCGAGGGGGTGTCGGACTCCTTGTCCTTGTCCGAGTCGGAGGAGCAGCCGGCGACCAGCAGGACGGGGAGCGCCACTGCCGCACAGGCGAGCGAGTTCCTGACGGTCTTGCTCCGTCGAGGGGCGTTGCGCGGGGCGTTACGGTGCATGGTTCCTTCGCTTCCGGGATCTTCACCAGTTCTGCCGAGCCGAAAAGTGGCCGCGGTGCTGACGGAACGGTACGCGGCGCCTGGGGTGGTGTGGGCGATTCGTGGCACCTTCCACAGCGTGGGACTGCCCACAGGTGGGACTGGCCACAGGTGGGACTGGCCACAGGTGGGACTGGCCACAGGTGGGACTGACCGTGCCGGGGTGGGGAGGGATCAGTCCTCCTCGAACTGCCCCTCGAGCTGCTCGGCGAGCTCGCGTGCCTTGTCCTGAAGTTCCTTGCTGTCCGGAATCCGGTGTTTGTCGGTCACCCACTGGTCGTACTCGACGGTGGCGATCACATTGGCCGTCCGGAAGACCAGGGTGATGTCCCGGTGCAGCCCGGAGTCCGCGGTGTGCAGGGTGTCGTCGATGTAGGCGGCGTCACCGATGTCGTCCAGGGCGCGGGGTGCCAGGTCCTCGTCCGAAGTGGGGGAGGGGCTGTCCTCGGGGCCGTCCCCCGGTTCGCCTGAGCCGTCCTCGGCGTCCCTGCCGTCCGAACCGCCCTCTTTATCGGTCGGCGACGCATGGCCGTCGGGTGTCTCCCCGGCCGACTGGCCGGAGGCGGGGCCGACCGCGATCCCGGCCTTGCGCGCCTTCTTGGCGAACAGCCGCTCGGCCTGCTCGTCGTCGCTGACGGTCGGCTTGTAGGAGACCACCCGCTCGAAGTTCACCGACAGATGGCGGGTGCTGAGCGTGGTCGCGCTCTTCCAGTTGCAGCCCACCCGCCGGTCGGTGTCGTAGGTGACGCTCGCCTCGCCCTCGAAGGGGCTGGCGCTGTCGCTGGGCGCCGGGGTGTCGCCGTCCTCCGCCGCGGCGGCGCCCGGCAGCATCTCGCGGAGCTGGTTGACGGCGACCGTGCCGCACGGCTCGGGGAGGGTGTCGTACTTGCCGGGCGCCGCAGCCGAGGGGGAGGCCGAAGCGCTGCCGGGTTTGCCGTCCTCGCCGTTGTCGGCTCCGGAGGACCCGGTGCAGGCGGTGAGGGTTCCGGCGAGCGCGAGGGCCAGCGCGGTCGTGGTCGCGTACGACGCGAGTGTCCCGCGCTTCGCATCCCTGATTGCCCTCCGCGGCACGGCTGGCCTCCTCGTTCGGGGTCGTCCATAGGGGCGTCCGGGTCGCCCGGCCTCGGATGCGCCCGCACAGCGTTCCGCCGAGGGGGCGATGGGACATGTCTACCGCACCCGCCGCTCGGACGTCCGGTCGCCCGGCCTCTATGATGCGCGAAGTCAGGTTTTTCCCTTTTGTCAAATTTTCTGAGCGCCGCCGGCTCGCCGTCCTCTCTCCCCTCGCCTTCCCCGCCTGCCGTCGGCTCTCCTGTGGTGCGTCTCGGGCGCTCCGCCGCCCGCGCGGCGGCGACATCGGCCGCCGCGCGGTCAACGTCCAAGCCATGCAAGCCATTTGGGCCGAACGACCGCCGCTCGGACAGCAGGTTTGAGCCGACTACTTTCCCCCGGTCGGGGTAGCGGCCCCCGTATCCATCGGAGCCTCATGTACTCGTCGGAGGAAGGGGTCACAGAAACCGTGAAGCAGCAGACAGAGGAGGCGGCAGCCTCCTTCGGGGGACCGGGCGGCCATCCGCGGACCGACCGAGTGGTGTTCGGCATCACGGCGCTCCTCACTCTCGCCTTCGTCGTCTGGGGAGCGGTCGCCACCGACTCCCTGGGTGATGTCTCGTCGGACATGCTGAGCTGGACGATGCACAACGGTGGCTGGGCCTTCGTGCTGGCTGCCACCGGTTTTGTGCTCTTCTCCCTGTGGCTGGCCTTCAGCCGCTACGGAAAGATCACCCTCGGCAAGGAGGGGGAGGAGCCGGAGTTCAGAACGGTGTCCTGGATCGCGATGATGTTCAGCGCGGGCATGGGCATCGGCCTGATGTTCTACGGCGTGAGCGAGCCGCTGAGCCACTTCGCCGAGCCTCCGCCCGGTACGAACCCGGGCAACGACGCGGCCCGCATGGAGACCTCGCTGGCCACCACCCTCTTCCACTGGACGCTGCACCCCTGGGCGATCTACGCGGTCGTGGGCCTGGCCATCGCCTACAGCTGCTTCCGCCGCGGGCGGCGCCAGACGATCAGCGCCGTCTTCACCCCGCTCATCGGTGAGAAGGCGGCCAACGGCTGGATCGGCAAGGTCATCGACATCCTGGCGATCTTCGCGACGCTCTTCGGGTCCGCGGCCTCGCTGGGCCTGGGCGCGCTCCAGATCGGCAGCGGCATGGAGGAGGCCGGCTGGGCGAGCAAGGTGAGCACCGGGGTGCTGGTCACCATCATCGCCGTGCTGACGGTGGCGTTCGTGGCCTCGGCCGTCTCCGGTGTGGAGAAGGGCATCCAGTGGCTGTCCAACATCAACATGGTGCTGGCCGGGCTGCTGGTGCTCTTCCTCTTCGTCGTCGGCCCCACGGTCCTGATGCTCAACATGGTGCCGACCTCCCTGGGCAGCTACCTGGGAGACCTGCCGCAGATGATCGGGCGCACCGACTCCAGCAGCGGCAAGGGCGTCGCCGCCTGGCTCTCCAGCTGGACGGTCTTCTACTGGGCGTGGTGGATCTCCTGGACGCCGTTCGTGGGCATGTTCATCGCCCGCATCAGCCGGGGCCGCACCATCCGCCAGTTCGTCGGCGGGGTGATACTGGTGCCCAGCGTCGTGAGCCTCATCTGGTTCGCGATCTTCGGCGGTACGGCCATGAAGCTGCAGGCCGACGGGACGAAGCTGGGCACCACCCAGGAGGCCCAGCTGTTCAACGTGCTGAACGAGTACCCGATCGCCGGGTTCACCGGACTGATCGTGATGATCCTGGTCGGCATCTTCTTCGTCTCCGGCGCCGACGCCGCCTCGATCGTGATGGGCACGCTCTCGCAGAAGGGCACGCTGGAGCCCAGCCGGGGAGTCGTCATCATCTGGGGCGTCCTCACCGGCGGGGTGGGCGCGATCATGCTGATGATCGGCGGCGGTGGCGACGAGGCGCTGGAAGGTCTGAAGAACCTCACGATTCTGGTGGCGGTGCCGTTCACCGCCGTGATGGCCGGGCTGTGCTTCGCCCTCACCAAGGACTTGCGCCGGGATCCGCTGATCGTCCGTACCGAGCGGGGCGAGGAGGCCGTGGGCAGCGCGGTCGTCGCGGCACACGAGCAGTACGGCGGCGAGTTCGAGTTCCGTATCGGCCCGGTGGACCCCGAAGCGCCCAAGCTGGACGCCGAGGTACTGGACGAGGAGGTCGCGCAGGCCGTCAGCGACGCCGCGTCGGCGGCGGAAGAGGAGCCGGACCGAGCCAGGGACTGACAGCACGGTGCCCGCCATCTGTCGTCGGGGTGGCGGGCACCGTCGAAGGCTGGTGCCCCAAGGCCACAACAAACCCGCAGCCCGCAAGCGCCGGGCAGGGGCAGCCCCTTATCGGGTCAAGATCACGGCCACACCAGGCAGTACGCCTGGTGTCCGGCCTCGTGGAGGCGATCGGAGAAGTCCTGCCAGCGGTGCAGCAGTTGGTAGACGTTGAAGGCGTCCTGCGGTCCCGCGCGGTCGGGGACCGTGGACCAGATGAACGCGGCGGCGCCCACCGACTCCTCGCCGATGCCGCGGAGCGGGTCAACGACCGTCATCGGGAGCTTGACCACCGCGTAGTCCGGGTGCAGGACGACGAGCTCGAGGGGCGGAACCCGGTGCAGCGGTATGCCCTCGATACCCGTCAGCACCATCGCCGCCATCGTCTCGGGCTTGATCTTGGTGAACATGCCCTGACCCAGCTCGTCCCCGCCCAGTTCCTCGGGACGCATCGAGATGGGTACGCGTGCGGCCGTGGCACCGTCCGGCGCCCCGAAGTACTTGTAGGTCACCCCCACTCGGCCGCCACCCCTGCCGCTCCTGGTCTTCGCCGTGCTCCCGATGCCCGCGAGGCCGCCGCCCCGCACGATGCCGCTGCCGCTCGTGGTGCTGCCGCTCGCGCTGCCCGCCGTGCCGCTCTCGGACGGCGCGTGGCCGCCCGCGGTTCCGCCGCCCGTCGATCCCCCGTCCGCCGCACCGCTGTTCGCGCCGCTCCCCGCCGTGGTTCCGCTCTCGGCCGCAGTGCGCCTGTGGCGCCCCTGGGCTCGCTCCGGGCCAGTCTCCGAGGGGCCGGGCCCCTCTCCCAGTCCGCCACCGCGATGCATGTCACCACCCGACTGCTCATCCGGGCCGCACGGCCGTCCCCGTGCAGCCCGATCATCGTGTCAGAGACCTCCCCGCCCCGCGGAGTGTGAAACGCCCCCAGGCCCCCGCACACGGGGCTCTGACACCATGGCTTTCGTGACTTACTCGTACAGTGCCCCAGTATCGCAGTCGCTCTTCGACCGCGCCGCCGCCGTGACGCCGGGAGGCGTGAACTCGCCGGTCCGCGCCTTCCGCAGCGTGGGCGGTACGCCCCGGTTCATGGTGTCAGGGTCCGGCCCCTACCTCACGGACGCGGACGGCAGGGAGTACGTCGACCTGGTCTGCTCCTGGGGGCCGATGATCCTCGGGCACGCACACCCCGAGGTGACCGACGCCGTGCGCCGGGCCGTCGAGCGCGGCACCTCCTTCGGTACGCCCGTCGAGGACGAGGTGGCGCTCGCGGAGGAGATCGTGCGCCGTATCGACCCCGTTGAGCAGGTACGACTCGTCTCCTCCGGCACCGAGGCCACCATGTCGGCGATCCGGCTGGCGCGCGGTTTCACCGGCCGTTCCAAGGTCGTCAAGTTCGCCGGCTGCTACCACGGGCACGTCGATGCGCTGCTCGCCTCGGCCGGTTCCGGGGTCGCCACCCTCGGCCTGCCGGACACCCCGGGGGTCACCGGAGCGCAGGCGGGCGACACGATCGTACTGCCGTATAACGATCTGGACGCGGTCCGTGAGGCGTTCGCCGCGCACCCCCGCGAGATCGCCTGTGTGATCACCGAGGCGTCGCCGGGCAACATGGGCATCGTCCCGCCGAAGGACGGCTTCAACCAGGGGCTGAAGGACCTGTGCCGGGCCGACGGCGCGCTGTTCGTCTCCGACGAGGTGATGACCGGCTTCCGCGCGAGCGCCCGCGGCTGGTACGGCATCGACGGTGTGACACCCGATCTGATGACGTTCGGGAAGGTGATGGGCGGGGGCTTCCCGGCGGCCGCTTTCGGTGGCCGCAAGGACGTCATGGACCACCTGGCCCCGGCCGGCCCCGTCTACCAGGCGGGCACGCTGTCCGGGAACCCGATCGCCACCGCCGCGGGCCTGGCCCAGCTGCGGCTGCTGGCCGCCGACGACTTCGCCGCGCACGCCGTGGTGGACGCCGCGGCCCGCCAGGTGCGGCAGCTGGCGACCGAGGCGCTGGCCAAGGAGGGCGTGGCGCACACCGTGCAGACGGCGGGCAGCATGTTCTCCGTCTTCTTCGGGGACTTCGGTGACGAGGGCGTCACCGACTACGCGGCGGCCAAGCGGCAGGAGTCCTTCCGCTTCACCGCGTTCTTCCACTCGATGCTCTCCCAGGGCATCTACCTGCCGCCCTCCGGATTCGAGGCGTGGTTCGTCTCCGCCGCGCACGGTGAGCAGGCCATCGAACGCATCGCCGCCGCGCTGCCCGCGGCGGCCCGCGCCGCGGCGGAGGCGGTGCCGGCATGAGCGAGAGAGCCGAAGCGAGTGAGAGAGCCGATATGAGCGAGGGAGCCGCGGTGAGCGAGGGAGCCGAGGTGACCGGTGCCGGGGACAAGACGGTCACCGTCGTCCATGTGATGCGGCACGGCGAGGTCGACAACCCCGAGGGCATCCTCTACGGACGCCTGGCCGGATACCACCTCTCCGACCTCGGCCGCCGGATGGCCGACCGGGTCGCCGAGCACCTGGAGCGGCGCGACATCACCCGCGTCGTCGCCTCCCCGCTGGAGCGCGCGCAGGAGACGGCGGCGCCGATCGCCAAGCTCCACGGCCTCGACGTGGGCACCGACGAGCGGCTCATCGAGGCCGGGAACGTCTTCCAGGGCAAGACCTTCGGCGTCGGTGACGGCGCACTGCGCAGGCCGGAGAACTGGCGCCACCTGCGCAACCCCTTCCGCCCCTCCTGGGGCGAGCCGTACCTCGACCAGGTCGTACGGATGCGGGGGGCGCTCGAGAGCGCCAAGGACGCGGCGTACGGGCACGAGGCCGTCTGCGTCAGCCACCAGCTGCCCATCTGGATACTGCGCAGCTTCGTCGAGCGGCGCAGGCTGTGGCACGATCCGCGCCGCCGCCAGTGTTCGCTCGCCTCGCTGACGAGCTTCACTTTTCTCGGCGACCGCATCGTTGCCGTCGGCTATTCGGAACCGGCCGGCGATCTGGTGCCGTCCCATTTGCGCCCCGGCGCCAACCGCCGAGGCGCCAAAGGCGCCCAAAACCGCTCGGCTGGCGCCTAGCAATTGTCCCGCTTGTGGGCAATCGTTCCGCAGGGCGGAACGGGTGGGCACAAGCGGGCCGCACCCGCGAGACGGCCGCACCCCGCACCGCAGCGTGGGCGCCCATCGGGTGCGGCCCGGTGGCCGGTGGCTGCGCTTGCCCACCCTGCTCCCCCAGCCTCCGGCCGGGAGGTACCCCCAGGGCGCAGACTGCCCAAGCGCAGCAGGGGGTGCGGGCTCCAAGCGCAGCAGGGGGGTGCGGCTCCAAGCGCAGCAGGGGGTGCAGCTCAGGCGCAGCGCAGCGCCCCGTCGCGGGGGAGGGGGAGGGGGCCGGAAGATCCTCGAACGGGGCATGCGAAACTTTTCACATGAGCCAGACCCGCGCCTCCCGCCGCCGCACCCCCCTGCTGGCCGCCGGGTTCGCCGCCGCTGCGCTACTGCTGTCCGCCTGCGGCGGCCAGCAGACCGGTTCGTCCTCCGGTGACACCAAGTTCGTGCAGGGCACGGGCGACATCACCAAGGTCGCCAAGGGCAAGCGTTCCTCGGTGCCGGATCTGTCGGGTCCGTCGGTCGACGGGAAGAAGCTCGAGCTCTCCGACTACCAGGGCAAGATCGTCGTGCTGAACGTATGGGGCTCGTGGTGCAGCCCCTGCCGCGCCGAGGCGCCCAACCTGGCCAAGGTCGCCCGGGACACCGAGGACAAGGACGTCCAGTTCCTCGGTATCAACACCCGTGACCTGGACAAGGCGAACGCGAAGGCGTTCGAGCGGAACTACAAGGTCGGCTACCCGAGCTTCTACGACCCCAGCGGCAAGCTCATCCTCAAGTTCCCGAAGAACACCCTCTCGCCGCAGGCCATCCCGTCCACGCTGATCCTGGACCGGGAGGGGAAGGTCGCGGTGCGAGCCCTCAAGCCGTTGAGCGAGAAGGAACTGCGCTCGGCGCTCGCCCCTCTGATCGACGCGAAGTGACCGGCTCATGAACTCCCTCGCGGCGACCTCCCTGGCGGCAACGGGAGTGAACGGCACCGTTCTCAACGGTGCCCTGCTGCTGGCTCTGCCCATCGCGCTCCTCGGCGGACTGGTCTCCTTCTTCTCGCCGTGTGTGCTGCCGCTGGTGCCCGGCTACCTCTCCTACGTCACCGGGGTCAGCGGCACGGATCTGGCCGAGGCGCGGCGCGGCCGGATGTTCCTGGGCGCGGGCTTGTTCGTGCTCGGTTTCACGGCCGTCTTCGTCTCCGGCGGTGCGCTGTTCGGCGGCTTCGGTGCCACCCTCCAGGAGAACCGGGATCTTATCTCCCGGGTGATGGGGAGCCTGACGATACTGCTGGGGCTGGCCTTCATGGGCGCGCTCGGACCGCTGACCCGGTTCACCCAGCGTGAGCTGCGGATTCACAAGCGGCCCGCGATAGGGCTGGCGGGCGCGCCGATGCTCGGGGTGCTCTTCGGCATCGGCTGGACGCCGTGCATCGGCCCGACGCTGGCCGCCGTCCTCACGCTCTCCTCGAACCAGGCGAGCGCTGGACGGGGCGCGCTGCTGACGGTGGCCTACTGCCTGGGCCTGGGGGTTCCGTTCGTCGTCGCGGCGGTCGCCTTCCGCCGGGCACTGGGCGCCTTCGGCTGGGTGAAGCAGCACTACGCGTGGGTGATGCGGATCGGCGGCGGGATGCTCGTCGCGGTCGGCGTGCTGCTCGTCACAGGCATCTGGGACCGGATCGTCTACGAGATCACGGTCTGGTCGTCCGACTTCACGGTGGGGATCTGATCCATGAGCACGACCGAGGCCGACGCCGACAGGGCGACCGAGGCCGCAGGCGAGCGCGAGGCCACGGCCCAGCTGTCGACGGCCCCCGGCGAGGACAAGCTGAACGTTCCGTCGCTGGGCCCGCTGGGCTGGGCGCGCTGGTTCTGGCGGCAGCTCACCTCGATGCGGGTGGCGCTGATCCTGCTCTTCCTGCTGTCGCTGGGCGCCATTCCGGGTTCGGTCATCCCGCAGACGCCCGTCGACGCCCTCAAGGTGGAGCGGTTCCGCGAGGAGCACACCACCCTCGCCCCGATCTACGACAAGCTCCAGCTCTTCGACGTCTACACGTCGGTCTGGTTCTCGGCGATCTACATTCTGCTGTTCATCTCGCTGATCGGCTGCATCGTCCCGCGCACCTGGCAGTTCGTCGGCCAGCTCCGCTCCCGTCCGCCGCGCGCCCCGCGCCGGCTGGAGAGGATGCCGGTCTATACGACCTGGCGCACCGAAGCCGACCCCGAACAGGTGCTGGGGGCCGCGCGCTCGCTGCTGAAGCGCCGGCGGTTCCGCACGCACCAGGACGGTGACGGCGGCAGCCGGACGGACGCGGTCGCCTCCGAGAAGGGCTATCTGCGCGAGGTGGGCAACCTCCTCTTCCACATCGCGCTGATCGTGCTGCTGCTGGCGTTCGCCTCCGGGCAGCTGTTCAAGTCCGAGGGCCGCAAGCTGATCGTGCAGGGCGACGGCTTCTCCAACGTCCTGACCCAGTACGACGACTTCCAGTCGGGCTCGCTGTTCACAGCCGACATGCTCGACCCGTTCGCCTTCCGGCTGAAGAAGTTCCACGCCACCTACGAGGAGAGCGGCCCCAACAAGGGCACTCCGCGTGACTACCGCGCCGATGTCGCCTACAGCGAGGGGGCGAGTGGCAAGGAGAAGAACGCCACGATCAAGGTGAACCACCCGCTGGAGATCGGCTCCTCGAAGGTGTACCTGATCGCCAACGGCTACGCGCCCCAGGTCACCGTCAAGGACGGCAAGGGCAATATCGCCTACCGCGGTCCTGTGCCCTTCCTGCAGCAGGACAACAACCAGACCTCCAGCGGCGTGGTGAAGGTCACCGACTATGTGAACGCCAAGGGCCGCAAGGACCAGCTCGGCTTCCAGGGCTTCTTCGTGCCCGACTTCCAGCCGGGCAGCGGCACCATGTTCTCGCAGTCGCCCAGCCTGAAGAACCCGGCGATGTTCCTGACCGCCTACCACGGCAACCTGGGCGTCGACGGCGGGCCGGCGCAGAACGTGTACCAGCTGAACACCGAGAACATGACCAAGTTCAAGGACAAGGACGGCGACCCCTTCGCCAAGAAGCTCACCCCCGGCGACACCATGACCCTCCCGAACGGGGCCGGCAGCCTCCACTTCGACGGCGTCAAGCAGTGGGCCAACTTCCAGGTGTCCCACCAGGTCGGCAACGACTGGGCGCTGGGCGGCGCCCTGGCCGCCATCGGCGGGCTCGCGGGCTCCCTGTTCATCCAGCGCCGCAGGGTGTGGGTGCGGGCCTACGCGGCGGACGACGGCCGTACGGTCGTCGAGATGGCCGGGCTCGGCCGCAGCGAGTCGGCCCGCCTGCCCGACGAACTCGCCTCCCTCGCCACCGAGATGCAAGACGCGGCACCTGTCGCCCCGGCGGCCCCCGCGCAGACCTCCGACCCCGCGGACACCGCCGATCCTGCTGAAGCCCCCGAAGGAGCAGGCCAGTGAATCTCCTCGCAGCCGATCCCAACGAGCAGCTCGCCCAGATCAGCAACTATCTGATCTATTCGGCGATGGCCGTCTACGTGCTGGCCTTCTTCGCCTATATCGCCGAATGGACGTTCGGCTCCCGCAGCAAGGTGGGCCGCACCGCCGCGGCGCTGACGAAGCAGCCGACGGCGGAAGAGGCCGTCCCGGCGCAAGGGCCCGGCGTCTCCGTGCAGGTCAAGGAGGAGGGCGGCGGTACGGCCGTCCTGGAGAAGCCGGCCCCGCCCAAGATCGTCACCCGTTCCAGCGCCGGACGGCGCGGCGACCTGCCCGACGGTCCGGGCGCCGCGGCCGGTGACGAGCAGGGCGACATGTACGGGCGGATCGCCGTCTCGCTCACGGTGCTGGCGTTCCTGCTGCACTCCGCCGGGGTGCTGACCCGCTCGCTGTCCGTGCAGCGTGCCCCCTGGGGCAACATGTACGAGTTCTCGACGGCCTTCTCGATGGTGGCCGTAGGCGCCTACCTGGGCTTCCTGCTCGCCAAGAAGAGCGTCCGCTGGATCGGGCTGCCGCTGGTCACCACCGTTCTGCTGGACCTCGGCCTGGCCGTCACCGTCCTGTACACCGACAGCGACCAACTCGTCCCCGCGCTGCACTCGTACTGGCTGTGGATCCACGTCTCGCTGGCCATCATCTGCGGCGCGCTGCTCTACCTCGGCTTCGTCGGCTCCGCGCTCTACCTGTTCCGGGACGCCTACGAGTCGCACCTGCTGGCCGGCCGCAAGCCCGGCAAGCTGCGCACCTCGATCATGGAGCGGCTGCCCTCGGCCGCCTCGCTCGACAAGTTCGCCTACCGGATCAACGCGACCGTCTTCCCCTTCTGGACCTTCACCATCGTCGCGGGCGCCATCTGGGCCGGTGACGCCTGGGGCCGCTACTGGGGCTGGGACCCCAAGGAGGTCTGGTCGTTCATCACCTGGGTCGCCTACGCTTGCTACCTGCACGCGCGCGCCACAGCGGGCTGGAAGGGCCGTAAGGCGGCATACCTCGCTCTTCTCGCCTTCGCCTGCTTCCTGTTCAACTACTACGGCGTCAACATCTTCTTCAACGGCAAGCACTCGTACGCGGGCGTCTGAGACGCCACCGGTATGCGGGAGACGCCCACCGGGAACGCGGGCGAGCGACGAAGGCGGAGCTATGAGCACCGAGAGCCAGCCGCAGACCGTCTCCTCCGACATCCCGTACGGCACCGTCCGCAGCAGCGCGGACGGTGCGGCGCACACGATCGGCTTCGAGCTGGCGTTCCCGCACCCGCTGGAGAGCGTCTGGGCAGCCGTCGCCACCCCTGCCGGGCTGCGGGGGTGGCTGGCCGCCGCCGACCCTTTCGAGCCGGGCCCCGGCGGAGCGGTGACGCTGCGCTGGCTGAACCGCGGTCATGAGGGCTCCCTGGGCGGGCGCGGTGCTGAGGGCTCCCCGGAGGAGGGCGGCGCCGCCTCGGTGGCGGGGCCGGCGACGCCTGGGCGGATCACCGCCTGGTCGCGCCGCCGACTCGCCGAGTACACGGTCGACGGACGCGGCTCCTTCGGCTTCACCCTGCGCGGCTCGCTCGACGACGACCGGACGCGGGTGCGGTTCCGCAACGACTTCACGGGGGACGTCGAATCGCTCCCGGCGGCCCTCGCCGACTGGCACCAGCACTTCGAACTGCTGGGCGAGGAACTGCGGGGCCGCCCGACGGACTGGTCCACCTGGACCCCGGCCCGCTTCGCGGAACTCCGCGCCGAGTACGCCCTCTCTTTGAGCTGAGGACGTTTCTCGCCGCGGACTTCTCTTCGCCGCAACGGCGGCACGCCACGACGAAACAGTGTCCGGCGGAATGGAGGACGGGCTCAGCCCTCGTCGGCGTCCCGCCGATTGCGGAGCTCTTCATCCGTGCGGTCCGCGCGTGGCGGCTCCTCCTCGTGTGTCGGCTCCGCCTCATTCGTCGGCTTGCTCCCCGCAGGGGACTCGCCCAAGGACTTGAGGAAGTCCGGGTTGTCGTCCGGAGCCACCCACCTGCGCTCATCGGGACGAACCGCGCCATAGGGCGCGTTCCGCCGTGGCCGCCCCACCACGAGCCAGGCGATCGGCCCCAGCAGCACCTGCCCGAACAGCAGGATGATGATGACCCACACCACCTTGGGCAGCTTGCGCACCTCGTTCTCGGGCGTGTTGAGGCAGTCGATGAAGGCGTAGATCCACAGGGCGAGGATCAGGAGAAAGGGCAGGAGCCTGATGATCACGCGGAACGCCCCCTGAGTGCGAGATGCCGCCGGACGGATGCGGGGTGGGGGCCCGGCTCGCGGGTCTCCACAGGGCAAGGGTAATGGCCCCGGCCAAACCCCCGGCGCTCAGGCCGCGGACATCAGGGAGGATACTGAGGCGTATGGCATACGACGATCTCCGCTCGCTCCTGCGGGCGCTGGAGCGTGACCGTGACCTCGTGCGCGTCAAGGCCGAGGTCGACCCGCACCTGGAGGTCGGGGAGCTCGTCGACCGGGTGAACAAGGCGGGCGGCCCCGCGCTGCTGTTCGAGAACGTCAAGGGCTCGGACATGCCGCTGGCCATGAACGTCTACGGCACCGACCGCCGGCTCCTCAAGGCGCTCGGTCTCTCCTCGTACGACGAGATCAGCGAGAAGATCGGCGGCCTGCTCAAGCCCGAGCTGCCGCAGGGCTTCGTCGGCTTCCGGGAGGCGTTCGGGAAGCTCGGCGCGATGACGCACGTCCCGCCGAAGAAGGTCAAGGACGCGCCGGTGCAGGAGATCGTCCTGCGAGGTGACGAGGTGGACCTGGACCGGCTGCCCGCGCTGTTCACCTGGCCCCAGGACGGCGGCTCCTTCTTCAACCTGGGCCTCACCCACACCAAGGACCCCGACACCGGGGTACGGAACCTGGGCCTCTACCGGCTGCAGCGGCACGACCGCCGCACGATCGGGATGCACTGGCAGATCCACAAGGACAGCCGCAACCACTACCAGGTGGCGGCGCGGCGCGGCGAGAAGCTGCCCGTCGCCATCGCCTTCGGCTGCCCGCCCGCGGTCACATACGCCTCCACGGCGCCGCTGCCCGCCGACATCGACGAGTATCTGCTGGCCGGCTTCCTGCAGGGCAAGCGCGTCGAGATGGTCGACTGCAAGACGGTCCCGCTGCAGGTGCCCGCCGCGGCGGAGGTCGTGCTGGAGGGCTGGCTGGAGCCGGGCGAGATGCGGCCGGAGGGCCCGTTCGGCGACCACACCGGCTTCTACACGCCGCAGGAGCCCTTCCCCGCGCTGACCATCGACTGTGTGACGACGCGCAGGCGGCCGCTGCTCCAGTCCATCGTGGTGGGCCGGCCGCCGACCGAGGACGGGCCGCTGGGGCGGGCCACCGAGCGGTTCTTCCTGCCGCTGCTGAAGGTCATCGTGCCGGACATCGTCGATTACCACCTGCCCGAGTCGGGCGGCTTCCACAACTGCGCGATTGTCTCCATCGACAAGCGGTACCCCAAACACGCGCAGAAGGTGATGCACGCGATCTGGGGGGCGCACATGATGTCGCTGACCAAGCTCATCGTCATCGTGGACAAGGACTGCGATGTGCGGAATCTGCACGAGGTGTCCTGGCGGGCGCTGGGCAATGTGGACTACGCGCGCGACCTGTCCGTGGTCGAGGGCCCGGTCGACCACCTCGACCACGCTTCCTACCAGCAGTTCTGGGGAGGCAAGGCGGGCATCGACGCCACGCGCAAGCTGCCCGAGGAGGGGTACACGCGCGACGGCGGCTGGCCGGAGATGATCGAGCCGGATCCCGGGGTTGCCGATCTGGTGAGCCGCCGCTGGAAGGAGTACGGGCTGTGAGCTGGGGGTACCCCCGGCCGGAGGCTGGGGGAGCACGCGCGGCTGCCGGGCCGCAGATGACGCCGATGCCCGCGGGCTGCCGCGCGGGCGGAGAAGCGAACGGAGAGCTGCTGTGAGCGTCGCACGCGCGGCTGCCGGGCCGCAGATGACGCCGATGCCCGCGGGCTGCCGCGCGGGCGGAGAAGCGAACGGAGAGCTGCTGTGACCAGCGCTGCTGAAGGGGTGCTCGGGCCCGGTCCGGGCGCGGACATCGGCCGCGTACGGGCCTTCCTCCGGCTCGTCGTGATCGAGCACTCGGTGTTCGCACTGCCGTTCGCCTATATCGCCGCGCTCACCGCGATGTACCGCGCCAGCAGCAGCATCCACTGGTGGCAGCTGTTCCTGGTGACGGTGGCCATGGTGGGGATGCGGACGTTCGCGATGGCCGCCAACCGGATCATCGACCGGGAGATCGACGCCCGCAACCCCCGCACGGCGGGGCGCGAGCTGGTCACCGGCGCGGTGTCCGTCCGTACCGCCTGGACCGGCGCCGTCGTGGCGCTCGTGGTCTTCCTGGGCGCCGCCGCGCTGCTCAACCCGCTCTGCCTGGCCCTGGCGCCGCTCGCCGTGCTCCCGATGGTGGTCTATCCGTACGGGAAGCGCTTCACCAACTACCCGCACGCCATCCTCGGGCTCGCCCAGGCGATCGGGCCCACCGGCGCGTGGATCGCGGTCACCGGCGCCTGGTCGTGGCATGCGGTGCTCCTCGGGCTGGCCGTGGGCGTCTGGATCGGCGGCTTCGACCTGATCTACGCCTGCCAGGACGTGGCGGCCGACCGCGCCAACGGCGTCAAGTCCGTACCCGCCCGGTTCGGCACCGCAGCGGCCATCCACGCCACCCGCGCCGCCCACCTGGTCACCACCGCCCTGCTGGTGGCCTTCGGCGTCCTCACCGACGCGGGCGCCTTCTACTGGCTCGGCCTGCTGATCGTCGCGGTCGCCTTCGTCTACGAGCACACCATCGTCAGGCCCCACGACCTCTCCCGCCTCAACCGCGCCTTCTTCCAGGTCAACAGCTTCATCGGAATTGCCCTGTTCGTGTGCGCCCTGCTCGATCTGGCGGTGCGCGGCCTGGGAATCTGAGTAGCCTGCCGGCGTTGCGCCGAGCACGCATGTGAAGGAGCGGGCCTCGTGACCACTGCGGAGACAGGACGCCTGCGCTCCCGGCTCAGCCGTTTGGAGGATCAGTTCCCGGGCTGCCGCGCGGAGATCGTGGGTGGCAACATCGTGCTCGTTCCGCTCCAGCCGTTTCACCGCGCGACGATCTGGTCGGTTGAGAACGGCCTCGTGGCGTGGCTCGGGCCGGAGTGGTCATGCATGTCCGACGTCACGTTCCCCTTCACCGACGCCGACGAGCTCTGCCCCGACATCGCCGTCGCCCCCCGCGCCGAGGCCGACCGCAACCTCAGCGCCTACTCGCCCGACCTGATCGAGTTGGCCGTCGAGGTCGTCTCGCCCAGCAGCGTCCGTCACGACTATGTCGTCAAGGACAAGCTGTACGCGCAGCGTGGGATCGCGCACTACTTGATCTTCGACCCCTACCGCGCCGAGTGCACGATGATGTGGCACCCCGGGCCGGACGGCTACCGGGGCCGGGACGTGATCCCGTACGGCAAGCCCGTCGAGCTCGCCATGGAGATCGGCGAGGTGCGGATCGAGACGGACGAGCTGCCCGTCGACCGGGAGACGCGCGTCCAGAGCCCGGACCGCTGAGGCCCCGACCGGTCGAACCCCGGAGGGGTCAGTGCCAGGCCGGCTTGCCCTCGTTCAGGGCGCGGGGTTCGGCGGTGAGGCGCGCGGCCAGGACGCCGCCTATCAGGCCGAAGAGGTGGCCCTGCCAGGAGACGCCGGAGTCGGTGGGCAGGACGCCCCACAGGATGGAGCCGTAGAAGACGGCGACGACCGTGCCGAGCGCCACGTCGGTGATGCGGCGGTCGACGAAGCCGCGGGCCAGCAGATAGCCGAAGAGGCCGAAGATCAGCCCGGAGGCGCCCGCGGTGTTGCTGTTCTCCGGGGCGATCAGCCAGACGCCGAGGCCGCTGACCGCGACGATGATCGCGGCGACGGCGAGGAAGCGCCCCACCCCGCGCAGGGCCGCCAGGAAGCCGAGGATCAGCAGCGGCAGCGTGTTGGCTATCAGGTGCTCGAAGCCGAAGTGCATGAAGGCGCTGGGGATCACATCCACCAGTTCGTCCACACGGCGTGGCTGTATGCCGAAGGTGTCCAGCGCGTTGCCCGAGGCCTGGTCCACGGCCTCCAGGACCCACAGCAGCGCCACCCAGCCGACGATCAGCTTTCCGGCCGCCATCGCCTTGACACCGCCCGAGCCGCCCGAGCCCTTCGCCATACCCGCCTCCCTCGCGAGGAGCGTCCCCCGCAGGACATGCCTCGTCACGCTCTACAACGGCGCACGGTACGCCGACGGTTCCCGTGCCCTTTCCAGTTTTCCAGAATGGCCTCAGATGCCGCCCGTGCCCAGTGCGCCGTACATCACGGCGGCCAGCAGATCCTGCGGCTTGAGCTCGCGCACCCCGTCGGGTGCCTGGACGGAGACCGCGCCGCCGCCGCCGAAGTCCATCCGCAGCGGGAGGTGCACCTTCCCGGCCTGCTCGCCGCTGAGGAACTGCCCGAGGTCGACGGTGAGCCCGGTGAGCTGGCCGCGCCGGATCTGCAGGTCGGCGCTGACGGTCTTGTCGGGCACCTTCGCGGGGTCGAGCCGGGCGCCCAGCGCCTCCAGGGCCTCGGACAGGTCGGGCGCCGCGCGCCGCGCCGGCATGGAGACCGTCACGTGCTCGGCGCCGCCGTACTCGCCCGCCTTACGGAACCGGGCGTGCTCGCCGAGGGTCTTCTCCAGGCCCTCCAGGAACTCCCGCTCGGACTCGCCGTTCAGCGCGCGGCCCGCGGCCGTCGCACGGCTGAGGCGCTTGCTGGCCTCGTCGCCCTCCTCGGAGCCGGTCTTGCGGTGCCGTCCGTACCCGTTCTTCCGCTCGTCCTTCTTCTCCTCCGCCGTGATCTCCCGGGCGGCGCGCGCGAAGTCGTCGAACGCCTCCGGGTCGATCTCCACCCACTTGCCGTTGAGCGCGTCCCTGGCCGAACCCAGCGAGGCGGGCAGGTCCTTGGCGACGGAGACGATGCGGCGGGCGCGGTGCCGCTCGGCCTCGGAGCCGCCCGTCTGGGCGACGAGGGAGCGCAGGTTCATCCGGACGTAGAGCTTCTCCTCCACCGACTTGGCGGCCAGCACGTCCCTGCCGCCGAAGTTGACGGCCGCGGCGAACCGGAGGCGCTCGGAGCGGCTCAGCTCCTTGAGCGGGGTCTCCTCGCGGTCCGAGCCGACGGCGAAGGTGAGTTCGCCCCGGGTGAGGAGCCGGGCGGCCTGCCGGGTCGAGGCGTTGTCCCCGGCACCCGCAGCGCGCAGGAACTTCTCGGCCTCGGCCCTGTCGCCGTCCACCGAGACCAGTACGGAAGCCGAGGGCTGCTCGCCCAGCTTCTCGAAGGCGTGCTTCACCTTGAGCCCGGTGGTCACCTTCTCGGCCATGGAGCAGCCGGTGACGGCGACGGCCAGTACCGCCGCGCATGTTGCTGCCGCTGTGGTGTGGCTCGGGCTCAGGACACGCATGCCCCAGAGCGTACGCGTCCTCGCGCGTACGAACGCATCGCGTACGAACGCATGGAGTGGGCGCGGCCCGCGGTCGCTTCCGAGGGTGGCACGTAGGGTCGGTGGTGTGAGTGACATGGCACGCGTCCCCTGGGTCGTCGGGGTCTCCGGCGCTTCGGGGACGCCCTACGCTGCGGCGGTCATCCGGGCGCTCCTGGAGGCGGGCGAGGACATCGACCTGGTCGTGAGTCGCGCGTCGCGGCTGACGATCCTGGACGAGACCGGCCACCCCTTCCGCGACGCCCACGCGGAGGAGGACCTGCGCCGCTGGCTGGCCCGCGGTGCCGACGGCAGTCCGGACGCGTTCGACACCGATCCGGCCCGGGTGCGCCACTGGTCCCCGGGCGACCTGGCGGCGGGGCCGTCCTCCGGCTCCTATCCGGTCAAGGGCATGCTGATCGTCCCGGCCAGTACGGCGTGTGTGGCCGGGGTGGCGCTGGGGCTCTCGAAGGACCTGCTGCAGCGCGCCGCGAGCGTGACGCTCAAGGAGCGCCGCCCGCTCGTCGTCGCCCTGCGGGAGACCCCGCTGGGCGGCCAGACGCTGCGCCACCTGGTGACCCTGGACGAGGCGGGCGCCGTGGTGCTGCCGGCGTCACCAGCCTTCTACGCGGGCGCCCGGCACATCCAGGACCTGGTGGACTTCGTGGCGGGGCGGGCGCTGGACGCGGCAGGGGTGCCGCACAAGCTCTACCGGCGGTGGGAAGGAGAACTCGGGCGGGGGGCGGGGGAAACCGGCCGGGGGGCGGGGGGAACCGGCCGGGGGGCGGGGGGAACTGGTCGGGGTGGCACCGGGCCGATGCCTTAGATTCGTTCTCCGGACTTCTACATACAGGAGGCAGCGGCATCCATGGACGCGGTGGACAGGCAGCTCATCCAGGCGCTGCGGGAGAACGGCAGAGCCTCCTATGCCGAACTGGGGCGGCTGGTGGGCCTGTCGGGCCCCAGCGTCACCGACCGGATCAACCGGCTGGAGGCCGCCGGGGTGATCACCGGATACCGCGCGACCGTCGATGCCCCGTCCCTCGGCCTGGGGGTGACGGCGCTGATCGGCATCCAGCTCTCGGACGCGACCGACCACGAGGAGGTGGCCACCCGGCTGCGCGACCTCCAGGAGGTCGAGGACTGCTGGTTCATCGCCGGTGACGACTCGTACATGCTCAAGGTGCGCGCCGGTGATGTGGACGGCCTGGAGCGCACCATCCGCCGGCTCTCGGGCACCAAGGGCGTCTCACGGACGCGGACGACGATCGTGCTGTCGACCAAGTGGGAGAACCGGGTCGGGGAACTGCCCGAGGAGTAGGGCCGCTGCGGGCCTGGCGTAGGGTCGGTCGGGCGCGCGGATCAAGACGGAAGACGGCGGCGCGGAAGACGGACCGAGGCAGGCAGGTGGCGCGAGGAATGGACGCGGCGGACATCGAGCGGAAGGTCCGCTCCGGTGAGCGGCTGACCCGTGAGGACGGCATCGACCTGTACGGCTGCGACGACCTGGCCTGGCTCGGCGGCCTCGCACACGAGGTGCGCAGCCGGCACAGCGGCGACGTCGCCTACTTCGCCGCCCACCTGCCGCAGGATGTGACGGACCTCGACCAGGCGGTGGCGCTCGCCCCCCGGTGGGCGGCCGACGGCGTCACCGAGCTGCGGCTGGTCACCGGCACCGGCACCGGCACCGGCACCGAGGCGGAGGCCGGCGCTCTCGCGGGCGCGGTGCGCGCGCTGCGCGAGGCCCTGCCGGAGGGCGTCGCGCTGACGGCGTACGCCCTGCCCTACGGCGGTGCCGACGCCCCCGTCGACCCGGCCGCGCTGGTCGAGCGTGTACTGCGGCTGCGCGAACTGCAGGACGAGGTCGGCGGGTTCCACGTCGCCGTACCGCTGCTCCAGGACGGGCCGCGCGGCGCGACCGGCGCCGAGGTGCTCAAGGCGTTCGCCGTCGCCCGGCTGCTGCTGGACAACGTGCCGCACCTGGCGGCCGACTGGGCGCTGCACACCGAGCAGACCGCGCAGCTCGCGCTCCAGCACGGGGCCGACGAGCTGACCGGCCGCGTCGTGGACGACGAGAGCGCCGCTGGGCAGGACGCCGACGCGCTCACCCGCGAGGACCTGCTGGTCGCGATCCGTGACGCCGGATTCCGGCCCGTCGAGCGCGACGCGCACTACAGCGCGGTGCGCAGCCACGAGGGCCCGGACCCGCAGCGTCGCGAGACCCCCCAGCCCATGCGGGTGTAGCGCGAGCCGGGGCCGTGACAACCCCCGCTCTCGGGGGTACCGCGAGCCTTATGGCAGCGAAGAAGGCCGCAGCCGGAGCGAAGGCCACCGGCGGCGAGCGGCCCGAGGACGCGTACGACGCGACGCCGTTCCTCCCCGAGTCCGGTCGGCGCCGTAGCGGAAACGCGGGGCTGCGGGCCCTGCGGGAGGCGGCGGCCGGGTGCCGGGGCTGTCCGTTGCACGAGAACGCGACGCAGACCGTCTTCGGCACCGGTGACGCGCACGCCCGGGTCTTCCTCGTCGGGGAACAGCCCGGCGACCAGGAGGACCGGAAGGGCGCGCCCTTCGTCGGTCCGGCGGGCCGGATGCTGGACCGGGCGCTGGACGAGGCGGGCATCGACCCGGCGCAGACGTATGTCACCAACGCCGTCAAGCACTTCAAGTGGGCGCACGAGGAAGGGCGCGGGAAGCGGCGTATCCACAAGCCGCCGACGCTGCGCGAGATGACGGCCTGCGGGCCGTGGCTCGAGGCCGAGCTGGCGCTGACGGAGCCCGAGGTGCTGGTCGTCCTCGGCGCGACGGCGGGCAAGGCGCTGTTCGGCTCCTCGTTCCGGGTCACCAAGGAGCGGGGCTCCTGCACGGAGCGTGAGGTGCACGGGCGGACCGAGCTGGTCGTGCCCACCATTCATCCCTCGGCGATCTTGCGGGCGGACGACCAGGACGAGGTCTACGGCGGGTTCCTCGCCGATCTGCGGATCGCTGCGCGGGTGCTGGAGCCTTCGGGGCGCGCGTAGATCACTTCTGGGGCTGTGCTTGACTGGTGAGGAACCGCGAAACGCCCAAAAGCATGGAGACCCACGTGAGCAGCAGCACTTCGCACGCGACGCTCCGCTACACCACCATGCGACTTGGCATCTTCGTCGGCTGCCTCGTCGTCGTCGGGCTGCTGACGCACTTCGGCATCGTTCCCGCCGGAGTCGGCAAGTCGAACCCCATCTGGGTGGTGCTGCTGGCGCTGATCCTCTCGGCGCCCCTCAGCTATGTGCTGCTGCGCAAGCAGCGGGCCGCCATGGCGGAGCAGATCGCGGGCGGCGTGGGCCGGGCCAAGGAGCGGCTGGCGGCGAACCAGACCCAGGAGGACGAGGTCCAGGACCCGCAGCCGCAGCGGAAGGCCGAACCGCCGCAGCCGAAGGCCGAACCGAGGACCGGGTCTGCCTGAGCGCGCCGCGCACACCGGGGGTGATGTAACCCTCCTCACACCGTCGTCGACGCCCCATCGGGAATGAGCTTTTCCCGGTGGGGCGTTGAGCTTTTCCGTAACTGTCACCCAAAGGAGAGCTTTGGGTAAGCCAAAGACGGAGTGTTAGCGTGACGGCCATGACGAACGCAGCCACCACTTCCGACGCGCACCGGGGCCGCCCCGGCCCGGCGCTCGTGGCGCGGCTGCATGTCGATCTCTGCCGCTGCATGTCGGCGAGCTGTCGCTGACAGCGCGGCCGGACCACCCTCCGGCGCGACCCTTCGCCCCGCGATCTCCTGCTCGCGACGCTCTTCCCCACAGTCCGCTTTCTGACGCCCCCGGAGTCTGTCCGTGTCTTCGTCGTCCTCGTCGGTCCCCGCCGCCGATACCGCCACACCCGATACGCCCGAAAAGCGGTCCCGCATACCCAAGGTGCCGTTCTGGGCGCAGATCCTGCTCGGCCTCGTACTCGGCGTGGTCCTCGGCTGGGCCGCGCGCAACTGGGACGTGGCCTGGCTGGGCACGACCCTCACCAAGATCGGCGAGATCTTCGTCCAGCTGCTGAAGCTCGCCGTCGCGCCGCTGGTGTTCTTCGCGATCACCATCTCGATCACCAACCTGCGCAACGTGCACAACGCGGCGCGGCTCGCCACCCGCACCCTGCTGTGGTTCATGGCGACCTCGCTGATCGCGGTGGCGATCGGGCTGTTCATCGGCCTGCTCACCAACCCGGGCTCCGGAACGGGGCTGTCGGCCGAGGACGCCGCCAAGCCGGAAACCACCGGCTCGTGGCTGGACTTCCTCACCGGGATCATCCCGACCGACATCATCACGCCGTTCACCGAACTGAAGGTGCTCCAGATCGTCTTCATGGCGGTCGTCGTCGGTATCGCGGCGCTGAAGCTGGGCGCGAAGGCCGAGCCGATCCTCAACCTGGGCGAGTCGGCGCTGGCGCTGCTCCAGAAGGCGCTGTGGTGGATCATCCGGCTGGCCCCGATCGGCACCATCGGCCTGATCGGCACCGCCATCAAGGACTACGGCTGGGACCTGATCGGCAGCTACGCGACCTTCACCGCCGACATCTACATCGGCTGCGCGCTGGTCCTCTTCGGCGTCTACCCGCTGCTGCTCGGCACGGTCGCCAAGGTCAACCCGGTCCAGTTCTTCAAGGGCGCCTGGCCCGCCATCCAGCTCGCCTTCGTCTCCCGCTCCTCGGTCGGCACCATGCCGCTGACCCAGAAGGTGGTCGAGCGCCTCGGGGTGCCCAAGGAGTACGCGTCCTTCGCCGTGCCGTTCGGCTCGACGACGAAGATGGACGGCTGCGCCTCCATCTACCCGGCGATCGCGGCGATCTTCGTGGGTGAGTTCTTCCACGTCGACATGGGCGTCAAGGAGTACCTGCTGATCGTCTTCGTCTCGGTCATCGGTTCGGCCGCCACCGCGGGCCTCACCGGCGCCACCGTGATGCTGACGCTCACCCTCTCCACCCTGGGCCTCCCGCTGGAGGGCGTCGGTCTGCTGCTGGCCATCGACCCGATCCTGGACATGATGCGTACGGCCACCAACGTGGCGGGCCAGGCGGTGATCCCGGTCCTCGTCTCGGCCAAGGAGAAGATCCTGGACCGCGAGGCGTTCGCCACCGCACGCAGCTTCTCCGTCGAGGAGGCCGACGACACCCCGGCCGAACCCCGCAAGGCGGCCGGGCGGGAACCGGTCACGGCAAGCTGACGGGAAGTTTTCCCTCCGTCCCGCATCATCTCGCGCGCCCCCGGTCACCCGGCCGGGGGCGCGTAGGCTTGCGCGGGGCCGGAGTTGAGGGGGATCGGCGCGCCGCACGGAACGGCGCCGCCGGGTCGGCCGGGGGTACGGGGCAGACGGGGTGAAGGGATGGAAGCGCGTGGGGCAGAAGCGCATGCCGCGCGAGGTGAGGGAGCGCCAGATGCTGGACGCCGCGGTCGCGGCGTTCGCGCGGCACGGGTACCAGGCCGCCTCCATGGACGACATAGCCGAGGCGGCGGGCGTCTCCAAACCGCTGGTCTACCTGTATCTCAAGTCCAAGGAAGACCTGTTCATGGCCTGTGTCCGGCGTGAGGTGGGGGCGCTGGTGGCCGCCGTTCGGCAGGGCACCAGGGTGCGGGCGCTGACAGCCGATCAGCAACTGTGGCGCGGCCTCACGGCGTTCTTCGCGCACACCGCGGCCCGCCCGGACGGTGTGGCGGTGCTCTACCGCGCCCGTACCCAGGGGGAGCCGTTCGCGCGCGAGGTCGCCGCGATGCGGGTCGAGGTGGTCGCGATCGTGACCGCGCTGCTCGGGCAGGCGGCGAAGGACGCCGGCTGCCCCAGCGAGCTGGCCGAGCGGGAGGTCTCCGGGCTGGCGCACGCGCTGGTCGGTGCGGCCGAGTCGCTCGCCGAGTGGGCCAACTCCCGTACCCCCGAGCACTCCTTCGCGGACGAAGCCGCCGGGTCCGCCGCGCCGCCCTCGGCGAAGGAGACGGCGGCGACGCTGATGAACTTCTGCTGGGCGGGGCTGGAGAATCTGATGAAGGGCGCCCGGTGGACGCCTGGTCCTGCTCCTGCTCCTGCCCCCGCGCCTGGTCCTGCCCGGGGGCACGTGCCTGCTCCTGCCCGGGGCCGGCCCGGCGGCTGAGGTCGCGCTCGGCGAGGTGGCGGGCGGCTTGTGTGTGCGTCCGATGAAGGTGGCGACCGGCCATTCCCCAAACCGCTCCGGCTCCCGTAGCTTTACCTCGCAGTAAGGTTACTGTGACGAAGGTTACCGTCGCGTTCAGGAGTCGGTTGAGGACGGGGCTCTCCGCACGTGTGATGAAGGAGCCGTCACCATGCAACTGGTCGAGCCGCACAAGAAGGTGGAGGACGGCAGGGTACGCGAGGTCTCCGTACCGCCCCTGGCGCCGAGGGTGACCAGCGGGTCCCTCGCCGACATCCCCTTCACCAACGCTGCCGAGGCTCCCGACGAGCCGGCCATCAGCCGCAAGGGGCGGGACGGCGCCTGGTGGGACATGACGTCCCGTGACTTCGCCGCCGAGGTCCAGGCCATGGCCAAGGGACTGATCGCGCTGGGCCTGCGGCCGGGCGACCGGGTGGCCATCATGGCCCGGACGGTCTACGAGTGGACGCTCACGGACTTCGCAGCCTGGGCGGCCGGACTGATCACGGTGCCCGTCTACCCCACCTCTTCCGCTTCGCAGGCCCGGCACATTCTGCAGGACTCGCGGGCCCGGGCCTGCTTCGTCGAGGACGTCGAGCAGACCCGGCTGCTCAGCGCCGAGCGCGGCAACCTGCCCGCGCTGGAGCACCTGTGGCAGTTCTCCTCGGGAGCCGTGGGCCATGTGGTGGACGCAGGCCGGGAGATACCGGACGCGCTGGTCACCGAGCGCCGGGGCCGGCTGAGTCCGGGGCATATCGCGACGCTCATCTACACCTCGGGCACCACCGGCCGTCCCAAGGGATGTGTGCTGACGCACGGCAACTTCTTCGCCGAGGTGGACAACGCCATCGAGCTGCTCCACCCGGTCTTCAAAGCGCGGTACTCCGAGCCGGCGGCGACGCTGCTGTTCCTGCCGCTGTCGCATGTCTTCGGCCGGATGGTGGCCATCGGCTGTCTGCGCGCCCGGGTACGCCTCGGGCACGCGCCGAGCGTCAAGACCGATGACCTCCTCCCCGATCTGGAAGCGTTCGCGCCGACGTTCCTGCTGGGCATCCCCTACATCCTGGAGAAGATCTACAACACCGGCCGGGCCACGGCCGAGCAGATGGGCCGCGCCTCGTCGTTCGACCGGGGTGCCCGCATCGCACAGCGGTACGGGGAGGCCGTCGAGGCGCAGGAGCACGGCTTCGGCCGCGGCCCGGGTTTCGGGCTGCGGGCCGCGCGCGGGCTGTACGACTCGCTGATCTACCGGCGCATCAGGGCCGTACTGGGCGGCCGCTGCCGCTACGTCATCTGCGGCGGCTCCCCGCTGGGGCACCGGCTCGCGGCGTTCTTCGAGGGCGCCGGTGTCACCGTCTACGAGGGCTACGGCCTCACCGAGACGACCGCGGCGACCACCGCGACCCCGCCCCTCAAGCCGCGGCTGGGCACGGTGGGCTGGCCGGTGCCGGGGACGGCCGTGCGGATCGCGGACGACGGCGAGGTGCTCATCAAGGGCGACCACGTCTTCGCCGGCTACTGGGAAGCGCGCAGCGAGAGCGTGATCCCGCACCGCGACGCGGAGGGCTGGATGCCCACCGGGGACCTGGGCGCGCTCGACTCGGAGGGGTATCTGAGCATCACCGGGCGCAAGAAGGACGTCATCATCACCTCCGCGGGCAAGAACCTGGCGCCGGCCCCGTTGGAGGACTGGCTGCGCGCGCATCCGCTGGTCAGCCAGTGCCTGGTGATCGGCGACAACCGGCCGTTCGTCTCGGCGCTGGTGACGCTGGAGCCGGATGGGATCGCGCACTGGCGGCGGATGCACAAGAAGGAGCATCTGAGCATGGCCGAGCTGGTCGTCGACGGGGACCTGCTGCGCAACCTCCAGCAGGCCGTGGACGAGGCCAACTCGCTGGTGTCGCGGGCCGAGTCGATCCGCAGGTTCGCCGTGCTCCAGCGCGACTTCACCGAGGAGGACGGACATCTCACGCCGTCGATGAAGCTGCGGCGCGCCGCGATAGTGCGGGACTTCGCCGCGGAGATCGACAAGCTCTACGTGCGCTGAGCGGGTATCCCGAGAGTCATCCTTTGGCCAAACGGCGGTACCGTGACATAAGCGCCAGATAGAGCACGGTCGGGGGAGGGGCGCGCGGATCTCCCTCGCCGGGAGGGAACACGGGATGACGACACCCCCGCAGCCACCGAACCAGCCCCCTGTCCAGCCCCCGGGCGGCGGTGGCTTCGGCCCGCCGCCGCAGGGCGGCGGCTACGGGCAGCCGCAGAGCGGCGGCTTCGCCCAGCCTCCCGGCGGCGGCTTCGCCCAGCCTCCCGGCGGCCCCGGCCCCGGCCCCGGCCCCGGAGCCCCCGGTGGCCCGGGTGCACCGGGCGGGTCCGGCGGCGGCTTCGGGCAGTCCGGCTTTCCCGGTCCGTACGGCAGCCCGCCGCCCCCGCCGCCGAACCGCGGCAACAAGGTGGTCGGCATCGTGGTGGCGGCCGTGCTGGTGGTCGCGATAGCGGTCGCGGGAACGCTGGTGGTGCTCTCGGGCGGTGACGACGACAAGAAGGACTCCGCCGACAACAAGGCGGCCTCCCAGGAGTCCGAGTCGCCCTCGGCCGAGCCTTCCGCGAGCGAGGAGGAGCCGACGCCGAGCCCCAGCGAGTCGCGGACCACCTACAAGCTGAGCTTCCCCAAGACGCTGGAGAACGGCCGCTACCGGCTCCGTAAGGATCTCAGCGACTCGATCAAGCCCACCCAGCCCGGCGAGACCGCGCACCTGGGCTCCTACTCCAACTCCTCCGACACCTCCCGCCTGCTCTACGGCGCGGCCACCGGCGAGGACTACGGCAACCCCGAGCTGTCCAAGAACCAGATGATGAACGGGATGGAGTCGGGCCCGGCCATGGACGTGGCCGTCAAGCGCCGGGACATCATCCCCTCCGGCAGCGACCCGCTGACCTGCGAGGTGCTGGTCAAGAACCAGGCCGGCCGCAAGCTGACGATCCCGGTCTGCGCCTGGAGCGACCCGGGCACCGCCGCCTATGTCGCCAAGGACAGCGCCGACACCTACTCGGTCGACCCCAAGAGCGTGGACCTCCAGGCGTGGGCGGAGCGCGTCGACCGCATCCGTGAAGAGGTGCGGTCGCCCGTCGGCTGACCGGCGCGCACCGGCGCGGATTGACTTGAACCTTCGTTCAAGTTGAAGACTGCTCTCCATCCGGCCGACGTCACCGGGGCGTCGGCACGAGGAGAGTGGTTGAGATGCGTGGAATCCAGGTCCGGCAGTTCGGCGAGCCCGACGTCCTGGAGGTGGCCGACCTCCCCGACCCCGTACCCGGCCCCGGGCAGGCCGTCGTCGAGGTGGCCTACGCCGACGTGATCTTCCTCGAGACCCAGATCCGGCGCGACGGCGCCTTCTTCCCACCCGAACTGCCCTACGTCCCCGGCGGCGCGGTCGGCGGCCGGATCGACCGGCTGGGCCCGGACGTCGGCGCCGCCTGGCAGGGCAGGCAGGTCGTCACCAAGACCGCCTCGCCCGCGCAGGGCGCGTACGCACAGCGCGCGCTCGCCGAGATCGAGACGGTCAGCGTCCTGCCCCAGGGGGTCGATCTGCCCACGGCGACCGCGCTGGTGCACGACGGACCCACCGCCGTACGGCTCTTCGACAACGCCGTCGGCAGCGGCAATCTGCGCCCCGGCGCCTGGGTGCTCGTCCTGGCGGCGGCGGGCGGACTCGGCGCGCTGCTGGTCCAGCTGGCCAAGGCCGCCGGAGCCCGGGTCGTCGCCGCGGCCCGGGGAGAGCGGAAACTCGCCCTCGCCCAGCGGGAACTGGGCGCCGACGCGGTCGTCGACTACGCGCTGCCCGGCTGGACCGACCGGGTACGCGAGACCGTCGGCGAACCCGGCGTCCACGTCGTCTTCGACGGTGCGGGCGGCGCCATCGGCCGCGCCGCCTTCGAACTGACAGCGCGCGGAGGACGGTTCTCCGCACACGGCGCACCCTCCGGCGGCTTCGCGGAACTCGACCCGGCGGCAGCGGCGGCCCGCGAGGTCACGCTGGCCGGCATCGAACAGGTCCAGCTCACCCCGGCCGAGGCCAAACCGCTGCTGGACCGCGCCCTGTTCGAGGCGGCGGCGGGCCGACTGCGTCCGGTGATCGGCCAGACCTTCCCACTGGCGGACGCAGCCAAGGCACACAGCGCCATCGAGGCCCGCGAAACGCTGGGCAAGACCCTGCTGAGCGTGGAGTGAAGCCACCCGGCGAAGCCCCGCGCCAGGCAGCCGAGGGGGAATGCTTCGCCCGCCCCCTCCGGGGGAAGAGGGGGCGGACGAAGCGGCTGGTGGCCGACGGCCGAACCCTCAGAAGGGCCGGTCGCCGACGATCGCGACCCGCTCGGCCACCCGCCGGTGCGGCGCGTAGTCGAACAGGGCGTAGTGCTGGGTGGCACGGTTGTCCCAGAACGCGATGTCACCGGGCTGCCAGGCGAACCGCACCTGGTACTCGGGCACATGCGCCTGGCGGACCAGCTCGGCCAGCAGCCGGTCGCTCTCCTCGCGCTCCATCCCCACGATGTGGGTGGTGAACGAGGTGTTCACGAACAGCATCTTCCGGCCCGACTCCGGGTGCGTGCGCACCACCGGGTGCTCCACCGGCGGGAACTGCTCCTGGAGTTCGGCCAGCCGCTGGGCCGGGGTGAACCGCGCGAAACCGGGGATGAAGTCGTGCACCGCCTTCGCCCCGTCGATCCGCTCCCGGACCTCCGGCGGCAGATTGTCGTACGCGGCTGCCATGTCGGCCCACATGGTGTGCCCGCCCAGCGGCGGGACCTCCCGCAGCTGGAGCACCGCGCCCATGGCGGGGCGCTCGCGGAAGGTGACATCGGTGTGCCACACGTTCTCGTACGTCGGCTTGGTCGAGGCGTCCTTCTCGAAGCGGACGATCTCGTCGCTGGAGCCGCGCGCCAGCAGCGGATTGGTCTCCAGCTCGCCCCAGTTCCGCGCGAAAGCGGCCTGCTGCTCGGGCGTGAGGTTCGCCCCCCGGAAGAAGAGCACCTTCCACTCCAGCAGCGCCCGGTTCAGCTCCTCGCGCAGCGCGGGGCTCAGCGGCTCGGACAGATCGGCACCCCGGATCTCCGCGCCGATGACGCGGGTCTGCGGCACGACCTCGATCAGCTCGTAGGGCCGCTGCTCCCAGTTCTCGGGGAACGGCCGCAGAATGCGCACGCCTTCGTACAGACCGCCCTCCGGAACGCGGGCGTCCCGCAGGGTGGCAGCCGTCTCGGGGGCGGCCTCAGGGTTGGACTCAGGGGTGGTCTCAGAGGTGGTGATGACGCTCACGGAAAATCCTCCAGCGGATCCGGTCAACGGTGGACAACGCACCAGCCGCGCGACCGCGCGGCGGCTCCATGGCTCCCTCCGGGAGCCGGAATCGCACCTAGAGACCGGATCGCTCGCACCCACGCCGCCACGGGACGCCATGGCGTCCGAGCGGAGAAGTGGAGTGCGCGACCATGCCGCTCATTGTGGGATCAGCCGGCTGAATCGTCAACATCGCCCAGGTCAGCCCACCGGCGCGATGGCCCGCCCCGCCCACCGGGGCGCCTCCTCGACGAGCGCCGCCAGCCGTTCGGCCACCTCCTCGGGGAACGGGACACTGCCCTCGGCGCCCACATGCAGCGCGAACAGCTCAGTGGTGGCGACCAGCCGTTCCCCGACACGCATCTCGTGGACGAACCGGAGCTTCTTCCCGGCAACACCGAGAACCCGCGTACGCACCGCGAGCGACGCGCCTTCCGCCACCTCCTTCAGATACCGCACATGCGCCTCGACCGTGTACAGCGAGCAGCTCGTGCGCTCCCGGTAGACCGGCCCCAGCCCCACCTTGTCCATCATCGCGTCCGTCGCGTGGCCGAAGACCAGCACGTAGAACGCTTCGCTCATATGGCCGTTGTAGTCGATCCACTCCGGCCGCACCGTCTGCTCGAATGGTGGCAGCCGCGTCATTCTCCGGCCCTCCCGCCGGGCAGCCGGCCGGTCGCCCTCAGCACATCGATGACCCCCTGGTCCCGCTCGGCGACCAGTTCGGCGATGGTGCGGCCCTCCGCGGCCTCCTCGCAGCCCGCCACCATCGCGTCCCGCAGCGCCGCGTCCAGCTCGGGCGCCTCCAGGCGCGTCCACGGCGACTTCAGCGACGGCCCGAAGTGGTCGAGCATATGGGCCATGCCCCCTTCGCCGCCCGCCAGCGCGAACGTCAGACACGGGCCCATGAACGCCCACCGCAGCCCCGGCCCCTCGGTGATCGAGTCGTCGATCTCCTTCACGGTGGCCTCACCGTTGGCCACCATGTGCAGGGCCTCACGCCACAGGGCCTCTTGCAGCCGGTTGGCGATGAACCCCGGCAGCTCCTGGTTCATCGTGATCACCGACTTGCCCGCCACCTCGTAGAACCGCGACGCCCACTCCACGGCTCGCTGCGCGGTCCGGTTGCCTCCGGCCACTTCCACGAGAGGGATCAGATACGGCGGATTGAAGGGGTGCCCTACGAGCAGCCGCTCGGGGTTCGCCGCCTCGGTCTGCATGTCCGTCATCGGATACCCGGACGTCGATGAGGCGATGACGACGTCCTTCGGCGTCGCCGCGTCCAGCTGCGCCAGCAGCTGCCTTTTCAGTTCCAGCTTCTCGGGTGCGCTCTCTTGTACGAACTGCGCCTCCGCGCAGGCCTCTTCGAGAGTCGCCGCGATGGTGAGCCGCTCCTTTGCGGCTCCTTCCGCCAGTCCCAGTTGGGTGAGCGCCGGCCATGCGGCGTCCACCAGGCGGCGCAGTTTTTCGGGGGCGTCGGGGGCTGGGTCCCACGCGGTTACGTCGTAACCGCGGGCCAGGAAATGGGCGACCCAGCCGCCGCCTATGACTCCGGCGCCCACACATGTGACGCGCCGCACCTCATCGTGAGGGAGTTCCATATCTCCTCCTTGATCGCTTTCATTGGCTGAGGGCCCGGCCCTCTGACCGTCTGTCGTTTATGGGGGCTCCGCCCCCAAACCCCCGGGTCCTCGCCGGACGGGCGTTGGGGGGCTCCGCCCCCCAACGGCCCCCCGCTACGGGGGCTTCGCCCCCCTAGGAGCCCCCTTCCGCAAAAGGGCACCCCGGTTCACGTTCCCTTGTCCCGGCTTATGACTGAGGCCCTTGGTCCGGCCGGTGACTCCCGCAGGGTCGTCACCGGCCGGTCCAAGGACCCGCACCAATGAGGGTGGGCTTGAAAGGCAATGGAGAGGCACCGGGCGGCAGGGGGGTTCTAGGGGGGGCGAAGCCCACCTAGCTGTGTTGTTCGGGGAGGTTGGTGACAGGTGACACGCTGTGGGTGGTCCTTGAACGGGGTGAGGGCCTTCTGGCTCGGTGTGGATTGCGACATCTACCGCCGAGTGCAGGAGGCCCTCGTGATCCACCGTAATGCCCCGCTGACCCCGACCGGCCGTCTGCGTCTGGCTCGCTGTGTCGTGGAGGAGGGCTGGCCGCTGCGCCAGGCTGCCGAACGTTTCCAGGTCAGTCACACCACCGCTGCCCGGTGGGCTTCCCGCTACCGGCAGCGGGGAGAGGCCGGCTTGTACGACCGCTCCAGCCGTCCGCGTCACTGCCCTGGACAGACCCCGCCCGCCACAGAAGCGCAGGTGGTGCGCATGCGCCGCGAGCACCGTATCGGGCCCCTGCGCCTGGCCGCCCGCACCGGGCCGGCCGCCTCCACCTGCCACCGCATCCTGGCCCGCTGCGGCATGCCTCCCCTGGCCGCCCTGGACCGGGCCACCGGCGAGCCCGTCCGCCGCTACGAACGCTCCCGCCCCGGCGAACTCGTCCATATCGATGTCAAGAAACTCGGCCGTATCCCCGACGGCGGCGGCCACAAGGTCCACGGCCGGGCCGACAGCCCGAACAAGGACCGCCGCCACGGAAAGGGATACGCCTGCCTCCACACCGCCCTGGACGACCACTCCCGCCTCGCCTACACCGAGAACCTGCCCGATGAGAAGGCCCCCACCTGCGCCGCCTTCCTCCGACGGGCCACCGCCTGGTTCGCACGCCACGGCATCACCATCGAACGGGTCCTGACCGACAACGCCTGGGCCTACACCCAGAAAACCTGGAAGACCACCTGCCACGACCTGGGCATCCGCCCCCGCTACACCCGCCCCTGGCGCCCCCAGACCAACGGCAAAGTCGAACGCTTCCACCGCACCCTGCTCGAAGAATGGGCCTACCAGCGGCCCTACACCTCAGAAACCGAACGACAAGCAGCGTTTCCCGGCTGGCTCGACTGGTACAACCACCACCGACCCCACACCGGCATCAAAGGCCAAACCCCCGCCAGCCGCGTCACCAACCTCCCCGAACAACACACCTAGCGGGGGGCGTTGGGGGGCGGAGCCCCCCAACACGACCACTCGGCGGCGAGCCGGGACACAAACGGGGCGTGCGTCCACAACGCGGCGGGCCACCCCGTGAGGGACTCGCCCCCCGACACGACCTGTCGGCGTAAGCCGGGACACAAACGGGGCGTGCGTCCACAACGCGGCGGGCCACCCCGTGAGGGGTTCGCCCCCCGACACGACCTGTCGGCGTAAGCCGGGACACAAACGGGGCGTGCGTCCACAAGCAAGCGGGGCCACCCCGCAAGAGAGGGGGTTACCGGGGCCGGAGGCCCAGGCGGGTGCGGGCTTCATCGGGAGAAGCCACCGAGGCCCCAAGGGCCTCGGTGATACGCACGGCGCGTTCCACAAGCTGCCCGTTCGTCGCCTTCACCCCCCGACTCAGATACAGGTTGTCCTCCAGCCCCACCCGCACATTCCCCCCGAGCAGAATCGACTGCGCCACCCACGGCATCTGCATCCGTCCCAGCGCGAAAGAGGCCCACTGCGCGCCAGGCGGCAGGAAGTTGACCATCGACTGCAACACCCCCGGGTCCGCCGGAGCCCCCCACGGGATGCCCATGCACAGCTGGAAGAGGGTCGGCTCGTCCAGCAGCCCCTCGTCCAGCAACTGCTTGGCGAACCACAGCTGCCCGGTGTCGAAGATCTCCAGCTCCGGCTTGACGCCGAGCTCCTGAATGCGCCGGGCCCCCTTCCGCAGCATCTCCGTGGTGGAGACATACAGCTGGTCGCCGAAGTTGAGCGACCCGCAGTCCAGGGTGCAGATGTCGGGCAGCAGGTCCTCGACGTGCGGCAACCGGTCGAGTCCGCCCACCAGATCCGTGCCGTCCAGCGCGCCCTTCTCCAACGGCTGGTCGGCGTCGAGCACCAGGTCACCGCCCATGCCGGCGGTCAGGTTGATGACGACGTCGGTGCCCGTCTCCTTGATCCGCTCCACGACCTCGCGGTACAGCTTCCGGTCCCGCGAGGGCGCACCGGTCTCCGGGTCCCGTACGTGGATGTGCACAACAGCCGCACCGGCCTGAGCGGCCTCGACTGCCGAGACGGCTATCTGCTCGGGCGTCACAGGCACATGCGGGCTGCGCCCGACGGTGTCACCGGCGCCGGTGAGGGCGCAGGTGATGATCACATTCTCGGTCATGGACATGGCGATACCTCCGGTAGGGAAGGGGAGGGTGCCGACCGGGGGCCGGCGGCGGAAAGGGGCTCGTCAGGGGCGAGGAAACGACAGGGGAAGGGCCGGGCGGTCGCTCAGCCCACGTTCGTCGGCAACAACTCGGTACGCATATGAGCGAGCAGCGCCGCGTACATGTCGTCGGGGCCGGTGCCGTCCTCCGCTCCGGCGGCGCCGGCCAGCACCTGGGAGGCCAGCCCGTCGATGAGCGCGGTCAGCCGCAGCGCGCTGAACTCGGGGTCCACCGCGCGGAAGACGCCCTGGGCGATACCGCGCCGGATGACGTCGGCGACGGTGGTTCGCCACTGCCGGTAGTAGTCGACGTGCAGGCGACCGATGGCGGTCGAGCGTGCCGCCTCGGCCCACAGGTCGAGCCACACCAGCCACTGCCGCCGCTGCTGTTCGGTCCGCGGCGTCTGCAGGGCGAGGAGTTCCCGGAGTTCGGCCGCGGCGTCCTCGTCCGCACCGGCCTCGGCGATCCGCGCCGCACGGCTGGCGGTGTCCTCGTCCATGCACCAGCGCACGGCTGCCTCCAGCAGCTCGGCCCGGCCGGGGAAGTGGTAGTGGATGGCGGCTGTACTGGTGTCGCAGGCGGCCGCGATGTCCGCGACCCGTACGGCGTGGAAGCCGTGTTCCGCGATCAACCGCACCGTCTCCCGCACGATCTGCAACGGACGCCCCGCTGAGGGGAGTACGGGCGTCCGGGGTGCGGGTGACGGTGCGGCGGCATTCGGCCCTTCAGCCCCGGTGGAGTCCGTCCCGGTGGAGTCCGCCCCGGTGGTGGACGAGCTGTGCACAGCGGCAGCGGGGGTGGTCGGTTCCGCACCACCAGAGCCGAGCAGCCAGCCTGCGTCCACCTCGCCGGCGTCGGCGATCCGGGCCAGCTCGGCGACGGTGAAGCGGCGCGTACCGCTGAGGGAGCGGGAGAGTTTCGAGGGGTCCATCACGACGCGTCGGGCGAACTCCCGCTGGCTGCATCCGGTGGCCTCGACGACCTTGCGCACGCGCTCGGCGATCTCACCGGCGCTGTCCTGAAGCCTGTCACTCGCCGCGTGGCTGCCGGGGGTGCGGCCGACCGCCCCGTGGCCGCCTGCTGTGTGCTGCATGGCGCCACCGTACGACTCTGTTGAGATTATCGCAATGACGTTGTTCGGCTGCTTTTCATTCCCCCAGTTGAGAGCGTAGGAATCAATCTGTTGCGCTGCTTGACTGATGCGTCAGTCAGTAGTGCAACGCTCATCCGTCGCGACACCGTCCGATGTGCATCGTCCGACGCGATCACGGCAGGGGTGTACCTAGGTACACCCCTGTCCGACAGCCAGGTGCAATGGCGGCCACCCGGCGGCGCGGCATCGTCGGCGCCATGCGAAGGAGACCTGTTGAGATCAAGATGACGGTGCTGTACCTCGCCGTCGCGTTTCTGGCGGCCGGCGCGCTGGGCGCCGTGCAGCCCGTGACCCGGATACCCGCCGAAGTCGTTCAGCTGACACAGTTCGGCCCCGCTCTCGGCGTGGGAATCGTCGCGCTGCTGTGGCCCGGACGGGTGCGTGAACTGTTCGCCGGGGGCCGGTCGGTCCGGGTGCGTGGGGCACTGCTGCTCGTCACGGCGCCGCTGATCACCATCGTTGCCGCCGCCGGGTACGCGGCGGTCACCGGGGAGGTCCGGCTGATGCGCCCTGCCGCCCCGTTCGTACTGGTCGCGGTGGCGCAGTTGATCGGGGCGTGTGGAGAGGAGATCGGATGGCGCTGCCTGCTGCAGCCCCTGCTGCGCACCCGGTTCGGCCGGCTGGGCGCCTCGATGGTGGTAGGCGTGGTGTGGGGTGTCTGGCATGTGCAGGTCTTCGCACAGCACCCGTTGTACGCGGCCTCGTTCCTGCTGGCGGCCGTATCCATGTCGGTGGTGCTGGGTTGGGCTCTCGACGGTGCGGGCGGCTCCAGGCTGCTGCTGGCGGGAGGCTTCCACGCCCTGATCAACCTCGGCATGCTGCTGGCCATGGACGAGGAGTCCGGTGCGGTGCTCCCCATGGTGCTCTTCGGCTCGTCGTGCCTGGTGGCGGCGGTGTGGTGGGTCCGGGCGGCAGGTCCGGACCGGGGCAGTGCGGCGCAGTCGTCCACGCCCGCGCCGACTAGGCTGCCCTCGACCATGAGAGATGTTCGATAAGTCGCGCGCGCCCGTCTCCCGCGCCTGTGTGGCCTTGGGCCGGTGCCAGGTGGCGAGCCTGCATGCCCTCGCGGTGTCGGCGACCGGCTCGCTGGTGGTCCTCGCCCTGCTGCTGTTGCCCGTGGGGGTCGGCTTCTGGCTGCTGCCGCGGGCCGCACGCTGGCTGCGTGCGCTGTCCGACCGCTCGCGAGCCCGTGCTGCCAGGTGGACGGGTACGCCGGTCAGCAGTCCTGAGCCGCTGCACGGCGACCGGCACCGGAACGCCCGCGCCCGCTCGACGGCTGTCCTCGGCGACGAGGGGTTCTGGCGCGACCTGACGTGGGCCTGGCTGGAGCCGGTCGCGGGCGGGCTCGTGGTCGCAGCGCCCCTCGCGCTGGTCGAGTACGGAGCGTTCGGCGTACTGGTGCAGCCGTTCGTCTGGCGGCTCCTCGGCGACGGCAACTGGTACGCGTTCGTCCCGGTGCACAGCACACCGACCATGCTGGCCGCGCTCGCACTCGGCCTGGCCCTCATGGTCGCCGGGCTGGTCATCGCCCCCGCCACACTGCGGCTGCACGCCCGGTTGGGACGTCCGCTGCTCTCCGCCTCGCGCGGCGCCCGGCTCGCCCGGCGGGTCGAGCATCTCGCCGACACCCGCGCCCGGGCGCTGGACACCCTGGCCGCCGAACTCCGCCGCATCGAGCGGGACCTGCACGACGGGGCCCAGGCCCGGCTGGTCGCGCTCGGGATGACGGTGGACCGGGCGACGCGGCTGCTGGAGACGGACCCGCGCGCAGCGCGCGAGCTGTTGCTGGATGTCCGCACCACCTCCGAGCAGGCACTGGCGGATCTGCGGTCGTTGGTCCACGGCATCCATCCGCCCGTCCTCGCCGACCGGGGCCTGGGTGATGCCGTCCGCGCGCTGGCGCTCGACAGTTTCCTCGACGTCCACGTCGAGGCCCGGCTGCCGGGCCGCTTCCCGGCGCCGGTCGAGTCCGCCGCCTACTTCGCGGTGAGCGAGGCGCTGGCGAACGCCGCGAAGCACTCCGCCGCCCGCGAGGTACGCGTCGGCCTGAGCTACGAGGCCGGTCTGCTGCGTGCCACCGTCACCGACGACGGCCGAGGCGGTGCCGACCCGTCGGGCGGTACCGGACTCAGCGGCGTACGGGAGCGGTTGGACGCCTTCGACGGCACCCTCGCCCTGCACAGCCCGCAGGGCGGGCCCACCACTCTGACGATGGAGATTCCGTGCGTGTCGTCCTCGCCGAAGACCTCTTCCTGCTGAGGGACGGGCTGACCCGCACACTGCGGGAGCACGGCGACGAGGTCGTCGCGGTGGACAACGGCCCGTCGCTGCTGCGCGCACTGCTGGAAGAAGACGAGGAGGCACCCGACCTCGCCGTCGTGGATGTCCGGCTCCCGCCGACCTACTCCGACGAGGGGCTCCAGGCCGCACTCGAAGCCCGCCGCCGACGACCCGGTCTGCCCGTTCTCGTCCTCTCCCAGTACGTCGAGACCCTGTACGCCAACGAACTGCTCGCCGGAGGCGACGGGGCCGTCGGCTATCTGCTCAAGGACCGGATCACACACACCGAGCAGTTCCTCGACGCGGTCCGGCGGGTCGCCGCCGGAGGGACGGTGATGGACCCGCAGGTCGTCTCACGGCTGCTCTCCCGTGGGGAGGCCCGCGGCACGATCGGCTCCCTCACGCCCCGTGAACGCGATGTGCTGGAACTGATGGCCGAAGGCCGGTCGAACTCCTCCGTCGCGAGCTGTCTGTACCTGAGCGAGAGTGCGGTCGCCAAGCATGTCGCGAGCATTTTCGCCAAGCTGGGGATCAGCCCGTCGGCGGACGCCAACCGCAGAGTGCTTGCTGTGCTGGCCTATCTCAAGCGCTGAGGCCGGCCCGCCGGTGCGCAGGGGCAGGCGCCGACGGCCACATGTGCGTCGGCCGATCCCGCGCAGGCCGTCAGACGGCCGGTGGATAGCGGGCTGCCAGGGCGCGGACGGCTTCGATCACGGCCTTCCGCAGCGCGGGCGGGCCCAGCACCTCCGTCTCCGCGCCCAGGCTGAGCAGGTCCGAGACGGCGACCGGCTGTGATTCGACGGCGAGCTCGACCTCGACCCATCCGGCCTCGTCCGCCGGACCCGCGTCGTCCAGCGCCTGCTCTCCCGAGGTGCCGAACTTCGCCGGAAGGAGCCGTTGGCCCTGTGGGGAGAGCCGGACGCGGGCCACGTCCTGGCGGAGCATCGCCTCCAGGCGGCGCGCGGAGGCCTCCCAGTAGGCGGGCAGGTCGAAGCCCGTCGGCCGGTCGAAGGTCTCCTCGGCGGTCTCGGCCTCCAGGAGCCGCGAGATCCGATAGGTGCGAACGGCGTCGTCGCCGTCCCCCTCGCCGGAGGCCACCGCGACCGCGTACCAGATGCCGCCCTTCAGAACGATGCCCAGCGGCCGCAGCTCGCGCAGCACTTCACCGCGCCAGCGCCGGTAGCGCACGCGCAGCACCCGCTGCTCCCACACCGCGCGGGCGACCTGCGGCAGGTGCGGCACCGGTTCGGCGTCCCGGAACCAGCCCGGCGCGTCCAGATGGAAACGGTCCTGGACGCGCCGGCTGTGTTCGGCCAGGGCGGTGGGGAGGGACGCCTGCACCTTCAGTTGGGCGGTGGTCAGTACGGCGCCGAGCCCCAGTTCCCGTACCGGGCCAGGGAGCCCTGACAGGAAGAGGGAGCCGGCCTCGGTGTCCGTCAGGCCGGTGAGCCGGGTGCGGTACCCGGCCATGAGCCGGTAGCCGCCGGAAGGGCCGCGGTCGGCGGTCACGGGAACGCCGGAGGCGCCGAGCGCCTCGATGTCGCGGTAGACGGTGCGGACGGAGACATCGAGCGCGGCGGCGAGTTCGGGCGCCGTCATCCGGCCGCGGTTCTGCAGCAGGAGGAGCAGCGAGAGGAGCCGGTCGGCGCGCATGCCGCCATTCTCGCGCGTCGGTTTCCGGTACCTGACAGAAGGTGTCAGGTACGGCCGGAAGGATGCCCGTACGCAGCACATCAGCGAAAGGCACCGTCATGGCCGAGCAGTCCACCACCGCCGTCTTCACCTTCTCCTCCTGGGACGAGAAGAGCGTCACCGACGCCGACCGGAGCCCCCGCGTCGCACACGCCGCCATCGTCAACAACTACAGCGGAGGTATCGAGGCCGAGGGCACCACATGCCAGTACGTGCTGACGTACGGCACCGAGAGGAGCGGATCCTTCTGCGGGATGGAGCTGCTGACCGGTTCCGTCGAGGGCAGGGAGGGCACCTTCGTCATCCAGCAGCGCGGCACCTTCGACGAGGAGGGTGTCATCCGCTGCACCTTCGAGGTGGTCCCGGGCTCGGGGACGGGCGACCTCGCCGGTCTGGCCGGTACGGGAGGGTTCGAGGTGCGTGAGGGGGAGAAGGAGGTGAAGGTGACCTTCTCCTACGCGCTGCGGGGCTGAGGTCCCGGCCCCGCGCGGCAGTACACGAACGACGGCGGTCGGTGGGAGCTTCGCTCCCACCGACCGCCGTCGTGCTCCCTCCCGCAGGCCCCCGCGAGAAGGGCTAAGCCGGTGTGGGGGCCGAGCTCTTCCCGGAGGGGGACGCGGCGACGGGGGACCCGGAGCCGCCCTGTTCCTCCGGCATCTTGAGGAAGAACGTCAGCACCATGGCGACCAGGTAGAGCACCAGGAAGACGATCGTCACGCCGCCCGCTCCCACCAGGGGGAGGAAGATCGAGGCGATGGCGGGCCCCACGAAGGTGGCACCGCCCGCGCCGAGGTTGAGGAGGGCCATCGCGCCGCCCTTGTTCTCGGGCGCCATGTTCGGGATCAGCGCCGAGATGGGCACGAAGCCGGCCAGGGTCGCGCCGTAGAGCATGCCGGCGAGCACGGCGACCCAGTAGTAGTCGGGGCCCAGCCAGGTCGGTACGAAGTAGAGCACCGTCACGCTGATCGCGCAGCCGAGGGCGCCGAACGTGGCGATGGTCGTCCGCCAGCCGATCCTGTCCGAGACGGCGCCGAAGATCAGGTTGAAGAAGATGTTGGTGCCGTAGATGATCGCCAGCAGCTGGAGCCACTTGTCGGTGCCGAAGCCGACGTCGTCGGAGAAGATGCGCGGCAGGTAGACCAGCATGCCGAACTCGGGCGCCGTGTTGATGATCCGCACCAGGCAGCCGACCAGGACCCGCGGGTGGGTCCAGACGATCGAGACGCTGTTGTAGAGGGACTCACCGGTGGTGACCTCGGGCCCTGCCAGCCGGTCGCCGCCCTCCCGCCGCTTGGCGCCGACCAGGGCGATGGCGCCGCCGAGCAGGATGAGGCCGAGCGCGCTCCACAGGGTGCCCATCTCGCCGATGGCCGGGATGGTGAAGCTGGACCACAGGGAGCCGAGGGTGGGCAGGCCGCCGGTGAAGGCGAAGTAGAACCAGCCCACGGCGGTGCCCAGCCGGGCCTTGGGAGCGCTGCCGGTGATCCACACCAGGAACCCGAAGGCGAAGAGCGGATAGCCGAAGCCGCGGATGCCGTAGAGGATCAGCATCATCGGGTAGTTCTCGGTGCCGAGCGCGAAGATCAGGTAGAGCGCGTCGAAGACCGCCCAGATGACCAGGCCCACCCACATCACCTTGCGCGGGCCCCACACCTGGGAGAGTGCGCCGGAGAACCAGGAGGCCAGCATCACGGCGACGCCGTAGGCGGTGATGACGTAGCCGGCCTTCACATCGGTGCCCGCGCCGTGGTCGGCCATGTACGGCGCGATGAAGCCGCTCTCGACGCCGTCGCCGATCATGAACAGCAGTACGCCGATGTACCCGAGGACCAGGGGTTTCGGCAGCCCTATGCGATCGAGTAGCCCTCTGTCGGCGGCTCGGGTCGCTGGATCCGTCATCGGGGGCCTCCGCTCTGAGGTAACCAGTTGGTGCACCGCAGATACTCAGCCCGACTGCGAGAAATATCAAGAGCTCTGTTAAAAATAACGGTCAAGCCTGTTGCGGCGTAACAGAACGCGCCCCGAAGGGGCGCGGGGAACTGCGCGCCCGATCACGACGCACCCGCAGCCTGCGACGGCGGAACAGGGGCAGCCCCTGCCCAGCACGGCCGGGAGGGGGCGAGCCGACGTCGGGCACCCCTACGCCGAGACCACCCGCACCTGCGTCAACTTACTCATCTCCGCCACCAGCTCGTCCTCCACCGGCCCGCTGAGCAGCACATGGTCGAAGGCGCTCACCGGGTCCAGCCGGTGCAGGGCGCTGCGGCCGACCTTGCTGTGGTCCATCAGCAGCACGCTCACCGAGCCGGCCTCCCGCATCGCGCGCTTGAGGGCGACGATCTCCTGTTCCTGGTGGTAGGTCATGGTGCCGGTGATGGCTGAGGTGGAGACGACGGTCAGATCCACCGAGAAACTCTTGATCATCTCCAGCGCCGAGAGCCCGATCCACGAGTCGTGGGTGCGCGAGTACTCGCCGCCGATGCTGATCAGCCGTACGTCCTCGACGGGCCGCAGCTCCTCGGTGATCAGCCGGTAGTTGGTCACCACGGTCAGCGGCCCCACCTGCGGCAGCAGCTTGGCGAAGGCCAGCGCGGTGGTCGAGTCGTCCAGCATCAGCGACATGCCCGGCGTCACGAACTCCAGCGCGGTCCTGGCCAGCGCCTCCTTCTCGCCGGTGTGCGCGTGCAGCCGGAAGTCGGAGCTGGACTCGAAGACGGTGGAGGGCTGCGCCGAGACGCCTCCGTGGTACTTGCGCAGGATGCCGCGGTCGGCGAGCTCGGCGATGTCCCGGTGCACGGTCATCACGCTGACGCCGGTCAGCTCCGTCAGCTCCGCCACCGAGGCGTCGCCCTTGGCCAGCACGTGGTCGACGATCTGCTGCTGACGCTTCTGGCGCGTGAGGCGCGCTGCTGAGTGGGCGGTCATACGGACCATCCTGCACCCCGTACGGTGCCTCCCGGCCCCCGGAGGGCCGAAGTCTCACATCGCTGCTGGTGCGCGTATCAGCCCATGAGTGACAGATAACAAAACCAGTGTTAATTTGCTGGGAGCCGAAGGTGAGGAGTTCCGGCCGTGGCCGATGCAGTGGTGTTTGACATGGACGGAGTGCTCGTCGAGAGCGAGCATCTCTGGGAGCGGCTGTGGACCGCGTTCGCCGCCGAGCGCGGCAAGCAGTGGGGGCCCGAGCAGACCAAGAGCTGCCAGGGTATGAGCGCGCCCGAGTGGGCCGCGTTCCTCACCGAGTTCGCCGGGGCCGGCGACAGCGCCGCCGACACCGAGCGCGCCGTCGTGGACGGCATGATCAAGGCTCTGGAGGACGGTGAGATCGAGCTGCTGCCCGGAGCGCGCGAGATGATCGCGGAGACGGCCGCGCGCGGCCCCATCGCGCTCGCCTCGTCCGCGCCGCGCCGCGTGATCGACGCCGTCCTCGCGCACCATGGAGTCGACCACCATTTCAAGGCCACCGTCTCCAGCGCCGAGGTCCCGCGCGGCAAGCCCAGCCCGGACGTCTACCTCGCGGCCGCCGAGAAGCTCGGCGTCCCCGCGGCCGACTGCCTGGCGGTCGAGGACTCCAGCAACGGGCTGCGGGCCGCCGCGGCGGCCGGGATGACGGTCGTCGCCATCCCCAACCCCGGCTATCCGCCGGCCGCCGACGCGCTGGCGGGCGCCGCGCACTCGGCGAGCGACCACGACGACGTACGCCGTTTCCTGCTCTCGCGGCTCGGCGACGGTGCCCAGTTCAAGGAAGGTGACCCGGCATGACGGACCAGACAGCGGCCCCGGTCGAGGTGCTGGCCTCGGGCGACCACTTCATCGCCCCCCAGCTCTTCGTCGACGCGCTCAAGGCCGCGGCGCCTGGCATCGCGCTGGACTTCCGTACCCAGACCACGCCCTGGCCGCACACCCCCTTCGGCCCCGTCGGCAATGTCAAGGAGGCCAGCGGCACCGAGGACGAGCTGCTCGAAGCGCTCGGCGACGCCGAGGTCGCGCTGATCCAGATGGCGCCGTTCACCGACCGCGTCATCCGCGAGGCCCCGCACCTGAAGCTGATCGCGGTGGCCCGCGGCGGCCCGGTGAACGTGGACGTGGCGGCCGCCACCCGCGCCGGTATCCCGGTCACCTTCACCCCCGGCCGCAACGCGGCGGCCGCCGCCGAGTTCGCGCTCGGGCTGATGCTGGCCGCGCTGCGCCGTATCCCCGCCTCCGACGCGGAGCTGAAGAAGGGCACCTGGCGCGGCGACTACTACGCCATCGAGAACGCCGGGATCGAGCTGGACGGCACCACGGTCGGGCTCGTCGGCTACGGCGCCATCGGCGCGATCGTCGCCCGGGTACTGCGTGCCTTCGGCTCGAAGGTGCTGGTCGCCGACCCCTACGCCGACCAGGCCAAGGCGGCCGCCGACGGCGTGGAACTGGTGGCGCTGGAGGAGCTGCTGCGCCGCAGCTCGGTCGTCAGCCTGCACGCACGCGTCACCGACGAGACCCGGCACATGCTGAACGCCGACAACCTCAAGCTGCTGCCCAAGGGTGCGGTGCTGGTCAACTCGGCGCGCGGCGAACTGATGGACTACGGTCCGCTGCCCGCGATGCTGGAGTCCGGCCACCTGGGCGCGCTGGCACTGGACGTCTACGACGTCGAGCCGCCGCCCGCCGACTGGCCGCTGCACCGCGCGCCGAACGTCATCACCACCCCGCACCTGGCGGGCGCCACCCGGCAGACCGCCGACCGCGCAGCGGCCATCACCGCGGCGCAGGCGGCCGCCCACCTGCGCGGCGAGCGCCCGCAGTTCGTCGTCAACCCGGAGGTGTTCGAGACCACGGGGGCCGCCGGGGGAGGGCGGCAGTCGTGATCGTCGGGGTCGACGTCGGCACCTCGGTCACCAAGGCCCAGCTCATCGCGCGCGACGGGCGCACCACCCCCGCGCACGAGGCCCGCAGCACGCTGTACACGCTGCCGGGCAACCGCGTCGAGCAGGACATGGACGAGGTCATCGGCACGGTCGTCACCGTCGTACGGGCAGCGGTCGCCGACGCCGCGCTGCTCGACCCCCACGAGCCGATCGAGGCACTGGCGCTGACCGGCCAGGGCGACGGCCTGTGGCTGCGGGACGCGCACGGCCGCCCGGTGGGCCGCGCACTGTCCTGGATGGACGGCCGCGCGGCCCCCGTCCTGGACAAGTGGGCCGCCGACGGTACAGCGCGGGAGGTGCACCGGCGCACCGGAGCCGGCATGTTCCCGGGCGCTGCCGGGCCGCTCCTCGCCCATCTGGCCGCGCACGAGCCCGAGCGGCTGGAAGCCGCCGATGTGGCCGGGTACTGCGTCGACGCCATCGCCCAGCGCTTCACCGGCGAGCGGACCGTGGACGCCTCCGACGCCTCGGTGCCGTTCCTGGACGTGGCACGGCGCACCTACGACGACGAGGCGCTGGAGCTGTGCGGGCTGGGCCGCTGGCGGGGGCTGCTGGCCGAACCAGCGCCGCCCGGTGCGCTGTTCGGCCTGCTGCCCAAGGTCGCCGCCGAGCTGGGGCTGCCCCCCGGGCTGCCGGTCAGCGCCGGCCCGTTCGACATCCCTGCCTGCGGCTTCGGCTCGGGCCTGGAGCGGGTCGGCGAGGGCAACCTCATCATCGGCACCACCCTGGCCTGCCAGGTGCTCGGCGACGACCCGGCGCCGGGCGCGGGGGACGAGGCGGCAGGCATGATCCTGGCCACCCCCTACCAGGACCGGTATCTGCGGGTGATGCCCGCGATGATCGGCACCGCCGGTCTCGACTGGCTGCTGGGCATGCTCGGCGTGCGCATCGAGGAGCTGGACGCGCTGCTGGCCCAGTCCCCGTACGGCGCCGCCGGGGTCACGGCCCTGCCCTTCCTGTCCACCAGCGGCGAGCGTGCGCCCTTCGTCGACGCCCGCGCCCGCGGCCGCCTCGACGGGCTCTCGCCACTGACCGGCCGCGCCGACCTGGTGCGAGCCCTGTGCGAGGCCGTCGCCTACTCGGCACGGCACTGCCTGGAGACCCTCGGCGTCGACGGCGCCGTCACCGCCTGCGGCGGGGGAGCCCGCTCCGGCGAGTGGGGGCGCATCTTCGCCGGCGTACTCGGCCGGGACGTCCATGTGCGGGAGGACGCCGTGGGCATCCGCGGCGCCGCACGGGTCGCCTGGCGAGCGCTGGGCGTCGCGGCCGAGGGCTTCGGCGCCGCCGCCGAGGGCCGGGTCGCCCGCGCCGACGACGAGGCGGTCGCCTTCTACGAAGACGGCTACCACCGCTACCTCGACACCTTGGAAACAGCCCGCCGCTCCTGGTGACCCGCGCCCGGGGTGACAACACACTGCTGGAGCCCATATGACCCGCATCTGCAACGACCCGGCCCGCTTCACCGAGGACATGGTCCGAGGCTTCGTCGCGGCCCACCCCGAGCATGTCCGCGCCGTCCCGGGCGGAGGCGGCGTCGTACGGGCCCGCCGGCCCGGCACCGCGAAGGTCGCCGTGCTCACCGGCGGCGGCTCCGGCCACTACCCCGCCTTCTGCGGGGTGGTCGGTGACGGCTTCGCCGACGGCTCGGTGATAGGCAACGTCTTCACCTCACCTTCCGCAGCACAGGCGTACTCCGTGGCGGCGGAGGCCGAGACCGGCGCGGGCGTGCTGTTCCTGTTCGGCAACTACGCGGGCGACGTCATCAACTTCGGGCAGGCGGCGCAGCGGCTGACCGCCGAGGGCATACCGGCCCGCTGCTTCGCCGTCACCGACGACATCGCCAGCGCGCCCACGGCCGAGGCGGACCGGCGGCGCGGCATCGCGGGCGGCTTCACCGTCTACAAGACGGCATCCGCGGCGGCCGAGGAGGGCGCGGATCTGGACGAGGTGGTCCGCGTCGCCGAGCACACCAACGCCCGTACCCGCTCGCTCGGTGTGGCCTTCGCCGGGTGCACCCTGCCCGGCCAGCGGGAGCCGCTGTTCACCGTCCCTGAGGGCAAGCTGGGTCTCGGCCTGGGCATCCACGGCGAACCCGGCGTCAGCGAGAGCGAGCTGACCAGCGCCGAGGAGCTGGCCCGCACCCTGGTCGAGGGGCTGCTGGCCGAGCGGCCCGGACAGGCGGCGGCGGACCGCCGGGTCGCGGTGCTGCTCAACGGCCTGGGCGCCACCAAGTACGAGGAGCTGTACGTCCTGTGGGCGTCGGTGGAGCGGCTGCTCACCGAGGCGGGGCTGGAGCTGGTACGCCCCGAGGTGGGCGAGCTGGTCACCTCGCTGGACATGGCGGGCTGCTCGCTGACCGTCACCTGGCTGGACGAGGAGCTGGAACGGCTCTGGCTCGCCCCCGCCGACACCCCCGCATTCCGCCGCGGCGTCCTCGCCCCCGCGGACCCGGGCACCGGCGGATCGGTGCCTGCCCAGCGCACGGCCTCGGCCGCGGCGGGCGCCACGGCGACGACGACCGCCCGGACGGCCGCCACCCCGGCGGCCGCCACCCGGACGGCCGACGCGCCCGCCACGGCCACCGGTGAGGCGGTCACCACCGCCGACACCGTCGTACGTGCCCTCCAGGCGGCCCACACGCTGCTGCACGAGCACGAGGAGAACCTCGGTCGCCTCGACGCCGTCGCCGGGGACGGTGACCACGGGCGCGGCATGTGCAAGGGCGTGGACGCGGCGCTCGCCGCCGCCGAGAAAGCGCAGGTCGCCGGCGCGGCACCGGCCGCGTTGCTGGGTGCGGCCGCGGACGCATGGGCCGCCGAGGCGGGCGGCACCTCGGGGGCGCTGTGGGGCGCCGGCCTGCGCGCCTTCGGTACCGCGCTCCCCGCCGACCGCGCCCCCGCGCCCGCCGAGTTGGCGGCCGGCGCCCGCGCCGCGCTGGAGGCCGTCACCTCGCTCGGCAAGGCAGCCCCCGGCGACAAGACCCTCGTGGATGCGCTCGCCCCGTTCGTGACCGCCTTCGGGGAGCGGCTGGAGACGGGCGCTCCGCCCGCCGAGGCGCTCACAGCTGCGGCCGGAGCGGCCCGTACCGCCGCCGAGGCCACTGCTGAGCTGCGCCCGAAGCTGGGCCGCGCCAGGCCGCTCGCCGAGCGCAGCGTCGGCACCCCGGACCCGGGCGCCATGTCGCTGGCGATGGTCCTGGGCGCGCTGGCCGAGACCGTACGCCACCTCTGACCCTCTCGCCCCGCGGGTCCCGTCGTCCCGCAGTCCCGCCGCCCCCCCCCGTCACCAGGAGGAACGCACCATGAGCAGCACCCCCGCAGCGCCCCGCCGGCCCTTCCGGATCGTGGTGGGCTGCGACAACGCGGGTCTCGACTACAAGGAAGCCCTCAAGAAGGATCTGCTGGGCGACGCCCGCGTGGCCGAGGTCACCGATGTCGGGGTCGACGGCGCCGGCGCGGACATCGACCGGGCCTATCCGCACGTCGCCGTGGAGGCGGCCCGCCGGGTCGCCGACGGGGAGGCCGACCGCGCGCTGCTGATCTGCGGCACCGGGCTGGGCGTGGCCATCAGCGCCAACAAGGTCCCCGGCATCCGGGCCGTCACCGCGCACGACAGCTACTCCGTACAGCGCTCCGTGCTCAGCAACAACGCACAGGTGCTGTGCTTCGGGCAGCGCGTGATCGGGCTGGAGCTGGCCCGCACGCTGGTGGACGAGTGGCTGGATCAGCGCTTCGACGAGGGCTCGGCGTCGGCGGAGAAGGTCGCCGCGATAGCCGACTACGAGCGGGGCTGCTGAGGGGCTGCCCCTGTTCCGCCGCCGCAGGGCGCGGGGGCCTTGTGGCTGGGCGCGCCGTTCCCCGCGCCCCTTCGGGGCACAAAGGCAGGAGCCCCCGCCTCGGCGGGGGCTCCTTGGGTACTGCTGGATACTGCAGAGTCAGGGACTACTGCGCGGTGACATTCTCCGCCTGCGGACCCTTGGGGCCCTGCGTGACATCGAACGACACCATCTGGTTCTCCTCGAGAGAGCGGAAACCGGATGCGTTGATCGCGGAGTAGTGGACGAAGACATCGGGACCGCCGCCGTCCTGGGCGATGAAACCGAAGCCCTTTTCGGCGTTGAACCACTTAACGGTTCCGGTAGCCATAAGCCCTCCTTGGGCCTATAAGGGTGTCCCTGCTCCCAGAACCCACAAAGAAGCCTGAAAACGACGAGAGCCCGCGGTCACATGCTCCGCAGGCTCTGTACTGCAAGGGAAACCAAACTGCAACTTGGCTTCGAGCCTAGCACGGTGGTGCCCGGCGTGGAAGGCCTGCGGATCATGTGCCGTGCGCCGGCCGAGGGACCCCGCGTGGCGGGGCCGGGAGCGGGGCGTACTCTCCGGAGAGTGACTGCGAAACCGAGGCATGTGCGCACCCGACCCCGCGTCGCGCACATCCAGTTCCTCAACTGTCTGCCGCTGTACTGGGGCCTGGTCCACACCCACACCCTGCTGGACCTGGACCTCACTCGGGACACCCCCGAGAAGCTCAGCGAGATGATCATCGACGGGCGCCTCGACATGGGCCCCGTCACTCTGGTCGAGTTCCTGCGCAACGCCGACGACCTCGTCGCGCTGCCTGACATCGCGGTGGGCTGCGACGGCGACGTGATGTCCTGCGAGATCGTCTCCCGCGTCCCGCTCGACCAGCTGGACGGCGCCCGGGTGGCGCTGGGCTCGACATCGCGCACCTCCGTACGGCTGGCCGAGCTGCTCCTCACCGAGCGGTACGGCGTCCAGCCGGAGTACTACAGCTGTCCGCCCGATCTGGAGCGGATGATGAAGGAGGCGGACGCCGCCGTCGTCATCGGCGATGTGGGGCTGCGCGCCTATCTGCGGCAGCTTCCCGAGCAGGACCTCCAGGTGCACGACCTGGGGCGGCTGTGGAAGGAGTGGACGGGGCTGCCGTTCGTCTTCGCCGTCTGGGCGGTGCGCCGCGACTTCCTCCAGCGCGCCCCGGAGACGGTGCACGAGACGCACCGGGCCTTCCTGGCCTCGCGCGATCTGGCCATGGAACAGGTCGACCAGGTGGCCGAGCACGCCGCGCGCTACGAGATCTTCGAGCCGAAGGTGCTGGAGCGGTACTTCACCACCCTCGACTTCCGGTTCGGCGAGCGGCAGCTGGAGGGTGTCGCCGAGTTCGCCCGCCGTACGGGCGCGACGACCGGTTTCCCGCCGGACGTCCGGGTGGAGATGCTGCGCCCTTGAGCGCGCGCTCCGGTGCCCCCGAATGCCCTGGGCACGGCTGGCGTAGGCTGGTCCGGCGCCGCTGTGCCGTGGTACGCGGCCAGCTGTATCGAATGTGCGAATGTGCGACCTTTGGAGGGACGCCACGGTGACAGCGCACGTGTCGGAAGCCGACCTGCTCTCCGCCCTCGACCGCGCCGCCGCCGGGGGGCGCGTCACTCCCGAGGAGGCGCTCGACCTCTACCGGTACGCGCCCCTGCACGCGCTGGGCGCTGCCGCCGACAAGGCGCGGCGCCGCCGCTACGCGGGGACCGAGCACATCGCGACGTACATCATCGAGCGCAACATCAACTACACCAACTCGTGCGTGACGGCGTGCAAGTTCTGCGCCTTCTACGCCTCGCCCAAGAGCGACAAGGTGTGGATCCGCGATCTGGACGACATCCTGCGCCGCTGCGCGGAGACGGTGGAGCTGGGCGGCACCCAGATCATGTTCCAGGGCGGCCACCACCCGGACTTCGGGGTGGAGTACTACGAGGAGCACTTCGCCGCGATCAAGAAGGCGTTCCCGCAGCTGGTCATCCACTCCCTCGGTGCCAGCGAGGTCGAGCACATGGCGCGGATCTCCGAGGTGACGCCGAAGGAGGCGATCGAGCGCATCCACGCGGCCGGGCTCGACTCCTTCGCGGGTGCCGGGGCCGAACTGCTCCCGGCGCGGCCCCGCAAGGCCATCGCCCCGCTCAAGGAGTCGGGTGAGCGCTGGCTGGAGATCATGGAGATCGCCCACGGCCTGGGGGTGGAGTCCACCTCCACCATGCTGATGGGCACCGGCGAGACCAACGCCGAGCGGATCGAACACCTGCGGATGATCCGGGACGTGCAGGACCGCACCGGCGGCTTCCGCGCCTTCATCCCGTACACCTACCAGCCGGAGAACAACCATCTGAAGGGGCAGACGCAGGCGACCGTCTTCGAGTACCTGCGGATGATCGCCATCGCGCGGATCTTCCTCGACAACGTCGCCCACATCCAGGGCTCCTGGCTGACCACCGGCAAGGACATCGGCCAGCTCTCGCTGCACTACGGCGCCGACGACCTCGGCTCGGTGATGCTGGAGGAGAACGTCGTCTCCTCGGCGGGCGCCAAGCACCGCTCCAACCGGATGGAGCTGATCGACCTCATCCGCAAGGCGGGCCGCGTCCCGGCGCAGCGGGCCACGACGTACGAGCACCTGGTGGTGCACGACGACCCGGCGAACGACCCGGTGGACGACAAGGTCGTCTCGCACTTCTCCTCCACCGCCATCGACGGGGGCACCGCCCACCCCGAACTGGCGCTCATCGACGCGAACTGACGTCGCTGACCGGCGACGCTGAACTGGCGATGTGAACTGACGACCGGACGGACAACAGACGACGTGACGCGGGCATCCCTGGACAAGAAGCCGCACGAGGTCGCGGCCATGTTCGACGACGTGGCGGCCAAGTACGACCTCACCAACGACGTGCTCTCGCTGGGCCAGGCCCGGCTGTGGCGGCGGGCCGTCGCCGACGCCGTCGACGCGCGCCCCGGCGAGCGGGTGCTGGACCTGGCGGCGGGTACCGGCACCTCGTCGCTGCCCTTCGTGGAGGCCGGGGCCTTCACGGTGCCGTGCGACTTCTCGCTCGGCATGCTGCGCGAGGGCAAGCAGCGCCACCCCTGGATGCCCTTCACCGCAGGGGACGCGACCCGACTGCCCTTCGCCGACGCCACGTTCGACGCGGTGACCATCTCCTTCGGGCTGCGCAACGTCAGCGCCGTTCAGGAGGCGCTCGCGGAGATGCGGCGGGTCACCAAGCCCGGCGGGCGCGTGCTGATCTGCGAGTTCAGCCACCCGGCCTGGGCGCCCTTCCGCACCGTCTACACCGAGTACCTGATGCGCGCGCTGCCGCCGATCGCCCGGCGGGTCAGCAGCAGCCCGGACGCCTATGTGTACCTCGCGGAGTCCATCCGCGAGTGGCCCGACCAGCCCGCGCTCGCGGCCCGCCTCCAGGACGCGGGATGGACCCGGGTGGCGTGGCGCAATCTGACGGGCGGCATCGTGGCGCTGCACCGCGGGTTCCGCGCCCGGGACTGAGCGCGGGGCAGGGCAACTGACGCGGCGTCGGACCGAGGCGCTGTCGGCCAAGTCCGGTTGCGCTTGGATAAATCTCCTTCCCCCCAGGGGCGTTCGGCGGAACGATGTACCCCGTCCCTACCTACCGTACGCGCACGAGCGGTGCCCCTGTGTGCCGCTTCGTCCCCTCCCGTACGCAACCGCATCGGAGCGCCATGTCGTCCCCGCCGCCGCCGTCATCCTCGCGCTGCCCGCAGTGCGGTGCCGAATCCCCCGCCGAGGCACGCTTCTGCATGTCGTGCGGCGCCCCGGCGGCACCAGCGGCCCCGCCCCCTCCCGCGGCCCCGCCCCCTCCCGCGGCGCCGCCGACCCATGCACCCACCCATGCGCCGACCCAGGTCTCGCAAACGGCCCAGCCCACGCCGCCGGCGCAGCCTCCACAGCCCGGGTACGCGCCGCCTCCACCGCCCGGCCAACTCGCCGGACCCGCCCGGCCGAGCCCGGTCGGCATGTTCCTGGCACGCACCGTCAAGGGCGACTGGCTCGGCGCGCTGCGTGTCGCCGGGTGGCCGCTTGCGTTGGTGTTCGTCGCGGCCTGCGCCATCGGCATCTGGTCCGACGACGACATCGACGACCTGGACATCGGCTGGGGCACCCGGATGCGGGTCGCGCTGGCCGCGCTGCTCCAGGGGGTCGGCGGCGGATTCGGCGTCTCGGCCGACCCGGACTACCGCACCGACGGCGTGCGCGTCGCGGGAAGCGCGGAGATCTCCGGACTGCCGCTGCTGGCCACAGCGCTGTGGATCGGCGCGCTGGTCCTCGCGGCCCGGTTCGAGCGGCGCCGGCTGGCGACGGCGCCGCCCTCGGCCGGCTTCGAGGCGGCGCTGCGGATCGGTGTGCTGGGCGGACTCGGCGGGTTGGCGCTGGGCCTCTACGCCTCGCCGTCGTACGAGGGTCTGGAGCTGGAGTCCTCGCCCGGTCTCACCCTGCTGTGGGCTTTCCTGCTCTCCACGGTCGTCGCCGGGACGGTGCTGACCCGGGGTACGGCCGACGCCTGGCTGGCCACCCGCCCGGGGCCGCGCGCGGTGGTGGGCGCGCTGCGGACCGCGGTGCTCGCGCTGGTGTGTGTGCTCGCGCTGGCTTCCGTCGTGATGTTCGTGGTCCTGCTGGCCTCCGAGGACGATGTCAGCGCCGGTGACGTCTGGGGGCTGGTGGCGATGCTGCCCAACGTCGGCGCTTTCGGCCTGGCGCTGGCCTGGGGCGCGCCCATCGACGTCAAGTGGAACGTCACAGAGTGGAGCATGGGTCGCGAGTCGTTCGGCTACGGCGAGCTGAGCGACCTGGCGGACGGTTGGGCAGTGGTGGGCGCGCTGGCCGGCGGGCTGGCGTGCGCGCTGCTGCTGGGCACGCTGGTGGCCCGGCGCAGCGCCGACCGCCGCGAACAGTTCCTCGCCGCCGGGATCTTCGTCCTCGGATTGCTGCTGGTCGCCGGTCTTGCCGGGGCCGGCTTCAAGGCGGGCTTCCACGAGGCGACGGCTGCCGTGGACGGCGGCAGCGGCGGCCTCGGCGGGGACTACGGCGGCAATCCGGACGGCGACTTCGGCACCGCACCCGACGGCGACTACGGGGGCGACTACGGCGACGGCTACGGGGGCGGCCTCGGCTCCGGCGACCGCTTCTTCGCCCAGGGAGAGGTCGCGGCGGGCATCGCCGAACTGCTGCTGTTCGCCCTGCTGTGGTCCTACGGCGGCACGCTGCTGGTCCCCTTCATCCGCGCCCAGTTCGGCAAGGGCGGCCCCGGCGGGACGGGCCCGGGCGCGTACGGCGCAGGGGCTTACGGTGCCGGGGCTTACGGAGCGGGGACGTACGGCGGCTACGGGGCCGGGAGCCATGGACCGGGCAGCTACGCCCCGACTGCCACGGGGGCACCGGCCGCACCCGCTGGGCCCCCACCGCCCGCCCCGGCGCCGGCACCCGCTCAGGGGGACGAATCGGGGGCCGCGTACCCGGCCACCGAGACCGGGGACGGTCCCGAAGTCCTGGGCCCGGGCGGGGGTGGCGGTCCCGTGCCGCCGCCGCAGCGCAGGCGGGGACTGATGTGGGCGGGGCTCGTTCTGGCCGTGTTCCTGGTGGGCGGCATCGCGGCCGGGGGTGCCTTCTATCTGGCGGGTGACGACGGCAAGGGCGACAGCAAGTCGGCCGCAGGGAAGCCCACGAAGGGAACCACCAAGGACTCCTCCAACAAGCAGCAGCCCGCCGACGAGGACCCCGAGGGGCCGAAGCCCGCACCGTCCGACAGCTTTGATGCTCCAGCCCCCGACGACGACACCGGAACCGGCGAGGACGTCGGCGCGGGCGGCTCACCGGGCAGCCCGCAGACCACCGAGCTGCCCGAGGGCTTCAGGTGGGTGAACGACTCCAAGGGGTTCTCCGTCGGCGTCATGGAGGGCTGGCAGCGCCGTACGAAGGGCACCCAGGTCGACTACGAGGCGCCCACCGGGGGCGACTATCTGCGGATCGGCGTCATCGAGAACGCCGGCCAGTCCTCGTACGAGAACTTCCGCACCCTGGAGAAGGGCGCGCGCAAGCGGGACGGGTACCGGCGGCTCGAACTGTCGAAGAACACCTTCCGGGGACGGCCCGGCGCCCGCTGGGAGTTCGTCTACACCTCGGACGACTCGGGTCGCACCATCCACGCCATCGACCAGGCGTACGTCAGCGAGGACGGCACCGAGTACAGCATCTATGTCGAGAACCGCTACGACGAGTGGGACCCGGACCGCGAACAGGTCTTCAGCACCGCGCTGAGCACCTGGGACGAGAACGGGAACTGACGGCGCCGAGGGCGTGAACCGTGCGGCCCCCGAGGGCGGGGGCCGCACAACGGCGGGGCCCGAGCGCCCGCATAGACTGGCGCGGTCAGCCGAATCAGCCAGCACGCGGGAGTCCCAGTGGCCGATCCCCAGTCGAAGGCAACAGCTTCCGAGCGGACCGCCGATGTGATCGTCGTCGGCGCCGGGCCCGCGGGCTCCACGACCGCGTACCACCTGGCGCGCAGCGGTCTGGACGTGCTGCTGTTGGAGAAGACCGCGTTCCCGCGCGAGAAGGTGTGCGGCGACGGCCTCACCCCGCGCGCCACCAAGCAGCTGGTGGCGATGGGGATCGACATCTCCGAAGAGGCGGGCTGGCTGCGCAACAAGGGCCTGCGCATCATCGGCGGCGGGCACCGCCTCCAGCTCCCCTGGCCGGAGCTGGCCAGCTACCCGGACTACGGCCTGGTCCGCAAGCGCGACGACTTCGACGAGCAGCTCGCCCGCCAGGCGCAGAAGGCAGGCGCACGGCTGTACGAGCGCTGCAACGTCACCGAGCCGGTCCTGGACGAGCGGACCGGCCGGATCACCGGGGTGCACGCCAAGCTGGGCGAGGAGAAGACCCCGGTCACCTTCCACGCCCCGGTCGTCGTCGCGGCCGACGGCAACTCGACGCGGCTGTCGCTGAAGATGGGCCTGCACCGCCGCGAGGACCGGCCGATGGGCGTCGCGGTCCGTACGTACTTCACCTCGCCGCGGCACGACGACGACTACCTGGAGTCCTGGCTGGAGCTGTGGGACCGGCGGGGCCCCGAGGACCGGCTGCTGCCCGGCTACGGCTGGATCTTCGGCATGGGCGACGGCACCTCCAACGTGGGCCTCGGCGTCCTCAACACCTCCGCCGCCTTCAAGGAGCTCGACTGGCGCGAGGTGCTCAAGGCGTGGTGCGCCTCGATGCCCGAGGAGTGGGGTTACACCCCGGAGAACATGACGGGCCCCATCCGCGGTGCCGCGCTCCCGATGGCCTTCAACCGCCAGCCCCACTACACCAAGGGCCTGCTGCTGGTCGGTGACGCGGGCGGACTGGTGAACCCGTTCAACGGGGAGGGCATCGCCTACGCCATGGAGTCCGGTGCCATCGCCGCCGAGACCATCGTCCAGGCACACGCGCGGGCCACCCCGGCGCAGCGGGAGCTGGCACTGCGCCGCTACCCGAAGCTCCTCAAGGACACCTACGGCGGTTATTACACGATGGGCCGCGCCTTTGTGAAGCTCATCGGCAACCCCAAGGTCATGAAGCTCGCCACCGAACGCGGCCTCACGCATCCGGTCCTGATGCGCTTCACCCTCAAGATGCTCGCCAACCTCACCGACCCCACCGGCGGCGACGCCATGGACCGCATCATCAACGGCCTCGCCAAGGTGACCCCCAGGGCCTGACGGCGGGGGCCTGCCGCCCGTCGCACAAGAAGAGCCCCGCCAAAGGCGGGGCCCTTTCCCGTTGTACGGCCAGCCCGTTGTACGGCCAGCCCGTTGTACGGCCAGCCCGTTGTACGGCCAGCCCGTTGTGCGGCTAGCGCTCAGAGCACTCGGACCGCGCCGGTGGGCTGGTCGTAGCTCAGCGGGCGCTCCACGATGCCGGTGGAGGAGTTCTGGGCGCCGATGAACTTGCCGCCGCCGACGTAGACGGCCACGTGGTAAGCGTTGCCCGCGCTGCCCCAGTAGAGGATGTCGCCCGGCTGCAGGTTGCTCAGGGAGACGGGGGTGCCGGCGGTGGACTGCGGCTGCGAGGTGCGCGGCAGGTTGACGCCGATCTGCTTGAAGGCCGCCTGGGTCAGCCCCGAGCAGTCGTAGGCGGAGGGGCCGGTGGCGCCCAGGACGTAGGACTTGCCGACCTGGGCCCGCAGGAAGCTGAGGAGGGTGGCCACATTGCCGCCCTGCGGCACGGAGGCCTTGGTGGAGAGGGAGGCGCGGTCGGTGGAGCGGGAGGCGCGCTCCTTCGCCTGCTGCGCCGCCTCACGGGCGGCCGCCGCCTTGCGCTTGGCCTCGGCCTTGCGCTTGGCCTCGGCCTCGGCCTTCTGCTTGTTCTCCTTGGCCTGCTTCTTGGCCTCGGTGGCCGCGTGGTCCTGGGCCTGCTGGAGGCTGTACTGCTGGGCCGACTCGCGCAGGGACTCGGCCGCGAGCGTGGTGGTGTCGGCCGTGGAGAGGGTGGGCATCTCCACTGTCTCGGCCGGTGCGTTGTTGTCGGCCGCCTGGGCCGGCGCCGCCGCCGCGGTGAGGGCAATGGTGCCCATGACGCCGCCCGTCATACCCGCACGCAGCGCCGTATTCATCTTGCTGGAGCGGGGCTTTCGGTGGCTGGGAATCTGAGCTTTCGGGGACATGAAGGAATGCCTAGCAGGCTCCAATCCCTTGTCTCAACAATCGTGCGATGCGCCACAGTCGTCGCGATCACGGCCACTTGAGCTCTACGGGCGTTGCCCGGGGCGGCTTCCCCGACGTGATCATTGCCCAACTACGGGGCCGTGACCACGGAGTTGTCCGCATTGCCGGAATCCCTGCTCCGCTTACCACGGAGAAAAGGCGAGCGCAAAGAAGACAGCGGCTGCCGGAAAAGGGCGTGGCGCAGCTCACATTTTTCGCGGTCGCGCGAACTCAACCCATCTCAACTCTTCGTGCAAAGCGGACGTTGGCCCCCTATCGCCCATCCTGCTCGGTAACGGGCCGGACTCGGCGGGGTCGCGCGGGGGTCTCGGTGCTTGTGCCGGGCTTCACGAGCGCACGATCTCCAGTGGTTCGCGCATAGCAGGTGAAACCGTCCACCGCGAATTTGCCCGTGCAGCCCCGTGCTTGGTACAGCGACCCGCTTCCAACGGCTGTGAGCACGGTCGGATGTCACCTCAGGTGATCACCCGGAGGCTTTGCGTATGTAGATTGCTGCTCATCTGATCGGATGATTGGCCGTCAGGTGGTGGAGATCACAAACTCGTTGTCGCCCCCCGTGTCGCAGATCACAGAGGGGCGGGCTTAAGATGCCTGCGAACAGGGCTTGTGAACTGCCTCACATAGGAGCGATCTTCGTGGGGGTGCGCAGCGGCCCAGCGGTCTGCCGGCAGTCAGAGTCGACGCCTGGAAGGAGACGGGAGCGGTGAACGTCTACACACCAATCCTCGTACTGGGAGCGATCGCGGCCGCGTTCACGGTCTTCTCCGTGGTCGTGGCCTCGATCGTCGGCCCCAAGCGCTACAACCGGGCAAAGCTGGAGGCGTACGAGTGCGGCATCGAGCCCACGCCGCAGCCGGCCGGAGGCGGCCGCTTCCCGGTGAAGTACTACCTGACGGCGATGCTCTTCATCATCTTCGACATCGAAATCGTCTTCCTCTACCCGTGGGCCGTCCATTTCGACTCACTCGGGATGTTCGGGCTCGTCGAAATGCTGGTCTTCGTCGCCCTCATCGGTATCGCGTACGCCTACGACTGGCGGCGCGGCGGCCTGGAATGGGACTAGGGGCAGGATAAGCAATGGGACTTGAAGAGAAACTGCCGAGCGGTTTTCTGCTCACGACTGTTGAGAAGATGGCCGGCGCGGCGCGTAAATCGTCCATGTTCCCGGCGACGTTCGGGCTCGCCTGCTGCGCCATCGAGATGATGACGACCGGCGCGGGCCGTTACGACCTCGCCCGGTTCGGCATGGAGGTCTTCCGCGGTTCACCGCGCCAAGCCGACCTGATGATCGTGGCGGGCCGGGTGAGCCAGAAGATGGCGCCGGTGCTGCGGCAGGTGTACGACCAGATGCCGAACCCCAAATGGGTCATCTCCATGGGCGTGTGTGCCTCTTCCGGCGGAATGTTCAACAACTACGCCATTGTGCAGGGCGTCGACCACGTCGTTCCGGTCGATATTTACCTGCCCGGCTGCCCGCCGCGGCCCGAAATGTTGCTGGATGCCATTCTCAAGCTGCACGAGAAGATCCTGAATACGAAGCTCGGCGTCAATCAGAAGGAAGCGGCCCGCGAGGCGGAGGAGGCGGCCCTGAAGGCCGTGCCGACGATCGAGATGAAGGGGCTGCTCCGGTGAGCGACGAAAAGCGGCCGAAGGGCCCCAACGAGAACGACCCCACCCAACGGGGTGAGGAGTCCCTGCCCGTACCCCAGGGGGACCCCGGCGAGGTCATCGACGTCCGGCGCGGCATGTTCGGCGCCCGCAACGGCGGCGACACCTCCGGCTACGGCGGCCTGGTGCGCACCGTACGGCTGCCCGGCGCGACGCCCCGGCCGTACGGCGGCTGGTTCGACGAGGTGGCCGACGAGTTCGAGGGCGCGCTGGAGGAGCAGGGCCTCGATCCCGCGCACGTCATCGAGCGGACGGTTGTCGACCGGGACGAACTGACCTTCCATATCGCCCGGGAGTATCTGTCCCGGGCGGCCCGCACCCTGCGCGACGACCCCGCGCTCCGCTTCGAGCTGTGCACCGGGGTCAGCGGGGTCCACTACCCCGGCGACAAGGGCCGCGAGCTGCACGCCGTCTACCACCTGCGCTCGATCACCCACAACCGGCTGATCCGCATGGAGGTCAGCGCGCCCGACGCGGACCCGCACGTGCCCTCGATCGTCGACATCTATCCGACGAACGACTGGCACGAGCGCGAGACGTACGACTTCTTCGGGCTGATCTTCGACGGTCACCCGGCGCTGACGCGGATCATAATGCCGGACGACTGGCAGGGCTTTCCGCAGCGCAAGGACTATCCGCTCGGCGGTATTCCCGTCGAGTACAAGGGCGCCCAGATTCCCGCTCCTGACCAGCGGAGGTCGTACACCTAAATGTCTTCCACAACCCACGCACCCGCAGGCATTCGGGAGACAACCGAAGGCACCGTCTACGACGTCACCGGAGGGGACTGGGACGAGCTGGCCGCCCACGCCGCCAAGAGCGACGACGAGCGGATCATCGTCAACATGGGCCCCCAGCACCCGTCCACCCACGGGGTGCTGAGGCTGATCCTGGAGATCGACGGCGAGACGGTCACCGAGGCCCGCTGCGGCATCGGCTACCTGCACACCGGAATCGAGAAGAACCTCGAGTACCGGACCTGGACCCAGGGCACCACGTTCGTCACCCGCATGGACTATCTGACGCCGTTCTTCAACGAGACGGCGTACTGCCTGGCGGTGGAGCGGCTGCTGGGCATCGAGGACGAGGTGCCCGACCGCGCCAACGTCATCCGGGTCCTGCTCATGGAGCTCAACCGGCTCTCCTCGCACCTGGTGGCCATCGCCACCGGCGGCATGGAGCTGGGCGCCACCACCGTGATGATCTTCGGCTTCCGCGACCGCGAACTGATCCTCGACCTCTACGAGCTGATCACCGGGCTGCGGATGAACCACGCCTACATCCGGCCCGGCGGGCTCTCCCAGGACATCCCGCCGGGGACCGTGGACGCGCTGCGCGAGTTCCTCAAGAAGATGCGCAAGAACCTGCCCGAGTACGACGCGCTGGCCACCGGCAACCCCGTCTTCAAGGCCCGGCTGCAGGACATCGGCTACCTCGACCTGGCCGGCTGCATGGCGCTGGGCGCCACAGGACCGATCCTGCGCTCCGCCGGGCTGCCGCACGACCTGCGCAAGGCCCAGCCCTACTGCGGCTACGAGACCTACGACTTCGAGGTCCCGACCGTGGACACCTGCGACTCCTACGGGCGGTTCCTGGTCCGTCTCGAGGAGATGCGCCAGTCGCTGCGGATCATCGAGCAGTGCGTGGACCGGCTCGAGCCCGGTCCCGTGATGGTCGCCGACAAGAAGATCGCCTGGCCGGCCCAGCTCGCCCTCGGCCCGGACGGGCTCGGCAACTCCCTCGACCACATCAAGAACATCATGGGCACCTCCATGGAGGCGCTGATCCACCACTTCAAGCTGGTGACCGAGGGCTTCCGGGTACCGCCGGGCGAGACGTACGCGGCCGTCGAGTCGCCCAAGGGCGAGCTGGGCGTGCACGCCGTCAGCGACGGCGGCACCCGCCCCTACCGGGTGCACTTCCGCGACCCCTCCTTCACCAACCTGCAATCCATGGCGGCGATGTGCGAGGGCGGCCAGGTCGCCGACGTCATCGTCGCCGTCGCGTCCATCGACCCTGTGATGGGAGGCGTCGACCGGTGACCAACGTCGAGATGGGCATCCCCGAGATGCCCGCGCCCGACTACCCCGCCGAGGTACGCGAGCGGCTGGAGGCGGACGCGCGCGAGATCATCGCCCGCTATCCGGGCAGCCGGTCGGCGCTGCTGCCGCTGCTGCACCTGGTGCAGTCCGAGGAGGGCCACGTCACCCGCACCGGGCAGCGGTTCTGCGCGGAGATGCTGGAGCTGACCACGGCCGAGGTCAACGCCGTCGCCACCTTCTACTCCATGTACCGCCGCAAGGCCTCGGGCGACTACCAGGTGGGGGTGTGCACCAACACGCTGTGCGCGGTGATGGGCGGCGACGCCATCTACGCCTCGCTGCGCGAACACCTGGGCGTCGGCGACGGGGAGACCACCGAGGACGGCAAGATCACCCTCGAACACGTCGAGTGCAACGCGGCCTGCGACTTCGCACCGGTCGTGATGGTCAACTGGGAGTTCTTCGACAACCAGACCCCCGACAGCGCCCGCGCCCTCGTCGACGACCTGCGCGCGGGCCGCGAGGTCGCCCCCACCCGCGGCGCGCCGCTGTGCACCTTCAAGCAGACCGCGCGGCTGCTGGCGGGCTTCCCCGACGAGCGGCCCGACGCGGTGGACGCGTCCGGCAGCGCAGGACCCGCCTCGCTGGCCGGGCTGCGACTGGCCAAGGGGGAGTCCACCCCCGGCGTCGTCGCCCCGCGCGGAGCGGCATCCGACGAGGAGGGGAAGTGACGACGGTGACACACGACGGCGGACAGGACGAGACCTCCCCGCACCCGGCGGGAGGCGCCACCGATCCGCAGAAGCTGCTGAGCCCCGTACTGTCCGCGCACTGGGACGAGCCCGACTCCTACACGCTGGCCGGCTACCGGCGGCACGGCGGCTACCGGGCGCTGGGCAAGGCGCTGGCCATGGACCCCGACGACCTGATCGCCTACGTCAAGGACGCGGGCCTGCGCGGCCGGGGCGGCGCCGGCTTCCCCACCGGGATGAAGTGGCAGTTCATCCCGCAGGGCGACGGCAAGCCGCACTACCTCGTCGTCAACGCCGACGAATCGGAGCCCGGCACCTGCAAGGACATCCCCCTCCTCTTCGCCAACCCGCACTCCCTCATCGAGGGCATCGTGATCGCCTGCCATGCGATCCGCTCCAGCCATGCCTTCATCTATCTGCGCGGCGAGGTCGTGCCCGTGCTGCGCCGCCTCCACCTGGCCGTGCGCGAGGCGTACGAGGCGGGCTACCTCGGGCCTGACGCGCTCGGGCCCGGCAAGGGCCTGGAACTCACCGTGCACGCGGGCGCCGGCGCCTACATCTGCGGCGAGGAGACGGCGCTCCTCGACTCGCTCGAAGGCCGCCGCGGCCAGCCCCGGCTGCGGCCGCCCTTCCCGGCCGTCGCCGGTCTGTACGCGTGCCCCACGGTGGTGAACAACGTCGAGTCCATCGCCTCGGTTCCCGCCCTCGTCGACAAGGGCAAGGACTGGTTCCGCTCGCTGGCACTGGGCAGCGACAAGTCGCCCGGCTTCACGCTCTACTCGCTCAGCGGCCATGTCGCACGCCCCGGCCAGTACGAGGCACCGCTGGGCATCACGCTGCGCCAGCTCCTCGACATGAGCGGCGGCATGCGGCCGGGACACCGGCTGAAGTTCTGGACACCGGGCGGCTCCTCCACTCCGCTGCTCACCGACGAGCACCTGGACGTCCCCCTCGACTACGAGGGCGTCGGCAACGCCGGCTCCATGCTCGGCACCAAGGCGCTCCAGTGCTTCGACGAGACGACCTGTGTGGTGCGGGCCGTCACCCGCTGGACCGAGTTCTACGCGCACGAGTCCTGCGGCAAGTGCACCCCCTGCCGCGAGGGCACCTACTGGCTCGTCCAGCTGATGAGGGACATCGAGGCCGGGAAGGCGAGCTCCGCCGACCTGGACAAGATCGCCGACATCGCCGACAACATCAACGGCAAGTCCTTCTGCGCCCTCGGTGACGGCGCGGCGTCCCCGATCTTCTCCTCGCTCAAGTACTTCCGCGACGAGTACGAAGCCCATCTCGCGGGCCGCGGCTGTCCCTTCGACCCCGAGAAGTCCACCGCGTGGGCTGATGGACCCAACTCCGCTCACCTGGAGGTGAACGCGTGACCGTCACCACTGCTGGCACCTCCCAAGGAGGAGGGGAGGTTGCCCCGCCGCCCGAGGACCTGGTGTCGCTGACCATCGACGGCACCCAGATCTCCGTCCCCAAGGGCACGCTGGTCATCCGTGCCGCCGAGCAGCTCGGCATCGAGATCCCGCGCTTCTGCGACCACCCGCTGCTCGACCCGGCCGGTGCCTGCCGGCAGTGCATCGTCGAGGTGGAGGGCCAGCGCAAGCCGATGGCGTCCTGCACCATCCAGTGCACCGACGGCATGGTCGTCAAGACCCACCTCACCTCCCAGGTGGCGAGCAAGGCGCAGCGCGGCGTGATGGAGCTGCTGCTCATCAACCACCCGCTGGACTGCCCCGTCTGCGACAAGGGCGGCGAGTGCCCGCTGCAGAACCAGGCCATGTCGCACGGCAACGCCGACTCCCGCTTCGAGGGCCAGAAGCGCACCTTCGCGAAGCCGGTCGCCGTCTCCACCCAGGTGCTGCTGGACCGGGAACGCTGCGTGCTGTGCGCGCGCTGCACCCGCTTCTCCAACCAGATCGCGGGCGACCCGATGATCGAGCTGCTGGAGCGGGGCGCGCTGCAGCAGGTCGGCACCGGCGAGGACCAGCCCTTCCAGTCGTACTTCTCGGGCAACACCATCCAGATCTGCCCGGTCGGCGCGCTCACCTCGGCCGCCTACCGGTTCCGCTCCCGCCCCTTCGACCTGGTCTCCTCACCGGGCGTCTGCGAGCACTGCGCGGGCGGCTGCTCGCTCAGACACGACCACCGGCGCGGCAAGGTGATGCGGCGGCTGGCCGAGAACGACCCCGAGGTCAACGAGGAGTGGCTGTGCGACAAGGGCCGCTTCGCGTTCCGCTACGCACAGCGGCCCGACCGGCTGCACACCCCGCTGGTCCGCGGTGAGGACGGCGAGCTCGCTCCCGCGAGCTGGCCCGAGGCGCTGGAAGCCGCCGCGCGCGGCCTGGCCCCGGCCCGCGGCCGGGCCGGGGTGCTGACCGGCGGCCGGGTCACCGTCGAGGACGCCTACGCGTACGCCAAGTTCGCACGGGTGGCGCTGCGCACCAACGACATCGACTTCCGCGCCCGGCCGCACTCGGCCGAGGAAGCCGACTTCCTCACCTCCCAGGTGGCGGGCCACGGCCGCGACCTGGACTCCACCGGAGTCACCTACGCGGCGGTGGAGGCCGCGCCCGCCGTACTGCTGGCCGGGCTCGAAGCCGAGGAGGAGGCGCCCGGCGTCTTCCTGCGGCTGCGCAAGGCCTGGCGCAAGCACGGGCAGCGCACCTTCTCACTGGCGAGCCACGCGACGCGCGGCCTGGAGAAGGCGGGCGGCACGCTGCTGCCCGCCGCGCCCGGCACCGAGACCGAGTGGCTGGACGCGCTCGCGGGCGGTGTCGGCCTGGACGAGACCGGAGCCGCGGCGGCCGAGGCGCTGCGCGGCGAGGGCTCGGTGATCCTGGTCGGCGAGCGGCTGGCCACCGTGCCGGGCGCGTTGACCGCTGCCGTACGGACCGCGACCGCGACCGGCGCCTCGCTGGTGTGGGTGCCGCGCCGCGCGGGCGAGCGTGGCGCCGTGGAGGCCGGCTGTCTGCCGGGGCTGCTGCCCGGGGCGCGGCCTGTGGCCAGTGCCGAGGCGCGCGCCGAGGTCGCCCGCGCCTGGGGCGTGGCCGAACTCCCGGCGCAGCCCGGGCGCGACACCTCGCAGATCATCGAGGCCGCAGCGGAGGGTGAGCTGTCCGCGCTGGTCGTCGGCGGGGTCGAGATCGACGACCTGCCGGACCCGGTCCGGGCGCGCGAGGCGCTGGAGGCCGTCGGCTTCCTGGTCAGCCTGGAGCTGCGGCCCGGCGCGGTGACCGAACTGGCCGATGTGGTCCTCCCCGTCTCGGCGGCGGCGGAGAAGTCCGGCACCTTCGTCAACTGGGAGGGCAGGCTGCGGCCGTTCGAGGCCGCGCTCAAGCCCGATCAGATGACGCGCCGCCACGCGCAGCCCGACACCCGGGTACTGCACATGCTGGCGGACGCGCTCGATGTGCACCTCGGGCTGCCCGATGTCCGTATGGTGCGCGGCGAGATCGACCGGCTCGGCCAGGGCCGCGGCGGTGCCGGAACAGCCCCGGCCGTCCCGGCGGCGCGTACCGTGCCGCAGCCGGAGGCGGGCGAGGCGGTGCTGGCCGGGCACCGGCTGCTGCTCGACCTGGGCCGGCTCCAGGAGGGCGACGAGGCGCTGGCCGGCACCCGGCACGCCGCGGTGGCGCGGATGTCCGCCGCAACGGCGGGCGAGGCCGGCGTCAAGGACGGCGATGTGCTGGCCGTCTGCGGCCCCCGGGGCGAGGTGCGGCTGCCGCTCCAGGTGACCGAGATGCCCGACCGCGTCGTCTGGCTGCCGCTCCACTCGGTGGGCTCCGGCGTCCAGGCCGACACCGGCGCACTGCCCGGCGATGTGGTGCGGATCTCTCCCGCGACCGCGGCCGTCCAGGAAGACCCGCAGGAGGTGGGCGCATGAGCTCCGGAACGCTTGGCCTCGCCGCCGAGGACCTGTCGATGTTCGGCACGGACCCCTTCTGGCTGGTCGCGCTGAAAGCGGTCTTCTGCTTCGCGTTCCTCATGGTGACGGTGCTGATCTCCATCGTCTTCGAGCGGAAGATCGTCGGCTGGATGCAGCTGCGCGTCGGGCCCAACAGGCACGGTCCCTGGGGCATGCTCCAGTCGCTCGCCGACGGTGTGAAGCTGATGCTCAAGGAGGACATCACCGTCAAGGGCAGCGACAAGATCGTCTATCTGCTGGCCCCGGTGGTCGGCGCGGTGCCCGCCTTCATGGCGATCGCGGTCATCCCGTTCGGCCCCGCGGACAACGAGATCTCGATCTTCGGGCACCGTACGGCGATGCAGCTGACGGACATGCCCGTGGCCGTCCTCTACATCCTGGCCACCTCCTCCATCGCCGCCTACGGCGTGGTGCTGGCCGGCTGGTCGTCGGGCTCGACCTATCCGCTGCTGGGCGGGGTGCGGGCCACGGCGCAGATCGTCAGCTACGAGATCGCGATGGGCCTCAGCTTCGCCGCGGTCTTCCTCTACTCCGGCTCCATGTCCACCTCGACCATCGTCGGGGAGCAGGCCGACGGCTGGTTCGCCTATCTGCTGCCGGTCTCCTTCCTGATCTACCTGGTCTCGATGGTCGGCGAGGCGCACCGCGCGCCCTTCGACATGCCGGAGTCCGAGGGCGATCTGGTCGCGGGCTTCCAGACCGAGTACAGCTCGATCAAGTTCGCGATGTTCATGCTGACCGAGTACATCCACGTGGTGACGGTCTCCGCGCTCGCGGTCACCCTCTTCCTGGGCGGCTGGCGCGCTCCGGCGCCCATCTCCACCTGGTGGGAGGGCGCCAACCACGGCTGGTGGCCCATGTTGTGGTTCGCCGCCAAGCTCGCAGTGATCATCTTCTTCTTCATCTGGATCCGCGGCACGCTGCCGCGTACCCGCTACGACCAGTTCATGAAGCTCGGCTGGAAGGTGCTCATCCCCATCGCGCTGGTGTGGCTGATGCTCGTGGCCACCGTCCGCGCCATGCGCAACGAGGGCTGGGACTACAGCGAGGTCGTCTACTGGGTCGCGGGGACCGCGCTGGTGCTGCTGCTGATCACCTTCGTCGTGGACTTCTTCCGCGGCGGCGAGGAGGAGGAAGAAGAACCGCCCGCGGAGAAGTCGTTCGACCCGATGGCCGGCGGCTACCCCGTACCGCCGCTGCCCGGGCAGACGCTGCCACCGGTGCCACGCCGGCCCTCGCGTGCCGACCGGGACCGGGAGCCGGTCGGCGCCCAGGCGGGCGGCACGGCCACCGCTACTGACCCGACCACCGAGAGCAAGGGGGCTGACGGTGCCTGAGAACCCCGTGGCCGGCTTCGGCGTGACCTTCAAGGACATGTTCAAGAAGCGGCTGACCGAGCAGTACCCCGAGTACAAGAAGCCGACGGCCCCCCGCTTCCACGGCCGCCACCAGCTCAACCGGCATCCGGACGGGCTGGAGAAGTGCGTCGGCTGCGAGCTGTGCGCCTGGGCCTGTCCCGCCGACGCCATCTATGTGGAGGGCGCCGACAACACCGACGAGGAGCGCTACTCGCCCGGCGAGCGCTACGGCCGCGTCTACCAGATCAACTATCTGCGCTGCATCCTGTGCGGCCTGTGCGTCGAGGCGTGCCCCACCCGGGCGCTGACCATGACGAACGAGTACGAACTGGCCGACGACAGCCGCGAGTCCCTCATCTACACCAAGGAGGAGCTGCTCGCGGGGCTGGAGGAGGGCATGGTCGACTCGCCGCACGCGATCTACCCCGGGATGACGGAGAAGGACTACTACCGGGGCCTGGTCACCGAGGCCGCGCCCGGCACGGTGCGGCAGACGCCCACCGACACCGGGGCTCCGCAGAAGTCGGCCGACACCTTCGGCGCCGACGAACCGGCCGCCGCCGGGGACGCCACCTTCGAGGCGGCACCGCACGGCCGGATGACGCACGGCACCGTGACCGCCAGCGGGGAGGGCGAGCGATGAGCGGACTTCCCGTACCGATGACCGAGCTGGCGGCGACGGCCACCTCCACGGGGGAGGCGCTGCAGTTCTGGGTGCTGGGCACGATCGCCGTGCTGGGCGGTCTGGGCACCGTGCTGATGCGGCGAGCCGTGCACAGCGCGCTGTGCCTGGCCGGCACCATGATCATCCTGGCGCTGTTCTACCTCGCCAACGGCGCCTACTTCCTGGGCGTCGTCCAGATCGTCGTCTACACCGGCGCGGTCATGATGCTGTTCCTGTTCGTGCTGATGCTGGTCGGCGTCAGCGCGGCCGACTCCCTCAAGGAGACCCTCAAGGGCCAGCGCTGGCTGGCGGCCGGCTGCGGGCTCGGGCTCGGCATCCTGCTGATCGCCGGGATCGGCCAGGTCTCGGTGGGCAGCTTCAACGGGCTGGCGGCCGCCAACGCGCAGGGTAACGTTCCGGCGCTGGCCTCGCTGCTGTTCACCAAGTACGTGGTCGCCTTCGAGGTGGTCGGCGCGCTGCTGACCGTCGCCGCTGTCGGCGCCACGCTGCTGACCCACCGCGAGCGGGTCGAGAAGATCAAGTCCCAGCGCGAGCAGGCCATCGAGCGGGTGCGCGGCGGCAAGCAGCTCCCGCCGCTGCCCGCGCCCGGCGTCTACGCCCGCCACAACGCGGTCGACCGTCCCGCGCTGCTGCCCGACGGCTCGCCCGCCGAGCTCAGCGTCAACCCCACGCTGCGCAGCCGCGGCCAGATCCGCGAGGTCAGCGCCGAACAGCTGGCCCGGCTGGCGGCTGTGGAGCAGCGCACGGCCGAGTACCACGGCCGGGCCGCCTATCCAGGACCCAAGGATCCCGGCGAACGCGCGCTGGAGCGGGCCGCGGCAGAGCGTGCGGAAGAGCGTGACGACGACGCCACCGAGCGCGGGACCGAGCGCGGGACCGAGCGCGAGGAGGAGGCCGCCAAGTGAGCCCGATGAACTACGTCTATCTGGCAGCGCTGCTGTTCACCATCGGCGCCGCCGGGGTGCTGATCCGGCGCAACGCCATCGTGGTGTTCATGTGCATCGAGCTGATGCTGAACGCCGCCAACCTCACGCTGGTCGCCTTCTCCCGGATGCACGGCAACCTCGACGGCCAGATCATGGCGTTCTTCGTCATGGTCGTCGCCGCCGCCGAGGTCGTGGTCGGTCTCGCGATCATCGTCATGCTCTACCGCGCCCGCCACTCGGCCTCGGTCGACGACGCCAGCCTCATGAAGCTGTAAGGGGTACGAACCAGTGGAGTCAATGATCGGACTGCTCGTCGGGGTGCCCCTGCTCGGTGCCGCCGTGCTGCTGTGCGGCGGCCGGCGGCTGGACCGCACGGGGCACTGGCTGGGCACGCTGCTGGCCGCGGTCTCCTTCGCGATCGGCGCGGCGCTGTTCGCCTCCATGCTGGGGGAGGACGCCGAGAGCCGGGCCATGCACAGCAAGCTGTTCTCCTGGGTGCCTGTGGAGGGCTTCCAGGCCGATGTCGCCTTCCAGCTCGACCAGTTGTCGATGACGTTCGTCCTGCTGATCACCGGCGTGGGCACGCTCATCCACCTCTACTCGGTCGGCTACATGGAGCACGACCCGGGCAGGCGGCGCTTCTTCGGCTATCTCAATCTGTTCCTCGCGGCGATGCTGCTGCTCGTGCTCGCCGACAACTACCTGCTGCTGTACGTCGGCTGGGAGGGCGTGGGCCTCGCCTCCTATCTGCTGATCGGGTTCTGGCAGCACAAGCCGACGGCGGCGACGGCTGCGAAGAAGGCGTTCCTGGTCAACCGCGTCGGTGACGCGGGCCTGGCCATCGCCATCTTCCTGATGTTCACCACCTTCGGCACCTTCGCCTTCGCGCCCGTCCTCTCCTCCGCCGGTGACGCGAGCGAGGGCAAGCTGACGGCCATCGGGCTGATGCTGCTGCTGGCCGCCTGCGGCAAGTCGGCGCAGGTGCCGCTGCAGTCCTGGCTCGGCGACGCCATGGAGGGCCCGACCCCGGTCTCGGCCCTCATCCACGCGGCGACGATGGTGACAGCGGGCGTCTACCTGATCACCCGTTCCGGCGCCATCTTCAACGGGGCCCCGGACGCTCAGTTGGTCGTGGTGGTCGTCGGCGCTGTCACGCTGCTGTTCGGTGCGATCGTCGGTTGTGCCAAGGACGACATCAAGAAGGCCTTGGCGGGCTCGACGATGTCGCAGATCGGCTACATGATCCTGGCCGCCGGGCTCGGCCCGATCGGCTACGCCTTCGCGATCATGCACCTGGTCACCCATGGCTTCTTCAAGGCCGGGCTGTTCCTCGGCGCCGGTTCGGTGATGCACGGCATGAACGACGAGGTCGACATGCGCCGCTACGGCGGGCTGCGGAAGTACATGCCCGTCACCTTCGTCACCTTCGGACTGGGCTACCTGGCCATCATCGGCTTCCCGGGCCTGTCCGGGTTCTTCTCCAAGGACCAGATCATCGAGGCCGCCTTCGCCAAGGGCGGCACCGAGGGCTGGATTCTGGGCGCGGTCACCCTGCTGGGCGCGGCGATCACCGCGTACTACATGACGCGCGTGATGCTGATGACCTTCTTCGGCGAGGAGCGCTGGCGCCAGGCGCCCACCCCCTCACCGGCCGAGCCGGACGTGGAGCCGGCGGCCGAGACACGCGGGGAGTACACCCCGCCGCACCCGCACGAGTCCCCCAAGGTCATGACGATCCCGATGATCGTGCTGGCCTTCGGTTCGGTCTTCGCGGGCGGCCTGTTCAAGGCGGGCGAGTCCTTCGTCAACTGGCTGGAGCCGGTGACGGCGTTCGAGCACGGGCACTCCCCGGTCTCGGCCACCACCGTGACGGCCGCGACCGTCGTCTCGCTGGTCATCGGCGTGGGTGCCGCCTGGTTCCAGTACGGGCGCAAGCCGGTGCCCGTGGTCGCTCCGCGCGGCAACCTGCTCACCAGGGCGGCCCGCCGCGACCTGCTCCAGGACGACTTCAACCACGTGGTGCTGGTCAGCGGCGGTACGCACCTGACCCGCAGCCTGGTCTACGTCGACCACAAGGTCGTCGACGGCGCCGTCAACGGCACCGCCGCCACCTTCGGTGGTCTGTCCGGGCGGCTGCGGCGGCTCCAGAACGGTTTCGCCCGCTCCTACGCGGTCTCGATGTTCGGCGGCGCGGCAGTGCTGATCGCCGCGACCCTGCTGATGAGGGCGGTCTGAGATATGTCTTTTCCTCTGCTGACGGTCACGGCAGCGCTGCCCGCCGTCGGGGCGGTGGCCACCGCCGCCGTGCCCGCGGCCAAGCGCACCGCCGCCAAGTGGCTGGCGCTGGTCTTCTCGCTGGCCACGCTGGTGCTTGCCGCCGTGGTGCTGGCCCGCTTCGACCCGGACGGCGCCCGCTACCAACTGACCGAGTCACACGCCTGGATCTCCGACTTCGGCGTCCGCTACGAGCTGGGAGTCGACGGGATCGGCGCGGCGCTGATGGCGCTGACGGCGCTGCTGGTCCCGTTCGTGATCGGCGCCGGCTGGCACGACGCCGACCAGGTCGAAGACGAGGCACGGGCCAACCGCCGCTGGCGGCCCACCCAGGGGTTCTTCGCGCTGATCCTCGCCGTCGAGGCGATGGTGCTGGTCTCCTTCGCCGCCACCGACGTCTTCCTCTTCTACATCTTCTTCGAGGCCATGCTCATCCCGATGTACTTCCTCATCGGCGGCTTCGGGGACCGGGCGCACGCGGCCGGTGAGGAAGAGGGCGCCAAGCAGCGTTCGTACGCGGCGGTGAAGTTCCTGCTCTACAACCTGGCCGGCGGGCTGATCATGCTGGCCGCCGTCATCGGGCTGTTCGTCGTCAGCTCCGACAGCCTGGGCGAGGGCACCTTCTCGCTGCCCGAGCTGCTCAGGGCCCGCGCCAACGGCGATCTGACGATGTCGACCAGCACCGAGCGGCTGCTGTTCCTCGGCTTCTTCGTCGCGTTCGCCATCAAGGCCCCGCTGTGGCCGCTGCACACCTGGCTGCCCAACGCCATGGGCGAGGCCACCGCGCCGGTCGCGGTGCTCATCACGGCGGTCGTCGACAAGGTCGGCACCTTCGCGATGCTCCGCTTCTGCCTGGGCCTCTTCCCGAACGCCAGCTCCTGGGCCACCCCGGTGGTCATCGGCCTGGCGCTGGTGAGCGTCTTGTACGGGGCGCTGCTGGCCGTGGGCCAGCGGGACATCAAGCGGCTTGTGGCGTACGCCTCCATCTCGCACTTCGGCTTCATCATCCTGGGCGTCTTCGCGATGACCAGCCAGGGCCAGGGCGGCGCCACGCTGTACATGGTCTTCCACGGCATCTCGACAGCGGCGCTGATGCTGGTGGCCGGCTTCCTGATCTCGCGCCGCGGCTCGCGTCTGATCGCGGACTACGGCGGGGTGCAGAAGGTCGCCCCCGTACTGGCCGGCACCTTCCTGGTGGGCGGTCTGGCGACGCTCTCGCTGCCGGGGCTCGCGCCGTTCGTCAGCGAGTTCCTGGTGCTGGTCGGTACGTACAGCCGCTACCCGGTGGCCGGGATCATCGCCACCGCGGGCATCATCCTGGCCGCGCTGTACGTACTGGTGCTCTACCAGCGCACCATGACCGGCCCGGTGCGCAAGCCGGAGATCGAGGGGATGCCGGATCTGAAGGTGCGGGAGCTGGCCGTGGTGGCGCCGCTGGTGGCGCTGCTGCTCTTCCTCGGCGTCTTCCCCAAGCCGCTCAGCGAGATCGTGAACCCCGCGGTGGAGCACACCCTTTCGGACGTACAGAAGAAGGACCCCAAGCCGCAGCATCCCGTCGCCGACCACAACAAGTGGTTCGACTACAAGCCGGCTGGACACGGCGGAGGTGACCACGAGTGACCGGAGTGACCGGTATGACCCAGGTGGCGGCGGCAGGCGGCACGTCCGACGCTGTCCCCAGCCTGTGGACAATCGCGGCGGCGGGCGACAAGCTCCAGGCCCCCAGCATCGAGTACGGCAAGCTCTCCCCGGTGCTGATCGTCCTGGGCGCGGCCGCGGTCGGCGTCCTCATCGACGCGTTCGCACCGCGCAAGGCCCGCTACAGCGCCCAGCTGTTCGTCGCGCTGGCCGGGCTGGCCGCCGCTTTCGCCGCCGTGATCGGACTGGCGGCCAGCGGCGCGGGCACCACCAAGGCGCAGATCGCCGGCATGGGAGCGCTCGCCATCGACGGCCCGACGCTCTTCCTGCAGGGCACCCTGCTGCTGGTGGGCATCGTGGGGGTCTTCACCTTCGCGGAGCGCAGGCTGGAGCCGGCCGGGCGCGGCGGCCGCGTGGACTCCTTCGCCGCGCAGCCCGCAGCGGTGCCGGGCGGCGAGGGCGAGCAGCAGGCCGTCAAGGCGGGCTGGACGACCACCGAGGTCTTCCCGCTGCTGCTGTTCGCGGTCGGCGGCATGCTGCTCTTCCCCGCGGCCAACGACCTGCTGACCCTCTTCATCGCGCTGGAGGTCTTCTCCCTCCCGCTGTATCTGCTGTGCGCGCTGGCCCGCCGCAGGCGGCTGCTCTCCCAGGAGGCGGCGGTCAAGTACTTCCTGCTGGGCGCCTTCTCCTCGGCGTTCCTGCTGTTCGGCACCGCGCTGCTGTACGGCTACGCGGGTACGGTCAACTACTCGGCCATCGCCCGGGTGGTCTCGGGTGCCGACGCCGTCAGCGACCCGGTGCTGGCCGACACCACGGGCAACGACGCGCTGCTGCTGATCGGCGGCGCGCTGGTGGTGATGGGGCTGCTCTTCAAGGTCGGTGCCGTCCCCTTCCACATGTGGACCCCCGACGTGTACCAGGGTGCGCCCACGCCGGTGACCGGCTTCATGGCGGCGGCGACCAAGGTGGCGGCCTTCGGCGCGCTGCTGCGGCTGCTGTACGTGGTGCTGCCGGGGCTGCGCTGGGACTGGCGGCCGGTGATGTGGGGTGTGGCGATCCTGACGATGCTCGGGGGCGCCGTCGTGGCCATCACCCAGACGGACATCAAGCGGCTGCTGGCCTACTCCTCCATCGCGCACGCGGGCTTCCTGCTCGCGGGTGTCATCGCCACCTCCGAGGACGGCATCTCCTCCGTCCTGTTCTATCTGGCCGCCTACTCGTTCGTGACGCTGGGCGCCTTCGCGGTGGTCACGCTGGTGCGTGACGCGGGGGGCGAGGCGACGCATCTGTCCAAGTGGGCGGGGCTGGGGCGGCGTTCCCCGCTACTCGCCGCCGTATTCGCTGTCTTCTTGCTGGCGTTCGCGGGTATTCCTCTCACGTCCGGTTTCGCGGGGAAGTTCGCGGTGTTCAAGGCGGCGGCCGAGGGCGGAGCGGGCGCGCTGGTCGTGGTGGGTGTGATCGCCTCGGCCATCGCGGCCTTCTTCTACCTGCGGGTCATCGTCCTGATGTTCTTCAGCGAGCCGCAGGCCGACGGGCCGAGCGTGGCCGTGCCGAGCGTCATGACGACCTCGGCCATCGCGCTCGGCGTGGTGGTCACGGTCGTGCTCGGTGTGGCACCGCAGTACTTCCTGGATCTGGCGGGGCAAGCGGGGGTGTTCGTACGGTGACGAGGAGAGTGACCATGCAACGGCCCCGGCCGGCCCGCCGTTCCGCGTCGTAGGTGTCGGTCGTCATGACTCCGGGACGCCGCCAGAGGCCCCTGACCGGGCCTCTGGCGGCCTCTTGTGAGGTATCGGTGACAACAAGTGCGCTGAAACGGTAGGAATTTCTGGCATGGGTTGTGTGATTCTCCGCCGTGAGAACGGCGGTTACGAGGGGAAGCAGGGCGGGATCTTCACCGAGGGGGTCTCGGCCGAGTCGGTGGGTGCCAAGGGGCTGTGTCTGCACGTCCTGCACATCCCGGCGAACTCCCGTGGAGAGCCCCATCTGCACGCGGGCCACGAATCGGCGATATACGTCGTCAGTGGCGCGCACGAGATCTGGCACGGGGAGGACCTCTCGAACCGCGACACTCTCCATCCGGGCGACATGGTCTATGTACCGGCGAACATGCCGCACATGCCGGTCACCGGCGAGGAGCCCGTCACCGTGGTGGTGGCCCGCACCGACCCCCGCGAACAGGAGTCGGTGCACCTGCTCTCGCCGCGCGATCCCTGAAGAGCGCTCAGTTCGCCGGGTACTTGCGCACCTTGCCGGGTTCCTCGGTGATCTTCTTCAGCTTGTCCGGGAGGCCGGGCACGTCACCCAGTTCGCCGGGGTCCTTGGGCAGCTTCGCCGGGGCCTTGGCGACCTTGGCGTAGGTATCGGTGGCGCCGCCGTTCCAGGAGACCTCGAGCGACTTGGCCGTCACCTTCTCGACGGTGCCGTTGGTGCGGTCCTCGCCGGCGCCGCCGGGGCACTTGATGACGAGTGACTTCTCGGCGCCGGAGCTCATGACCCGGCCGTTGCACATCTTCTTGTCCCGCAGCAGGGAGACGGCGTCCCCGACGACGGTCAGCGTCAGCTTGCCGCCGTCCGCCTGCGTGGACCACACGCCGGGCAGCTCCGCCTTGCCCGCGGGCTGCTCGCTCGGGGTCGGGGTGGGCTCGGCGGACTTCTCCTTGCCCGCCTCGGGCTTGTCGTCCTTGCCGCCGTCGCCGCCGCTGCCGCAGCCGCTCACCAGGAACGCGATCGCCGCCGCCGCGGCCATTGCCCCCGAAATCCGCGCTGACGTGCGCACTTCCCCTCCTCGATCGTCGAACCCTGGCCGTTTGAGCAGGGTCACGACAACCTAGCAGGGGAGTGTGGCGAGCCGGTCCCAGGCCGGTGCCGGGTCGGTCAGAAGGGGTCCTTCGCGGTGGGCCAGTCCGAGGGGGAGTCCGGCTTCTTCCGCTCGGGCAGCCCGTCGTACTTGTGCAGCTGGGTGGTCCGGCCGTTGCTCCAGGAGACGGACATGTTCTCGCCCGACGCGCTCTCCACCGTTCCGTGGCTGTAGCTCTTCTTGCCCTCGGTGCAGGTCAGGTCGATGGTCTTGCCGCGCAGACTGCCTTCGCAGCGGCCCGGGATGAACATGTCGACGCTGTTGTCCGAGCTGATCTGAAATGCGACCGAGTCCCCTTCGGCATCGGGCGCCGTGGCCCAGGAGCCCCTCATGGAGGAGGGGTCCGCGGAGCCGCCCCCGCGGGAGCTGCCGCTGCCGCCGCTGTCCTCTCCGGTGGGCGGGCCGTCGCCGCCGGGCTCGTCGTCCAGGTCGGGCCGCTTGTCGCCTGGGTCGGGGACCTCGACGCCGCTCCCGCCCCCGTTGCCGCCGTCCCCGCCGCCGTCACTGCCGCAGCCGCCCACCAGCAGCGCGATCGCCGCCGCGGCGACCGCCCCCGGAATCCGCGCTGACGTGCGCACGTACATCCCCCTCCGTCGCTCTCCCGACTCCTGCCGTACGGACCGGCAGGGCCACGTCAAGCTAGCAGGGAGGGGGCAGGTCATATGGGGCATACCGGGGTGGACCGGGTGCATGTTGGCGCTGGGTGCGAAGTGGGGGCGGGGCTGTCCACAGGCCCGGCCACCGATGTCAGCGGAGCCGCCTAGGGTGGCGGGCATGCTTCAGGAGAGCGCCGAGGGATCCGGCGGGGCGTCCGAGACGGCGACGCTGCGTGTACTGCGCAGGGTCTTCGGCTACGACGCGTTCCGCGGACAGCAGGAAGCCGCCATCGAACACGTCACGCGCGGCGGCGACGCCGTCGTGCTGATGCCGACCGGCGGCGGAAAGTCGCTGTGCTACCAGATCCCGGCCCTGGTCAGACCGGGTACCGGCGTGGTGATCTCCCCGCTCATCGCACTGATGCAGGACCAGGTGGACGCGCTCCGGGCGCTCGGCGTACGCGCGGGGTTCATCAACTCCACCCTCGACTTCGACCAGCGCCGCGTGGCGGAGGCCGAGTTCCTGGCCGGCGAGCTCGACCTGCTCTACATCGCCCCCGAGCGGCTGCGCCTGGAGGCGACGACGGCCCTGCTGGAGCGCGGCAAGGTGTCGGTCTTCGCCATCGACGAGGCGCACTGTGTCGCCCAATGGGGTCACGACTTCCGGCCCGACTACCTGAATCTGTCGATGCTCGGCGAGCGCTGGCCCGAGGTGCCGCGTATCGCGCTGACGGCCACCGCCACCCGCGCGACCCACCGGGAGATCGTCCAGCGGCTCGGCCTGACGGGCGCACGCGACTTCGTCGCCAGCTTCGACCGGCCCAACATCCAGTACCGCATCGTCCCCAAGCGCGACCCGAGGAAACAGCTGCTGCGCTTCCTCAAGGAGGAGCACCAGGGCGACGCGGGCATCGTCTACTGCCTGTCGCGGAACGCGGTCGAGCGCACCGCCGAGTTCCTGTGCGCCAACGGCATCGAAGCGGTGCCCTACCACGCCGGGCTGGACGCCGGCACCCGTGCCGCGCACCAGTCGCGCTTTCTGCGCGAGGAGGGCCTGGTCGTGGTGGCCACCATCGCCTTCGGCATGGGCATCGACAAGCCGGACGTACGCTTCGTCGCCCACCTGGACCTGCCCAAGTCCGTCGAGGGCTACTACCAGGAGACCGGCCGCGCCGGACGGGACGGCCTGCCCTCGACGGCCTGGCTCGCCTACGGCCTCCAGGACGTGGTCCAGCAGCGCAAGCTGATCGAGAACGGAGAGGGCGACCCGGCCTTCCAGCGCCGGGCGCGGATGCACCTGGACGCCATGCTCTCGCTGTGCGAGACCGTCCGCTGCCGGCGCGGCCAGTTGCTCGCCTACTTCGGCCAGGAGCCGGAGGAGGGAGCCGCCGAGACCTCGTGCGGCAACTGCGACACCTGTCTGACCCCGCCGGAGTCCTGGGACGGCACGGTCCCCGCGCAGAAGGTGCTCTCCACCGTCGTACGGCTCAAGCGGGAGCGCGGCCAGAAATTCGGCTCGGGCCAGATCGCGGACATCCTGCTGGGCCGCAAGACGGCCAAGGTCATCCAGTTCGACCACGACGCGCTGTCCGTCTTCGGGATCGGCACCGAGCTGGGCGAGGCGGAATGGCGCAGTGTCATCCGCCAGTTGATCGCCCAGGGGCTGCTGGAGATCGAGGGCGAGCACGGCACGCTCGTCCTCACCGACACCAGCGCCACGGTGCTGCGCGGCGAGCGGAAGGTGCCGCTGCGCAAGGACCCGGCTCCGGTGAAGGCACCCCGCCAGGGCGCTGCCACGGGCCCCCGCGGTGGGAAGAGCGCGGCCCCGGTGGACCTCCCCGCGGAGGCTCAGCCGCTCTTCGAGGCGCTGCGGGCGTGGCGCACCGAGCAGGCCCGCGAACAGGGTGTGCCGCCGTACATCGTCTTCCACGATGCGACCCTCCGCGAGATTGCGCTTCAGCGCCCCGCCACCTTGCAAGAGCTGAGCGCCATCCCGGGCGTCGGCGAGAAGAAGCTCTCCACTTACGGGGAGGGAGTGCTGGCCGCCCTCGCGGAGTGAGCCCCTCTCTGGGGCTGCGCTTGCCCACCCTGCGCCCTTGGCGCAGACTGCCCAAGCTTCGCGGGGCGGCCCTCACTCACACGCTCGGCTCGACCTTCCCCCGTACCTCGCCCATCCCGATCCGGCCCCCGCCAGGCCCCGGCGCCCAAGCGGTCAGGACCACCTCGTCACCGTCCTCCAAAAACGCTCGCTCCCCCTCAGGAAGCGCCAAGGGCTCCCGTCCACCCCAGGTGAGCTCCAGCAGCGAGCCGCGCTGCTTGTGCTCGGGCCCGCTCACGGTCCCGGACGCGTACAGATCACCCGTACGCAGCGAAGCGCCGTTCACCGTCATATGGGCGAGCTGCTGCGCCGCCGTCCAGTACATGGTGGCGAACGGGGGCTCGGCGATGACATGCCCGTTCAGCTCCACGGTGATGCGCAGGTCGAGCCCGCCGGGCTCGACCTGCTCGGCCGAGTCGTCCAGATACGGCAGCAGCGGGAAATCGCGCTCCGGCGGCGCCACCCGGGCGGCGTCCAATGCGTCCAGCGGGGTGATCCACGGCGAGACGGAGGTGGCGAACGACTTGCCCAGGAAGGGGCCGAGCGGGACGTACTCCCACGCCTGGAGGTCACGCGCCGACCAGTCGTTCAGCAGCGTCACCCCGAACACATGGTCGCGGAATCCGTCCAGCCCGACCGGGCGGCCCAGCTCGCTCGGGGTGCCGACGACGAAGCCGACCTCGGCCTCGATGTCCAGCCGCCGGGAGGGTCCGAAGACGGGCAGCGGCTCGTTCGGCGGCTTGCGCTGCCCCTGCGGGCGCACCACGGGCGTGCCGGAGACGACGACGGTGCCGGCCCGCCCGTGATAACCGATCGGCAGATGCTTCCAGTTGGGGGTCAGCGCGTCCCCGTCGGGGCGGAAGATCCGGCCGACGTTGGTGGCGTGGTGCTCGCTGGCGTAGAAGTCGACGTAGTCGGCGACCTCGAAGGGGAGGTGCAGTTGGACGCCGGAGAGCGGCAGCAGATGGCGTGCCGCGGTCTCGCGGTGCGCTTCGTCGGTGAGCCAGCCGCGCACCTCGCCGCGCACCGCCTGCCAGACGGGGCGGCCGGCGGCCAGCAGCGGGTTGAGCGAGGGCGCTCCCAGCACCTCGGTGTGGGCTGAGCCGAAGGCGGCGGCGGCCGCGCCCAGGTCGAGCACGTCGTCACCGAACCGGACGCCGAGCCGGCGGTGGCCGGGCCGGTCCGGGGTGCTGAAGAGGCCGTACGGAAGGTTGTCCGGGCCGAAAAGGGCACTGTCACTCATGAGGGTCAGGTTATGTGCCGGGGGCCTGTCGTGGGCCTGCCACGGGCTCCTCATTTGCGCCCTTGGAGCCGCGCTCGGAGCCGCCCGCGGACGGCACAGGGGACGACGGTGCGCGACCTGTCCGCTATCCGGAATATACCGGCATGGCGCGCCAAGCGTGGTCTGCTGGGCGGGCGCCGACCGTGATCGTTATGTGACCGGTTACGCTGCCCCAGGAAGGCGAAGAAGACCCGTTACCCGTTGAGAGCCGTTACCCGTTCGTTCCACGTACGCAGACAGGAGTACCCCTCGTGACCGTCGTCGGGCCCTTCGGGCTGAGCGTGCGGGACAAGGCCGTCGAAGCCGATGTCCTGGCCGGGTTGGCGGCCGTCGAGGAGGGCCTCATCGAGGCCACCAAGAGCGACGTGCCCTTCATAACGGAGGCGGCGCAGCACCTGGTGCGGGCCGGTGGTAAACGGTTCCGGCCACTGTTGGTGATGCTCGGCGCCCAGTTCGGCGACCCGCACGCGCCCGGGGTCGTACCCTCCGCTGTGGTCGTCGAGCTGACCCATCTCGCCACGCTCTACCACGACGACGTGATGGACGAGGCGGATGTGCGCCGCGGGGTGCCCAGCGCCAACGCCAACTGGGACAACTCCGTCGCCGTCCTCACCGGTGACTTCCTCTTCTCGCGCGCCTCGCACATACTGGCCGACCTCGGCCCGGAGGCCGTCCGTATCCAGGCACAGGCCTTCGAACGGCTCGTGACCGGCCAGATCTTGGAGACGGCCGGACCCTCCGAAGGCCACGACGCCATCGACCACTACCTCGAGGTGATCGCGGGCAAGACCGGCTCGCTGATCGCCGTCGCCGGCCGCTTCGGCGCGATGATGTCCGGCGCCGACGAGCGGACCGTCTCGGTGCTCACCCAGTACGGCGAGCGCATCGGTGTCGCCTTCCAGCTCGCCGACGACGTTCTCGACATCGCCAGCGACGAACACGAGTCCGGCAAGACCCCCGGCACCGACCTGCGGGAGGGCATCGCGACCCTGCCCGTGCTCTACCTGCGCGCCCGCGCTGCGAGCCCCGACGCGACCCGCGAGGACCGCGAACTGTGCGCGCTGCTCGACGGGGACCTGGGCGACGACGGGCGGCTCACCGAGGCGCTGGCCGCGCTGCGGGTCCACCCCGCCCTGGAGCAGGCCCGCCGCGCGACCGTGCGGTACGCCGACGAGGCCCGCGAGATGCTCGCGCCGCTGCCCGACAACGCCGCCAAGGCCGCGCTGGCCGGGCTGTGCACCGCCGTGGTGGACCGGGCGGGCTGACCGGGCCCGCCTCCTGCGGCCTTCCGCGGTCTTTCGCAGCCCTCTGCTGCCTTCCACTGTCTACGGCTGCCGCTGTCTTCCGCCGCCGAACTGCGGCGGCATCGCGGTGAGATGAACCCTGACCGTTCCCGCTCCGTACCAACCCGCAGGCGGAGGCCCCGTCATCCCGGGGGAGTAGCCGAATGTGCCTCCGTCGGCTGACGCGCCACAGCGCGGGATTTGGTGCCATTGGAAGCACCCACCCCGCACTGATTCGGGTGAGAATGGCGGCCAGGGGTGGACGAGTGCGACCCATGGAGCCGCCGCCGAGCACGGAGGTAGGACAGACAGATGGCACAGATCCAACCGAGGAACCCCCGGCGCAAGGCGGTCCGCTACGGCGTACCGGTCGCTGTGGCCGGGGTCGCCGCCGCGACCGTCGGCTTGGTGCCCGCGCTCGCCAGCTCCGGCGATCCCGACCTGCCCAAGGTCAGCGCCGAAGAGCTGGTGGCCAAGGTGGCCAAGTCCGATGTCGACCACATGTCAGGCACCGTCAAGGTGAGCACCGACCTCGGCCTGCCCTCCCTCCCCGGAGGCGGCGGCAGCGGCGGCGGGGGCGGCGGCTTCGGGGGCGGTCCGCACGGCTCCGGCGAGGGTGCCGGCAAGGACGGCAAGGGCAGCGGGAGCGTCGCCGCACCGAGCAAGAAGCTGTCCGAGCTGGCCTCCGGGGAGCACACCCTCCGCTTCGCCGCGGACGGCCCCGACAAGCAGCGCGTCTCGGTCATGGAGGACGCGGCCGAGTACAGCCTCATCCACAACGGCCGTGAGCTGTGGGCGTACGACAGCGGCAGCAACGCGGCGTGGCACGCGAAGGCGCCCGAGGGCGCCAAGGGCGCGCACGGCGGGTCCGCCAAGCGGTGGCATGGCGAAGAGCCCGATGCGGTGACGCCGCAGAAGGCGGCGAAGCAGGCACTGAAGGCCCTCGACAAGTCCACTTCCGTGACCGTGGACGGCACCGCGAAGATCGCCGGGCGCGATGCCTACCAGCTGGTCATCAAGCCCAAGGGCGCGCCGGACTCCACCATCGAGTCGGTCCGTATAGGGGTGGACGCCGACAACGGGGTGCCGCTCAGGTTCACCCTCACGCCGAAGGACGGCGACAAGCCCGCCGTCGATGTGGCGTACACAAAGGTGGACTTCGGCAAGCCCGACGCGAGCAGCTTCGACTTCACCCCGCCCAAGGGCACCGAGGTCACCGAGGCGAAGCCGCACGAGTCGGCCGGCGGGGACCTGCGCGGCCCCGGCCCGCGGGGCCTCGACGGGCTCACCGGCTCCGGCCTGGAGATCGTCAACGAGTCGGCGAACGACTGGGGCAAGGTCGCCAAGCTCGACACCGGGATGCCCGGCGGACTCGGCGGCCCGCAGTCCGGCGGCAAGGGCGACGCGGACGCCGGGAAGCTGCTGGACAACTTCACCGACGAGGTCAAGGGTGACTTCGGCACCGGCCGGGTCTTCAGCACCCGCCTGGTGAACGCCCTGATGACCGACGACGGCAAGGTCTACGTCGGTGCCGTAACCAAGGACGGCCTGGTCAAGGCGGCGAACAAGGACCACTCGGCCAAGTAGGACGGCCGGCCCGCGAAGACCGAGCAAGACCGAGCAACAACGAGAAGTAACGAGCAACAACGAGAACGAACGAGAAGGAAGAAGGAAGGGGGCATATGACCGAGCCGACCGCCGTGGTGGGGGACGACAGCGCGGTGATCTCGACCCAAGGGCTCACCAAGCGCTACCGCGGTGGTCAGCTCGCGGTCGAAGCCCTCGACCTCTCCGTGCCCCGGGGCAGCGTCTTCGGCTTCCTCGGGCCGAACGGATCCGGCAAGACGACCACCATCCGGATGCTGCTCGGCCTGATCGAGCCCACCGGCGGCACCGCGCGTCTGCTGGGCGAGCCGATGCCCGACGCGGTGCGGCGGGTGCTGCCCCGGGTGGGTGCCCTCATCGAGGGACCCGCGCTCTACGGATTCCTCTCCGGACGGGAGAACCTGCTGCGCTACGACGCGGCCGACCCCACGGCCGATCCGCGTACCCGCGCTGCCAGGGTGGACCGGGCGCTGGAGCGGGTGGGGCTCTCGGCCGCGGCGCGGAAGAAGGCGCGGGCCTACTCGCTGGGCATGAAGCAGCGGCTGGGCCTGGCGGCGGCGCTGCTCCAGCCGCGCGAGCTGCTCGTCCTGGACGAGCCGACCAACGGGCTCGACCCGCAGGGCATGCGGGAGATCCGCTCGCTGGTACGGGAGTTGGCGGGCGACGGCATAACCGTCTTCCTCTCCTCGCACCTGCTGGACGAGATCGAACAGGTCTGCACCCATACGGCCGTCATGCACCGGGGCCGGCTCGTCGTCCAGGGGACCGTCGCCGAGATGGCGGCCGGCGCCCGGGGCAGGCTGACCGTGACCACCCCCGACCCGGTCGAGGCGGCGCGGGTTCTGAAGGAGCAAGGAGTGTCCGACCTGGTCACCGACGGGGAGGAGCTGAGCGGCGACCCGCCGCCCGGCGACCTCGCCGAGCTCAACGCGGCCCTCGTACGGGCCGACGTCCGGGTCCGCGCCTTCGGACTGCGGCGGGCTTCGCTGGAGGACGTATTCGTCTCGCTCACCGGGGAGGGCTTCGATGTCGCAGGCTGAGGCAGCCGGGCCGGTGCACGGCGAACGAGCGCGGACGGAGCCCCGTGCCGTCAGCCCCCTGTGGTCGCTGGGGCTGTTCCGCAGCGAGCTGCTGATCACCTTCCGGCGCTGGCGCACCCTGGCGCTGCTGGCCGTACTGGCGGCCGTACCGGTCCTCGTCGGCATCGCCGTGAAGATCGAGACCAGCGACGGCGGCACCGTGGGGGGCGGCGGGGGAGAGGGCCCGGCCTTCATCTCCCAGATCACCAACAACGGACTGTTCCTGGTCTTCACCTCGCTGGCCGCCACCCTGCCGTTCTTCCTGCCGATGGCGGTCGGCGTGGTGGCCGGGGACTCGGTGGCGGGCGAGGCCGGCGCGGGCACCCTGCGCTATCTGCTGGTCGCCCCGGCCGGCCGGACCCGGCTGCTGCTGGCGAAGCTGACCTCGGTGCTGGCCTTCTGCCTGGCGGCGACCATGACGGTGGCCCTGGCCGCGCTGGTGACCGGAGCGCTGCTCTTCCCCACCGGGGAGGTCACCCTGCTCTCGGGCACCACCGTCTCCTTCGGCGAGGGGCTGCTCCGCGCCCTGGCCATCGCCGCGGCGGTCGCGCTGAGCCTGCTCGGTCTCGCGGCGCTGGGCGTGTTCATCTCCACCCTCACCAACAGCGGTATCGCCGCCATGGCCGCCACGGTGGGGCTGCTGATCACGGTGCAGATCCTCAACACGATCCCGCAGCTGGACGAGGTGCATCCGTATCTGTTCCCGAACTACTGGCTGAGCTTCGCCGACCTGCTGCGGGACCCGGTCTACTGGGACGACCTCCTGAAGAACCTGGGCCTCCAGGCCCTCTACGTCGCGACCTTCGGCTCCGCCGCCTGGGCCCGCTTCAACAACCGGGACGTGACGGCGTAGGGGCCCCGCGCCCCAAAGGGGCGCGGGGAACTGCGCGACCAGCCAAACACAGACCCGCACCCCGCGACGCGCAGCAAGGGGCACCCCCTCACCGGTCGGCCGCCCCCGCGACGGGGGTCTCCGTGGTGGCGGCCTCGTCGGCGGCCTCCGCGACAGCGGCTTCCGCCGCAGCGGCAGCCGCTGCCCGCAATTCCGCGCGCCCGCGCCTCGCGTTCCGCAGCGCGTCCCACGTCAGAATCGTCAGCGCCACCCACACCAGTCCGAACCCGGCGAAGCGCTCCGGCGGCATCTCCTCGTGGAAGACGGTCAGGCCAAGGACGAACATGAAGGCAGGGGCCAGATACTGCAGCAACCCGATGGTGGACAGCGGCAGCCGCACCGCCGCGCTGCCGAAAAAGATCAGCGGCAGCGCGGTCGCCACCCCGGCGCAGGCGAGCAGCAGCGCGTTGCCCACCCCGTCGGAGGTGAACGAGGACTCGCCCTGCGAGCCGAGGTAGACCAGGAAGCCGAGCGCGGGCAGGAACTGCACCGCAGTCTCCGCGCTGAAGCCCTCGACACCGTCCAGCTTCACGTGCTTCTTGATCAGCCCGTACGACGCGAAGCTGAACGCCAGGCAGAGGGAGAGCCAGGGCAGCTTGCCGTAGGCGACGGTCATCACCACGACGGCGGCGGCGCCGATGGCGACGGCGGTCCACTGGGCGACGCGCAGCCGCTCGCGCAGCAGCAGGACGCCGAAGGCTATGGAGACCAGCGGGTTGATGAAGTAGCCGAGGGAGGATTCGAGGACCCGGTCGGAGCTGACGGCCCAGATGAACAGCCCCCAGTTGAGGGAGATCACGGCCGAGGCGAGTACCACCAGGCCCAGCTTCTTCGGCTGGCGCACCAGCGCGCTCACCCAGGACCAGCGGCGCAGCAGCGCGACGATGACCAGTGCGGTCGGCAGCGACCAGACCATGCGGTGGGCGAGCACCTCGGTGGCGCCGATGTCGGCGAGGGCGTGCCAGTACAGGGGCAGCAGCCCCCACATCCCGTACGCCGCGAAGCCGAACAGCAGTCCCGTGCGCTGTGAACTCGGTGTCTGCATGACCCTCCCTGCCTTCTGCCACGGCTGCCCGGCTGCCCGGTGTCCGGCGTGCCGACTTCTCGGAATGTAACGGGAGGCGCCCCCTCTTGTCATTCCCGTTCCGCCCTATGGTCCTGTCGCCCGGCACACAGCCCCGGCACACAGCCCCGGCACACAGCCCCGGCACTCCCCAAAGCCCCGGCACCCGAAGGGCCCGGCACTCCAACGGCCCCAGCACCCGAAAGGGCCCGGCACCCGAAGGTGCCGGGCCCTGTCACAGGCGGGGAAGTCAGCGTCAGCCGACGACCGTCCAGGTGTCGTTGCCGTGCAGCAGCGCGGACAGGTCACCCTTGCCGTTCTGTTCGACGGCGCGTTCGAGCTGGCTCGCCATCTCCGTGTCGTAGACCGGACGCCGTACATCGCGCAGCACGCCGATGGGGGTGTGGTGCAGCGTGTCCGGGTCGGCGAGCCGGGAGAGGGCGAACGCGGTGGTCGGCGAGGCGGTGTGCGCGTCGTGCACCAGCACCTCGGCGGTGCCCTCCTCGCGGACGTCCACGATCCGCAGGTCGCCGGTCGCCCGGTCGCGGACGATGCCCTGGGAGCCAAGACCGTCCTCGGCCGGGGCGCCGAAGCGGATCGGCTCCCCGTGCTCCAGCCGGATGACGGCCTCCTGCGCCTGTTCCTTGTCTTTCAGGACCTCGAAGGCACCGTCGTTGAAGATGTTGCAGTTCTGGTAGATCTCCACCAGCGCCGATCCCGGGTGGTCGGCGGCGGCCCGCAGCACGCTGGTGAGGTGCTTGCGGTCCGAGTCGACCGTACGGGCCACGAACGACGCCTCGGCGCCCAGCGCCAGCGACACCGGGTTGAACGGCGCGTCCAGCGAGCCCATCGGCGTGGACTTGGTGATCTTCCCGGCCTCCGACGTCGGGCTGTACTGGCCCTTGGTGAGTCCGTAGATCCGGTTGTTGAACAGCAGGATCTTCAGGTTCACATTGCGCCGCAGCGCGTGGATCAGATGGTTGCCGCCGATGGAGAGCGCGTCACCGTCACCGGTGACCACCCACACGCTCAGATCGCGCCGCGAGGCCGCCAGCCCGGTGGCGATGGCCGGGGCGCGGCCGTGGATGGAGTGCATCCCGTAGGTGTTCATGTAGTACGGGAAGCGGGACGAGCAGCCGATACCGGAGACGAAGACGATGTTCTCCTTCGCCAGCCCGAGCTCCGGCATGAAGCCCTGGACGGCGGCGAGCACGGCGTAGTCACCGCAGCCGGGGCACCAGCGCACCTCTTGGTCGGACTTGAAGTCCTTCATCGACTGCTTGCCATCGGCCTTCGGCACCAGCGACAGCGCCTCGGACACGGGAGCCGAAGGTGGGGGTGCGGACGTCTCAGCCATGTGCGATGGCCTCCTTGAGTGCGGTCGCGAGCTGCTCGGCCTTGAAGGGCAGACCGCGGACCTGCGTATACGACTGTGCGTCGACCAGGTACTCGGCGCGGATCAGGGTGGCGAGCTGGCCGAGGTTCATCTCGGGGATGACGACCTTCTCGTAGCGCCGCAGCACCTCACCGAGATTCCGCGGGAACGGGTTGAGGTGGCGCAGGTGGGCCTGCGCGATCTCGCCCCCGGCGTTGCGGACCCGGCGCACCGCCGCGGTGATCGGGCCGTACGTCGAGCCCCAGCCGAGCACCAGCAGCCGGGCGTTTCCGTCCGGGTCGCTGACCTCCACGTCCGGTACCTCGACGCCGTCCACCTTGGCCTGGCGGGTGCGGACCATGAAGTCGTGGTTGGCCGGGTCGTAGGAGATGTTGCCGGTGCCGTCCTGCTTCTCGATACCGCCGATGCGGTGTTCGAGCCCCGGTGTACCCGGCACCGCCCAGGGACGGGCCAGGGTGTGCGGGTCGCGCTTGTACGGCCAGAAGACCTCGGTGCCGTCGTCCAGCTCGTGGTTGGGCCCGGAGGCGAACTGGGTCCGCAGGTCGGGCAGCTCGTCCACATCGGGGACCCGCCACGGCTCGGAGCCGTTGGCGAGATAGCCGTCCGACAAGAGGAATACCGGCGTCCGGTATGTGAGAGCGATCCGGGCCGCGTCCAGCGCTGCCGTGAAGCAGTCGGCCGGGGTGGCCGGCGCCACGATCGGCACCGGCGCCTCGCCGTTGCGCCCGTACATCGCCTGGAGCAGGTCGGCCTGCTCGGTCTTGGTCGGCAGACCGGTCGAGGGGCCACCGCGCTGGATGTCGACGATCAGCAGCGGCAGCTCCAGCGAGACCGCGAGACCGATGGTCTCCGACTTCAGCGCCACACCGGGCCCCGAGGTCGTGGTCACCGCCAGCGAGCCACCGAACGCCGCGCCGAGCGCCGCACCGATGCCCGCGATCTCGTCCTCCGCCTGGAAGGAGCGCACCCCGAAGTTCTTGTGCTTGCTCAGCTCGTGCAGCACGTCGGAGGCCGGGGTGATCGGGTACGAGCCGAGGAAGAGCGGCAGGTCCGCCTGCTGAGACGCGGCGATCAACCCGTAGGACAAGGCCAGGTTGCCGGAAATGTTCCGGTACGTCCCCGGCGGGAAGGCGCTGGAAGCGGGCGCGACCTCGTAGGAGACCGCGAAGTCCTCCGTCGTCTCGCCGAAGTTCCACCCGGCACGGAACGCCGCGATGTTCGCCTCGGCGACCGTCGGCTTCTTCGCGAACTTCGACCGCAGGAACGCCTCGGTCTGCTCGGTCGGCCTGTTGTACATCCACGACAGCAGGCCCAGCGCGAACATGTTCTTCGACCGTCCGGCCTCCTTGCGGCCCAGGTCGTACTCCTTGAGCGCCTCGACCGTCAGCGTGGTCAGCGGCACGGGGTGTACGTGGTAGCCGTCCAGCGAGCCGTCCTCCAGCGGGCTGGCGTCGTAGCCGACCTTGGCCATCGCCCGCTTGGTGAACTCGTCCGTGTTCACGATGATCTCGGCGCCACGCGGCAGATCCGCCATGTTCGCCTTCAGCGCCGCCGGGTTCATCGCGACCAGCACATTGGGTGCGTCACCCGGAGTGAGGATGTCGTGATCGGCGAAGTGGAGCTGGAAGCTGGAAACGCCCGGCAGGGTGCCCGCGGGGGCACGGATCTCGGCCGGGAAGTTCGGCAGCGTCGACAGATCGTTGCCGAACGAAGCCGTCTCGGATGTGAAGCGGTCTCCGGTGAGCTGCATACCGTCGCCGGAGTCCCCCGCGAACCGGATGATCACCCGGTCCAGGCGCCGGACCTCCTTGTTGCCGGCGTCCCGTCCGCTGTCCTGGCCCGGTGCGGGGCCGGACTGCCCGGCTGGGCTACTGACCTGACTGGTCACGTTGGATCGGACCTCCCTCAAGGCGGCGGCTCGCTTGCCATCGTACGTTGCTAAGGGTTGCCTTCCCGTGGGTGTTCCCATGGTGGACAGATTTTTGAGACATCCGGGGGCGCTGCTTCCGCCACGGTGCACGCCGTCCCCGCTACGTTCCGCCCCCCTGCTGGAGGGCTCCTCGAAAGAGTTCGGGCTCCATGCCGCCTTCGGGGCCGGTTCCGATCCCGGCTGTCCGGTGCCCTCGGCGCCCGGCGGTGATCCGTGTCACGTACCCCGGGGCGCGTGCGTTCCGCGAGGCTCCGCCGGCGGGGTTCCAGAGTGTGACGCGACTGTCCTCAGCGAGTCCGCCAGGGCCTACACTCCGTGCGTACAGATCGTCGAACGTACACACCGACACAGGACGGGGCAGGCGTGCCGGACTACTTCCACGGCTATGCAGTCGTCGGGCTGGTAGCCGTCGTCGGTGTGCTCTTCGTCTGCGTGGCCTTCGCGGCGGGCCGCCTGCTGCGGCCGGTGGTGCCCACCCCGGAGAAGATGCTGACCTACGAGTGCGGGGTCGACCCCGTCGGCGAGGGCTGGGCGCACACGCAGATCCGCTACTACGTCTACGCGTTCCTGTACGTCATCTTCGCCGTCGACGCGGTGTTCCTCTTCCCCTGGTCCACCGTGTTCGCCGCGCCCGGCTACGGCGCCACCACGCTCGCGGAGATGTTCGTCTTCATCGGCTTCCTGGCCGTCGGCCTGCTGTACGCGTACAAGAAGGGCGTCCTGGAATGGACGTAACGAACACCCCGACTCCCGCTCCTGACGGAACCGCGCGAGCCGAGGGACGCCCCCAGCTCGGCCTGCTCTCGCGGCTGGCGCCCGAACCGATGAAGGTGGTCCTCAACTGGGGACGCCGCTACAGCCTCTGGGTCTTCAACTTCGGGCTGGCCTGCTGCGCCATCGAGTTCATCGCCGCCTCCATGGCCCGGCACGACTTCATCCGGCTCGGCGTCATCCCCTTCGCACCGGGGCCGCGGCAGGCCGATCTGATGGTCGTCTCCGGGACGGTCACCGACAAGATGGCCCCCGCCGTCAAACGGCTGTACGAGCAGATGCCCGAGCCCAAGTACGTCATCTCCTTCGGCGCCTGCTCCAACTGCGGCGGCCCCTACTGGGACTCCTACGCCGTCACCAAGGGCGTCGACCAGATCATCCCCGTCGACGTCTATGTGCCCGGCTGCCCGCCCCGGCCCGAGGCGCTGCTGCAAGGCGTACTGAAGCTCCAGGAGAAGATCGCCGCCGAGTCCACGGCGGACCGCTACACCGGGCGCGGCGCGTACACCGGGAGCGACGCGAACGGCGCCGCCTCCGCCGGGGCTCTCACCAGTGGCCTGGTCGCACCGCCGAAGGCGCCGTCCGCGCCCGAGGCGGCTCCGGACGGTGAAACCGAGGAGGACGGACGGTGACCGAGCCGCCCCAGCACCCCGGCTGGCTGCCACGCCCGGCCGGTGAACTGTTCGGCGAGGGCGCGACGGCCGAGGACGCCTACGGCCTGCTGACCGTCGACGTACCCGCCGACTCCTGGATTCCCGCGCTGACCGCGGCCCGCGACGAGCTGGGCTGCACCTACTTCGACTGGCTCAGCGCCGTCGACGAGCCGGGCACCGGCATCCGGATCTGCGCCCACCTGGCGGCACTGCCCGCTGCGGGCACCCCCGGCGTGCGCCGCTTCGTGCTGCGTACGACGGTCCCGCACGAGGCCCCGGCGCTGCCGACCGCCACCGGTGTCTACGCCGGTGCCGCCTGGCACGAGCGCGAGACCCACGAGATGTTCGGCGTCGACTTCCCCGGACATCCGCACCTGGTGACGCTGCTGCTGCCCGACACCTTCGAGGGACATCCGCTCCGCAAGGACTTCGTGCTGGCGGCCCGCGTCGTCAAGGCGTGGCCCGGCGCGAAGGAGCCCGGCGAGTCGGGGCACGGCGGCCCCAAGCGCCGCCAGATGCTGCCCCCCGGCGTTCCCGACCCCAACGAGTGGGGCCCGCTCAAGGGCCAGCTCCCGCCCGCACCCACCCGCGAGCGCTCCCGCCGCGCCGCCGGTGAGGCGCCGCGCCGCAGCCGCAGCGCGAGCGCCGGCTCGGCCTCTCAGCAGGACGCCGGTGCGGCGGAGCAGGCTGCGGACACCGCACCGCGCAGGCCGCGCCGCGCGCGCAGCGCCGCCGCCGGTTCGGCCTCGCAGCGTGCGGCGGAGACGGGCGAGGCCGCACCCGCTGAGCAGCAAACGCCTCGCTCCACCGACGCCCCCTGGCACCACGCCCAGGAGGAGGAGCGGAACGGCGGGCAGAGCCGGGACGGCGGCGAGCGCGAGCAGCACGAGGACGGGCAGCGCGGCGACGAGCGGCAGCGCGGCGACGAGCAGACCGGCGAGTCGGGGGAGGGAGCCTGATGGACGCCATCGATGTCACCGTCCGCATCCTCGCCGTACTGCTCGCCTTCCTCCTGCTGCCCCTCCTGGTGGGCCAGACCGAGCACAAGGTCATGGCCCATATGCAAGGACGCGTCGGCCCGATGTACGCGGGCGGCTTCCACGGGTGGGCCCAGCTCGTGGCCGACGGGGTGAAGTTCGCCCAGAAGGAGGACGTCGTCCCCGACGGCGCCGACCGCCGGGTCTTCCAGCTCGCACCCGCGCTCGCGCTGATCCCGTATCTCCTCGTCCTGGTCGCGATCCCGGTCGCACCCGGCGGGGGCGTCGCGCAGGTGCTGGACGCCGGGATCTTCTTCGTGCTGGCCGTGATGGGCGTCGGGATTCTGGGCTCGCTGATGGGCGGCTGGGCGTCGGCCAACAAGTTCTCCCTCCTGGGCGGGCTGCGCACCGCCGCTCAGCTGATGGCCTACGAGCTGCCGATGCTGCTCGCCGCCGCCTCCGTCGCCATGGCGGCCGGCACCCTCTCGCTGCCCGGCATCCTCGGGGTGTGGGAGTGGTGGTGGCTGCCCTGGCAGCTGGTGGGGGCCGTCGTCTTCTTCACAGCGGGCCTCGCCGAGCTGCAGCGTCCGCCCTTCGACGCGCCGATCGCCGACTCGGAGATCATCTTCGGCGCGTACACCGAGTACACCGGGCTGCGCTTCGCGCTCTTCCTGCTCGCCGAGTACGCGGGCATCGTCGTCCTCTCCGCGCTCACCGCCGTGCTCTTCCTCGGCGGCTGGCACGGGCCCTTCGCCGACGGCCTGGGCTGGCTGTGGATGCTGCTCAAGACCGGCGTGCTGGCCTTCGGGGTGATCTGGCTGCGGGTCAGCTACCCCCGGCTGCGCGAGGACCAGATCCAGCGGCTGGCCTGGACGGCTCTCGTCCCGCTCGCCCTCTTCCAGATCGCCCTCACCGGCGTCGTCAAGGTGGTGATGTAGCCGTGTCCCACGCCCACTCCGAGGGCGCTCGTTCCGAGGGCACGCCGGCCGGGGCCACCCGGTCCGGAGCCAAGCGCGGAATGTTCGGCTCCGGACTGGCCAAGGGCCTGGCCGTCACCCTCCGGACGATGACCCGGCGCTCGGTCACCGAGCACTACCCGGACACGCAGCCCGAACTGCCGCCCCGCAGCCGGGGCGTCATCGGCCTGTTCGAGGAGAACTGCACCGTCTGCATGCTCTGCGCCCGCGAGTGCCCGGACTGGTGCATCTACATCGACTCCCACAAGGAGACGGTGCCTCCCGCCGCGCCGGGCGGCCGCGAGCGCAGCCGCAACGTCCTCGACCGGTTCGCCATCGACTTCGCCCTGTGCATGTACTGCGGTATCTGCATCGAGGTCTGTCCTTTCGACGCCCTGTTCTGGTCGCCCGAGTTCGAATACGCGGAGACCGACATCCACGAGCTGACCCACGAGCGGGACAAGCTCCGCGAGTGGATGTGGACCGTGCCCGAACCGCCGCCGCTGGACGAGGCGGCCGAGGAGGCCAAGGAGCTGGCGGCGGCCCGCAAGGCCGCCGACAAGGCAGCCCAGGCCGCCGAGGCCGACCGGCTCGCCGCCCACCGGGAGCACCCACCCCAGGAGACCGCCGAGCCCTCCGGCGAGCAGCCGTCACAGGGTTCCACTCCTGAGGCACCCGGCCGGAAGCCGCGCCCCGGCGAGGACTCGCAGGGTGGTGCCCAGTGACCACCCTCTCCGCACTGTCCGCCCCCACGGCGTCGCTCCCCACCGCACCGCTGGCCGCAGGCCACCCCGGCTTCCTCTCACCCACCGGGGTCGAGATCGTCTTCCTCCTCGTCGGGCTCGTCACCCTCGGCGCGGCGCTGATCACCGTGGTCACCAGGCAGCTGGTGCACGCCGCGCTGTGGCTGGTGGTGGCGCTCGGCGGGGTCGCCGTCGAATACCTCCTGCTGACCGCCGAGTTCATCGCCTGGGTGCAGGTGCTGATCTACGTCGGTTCCGTCGTCGTCCTCATCCTCTTCGGCCTGATGCTCACGAGGGCGCCGATCGGACGCTCGCCCGACGCCGACTCCGGCAATCGCTGGATCGCGCTCTCCGTCTCCCTCGCGGCCGCGGCCACTCTCGTCACCGTGGTCGTCGACGCCTTCCGCTCCACCTGGATCGATCTGGACGCGGTCGCCGGAGCGGGCCGTGGCTCCTCCGAGGTGACCGGAGCAGCCCTCTTCCGGCACTGGGTGCTGCCCTTCGAAGCGCTCTCCGTCCTCCTCCTGGCCGCACTCGTCGGCGCCATCGTCCTCTCCCGGCGGGACAAGGCCACCGAACGCACCACCCGGCGGGCCACCGAGCAGCCCTCCCCACAGTCCCCACAGTCCGCCCAGCAGTCCGGGCCCGAGGCCCCCCGGGCCGGTGAGCGCTGATGCACCTCGCCTATCCCGCCGTCCTCGCCGTCCTCCTCTTCTGCGTCGGCCTCTACGGCGTCCTCGCGCGCAGGAACGCCATCCTCGTCCTGATGGCCGTCGAGCTGATGCTCAACGCCGTCAACCTCAACCTCGTCGCCTTCGACGTCTGGCTCCGCGACACCCTGCACGCGGGCCAGGCGCTCACCCTCTTCACCATCGCGATCGCCGCGGCCGAGATCGGCATCGGTCTGGCGATCGTCCTGCTGGTCTACCGCAACCGCGGCAGCTCCGACATCGACAGACTTCGGGACCTCCGCGAGAGCGGCGGCCCATCAGGGGGCGAGCCCAGCGGCGGTTCACGCGATGAGAAGAGTGTGGCACCGGCCACTGACAACGACGCCGAGAACGGCTCCGACCAGCGGATTCAGGGGCCGGCCGCAGGGAGGCGGCACGCGTGAGCACCACGACACTCGCAGCGCTCGTCCCCGTTCTCCCGGCGCTCGGAGCCCTCGCCGGGCTGCTGCTGGGCCGCGGCGCCCCCGGCTTCGTCCGCCCGCTCGCCGTGCTGCCCACCCTCGCCGCCGCGGCCCTCGCGGTCGTGGTCGCGGCCCGGCAGGGCGGAGGCACCCCGCTCCGGGCGGCCACCGAGCTGGCGCCCACCGGCAACGAGGCGCTCCCGATCCAGCTGGCGCTCAACCTCGACGGCTTCGCGGTCCTGGTCGCCGTCCTCGTCGGTGTCGTCGCCACCTGCGTGCAGCTCTACTCCACCGGCTATCTGCGCGACGACCCGCGCTACTCCTCGTACGCCGCGCTGGTCTCGCTCTTCACGGCCGCGATGTTCCTCGTCGTCTACAGCGACGATCTGATCGTGCTGCTCGTCGGCTGGGAGGTCATGGGCATCTGCTCGTACTTCCTGGTCGGGCACTACTGGGAGACCCCGGCGGCGCGGGCCGCCTCCCTCAAGGCGTTCCTCGTCACCAAACTGGGTGACGTTCCCTTCCTCATCGGCATTCTGGCGCTCGCCTCCGAGATGGGCAGCTTCCGCATCAGCACGGTCGTCACCCGTCTCACCTCCAGCCTCTCCGGCTTCGAGCTGACACACCCCACACTGATCGCGCTGCTGCTGCTGGCCGGCGTCGCGGGCAAGTCGGCGCAGCTGCCACTGCACTCCTGGCTGCCGGACGCGATGGCGGGCCCGACGCCGGTCTCGGCGCTGATCCACGCCGCCACCATGGTCGCGGCGGGCATCTACTTCGTGGCCAGGCTGCTGCCCGTCTTCACCGCGTCCACAGCGGCGCTCATCGTCCTCGCGGCGCTGGCTGCGCTCACCATGACCGGCTCGGCACTGGCCGCGCTCGCCCAGGACGACATCAAACGCGTACTCGCCTACTCGACCATCAGCCAGCTCGCCTACATGGCAGCCGCGCTGGCCGTCGCCGACCGGGGCGCCGCCGTCTTCCACCTGCTCACCCACGGTGCGTTCAAGGCGCTGCTCTTCCTCGCGGCCGGAGTCGTCATCCACGCGGCGGGTACCAACTCGCTGACCGTGATGGCCCGTACCAGCGGCCTCGCCAAGCGGGCGCCGGACGCCTTCTGGACGATGACCATCGCGCTGCTGGCGCTGGCGGCCGTCCCGCCGTTCTCCGGTTTCTTCTCCAAGGAGGCCGTGCTGGCCGCCGCCGAGCACGCCGCCTTCGGCGAGGCGCACGCGCCGTTCGGGGGAGCGCACGCGATCCCGGCGAGCGCGGGCTGGATCGTCCTCGTCGCGGGCCTGGTCACCGCCCTGCTCACCGCCGCCTACGCGGCGCGGCTGTGGCTGCTGGCCTTCCGGGGCGCGTCCGCCGTGGCCCCGCTCGCCGTCAAGAGCGAGAAGGCCGCCGAACACGTCCCCGAAGAGGTGCCGCAGCAGGCGCCCGAGACCGAGCTCGCCACCCCGGGACCGGCGCACGGACCCGCCGAGCGCGACGGGCACGCCCACCGGCCCGCACCCGCCGTCATGACCTCCGTCCTGTGGGTGCTGGCGCTGCCTTCCCTCGTCCTCGGGCTGGCTTTTCTCGTACTGCCCGACTGGTTCGACGACGCGTCCCTCAAGCCCACGTTGACCACCTCCGTGCTCGCCACCGGAGTGGCACTGGTGGGTGGCCTCCTCACCTACGCGACCTGGCGGCACAGCAGCGCGCTGGCCGCACTCCATCCGGAACACGACGCCGACCCCGGGGTACTGCTCCTCGGACCGCTCCACAGGCACGCGGCGGCCGGCTTCCACCTGGACGCGCTCTACAGCGCCGCAGTCGTACGCCCCGTCCAGAGCGCCGCACGACTGGTGCGCTTCTTGGACCGCGAGGTGGTCGACGCCTACGTGTCCGGTGCCGGACGCGGTTCGCGGCTGCTCGGGGCCGCCGTCCGGCGCGCCCAGACGGGCAATGTGCAGACCTACCTCGGGGCGCTGCTGACGGGTTCCCTGGTGCTCGCCGTCATCACCGTGCTGGCCGTGACCGGAAACGGAGGGGCGTGACGTGATCCCGCTCGACGACACCGCCCTGCGGGCGCTCCTGATCGCCGTCGTCGTCCTGCCGCTGCTCGGTGCGCTCGCCGCACTGCTGCCGGCGCCGCCCGGCCTGCGCGGCCGCGGCCCGGACCAGGCGGTACTGCGGCACGGGGTGACCGTCACCGGCGCCGTACTCGTTCTCACCGTCCTGCTGGCCGTCGGCTTCGACCACGACCGGCCGGGCACCATGCAGGCCGAGTCGGACGTCAGCTGGATTCCTGCCCTGGGCGTGCGGCTGCACCTGGGCACCGACGGCGTGTCGCTGCCGCTGCTCGTCCTCACCGCACTGCTGACGTTCCTGTGCGCGCTCTACAGCTACGCCAAAATGCCGCAGGGGCCGAGCCCCAAGGCGTTCGTCGCACTGCTGCTCCTGCTGGAGTGCGGAACGCTCGCCACGTTCGCCGTGCTCGACCTGATGCTCTTCTTCCTGGCGTTCGAGACGGTGCTCGTCCCGATGTACTTCCTCATCGCCCGGTGGGGCGGCGAGGGCAGGGGCCCGGCGGCGTGGAAGTTCGTCCTGTACACGCTCCTCGGCTCCGTGGTGATGCTGCTCGGGCTGCTGGTGCTCGGCCTGAACGCCGGCACGTTCGACATGGTGCGACTCGCCGAAGCGCACGGGTCGGGCCTGGGCCACACCACCCAGGTGATCGCAGCCCTGGCCATCGGCCTCGGCCTGGCCGTCAAGGCGCCCATGTGGCCGCTGCACAGCTGGCTCCCCGACGCGCACACGGCGGCGCCCACCGTGGGCTCCGTCCTGCTGGCGGGCGTGCTGCTGAAAATGGGCACCTACGGGTTCGTACGGATCGTGCTGCCGGGCGTGCCGGACGGTGCGCACACGTTCGCTCCCTACCTGGCCGCGTTCGCCGTCGCGGGCATCATCTACGGATCGCTCGCCTGCCTCGCCCTCGCGAAAATGGGCGCCAAGGGCGACCTCAAGCGGCTGATCGCGTACTCGTCCGTGGGCCACATGGGCTTCGTCCTGCTGGGCATCGCCACGCTCACCCACACGGGTGTCAACGGCGCCCTCTACGCGAACCTCGCGCACGGCCTCGTCACCGGCCTGCTGTTCTTCCTCGTCGGCGCGCTCAAGGACCGTACGGGCACCAGTGACCTCGACACCCTGGCCGGCACCACCGGGGGCGCCCTCTACGGGAGGGCGCCACGCCTCGGCGGGCTGCTCGCCTTCGGCGCGGTGGCCTCCCTGGGGCTGCCCGGGCTGGCCGGCTTCTGGGGCGAGTTGCTGGCCCTGCTGGGCGCCTATCACCCGGCGGCGGGACTCAGCAGGCCCGCCTTCCTGGTGTTCCTGGCCCTCGGCGCCCTGGGCACCCTGCTGACCGCCGCGTATCTGCTCCTCGTGGTGCGCCGCGTGTGCATGGGCGACCCTGCCGAAGCTCGCACGGAGGGCCTGGCCACAGTGCCGGATGTGCGCGGTTACGAGTACGCCGCATGGACGCCCCTGGTCGTCCTCACCGTCGTCGCCGGCCTGTGGCCAGGGGCCCTCCTCGGACTGATGGACCCGGCCGTTCAGAGCCTGCTGCCAGGAGTGACCCGATGACAGCGCTCACCGCACCACAGGACGCCCACGCGCACGGTGTCGAGCTCGCCGCGGGCGGCCACCTCGTGCAGAGCATCGACTGGGCGGCCGTCGCACCGCCCGTCATCGTCGCGCTCGCCGCGCTGGTCGTCCTGGTGGCCGATCTGTTCCTGGCCGAGCGCCTCAAGGGGCTGCTCGGATGGCTGTCGGCCCTCGCGCTGGGCAGCGCAGGGCTGACGCTGCTGCCGCTGATCGGTGACGACCGCACCACCTTCTGCCTCACCTCGGCGAGCCGCGACTGCAGCTACGTCGCGGACACCTTCGCCCTCACCGTCCAGCTCCTCGTCCTGGGCGGCGCCTTTGTGACCGCGCTGCTGTCCATCACAGCCGTACGCCAGGAACAGCTGCCCGCGGGGGAGTTCTGGTTCCTGCTGCTCTCCTCGGCGTCCGGCGCTGCGCTGCTGCCCGCCTCACGCGACCTGGCGACCCTCGTCGTCGCCCTGGAGGTCGCCTCGCTCCCGGCGTTCGCGCTGGTCGGCCTGCGGCGCGGCGAGCGGCTCTCGTCCGAGGCGGCGCTGAAGTTCTTCCTGTCCTCCGTCACGGCCACTGCCGTGATGCTGCTGGGCGTCAGCTTCGTCTACGCCGCCACCGGCAGCATGCATCTGGGCACCGTCGCGCAGGCGCTGCCCGAAGCCGACAGCCGGCTGAGCACTCTGGCCGCCACAGGAGTGGCGCTCACCCTGGTGGGCTTCGCCTTCAAGACCGCCGCCGCACCGTTCCACTTCTGGGTGCCGGACACCTATGTGGGCGCACCGGTGCCGGTCGCCGCCTATCTGTCGGTCATCGGCAAGGCGGCGGGCTTCTCCGGGCTGATCCTGGTCGCCGTACGGGCCTTCCCTTCGTACGCGGACGCCTGGGGGCCCGCGCTGGCGGTGCTCGCCGCACTGACGATGAGCGTCGGCAACCTGGGCGCACTGCGTCAGCGCGCCGACCGCGCCCATGGAGCCGTCCGGCTGCTCGCCTGGTCGTCGGTCGGACAGGCGGGCTATCTGCTCGTCCCGATCGCCGCCGCCGGATACGCGGACGAGCCGGACCGCGCGGTCGGCGCGACGCTCGCCTACGCGCTGATGTACGCCGTCGTGAACCTGGGCGCGTTCGCTGTCGTCGCCGCCGTCCAGCCGCACGGTTCGGACGGCCGTCTGGCGGACTACCGCGGCCTGGCCAGGACGCACCCGCTCGCCGCCGCTGCGCTCGCCTTCTTCCTGCTGTGCCTGGCCGGACTGCCGCCGGGTGTCGTCGGGCTGTTCGCGAAGGTCACCGTCTTCCAGGCGGCCGTGGACGCGGGCCTGGGCTGGCTCGCCGTCGTGATGGCCCTCAACGTGGTCATCGCCCTTGTGTACTACCTCACATGGACGGCGCTGCTCTTCCGCCCCGTCGCCGCCGCGCCGGCCGCTGAGGCGCCCGGCGGGGTGGGCGGTGAGGTGCCCGGCGAAATGGCCGCCGGGGTGGCCGCCGGGGTGGCCGCCGGGCAGGCAGCGGCAGCGGCCCCCGCTCTCCCGCGCCTCTCCCTGCCCCTCACGGTGACTGTCGCGCTGACCGGGGCGCTCGCCCTGGCCGCCTCCGGGGCACCGCAGCTGGTGCTCAGGTTCGCCGGTACCGCGCTGTTCTGAGCGCTCGCGCCGGGAGGGCACACCGGAACCGCACCGGAAGCTCACCGGGGGAACTGAGAACGCCCACTCTCCGTTGACGAAAACGGGAGGGTCCACTGGACGGGGCTGCTGAGGGCGGAAGGTCTGCCCGGCTCAGGGCTCCGCGGCACCATCTGGAGGGCGTACCGTGCACCGCCGGCACAACGGGCTGAGGACAGCTCTGCTCCTCGGAGGGCTGTCCGCTCTCATCGTCGTCATCGGGAGCTTCTTCGGCACCACCGGCCTGGTGATCGCACTCCTGGTCGCGCTGGGCACCAACGCCTACGCGTACTGGAACAGCGACAAGCTCGCGCTGCGCGCCATGCGGGCCCGCCCGGTCAGCGAGTTCGAGGCCCCGCAGTTGTACCGCATGGTCCGGGAGCTGTCCACGGCCGCGCGGCAGCCCATGCCGCGGCTCTACATCTCGCCCACCCAGGCACCCAACGCCTTCGCCACCGGCCGCAATCCGCGCAACGCCGCCGTGTGCTGTACGGACGGCATCCTGCGCCTGCTGGACGAGCGCGAGCTGCGCGGCGTCCTGGGCCACGAGCTCAGCCACGTCTACAACCGGGACATCCTCATCTCCTCCATCGCGGGCGCCCTGGCCTCCGTGGTGCTGTTCCTGGTCAACTTCGCCTGGCTGATCCCCTTCGGGCGCTCCGACGACGACGAGGGGCCGGGCCTGTTCGGCATGCTGCTGATCATGCTGCTGGGCCCGCTCGCCGCCTCCCTCATCCAGCTCGCCGTCTCCCGCTCCCGCGAGTACGAGGCGGACGCCTCCGGCGCGCAGCTCACCGGCGACCCCCTGGCGCTCGCGTCTGCGCTGCGCAAGCTGGAGGCGGGCACGGCACAACTGCCCCTGCCGCCGGAGCCCCGGCTGGAGACCGCGAGCCATATGATGATCGCCAACCCCTTCCGCAGGGGCGAGGGCGGGATGACGAAACTTTTCTCCACCCACCCGCCGATGGGGGAGCGTGTCGCCAGACTGGAGAAGATGGCAGGCTGGCGAGAGTGAGAACTCTCCTCAACCTCATCTGGCTGATCCTGTCGGGCCTGTGGATGGCTCTCGGCTACGTCCTGGCCGGAGTCGTCTGCTGCATCCTGATCATCACGATCCCCTGGGGCCTGGCGTGCTTCCGTATCGCCGCCTACGCCCTGTGGCCGTTCGGCAGGACGGTCGTGCAGCGCCCGGACGCGGGGGCCGCGTCCGGCGCGGGGAACATCGTCTGGCTCGTCTTCGCGGGCATCTGGCTCGCGATCGGCCACATCACCATGGGCGCGGCGCTCTGCGTGACCATCATCGGCATCCCCTTCGGCCTGGCCCACTTCAAGATGATCCCGGTCTCGCTGATGCCCCTGGGCCGCGAGATCGTCCCCAGCGGCACCCAGGCGGCCTACCCGGGATACCGCTGGTAGGGCGCTCACACCCCCCCCGCTCGGCCACGGCACAGGCCGGAGCCGAGCGGGCCGACGACGCTCCGGGCCCCCGTGACGCTCCACGCCCCCGGTGAGGGTTCACGCGCCCGATCGACGACGTACGCGCCCGATGACGACGTGGGCGCCCCGGCGGCAGGCCCGCGAGCGAGTCCGAGGCCGCACCGAGACGCACGGGGTGCACCGAGACGCCTCAAGGTCCACCGAGACGCACCGAGACGCACCGAAGGGCGACCGAGGTGCACCGAGACGCACCGAGGTGGTGGGCGAACCTCAGCGGAAGTTCACGTACTGCAGGGCGAAGTCGAAGTCCTTGCCCTTGAGCAGTGCGATGACTTCCTGAAGGCTGTCCCGGCTCTTGGAGGTCACCCGCAGTTCGTCGCCCTGCACCTGGGCCTTGACGCCCTTGGGTCCCTCGTCCCGGATCACCTTCGCGACCTTCTTCGCGTTCTCCTGGGAGATGCCCTCCTGGAGCGACGCGGAGATGCGGTACTCCTTCCCGGAGGCCTGCGGCTCCCCGGTGTCCAGCGCCTTCAGGGAGATGCCGCGCTTGATCAGCTTGGACTGGAAGATGTCGAGCACGGCCTTCACTCGCTCCTCCGAGTTCGCCCGCATCTCGATCCGCTCGCCCGACCACGCGATGGAGGCGTCCACACCCTTGAAGTCGTAGCGCTGGGAGATCTCCTTCGCGGCCTGGTTCAGCGCGTTGTCGACCTCCTGCCGCTCGACCTTCGAGACGATGTCGAAACTGGAGTCGGCCATGGTGAGTTGGCTCCTCGTACATAGATCCGGCAGAAAACGGCCCACTAGGGCCGTGCGCAAAGCCTAGCCACCCGCATCGGCGGCCCGGCTCCGGCTGGCGAGGGGCGTCGCGAGCAGCACCCGAGGGGCCGTTGGGCGGACACGTCCGGCGGCTCTCCCCCGACTGATCAACCGGGTGGCGAACCACCCCCGGCCATCGGGTATGGTTTACACTGTTGCCACGGCGCACCGCCCCGGGCGGGGTGTCGGGCAGCAATCCCAGGCGGTGTGCCCGAGCGGCCAAAGGGAGCAGACTGTAAATCTGCCGGCTCAGCCTTCCTAGGTTCGAATCCTAGCGCCGCCACAGCAGGAAGCGGCCCCCTCGCGTCAGCGTGAGGGGGCCGCTTTCGTTGGTGGCTGTGTCGGTTGTGGGGGCCCCGGCTGGGTCAGCCGGCTTCTACTCCGGTGATCTCGGCGATGGCCTCCGGGATCGGCATGTGGCCGCCCACCAGTTCCAGGGTCAGGCCGGCGGTGCGGGGTTCGTCGAGGAGTGCCAGGAGGACGGCTGCGACGTCGTCCCTGGTCACCTCGGAGCGGCCGGTCTCGGGGGCGAGGTGGACGCGGCCGGTGCCGGGGTCGTCGGTCAGTCGGCCGGGGCGCAGGACCGTCCAGTCGAGGCGGTCGCGGGCCCGCAGGTCGTCGTCGGCTGCGCCCTTGGCGCGCAGGTAGTCGGCGAAGACGGGGTCCATGCCCTCGGGGGTGCCGCGCAGTGCGGCGTCGGCGCGCATCGCGGAGACCATCAGATAGCGCCGTACGCCCGCTGCCTCGGCGGCGTCCGCGAACAGTACGGCTGCCTTGTGGTCGACCGTCTCCTTGCGTGCGCTGCCGCTGCCGGGGCCGGCTCCGGCAGCGAAGACGGCCGCGTCGGCGCCCTCCAGATGCCGGGCGACCTCTTCGACGCTCGCCGTCTCCAGGTCGCACACGACGGGTTCGGCGCCCGCCGCCAAGAGGGCGCTCGCCTGTTCGGGGCGGCGCACGATGCCCGCCACTCCGTCCCCGCGCCCGGCGAGCAGCCGCTCCAGCCGCAGCGCGATCTGACCGTGTCCACCAGCGATGACTGTGCGCATGTCTCGACCGTACGCCTCTCGTGGGAGCCATCGGCGCACCCGGTGGGTCAGCCCTGCGACTGGCGGGGAAGTCCCAACTCGCGTGCGCCCACCAGGTCGCAGTACTCGCGTACGGCGCTGGTGCGTGCCACCACGCGCCCCCGGTGGACGACGATCCGGCTGTAGGCGAGCGACAGGGCGCCGGCCAGTTCGGTGCCGCGGACCGCGAGCAGTTCGGCGGGGAAGCCGGCTTCGACGCGTACCTCGGGCAGCCCCATCGCGGCGCGTGCGCGGGTGCTGACGGCCTCGTAGGCGCCGGGCGGGCGGGACTCGCCGTGGGAGGCGAGCAGGTAGGCGGCCTCCAACGGGTCGCCCCTCGCGACCTGGTTGGCGGCGTCGCGCAGGGCGCCGCTGCCCGCGGCGACCGCGACTCCGGCCGCCGTCAGCACCCGTACGGGTGCCGTCCGGTAGGGCACGGTGGGGGTGGGGCGCTCCAGGACGCCGCAGTTGCCCTGCGGAAGGCAGACCACGGTCACCCCGGCGGCGGCCAGTTGGCCCGCGGAGCGCTGCGCCACCTGGTGCGGCAGCCGGGCGAGTCCGCCGCACGGGCCGATGGTGACGCCGGGCCGCAGTCCGCCGACCGCCGCCGCCAGCCGGGCGAGGCGCGCCGGGTCGCTGCCGTCGGTGTGCAGGTCCACCGGGCAGCCGTGCTCGGCGGCGACCTCCAGCACCGCTTCCACGTAGCCGCCGGGGTCCGGGTCCAGATCGGGGCAGCCGCCGACCGCGGCAGCGCCCATCTTGACCGCGTCCCGCAGCATCGAGAGCCCCTCGGCGCCCGCCGCACCGGTCAGCAGCCGGGGTACGGCGACGGCGCTCAGGTCCACCAGGCCGCGCAGCGCTCTGCGGGCCTGGAGCACCGCGGCCAGGGAGCGCAGTCCGGCGACGTCCCCGATGTGCACATGGGTGCGCAGCGCGGTCGCGCCCTGGCTGAGCTGGAGGAGGGCGGCTTCGGTGGTGCGCCGCTGTACGTCCTCGGGGGCGAGCTCCGCGGGGGGCGCGGGGGGTTCGGCGGTCAGCGCGGTGTCGTAGTGCGCGTGCGGTTCGGCGGGGGCGGGGAGCAGCAGGTAGCCCGACAGGTCGATACGGGTGGCGCTGTCCTGCCCGGTGCCGAGGCTGCCGGCCGTGCCGACGGCTTCGATACGTTCGCCGACGAGCCGTACGTCGACGGTGCGGCCGTCCGCGAGCCTGGCGCCGCACAGCACGAGGGAGCGTGCCGGGCGGGCGGAATGCCGGGCGGCGGCATCGTGGAAATCCCGCCCCGCCTTTTCCGGCTCCTGCGGCTCGCTGTCGGTCATCTGGCTCCCACGTCGCATCCGGAGATGAGCGTATGACGCGCCGTGAGCGGCGGCGGGGAGGAGACGAATAGTCGTACTGGTGTGGTGCCGGAGCCGGTCGGGACGGCAGGGAAGGGGCGCGGGCGGGAGGCGGTATCGGACGCTGGGGAAGCCCGGTACCGGGCGCCTTGGAAGGGCTGGAACCGGGCGGGCGGAGGGCTGGAACCGGCCCCATGAGGGAGTCTGTACCGGGTACACGGGAGGGCGAACGTACCGGCACGATCCGGGACAAGATCGCATCGCGGCGGCGGCGCGAATACCGATTTCACGTTTGGCGGCGGGACGTGTAATGTCTTCACCGCTCGCCCCAATAGCTCAGTCGGCAGAGCGTCTCCATGGTAAGGAGAAGGTCAACGGTTCGATTCCGTTTTGGGGCTCTGATGTGAGAGATCTTCCGTCGGGAGGTCGCCGCATCGTGGCGGTGTAGCTCAGTCGGTAGAGCAAGCGGCTCATAATCGCTGTGTCACCGGTTCAAGTCCGGTCACCGCTACTTCACCGACAGTAGCCGGTTGTGGGGTCGGTCCTCCGATCGGCTACTCTTTCTGCGTTAAAACCCGTCCGTTCGTCAAGGAGCACTCAACGTGGCTGCCACAGACGTCCGCCCGAAGATCACGCTGGCCTGCGTGGAGTGCAAGGAGCGGAACTACATCACGAAGAAGAACCGGCGCAACAACCCGGACAGGCTTGAGATGAAGAAGTTCTGCCCGCGCGACAACCGGCACACGGTGCACCGCGAGACGCGCTGATTCCTCTCATGCTCTGAGGCCGTCCCCGCTCGTCGGGGTCGGCCTCGTGCTGTGTCCGGATGCCGCCTCGTGCCTGCGTCCGGACCCCTGGCCACGGCTCCGGACACCGCTCCGGTACGGGACGCCGCTCCGGTACGGGACCGCCCCAGGCGCCCGACGCCCGCGAACCCGTGCCCGCCGTGTAGAAGAAGCCGCATCCGCTGTGTAACCGCCACACTGCCGCAGGAGGCGCCGCCGATGGCACTCGATCAGTCTTTCGTCGGGCGGACGTACCCGCCCAGCAGGCCGTACGAGGTCGGCAGGGAGAAGATCCGCGAGTTCGCCGAGGCCATCGGTGACGACAATCCCGCCTACACGGACGCTGAGGCGGCCAAGGCGCTCGGTCACCCGGATGTGATCGCCCCGCCCACTTTTGTGTTCACCGTCACCTTCCAGGAGGCGGCGAATGTGATCCGCGATCCGAAGCTGGGCCTGGACTACGACCGGGTGGTGCACGGGGACCAGCGGTTCGCCTACCACCGTCCCGTCCGCGCCGGGGACCGGCTCTCCGTCACCTCCACGATCGAGGGGATCAAGTCCCTGGCCGGCAACGAGATCCTCGACATCCGCGGCGAGGTCGCCGACGCGGCGGGCGAACCGGTGGTGACCGTCTTCACCAAGCTGGTGGCACGTGCGGCGGAAGCCGCCGAGGGGGAGTGACCGGGATGACAGCGAAGATCGCCTACGCCGACGTCGAGGTGGGCACCGAACTGCCCTCCCGCACCTTTCCGGTGGACCGCGCCCGGCTGGTCAGATACGCCGGTGCCTCCGGGGACTTCAACCCCATCCACTGGAACGAACGGTTCGCCAAGGACGTCGGTCTGCCCGACGTCATCGCGCACGGCATGTTCACCATGGCCGAGGCGGCGCGGGTGGTGACCGACTGGACGGGCGACCCCGGCGCGCTGGTGGAGTACGGCGCGCGCTTCACCAAGCCGGTCGTCGTACCGGACGACGACGAGGGTGCGGCCATCGAGGTGACCGCCAAGGTGGCCAAGAAGCTGGACGACGAGGCCCGTACGGTGCGGGTGGACCTGACGGTCACCAGCGCCGGTGCCAAGGTGCTGGGCATGTCCCGCGCCGTCGTCCGCCTCGCCTGAGCCCCACACCCCGCACCCCCTAGCCACCCCGCACCGGCCGCTCCTCAGCGGCGGCCGGTGCGCCGTGGCGCGTACGCCCCCGTACTCTGGAGCGCGTGCAGGAACTCTACGTTGACTCCGGTGTCCCTCTGGTCTCGCTCGCCCCGCTGACGACGCTGCGCCTGGGCGGGCCGGCCCAGCGGCTGGTCACGGCGACCACCGACGACGAGGTGATCGCGGCGGTCCGCGAGGCGGACGACAGCGGCACTCCGCTGCTGATCATCGCGGGCGGCAGCAACCTCGTCATCGCCGACGAGGGCTTCCCCGGCACCGTCCTGCACATCGCGACCAGCGGCTTCTCGCTCTCCGGCACCAGCCTGGAGCTCGCGGCGGGCGAGAACTGGTCGGACGCCGTGGCGCGTACGGTCGAGGCGGGGCTGGCCGGCGTCGAGTGCCTGGCCGGCATTCCGGGCTCCGCGGGCGCCACGCCCATCCAGAACGTGGGAGCGTACGGCCAGGAGGTCTCCAGCACGCTCACCGAGGTCGTCGCCTACGACCGGCAGACCCGCGAGACGGTCACGCTCACCAACGAAGAGTGCGGCTTCTCCTACCGGCACAGCCGGTTCAAGGCCGACCCCTCGCGCCATGTGGTGCTGCGGGTCCGCTTCGCCCTGGAGGACGCGGAAGGGCTGTCAGCGCCCATCAAGTACGCGGAGACGGCACGCCTCCTCGGCGTCGAGCCGGGCGACCGCGTACCGGCCGACGCCGCGCGGAAGGCCGTGCTGCGGCTGCGCGCGGGGAAGGGCATGGTGCTCGACCCGGAGGACCACGACACCTGGTCGGCCGGCTCCTTCTTCACCAACCCGATCCTGGACGACGCCGACTTCGCCGTCTTCGTCGACCGGGTGCGCGACCGGCTCGGCCCCGAGGTGGCGCCGCCCGCGTTCCCCGCCGGGGAGGGGCGCACCAAGACCTCGGCGGCCTGGCTCATCGACAAGGCGGGCTTCACCAAGGGGTACGGCCAGGGACCGGCCCGGATCTCCACCAAGCACACCCTGGCGCTCACCAACCGCGGCTCGGCCACCACGGCCGACCTGCTCGCGCTGGCCCGCGAGGTGCGCGAGGGGGTTCAGGCCGCCTTCGGTGTCACCCTCACCAACGAGCCGGTGATGGTCGGCTGCGCGCTGTAGACGGCGCCGCGCTGTAGACGGCGCCGCGCCTGCCGGGGCTCAGTTGGCGACCCCGATGACCTTCCGCTCGGTATCCGGGTTGTCGACCATCGTCAGCATCGCGGCCGCGAGGTCCGCGCGGGTGATGCGCAGACGCCCCGGTACGGCGGTGCCCTCGCGCTGCTGCCACTGACCGGTGGCGGGCCGGTCGGTGAGCTGCGGTGGTCGCACCACTGTCCACCGCAGTGCGCTGGAGCTGATCTCCTCCTCCATCACGGCCAGGTCCGTGTAGATGTTCTTGAAGGCGCGCCGCACCAAGGGCAGCACCACCGTGCGGTGGAGCCGGCCCTCGTCGTGCGGCTGGGTGCCCACGGGTGCCGCGCTGACGGCGACGTAGCGCTCCACGCCCTCCGCCTGGAGGGCGCTCACGATCGCGCGGGTCCCGGTGGAGGCGATGCCCGCGCCCTTGTTGGTGGGGGAGCCGAGCGCCGAGAGCGCGGCGTCCGCGCCCGCGACCAGGGGACGCAGCGCCTCGGGGTCCCTTACGTCGGCGGTGGCGACCTCCAGCAGGTCGTGCCGTACGGGGAGCCGCTCGGGGTCCCGTACCACTGCTGTCACCTTGTGGCCCGCGTCCAGCGCCCGTCGTACCAGTTGCCGGCCGGTGCCGCCGGTGGCGCCGAAGATCGTGTAGCGCATGCCGTTGTGCCTCTCCTGTGCCACTCCGCGGCCGTTCCGCCGAGGGTGGGTGAGTATTCACTTACCGCTAGAGTGGGTGAATGCCCACTCGCGAGTCAACCCAGCGGGCCCGGCCCACCCGGGAGCGGATCCTGGACGCCGCCGACCACCTGCTGCGCACCATCGGCCTGGCCCGCACCACGACCAAGGAGATCGCCCGCGAGGCGGGCTGCTCGGAGGCCGCGCTCTACAAGCACTTCTCCGGCAAGGAGGAGATCTTCGTCCGCGTGCTGCACGACCGGCTGCCCCGCCTCAACCCGCTGCTGAGCGAGCTGGCGCAGGACCCCGGGGAGCGCGGGCTGGAGCGCAATCTGACCGAGATCGCCGAGCACGCGGCCCTCTTCTACGAGCAGAGCGTCCCCATCGCCGCCTCGCTGTTCGCCGAACCGGCCCTCAAACGCCGCCACTTCGAGGGCGTACGCGAACTCGGCGCGGGACCCCGCACTCCGCTGGTGGCCCTCGCCGCCTATCTGCGCGCCGAGCGCGCACGCGGCGCGGTGCGGTCCGACGCCGATGTGGACGCCGCCGCCGCGCTGTTGCTGGGCGCCTGCTCGCAGCGCGCCTTCCTCTACGACTTCGCCGCGGGGGAGCGCCCCGACCAGCCGCTCGCCGACTTCGTACGCGGCCTCGTGACCACCCTGCTGCACGGCCTGGCCCCGCGATGAGAGCCGCGCTGAGAGTCGCGCTGAGAGCCGCGCCCTAGCCGGGCTCGGCGGCCAGCCAGGCGTCGATGTCGGCCAGCACCGCGTCCCGCACATCCGGAGGCATCGAGGCGCCGCGTACCGACTGCCGGGCCAGCTCGGCCAGCTCCGCGTCGGAGAACCCGTGCCGACGGCGCACCAGTTCGTACTGCGCAGCCAGCCGCGAGCCGAACAGCAGCGGGTCGTCGGCGCCCAGCGCCATCGGCACACCCGCGTCCCACAGCGCCCTTACGGGTACGTCCTCCACCTTGTCGTAGACGCCCAGCGCCACATTGGAGGCGGGGCACACCTCGCAGGTGACCTGCCGTTCGGCCAGCCGCGCCAGCAGCCAGGGGTCCTCGGCGGCGCGCACCCCGTGGCCGACGCGGGTGGCGCGCAGATCGTCCAGGCAGTCCCGTACGCTGCCGGGCCCCGACAGCTCGCCCCCGTGCGGTGCCGCGAGCAGCCCGCCCTCCCTGGCGATGGCGAAGGCGCGGTCGAAGTCGCGTGCGAAGCCGCGCCGTTCGTCGTTGGAGAGCCCGAAGCCGACGATGCCGCGGTCCCGGTAGCGCACCGCGAGCCGGGCCAGCGTGCGGGCGTCCAGCGGGTGCTTCATCCGGTTCGCCGCCACCAGTACGCGGATGCCGAGCCCTGTCTGCCGGGAGGCCGACTCGACGGCGTCCAGGATGATCTCCAGCGCGGGGATGAGACCGCCGAGCCGGGGCGCGTAGGAGGTGGGGTCCACCTGGATCTCCAGCCAGCGGGAGCCGTCCCGTACGTCCTCCTGGGCCGCCTCGCGGACCAGGCGCTGGATGTCCTCCGGTTCTCGCAGACAGGACCGCGCGATGTCGTAGAGCCGCTGGAACCGGAACCAGCCGCGCTCGTCGGTCGCGCGCAGCTTGGGCGGCTCGCCACCGCTGAGCGCGTCCGGCAGGTGCACGCCGTACTTGTCGGCCAGCTCCAGCAGCGTGGAGGGGCGCATCGACCCCGTGAAGTGCAGGTGCAGGTGGGCTTTCGGCAGCGTACGCAGGTCCCGCTCTCCGGAAGAGTGCAACATCCCAAGATCCTGCCGCATCCGACCGCCGGGAAGGTAGCCGGTTCCCGTCAAGGGGACAGCCCGAATACGCGAGCGGGCCCGGGGCATCCGCCCCGGGCCCGCCGCAGGAGACCGCTGTCTCAGCAGGAGACGGCTGTCTCAATGGTCTCAGCTGTCTCAGTCCTGGGCCTCGGCCAGCAGCTTCTGGATCCGCGAGACGCCCTCCACCAGATCCTCGTCGCCCAGTGCGTAGGAGAGCCGCAGGTAGCCGGGGGTGCCGAAGGCTTCACCCGGTACGACCGCGACCTCGACCTCCTCCAGGATCAGCGCGGCCAGCTCGACGGTGGTTGCGGGCCGCTTGCCGCGGATCTCCTTGCCGAGCAGCGCCTTGACCGACGGGTAGGCGTAGAACGCGCCCTCGGGCTCAGGGCACAGCACGCCGTCGATCTCGTTCAGCATCCGCACGATGGTGCGGCGGCGCCGGTCGAATGCCTCGCGCATCGCGGAGACGGCGTCCAGGTCGCCGGAGACGGCGGCCAGCGCGGCGGCCTGCGAGACGTTGCTGACGTTGGAGGTGGCGTGCGACTGCAGGTTGGTCGCGGCCTTGATCACGTCCTTGGGGCCGATCAGCCAGCCCACGCGCCAGCCCGTCATGGCGTACGTCTTGGCCACGCCGTTGACGACCACGCACTTGTCGCGCAGCTCGGGCACGATCGCCGGCAGCGAGGTGAACTGCGCGTCGCCGTAGACCAGGTGCTCGTAGATCTCGTCGGTGAGCACCCACAGCCCGTGCTCGACCGCCCAGCGGCCGATCTCCTCGACCTGCTCGCGCGGGTAGACGGCGCCGGTCGGGTTGGAGGGCGAGACGAACAGCAGCACCTTCGTCTTCTCGGTGCGGGCTGCCTCCAGCTGGTCGACCGAGACCCGGTAGCCGGTCGTCTCGTCAGCGGTGACCTCGACCGGGACGCCGCCCGCGAGCCGGATGGACTCGGGGTAGGTGGTCCAGTACGGAGCGGGCACGATGACCTCGTCGCCCGGGTCGAGCAGCGCGGCGAACGCCTCGTAGATGGCCTGCTTGCCGCCGTTGGTGACCAGCACCTGGGACGCGTCGATCTCGTAACCGGAGTCGCGGAGCGTCTTGTCGGCCAGCGCGGACTTCAGTTCGGGGAGTCCGCCGGCGGGGGAGTAGCGGTGGTTCTTCGGGTCGCGCGCCGCGTTCACGGCCGCCTCGACGATGTAGTCGGGCGTCGGGAAGTCGGGTTCGCCGGCGCCGAAGCCGATCACCGGTCGGCCGGCGGCCTTCAGCGCCTTTGCCTTGGCGTCCACGGCCAGCGTCGCGGACTCGGAGATCGCGCTGATACGGGCCGAAAGACGTCGCTCGGACGGGGACTGTGCAGGGGGAGTCGCTGCGCTCATACAGGCATGTTCCCAGACCGGGCGGCGGCGGGGCACCGGGGTTCGGCGGCGGCTGGATCACATCGGCGGCACAACGGCGGCACGTGGGCAACACGGCCGAGGAGGGCGACAGCGGCACATCCTGTTCGACGCCCGGCCGCAGAGCACGTACACTCTCACGTCGTTGGCCTTCAACCGTCACTCACCGTCTGCACGTGGAGCGCACTCCATGCGACCGCGTGGATGCGGTAGGTTGAGGGAGACACAAAGGGTCGTAGCTCAATTGGTAGAGCACTGGTCTCCAAAACCAGCGGTTGGGGGTTCGAGTCCCTCCGGCCCTGCTACACACACGTCGCCGAGGTGTGTGCTTGCGTACGTAGAATGCACTGAATTGCACCGCCGTGCGGCCGGGCCGGACGCCGCAGGGCAACGACCCGGATCAGGTGAGGACGAGTGACGGAGATCACGGATACCACCGAGGTCCCCGAGCCCGGAGGGTCGTCCGAAGGCAAGAAGCCCCGCAAGGGCGGAAAGCGGGCGAAGAAGGGGCCGGCGGCCCGGCTCGCGCTTTTCTACCGCCAGATCATCGCGGAGCTCCGGAAGGTCGTCTGGCCGACGCGGCAGCAGCTCTCCACGTACACGAGCGTGGTGATCGTCTTTGTCATCATCATCATCGCTTTGGTGTTCGTGATTGACTATGGGCTGACCGAAGTCATGAAACACGTCTTCGGCTGACCCTCCGCGAAGAGCCCCCTCCGCGGGGCTTTCCGCGTGTTCGACCCCTTGAAGCCAGGAAGAAGCAGCCACCGTGTCTGAGCCGAACATGAACGATGCCGTCGAGCCCGCGGAGGGCGACGACACGGCGCGCGACATCGTCGAGGCAGCGGACAGCAGCGTCGACCGGGCGGAAGCCGCCGAGAGCGCTGCCGGTGAGCCCGCCGAGGAGGCCGCCGTCCGCGAGGAGGACGAGGCCGAGGCCACGGCCCCCTCCGACGCCTCGGACGAGGAGACCGACGAGGCCGAGGCTGCCGAGGCCGAGGAGGCTGCGGAAGCCGAGGAGGAGCAGGTCGACCCCGTCGCCCAGCTCCGCGACGAGCTGCGCCACCTGCCCGGCGAGTGGTACGTGATCCACACCTACGCCGGCTACGAGAACCGCGTGAAGACCAACCTGGAGCAGCGCGCCGTCTCGCTCAACGTCGAGGACTTCATCTTCCAGGCCGAGGTGCCGCAGGAGGAGGTCGTCCAGATCAAGAACGGCGACCGCCGCACCGTGCGCCAGAACAAGCTGCCCGGCTATGTGCTGGTCCGGATGGACCTGACCAACGAGTCGTGGGGCGTCGTCCGCAACACCCCCGGCGTCACCGGCTTCGTCGGCAACGCCTACGACCCGTACCCGCTGACCCTCGACGAGATCGTCAAGATGCTCGCGCCGGAGGCCGAGGAGAAGGCCGCCAAGGCCGCAGCGGCCGACGAGGAGGGCAAGCCCGCGGGCGGTCCAGGCCGCAAGGTCGAGGTCCAGGTGCTCGACTTCGAGGTCGGCGACTCGGTCACCGTCACCGACGGCCCGTTCGCCACCCTCCAGGCGACCATCAACGAGATCAACGCCGACTCGAAGAAGGTCAAGGGCCTTGTCGAGATCTTCGGCCGCGAGACCCCGGTCGAGCTGAGCTTCGACCAGATCCAGAAGAACTGACTCACCGGCCCCGGCGGGAGCCCAGGGGCGGTACAACAGCTTCCGGTCAGGTCAGGAAGGCGCTCGCGCCCTTCCTGACCTGCTCGGTTTCAAGCCGCGGAACGGTACGGGCTATCGTTGTGCGGTATGCCTCCGCCCGGGTGAAGGGTGGGGGAGTCGCAACTCACCAGGACCCGGAGAGAACATGCCTCCCAAGAAGAAGAAGGTCGCGGGGCTGATCAAGCTCCAGATCCAGGCCGGCGCCGCCAACCCGGCTCCGCCGGTCGGTCCGGCGCTGGGTCAGCACGGCGTCAACATCATGGAGTTCTGCAAGGCGTACAACGCCGCGACCGAGTCGCAGCGTGGCTGGGTGATCCCGGTGGAGATCACGGTCTACGAGGACCGCTCCTTCACCTTCATCACCAAGACGCCGCCGGCCTCGAAGATGATCCTCAAGGCCGCGGGTGTGGAGAAGGGCTCCGGCACCCCGCACAGCACCAAGGTCGCCAAGATCACTCGCGACCAGGTGCGCGAGATCGCCACGACCAAGATGCCCGACCTCAACGCGAACGACCTGGACCAGGCGGAGAAGATCATCGCCGGTACCGCCCGTTCCATGGGTGTGACCGTCGAGGGCTGAGCCCCCGGCACCGGCATCTGACCCCATCCCCGTGGCAGGGCCAAGCGCTGGCCCGCACCACGACTCCACACCATCAGGAGCAGCAGTGAAGCGCAGCAAGACTCTCCGCGAAGCGGACTCGAAGATCGACAGGACGCGTCAGTACGCGCCCCTGGAGGCCGTCCGCCTCGCCAAGGAGACCTCCACGAAGAACTTCGACGCGACCGTCGAGGTCGCCATGCGCCTGGGCGTCGACCCGCGCAAGGCCGACCAGATGGTCCGCGGCACCGTCAACCTCCCGCACGGCACCGGTAAGACCGCCCGGGTCCTGGTCTTCGCGACCGGCGACCGTGCTGCGGCGGCGGAGGCCGCTGGGGCCGACATCGTCGGCTCCGACGAACTCATCGAGGAGGTCGCCGGCGGCCGTCTCGACTTCGACGCCGTCGTCGCCACCCCGGACCTGATGGGCAAGGTCGGCCGCCTCGGCCGGGTGCTCGGTCCGCGTGGTCTGATGCCGAACCCGAAGACCGGCACCGTCACCCCCGATGTCGCCAAGGCCGTCGGCGACATCAAGGGCGGCAAGATCGAGTTCCGCGTCGACAAGCACGCCAACCTGCACTTCATCATCGGCAAGGCGTCCTTCGACGAGCAGCAGCTCGTCGAGAACTACGCCGCGGCCCTTGAGGAGATCACCAGGCTGAAGCCCGCGGCGGCGAAGGGCCGGTACATCAAGAAGGCCTCCTTCACCACCACCATGGGCCCCGGCATCCCGGTCGACCCGAACCGCACCCGCAACCTCCTGGTCGAGGAGGACCCGGCCGCGGCCTGATCCGCGACCGGCCCGCAGGCGCCCGAAGGCCGGTGCCCGCCCCGCACGGGGTGGGCACCGGCCTTCGCCGTTTCCGTACCTGGGTTTCGCCGCTACCGCCCGGGAACCCCTCCCAGTGGTTGCGTCGTCTACGACGTTGCATAAGGTGCCGGTAAAACACGGGGGCCCAGGGTGGGCCCGCCCATAACGAGGGGGAGTCCCATGCGGAAGACCAGGTTGGCCGCGGCTGCGGCGGGCATCGCGCTGATGGCGGGCCTGACGGCGTGCGGCAGCGAGAAGTCGGGGGGCGGTGGCGACGACAGCGCCAAGGGCGGCGACTCGCCCGTCCAGAGCGCCCTCGCGGCCCTGAAGAAGGCGTCGACGGCCACGGACAACCAGAACTCCGCCAAGGTCGAGGGCGTCAACAAGCAGACGGCCCAGGGCCGCACCATGAACACCAGCATGAAGGGCGCCTTCGACTGGTCCGGTGGCGGTATGAAGGGCCAGGCCGACCTCACCATGGGCGCGGGCGGTCAGGCGAAGGCGATCTACCTGCCCGACGCGATGTACGTCGCGCCCGCCACCGGTGCCCCCGGCGGCAAGAAGTGGATGAAGTACGACTACGACACGCTGGCCGAGAAGGGCGGCGCCTCGGGCGCCATGCTCAAGGACCAGATGCAGAACAACAACCCGGCGCGCTCGGTCCAGCTGGTCCTGGCCTCGGGCAAGGTCAAGGCGCTCGGCACCGAGACGGTCCGCGGCAAGAAGACCACGCACTACTCGGGCACGATATCCGTCTCCGAGCTGACCCGGATGCAGTCCAAGGACCTCTCCGAGAGCGACCTGCAGGCGCTGGAGCAGCAGTTCAAGCAGCAGGGTCTGAAGAAGGAGAAGATCGATCTGTGGATCGATCAGGACGACCTGCTGGTCAAGAAGCGCGAGGTGGCCAAGAGCACCGACGGCGCGACGAGCGTGGACGCCACCAACTTCTACACCGACTACGGCACCACGGTGACGGTTGAGGCCCCGCCCGCCGGGGAGACGACGGACGCGGCTGCCGCGATGGGTGGCAACAGCCTCAGCTGAGCCGGCCGCGCGGGCGCGCCGCGAGCCACGCAGGCGCCTTACAGCGCGCACCCGCGCACCCGGGTAGTCGCACAGCCGCGTTGCAGCCGCACAGGCTCCAGGGGCCCGGACCGGATTTGCCGGTCCCGGGCCCCTTCGCGTAATCTCCTTACGAAGCCAAAGACCGCTGGTCGTCGTCGTGCGCACACAGAGCGCCGACGGCCGAAGGATCCGCTCGCTGCGGACGACCCGCGCAGGTGAATGAGGAAGAACTCCCGGGGCGCCGCAAGCACTCCGGTCGAGTCCACGCCCCATGCGCCTGCGCTGGGGCGTTTGTTGTGTTCGCCCCTTCCGAGCGGTCCTCATCACCCGGAAGGAGGCCGAGGCCCATGGCGAGGGACCAGATCGCTCCCGACAAGATCGCAGCCGTCAACGAGATCACGGACAAGTTCCGTGGCTCGAACGCCGCTGTGGTCACCGCGTACACCGGACTCTCCGTGGCCCAGCTCAAGGAGCTGCGCCGTGCGCTCGGTGACAACGCTCAGTACCGAGTGGTGAAGAACACGCTGACCAAGATCGCGGCCAAGGAGGCCGGGATCAACGAGCTCGACGAGTTCCTGACGGGCTCCTCGGCTGTCGCCTTCGTGACCGGTGACCCGGTCGAGGCGGCGAAGGGTCTTCGTGACTTCGCCAAGGAGAACCCCGCCCTCGTGATCAAGGGCGGCATCGTCGACGGCGCGCTGTACGGCGCCGACGACCTCAAGAAGCTCGCGGACCTCGAGTCCCGTGAGGTGCTGCTCGCCAAGCTGGCCGGTGGCATGAAGGCGTCCATGGCCAAGGCCGCGGCGACCTTCCAGGCCCCGCTCTCGAAGTTCGTCCGCACCGCGGACGCGCTTCGCAGCAAGGTCGAAGAGCAGGGCGGTGCCGACACCACGGCTCCCGCCGAGACCGAGTCCGAGTAACAGCCGTCTCCGGTCGCCCGTCACAGCGGGTGACCGATCGCGACCGGCAACCGACCGTACTCGGTCACAGCGGGCCGTAAGCCCGCCGACATATTGATCCGGCACCAGCCGACTGAAGTGGAAGGACCACAACCATGGCGAAGCTCAGCCAGGACGAACTGCTTGCCCAGTTCGAGGAGATGACCCTCATCGAGCTGTCGGACTTCGTGAAGAAGTTCGAGGAGAAGTTCGACGTCGAGGCCGCCGCCCCGGCCGCCGCCGTCGTCGCAGCCCCGGGTGGCGGCGCTGCCGCCGCCGAGGCCGAGCCCGAGCAGGACGAGTTCGACGTCATCCTGACCGGCGCCGGCGACAAGAAGATCCAGGTCATCAAGGTCGTGCGTGAGCTGACCTCGCTGGGTCTGAAGGAGGCCAAGGAGCTCGTGGACGGCACCCCGAAGCCGGTCCTCGAGAAGGTCGCCAAGGACGCCGCCGACAAGGCCAAGGAGTCCCTCGAGGGCGCCGGCGCCTCGGTCGAGGTCAAGTGACCCTGACTCGATGAGTCACTCGGCTCCCGGTACGGCGGCCTCCTCGCAGGGCCGCCGGGCCGCGGAGTCATCGCGGTGCACCGCGTCTACCCCGCGCGGGTAGCCGTACCGCGAAGGGCGATCACCCAGACGGGTGGTCGCCCTTCGCCGTTGCTGGACGGTCGCGCCCTGAGTGGGCGACGGCGGGTATGGTGATCTTCGTTGCTCCTGGGGGCCTTGACGAACGGCACACAGCGCGCAATTCTCGGGACGCGTCGTCACATCGATCCGAACTCCGAGGCATGGATCGGCGACGAAGCGGGAATGGTTGCGGCAGACACGACGGGCCGCAGCACACACGTCCTCCCCGGCGTATCGAGGCCGCTGGGGACGGGGGCGGAAACGAGAAGAACAATCGCAGGAGGTGGAGACCGGGGCGTGAGCCGGTTTCCCGTAATCCTTTCTGGACATCAGTGGGCCTTGTGGCTACACTGACCCTTTGCGCTGCCTATTAGCTGCCCCCTGCCCGTCACCAGGGGCACCGGTATGCGTGTAGAGAGTCCGAGCCCTCGGAAGGACCCCCTCTTGGCCGCCTCGCGCACTGCCTCGACTGCCAATTCGAACAACGGCGCCAGCACTGCCCCGCTGCGTATCTCTTTTGCGAAGATCAAGGAGCCCCTCGAGGTTCCGAACCTTCTCGCGCTCCAGACCGAGAGCTTTGACTGGCTGCTCGGCAACGACGCCTGGAAGGCTCGCGTCGAGGCCGCGCTGGACAGTGGACAGGACGTCCCCACCAAGTCCGGTCTGGAGGAGATCTTCGAGGAGATCTCCCCGATCGAGGACTTCTCCGGGTCGATGTCGCTGACCTTCCGCGATCACCGCTTCGAGCCCCCCAAGAACTCGATCGACGAGTGCAAGGAGCGCGACTTCACGTACGCGGCTCCGCTCTTCGTCACGGCCGAGTTCACCAACAACGAGACCGGCGAGATCAAGTCCCAGACGGTCTTCATGGGCGACTTCCCGCTCATGACCGACAAGGGCACCTTCGTGATCAACGGCACCGAGCGTGTCGTCGTCACGCAGCTCGTCCGCTCGCCGGGTGTCTACTTCGACAGCTCCATCGACAAGACGTCCGACAAGGACATCTACTCCGCCAAGATCATCCCCTCCCGGGGTGCCTGGCTGGAGATGGAGATCGACAAGCGCGACATGGTCGGTGTCCGTATCGACCGCAAGCGCAAGCAGTCCGTGACCGTGCTGCTCAAGGCCCTCGGCTGGACGAACGACCAGATCCTCGAGGAGTTCGGCCAGTACGAGTCGATGCGCGCCACCCTGGAGAAGGACCACACCCAGGGCCAGGACGACGCGCTGCTGGACATCTACCGCAAGCTGCGTCCGGGCGAGCCGCCGACGCGCGAGGCCGCGCAGACGCTGCTGGAGAACCTCTACTTCAACCCGAAGCGCTACGACCTCGCCAAGGTCGGCCGGTACAAGATCAACAAGAAGCTCGGCGGCAACGAGCCTCTGGACTCCGGCGTGCTGACCAACGCCGACATCATCGCCACGATCAAGTACCTGGTGAAGCTGCACGCGGGTGAGACCGAGTCGACCTCCGCCGAGGGCGACACGATCGTCATCGAGACCGACGACATCGACCACTTCGGCAACCGCCGCCTGCGTAACGTCGGCGAGCTGATCCAGAACCAGGTGCGCACCGGTCTGGCGCGTATGGAGCGTGTCGTCCGCGAGCGGATGACCACGCAGGACGTCGAGGCGATCACGCCGCAGACGCTGATCAACATCCGGCCGGTCGTCGCCTCCATCAAGGAGTTCTTCGGCACCAGCCAGCTGTCCCAGTTCATGGACCAGACGAACCCGATCTCGGGTCTCACCCACAAGCGCCGCCTCAACGCGCTGGGCCCGGGTGGTCTGAGCCGTGAGCGGGCCGGCTTCGAGGTCCGTGACGTGCACCCCTCGCACTACGGCCGGATGTGCCCGATCGAGACGCCGGAAGGCCCGAACATCGGTCTGATCGGCTCGCTGGCCTCCTACGGCCGGGTGAACCCCTTCGGCTTCGTCGAGACGCCCTACCGCAAGGTCGTCGACGGCACCGTCACCGACGAGGTGCACTACCTCACGGCCGACGAGGAGGACCGCTTCGTGATCGCCCAGGCGAACGCGCCCCTCACCGAGGAGATGCGGTTCGCCGAGGACCGGGTGCTGGTCCGCCGCCGTGGCGGCGAGGTCGACCTGATCCCGGGCGACGACGTGGACTACATGGACGTCTCGCCGCGCCAGATGGTGTCGGTGGCCACGGCCATGATTCCGTTCCTGGAGCACGACGACGCCAACCGCGCGCTGATGGGGTCGAACATGATGCGGCAGGCCGTGCCGCTCATCAAGGCCGAGGCGCCGCTGGTCGGCACCGGTATGGAGTACCGCTGCGCGGTCGACGCCGGTGACGTCATCAAGGCCGAGAAGGACGGTGTCGTCCAGGAGGTCTCCGCCGACTACATCACGGTGGCCAACGACGACGGCACGTACACCACCTACCGCGTCGCCAAGTTCACCCGCTCCAACCAGGGCACCTCCTTCAACCAGAAGGTGCTCGTGGACGAGGGCGCCCGCGTCATCGAGGGCCAGGTGCTGGCCGACGGTCCGTCCACCGACGAAGGTGAGATGGCGCTCGGCAAGAACCTGCTCGTGGCCTTCATGCCGTGGGAGGGCTACAACTACGAGGACGCGATCATCCTCTCCCAGCGCCTGGTGCAGGACGACGTCCTCTCCTCGATCCACATCGAGGAGCACGAGGTCGACGCCCGTGACACCAAGCTCGGCCCCGAGGAGATCACCCGGGACATCCCGAACGTCTCCGAGGAGGTCCTGGCCGACCTGGACGAGCGCGGCATCATCCGCATCGGCGCCGAGGTCGAGGCGGGCGACATCCTCGTCGGCAAGGTCACCCCGAAGGGTGAGACCGAGCTGACCCCCGAGGAGCGGCTGCTGCGCGCGATCTTCGGTGAGAAGGCGCGTGAGGTCCGTGACACCTCGCTGAAGGTGCCGCACGGCGAGACCGGCAAGGTCATCGGCGTCCGCGTCTTCGACCGCGAGGAGGGCGACGAGCTGCCTCCGGGCGTCAACCAGCTGGTGCGCGTCTACGTCGCGCAGAAGCGCAAGATCACCGACGGTGACAAGCTCGCCGGCCGCCACGGCAACAAGGGCGTCATCTCGAAGATCCTGCCGGTCGAGGACATGCCGTTCCTGGAGGACGGCACCCCGGTCGACGTGATCCTCAACCCGCTGGGTGTCCCCTCCCGGATGAACCCCGGCCAGGTCCTGGAGATCCACCTGGGCTGGCTGGCCTCCCAGGGCTGGAAGGTCGAGGGCTCCGAGGAGTGGATGCAGCGCCTGCAGGCGATCGGCGCGGACGACGTGGCGCCGAAGACCAACGTGGCCACGCCGGTCTTCGACGGTGCCCGTGAGGACGAGATCGCCGGTCTGTTCGAGGCCACGCTGCCCAACCGGGACGGCGACCGCATGGTCCAGCCCTCCGGCAAGGCCAAGCTGTTCGACGGCCGCTCCGGCGAGCCGTTCCCGGACCCGATCTCGGTCGGGTACATGTACATCCTCAAGCTGCACCACCTGGTCGACGACAAGCTGCACGCCCGTTCGACCGGCCCGTACAGCATGATCACCCAGCAGCCGCTGGGTGGTAAGGCCCAGTTCGGTGGCCAGCGCTTCGGCGAGATGGAGGTGTGGGCCCTGGAGGCGTACGGCGCCGCGTACGCACTGCAGGAGCTGCTCACCATCAAGTCCGACGACGTCACCGGCCGCGTGAAGGTCTACGAGGCCATCGTCAAGGGCGAGAACATCCCCGAGCCGGGCATCCCCGAGTCCTTCAAGGTGCTGATCAAGGAGATGCAGTCGCTCTGTCTCAACGTCGAGGTGCTGTCCTCGGACGGCATGTCGATCGAGATGCGCGACACCGACGAGGACGTCTTCCGCGCTGCGGAGGAGCTCGGAATCGACCTGTCCCGGCGCGAGCCGAGCAGCGTCGAAGAGGTCTGACGGAGTCGGCCGGGGCGAGCGTCCCACGTCCGCCCCGGCCAGCCCCGCGACCCGTTCAGACCATTGACATACGACCCTGAGAGGGATTGACGAGAGTGCTCGACGTCAACTTCTTCGACGAACTGCGAATCGGCCTTGCCACCGCTGACGACATCCGTCAGTGGTCGCACGGCGAGGTCAAGAAGCCGGAGACCATCAACTACCGCACCCTCAAGCCCGAGAAGGACGGACTCTTCTGCGAGAAGATCTTCGGTCCGACCCGGGACTGGGAGTGCTACTGCGGCAAGTACAAGCGCGTCCGCTTCAAGGGCATCATCTGTGAGCGCTGCGGCGTCGAGGTGACCCGCGCCAAGGTGCGCCGTGAGCGGATGGGCCACATCGAGCTCGCCGCTCCCGTGACCCACATCTGGTACTTCAAGGGTGTCCCCTCCCGTCTGGGCTACCTGCTCGACCTGGCGCCCAAGGACCTGGAGAAGGTCATCTACTTCGCGGCGTACATGATCACGTACGTCGACGAGGAGCGCCGCACCCGCGACCTGCCCTCCCTGGAGGCGCACGTCGGTGTGGAGCGCCAGCAGATCGAGCAGCGCCGCGACGCCGACCTGGAAGCCCGCGCCAAGAAGCAGGAGAGCGACCTGGCCGAGCTGGAGGCCGAGGGCGCCAAGGCGGATGTGCGCCGCAAGGTGCGCGAGGGCGCCGAGCGCGAGATGAAGCAGATCCGCGACCGCGCCCAGCGTGAGCTGGACCGGCTGGACGAGGTCTGGAACCGCTTCAAGAACCTCAAGGTGCAGGACCTGGAGGGCGACGAGCTGCTCTACCGCGAGCTGCGCGACCGCTTCGGGACCTACTTCGACGGCTCCATGGGCGCCGCTGCCCTGCAGAAGCGCCTGGAGACCTTCGACCTGGAGGAGGAGGCGGAGCGGCTCCGCGAGGTCATCCGCACCGGCAAGGGCCAGAAGAAGACCCGTGCGCTGAAGCGGCTCAAGGTCGTCTCGGCGTTCCTGCAGACCAGCAACAGCCCCAAGGGCATGGTGCTGGACTGCGTGCCGGTGATCCCGCCGGACCTGCGTCCGATGGTGCAGCTGGACGGTGGCCGCTTCGCGACCTCCGACCTGAACGACCTGTACCGCCGGGTCATCAACCGCAACAACCGTCTCAAGAGGCTCCTGGACCTCGGTGCCCCGGAGATCATCGTCAACAACGAGAAGCGCATGCTTCAGGAGGCTGTTGACGCCCTCTTCGACAACGGCCGTCGCGGCCGTCCGGTGACCGGCCCCGGCAACCGCCCGCTGAAGTCCCTCAGCGACATGCTCAAGGGCAAGCAGGGCCGCTTCCGGCAGAACCTGCTGGGTAAGCGCGTCGACTACTCGGCCCGTTCCGTGATCGTCGTCGGCCCGCAGCTCAAGCTGCACCAGTGCGGTCTGCCCAAGGCGATGGCGCTGGAGCTGTTCAAGCCGTTCGTGATGAAGCGGCTGGTGGACCTCAACCACGCGCAGAACATCAAGAGCGCCAAGCGGATGGTCGAGCGCGGCCGCACGGTCGTCTACGACGTGCTGGAAGAGGTCATCGCCGAGCACCCGGTTCTGCTGAACCGTGCGCCCACGCTGCACCGCCTCGGTATCCAGGCCTTCGAGCCGCAGCTGGTCGAGGGCAAGGCCATTCAGATCCACCCGCTCGTGTGCACCGCGTTCAACGCGGACTTCGACGGTGACCAGATGGCCGTGCACCTGCCGCTGTCCGCTGAGGCGCAGGCCGAGGCCCGCATCCTGATGCTGTCCTCGAACAACATCCTCAAGCCGGCCGACGGCCGGCCGGTGACGATGCCGACGCAGGACATGGTCCTGGGCCTGTTCTTCCTCACCACGGACGAGGAGCAGCGCGTCACCAAGGGCGACGGCCGCTCGTTCAACTCCACCGCGGAAGCGATCATGGCGTTCGACGCCGGGGAGCTGTCGCTCCAGGCGAAGATCGACATCCGGTTCCCGGCCGGCACCACCCCGCCGCTGGGCTGGACCCCGCCGGCGCCGGAGGAGGGTGAGCCTGAGTGGCAGCCCGGTGACCCGTTCCGGCTGCGGACCTCGCTGGGCCGTGCGCTCTTCAACGAGCTGCTGCCCGAGGAGTACCCGTTCGTCGACTACACGGTGGGCAAGAAGCAGCTCTCCCAGATCGTCAACGACCTGGCCGAGCGCTACCCCAAGGTCGTCGTCGCCGCGGCGCTCGACAACCTGAAGTCGGCCGGTTACTACTGGGCGACCCGTTCGGGTGTGACCATCGCGATCACGGACGTCGTCGTCCCGGACGCCAAGCCGGAGATCATCGCCGGTTACGAGGCGCAGGACGAGAAGGTCCAGAAGCAGTACGAGCGCGGTCTGATCACCAAGGACGAGCGCACGCAGGAGCTCATCGCCATTTGGACCAAGGCGACCAACGAGGTCTCCGAGGCGATGAACGAGAACTTCCCGAAGACGAACCCGATCTTCATGATGGTGGACTCGGGCGCCCGAGGGAACATGATGCAGATGCGTCAGATCGCCGGTATGCGTGGTCTGGTGTCGAACGCGAAGAACGAGACCATCCCGCGGCCCATCAAGGCGTCGTTCCGCGAGGGTCTCTCCGTGCTGGAGTACTTCATCTCCACGCACGGTGCCCGTAAGGGTCTCGCCGACACAGCCCTGCGTACCGCGGACTCGGGTTACCTCACCCGTCGTCTGGTCGACGTCTCGCAGGACGTGATCATCCGCGAGGAGGACTGCGGCACCGACCGCGGCCTCAAGCTGTCGATCGCCTCCAAGGGCGAGGACGGCGTGCTGCGCAAGGCCGAGGACGTCGAGACCAGCGTGTACGCGCGCTGCCTCGCCGAGGACATCGTCGTCGACGGCATGGTGCTGGCCCCGGCCGGTACCGACCTGGGCGACGTGCTCATCGACGAGCTGGTCCGGCACGGTGTGGAGACCGTCAAGACGCGGTCGATCCTCACCTGCGAGTCGCACGTGGGCACCTGCGCCATGTGCTACGGCCGCTCGCTGGCCACCGGCAAGCTGGTCGACATCGGCGAGGCCGTCGGCATCATCGCAGCGCAGTCGATCGGTGAGCCCGGCACCCAGCTGACGATGCGTACCTTCCACACCGGTGGTGTGGCCGGTGACGACATCACCCAGGGTCTGCCGCGTGTGGTCGAGCTGTTCGAGGCCCGTACGCCCAAGGGCGTCGCGCCGATCTCCGAGTCGGCCGGCCGGGTCCGTATCGAGGAGACGGAGAAGACCAAGAAGGTCGTCGTCACCCCCGACGACGGCTCGGACGAGACCTCCTACAGCGTCTCCAAGCGCGCCCGGCTGCTGGTGGGCGAGGGCGACCACGTCGCCGTCGGCCAGCGGCTGACCGTCGGTACGGAGAACCCGCACGACGTGCTCCGTATCCTCGGCCAGCGCGCGGTCCAGGTGCACCTGGTGGGCGAGGTCCAGAAGGTCTACAACTCGCAGGGTGTGTCGATCCACGACAAGCACATCGAGATCATCATCCGGCAGATGCTGCGCCGTGTGACGATCATCGAGTCCGGCGACGCGGAGCTGCTGCCGGGCGAGCTGGTGGAGCGCACCAAGTTCGAGTCGGAGAACCGGCGCGTGGTGCAGGAGGGCGGCCACCCGGCCTCCGGCCGTCCGCAGCTGATGGGCATCACCAAGGCCTCGCTGGCCACCGAGTCCTGGCTGTCGGCGGCGTCCTTCCAGGAGACGACCAGGGTCCTGACCGACGCGGCGATCAACGCCAAGTCGGACTCCCTGATCGGCCTCAAGGAGAACGTCATCATCGGTAAGCTCATCCCGGCCGGTACGGGCCTGTCCCGCTACCGCAACATCCGGGTCGAGCCCACCGAGGAGGCGAAGGCCGCGATGTACTCGGCTGTCGGCTACGACGACATCGACTACTCGCCCTTCGGCACCGGTTCAGGGCAGGCTGTCCCTCTGGAGGACTACGACTACGGCCCCTACAACGCCTGAGTCCCTCACCTGCGCCGCGGGGCGGTCACCCAGTACGGGTGACCGCCCCGCGGTCGTATTCGCAGGGGGGCGAACCGGTCACAGACGGCCCGCGTCATGGATGATGGAGGGTGACGGCAAGTGAGCTGGGAGGTGGGGGCCGGTGGCGTACGGACCGTGGAACACCGGGGGTGTCCCGGGGCAGGGGCAGGGCGGCTTTCCGAGCCCGAATCCTGGTCCGGGCCCGAGCCCGGTTCCGGGCCTGGGGTCCGGGCCGGTTCAGGGGCAGGGCCAGGTACAGGGCCAGGGCCAGTTGCAGCCGCAGATCGGTGGGATGCGCGCCTCGCACACGGACCGCGAGCGGGCGATCGACGTGCTCAAGGCGGGCTTCAGCGAGGGACGGCTGGGTCAGGAGGAGTACGAGCAGCGGCTGGCGCGGGCCTCGCAGGCGCAGACGTACGCGGAGCTGAACATGCTCATCGCGGATCTGCCGCAGGGTCCGGTGCCGATGCCGGCGCCGCAGCCGGCGTATCCGGTGGTGCCGCGCACGTTCCTGCCCGCGCCTCCGCCGCGTACCAACGGGTCGGCGGTCGGTGCGCTGGTGTGCGGGGTGCTGACGCCGATGTACGGGCTCACGGCGATTCCGGCGGTGATTCTCGGCCATAAGGCGAAGGCCGAGATCCGGCGGACGGGGGAGCAGGGCGACGGGCTGGCGACGGCCGGTCTGGTGCTGGGGTGGCTCGCGATCGGCGGAATCCTCGCCCTCATTCTGATCCTGGTCGCCGCGGCCTGATACGGCCTGATGGCCGGCGCCGCTGGGAAGGGGCTGCCCCTTGCGGTGCGCTGCATGGCTGCGGGTGCTTTGTGGTTGCGCGCACAGTTCCCCGCGCCCCTGACGGGGCTGGGTGGGCCGCGGCGTGAAGGATGCTTCCTTCTCGCAGGTCGGGGGCGCTATCGTGGCCGGTCCATTTGTTTTGACCCCAGCCGATGAGGTAGGTACCCTCAATCCCTGTGCCTGGGGTGTCCCCTGCGCTGTTGTCCCCCGCGGATGCGGTGTCCGCAGCCGCGGTGACGGTGCGCGCAGCTTGAGACGCCGGGATCTGCATGCTTCTCACCATGGAGAAGTCTTCCGCCCTGTGCGGAGATCTGCAGTCTTCGACACACCCGACCTCGTGGGTCGGGCGTGGCCCAGGTTAGCTTTACCGAGACTGGCACACAGAAACCGGAGAAACGGTGCCTACGATCCAGCAGCTGGTCCGCAAGGGCCGGCAGGACAAGGTCGAGAAGAACAAGACGCCCGCACTCGAGGGTTCGCCCCAGCGCCGCGGCGTCTGCACGCGCGTGTTCACGACCACCCCGAAGAAGCCGAACTCGGCCCTGCGCAAGGTCGCCCGTGTGCGCCTGACCAGCGGGATCGAGGTGACCGCCTACATTCCGGGTGAGGGTCACAACCTGCAGGAGCACTCCATCGTGCTCGTGCGCGGTGGCCGTGTGAAGGACCTGCCGGGTGTTCGCTACAAGATCATCCGCGGCTCCCTCGACACGCAGGGCGTCAAGAACCGCAAGCAGGCTCGCAGCCGCTACGGCGCCAAGAAGGAGAAGTAAGAATGCCTCGTAAGGGCCCCGCCCCGAAGCGCCCGGTCATCATCGACCCGGTCTACGGCTCTCCTCTGGTGACCTCCCTCATCAACAAGGTGCTGCTGAACGGCAAGCGCTCCACCGCCGAGCGCATCGTCTACGGCGCCATGGAGGGGCTGCGCGAGAAGACCGGCAACGACCCGGTCATCACCCTCAAGCGTGCGCTGGAGAACGTCAAGCCCACCCTTGAGGTCCGCTCCCGCCGTGTCGGTGGCGCCACCTACCAGGTTCCGGTCGAGGTCCGCCCCGGCCGTTCCTCCACTCTCGCGCTGCGCTGGATCGTGGGGTACTCCCGCGCCCGCCGCGAGAAGACCATGACCGAGCGTCTGATGAACGAGCTGCTCGATGCCTCCAACGGGCTCGGCGCCGCCGTGAAGAAGCGCGAGGACACGCACAAGATGGCCGAGTCCAACAAGGCCTTCGCGCACTACCGCTGGTAGTCGCTACCCCCATCGAGACCGAGAGAAGACTGAAGCCTTATGGCTACCACTTCACTTGACCTTGCCAAGGTCCGCAACATCGGGATCATGGCGCACATCGACGCGGGCAAGACGACGACCACCGAGCGGATCCTCTTCTACACCGGTCGCAGCTACAAGATCGGTGAGGTCCACGACGGCGCTGCCACGATGGACTGGATGGAGCAGGAGCAGGAGCGCGGCATCACGATCACGTCCGCCGCGACGACCACTCACTGGCCGCTCAACGGCGTCGACTACACCGTCAACATCATCGACACCCCGGGCCACGTCGACTTCACCGTCGAGGTGGAGCGTGCGCTGCGCGTCCTGGACGGTGCCGTGACGGTGTTCGACGGTGTCGCCGGTGTGGAGCCGCAGTCCGAGACGGTCTGGCGGCAGGCCGACCGCTACGGCGTTCCGCGCATCTGCTTCGTCAACAAGCTCGACCGCACGGGTGCCGAGTTCCACCGCTGCGTCGACATGATCAGCGACCGCCTGGGCGCGATCCCGCTGGTCATGCAGCTGCCGATCGGCACCGAGGCGGACTTCAAGGGCGTCGTCGACCTGGTGTCGATGAAGGCCCTCGTCTGGTCGCCCGAGGCCAAGATGGGCGAGATGTACGACACCGTCGACATCCCGGACACCCACGCCGAGGCGGCCGAGGAGTGGCGCGGCAAGCTGCTCGAGGGCGTCGCGGAGAACGACGAAGAGATGATGGAGCTGTACCTGGAGGGCCAGGAGCCCACCGAGGAGCAGCTCATCGCGGCGATCCGCCGGGTCACCCTTGCCTCCACCGGTGGCGAGGGCGCCGTGACGGTGACGCCGGTCTTCTGCGGCACCGCGTTCAAGAACAAGGGTGTGCAGCCGCTGCTCGACGCGATCGCGCGGTACCTGCCCTCCCCGCTGGACGTGGAGGCCATCGAGGGCCAGTCCCCGAAGGACGCCGAGGAGATCATCAAGCGTCGTCCCTCCGAGGAGGAGCCGATGTCGGCGCTGGCGTTCAAGATCGCCAGCGACCCGCACCTCGGCAAGCTGACCTTCCTGCGCGTCTACTCCGGCCGCCTGCACACCGGCACCCAGGTGCTGAACTCGGTGAAGGGCCGCAAGGAGCGCATCGGCAAGATCTACCGGATGCACGCGAACAAGCGTGAGGAGATCGAGTCGGTGGGTGCCGGCGACATCGTCGCCGTCATGGGTCTGAAGCAGACCACCACCGGTGAGACCCTCTGCGACGCGAGCAACCCGGTGATCCTGGAGTCGATGGACTTCCCGGCCCCGGTCATCGAGGTCGCCATCGAGCCGAAGTCGAAGGGCGACCAGGAGAAGCTGGGCGTCGCGATCCAGCGGCTGGCCGAGGAGGACCCGTCCTTCCAGGTCAAGACCAACGAGGACACCGGCCAGACGATCATCGCGGGCATGGGCGAGCTGCACCTGGACGTGCTGGTCGACCGCATGAAGCGCGAGTTCAAGGTCGAGGCCAACGTCGGTAAGCCGCAGGTGGCCTACCGCGAGTCGCTCCGCAAGAAGGTCGAGAAGGTCGACTACACCCACAAGAAGCAGACCGGTGGTTCCGGTCAGTTCGCGAAGGTGCAGATCGACGTCGAGCCGCTCGAGGGCGACGGCTACGAGTTCGTCAACCAGGTCACCGGTGGCCGTATCCCGCGGGAGTACATCCCGTCCGTGGACGCGGGCTGCCAGGAGGCCATGGAGTTCGGTGTGCTGGCGGGCTACCCGCTGACCGGCGTCCGCGTGACGCTGCTCGACGGTGCCTACCACGACGTCGACTCCTCCGAGATGGCGTTCAAGATCGCCGGTTCCATGGCGTTCAAGGAGGCCGCTCGGCGGGCGAGCCCGGCCCTGCTGGAGCCGCTGATGAAGGTCGAGGTGACGACGCCCGAGGACTACATGGGCGACGTGATCGGCGACATCAACTCGCGGCGCGGCCAGGTCCAGTCGATGGAGGAGCGCGGTAACGCGAAGCTCGTCACCGGCCTGGTACCGCTGTCGGAGATGTTCGGCTACGTCGGGGACCTGCGCAGCAAGACCTCCGGTCGTGCGACGTACTCCATGCAGTTCGACTCCTACGGCGAGGTTCCCAAGAACGTCGCCGAGGAGATCATCGCGAAGGCCAAGGGCGAGTAATCCATCCACTCGCCCAGGGGCGAGTATGAGACCCGTGCTCACCCCTTAGGCTGGAGCAAAAGGCATTCGGGGCACTCCGGTACAGATCGCTCGGTCATCCGAACGGTCCGTGCCGGGGGCGCCCCGTCCGCCGGCCCACCCAAGCGAACAGGTCAAGGGCGTCCCCCTCGGGGTCCTGACCGGTTCGGTACGACCACCTGAACCCCTCCGCAAAATGTGGAGGGTGTACAGCACCAGTCCACAGGAGGACCCCAGTGGCGAAGGCGAAGTTCGAGCGGACTAAGCCGCACGTCAACATCGGCACCATCGGTCACATCGACCACGGCAAGACCACTCTTACCGCGGCGATCACCAAGGTGCTGCACGACGCGTACCCGGACCTGAACGAGGCTTCGGCGTTCGAGAACATCGACAAGGCTCCCGAGGAGCGCCAGCGCGGTATCACCATCTCCATCGCGCACGTCGAGTACCAGACGGAGAACCGTCACTACGCCCACGTTGACTGCCCGGGTCACGCGGACTACATCAAGAACATGATCACCGGTGCCGCTCAGATGGACGGTGCCATCCTCGTGGTCGCCGCCACCGACGGTCCGATGCCGCAGACCAAGGAGCACGTGCTCCTGGCCCGCCAGGTCGGCGTTCCGTACATCGTCGTCGCCCTGAACAAGGCCGACATGGTGGACGACGAGGAGATCATGGAGCTCGTCGAGCTCGAGGTCCGTGAGCTGCTCTCCGAGTACGAGTTCCCGGGCGACGAGGTTCCGGTCGTCAAGGTCTCCGCGCTCAAGGCCCTCGAGGGCGACGAGAAGTGGGGCCAGTCGGTCGTCGAGCTGATGAAGGCTGTCGACGAGGCCATCCCGGCCCCGGAGCGCGACACCGACAAGCCGTTCCTCATGCCGATCGAGGACGTCTTCACGATCACCGGTCGCGGTACGGTCGTCACCGGCCGTATCGAGCGCGGTACCCTCAAGGTCAACGAGTCCGTCGACATCATCGGCATCAAGGACACCAAGACCTCGACCACCGTCACCGGTATCGAGATGTTCCGCAAGCTCCTCGACGAGGGCCAGGCCGGTGAGAACGTCGGTCTGCTGCTCCGCGGTATCAAGCGCGAGGACGTCGAGCGCGGCCAGGTCATCATCAAGCCGGGCTCGGTCACCCCGCACACGGAGTTCGAGGCGCAGGCGTACATCCTGTCGAAGGACGAGGGTGGCCGCCACACCCCGTTCTTCAACAACTACCGCCCGCAGTTCTACTTCCGTACCACCGACGTGACCGGCGTGGTGACCCTCCCCGAGGGCACCGAGATGGTCATGCCGGGCGACAACACCGAGATGAGCGTCCAGCTCATCCAGCCCGTCGCCATGGAAGAGGGCCTCAAGTTCGCCATCCGTGAGGGTGGCCGGACCGTGGGCGCCGGCCAGGTCACCAAGATCGTCAAGTGACCCGGCTGCGCTGACCCCCTCGCGGGGCTCGGCTTGGAGGGCCCGTACGGCTGTGATGCCGTACGGGCCCTCTTCGTCTGCGCGGCCCGCGCTCGTACGATGGACGGGTCGGCGCGCACCCCTGGCTGATGGGGGCGCGACCCTTCTTTCCCATACGGAGTGAACTGTGCTGCGCACCATGTTCAAGTCCAAGATCCACCGAGCCACGGTCACCCAGGCCGACCTGCACTACGTCGGTTCCGTGACCATCGACGCGGAGCTGATGGACGCCGCCGATCTGCTGCCCGGCGAGCTGGTCCACATCGTCGACATCACCAACGGCGCCCGGCTGGAGACCTACGTCATCGAGGGCGAACGGGGCAGCGGCGTCCTCGGCATCAATGGCGCCGCAGCCCATCTGGTACACCCCGGGGACCTGGTGATCCTGATCAGCTATGCGCAGGTGGACGAGGCCGAGGCGCGCCAGCTGAAGCCCCGCGTCGTCCATGTGGACGCGGACAACCGCATCGTGGCCCTGGGCGCCGACGCGAGCGAGCCGGTGCCGGGCTCACGGAATTCGATGCGGCCGCCGCACGCGGTGGCGCGCGGCTGAGGCCGCCCCGAAGGGGCGCGGGGAACTGCGCGAGGACCACAACGCACCCGCAGCCCGCGGTCCACCGCCGGGGACAGCACCACCCCGAACAACACAGCTAGGCGGCTTCCCCGCGGAGAATGCGCTCCGCGCCGTCCACGACCTCCCGCACGATCTCGGCCGCGGGCCGGACGTCATGGATGAGCCCTGCCGACTGCCCGGCCATCGGCAGATACGCGTGGATGCGTCCCTCGCGCGCGGCCTGCATCAGCTGGGGCCCGGCGGTGGCCGGATCGACACGTTCGGGGTGCTCTTCCAGCTCGTCGAGGAAGGGCGTACGCAGCGAGCGGGGCACGCTGTGGCAACCCGGCTGGGAGAACGGCGGCAGGACGCGGTCGTGCTGGGTCACTTTGACCGCGTCCCGTCCGTCCGACGCCACGATCCGCTGCTTCCACTCCTCGCTGATGTTCATCTCCGCCGAGGCGAGCAGCCGGGTGCCCAGTACGACGCCCTGGGCGCCGAGTGCCAGCGCGGCGGCCAGCCCGCGCCCGTCGGCGATACCGCCCGCGGCGACGACAGGAATGTCACCCGCCACATCGACCACCTGCGGCACCAGCACCATCGTGCTGACGTCCCCACCGTGCCCGCCCGCCTCGCCGCCCTGCGCGACGATCACGTCCACCTCGGCCCGGACCGCCTGCTCGGCTTCCCGCACGTCCTGCACCTGCTGGACCCAGAGGATTCCGGCCTCGTGCGCGCGGGCCACCAGATCGGCGGGCACGCTCATATGGAAGGAGATCGCGGCGGGCCGCTCCTCGATGGTCGCCTGGAACGCCTCCTCGTCGAGGGGGCGCATGGTGTGGTTGATCGCGAAGGGGCGGTCGGTCAGCTCCCGCAGCCGCGCCCACTGCTCTCGGAGCGCCGGCAGCGGCCCTCCGCTGCCGACAGATCCCAGCCCGCCTGCCCGGCAGACCGCCGCCGCCACCTCCACCTCCTCGAACGGCCCGAACGGCGCGCCGATCACCGGTACGTCGATGCCGAGCGTCTCGCACAGGGGGGTGCGGAGCATGGTGGGACCTCCCGGATGTCCATGGCCGAGCCGACCCCTCGATGCTGGCGCCACCCCCGTGACCCGGGACGCATTGGAGCGACCCCGCCCGCCCGGACCACTCTTTCGGATGCCCCGCCTGCTGTTCAGGGGGCGTAGCGCGGGAGCCCGTCGGTGGAGACGGTCCACTCGCCGATGGTGATGTCCTCGCCGTAGACGAAGTCCTTGCGCGTGGCGTAACGGGGGCCGGCCGGGGTGGGGTGGATGTCCGACAGAACGGCTCCCTCGCCCGTACGCGGGTCGAAGACCACGTACACCGGGATTCCGAGCAGCGGATAGTCCCGCATCTTGCCCGTCCAGTCGTTGTCCGGGTTGGACCGGGAGACGACCTCGACGGCAGCGACCAGGCTGCGTGGATCGAAGGGCCCCTCGACCTCCATATCGGCCTCGGCGATGACGATGATGTCGGGATGGCGGACGACGCGATGCTGTGCGTCCTCCACGTCAGGGGTACCGGTATGGGCGAGCAAGCCCTCCGGCATCACCTTCTCCAGGCGACGGCTGACACGCGCCGCCGTCAGCTCGTGCGGTCCCCCCGGCGACACCATGTCGTGAACGATTCCTTCTCTCGTGATCTCCAGCTTGCCGGGCACGCTGCTCTGTATGCGCTCGACGATGTCCCGCATCGCTTGGTACTGGACGGCGTCGTGCTCCGAGTGGTGCGAGGTGATCGTCACGGCGCGCGCTCCCTTCTGCCTGCGATCGCCGGAGGTCAGTGGCACTCATGCTAGCCGCGTGCGAGCCCCTTCCACATGGCCCGTCGCGGCACTCCCGGCAGCGGCCGGGGGCGGGCGCACGAAAGGGGCGCCCGCAGTCGGGGCACTCCTGGAGCGGGTCCGGGCGGGGGCCTGACGGCCGGGAGGCGGGCAGCGGCGGTGGCAGCAGCGCGGTGAGCCGGTGCGCCAGTAGTGCCGCCGGGCGCCGCAGCTCGGTGACCGGCGGGAGGTGCGCGGTCAGGGTGCGCCGTACGGCCTCGGGCCGCACCCCGCGCTCCAGCCAGGCCGCCACGGCGGGGGAGAGGCGGGCCGTCTCCCGCTCGGACAGCAGCAGGCGGTCGTCGTCGCGGCGCAGGGCGGCGAGGAGCGCGACGGCCGTGGCGTCCCGTGCGGGGTCGGCGCCCTCGGGCGCGGGGAGCGGGGTCCTGGGCGCGGGAGGTGCGGGCTCAGGCGTCGAGGCGGAGGGCGCCGACGGCGGCGCTGTCGGCGTGGCCGGTGCTGGTTCCTGTGGTGCGGCGGGCGTCTGCCGCGCGTGCGGCTCGCCGGGAGTCTCCGCCGGGTGTGCGTACGACACCGTACGGGTGACGACCCGTCCGCTGGGAGTGCGGCTCACCGTCCGCGCCAGGTACCCGTACGCCTCCAACTCGCGCAGTGCTGCGGCGATACGTGCTTCGCCCTCGGGGAAGCGGGCGGTCAGCGATTTGATGTCCACCCTCGTTCCGTCCGGCACGGACTGGATGTGGACGGCGAGCCCGATCGCGAGGAGCGACAGCTCCCGGTGCTGGGCGAGGTGGTTGCCGACGACCGTGAAGCGGTCGCGGTGACGGAACTTGATGTGGACGACGCCGGAGCGGCGCGCGGGCGCGCTAAGCTGCTGAACAGCCATCGGGAAGCCTGTTTCTTCCTTGATGGTCAGGCCCTCGATCGGGATTGCCGTCCCGGCCGGGGGCCGTCGCATGTGTGCGGTTGTCGTGCTGGAGCCTATGCCAGCCAACGGTCGTAAAGGCCAGCCAAGTTGGCCACGTTCACTCGTGTGGGTGACGGGAGGCTGGTGGGGCTTGGTGAGGTGCTTCGCCGGTTCCTTTACGCCCTTGACCTCGCGGGCCACCGGGTCGCGGCGGACCGCGACCCGGTGAGCGCGGTGCCGGCCGGCACGGCGATCTCGGCCCACACCGTCTTGCAGGGCGACGGCCCGTACGTCACGCCCCATCGTTCGCTCAGCGCCGCGACGAGCAGCAGCCCGCGCCCCGACTCCGCCTCGGCGGCGGGCGGCTGGGGAGGCGACGCGGTGTCCAACGCCCGCTCGCTCCGGGTGTCCGACACTTCGACGCGGACGAAGCCCGACGCGTCGGCGGTACGGACCCTGAGCCGGAAACTGCGCCCCGGTACGCGACCGTGCAGCGCCGCGTTGGCGGCCAGTTCCCCGACGACCTGCGCGACGGACTCCGTCGGCAGCCCGCGCGAGCCGAGCTCGGCAACGGTGAGGAGGCGCGCGAGGCGCGCCCCACGCCGGGTGGGGGAGAGCAGGACGGTGAAGTCCAGCCAGGCAATGGGGGTGGTGGTCTCGTTGATCACCTCACCCAGCGTGGCCGCCTGTGCGCGCTCTGGACAGATGAGACGAGCGAACGAACGGAGGCTGTCCGGAAGCGCAGGCGGGATAGTACGGGTTGTACGCCGTAACCGGAGCAGTTTTACGAATTCTGTGACAAAGCATGCCGAGCCGCTCCTACGGTATGCGTACTCGACTGCGGACGGAGGCAGTACGCATGGCCGAACACGACGACGAATGGGAGGCGGGGCTGGAGGACGACTCCAGCGCCGTACTCCGGGCGGTCAGCCGGCAGATCAAGCTCTGGCGCGAGGCAGCGGGCATGACCCAGGGCGAGTTGGGCGCGGCGATCGGCTACGGCGAGGAGATGGTCTCCGCCGTGGAGCGCTGCAAGCGGCTCCCCAAGCCGGAGTTCCTCGACGGTACGGATGTAGCACTGGGCGCGGACGGGAAGATCTCCGCGATGAAGGAGGACGTCAAGCAGGCGCGGTACCCGAAGAAGGTCCGCGACCTCGCGAAGTTGGAAGCGAAGGCCGTGGAACGCGGTGCCTATGGCGACCACAACATCGACGGGCTGCTGCAGACGGAGGAGTACGCACGAGCGCTGTTCGCGCAGCGACGTCCGGCGTACAGCGAGGAAGAGATCGACCGCCAAACGGCCGCCCGGTTGGCTCGACAGGAGATCCTTGAACGGAAGCCTGTGCCCACGCTCACCTTTGTTCAGGAAGAGGTGACTCTGCGAAGGCCCATCGGCGGCAGGGTAGTGCTGCGCCAGCAACTCGAACACCTGCTGGAGGTCGCTCAGTTGCGGCACGTGACGATCCAGGTGATGCCAACGGTGTGCGAAGAGCATGCGGGCATGACAGGTGGTCATCGAGTGCTCAAGTTCGCAGATGGCAAGACGTTGGGCTATGCAGAGGCCCAGCTCACTAGCCGCTTGATCTCTGACCCAAAAGAGGTGCAGATCCTAGAGATGCGGTATGGCATGCTGCGCTCACAGGCGCTCACTCCGCGTGAGTCGCTGGCCTTCATTGAGAAAGCGCTGGGAGAAACATGACGCTGAAGCTTTCCACCGGAGTCGACTCTGGGCTGGAGTGGGTCAAGAGCAGCTACAGCAGCGACGACGGTCCCGACTGCGTTGAGGTCGCTGCCACGCCCGGCACGGTCCACATCCGCGACTCCAAGAACAAGCCGGGGCCCCGGCTCGCCGTCGCGCCGACCACCTGGGCGGCTTTCGTCACGTACGCGGCCACCCGCTGACGTGCGCCCGAAACTCGGCCCCGCGCTGGAGTGGGTGAAGAGCAGCCACAGCAGCAACGACAGCCCCGACTGCGTCGAGGTGGCTGCCATCCCCGGCACGGTCCATGTCCGCGACTCCAAGAACACGCCGGGCCCGCAGTTGGCCGTCACCCCGGCCACCTGGGCCACCTTCGTCTCGTACGCCACCACCAACTGACATACACCTCTCCCGCGCCCCCGTCTCGACCAGGCGGGGGCCCGGGCAGACGACGGTCCCTCCTGCGCCGAGACGAGGATCCACCGGCACCCGCTCCAAAATCGTCACCCCCTTGGGCAGTGACGATTACCAGCACCCCGCGCGCGGCCGGTCCTCACCTGGCTCGACCTCTACCGGCTGCGCCCAGCCGCCCACGGCATCCAGCACGGCGAATTCCCCCGCCCAGCCCGGCCTCCAATGCCTCCTGACGGGCTTCGCCGTCCTCGTGATCACCCCGCGCCATTCCTCCGCAGGCGCCTTCCTGCCTGACCGGGACGTTGCGAGCCCGTCATCCGTTGAGGCCGCATCGGCCCGTTCGTCGATCACCCCGGCAGGGTGTGGACTTGGCCTCGCCATCCTCGGCAAGCATCTGGCCGTTCCAATCCGCGAGCGAAATAGGGGGGCCGTCCGTACATCGAAGGGCCACAGAAATCCGAGCTCTTACGCCGAAACCAGTTCCTACGTACCCTCGTGAAAAGCAGGGCGATTCTCAACTTGATCGCCGTGTGAAACGGGGGAAGGGGAAAGCGCGTGCGATTCTGGGTCTATTTTCGATTGCTGGCCGCCATCGGGACCATCGTCGTGATGATGATGTGGGGTCGGCGCAGGGCCGAGGTGCTCAGGGAGATCGACCAGGGCGGGCTCGCGGTGCTGACGGAGTTGGTGACGGGTCTCGCCATACCAATGGTGCTCTTCGTAGCGCTGCTGTCCATCCCGTTCGAAATCTACGTGCTGCGCAGGCGGCGGTCCTGGTACCACCGGGCCAGCATCGTGGTGATCGGGTTGAACGCGGTCCTCGGGGTCGGCAGTGCCACGACCCCTCCGGAGTCGGCGCTCCTCGCGGAGGAGGTGGCGGCATACAGCACCACTGACCGGGCACTTCTCGCTGCCTACCTGTTTCTCGCGTTCTACTACCTGTTCTGGAGCATGACGATCGTCACCGTGGCCATGGTCGTCTTCTTCGCAGGTGCCGAGCCCGCGGACAAGACGGCAGAATCCGCCCAGACCCAGGTCGCTTTGGACGCAGGCCCGACGCTGGCCCAGCTCGGCCTGATATTGACCGCCGCCGGCAACACCCAGGCATACGACTGGGACAAGGGATGGCAACAGCTGATTCTGCCCGTCGGCGTCGGCGTCGGTCTGCTCGTCCTCACCCTGGTGATTCTGGCCGGGTACCGCCGTGCGCGAAGCTAGGGCGGCGATCGCAGGGGAGGGACGGTGATGACCGGTCCGGGACGTCAGGGCATGTAGTCCGGGAGCAATCTCGCGAACTCCCGCGCCTGTCTCGCTTGGGAGTCGGCCCGGTTGTAGTCGAAGGAGGCGCCGAACCGGAGGACGAGGATGCCCTTCTTGATCAGCCAGCGGCTCGGGCGCCCCCCGGGGATGGAGCGACGGGCGCGGGGGTTCATCGGGACGGGCCGGGTCAACCGCAGCGTGCGGGCCCGGCGTTCGGTGACGTCCGGGACACCGGGCGGCACGGCGGTGAAGTAGCGGGTCTCGTTGACCAGGTAGTTGTCACCCATCCCGCGGGAGGTCCAGCAGTGGTGCCAGATCACCCACACCTCGGCCCCCCGGACCCGCTTCACCATGGCGAGCTCCGAGCGCCGGGCTGCGACGGCCACCACGCGAGGAACCGGAACACTGCACTCGGCCAACGGGCGCCACCCTAGCTGCTCCGCCTGCGCGCGCTCCTTCTCCCGGACGCGCCTCTGCGCCGCCCTGGACCGCCGCTCGGCGGGCAGCGCCCATGCGCAGCAGGCCAGAAAGAAGCCGAGCAGGACGAGGACGAAGACATACCCGGCAGTCACAGCTGTCCCCTACCCTCGTGGGCAACCCGGAACCCGCGAACTTCCCCTCAGCTATCGGAAGGGCGGGTACCAGGCTCGCGGCAGGCCTTGGATCTGCTGGATCTCCGCGACTTCGTCATTCACGATGCGGAACGAGGAGTACGTCGCCGGATAGTTCACCGCAGACATGGAGTGCTCCCGGCTGATCACCACGAGCTCCGCCGCCGGCTCCACTCCCGCCCCGCTTCGCAGGAAGGAGCGAAACCCGATGGACGGATCGTCGAAAATCTCGACATTCTCCTGAGGCGAGCCGCCGCCGGGACGGAAGGTGATCCGCCACACGGTTTCCCACCCGCCGCCGTCCAGTTCCCGGTAATCACCCCACTCCGTCTGCCACAGAAAAGCTGCCGAGTATTCCTGATTCACCGGACCCCTTACTGCTCTTCCGCAGTCCCTACTCGTAGGCCGATTGGAGGCCCGGATGCGTATGCGCGTCGACTTCGTGGGCGTGGAAGCGGTCCTCCACGCCCCAGAACTGGACGAGGAAGAACTCGTCCACGCCCTTCAACTCCTTCTCGTGCCCCTGCCACGCCCGCTCGATCGGCGCGTGACTCTTTCGCAGGGGAACGGGATCGACCTCGGGAGCCACGCAGAACGCGACCCGTATCCGGTACTGCCCGGGGCCGGGAAGTGAGAAGACGTTCTCGTCCAGACCGGCAGCGATGACCTCGATCCCGAGCACACCGCTGGGCATCTCCACCTCTGTCTCCTCGACCCGAGCCCAGTCCCCTTCCAACGGCGGCTCGTCACCTGTGCCCTGGGGGCCCCAGCTCTCCAGCCGCAGCCGAATGAAGGCGACGTTCGACACCAGGTCGGGGTAGACCATCCCCCGCCTGGTCCGAAGCCAACTGCCTTCCGCGGGCGCGACCAGGCCACGGGCATCGCGGCCAGGTTGCATGTCCACGACGCCGAAGGTGCCGTAATCGACGGTGACTTGCATCTCGGTGCGGTCCAAAAGCCTCATGCTTCAACGACTCCCCACCGCTGACACTCAGTTCCCGCCCCTCGGATGCAGTCGACTCCGCGTTCGGCGGCGTACGAGCGTCGTATGAGGTGACGTACCCCGCGTCGGTCGGCAGCCCGATGGGCACGCCGCGGGCCAGTGCGCGGACGTCACTCCGAACGGCGGCGACCGGTCGCCCGGTCCCACACAGCGTCGAACTCCTCCGCCGAGATCACACAGGCCGTGAACTCTGCCTGGGCCTGCACATCCTCGATCGGCCCCACGGGGATCTCACCGAGGCCGGTACCCCCGCATGACTCCGCCTCGTCGGCCCACCCCAGTCGCCCGTCCCGGAAAGTCTCCACCTTCCGGACCTCGTAGCCGTCGCCCCCGATCTCGCTGTGGATGACCACCGGCTCGTCGTCGAAGCCGTGATGCCAGTGAACTCTCCAATATGCCCTCCCCTGCACGACTGTTCCTCCTGCTCATCGGGAGGCCAGCATGTTTCGGGCTTCCATGAGGGCGAAGCCCAGCAGGTTGAGACCTCGCCACGAAGATGGTGAGTGCGCTCGTTCGTCGGTTGCGGCCAAGCCGATGCCCCAAACCCTGTCCAGCGGACTCGCTTCGACCAGCACGCGATCCCGGGATTTCAGCAGGAAGCTCCGCAGCTCTGGGTCGGCTGAGAACTTCGCGATGTTTCCACGGACCACAATGCCGTACCGGTGCTCGCGCCAGGCGTCCTCCTCGAAACCCCGCACCTGTCGGCCGAGTGCTTTGGCCTCACCGGGATGGAGGGTCGCCAGAATGCGCTCCGCCGTCTCGTCGTCACCGAACAGCCACGCTTTATGAGCCATCATGTAATGCTCTGCGGACCGGAACGTGTGCCCCTCTGCGGGAAACGGACTCTCCCACCACTGGCTGAGGCACCCGCGCCCGACACTGCCATCTCGTTCACGCTGATTGCCCCAGAAAAACAGAAAACGCAGGCGATGGCCTGACCGCTCCAGGTTCACCCCTTCTTCGACTGATCGTGGCAGGGTGATGGCCGGGGACGTAGGCCCAGCTCTTGTGCCCCGCTCTCTCTCGCCGTCGGCCATGGGCCTCTACTCCTTATTCTGCCTGTGCCGCAGGGAAGTTGATCCTCTGCGGAGTGCGCGGACTGCTATCACTAGCCAGAGGTTCCGTTTGAGTCCTTCGAGCTTGTCCTCCCGCTACTGCTCGAAGAGGTCGCGGAGGTATTCGTCCAACTGTTCCGGCAGAGTCGCCCTGTTGATCTTCCTCAGAAAGTAGAAGTCGTCTGGGCGTGTCGGACCCGTGATATCGATTTCGGAGATGGCATGCAGTTGAGCTTCAAGGGCACCCTGATTGCTCTCCAGAGCAGCGGCTGCGGAAAGTGTGCGCACGAGAACACGTACGTCCTCTTCCGAATAGCTGGAAGTGAGGTCCGTAGTTGTATCCGCTGCTCGGTTCCGGACCTCGGGTTCGGGAGAAAGGATGTCTTTGATCATCTGAACCAAGTCTTCGTGAGGGACGGCCATTCTCGCCTGTTCCTGCTAGGGAGTGGGAAGTTGCTGGGCCGAGGGATGTGGGCGCTGTTGGCCGCAGCCGGGTGTGTGTGGTGGTGCCCGTGGAAGGTCGGCACGCGGATCTCGTCGAGGTCACCGAAGCCGGACGCCAGACCCTCCCCGCCGACCCGGCCAGCGCGGACGGCGCCCGGTCCGCGAAGGCTGCCCCGGCCCGGTCAACGCTGCGATAAGAACTGCTGGGCCACCAGCTACAGGCGTCCCGGTTCGCCGTCGGTGACGAACCGTGTCAGGGATTGCTCCAGCAGCTCGAGAAACTGCCGAAGGTCATCAGCCACCTGGTCGAGCTCGGGTTCGTCCAGCGACGCTGTCCGCGTCCGGTAGATCACTCCGCCAGGGCTGGCAACATAAGACAGGCCGCCACCGTTCGAGCCGATGACCAGGCCACCGTCCTTCTGATCCGCGCCGGCATCGACAGCTCCGTACTGGTGGAGCCGGAGCAGGACATCGGCTGCCGGGTCGACGAAGTAGCCGTTGCCGACGTCCTCCCAGGTGACGTAGCCGATGCTGTCGTAGAAGGTGCCCAGGTCGGCAGGGAGGATGCTGACCTGGGCAAGCGCGCGAGCTGCGATTTGGTCTGCGTGGTCGGCTAGCCGGACCTCGTTGGTTCCAGGGGGAAAGCCGTGCTGGCGCTCGAAATCGTCTGTCATTGCCTTCAGAGTCTCCGAGACCCTGCTGGTCCACGAGGTCAGCCAGGCGGGTGAAAGCGAACGGTCCCTCATGGTGCCGGAGCATGGCACGAGCTGCGGACGTCCGTACGCGCCCGGCAAGCCTGCGTTGAAGGTCAGCGCAGTGCCCTGTGCGTAGACGAGATAAACGGCGACCTGCGCGTTTTCGATTCCGCCGGCGGTGCCGGTGCACTGGCACTGGACACGACGATGTGCGCGCCCTTCTTCACATCGTGCAGGTGCTCCAGCATGTACTCACGCACGTCATCACACACGGCGCGCACCCGGCGCCGGGCCTCACCCCGCGCAATGGCCCGCTATGCGGCCCATCAGGACCTCGAACACCTCGTGCCAGCGGGCAGGGCCCACGCTGTGACCCGCGACCATCGTCTCTTCGTTTGTCCACACAACACACGATGATCAGCGGTGGCTGTACCCGTCTGTCGGCCGGCCCGTACTGGCTCTCCCGCGTCACAGGCCGAGGGGTTCATCGGTCGCCGGGTGTAGGTCCCTCGCCTCATGCACGCTATGACCCCGCTGGCTATGGTCGGCACTCATGCAGACAACGGGGATTGTTCGCCGCCAGGCGGCGGAGCGCAGGCGCGACACTCTGGAACGGCTCGTCACCGAGCGGGATGTATGGGTGTCGACAGCACATCCCGACCACGGGCCGCACCAGGTACCGCTGTGGTTCATGTGGGATGGGCGGGCAGTATGGATGTGCACCAGTGCCACTTCCGCGACTGCGCGAAACGTGCGCGAGGAGCCGCGCGTGCGCCTGGCGCTGCCGGACACCCTCGACGTGGTGCTTCTCCAGGGTGAGGCGGAATGCTTCCCGGACCAGGACGTGCCCGCAGACGCGGCCGAGGCGTTCGCCGCCAAGTTCGGGTGGGACCCGCGCGCGGAGGAAAGTTCCTTTCTGTATGTGCGCGTGGCTCCTAAGACCGTGCGCGCTTGGCGCGGTGAACCGGAACTACGCGGCAGAGTCATCATGCGCGATGGGACGTGGCTTGAATAGCGGCCGCCGCTGACCGACACCCCTCCCAACACCTGCGAGATCACGATCTACGGCTGGCTGGAGTACTAGCTGTATGAGGCCATGAGGTTGGTGACGCTTGCGTGGAGTCGGGAGGCCGGGGGCTGGTTCCCGGCGGCAGTGTGGGGCTGCTCGACCAGGCCGTCCCTCACCTGCAATAGACGAGCTCGCGCCTCGTCCAGCGAGAAGCACACGGGGAAGGCCCACTGACGCATCAGGCATAGGGCAGGGTGATGGGCAGGGACGTAGGCTCAGCGTGCGTGCCCTGCTGCTCTCTCCCCGTCGGTCATCCGCCCTGACCCTTGATCTTCCAGTGCGCAGAGGAGTCGGTCTCCTCGCGGAGCGAGTTTAGTTCGGCGTCACTCAGCGTGAACGGCGCGGCGCAGACCACCAGGAACTCAACTTTTTGCTCGTCGCTCCACTCATTCCAAACTGCAAGGTTGCTCACGTAGTCCCGAATCAGGGATCGCTCGTGTTCGCGCCCTTGCCAGCCTCGCCACTTGTCCCACCGTGCGGCCCGACCAATGTCTCCCTCCTCCCTGCTTGCCTCGATCAGAGAGCGCAAAATGCGTTCATGGGCGGCAGCCAAATGCGGACTTCCGAAGAACGGCTCTGGGGGTACATCGTCGAATTTCAGGCGAGTCAGCGCTGCAGACAGAACTTCCAGCTCCGTCAGGGAGAGCTCAATCTTCACTTTGCTCCTTGGCCACTCGAACTGATCGGAGCCTGTGTGTCATGACTTGGAAGAGGCGGTCTCACGTGCTCGGGCGTCTCCCGCCATTCCTACGCGAACCCGTCAGGAAAGTGCTCGTAGTAGTGGTCGATCCCTAACAGTGGCACTGTGCTAAAAGTGTCGATCGTTAGGTGGTGGACCCGCCTGCTTGAGGGTCGCTTCCGGGCAGGCCGTGAAGCGCGAGAACTGCTTGACGTTGCTGCTCTACTGTTCCTACTGACGCAAAGGGTGCGGGATCGAGAATATAGACTTCTTCCTGAGAAACCGCTCGAGTATGGGGATCGAAGGTGTATGCGTACAGGCCGTCGCGCATCTGGATTTGCGACCCACTCAACGTGACGTCTTTTCTTCCCCCCTGGCAGCACAGCAGTAGGCCTTCTTTTTCCAGATCCTCCCTCGCAAGAGCAAGACATCGAAAGAAATTTCCAGCTTCGTACTCCTTTCTCCTTCCGTCTTCTCTCGTGCACGCTAGACGATGCGGGTGCATGCCCAGCAGTTCGATTCGTAGGGATTCGGTCACGCCTGAACTGTTCTGGGTCGCCAGTGTGACGCTGTTCATCAATTCGCTCCCTTGTAGTTGGGGTTCGGGTGCCATGTATGGGATCGATACCACGCCCCGACTACGTCCTCTGCGTCAATTTTCCGAGGAAAGGCGTCTTGTTCGCGGAGGAGTTGATTCCTTGGTCCGGTGCCTCACAGGACGTCTCCAACTATGCAGGGTGCGATCCCGTCAGGAAGGCGTGGGGGGGGGGGCGAGATCGTCGCCGCTGCCTTTATTGGATGAGCCCTCTTTCCATGTAGTTCAGCGCCTCTTCGAAATCGATCAAGCGGCAGTGGCCAGTGCTCATGTCTACTTCGATAGGGGTGTTTCCGCCCAACTTCTGCCTTTCATCTCTGTGGTCCAGGTAGGCAATTGAGTCGTAATGTACAACAAATCTGGTGCCGTCGATGAAGGCTGCATCCGGGTCGATGCGGAGTTCACCCTCCTTCCCCCACTCCTTGCTTTTCTCTTCGAGGAACCTGCGAGCCTTGGAAAGGGTCGATTCTCTGTTCAGCATGTCAATTTGTTCTCATCAACCAGTAGTGCCGCCACGTTGAGACATGGCGCGTAGCTGACCCCGTTTGCCCGCCAAGGAAAACTATGTTATGCCATCGTTCACGACGTTGAATTGGTGGCCGACTCCTCGATTCGGCCGCGCGCTGACGACCCCGGGCTTCATTGCTGGCTTACTGCTCATGGCAAGAGAGGCAGTAAATTGAGCCACGACTGGATGTCCGCTTCATCCGAGCCGGGCTGATCGCGGAGCGTGCTCCGTATTCCTTCGAGGTGGAGGTACGAGCGGTCGTGCGGCGTTCCTCATGTCGAAGTCTCGCGAAGGGTCACGCCCTTCTGGAGAAGGCCAAGGGGGTCAGTTCCTGACAGGAGGATCTTCGCCCCGTGCGGCGGGTCAAAAAAGTCTACGTGCTGCCCATATCGGTCGATCCACTCGAGCTTCATTACAAGGCGAACCGAGCTGGCGGCCGACTCCTCTTCGAGAGTGAAGTGCTGCCCAACCCGCGGGGCTCCTCCCACGCAGCGGACCACACAAACGCATTCGTTGTTTGACCGTGATTCGACTGAGACGATTTGGATTAGTCCGGCACCCTGGCTATCCATGCTTGTATGCCTCTCGGAGGAATTGGGTTGTCTGTTCCGGGGTCAGTTTGGGTATGTCCCACTCCAAGGCGTCGGTGATTCCCTGATAGGAATTCACCTTCGGTACATGGATTCCCATGTCTGCGAGAATCTCACGCGCAGTATTGGCAGGCAGGGTGACGGTGGCGCGCTTTGCGAGTTCGGAAGCTGGTAGCTCTACCCCGACCTCGGCTTCCGCTCTGATGTACCCAGGATAGTTCGGCACGCCGTCGAGCGCGCTGCGTGGGATCAATTGGACTACAGCATCACCGTATTGCTCGGAATGCCTCGCAAACGCTGTAGCTACCCCGGGATCTGTTGATGTCGGCGTGACGCCGCTGGCTTGTGTACCGCTGCTCGCATCGTAACCGCGGGTGGTGCCACGAAAGAGGTGCTCTTCCTCCGGGCATCCGGACGGCGCCAGCCCCAGCGGGTCAATGACCGAGAGCGGGTTGGGAACATAGCCGACCGGATTCGGCGAGGGGGGCAATCCCAGGGGATCCGGAGTGGCATAGCGGCCGATTCCCGGGTCGTAGTACCGGAAGTAGTTGTAGTGGAGGCCCGTTTCGGGGTCGTGGTACTGGCCGGGGAAGCGGAGGGGGGTGTAGGTGGTGCTGGTGGTGGGCCAGGTGGTGGTGCCCCAGAGGGTGGAGCGGGTTCGCCAGGCGATGTCGCCCTGCTCGGAGACCAGTTCGGTGGGTCTGCCGACGAGGTCGGTGACGATCGCGTAGAAGCGGGAGTCGATTTCCTGTTGGGTTGATGCGTTGGTGAGGCGTTCGGTCTGGGTCAGGGGCGTGAAGCCCTTGTGGTCCCAGGTGAGGGTGACCGGGTGGGGGAGGTTCGGGGCGACCGTTGTCTGCTCGATGAGGATCGGGCCGTCCCAGGTGAACGTGACGGTTTCCGCCGGCTCATCGCCTGCCATGCGGTGTTTGGCCACCCGGCGACCCAAGGGGTCGTACTCGTAGCGCCACACCGTTCCGTCCGGAGTGGTGACCTCGGTGAGGCGGTCTTCGGCGTCCCAGGTATAGCGCCAGGTGTCCGGCTTCTTCGAGAGGCGCGATTTCTGGCGGAGGGTGATGCGGCCCGCTTCGTCGTGTTCATAGCGGACCTTGCCGGCCGAGGTGATCCGCGTGCCCTCGTACGTACGCGGGCCGATCGCCTCCGCAGAAGCGTGGGTGGTGGGCCACGACGCTTCCGTCTGGTTGCCCGCCTCGTCGTAGGCGTAGCGCTCCGTCCAGCCGCGGGCGTGGACCGCTGTGACGCGGCCGATCGTGTCCAGGTCGAAGGTGGCCCGGCCCGACAGCAGGTCGTCGACCTCCGTGAGATAGCCGTCGGGGCGGTACGTGTATGCGCGGTGCTGGACGGTCGCTTGCGTGGCGGTGAGCGACTGGGTCTGCAAGCGGCCTGCCGGGTCCCATACGTGAGCCAGGGTGAGGCCGTCGGCGCCGATACGGCGTTCCGTTTCGCGGCCTGCGGCGTCGTGGGTGAAGTCCAGTGTGTGACCGGAGGCCGTCAGCGAGATGCGGTTGCCCGCCACGTCGTAGGTGCTGGTGGAGATGGCGCCTGTAGGGGTGACGCGGCGGGTGCGGCGGCCCAGGGCGTCGTAGGTGTGGGTGAGGGCGCGGCCGTTGACCAGTTCCGTTTTGACGCGGCCGAGCTTGTCCCGTTGGTAGCGGAGGTCGGCGTCGGGGCCGATGGCCTCCAAGAGGCGGCCTGCCGGGTCGTAGGCGTATGTCGTCACCGCACCCGCAGCGTTCTTGCGCGCGGTGCGGCCGAGGGCGTCGCGCTCGTAGGTGATCTCGTCGCCAAGGGGCGTGACGCGGCGGACGAGTTCCCCGGCCGCGTTCAGCTCGTACCGCTGCGTACGGTCGTCGAAGTCCGTCTCCCCGACGAGGCGGCCTGCGGGGTCGTAGGTGTAATCCCAGGTGAGGCCCTGGGGATTGGTGACCTTCGTCAGGCGGAGTTGCGCGTCGTACGCGAACTCGTAGCGCACGCCGTCCGGGCCCGTACGGGCCTCCAGCATGTCGAAGTGGGTGTGCTGGTAGCGGGTCTCGCCGCCCGCGGCGTCGATGTGGCGGGTGCAGTTGCCCTCGCCGTCCCACTCCCAGCGTTCCGTCGCCCCGTCCGGGGTGGTGCGGGAGGTCAGCCAACCCTCGGTCGTCCAGGCCAGTGTCGTCACCGCGCCCAGCGGGTCGATCAGGCGCACCGGGCGGCCGAAGCCGTCGCGCTCGTAGCGGGTGACGCCGCCCAAGGGGTCGGTGATCTCGATCGGGAGGCCTGCCGCGTTGCAGCGGACTCGGGTTGTCGCGCCGAGGGCGTCCGTCACCGTCGACAGGTGGCCCCGGCCGTCGTAGGCGTAGCGGGTTGTGTTCCCTGCCGGGTCGGTGAGCGACGTGCGGTTGCCGTACTCGTCCCACTCATGGCGCCACACCGCCCCGTCGGGGTCGGTCGTGGTGACGGGGAGGCCCAGTTCGTTGCGGGTGGTCGCGGCTGTTGTGCCGTCGGGGCGGCGGACCGCAGCCAGGCGGCCCTCCTCGTCGTACGTGAACGTGGTGGTGCGGCCGAGGGCGTCGGTGTGGGAGAGCGGCCGGTTGCAGGCGTCTCGCTCGGTGGTGGTGCGGTGGCCGAGGGGGTCGATCTGGCCGACGGTCTGGCCCCGCTCGTCGAACAGGTGACGTGTCGCGTGTCCGGCGGCCGTTGACACCGTCGTCACTCTGTGGCCCGTGGCTTCGTCGACGCCGTCGTAGTCGATGCGGACCTGCAGGTGGCCCGCGGTGCCGCCTTCGGCGATGACGCGGTGCAGGTTGTCGTGGACGTAGTCGTAGCGGCGGTCGTTGGTGTCGGTCCAGGACACGACGCGCTGTTCGTCGTCGTATGCGAAGCGGAGGGGGAGATCGGAGGAGTTGGTGACCTCGGTCAGGTTGCCGTCGGCGTAGGCGTAGCGCATCACCGTGGTGTCGCCGTCCGCCCCCGCGAGAGTGAGGGCAGTCACGCGGTCGCCCTCGACGGCGAGCTCCACCACGTAGCCGCCGCTGTGGACGAGATGGGACGGCGTGCCCGTCTCCCCGTCGTACTCGAAGGTGATGCTGTGGCCGTTGCGGTCGGTGAGCTGCTCGATCCGGGCCGCGCCGTCGTCCGAAGCGCCGCCCTCCGGGGGCGCGAAGTGCCGCACCCACCCCGTGTCCGGCTCCGTCAGGGTGTAGCCGCCGTCCGGTGTGCGCTCCAGCGGCATCCGGGCGTCGCCCGACGACGGCAGGGTGGGGACGCCGGGGGCCGGGTGGGGGAACGTCAGCAGGCGGCCGTCCTCGGCGACGAAGACGACGCCCTCCGCGTCGATCTCCAGCCGTTGGTCCACGGTTGAGGTCCACGAGGGCCCGAACCAGTGTCCGAGGCGGTAGCCGGACTCGACATGGCGGGTGAAGACGAGAGGGAGCGCGCCCGGCAGTTCGAGGTCGGTCTGGGCCAGGAACATCCGACCGGTCGCCAGGTCGATGGGGTCCGTGTCACCGGTGCAGCGGCGATTCGGTGGGGTGTCCGACCCGCCCTTGCCTTTCCTCTTGAGCGCGTCCCGCACGCGGGACACCATCTTTCCGGCCTTTGCCCCCTTCGTCGCCGCGCCCACCCCCTTGGTGCCCAGCAGCTCCGGGATGAGGCGGCCCAGGCCCTCGGCGGGGTCCTTTTTGAAGGCGTCCACCATGGCTTTGCCGGTGCCGATGGGGTCGTTGGCGGCGCGCATGATGCCGGTGACGGTGGAGTTGAGGTTGGTGACGTACTCGGCGGGGTGGGTGATGTTGTAGGGGTCGGTGGGGTTGACGCTGCGCACGAAGCTGACCAGCCCCGCCGTGCCTTTGACGATGCCGCCGGAGACGTGGACGGCGTCCAGCTTCAGGCCCTCCAGGCCGTCGCCGGCCTGGTCCCAGTAGTCGGGCTTGGGCGGGGCCGCGTCGCGGGCGGCCTTGACGGCTGTCTGGGCGACACCGGCAGCCGTGTCGCGCTGTGAGCGGGCCCGGGAGAGCTGTTCCTGGGCCTCGTCCTTCTTGTCGTCCTTGTATTTGGCGACCGCCTCACGGGCCTGCGACTGGGCGCGCTCCACCGTGTGGGCGAAGTCCTCAAGAGCGCCTGCCGCCTTCTCGCAGGCGTCGGCCGCCTTGATCCACTTGGCCGGTTCCAGGCCGACCTTCTCCCAGAACGCGTCGGCGGCCTTGCCCTTCAACGTGCCTTCGGGCAGCTTCTTCAGGCCCTTGGCGACGTTGTCGAAGGCGGTCTTGAAGTCCTTGAGGTGCTTGGCCGTGGAACGGATCTTGCTGGGGCTGCCGAAGACCAGCTTCTTGGGGTCCTCGGTCTCGTCCAGCTGGAACTCGGCCGTCTCGGCGCCCATGCGGTTGGCGACCGAGCGGGATTTGTCCCGTACCCAGTCGCCGCCGGACTCCCAGCCGGCGTCGTCCATACGGTCGGCGGTCCAGTTGCCGAACCCCTCGACGCCGTCACCGACCTTCTCGGTCAGTTCCTCGGCCTTGTCCTCCCACGAGTCCGGGACCAGATCCCAGCCCATCAGCCCTGGCCCCCCTCGGCCCCCTCATGTCCTTGTTGCTGTGCCGCCGCGCGCTCTTCCGGTGACGGGCCGAACCACTTGTCCCGCTGGGCCTCGACCTGCTCGTCACTCATTCCGGTGGCGCTCTGCGCCATGTCCATGTACATGCCGCCCCGGCCCTTGGTGGTGAGCTCGCGGCCGGTGTCCTGCCAGTCCTGCTTGATGTCCTGACCGGCCTTCTGCCAGGACTCGGAGCTGTAGTCCGGCGCGTCCGGCTTCACGATGTCGCCCCAGCCCTGCTTGGTGATCTCCTCCTCGGTGGCGTGCGGGTTGCCCACCAGTGAGTTCAGGCCGACCTTCAGCGACCCGGCCGCGTACTGGTCCTCCTCGTAGGCCATGCCCGCCGACAGGCCGAGCTTCTGGGCCAGCGCGTTGGCGTTCTGCACCAGGGCCCGTACGCCCCACTCCCACTTCTCGCAGAAGTCCTCGAAGTCGACGGACAGGCCGTGGTGGCCCATCTCCATCCCGGTCAGGGACAGCTCCTCGAAGCCGGCGCCCTGGAGCGACGATGTCGCCGAGCTGCCCGACTCCTTCAGTTCGTTGATGGCGCCTTTGAGTCCCTTCTCGATCAGATCGAGGGACTCCTTGTTCCATTTGATGCCGTCCGCGCTCTTGCCGTCACCCATCAGGCGTCCTCCCCCCGCCCGGTGCCGTGCGCGGCCCCGGTGCCGTGCACGGCCACCTCGTCCGGGACGATTCCGGGCGCTGGCGGGAAGAGCATGGAGCCGTCCTGGTCCGCGATGTCGACGGCGACGCCCGTCGGTCCGTCGAACTCGGGCACGACGGCGTCCAGCAGCCGGGCGCCCAGTACAGAGGCGTACTCCCACTCCTCGCCGGGGTCGCCGCCCCCGGCCTCGCGGGCGAACCGCGCCAGCGCCGCCTCGTCCGTGAACGCGAGAATCCAGCGGACCCCGCCGAAGCTGCGCGTCAGCAGGCGATCCCCCGCCAGCTGCGGCACCAGCACCGCCGCCCGCCGGAACTCGCCCAGCAGCGCGCCGGGGTCCCCGTCCCCCGCACGCATCGCGGCAATCTCTTCCCGAAGCTCCATCCCCGGTCCCCCCTCGTGGTGCGCGATTCCCTCGTTACCGACCGGTCTTTTCACTGAAGCAGGACCCGGGGTCGTCACGCAACGCCACGCAGCGGCGGCGGTACGTGATCTTTCTCTTATTTGCGCACGTCAACCCGGGTGTCTGTGATAGGGGAGTGGGGGGCAGATATCCGCACATCGGTCCGTGCGCGTGAGCGTCCCATGTGCTAGTGGCCCGATTGGCGAGCGCTCTCACCTCTATGGCACACTGTCCAGGTTGCTCGGTTGAGTGCCGATGCTGCGCGCCTCCCGCCGGGAGGACCGGAAGCGAGTCCCAGGTATTCGTCGCCCCTCATCAGGGGCGGAAGTACGGGAATCTTCCGGGAAGCGTAGGAGGGGCTTCCAGCCAGGCACCCGGTGGGTTTCCTCCCCCGGCTCCTCCTCTCACGGAACCCCTGAGGTCCGCCACGGCCCTGAGGGGGCGCACTTTTGCGCGTCCGCATCCGTATGAGAAGGAAGCCGACACGCCCGACCGCGTGGGTCGAGTAGAGGGCTGGGGGCTGTGAGGCCAACGGGGTACCAGAGCGTTACGAGAGACAGGACTACGAAGTAGCCATGGCGGGACAGAAGATCCGCATCAGGCTCAAGGCCTACGACCACGAGGTCATCGACAACTCGGCGAAGAAGATCGTCGAGACGGTGACGCGTACTGGCGCGTCGGTCGCCGGCCCGGTGCCGCTGCCCACAGAGAAGAACGTGTACTGCGTCATCAAGTCGCCGCACAAGTACAAGGACTCGCGCGAGCACTTCGAGATGCGCACGCACAAGCGTCTGATCGACATCCTCGACCCGACCCCCAAGACCGTTGACTCGCTGATGCGCCTGGACCTTCCGGCCGGCGTCGACATCGAGATCAAGCTCTGAGGGGTGTCGTAGAGATGGCTAAGCAGATCAAGGGCGTCCTGGGCGAGAAGCTCGGCATGACCCAGGTCTGGGACGACAACAACCGCGTTGTCCCCGTGACCGTCGTCAAGGCCGGGCCGAACGTCGTGACCCAGGTCCGCACCGCAGACAAGGACGGCTACGAGGCCGTCCAGATCGCCTTCGGCGAGATCGACCCGCGCAAGGTGAACAAGCCCCTCAAGGGCCACTTCGCCAAGGCCGACGTCACCCCCCGCCGCCACCTGGTGGAGATCCGCACCTCCGACGCGTCCGAGTACACCCCGGGCCAGGAGCTGAACGCGGACACCTTCGAGGCCGGCGTCAAGGTGGATGTGACCGGCAAGTCGAAGGGCAAGGGCTTCGCCGGTGGCATGAAGCGCCACGGCTTCCACGGCGGCAAGGCCTCGCACGGTGCCCACCGTGTGCACCGCAAGCCGGGCGCCATCGGTGGCTGCGCCACCCCGGGCCGTGTCTTCAAGGGCACCCGCATGGCCGGCCGGATGGGCAACGAGCGGGTCACCACCCAGAACCTGACCGTCCACGCCGTTGACGCGGAGAAGGGCCTGCTGCTCATCAAGGGCGCAGTCCCCGGTCCGAACGGCGGCCTCGTCCTGGTCCGTACCGCGGCCAAGGGGGCCTGAGGAACCGATGAGCACCATTGACATCCTTTCGCCGGCCGGCGACAAGACCGGGACCGTCGAGCTCCCCGCGGAGATCTTCGACGCGCAGGTCAGCGTTCCGCTGATCCACCAGGTCGTCGTCGCCCAGCTGGCCGCGGCCCGCCAGGGCACGCACAAGACCAAGACCCGCGGCGAGGTCCGCGGCGGTGGCAAGAAGCCGTACCGCCAGAAGGGCACAGGCCGCGCCCGCCAGGGCTCGACCCGTGCGCCGCAGTTCGCCGGCGGTGGCGTCGTGCACGGCCCCGTGCCGCGCGACTACTCGCAGCGGACCCCGAAGAAGATGAAGGCCGCCGCGCTCCGCGGTGCCCTCTCCGACCGGGCCCGCCACGGCCGCGTCCACGTCGTCTCCGGCGTGGTCGAGGGCGACATCTCGACCAAGGCCGCGAAGAACCTGTTCGGCAAGATCAGCGAGCGGAAGAACCTGCTGCTCGTCGCCGAGCGCACCGACGAGGCCGCCTGGCTGTCCGCCCGCAACCTGCCCCAGGTGCACATCCTGGAGCCGGGCCAGCTCAACACCTACGACGTGCTCGTCTCGGACGACGTGGTCTTCACCCGGGCCGCGCTCGAGTCCTTCGTTGCTGGCCCGCAGGCCCACACCGAAGGGAGCGACGCCTGATGGCTACGCGACACCCGAGCATTGCCTCCAAGGCAGCGAAGGCCGCGAAGGCCGCCCGCGTCGCCAAGGCCGCCCGCAGGGCTGCCGACGGTCCGGGCCCGGTCGCGCCGGCCGACCCGAGCAAGACCTTCTCGGACCCGCGCGACCTGCTGCTGCGGCCGGTCGTCTCGGAGAAGAGCTACGCGCTGCTGGATGAGAACAAGTACACGTTCATCGTCGACCCGCGTGCGAACAAGACCCAGATCAAGCAGGCCGTCGAAGAGGTCTTCTCGGTCAAGGTCGCCGGGGTCAACACGATCAACCGCCAGGGCAAGCGCAAGCGCACCCGCACCGGTTACGGCAAGCGCGCCGACACCAAGCGCGCCATCGTGACCCTTGTCGAGGGCGACCGTATCGACATCTTCGGCGGCCCGGCCTCCTGACGGGGGCCAGGTCGTTCAGAAGTCCTGAATCTTCCGAGGACTGAGAAATGGGTATCCGCAAGTACAAGCCGACGACTCCGGGCCGTCGCGGCTCATCCGTCGCCGACTTCGTCGAGATCACGCGGGACACGCCGGAGAAGTCGCTGGTCCGCCCGCTGCACAGCAAGGGCGGCCGTAACAACGCCGGTCGTGTGACTGCACGCCACCAGGGCGGTGGCCACAAGCGCGCCTACCGTGTGATCGACTTCCGTCGGCACGACAAGGACGGCGTGCCGGCGAAGGTCGCGCACATCGAGTACGACCCGAACCGCACCGCGCGTATCGCGCTGCTGCACTACGTGGACGGCGAGAAGCGCTACATCCTCGCCCCCCGTGGCATCCAGCAGGGCGACCGCGTCGAGAACGGCCAGGGCGCCGACATCAAGCCGGGCAACAACCTGCCGCTGCGCTACATCCCCGTCGGTACCACGATCCACGCGATCGAGCTGAAGCCGGGCGGCGGCGCCAAGTTCGCCCGCTCCGCCGGTGCCTCGGTGCAGCTGCTGGCGAAGGAGGGCCGGATGGCCCACCTGCGTATGCCGTCCGGTGAGATCCGGCTGGTCGACGTCCGCTGCCGCGCCACCGTCGGCGAGGTCGGCAACGCCGAGCAGTCGAACATCAACTGGGGCAAGGCCGGCCGTATGCGCTGGAAGGGCGTCCGCCCGACCGTCCGCGGTGTGGTCATGAACCCGATCGACCACCCGCACGGTGGTGGTGAGGGTCGTACCTCCGGTGGCCGCCACCCGGTCTCGCCGTGGGGTCAGAAGGAGGGGCGTACGCGCTCGCCGAAGAAGGCCAGCAACAAGTACATCGTCCGCCGCCGCAAGACGAACAAGAAGCGCTAGGAGGCGGGTTTAGATGCCGCGCAGTCTCAAGAAGGGGCCCTTCGTCGACGACCACCTCGCCAAGAAGGTGGACAGCCAGAACGACGCGGGCACCAAGAACGTCATCAAGACCTGGTCTCGCCGCTCGATGATCGTCCCGGCCATGCTGGGCCACACGATCGCGGTGCACGACGGCCGCAAGCACGTCCCGGTGTTCGTCACCGAGTCGATGGTCGGCCACAAGCTCGGCGAGTTCGCGCCGACCCGCACCTTCCGCGGCCACGTCAAGGACGACCGCAAGTCGCGTCGTCGCTGACGGGCGGGGTGTGTAGATCATGACTGACACCGAAGGGACAACCATGGAAGCCAGGGCCTCAGCGCGCTATGTGCGCGTCACGCCCATGAAGGCCCGCCGGGTGGTGGACCTTGTTCGTGGCATGAACGCCACGGAGGCTCAGGCGGTCCTGCGTTTCGCCCCGCAGGCCGCGAGCGTGCCGGTGGGCAAGGTGCTCGACAGCGCCATCGCCAACGCCGCGCACAACTACGACCACACGGACGTCGACAGCCTCTACATCTCCGAGGCCTACGTCGACGAGGGCCCGACCCTGAAGCGGTTCCGGCCGCGCGCCCAGGGCCGCGCCTACCGGATCCGTAAGCGGACGAGCCACATCACCGTGGTCGTGAGCAGCAAGGAAGGAACCCGGTAATGGGCCAGAAGGTAAACCCGCACGGGTTCCGGCTCGGTGTGACCACCGACTTCAAGTCGCGCTGGTACGCCGACAAGCTCTACAAGGACTACGTCAAGGAAGACGTCTCGATCCGCCGCATGCTCACCCAGGGCATGGAGCGGGCGGGCATCTCCAAGGTGGAGATCGAGCGCACGCGTGACCGCGTCCGCGTCGACGTCCACACCGCCCGTCCGGGCATCGTCATCGGCCGCCGCGGCGCCGAGGCGGACCGGCTGCGCGGCAACCTGGAGAAGCTCACCGGCAAGCAGATCCAGTTCAACATCCTCGAGGTGAAGAACCCCGAGACGGACGCGCAGCTCGTGGCCCAGGCGGTCGCCGAGCAGCTCTCCTCCCGGGTCTCCTTCCGCCGCGCCATGCGCAAGAGCATGCAGACGGCGATGAAGGCCGGTGCCAAGGGCATCAAGATCCAGTGCGGCGGCCGTCTCGGCGGTGCCGAGATGTCGCGCTCGGAGTTCTACCGCGAGGGCCGGGTTCCGCTGCACACGCTGCGCGCCAATGTCGACTACGGCTTCTTCGAGGCCCGTACGACCTTCGGCCGCATCGGCGTGAAGGTGTGGATCTACAAGGGCGACGTCAAGAACATCGCCGAGGTGCGCGCCGAGAACGCCGCGGCCCGCGCGGGCAACCGCCCGTCGCGTGGTGGCAACGACCGTCCCCGTGGTCGGGGCGGCGAGCGCCGCGGCCGCAAGCCGCAGCAGGGCCAGGGTGGCGGCGAGACTCCGAAGCCGGAGTCCGTGCAGCCCGCCGGTGCCGCTGCCGAGCCGAGCGCTTCAGGAAAGGAGAGCTGACCCATGCTGATCCCGCGCAGGGTCAAGCACCGTAAGCAGCATCACCCGAAGCGCACGGGTATGGCCAAGGGCGGTACCGAGGTCGCGTTCGGTGAGTTCGGCATCCAGGCTGTGACCGGTGCCTACGTGACGAACCGGCAGATCGAGGCAGCTCGTATCTCCATGACCCGTCACATCAAGCGTGGCGGCAAGGTGTGGATCAACATCTACCCGGACCGTCCGCTGACCAAGAAGCCCGCCGAGACCCGCATGGGTTCCGGTAAGGGTTCGCCCGAGTGGTGGGTCGCGAACGTCAAGCCGGGGCGCGTGATGTTCGAGCTGTCCTACCCGAACGAGAAGATTGCTCGTGAGGCGCTCACCCGCGCTGCTCACAAGCTTCCGATGAAGTGCCGCATCGTGCGGCGCGAGGCAGGTGACGCGTGATGGCGGCCGGAACCAAGGCGTCCGAGCTGCGCGAGCTGGGTGACGAGGAGCTTGTCTCCAAGCTCCGCGAAGCCAAGGAAGAGCTGTTCAACCTCCGCTTCCAGGCGGCGACCGGGCAGCTCGAGAACCACGGCCGGCTCAAGGCCGTCCGCAAGGACATCGCCCGGATCTACACCCTGATGCGTGAGCGTGAGCTGGGCATCGAGACGGTGGAGAGCGCCTGATGAGCGAGACGAATGTGACCCAGAAGAACACTGAGCGCGGCTTCCGCAAGACCCGCCAGGGTCTTGTCGTCAGCGACAAGATGGACAAGACCGTCGTCGTCGCCGTCGAGGACCGCGTCACGCACGCGCTGTACGGCAAGGTCATCCGCCGTACCAACAAGCTCAAGGCGCACGACGAGCAGAACGCTGCCGGTGTCGGCGACCGCGTCCTCCTGATGGAGACCCGGCCGCTGTCCGCCACCAAGCGCTGGCGCATCGTCGAGATCCTCGAGAAGGCCAAGTAACTCCTTCGAGCCCGTCCTGGGCTCAAAGGTTCGTTCCGCCAGGCTCGGCAGGGATCGCGAGATCCCTGCCGGGAACCGGCAGACATACAGGAGATAGACGTGATCCAGCAGGAGTCCCGGCTTCGCGTCGCCGACAACACGGGTGCGAAGGAGATCCTCACCATCCGTGTCCTCGGCGGCTCGGGCCGGCGCTACGCGGGCATCGGTGACGTCGTCGTCGCTACCGTCAAGGACGCGATCCCCGGCGGGAACGTGAAGAAGGGCGACATCGTCAAGGCCGTCATCGTGCGCACCGTCAAGGAGCGCCGCCGCCCGGACGGCTCGTACATCCGGTTCGACGAAAACGCCGCCGTCATCCTCAAGAACGACGGCGACCCTCGCGGCACCCGCATCTTCGGTCCCGTGGGCCGCGAGCTGCGCGAGAAGAAGTTCATGAAGATCATCTCGCTCGCGCCGGAGGTGCTGTGACCATGAAGATCAAGAAGGGCGACCTGGTTCAGGTCATCACCGGCAAGGACAAGGGCAAGCAGGGCAAGGTCATCGTGGCCTACCCCCGCGAGGACCGCGTCCTGGTCGAGGGTGTCAACCGGGTCAAGAAGCACACGAAGGCCGGTCAGACGGCCCGCGGTTCGAAGACCGGCGGCATCGTGACGACCGAGGCCCCCATCCACGTCAGCAACGTATCGCTGGTCGTGGAGAAGGACGGCAAGAAGGTCGTGACCCGCGTCGGGTACCGCTTCGACGACGAAGGCAACAAGATCCGCGTTGCCAAGCGGACCGGTGAGGACATCTGATGACTGCCACCACCACTGAGGCCCCCCGCCTCAAGCAGCGCTACCGCGCCGAGATCCAGGGCAAGCTGCAGGACGAGTTCGCCTACGACAACGTCATGCGGATCCCCGGCCTGACCAAGATCGTGGTCAACATGGGTGTGGGCGACGCCGCCCGCGACTCCAAGCTGATCGAGGGTGCCATCAAGGACCTCGCCACGATCACCGGCCAGAAGCCCGCCGTCACCAAGGCCCGCAAGTCCATCGCGCAGTTCAAGCTGCGTGAGGGTCAGCCGATCGGCGCCCACGTGACGCTGCGCGGCGACCGGATGTGGGAGTTCCTGGACCGCCTACTGTCCCTCGCGCTGCCGCGCATCCGCGACTTCCGCGGACTGTCGCCCAAGCAGTTCGACGGCCGGGGCAACTACACCTTCGGTCTCACGGAGCAGGTCATGTTCCACGAGATCGACCAGGACAAGATCGACCGGGTCCGGGGCATGGACATCACCGTGGTCACCACGGCGACCACCGACGACGAGGGCCGGGCCCTGCTTCGTCACCTCGGCTTCCCGTTCAAGGAGAACTGATCATGGCGAAGAAGGCTCTGATCTCGAAGGCCAGCCGGAAGCCGAAGTTCTCGGTGCGTGCTTACACACGCTGCCAGCGCTGCGGCCGTCCGCACTCCGTCTACCGCAAGTTCGGCCTGTGCCGCGTGTGCCTTCGCCAGATGGCGCACCGTGGCGAGCTGCCGGGCGTGACCAAGAGCTCCTGGTAATCCCTTAGGGGACCAGCTGGGACTCTCGGTAAGCTGAAAAGTCGCTTACTACGCCGTAGGTCCCCCGCGACGCACCCGTCCTGTCGTCGGCCACTCGGCCGGCGGATGGGGAGAGGGACGACGCATACAGGGAAACCCCGGCGAGAGAGGCCGAAGGCCATCACATGACCATGACCGATCCCATCGCAGACATGCTGACGCGTCTGCGTAACGCGAACTCGGCGTACCACGACACCGTGGAGATGCCGCACAGCAAGATCAAGTCGCACATCGCGGAGATCCTCCAGCAGGAGGGTTACATCACCGGCTGGAAGACCGAGGACGCCAAGGTCGGCAAGAACCTCGTTCTCGAGCTGAAGTTCGGCCCGAACCGCGAGCGCTCGATCGCCGGCATCAAGCGGATCTCGAAGCCGGGTCTGCGGGTCTACGCAAAGTCCACCAACCTGCCGAAGGTGCTCGGCGGCCTGGGCGTGGCGATCATCTCCACGTCGCACGGTCTCCTCACCGACAAGCAGGCCAGCAAGAAGGGTGTGGGCGGGGAAGTCCTCGCCTACGTCTGGTAACGGAAGGGAACGGAGGTAAAGCAATGTCGCGTATCGGCAAGCTCCCCATCCAGGTTCCCGCCGGTGTGGACGTCACCATCGATGGCCAGACGGTCGCGGTGAAGGGCCCCAAGGGCTCTCTCTCGCACACCGTTGCCGCGCCCATCGAGATCGCCAAGGGCGAGGACGGCGCGCTCGTCGTCACCCGTCCGAACGACGAGAGCCGGAACAGGGCCCTGCACGGTCTGTCCCGCACGCTGGTGGCGAACATGATCACTGGCGTGACCCAGGGGTTCACCAAGGACCTCGAGATCAGCGGTGTCGGCTACCGGGTCCAGGCCAAGGGCTCCAACCTGGAGTTCTCGCTGGGCTACAGCCACCCGATCCTGGTGGAGGCGCCCGAGGGCATCTCCTTCAAGGTCGAGTCCCCGACCAAGTTCACGGTCGAGGGCATCGACAAGCAGCGGGTCGGCGAGGTCGCCGCGAAGATTCGCAAGCTGCGCAGGCCCGACCCCTACAAGGCCAAGGGCGTGAAGTACGCGGGCGAGGTCATCCGCCGCAAGGTCGGAAAGGCTGGTAAGTAAGCCATGGCATACGGCGTGAAGATCGCCAAGGGCGACGCCTACAAGCGCACCGCCACCAAGCGCCGTCACATCCGTATCCGCAAGAAGGTCTCGGGCACCCCCGAGCGCCCCCGTCTTGTGGTGACGCGCACCAACCGTGGTATCACCGCACAGGTGATCGACGACATCGCGGGCCACACGCTGGCCTCCGCCTCGCACCTGGACGGTTCGGTCCGCGGCGGCGAGGGTGACAAGAGCGCCCAGGCCAAGCAGGTCGGCGCCCTGGTCGCCGAGCGCGCCAAGGCCGCGGGCATCGAGGCCGTCGTGTTCGACCGCGGTGGCAACAAGTACGCAGGGCGGATTGCCGCTCTGGCTGACGCCGCCCGCGAGGCCGGGCTCAAGTTCTGAGCCCCGGTTCCGTGAGCTAGCGGACAAAGAGAGAGGTAATTCCAATGGCTGGACCCCAGCGCCGCGGTGGCGGCGCCGGTGGCGGCGAGCGGCGGGACCGTAAGGGCCGGGACGGCGGCGCTGCCGCCGAGAAGACCGCGTACGTTGAGCGCGTTGTCGCGATCAACCGCGTCGCCAAGGTTGTGAAGGGTGGTCGTCGCTTCAGCTTCACCGCGCTGGTCGTGGTGGGCGACGGTGACGGCACCGTCGGTGTCGGATACGGCAAGGCCAAGGAGGTGCCGGCCGCCATCGCCAAGGGCGTTGAGGAGGCCAAGAAGCACTTCTTCAAGGTCCCGCGTATCCAGGGCACCATTCCGCACCCGATCCAGGGTGAGGAAGCAGCGGGTGTCGTGCTGCTCAAGCCGGCCTCGCCCGGTACCGGTGTGATCGCCGGTGGCCCGGTGCGTGCCGTGCTGGAGTGCGCGGGCATCCACGACGTGCTCAGCAAGTCGCTCGGCTCGTCGAACCCGATCAACATCGTGCACGCCACGGTGGCCGCCCTCCGTGGCCTGCAGCGCCCGGAGGAGATCGCGGCCCGTCGTGGTCTGCCGCTCGAGGACGTGGCACCCGCCGCTCTGCTGCGGGCGCGTGCAGGGGTGAGCGCGTAATGGCTCGCCTGAAGATCACGCAGACCCGTTCCGTTATCGGGACCAAGCAGAACCACCGTGACACGCTGCGGACCCTCGGTCTCAAGCGCGTCAACGATGTGACCGTCCGCGAGGCCAGCGACATCGTTCGCGGTCAGGTGCACACCGTGCGCCACCTCGTGACGGTCGAGGAGGTCGACTGAGATGGCTGACTCTCAGGGCGAAAACCCGCTGAAGGTCCACAACCTCCGTCCTGCCCCCGGCGCCAAGACCGCCAAGACCCGCGTGGGTCGTGGTGAGGCGTCCAAGGGCAAGACCGCGGGTCGTGGCACCAAGGGCACCAAGGCCCGGTACCAGGTTCCGGAGCGCTTCGAGGGCGGGCAGATGCCGCTGCACATGCGGCTGCCCAAGCTCAAGGGCTTCAACAACCCAGCGCACAAGCAGTTCCAGGTCGTCAACCTGGAGAAGCTGGCCGCGCTCTACCCCGAGGGTGGCGAGGTCACGGTGGCCGACCTGGTCGGCAAGGGCGCTGTGCGCAAGAACGAGCTGGTCAAGGTGCTCGGTGACGGCGACATCTCGGTGGCGCTGACGGTGACCGTCGACAAGGTCTCCGGCTCCGCCAAGGAGAAGATCACCGCTGCCGGCGGCACCGTCACCGAACTTCTCTGAGTTCGTTGACCAGGTGAACGACAGGCCGGGGATGTCCCAACGGGACATCCCCGGCTGGTCGTTTGCACAGTTGGTCGTTTCTCGGTGGTGCACCGGCCGGTAAGGTGGCACCACGTTGATAACTGTCGATCCTCAAGACCGTCACCTCTCGCGCCAGTAGATCGCGGGGGGCGCAGGAGGCACCGTGCTCACCGCGTTCGCCCGGGCGTTCCAGACGCCCGACCTGCGCAAGAAGCTGCTCTTCACGCTCGGCATCATGGTGCTCTTCCGTATCGGAGCGCACGTTCCCGTGCCGGGCGTCAGCTACGAGAACGTCCAAGCCTGTATGGACGAGGCCAAGGGCGCGCAGGGCCTGTTCGGCCTGGTCAACATGTTCAGCGGTGGCGCGCTGCTGCAGATCACCATCTTCGCGCTCGGGATCATGCCGTACATCACGGCGAGCATCATCCTGCAACTTCTTGTCGTGGTCATTCCGCGGCTGGAGGCGCTGAAGAAGGAGGGGCAGGCCGGACAGGCGAAGATCACGCAGTACACGCGTTATCTGACCATCGCCCTCGCCATCCTCCAGGCCACCGGCCTGGTCGCCACCGCGCGCAGCGGCACCCTCTTCCAGAACTGCAGCGTCGGCAGCCAGATCATCCCCGACCAGTCCATCTTCGCCACCTCCGTGATGGTCATCACGATGACCGCCGGTACCGGTCTGATCATGTGGCTGGGTGAGCTGATCACCGACCGCGGTATCGGCAACGGCATGTCCATCCTGATGTTCGTCTCCATCGCGGCCGGCTTCCCCGGCGCGCTGTGGGCCATCAAGAAGCAGGGCAAGCTGGCCGACGGCTGGATCGAGTTCGGCGCCGTCATCCTCTGCGGACTGGCGATGGTCGCGCTCGTGGTCTTCGTCGAGCAGGCCCAGCGCCGTATTCCGGTGCAGTACGCGAAGCGGATGATCGGCCGTCGGAGTTACGGCGGAACCTCGACCTACATTCCGCTCAAGGTCAATCAGGCGGGTGTGATTCCCGTCATCTTCGCCTCGTCGCTGCTCTACATTCCCGCCCTGATTGTCCAGTTCAGTGGTTCCCAGGCGGGCTGGGCGCAGTGGATTCAGGCCCACTTCGTGAAGGGTGACCATCCTCTTTACATTGCGACCTACTTCCTGCTGATCGTCTTCTTCGCGTTCTTCTACGTGGCCATCTCCTTCAACCCCGAAGAAGTTGCCGACAACATGAAGAAGTATGGTGGCTTCATCCCGGGCATCCGGGCTGGTCGTCCCACCGCGGAGTACCTGAGCTACGTGCTGAACCGCATCACGTGGCCCGGCTCTCTGTACCTGGGTCTGATCGCACTGGTGCCGACCGTCGCGCTGATCATGTTCAACGCCAACCAGAACTTCCCGTTCGGCGGCACGAGCATTCTGATCATCGTGGGCGTCGGTCTCGAGACCGTGAAGCAGATCGAGAGCCAGCTTCAGCAGCGCCATTACGAAGGGTTCCTCCGCTGATGCGTATCGTCCTCGTCGGGCCGCCTGGTGCGGGCAAGGGAACACAGGCGGCGTTCCTCGCCAAGAACCTCGCGATCCCTCACATCGCCACCGGCGACCTCTTCCGCGCCAACATCAGCCAGGGCACCCCGCTCGGCCAGAAGGCGCAGGAGTACATGCGGGCCGGCCAGCTGGTACCCGACGAGGTCACCATCGGGATGGCCAAGAGCCGCATGGAGGAGCCGGACGCGGCAGCGGGTTTCCTGCTGGACGGCTTCCCGAGGAACATCGCGCAGGCCCAGGCGCTGGACGGCTACCTGGACGAGACCGGCCAGAAGCTGGACGCGGTCCTCGACCTGGAGGTCCCCGAGGACGAGGTCGTCAAGCGGATCGCGGGTCGCCGCATCTGCCGCAACGACAGCAGCCACGTCTTCCACGTCGAGTACAGCCCCGCCAAGCGGGAGGGTGTCTGCGACGTGTGCGGCGGGGAGCTCTACCAGCGCGAGGACGACCGCGAGGAGACCGTGCGCAAGCGGCTGGAGGTCTACCACAGTGAGACCGAGCCGATCATCGACCACTACAAGGCGCAGGGTCTGGTGACCACGATCTCCGCGCTGGGCGCGGTGAGCGAGGTCACGGAGCGCGCGATGACCGCGCTTTCGGCGGAGTAGGCGAACGTAGGGGCTCGGGCGCTGTGTGATGCGGCCGGACCCTGTGGCGCGGTGGCTGCTCGCCGTCACGGCCGTTCAAACTCTTCGAGGAGGGGCCGGGCTGACGCCCGGCCCCTCCTCGCGCATCGTCAGGGCCCGTGCCCCGTCGGGGTCGCGCCCCGTCAGGGGCGCGGGGAACTGCGCGAACGGCCAGAGCGAAGGCCGCAGCCCGCCGACGGCAGACAGGGGCAGCCTCTGACCGGAAGGCGCCCGCGTCAGGCCTCAGCGGCAGCGCGTCCGCAGGGGCTGGCAAACTGGTGAAGGCAATCATTCAGCGGCGAAGCCCGAGCGGCCGGCGGAGAGACAGAGGACGGCATGGTGGAGATCAAGACCCCGGAGCAGATCGCGAAGATGCGCGAGGCGGGGCTGGTCGTCGCCGCCATGCACGAGGCCTGCGCACAGGCCGCAGTGCCCGGCGCGACGACCAAGGACCTGGACGAGGTCGCGGCGAAGGTGCTGGCCGACCACGGCGCGAAGCCGAACTTCCTCGGATACGGCGGCTTCCCCGGCAACATCTGCACGTCGGTCAACGATGTCGTCGTCCACGGCATCCCCAGCAAGGACACCGTGCTCAAGGCCGGTGATCTGCTCTCCATCGACGCCGGCGCCATCATCGACGGCTGGCACGGCGACGCCGCGCTGACCGTCTTCGTCGGCGAGGGCCATTCGGCGGAGCTGCACGAGCTCAGCCGGGTGACGCAGGAGTCGATGTGGGCCGGGATCGCCGCCATGCGCAAGGGCAACAGGCTGGTCGACATCTCCAAGGCCATCGAGAGCTACATCCGCCGCCAGCCGCGCCCGGCGGGCGGCAAGTACGGGATCATCGAGGACTACGGCGGCCACGGCATCGGCTCCCAGATGCACATGGACCCGCACCTGCTGAACTACGTCGAGCGGCGGCGCGGCAGGGGCCCGAAGCTGGTGCCCGGGATGTGCCTGGCCATCGAGCCGATGGTGAGCCTGGGCACACCTCGCACGCATGTTCTGTCGGACGACTGGACGGTCAAGACGAACGACGGCACCTGGTCCTCACACTGGGAGCACTCCGTCGCACTGACCGAGCAGGGCCCGCTGGTGCTGACCGCACGGGACGGCGGCCGCGCCAAGCTGGCCGAGCTCGGCATCGAGGCGGCGCCCGACCCGCTGGGCTGAGCCGGCGGGCACCGGTCGCTTCCAGCCCGGTGGATTAACCCCCTCGCACGACGGGGAGACTCCCCGATTCGTCTATTCGGGGAGCGGTGTCGTAGACTGGCTCGTCGGCCCAGGTGTACCCGTATGCCACTCGGTGAAGCCAGGGCCTCCCAGGTAGCCGATCCCGGAAGGTGAAGCGCTCAAGCATGGCCAAAAAACAAGGGGCCATCGAGATCGAGGGCACCGTCGTCGAGTCTCTCCCGAACGCGATGTTCAAGGTTGAGCTCCAGAACGGGCACCAGGTCCTCGCGCACATCAGCGGCAAGATGCGGATGCACTACATCCGTATCCTTCCCGACGACCGGGTCGTGGTGGAGCTCTCTCCCTACGACCTGACGCGCGGACGGATCGTCTACCGCTACAAGTAGATCGACAGATCGTGCCGGCTTCCCGCTCCCGTGGGGAGAAGGCCAGACCCGGAGAACCTCACACCATGAAGGTCAAGCCGAGCGTCAAGAAGATCTGCGACAAGTGCAAGGTGATCCGCCGCCACGGCCGGGTCATGGTCATTTGCGACAACCTGCGCCACAAGCAGCGCCAGGGCTGAGTAACGACCTGCCTTTCGCAGTTCCTTCGCGCGACGCGAGCAACAGTTGTATAAGCAGGGCCCGACACCGCTGACGGTGTCGATACCCCCGGTCGGAGGCCGGGGACCCTCGGCCTCGTTCTTCGAGGCGACGGGAACGGCACTGCTGCAGACCTCCGACGGAATCAACAGGAGCCAATCCATGGCACGCCTCGCTGGCGTCGACCTCCCGCGCGAGAAGCGCGTCGAGGTCGCCCTCACCTACGTCTTCGGCATCGGCCGCACCCTTGCCCAGCAGACCCTGCGCGAGACCGGGGTCAACCCGGACACCCGCGTGCGGGACCTGGGCGAAGAGGAGATGGTCAAGCTCCGCGAGTACGTGGACAACAACCTTCGGGTCGAGGGTGACCTCCGCCGTGAGATCCAGGCCGACATCCGCCGCAAGGTGGAGATCGGCTGCTACGAGGGTCTGCGCCACCGGCGCGGCCTCCCGGTCCACGGCCAGCGCACCAAGACCAACGCTCGCACCCGTAAGGGCCCGCGTCGCGCCATCGCCGGCAAGAAGAAGCCGGGCAAGAAGTAGTCCACACCGGACACGCTGCAAGCGGTCCGCGTAGTAGGACCGACCACCTCACGGGAGTTATCTCTATATGCCTCCGAAGGGCCGTACGGCCGGCGCCAAGAAGGTGCGCCGCAAGGAGAAGAAGAACGTCGCCCACGGGCACGCTCACATCAAGAGCACGTTCAACAACACCATCGTCTCGATCACAGACCCCACCGGCAATGTGATCTCCTGGGCCTCCGCCGGCCACGTCGGCTTCAAGGGCTCGCGGAAGTCGACGCCGTTCGCCGCGCAGATGGCCGCCGAGAACGCGGCGCGCCGCGCGCAGGAGCACGGCATGCGGAAGGTGGACGTCTTCGTCAAGGGTCCCGGCTCCGGCCGTGAGACCGCGATCCGCTCCCTCCAGGCCACCGGCCTCGAGGTCGGCTCCATCCAGGACGTCACCCCCACCCCGCACAACGGCTGCCGCCCGCCGAAGCGTCGCCGGGTCTGAAACTGAAGTAGGAGATCACAGAACTATGGCGCGTTACACCGGGGCCGACTGCAAGCGTTGCCGTCGGGAGAAGCAGAAGCTCTTCCTCAAGGGAGCTAAGTGCGAGAGCGCGAAGTGCCCGATCGAGATCCGTCCTTACCCCCCGGGTGAGCACGGACGCGGGCGCACCAAGGACTCCGAGTACCTGCTGCAGAAGCGCGAGAAGCAGAAGGCCGCCCGTATCTACGGCGTGCTGGAGAAGCAGTTCCGCGGGTACTTCAACGAGGCCAACCGCCAGCAGGGCAAGACGGGTGAGAACCTGCTGCGCATTCTGGAGACCCGTCTGGACAACGTCGTGTACCGGGCCGGCTTCGCCAAGTCCCGTGACCACGCACGTCAGCTGGTCAAGCACGGCCACATCGCGCTGAACGGTCGCAAGACCGACATCCCCTCGGCGCGGGTGTCCGTCAACGACATCGTCGAGGTCCGCGAGTCCTCCCGTAACCTGACCCCCTTCCAGGTGGCGGCTGCGGAGGCCGGCGAGAAGACGGTCCCGGCCTGGCTGGAGGCCATCCCGTCGAAGCTGCGGATCCTCGTCCACTCGATGCCCGAGCGCCAGGTGATCGACACCCAGGTGCAGGAGCAGCTGATCGTCGAGCTGTACTCGAAGTAATCGGGTTCGGCTTGTGGCTCCGGCACCTGGCCTGTGGCTGCGCCGTGTGCGTGGCTTGGGGTCCGGGGATCATTCCCCGGGGGGTTGCAGCATCGACACCCAGGTGCAGGAGCAGCTGATCGTCGAGCTGTACTCGAAGTAATCGAGACAGTTGATCGTCGGGCTGTGCTCGGAATGATCGAGCACTGCTCGTAAGGGGTGCGGGGCGGTCTCGGCTGTGTTTCGGCCGGGCCGCCCGTACCCTTGCAGTACCGGCATCAAATAGCGGTTGCCGAAAACTGGAGGAACACATCTCATGCTGATCGCTCAGCGCCCTTCCCTGACCGAAGAGGTCGTCGACGAGTTCCGCTCCCGGTTCGTGATCGAACCGCTGGAGCCGGGGTTCGGCTACACCCTCGGTAACTCCCTGCGTCGTACGCTCCTCTCCTCGATCCCGGGCGCTGCTGTGACCAGCATCCGGATCGACGGTGTCCTGCACGAGTTCTCGACCGTGCCGGGCGTCAAGGAGGACGTCACCGACCTGATCCTCAACATCAAGTCCCTCGTCGTCTCCTCGGAGCACGACGAGCCGGTCGTGATGTACCTGCGCAAGCAGGGCCCCGGCCTGGTCACCGCAGCGGACATCGCGCCGCCGGCCGGTGTCGAGGTGCACAACCCCGACCTGGTCCTGGCCACCCTGAACGGCAAGGGCAAGCTGGAGATGGAGCTGACCGTCGAGCGCGGTCGCGGCTACGTCTCCGCCGTGCAGAACAAGCAGGTGGGCCAGGAGATCGGCCGGATTCCGGTCGACTCCATCTACTCGCCGGTTCTCAAGGTCACCTACAAGGTCGAGGCGACCCGTGTCGAGCAGCGCACCGACTTCGACAAGCTGATCGTCGACGTCGAGACCAAGCAGGCCATGCGGCCGCGCGACGCCATGGCGTCCGCCGGTAAGACGCTGGTCGAGCTGTTCGGTCTGGCGCGCGAGCTCAACGTCGACGCCGAGGGCATCGACATGGGCCCGTCGCCGACGGACGCCGCGCTCGCGGCGGACCTGGCGCTGCCGATCGAGGAGCTGGAGCTCACCGTTCGCTCGTACAACTGCCTCAAGCGTGAGGGCATCCACTCCGTGGGTGAGCTCGTGGCGCGCTCCGAGGCGGACCTGCTGGACATCCGCAACTTCGGTGCGAAGTCCATCGACGAGGTCAAGGCGAAGCTCGCCGGTATGGGCCTGGCGCTGAAGGACTCGCCTCCCGGGTTCGACCCGACGGCTGCGGCGGACGCCTTCGGCGCCGACGACGACGCCGATGCCGGGTTCGTGGAGACCGAGCAGTACTGAGGGGCTGCCCCTTGATGCTGTGGGGGGAGCTGCGGGCCGGTTGTGGCTGAGCGCGCAGTTCCCCGCGCCCCTGACGGGGCGCACCCTCGCTCCTGAGACGGGGCGCGGAACCGTACCCCCGGTACCTGATACGGCCGGGACTGCCGCCGGTGCCTGATACGGCCGGTGCAGGAACAACAAAGGAGAGACACCATGCCGAAGCCCACCAAGGGTCCCCGTCTGGGCGGCAGCGCCGCGCACCAGAAGGCGATGCTGGGCAACCTGGCGACCGCGCTGTTCGAGCACGGCCGCATCACGACGACCGAGGCGAAGGCCCGCCGCCTGCGTCCGGTCGCCGAGCGCCTGATCACCAAGGCGAAGAAGGGCGACCTTCACAACCGCCGTCAGGTCATGCGCACGATCCTGGACAAGGGCGTCGTCCACACGCTCTTCACCGAGATCGGCCCGCGGTACGAGAACCGTCCCGGTGGCTACACCCGCATCACCAAGATCGGCCCGCGTCGTGGCGACAACGCCCCGATGGCGGTCATCGAGCTGGTGGAGCCGCTGACGGTGCAGCAGCAGGCGGTCGGCGAGGCCGAGGCCGCGACCAAGCGTTCCGCGAAGGACGCCGCTGGTGACGAGGCCGTCGCCGAGCTGAAGAAGGAGTCGGCCGAGGAGTCCGCGGAGCCCGCCGAGGGCGAGTCCAAGGAAGCCTGAACCGGCAGACTGAGCGGGCCCGCCCCATCGGGGTGGGCCCGCTTTCGCTTTGGAGGGTGTCGCATGGTGCGGATTCGGCTGGACCTGGCCTATGACGGGCGGGAGTTTTCCGGGTGGGCGCGGCAGCGCGGACAGCGGACGGTCCAGGGGGAGATCGAGGACGCGCTGCGTGTCGTGCTGCGGCAGAGCGAGACGCCCGAGCTGACCGTCGCCGGGCGTACCGACGCCGGGGTGCACGCGCGGGGGCAGGTCGCCCACGTCGATCTGCCGGCCGAGGTGTGGGCCGAACACGGTGAGCACCTGCTGCGCCGTCTCGCGGGGCGGCTGCCGATGGATGTCCGGGTGTGGCGGCTGAGCGAGGCCCCGCCCCACTTCGACGCGCGCTTCTCGGCGGTCTGGCGCAGCTACGCGTACCGCGTCACCGACCATCCGGGCGGCGCCGACCCGCTGCTGCGCGGACATGTGCTGTGGCACAACTGGCCGCTGGACGTCGACGCCATGAACGAGGCGGCCCGCGGGCTGCTGGGGGAGCACGACTTCGCGGCGTACTGCAAGAAGCGCGAGGGAGCGACGACGATCCGTACGCTCCAGCGGCTGGAGTGGGTGCGCCGCCCCGACGGGGTGCTGGAGGCGACGGTGCAGGCGGACGCGTTCTGCCACAACATGGTCCGCTCCCTGGTGGGCGCCATGCTCTTCGTCGGCGACGGCCACCGCCCGCCGGAGTGGCCCGCGAAGGTGCTGGCCGCGGGCGTACGGGACTCGGCCGTCCATGTCGTACGCCCCCACGGCCTCACCTTGGAGGAGGTCGCCTACCCGCCGGACTCGGAGCTGGAGGCACGCAACCTGGCCTCCCGCAACAAGCGGACGCTGCCGGGCGTGGCGGGCTGCTGCTGAGAAGCTCCGGTCCCTGCCTCGCCCTGCTCCGGTCCTGCCTCAGTTGTCCTTCGCGGCCGCCTCCGACTGCTCCTTGCCGCGTTTGAGAACCCGCGCGTAGGCGTAGTTGGAGCCGTCCAGCGCGGCCTGCTGGGCCTTCTTGTCGCTCGCGCCCGAGGGCTGCCCGTTGGTGCGGCCCGCGATGGTGAAGTACGCGTACCGGCCCAGGGAGTTCGCCGTGGTGCGGCAGGTGACCGTGCGGCAGAAGTCGGGGACGCCGCCGCCGGGGAGCGCCACCAGGTTGGGCTGGTACTCCTTCTTCACCTTCTCGGCGGTCCTGGCGTCCTTGAAGACGGCGATACCGACCGTGACGGCGAGGCCCTTGTTCGTGTAGGTGGCGCGGTAGAGCGCCGTGCAGTTGTTACGCGTCAGTACGGGGCCCAGGCCCGCGTGGGCGGCCTCCGCGCAGTTCTTGCTGGTGTCCGTCTTGGCCAGCTTGTAGGGGTGGCCGTTGATGGTGACGCGCTCGGTGGGGTACAGCGTCTTCGCGCTGAGCGGCGCCTTGTCCCGCTTGACGTCCGAGATGAAGTCCCGGGGCGGCGGCGGGGGCGGCGGCTCGTCCTTGAAGGTGGGCTCGGGCGCGTCACCGCTCGGGGAGACGTCCTTGGCCGGGGGCAGCGAGTCCGAGGGCTTGTCGGAGGCGCCCGAGGAGCCGTCCTCGTTGACGACGGCCACCGCGACGATGCCCGCGATGGCGGCGGTGGCCAGCGCCCCGCCACCCGCCATCAGCCAGCGGCGGCGCCGGGCACGGCTGCGCTCGGCCTGCTCGGCGAGGGCCGCCCAGTCGGGGCCCGCACCACCGGGACCCGCGGAGTTCCAGCCCTCGGGGTTCCCTCCGGAGTTCCACCCGGGTCCGCCTTGGGACCCCCACCCGGGTCCCCCCTGCCCAAAGCTCATGAGCGCATCTTATTGCGCCTCGTACACGGTCTGCCCAGGCGTGGTCGGAACGTGACAATCGTGGGTACGGGCCGCCTCCGGGCGGGGGGCGTTTTGACCCTTGAGGGTGCGGGTCGGTACTCTACTGGTTCGTTGTGTGTATTGGCTTGCCTGTTCTCACGTGGGGGGCTATACACCGGCCTACCGGTCGATGACCAGCGATCAGCATGCGGATGCGTCACCGCATGCGATCTTGCCTGTCGTGATCTGCCTGGTTGGCCCTGTCAGGACCCAATCACTGAAGAAGCGAAGGCTACGACCGTGCGTACGTACAGCCCCAAGCCTGGCGACATTCAGCGCCAGTGGCACGTCATCGACGCCCAGGACGTCGTCCTCGGCCGTCTGGCCTCCCAGGCCGCCACCCTGCTGCGCGGTAAGCACAAGCCCGTGTACGCGCCTCACATCGACACCGGTGACTTCGTCATCATCATCAACGCCGACAAGGTGCACCTCTCGGGCAACAAGCGCATCCAGAAGATGGCCTACCGGCACTCCGGCTACCCGGGTGGTCTGCGGTCCGTCCGCTACGACGAGCTGCTGGAGAAGAACCCGGAGAAGGCCGTGGAGAAGGCCGTCAAGGGCATGCTCCCCAAGAACTCCCTGGGCCGTCAGATGCTCTCGAAGCTGAAGGTCTACGCGGGCGACCAGCACCCCCACGGTGCGCAGCAGCCCGTGCCGTTCGAGATCAGCCAGGTCGCGCAGTAAGTCCGGCCACCCCCTACGACTGAAGAGAAGCTGAGGAGAATCGTGGCCGAGACCACCGCTGAGACCCCCGTCGAGGGTGTCGAGGAGTACACGACCGAGACCCCCGAGGCCCCGGAGGAGTACACCTCCGAGTCCCTCGCCTCCCGGTTCGGCGACCCGCAGCCGGCCGCCGGCACCGGTCGCCGCAAGAACGCCATCGCCCGCGTCCGGATCATCCCGGGCTCGGGGCAGTGGAAGATCAACGGTCGCACCCTTGAGGGCTACTTCCCCAACAAGGTGCACCAGCAGGAAGTCAACGAGCCGTTCAAGGTCCTGGAGCTGGACGACCGCTACGACGTGGTCGCCCGTATCTCCGGCGGCGGCATCTCGGGTCAGGCCGGCGCCCTGCGCCTCGGTGTGGCCCGCGCGCTGAACGAGGCGGACGTGGACAACAACCGCGGCCCGCTCAAGAAGGCCGGCTTCCTCACGCGTGACGCCCGCGCGGTCGAGCGCAAGAAGGCCGGTCTCAAGAAGGCCCGCAAGGGCACGCAGTACAGCAAGCGCTGACCCGGCGCTCGCTGGAGCGAAAGACTGCATCCCGGATGCCCCGTCGGCACCTCACCTCGGTGCCGGCGGGGCATCGGTCGTTCGGGCCGTACGCCGTAGGAGTCGTACGGCACACGGCCCGACACCCGGTCTTGTGACGGCGGCGCACCCGCCGTCAGGCTGACAACGGGGCGTATACCTGGTGTGCCGGGCCTGATCAGGCCCGCCCGGTGAATGCCCGGAGAACGCCCCCAGAACTCGGAGGAACGACTGTGGCACGACTCTTCGGTACCGACGGTGTACGTGGTGTCGCCAATGAAGGGCTGACGGCCGAGCTGGCGCTCGGGCTGTCCGTCGCGGCGGCCCATGTGCTGACCGAGGCGAAGGCGGGAGCGGACGGCGGCCCTGAGGCGGCCGCCGACGGCGCCCGGCCGGTCGCCGTCGTCGGGCGGGACCCGCGGGCCTCCGGTGAGTTCCTGGAGGCCGCCGTCGTCGCCGGACTGGCCAGTGCCGGGGTGGACGTGCTGCGGGTCGGCGTGCTCCCGACACCCGCCGTCGCCTATCTGACCGGCTCCCTCGGTGCCGACCTGGGCGTGATGCTCTCGGCCAGCCACAACCCGATGCCCGACAACGGCATCAAGTTCTTCGCACGCGGCGGCCACAAGCTCGCCGACGAGCTGGAGGACCGGATCGAGGCCCTCCACCGCGAGCACGCCGCCGGTGAACCCTGGGCGCGGCCCACCGGGGCCGGGGTCGGCCGGGTCAGGGACTACGACGAGGGCTTCGACAACTACGTCGCCCACCTGGTCGGGGTGCTGCCGAACCGGCTCGACGGGCTGAAGGTCGTCATCGACGGGGCGCACGGCGCCGCGTCCCGTGTCTCGCCGGAGGCCTTCGCGCGCGCCGGTGCCGATGTGATCACCATCGGCACCGACCCCGACGGCCTCAACATCAACGACGACTGCGGCTCCACCCACATCGACGGGCTGCGCGACGCCGTCGTACGGCACGGCGCGGACCTCGGCGTCGCACACGACGGCGACGCCGACCGCTGCCTGGCCGTCGACGCCGACGGGCACGAGATCGACGGCGACCAGATCCTCGCCGTCCTCGCGTTCGCCATGAAGGAGGCGGGACAGCTCCGCAAGGACACCGTCGTCGCGACGGTGATGTCCAACCTCGGCTTCAAGCTGGCGCTGGAGCAGGCGGGCGTGGAACTGGTGCAGACCGCGGTCGGGGACCGCTATGTGCTGGAGGAGATGAAGCGCGGCGGCTTCTCGCTCGGCGGCGAGCAGTCAGGGCACGTGATCGTCCTGGACCACGCCACCACCGGCGACGGAACCCTGACAGGTCTGATGCTGGCCGCGCGCGTCGCCGCCACCGGGAAGCCGCTGGCTCAGCTGGCCGCGGTGATGGAGCGGCTTCCGCAGGTGCTGGTGAACGTGCCGGACGTGGACAAGTCGCGGGTGGGCACGGCGCCCGAGCTGATCTCCGCCGTCGCGGAGGCGGAGCGGGAGCTGGGGGAGACCGGGCGGGTGCTGCTGCGCTCCTCCGGGACCGAGCCGCTGGTGCGGGTGATGGTGGAGGCCGCCGACATCGAGCACGCGCGGGCCGTGGCCGGACGGCTGGCGGATGTGGTGAAGCGCGCGCTGGGATGACGCCGGTGCCGGCCGCCGCTACAGCTTCCTGAGTGAGAGCCGTCGAACCTTGTGGTCCGGGCCCTTGTGGAGCTGGAGGGTGGCCCGGCCACGGGTGGGCGCTATGTTCTGGCGGAGGTTGGGCTCGTTGATGGTGCGCCAGGTGGTGCGCGCGTAGTCGAGGGCCTCCTCCTCCGAGACCGCTGTGAAGCGGTGGAAGTAGGAACGCGGGTCCTGGAAGGCGGTTTCGCGCAGCTTGCGGAACCGCTCCAGGTACCAGCGCTCGACGTCGGCCGTACGGGCGTCCACGTACACCGAGAAGTCGAAGTAGTCGGCGACGGCCAGCCGGGTGCGGCCGTCCTTGCCGGGCAACGCGGGCTGGAGGACGTTGAGGCCCTCGACGATGAGGATGTCCGGCTGGTGCACGGTCAGCCGCTCGCCGGGCATGATGTCGTAGACCAGGTGCGAGTAGACCGGCGCCGTCACCTCCGGCTTGCCGGCCTTGACGTCGGCGACGAAGCGGGTGAGGGCTCGCCGGTCGTACGACTCGGGGAAGCCCTTGCGGGACATCAGACCGCGCCGCTCCAGCTCCGCCTTGGGCAGCAGGAAACCGTCCGTCGTCACCCTCTCCACCCGCGGGTGCTCCGGCCACCGGGCGAGGAGGGCCTGCAGCAGCCGGGAGACGGTGGACTTGCCGACGGCGACGCTGCCCGCGACGCCGATCACGAACGGGGTGCCGCGCTGTGGCGCGTTCCGGCCCGCGCGGTGCGGGTCCTCGAGAAAGGTGTTGAGCGCTCGGCGCAGCTCGTGCGTGGCTCCGACGTAGAGGTTCAGCAGCCGGGACAGCGGCAGGTAGATGTCCCGCACCTCGTCCAGGTCGATGACGTCACCGAGCCCCCGCAGGGCCTCCACCTCCGCAGCCGTCAGCGGGAGAGGGGTGCGCTCGCGCAGGGCGCTCCACTCCGAGCGGCCGAGGTCGACGTAGGGCTTCGTGGACACGGGGCCATTCTGCGCGGGCGCCCGGCAGCGCTCACCTCCGGGGCGGTCGACACCGGTGCTGTGCGTGCGGACGATCCACGGACAAGCCACGGACAAACGGTGTACGAGATGTGCCCACAGAAGCTATGTTCCGTTCCATGTCCTCCCCCCTGAGCCGCATACGCCGCCCCCGCATCACCCGGCGCACCTCCGGAACCGACCCGCTGGGCCCCGCGGGCCACGTCTACAGCGATCTGACCGACGGGCTCCCGGACGAGGATCTGACCGAGGACCTGACGGACTCCCTGGAGCTGTACGTCATGGGCAGCAAGCCACGCTGCGAGGAGTCGGAGTACCTGGAGCTCATGGAGGACGCCATAGAACGGATGGCGCGGGGTGAGTGAGCGAGTGAGCACGCGGGGAGCGCCCTGACGTGCGCGTACCCTCGGTCCGTCGATGACTGTCGATGACAACGGGCGACGGGACGAGGTGCGGAAGTGGGACAGCGGTGATCATCGGGGTGGGAATCGACGTCGCGGAGATCGACCGCTTCGCCGCCTCCCTGGCGCGGACACCCAGCCTGGCCGACCGGCTCTTCATCGACCGGGAGCTGTGGCTGCCCAGCGGCGAGCGGCGCGGAATCGCGTCCCTCGCGGCACGGTTCGCCGCCAAGGAGGCGCTGGCCAAGGCGCTGGGCGCCCCCGGCGGACTGCGGTGGACCGACGCCGAGGTGTGCACAGCGGATTCGGGACAGCCGTATCTGCGGGTACGCGGCACCGTGGCGGAGCGCGCCGCCGAGTTGGGGGTGCGCGGATGGCATGTGTCCCTCTCGCACGACGCGGGGGTCGCCTCGGCGGTCGTCGTGGCGGAGGGCTGAGCCCCGGGACGCGGCCCGGTGGGGCGGACGCCACACTGGGGGCATGAGGACTGGTTACGGCGTGGAGACCGTGCGTGCCGCCGAGCGGGCGCTGATGGCCCGGCTTCCGGAGGGCGCGCTGATGCGGCGCGCCGCCGCCGGGCTGGCGGCGGCGTGCGGACAGCTGCTGGGACGTATTTACGGGTCCCGCGTGGTGCTGCTCGTCGGCAGCGGCGACAACGGCGGGGACGCGCTCTACGCGGGTGCCCGGCTGGCCAGGCGCGGCGCCGGGGTGACGGCTGTGCTGCTGACGCCCGAACGCGCGCACGAGGGCGGGCTGGCCGCGCTGCGTGCCGCCGGAGGGCGCGTACGGGTGGCCCCGGGCGCCGTGGTCGAAGGCGCCGCCGAGCCGGTCGGCGACCTCATCGCACGTGCCGACCTGGTGGTGGACGGCATCGTCGGCATCGGCGGCAAGGGCGGACTGCGGCCCGCCGCCGTGGAGTTGGCCGACCTGGTACGGGACGCCGGGGTGCCGGTCGTCGCCGTCGACCTGCCCAGCGGGGTGGACGCCGACACCGGCGAGGTGCCGGGACCCGCGCTGCCCGCCGAGGCGACCGTCACCTTCGGCGCGTACAAGCCGGGGCTGCTGATCGACCCGGCCCGGGAGCACGCGGGAGCCGTCCGACTGATCGACATCGGGCTCGGACCGCACCTGCCGGGGACACCCGACGTGGAAGCCCTGCAGCACGCCGACGCGGCGCGTCTGCTGCCGAGGCCGAAGGCGGAGAGCGACAAGTACCGGCGCGGTGTCGTCGGTGTCGTGGCGGGCTCCGGGCGCTATCCGGGAGCCGCCGTGCTGGCCGTCTCCGGCGCGCTGCGCAGCGGTGCCGGTGCGGTGCGGTACGTGGGGCCCGGCGCGGAGGCGGTGATCGCCCGCTATCCGGAGACCCTCGTCTCCGAGGGGCCGCCCGGACACGCCGGGCGGGTGCAGGCATGGGCCGTCGGGCCGGGACTGGGCGACGAACCGGCGGCACGGCAGGCCGTCGACGAGGTGGTGGCCTCCGAGGTGCCGCTGCTCGTGGACGCGGACGGGCTGCGGCTGATGGACCTGGAGGCCGTACGCGCCCGGACGGCCCCCACCCTGCTGACCCCGCACGCCGGTGAGGCGGCCGCGCTGCTCGGCGTGGCACGCGAACAGGTCGAGGCGGGGCGCCTGGCGGCGGTACGGGACCTGGCGGAGCGGACGGGGGCCACCGTGCTGCTCAAGGGCTCCACGACGCTGATCGCCGAGCCGACAGCGCCCGGGGCCACGCCTTCCCCCGTACGAGTGAACGCCACCGGCACCGGCTGGCTGGCCACGGCGGGCAGCGGCGACGTCCTCACCGGACTGGCCGGCGGCCTCCTGGCGGCCGGCCTGTCCGCCCGCGACGCCGCTTCGGCCGCCGCCTACCTCCACGGCCTCGCCGGCCGCCTGGCCCCTGACCCGCCCGCCGCGATGGACGTCGCATCAGCCCTGGCCACGGCCTGGCAGGACGTGATGCGCGGCGAGTAGGGGGGACGGGACGCGCCCCGTCAAGGGCGCGGGGAACTGCGCGAGCAACCACCCACAACCCGCAGCCGCCGGACATGGCGCAGGGGCAGGACATCAGGCGCCCCCAGGGACATCAGGCGCCCCCGCAGGAACGTCAAACGCCCCCACTCACATCGACGGCTCCGGCGAAGCCGGAACAAGCGGTTTGCCGAACCAATGGTCGGCGTAGGGCGAATCGTTGAACGGCGCGATTTCCTCGTAGCCGAGCCGCGCGTACAACCGCCTGGCCTCCACCAGATCGTCCCGGGTGTCCAGCCGCACGGCCGTCGCGCCCATGCCGAGCGCGGCGTGCTCAGCGGTGTTGACCAGCAACTTGCCGAGGCCGCTCCGGCGCGCGTGCGGGGCGACCCAGACCCGGCGGATCTCGGCCGTCGTCCCGGTCACCATGAGGACGGCGACACAGCCACCGACGGCGCCGACGCCGCCGTCGCCATGGTCGCGGGCCAGCATGAAGACACCCTTGGGCGGAACGAGTCCGTCGTCCGGCTCCCCGGCCAGCGCGGCGTCGATCTCCTGCTCGGTCGCCGGGCGCCCGTAGTAGCGGCCGGCTATCTCGCGGATGTACGCGCGGACGGTGGCGACCGCGTCGGGGCTGTCGATGGGCTCTGGTCGGATGATCCACGTCACGCCAGTCATTGTCCGAACGCCCGCAACCGGTTTTCCGCCGACTGTCAGTGGCCGATGTCACACTCCGGTGCATGGCTGAGAAGAGCGCCGCGAGTACGAAGAGCACCATGAGCAGCAAGGGCACCAAGAGCACCAAGGCCACCATCAGCCGTACGCCGACCATCTTCGCCCCCGAGTGGCAGGGCGACACCCGGGAAGCGCTGCCCCTGGTGGGCGACGAGCGGGAACTGCTGACCCGACATCTCGACTGGCATCGCGAGACGCTGCTGCTCAAATGCGAGGGCGTGCCGCCCGAGGAGCTCTCGCAGCGCAAGGTCCCACCCTCGGGGTTGAGCCTGCACGGGCTCGTACGGCACCTCGCGGCGGTGGAGCGCTGGTGGTTCCGTATCCAGCTCGCGGGCGAGCAGGTGCCGTTGCTGTACTACACGGAGGACGATCCCGACCAGGACTTCGACTCCCTGGACGGTGACCCGGCCGAGGCGCTGGACGGATGGCGCGCCGAGTGCGAGCGCTCCCGCGGGATCGTCGCGGCGATGGGCCTGGACGCGACGGGAACACACGCCCGCACCGGCCGCCCCGTGTCGGTGCGCCGGGTGCTCATCCACATGGTCGCGGAGTACGCCCGGCACTGCGGCCACGCGGACCTGCTGCGCGAGCGCATCGACGGGGCGACCGGCCGCTGACGGACTCCCCGGGATCGGCACCTGCGACACTGAACCGGTGAACGACGTGTACCAGCACCCTGGCGGCGACATCCGGGCCCAGGACCACGGCCGGGCGCGCGCCGAGATCGACCTCGGCGCGCTGCGGGACAACGTGCGGACGCTGCGCGGGTACGCGCCGCGCGCCGAGTTGATGGCCGTCGTCAAGGCGGACGCGTACGGGCACGGAGCGGTGCCCTGCGCCCGGGCCGCGCGGCAGGCGGGGGCGAGCTGGCTTGGCACCGCCACCCCCCAGGAGGCGATCGCGCTGCGGGATGCCGGGGACCGCGGCCGGCTGATGTGCTGGCTGTGGACGCCGGGCGGCCCCTGGCGGGAGGCGATCGAACGGGACATCGACGTCTCGGCGAGCGGCACCTGGGCGCTGGACGAGATCGTGGCGGCGGCCCGCACCACCGGGCGCACCGCACGGGTGCACCTGAAGGCCGACACCGGGCTCGGCCGCAACGGCTGCCAGCCCGCCGACTGGCCGGGGCTGGTGGCTGCCGCGCGCGCCGCCGAGGCCGAGGGCGCGGTGCGGGTCACCGGCGTCTGGTCGCACTTCGCCTGCGCCGACGAACCGGGCCACCCCGCCAACGCCGCGCAGCTCGACGCCTTCCGGGAGGCCCTCGCCGTCGCCGAGCGCGCCGGGCTCGACCCCGAGGTGCGGCACCACGCCAACTCGCCGGCGACGCTCACCCTGCCCGAGTCCCACTTCGACCTGGTCAGGCCCGGCGTCTCCGTCTACGGCCTCTCCCCGTCCCCCGAGGTCGGCACGGCGGACAGCCTCGGGCTGCGCCCGGTGATGACGCTCAGCGCCTCGCTCGCGCTGGCCAAGCGCGTGCCCCGCGGCCATGGAGTGAGCTACGGACACGCCTACACCACCCCGGGCGAGACGACGCTCGGGCTGGTGCCCGTCGGATACGCCGACGGGCTGCCCAGGCACGCGTCCGGCACCGGTTCCGTGCTGGTGGCGGGCAAGTGGCGGACGGTCGCGGGGCGGGTGGCCATGGACCAGTTCGTCGTCGACCTCGGCGGCGACAGCGCTGCGGCGGGCGACCGCGTCGTCCTCTTCGGCCCCGGCGACCAGGGCGAGCCCACCGCCGAGGACTGGGCTCGCGCGGCGGGCACCATCTCCTACGAGATCGTCACCCGGATCAGTCCCCGGGTCCCGCGGGTATACGCCAAGGAGCAGGCCGACGGCTGAGCCGCCGCACCGGGGCACGGCGCTCGACCGCCGGGGCCGGTGACGGACAGGCGAGACCGGGCGGACGGGACAGACGGGGGCGGTCATGAGCGAGGACAGCAGGGCGCAGCGGGCGGCGGACGCACTGGAGGCCGCCGGCGCCGCACAGGCGGCCCGGAGCGCGTGGCGCACGGCGGCGGCAGCGGGGGAGTACGCGCAGGGTCCGCGCGCAGCGGGCGGTGCGGGCTGGCCGCGCCGGGCGGGGGTCGCGGGCGCCGCCCTCGGTGTCGTGGCGGCCGGCGTCGCGCTGGAACGCCTCACCGTGCACCGGACCGTACGCCGCAAGGCCCGGGTGGCGCTGGATGCCGCAGGCCCCTACGGCACGCTGCGCGGCACCTCGGGCCGGGCGCGTGCCGAGGACGGCACGGAGCTGTACTACGAGGTCGACGAGCCCGCCGACCACCCGCTCGGCTGCACGGACACCGAGGCGGCGGCCGCCGCCTCCGGTGACGGCCTGGGCGGTCCGGAAGTCGGCCCCGTACCCCTCCCGGAGGCTTCGCCTTGGCAGGGAAACCCCGACGACGAGGGCCCGGGCCGGCTCGCCGGGCGCTGGGCGCGGCTGCTGGGGCTGCTGCGGGGCCGCGGCACGAGCGACGCCGCGCCGCTGACCGTCGTCTTCTCGCACGGCTACTGCCTCAACCAGGACGTGTGGCACTTCCAGCGGGCCGCGCTGCGCGGCGCGGTCCGGTGCGTCTACTGGGACCAGCGCAGCCATGGCCGCTCCGGCCGGGCACCCGCCGGAGAGCCCGTCTCCATCGATCTGCTGGGCCGCGATCTGAAGGCCGTGCTCGACGCCGCCGCGCCCGAGGGCCCGGTGGTGCTGGTGGGGCATTCGATGGGCGGTATGACGCTGATGGCGCTGGCCGAGCAGTACCCGGAGTACGTCGCCGAGCGCGTCGCGGGCGTCGCCCTGCTGGGCACCAGCGCGGGGGGCCTCACCGAGGTGACATACGGCCTGCCGGCCGCCGGGGTGCGGGCCGTGCGTCGGGTGGTGCCCGGGGTGCTGCGGGCGCTGGCGTCCCAGTCCGAGCTGGTCGAGCGCGGGCGCCGGGTCACCGCCGACCTGTTCGCGGGCGTGGTGAAGCGCTACTCGTTCGGCAGCCCGCGCGAGGTGGACCCGGGGGTGGCCCGATTCGCCGAACGCCTCATCGAGTCGGTCCCGGTGGACGTGGTCGCGGAGTTCTACCCCGCCTTCGCCGAGCACGAGAAGAGCGGCGCGGTGCCCGCCTTCGACGGGCGCCCCTCCCTGGTGCTGGCCGGCGACCGGGACCTGATGACGCCGAGCGAGCACAGCGAGCGGATCGCGGCCGCGCTGCCCGACGCCGCGTTCGTGATCCTGGAGGCGACCGGTCACCTGGCCATGCTGGAGCGTCCCGAGCCGGTCAACGAGCACCTGGCCCGGCTGCTGACGCGTACCATCCGGACCCATGGAAGCACCGCACCACCAGCATCCTGTCCCGCCTCCTCAGGCTCGCTCCGGCGACCCTTCGGGCGGTGAGAGCGGCACCGGCGGCCCGCCGGACGCCCCCGCCGAGGGTGCCCGCGAGGTCACCGTCACCGTGCCCACCGCCGAGGCCATGCGCGCACTCGGCACCCGGCTCGCCGGGCTGCTGCGCGCCGGGGACCTCGTCCTTCTGACGGGTGAACTCGGCGCCGGGAAAACGACCCTGACGCGCGGCCTCGGGGAGGGCCTGGGCGTGCGCGGCGCGGTCACCTCGCCCACCTTCGTCATCGCGCGCGTCCATCCCTCGCTGACCGAAGGCCCGCCGCTGGTGCACGTGGACGCCTACCGGCTCGGCGGCGGCCTGGAGGAGATGGAGGACCTCGACCTGGACGTCTCGCTGCCCGAGTCGGTGGTCGTCGTGGAGTGGGGCGAGGGCAGGGTCGAGGAGCTGACGGAGGAGAGGCTGCACGTGGTCATCTCCCGTACGACGGGCGAGGGCGCCGAGGAGGGCGCCGACGACGTGCGGACCGTCACGTTCCTGGGAGTGGGGGAGCGCTGGGAGCGGGCGGACCTCGAAGCCCTCGGCTGACCGCGCGCCCCGCTGTTGCGACACGGTTCCGACATGGTGTCGGCAAGATGTTGCGCGGTCGGTGCGGGCCGTGGTCCCATGGGAGGTGAGAGCACGGTTAGGTATGCCTAAGTGCCGCCGTGCCGACGCCCCTGGAGGAGCCATGACCGCACAGCAGCAGCGAGCACCGCGGGTGCCGCACGCGCCCGCGCGGGATGAGGCGGCGTCCGCCGGCGGCCACCCCGCCACGTATGAGGGCACGCCGCCCATGAGCCAGCTGCTCGCATCCTGCGCCGCCGCGGCGGCCGTCTCTCGGCCCCCGCGAGACGAGCCCGACCCCGACTGACCCGTACCGGGCGCCCCGAAGGGGCGCGGGGAACTGCGCGAGCAAGCGCAACGCACCCGCAGCCTGCGACGGCGGGACAGGGGCACCCCCTCATCGGCACGAGGGGGCCTCAGTCAGCGGACGACCACCACACGCGTACCGATCGGCGCGTGCAACCACAGCGCCTCGCCGTCCTCCCGCTTCTCACGGATGCCGCCCGTCTTACGGGCGGCATCCGGCGTGGGCGTGGAGCCGTCCAACGCGGCGCTGAAGCCGATCGTCACGCCGTCGACGCCGGCGAACCGCACGACGTTCTCGACGGGGACGCCGTCCGAGCCGGTCACATGGGATGAGCGCGAGGTGACCTTGTAGGTGCCCGGCTCAGGGGTGACCGAGCTGGGGGAGACCGTGTAGGTCCTGGTGACCTTGGAATCCTTGTCGACCAGCCACACCCGCTGCCGCTTGAGCGAGTAGACGACGCGGTGGCCCTGGCCCGAGGCGTCGGGCAGCGCGGTCTCCTTCTGGGCGGGCTCGCGGTTCTTCCCGTCCGAGCTGCCGGGGGAGGGCTTGGCCGTCTTCCCCGTCGAGGGCTTCTCGGCGTGCTCCTGCGCGGCCGAGGCCTGGTACGCGAAGAAACCGATCACGGCGAGGGCCGCCGTCGTCAGCCCGGCGACGACCACTCCGGCGCTGCCGCCACTGCTCCGTGCCACCGTGCGCTGCCACCTCTCGTGCCCGCCGCGAATGCTGACTGTCCGGCCTGTGGTTGACGGTAGCAGGAGAGAGGCGGGTGGCCGGGGGGAGGCGGGAGGGGGAACTTGGAGTAACAGCCGCGCTTGTGTTCGCATAAGGCGATGACCCCCCACGGTTCATCGACAAACTCCACAACCCCCATACCGAAGGTTCCCCACCCCCACAGCCCGGCCAATCCGTACGAGGAACTGGCCGCGCTCGCCCCGCCGGACGAGGCCGCCCCGCCGCACGGCGCCGCCCCGCCGCAGGGCCCCGGCCCGAACCCGTACGAGGCGCTGGGGGACGGCGCGTCCGAGGAGCCATACGACAGCGGGCTGCGCGGCCTGGGTATCCGCTCGGACTACGACGAGCCCGCCTACGAGGACCGGATGCCGTATCTGCGCGCCGTGCGCAGGCGCCGCCGCTCCAGGCTGTCGCGCACCGTCAAGCTCGGCATCGCCTGCTGCGCCCTGCTGGCCTTCCTCGGGGTGGGGGACCGGTGGGCCGCGCTCTACGCCGAGGGGAAGGCGGCCGAGAAGGTGCAGGACTCGCTGCACCTGCACGCCCGTCCGGAGGTGCACATCAACGGCTTCCCCTTCCTCACCCAGGTGGCGAAGGGGCGCCTGGACCACGTGGAAGTAGCCGTCCCGGACGTGCCCGCGGGCCGGGTCTCGGTCGCCCAGGTCAGCGGCACCGTCAACGACGTCAGGATCGTCGGCGACGCGCCCTCCGCCATCCGGGGCGCCGTGCTCGGCCGGATGAAGGGCGACGTCCTGCTCGACTTCGACGACCTCGACCGCGAACTGGGCACCTCCCAGGTGAAGTTCACCGCGGGCGGTGAGCACACCGTGCGGGCCGCCGGTGAGCTGCCCGTCGCGGGCAGCAAGGTCAAGGTGCGCGCCCGCGCCCACCTCGAACGCACCGGCGACCACAGCGTGGGCACCACGGTGGACGACATGCGGCTGGTCGTCCCCGAGATGTTCAGCTTCACGCCCGGTACCGGCAAGCAGGCGGGCCTGCGGCTGTCCCGCCCCTTGGCCGAGCGCGTTCAGCACGACCGCGAGAAGGCGCGGGCGCTGTTCGGGGTGCGCTCCATCGCCCGGCGGTTCGGTATGACGCCCGAGCACGCGCGGCAGGTGCGAAGCAGCGACCGGGAGCTGCGCCGGGTGACCGGGACCCCGCGCTTCACGGAGAAGGTGATGCGGGTCAACCTCCTCGACGCTGTCGTCCAGCACCCGCAGGTGCTGAAGAAGATGGGAATCGACCCGGCGCTGGTCGAGGCGCTCAAGAAGATCGAGGAGCCGAAACTCGCCGACAAGCTCGCGCTCCACGTCGAGCTGCCCGAGATGCCGGGAGATGTCAGGCTGCGCGGCGTCTCCGTTGCCGACCAGGGCATCCGCGCCGAGGTCACCGGCGTCAACGTGCCGTTCGGCCGGGCGGCCCAGAAGGAGGGCAAGGCGGCGGGAAAGTGACCGACCCGGCCGCCCCGACGTGCGGCGGCGTCCAGCAGGGGGCCGAGCGGACCGCGCGGGCGCCGTAGGCTGGTCGGGTGTTGATGCTCGCACTGGATACCGCTACACCCGCCGTCACCGTCGCGCTCCACGACGCGGACGGCGACCGTACGCTCGCCGCCGCCCACAAGATCGACGCCCGTCGGCACGGCGAACTGCTGCTGCCCTGTGTCGACGCGGTGCTCACCGAGGCCGGGCGGAAACTCACCGAGGTCACGGACGTGGTGGTCGGCGTCGGCCCCGGCCCCTACACCGGGCTGCGGGTCGGCCTGGCGACGGCCGAGGCGTTCGCGGCGGCGCTCGGCCAGCGGGTGCACGGGGTGTGCACGCTGGACGGTATCGCCTTCGCCTCCGGGCTGACGGAGCCGTTCGTCGTCGCGACGGACGCCCGCCGCAAGGAGGTCTACTGGGCCCGGTACGCCGATGCGCGCACCCGGATCACCGAGCCGGCCGTCGACCGGCCGGCGGAGCTCGCCGCCCGCGACGAGGAAATCGCCGCCCTCCCGGCCGTGGGCGCGGGCGCGGTGCTGTACGACTCCGTCTTCGGCGGCGCACGGCCCGACCTGCCCACCGACCAGTCGGCCACGTCCCTCGCCCGACTCGCCACCGAACGGCTCGCACGCGGCGAGGAACTCCTGCCGCCCCGACCGCTGTACCTACGGCGACCGGACGCGCGCGTGCCCGCCGGCTACAAGGTGGTCACCCCGAAGTGAGCACTGCGGACGATCCGTCGCACCGCGGGGTGCCGAACGGCGAGCTCCAGCACGGCGAGGTCCCGCACGGCGGAGCGCCGCACGGCGGGGCGCCGCACGGCGGGGCGCCGCGTCGCCGGGGCCCCGGCGACGGCGTCACGCTGCGCGAGATGCGCTGGTGGGACATCGAGCCCGTGCTCGCGCTCGAGCAGCGGCTCTTTCCCGAGGACGCCTGGTCGGCCGGGATGTTCTGGTCCGAGCTGGCCCACGCGCGGGGCCCGGACGCAACCCGCCGCTATCTGGTCGCCGAGGAGCCGGACGGCTCCCTGGTCGGCTACGGCGGCCTCGCGGCCGTCGGCGGTACCGGCGACATCCAGACCATCGGCGTACTGCCCACCCACCGGGGCACCGGCCTCGGCTCCCGGCTGCTGCGCGCGCTGCTGCGGGCCGCGACCGACTTCGAGTGCGCGGAGGTGCTGCTGGAGGTGCGGGTGGACAACGCCCCGGCGCAGCGCCTCTACGAGCGCTTCGGCTTCGTGCCCATCGGTATCCGCCGCGGCTACTACCAGCCCGCGAACGTCGACGCGCTGGTGATGCGGCTGGCCGACCCGGCCTCGTACGCGGCCGCCGCCGACACCCCGGGGGACCTCCCCGCGAACACCCTTCCGCACACGCACCAAGGATCGAAGAGCCATGGCTGACGAACCGCTCGTTCTCGGCATCGAGACCTCCTGCGACGAGACCGGCGTCGGAATCGTGCGCGGCCACACGCTGCTGGCCGACGCCGTCGCCTCCAGCGTGGACACCCACGCGCGGTTCGGCGGTGTCGTCCCGGAGATCGCCAGCCGGGCGCACCTGGAGGCGATGGTCCCGACGATCGAACGCGCGCTGAAGGAGGCCGGGGTGGCCGCCTCCGACCTCGACGGCATCGCCGTCACCGCGGGGCCCGGACTCGCCGGTGCGCTGCTCGTCGGCGTCTCGGCGGCCAAGGCGTACGCCTACGCGCTGGGCAAGCCGCTCTACGGCGTCAACCACCTCGCCTCGCACATCTGCGTCGACCAGCTCGAACACGGTGCCCTGCCCGAGCCGACGATGGCGCTCCTCGTCTCCGGCGGCCACTCCTCGCTGCTGCTGGCCCCCGACATCACCGCCGACGTACGGCCCCTGGGCTCCACCATCGACGACGCGGCGGGCGAGGCCTTCGACAAGGTCGCCCGCGTACTGAACCTCGGCTTCCCCGGCGGCCCTGTCATCGACAAGTACGCCAAGCAGGGCGACCCCGAGGCCATCGCCTTCCCGCGCGGGCTGACGGGCCCGCGCGACGCCCCGTACGACTTCTCCTTCTCCGGCCTCAAGACCGCCGTGGCCCGCTGGATCGAGGCCAAGCGGAACGCGGGCGAGGAGGTGCCCGTCGCTCATGTCGCCGCCTCGTTCCAGGAGGCCGTCACCGATGTGCTCACCCGCAAGGCCGTCCGCGCCTGCCGCGACGAGGGCGTCGACCACCTGATGATCGGCGGCGGCGTCGCCGCCAACTCCCGGCTCCGCGCCATGGCCGAGGAGCGCTGCGCCGCCGCGGGCATCACCCTGCGGGTGCCCCGCCCCAAGCTGTGCACCGACAACGGAGCCATGGTCGCGGCACTCGGCGCCGAAATGGTGGCCCGCAACCGCGCCGCCTCCGCCTGGGACCTGCCGGCCGACTCCTCCCTGCCGGTGACCGAACCCCACGTGCCCGACCCCTCGGCGCCCGCGCACCCCACGGCCCACTCCCACTCCCACGATCACGTCCACGAGCTGAGCAGGAAGAACCTCTACACCTGATGCCGACCGTCGCACTGATGTGGGAGGCCAAGGCCGCTCCTGGCCGCGCGCCCGAACTGCTGTCCTGGGCCCGCGACCAGCACCTGCCCCCGTCCCCGGTTCCCTGTGAACGCCGCGAACACTTCACGGCACCCGGCGACCGGGTCCTCGTCATCACCTGGTGGCGGGGCGACTACGACACCGCCGTTCCCGAACTCCCGGACCCACCCCCAGCGCTGACCGCCCGCCCGGTGCACCGATGGCGCTTCGAGCGGGTGCACGGCTGAGGCGGATGTGGTGACGGTGGGTGAGGGGGCAGGATGGGGGCGTTGAGGTTGTAGTCGGGTACGGGGGGCCGGGATGGGCGGGGTCGTCGCGGCGGGTCGTGTGCGGTGGTGGGCGCGTTTCGGTGCGGTGCTGCTGGTCGCGGTGGTCGCGCTCGGCGGGGGCGCCGGGGCGGGCGTGGCGGCCGACGACGCGGATTCCCCTGCCGGCTACCTCGCCGCGCAGTTGCGCAAGAGTCCCGTCTACCTCTCGGACCAGCTTCCGCGTACCAACCCGCTCTCGGCCCGGCCCGCCTTCGTGAAGGAGGCGAAGCGGACCGGGGTGCCGACCTATGTGCTGGTGCTGCCCGGCTCCGGGGTCCGGTACGGGGACGGGCTGCTGGCGGCGGTGCACGACCGGCTCGGCAAGGACGGGCTCTATCTGCAGTTCGGCGGGGACGGCGGGAGACCCGAGGTGGCGACGTTCGGGGTGGACGTGCCCGCGCGGGCCGCCGCCTCCGCGACGACGTACGAACTGCCCTACGACGCGGGCACGCTGGAGACCTTCCGGCACTTCGTCGACGTTCTGCGCTCCGGGCAGGCGACCGAGCGGGCGGAGCGGGGCGGGGAGGCCGGCGAGGAGCCGGACAAGCTGTACACCAGCCGCACCGACCGCGCCAACCAGAGCTTTCTGACCGGCATCCTGCTGACCGGCGTACCGCTGCTGATCGTGGCCGTCGGCTGGTACACGCGCCGGTGGCGCGGCGGCAAGGGGCCGGGACTGCGGCTGCTGGTGCCGGTCGCCGCCGCCACAGCGCTGGCGATCGGCGTCGGTGCTCCGCTGGTCTTCGACGACACCCGCTCGGACGGCGACCCGGTGCCCACCGCCGCCGATATGCGGGCCAGGACCGACCGGCTGGCCCGCGCGATGCGCTCCGGCCCCGTCCATGTCGACCCGCTGGCGGCCGGGCTGTTGAGCCGCGGCGAGCTGGGCCGGCTGCGAAAGCGCGCCGAGCGGCTCGATGTGCCCGTACACCTCGCGGTCGTCCCCCTCGACACGGCGGACGAGTCGGCCGGCGACGGAGAACTGCTCGCCAAGAAGCTGCACAGCCGCCTGGGTTCGCGCGGTGACGGCGTCTACGTGATCGCGGACGCCGCCGCCGACGGCGAGCTGGAGATCGTCAACTACGGCGCCAAGGTGGACAGCGCGGCGCTCTACGACGCCACGGAAGACCTGCGCTTCGGTACGGACGAGGAGAGTCACGGGGCGAGTGACGAGGAGAGCGGCGAGGAGAGCGACGACGGTGGCGGTCGGCTGTTCTCGCGGCTGGACGAGGCGCTGCGAATCATCGACCGACTGCCCTCGGCGCCGCCCGGCGATCCATACCTGGACCCGCTGGCCCCGGACGACCCGGTCACGGAGGACGAACTGCCCGCCCTCTACTCCGGGGATCTCGTGCCCGGCACTCTCATGGGCGCAGTGGCAGCGCCGGCCGCGCTGGGAGTGACGGCGGCCGGACTGGGCATCGCCCGGCGCACCGGTCTGGGCAAGGCGTCGGCCGCCGCCCGCCGGGCCCCCGGTGGAGCGGGTCGGGGTGCGGCCTCCGGCGGCGGTACGGCCCCCCAGACCCCCGCCCGCCCCTCGACCGGCTGGCTGCGCAGAACCGCGCGGCGGGAACTGGACGAGCTGAACGACGAGTTCGAGCGGCTGTCCGACACGCTCCCGGACGCGGCACGCACCCGCGTGTGGGACTGTCTCGACGCCGCGACCCTCCTCCTCGACCAGGAGGGCGACAACAGGGTGGACGCCGACGCCGACGCGCCCACCCTCGCCGCCGGACTCGCCCTCATCCGCGCCGGCCGCGGGGCCCTCGACGACGGCCGCCACCACCGGGGAAGCGGCACCGGGCGCGTCCGGCTGTGCACACTCAACCCGCTCCACGGGCCCGCGACCGCCACCGGCAAGCTGAAGCTGCCCGGTGAGACCAGCGGGGCCCGGTCGCGTCCCGTCTGCGCCGGGTGCCGTGCCGCGCTCCACGTACGCGGCACCGCCTCGCCCAGCACGCGGGCAGCGCGGACCGCGGACGTCGTCGGGGCGCGTCTGCTGTGTCTGCGCGCCCCCGGCGCCGCCCGGTCCGCGCCGTACGAGCCCTACCACCGGGTTCCGGGCCCACTGGAGGCCCCGCAGGGCGTCGGCGGGGGCCAGGGGCCGACCACTGAAGAGATCGTCCGTCGTGTACGGGAGCAGCTAGGTGTCCACTGAGCTTCGCGCCACACCCGGCGCCCCCTCCGCCCGCCCCGCCCGTCCCGCTCGACTGGCGGCAGCCGTACTCGCGCTCGTCCTCGCCGCGCTCGCCCTGGCGCTCGGTACGGCGGGCCGCGCCGCTGCCGCCGACGACAGCCCCGCGCAGCGGATCGCCGACGGGCTCCGCGAGTCACCCGTCTACGTCGACCCGTCGTACGAGCAGGCGTTCCCGACCGACCAGCAGCGCCGGCTGGCGAAGAAGATCAAGGCGTCGGGCCTGCCGGTACGGGTCGTCGTCGTCCCGTTCGTCTCCGGGGACGCCTGGGACGGCGACCCGGAGAAGATGGTCGACGTCGTGCACCCCCGGATGGGCGAGGGGTCGGACAAGGAAGCCGTCTATATGACCCTCAGCAGGACCGAGGGCTTCCTGAACGGCTACGAGTTCCCCCGCAACGGCAAACACGAGGCATTCTGGGGCGTCGCGGCAGTGGGCCACCAGGAGGACATGAAGGGCAAGAGCCTCTACGCGAAGTTCTCCCGGGCGCTGGAGATCGTGAAATCCGGCGACGGCGACAAGGTGTACGAGAAAGCCACCAAGGATCTGCACGGCGACCGCCCCTCGTCGGGCGGCGGGCTGTCCCCGGTGCTGCTCACCGTGCTGATCGCCGCGGCGGCGGCCGTGCTCCTCGCCGCCGTACTGGGCTACCGCACCGTGCGCACCCACCGCGCCCGCACCTCGGCCCGCGCGCCGTTCACCTCGCCGCGCTCCGTCTTCGCGACCGCGCGCAAGACGGGCGTACGCGACCTGCGCAAGCGCGCCCAGCGCGAACTCCTCGCGTACAACAAGGAACTTCTCGCCCACGAGCCGAGCGAGGACGGCGCCGACAGCGACCTGCTCCAGCTCTCCCTCGACGCCTACGCCGCCGCAGGCAAGGTGCTGGACGAGGCACAGGACATACCCGACCTGGCCGGTGTCCTCGCGCTCATCCACGAGGGACGGGGCGCGCTGCACCGGTCCGAGCCGTCCGCGTCGGCCTCCGCGCTGCCGCTGTGCTTCTTCCACCCGCTGCACGGCCCCGCCGCCAAGCGGGTCACCTGGCGCCCGCTGGGCCGCCGCGAGTCGCTGGACGTGTCGGCCTGCGCCGACTGCGCCGCCGCTGTGGCCGCACGCCGCGCGCCGGAAGTCCTCACCCAGGCCCACGGGGACGTCCGCCAGGCCCACGGTGACGTTCGCATCCCGTACTTCGAAGTCCCGCCTGAGTCCAGCCTGTGGGCCGCCACCGGCTACGGCTCCCTCACCGCGGAAACCCTGACCGAACGAGTGATGCGCGGCGACTTCACCAGGACCTCGCGCAGGCCCTGATCCGGGTCAGCGCAGCGGGTGGCCCAGCAGCATGCTGGGCGCGCCCGCGACGCGGGTCAGGAACACGGTGCAGGAGCCGCTCGCCGCCTTCGGGTCCAGCTTCAGCTTCCGCCGCAGCTCCTCGGGCTCCACCGCCGAGCCGCGCTTCTTGACGGTGACGACGCCGACGCCGCGCTCCCGCAGCAGCGCGCGCAGCTTCTTGACGTTGAACGGCATGACGTCGGTGATCTCGTACCCGGTCGCGTACGGCGTGGAGTGCGCGGCGTCCGCCGTCACATAGGCGATCGTCGCGTCGATCAGCCGCCCCGCCACCTGCTCGGCCAGCTCGGCGACCAGGTGGGCGCGGATCACCGCGCCGTCCGGCTCGTAGAGGTAGCGGCCCACCTCGCCCACCTCGGGGTCGGGCAGCCCGCGCCCGGCCAGCGTGTCCCCGGCGGGCAGGAGGGTCGCCCGTACCCCGCCCGGGTCCACCCGGCCGGGGCCGAACCACAGCACCGCCTCCTTGACGTCCCCGCCGTACGAGACCCACTCGGCCTCCGCCTGCTCCGGCACCGCCTCGTGCGGAATACCCGGCGCCACCTTCAGCGCGGCCAACGGCGCCGCACCGGCCGTCTCCACGGCCCAGCTCAGCGGCGGGGAGTACGCCTCCGGGTCGAACACCCGGCCCCGCCCGGTACGGCGTGCCGGGTCGGCGAAGACCGCGTCGTAGCCGTCGGTGGCCACCTCGGTGACATCCGCGCAGCGCACCTCGACGAGACCGCCGAGCCCCAGCGCCTCGGCGTTGGCGCGGGCCACCGCGCACGTCACCGGCGAGCGGTCGACGGCCAGCACCCGGATGCCCTCCCGGGCGAGCGCCAGCGCGTCGGCGCCGATGCCGCAGCACAGGTCGACGGCGCTGCGGACGCCGAGCCGCCGCATCCGCCGGGCCCGGTGCGCCGCCACCGGGGTGCGGGTGGCCTGTTCGAGCCCGTCAGCGGTGAAGTACAGCTCGTGCGCCTCGGCGGGGCCGAACTTGGCCTCGGCGCGGCCGCGCAGCCGGCTCTGCGCCAGCGCCGCCGAGACGAGCGCGGGCTCGTACCGCTGCCGCAGCCGTGTCGCCACGGCCAGCTCCTGCGCCGGCTCGACACCCCGCACCTGGCGCAACAGCGCCTGCCCCTCGTCGGAGAGCAACCGCGCGAAAACCTCACCATCCACCCACCCATTGTCCCGCCCCACCAGAAGCGCCCCGCCAGGGGCGCCCCGTCAGGGGCGCGGGGAACTGCGCGATCAACCACAACGAAGGCGCGCCCGGCAAACGCCCGCAACCCCAACGGCGAATCCCCGCAGAAAACCGGGAGAGGGGGCGCCCCCTCACATCGCCACAAGCCGGTGCGGCTAGCACTCCGCTTGACCGAGTGCTAAGCCAGGCATAATCTCAACCTTGGCACTCTCCCCGTGGGAGTGCCAGCAGTACGCGACGGGCAGATCCGGCACCCGCGACGACGGATCTACCAGGTCGCCACCCCAGACATAAGACCCCGTTTTGAGATCTCCGAAGGGGGAGGTCGGATCGTGACGACCGCCAGCTCCAAGGTTGCCATCAAGCCGCTCGAGGACCGCATCGTGGTCCAGCCGCTCGACGCCGAGGAGACCACGGCCTCTGGCCTGGTCATCCCGGACACCGCCAAGGAGAAGCCCCAGGAGGGCACCGTCCTGGCCGTGGGCCCGGGTCGCTTCGAGGACGGCAACCGCCTGCCGCTCGACGTGTCCGTCGGCGACATCGTGCTGTACAGCAAGTACGGCGGCACCGAGGTGAAGTACAGCGGCGAGGAGTACCTCGTCCTCTCGGCCCGCGACGTTCTCGCGATCGTCGAGAAGTAACGGCGAGAAGCAGTACGGACTACGGACGCAGCCGCGCTCTCTCCAGCTTCCCAGCGGCAGCGTGCAGTCGAAACGCGCCCTGGTGCCCGCTCCTCGTGCGAGGTAGCAGGGACCAGGGCGCGGCTCGTACGGGCCGATACGCGCGCGTACGAGACGTGCGAGACGTGTGAGAGGACACAACAGCTTCCATGGCGAAGATCCTGAAGTTCGACGAGGACGCCCGTCGCGCCCTTGAGCGCGGTGTCAACAACCTCGCCGACACCGTGAAGGTGACCATCGGCCCCAAGGGCCGCAACGTCGTCATCGACAAGAAGTTCGGCGCCCCCACCATCACCAACGACGGCGTCACGATCGCCCGTGAGGTGGAGGTCGAGGACCCCTACGAGAACCTGGGCGCCCAGCTCCTGAAGGAGGTGGCGACCAAGACCAACGACATCGCGGGTGACGGCACCACCACCGCCACGGTGCTGGCTCAGGCGCTGGTCCGTGAGGGGCTGCGCAACGTCGCCGCCGGTGCCTCCCCGGCCGCCCTGAAGAAGGGCATCGACGCCGCCGTCAGCGCCGTCTCGGACGAGCTGGTCTCCACGGCCCGCCCGATCGACTCCAAGGAGGACATCGCCTCCGTCGCCGCCCTGTCCGCGCAGGACAAGCAGGTCGGTGAGCTGATCGCCGAGGCGATGGACAAGGTCGGCAAGGACGGCGTCATCACCGTCGAGGAGTCCCAGACCTTCGGCCTGGAGCTGGACTTCACCGAGGGCATGGCCTTCGACAAGGGCTACCTCTCGCCCTACTTCGTCACCGACCAGGAGCGGATGGAGGCCGTCCTCGACGACCCCTACATCCTGATCCACCAGGGCAAGATCAGCTCCATCCAGGACCTGCTGCCGCTGCTCGAGAAGATCATGCAGGCGGGTGGCTCCAGGCCGCTGCTGATCATCGCCGAGGACGTGGAGGGCGAGGCCCTCTCCACCCTCGTCGTCAACAAGATCCGCGGCACCTTCAACGCCGTCGCCGTCAAGGCGCCCGGCTTCGGTGACCGCCGCAAGGCCATGCTCGGCGACATGGCGACGCTGACCGGCGCCACCGTCATCGCCGAGGAGGTCGGCCTCAAGCTCGACCAGGCCGGTCTCGACGTGCTGGGCTCGGCCCGCCGCGTCACCGTCACCAAGGACGACACCACGATCGTCGACGGCGCCGGCAAGGCCGAGGACGTGCAGGGCCGCGTCGCCCAGATCAAGGCGGAGATCGAGACCACCGACTCCGACTGGGACCGCGAGAAGCTCCAGGAGCGCCTGGCCAAGCTGGCCGGCGGCGTGTGCGTCATCCGCGTCGGCGCCGCCACCGAGGTGGAGCTGAAGGAGAAGAAGCACCGCCTGGAGGACGCGATCTCCGCGACCCGCGCGGCCGTCGAGGAGGGCATCGTCTCCGGCGGTGGCTCCGCGCTCGTGCACGCGGCCAAGGTCCTGGAAGGCAGCCTCGGCAAGGAGGGCGACGAGGCGACCGGTGTCGCCACCGTCCGCCGCGCCGCCGTCGAGCCGCTGCGCTGGATCGCCGAGAACGCGGGCCTGGAGGGCTACGTCATCACCGCCAAGGTCGCGGAGCTGGAGGCCGGCCAGGGCTTCAACGCCGCCACCAGCGAGTACGGCGACCTGATCAAGGCCGGCGTCATCGACCCGGTCAAGGTGACGCGCTCCGCGCTGGAGAACGCCGCCTCGATCGCCTCGCTGCTGCTGACGACCGAGACGCTGGTCGTCGAGAAGCCGGCCGAGGAAGAAGAGTCCGCCGCGGGCCACGGCCACGGCCACGGTCACGCCCACTGAGGCACCTGGTCTCCTGGCGAGGGCGCACTCCACTGCGGGGTGCGCCCTCTCTGCTGCGCGGGGTGCGGTTCCCTACTTCGGGCCGTACTTCCGCCCCGTCGTCGACGAAGCCCGCGCCAGCACCCCGCGCGGCAGCAGCTTCGAAGCCCCCAGCAGCGCCTTGTAGCGCGGGTCCGGCACGGACAACGTGCGCCCCCGCGCAAGGTCCCGCAGTGCCGTCTCGACCACCTGGTCGGCATCCAGCCACATCCACTTGGGGATGTCCCCGGAGTCCATCCCGGCCCGCTCGTGGAACTCCGTACGGACGAATCCGGGGCACAGCGCCAGCAGCCGTACGCCCCGGCCGGCGAGGTCCTTCGCCGCTCCCTGGGTGAACTGGGTGACCCACGCCTTGGAGGCGCCGTACGTCCCGCGAGGGAAGAACGCGGCGACGGACGCGACGTTGACGACCCCGCCGCGTCCCCGTTCGCACATGGACTCCGTGGCGGCGGACGTCAGCCGCAGCACCGCTTCACAGTGCACCTTGAGCATCTTCAGCTCGTCGGCGAGGGGTACTTCCAGATAGCGGCCCTTGTTGCCGAACCCTGCGTTGTTGACCAGCAGATCGACCGGGTGTTCGCGGTCCTTCAGCCGGTCCTCGACGGCGGTGATGCCCTTCTCCGTCGCCAGGTCGGCGGTGACGACGTCGGCCTCAACGCCGTGCCGGTCGTGCAGTTCGGTCGCCTCGCGCCAGAGCCGGTCGGTGTCCCGTGCGACGAGCACGAGGTGGTAGCCGCGGCCCGCGAGCCGCCGGGCGAAGGCGGCGCCGATGCCGGCGGTGGCTCCCGTGATGAGTGCAGTGGTCATGCGGGCCACGCTATCGGCCTGCGCCGAGCCCGGACGCTCGTGCAAGCCCCGGACCCGGCAGTGGGCGTGGCACCACGTCAGGTGTGGCGAGCCGTCAGCTCCCGATACGCCGCAGCGCCTTCTCCCGTGCCTTGGGGTCCAATGCCTCGCCGGCCGCGAGGACACGCGGCAGCAGTTCGGGCTCCAGGGTCAGCGAGCGGAACAGCAGGCTGACCGAGACCTCGTGGTCCGGGCGGTGGACGACGGAGACCGGGTCGCCCGCGCGCACCTCGCCGGGCTCGACGACCCGCAGATACGCACCGGGCATGCGCCGGTTCATGAACCGCTTCATCCAGCCCTGTTCGCCGAGCCAGCCCGCGAACGTCCGGCAGGGGATGCGCATGGAGCAGACCTCCAGCAGCGGCCCGGTGCCGGGGGCGCCGAGCTGCCAGCGCTCGCCGATGAGGGCGTCGTCGACGGGGACGTCACGCGTGGTGAGGTTCTCCCCGAAGACCCCGTTGGGCAGCTTCCGGCCCAGCTCGCCCTCCCAGAAGTCGAGCTCTTCGCGGGCGAAGGCGTAGACCGCCTGCTCCTCCCCGCCGTGGTGGCGCAGATCGCCGATGGTGTCCCCGGCCAGCCCGCTGCCGCCGGTGCCGCGCGGTCCTGGCGCGGCGACGGCCACGGGGCCTTCGGTCGGCTGTTTGTCGATGCCGGTCCACTGGCCCTCGGCGTCGGTGTGCTCGGAGCGGTGGGGCTTGGCGAGGTTCACGGAAAGCAGCTGCATGTGCCGAGGCTATCGACGGCTTCCCCAAGCCGCTAACCGGAATTTCCGCCCGGTACCCAAGGCAGCCTTATGCTCGGTGTCATGATCGAGCCCCGTCATCTGCGTGTCCTGCGCGCGGTCGCCACCACCGGTTCCTTCTCGGCGGCGGCCCGCGAGCTGGGCTGCACCCAGCCCGCCGTCAGTCAGCAGATGAAGGCGCTGGAGGCCACCACCGGCACCCCGCTGCTGGTGCGTGCCGGACGGGAGATGCGGCTGACGGAGGCGGGGGAGGCGCTGGTACGGCACGCCACGGGGATTCTGGCGGGTCTGGCGGCGGCCGAGGAGGAGGTCGCGGCGTTGGCCGGGCTGCGCGCGGGGCGGGTGCGGCTGGTGTCCTTCCCGAGCGGGAGTTCGACCCTGGTGCCCACCGCTGTCGCGGCGATGCGGGCCGACCACCCGGGCACCCGGGTCTCGCTGGTGGAGGCCGAGCCGCCGCGCTCGGTGGAGATGCTGCAGGCCGGGGACTGCGAGATCGCGCTGGCCTTCCGCTACGAGGCGGCGCCCTGGGGGCACCTCCCGGCCGAAGGCCGGGGGAGGGAGGACCTGGTGGTACGGCCGCTGCTGACCGACCGGCTGGTGGGGCTGGTACCCGAGGGTCATCCGTTCGCGGACGCCGAGGAGGTCGACATCGGCACGCTGGCCGAGGAGCCCTGGGTCGCGGGGTGCCCGCGCTGCCGCCAGCACCTCGTGCAGGTGTGCGAGGCGGCGGGGTTCACGCCGCGGATCGACTTCGCGACCGACGACTACCCGGCGGTGGTGGGCCTGGTCGGCGCGGGCCTGGGGGTCGCCGTCCTGCCGGAGCTGGCCGTGGAGTCCGTACGGCCGCGGGGGACGCGGGCCGTGCGGGTTGTCCCCGCGGTGCAGCGCGAAGTGGTGGCCCTCACCTTGCCGGACCTCGCCCAGGTGCCGGCCGTCGCCGCAATGCTGGACCGCCTGGCGGCGGCCGCCCGCCGATGAGGCTGCTCGCCGCCGATGAGGGGCTGCCCCTGTTCGCTGTTTGCGGGCTGCGGGTGAGTTGTGGCTGTGGGGGCACCTCCCGGCCGGAGGCTGGGGGAGCAGTTCCCCGCGCCCCTGAGGGGCAGTCCCTCCCGCTGTGCTTGGGAGGTCTGCGCCTGGGGGCACCTCCCGGCCGGAGGCTGGGGAGCAGGGCTGGCAAGCGCAGCCCCCACGCCGGGTGCGCGGGGTGGGTGGACCAGCCCTAGTCCTCAGGGGGCGGGTCCGCCGTGTGGTGGGCGGTCACCAGGCGATTGCGGGCGCGGCCCAACAACTCTTCGCGCTCATCCTCGGTGAGCCCGCCCCAAACCCCGTAGGGCTCCCGCACCTGGAGCGCGTGCGCCGCGCACTCGGAGCGCACCGGGCAGCGCATGCACACCTCCTTGGCCGACGCCTCACGCGCACTGCGGGCGGCGCCGCGTTCCCCCTCGGGGTGGAAGAACAGCGAACTGTCCACCCCGCGGCAGGCTGCCAGAAGCTGCCAGTCCCACAGATCCGCGTTGGGGCCGGGAAGGCGGGAGAAGTCTGCCATCGCGTTTCTCCTGAGTGCTGCTGGGGTGATCTGACACTCGTGCGTAAATATGACTCTTTCGCGAATCTAGCGATCGATCTCACAAAACGGAAGGAATGCATCTGAATAGGGCACTTCGGGATGGAAGGGGCGTTGGGTCGAGGAAAGCCAGGATGTTGCTGCTCCGTGTGCGAGTGCTCACGTAGAGTGCTGATGTCGGTGACCGGAAGCCGTAACTCTTTCGGGTGACCGTCGTTGAGAGAGCGAAAGCGATTGGCTCGGAACCGGCCGGGCATGCACGTCCGAGGCCGTCAATCGCGCAGGTGACGATTCTCAAAGCAGCCTGGAGGCTCAAGGTGATGCGCATCAGCAGCGGAGGGCGGCCATGACATCCGTCCTCGTATGCGACGACTCCCCGCTCGCCCGAGAGGCCCTGCGCCGCGCGGTCGCGACCGTGCCCGGCGTCGAGCGTGTGACGACGGCGGCCAACGGCGAGGAAGTCCTCCGCCGCTGGGGCGCCGACCGGTCCGACCTGATCCTGATGGACGTGAGGATGCCCGGCCTGGGCGGAGTGGAGACCGTCCGCCGGCTGCTCTCCGCCGACCCCGGCGCCCGCATCATCATGCTGACGGTGGCCGAGGACCTCGACGGCGTCGCCCTGGCCGTCGCGGCAGGCGCCCGCGGCTATCTGCACAAGGACGCGTCCCGGGCCGAACTGCGCGCGACCGTCACCCAGGCCCTGGCCGACCCCACCTGGCGGCTCGCCCCGCGCCGGCTGCGCTCGGCCGAGATGGGCGCGGCGCCGACGCTGACAGCGCGCGAGATCCAGGTGCTGGAAGGCATGAGCCACGGCCGCTCCAACGCGGAGATCGGACGTGAGTTGTTTCTCTCCGAGGACACGGTCAAGACGCACGCCAGGCGGCTGTTCAAAAAACTCGGCGCCTCGGACCGCGCGCACGCGGTGGCGCTCGGCTTCCGCTGGGGTCTCGTCCGCTGACCAGGTTCGGGGCGCCCGTCAGGGGGCACTCCCCCAGCTGCTGCCGGGGGAACCCCCGCCCAGCCGGAGGCTGGGGGACGGCGGCCCGCAGCCTCGCCGGACTCCCGCTCGCCCGCCCGCTCGTCCGCGCCCGGCGCCGGTCGCAGACGGGTGGGACGGCGGCCCTCGGCCGGGTCGGGGTCCCCGCGGATTCCCCCGCGGCAGCCGGGAAATCTCGCGCGTGCCGCATGCTTGTTGTATGGAGTTCCTCGGGGACCGGTCGGTCAGGCGTGAGGGGAGGGCGTGGACATGAGGGCCAGTGCGCCTGCTCATAACGCTTCGGCTCACATCTACGAGCGCGGTGCGGCGAACCGCGCGGCATCGGTGCACCATGGACCGATGCGCGACGAGGAGAACGGGCCACAGCCCGCGGCCGCGGACGCGGCCGAGGTCGCGAAGGTCAGCAAGCTCGTCCAACGGGCGGTCGAGGGCGACCGCCAGGCCACGCACGATCTGCTCGCCCACGTTCATCCACTGGCTCTGCGCTACTGCCGTACCCGGCTGACGAGACTGCCGGGTGACGCGCGTCACTTCGTCGACGACCTCGCGCAGGAAGTCTGTATCGCGGTGCTCTGTGCCCTGCCGCGCTACCGCGACACCGGAAAGCCGTTCGAGGCGTTCGTCGTCGCCATCGCCCAGCACAAGGTCGCCGATCTGCAGCGGGCCGCCATGCGCGGGCCCGGTTCCACCGCCGTGCCCTCGGACGAGATGCCCGAGCGGCCCGACGACTCCCTCGGCCCTGAGGAGCGGGCGCTGCTCTCCAGCGACGCCGAGTGGGCCAAGAAACTGCTGGCCAACCTGCCCGAACACCAGCGCGAGCTGGTGCTGCTGCGGGTCGCCGTGGGGCTGACGGCCGAGGAGACCGGGCAGATGCTGGGAATGTCACCCGGAGCCGTCCGCGTTGCCCAGCACCGGGCGCTCAGCAGGCTGCGGGCCTTGGCCGAGCAGTAGTTCTCCGGCGTCGCGGGTGCCCGGAGGGGTTGTCCACAGGCGGTCCGGCGCACCTCGCCGGGCCGATAGCATGGACATCCGGCAGGGGCAAGGATTGGGAAAGGTGTCATGACTGAGAACGTCGACGGAGTGCCCGCGAAATTCGCCACTCTGGGCCTGACATACGACGATGTCCTGCTGCTGCCGGGCGAGTCGGACATGGCCCCGCAGGACATCGACACCGCCTCGTACGTCTCGCGCAACGTACGGGTCAACGTGCCGCTGCTGTCCGCCGCCATGGACAAGGTCACCGAGGGCCGGATGGCCATCGCGATGGCACGCCAGGGCGGGGTGGGCGTGCTGCACCGCAATCTGTCGATCGAGGACCAGGCCAACCAGGTCGACCAGGTCAAGCGGTCCGAGTCCGGCATGGTCACCGACCCCATCACCATCCGCCCCGACGCCACGCTGCAGGAGGCCGACGCGCTGTGCGGCCGGTTCCGCATCAGCGGCGTCCCGGTCACCGACCCGGCGGGCAAGCTGCTCGGCATCGTCACCAACCGCGACATGGCCTTCGAGCTGGACCGCAGCCGCCAGGTGCGGGACGTCATGACGCCGATGCCGCTGGTCACCGGCGAGGTCGGGATCTCGCGCGACGAGGCCATGGAGCTGCTGCGCCGCCACAAGATCGAGAAGCTGCCGCTGGTGGACGGCTCCGGCACCCTCAAGGGCCTCATCACCGTCAAGGACTTCGTCAAGGCCGAGCAGTACCCCAACGCCGCCAAGGACTCCGAGGGCCGGCTGGTCGTCGGCGCCGCCGTCGGCGTCGCGGGTGACGCCTACGACCGGGCACAGGCGCTGATCGAGGCGGGCGTCGACTTCATCGTCGTCGACACCGCGCACGGCCACTCGCGGCTCGTCGGAGACATGGTCGCCAAGATCAAGTCGAACCACCCGGGCGTCGACGTCGTCGGCGGCAACGTCGCCACCCGCGACGGCGCCAAGGCGCTGATCGACGCCGGGGTCGACGGCGTCAAGGTCGGCGTGGGCCCCGGCTCCATCTGCACCACCCGCGTCGTGGCCGGCATCGGCGTCCCGCAGGTCACCGCCATCTACGAGGCGTCGCTGGCAGCCCAGGAGGCGGGCGTGCCCGTCATCGGTGACGGCGGCCTCCAGTACAGCGGTGACATCGCCAAGGCCCTGGTCGCAGGCGCCGACACGGTCATGCTGGGCAGCCTGCTGGCGGGCTGCGAGGAGTCCCCTGGCGAGCTGCTGTTCATCAACGGCAAGCAGTTCAAGTCCTACCGCGGCATGGGCTCGCTCGGCGCGATGCAGACCCGCGGCGACGCCAAGTCCTACTCCAAGGACCGCTACTTCCAGGAGGGCGTCAGCGGCGACGACAAGCTGATCCCCGAGGGCGTCGAGGGCCAGGTCGCCTACCGCGGTCCGCTCTCCGCCGTCGTCCACCAGCTCGTCGGCGGCCTCAAGCAGTCGATGTTCTACGTCGGTGGCCGTACCGTCCCCGAGATGAAGGCCCGCGGCCGCTTCGTCCGCATCACCTCGGCCGGGCTCAAGGAGAGCCACCCGCACGATGTGCAGATGACGACGGAGGCGCCGAACTATTCGCGCCGCTGACCCCTCCGGGAGGGACGGCGACGAGGCGGCCCTCGCCCGTCGCCGGGTGCGGCGTGTCGGCGATACTGGTCGCGGCACACCAGAGTGAGAGGCAGTAGACGTGACTGAGATCGAGATCGGGCGCGGTAAGCGCGGGCGGCAGGCGTACGCCTTCGACGACATCGCCGTGGTGCCCAGCAGGCGCACCCGTGACCCGAAGGAGGTCTCGATCGCCTGGCAGATCGACGCCTACCGCTTCGAGCTGCCGTTCCTCGCAGCCCCCATGGACTCGGTCGTCTCGCCCGCCGCCGCCATCCGCATCGGAGAGCTCGGCGGCCTCGGTGTCCTCAACCTCGAGGGCCTGTGGACCCGCTACGAGGACCCCGAGCCGCTGCTGGCCGAGATCGCCGAACTCGACGAGGCCACCGCCAACCGCCGGATGCAGGAGATCTACGCCGAGCCGATCAAGGAAGAGCTGATCGGCCAGCGCATCAAGGAGGTCCGCGACTCCGGCGTGGTGACGGCCGCTGCGCTGTCGCCGCAACGTACGGCGCAGTTCTCCAAGGCCGTGGTGGACGCGGGCGTGGATCTGTTCGTGATCCGCGGCACGACGGTCTCTGCCGAGCACGTCTCCAGCGCGGCCGAGCCGCTGAACCTCAAGCAGTTCATCTACGAGCTGGACGTGCCGGTCATCGTGGGCGGCTGCGCCACGTACACCGCCGCGCTGCACCTGATGCGGACCGGCGCGGCCGGGGTGCTGGTCGGCTTCGGTGGGGGTGCCGCCCACACGACGCGGAACGTGCTGGGCATCCAGGTGCCGATGGCGACCGCCGTCGCGGATGTCGCCGCGGCGCGGCGGGACTACATGGACGAGTCCGGCGGCCGGTACGTCCATGTCATCGCCGACGGTGGCGTGGGCTGGTCCGGCGACCTCCCCAAGGCGATCGCCTGCGGCGCCGACGCCGTGATGATGGGCTCGCCCCTCGCGCGGGCCAGTGACGCTCCCGGGAGGGGGCACCACTGGGGCATGGAAGCCGTGCATCTCGATGTGCCGCGGGGCAGGGTGGTCGACCTCGGCGCGGTCGGCACCATGGAGGAGGTCCTCCTGGGGCCCTCCCACACCCCTGATGGGTCGATGAACTTCTTCGGGGCGCTGCGGCGGGCGATGGCCACCACGGGGTACTCCGATTTGAAGGAGTTCCAACGCGTAGAGGTAACCATCGCTCGCTCCCGTTGATCCCCGTCCCCATTGGCTGAGGGCCCATTCTTGGGCCCCCTCCCGTTCATGGGGGCTCCGCCCCCAAACCCCCGGGTCTCGCCGGACGGGCGTTGGGGGGCGGAGCCCCCCGACACGACCTGTCGGCGTAAGCCGGGACAGAAACGGGGCGTGCGTCCACAACCAGGGGCACCCCGCAGGGAGGGGGCGCCAAGGGAGGTGGCCCAGAGGGCGGAGCCCTCATAGGCGGTGGGCCGACCCGGAGGGGCTGGCTCCACGGGTGTCGAGCAGCAACTGCGCCTTCGCCGCAAGCCCCTGCAGGTCGTACACCCGATGGTTCTGCAACAGCAGAGTGAGGTCAGCCGCTGCGGCGGCTTCATAGAGGGAGTCCGCGCGGGGCACAGGCTGCCCCGCGACACGCCACTGCGGCACATAAGGATCGTGGTAGCTCAACTGCGCGCCCAGCTCCTTGAGGCGCCCGGCGACCTCACGGGCCGGCGCCCCCTCCTGACTGGCGAGGTCGGGCTTGTAGGTGACCCCCAACAAGAGAATCCGCGCCCCGCGCGCGGACTTGCCGTGCTCATTGAGCAGCACGGCCGCGCGCTGTGAAACATAGCGCGGCATCCGCTCGTTGACTTCCTGCGCGAGCTCCACCATGCGGAGCGGATAGCCCAGCGAACGGCTGTGGTAGGAGAGGTAGTTGGGGTCGACGGGGACACCCGGTCCGCCCACGCCCGGCCCCGGCCGGAAGGACTGGAAGCCGAAGGGCTTCGTCTCGGCGCACCGCACCACGTCCCACAGGTCGATGCCCAGGTCGTGGCAGAAGACCGCCATCTCGTTCATCAGCGCGATATTGATGTGCCGGTAGTTGGTCTCCAGCAGCTTGGTCGTCTCGGCCTCCCGCGGCCCCCGGGCCCGTACGACCTTGGTGAGCCGCCCGTAGAACGCGGCGGCCGCCTCCGTGCAGGCGGGGGTGAGGCCGCCGATCACCTTGGGGATGGCGGCGTAACCGTAGGCGCGGTTGCCGGGGTCGACCCGGGTGGGGGAGTAGGCGAGGTGGAAGTCCTGCCCGGCGCGCAGCCCGGAGCCCTCTTCCAGGAGCGGCCGTACGACGTCCTCGGTGCAGCCGGGGTAGACGCTGGATTCGACGATCACGGTGGTGCGCGGCCGCAGCCGGGCGGCGAGGGTACGCGCGGCGGTGCGCACAGCGCTCATATCGGGGGTGCGGTTGGGACCGAGCGAGGTGGGCGCGCAGATCACGGCGGTACGCACCCGGCCGAGGACGGCCGGGTCGCTGCTGGCGCTGAACCCCTTGGCGAGCATCCGCCGCACCTCGGCGGCGGTCAGCGGCGCGTCACCCGGTGGGCGGCCCGCGCCGATGTCGGCGACGGTCCCGTGGTCGGGGTCGTACCCGAGGGTGCTGATTCCGTTCGCCGTCGCTGCCTGGGCGAGCGGCAGCCCCGAATGGGCGAGTCCCAGCACGGCGAGATCTGCGGGCATGACAGCGGTCTTCCCTTCCCCTTATCGTCCCGGTTCCGTCCCCGGGCAGCACCGGGAGTGGCGAGCGGCGCGCATTAAGGTTAAGAGCCCATATGACAGATAAGTCGGATTGCGCGCTCAGCAGGGCCGACGGTCAGCCAAAGTCGCGGGAATGGGGGACCATCGACAGGGGGACCACGTGGGCGGTGTCCGAGATCTGACGGCGACAACCTGACAGCGAGCACCAGCGAGCAAGAGCGAGCAAAGCGAGAAACCGCGAGCACCAGCCGAGCACCCTGGGAGGCAGCAGTGAGGACAGCGGCACTGGGACCGGATCAGCGCGCGAACGCACTGGCGAGGATGGCCGAGACCGAACTGGACGTGCTGGTGGTCGGCGGCGGCATCGTCGGCGCGGGCACAGCGCTGGACGCGGTCACCCGCGGTCTGTCCACCGGCATCGTCGAGGCGCGCGACTGGGCCTCGGGCACCTCCAGTCGCTCCAGCAAGCTCATCCACGGCGGTCTGCGCTATCTGGAGATGCTGGACTTCGCACTGGTGCGCGAAGCACTCAAGGAGCGCGGACTGCTGCTGGAGCGGCTGGCGCCGCACCTGGTCAAGCCGGTGCCGTTTCTCTACCCGCTGCAGCACCGCGCCTGGGAGCGGCTGTACGCGGGCACGGGCGTGGCGATGTACGACGTCATGTCGGTCTCCTCCGGGCACGGCCGCGGGCTGCCGAGGCACCGTCACCTGTCCCGGCGTCACGCGCTCCAGGTGGCACCCGCGTTGCGGAAGGACGCACTCGTGGGCGCGCTGCAGTACTACGACGCACAGGTGGACGACGCGCGGTTCGTCGCCACGCTGGTGCGCACGGCGGCGGAGTACGGGGCGCTCGCGGCCAACCGCGCGCGGGTGGTCGGCTTCCTGCGGGAGGGTGAACGGGTCGTCGGGGCGCGCATCGAGGACCTGGAGCAGGGCGGCGAGTTCGAGGTGCGGGCTCGTCAGGTCGTCAACGCGACGGGCGTGTGGACGGACGACACCCAGGGGCTGATCGCGGAGCGCGGCCAGTTCCACGTACGAGCCTCCAAGGGCATCCACCTGGTGGTGCCGAAGGACCGCATCAACTCCACGACAGGGCTGATCCTCCGCACGGAGAAGAGCGTGCTGTTCGTCATCCCGTGGGGACGGCACTGGATCATCGGCACCACGGACACCGACTGGGACCTGGACAAGGCGCATCCGGCCGCCTCCAGCGCCGACATCGACTATCTGCTCGACCACGTCAACTCGGTGCTGGCCGTGCCGCTGACGCGGGACGACGTGGAGGGCGTCTACGCGGGGCTGCGGCCGCTGCTGGCGGGCGAGTCGGAGGCGACGAGCAAGCTGTCGCGCGAGCACACGGTCGCCCACCCGGTGCCGGGCCTGGTCGTCATCGCGGGCGGCAAGTACACGACGTACCGGGTGATGGCCAAGGACGCGGTGGACGAGGCGGTGCACGCGCTCGACCACCGGGTCGCCGACTGCGTCACCGAGGAGGTGCGGCTCGCCGGGGCCGAGGGCTACCACGCGCTGTGGAACGGCCGCGCCCGGCTCGCTCAGCGCGCCGGGCTGCACGTGGCGCGGGTCGAGCATCTGCTGGGCCGCTACGGCTCGATGACCGAAGAGGTGCTGGATCTGGTCGAGAAGGACCCCAAGCTGGGCGAGCCGCTGCCCGCGGCCGACGACTACCTCAAGGCCGAGGTCGTCTACGCCTGTACGCACGAGGGCGCCCGTCATCTGGACGACGTCCTCACCCGTCGGACACGCATCTCCATCGAGACGTTCGACCGGGGCGTACGCAGCGCGCGCGAGTGTGCCGAACTGATGGCGCCGGTGCTGGGCTGGGACTCGGATCAGATGGACCGGGAGGTCGAGCACTACGAGAAGCGGGTCGAGGCCGAGCGGGAGTCGCAGTTGCAGCCCGACGACCAGACGGCGGACGCGGCCCGGTTGGGAGCGCCCGACATCGTGCCGGTGTAGCCCCCTGAGGTGGGACCCCGCACAGTCGGGGTCCGGCCGTGGGTCCCCCGTTGGACTGGTCGTCCGGGCACGGGCTGTTGGGCGTGTGAACCCCGGTGAGAAGTGGTGGCGCTGTGGTGTAACCGTGCTGCCCCCGTACACGTCTTGTCAGAGCGATGGTTCACAATGAAGGCTCTGCCGGGGGCGGGCTCTCACCGCAGAGGGGACACAAGGGGATTCATGAGCGAGGACGCGGGACGGCTGGTAGGCGGCCGCTATCGGCTCGGGGGTGTCCTCGGGCGTGGCGGTATGGGCACCGTCTGGCGTGGCGAGGACGAAGTCCTGGGCCGGCGTGTCGCGGTGAAGGAGCTTCGGTTCCCCTCCAGTGTCGACGAGGAGGAGAAGCAGCGGCTCATCACCCGCACCCTGCGTGAAGCCAAGGCCATCGCCAGGATTCGCAGCGGCAGCGCGGTCACTGTCTTCGATGTCGTCAACGAGGACAGCCGCCCGTGGATCGTCATGGAACTGGTCGAGGGCCGCTCGCTCGCCGACAAGATCAAGACCGACGGCCCGCTGGACCCGCAGCGCGCCGCCGAGGTCGGCCTCGCCATCCTCGATGTGCTCCGCGCCGCGCACCGCGAGGGCATCCTGCACCGCGATGTGAAGCCCTCCAACGTGCTGCTGGAGGACGGTACGGGCCGGGTCGTCCTCACCGACTTCGGCATCGCCAAGGTCGAGGGCGACCCGTCGGTCACCTCCACCGGCATGCTCGTCGGCGCCCCTTCCTACATCTCGCCCGAGCGTGCGCGCGGCAAGCCGCCAGGGCCGCCGGCCGATCTGTGGTCGCTGGGCGGCCTGCTGTTCGCCGCCGTCGAGGGCCGTCCCCCCTACGACAAGGGCTCCGCCATCTCGACGCTGACCGCCGTGATGACCGAGCCCGTTCCCTACCCCGAACACGCGGGCGAGCTGAGCGAGGTCATCTCCGGACTGCTGGTCAAGGACCCGGAGAAGCGCCTCGACGTCAACGGTGCCCGGCTGCTGCTGGAGCCGGTCGCAGGTGGCCACAAGAGCCCGTCGGGACGGGCCGCCCGGGAGGCGGACGGTCCGGCGGAGCGCACGTCGATACTGCCTCCGGTGCCCTCCTCGCCCTCCGGCTCCTCGTCTTCGTCGGACCCGTCGGCCCCGTCGTCCTCGGGCAGCGGCGGTTCCCGCGCCGGCGGCCCCGCCTACAGTTCAGGCACCACCGGCGGCAGGCGCAAGCGGCGCTCCGAGGGCAGCGGTTCGGGCGAGCGGCTGCGCGGCGCCTTCAAGTCCGTGCGCAACGCGGCGGGCGCCGGTGGCGCCGCCGCGGGTACCGGCGCGGCCGGTACGCCGGGCCGTACGGGCACCGGCTCCGGCACGGGCCCGGGTTCCGGCTCCACCGGGCGACGCGAGGGCTCAGGCGGCGCGGCCTCCGGCACCGCACGCTCCGGCCCCAGGCACGGCGGCGGCTCCTCGGGCGGGGCCGCCTCCTCCGCGCGTGCCTCCTCGGTGCCGCCCGCGCCTGCGAGCCCGCCCAGCCCCGCAGGACCGCCCGCTTCCTCGCCGGGCCGGCACTCGGGCCGCAAGAGCGACGGCGCGAGCGGGTACGGCAGCGGCCAGGGCGCCCGTACGAGCAGCGGAACGGCGGCCGACAGCGGCGTGGCACCGGGCAGCGGCGCCCCCAGCGGCGGCGGGACGACGCCCGGGTCCGGTTCCGGCACCGGCGGCCCCGACGCCGGTGGCTCCGGCGGCGGCCCGCTGCCGGGCACCGGCAGTGGCGGCCGGGCGCTGCCCCCCGAGAGCGGCGGCAGCGGCGCGATCACCTCGCTGCGCGACCTGCGGGAGCTGCCCGAGCTGCGCAAGGGCCTCTCGCGGCGGACGCTGGCCATCGCGGCAGCGGCTCTGCTCGCCGTGATCCTCGTCATCGTCCTGATCGTGGTGAACCTCGGCGGCGAGGGCGGTGACTCGTCCAAGGGCGGCTCGGGCGGGACCGGGACCAGCGCCGAGGGGCAGGGCGGTGACCGGGAGGCCGAGGAGGCCGGCACGGCAGGCCAGTCGGACGGCAAGTCCGGCCAGGACGGGGACGGAGAGGCGGCGGACAAGGCCGACGACGGGAAGCCGGGCGACGCCAAGGGCGACTCCGCGCTGCCGGACGGCTATGCCAAGGTCTCCGACGGCCGGTTCCACTTCTCCGTCGCGCTGCCCGAGGGGTGGAAGCGCGCCGGAATAGCGGGCAAGAACTCCGGACGCAAGTACGCGGCGCCCGGCGGCGGTTATCCGCGTATCCAGATCGACCACACCAGCAGCCCCGGCCCCGACGCGGCCGCCGCCTGGCACCAGTTGGAGTCCGCCGTCAAGCGCTCCAGCCCCGGGTACAAGTCGCTGGGCATCAAGAAGGTCGAATGGCGCGGCTATCCGACCGTCGCCGACTGGCACTTCGTGCGCAAGGAGAACGGCAAGAAGGTCCGTGTCGTCAACCGGGGCTTCAAGGTCGACGGCAAGAACGGTTACGCCGTACTCATCACCTGCCGGGCCGACGCCTGGCAGGACAAGGCGTGCGTGACCCTCCGGAAGACCGCGTTCAAGACGTTCCGGCCGCGCGCCTGACAGACCTTCGGCGTCGGCGGGTTCGACGCCGGTAGTGGTGTGTCGTTGTCGGCGTCGGCAACGGCGTCGGTGCGTGATGCATCCGCCGGGCACGCCCCCGGCGCACACGGATCAGGCCCGCGCCCCTCGGTGCACGGACCGGACGAGCGTGCCGTACGCGTGCGTCGGCAGGCGGCACCGGGCGGCCGAGGCGCGGTGACGTAGCCCGTTCCCGGACGTATCGTGAGGGACGCGGACCGTGGCTATCCGCAAGGGGATGTGAAGAGCACGGTATTGGCGGTCTCGTGCGCGGTGGGGAGGGCGTCGTGGAGGAGAACGCGGAGTACGCGGGCCGACTGCTGGCCGATCGCTACCGCCTGCCCCTGCCGCCTGCCGACGCGTACGAACTGGTCGAGTCACTGGCGTTGGACGTGGCCAGCGGACAGGAGGTCTTCGTCCGGCAGGTGCCGCTGCCCGAGGTCGTCGAAGCGGAGGTGATCGGGGCCGAGGCAGCCGACGACGGCTACGGCCCCGGTTACGGCAACGGCTACGGCCACGCAGCCCCCGCACGGGGCGCGGGCGGAGGGCCGCGCGGCGCATCCGGGCGCATGAACCGTGGGCCCGCCGACCCCGCCGTGCGCAGAGCGATGGAGGCGGCCGTCGCCGCGGCGCAGTTGCCCGACCATCCACGGCTCGACCAGGTCTTCGACGTCTTCGTGGAGGACGACGGGCTGTGGATAGTGAGCGAACTGGTCCCCGCCCGCCCCCTCGCCAGCCTGCTGGCGGAGCGGCCACTGGGCGCGCACCGCGCCGCCGAGATCGCCGCCGATCTGCTCGCCGCGCTCCGCATCGTGCACGCGCACGGCTGGACCCACCGCAATGTGACCGCCCGTACCGTCCTCATCTGCGAGGACGGGCACGCCGTGCTGACCGGGCTGGCGGTCGGGGCCGCCGAGGAGGCGCTGTGCGGCTACGACCCGCTGCCCCCGCCCCCGCTCGACGGCTCCGCGACTGGAGCCGAGGCGGGCCACGGGGCCGCCGACCAGGACGGCCCCGGAGCCGCGGGCGGTCCGGCACCCGTCCCGGCACCCCGGCCGTCAGGGACGCCGACACCGAAACCGTCGCCCGAACAGCCACAGCAGGACCATCCGGCGCCCGCGACCTGGACCGGGCACCGGCTGCCCGAAGGCTTCACGGCACGCGAAGGCGACTCGTATCCCCCACAGCGGGACCGGCGGCACCAGCGGGACGAGGGGCACGGCGGGGGCGGCAGCCGGTACGGCGGCACGGAGAGCCGGTACGGGGATGTGGAGCGCCCCCGGGGCATCTTCGGCTTCGAGGGCATCGACCCCGAGGAGGACGTACGCGGACCGCGCGGGCAGGGCTTCCGAGGGCGGGACGAGCCCTCGGAGGACCTCTCCGCGCGGGCGGCGCGGCGCGGCGCCATCGCCGCTTACCGTGAGGGCGCCCAGCGCGCGGCGGCCGACTCCCGGGACGCCGGGCGGCGCGCCGGGGACGGCAGCGACGGCGCGGAAGCGGACGGGAGCGCGCGGCGGCCGCCCGTCACCGACTGGTGGTCGACGGGGGCCGGCGGCAGCACGGCCGGGCAGGACACCGAGGCCCGGCGCGGTCCCACCCACGCCCTCGACGACGACGTGCGGTGGCTGCCGTCCGACGAGGACGAGGTGCTGCCCGACGCGCTGACCGACGGCGGCGTACGCGAGGTCGAGCGCGGCGACATCTACGGCCCGCACGCGACCGGCCCCTACGGCACCCCACCGTCACCCCCGTCACACCACCGGCAGCCCGACAGCGCGTACGCCGAGGAGCTCGCCGAGGAGCCCGGCACGTCGTACGGCACCGGGACCGGCATCGAGGCAACAGGCGAGCCCACTGGCCAACTGCCAGGCGAACCGCCCGTCGAGCCGGACGGCGGACCCTGGGGCGGCCTCGAGGCGTCGCCCGGCCGCTACCGTGGCCCGGCCACGGCGCTGGCGGCGGAGCGCGCACGGCACGCCCGGATGACGGTGGTCGGCCCGGTCACCGAACGCTGGGCGCCGGAGCAGGCCGGACCGGTGTACGAGAACTGGCGGCTGGCCCCGCCCGTCGGCCCGGCCGCCGACCTGTGGGCGCTGGGCGTCCTGCTCTTCCGCGCGGTGCAGGGGCACGCCCCCTACCCCGAGGACAGCGCGGCAGAACTGGTGCAGATGGTGTGCGCCGAGCCGCCCGCGTTCGCCGAGGACTGCGGGCCGCTGCGCCCGGTGGTCGAGTCGCTGATGCGTCAGGACCCCACCGAGCGGCCTGACTTCGAGGAGCTGCGGGGCTGGCTGCGTTCGATCATCCGTTCGGCTCCGGAGCCGGACGTCGGGCTGCGTACCGTCACGGCGCCGCTCACCCTGGACGCGGGCGGCCCGGCCGATCCGCGCCGGCTGCCGATCCTGCGGCGGCGCGGCGAACTGGTGCGCAGGCGCCGAAGGGCCCGGCGGGCGGCCGCCGTCGACCAGCCGCCCCGCCGTGAGCGGGAGCAGCCCCCGGCCGAGCACGCGCCGGAGCCGGTGCGGCGGCACCGCAGCCCGGAGCGGAGCGGCGGTCCGCGGCGGCTGGGCCTGCTGGTGCTGGCGCTGATACTGCTCGGGATGGCGGCGGCGGTGGCGTTCGTCGCCCTGTTCCTGCCGGACAACGACGGAGGGAAGGGCGCCCAGAAGGGTTCGGTCGCGGTGCCGGAGGAGCACAGGTCCCGGCCGGGGTCCGAGCGGACGGGCGAGGGCGAGACCGGCGGCAGGTCCGACAGCGCGTCGGGCGGAAAGTCGGACGACAAGTCCGACGACAAGTCCGGCGGCAAGAGCGACAGCGACTCCGACGGCGGAGACGACGGGAACGACGGGAGCGGCGCCCGGAACGACCAGGGCCCCGAGGCTCCCAAGGGCTACCGGATCGCCCGCGACCCCGCCGGGTTCCGGATCGCCGTGCCGAAGGAGTGGGACCGCCGCTCGGCCAACGCACGCGGCCAGGTGCGCTTCAACGGCGGCGAGGTCGAGATGGTCGTCGTCAAGGGCCGGGACCGCACGGCCAAGTTCGGTGAGGACCCGATGGCCTACCAGAGCGAGGACGAGCCGGAGCTGTCCGCCTACCGTGCCTCCGACTGGGCGAGCACCGGCGGGCTGCGCCGTATCGACGTGGGGGACACGGCGATGGCCGAGGGCACCTTCAGCTGGCGCGAGGACGGCGGGCGCCAGGTGTACGCGCGCAACCGGGCGATGATCCTGGACGGGCGCTACCACGTGCTGCTCGTCCTCGGCTCCAAGAGCCACAAGGCGGAGATCGACCGGCACTTCGAGGCCGTCGCCGACACCTACCGTGTGACCCGGGCGCGCTGACGTCACAGCTGTGTGAACTCACTGGAAACCGCGCTGCTCAGTGCGTAAGGGTTGGGGCCATGAGCAACGAGGGGGACCGGTTGGACGAGTCGACGACCAGCTATGGACTGCAGCCGCCACGTCAGCCGGACCCGGCGGGGCTGCCCGGAGCGCGGCTCTCCTCCCCTCGTTCGTACGAGCCGACCGAGATCGCGCCCCCGGCCGCCGCCCCCGGCGGGGACCCGGGCACCGGACGGCTGATCGGCGGCCGCTACCGCCTCATGGCACGGCTGGGGCACGGCGGTATGGGCACCGTGTGGCGGGCGCACGACGAGGTGGTGGACCGGGATGTGGCGGTCAAGGAGCCACGGCTGCCCGACCATCTGTCCGAGCGTGAGCGCGAGACGATGTACACGCGGATGCGGCGCGAGGCGCGTACGGCCGCGCGGATCGACCACCCCTCCGTCGTCACCATCCATGACGTGGCGGTGGAGGACGAACAGCCGTGGATCGTCATGGAACTCGTGCAGGGGCGCTCACTGGCCGATGTGCTCGCCGAGGGCACCATCGATGTGCGTGAGGCCGCCAGGATCGGGCTCGCGGTGGCCGGGGCGCTGGACGCCGCGCACGAGAAGGGCGTGCTGCACCGTGACGTGAAGCCGGACAACGTCATGCTGGGCCGCTACGACCGGGTGGTGCTCACCGACTTCGGCATCGCCAAGGTCCAGGGCGAGCAGGGGCTCACGGAGACCGGCGCGTTCGTCGGTTCGCCGGAGTTCGTGGCGCCCGAGCGGGTGCTGGGCCAGCGGCCGGGACCGGAGTCGGACCTGTGGTCGCTCGGCGTCGTGCTGTACGCGGCTGTCGAGGGCGTGTCGCCGTTCCGCCGTTCCAACTCTCCCGCCACTCTCCAGGCGGTGCTCTCGGCCGAACCGCAGCGTCCGGCGCGCGCCTTGAGCGGCTCGGGTGCCTTCGGGATGCTGCTCACCCGGCTGCTCAGCAAGGAGCCTGCGCTGCGCCCGGATGCTGCCGAGGTCCGGCAGACGCTCGCCGATGTGGCCCGTCCGCCGCAGCAGTCGCCCCGGCCGGTGCCGGGCCCGGGCGGCGGCAACGGCCTCGCCCGTCTGCTGCGCGGCTTCGGCGGCAGGCTGCGGAGCAGCCGTCCCTGGCAGTTCGGCACGGGCGGCGCGGTGGTCGCCGCTGCGGCCGCGCTGGCGCTGTTCTTCGTCCACACCGCCGACCGGGCGCCGGAGGGCTATACGACGAAGAACGAGGACAAGCGGGTGCGGGCGTCTCTCGCTGTGCCGGAGGACTACAAGCGCAGCGCGAACGAGGACGAGGTGACCTTCATCGACCCCGGGAACGTCATCTCCCTCAAGCTGAGCCGCAGCAGCAAGGACATCAAGGAGAGCTCCCTGCTGGAGGCCAACTCCTGGAAGGGCTACTACGAGGAGGGGGCCAAGGAGGACGGCTACCGGGAGACGATGGAAGAGGTGGTCTCCCGGGTCACCGAGGCCAAGCAGCAGGGCAAGGAAGCGGCCGAGATCTCCACCGGCTACCGTCCTCGCGCCGACATCGGCGAGGACAAGGAGCCGAAGAAGTTCCGGCACGAGTTGGTGTACGTCAACAAGGACGGCGTCCGCTGGCGGCTGTATGTGGACATGCCCGCGGCGGGCAAGACCCGGAAGGACGGCGAGGCCGTCTACCAGGAGGCGAAGAAGTCCCTCAAGATCAACGATCTGTAGGCCGGGCTCCCGTGCGGGGAATCCGCCAGCAATCACTGGCAGATTCCGTGAAAAGGGGTTACCGCTGGGTATACGAGCCCGCTTCCGCAGTCGTACGCTCACTCGCATGACGGACTCGAAGGCTCCCCACGCGGGCTCGAAGGACAGCAACCCGGTCGCCCCCGCCCCCGCCGAGGCCCGGACGGCGGCCGACGTCGTCACCCCGGCGCTCGTCACCGAGCTGGCCAAGGGCGTGGTGGGCAGCGGCAGGACCAGCAGCCGTTCACCCCTCACCGGAAAGGTGCTGGCCGAGCTGCCCGAGTCCACCCCCGAGGACGTCGCCACCGCCTTCGAGAGGGCCCGCGCGGCGCAGCGGGCCTGGGCCGCCACCCCCGTGCGGCAGCGTGCCGCGGTCCTGCTGCGCTTCCACGATCTCGTGCTGTCCCGCCAGTCGGAGGTCCTGGACCTCATCCAGCTGGAGACCGGCAAGGCGCGGCTGCACGCGCACGAGGAGGTGCAGGCGGTCGCCGTCGCGGCGCGGCACTACGGGCGCAGGGCCGCCGCATATCTGCGGCCCAAGCGGCACACCGGCGCGATACCCGTACTGACCAAGGTCACCGAACTGCGCCACCCGCGCGGCGTCATCGGCCAGATCGCACCCTGGAACTACCCCTTCGAGCTGTCCGTCGGCGACGCGCTGCCCGCCTTCGTCGCGGGCAACGCCGTGGTGATGAAGCCCGACACCCAGACCGCGCTGACCGCCCTGTGGGCACGGCGACTGCTGGTCGAGGCCGGGCTGCCCGCCGACGTGTGGCAGGTCGTACTCGGCGAGGGGCCGGTGATCGGGCCGGAGGTCGCCGACCGCGGCGACTACATCTCCTTCACCGGCTCCACCCGCACCGGACGGGAGGTCGCCCAGCGCGCCGCCGCCCGCCTGGTCGGCAGCTCACTGGAGCTGGGCGGCAAGAACGCGATGCTCGTCCTGGAGGACGCCGACCTCGACAAGGCCGCGGCGGGCGCGGTGCGCGGCGCCTTCTCCTCCGCCGGGCAGCTGTGCATCTCCATCGAGCGCCTGTACGTCCACGAGTCCGTCGCCGACGCCTTCCTGGAGCGCTTCGTGGCCCGCGCCCGCGCCATGCGGCTGGGCGCCTCGCTGGCCTACGGCGCCGACATGGGCTCCCTGGTCTCCGAGCGGCAGCTGGAGACCGTCGAACAGCATGTGAAGGACGCCGTCGCCAAGGGCGCCACCGTACTGACGGGCGGCAGGGCGCGCCCCGACATCGGCCCGCTGTTCTACGAGCCCACCGTGCTGGAGGGCGTCGAGCCCGCGATGACCGTCTGCGGCGAGGAGACCTTCGGGCCCGTCGTCTCCGTCTACCGCTTCTCCGACGTCGACGAGGCCGTCGAACTGGCCAACGCCACCGCCTACGGCCTCAACTCCAGCGTCTGGAGCGGCAACGGCCGCCGGGCACGGCAGCTCGCCGCCCGGCTGCGCACCGGCACCGTCAACGTGAACGAGGGGTATGCCTCCGCTTACGGCAGCGCCCAGGCCCCCATGGGCGGCATGGGCGACTCGGGCCTCGGCCGCCGGCACGGCTCCGAGGGCATTCTCAAGTACACCGAGCCGCAGACGGTGGCGCACCAGCGGGTGCTGCCCATGGCTCCGTCGCTGGGCATGAGCGATGAGGGGTACGCCGCGTTCATGTCCCGCTCCCTCAAGGCGCTGAAGGTGCTCCGCTTCCGGTGAGGGGGTGCCCCTGGCCGTTGTCGCGGGGCGTGGGCCGTATGTGGCTGGTTGCGCCCACGCGGCGGAGCCGCATATCAGACCCAGCCCCGCGCCCCTTGGGGCGCTCCCGTCACCGTGGAACCGGAGGTATTCGTGACCCAGGAACGTTTCGACTACGACGTGCTCGTCGTCGGCTCCGGCTTCGGCGGCGCCGTCTCGGCGCTGCGGCTGACCGAGAAGGGCTACCGGGTGGGCGTGCTGGAGGCCGGGCGGCGCTTCACCCGTGAGGAGCTGCCCAAGAACTCCTGGGACCTGAAGAACTTCCTGTGGGCGCCCTCGCTCGGCCTCTACGGCATCCAGCGCATCCACCTGCTCGCCAATGTCATGATCCTGGCAGGCGCCGGGGTGGGCGGCGGCTCGCTGAACTACGCCAACACCCTGTACGTGCCCCCCAAGCCGTTCTTCGAGGACCGCCAGTGGGGCCACATCACCGACTGGCAGGCCGAACTCGCGCCCTACTACGAGCAGGCCAAACGGATGCTCGGCGTCCGGATCAACCCCACCACCACGCCCTCCGACGTCCATCTGAAGGCCGCCGCCGAGCGCCTCGGCTACGGCGACACCTTCCACCTCGCACCCGTCGGGGTCTTCTTCGGCGACGGTGACGACGCCGACGGCACCGTGCGGGCAGCCGCGGGCGAGACCGTCCCCGACCCCTACTTCGGCGGCGCGGGCCCGGACCGTACGGCCTGCGTGGAGTGCGGCGAGTGCATGACCGGCTGCCGCCGAGGCGCCAAGAACACCCTCAACGAGAACTACCTCCACCTCGCGGAGCGGGCCGGGGCCGAGATCCGCCCCCTGACCACCGTCGTCGGCATCCGGGAGCACACCCCGGGTACCGAAGAGGACGGTTACGACGTGCTGACCGTACGCACCGACAAACGGCGGGCGAAGCCGCACGTCCGGCGCGCCCGGCACGTCGTACTGGCCGCGGGCACCTACGGCACCCAGAAACTGCTGCACCGCATCAAGGAAGCCGGCACCCTCCCCGGGCTCTCGTCCCGCCTGGGGGAGCTGACGCGCACCAACTCCGAAGCGCTGGTCGGCGCGCAGACCGTGCCGCGCCGGTACCGCAAGAAGTGGGGCAAGGAAGCCGAGCTCGACTTCACCAAGGGCGTCGCCATCACCTCCTCGGTGCACCCCGACGCCAACACCCACATCGAGCCCGTCCGCTACGGCAAGGGCTCCAACTCCATGAGCGCGCTGACCACACTGCAGGTACGGCAGAACACGGTGCTGCCGCGCGCGCTCGCCCACGTGCTGACCTGCCTGCGCCACCCCACGCTCTTCCTGCGCTCGCTGTCCGCGCGCAAGTGGTCCGAGCGCATCATCATCGGCCTGGTCATGCAGACCCTCGACAACTCGCTGACCACCTACCGCAAGGACAAGGGCCTCGGCAAAGGGATGCTCACCGCGCGCCAGGGACACGGCGCGCCCAACCCGGTGCACATCCCCGAGAGCGCCGAGGCGGCGAGCGCGCTCGCCGAGGAGATCAACGGCTTCGCCGGCACCAACGTGGGCGAGCTGATGGGCACCCCGCTCACCGCGCACTTCCTCGGCGGCTGCCCCATCAGCGACAGCCCCGAGCGCGGGGTCATCGACCCGTACCACCGGCTGTACGGGCACCCGGGCATCTCCGTCGTGGACGGCTCGGCGGTCTCGGCCAACCTCGGCGTCAACCCGTCCCTCACCATCACGGCGCAGGCCGAACGTGCCATGGCGTTCTGGCCGAACCGCGGCGAGGAGGACCCGCGCCCGGCGCAGGGCGCCGCCTATCAGCGGCTGGACCCTGTCGCGCCCGCCAGGCCCGCCGTCCCCGAAGGTGCCTTCGGAGCGCTGCGGCTGCCGATCGTGCCGGTGCCGAAGGTTCCGGCGCGGGACTGACCGGCCGTGGGGTGGTAAGGGCACGCGACGAAGGGCCCCGGGCGCCGGCCGGGTGGGTGGCGGCAGCCGCGGGGCCCTCGGGTCAGCACCGGCGTCAGGGCAGCGCCTGTGCTGAGGGCGGCGCCGGGGGAAGCGCCGCCGGATTGGTCGAACCAATGGCAGAAAGTTGCCACGGTCCACCAACTGGCCTTGTGGTCAGGTGGCTTGGTTTCGTCGGTTCCCTGCATCGTGCTGGATACGTCACATCCCGCGCAACCGTTCCGACGGAGAGGGACTTCAGGTTCTCGCGAAGATCCCGTGTGGGTTCGGTGTGCGGGAGCCTCGGGAGAGCCGCGGAGCGGCCGGCCCAGAGCGTCCCCGGGACCGGCCGCTGTCGTGACCGGGCTGCTGTCCCCTGCCGTCCGGTCACAGCACCGGAGCGAGGTCCCACGACGCCCGGCGTCTCCCCTCCCGGGGAGGACGGGCGTCTCATCGCTCCGGTGACGCCGCCCCGCTCGCCGCCGGGCGCCCGGCGGAGATCAGGGACACCGGGTCCAACGAAGGCCCTGCGGGGCGGTCACGCGCCGTACGGGTGAGGCCCTCTCTCCTGTGCCGGTGAGTGGCTGCCCCTTCTTGTCCGTCGCGGGCTGCGGGCACGCTGTGGCCGGTCGCGCAGTTCCCCGCGCCCCTGAATCGCTGCCCCGCGAAGCTTGGGCAGTCTGCGCCTTGGGGGTACCTCCCGGACGGAGTCTGGGGGAGCAGGGCCGGCAGGCGCAGCCCCCACGCCGGGTGCGTGGAATGGGACCTGCCCTAATGGCCCCGGCACAGCCGCAACAGCGTCAGCGCAAGATCACGACCCGGGGCGCCGAGCGCGGCGCTGTAGTGGTCGAGGATCTTCATCTCGCGGGCCAACTGGACGCGCCGCCCGCCAATGCTCTCCGACAGCTCCATCCGCTCGCGCACCAGCGCGATCAGACGGGCGTCGAGCGCGTCGATCCGCTCCCGCATCGCCGCTTCCGTACCGGTGCTGGTGCTGGTGCTCGTGGTGCTCATCCGGCGTGTACTCCTCGACTCGCGGAGCCCACGGGCCCGGCGGCCCGGACACGCATCGCGGATGCACAAGCGCCCCGGGCCTGACCGGCCCGGGGCGCCTGGGGAAGTTCGTATGTGGCTTCTCTCACACGAAACGACGACCATGGCAGCCGGCCGGGCCGGTGCCATAGGTAAACCACGTGTTCCGCATGAGCATGCGCCCCAGTATGCCACCCGCCCGCGGCGGGGTGGGCCCCGCACGGGCACCGTTATCATCGGAGGTGAATCCCCGCTTCACCGCCGAAAGGCATCAGCTTCGTGGCTTCCAACCCGTCCGAGAGCAGCCCTCCGGACACCGTTCTCGTCGTCGACTTCGGCGCGCAGTACGCCCAGCTCATCGCGCGCCGCGTGCGCGAGGCGCGGGTGTACAGCGAGATCGTGCCGTCGACCATGCCGGCCGCCGAGATGCTCGCCAAGAATCCGAAGGCGATCATCCTCTCCGGCGGTCCCTCTTCCGTGTACGCGGAGGGCGCGCCCTCCCTCGACCGTGCGGTCTTCGAGGCCGGCGTCCCGGTCCTCGGCATCTGCTACGGCTTCCAGCTGATGGCCACCACGCTCGGCGGCAAGGTGGACAACACGGGCGGCCGGGAGTACGGCCGTACGCAGCTGACCGTCTCCAAGCCGTCCTCGGCGCTCTTCGAGGGCACACCGGACGAGCAGCAGGTGTGGATGTCGCACGGCGACGCCTGCTCGGCCGCGCCCGAGGGCTTCACCGTCACCGCGTCCACGGACCTGGTGCCGGTGGCGGCTTTCGAGAACGAGGAGCGGAAGCTGTACGGCATCCAGCACCACCCCGAGGTGATGCACTCCACATACGGCCAGCAGGTACTGGAGCACTTCCTGTACCGGGGCGCGGGGCTGGCCCCCTCGTGGACGACGGCGAGCATCGTCGACGAGCAGGTGGCGGCGATCCGCGCGCAGGTCGGCAGCAAGCGCGCCATCTGCGGACTGTCCGGCGGGGTGGACTCGGCGGTGGCGGCGGCCCTCGTGCAGCGCGCCATCGGTGATCAGCTCACCTGCGTGTACGTCGACCACGGGCTGATGCGCAAGGGCGAGACCGAGCAGGTCGAGAAGGACTTCGTGGCGGCGACCGGCGTCCAGCTCAAGGTCGTGGACGCGGCCGACCGCTTCATCGACGCGCTGGCCGGGGTGTCGGACCCGGAGCAGAAGCGCAAGATCATCGGCCGGGAGTTCATCCGGGTCTTCGAGCAGGCGCAGGCCGAGATCGTCGCCGAGGCGCCGAGCGACGAGCCGGTGGCCTTCCTGGTCCAGGGCACCCTCTACCCGGACGTGGTGGAGTCGGGCGGCGGCACCGGCGCGGCCAACATCAAGTCGCACCACAATGTGGGCGGGCTCCCCGAGGACCTCGAGTTCGAGTTGGTCGAACCGCTGCGCAAGCTGTTCAAGGACGAGGTGCGGATGGTCGGGCAGGAGCTCGGGCTGCCGGACGAGATCGTCCACCGCCAGCCGTTCCCGGGCCCGGGGCTGGGCATCCGGATCGTCGGCGAGGTCACCCGCGAGCGGCTGGATCTGCTGCGCGAGGCGGACGCCATCGCCCGCGAGGAGCTGACGGCCGCGGGCCTCGACCGGGACATCTGGCAGTGCCCGGTGGTGCTGCTCGCCGACGTGCGCAGCGTCGGTGTGCAGGGCGACGCGCGGACCTACGGTCACCCGGTGGTGCTGCGTCCGGTCTCCTCCGAGGACGCGATGACGGCCGACTGGTCGCGGCTGCCCTACGACGTGCTCGCCCGGATCTCGACGCGGATCACCAACGAGGTCTCCGAGGTCAACCGCGTCACGCTGGATGTGACCAGCAAGCCCCCGGGGACCATCGAGTGGGAGTGAGCCCCCGCCACGTGCGGCGCTCCGCCCGCTGAAGTACCCCTGTGTGCCCCGCGCTCGGTGCCGAGCGTGGGGCACACGTGTGTTCGGGTGCGGGGTGGGGCTGGGATACGGTGCCGGGGTGTCGGATGCGGAGGAACGACAGCCGGACGGGCCCGAGTCCCAGCCGGAGAGCGAGGACGAGCGGCGGGAGCGGTGGCGCCTGCTCCAGGAGCAGGCCGACCGGCGTCGGCGCCGTACGAGGATCGCCGTATGGTGCGGCCTCGGTGTGCTGGTACTGGGCGGGATCGGCTGGGCGCTCGAGCCCGCGGTCCAGGACAAGATGATCACGGCCGACGCCTGCGACGGCGCGCTGCCCGACGGCAGCATGGATACGCTGCGCGCCACGACCGGCGACTCCGACAGGCACCTGGGCGAGTCCGAGTCCGAGACCGACACCGATCTGGGGCGCTACTCCTGCGAGGTGACCGACGAGGAGGGCCACCGCGCCCTCGAAGTCCGCGTCTACAGCCGCCGCGACGACATCGACCGCCTGCTGGTACGGGAGTTCCAGGACAACGGAAGTCACCCGTGGTCCGCGCTGCCCGGCGGGCTGCCGGGCTTCGAGTCCCGGATGGCGGGTGTGATGCTGATGCCCGAGTGCCCTGGTCGGGGCAAGGACGCGGCAGGCCACCCCGGTCGGCTCCTGGTGGACGTGCTGGCCGGACACCTCTCCCAGCCGCACCAGTTGGTACGGGCCGGTGCGGCGGTCGCCGACAAGGCGGCCGAGAAGCTCGGCTGCGACGCGGACCCGCTGCCCGTCCCGCCGAAGGAGATCGAGGAGAAGGCACCCCGCGGGCTGCCGCCCTCCCGCGCGGCCGGTACGGCCTGTGCGGCGCTCGCCCGCGGTCCCTTCCGTGGCGCGGGCTGGACGGTGGACCTCAGAATCCCGGAGAAGGGCGCCGCTCCGCTGACCAGTTGTGTGGTGCGGCCGTCGGGGACCGACGAGGACGGGGAACCGCACGAACCGGTGGTCCGGCTCTACGGCCTGTACGGGGAAGGGGCGCAGCGGGTGATGTACGGCCGGGCCGGTCGAGTCGGCGCGCGCTCGGACAGCTCGCGGGTCCAGCCGTGGCTCACCGACAGCAGCGCCTGGGCCATGGCGCGGTGCGGCGGCCGGCCTGCGGGCTTCGAACTCCAGGTCAGCCGCCCGGACAAGGACTCCGACGAGTCGGAGGGTGAGGTGCTGGACAGCAAGGAGCTGGACCGGGAGGGGATGCGCGCGATGCTCGCCTCCTTCGCCGAGAAGGAGAGCGCCGCACGCGGCTGTACGGGGCTGCGGCTCCCCGCCGCGGACTGACCGGGCCCGACCAGGACCGACCCGGCCACGGGCTACAGCAGGTTGAGGGCGTTGGCGTACCGCGTGTCCATATCGGTACGGAGCCGTTCGACCGTCCCCGCGGGTATGTGGCGCTTCCGCGCCCACGCGTCGAACACCGTGAAGAGCTGGACCCTGCCGTCCATCAGCCGTTCTACGGCCCGTTTTCCGCTGCCTGCCGAGGCGTCGGGCCGGCGCTGTGCGAGCGTGGCGTCCGAGGGCCGGGTGCGTACCCGGTGGTCGGCAGGGTGGTAGAGGCCCCGGGTGTGCTCGAGCACAGCGCCGTCGAAGGCCGCCAGTGAGGGCGCGAGCGCGAACCCGTCCTTGACGGCGGCGGTGCGGGCGCCCATGAGTTCGGCGACGAAGGTGGCGCTGCGTTCGAGCTCCGTCTCGGTGGCCATCACGCCCTCCTTCGGCTCTTCCCCGGGCTCCTGCGCCTTGTCGGTCAGCCGCTCCAGGTACCAGGCGAAGCGGGCGCGTTCGGCGTCGTACAGCGTGGCGAACGCGCGTGGTGAGGCGGCCACCCGGCGCAGCACCTTCTCCGTCGTGCTGATCCCGGGGAAGACGGCATGGACGTCGCGCCCGGAGGGGAAGGGCGTGGCCCAGTTGCCGCTGTCGTCACCGTACTCGGCTTCCTCGTCGGTCGCCGTGGGGTGCTCCCAGTCCGACGGCGCCCCGCCCAGCACCGCCCTGCTGGTGTCCTGGATGTACGAGGCGAACATCTGGGCCAGATAGGGGCTCAGGCCCAGCGCGAAGTCCGGCTGGTAGCCGTCGCGGCCCCTGCCGAGCGCATCCACGACGGCGTACGCGACGAGGGCCTGGCGCTCGGTGTGCGGACGGGCGGGCTCGGCCTGGTCCTCGGCGGTGCGGCCGGTCGTCGCCGCGACCAGCACGCGGCCCGCGAGTTGGGTGCCCTCAGGGCCCTCGCACAGCGGGGCGCCGGTGACGCCCAGCAGCCGCCTGACCGGCTCGGTGCCTGCGTGGGTGACAACCTTCCCCGGATCGAGGGCTTTTGTGGCGCGCTCCGGGTCGCGGGCCAGTGCGCGGGCGGAGGCGGGCGCCTTGCGGCACGCTTCCGGATCGTCCCCGTCCAGCACCAGCCAGGGCACCAGAAAGGCGACGAGAGCGAGCGCCAGTACGCCGCCCACGACGAGGAACAGAACGCGCCGTGGGGCGTCGGCGCCGCGTATCCGGCCGAGGAGAGACACCGGGCGAGGGTACCCGTCCGTGCGGGGACCGCGGAGCGGGGCCGTCCGTCCGTCGCTGTCGGTCCGTTGCGGCCGGCGGCTCAGCGTTCCCAGGCGCGGGTCATTGCGGCGGCCTCGCCGCGGGTGGTCACGCCCAGCTTGGCCAGGATGTTGGAGACGTGGAACTTCACCGTCGACTCGCTGATGCCGAGCGCTCCGGCGATCTCCCGGTTGCGGCGCCCGAGAGCGACCTGTTCCAGTACGTGCAGCTCGCGCGGGTGGAGTGCGTTCAGCCCCTCCGGTGTGGCTTCGCCGGGGCGTTGGGGCTGCTGCAGCGCGGGGACGAGCGGCAGGGTGACAGTCACCGTCGTTCCCCAGTCCGGCACCGGGTCCACGTGCAGGGTGCCGCCGAGTGCCGCGACGCGTTCGGTGACGTTCGCGGTGACGGCTTCCCCGGCGCGCAGCCGCCCCGGGCCGTCGTCCCGCACGGCCGCCCGCAGCTCCCCGTCCTCCAGCCACCACCCCACATGCACCCGGCCCACCCCGTCCTGCTCCAGCAGGGCCAGGGTGGCGGCCCGTACGGCGGCGCGAGCGGTGTGCGCGGTGTCGGACGGGATGGAGCGCGTGCTGCCCGGCGCGCGCAGCACGAGCCGCGCCGTGTGGTGCCGGAACAGCGGCCGCAACTCGCGTGCCGCGCGGTGGAAGGCGTCGTCGGCCGGTTCCTCACTCAGCTCCCGGTTCCAGTACGGCGCCCGCCGCAGCACCGCCAGCGCCTCGACGGCCAGTTCGGTGGCCGTGGCGCGTGCCGCGGCGTCGTCGAGCGCGGGCGCACGCAGCGCGGCCAGTACGCCGGTGAGCGCCGCACCGTGTGCTTCCGCCAGCTCCGCGAGTGCGGTGGCCCGCGCCGCGGCGGCCGCACGGGAGACGGCGGTACGCTCCGGATATGCCTCGGCGTTGAGTTGGTAGGTGTAGGCGGTCACCAGGTCCCAGACCCGCTGGACAATGCTCAGCACCTCCGCCGACACGGCGGCCGGTTCGGCACCGAGACCGGTGAGGGCCAGCAGCGCGCCGCCCTTTCCCGGCGGGGACGAGGCGATGCCGAGCACAGCCCGGGGGGCGCCCGCCAGCACCGCCTCGCCCTGCCACGGCGTGCCCACGGGCACCCGGACGGCGAGCTGCCCGAGTTCGGCCGAGGTGATCCGCGACGCGAGCGCACTGTCCGTGCCGGCGGCCTGCCTCGGCGCGTACGCGCTCACCTCGCTGAGCTGCGCGGCGGCGGTGTGCGGCACCAGTACGCGCAGCGCGCGCGAGGTCCGCTGGAGCAGCTGGGGCAGCGGCGCGGCCACGATCTCCGTCACCCGGTCCAGCGCGTCCGCGCTGCTCGTCCAGCGGCGTTCACTCCTCGAGCGGCGTTCCACCCGGCCCACGGTACGGCGGCGCCGGGCCAGGTGTGCCTGGTCGTGAGGAGAGGTGCCGACCGGCCGTCCGACGGGTCCGGCGGCGGCGCGGCCCGGCACACAGTGGTGCGGCGCCGTCCGCCCGACGGTGCGGAACCGTCCTTACGACCAGGGAGCACCCACCGCATGCCCTTCACCACACACGCCATGGCCTTCGACCGCTTCGGCGCCGCCGACGTCCTCGCCCCGCGTGAGGTCGAACTGCCCGACCCCGGGCCCGGCCAGGTCCGTATCGCCGTACGGACGGCCGGGGTCAACCCACTGGACTGCAAGATCCGCAGCGGCGCGATGCAGGAGCTGTTCCCGCTGCCGCTGCCGCACGTGCCCGGACTGGAGGCGGCGGGCGTGGTCGAGTCCGTCGGCCCGGAAGTCGACGAACTGGCTGTCGGGGACGAGGTGTTCGGCTGGACGACCACCGGCAGCTACGCAGGACACGCGCTGGCCGAGGCGGGCCGTGTGGCCCGTCGCCCGTACCGGCTCGGCTGGGCCGAGGCCGCAGCCGTGCCGACCGCGGCCGAGACCGCGCTGCGCTGCTTCCGGCTGCTGGACCTCAAGCCGGGCGAGACCCTGCTGGTGCACGCTGCGGCCGGCGGCGTCGGCACGCTCGCCCTCCAGTTCGCGGCAGCTCGCGGAATCCGGGTCATCGGCACCGCGAGTGAGCGCAACCACGCCTACGTACGAGAGTTGGGCGCCGTGCCCGTCGCCTACGGAGAGGGGCTGGCTGAAAGGGTGCGGGCCGTCGCGCCGCAGGGGGTGGACGCGGCGCTCGACGGTGCGGGGCGAGGGGGCGCCATCGAGGCGTCCATCGAGCTGACGGGCGGCACCGAGCGCGTCGTCAACATGACGCACCCGGCCGAGGCGGCCCGGCACGGCGTGCTCTTCGCTGACGGCGATGCGAGCTCCGACGCCGCGGGTGCGCTGGCCGAGGCGAGTTCGCTGCACGTGGCGGACGGGCTCCGGCTTCCGGTGCACCGCCTCTACCCGCTGGCGGAGGCCGCCGAAGCGATGCGGGAGAGCGAAGCCGGCCATGTGCGGGGGAAGTTGGTGCTGGTGGTCCGGTGATCCGCGAAGGTCTCCCCGGGGAGTCGGTGATGTTGCGTGTGTGCTGCCAGATGTAGTACTTCTTATACATGAGCGAGCACGTACACAACAGGCTGGCGGTCGTCCGGGCGGAGCGGAAGGTCTCCCGGCAGGCGCTGGCCGAAGCGGTGGGCGCGCACTATCAGACGATCGGCTACATCGAGCGCGGGCAGTACAACCCGAGTCTCGATCTGGCGCTGCGCATAGCCGCCTACTTCCGGCTGCCCGTGGAGGCCCTGTTCTCCCTGGAGCCGTTCCGCCCGCTCACCGACGAGGTGTACGGCACGGGAGGCGCCGGCACCGCACGCACCACGGGGAGGACCACCACATGACCACCAGCACGAGCACCAGCCCCGGCCCCGGGCCCCTCGCGGCCGCCACCCGCTACGACAGGTGGCTGTTCAAGACGATGAACGACGCGCGCACCAAGCGATACCACGCGACCCGCGCCGCGCGGCGCCGCATCGTGCTGGCGCACATGGCGACCACCGCCGCAGGGCTGGCGGCCATGGTGGGCGCCTCCGCATGGGCCTCTCCCTGGCTGCTGGCGGCGCTGCCGGTGGCTCTCCTCGCCTGGGTCCCGCTCACCGGCTTCCTCAACTCCATGACCCGGGGGCTGCTGGAACTGCGGGTCCGAGTGCTGGACGAGCGGCAGGTGGCCGAGCGCGGCGAGGTGCACGCGAGGGCCCACCGGGCCGTTTCCTGGGTGCTGACCGCCGCGCTGCTCGGCTTCTACGTCGCCTGGCTCGCGGGCGCCACCGTCGCGGACCTGGCCGTTCCGCTCGCCGCCGCCGGGCTGTTCGTCTGGGCGCTGCACCGTCTGCTGCCGCTGTGGATCGCGGCCCTGCGGGTGCGGGACGAGCCGGAGGACGACGAGGTGGAGGCGCCGCCCGTCGCCTGAACGGGCCTCAGGTGAGCGGAAGACGCCTCCGTCAGGCGGAAGTGACTGTTCGTATCGCGCAAGCGGTGCGCCGTTCGAGGGGACTCCGGAAGCTGGGTGCGCGTGGCTTCCGGAGTCCTTCTTGTGCCGGTGCTAACCAGAAATCATGCGATCCGATAGTCATATTGTTTCGCGCAGGGCTCTGCTGTGCGTCGGTCTCGGTGTCGGTACGGCGACGGTCATGGGCGTCGGCGTGGGTTTCCTCACCCACCAGGGCACCGCCGGCGGCGCGGACCCCGGACTCCCGCACGGGGCCGGTGACGGTCCGGCCACCGCCTCGGCCTCCGCCTCGGCGCCCGCTGCCGGGGGTGCGGCACCCGGCAAGCGATCGGCGGGAAGAGCGCCCTCGCTGCGCCGAGCGACCCCCGACAGCTATCGGCTGCGCCCTCTCGCGGGCGAGACGTCCATGGGCGAGCCGGCCGCACACCCACCGGTGCGCACCCACGCCGAGACCCGGCTGCCCTCTCTGCACGGCCGCCACGTCATGGCCCTGACCTTCGACGACGGGCCGCACCCCGAACACACGCCCAGGCTGCTCGAAGTGCTGCGCCGCCACGGGGTGCAGGCCACGTTCTTCGTCGTCGGCCAGAACGCCGCCGCCTTCCCCGGGCTGCTGCACGCCATCGCCGCCGACGGCCATGTGGTGGGGAACCACTCCTACACCCACCGCCAACTGCCCCGGCTGCCCTCCACCGAGGTCCGCAGCGAACTGAGCCGCACCAGCGAACTGATCGACCGCGTCGTCGGAACCCCGCCCCGCTGGTGCCGCGCCCCCTACGGCGACTGGCACCCGCCCTCCCTGAAGATCTGCTCGGACCTGGGCATGGAGCCCATGGGCTGGTCCCTGGACACCCGCGACTGGGCCCGTCCTGGCACCGCCAGCATCGTGCGCGCCGTGACCGAGGACGCCTTCCCCGGCGCCATCGTCCTCCAGCACGACGGCGGTGGCCCCCGCCAGCAGACCGTCGCCGCGGTCGACCGCTACCTCCCCCTGCTGCAGGAACGCGGCTTCACCTGCGTACGGCCCCAACTGTGAACCCGCCGGGACCGTGCGCCGCTTGGGGCCGGTTACACCAGTCGCCGCGCCGTCGCCCAGCGGGTCAGCTCGTGGCGGTTGGACAGCTGGAGCTTGCGCAGCACCGCCGAGACGTGGGACTCCACCGTCTTGACGGAGATGAACAGCTGCTTGGCGACCTCCTTGTAGGCGTAGCCGCGCGCGATCAGGCGCAGCACCTCGCGTTCACGCTGGGTGAGGCGGTCCATGTCCTCGTCGACCGGCGGGGCGTCCGTGGAGGCGAAGGCGTCCAGCACGAAGCCGGCCAGCCGCGGGGAGAAGACCGCGTCGCCGTCCGAGACCCGGAAGATCGCGCCGACCAGGTCGTCGCCGGTGATGGTCTTGGTGACATAGCCCCGCGCGCCGCCCCGGATGACGCCGATCACGTCCTCGGCGGCGTCCGAGACGGACAGCGCCAGGAACCGCACCGGCTGCTCGGCGTCGCCCATCAGCGGGGCGCTGCGGCGCAGCACCTCCACGCCGCCGCCGCCCGGGAGGTGGACGTCCAGCAGCACGACATCGGGGCGGGTCGCCTCGATCACCGTCATCGCCTGGTCGACATCGCCCGCCTCGCCGACGACGTCCACGCCCGTCTCGTCCGTACGGCCGATCTCCGCCTGTACGCCCGCGCGGAACATCCGGTGGTCGTCCACCAGGACCACCCGGACCCGGCGGCGGCCGTCGGTGGCGTCACTGCCCTGGGGGGTGACGCCGCTCTGCGGGCCGCTGCCGCCGTCGCCCTGCTGCTCGTTCCCCGTCGCCTCGTCGGTCACGACTCCGCCGCCCTCTCCATCTCCAGTTCGACCTCTGTGCCCTCGCCCGGTGCGGTGCGCAGCCGCGCCGTGCCGCCGTTGCGCCGCATCCGCCCGACGATGGACTCGCGTACGCCCATCCTGTCCTCCGGAACGGCCTCCGGGTCGAAGCCCGGACCGCGGTCCCGTACGGAGATGAAGACGGTACGCCCCTCCACCTCGGCGAAGACCTGCACGGCGCCGCCCTCGCCACCGTACTTGGCGGCGTTGACCATCGCCTCGCGCGCGGCCTGAAGCTGGGCGCCCAGCGCCTCGTCGAGCGGACAGTCGCCCACGCAGACCACCTCGACGGGCACCCCGTGGTGGTCCTCGACCTCGGCGGCAGCAGCCCTGACGCCCTCGGCGAGGGTCTCGGGCTCGTCCTCCTCCTCGGCCGCCTTCCCCGCGGCGTCGGCGGGCTTGTACAGCCAGGCGCGCAGCTCCCGCTCCTGGGCGCGCGCGAGCCGGGCCACCTCGCGGGGCTTCTCGGCGTTGCGCTGGATCAGCGTGAGGGTGTGCAGCACCGAGTCGTGGACGTGCGCGGCCACTTCGGCCCGCTCCTGCGCGCGAATGCGCATCAGCCGTTCCTCGGACAGGTCCTGCATCATCCGTACGAGATAGGGGCCCGCCATCAGCGCGATGCCGACCAGCACCGCGAGCGCGGCCTGGAGCACCGAGCCCAGATGGCTGACCGAGCCCTGGACGACGACGATGCCCGTCACGCCGACCGCGACCAGCGCGACCCCCGCCGCGCTGCGGGCTATCGGCAGCAGCCGGGTGCGGCGGCCGACCTCCGCCCAGTGGGCGCGCCGCGAGTTGTCCGCCTGCCGCCACACCAGCGCGACACCGACGCCGATCAGGACGACGGGCCACAGATAGGTGTTGGCGGCGCCGAACTGGAGGTTGTCCGCCATCACCACCACGGCGGCGATCAGGGCCAGAACGGCGAAGATCTGGCCCTTCTCCGGCTTCCGGAGGAACCGGCGGCGCAACCCGTCCCGGTCCGTGACCACCTCCGTCAGCCCGGCAGCCCCGGCCCGGTGCCCGGCACCCACCCCGCCCGTACCGAGCGGCACCACGAACCAGAACGCCGCGTACAGCAGCACCCCCAGGCCGTTGGCCAGGCTGAGCGCGATGAGGACGATCCGCACCCAGGAGACGGGCAGCCCCAGGTGCCCCGCGAGCCCGCGCGCCACCCCGCCGAGCATCCGGCCCTCCGCGCTGCGGTACAGCTTGCGCAGAGGCGGTTCTTCCAGGGGCTCCGAGGAGACGGGACGGGGTCCGGTTCCGTGCGGGGCCGACTCGGGGGCGGGCGAGGCGGGCGCTGTCATGCTCCGATCGTCACACGGCTCGGGCCGCCGGACATCAGGGTTCGGCCCTGAGCCACCCCCGAAGCGGCCTCCGGGCCGCGCGCCGGATCTCAGGGATCGCTCGGGGTAGGCCCCCGATGCCTCGCCGTGCCAGGGGCGCGACCATAGGGGCCATGAGCGAGGAGGAGCAGCACGCGGCGGAGCCCGGCCACGGCCACGGCCACGGTCGCGGTCCCAGCCGTGGTCCCGGCGGCGGTCCGGGCGGTTCCGGCGGCCCGGGCGGTCCCGGCGGTCGGGGCGCGGAAGGCGGCAGCGGTCAGGCTTCCTCCTGGGGCGCGCACAATCCGGTGCCCGAACCCCGGCGGGGCCGGCTGCGGCGGAGCCGCAAGCACAAGGTCGCGGGCGGTGTGTGCGGAGGTCTGGGGCGGTACTTCGACCTCGATCCCGTGCTCTTCCGGGTGCCGCTGGTGGTGCTGTCCGTCGTCGGGGGACTGGGGCTCATCTTCTACGGGTTCGCCTGGCTGCTCATCCCCGCCGAGGGGGAGACACAGAACGAGGGGCGGCTGCTGCTGTCCGGCCGGGTGGAGGGCAGCGCACTCTCGGCGATCCTGATCGCGCTCGTCGGCTGCGGCCTCTTCCTCGCCTCGCTCGGCAGCCGCAGCGTGCCCTTCTCGGTGATGCTGATCGGCGCGGTGGCGGGCGCTGCCTACTGGTCGCAGCACCGGCGCCAGGTCGAGGCCGCCGGTGCCGAGGGCGCGCAGATCGACCCGGCGACGGCGCACGCGGTCGCGGACGCGCCCCCCGAGGCGCAGGCACCGCCCGTTCCCGTACCCGCCTCCTGGTGGCGTGAGCCGCTCACCAAGGACGCCGGGGCCACCAAGGGGAGCGGCGGCCCTGCCTGGGGGCGGCCAGGAGCCGCGACCGGCTACCTGTGGGGCCCCGAGGACGCCCTCCCGTACGCGGCGCCGCCCAGCGCCCACGAGCGCCCCGGCGGATACGGCCCGCCCAGGGCCCCCGTTCCCGCCGGAGCACCGGGCGGAGGTCCGCCGGCCCGCAGCGGCTCCGGAGGCTCGCTGGGCGGCCTCACCTTCCTGCTGGCGCTGCTGACCGGCGGCGTCACCACGGCCGTCTCCTGGAACATCAACCCGCTGGCCACCACCCTCACCCTCGCGCTGGCGTGCATGCTCGCCGTCTTCGGCCTCGGGCTCGCCCTCAGCGCGTTCGTCGGCCGTACGGGGCCGGGCACCATCGTCTGCGTCGTCCTGACAGCCGGGCTGCTGGCGGGCGCCGCAGCGCTGCCGAAGGACATCACGACGCACTTCCGCGACACCCGCTGGGTGCCGGCGTCGGTCGGCGAGGTCAAGCCGCGCTACGCGCTCGGCTCCGGCTCCGGAGAACTCGACCTGCGCGGGACGGGTCTGAAGGCGGGCCAGACGCTGCGTACCGAGACCCGGGTGGGCGCGGGCGAGATGAAGGTGGTGGTACCCGAGGACGCGCTGGTCAAGGTGAGCGCCGACGTCGACATGGGGGACATGCGGTTCCCCAAGACACTGGACGGCGACGGGGAGGTCGTCTTCGACCAGGCCAGCGGCCTGGGGACGAAGCGGAAGCTGACCCTGCGGCCGTTCGGCGGCAAGAAGGCGAAGGGCACCATCGTGGTGAAGCTCAGCGTGGGTGCTGGCCGCACCGAGATCGTACGGGAGCTGCCCTCGGGCGAGCGGTCCGACAACCAGTCGCTGCCGGGCGACGGACCGACCCCGACCCCGAGCCCGACCCCGACCCCGAGCCGGCCTCCGAGTCCGAGCACGGCACCGAGTACGGCACCGTCCACTCAGGAGGGAGGGACCCGATGAGGCACCGTTTCGAACCCTCCAGGCTGCTGCTCGGACTCGCCATGACCGCGGTCGCGGTGGTCTACCTGCTGGACGCGGCGGGCGAGGCGGAGGTCCCGTTCTGGGTGCTGCTGGTGGTGGTGCCGGTCTCGCTGGTGCTGGCCGGACTGACGGCACTGGCGACGTTCCTGGTCCGGCGCTCGGTCGCCCGGCGGCGCGAACTGCGGGGGTGAGGGTGCCGTGGCGGCGCGGGTGTCGCGGTGCCCGTCACAGTCGGCTAGCCGAAGATCTGCTGGCCTCTGCGGCGCCTGCGTACCGCCAGCAGCGCGTCCAGCGAGAACATCGGCGCTCCTGCCATCACCAGGGGCAGCCACGCCATCAGGTACGGCAGGTCGTTGCCGTAGTAGTACGGATCGCTGGACCAGCTCACCGTCATCCACAGGCAGAAGGAGAGCAGCGCGCCACCGGCCGCCGCCAGCCGGGCCCACAGTCCGCACAGCGTGCCGAGCCCCACGGCGATCTCGCCGACCGCGATGGCCGCGCCGAACCCCTGCGGGCTCCGCTGCGCCAGTTCGACCATCCATGTGGCCCCTGCCCCGTCGTGCACGGCAGCCAGCGTCCCGGCGAAGGAACCCGGCCCCTTCGCGGTGAGGAAACCTGGATCGGTGAGCTTGTCGATGCCCGCGTAGAGGAAGGTGATCCCGAGGAAGAGCCGCAGCGGGAGCAGCGCGTAGCGGGCCGCCGTACCGCGTATCCCGGCGGGTGCCCCGGCGACCGGCCCGGGATAGGCGCTGACGGCTTTGGGTCCGTCGTCGGCACGACCACCCGCCGGCCCTGTCACAGACATCCGTCGCTCCCGCCTTCCGCAAACGCGTTCGGTGTGCGGAGGCGATTCTTCCCCCAGTTCCCACCCGGCTGGCAAGTGCCCATCGGCCCCGTCGGAAATGCCGGTTCCAGCCCTGCTGTCACGGGCCTGCTCGGTACTCGGGGAGCCGGGCACGTCGGGCCCGCGGGCGCGCGGTCAGCGCCCCTACTCGACCACGTCGATGGGGTAGCGGTTGGTCTCCACACCCGCGGCGGTGACCACTTGGACCTCCACCCGGCCCGGCTCGACCTCCACCGGCACCGGAACCGTCAGCGCGGTGTCCGAGGGGCTGGTGAAACCGCCGGGTACGGGGATGAGGGGAGCGTGCACATGGACGGCGCCGATCCGGACGACCATCCGGGCCAGCCGGTCGGGCGCGGTGGCGCCGGGAGGCACGAAACCGGCGCCGCGGATCTCGATGTCGTCGCCGGTACGGATCGGGGAGTGCAGATCGCCCATCTCGCGCGCACGGACCACCGACAGCACCACGGGGCGGCCGCCCTCGGCGTACTTACCCGCCAGGTACGTCGCCGCCGAGACGACGACCAGCAGAGCCAGCCCCCAGGGCAGGTCGGGCAACTGGTCGGGCTGCCGGGCCAGCCGGACCGCGGCGAAGACCACCGCGACCGCGCTGATGAGCACGTACTGCACATCGGAGAACGCGCCACGGCCCGCGTCGTCCGTCAGCAGATCGGCGGCGTGCGGACGGTCGGCACGCACCTTCTGCAGCCGCCTGCCCTGCACCCGTACGGCCACCGTACGGCGCACCACGACGGCCACCGCACAGGTCAGCGCGAGCACCGTCACCACGCCCGCGCCGCGCGACAGATCCAGCCCCGCCAGCAGCGCCCGGCGCTCGTCGGGACCGGACGCCGTCGCCAGCTCCACGGCCAGGACCAGTACGGAGAAGACCGACAGCAGCACCCACCCGGCGGCCACCGTACGGGAGGTGGACAACCTGTTGTCCTCCCCGATGACGGGCGCCAGGACGCCACCGCGCGCCCGGTGCAGCCAGGCCGCGAGCGACAGCAGTGCGCCCGAGACGAAAGCCGCCACCAGTCCGGCCGTCCGCCCGCTCGACCAGCCGCCGGCGAGTGCGCACAGCAACTGCACCAGCAGCAGCACGCCGACAGCGGCCCATACGGCGAGCAGAGTGCGCCGCCACAGCCGCGCGACCCACACCTCGCCCTCCTCACGGCTGCGGTCGGCCACAGCCCGCGCAGCCTGGGTCAGCTCGTCGGAGACCCACTGGCGCGAGGCACCCGCTGAGTGCGCCAGTCCCACGGGGACGCCCTGGCCGGTGGCCAGTTCGTCCCTGCGCCGCACGAAAGCGGCCAGCGCCTTGCGGTACCCCTCCCGGGCGCTGTTGGGACAGTTCTCGCACTGGCAGGGCGACTTGGCGCCGCTGTCGGCGGGAGGGGAGTCGCTGTTGGTGGGGCGGCTGGTGGGAGAGGGTGGCGTGGGGGAGGGAGATGTGGGTGCGGTGGCGTGGGTGGAGGGAGTAGTGGCCGGGTCGGGGTGGTGCGGGGTGCGGCCGGCGGCGGGCGCGCTGGATCGTGCGCCGGGCACTCGGCCCGCGCTCGCGCCGGGGGCGGCGCCCGTTCCGGGGGAGGTGCCCTTCCCAGGGGCGGCGCTCTTCTCAGGGGTGGCGCTCTTCCCGGGAGAGGTGCTCTTCCCGGGTGCGGCACCTGGGGAGGGGATTCTCCCCCGTGCCGAGGGCCTTCCGGGGGTGGTTGACTGCTCCGCGCCGGGGCGCGTCCCCGGCGCAGTGCTCTCCCGGGGGACGGCACCCTTCCCGCCTGTGGCGCCCTTCTTCGGGACGGCGCCCGGGCCCGACGGGGTGCCCTTCCCCGGTTCGGGGCCCGTGCCGGACGTGCGGCGCGTGCCCTGCGTGCCGTCCGGCCCGTCCTCGTCGCCCGGGCCCCTCGAGCCGTCCTGAGCCGCATCCACGGCCACTGCGCAACCCCGCCTCTCAACTTCCATGGGATGGAAGGGGATTGTGCCTTACGTGAGCAGGTATCAGCTCAGCAGGGCGGACTCGTCCCGGGTGATCCTGAGGGAGAGAGGTTGATGGGTCGGCCATGTCGTACCTGAGCAGCGCCGTACGGCTGTGAGTGAAGGGGGCAACGCTCCGCCGCGCGCTGGGCACTTGTGAGTGAACGGCGAACGCGACTCGGTTGACGCTTCGGTGCCGCGCAGGCGTGCCGTTCTCACGCCGGGCGGACAGCCCCGGCGAAGGGCATCTGGTCGATGGGTGCGACCCGCACAGCGGTGCCGGGCCGGGGGGCGTGGATCATGCGGCCGCCTCCGATGTACAGGCCGACGTGGCTGACGCTGTCATAGAAGAAGACCAGATCGCCGGGGGCGAGGTCGCCACGTGAGACGCGCTTGCCCGCGTGGATCTGGCTGTAGGTGGTGCGCGGCAGTGAGACACCGGCCGCCTTCCAGGCGGCCTGGGTCAGCCCGGAACAGTCGTACCCGGAAGGACCCGTACCGCCCCACACGTACGGCTTGCCCAGTGCGCTGCGGGCGAAGGCGACCGCACGGGCGGACCGCCAGGTCGCCGGCTGCCCGGCCGTGGGCGCCGCGGGGCCTGCGCCGTGGTCCGCGCGCTCCTGTGACGTATGGCTCCGTGCCGCGTGACCGCGCCGGGGGGCAGCCTCTCGCGCAGTGGTGCGGTCCCGGTCCCCGTTGCGCGTGGGGTGGTGCTCGTCGAGGACGGCGGCGCGCTGCTTCGGCGTCAGCCTGTTGAGCAGGCGCTGCGCCTGGCCGAGCTTGCTCTGGACAGCGCGCTTGTGGCGGCGTGCCCTCCCCGCCGACTTTTCCAGCTCCGCGGAGACGTCCGCCGCCTCCTTGCGCACCTGTGCGAGCTGTCGGGTCCGTGCGGCGGTACGTTTCACCGCTGCCGCCTGAAGGTCCCCGGCGCGTTCGACGGTGGCGGCGCGGTCCAGGTAGTCCGAGGGGTGTGAGGAGAGTGCGAGCCGTACGGCGGGATCGATGCCGGTGCCGTCGCGGTACTGCGCCGCCGCGTAGGTCCCGAGTGCGTCCCGGGAGGCGTTGAGCTTCTCCTGGCGGCGTGCCGCCTCGTCGCGGAGCGATTCCAGCTCCCGCTGGGCCGCCCGCGCCTTGTCCCGCGCGCCGTTGTACGCCTCGGTGGCACGCTCGGCGTCCCGGTGCAGCCGGTCGACCTCGGCTTCCACGTCCGCTGTCCGGTCCGCAGTCCGGTCTGCAGTCCTGTCCGCTCTCTCGTTCGCCGACCTGTCCGCTGTGTCCGGTTGCGGGCGCGGCTGTGCGTGGCCGGAGCCCTGGAAGGAGGTGACGCCCGCCGTGCCCGCCAGTACGAGCGTGAAAGCGGCGCGGGCGAAAGGGACGGCGAGAGGGTAGGGCTTGGGCTTGCGGTGCGAGGCCATGGGCGGCCGTCACTCCCTTACTTGCGCTTGCTGATCGGTGCTTGCTGGTCCGATGCGTGCTGATCTGGTTGTGATCTCCACGAGCGCGGTGTTGTGCACATCACACCTGTCCCGGCGGCCGGGGTGGCCGCGCCGACCGGCAGGGCGCGGCCACCTGGCGAGGACGCTAGGCGAAGCGGTGACGGCCGGACGCGGGAATGATCACAAGTGAGCCCTTTCGGCGCGAAGCTGCCCGGATCGGCGCGCCTGACCGCGCAACGCGGGGGGCGTATGCGCAAGCACTGACCGGTACCGCGAGAGCCACCGCCAGGAAGCCGGGGGTGTGCTAAAGGCCCCGAAAACGCCCGGATACGCTCGCGCCATGGACGTTCTCATCAATGCTTTCGTCGGTCTGCACATCATCGGGATAGCCGCGCTGCTGGGCGGTTTCCTCACGCAGATGAAGGCGATGGGCAAGGGCGAGGCCCGGATCAGCCCCAGCATGCTGCACGGGGCGCTGACCATGCTGGTCACCGGCGTGGCACTGGTCGGGCTCAACCAGGCCGACGACAGCGCGGTGAACAACGTCAAGATCGGTCTGAAGCTGGCGCTGCTCGTGGTCGTCCTCGGTATCACCTATGTGAAGCGGGACGAGGAACGGCTGAGCGCCCCCCTCTTCGGCACCGTGGGACTGCTGACGACGGCGAACATCTTCATCGCCGTGCTCTGGGTCTGAGCCCCCGGCTCCCCGCGCCCTTGCCGGGCCGCCGTTCCCCGGCGCCCTCTCCGGCGGGCGGCCGGTTTTCCACAGGGCCTCCGGGGTGCCGGTGCGGCGGCCTAGACTCGTACGACGATGAGCAGCCTCTTCGACGACAGCTTCCTGGCGGACCTCGACGGTATGGCACCCGAGGCGGACGCGCCCCCGCCGCCCGACCCCGAGGGCTCCGCAGACCCGGGCCCCACGGAGGAGATCCCGGACGACCTGTTCGCGGGCACCTTCGCGGGCGGAGCGGGCGGTGCCGCGGGCACCGGCGGGCGTGACGCGTATCACCGCGACGGCGCACCCCGCTCCGTCGTCGACCCCGCCGCGCTGCTGGAGGGGATGAACGAGCAACAGCGGGACGCCGTCCTGCACGCGGGCTCCCCGCTGCTCATCGTCGCCGGCGCCGGCTCGGGCAAGACACGGGTGCTCACCCACCGCATCGCCTATCTGCTGGGCGCCCGCAGTGTGCACCCGGGCCAGATCCTCGCCATCACCTTCACCAACAAGGCGGCGGGCGAGATGAAGGAGCGCGTCGCCGAGCTGGTGGGGCCGCGCGCGCAGTCGATGTGGGTCTCCACCTTCCACAGCGCGTGCGTACGCATCCTTCGCCGCGAGAGCAAGAAGCTGGGCTTCACCTCGTCGTTCTCGATCTACGACGCCGCCGACTCCAAGCGCCTGATGGCCCTGGTCTGCCGCGATCTGGACCTGGACCCCAAGCGCTTCCCGCCCAAGTCGTTCAGCGCCAAGATCTCCAACCTCAAGAACGAGCTGATCGACGAGGAGGACTTCGCGGGGCAGGCGAGCGACGGTTTTGAGAAGACCCTCGCCGAGGCGTACGCCATGTACCAGGCGCGGCTGCGCGAGGCCAACGCGCTGGACTTCGACGACCTGATCATGACGACGGTCCATCTGCTCCAGGCGTTCCCCGACGTGGCCGAGCACTACCGCCGCCGCTTCCGGCACGTCCTCGTCGACGAGTACCAGGACACCAACCACGCGCAGTACCAGCTGGTGCGCGAGCTGGTCGGCCCCGCGGAGGACCAGGCCGAGCTGTGCGTCGTCGGCGACGCCGACCAGTCGATCTATGCCTTCCGCGGCGCCACCATCCGCAACATCCTCCAGTTCGAGGAGGACTACCCGAACGCGACCACGATCCTGCTGGAGCAGAACTACCGCTCCACGCAGACGATCCTGTCCGCCGCCAACGCCGTCATCGAGCGCAACGCCGACCGCCGCCCCAAGAACCTGTGGACCCAGGCGGGCTCGGGGCCCAGGATCACCGGCTATGTCGCCGACACCGAGCACGACGAGGCGCAGTTCGTCGCCGACGAGATCGACCGCCTCAGCGACGGGGAACACCACAAGGACGAGGAGGCGGGGGCCCAGGAGAAGGTCCGCCCCGGCGACATCGCCGTCTTCTACCGCACCAACGCCCAGTCCCGGGTCTTCGAAGAGGTCTTCATCCGCGTCGGCCTGCCGTACAAGGTCGTCGGCGGCGTGCGCTTCTACGAGCGCCGTGAGGTCCGCGACATCCTGGCCTATCTGCGGGTGCTGGCCAATCCGGAGGACGCGGTGCCGCTGCGCCGCATCCTGAACGTGCCCAAGCGGGGCATCGGCGATCGCGCCGAGGCCATGATCGAGGCGCTCGCCCTCCGCGAGAAGATCACCTTCCCGCAGGCGCTCGCCCGTGTGGACGAGGCGTACGGCATGGCCGCGCGCTCCCTCAACGCCGTCAAGCGGTTCAACGCGCTGATGGAGGAGCTGCGCACCGTCGTGGAGTCCGGCGCGGGGCCCGCCACGGTGCTGGAGGCGGTGCTGGAGCAGACCGGCTATCTGGCCGAGCTGCAGGCCTCCACCGACCCGCAGGACGAGACGCGAATCGAGAACCTCCAGGAACTCGCCGCCGTCGCACTGGAGTTCGAGCAGGAGCGCGGCGAGGCCGAGTCCCCCGGCACCCTCGCCGACTTCCTCGAACAGGTCGCCCTGGTCGCCGACTCCGACCAGATCCCCGAGGAGGGCGAGGACGAGGGCGTCGTCACGCTCATGACCCTGCACACCGCCAAGGGCCTCGAGTTCCCCGTGGTCTTCCTGACGGGCATGGAGGACGGCGTCTTCCCGCACATGCGCGCCCTGGGCCAGACCAAGGAGCTCGAGGAGGAGCGACGGCTCGCCTACGTCGGCATCACCCGCGCCCGGGAACGGCTCTATCTCACCCGGGCCGGGATGCGCAGTGCCTGGGGCCAGCCCTCCTACAACCCGCCCTCCCGCTTCCTGGAGGAGATCCCGGCCGAGTACATCGACTGGAAGCGCACGGGCAGCGGTGGCGGCGCCATGGGCGGTGCGGGCTCGGCCGGCACCGGGATCGGTGCGTCCCTCTCCTCGTCCGCGAGCGCCTCGGCCCGGCGCGGGGGGCCGTCGGGCTTCGCGACGCGCCGCGCGGGCGACCGGCCGGTCGTCTCCCTCCAGGTCGGCGACCGCGTCACCCACGACAGCTTCGGGCTCGGCACGGTGCAGGCGGTCAAGGGCAGCGGCGACAACGCCGAGGCGACGATCGACTTCGGTGGCGAGAAGCCCAAGCGGCTGCTGCTGCGCTATGCGCCGGTGGAGAAGCTGTGAGACGGCCGTCCATCCGGCCGGCCGTCCCGCTGTTGTGAGCTTCGGCTGATGCTGGGCCTCGGCTGATGTCGGGCCTCAGCTGAGGCCGGGTCTCAGCTGAGGCCGGGTCTCAGCTGATGTTGAGGCCCTTGCTCTGCAGCCACGGGATCGGGTCCACCGCCGAGCCGCCGCCCGGGTGCACCTCGAAGTGCAGGTGCGGCCCCGTGGAGTTGCCGGAGTTGCCGGAGTAGGCGATCACATCGCCCGCCTTGACCTCGCCCGAGCGGATCTTGTTGCTGCTCAGGTGGCAGTACCAGGTCTGGGTGCCGTCCTTCGCCGTCACGACGGCCATGTTCCCGTACGACACATCGTGCTTCGTGGTCACCGTGCCGTCCGTGGCCGCCATGACCGGGGTGCCGTAGCTGACGGGGAAGTCGATCCCGGTGTGGATCGACATCCAGTTGACGCCTGCCTGGCCGTAGCGCGCGCTGAGAGTGTGGTCCTTGACGGGGATCACGAACTTGGGGCGCATGGCCTCCTTGCGCGCCGCCTCCCTGGCCTTGCGCTCCTTCTCGGCCTCCTGGCGCTGCTTGAGGTCGATGCGCTCCTGGGTGCGGCTGGCGCGGTCGGCGAAGTCGTCGGCGTCGGCGGAGAGGCTCTGGAGCTGGGTGTCCAGCTTGCTGTTGACGCTCGACGGCTTGACGGGCGCGGCGTCCGGCGCGGCGACGGTGGTGGTGTCCTTGTCCTTGCCGTCGTCGCCCATCACACTCGCCGCGGCTGCGCCCGCGACACCCATGACGGCGACGGACGGAACCGCCACGGTCATCAAGGCCCGGCGGCGGGGGCGGGGTTTGGGGGAGCGGCGGCGTCCGCGTCCGTGCGGGCCGCCGACGGTGCCGAGGGCGGCGGGTGCGCCGGCTTCGTCGGGGCCGTCCCATTCGCTGTCCGGTGCGGACGCCTCGTGGGACGCGGGAGCGTCGTGGGGCGCGGGCGCCCCGGCGAAGTCGGCAGCCGCGGGGTCGAAGCCGTGCTCGTCCTGCGTGAGGGCGGAGAAGTCCCACTGGGCGGTGGTGTCCTGATCCTGGCCGTGCCCTGGGCGCTGGCCGTGCCCGCCCGGATCGCTGTAGCTGTCGAGGCCCTCGTAGCTCTCGTGGCCCTCGTAACCACCCTGGCCTTCGTAGGCGTCCTGGTCTTCGTAGACGCCCTGGCTGTCGTAGACGCCCTGGCTGGCGTAGGCGCCGTGACCTTCGTAGGCGTGGCCTTCATACGGGGCATAGCCGCCGGAGTCGGGCAGGCTGCCGTGCTGCGGGGCGTAACCGTCGTACGGGGAGGCGGTCTGCGCGTGCGCGTCATAGGCGGCGTGCTCGTAACCGCCGTAGCCGTCCTGACCGGCGTAGCCGTCCTGACTCTCGTAGCCGTACGCCGCGCCCTGGCCGTCCGTCGTCCAGCCGGCCGTCTCCGTCCCGGCCGTCTCCCAGCCGCCGGTGCCCCAGGTGGTCGAGTCCCAGCCGCCGGCCTCCTGCACCCCGAACGTCCACTGGCCGGTGCCGTCGTCCGCCGTGGGGAGTCCGGGCCCGTTCTGCGCGGGGACGTGCGGGGCGGCCGCCATGGCGTCGGGTGCGTAACTCCCGGTGCCCCAGGCGGTGGTGGCCTCCCAGGAAGCAGTCGGGTAGCTGCCGGTGTCGGTGCCGGGGAGGGTCCCGAAGAGGGGATCGTCGTCGCCGTAGGTGGTGTACGAACCATCGGCGTAGGAGCCGCCGGAGGTGTCGTAACCGCCGGTGGGGTACCCGTCGTACGAGCCGGCCTGGTAGCCGTCCTCGCTGTAAGCGCCGTACGCCGACTGCCCGTAGTCCGCGTTGTAGGAGCCGTACGAGAAGCCGGAACCGGGGTCGTCGGGATCGGGGACTCCCGACGGATGACGGTCGTTCACCACCAACTTCTCTTTCGCCTAGGCGACAGGGGCGGAGCAGTGCGGTGACTGTACCCGGCGGTATGCGACGGCGACAATCTTCGGGAGGTTTTAGCGGCGCAGGAAAAGGGCAATCGGCCGCCTTTCGGCGGACTACGGACTGGTAGCAGAGGTTGAGTTCGAAATTAGTTCGAAAGAGTGAGTCTCTCGGACGGAGCCGTCCGCCGTACCGGTGCCCGGCGTGACGCAGCCGGGCTCCAAGTGCCGTACGTCCCCAACTCCGCGCGGACTCGGGCAGAAACGCCGGAGTCCACCGGCAGCGCCATATGCCCGGCACCTCGCTCATCTCCCAGTGGAAACGCACAGGTCGGAACCGTCGCGCCAGTCTGCTCCGGTGTTTCCCGCGGGAAGATCGAGCACCGGAGAAGAAGATCAGCGCTTCCGGGTGGTCGGGGCGAGACGGCGGAGCGAGAGCGTTTCCACTGGGCGGTCCCGCCCTCCCGGCCTCCGACCGTGGCGCGGTTGGGCGCGTCCGGCGCGTGATGGCGTGCGACGGGGGGGCGCGTACGGGCCGGGCGCCGGGCGCGCACGTGAGGCCGGCGCCGCGTGTCGGGGCCTGGGCGCCCCGGGCAAGGGCGGCCCCGCGTGTGATTTCCCCCTCGCTTACCAGCACGGGACGGGACGGGTGCGGGATGCTGGAGATAACGTGCGTTCACACCCCGTGGCCCGTCCCGGCCCAGTGGTCGTCCTAGAGGGAGGCAGTGATGGATGTGACCGGTCCGATCCGCGTGGTGGTCGCCAAGCCGGGCCTCGACGGCCATGACCGCGGTGCCAAGGTCATCGCCCGTGCCCTGCGCGACGCCGGCATGGAGGTCATCTACACCGGTCTGCACCAGACGCCGGAGCAGGTCGTGGACACCGCCATCCAGGAGGATGCGCACGCCATCGGCCTCTCCATCCTCTCCGGCGCGCACAACACTCTCTTCGCCCGAGTGCTGGAGCTGCTGCGCGAGCGGGACGCCGCCGACATCAAGGTCTTCGGCGGCGGGATCATCCCTGAGGCGGACATCCCCCTGCTCAAGGAGCAGGGCGTGGCCGAGATCTTCACACCGGGCGCCAGCACCAGCGAGGTCGTCGACTGGATCCGCACCCACGTGGGCCCGGTGGCGGCCTGAGCCGCCACCCCCCCACCGCCGCCTCTCCCGTGGGGTGCGCCAGCGCCGGCGCCCACCTTGGCTCGCGTGTCGCCCCTTCGGCTCGCGTCACGCTTCTCCCGTCTGCGGTTCCCCCTCTCTCCGCTCGCCCCGTAGTTCCGCCAGCATCGAGGAGCGCAGCCGCAAGGTGGCGACCAGCCGCTGGAACGACTCCGCCCAGTAAGCGCCGGCGCCCGGCGACTCGCCCTCCTTCTCGTCGGGCACAGCAGCCAGTGGCGCGAGCCGCTCCGCGTCGGACGGGTCCAGACAGCGCTCGGCGAGCCCCATCACCCCGCTGAAGCTCCATGGGTAGCTGCCCGCGTCCCGTGCGATCTCCAGCGCGTCCACCACAGCGCGCCCCAGCGGCAGCGACCACGGCACGCCGCACACCCCGAGGATGCGGAACGCCTCCGACAGCCCGTGCGCGGCTATGAAGCGCGCCGCCCACTCGCCGCGCTCCTCCTCGGGCAGCACCGACAGCAGCTTGGCAGGGTCGCCCGGACCTTCGGAGAACGGCTCGGTGGGCTCCCCGATGAGGGCGCGCGCCCACTCCACATCCCGCTGGCGCACGGCCGCACCGCACCACGCCGCGTGCAGATCCTCCCGCCAGCCGTCGGCGACCGGCAGCGCCACGATCCGGGCCGGAGGGAGCCCGTCGAACTGCTCGCTCCACACCCGCAGCGGCGTCGCCTCCACCAACTGGACCAGCCACCAGGCCCGTTCCCCGCGGCCCGAGGGCGGTCGGGGCACGACACCGTCGCGCTGCATATCGGCATCGCACTCGTGCGGCGCCTCCACCGCGATGCCGCCCCGGCCGCCCATCCGGTCAGGGCCCACACAGGCACGGGCGCGCTTCGCCATCCGGGCGGCCAGCGCCGACCCGGGCAGCGCCGCCAGCAGCTCGGCCGCGGTCGCCCGTACGGTGCGGCTGCGGTCGGTCAGCGCCCGCTCCAGGAACGGCTCGTCGGCGGGACCGAGTCCCAGACGCAGCGAGTCCAGGAACATCAGCCTGTCCTCGGCCCGCTCGGTCTGCCAAGTGGAGGACAGCAGCGCCAGCGCCACCTGCGGGTCCCGCTGCCGCTGGGCCGTCAGCAGCGCCACCCGCTCGGCGAACAGCCCCTCCTGCCACAGCTGTTCGGCCTCCTCGGGGCGCTCGTCCGGCACCTGTCGGCGGACCCCGTCCCGCAGCGCGAACTTCCAGTCGGCGTTGTACCGCGCCAGCCACAGCGCCCGCGGACCGGCGAATGCCAGCGTCTCGGCCCGCAGATCGGTACGGGCCCGCGCCGCGTCCAGCAAAGCGGGCAGCAGCGCGGCGGGCGCCCGATAGCCCTGGGAGTTCGCCTCCGCGAGCCACTGCGGCAGCAGCTCTCCCAGGTCCGGACCCGAACCCCGGCGCCCGGCTGCGGCGCCCGACGGACTCGCCCCACCCAGCGCCCGGTCCGCCAGCAGCGTCGCCAGTCGCCGTTCGGCCGCCGCGGGCAGCGGCTTCCGCCCGTCCTGAGGCGCGGGCTCGGGCCGCTGCCGGGGGACGGCCGGCCGGGCACCGGCGCGCCGCCGGACCGTCTCGGCCGCCGCCGCGTCCAGCAGCGCCGTCACGCTTCCGCCCGGTGGACGCCGCCGCTCGGCTCCCAACAGCGCGGCAGCCACCAACTCCCCCCACCCTCCGACCCCACGGCCGCCCCCTTCGGCCGCTGCCACCGGTGGCTCGCCGCCGGGTATGCGCTGCTCTGCAACCGTCTCAGCCGTCACATCCGCCCCTCTCATTGCCGCCCCGCCTCTTCGCCTTCGGTCCGGGCCGCCGCTGTCACAGCGGGACGGCCTTGCCCTCGCTCCAAGCCGTGTACGGGCTGAAGCCGCGGTGCCCGCATTCGCCGAAGACCGTGACCGGACCGTCCCCGGAGATCGCCAGCAGCCTCCACAGCGCGGCCGTGCCGGTGCCCGGCGCCACCGGAAGGGCGGTCTCCTCGTCCGCTGCCGCGAGCTGCCACCCCTCCCCGCTGCCTCCTCCCGGCCGGCTCGCGGTGCTGCCCCCGGTTCCGCCGCCGGCGCGGCCCCCCACGCCGCGCTGCGGCCCCGCACTGCCGCCGGACGGGCCGGAGTCGGACGGCGGGACGGGTATCACGTCCCGCAGCACGCACGGCCACCCCTCCAGCCACGGGTCGTCTCGGAGCGCCCCCGCATAGGCGTCCAGGGCCTGCGGAATGCTGTGGCCCGGCGGCCGGAAGCCGAGCAGCGGAGCGTCGTGCCGTTCCCCGAGAGCCGCCCGCAGCGGGCTGGCGCCCGGGTAGTAGGCCAGCTCCGCGTCCAGCGTCGCGCCCACCGGCAGCGCCAGTTCCGGAGGGCGGCCGCCGACGCCGAAGGAGAGCAGCAGCGCCGGACGCCCCGTGGCACGGCCGTGCAGCCAGATGCGGCGGGCCGTCAGACGCCCCTCGTCGGTGTCCGACTGGGCCAGCACCAGCCACTCGTCGCGTACCAACCCCTGTTCGTCCGCCAGCAGTTCGGCCGCTTCCACCGTCAGACCCACCCGCGATCTGACCGTCTCGGCGAGCGGGCCGGGCAGTTCGTCGGCCCGCATCCAGCCGCGCGCCAGCAGATGGAGCAGTGCGCACTCCTCCAGCAGCCGTTCCGGCCAGCCTGCTCCCGAGCCGGGGACGGCACCCAGCTCCCGTATCCGGTTGGCCAGCCCGGGGGCCTGGGCGTCGACCATGCGGGCCGCCATCTCCTCCCACGGCGCGTACCCCGACTGCTCCGTACCGGCGAGACCGCCGCGCAGCAGGTCGGCCAGCCGCTGCTCCAACTCCTCGGCACCCGCCGTGATCCGTGCCGCGCGCTGCTCGGCGCGGCGGCGCGCTGCCTCGGCCCGCGACCGCGCGTCCCCCTCCTCGCCCTCCGCCGCTTCGGCTCCGGCCGCCCCCTCTCCGCCGTCCCGCGCCCCCGTCTCGCCGCCTGCGCGGCCCGCGCTCCTACCGCCCCCGGAGGCGGCCTCTCCACCCGGGCTCCTGCCCGCCTTCTTCTCCGCGCGCTGCCTGCGGCCGCTCAGCCAGCCCTCCGCCCACTGAGGAGGCTCGCCCTGCTCGGCGACGGCCGCCTCGTCGCCGGCCCACAGCAGAAGCAGGCCGAGAGCGTGCTTGCACGGGAACTTTCTGCTGGGGCACGAGCACTTGTAACCGATCCCCTGGCCCCCGTCGAGGTCCACCACCGTCTGGTACGGCTTGCTCCCGCTGCCCTTGCACAGCCCCCAGACCGCGCCGCCGCCCGACCCCGCCTCCGTCCAGGGGCCGGGCGCCGACAGCTTGCTCCCCGCGCGACGTGACGCCACGTCAGGCGCCAGCGCCATTACCTGCTCCGCTGTCCAGCGGACCGCCTGTCCACCCATGCCGAAAACGGTAGGCGGCGCCACTGACAACCAGCCCCCAACTGCCCATCTATGCAGGTCAGGGCGATTGTCAGTGGCGGCATGCAGAGTAGTTCACGGATCGGCCGAGGCGCTGCGGCGCGGGGGTTCCTTCCTTGGCCATCCCCTTGTCTTTTTCCGTACGAGAGCCCTGCGTTGAGGGGGAGTTGTGACCGAGAGCCATGTCGCAGACCCGGCCGCCGAGTCCGCCGCACAGCCGGCGCCAGGCACGCCTGCCGCGGCCGCTCCTGCAACCGCGCTGCGGCCGCACGCCGAGGACGCCTTCGCCGACGAGCTGACGGCCCTCGCCGAGGCCGACGACCGGCCGCGCCCCGCGCGCTGGCGGCTGTCCCCATGGGCGGTCGCGACGTATCTGCTCGGCGGCGAGCTGCCCGGGGGCAAGGTCATCACGCCCAAGTACGTGGGTCCGCGCCGCATCATCGAGGTCGCGGTCAGCACGCTGGCCACCGACCGCGCCCTGCTGCTGCTCGGTGTCCCCGGTACGGCGAAGACCTGGGTATCGGAGCACCTGGCCGCGGCCGTCAGCGGGGATTCGACGCTGCTCGTGCAGGGCACGGCGGGCACAGCGGAGGAGGCGATCCGTTACGGATGGAACTACGCGCAGCTGCTTGCGCAGGGGCCCAGCCGTGCGGCGCTGGTGCCGAGCCCGGTGATGCGCGCGATGGCCGAGGGCATGACGGCCCGGGTCGAGGAGCTGACCCGTATCCCGGCCGATGTGCAGGACACGCTGATCACCGTGCTCTCGGAGAAGACCCTCCCGATTCCCGAGCTGGGCGAGGAGGTCCAGGCGGTCAGCGGTTTCAACCTGATCGCGACGGCCAACGACCGGGACCGCGGGGTCAACGAGCTGTCCAGCGCGCTGCGCCGCCGCTTCAACACCGTGGTGCTCCCGCTGCCCGAGACGGCGGAGGCCGAGGTGGAGATCGTGGCGCGCCGGGTGGGGCAGCTCGGCAAGTCCCTCGACCTGCCGCCGGCGCCCGAGGGGTTCGACGAGATCCGCCGGGTGGTCACCGTCTTCCGCGAGCTGCGCGAAGGCGTCACCGACGACGGCCGTACGAAGCTGAAGTCACCCTCCGGCACGCTGTCGACGGCCGAGGCCATCTCCGTCGTCACCGGCGGCCTCGCACTGGCCGCGCACTTCGGTGACGGGGTGCTGCGCGCCGGGGATGTGGCGGCGGGCATTCTCGGCGCCGTCGTCCGCGACCCGTCCTCGGACCAGGTGGTGTGGCAGGAGTACCTCGAGGCGGTCGTCCGGGAGCGCGAGGGCTGGAAGGACTTCTACCGCGCCTGCCGAGAGGTGTCCGCATGACGGCTGTCCAAGAGGGCTCGGCAGGCCCGCCGGCGGGAGGGGACGCCGGGACCCCACACGTCCGGGAGCGCGCGGCAGGCCCGCTGCTGCTGGGGGTGCGGCACCACGGCCCCGGCTCGGCGCGCGCGGTCGCCGCCGTGCTGGAGGCGTACGAGCCGCGTGTCGTACTGATCGAGGGCCCGCCCGAGGGCGACGCGGTGGCCGAGCTGGCCGGGAGCGAGGAGATGGTCCCGCCGGTGGCGCTGCTGGCGCACGCCGTCAACGAGCCGGGGAAGGCCGCGTTCTGGCCGCTTGCCGAGTTCTCCCCGGAGTGGGTGGCGCTCCGCTGGGCGGTGCGGCGCGGCGTCCCGGTCCGCTTCATCGACCTGCCCGCCGCGCACACGCTCGCCCTGAGCGACGCGGACGAGCAGGTGTCCGGAAGCGGGGAGGAAAAGCCACAGGGAGAGGGGGAGGAGACGGTCCCCGGCGGCACCGACGGGGGTGGTGCCGCCGGGGACGTCGATCCAGCCTCCACATACCGGACGCGAGGGAGCGGGGACGGCGTGCGGCTCGACCCGCTGGCGGCGCTCGCGGAGGCGGCGGGATACGACGATCCTGAGCGCTGGTGGGAGGACGCCGTCGAACACCGCGGCGGCGGCCGGGGCGAGAGCCGGGAGGCCCGCCCCGCCGACCCCTACGAACCGTTCGCGGCGCTCGGTGAGGCCATGGCCGAGCTGCGGGCCGTGCACGGGGAGGGCGGCCATGAGCGGGACCTCGTCCGGGAGGCCCATATGCGGCTGCGGCTGCGCGAGGCACGAAAGGAGTTCGGGGACGCGGTGACGGCCGTGGTCTGCGGCGCCTGGCACGTCCCGGCACTCACCGAGACGACGACGGTGACCGCCGACCGGCAGGCGCTCAAGGGGCTCCCCAAGGTGAAGACGGAGGTCACCTGGGTTCCCTGGACACACCGGCGGCTGGCCCGTCGGTCCGGCTACGGCGCCGGAATAGCCTCCCCCGGGTGGTACGGGCACCTCTTCGCAGCGCCGGACCGGCCCGTGGAGCGGTGGATGACGAAGGTGGCCGGTCTGCTGCGGGCGCAGGACCACTCCGTCTCCTCGGCGCACCTCATCGAAGCGGTCCGGCTGTCCGAGACGCTGGCCGCGATGCGCGGCCGCCCCCTGGCGGGGCTGACCGAGACGACCGACGCCATACGGGCCGTGCTGTGCGAGGGCTCCGATGTGCCGCTGGAGCTCATCCGGGAAGAGCTGGTGGTCGGCGACGTACTGGGGGAGGTGCCCGAGGGGGCTCCCGCGGTGCCGCTCCAGCGCGACCTGGCACGGCAGCAGCGCGCCGTGCGGCTGAAGCCGGCCGCCGCGGAGCGCGAGCTGGATCTGGACCTGCGCAAGGAGACGGACGCGGCGCGCAGCCGTCTGCTGCACCGGCTCCGGCTGCTGGGCATCGGCTGGGGCGAGCCGGCCGGAGCCCGGAGCGGCAGCACCGGCACCTTCCGCGAGAGCTGGCGGCTGCGCTGGGAGCCGGAGCTGTCCGTACGGGTGGCCGAGGCCGGCATCTGGGGCACGACCGTCCGTGAGGCAGCCACGGCCAAGGCCCGTGCCCAGGCGACGGAGCAAGGCGGCGGCACCCTCGCCGAGGTGACGGCGCTGGCCGAGCTGTGCCTGCTGGCCCAACTGCCGGAGGCGCTCCCCGTGGTGATGCGGGTGCTGGCCGACCGGGCAGCACTGGAATCGGACGTCGGACACTTGGCGCAGGCCCTGCCCGCGCTGGTGCGCACGCTGCGCTACGGCGATGTGCGGGGCACCGACGCGGGGGCGCTGGCCGAGGTCGCCGGAGGGATGGCCGAGCGGGTCTGCGTCGGACTCCCGCCCGCCTGTGCGGGGCTGGACGACGAGGGGGCCCGCGAGATGCGGCGCCACCTGGACGCGGCACACCAGGCGGTGAACCTGCCCGCCCGGGACGACAAGGACGACACCGGTGCGGAGGGGGCGCGGCCGGAGTCGGCGGGACGGCCGTCGGGAGGGCTGCTGAGCAGATGGCGAGGAGTGCTGCGCACGCTCGCCGGACGGGACCGGATACCCGGCCTGCTGCGCGGCCGCTGCGCCCGACTGCTGCTGGACGACGGCCAGCTGGCGGACGACGAGGCCGAGCGGCTGATGAGCCTCGTGCTGTCACCCGGTACACCGCCGGGGGAGGCAGCGGCGTGGATCGAGGGCTTCCTCGCGGGCGGCGGGATGCTGCTGGTGCACGACGAACGGCTGCTCGCGCTCGTCGACCGCTGGCTGACGGAGGTCCCCGGCGAGGCGTTCACGGATGTGCTTCCGCTGCTGCGGCGGACGTTCGCGGAGTACGAGGCCGGGGTGCGGCGGACCCTGGGGGAACTGGTGCGGCGCGGCCCTGTGCGCGACGGCGACCGGCGGGGGAGCGGCGCCGGGGACGGGGTGCCCGGATTCGGGGCCGGCCTCGACAGAGAGCGGGCCGACGCAGTGCTGGAGACGGTGCGGCTGCTGCTCGGCGGGGCGCGGCGCGACGAGAGCGAGGGGGTGCGCGTATGACGGCCCAGGACATGGACGCGGAGGCCGCAGGCACGGAGACCACCGGGGCCGGGGTGGCGGAGGAGGAGCGGCTGCGCCGCTGGCGGCTGGTGCTGGGCGGCGGTGCGGCGGACGGCACCGGCTGCCTGCTGGGCGGCACCGACAGCGGGATGGACCGCACCCTGGAGGCCCTCTACGGGGACGGCGGGCCCGGCGGCAGGGGCACCGGCGGAGCCCAGGGCGGTGGCGGCAGCAGTGGTGGCGGCGGGCTCGGTGCCTCGGCGCCGCACGTCTCGCGCTGGCTGGGTGACATCCGCACCTACTTCCCCAGCTCCGTCGTGCAGGTGATGCAGCGGGACGCGATCGACCGGCTCGGGCTCTCCGCGTTGCTGCTGGAGCCGGAGATGCTGGAGGCGGTCGAGCCGGATGTGCACCTGGTGGGCACTCTGCTCTCGCTCAACAAGGCGATGCCGGAGACCAGCAGGGAGACGGCGCGGGCCGTGGTGCGCAAGGTGGTCGCCGAACTGGAGAAGCGGCTGGCCTCCAGGACGCGCTCGACCCTCACCGGCGCGCTCGACCGCTCCGCGAAGGTCAACCGGCCCCGGCACCGGGACATCGACTGGGACCGGACCATCCGCGCCAACCTCAAGAACTATCTGCCCGACCACGGCACGATCGTTCCCGAGCGGCTGATCGGATACGGGCGGGCGGCGCAGGCGGTCAAGAAGGACGTCATCCTGTGCATCGACCAGTCCGGTTCGATGGCGTCCTCCGTGGTCTACGCCTCCGTCTTCGGCGCGGTGCTGGCCTCCATGCGCACGCTCGACACCCGGCTCGTCGTCTTCGACACCAGCGTGGTGGATCTGACGGACGACCTGGACGACCCCGTCGACGTGCTCTTCGGCACCCAGCTGGGCGGTGGCACGGACATCAACCGGGCGCTGGCCTACTGCCAGTCCCGGATCAGCCGCCCCGCCGAGACGGTCGTCGTACTGATCAGCGATCTGTACGAGGGCGGGATACGGCAGGAGATGCTCAAGCGGGTCGCCGCGATGAAGGGGGCCGGTGTTCAGTTCGTCACCCTCCTCGCCCTGTCCGACGAAGGCGCGCCCTCCTACGACCGCGACCACGCGGCCGCGCTCGCCGCGATGGGCGCCCCCGCGTTCGCCTGCACCCCCGACCACTTCCCGGAGGTGATGGCAGCGGCAATCGAAAAGCGCCCCTTGCCGGTCCCGGACTGAGCCGGCCACCCGCCGTGAGAGGCGCGGGCCACCCCGCATCAGAAAACGACCGGCCGCGCTGTGACCGTTGTCACCGCGTATGTGTGAGGTGCGATTTAGGCAGCGCACGCACGCAGGGCTAACCTGCAAGGCGGACATGCCGCGCGACCCGTGGACGCCGCGGCCCTGCGGCACGCCCACGCTGACAACGACCGCGAGACCACTGATTAAGGGGACGGACGCGCGTGGACCTGTTCGAGTACCAGGCGAGGGACCTCTTCGCCAAGCATGACGTACCGGTGCTGGCCGGTGAAGTCATCGAGACACCTGAGGCGGCGCGCGAGCTGACCGAGCGGCTCGGCGGCAGGGCTGTCGTCAAGGCGCAGGTCAAGACCGGCGGCCGCGGCAAGGCCGGTGGCGTCAAGCTGGCCTCCGACCCGGCGGACGCGGTCGAGAAGGCCGGCCAGATCCTGGGCATGGACATCAAGGGCCACACGGTCCACAAGGTGATGCTCGCCCAGACCGCGGACATCCAGGAGGAGTACTACGTCTCCTTCCTGCTGGACCGCACCAACCGCACCTTCCTGGCGATGGCCTCCGTCGAGGGCGGCGTGGAGATCGAGGAGGTCGCGGCCACCAAGCCCGAGGCGCTGGCCAAGATCCCGGTCGACGCCATCGAGGGCGTGACCGAGGCGAAGGCCCGCGAGATCGCCGAGGCCGCCAAGTTCCCGGCCGAGCTGATCGACCAGATCAGCAACGTGCTGGTGAAGCTCTGGGACGTCTTCGTCAAGGAGGACGCCCTCCTCGTCGAGGTCAACCCGCTGGTCAAGACCGCCGACGGCAAGGTCATCGCGCTGGACGGCAAGGTGTCGCTGGACGCCAACGCCGACTTCCGCCAGCCCGAGCACGAGGCGCTGGAGGACAAGGCGGCGGCCAACCCGCTGGAGGCGGCGGCCAAGGCCAAGAACCTCAACTACGTCAAGCTGGACGGCCAGGTCGGCATCATCGGCAACGGCGCGGGTCTGGTCATGTCCACCCTCGACGTGGTGGCGTACGCGGGCGAGGCGCACAACAACGTCAAGCCCGCCAACTTCCTCGACATCGGTGGCGGCGCCTCCGCCGAGGTGATGGCCAACGGCCTGGAGATCATCCTCGGGGACCCCGACGTCAAGTCGGTCTTCGTGAACGTCTTCGGCGGCATCACCGCCTGCGACGCGGTCGCCAACGGCATCGTGCAGGCGCTCGAGCTGCTCAAGTCCAAGGGCGAGGACGTCAACAAGCCGCTGGTCGTCCGCCTCGACGGCAACAACGCCGAGCTGGGCCGCAAGATCCTGACCGACGCGGCGCACCCGCTCGTGCAGCAGGTGGACACCATGGACGGCGCGGCCGACAAGGCCGCCGAGCTGGCCGCCAAGTAAGCCCGGACGAGACCGAACGAGGACATCGACACACCATGGCTATCTTCCTCACCAAGGAGAGCAAGGTCATCGTCCAGGGGATGACCGGCTCGGAGGGCCAGAAGCACACCAAGCGGATGCTGGCCTCCGGCACCAACATCGTCGGCGGTGTGAACCCGCGCAAGGCGGGCACGACCGTTGACTTCGACGGCACCGAGGTGCCCGTCTTCGGCGGCGTCAAGGAGGCCATGGAGGCCACCGGCGCCGACGTCACCGTGATCTTCGTCCCGCCGAAGTTCACCAAGGACGCCGTGATCGAGGCGATCGACGCCGGGATCGGCCTCGCCGTCGTGATCACCGAGGGCATCGCAGTCCACGACACCGCCTACTTCTGGGACTACGCCACCCAGAAGGGGAACAAGACGCGGATCGTCGGCCCGAACTGCCCGGGTCTGATCACCCCCGGCCAGTCGAACGCCGGCATCATCCCGTCCGACATCACCAAGCCGGGCCGCATCGGTCTGGTCTCCAAGTCGGGCACGCTGACCTACCAGATGATGTACGAGCTGCGCGACATCGGCTTCTCGACCTGCGTCGGCATCGGCGGTGACCCGGTCATCGGCACCACGCACATCGACGCCCTCAAGGCGTTCGAGGCCGACCCGGACACCGACCTGATCGTCATGATCGGTGAGATCGGCGGTGACGCGGAGGAGCGTGCGGCCGACTTCATCAAGGAGAACGTGACCAAGCCGGTCGTCGGCTACGTCGCGGGCTTCACCGCTCCGGAGGGCAAGACGATGGGCCACGCGGGCGCCATCGTCTCCGGCTCCTCCGGCACCGCGCAGGCGAAGAAGGAGGCCCTCGAGGCCGCGGGCGTGAAGGTCGGCAAGACCCCGTCCGAGACCGCACGGCTCGCGCGGGAGCGCCTCAGCGCGTGACGCGTGGCCGCGCGCCGGCACCTGGCGCCTGGTGCCTGGTGCCTGATGCCTGATGCCTGGCGCCTGAGTGGGCGTTCGCGCGGCGGCTGATCGTCCGACGGGCCCGTACCCTCCGGGGGCGGGCCCGTCAGCCGTTCGGGGCGCGGTACCCGGGCGGCTGGAAGTCGCGCAGATTGCCGCGCTCGTTGGTGGAGCGGAGCTGGGGCAGGTAGGCCTGGCCGGGGCCGCCGGCCGGTTTCCGGTACGTACGTCCGGCCTTGCTCGCGTCACTCGTACGAGTGGTGACGGGGCCCTCACGCGTTCCCGAGACTGTGCCCGTTCCCGAGACTGTGCCCGTTCGCGGGGCCATGCCTGGTCCCGGGGCCGTGCCCGGGAACAGTCCCGCATCGGCGTTCGGTGCGCCCGGCAGCGTGGCGGGCGCGAAGGTGCGTGACGGTGCCCGGACGGGCTTGTCCGCCGGGCCGTCGCCGGTCTCGGCCGTCAGGAGCGTGAAAGCCGTCGCCGTCGCCACCGTCGCCGTCAGACCGATCGAGGCGCGGGTCCACAGCCGCGTCGTACGGAGGCTGCTGCGGCGCACCAGCTGTGGCGGCATCGGGCGTACCGGCTGCGCGGCGGCGAGCTCGCGCAGCGCGTGCGCCAGTACCGCACCGCACTGTCGCCGTGGTGCCCGCGCCAGCCGTGGCCAGCACTCCTCGAGTGCCGCCCGCCCGTGCGTGACCCGGCCTGCCGCTGCCTCGGTGCTGCACTCCACCTCGGCGGCCGTCTCCTGCAACGTCAGTCCCAGCCCGTAGTGCAGCAGCAGCGCGGCGCGGTAGCTGCGCGGCAGTCCCAGGAACGCCGCCAGCACCGTCCGGTGCTCCGGTGCGCCCCGGTACGTCTGCGGCCTGCGGTGCCGAGGGTGGAACTGGTGCCAGGGGGAGAGCGCGTACTCGTACACCGTCGCTCGCACCGTGCGCGTGGGCTCGCTCTCCGCCAGGACCTTCGGCCAGTGCTGCCATGCCTGGTGGAACGCCCAGCGAACGGCTCGTTCGGCCACTCGACGGTGCCCGCTCAGCACAAACGCCTGCCGGGTGAGCGCCCGCGCCTGCCACCGGTAGAGCTCGTCGAAGGCCTCGACCGGGTCGTCGGGGAGCGCCGTGCGCCGCCTGGCCGAACCCACGAAGTCCTCGACCGGACCTGGCACCGCTTCCACGACCTCGACCTGCGGCTCCGGCTCACCGGGCGGGGCGGGCGCCGGCACCCGTGGCGCCGGGCCGGAGCCCGGCTGCCCTTCGCTGCGCGGGGTCGGCGCGAGGGCCGCCGCGCCTTCGCCGTCCTGCGCTGCTTCCGCCTCTCCCGCCACATCTGCCGGGTCTGCCACGTCGGCCGCGTCAGGCACGTCTGCTGGGTCCGCCATGTCCGCCAGGGCAGGCGCGTCCAGCACATCCAAACCCTGCGACGCGGCAGAGGCATCCGACACATCAGCTCCGTCAGCCTTCGCTGCCGCGTCAGCCTCCTCCGCCTCGCCCGACGGGGTCTCATCCGGCACCGCTTCCGAGCCCGCGCCCGGCGCGGGCGCCGTTTCCGGTGCCGTTTCCGGTGCTGTGTCCGGTGCGGCCGCTGCCTCCGGCTCTTTCAGCGCGCTCGGCCCGCCCGACGACGCGTCCGGTGCCTCTTCCGCCTCGGAAGAGGCCTGGGCGGAAGGGCCGTCAGAAGCTGCGGGGGCACGGCGCTTCGCCGCACTCGCGGCCGCGTCGGCAGAGGCGGAAGAAAGTTGCATAGCCCATAGCTTGTGCGACACAGCGACAAAATGCCTGCTACTAGGGCAAAACGGGTGTTCTTGGCAGCATGGCGCCGTGAGCCAAGTGACGCACCGCGGTCCGTCGTTGTCCTCGGGCCGTGGCCACCCCCGCCCCCTGCCCCTCACCAGCGGCTGGTTGCTGGGCGGCGCCGTGGCCGCCGGGCTCGGGCTCGGCGCGTTCGCCGTCGTCGTCCTGCTGCTGTGGACCGTCTCGCCGTACCCCGACAGCGGGGCCGGCGGAGCCCTGCGTACGGCGGCGGACCTGTGGTTGCTGGCACACGGCACGCATCTCGTACGGCACGAGACGCTGTCCGGTGCCGCGGCACCCGTAGGGGTGACGCCGTTGCTGCTGACGGCGGTACCCGTGTGGCTGCTGTGGCGCGCTACGCGGGAAGGGCTGGACGCACGGCTCACCGCGGACGACGACGAGTACGGGCCGCTCGCCGTCGCGGGCTGGGTCTCGGGCGGCTATCTCCTCGTCACCGCAGCGGCGGTCGCCTACGCGTCGGACAGCCCGATCGAGGCCGATCCCGTCAGCACGATGTGGCGACTGCCGCTGTTCGTCGTCGGGGTGACCGGGCTGTGCGCGGCCCACGGCGCGCCGAACCGTTCGGGGGCGACTGCCGCCTCGGCGGCTGCGCTCACCGCCCGGCTGCCGGAGGCTGCCCGGACCGGGCTCAGGGCACTGCTCGGACACCTCACCCGGGACCGCGCCGCCGTCGCCGTCCAGGCGGCCGGTGCGGCGACAGTGGTCCTGTGCGCCGGGGGAGCCACGCTGCTCGCGGGCTCCCTCCTGTGGAACGTGCAGGCGGTGTTCAGTGCGTTTCCGGAGCTCACGAACAGCGTCTCGGGTCATCTCGGCGTCCTGCTGCTCACGGTTGCGCTGCTGCCCAACGCGGTGCTCTGGGCCACGTCGTACGGTCTAGGGCCCGGCTTCACGCTGGGTGCCGACAGCGTCGCCGCTCCGGCCGCCACGACGGCCATGCCGCAGTTGCCCCCGTTCCCGCTGCTGGCCACCGTTCCGGATGAGGGCACAGGCGGTGCTTTCGGATGGTGCCTGGCGGGCGTGGTCCCGCTGCTGGGCGGCCTGATCTGCGGCTGGTGGGTGGGCCGCTCGGAGGTGGCCGTCGGCGCCGGACCGGGCACAGCCCCCAGCAGGACCGGCAGCCGGCGCGCCGTCGTCGTGGCGGTGCCGCTCGCCGCGGTGCTGTGCGGCGCCGTGCTGGCGCTGCTCACCGCGTGCGCCAGCGGCCCGCTCGGCAACGAGGCACTCGCGCACCTGGGCCCCTGCTGGTGGCAGACCGGCGCCGCCGCGTGCGGGTGGCTGCTCGTCGTCGGCCTGCCGACCGCGCTGTGGGTCCGGTGGTGGACGCGGCGCAACGCGCATCGGTCGGCGCTCTTCGCCGCGCTGATGGCGGCGGTGGCGGCACCGACCGAGGAGGAGAGCGGCCCCGACGCCGCCTGGCACACGGACGAGGCCCGCCGTGAGCGCTGGACCGCGATGAAGGCGGCTTCCGGTGGCCTGATGCCCGCCTTCGAGCCGACCGCCCCGGCGGACGACGGGCCCGAGGCGGAGTCCGGGCCCGAGGCGGAGTCCGGGCCCGAGTCCGAGCCCGCCGCCGCTTCCGGCACCGAGCCCGCTTCCCAGCCCGACTTCGAGCCCGAGCCCGAGCCCGAGCCCGAACCCAAGCCCGAGCCCGAGCCCGGACCCGAGCCCGGACCTGGGCCCGAGCCCTCGTCCCCATCCGGTTCCGGACCCGCCCCGCAAGCGGACCCGGAACCCGCCCCCGAACCGGGCCCGGAGCCCGGCCCCGACGCCGACCTCAGCCGCGACCCCGACCTCAGCCCCGAGCCCGAACCCGACCCCGCGAACGTCAGCTCCTAGACAGGCGGCAGGAAGAACCCCGGAACGGCGCCCCCCGCAGCCCCAACGGCCCCGGCAACCTCAGTGCTCTCAGCGGCCCCGGCCGCAACGTCAGCTCAGCGGTCTTCCAGGAACGGCCGCAGGTCCTCGGGCAGGTGCCTCTTGCAGTCGTCGCGGGAGGACTGGGTCAGCGCGTCGTTCTGGCAGGTGAAGAAGTCGCTGTAGACGAATTGGAGCGCGAACGTCGCCGCCACGATCGTCAGCGTCAGACCGGCGGTGACCAGCCCGCCGATGGCCGCTGTCCGCTTGGCCTTGTCCGCCTGCGCCGGTGTCACGGCGAGCGGGATCGGGGGCCGGCCGTCGCCCGCCCCTTCGCGGGTGTCGGCGGCGTCCTCCCCCTCGGTGGCGCGGGAGGTGCCCGCGACGTCCTCCGCGGTCGCGGCTGCCCCACGGCGTCCGCGTTTGCCGCTTTTGCTCCCCTTCTCCCTCACGGACTTGGGCAGCTTGCCGCGCAGCGCGTTGATGCCCCAGTACAGCGAGAGCGCTCCGAGCAGCAGGGCGACCTGCGGCACGCTCAGCAGGGCGAAGAAGAGGCCCCAGATACCGGCGTGCAGGGAGTAGCGGGCGTGCCGTTGAAGGGGGTCGGTGGGGTCCCAGCGCATGCCGCGTGTGCCACCGGGTCCGGCCGCCGGTCCGCCAGGCCCACCCGGGCCGCCCGGGCCCTGGCCGCCGCCGCCCGGTCCCGCGCCACCGCCGTTGCCGCCGCCCGGTCCGCCGCCGAAGCCGCCACCGTGCCGCCCCGGCTGGCGGCTGCTCCACTGGCTGCCCCATGCCGACGGCTGCTGCTCGCCGTCCGAGGAGCCGGAATCATCGCCTCCGCCGTCCCCGGCGCTCTTCCCGTCGCCGTTGCCGCCGTCGCCCCCGCCGTTCCCGCTCCCGCTCCCGTGCGCGTTCCCGTCGGGGCTGCCGCCACCGCTGCCGGACGCCCCGCCCGGTCCTCCCGGCCCATCCGACCGGGACGAACCTGACGAATCACGCGAACCGGACGGCCCGAACACCCGCGGCTCCCACGGCTGGTCCGGCTGCCCCTCCGGCGGTGGCGCGAAGGGGTTGTCCTCGCGGGAGGAGCTGTCGGATGCGGCCGCACGGCGGCGTCGGTCGGTCATCTGGTGTGTGTCTTCCTCGTCGCTTCCGCGTCGCTTCCACGGCCCTGCGGCCCCCCAGCCCCCGCAGGAGCCCGAGGAGACCGTGTCCCTGACGCTACCTTCCGCGTGCGCCCCCGTCCCGTGGGGGCGGTTTCGAGTGCCGGTATCGTTGCCGACGGTCGGACGCTTCGTAGAGTTCCCCGGAATCCTCGGGTCCACGTACTTGTACGACCACACAATTCCGTCTCCCCCGAGAGAGAGCCCCGTCGTGGACGCGCAGTCCTTCCGTCCCGTCGCCCCCGTGCGCCTTGTCGTCCTGGTGTCCGGTTCCGGCACGAACCTCCAGGCGCTGATCGACGCCGCTGCCGACCCGGCGCTCGACACCCCGTACGAGATCGTCGCCGTCGGGGCCGACCGGAGCGGTGTCGAGGGGCTGGCGCGGGCCGAGCGGGCCGGGATCCCGACGTATGTGTGCCGGGTCAAGGACTACGGCAGCCGCGCGGAGTGGGACGCGGCGCTCGCCGAGGCGACGGCCGCCCACGCGCCGGACCTGGTGGTCTCCGCGGGCTTCATGAAGGTGGTCGGCAGCAGCTTCCTGGCGCGGTTCGGCGGGCGGTTCCTCAACACCCACCCCGCGCTGCTCCCCAGTTTTCCCGGTGCTCACGGCGTACGCGACGCGCTCGCGTACGGCGCGAAAGTGACCGGGTGCACCGTCCACTTCGTCGACGACGGCGTCGACACCGGACCCGTCATCGCGCAGCGCGCCGTCGAGGTCAAGGACGAGGACTACAACGACGAGGGTGTCGCCCTGCACGAGCGGATCAAGGAAGTCGAGCGACGGCTGCTCGTCGAGGTCGTGGTGCACATCGCACGCCACGGCTACACGCTCGAGGGGCCGAACATGAGAAGGGTACGACTGGGTCATGAGTGAGAGTGCTGCGCTGGGCGCCAAGCGGCCGATCCGCCGCGCGCTGGTCAGTGTGTTCGACAAGACGGGGCTCGAGGAGCTGGCGCGAGGGCTGCACGCCGCCGGTGTGCAGCTCGTCTCGACCGGTTCGACGGCGAAGCGCATCGCGGACGCCGGGGTTCCGGTCACCCCCGTCGAGGAGCTGACCGGCTTCCCCGAGTGCCTGGACGGGCGGGTCAAGACGCTGCACCCGCGCGTGCACGCGGGCATCCTCGCCGACCAGCGGCTCGAGGCACACCGCGAGCAGCTGGGCGAGCTGGGTGTCGAGCCGTTCGAGCTGGTCGTCGTCAACCTCTACCCGTTCGCGGAGACCGTCGCCTCCGGCGCCTCCGACGACGAGTGCGTGGAGCAGATCGACATCGGCGGCCCCTCCATGGTGCGCGCCGCTGCCAAGAACCACCCGTCCGTGGCGGTCGTGGTCAACCCCGACCGTTACGGCGAGGTGCTCAAGGCAGTCGAGAACGGCGGCTTCGACCTGGCGGCCCGCAAGCGGCTGGCGGGCGAGGCCTTCCAGCACACCGCCGCCTACGACGTGGCGGTGGCGGGCTGGTTCGCCACGTACGCCGAGAGCGACGCCGGGACCGGCGCCGAGGCCGGCTCGGCGGGGACGGGCGAATCCGCGGCCTCGTCGCAGTTCCCCTCCTTCCTCGGCACCACCTACGAGCGCAAGAACGTACTGCGCTACGGCGAGAACCCGCACCAGCCCGCCGCGCTCTACACCACGGGCGGCGGCGGTCTGGCCGAGGCGGAGCAGTTGCACGGCAAGGAGATGTCGTACAACAACTACGTCGACACCGATGCCGCGCGCCGTGCCGCCTACGACCACACCGAGCCGTGTGTCGCCGTCATCAAGCACACCAACCCCTGCGGCATCGCGGTCGGCGCCGACGTGGCCGAGGCGCACCGCAAGGCGCACGCCTGCGACCCGCTGTCCGCGTACGGCGGCGTGATCGCCGTCAACCGGCCGGTGTCCCTGGCGATGGCCGAGCAGGTCGCGGAGATCTTCACCGAGGTCATCGTCGCCCCCGGCTACGAGGACGGCGCGGTCGAGGCCCTCTCCCGGAAGAAGAACATCCGTGTGCTGCGCTGCCCCGAGGCGCCCACCGCACCGGCCGAGTTCCGTCCCATCGACGGCGGCGGTCTCGCGCAGGCCAAGGACGCCTTCCAGGCGGCGGGCGACGACCCGGCGAACTGGACGCTGGCGGCCGGCGAGGCCCTGTCCGACGACGAGCTCGCCGAACTGTCCTTCGCCTGGCGGGCCTGCCGCGCCGTGAAGTCCAACGCGATCCTGCTCGGCAAGGACCGCGCCACCGTCGGCGTCGGCATGGGGCAGGTCAACCGCGTCGACTCGGCCCGGCTCGCCGTTCAGCGGGCCGGTGCGGAGCGGGCACGCGGCTCGTACGCGGCCTCAGACGCGTTCTTCCCCTTCCCCGACGGCCTGGAGGTGCTGGCCGAGGCGGGCGTGCGCGCCGTGGTGCAGCCGGGCGGCTCGGTCCGGGACGAGCAGACCGTCGAGGCCGCCAACAAGGCGGGCGTGACGATGTATCTGACGGGGACGCGGCACTTCTTCCACTGAGCGCTGCGCGATGTCGCTACGGCACACGACGTCGCTACGGCACACAAGGACGGGCCCCTCATGTGAACCGTGAGGGGCCCGTTCCCGTTCTCGGCAGTGCCGACGGTCAGTACTGCGGCCGATTGAACCACTGGCCGGCGGCGCTCATCGAGCAGAAGACGATGGTCAGCACCGCGGTTGCCAGCCACAGCAGGCACATGAAGATGGTCCCGGCGACGTCGCTGTCCCCGCTGCCCATCGCGCCGAAGACGGCCACCAGCGGAATCAGCGCATTGAGCGAGCCCGCGATGATGGCGGTGACACGGGTGCCGATACGCCCCTTGCCGAACATGGCGGCCGGCACGATGTGCAGCGCCGCCATGCCGCCGAAGATCAGGAGCCCCACCAGCGCTCCGCCGAGCGCCGCGCTCCCCACGGAGTCCGCGACAGGGACGTCGTCGAGCGCGTCGTTCGCAGCCAAGCCGACCGTGAGCACAATGAACGCGAGCAGCGCCCACAGCGCTCCCGCGATGAACAGCAGCACGCGCGCGGTGACGACCACCCCCGGCATGCTGACGGTGGGCCGCATGGGGCCGCCCGGTCCTGCCGGGTACGCGGGTATGCCGCCGGGGTAGCCGTAGTTCGGCTGACCGGCGCCCTGCTGCGGGTAACCGTAGGGGGCGCCCGGGGCGCCGGGAGCGCCCTGCTGCGGTGCCGCATACGGGTTGTTCGGTTGCTGGCCGGGGGGCGGCGGGTAGCTCACGGGCTGTTTCCTCCGACGGTGTTGAGGAGCGGATGGGGCCGAGTGACTCCGGAGAATCACGGCCTGCCCTCAGCAATGTCGCTTCCCCCGGTCACGGCGCCGCACCGTCGGCCCTCCCTGCACTGCCCGACGCCGTTCACCCATGTTGATGGTCCGACTGTCAGGCTGTCCAGCCACGTTTCCCGGCTGTGGACAACCCACAACGCTCGGTCAACCCCTCGCGGAACCGTTCCGGACGGCTCTGACGTGCGCTTTCAGACCAGTTGCCCCTCCAGCACGGTCAGATGCCCTTCCTGTACGAGGTCGAACCGGAGCGCGAACCGCACCAGTGCCTCGCGGACGGTGTCCGGATCGTCCGGGGTGCGCAGCCGAAGCTTCAGCCGCAGGTAGTCGATGTTCCAGGCGACGGCAGCCGGGGAGACGTCGGGCCATACGGGGCGCAGCCGCTCAGTGAGCTCCGCGATGTCGGGCACCTGGGCGGGTGTCGCCTCCCCAGTGCGCAGACTCGCCTCGCACAGTGCCGCCAGAACGAGGAAGTAATGACAGGTGTGGTCGAGGGGGTAAGGGCGGGGGAACGGGTCGAAGGTCCAGTCCTCCGCGCCGTGTGCCCCTTCGGTGGCCGCACCGTCGCCGCCGATGCCCGTGCCCGCACCGGCGCTTGCGCCAGCGCCCGTGCCCTCGGCGAGCGCCCCGCCGAGCGGTGAGCCGCCCGGTGTGAGGTAGTCGTGGCGCGGCGCCAGTACGTCGAAACCGCAGCCGGGTCTGGACTCACCGGCGCACAGGTGCACGCGCGCGAACTCGAAGGGGACCGGCGCGTCGGCACGGCCGGGCGCGACCCTGATGTGCTCCCCCGCGCCCTCGGGATTCTCCACGATGTAGGTCTGGTCGCTGCTGAAGTTGGTCAGTATCCAGAAGGCACCGGTCGCCGTGATCTCCCCGGCCGCACACGCGACGGCGGGGTGGGAGATGGCCAGGCCGTTGCCTGCCGGTGCCGTGCGGCCGAAGCGCAGCGTATGGCCCGGCTCCAGCCGGTACTGCTCCTCGGGTCCCCGGCACCCGTCCGGGACGATGATCACGCTGAACACGCCCGGCACGCTACTGACTCTCCGTGCCTGTGCACAACGGAGCGTAGGGGTAGCAGAGAGGCACATGAACCGACCTTTGCCGTCCCGTTGCCAACGCGACGCCACGCGGGTGACACGGGCTCGCACAGCAGCCTGAGCGGATCGCACAGCAGCACCGGTCGCACCGGCCCGCGCCGGCGCGACCACAACAGCGCCCGGCGCGGTCCGGTGCGACCCCGCGCAGCCCCGGAGCGGCGCGGACGGTGCCCAAACGCCCCCGAACGGTGCCCGAGCCTCACTCGGTGCCGCTCGACGGAGCCCCGGAAGAAGTCGGCCACCCGCACCTGAGTGGAGAGCAGGGGCCCCGATCCGCGAGGATGGGCGTATGACCGCCCAGATTCTCGATGGCAAGGCCACCGCCGCCGCGATCAAGTCCGACCTCACCACGCGTGTCGAGGCGCTCAAGGCGAAGGGCATCACGCCCGGCCTGGGCACGCTGCTCGTCGGCGAGGACGTCGGCTCCCAGAAGTACGTCGCGGGCAAGCACCGCGACAGTCGGCAGATCGGCATCAACTCCATCCAGCGCGAGCTGCTCGCCACGGCGACGCAGGAGGAGATCGAGGCGGTCGTCCGCGAGCTGAACGAGGACCCGGCCTGCACCGGCTACATCGTCCAGCTCCCGCTCCCCAAGGGCATCGACGTCAACCGGGTGCTGGAGCTGATGGACCCGGCCAAGGACGCCGACGGCCTCCACCCGACCAACCTGGGCCGCCTGGTCCTCAACAAGCCCGCACCGCTGCCGTGCACCCCGCAGGGCATGCTCGTACTGCTGCGCCGGTACGGCGTCGAGTTGAACGGTGCGCACGTGGTGGTCGTCGGACGGGGTGTGACGGCTGGCCGTCCGCTGCCGTTGCTGCTGACCCGGCGCAGCGAGAACGCGACCGTGACGCAGTGCCACACCGGTACCCGCGATCTTCCGGGGGTGCTGCGGCAGGCGGACATCGTCGTCGCCGCCGCCGGTGTTCCCCACCTGATCAAGCCGGAGGACATCCGTCCGGGCGCCGCCGTGCTCGACGTGGGTGTCAGCCGGGACGAGAGCGGCAAGATCGTGGGCGATGTGCACCCGGGTGTCGCCGAGGTGGCCGGCTGGCTCAGCCCCAACCCGGGCGGCGTCGGACCGATGACGCGGGCCCAACTGCTGGTCAACGTGGTGGAGGCGGCCGAGGCCCAGGCGGCCGAGGCGGCCCGCTGAGCGCGGTCAGAGGGAGTGCCGTGAGGGACGAGGGTGACCGCGCCGAGACCGGCCCGGACCGCGACGACGGCGACCGCGCCGACGGCGACCGTGACCGTGCCCGTACGGGTGACCGGGGCGGCGAGGCGGGCGGCGCGGAGGACGGCGCCACGGCGGCTGCCACAGACGGTGACGTGAAGGGAGACTCCGCGATGGCCACGCAGGAGGCCGCACCACCGCGCAAGGCGTCGCGGCGCTTTCCGGTGCTGACCAGGGACACAGCGCGACCCGAGGGCGGGGGCCGCGCGATAGGAGGCGACCGCCCGGCACCCTACCGGCAGTGGCCGCTTCTGGTGGTGTCCGCCGGGGTGCTGGCCGGACTGCTGGTGACGGTCGCCCAGTTCCGCGCGGGCACCCTCATCATCGGCCTGTCGTTGCTGGGCGGTGCGGTGCTGCGCTGGGGCAAGCCCTCGGTCGGCATGCTGGCGGTGCGCTCGCGCTTCACCGACATGATCACCTATGGCGTACTCGGCCTCGCCATCGTGCTGTTGGCCATGATGGCGCAGCCGAGCCCGTGGCTCACGATCCCGTTCTTGGACACCATCGTGCACTTCACAGTGCGCTGACCTGCGCCTCGACGCCAGCACGCACTGCTGCGGCAGCTGTCGAAACAGCGCCGTGAAACTGTTGCGACAGTGCTGCGAAATGGGCGGCGGCCCGCCTTCCACCCGGAGGGCGGGCCCTTCCATGAGCGTTGGTGCGGGGTACGTAACCGTTGGTGTCCGGATGGGCTGGCAGACTAGGGGGCGTTTGCGCGGACGAGCACCCAAAGGCCGTGGCGCGACACGGGGGAAGGGAACAGTGAGAGCGCACTCGCGGACAAGGGGGAGGCTATGCCTCGTTGGAGGTCGCTACCGGAGGATCTGGACCCGCAGATCCGGGAGTTCGCGAGCCAGCTACGCCGGCTCGTCGACCGCAGCGGGCTGAGCGTCGCCACCATCGCGGACCGGACCGGGTACAGCAAATCCTCATGGGAGCGTTATCTGAACGGCCGTCTGTTGCCCCCGCGCGGCGCCACTCAGGCGCTCGCCGAGGTGACCGGGACGGACGTGCGGCATCTGGGCACCATGTGGGAGCTGGCCGAACGGGCGTGGAGCCGCAGCGAGATGCGGCACGACACCACCCTGGAGGCGATCCAGATCGCCCAGGCGCGCGCCGCGCTGAACGAGGAGCCCGAGGAGACCCGCGAAAAGGGACGCAGGCGGCGCAAGGGCAAGAGCACACCCGAAGGCGGCGAACCCCAGGGCGGCGCCCCCGGAGCGGCAGCGTCCGGCAGCGGCACGCCCGTCGCCGAGGGCGGCGGCCCCACCGTGCCGCACCAGGGCGCTCCGGAGGGTCGGACCGTGCCCTCCCAGCGGGCCGACCCGGAACAGGGCGTCCCGGAGGACGGCGATGTGGGCACCGCCATCCTGCGCAAGGACGCCATCCGCGCGGCGGGCGACGCCGCGACCGCGCGCGAGCGACGCCACCGGTCCGACGCGACCGAATGGGGCACCCCGGCGCCGGGCCTCGGCAAACCGGGGTCGACCGACCGGCCCGCCACCACCGGCCATCAGGGCACCACCGGCCACCCGGGCGCCACCGGCCACCCGGGCGCCGCCGTGGGCGGCCCGGAGAGCGACCGTACGGGCAGCGGCAAGGGCACGGGCAAGGGCACGGGCAAGGGCGGGGGCGGCCGCCGGAAGGTGACGGTCCTGCTGGCATCCCTCGTGGCCGTTCTCGTCGTCGCGGCGGGCGCCGTGCTCTTCTTCGACCTCGACGGCGGCAAGGAGAAATCCGCCGAGCCGAAACCCAGCCCGACCCGGAAGAGCTCGCCCCTCCCCGCGGGAGTGAAGTGCTCGGGCAAGAGCTGCTCTGGCAAGGACCCGGAGGCCATGGGGTGCGGCGGCAAGCACGTCGCCACCAGCAGCTCCGCCTGGGTGGGCACCAGCTTCGTCGAAGTGCGGTACAGCAAGGTGTGCAAGGCGTCCTGGGGACGGATCACCCGGGCGAGGACCGGTGACGCGCTGCGTATCACCGGACCGGGCGGGCAGGCGGAGAGCGACAAGGTGGCGACGACGAACGACGCCTACACAAAAATGGTCTCCGTAGCGGCCCCGGACGAGGCGCGCGCCTGTGCCACGCTGGCGGCGGGTGGCAAGGGCTGCACCGTTCCCGGCAAGAAGGCGCGGTGAGCGGGTCCGGGGTGACGTGAGCGGACCCGGGGGTGAGGCGGGCGCGGTGTCGGATAGCCTGGCCGGTGGGTCTCTTGACGTAGAGAGACTTCCGGCCACCCGCCAGCCACGTCGTCAAGTACTACGGAGAACGCATGACCCGCACTCCCGTGAACGTCACCGTCACCGGCGCCGCAGGCCAGATCGGCTACGCGCTGCTGTTCCGTATCGCCTCCGGCCAGCTGCTGGGCGCCGACGTGCCGGTCAGGCTGCGTCTGCTGGAGATCACCCCGGCTCTGAAGGCGGCCGAGGGCACCGCCATGGAGCTGGACGACTGCGCCTTCCCGCTGCTCCAGGGCATCGAGATCACCGACGACCCGAACGTCGCCTTCGACGGTGCCAACGTGGCGCTGCTCGTCGGCGCCCGGCCCCGCACCAAGGGCATGGAGCGCGGCGACCTGCTGGAGGCCAACGGCGGCATCTTCAAGCCGCAGGGCAAGGCGATCAACGACCACGCGGCTGACGACATCAAGGTGCTGGTCGTCGGCAACCCGGCCAACACCAACGCGCTGATCGCCCAGTCGGCGGCGCCGGACGTTCCTGCTGAGCGGTTCACCGCCATGACCCGCCTCGACCACAACCGCGCGCTCACCCAGCTCGCGAAGAAGACCGGCACCTCCGTCGCCGACATCAAGAAGCTGACGATCTGGGGCAACCACTCCGCCACGCAGTACCCGGACATCTTCCACGCCGAGGTCGGCGGCAAGAACGCCGCACAGGTCGTCAACGACGAGAAGTGGCTGGCCGACGAGTTCATTCCGACCGTCGCCAAGCGCGGTGCCGCCATCATCGAGGCGCGCGGCGCCTCCTCCGCCGCGTCCGCCGCGAACGCCGCCATCGACCACGTGCACACCTGGGTCAACGGCACCCCCGAGGGCGACTGGACCTCCATGGGCATCCCCTCGGACGGCTCCTACGGCGTACCGGAGGGCATCATCTCCTCCTTCCCGGTGACCACGAAGGACGGCAAGTACGAGATCGTCCAGGGCCTGGAGATCAACGAGTTCTCCCGCACCCGTATCGACGCCTCCGTCAAGGAGCTCACCGACGAGCGTGACGCGGTCCGCGGTCTCGGCCTCGTCTGAGAACCGACCGCGCCGGCTCCAGGTCGGCCGGTTCCCGGCCCTGTGAGCCCCCGTGCGCCCCGAGGGCCCGTACGGATCAGCTGATCCGTACGGGCCCTCGGGCGTTTCCGGGCGGGTGCGGCCGATCCCGGGCGGCGCGTGGGGTCAGTCCTCGTCACCGCCGTCCTCGTCGGCCATCGCGTCCTCGTAGGCGCGCAAGGTGGCGACGATCAGCGCGCGCTCGGCGGGCGAGAGCTCGGTCAGCACCTGGCGCCAGGCGCCGGCGCCGCGGGCGAGCCACCGCGAGATGGTGGGGCGGTGGGCCTCGGTGATGCTCACGATGCGACGGCGCCGGTCGTTCTCGTCCTCGTGCCGCTCCAGCACGCCCTTCCGGCTCAGCTCGCCCACCAGCAGGCTGACCGTGGTGGGGGCGACCTCCAACCGGGCGGCCAGGTCGTTGACGGTCATCGGGCCGTCGAAGAGAAGGAACGAGAGCAGGGAGAGATGGCGCGGGGCCAGCGCGAGCGCCTGCAGCTCCTCGGGTACCGGGATGCGCTTGACCCGGCCGACGATGCGCGGCATGAGCAGCAGGAGCGCGCGTACGGCGTCGTCCTCGGCGAGCTCATCCTGCCGGGTCGGCTGCGCCTTCGGGGCCGCGTGGCCCTGCTGTTCTTGGGGGCTCAGGGGCTTCTCCAGTCCCAGTAGCTCCTCCACTCCCTGCTGCTCCTCGTCTCTCTGTTGTCCCTTCTCCTTCCCCCGTCTCTCTCGGTGACCGTCCATTGACATGGCGGCGGGCCTCCTATTAGCTTTGGAACCAAAGATGCTTTGTGACTAAAGGTGAATCGGTCGCGATGTTAGCGATCCGGCTGTTCACCTTGCCGATTGGGTGGTGGCCATGCCGCACTTCGAGGTGCAGATTCATGAGGAAGCCCTGGGTGGGGAGGATTCCCCCGTCAGTGGGCAATTGATCAAAGAGCTGACAGAAGCCGCACTGACGGTGTATCCCGAGTCGTTCCGGAAACTGGTCGGGGTCGAGATCTTCGGCGTACCCAGCGGGAGGTGGGGCGTGGGCGGCAAGATCACGGATGAGCTCGCACCGATCGTGACCTTGCGCTCACGGGAGGGGCTCTTCCACCATCCCGACTTCGTCGGAGCGCCCGCCCGACTGATATCCGCGATCACCGACGCCGTCGTCGCTGTTCTCGGAGAGAGCGTGCGGGAGCGGGTGACGGTCCGGCTGCTGGGGGTTCCGACGGGCCGCTCGGGCGTCGGCGGCGAGCCGGCCTGATCAGGCGGCGCCGGCCGTTCCCGGGGACGAGGTCCTGCCGCCCTGCCCCTGCTCGGAGCCCGATGGAGAGGGCCGAGGTCACTGCCAGGGACAGCGCGGCGACCGAGGCCATGGCGGTGGCCGGGGACCTGAGTTCCGCGACGGCGCCCGCAAGTGCGGCACCCACCCCTTGCAGGGCCAGCATCCCCGACGCATGCAGGCCCAGCGCATGGCCGCTGAGCTCCTCCGGGGTCAGCTCCATCAACCGCTCCTGGAGCAGCAGACTGGCGCCGAAGCCGACGGACGCCAGCATCACCAGCCCCGCCGCCAAGGGCAGTGAGGGACGCAGTACGAAGAGGAGATAGGGGGAGGCCAGCAGAGCAAGCATCGGTACGGCCAGCCGCCTCCGCCAGCGAGGTGGCACAAAGCGGCCGACGACGGTGTCCCCGGCCAGCATGCCCGCCGCTCCGCAGGTGAAGAGGAGCCCGGCCTCTCGCGGGGCGAACGGTACGAAGAGGGACTCGCAACCGACCACCAGACCGTTGGGCACCCACAGCCCCAGATAGACCAACCGTCGGGAGGGGGACGACCACAGCAGAGAGTTGGTCCGCCAGGTCTGCGCCACCGAGGGCCTGCCCGTGGCCCGGGGCGGGCGCTCTCCGAGACCGAGCCGTGCGACGGCCGCACCCGTCAGATACAGCACGGCACCGATCAGCAGGGTGCCGCGCGCGGAGAGAACGGCGACAAGGACACCACCGAGCGCATAGCCGCAGATCTGCATGACGCCGTTGGACATATTGAGCACCGAACGACCGAGGAGATATCCGTCCTTGCGAAGGACCTCGTTGAGAAGCCCATAGCGCACCCCGCCCGCCAGCGAGGCGAACACACCGAGGACGAGCAGCACGGAGAACGAAGCGGCGACGGGCAGACCCGGTACGGCCTGCACAGCCGTACCCAGGGCGAACGTCAGAAGCAGCACGCTCATCGCAGCGCGCGGCCGCAGCCGGTCGGCAGCCGACAACAGGGTCGCAGCCCCGAGGAGTTGAGCCAGCGACGGCCCGAACATGGCAAGGGAGGACAGCAGCGGGGACCCGGTAGCGGCGTAGATGAGCGTGCCCAACGCCAGACCGCTCACCGTCTGCCCCGCCACCTGGAAGGTGCTGGTGAGAAAGAGAGGAGTGAACTCGGGCGCCCGGAAGAGCTCGCGATAGGTGTGCATGGCGGGGAGTCTCGGCCGGAACGAGCCAGCCGGTTACTGTTTCGCCCCAGCTCGAAAGGTCGCCGCAGCGCGACGCGGAACGCCGCGTTGGGCCTGAGCCGAACGCCGCGTTGGGCCTGAGTGGGTTTCCTTGGGCCCGCTGTCAGCTTGGGGCCCGGTTGCGGACCCGAGCGAGCCGGAAGCGTGGCCATGCGCCCGGACCAGCTCGGGCTGGTGCGGCCCATAGCTCGTGGCCGTGGCGGGGACCAGGCCTGTGGCGGAGTCGGACGAGGGCACGCGCCCCGGGGGCAAGATGGACATCGGGGTGAGAAGGAGCGCGCAGCGTGGGGTGGTGGCAGGTCAGTGCAGACACCTTGGCGGGCAGCCGGTTCGTGGTCTCGCCGCTCGCGGAGACGATCGCCGGTCTCAAGGTGCTGGAACGGGGGAGCGCCGCCCATCCCGGGGAACGCGCCTGGCTCGACGCGCATCGGCCCGCCTATCGCGCCCGCCAGGAGGCCGACCCGGTCACCGCGCAGCTGATACGGGCGGCTCTCGGTCCCACCTGGAACGCCGACTTCCTCACGCCCACGCCGGACCCCGAAGCGTACGACTCCGCCGGCCCCTCCTTCGAAGAGGAGGTCGCCCGGGTGCGGGATGCGCCGCCGGAGGCGGCCCGCGCCGATCTGTTGGTGTCGCTGGGCAGCAAGGGCCCGCTGCCCGCCCCGCTGCGCCGGGACGACTTGCCAGGGCGGATGGCGGACACCCTGGAGTGGGTGTGGCGGGAGACGGTGCGGCCGTACTGGGCGCGGCGGCGCCGGATCATCGAGGCCGATGTGGTGGCCCGTACGGCGCAGCTGAGCCGGGGTGGCTGGGCCGCCGCGCTCGACGACATGCGGCCGGGCATGCGCTGGCTCGGCGAGAGCAGGCTCCAGATCAACACCCGCACCTACCCGCCGCGCGAACTGGCGGGGGCACGGCTGATGTTCGTCCCGGTGACGCCGCATACGGGGTGGGTGTCCTGGGAGGCCGCCGTCGACCGGCCGTCCCGCTACGCCGTGGTGTACCCGTGCGCGGGAGCCCTCGCGGGGGCGCTCGGGGAGGCGGAAGGGGTGCCGGTGTCCGAGGCGTTGGGGGCCCTGCTCGGGCGTGCGCGGGCCACCGTGCTGGTGCTCCTCGACTCCCCGAAGAGCACCAGCCAACTCGTCGCGCTGACCGGTCAGGGGCTGGGCTCGGTGGGCCACCACCTCCGCGTCCTGCGGGAGGCGCGGCTGATACAGCGCCGCCGTGCGGGCCGTTCCGTCCTCTACTACCGCACCCCGGCCGGCGACTGCCTGCTCCGTGCCGTTCAGCGATGACCGGCGGTGGAGCGAGGGTCGGGCCGCAGCCAGGCAACCGTCACCGCGCCGAGCACCGCGAGCACCACTGCCGCGACGCGGAACCCGGCGGCCATGCCCGTGGTGAAGCCGCCGGTGTGGGAGGCCATCACGGTGCCCATCGCGGCGACGCCGAGTGCGCTGCCGAACTCCCTTGCCGCACCGTTGAGTCCGGAGCCGAGGCCCGCGCGGTCGGCGGGCAGGGAGCTGAGGACGGACAGGGAGAGCGGCGGCATCGACAGACCCATGCCGACGGCCATCACCAGCAGGACGGCGGCGTAGGGGAGATAGGGAGTGGAGCCGTCGACCAGTGAGAGCAGACCCAGTCCGACCGTCAGGGCGGCGAGCCCCGTCGCCACCATCGGGCGGGCGCCGAACCGGCGGGAGAGCCGGGGGCTGAGCCGGGAGAAGACCAGCATCCCGACGGCGACGGGTCCGACGGCGAGCCCGGCGACGGCGGGGGAGTAGCCCTTGGCGTACTGCAGATACTGGGCGTTGACGAAGAACAGCGCGAACAGCCCGAAGAAGGTGGCGCCTATCCCCAGTACCCCGGCCCGCAGCGGGCGGGCCAGGAACAGCCGCGGGTCCACCAGTGGGCGCGCCGAGCGCAGCCCGTGTCCGACGAACGCGCCCAGCAGGAGGGCGGCCAGTGCGAAGGAGACGAGGACCAGCGGTGAGCCCCAGCCGTGGCCGGGGCCCTCGATGAGGGCGGTGAGCAGCGCGAGCGAGCCGAGCACCAGCAGGGCGGTGCCCAGCGGGTCGGCGGGGCCCGCCGGGGCTCCGGCCGTACGGGGGGTCAGGCGCGCGGTCAGTGCGAGCAGGAGCAGCGCGGCAGGGGCTGTGACCCAGAACAGCCCCTGCCAGGGCAGGTATTGCAGGACGAGGCCGCCGCCGAGGTTGCCCAGCATGCCGGCGGCACCGGTCGCGCCCGTCCAGACGGCCACGGCGTGTGCCCGGCGCTCGGGCGGTGCGGTGCGGACCGCGAGGGAGAGGGACGCGGGCATCACCAGCGCGGCGCCCGCGCCGGCCAGGGCCCGGCCGGCGATGAGTACGGCGACGTTCGGTGCGAGCGCCGCCAGCAGACAGCCGGCGGCGAAGACGGCGAGACCGGCGAGCAGGGCGCCCTTGGGGCCGCGCCGGTCGCCCAGCGCCCCGGCGGGGATGAGGAGTCCGGCGAAGACGAGGACGTAGGAGTCGACGATCCACAGCAGTTGCGCCGAGGTGGGGTGCAGGTCTCCGGAACTGAGCTTGGGCAGCGCCAGGTTCACGGCGGCCACCAGAGCCACAGCGAGTACGACGCACGCCGACATCAGCCCGAGCACGGTCGCGTGCCGCGGGGCGTGGGAGCTGAGCGGCGGCGCCGTCTCGGGCTGGAGCGCTGCATCGGACGCGGTATCAGGCATGGGTGTATCCCCCGGGCGGTGAACGAAAAGACAGATGAACGAAAGACGGCTGAACGGAAGACCAGCGAGCGAGAGACGGGTGCCGGAGAACAGGTGCGGCGGAGCCCGGCGAGTGCTTGTACGGTAGGCGGGCCAGCTGGGTTAATTCAATTGCAACCTCTGCAAGGGGAAGTTGCTCCGCATGCAATCGACGTCCTCGTTGGACCTGAATCTGCTGATCGCCCTCGACGCGCTGCTCACCGAGGGCAGCGTCACCGACGCCGCGCAGCGCCTGCACCTGTCCACACCCGCGATGAGCCGGACCCTGGCCCGTATTCGGCGGGCGCTGGACGATCCGGTGCTGGTCCGCGCCGGGCGGCACATGGTGCCCACGCCACGGGCGCTGGAGCTCGCCGGGGAGGTGCGGGAGATCGTGGAGCGCGCCACGGCCGTCTTCACCCCGGGAGCGGGTACGGGCTCCGCCTTCGACCCGGCGACGCTGGAGCGCACCTTCACGCTGATCGCCGACGACGCGCTGCTGACCGGTATCGGGATGCGGCTGCTGGAACGGGTGCGGGCGCAGGCGCCGGGCGTCTCACTGCGGCTGCTCCCGGAGGGACCGGGGGAGCCGACCGCGCTGCGGGAGGGCGTCGCCGATCTGGAGCTGGGCGTGGTGAACGCGCCGGCGCCGGAGACGCGGGTCGAGCACGTCTTCACCGACACCAACGTCGGCGTCGTCCGCCGGGGGCATCCGCTGCTGGACGGGGAGATCACCCCGGAGCGGTTCGCCGCGGCGGACCATGTGACGGCGTCGCGCCGGGGCAGGATGCACGGCCCGATCGACGAGCTGCTGGCGGAGCGCGGGCTGCGGCGCCGGGTGGTCGCCTCCGTGCCGACGCTGGCCGCCACGCTGCTGGTGGTGGCGCAGACCGACCTGGTGGGCCGTACCGGGCTGCGGCTGGGCGCCGGACTGGTGGAGCGGCTGGACCTGGTCACCTTCCGGATTCCGCTGGAGCTGCCGGCGCTCCCCATCGCGCAGGCGTGGCACCCCCGCTACGAGAAGGACGCCGCGCACTGCTGGCTGCGCCGATGTGTGCGGGAGGTCGTTCGGGGCCTCGGCCCCTGTGACCCCCCGCCCGAGGCGCCAACCTGAGGCCACCTGAGGCCCCCGCCTGACGGGGCGCCGCCCCCTACACCGACTCCGACGGCGGCTCGCCCTGGCCCGAGTCCCCGCCCTGGCCGCCGCCGAAGTGGCGCCGGAGCTGGTCGACGGTGACCGTGCGGTCCTTGGGCGGGGTGGCGCGGGAGACGGGGCGGTCGAAGTGGCCGAGGTCGATCCGGTCGTGGTTGCTGCCCGCCCTGCGCTCCAGGCGCAGCGGGTAGGGCTTGCCCTCGGCCGAGACGTGCATGGTGACGCGGGCCTTCTTCTGGGCGCGGGTGACGAGGACGGAGCGGTGGCCCTGCACGCTGCTCTCGTGCCCTCGTTTCCAGCGCGGCCCCGGGGTGTCGCGCACTCCGGATGCGGCGCGGAAGGCGTCCAGGTCGCAGGCGGTGGTCAGGCCCTTGCCGCCGAGGTCGTCGTCCTTGGCGCTGCCCTTGATGTAGCGGCCCTTGAACTTCTGGGCGGCCTCCGCGCCCTGCTGGGGGCCGAGCTGGGCTTTCCAGAAGGCTGCATCGGGCTTGAGCCAGACGGTGTCGCCGTGTTTGATGAGCCGAACGGACCCTCTGCCTGGTACCGAGATTTTTCCGGAACAGTTCGCCTTTTCGTCCAGGGTGAGATGAATCCTCAGGTCGGGCGCCTTCATTCTGAGCCGGAGGGAGTGTGCGGAATTCAGCTCGTCGGACGCTTTCTCCGCTATTTCCTCTCCTGACAACTCTGCGATATCAGGGCCGTCACGCTGGGTTGCCGTGGGGGTGGCATGAGCCGGGGCCAGGAGCCCGCCGGAGGCCGTCGCCGCAGCGCATACGGCTACGAGCAGTGAGGTGCGGTGCTGCTTTCGCATCGATGGCTCCGATCCGCCGAGAGGGAAGGCGGGTGGCCGTGTGGCGGCACACCGATCTCCCAAATATGGACAAAGACGTACTCACCGTACGTTCCGTCGGGGGGTGGCGCACTTCGGCCAGTGATGAAGCCCACTTGTCATCGGTTTTTGGACATGAGACCGGGGGAACGGGGCAGGGTTCACGACTGCCATCTGCCCAGGGCTGTGGCAAAAGCCCCCAACGGGGGCACGGGGGCCACCCCGGAGAAAGCAGTAAGTAACGGAAGGCAGTACCGAAGGTGTCCGTTCTGGAGAGCATTCACATTGACGGCGAGTGGCGCACGGCCGCAGCCGGCGGTACGCGGGACGTGCTGGACCCCGCGGACGCCACCACGCTCGCCGTTGTCGCCGAGGGCGACACAGCGGACACCGACGCGGCCGTCGCCGCAGCGCGTCGCGCGTTCGACGAGGGCCCTTGGCGGCACACCCCCACCGCCGAGCGTGCCGCGCTGCTGCGCCGGGTCGCCGACCTCCTCCAGCGCGACCGCGAGGAGATCGCACTGACCGAGTCCCGGGACACCGGAAAGACCCTCGAAGAGGGCCGGGTGGACGTGGACGACGTCACCAATGCGTTCCGCTACTTCGCCGACCTGGTGATGAACGAGTCCGGCGGCCGGGTCGTGGACGCGGGCAGCGCCGATGTGCACAGCGTGGTCGTGCACGAGCCCGTCGGTGTCTGCGCCATGATCACCCCCTGGAACTACCCCCTGCTCCAGGCCAGCTGGAAGGTCGCCCCGGCGCTCGCCGCCGGCAACAGCTTCGTGATCAAGCCGAGCGAGATCACCCCGCTGTCCACCGTCCACCTGGTGAAGCTGCTGGTGGAGGCCGGTCTCCCGGCGGGCGTCGCCAACCTCGTCACCGGCGCCGGCGCCCCGGTCGGTGCCCGGCTGTCCGAGCACCCCGACGTCGACCTGGTCTCCTTCACCGGCGGGCTGGTCAGCGGCACCAAGGTTGCGCAGGCCGCGGCGCCCACCGTGAAGAAGGTCGCCCTGGAACTCGGCGGCAAGAACCCCAATGTCGTCTTCGCCGACGCCTGCGCCACCGAGGAGGGCTTCGACACCGCCGTCGACCAGGCCCTGAACGCCGCGTTCATCCACAGCGGCCAGGTGTGCTCGGCCGGTGCCCGGCTGATCATCGAGGAGTCCGTCAAGGAACGCTTCGTGGCCGAGCTGGTCTCCCGCGCCCAGCGCATCAAGCTCGGGCGCGGCACCGAGGAGGGCGTCGAGTGCGGTCCGCTCGTCTCCCAGCAGCAGCTGGAGAAGACGGAGGGCTATGTCGCCTCGGCGCTGGAGGAGGGCGCCCGGCTGCGGTGCGGCGGCGAGCGCCCGAAGCCGTCCGAGGTACGGCCCGAGGGCGGCTACTTCTACGCGCCGACCGTGCTGGACGACTGCCACCGCGGGATGCGGGTCATCCGCGAGGAGACCTTTGGCCCAATCTTGACGGTAGAGAGCTTCAGCACCGAGGACGAAGCTGTAACCCTGGCCAACGACACCGAGTACGGCCTCGCGGGCGCCGTCTTCTCCGGCGACACCGCACGCGCGCGCAGGGTTGCCGCGCGGCTGCGCCACGGCACGGTGTGGATCAACGACTTCCACCCGTACCTGCCGCAGGCCGAGTGGGGAGGCTTCGGCAAGTCCGGCGTCGGCCGGGAGCTGGGCCCCCACGGTCTGGCCGAGTACCGCGAGACCAAGCACGTGTACGAGAACCTGCGCCCGGCACCGGTCCGCTGGTTCGGCGGCTGAGCCGACGGAGCGAAGGAGACCGGCAACCGGCCACACCCACCTCGCAGACACCCGAACAGGGCGCCGCGGCGGCTCGTCCCCGAGCCGCCGGGGCGCACCCGTACCAACCGCCAGCCCCCTCCCCGGAAGTTCCCAAGGAGCAGTACCCCTATGTCCAGCTATGACTACGTGATCGTCGGAGGTGGGACGGCCGGCTCGGTGATCGCCTCCCGGCTCGCCGAGGACCCGGACGTCACCGTCGCCCTGATCGAAGGCGGTCCCTCGGACGTCGACCGGCCCGAGGTGCTCACCCTCCGTAAGTGGCTGGGCCTGCTGGGCGGTGAGCTCGACTACGAGTACACGACCACCGAACAGCCCCGCGGGAACTCGCACATCCTGCACAGCCGCGCCAAGGTGCTCGGCGGCTGCTCGTCGCACAACACCCTCATCTCCTTCAAGCCGCTGCCCTCGGACTGGGACGAGTGGGAGGCGGCCGGGGCCACCGGCTGGGGCGCCGAGGCCATGGAGCCCTACTTCGGCAAGCTGCGCAACAACGTCGTCCGCGTCGCCAAGAAGGACCAGAACGCGATCGCGCAGGACTGGATCGACGCCGCCAAGGAGGCCCTCGACATCCCCGAGGTGGTCGGCTTCAACGACCAGCCCTTCGAGGAGGGCGTCGGCTTCTTCGACCTGTCCTACCACCCGGAGAACAACAAGCGGTCCTCCGCCTCGGTCGCCTATCTGCACCCGCACATGGAGGCCGGTGACCGCCCCAACCTGCACATCCTGCTGGAGACCTGGGCCTTCAAGCTGGAGCTGGGCGGCGAGGACGGCAAGACCGTCACCGGTGTGCACGTACGCGGCAAGGACGGCACCGAGCAGCTGCTGACCGCGGGCCGTGAGGTGCTGGTGTGCGCCGGTGCCGTCGACACGCCGCGGCTGCTGATGCACTCGGGCATCGGCCCGAAGGAGGACCTGGAGGCGCTGGGCATCCCCGTTCTCCACGACCTGCCGGGCGTCGGCGAGAACCTCATCGACCACCCCGAGTCGGTGATCGTGTGGGAGACCAACGGGCCGATCCCGGACAACTCCGCGATGGACTCGGACGCGGGCCTGTTCGTCAAGCGGGACCCGGACCACAAGGGCCCCGACCTGATGTTCCACTTCTACCAGATCCCCTTCACCGACAACCCCGAGCGACTGGGGTACGAACGCCCCGAGTACGGCGTGTCGATGACGCCCAACATCCCCAAGTCCCGCAGCCGCGGCCGGGTGTACCTGACCTCAGCCGACCCCGAGGTCAAGCCGGCGCTGGACTTCAAGTACTTCGAGGACGAGGACGACTACGACGGCAGGACCCTGGTGGACGGCATCAAGCTCGCCCGCAAGGTCGCCCAGGCCGAACCGTTCGCCAAGTGGCTCAAGCGGGAGGTCTTCCCCGGCCCCGAGGTGACGGACGACGAGGAGATCAGCGAGCTGGTGCGCAAGGCCGCGCACACCGTCTACCACCCGGCGGGCACCTGCCGGATGGGTGCCGAGGACGACGCGCTCGCCGTCGTCGACCCGCGGCTGCGCGTGCGCGGCCTGTCGGGCATCCGCATCGCGGACGCCTCCGTCTTCCCGACCATGCCCGCCGTCAACCCGATGATCGGCGTGCTGATGCTCGGCGAGAAGGCGGTCGATCTCATCCGACCCACTGTGTCCGACAACCGAGCTACTACGGCACCGGGAGGTGTTGCGTGATGTCCGAGGCCGCTGAAACCACCGCCACCGCCGAGAACGAGGACGCGCAGACGAACGTGAAGGCGAACGACAACGACAGCCAGACGGGTCCCGTCTTCTCGGTCCGCAACCTGTGGAAGGTCTTCGGGCCCAAGGCGGACCGGGTACCGGGCGACCCGGAGCACGCCGCGCTCTCGCAGACCGAGCTGCGCGAGAAGACGGGCTGCACCGCCGCTGTCCGCGACGTCTCCTTCGACGTGCACAAGGGCGAGGTCTTCGTCGTCATGGGCCTGTCGGGCTCCGGAAAGTCCACCCTGGTGCGCTGCCTGACCCGGCTGATCGAACCCACAGCGGGCACGCTGGAGTTCAACGGCGAGGACGTCATCTCCATGGGCAAGGACGCCCTGCGCGAGCTGCGCCGGCACCGCGCCTCCATGGTGTTCCAGAACTTCGGCCTGCTGCCGCACCGCAGCGTGCTGGACAACGTGGCCTACGGCCTGGAGATCCAGGGCATGGCCAAGGCCGTACGCCGTGAGCGCGCCGCCGAGATGGTGGCCAAGGTCGGCCTGGAGGGCCTGGGCGAGCGCCGCCCCGGGCAGCTGTCCGGCGGCCAGCAGCAGCGCGTCGGTCTCGCCCGCGCGCTCGCCGTCGACCCGCAGGTCCTGCTCTTCGACGAGCCGTTCAGCGCGCTGGACCCGCTGATCCGCCGCGACATGCAGGAGGAGGTCATCCGGCTGCACCGCGAGGAGGGCCGCACGATGGTCTTCATCACCCACGACCTGTCCGAGGCGCTGCGCCTCGGCGACCGCATCGCGCTGATGCGGGACGGCGAGATCGTCCAGCTGGGGACCCCCGAGGAGATCGTCGCCAACCCGGCCGACGACTACGTACGTGACTTCGTCCGCGACGTCCCGCGCGAGCAGGTCATCTCGGTGCGCCGTGCCATGCGCCCCGCGGACGCAGCCGAGGCCACGACGGGCACCGAGATCGCCCCCGAGACGCTCGTCTCGGACGCGATCGCGACCGTCGCGCGCACCGGCGAGCACTGCCGCGTCGTCGAGGACGGCCGGATGCTCGGCGTCGTCGACCACGCGAGCCTGCTGACCGTCGTGGCCGGTCTCGACAAGGACTCCGCCGGCGAGGACGGCATGGAACGGGAGGTGGCCGCCGTATGAGCACGGCAAGCTGGAGGAGCACCACACGCCACGGCGCCGCGCAGGCGGCCCATACCGGCGGGGGGCTGATATGAGTTCCCCGACCCTCACCAAGGACGAGACCACTCAGTCCTCGCCGCCGAGCAGCGGCTCGTCCGGGCCCCGGACCACACCCGAGGCACCCTCGGCGCTCGCCCGCTTCGCGGCGAACCCCAAGGCCGTCGCGCTGGTCGTCGCCGCACTCGTGGTGATCGTCAGCGGGCTGGTCTCCGGCGACGGCACCTGGCCGCACTCGCTGACCGCCGATGTGAAGTCGCCGCTGAACGACCTGGACAACTGGCTGGTCGACAACCGCGACACGCACTGGATCTTCCTGTACTTCCTGCTGCACCTCAGCAACACCGCGCAGGTCTGCTACGACACGCTGCTGAGTCTGCTGGAGTCGATGAGCTACGTCGGCGTCATCGTCGTCGGCACGCTGATCGCCTGGGCCGCCGGCGGGGCCGACCTGTCCCGGCGTGCGCTGCGCACCGGCGGCACGGCACTCGCGGTCTTCGTGGTGTGCGGTGTGCTGGACGTGTGGGAGCCGACGATGGAGACGCTGGCGCTGATGATCGTCGCCGTCGTCTTCGCCGCGCTCCTGGGCGCCCTGCTGGGTCTGGCCTCCGGGCTCTCGGACCGCTGCGAGAAGATTCTGCGGCCCGTCTTCGACACCATGCAGGTGATGCCGGCGTTCGCCTACCTGCTGCCGCTCATCCTGATGTTCGACATCGGCGTCCCCTCCGCGCTCATCGCGACGGTGATCTACGCGGCCCCGCCGATGGCCCGCCTCACCTCGCTCGGCCTGCGCCAGGCCGACCCGACCGCGCTGGAGGCCGCCACCTCGCTGGGCGCCGATGCCCGGCAGCGGCTGCTGACGGCACGGCTGCCGCTGGCCCGCAAGCAGATGATGCTGGGCCTCAACCAGACGATCATGATGTGTCTGTCCATGGTCGTGCTGGCATCCCTCATCGGCGCCGGCGGCCTGGGTTCCGAGGTCTACCAGGCGCTCGGCGCTCTGAAGATCGGCGACGCGCTGGTCGCGGGCATCGCCGTGGTCCTGCTGGCCGTGGTGCTGGACCGTACGACGGCCGCTGCCGGTGAGCGGCTCGACGACGTCGCCACCTCGGGCGTCTCGCGCACCGTGGAGCGGCTGCGGCTGGCCGTCTGGGGCGGCATCGTCGCGCTGATCGGCGTCTTCGCGGCCGTCGGCACCGCCATCGCCGGAAACGAGTGGCCCGAGGGCTGGGTCGTCGACTTCTCCAACTCCGTGGACACCGCCGTCGACTGGTTCACCGACCACCTCGGCTCCGGCATCCCCGTCCTCGGCGGCACCATCACCTGGGCCCAGGGCTTCACCGAGTACATCCTCAACCCGCTGCGCAGCGGCCTGCTGGCCACCCCCTGGTGGGCGCTGGCCCTGCTGGTCGCCGTCATCGGGTGGATCGTCGGCACCTGGCGCGCCGCGCTGACCGGCGTGGTCTGCCTGGCGCTCATCGGCTGGATGCGGCTGTGGGACGTGGCCATGGACACCCTCTCGCAGGTGCTCTCGGGCCTCATCCTGACGATCGTCGTCGGCGTGCTGGTCGGCATCCTGTGCGCACGGGTGCAGCGGGTGGACCGGATCATGCGGCCGGTGCTGGACACCATGCAGACGATGCCGCAGTTCGTCTACCTGATCCCCGTGATCGCGCTGGTCGGCCAGAACCGCACCGGCGGCATCCTCGCCGCGGTCATCTACGCGGCTCCGGCGGTCATCCGCATCACCGCGCAGGGGCTGCGCACCGTCGACCCGGCGGCGATGGAGGCCTCCACCTCCCTCGGTGCCACCGGCAAGCAGCAGCTGTTCGGCGTCCAGCTCCCGCTGGCGCGCAAGTCCATGCTGGTCGCGCTCAACCAGGGCGTCGTCCTGGTGCTGTCCATGGTCGTCATCGCCGGACTCATCGGCGGCGGCGCGCTCGGCTACATGGTGGTGCAGGGCCTCTCGAAGGGTGACCTCTCGCAGGGCTTCCCGGCCGGTATCGCCATCGTCTGCCTCGGCATCATGCTCGACCGCCTCTCCCAGCCGGTCGGAAAGCGCGTCCGCGACTGAGGCTTTCCCCCCAGGAAAGAATCCCCGCCCGACGGATCTTCCCCGTCCGTCCCTTGAGAAAGAGAAATTCACATGAGAATGAAGCGCATAGGCACCATCGGCGTCGCCGGCGCCGGCATCCTGGGCGTCCTCGCCCTCACCGGCTGCGCCGCCGACACCAAGGCGAGCGGTGGCGGCGACGACAAGGTCGTCCTGGCCGAGCCGTCCTGGGTCGGCGCGACCGCCAACGCGGCCGTCGTCAAGAAGCTCCTCGAGGACGAGCTCGATGTGAAGGTCGAAGCCAAGCAGATGGACGAGCCCGTCGCCTTCGACGCGCTCAACAGCGGCAAGGCCGACGCCATTCTCGAGGACTGGCACGGTGTTCCCAAGAAGGAAGACCTTTACGTCAACAAGAAGAAGACCGTGGTCTCCGGCGGCGACCTGGGCGTGGTCGGCCACATCGGCTGGTTCGTGCCGAAGTACTGGGCCGACAAGCACCCGGACGCCGTCAAGGACTTCAAGAAGCTCAACAAGTACTACAAGGACTTCAGGACCTCCGAGAGCGGCAAGCTGGGCCACTTCATCGGCGCAGCGCCGTCGTACTCGCAGCACGACAAGGAGCTCATCAAGAACTTCGACATGAAGTTCAAGCACATCCCCTCCGGTGCCGAGGCGGCCCAGCTCAAGGAGCTGAAGCGGCTGTACGACGCCAAGAAGCCCTTCCTCACCTACTGGTGGCAGCCCCAGTGGATGAACGAGAAGATGGACCTGGTGGAGGTGAAGCTGCCCAAGTACACCAAGGGCTGCGAGATCCCCGCGTCCAAGGCGAAGTGCGGCTACGAGAAGAACCAGCTGGAGAAGTTCCTCAACAAGGACTTCGCGGACAGCGACAGCAAGGCCGCGAAGTTCATCAAGAACTTCCACTGGACCACCAAGGACCAGAACGAGGTCGCCGGAATGATCGCCGGGCAGAAGATGGACCCGGAGGACGCCGCCGCCAAGTGGATCAAGGAGAACAAGTCCACCTGGAAGAAGTGGATCCCCAAGAAGTAAGGCTCAGCCTCGCTATGAGGCGCTGTCTCTCTTCGAGGCTCAGCCTCTCTCCCTGAGGCAGCCGCTTCCACCGATACGCCCCCGCCCCCGTGACGCCCACCGTCACGGGGGCGGGGGCGTACTGGGGCAGAATGACCGGTATGAGTCAGCGCCCTTCGTCCGCCCCGGCCCCCGTGGGACGCGGGCGGCACCGGGCGTCGCGGGGCGGGCGGCGAAGACCCCTGCTGCCGCTGCTGCTGGTCACCGGCTGCGCCGCGGTCCTCGTCGCCGTCGCGCTCACCGGCACCGATCTGGCAACGGACAGCACCGACGACCCGCGGATACCCGGCGGCGGTACGACCACGCTGCTGCGGTCCGTGCTGCTGGCCGCGCTGTGCGTGCAACTGGGCGAGCTGGCCGGGCGGCGGCTGGCCCGCGATGTCGCCCGCGCCCTCCCCGGCACACAGCTCCCCGGCACCCCGGCCGACGGCCCCCGACAGCCCCCGGAATGGGCCGCGGGCGCGGCCCTCGCCGGGATGCTCGCCGCACTGGGCCTCGCCTCCATGGCCGCCGCCGGGGACGGCCGACTGGCCGCGGGGCTCCCCGAACTGAGCGAGATCTACGCCACCCGTGACGGACTGCTGGCCTTCAGCGAGGCCAACGGCTTCCTGCTGGCGGCCCTGAGCGTCTTCCTCGGCCGGCCGGTGTGGGCGGCAGCACCACTGTCCGCCGTCCTCGCCGCCGAAGCCGTACGGGCGCACCCGGAGTCCGGGACCCCGGCCGTCGGCGTCGCCCTCACCCTCGTCCACCTCACCTGCACGGTGCTGTGGACCGGCGGGCTCATCCAGGTGCTGCGCACCATGCGCGCCTGGCACGGCGAACCGGGCGCGGCCCGCGCCCTGCTGGCGGCCTACGCCCGCCGCGCCTTCTGGCTGTTCGCGGCCCTGTGCGTGACGGGCACCCTCAGCACCCTGCGGAAGCTGCCGTCACCCGCCGCGCTCACCTCTTCCGCGTGGGGCCGCACGCTGCTGGTGAAGCTGGCGGTGGTGGCGGCGGTCGCGGCGTGCGCCGTCGCGGCCCGGCGGGTCCTGATGCGCGACCGCACCCGCACGACCTACGCGCACGTCCTGCGCCCCACCGCCTGGGAACTGGCCGCGCTGGGCGGGGTGCTGGCGCTGTCGGCTCTGCTGACGGTGGCACCGGCGCCGCGACCGTAGGGCCCCCGCGCAACCCCGCTCCCCGCGAGTAGCAGACAGCGGCATCCCGCAGCCCGCGAACAGCAGACAGCGGCACCCTCACCGGCGCAGCTCGGCCGCCATCTCCCGTACGCCCTTGTACGCGTGCTCCGCGAGCCCGCCCCCGAAGGTGACCCGCGCGCAGCCGGCCGCCGCCAGTTCGGCCACGGAGGGCCCGCCGTCCGCGAACCGGGCCAGCCCGTTGACCGGCACCGGCAGCTCGCGGGCCAGCACGGCGAGGTCGTCGAGGGGCGCGCCGATCGGATACACCCCGTCAGCGCCCGCGGCGACATACGCGCGGCCCCGCGCCAGCGCCTCCTCCAGGGGCTTCTCGCTGCCACGCAGATAGACATCGACGCGGGCGTTGAGGAACGGACCGTCCGGGCCGTCCCCCAGCGCCTCGCGTACGGCGGCCAGGAACTCGGCCTGTTCCCCGGCCGCCACCAGCTCGCCGGCCACCGAGTCCTCCAGGTTGCAGCCGACGGCCCCGGCGTCCCGCAGCCGCCCGGCGATCTCGGACGGCGGGAGCCCGTATCCGCGTTCGATGTCGGCGCTCACCGGGATTCCCACCACTCGGACGATCCGGGCGACGGCGGCGAACATCTCGTCGGCTGGGCACTCGCCGTCGGCGTATCCGAGTGAAGCGGCCACGCCCGCGCTGGGCGTGGCCAGCGCGGTGAACCCCGCCTGGGCGAAGACGCGCGCGGCGGCCGGGTCCCAGGCGCCCGGCAGCACCAGCGCCTCGCCCGGCTTCCTGTCGAGGTGCAGCTCCCGGAGCCGGGCGGCGGCGGTGCCGGTCATCCCGCTGAGCCGCGCGCGCCGTCGAGCATGCTCTGCGGCAGGCCCCGCACCGCCACGTTGAAGCGGTTCCAGGCGTTGATCGCCACGATCTGCCCGATCAGTGCGGCCATTTCGCGCTCGTCGAAGTGCTTGGCGGCCCGCTCGTAGACCTCGTCGGGCACGAAGCCGTCCGTCAGTTCGGTGATGGCCTCGGTCAGCGCCAGCGCGGCCCGCTCGCGCTCGGTGAACAGGTCGCCGACCTCCTCCCAGGCCGCCAGCAGGTCCAGTCGCTGCTGCGTCTCGCCCTTCTTGCGGGCGTCGGCGATGTGCATGTCCAGGCAGTAGGCGCAGCGGTTGATCTGCGAGGCCCGGATCTTGACCAGTTCAGCGATCACGGAGTCGAGTTCTTCGGCGGAAGCGGCCTGCTGGAAGCCGTACATCCCCTTCATCATGCTGGGGGCGACCTTCCAGATGTCCATACGCGGTGTCGTCGTCATGTCCCTGAGCCTATGCCGGAGTGGGTCATCGGTATGGTCCACTTTCATGGCAGATTCGTGGGCCAATTCAAGCCCGTCCGGACAGCAGAGCTCAGCCCCGTCCGGGCGTCAGCGGCACCGGCACCGGCAGCGGCACCGGCAGGCGCGCCGAAGCGGCAGCGACCTCCACCTCGACCTACCGCCGTCCGCAGGCCCCCGGCCCCGCGCCGCGCTGCTGGCCGCCCTGCGCGAGGCCGTCCGCACCGGGCGCCTCGCCCCGGGAACCCGGCTGCCCTCGTCCCGTACCCTCGCCGCCGACCTGGGCCTGGCCCGCAACACCGTGGCGGGCGCGTACGCCGAACTCGTCGCGGAGGGCTGGCTGACGGCGCGGCAGGGCTCCGGTACCCGGGTCGCGGACCGCGCCGAACCGGCACCCCCGCGCCGCCCGCGCCCCCGGGCCGGCGCCGAGCAGCCCTCCCCGCTCTCGCTCAGCCGCCATCTGCGCCAGCAGCACCGCCCCGCCCACGATCTGCGCACCGGCGCGCCCGACGTCTCCGCCTTCCCCCGTTCGGCGTGGCTGACCTCGGCCCGCCGCGCGCTCACCGCGGCACCCGCGCACGCCTTCTCGCACGGTGACCTGCGCGGGGCCGCCGAACTGCGGCGGGCACTGGCCGCCTACCTGGCCCGGGCGCGCGGCGTACGAGCCGACCCGGAGCGCATCGTCGTCTGCGCGGGCTTCGCCCAAGGGGTCGCGCTGCTGGCGCGGGTGGTCGCGGGGGACGTCGCCGTGGAGGAGTACGGCCTGCCTTTCCACCGCGAGCTGCTGGAGACGACACCGGACCGCACCCGTCCCCTTCCCGTGGACGCACACGGCACCCGTACGCACCTCCTGGACACCGACCCGCACTTCGGCGACGTACGCGCGGTGCTGCTCACCCCGGCGCACCAGTACCCCCTCGGCGTCCCCCTGCACCCCGACCGCAGGGCGGCCGTCGTCGACTGGGCGGGACGCACCGGCGGTCTGGTGGTGGAGGACGACTACGACGGCGAGTTCCGCTACGACCGCCAGCCGGTGGGCGCGCTCCAGGGACTCGACCCCGAGCGCGTCGTCTACCTCGGCACCGCCAGCAAAGCACTGGCCCCCGCACTCCGGTTGGCCTGGATGGTGCTGCCCGAACACCTGGTGGAGCCGGTCCTGGCGGCCAAGACCCCCGCCGAGTGGACCACCGGCGCTCTCGACCAGCTCACCCTCGCGGACTTCCTGGAGTGCGGAGCCTACGACCGCCATGTACGGACCATGCGGCAGCGGTACCGGCGCCGCCGTGACCGGCTGGTCGAACACCTGGCGGCGCACGTCCCCGAGGCCCGCGCAACCGGCATCGCCGCAGGCCTCCACGCCGTCCTCCGCCTCCCACCCGGCGTCACCGAGGTCGCGGCCCTCCGCGCCCTCGACCGGGCCGGCACGGCGCTCGATCCCCTCACGGCCTTCCGCCACCCCGCCGCACCCGGCGAACCGCCGCCCCCCTCCCTGGTCGTCGGCTACGGCACCCCGCCCGAACACGCCTACACAGCCGCCCTCGACGCCCTGTGCGGCACGCTGGCGCGCTGCCGTCACTCGTGACGGGGGCCTGACCGCGCCGATCCGGAAACCGGCCACGAGCCGGGCATACGCCGTCCCCTTGCACAGATGGCCAACTAGGGGAGAGTTCGAGGAATTTGCCGCGATGCGGTGGCTGATACCTCACTTGCGGGGTATTCGTTGCCGGTTCTCGAGAAATTCACGGTCGCTGCCGACCGCAGCCCTGAGAGGCGCCCAGCCCGCCCCGACAGGAAGTCGCAAAAGGCGCCCCAAATTCCTTCGATGCCGACCACACAGCCAAGTTGGCCATGTACTCTTCAACTTCGACGCGCGGCGAACAGCGGCGTCTCGCGTTTCAAACGGGAGGAAGAGAAATTGAAGGTCAGGAAACTGATCGGTGTCGTGGTCGCAGCACTGGCGATGACCGCCATGGCATCCGCACCGGCATCCGCCGATGAGGCGGTCACCGGCGGCAACGTGGAAATGGTGATTTTCGGCAGCGGCTACCACGTCAGCTCGGTCACGATCCACGGGGTCCCCGAACCCCAGGGCCCGGCCCAGTACGAGTTCATTTACTACGCCACGACCTCGCCGACCAAGACGCACACAATGATTTGCGGCGGCAGCAGCACCGGGGGCAGTTGCAGTCACAAATTCAGCATCAACGCCACCTATGCGGGCGGAGTGGGAATCCGAAGCTGCGGATCGATCAAGCGCGTCGACAACCAGCAGATCCTCGGAACCGCCTGCAAGAAGTGGTGACGGACAAAGGCCCGCAGAACTGAGACCGACGCCGAGCCGAGTCCAACCCGACGGCCGACCCAACCGTTGGGCGACTCGACGACGGGATGAAGCTCCTGGCAGCAGGCGCCACGACCAAGACCCGCCGCGCCCTGCCAGGAGCTTCTCGCGCTTGTGTCCACCGGGCGTCACCGAGGCCGCAGCCCTGCGCACCCTCCGCGGGGCGCCGGCGCGCTGCCGTCACTCCGGCGGACGGCTGTAGCGCTCCAACGTCGCCTTGCTGGTGGAGGTGTCCTGGAAGATCAGCTCCCAGGGGCCGGAGTTGACGTCGAAGTCCTTGCCGAAGCCGATCCACTTGCCGGTCATCCGACGCCCTGTCGGCTCGACGAGGAGTTGGAGAGCGCCGTGGTAACGGGCTCCCGCGTAGTAGCCGTCGGACGAGGTCTGCTCGGTCCAGGTGCCGGTGACCACGTTGCGGTCCACGGTCAGTTCGAGAGTGAGGGGTGAATCCGGATTGGCGGAGGCGCCGGGCAGCGACTGTCCGGTAAGGCGTTCCCCGTGCTGGACGAGCACCAGGTGGTGCGACCCGGTGAAGGTGTCGCCCCGTCCGGAGCTGTAGTACTCGTAACGGCTCAGCCAGATACCGCCATAGTGGGGGGACGGTACGGCGGACGGCTGTTGCCGGGTGGCGTCGTCCGGTTCCGCGCCTTCGGCCTCCACGTCGTGTCCACCGTGCCCGTCGTCGGTGACTCGTAGCCGGGGCACCGCAAGGGCGAAACCGAGAGCTTCCACCGGGCGGCCGGTGACCCGCTCCAGCGCACGTGCGTACACCGGGCGGGGCGTACGGCTGATGCCGGACTCCCAGCGCTGTACCAGCCGCTTGCTCGCGTCGTTCGGCTCTCCGATCTCCTCGCCTGCTCGTCGCAGCGCCCTGGCCATGTCGTCCTGGCTGAACCGCAGCCCGATGCGCACGGCGCGGAGCATGTCGTTCGGTACCTGCTGCGCAGTCGTCATACCGACACGTTAGAGCCGAAGACCCACCCTGTGACACCGGTTTGACGCCTTCGGCGACGCTGATCAGACACCCGCGATGTCGTCGCAGTAACTGATAGTCATCGGCGACGCTCGGTCGCGCCACGAAAGGAGCGCACCTTGACCGAAAAGCGCGAACCCCTCTTCCAGGAAGACCTCCGGCTGTTGCCGTGGACGTCCGACACGGGCAAGCCCTGCTATCTGGCACCCGGCGCCGACGACGGGATGATCTCCGCGTTGGCCGACGCGGCCGAGGACCGGCAGATCGGCGATGCCGCGCGGGTGCTGAGGGAGTGCGAGGCCGTCCTGGCTCAACCAGCCGCAGGCGCCCTCGCCTTACGGCTGGCCTTGACGGCGTCGGCTCGCGCCCTCCGCGACGTGGCGCGCGTCGCGCACAGCCGGGGGTTGCGGCTCGGAATCTGTGACGACGAGTAGTCGCACTGCGGCATGATCGGCGGTGATCCGTCCATCGGACCGAGAACGGAGAGAGCCGCTGTGTCACGCCTGCGCTGTGCCCTGCTCGACGACTTCCAGGCCGTCGGGACCACCGTGGCCGACTGGTCCCTCGTCGAGGACCGGGTAGAAATCGTCAGCTTCCAGGAACACCCGGTCGACGAGGACGCGTTGGTGGCCATGCTCGACGGGTTCGACATCGCGGTGACACTGCGGGAGCGGATCGCCTTCCCCGCGGCCGTCTTCGCGCGGCTGCCGCGGCTGGAACTGCTGATCGCCTCAGGGATGCGGAACTCCGTCATCGACTACGCGGCGGCGAAGGAGCACGGGGTGACCGTCTGCGGAACGGCGAGCTCGCAGACTCCGCCGCTCGAACTGACGTGGGCGCTGCTGCTGGGCCTCGCACGCGGGATCGGAACGGAGAGCACAGCCATCCGCGAGGGCGGCCCCTGGCAGCAGACAGTGGGCGCCGACCTGCGCGGGCGGCGCCTCGGCCTGCTCGGACTCGGCAAGATCGGCGCGCGGATGGCGCCCGTCGCCGCCGCGTTCGGCATGGAGGTGGCTGCCTGGAGCCAGAACCTCACCCAGGAGCGGGCCGACGAGGTGGGCGTGGAGCGAGCCGCCTCACTCCACGAACTGCTGCGCGGCAGCGACTTCGTCTCCGTGCACCTCGCACTGAGCGACCGTACGCGCGGACTGATGGGCGCCGCCGAGCTCGCGGCGATGAAGCCGGACGCCTACCTCGTCAACACCTCCCGGGCCGCCATCGTCGACCAGGACGCGCTGCTGGAAGCACTGCGCAGCGGCACCATCGCCGGCGCCGCCACCGACGTCTTCGACACGGAGCCCCTCCCCGCCGACCACCCGCTGCGCACGGCCCCCCGCCTGCTGGCCACCCCGCACCTGGGCTACGTCACCCGCGACAACTACCGCCGCTACTACGGCCAGGCCGTCGAAAACATCCACGCCTACCTGACAGGCACCCCACTGCGCCGCCTCCCGTGAAGCACGCACTCGGCGTGCGGGTCGGCGAGCGCAGCAGGGGCCGAACCTCTACTTCGCCAGAACCGCCCGCAACTGCTCCAGGCCCCAGTCCAGGTCTTCCTTGGAGATGGACAGGGGCGGGGCGAGCCGGACGGTGGAGCCGTGGGTGTCCTTGACCAGGACGCCCTTGGTCAGGAGCTGTTCGGAGATCTGGCGGCCGGTGCCGTGGGAGGGGTCGATGTCGACGCCGGCCCACAGGCCGCGGCCCCGGACCTCGCGGACCGCCGAGCCGGGCAGCAGCCGCAGCTCGCGGTGGAGGTGTTCGCCCAGTTCCCTGGCGCGCTCCTGGTACTCGCCGCTGCGCAGCATGGCGAGGACTTCCAGGGCGACCGCGCAGGCCAGTGGGTTGCCGCCGAAGGTGGAGCCGTGTTCGCCGGGTCGGTACACGCCCAGCACCTCGCGGTTGGAGACGACGGCGGAGACCGGCACCACACCGCCGCCGAGCGCCTTGCCGAGGACGTACATGTCGGGGACGACGTCCTCGTGCTCGCAGGCGAAGGTGGCGCCCGTGCGGCCGAGCCCCGACTGGATCTCGTCGGCGATGAACAGCACCTGGCGCGAGCGGGTCAGCTCGCGGACGCCCGCGAGGTAGCCGGGCGGCGGGACCAGTACACCGGCCTCGCCCTGGATGGGCTCCAGGAGCACGGCGACGGTGTGCTCGTCGACGGCCGCCTCCAGCGCCGCGAGATCGCCGTAGGGGACGATCTCGAAGCCGGGCGTGTACGGCCCGTAGTCGGCGCGGGCCTCCTCGTCCGTGGAGAAGCTGATGATCGTCGTCGTACGGCCGTGGAAGTTGTTGTCCGCGACGACGATCTTGGCCCGGCCGTCGGGGACGCCCTTGACCTTGTAACCCCACTTGCGTGCCGTCTTGACGGCCGTCTCCACCGCCTCGGCGCCGGTGTTCATCGGCAGCACCATCTCCATGCCGCACAGGTCGGCCAGCTGCGCGGCGAAGTCGGCGAAGCGGTCGTGGTGGAAGGCGCGGGAGGTGAGGGTGACCCGGTCGAGCTGGGCCTTGGCCGCCTCGATGAGCCGCGGGTTGCGGTGGCCGAAGTTCAGGGCCGAGTAACCGGCCAGCATGTCGAGAAAGCGGCGCCCCTCGACATCGGTCACCCACGCGCCGTCCGCTGTGGCGATGACGACGGGGAGCGGGTGGTAGTTGTGCGCGCTGTGAGCTTCCGCTGTGGCGATGCTCTGGGCGCTCGAAGCACCCGTGGCGCTGGAGGGGCTTGAGAGGGTGGACATCGTCGTCTCCGTTCCTCTGTGCATACCGGCGTGCCTGCCCGGTGGGGCCGCACCTTTCTATCCTCTGTCGACCAGGGGCGTCTGCTCCGGCGCCCGGCGTATTTCCCCGCGCCCCTCGCCCGGCCCATGTGCTCCCACGGGCCGGGCCCCGTGCCCCAGCTCACCCGAAACCGGGGCGCAGGCGGGTCCGGACACCTGAGAGAATGGCCGCATGGCCAATGATCGTCCCCGTGTGCTCTCCGGAATCCAGCCCACCGCCGGTTCGTTCCACCTCGGCAACTACCTCGGCGCCGTACGCCAGTGGGTGGCGCTCCAGGAGACACACGACGCGTACTACATGGTCGTCGACCTGCACGCCATGACGATCCCGAAGGACCCGGCCGACCTGCGCAACAACTCGCGGATGGCCGCGGCGCAGCTGCTGGCCGCCGGGCTGGACCCGGAGCGCTGCACGCTCTTCCTGCAGAGCCATGTGCCCGAGCACACCCAGCTGAGCTGGATCGTGGAGTGCCTCACCGGCTTCGGCGAGGCCGCGCGGATGACGCAGTTCAAGGACAAGTCCGCCAAGCAGGGCACCGACCACACCAGCGTCGGGCTGTTCACCTATCCCGCGCTGATGGTCGCCGACATCCTGGTCTACCAGGCGCACCAGGTCCCGGTCGGCGAGGACCAGCGCCAGCACCTGGAGCTCACCCGCACCATCGCGGAGCGGTTCAACGGGCGCTACGGCGCCACCTTCCCCGTCCCGGAGGCGTACATCCTCAAGGAGACGGCGAAGATCTACGACCTGCAGGACCCGGCGGTCAAGATGAGCAAGTCAGCGTCCACCCCCAAGGGCATCATCGAGCTGCTGGACGAGCCGAAGACCACCGCCAAGAAGATCAAGAGCGCGGTCACCGACACCGACACCGTCATCCGGTTCGACCGGGACAAGAAGCCCGGTATCAGCAACCTGCTGACGATCTACTCGACACTCACCGGCGCCGGAATCCAGGAACTGGAAGATAAGTACGCGGGCAAGGGCTACGGTGCGCTGAAGACGGATCTCGCCGAGATCGTCACGGACTGGGTGACGCCTTATCGTGACCGGACGCAGGAGTACATGGACGACCCGGCGACGCTGGACAAGATCCTGGCCGACGGCGCCGAGAAGGCCAGGGCCGTGGCGAGCGAGACACTGCGGACCGTGTACGACAAGGTGGGCCTTGTGCCCGGCAGGCGGTGAAGGGAGAACCTATGGGCGCGGGAGCGACCGTCACCCTCGGCGTATCGCTCGCCGTCCCGGAGCCGTACGGCACACTGCTCCAGGCGCGGCGGGCCTCCTTCGGCGACGCCGCGGCCCACAGCATCCCCACCCACATCACCCTGCTGCCGCCCACCGAGGTGGCGGCCTCCGCGCGGCCGGCCGTCGAGGCGCACCTGGCGGGCGTGGCCATGTCCGGCCGCGCCTTCCCGGTACGGCTGTCGGGTACGGGCACGTTCCGGCCGCTGTCCCCGGTGGTCTTCGTACAGGTCGTGGAGGGCGCCACGGCCTGCTCCCGGCTCCAGGAGCGGGTCCGCGACCCGGAGGGCCCGCTCGACCGGGAGCTGCACTTCCCGTACCACCCGCATGTGACGGTCGCGCACGGCATCCCTGAGCCGGCCCTGGACCGTGCCTACCAGGAGCTGTCCGAGTTCGAGTGCGCGTGGACGGCCACCGGCTTCGCCCTCTACGAGCAGGGCGGCGACCAGGTGTGGCGGCTCAAGCGGGAGTTCCCCTTCGCGCAGCACCCGAGCCCGAGCCCGAGCCCCGGCTACCCGCAGGGCGGCCCCGCGCTCGACGGCCCGCCGTCCCTGGAGATCCCGGCCCCGGCCCCGGCCCCGGCCGCGCCCTGCCGCCCGCCGCACCAGCGCCGCTCGTCCCTGCGGCCGCCCGCCGCCACGCTCTGACGGCTGTCTGTCGCCACGCGCCGCCACACCCTGACGGGCTGCCCCGCACCCGCTCCGGCCGCGGCCACGCTCCGACGCCGCCCGCGGCAGACGGCAGGGGACGCCGGCAGGCGGTAACGTCCAGCAACGGCTGAAGATCGCTGGGCTGGGCAGGTGGCTGGTGTGGAGAGACTGAAGAAGCTGCCGCTGGTGGGCCCGCTGCTCGGGCCGCTTGCGGCCTGGTTCCGCGCGGTGCTCGGACGGCTCCGCGCGCTGCTCGGACGGCTCCGCACCACCCGCGTCTGGCGGATCTACCAGCACCTGGACGAGCGCAAGTGGACGCGGCTGGCCGCCGCCATCACCTTCACCAGCTTCCTGGCGCTGTTCCCGATGCTCGCCGTGGGCGTGGCCGTCGCCGCCGCGCTGCTGTCACACGACCAGACGAACCGGCTCCAGGACACCCTCACCGACCAGGTGCCCGGCATCTCCGACCAGCTGGAACTCCAGTCGCTGGTGGACAACGCGGGCACCGTCGGAGGCGTCGCCGGCGCTGTGCTGCTGTTCACCGGCGGACGCTGGGTCGGCACCCTGCGCGAGAGCCTGCGCGCCCTGTGGGACCTGGAGGAGGACCCCGGAAACCTCGTCGTCCGCCGGGCGGTCGACATCGGCATCCTGCTCGGCCTCGGCGTCGTCGGACTGGTCTCCTTCGGCGGCTCGGCGTTCGCGATGACCGCGGCGCGGTGGGTCGCCGAGCAGCTGGGAGCAGCCCAGGGCAGCGCGGGGACGGTACTGCTGCGCGCCGCCGCCTACGCCGCCGCCGTGGCCGCCGACTTCCTCCTGCTGTGGTACGTGCTCACGCTGCTGCCCCGCGTACGGCCGCCGCGCCGCGCGACCCTGGCGGCGGCCCTCCAGGGCGCGGTCGGCTTCGAACTGCTGAAGCTGCTGCTGGGCGGCTACCTCCAGCAGGTCGCAGCGAAGAACATCTACGGCGCCTTCGGCGTGCCCATCGCCCTGCTGCTGTGGATCAGCTTCATGGCCAAGCTGCTGCTCTGGTGCGCCGCCTGGACGGCGACGGCCCCCGCGCCCGGCGGGGGCCCCGATGCCCAGCCGCCCGTCGAGGACCTCGCCGTGGGCGGGAGGGACACCTCACCCGACGGCGAGGACGCCGGCGGCGGCGAGGACGTCAGCGGCGGCGACGACGCGCCAGCTCCGGGAGCGGCCAACGGCGATGCACCCCGTACGCCACCAGAGCCAGGGCCACCAGAGCACCGGCAGTGACTGCCAGCGCCGTCCCGGCACCGCCCGAGGGCTTGCTGTGGGTGTGCGCCGCCGCGTGGGTGTCCGAGCCGCCGGCCTCACCGCCCTTGCCCGCGGGTGCGCCCCCGCCTGCGGCGGCATTGCCGGGCGCCGCCAGCTCGCCGACCGGCTGCACCTTGCCGTCCGCCGCGAAGCCCCAGTCCAGCAGCCTTGCCGCCTCCTTGTAGACGCCGTGTGCCTCGCCGCCCTCCGGATGCATGACCGTCACCAGCAGCACCCGGTCGCCGCGCTGCGCCACACCGGTGAAGGTGTTGCCCGCGTTGGTCGTCGAGCCGTTCTTCACCCCGGCGATGCCCGGGTACGGCTTGATCCCGACATCACCGGTCAGCAGCCGGTTGGTGTTCTGGATCTGGAAGCTCCCGCGCTTCTTCTTGCCGGTCTTCTTGTCCTTCTTCGTCTCACCGGGGAACTTCGCGGTGGCGGTGGCCGCGTACTCGCGGAAGTCCTCGTTCTGCAGCCCGGACCGCGCGAACAGCGTCAGGTCGTACGCCGAGGAGACCTGGCCCTTGTGGTCGTAGCCGTCCGGGCTGACCACCTTGGTGTCGTTGGCGTGCAGAGTGCGAGCCCGCTCGTTCATCTCACGGACCGACTTCTCCTTGCCGCCGTTCATGGCCGCCAGCACGTGCACGGCGTCGTTCCCGGAGCGCAGGAAGACACCGAGCCACAGATCGTGCACCGAGTACGTCTCGCCCTCCTTGACGCCGACGAGACTGCTGCCCTCACCCATCCCCTCCAGGTCCGCGGGGACCACCTTGTGGGTGCGGTCCTTGGGCAGCTTCGGCAGCACCGTGTCGGCGAAGAGCATCTTCAGCGTGCTGGCCGGAGGCAGCCGCCAGTGCGCGTTGTGCGAGGCCAGCACCTCGCCCGACTCCGCGTCCGTGACGATCCAGGAGCGCGCCGAGACCTTGGTGGGCAGCTCGGGAGCGCCCGGCTCGAGGTCCACCTGGGTCCCGGGACGGCCCAGCCGCTCGCCGCCGATGGTCGACATCTGCGCCGGCGGCTTGGGCTCCTTGCCGGCCGGTTTGTTGTCGTCGGCGTACGAGGGCTGGGTCCCCGCCGCGGTCACCAGACAGAGGACGAGTGCGGTGGAGGCGAGGCCACCGAGCGTGGTCGCGCGGCGCCTGCGCAAGACGCCGCGCCGGTAAGGGCGCGCGGCGTGGTCTGAATAATGCGAAGAAATGGGCACCCTGCGAACGTACAGGCCCTTCGGCGCGTTGGGGATGTCGAGCCCCTCCATGCGCGGCTTCTCGTCGCCCAACTCGCCCAGCCCGCTAGCCCAATGGGGGGTGGCCCGGACGCCCTGCCCCCGCCGCGTGACGGCCACGGGACCCCGCCGGACAGCGGATCCGGCCTACGCCCGGCTTCGCCGCTTCCGATGGTCGCGAGGCCCGGGGTCCCGGCGGCCGGGGTTCCGGGCACGGCGGTCATACTGGACAGCATGCGCGACACCTCCACCGCACCCCCCACCGCGGACTCCGCCGCCCCGGGGACGGAACCCCCGGCGGGACGGCGGGCGGGCCTGGTGCTCTCCCGGCGTACCTCCTGGTTCCTGCTGGCCTTCGGGGTCTGGTCCTGGTTCGTCTGGATCACCTTCGTCAAGAACCTCTGGAAGGACAGCAGCGGACTGGCTTTCGACGACGCCGGTGATCCGACGGGTTATTTTTGGATCCACCTGCTGCTGGCGATCACCTCGTTCCTGCTGGGGACGGCGATCGGTCTGCTCGGGCTGCGCGGAGTGCGCGCTGCCCGGCGCACCTGAGGCCGCCCGGGCAGGTCCGGGAGCGGGGGAGAGCGAGGGGGAGGGACGGCCGTGATGGTGGCTGTGTTCGTACTGATCGGACTGGTGGTGCTGGGCCTGCTGGCCGGCAACCATCTGTATCTGTGGCGGCGCTTCGTACGTGACGTGTCCGCGCCCGGGAGCTGGTGGCGCCGGCTGGGCACGGTGCTGGCGGTGGTGCTGCCCGTCACCCTGTTCGGCGCGCTGATCTCCGGCCGCGCGAACGCCCCCTTCACGGTGGAGCGCGTACTGGCCTGGCCCGGCTTCCTGTGGCTGGCCTGCCTGCTCTATCTGACGCTGGCGCTGCTCGCCGGGGAACTGGTGCGGTTCGTGGTGCGCCGCACGCCGTGGGGGAGGGAGCGGCAGGCACGGTCACGCGCGGCGGAGCCGCCTGCGGCAGCCGAGGCGGCGGAGGTGCCGGATGCGGAGGGGGTGCCGGAGGCGGCCGAGGTGCCCGCAACGGCGGAGGTCTCCGCGGCGGCGGCAGCGGAGTCGGGCGGCGGCACCGGCACAGGCGGCGTCGCCACCGAGCCCGGCGCTGCCACGCGTACCGATGCGCGCACCGACACGCGCACCGACCCGCGTGCCGGCCAGGCCACCGTCCCCCTCTCAGCGCCCGTCCCCACCCGCCGGGTCTTCCTCGCGCGCACCCTCGCCGTGACCGCCGCCACAGCCGGTCTCGGCACCACGGCGGCCGGGGCCTACAGCGTGCTGAACGGGCCGACCCTCAAACACGTCACCGTTCCGCTGACCAAGCTGGGCCGCCGTACGCACGGCTACCGCATCGCCGTCGTCAGCGACATCCACCTCGGGCCGATCCTGGGACGCGCCCACACCCGGCGGATCGTCGACACCATCAACAGCACGCAGCCGGACCTGGTGACGATAGTCGGCGACCTGGTCGACGGCAGCGTCGCGCACCTGGGCCCGGCCGCCGAACCGCTGCGCGAGCTGCGGTCCCGCCACGGCTCGTTCTTCGTGACGGGCAACCACGAGTACTTCGGGGACGCCCGCGAGTGGATCGACCACCTGCGCGAGCTGAACGTCCACCCGCTGGAGAACGCCCGGCGCGAGCTGCCGGGCTTCGACCTCGCCGGGGTCAACGACCTCGCGGGCGAGGACCAGGGCGAGGGCCCCGATTTCACCAAGGCGCTCCGCGACCGGGACACCGCACGCGCCTGCGTCCTGCTGGCGCACCAGCCGGTCCAGATCCACGAAGCCGTCGACCACGACGTCGACCTCCAGCTGTCCGGCCATACACACGGCGGCCAGCTGTGGCCCGGCAACTACCTCGCCGCCCTCGCCAACCCGACCGTCGCGGGGCTGGAGCGCTACGGCGACACCCAGCTGTATGTCACCCGGGGCGCCGGCGCGTGGGGCCCACCCGTCCGGGTGGGCGCCGAGTCGGACATCACCATCGTGACGCTGGCAGCGAAGCGGGCGTAACAGCAGCCCTCAGCCCTCAGTCCTCCAGCAGTCGCAGCACCCGCCGCCAGGAGTCGGCCCGTGCGGCCTGGTCGGCACGGGAGGTGCTGACCACGGCGCCGTTGCGGCCGCCCTCCTGGCCGGGCTGGCCGAGTGGGAACCAGTTCACGTGGTGGCCGGCGTCCGGGTGGACCAGTTTTTTCGCGCCCTGCCGGGCCATGGCGGCAGCCGAGGCGGCCGAGCCCCACATCTTGTCGTTGCCGCCCGCGACGGCGAGCACCGTGCCGCGTACGCGGTCCAGCGGGATGGGTCCGGTCGGGATCGGCTCGCCGTGGTCGGTCCAGGCAGTGGTGCCGCTCAGATAGGGGCCGTTGACCTTGGAGGAGGGCGCGTAGGCGATCACGTCGTGGAAGACGGACGGGCGGCGCTGTCCGAGGAGCTGTGCCGCCTCGCTCCCGCGCGAGTTGCCCATCACGGCCAGCCGTCCGGGATCGGCGCCCTCCTGCTTGCGGAGCAGGTTCCCGGCGCGGGTGAAGTAGTCCAGGTCGATGTCGTCGATCCCGTTCGGGCGCCCGGAGCCCTTGCCGCAGCGGAAGTAGCACACCGACATCGCCGGGTGCCCGTGCGAGGCGAGCAGCGCGGCCGTGTACGTTCCGGCGTTGCCGCCCTCGGAGCCGCCGAACACCAGCACGGGAGCCTTGCGGTCGCCGCCCTTCGGCGGCAGGTACAGATCGCCTGCGATCTCGTCCTTGGCGACGGTGAGTTCGCGGTGCTCGGTGCCCTTCCTCAGCCATTGCCGTACCAGGTCGCGGCGGGCGACGCGCTCGCCCTTGTCCTTGCCGGACAGGGCGGTGGCGCTGAGCCTGAGCTTGTAGGAGCGCTGCTGTCCGGGCGGGCCCGGGTGGTAGGAGAACGCCTTGCCACTGCCGATCAGCTTGTGTGCGCGTCCGCTCGTCGGCAGCATGCTCCCCAGCAGCCGCGCGCTTCCCTTCTCACCCAGGTCGACAGTGCCCTCGCTGTCCGCCGTACGGGAGACCGAGGCCGCCCAGGGGGTGCCGTGCCGGTCCTCGGCCCGGGCGCCGATCTCGACCCGGGTGCGGGGCGCGAGTCCCTCGAGCCGTATCCGCACCGGTGCGTCCGCGAGAGCGACCGTCCCGCCGGACTCGAAGCGCACCGCGTGCTGCCCCGAGGGCTTGGCCGGGCCGCCCTTGTCCGCGCCGTCGCTGACCGAGCAGCCCGCCGCGGTGAGCGCAAGAGCGAGGGCCGCCGTTGCCGTCGGTACCATCCGCATCCGTCCCATCGGCCGCACGATACGCACACCACGGCGTCGGCGTCGGCGCAGGGTCCGGCGGCACCTTCGAGCGCTTCTTCGAAACCCTGGGCGAACCCACCGCCCAGTACGACGTACGCTTCCTGCCCGACCACCGATGGAGGACCCGGTGACCGCTCCCAGCCCGGACCTGCTGCGACAACTGCCCGCGCCGCATCCGGACGTCGCCCCTCTGCCGCCCGCCGTACGCCTCGGCGGCGTACGGCTGCTGCGTGGCGTGCCCTACGCGGTCTCCGAAGGAAGCCGCCCCCTCGAACTGGACCTGTGGCTCCCCGAGGGGCCGGCCGCTGTCCCCGCCCCTGTGGTGCTGTACGTCCACGGGGGCGCGTGGCGGCGCGGGCGTCGCGACGACATGGGTATGCGCACCCGCGACTGGGACCCCGGCCCCTTCGCCCGGATCGCCGCCGCGGGCTTCGCCGTCGCCTGCGTCGACTACCGCCTCAGCGGCGAGGCCCGCTTTCCCGCTCCACTGGACGATCTGCGTGAGGCGCTGCGCTGGCTTGCGCTGCGGGCGGAGGAGATCGGTGTCGACCCTGGACGGGTGGTCGCCTGGGGAGACTCCGCGGGCGGACACCTGGCGGCGTTGCTGGCGCTGACGCCGATGCCCGCGGCGCCCTTGGCGGGGGTTGTGGTCTGGTACGGGCCCGCGGATCTGACCACCGCGCGGGGAGGGTTCCGCCCGGATGACACGGCCACCCCTGAGGCCGCGCTCCTGGGGGCCGCCCCCGCTGAGGCGCCCGCCCTGGCGCGGGACGCCAGCCCCTTGCACCAGGTGCGAGCTGGGGCCCCGCCGTTCTTCCTCGCCCATGGGGAGCAGGACACGATGGTGGATCGCTCCCACACCGAGGATTTGGCCGCCGCGTTGAGGGAACTCGGCGTACGGGTCGAGCTCCGGCTTGTACCCGGCGCCGACCATGGCTGGTACGGCGCCCCGAACGCGGAGGTCTCCGCCCTCTTCGCCGCCTCCCTGGATTTCATCCAGACCCTGTGAGACTTGGGGCGCCCCCGCCGGTTGTGGACGCACGCCCCGTTTGTTGCTTCGGCTTGCCGCCGAGTGGTCGTGTTGGGGGGCGAGCCCCTCACGGGGTGGCCCCCGGTTGTGGACGCACGCCCCGTTTGTTGCTTCGGCTTGCGCCGACAGGTCGTGTCGGGGGGCTCCGCCCCCCAACGGCCCCCCGCTAGGTGTGTTGTTCGGGGAGGTTGGTGACAGGTGACACGCTGTGGGTGGTCCTTGAACGGGGTGAGGGCCTTCTGGCTCGGTGTGGATTGCGACATCTACCGCCGAGTGCAGGAGGCCCTCGTGATCCACCGTAATGCCCCGCTGACCCCGACCGGGCGTCTGCGTCTGGCTCGCTGTGTCGTGGAGGAGGGCTGGCCGCTGCGCCAGGCTGCCGAACGTTTCCAGGTCAGTCACACCACCGCTGCCCGGTGGGCTTCCCGCTACCGGCAGCGGGGAGAGGCCGGCTTGTACGACCGCTCCAGCCGTCCGCGTCACTGCCCTGGACAGACCCCGCCCGCCACAGAAGCGCAGGTGGTGCGCATGCGCCGCGAGCACCGTATCGGGCCCCTGCGCCTGGCCGCCCGCACCGGGCCGGCCGCCTCCACCTGCCACCGCATCCTGGCCCGCTGCGGCATGCCTCCCCTGGCCGCCCTGGACCGGGCCACCGGCGAGCCCGTCCGCCGCTACGAACGCTCCCGCCCCGGCGAACTCGTCCATATCGATGTCAAGAAACTCGGCCGTATCCCCGACGGCGGCGGCCACAAGGTCCACGGCCGGGCCGACAGCCCGAACAAGGACCGCCGCCACGGAAAGGGATACGCCTGCCTCCACACCGCCCTGGACGACCACTCCCGCCTCGCCTACACCGAGAACCTGCCCGATGAGAAGGCCCCCACCTGCGCCGCCTTCCTCCGACGGGCCACCGCCTGGTTCGCACGCCACGGCATCACCATCGAACGGGTCCTGACCGACAACGCCTGGGCCTACACCCAGAAAACCTGGAAGACCACCTGCCACGACCTGGGCATCCGCCCCCGCTACACCCGCCCCTGGCGCCCCCAGACCAACGGCAAAGTCGAACGCTTCCACCGCACCCTGCTCGAAGAATGGGCCTACCAGCGGCCCTACACCTCAGAAACCGAACGACAAGCAGCGTTTCCCGGCTGGCTCGACTGGTACAACCACCACCGACCCCACACCGGCATCAAAGGCCAAACCCCCGCCAGCCGCGTCACCAACCTCCCCGAACAACACAGCTAGGTGGGCTTCGCCCCCCTAGAACCCCCCTGCCGCAATCCCGAACCCCATTGCCTTTCAAGCCCACCCTCAGTGGGGCGGGTCCTTGGACCGGCCGGTGACGACCCTGCGGGAGTCACCGACAGGTCCAAGGGCCTCAGGCATGAGCCGGGACGAGGGAACGTGAACAGGGGTGCCCTTTTGCGGAAGGGGGCTCCTAGGGGGGCGAAGCCCCCGTAGCGGGGGGTGGTTGGGGGGCGGAGCCCCCCAACGCCCGTCCGGCGAGGACTCGGGGGTTTGGGGGCGGAGCCCCCATGAACGGAAGAGGGTCAGAGGGCTGAGCCCTCAGCCATTAGAAGCGGCGAGTAATCAATGCTCGCTTGACCTCTTGAATGGCCTTGGTCACCTCAATACCCCGCGGACACGCATCCGTACAGTTGAACGTGGTCCGGCAACGCCACACCCCGTCCCGGTCATTGAGAATCTCCAGCCGCTGCTCCCCGGCCTCGTCCCGCGAGTCGAAGATGAACCGGTGCGCGTTCACAATGGCCGCAGGCCCGAAGTACTGGCCGTCGTTCCAGAAGACGGGGCAGGACGACGTGCACGCCGCGCACAGAATGCACTTGGTGGTGTCGTCGAACCGCTCGCGGTCCTCCGCGGACTGGTACCGCTCACGGGTCGGCTCGTTCCCCTTCGTCACCAGGAACGGCATGACGTCCCGGTACGCCTGGAAGAACGGCTCCATGTCGACCACGAGATCCTTCAGCACCGTGAGCCCCTTGATGGGCTCCACGGTGATCGGCTTCTCGGGCGAGATGTCCTTCAGCAGCGTCTTGCAGGCGAGCCGGTTGCGCCCGTTGATCCGCATGGCGTCCGAGCCGCAGATGCCGTGCGCGCAGGAGCGGCGGAAGGTGAGGGTTCCGTCCACCTCCCACTTGATCTTGTGCAGCGCGTCCAGGACGCGCTCCTTGGGGTCGATCTCCAGCGTGAAGTCCTGCCACTGCGGCTCAGCGGCGACCTCCGGGTTGAACCGGCGGATCCGCAGCGTCACGGTGATCAGGTGCGCGGCAGCGGCGTTCTCGCCCGAGCCGGCGGGTCCGGCGGAGTCGTTCTTCTCAAGGGTCGCGGTGCTCATCAGTACTTACGCTCCATCGGCTGGTAGCGGGTCTGTACGACCGGCTTGTAGTCCAGCCGGATCGACTCGGTGCCGTCGTCGCCGACCTCGCGGTACGCCATGGTGTGCCGCATGAAGTTGACGTCGTCGCGGTTGGGGAAGTCCTCGCGGTAGTGGCCGCCGCGCGACTCCTTGCGGGCGAGCGCGGAGACCGCCGTGACCTCGGCCAGGTCGAGCAGGTTGCCCAGCTCGAGGGCCTCCAGGAGGTCGGTGTTGAAGCGCTTGCCCTTGTCCTGGACGCTGATGTCGCGGAAGCGCTTCCGCAGGGCGCCGATCTCCTCGACGGCCTCCTTGAGCGTCTGCTCCGTGCGGAAGACCATCACGTTCTTGTCCATGCACTCCTGGAGCGCCTTGCGGATCTCGAACACCCGCTCGTTGCCGGTGGCGTCGCGCAGGTTCTCGATCTCGTCGAGCACGAACTTCGCGGGCTCCTCGGGGAGTTCCACGTACTCGGCGGTGTCCGCGTACTCGGCGGCGGCGATGCCGGCCCGGCGGCCGAAGACGTTGATGTCCAGCAGCGAGTTGGTGCCCAGCCGGTTCGCGCCGTGCACGGAGACGCAGGCCACCTCGCCGGCCGCGTACAGGCCAGGGACCGGGGTCTCGTTGTCGGCCAGCACCTGGCCCCGCACGTTGGTGGGGATGCCGCCCATCGCGTAGTGCGCGGTCGGCTGGATCGGCACCGGGTCGGTGTAGGGCTCGATGCCGAGGTAGGTGCGGGCGAACTCGGTGATGTCGGGCAGCTTGGCGTCCAGCTGCTCCGGCGGCAGGTGGGTGAGGTCCAGGTAGACGTGGTCGCCCTCGGGGCCGCAGCCGCGGCCCTCGCGGATCTCGGTGTAGATCGCTCGGGAGACGACGTCGCGGGAGGCGAGGTCCTTCATGACGGGCGCGTACTTCTCCATGAAGCGCTCGCCGTCCTTGTTGCGCAGGATGCCGCCCTCACCGCGGGCGCCCTCCGTGAGCAGGATGCCCATCTTCCAGATGCCGGTGGGGTGGAACTGGAAGAACTCCATGTCCTCCAGCGGCAGCCCGCGCCGGAAGGCGGCGGCCTGGCCGTCACCGGTGAGGGTGTGCGCGTTGGAGGTGACCTTGAAGAACTTGCCGTTGCCGCCCGAGGCGAAGACGACGGCCTTGGCCTGGAAGACGTGCACATCCCCGGTGGCCAGCTCGTAGGCGACGACGCCGGCGGTCTTCTTGATGCCGTCGACCTCGTTGAGCAGCAGGTCCAGGACGTAGAACTCGTTGAAGAACTCCACGCCCTCCTTGACGCAGTTCTGGTACAGCGTCTGGAGGATCATGTGGCCCGTACGGTCGGCCGCGTAGCAGGAGCGGCGCACCGGGGCCTCACCGTGGTTGCGCGAGTGCCCGCCGAACCGGCGCTGGTCGATGGTGCCGTTCGGGGTGCGGTTGAAGGGCAGGCCCATCTTCTCCAGGTCGAGGACGGAGTCGATGGCCTCCTTCGCCAGGATCTCGGCGGCGTCCTGGTCGACCAGGTAGTCGCCGCCCTTGATCGTGTCGAAGGTGTGCCACTCCCAGTTGTCCTCCTCGACGTTGGCCAGGGCAGCGGCCATGCCGCCCTGGGCAGCGCCGGTGTGGGAGCGGGTGGGGTAGAGCTTCGTCAGCACCGCGGTGCGGCTGCGCTTGGTCGACTCGATGGCCGCGCGCATACCGGCGCCGCCCGCGCCGACGATGACGGTGTCGTACTTGTGGATCTTGACGTTGTTCACGTTGCTCATCGGGAAAACCTCAGCCTTCAGCCCCGGTACGTCAGCGGATGTTCGGGTCGAAGGTGAAGATCACCAGCGTGCCCAGCAGGACGGTGAAGACGGTGGCGGTGTACAGCAGCATCTTCAGCCAGAAGCGGGTGTTGTCGCGCTCGGCGTAGTCGTTGATCACCGTGCGCAGCCCGTTGGCGCCGTGCAGCATCGCCAGCCACAGCATCAGCAGGTCCCACACCTGCCAGAACGGCGAGGCCCAGCGGCCCGCGACGAACGCGAAGCCGATCTTGCTCACGCCGCCGTCCAGGACGAGCTGGATCAGCAGATGGCCCAGGACGAGGACCACCAGCACGATGCCCGACAGCCGCATGAACAGCCATGCCTGCATCTCGAAATTGCCGCGCGACGCCTTCGGCGTCTTCGCGGTCCGCTTGCGCGGCGGCTCGATCACGGGCGCGGGGTGGTCCACGTCGAACAGCGCGACCTCGTCAGTGGGCTCTGTGGCGCCGTCGTTCTTGGCGGCCTCGGTCGTCTCGGTCGTCGACATCACGCATCAGCTCCCGAACAGCTCGCGCAGCGTGTGCTGCAGGACCGGATAGAAGGCACCGGCCATGAGGACGATCCACACGCCCAGCACGGTCCACAGCATTTGCTTCTGGTACCTCGCGCCCTTCGACCAGAAGTCCACGGCGATGACCCGCAGGCCGTTGAGCGCGTGGAAGAGGATGGCGGCCACCAGGCCGTACTCCATCAGGTTGACGAGCGGAGTCTTGTAGATCGCGACAGTGTCGTCGTACGCCTCGGGCGAGACGCGCACGAGCGCGGTGTCGAGGACGTGCACGAACAGGAAGAAGAAGATGAGGACGCCGGTGACTCGGTGAGCCACCCAGGACCACATTCCTTCCCGGCCGCGGTACAGCGTTCCAGCCGGCACGGATAAACCCTCCGGGAGCGGATATTGGGGCCTGCCGGCTTCGGTAGGTCGGGCGGGCCCGGCCGGGTACGGTCCACCGGCCTCGGTCATCGTAGCGACGGGGTGTCGGCACGTTCGCCCAGGGGTATGCAGGTGTGATCAATCAGGCACGGACGGCCTATGCGCGGTGTGAGGGGTGACACACGGTCTGCCCGGGTCGTGTGCCGCTATTGGCCTCTTCCATCGTTTACTCGGGCGAATCGGACCCGACCAGCCGCCCCAGTCGGCCCCGTGTGAGCCGCCGCAGTTCCTCGGCGGTCACACACAACTCGTCCTCCGCATCGTTCTCCAACCGCAACCGGATGCCGGCCAGCACCTGGTCCAGCCGCTCCTCAACGGCGAAGCCGTCCAGGCAGCACAGGAAGGCGTGCCCGAACTTCCGCTCGTAGGCGCCGTGAGCGGCCCGCAGCGCTGTGTGCGCGGCCAGGATGCCCAGCTGCGGCTCGCCCTCCAGAGGGTGCACTGCCGACTCGCCGACCAGCGCCTCGCGCAGGTCGGCCGAGGTCAGGTCGTAGCTGGCCTCGTCGGCGGCCGCCAGCAGCGCCTCCACGTCCGGATAGGGGCGGTGCGCCACGATCCGGCGCGCCCAGCGGCGGCTGCCGCAGCAGCGCAGCAGCAGGGGCTCGACCGTCGCGACGGCAGCGGTGTTGAGCCGGTCCAGAGACATTCGCCGTGTTCGCGGCTGCGACGGTGAAGGAGTGGGAAAGCTCATGCGCTCCGTAAAGTCCGAAGGATCCCGATGTCGGCCCGGCTTCGTCACCGTAGTGGCGAGCAGGGAAGATCGTCCGTTGGCACCGTGTTTTTCACCCGGAAGGGAACGCGTGGGAGCGCATAGCTGACGGGGAAGGGTTGAGAAGGGGAAATACCGTAGTCGTATGGGACGAAACTGGTCGAAGAAGTCCGGACGGGCCGGTGCCGGGGCAGCTCGCCGCCCCGGCAGCCTGGCAGTCACCCTCGGTACCGCTCTTCTCGGGCTGACCGGGCTCACCGGGCTGACCGCCTGCGGCTCGAACGGCGACGGAGGCGGCGACGGCGACCGGGACACGCCCTCCTCCACCGCCTCCCAGCGCGACGGCGATCGGCCGCCCAAGGGGCCCGACCGGCTCGGCCCGTCCCCCGTCGCGGTTCCCTCCGTACGCGAATGGAAAGCCGTACGCGGCCCCGGCTGGCAGCTCACGAAGCACAGCCGCGTCATCGCCGCGCACGACTCGCTCCGCGACGAGGCGAAGCTGCTCGCCGACGAGCTGAAGACGAAGGTCGCCAAGGGTCCCGCCCGCACCGGCGACATCGAACTGGACCGCGCCAAGGGCGGCGAGCAGGGCAAGCCGGGCGGCGGCCCCGAGGGCTACCGGCTCGTCAGCCGCGACGGCAAGGTCACCATCACCGGCGGCGACGACGCCGGGGTCTTCTACGGCACCCGCACCCTGCTGCAGACCTACCGCGCACAGGGCCGCTTCGCCGAGGGCACGGTGCGCGACGCGCCGGACCGCCCGCAGCGCGGCTTCTCCCTCGACATCGCCCGCAAGAACTTCAGCGCCGACTGGATCAAGGCCCGTATCCGCGAGATGGGCGACCTCAAGCTCAACCAGCTCCAGCTGCACCTCTCCGACGACCAGGCGTTCCGCGTCGAGAGCGACACCCACCCCGAGATCGTCTCCGACCCCCACCTGACCAAGGCCCAGGTGCGGGACATCGTCGAGCTGGCCTCCTCCCGGCACATCACCGTCATCCCCGAGATCGACTCGCCCGGCCACCTCGGCGCCGTACTGAAGGCCCACCCCGACCTCCAGCTGCGCAGCGCCTCGGGCCGCACCCCGCGCGGCGCCATCGACATCAGCAACCCCGCGGCGGCCGAACTCGTCGACGACCTGCTGGTCGAGTTCGCCGACCTGTTCCCCGGCAAGTACGCGCACGCCGGCGGCGACGAGTACCAGGCGCTGATGACGGAGAACCCGGAGCAGACCTACCCGGGCCTCGCCGAGGAGGCGCGGAAGCGGTTCGGCAAGGACGCCAAGGTCCAGGACCTGGCCACCGCCTGGCTCAACGACCGCACCGAGACCCTGCGCAAACACGGCAAGACCCCGCAGGTGTGGAACGACGGCATGCACCGCGGCGGAGTCGTCAAGCCGGACAAGTCCCGCCAGGTCGCCTACTGGACCGGGCGTGAGGCGGGGGAGCGGCAGCCGGCCGAGTACCTGGAGGGCGGCTGGGAGGTCGTCAACCTCAACGACGAGTACCTGTACTACGTCCTCGGCCAGCCCAACAATTTCACCTACCCGACGGGCCGCCGCATCTACGAGCACTGGACGCCCGCGGTGGTGCGCGGCACCGAGCCGGTCCCCGGGAAGTGGGCCGACCGCAAACACATCGTCGGCGGCCGGTTCGCCGTCTGGGGCGACCTCGCCGACGCGCAGACCACCGAGCAGGTCGCCCGCGGCATCCGGCTGCCGCTCGCCGCCACGGCCCAGAAGCTGTGGGACCCCGCAAAGCCGGAGCGCTCCTGGTCCGACTTCGTGAAGCTGGTCGACCAGGTGGACTGACCGCGCCCACTCGCTGCTCCAGCGAAGACCGCACCTGGCGCCTTTTGGCCCCCTTTGTCCCGGCATGCGGGACAAAGGGGGCCAGGAGCACCATGGAAGGAGGAATGTCCACCACAGGAGCAGCGATGACACGGTTCATGGACGTACACCGCGGCCTCAAGGGCATCACGGCCGAGCAGCTCAAGGCCGCCCACCAGGCCGACCAGGAGATCGAGGGCGACGAAGGAGTCCACTTCGAGCGGGCCTGGGCGGACCCGGACTCGGGGATCGTCTACTGCCTCTCGGAAGCGCCCTCGGCGGACGCCGTGCAGCGCGTGCACGACCGCGCAGGGCACCCGGCAGACGAGATCCACCCGCTGCCCCTGGTCGTTTGAGACCTGGGTGTGCGGCTCCGGTAGGACCGGGGCGTGGGCGCTCCGGCAGCTGAGCCGGAGCGGAAAAGCCGAAGACGACCGGGGTCGCCACCCCCCACAGGAGAGACCCCGGTCGCCGTCGGACACGGGCTCACTACGCCAGCGGCTTGCCCGTACTCCCCTCAGCGTCACTGCCGCGCAATCTGTTACGCCCTCATCCCGCACCACTCCGCGCGCGCGTCACCCACGCGAGCCCCGGCGCGCGCGACGCCCACTCCGCGGCACGCGCGACGTTCCATCCGCGCGTGCCTCGCGCGGGCACAGCGGGCGTCCCCCACCCGGCTCCGTGCCCGCGTCACGGCCCGCACCGCGCAGCGACGGCGGGCGACCGGGCCCTCACACACAGCGCCCGGGCCGTCCACCACTGACTCCGGCATGGACGAGCGAGCACACTTGGCCTTAGCGTGCTCCTCGCGCCGCGCCAGGTAGACCGAGCCTGGCAGCCGGGACGCTGACCCGCGGCAACGGCGCACGGCACAGACACCTTCGCGGAGTGGGGCGAGACACGAGCGTGCAGGGGGACGACGCGGAGCTGACCGCTGCGGTACGCGCGGCGCAGGAGGGGGACGAAGCCGCCTTCCGCACCGTCTACCGCTCCGTGCACCCGCGCCTGCTCGGCTACGTCCGCACACTGGTGCCGGACGCCGACGCGGAGGATGTGGCCTCCGAGGCGTGGCTGCAGATCGCCCGCGATCTGCCCCGCTTCAAGGGCGACGCGGACCGGTTCCGCGGCTGGGCGGCACGGATCGCCCGCAACCGGGCGCTCGACCATCTGCGGATGCGCGGGCGCCGTCCCGCCGTCGGCGGCGACGAGAGCGAACTGACCGGCCTGCCCGCGGGAGCCGACACAGCGGACGAGGCGCTGGAGGCCCTGGGCACGAGCAGCACGATGGCCCTCATATCCCAACTCCCGCGCGACCAGGCCGAGGCGGTCGTGCTGCGGGTGGTGGTCGGCCTCGACGCCAAGAGCGCCGCGCAGGTGCTCGGCAAGCGGTCCGGCGCCGTACGGACGGCCGCGCACCGCGGACTGCGCAAACTCGCCGAACTGCTGGAAGAGGGAACCCCCGGGCAACCCGGGAGCGCCGCCGACGGCGCGTCCGGCGGCGCGGTGGAGGACCCGATCGGCGGCTCCGGAAAGCGCGGCGCGGGGCCGAGGCCGGGCGGGGGCGTGGCCAAGGGCCGTGCTCGTGGAATGGCGCGCGGTGTGACGCAGAAAGCCACACGAACGCTGAGGGAAACGTGATGGCGGACGACCGGTACAGCTGGCTGGATGAGGAAACCGCGGAGCGTTTGCTGCGCGGGCTGCCGGTCGACGCCTGCGAGGGCGACGACCCGGGAACGGGCTTCGCGCCGGGCTCCGAGCCGGGTGCCGGATCCCGTGCACACACGGTCGAAGGGGCGGCCGAGGAGCAGAACGCGGGGCCAGGGGCTGCCGGGCCAGGAGCCGCCGGATCAAGGGCTGCCGGGCCAGGGCCCGCAAGGTCACAGGCCGCCGGTCGGCCGGAAGGGTACGAGCCCTCCGCCCTGCCGGAGGAGTCCACGGTGCCGGGCGAGCCCCGCGAGGCCGCCGTGGCGGGACGTATGGGCCGGGCCCGCAGGAACGGGCGACCCGGTCGAAGAGCCGAGGGCCGTCTCGACGTGCCCTCCCACGACTGGTCCCGCGAAGCCGACCGCCGTACGGTTGTCCGGCTCGCCGCCGCGCTGGACGAACTGTCCACCGCCTGCACCGCACCCACATCCACCTCCACCGCACCCGGTGCCACCCCCGTCGAACTCCCCGGGGAGGCCGCGGCGCTGGACGCGTTCCGCGCCGCGCGGGTCGGCGCACCGCGCGGCGTACCCGGTGCGGCGACGGTGACCCCGCTCGGGGGCGGCGGGGCACCGGGCGGCGCCCGCAGCCGGGCCCGCAACCTGCTGACCGGCAGGCCCCTGCGCGCGGGTTTCGCCGTCGCCCTCGCGGGCTGCGCGCTCGGCGGCGTGGCCGTCGCGGCCGGTACGGGCATGCTGCCCACCCCCTTCTCCAACGGTGAAGCACCGTCGGTCAGCGTCTCGCCCGGCGACACCTCCCAGGGGAAGACCCCCACCAGCGGAGGCGCCAGCAGCGACGACGAGACGCCGGGCAGCGACGGCAAGGGCGACCGGCACAACGGCGCCGGCCTGGCCGGCGGCCACGACGGCGACGGCAAGGGCGGCGACGGGGACAAGTCGCGGGACGGCTCCCGCGACCTGGCCGACTCCGGCGGCGCCGGGCGTGACAAGAGCGGCAAGGGCCGGGACAACGACAAGCCGGCCGGTAAGCAGCCCGGCTCCGGCGGTCATCTCGACGACTCCCAGAAGGACGCCATCGCCACCGCGCTGTGCAAGGCGTACGCGGCCGACAAACTCGATGTCGACGACCGCAGGAAGCTGGAGCGCGCGGCAGGCGGCCGCACGGTGGTACGGAAGTTCTGCGCCCAGCACGGCAACTCGGGCTCCGGCGACGGAGGCAGCCGTGGTGGCGCGTCGGACGGCGGGGGCCAGGGCAGCGGCGACTCCGGCGGCGACGGCGGCGGACAGGGCAGTGGCAGTGACAGTGGTGGTGGCGGAGGGGGCGGCGGATCGACCGGTGGTGACGGCGACCCTCCACCCCCGGGTGACTCCGGCGGATCGGCCACCGGCGGCTCCGGCGCGGCGGACGGCGACGCGTCGTCCCCCTCCAGCGCGCCCTCGCCCAGCTCCACCTCCAGCGGCACGCGGCCGTGACGGGCGCCACAGCAGAACACTGAGCCGACGGTGTGACACTTTCGCCGGGCACGGCGCTGAAGAGAGTGAGCCGACTGGTCATCGGCGGCGCGGTAAGCCCGAGGTTCCCCCCGTACCTCTGGGTTCGCGCGATGGCGCGGGTGGGACACGTTCCCCCGGTCCCACCCGCGCCCCCTTCATTCCGGGGGCAGGCCTTTCTTCCGGGCGCCCCGAGGGTTACTTGTAGACGATGACCTTGTCGCCCGGGTGGATCTCGGCGAAGACCTTGGCGATCTTCTTCTTGTCGCGGACGTTCACGCAGCCGTGTGAGGCTCCGGCGTAGCCGCGCGCCGCGAAGTCGGCCGAGTAGTGCACCGCCTGGCCGCGGCTGAAGAACATCGCGTAGGGCATCGGGCTGTCGTAGAGGGTCGAATGGTGGTGCCGGCTCTTGAAGTCGACCTTGAACTGGCCTTCCCGGGTCGGCGTGTACGCCGACCCGAACCGCACGTCCATGGCCGTCCGCACCTTCCCGTCGACCATCCACGCCGCCGTGCGGCTCGTCTTGCTGATGCACAGCGCGCGCCCCGTCAGACAGCGCGGGTCGGGCTTGGCGAGCGGCCGGCTGGTGGGCGGGTACAGCTCGGTGCGGGTGGGCTGGTGGGTACGCGCGCGCAGCGCGCTCAGCACCGCGTCGGTGACCTTGCCCGTACGGGCCATTCCGCGCTGCTGCTGGAACGCGGAGACCGAGGCGGCCGTCACCGGGCCGTAGTAGCCGGTCGGGTTCCGGTGGAAGAGGCCGAGCTGCCGCAGCCGCGCCTGGAGTTCGCGTACGTGTGCGCCGCGCGCGCCGGGCGCCATCCGTACGCTCTGTGCCACCGGCTGTGCCGCCTCGGGCTTGCGCGGTGGTGGCTCCGGCTGCGCGGGCTGCTGCACCGGATTCGGCGGTGCGTTCGTGTGCGCGGGCGCCGTCGACGGTCTCGACGGTGGTTTCCCCGGCACCTGCTGCGGCGCCTTGGAAACGCGGACAGCCGGCCCGCCCGCGCCCTCCTCGACCTGGCACCCGGCGAGGGCGCCCGCCGACAGCAGTACCGCCGTCGAGGCCGCGACGCCGCGCCAGGCTGCTGATCCCCTCCTGTGCATCCCCCCACCCCCGGAAGGTTCAACGGATCTACGTGTCCATCAATGCCCAGCGTGCCGCCCTCGCGAACCTGCGGCGTGCCGGGTGATGCTGGGTGGGACGCCCGCCGTGCGCCCACGCGTCCCCTGGAGGCTCTTGATGACACGTCCCACCGATTCCGGCCGTCGGCTGTCCGAGTCGGGGCTGCCCGTCGAGCCCGTCTACGGACCGGACGCGCTGGCGGGCTGGGATCCCGCCGTCCGGCTGGGCGAGCCGGGCGGCTACCCGTTCACGCGGGGTGTCTACCCGACGATGTACACGGGACGGCCGTGGACGGTGCGGCAGTACGCGGGTTTCGGTACGGCGGCCGAGTCCAACGCGCGCTACCGGCAGTTGATCCAGCACGGCACCACAGGGCTGTCCGTCGCCTTCGATCTGCCCACCCAGATGGGGTACGACAGCGACGCTCCGCAGGCCGCCGGTGAGGTGGGCAAGGTGGGGGTGGCGATCGACTCCGTGGAGGACATGCGGGCGCTGTTCGACGGCATCCCGCTGGGCGAGGTCTCCACCTCCATGACCATCAACGCGCCCGCCGCGCCGCTGCTGTTGCTCTACCAGCTCGTGGCCGAGGAGCAGGGGGTGGCGCCGGGTGCCCTGACCGGCACCGTGCAGAACGACATCCTCAAGGAGTACATCGCGCGCGGCACCTACATCTTCCCGCCGAAGCCGTCGCTGCGCCTGACGGCGGACATCTTCCGCTACTGCGGCGCCGAGATGCCCCGCTGGAACACCATCTCCATCTCCGGCTACCACATGGCCGAGGCAGGCGCGACGCCCGCGCAGGAGATCGCCTTCACGCTGGCCAACGGCATCGCGTACGTACGCGCCGCGGTGGCGGCGGGGATGGACGTGGACGCGTTCGCACCCCGGCTGTCGTTCTTCTTCGTGGCCCGCACGACGCTGCTGGAGGAGGTGGCCAAGTTCCGTGCGGCGCGCCGGATCTGGGCGCGGGTGATGCGCGAGGAGTTCGGCGCGCGCAACCCCAAGTCGCAGATGCTGCGGTTCCACACGCAGACCGCGGGGGTGCAACTGACCGCGCAGCAGCCGCAGGTGAACGTCGCGCGGGTCACGGTGCAGGCGCTGGCCGCCGTACTGGGCGGCACCCAGTCGCTGCACACCAACTCCTACGACGAGGCGCTGGCGCTGCCGTCGGAGTCGGCGGCCCGGTTGGCGCTGCGCACCCAGCAGGTGCTGGCGCACGAGACGGATGTGACCGCGACGGTCGACCCGTTCGCCGGCTCGTACGCCGTCGAGTCGCTGACCGACGGCGTGGAGGAGGCGGCCCTCGACCTGATGCGGCGGGTCGAGGACCGGGGCGGCGCGGTGGCCGCCGTCGAACAGGGCTTCCAGAAGAACGAGATCGAACGCAGCGCCTACGCGGTCGCGCAGGAGATCGAGCACGCCGAGCGGGTGGTCGTCGGCGTCAACCGCTTCCGCACCGAGGGGCAGGAGGAGCCGTATGTGCCGCTCACCGTGGACCCGGGGCTGGAGGAGGCGCAGGCCGGCAAGCTGGAGCGGCTGCGCGCCGGACGGGACGGCGCCGCCGTACGCTCCGCGCTGGACGCGCTGCGCACCGCCGCCGAGACGGAGGAGGAGAACGTGCTCCACCCGATGAGGGAGGCACTGCGCGCCCGGGCGACGCTGGGCGAGGTGTGCGACGCGCTGCGCGAGGTGTGGGGCGCCTACACCCCGTCGGACGCCTTCTGAGGCGCGCCTCCCCCGTGCGCCGCCCGCGCGCCCCCACCAAGTTGTTACTCACGGGTTTCAACGCGGCCGGGGATCGGGGACAGTAGGCGCAGGCGTGACCGACGACCGACGAGCAGCCTGCGAGGTGTCCGTGGCGACCGATATCAGGACGGGGTCCGCCGACGAGCCCGGCGCGCACGGGGAAGGAGCAGCCCGGCCGCTGCCCGGCCTCGCCCGCGCCGCGGCGGCGCTGGCGGCGGGCGAGACGACCTCCCGCGCGCTGACCGAGCGGGCGCTGGCCCGTATCGAGGCGACCCAGCCCACGCTGAACGCCTTCCGCCTGCTGCGCGCGGAGGCGGCGCGGGCCGAGGCCGACGCCGCTGACCGTGCGCTGGCCGGCGGCGAGCGGCGGCCGCTGCTGGGTGTGCCGGTCGCGGTCAAGGACGACACGGACGTGTGCGGCGAGCCCACCGCGTTCGGCTGCGCCGGGACCTTCCCGCTCAAGACGGCCGACGCGGAGGTGGTGCGCAGACTGCGGGCCGCCGGAGCGGTCATCGTCGGCAAGACCAACAGCCCGGAGCTGGGCCAGTGGCCGTTCACCGAGGGCAGCGCCTTCGGCGACACCCGCAACCCCTGGAACGTGGCCCACACCCCGGGCGGCTCCTCCGGCGGCGCGGCAGCGGCCGTCGCGGCCGGGCTGGTACCCGCGGCGCTGGGCTCGGACGGCGCGGGCTCGGTGCGCATCCCCGCGGCATGGACGCACCTGGTGGGCATCAAACCGCAGCGCGGCCGCATCTCCACCTGGCCGGACCCCGAGGCGTTCAACGGCATAACGGTCTTCGGCCCGCTGGCCCGTACCGTCGAGGACGCGGCGCTGCTGCTCGACGTCGCAGCGGGCAACCGGGAGGGCGACCTGCACCGGCCGCCGCCGGTGGATGTGCGGTCAGCGGTGGGCCGGGACCCGGGGCGGCTGCGGATCGCGCTGTCCACCAGATGGGCGTTCACCGCCACCCCGAAGCGGCTGGACACGCGGGTGGAGGCCGCCGTACGCGCGCTGGCCGAACGGCTCGCCGCGCTGGGGCACGAGGTGGAGGAGGCCGATCCGCACTACGGCCCGATCGGACTGACGTTCGTACCGCGCGCCACGGCGGGCATCCGCACCTGGGCGCAGCGCACCCCCGAACCGGGCCTGCTCGACCCCCGCACCCGGGCCGCGGCCCGCACCGGACGGCTGCTGGGCGGCCCGGTGCTCCGCGCCGCACGCGCTGCCGAGGGGCCGCTGCGCCGCCACACCGGCCGGATCTTCCGCCGCTACGACGTCGTCCTCACCCCCACCACCGCCACCCCGCCGCCCCGGATCGGCGACCTGGCGCGGCTCTCCGGCTGGCAGACCGACCGCCGCATGATCGCGCACTGCCCGTACGCCTGGCCGTGGAACGTGCTGGGCTGGCCCGGCGTCAACGTCCCCGCCGGGTTCACCCGCCCTGACCACCTCCCCGTTGGAGCCCAACTCCTCGGCCCGGCCCACAGCGAACCCCTGCTGATCTCCCTCGCCGCCCACCTGGAAGCCGACCAGCGCTGGTACGAACAGCGCCCGCCGGAGCAGCGCCTCAGCCCAGGGCGGCGCGCTTGAGGGCGCGGGCGCGGCGGGCGACGCGGCGGACCGCGCGATTGCGGGGCACGAACGCGAACTGCCGGGGCACCGCGCCGGGCAGCGCCAGCGCGGTCAGCCGGCGGCGCTTGAAGTAGCGGCGGGTCGCCGGGGACAGACTGGTCGCCAGATACCGCTCGGCCTCCTCGCGCAGCTGCGGATGGATCTGCGGCTGCATGCAGAAGCCGACAGCGCGGATCAGGCCCGTCAGCTCGCGGGCCGAGGGCGGAGCGAAACCGGCTCCGGCGGCCTCCGCCTCCAAGTCGGGCAGCAGCGCGTCCACCAGCGTCACCGGTACGCGATTGCTGTTCTGGTACGGCGTCACCCGCTCCAGCAGCAGCTCGGTGCCGGTGCGCGCAACCGGCAGGCCGTAGAACGCCGAGGCGGTCAGCAGCGCCGTCGAGAAACACCCCACCACCAGCGCCGGACGCATCCGCTCGTACAGCGCCTCGGCCAGCACAGGCGAGTCCAGCACCGTCAGGTCGACGCCCAGCTCGCCCGCCTCCTTCTCCAGCGCGCGGGACCAGCGGGCCGGAGCCACCGGATGCGGCTTGAAGACCACCTCGCGGTGCCCGCGCGCGGCGGCACCCCGCAGCATCCGCAGGTGCAGCCGCTCCTCCTCGTCAGGGGAGAGGATGTCCAGCGCCGAGAGGTACTGGCCCAGCAGCAGCGCCGCGCCCGTGGGCGCCTCGGTCACCGCAGCCGGCACGTCCCGCGCCACCTCGGCAAGCACCGCGCGGAAGGCGTCGGTGGAGACGATCTCGGGCTCCACGCCGAACTCCGAGAGCAGCATCGGCGTCAGGCCCGGCACCAGGTCCAGATGGAGCAGCCGTCGCGCCCGCGAACCCACCAGCGGGTCCAGCTTGTTGCGGGTGGGCCCGTAGCTCATCAGCCCGTCCGCGTACACCTCGATCGGCGCGTCGGGGAACAGCCGTGCCACCGCCAGCGCGGGCTCCACCTGGATCGACTCCAGGACGAGCGTGATCTCGTCCTCAGGGCCTTCGCCCAGGCCCCACAGCAGCCGCAGATACCGCTCCCACAGCGGGACGTCGTCCCCGCGCGGCGACCAGCCGGCCGGGTGGAGGGGCCGGATCGTCTCGTTCCACGACAGCAGGCGGTCGAAGCGGCCGCGCAGCCGCGCGAAGCCCGGCATGGTGTCGAGCGACGGCGCCGTCTCCGGATTGCCCGCGTTGTTGCTGACCAGCAGCAGCCGCTGGTCGGCGGGTTCGAAATGGCCGGCGTCGATGGCCGCGGCGAGGGTGGCGGCGCCGTAGAGGGTGGAGGCGAAGAAGATCTGCGTACGCATCAGGCCGCCACCTCCGTGTCGCCGGTGCTGCCAGTGCTGCCGGAGCTGCCGGTGCTGCCGGTGCTGCCGGTGCTGTGCGGGCCGTGCGCGGTCGCGGGGCGGGCCGGGCGCCTGCGGAGCCGCCGCAGCCGGGCGGCGCGCTCGTGGTCCATGGAATCCAGCGCCTCGGTCAGCAGATCCGCCGGCAGCCGCTTGAGCGCCGCCGCGCCCATGGCCCGCAGCTTGCGCGCCACCTGCGGCTCGAACCTGTCGCTGCTCAGATGGTGCGCGAGGATCGCGCAGTAGGTGCGGATCGCCTTCGGCAGCAGCTGCTCGGCGTCCCGGTCCTGGGCCGTCTCCTCGATCACCTGGTCGAAGGCGCGGATGAAGTCCAGCTGCCTCACGTCACCGATCTGGGTCAGCGAGGAGGCGACCCCGCGCCGGTAGAAGACGCCCAGCAGGCCCACGGCGGCGAACGAGCGGGCCTCGCGGTGCAGCCGCCAGATCCACGGCCGGTCCTCGGCCGTGCGCAGCCCGTCGGTGAAGTGCAGCAGCCCCTCGTCCAGCAGTCTGCGGTGGTAGATCCCGGCCCAGGCGTAGGCGTAGTCCACCGAGGTGCTGCGGGTGGCGGGCAGGATCGCCGCACGCGGGTCCTGCACCACGCCCCTGCGGCCGTGCGGCACCCGCGCCAGGGTGCGGGAGCGGGCCGTGCACTGCACATGGTCCGTACGGACGAAGTCGCAGCCCAGCCGCTCGATGCAGGCGACCAGCTCCTCGTAGTAGCCGGGCGCCAGCCAGTCGTCACCGTCCAGGAAGGTGACGAATTCGCCGCTCGCCCGGTCCAGCCCCGTATTGCGCGCGGTCGCCAGGCCGCCGTTGCGCGAGTGCCGGGTCCGGATCACTCGTGCGACGTCTCTGAGCTCGCTTTCTGCTCGTTCGAGAATCTCCGGCGTCTCGTCCTTGGAAGCGTCGTCGACGAGAATGAACTCGAAATCCTGACGCGCGTTGGCTCGGAGACTCCGCAGGGTTTCCGGGGCGTATGACTGCACGTTGTAAAACGGCACGATGACGGAGAGCTTGACCACCCGAGGGACCTTAGAGTTCGCGCCCCGCCCCGTCTTGACCTCGGGCGGACCCGGGGGTGAACGACGCGTGGCGGGATGATGAACGGACCGCCGACGCCAGCGGGTTGGGCATTCGTCGGTGTGCTGTTAACCGGCTGTTGCCTTTACGTTGGGCCGCCTTCCCCAATCCCTTCCTAGCGTCGACGACGTGTCCTCCCGAGAAATCCTCTCCGCCTCCACCGACGCGCAGACCGCCGCCTCCGAACTCGTCTCGAACGAGCGGTCGGCACACGTTTCGCGCGAGCGGTCGGAGTTCGTCGTTTCGCGCGAACGGTCGGAATCCGCTTCGCGCGAGCGGCCGGTGCCCGGCCGGGTGGCCGTGCTGGCGGATTCCGACACCCGGTGGAAGTGGGGTGTGCTGACCGCGCGCAGGCTGGCCCCCGAGGCCGCCATCGACGGCCTGCTGCTGCGGGGCCGCGCCACGCCCACGCCGCGCCAGCTCGCGGAGGTCGGTGTCACCGTGGACACCCTGCGTGAGGTCACCACCGCCGAGTTCCTCGCTGCGGCCACCGCGCCCGGCGCCTACGACATGATCGTCCTCGCCTGCGTCGGCGGCGCCGTCCAGGCCATGCTGCACGGACTGGGGCGGGCCGTGACGGGAGCCGCCGGGGACTCGGGAGCCGCCGGGGAAGCTGTCGCTGAGGGCGTCGGGGGAGCCGTCGGGGGGCGGCTTGCGCGTCGTCCCGTGATCGTCACCGGGTATGTGGGTGTCGTCTACGAGAAGCTCACCGACGGGCTGCTGCTGCGGCACGGCGCCGATCTCGTCCTCGCCAACTCGCCCTACGACGCGGACCGGTTCCGCGCCGTGTACGAGGGGGTGGGCACGGACGCGAGGAGCGTGGTGGAGTGCGCGCTGCCGTTCCTGGAGGGGACCGGCGGGACGGATGACGCGTCGGGGCCGGAAGGTGCGGCGGGGGATGCGGCGAAGGCTGCTGTGCCTGCTGCGGACGCTGCGGATGCTGCTGTGGGGGGCGCTGCGGACGGCGCGGCCGGTGACGGTCGGTTCACCGTCGTCTTCGCCGTACAGCCGTCCGTCCCGGCCGGCCGCGCCGACCGTGCGTACCTGCTGCGCCGGGCCGTCGGCCACGCGCTGCGGCACCCCGAGCGCGACGTACTGATCAAACTTCGCAGCAAGCCCGGCGAGCACACCACGCACATCGAGGAACTCCCGTACCAGAAGCTCGTCCGTAAGCTGCCGGGCGCCGGTGGTGGTGAGGGTGGCGGGCTGCCGCCCAACTGCCGCCTCGTCTACGGCAACATGGGCGAGATCCTCGACCGGGCGCAGCGCACCGGCGGGCTGCTGGTGACCGTCAGCTCCACCGCGGCGCTCGAGTCCCTGCACCGGTCGCTGCCCACCGCGATCCTCACCGACCTCGGCGTCCGCGAGGCCCTGGGCAACCACTACTTCACCGGCTCCGGCTGCCTCGCCTCCTGGGACGAGCTCGACGACGGCCTGCTGCCGCAAGCCGACGAGAAGTGGGCGCTGCGGCAGGGAGTACGCGGCGGCGACGGCTTCGCGGCCGCGCGTGACCGGGTCGCCGCGCTCGCAGCGCGCGCCGCGAGCACCGGGCTGCCGCCGCTCGCGCCGTACTACACCGTCCGCACAGCGCCCGGCTATCTGCCCGGCATCCTGCGCCGCTACGGGCTCGCACCGGACGGCACACCGGTCGGCGGCCCCGCCGGTGACGCGGCGGCGGGGCAGGGCGCGGCCGGGCGCGGGGTGGTGCGGCGCGTCGTCCGCGAAGCCGCCCGGGGCGCCTACCGGCACGGGGTCCAGCGGGTCGCCCCGCTGATCCGGAAGGCGGGCGAACTGTGATGCCGCGCGTCGTCCGGCCGGTGTCGGTCCCCTCCGGGGCGGCCTCGTCCCGTTCCGGGTCGTCCTCGTCCGGCTCGTCTCTTCCCGCTTCCGCGTCGGCTGAGGGCCTCTCCGCATCGACGTCCGATCTGTCCGAGTTCCAGCCTCACTCAGGAGCCAGCATGTCCCCAGCCCCCGCCGTGCTCGCGGTGATACCCGCCCGGGGCGGGTCGAAGGGCGTGGCCGCGAAGAACCTCGCCCCGGTCGCGGGCGTTCCGCTGGTCGCCCGCGCCGCCCGCGAGTGCCTGGCAGCGCGGAACGTGACCGACGTCGTCGTCTCCACCGACGACACCGCCATCGCCGAGGCAGCCCGCTCGGCGGGCGCCGAGGTGGTCGAACGGCCCGCCGACATCGCCGGGGACCTGGCCACGAGCGAGGCAGCGGTGCTGCACGCCATGGACGTGTACGAGAAGCGGCACCGCAGACCGCTGCAGACGGTGCTGCTCGTGCAGTGCACCAGCCCCTTCCTCGTACGGGAGGACGTCGAGCGAGTGGCGGCGGCCGTCATCGACGACGGCGCGGACAGCGCGCTGACGGTGGCGCCCTTCCACGGCTTCGTATGGCGGGACGGCGCCGCGGCCGGTGAGGGGGCTGTCGAGGGGGCGGCCGGAGCGGCGGCCGCAGGAGGCGCGGGCGCGGGCGCGGGTGCAGGCGCGGCGCACAGCGCGTACGGCGTCAATCACGACCGTGCCGTGCGCCCCCGGCGCCAGGACCGGCCCGAGGACCTGCTGGAGACCGGCGCCGCATACGCCATGGACGCCATGGGGTTCCGCGAGTCGGGCCACCGGTTCTTCGGGCGGACGGCCGTCGTCCGTACCGACCCGGCGCGCGTCCTGGAGATCGACGACCCGCACGACCTCGACCGCGCCCGCGCGCTGGCACCCCTGCTCGACGCCCACCGCGACGGGCCGGGCGCGCTGCCGACGCGGGACGACGTGGACGCGGTCGTACTGGACTTCGACGGCACCCAGACCGACGACCGGGTCTACATCGACGCGGAGGGGCGGGAGACCGTCGCCGTGCACCGCGGTGACGGACTCGGCATCGCCGCGCTCCGGCGCTCGGGTCTTGAGGTGCTGATCCTCTCGACCGAGACCAACCCGGTCGTGGCGGCCCGCGCCGCCAAGCTGAAGCTGCCCGTACTGCACGGCATCGACCGCAAGGACCTCGCGCTCAAACAGTGGTGCGAGGAGAAGGGCATCGCGCCCGAGCGTGTGCTGTACGCGGGCAACGACGCGAACGACCTGCCGTGCTTCGCGCTCGCGGGCTGGCCCGTCGCCGTCGCCGACGCCCACGACGTGGTGCGCGCCGCCGCCCGGGCCGTCACCACGCGGGGCGGGGGAGCGGGGGCCGTCCGCGAGATCGCGGGGTGGTTGGTGGGGGCGGAGTTGTGAGGGGGCGGAGTTACGAGGGGGCGCGTGCGCGTACCGCCGCAGCTCCTTGGTTGGGCCCACCCATAAAGGGAGCCCGCCGGAGCCCGACGCCCACACCCGCCACCTCCTGACCTGCGAAAACCCTACCCCGCCCACCCACCACCTCCCCCTGCAAACCACCCACCGACCTTCTGCACCCACCCAAGAACGAAACCCCCGGAAATGGTGAACATGTCCAGCAACGCCCAGCACTTCAGCACCCAGCACAGCAACGCCCGCACCCGCACCCTCGGCACCAAGACCGTCGGCCCGGGCCACCCCGTCTACGTCACCGGCGAGATCGGCATCAACCACAACGGCGACCTCGACAACGCGTTCGCCCTCATCGACGCCGCGGCCGAGGCCGGCTGCGACGCGGTCAAGTTCCAGAAGCGGACCCCCGAGATCTGCACCCCGCGCGACCAGTGGGACCTCGAGCGCGACACCCCCTGGGGCCGGATGACGTACATCGACTACCGGCACCGCGTCGAGTTCGGCGAGGACGACTACCGCGCCATCAGCGAGCACTGCGCCGAGCGCGGCATCGCCTGGTTCGCCTCCCCGTGGGACGAGGAGGCCGTGGCCTTCCTGGAGAAGTTCGACGTCCCCGCGCACAAGGTGGCCTCCGCCTCGCTCACCGACGACGACCTGCTGCGGTCCCTGCGCGCCACCGGCCGCACGATCATCCTCTCCACCGGCATGTCCACCCCGAAGCAGATACGGCACGCGGTGGAGGTGCTGGGCAGCGAGAACATCGTGCTCTGCCACGCGACGTCCACCTACCCGGCCAAGGCCGAGGAGCTGAACCTGCGGGTCATCCACACCCTCCAGGACGAGTTCCCGAACGTGCCGATCGGCTACAGCGGTCACGAGACCGGCCTGCAGACCACCCTGGCAGCCGTCGCGCTCGGCGCCGTCTTCGTCGAACGCCACATCACCCTCGACCGCGCCATGTGGGGCTCCGACCAGGCTGCCTCCGTCGAGCCCCAGGGCCTCCAGCGCCTGGTGCGGGACATCCGCACCATCGAGGAGTCCCTCGGCGACGGCGTGAAGAAGGTCTACGACAGCGAGCTGGCGCCCATGCGCAAGCTGCGCCGCGTCAAGGGCGTCGTCGCGGAGGAAGCCGAAACCGCACAGAACCGCGAGCCGGTGACGGTCTGACGTCTGACGCAGCAACCCTGCCGCCCGCCCGAGCGGGCAACCCCGCAACCCCCACAGCGGAACGGAGCGTATGCGCACATGTCCCGTAGCCGCTCCGCACAAGGAGCGATGAGCCGCTCCCTCCAAGGAGCCACAGCGCCCAAGGCGCAGCCCGCGGGCCTCGGCAGCCCCTCCCAGGGGGCCGCAGCCCCCAAGCCGCGGCCCGCGGGCCCGGGCTCCTCTCAAGGAGCCGCACCCCCCGAAGCACCCACCTCGGGCGCCGGTGGCCCCTCTCAAGGGCCGAAAGCGCCCCAGGCGCGGCCCGCGGGCACCGGCGGTCCCTCCCGAGGAGCCGTAGCGCCCGAGGCGTGCCCCGGGGCGCATCCCGCGGCGCCGAACGCTCCCCAAGGAGCCGAGCCGCCCAAGCCACAACCCCCGAGCCCCAGCGATTCCTCCCCACCACCCGAGGGGTCCGCGGCTCGATCCGCGGCCGTCCCGGGGGCCGGAGCCACCCTTGGGACGCCCACGCAGGACGGGGCTCTCGCATTCGTCGAGAGCCCCGTCCAGCTCCTCAACGTCCTCGAGTGGGCGCACAATCACCCCGCCCCCGACACCGCGACCCCGCTCACCCTCGTCGTGCTGCCCCCGAACGACCCCATGACCCGGGGCCAGCTGCGCCGGATGGCCGAGCTGGCCCGCGACGAGGGCATCACGGTCAGCTGGCAGGAGGCCCGTGACGGCATGGGGGGCGCCGTCAGCAGTCTGCTGTCCCTCGCCCGCAGACTGCGCAGGGCCCGCACCCTGGTCATCGGCGACCCCTTCTCGCGCTACGTCCAACTCCTGCTCGCCCTCACACCCGCCCGCGCCGAGCGGCAGATCACCGTCGTGGACGACGGCACCGCGACCATGGAGTTCGTCTCCCAACTTGCCCGTGGCGAACGCTTCGTACGCTGGCACCGACGCGGCGTACGCGGAGGAGCGCGCGGCCTCCTCTTCGCGCCGGTCTCCCGTCGCGCACGCCGCCGCCTCACTCCGCGCCCGGACGGCAAGCGCCCCGTCGAGGTCTTCAGCTCGATGCCGGTGGAGCCGCCCGAGAACGTGACCGTCACGGCCAACGAGTTCGCCTGGACCCGCGCCAGGTTCGGTCCGCCCCGTCTCACCCAGGGCGCCGACCTGGTGGGCACCTCACTGGTGGAGACGGGCGTGGTGGACACCGAGCGCTATCTGGAGGCTGTCGCCTCACTGGCCCGCGAGTACGGCGCCACCCGCTACTTCGCCCACCGCCGCGAGAGCAGCGAGAAGCTCCAGCGGGTCAGCGCCGCCACCGGCCTGGAGATCGTCCGTCCGGACCTGCCGCTCGAACTGGTGGCCCGCCGTGGCCCCGTCGGCCGTACGATCCTCAGCTTCCCCTCCACCGTCGTCCACACCCTCCCCCTCGCCCTCGCGGGCACCGCCGTGACCGTCGCCGTATGCGACGTCGACCCGGCATGGCTCACCCGCAACGCCTCCCCCCGCGCCCAAGGCTTCCTGGCCGGCGTCACCGGCACAGCCACCGGCGCCCACCGCCTCCCCAACGGCCCCACCAGGTCGCCTGGCTGACCTTCCGAGGCCCGGGACGCCCGTGCGGCTGATCACTGGGTGACGGCCGTGATCGTGCCGACGCCGCCCGCTCGTTGGTTCGCGGCTTCGGCTTCCTGGTAGGTGACGTACCGGCGGATCGTGCCGTCGGGCAGGTTCAACTGGTAGAGGATGACGGTCTGCGGGGTTCCCCCGCCGCAGTTGCACGGCATGGCTGCAGTCCTTTCAGTCTTCCGTTCTTCAGTGCCGGAATGTGTCCGGAAGTACCTCGCGTCCGCGATTCGACGGGAATTCGGACGGGAAGTGGGTCAGGTCAGTCCAGCCACCGGGAAGCGATTCCCGTCAGGTACGAGAGGGTCAGTGCACTCGCCGGGACCTGGAACCATGGGGAGTCGCCCATGGAGGAGGCGCACGAGGCCGTGGCGGCGGCGACCCAGATGCTCGTGCACCATCCGCAGCTGGCCAGGTAGTCGGCGCGGGAGCCATCACCGAAGCGCGCGGCAATCCACGATCTGAACCCCGCCGCCAGTGTGTCCTTGGTGAGGAAACGGGTGAGGCGACACGTAGCGCCGAGGGCGAGAAGGAACTCGGCAAGGCTCATGGAGACCATGCGTTCACCTGCTGGGTTGGATTCGGGGGAGGTGTCGGCGGTACCGGAGATACGGAGGCATGCGCTGACCGGCCGCCCGGTGACCAATCTGTTCGTCCGGCCGACGGATGTGGTCCCGACTGACTCATCGATAGGCTTGCGCCGGGCCGCCCCCCGTCCTTCCACGACGGGGGACGGCCCTTGAGGGAAGCTGCTCAGCGGAGGACCGTCAGGTCAGGAGCTGGACCCCAAGCTGCGCGTGAGCGCGGTTCCCGTGAGTACGACAGCCGGACCTGTCACGCGGTCCCTGGGCGATCCGGCCTTGGCCGGTCACACCACGCAGGGCAGCAGGGAGCCGGTCGCCTGCAGCGTGGTGCCGCCGACGTTGGCGACCGCCGTGTAGCTGCTGGCGCCGACCTGCATCAGCGAGAGGCCGGCGGTGAGAGTGGCCACACCGCTGGCGTTGGTCACCGCGGTGCCCACCAGCTGGTTTGCCACATAGAAGCTGACCGTGACTCCTGCCTGGGCCGGCGTCAGGGTTGCCGTGAAGGTCGCCGTGAACAGGTTCGGCAGCGGGAAGGGCAGGTTGAACCGCCAGCAGGCGGTGGCCGCCGTCAGCGCGGGGGTCGTCGTCGGCGGGGTCACCCTGATGCTGATGGGCGCGGAGACGACGCCGGTGCACGAGCACGCCCCGCCGGCCGGGCCGTTGGCGGTGGCGGTGACGGTGGCGGTTCCGGCGGTGTTGAAGGTCAGCGTGGCGGTGGCGATGCCGACGGCGTTGGTGGTGGCGGTCACCGGGGCGGCGCCGCCGGTGAAGGTGACCGAGGCACCGGAGACCGGCGTACCGCCGCACAGCACCACCGCGGTCACGGTGGTCGGCTGACCGACGACCGTCGGCCCCGCCGGGAGCAGCAGCACCTGGCAGACCCCGGTCACGGCGACGGTCACGGGCGCGGAGACGACGCCGGTGCACGAGCACGCCCCGTCGGCCGGGCCGTTGGCGGTGGCGGTGACGGTGGCGGTTCCGGCGGTGTTGAAGGTCAGCGTGGCGGTGGCGATGCCGGCTGCGTTGGTGGTGGCGGTCACCGGGGCGGCGCCGCCGGTGAAGGTGACCGAGGCACCGGAGACCGGCGTACCGTCGCAGAGCACGAGTGCGGTCACGGTGGTCGGCTGACCGGCGATCACGGGCCCGACCACCGGCTGGACCACCACGGAGCAGGTGGGCAGCGGCGGCACGGTGACGGTGATCGACGCCAGCGTGCAGGCGGGGCAGGTGCCGTCCGCCGGGGTGAAGGAGACGCCGACCGCCTGGCCCGGCGTCAGCGTCACACCCAGGTCGACCGGTGCCACAACGCCGTTGGTCACCGTCGCGGTGACCGTGCCCCCGCCGGGCAGGGTGTAGGTCACTGTCCCGTTGATGGAGGTGAGGTCACCAGTACAGGCAATGACGGTGGTGGCTGAAGTGGTCCCGCCGACCGGGGTGGTCAGCGTGGTGGACAGCGTTCCGGCCGGCGCCGCGGTGACGGTCACCGTGCCGTTCTCCGCACCCACGACCGCGTTTGCGGCGTCGAGGTACACCACGGAAATCGTCTGGACTCCGGATCCGGTGGCGGTGAACGTGGCGACGGCCGAACCAGCCGTGAGGGCCACGGTCTGGGTGGGCTCGCCGTCATAGGTGAAGGCGGCCTGAGTGGCTGTGACGGGGGCGCCGGTGGCGGTGACGGTGAACACCTGACACGCGGCGACGCTGCTGGGAATGACGGTTACTGCCATGGAGAGCCCCTTTGGTGAGGTTCAGGGTGGGGCTGCCCGAGCGGCCGCGACACGGCGCAGCTCGCATATCCACGTGCCGGGGTGCCCATAGAAACAGGACTACGACCGTCAAAGATCGCTGTCCCGACTCCCCGACAGGGATGGGCACCCCACAATCGGTAGGGACTATTAGATCCATGGTGTCTACCGCAGGCCATACCAGAGCCGGGAATTCCCCCGTATGGCAGAGCATTTGTAGTGAAATCACATGAACGGCGTTGCCGTTGCCGGGCATTGCGGCGTCCCTGTCAGAGAGCAGGACGAGCCGCGAGCGCAGCGCCTCCTCTTCCGGGCCGGTCAGCGCCCAACTGTGTTCCCCCTCATGCCCGTTGAAGAGCAGACATTCCTCGTCGGGGTCGGTGGGCGACTTCCGGCCCGTTCCCGGCATCGGCCGTGCAGCCCCCACCGGCCCCCAGGCCCCCCGCCCCACCCCCTCAGCCGGTCAGCCCTCGCCCCCTCCCGACTCCGGCCCCGTCGCATACGCCAACGGCGGCGCTATCGCCTGCGCGTCCGCGCCCTCGCCCACCCACAGCCCGATGAACAGCGCGGCCGTCGCCTCCAGCAGCCCGGCCCGTTCGAGTCCGCCCCTGGCCACCGGCTCGCAGCCCACGTCCCGCACCAGTTCGCCGACGAGCGCGCAAGCCCCCGGATCGTCGCCGCAGACCGGCACCGCCAACGGTCGTCCGTCGAAGACCGGCGGGTCCATCCGCCATACGTCCTCGTGGCACAGGTTGAACGCCTTGACGGCCCGTGCGCCCGGTGCGGCGGCTGCCAGCCGTTGCGCTGCCGAGGGGCCGCCGTCGGTCAGCAGCCGGAAGCCGGGTCCCACCGGGTTGGAGCAGTCGACCAGCACCTTCCCGTCCAGGTCCGCGCCCAGCTCAGCGGCCACCTCCTGGCCTGCGCCGTACGGCAGCGCGGCCAGCGCCGCCTCGCCGAATCCGGCCGCCGCACGCAGGCTCCCGTGGCGTGCGCCGCCGATACGCGCCGCGAGCCGCCGCGCCTTTCCCTCGTCCCGTCCTCCGATCAGCACCTCGTGACCGGCACGCGCCCAGTGCGTGGCGAGTGCGTCCGCCATGTTGCCTGTTCCCAGTACGCCGATGCGCATCAAAAGCCCTCCTCGTCAGCTGGGTCAGCTTGCTTCGGTAAGGACACTAGGAAGCCGCTCAGGCACCATTTGGTACGTGACGACCGACGCCTTCCTCGCCGACTGCCGGGCCCGCCTCGCCTTCGATCTGCTCTCCAACACCTGGAACGCCGTGGTCCTGTGGGCGCTGCGCGAGGGCCCGTATCGCCATGGCGAGCTGCGCGAGCGCATCGGCGGCATCAGCTCGAAGGTGCTGACCGAGACGCTTCGGCGCCTGGAGTTCAACGGCCTGGTGGAGCGCCGTGCCCACGCGGAGACCCCGCCCCGCGTCACATACGAGCTCACCCCGCTCGGCCTCACCCTGCTCGGCCCCATCAACACCATCGGCGCCTGGGCCTTCGCACACGGTGACGAAGTCATGGCGGCCCAGGACCGGGCGACCGGGCTCGAGTGACCCCGTGGCCGTCCACGGGGCGTGGGCAAAGCGCGTAGGTATACCCATCCGCATCTGGACATAACCGCCGCCCAGCCTAGATTTTCTTCCCCTGGGAGGTTGAACTTTGGTGGATCTCTAGTGAGTTGCGGTGTCAAGGGGCCTACTCTTCGGACCATGAACGAACTCCTGTCCCCTGCAGCACCGGAGGTAGACGCACGCGGGGCCGCCGGCGTACTTCCCGAGCTGCCCGGCCGGCTGACCGAATCCCTCCGCCGTGAGCTCATCGCTTTCCGTCGCGACCTCCATATGCACCCAGAGCTGGGCAACCAGGAGTTCCGCACGACCACGGCCATCAAGACGAGGCTCGAACGCGCGGGCCTGCGTCCCCGAGTGCTGGCCATGGGCACAGGACTCATCTGCGACATCCACCCCGAGGCGGAGGCAGGGGAGGGGACGGGCGAGCAGGGTGCCGCCCCCGAGAGCCCCGGCCCCGGCCCCGGCGAGAGCGCGGCGCCGCCGCCCATGCTGGCCCTCCGGGCCGACATCGACGCGCTGCCCATTCCGGACACCAAGGAGGTGCCCTACCGCTCCACGGTCCCGGACCGGGCCCACGCCTGCGGGCACGATGTGCACACCACGGTCGTGCTCGGTGCCGGACTGGTGCTGGCCGAGCTGGCCCGCGCGGGCGTGCTGCACCGCCCGGTGCGGCTGCTGTTCCAGCCGGCCGAGGAGGTGCTGCCGGGCGGCGCTGCCGACGCGGTGGACTGCGGGGTGCTGGACGGGGTCGGGTCGATCCTCGCCGTGCACTGCGACCCACGGGTGGACGTGGGCCGGATCGGGCTGCGCGCGGGGCCGATCACCTCGGCCTGCGACCGGCTGGAGGTGGTGCTCAGCGGCGCGGGCGGGCACACCGCGCGCCCGCATCTGACCACCGATCTGGTCACGGCGGCCGCCAAGCTGGTCACCGAGGCGCCGGCGCTGCTGGCCCGCCGGGCGGACGCGCGCTCCGGGCTGTCGCTGACCTGGGGCCGGATCGAGTCCGGGCACGCGCCGAACGTGATCCCGCAGCGCGCGGAGCTGTCCGGCACACTGCGCTGCCTGGATCTGCAGACCTGGCGGGAGGCCCCCGACCTGGTGCACGCGGCCATCGACGAGCTGGCGACGCTGCACCGGGCCAAGTGCGAGCTGACGTACGTACGAGGCGTTCCGCCGGTGGTCAACGAGCCGTCGGCGACGGCGCTGCTGCGGGAGGCGATGGCGGCGCGCTCGGGCGCGGCGTCGGTGGAGACGACGGAGCAGAGCCTGGGCGGCGAGGACTTCTCCTGGTATCTGGAGCATGTGCCCGGCGCGATGGCCCGGCTGGGGGTGCGGCCCGTCGGCGACCGCCGCAGCCGCGATCTGCACCAGGGGGACTTCGACGCGGACGAGACCGCGATCACCACCGGCGTCGAACTGTTCACCGCCGCCGCACTGCTGCACCGTTCGTAACGAGGCCGATACGGACGCGTACGGCGCCGCACGACCGACACCCGGTGCGGCGCCGCACACCGTCACCGCCCTCCACGCCCCCGGTAACACCGGGACAAAAGGGGCGGTAGCGCGGAAGTCGGCGCCGTTCGCGACGATCCGATAACAGCGGTTCCCGTCTTCTTCTGCTGGTTATCTACGCGCGTTAATCTGTGGCCGTCTCAAGGGCCGGAACCCTACTGCGGTGCCGGAACCGGTGCTCCACGACTCGTAAGGGGACTCCTGTTGCGTCGGGTAACAAAGCTGGCTGCCGCGGTCACCGCCACCGCGGCTCTCGCACTGACGGCCACCGCGTGCGGTGAGAGCTCTACGGAGTCGGGTGGCAAGAAGAACAAGGGCGTCGGGCTCGCCTTCGACGTCGGCGGCCGCGACGACCACTCGTTCAACGAGGCGGCCGCCCGCGGTACGGACAAGGCCGAGAAGGAACTCGGCGTCAAGACCAAGGAGATGACCGCCGGCAACAACGAGACGGAGGAGACCCGCGAGCAGCGTCTCACCTCCCTCGCCAAGGCCGGCTACAACCCGGTCATCGGTGTCGGCTTCAACTACGGCAAGTCCGTCAACAAGGTCGCCAAGGAGTTCCCCGACACCACCTTCGGTGTGGTGGACGAGCAGTCCCACGCCAAGAACGTGGTCGGGATGACGTTCGCCGAGAACGAGGCGTCCTACCTGGTCGGCGTGGCCGCGGCCAAGAAGACCAAGACCAACAAGGTCTCCTTCATCGGCGGCGTGGACAACGCGCTCATCCAGAAGTTCGAGGCCGGCTACGTCAAGGGCGTCAAGGACACCAACCCCAAGGTCAAGGTCGAGGTCGACTACCTCTACAAGGAGTCCGACAAGGGCTTCAACGACCCGGCGCGCGCCAAGAACATGGCCAAGGGCATGCTCGCCCGCGGCAACGACGTGATCTACACGGCGGCCGGCCAGTCCGGCGCCGGCTCCATCGAGCAGATCAGCAAGAAGAAGGGCGCCTGGGCCATCGGGGTCGACTCCGACCAGTACCGGCAGAAGGGCCTGGAGAAGTACAAGGACGCCATCCTGACCTCCTCGGTCAAGAACGTCGACGTCGCCGTCTACGAACTGATCAAGAGCGTCAAGGACGGCAAGCCGCTGAAGGGCAACCAGACCTTCTCCCTCAAGGAGAAGGGCGTCTCGGTCGCCACCTCCGGTGGGTTCATCGATGACATCAAGGACGACATCGACAAGGCCACCGAGAAGATCGTCTCCGGCGAGATCAAGGTCCCGACCAGGCCCTGACCCGGACCTGCCCTGAGCGGCACCGTACGCAGCGCGGCACGCGAGAGCCGCGGCGCGTACGGTGCCGCCCGTAGTCCCTCACCAAGAGCCGCCGCGCCCGCACGCGGAAACCAGACCGCGTGCCGGAACGCACACGCGGAACCAGACCGCGGCCGGTGCCGTACGTCAGCGGCCTCAGCGCCAGCAAGGGAGCGCGTCAGTCAAGTGTCCAGCGAGTCCAGCGGCAGCAGCGGCGCGCCGTCCGGTTCGGGCCAGGAGTCCGCGGCGGCCGTCGAACTGCGCGGCATCACCAAGCGGTTTCCCGGCGTCGTCGCCAACCGCGACATCGACATCCGGGTCGAGCGCGGCACCGTGCACGCCCTTGTGGGCGAGAACGGCGCCGGCAAGTCCACCCTCATGAAGATCCTCTACGGCATGCAGCGGCCGGACGAGGGCACCATCAGCGTCGATGGCGAGGACGTCACCCTGCACAGCCCCGCGGACGCCATCGCCCGCGGCATCGGCATGGTCCACCAGCACTTCATGCTGGCCGACAACCTCACGGTGCTGGAGAACACCGTCCTGGGTGCGGAGAAGCTGTACGGCATCGGCTCCCGCGCCCGTAAGAAGGTCATGGAGCTGTCGGACGCCTACCAGCTCGGTATCCGTCCCGACGCCCTCGTCGAGGACCTGGGCGTGGCCGACCGGCAGCGGGTGGAGATCCTCAAGGCCCTCTACCGCGGCGCCCGCATCCTCATCCTCGACGAGCCGACGGCCGTCCTCGTCCCGCAGGAGGTCGACGCGCTCTTCGCCAACCTCCGCGAGCTCAAGTCCGAGGGTCTGACGGTGCTGTTCATCTCGCACAAGCTGGGCGAGGTGCTCTCGGTCGCCGACGCGATCACCGTCATCCGACGCGGTACGACGGTCGCCTCCGTACGGCCTCAGGAGACGACGCCCAAGCAGCTCGCCGAGCTGATGGTGGGCAGCGAACTGCCGTCGGCCGAGACCCGCGAGTCGACCGTCACCGACCAGCCGCTGCTGCGCGTCACGGACCTGCACCTGTCGGCCGCCGACCCCGACGGCGGCCTGCGCACCGTGCTGGACGGGATCTCCTTCACCATCCACAAGGGCGAGGTGCTCGGCGTGGCCGGTGTGGAGGGCAACGGGCAGGCCGAACTGGTCGAGGCCATCATGGGCATGAGCGACCCGGACGGCGGCACCGTCACCCTCGACGGCCAGGACATCTCCCACGCGTCCACCCGCAACCGGCGCGAGAGCGGCATCGGCTACATCCCCGAGGACCGCCACCGGCACGGGCTGCTGCTGGAGGCCCCGCTGTGGGAGAACCGCATCCTGGGCCACGTCACCGAGAAGCCCAACACCAAGGGCCCGGCGTTCGGCATCCCCGGCGCGCCGCACCTGCTCGCGCTCAAGGAGGCGCGGGCCGACGCCGAGCGGATCGTCGAGGAGTACGACGTACGCACCCCCGGCATCGAGGTGTCGGCGGCCAGCCTCTCGGGCGGCAACCAGCAGAAGTTCATCGTCGGCCGCGAGATGAGCCACGACCCCAAGCTGCTGATCGCCGCGCACCCCACCCGGGGCGTGGACGTCGGGGCCCAGGCGCAGATCTGGGACCAGATACGCGCGGCCCGCCGTGAGGGCCTGGCCGTGCTGCTGATCTCCGCCGACCTGGACGAGCTGATCGGACTCTCGGACACCCTGCGGGTGATGTACCGGGGCAAGCTGGTGGCGGACGCCGACCCGGCGACCGTCACTCCGCAAGAGCTGGGCTCGGCGATGACCGGCGCGGCCAGCGGCCACCTGGAGCACCGCGAGGACGACCCGGCGCCGGGCGCCGAGGACGCGCGGGACTCCGACAGCGACAACTCCGAGAGGGGAGGCGACAAGTGAGCCGTCTCAAGGACAAGTTCAGCGCCCAGGCCGTGCTGCAGGCGCTGGCGGCGCCCGCGCTCGCCCTCCTCACGGCGTTCGTGCTCTCCTCCGCCGTCATCGCGGCGACCGGCAAGGACCCGTTCCACGCCTTCTACGTGATGATCGACTTCGGCTCGAAGAGCGACAGCCAGGTCTGGATCATCAACAAGGCGATCCCCTACTACCTGTCAGCGGCGGCCGTGGCCATCGGCTTCCGGATGAACCTCTTCAACATCGGCGTGGACGGGCAGTACCGGGTGGCCGCGTTCTTCGCCGCGGTCGTCGGCGGCGCCCTCGCGCTCCCCGGCGTGCTGCAGATCGGCGTGATCATCCTCGTCGCCATGGCGGTCGGCGCCCTGTGGGCGGGCATCGCGGGCGTACTGAAGACCACGCGCGGGGTCAGCGAGGTCATCACCACGATCATGCTGAACTCCATCGCGGGTTCGCTGATCGGCTACTTCCTCTCCGAGGACAAGCTGGCCGTCAAGGACGGCAACCTCTTCCACACCCCGACCATCCCTGAAGCCGCCCGCTTCTTCCTCATCCCGACCTCGCCCGACCCGATCTACGGCACCGTGGTCATCGCCGCCGTGATCGGACTGGCCTACTGGTTCGTGCTCGGCCGCACCCGCTTCGGCTTCGACCTGCGCGCCGTGGGACGCAGCGAGTCGGCGGCCTCCGCCAGCGGCGTCAGCGTCCGCCGGATGGTCGTCACCAGCATGGTGCTCTCCGGCGCCGTCGCCGGTCTGGTCGGTATGCCCACGCTGCTGAACAAGTCCTTCAGCTACGGCACCGACTTCCCCACCGGCGTCGGCTTCACCGGCATCGCCATCGCCCTGCTGGGCCGCAACCACCCCATCGGCATGGCGCTGGCCGCGCTGCTGTGGGGCTTCCTGGAGCGCACCGGCATCCAGCTGGAGTTCGAGGGATACGCGCAGGAGATCGTCGGCGTCATGCAGGGGATCATCGTGCTGTGCGTCGTCATCGCGTACGAGATCGTCCGCCGCGCGGTGCTGCGCAGGCAGCAGAGCGCGGTCGGCGCCGAACTGAGCGCACGGGGCACACCGGGCGCCCCCGGCGGCCCGGACGCCGCGGAGGCGGAGGACGGAAAGAGCGCACAGAGCACCCAGTCCAAGAAGGCGGGGACCACCGCATGAGCACCACTACGTCCGCGTCGTCTGCGTCGAAGAGCGCCCCCGCGGCGCCCGCCGCCCCGCGCGGCAAGCGCAAGCTCTCCTACCCGCTCGTCCTGCTGCTCATCGCGGGCGGTCTGCTGCTGCTCTCCCTCGTCCGCGTCATCACCGGTGACGAGCAGCTCAGCAACAGCGACCAGTTCTCCTCCGCGCTGGGCGCCGCCGTCCCCATCGGCCTGGCCGGACTCGGCGGGCTGTGGGCCGAACGCGCCGGCGTCATCAACATCGGCCTCGAAGGCATGATGATGCTCGGCACCTTCGCCGCCGGCTGGATGGGCTGGCAGCACGGGCCGTGGGCCGCCATCCTGGCCGGCATCGTCGGCGGCGCGCTGGGGGGACTGCTGCACGCGCTTGCCACCGTCACCTTCGGTGTCGACCACATCGTCTCCGGTGTCGCCATCAACATCCTCGCGCTCGGCCTCGTCCGCTATCTGGCCAAGCTGTGGTTCGGCGCCGAGGGCAGCGAGGCGGCCGCGGCGGGCGGCAACGACAAGCAGTCCCCGCCCATGGACAGCATGCCCACCTTCACCGTCCCCGGCCTCGCCGACGGACTGGCCGCCATCGAGAAGCATCACTGGTTCCTCGTCTCCGACCTGGCGGGCATCCTGCGCGCCCTGGTCGACGACGTCTCCTGGGTGACGGTGCTGACGGTGCTGCTGTTCGTCGGCAGCTTCTACGTCCTGTGGCGCTCCTCGTTCGGACTGCGGCTGCGCTCCTGCGGCGAGAACCCGGTCGCCGCCGAGTCGCTGGGTGTGAACGTCTACACCTACAAGTACGCGGCGCTGGCCGTCTCCGGCGCGCTGGCCGGACTCGGCGGCGCGTTCCTCGCGGTGGGCGTGCACATCTACCAGGAGAACCAGACCGGCGGCCGCGGCTACATCGGCCTGGCCACCATGATCTTCGGCAACTGGCGCCCCGGCGGCGTGGCCATGGGCGCCGGACTCTTCGGCTTCATGGACGCGCTGCGCGTCGTCGGAGGCGGCACCACGGTGCACGCCATGCTGCTGCTGATGGCCGTCCTGCTGGTCGTCCTCGCCGTCTGGAAGCTCCGCGCGGGCCTGCGCGGTGCCCGCGGCGCCCGTATCCAGGCCGCCGTCAGCTTCGTCATCGCCGTACTGCTCGTGCTGTGGTACACGCTGACCGACACCGTGGCACTGGAGTTCGTCGAGATGACGCCGTACGTCACGACGCTGCTGGTGCTCTCACTCGCGGCCCAACGCCTCCGCGCGCCACGCGCGATCGGCAAACCGTACCGCCGGGGCGAGGGAACGTAGCGTGGAGGCCGTGCACAAAGCGGATACCGAGACCGGCACTGGCACCGGCATCGACTGGAACACCCTGCGCGAACAGGCACGGCAAGCCATGTCCCGCGCGTACGCCCCCTACTCCGGCTTCTCCGTCGGCGCCGCCGCGCTGGTCGACGACGGGCGCACGGTGACCGGCTGCAACGTGGAGAACGCCTCCTACGGAGTCGGCCTGTGCGCCGAATGCGGCCTGGTCTCCGAGCTCTTCGCCACCGGCGGCGGCCGGCTGGTCGCCTTCACCTGCGTCGGCGGCGACGGCTCCGTCGTCGCCCCCTGCGGGCGCTGCCGCCAACTGCTGTGGGAACACGGGGGCGGCGCGCTGCTGGTGGAGGCGCCCTCGGGCGTACGCCCCCTGTCGGAACTGCTGGCCGAAGCGTTCGGCCCGGAGCAGCTGGCCCGCTGACCTGCCCGCTGAACAGGCACCCTCCGGGCCGGTCGAAAGAAAGAGGTACTCAGGCATGGACGCCATCTCCGTCATCCGCGCCAAGCGCGACCGCCACGAGCTGACCGGCGAACAGATCGACTGGATCATCGACGCCTACACCCGCGGAGTGGTCGCCGACGAGCAGATGTCGGCACTCGCCATGGCCGTCTACCTCAACGGCATGACCCGCGCCGAGATCTCCCGCTGGACCGCCGCGATGATCGCCTCCGGCGAGCGGATGGACTTCGGCGCGCTGGAGCGCCCCACCGCCGACAAGCACTCGACGGGCGGGGTCGGCGACAAGATCACCCTGCCGCTGGCCCCGCTGGTGGCCGCCTGCGGCGCTGCCGTACCCCAGCTCTCAGGCCGGGGCCTGGGCCACACCGGCGGCACCCTGGACAAACTGGAGTCCATCCCCGGCTGGCGCGCCTCGCTGACCAACGCGGAGATGATGAACGTCCTACGGGACACCGGCTCCGTCATCTGCGCGGCCGGCGACGGCCTGGCCCCCGCCGACAAGCGCCTCTACGCGCTCCGCGACGTCACAGGCACCGTGGAGTCCCTCCCCCTGATCGCCTCGTCCATCATGTCCAAGAAGATCGCCGAGGGCACGGGCGCACTGGTCCTGGACGTCAAGGCGGGCTCCGGCGCCTTCATGAAGAACGTCGACGACGCCCGCGAACTGGCCGCCACCATGGTGGAACTCGGCGCCGACCACGGCGTCCGCACGGTCGCGCTCCTCACCGACATGAACACCCCTCTCGGCCTGACGGCGGGCAACGCGCTGGAGGTCCGCGAGTCGGTGGAGGTCCTGGCGGGCGGCGGCCCCGCCGACGTCGTGGAACTCACCCTCGCCCTGGCGAGGGAAATGCTCGACGCGGCGGGCCTGCCGGACGCCGACCCCGCGAAGGCGTTGGCCGACGGCTCCGCCATGGACGTCTGGCGCCGCATGATCACCGCCCAGGGCGGCGACCCGGACGCGGAGCTGCCGACAGCGCGCGAGCACCACGTGGTGAAGGCGGAAGCCTCCGGCGTACTGACCCGCCTGGACGCCTACGCCGTCGGCCTCGCCGCCTGGCGCCTCGGCGCGGGCCGCGCCCGCAAGGAGGACCCGGTCCAGGCCGGTGCGGGCGTGGAACTCCACGCCCGCGTGGGCGACCACATCACCGCGGGCGCCCCTCTCCTCACGTTGCACACGGACACCCCGGAGGCCTTCGCCTACGCGGAGCAGGCCCTGACGGACGCCTGGGACATCACCGACTCGCCCTCGTACGAGCCGACACCGCTGATCCTGGACCGCATCGGGTAGTACGGGCGGGCTGGTCCGTCCCCCGGGGTCATCCGCGCAGTCCGGCGGTGTCGGTCAGGGACGGGCTCAGCAGGCGGCCCACCCTGGCCATCACGTCCGGGCGGCCCATGGCCGAGTGGGTGCAGGGGAGGTCGTGGAGGGTGAGGGTGCCGGTGAGGTAGGGGTGCCAGGCTCCGGGGGTGCGGGCGTCGAGGGCCGGAGGGTCCTCCGGTGCGGTCTCGGTGGCGCGGAAGTAGTGGGCGTCGCCCCGGTAGACGGCCGGGGTGTAGCTGGGGCGCAGGGCGGCGTAGTGGCCCAGCATGCGGGTGACCGCGTTCAGTTGGGCGTCGTCGGCCAGGTCGTGGCCCACGGCCTCGGTGACCAGGCGGTGGACGACGGCCGGGTCGGCGTCGGGGTCGAGGGGCGGTGTCCGGTCCAGGGGCGCCGAGTCCAGCAGCGCCAGGGTGTCGACGTTCTCGCCCTCCTCCTGGAGGCGCGCGGCCACGGCGTGTGCCAGCGCGCCGCCCAGCGACCAGCCCAGCAGCCGGTAGGGGCCGTGCGGCTGTACGGAGCGGATGCGTGCCGCGTACTGGGCGATCAGCTCCGGGAAGGTGCCGACGGGCTCGTCCGTCGGGCGCAGGCCCTGCGCCTGGAGGGCGTAGACGGGGACGGACGGCGGCAGGTGCGGCGGGAGGGTGGCGTAGCACCAGCCGAGGCCGCCTGCCGGATGGACGCAGAAGAGCGGCGCCGCCTCACCGGCCGTACGCAGCGGCAGCAGCATGTCGTACGCGTGCTCGGCCGGCGGGCCCGGTTCGGCGGCCACGTCCAGCAATTTGGCCAGCTGCGCCACGGTGGGCGCCTGGTAGAGCGCGCCGAGTGAGAGTTCCGTGTCCAGCTCCGCGTGGACGCGGGCCAGCAGCCGGGTCGCGGACAGCGAGTGGCCGCCCAGTGCGAAGAAGTCGTCGTCGAGGCCCACTTCGGGTACCTCCAGGACCTCGGCGAAGAGCGCGCAGAGGGTCCGCTCCCGGCCGGTGGCCGCCGTACGCGGCTGCGCGTCCCTGGACGCGCGGGTGGCCTGGGCGGGCAGCGCGGTGGCCAGCAGCGCCGCACGGTCCAGCTTGCCCTGCGGCGTCATGGGCAGCGTCTCGTGGGTGTAGAAGGCGGCGGGCACCATCGCCGAGGGCAGCCGGGAAGCGGCCCAGGAGCGCAGCTCGGCGGGGTCCAGCTCGGCCGGCTCCGGCGGCGGGGGCGTGGGGGAGGGGCTGCCCTCCCGGGGTGCGGAGGGGCGGCTCTCAAGGGGTGCGGAGGGGCGGCTCTCAAGGGGCGCGCGCCGGCCGGGCTCGGGCGCCCGCCGACCAGCTTCGGGCGCGCGCCGCTCCGCGTCGGCGGCCCGTCCCGCTTCGGCCGTCAGTTCCGCGTCGGCCGTCCGCTGCGCCGGCACCACATGCGCCGGCACCACATGTGCCGCCAGATGGACCGGCCCGCCGGCCGGATCGTCCCCGGACCGCTGTGCCGCGACGGCGACCTGCGCCACGTGCGGGTGCCGGGCCAGCACGGTCTCGACCTCCTGGGGTTCGATGCGTACGCCGTGCACCTTCAGCTGGGTGTCGGTGCGGCCGAGGTACTCCAGTACGCCGTCCCGGGTCCACCGCACCCGGTCCCCGGTGCGGTACATGCGCCCGTTCCGGCCAGGGACGGTGGTGGCGTCGGCGAACGGGTCCCGGACGAACTTCTCCTCCGTCAGCTCGGGAGCGCCCAGATAGCCGCGGGCCACCTGGGCCCCGCCCAGGTGGAGTTCGCCGGGTACGCCCGGGGGCACCAGGTGGCCGTGCCGGTCGAGTACGTAGGCGCGCAGGTTGTGGCCGGGGCGGCCGATGACCGGGTCGGGTCCCTCGGCGTCCAGCCGGCACCACACGGCGTCCACCGCGCACTCGGCGGGGCCGTAGCAGTTGTACGCGGCGACGCCGGGCAGGGCGCGCAGCCGCTGCCACAGGGCGGGATCGAGGGCCTCTCCGCCGACCAGCAGGGTGCCGGGGTGATGGCTTCGTCCGGGGTCGAAGAGGCCCGCGGCGAGCAGGGCCCGCACATGGGTGGGGGTGAGGGCGAGCAGGTCGATGCGCTGCTCCTCGACGCGGGCGGCCAGGGCTGCCGGATCGTGGCGCACCTCGTCCTCGATGAGGTGCAGTTCGTGCCCGGCGGCCAGGCACAGCCAGGCCTCCCAGGAGGCGTCGAAGCAGAACGAGGCGGTCTGCGCGGCCCGCAGCCGGCGTCCGGTCGTCCCGGCGACCTCGGCGGCCGCGGGGGACAGCAGCGCGGTGCGGTGGTCGTGGTACAGGTTGGCGAGCTGCCGGTGCTCGACCTCCACGCCCTTGGGCCGCCCGGTGGTGCCGGAGGTGAAGGCGAGGTAGGCCACGTCGTGCGGCCGCAGGGCGCGAGGCCGGTCGCCGTCGCCGGGGTCGGTCGCGGGGCAGTGCGCCAACTCGGCTTCGGTTGCCGCCGTGTCGACGAGCAGCACGGGCGCCCCGCCGGACGGGTCGGCTGCGGCCGTCCGGCCGCCCCGGGCGGCCAGCACGCACACCGGTGCGGCGTCGGCGAGCATCTGCCGGGTGCGTTCGACCGGGTGGTCGGCGTCGAGTGTCAGACAGGCGGAGCCCGTCTTGAGTACGGCGAGCAGCGCGACGGCGTAGTCGGCCGAGCGCGACAGCGCGAGTGCGACGGTGGTGCCGGGGCCCGCGCCCCGCGCCAGCAGCAGGTGCGCGAGCCGGTTGGCCCGCGCGTTGACGTCGCCGCGCGAGAGGCTGACCGCGTCGGCGCCGGACCCGCACACCAGCGCGGTGGCCCGGGGCTCCTGGCGGGCCCGCTCCTCGAAGGCGGCGTGCAACGGCAGGTGGGGCAGCGCGCGTTCGGGCCCGCGCCCCCAGGCCAGTACGCGCTCCCGCTCCGCCGCCGTCACCAGCTCCACGTCCTCGACCGCTGTCGTCTCCGTGGTGGCGGTGAGGGTGCGCAGCAGGCCGAGGAAGCGGCGTTGGTGTGCGGCGATCGTCTCGGCCGGGTAGATGTCCGGGTCGGCCTGGAAGTCGATGCGCAGGGAGCCGTCGCTGGGGCGGTCGTAGACGTTGACGGCCATACCGGTGACGGGGCCGTTGGACAGGTTGTGCAGGGTGGCCGGGTGGCGGCCGAAGCTGATCTGCGGATCGTGGAGCATCACATTGAGGCCCCAGTCCTCCATCCGACCGGCGGCCGGGCGCCGCGCGTGCGGGCCGCGCACCAGGTTGACGTACGAGTAACGCTGGTGCCGCAGCAGGGCCTTGGCCTGCGTCGCGGTCTTGCGCAGCAGATCCCCCACCGTCCCGGACGACGGCTGCGGGACGCGCAGCGGCAGCACGTTGGCGACCATGCACGGTACGTCGCGGGTCGCCGGGCCGCGCGCCGCGACGGTCACATCCACGACGGCGTCCTCCCGCTCGTCGTCGGACAGCCGGTGCACATACAGCGCCAGCGCGGCCATGGTCACCGTCGCCAGTCCGGTACGTGCGGTGCGGGCCAGTGCCCGCAGCGCGTCGGCGGTCTCCGCGTCCAGGTGGCCGGTCTCGCGTACGAAGGACGGCGCCGGCTTGGGCAGCCGGGCCGAGGTGGCGGGCGCGGAGACGGCGCACCTGGCCAGCTCCTCGGCCCAGTAGGCGCGGTCGCGCTCCTCGCGTTCGGAGTGCGCGTAGGCGGCTTCGTCCTCCAGCGCCTGCCGCAGCGGGCCCAGCCGCGAGGGCGGCACCGCCTCGCCGCTCTCCAACGCGGTGTAGATCTCCGCGACCCGCGGCACGAACAGGCTGGTGGCGTAGCCGTCCATGAGGATGTGGTGGCTGCACATGTAGAACAGGAAGCGCTCGTCGGCGACGCGCAGCACGGCGAACGAGAAGAGCCCGGCCCGGTGCATGTCCATCGGGGTGCGCAGGTCCTCCCACATCCAGGCCAGCGCCGCCGCATCGGGATCGGCCTCGCCCCGCAGGTCGACCCGCGGGAACCGCCAGTCGGCGCAGGGGTCGATGATCTGCCGTACGCCGTCCTCGCCGTTCGGGCCGGTGGGCACGAACCGTACGCGGAGCGCCTCCGTCTCGGTGACGGCCTGGCGCAGCGCCCGCTCCAGCAGCTCCACCTCGACGGCGCCGTGGATCTCGATCACCTCGGCGGGCCGCAGGCAGGGGCTGTCCGGAGCGAGCTGCTGCGTGAACCACATCCCCGACTGCGCCGCCGTCAACGGCAGACCCTCACCGATGTCGAACCTGGCCATCCGTACCAACTCCCGATCGCAGCCTCACGTCTGGGAGCACAACGAGAGGGGCAGGCGAGAGGGCACCTTCCCGGTGGGGACCCCAGCTCAGGCGCGTGCCGGAGAGCTCAGGCGCGTGCCAGAGCCGCCGCGCGCCGGGTCGCGTACAGGGTGATTCCGGCGGCGAGCACCATGGCGCCCAGCGCCAGCGCCACGGTGGCGGCCCAGCCGCCGGCCGCGAACGCCACGGCGCCGAGCGCCCCGCCCAGCGAGCTGCCGATGTAGTAGCTCATCTGGTACAGGGCCGAGGCCTGCGCCGTCCCGTGGGCGGCGGTGTGGCTCACCGAGCCGGAGGCGACGGCGTGTCCCGCGAAGAACCCGGCGGTGATCAGGACGAGGCCCGCGACGACGGCCACGATGCTGTCGGCGAGGCTGATCAGCAGCCCGGCCGAGGCGGTGCCGATGCCCAGGTAGAGCGTGCCGCGCCGGCCGAGCCGCGCGTTGAGCCGGCCCGCCGTCGCCGAGGCGGCCGTCCCCACCAGGTAGATGACGAAGATGGAGCCCACCAGACCCTGGGAGAGTCCGAACGGCTCGGCCACCAGCCGGTAGCCGATGACGGTGTAGACGGCGCCGAACACCGTCATGAACAGCAGCCCGATCGCGTACAGCCGCAGCAGCAGCGGGTTGCCCAGGTGTGCCCGTACGGTCGCGGCGACCCGGCGCGGGTGCAGGGGCGCGGGGGTGAAGTGCCGGGCCGGCGGTACGAGGATCCGGAAGGCGACCGCGCACAGCAGCGAGGTGACGGCGACGGCGCCCAGTCCGGCCCGCCAGCCCCACGCCTCGGTGATCCAGCCGGTGAGGATGCGCCCGCTCATGCCGCCGACGCTGTTGCCCGCGACGAACAGCCCGACGGCGCCCACCAGGTGCCTGGCCCGCACCTCGTCGGAGAGGAACGCCATCGCCGAGGCGGGCACCCCGGCGACCGCGGCGCCCTGCAGCGTCCGGAGCGCGATCAGCACCGGCAGGCTGGGCGCGAACGGGATGACGAGGGCGAGTGTGACCGCGACAGCCATGGAGACGGTCAGCATCCGGCGCCGTCCGAAGCGTTCGGAGAGCGCGGCCAGTGGCAGCACGGCGACGGCCAGTCCGATGGTCGCGCCGGAGACCGTCCAGCTCGCCTGCGCGGGCGCCGCGTGCAGGGCCCGGGAGATCTCGGGGAGGAGTGCTTGGGTGGAGTAGAGCAGCGCGAACGTGGACAGACCGGCGGCGAACAGCGCCAGCCGCATCCGCCCGTGCCCGGGGTCACCCGGGCTCAGCTTCGTCGCGTCGGAGGTCGCGGGTACGGCGTCGGAGGTCGCGGATACGGCGGGGGCGACAGCTGAGGCGTCCACCTGCTCGGTGGACGCCCCGGTATCAACAGCGGGCATGCCTCGAACGTACGACCCGGCATTTCATCCGTCCAATGCATGAAAGTGCGACAATCGATCCCCTGATGCATCACCGCAGCTAGCCGCCTTCCGTGGGAGCCTCGTGTCACCGTCACGCAACAAGAAAGACACCTCCGTCACACCGTCACCAGGCACCGCGGCGCTCTCCGCCTTCTCCCTCGCCCCACGTCTGGCACAGTTCGCCGCCGTGGCCCGCCACGAGCACGTCACCCGCGCCGCGGGCGAACTGGGCATCCCGCAGTCCTCGCTCAGCCGTGCACTCGCCCGGCTGGAGGAGGACCTGGGCGTCGCCCTGTTCGCCCGGCACGGCCGTACGCTCTCCCTCACCCCCGCGGGACGGACCTTCCTCGCCTCGGCCGAACGCGCGCTGACCGCCCTCGAACAGGGCGCCGAGGCCGTACGGTCCGACGCCGACCCCGCCACCGGCAAGGTCGCCTTCGGCTTTCTGCACACCCTCGGCTGGGAGACGGTCCCCGAACTGCTGCGCGCCTTCCGGGCCGACCACCCGCGGGTCCGCTTCGCGCTGGTGCAGAACTACGGTGACGCCATGCTCGAGCGACTCCGCGCCGGCGAACTGGATCTGTGCCTCACCTCGCCCATCCCCGAGGCCCCCGACCTGGTCGCCCGGCGCCTGGACGAACAGCGGCTGCGGCTGGTCGTACCGGACGACCACCGGCTCGCGGCCCGCAAGCGGGTGCGGCTGGCCGAGGCGGCCGAGGAGTCCTTCGTGACCCTGGAGCCCGGCTACGGCATGCGGCGCATCCTCGACACCCTGTGCGCCGAGGCCGGGTTCACGCCCCGGATCGCCTTCGAGGGCGAGGAGGCCGAGACCATCCGCGGCCTGGTCGCAGCCGGGCTCGGCGTCGCCCTGCTGCCACCGCCCGTCTTCCCCCGGCCCGGGGTGCGCGAGCTGACCGTCACCGCGCCGCGCGCCGTCCGCGAGATCGGGCTCGCCTGGCCGGCCGGGCGCCCCGACACCCCGCCGGTCGCCGCCTTCAAGAAGTTCCTGCTCAGCCGCAGAGGCCAGCTCCTGCGCACCCAGTCGGCCTCCGGCCCCGATTCCGCACCTGCCCACCCCGCCGGTCCACGCCCCCAGGAGGCACCGTGACCCCGCACGAGCACTCGCACCCCCACCCCCACCCCCACTCCCACGGGGCCGGGCCCGGATCCGGGCCCGGTTCCGCCACCGAACCCGACTGGGAGGCGCTCGGCACCCACCTCGAACGCGAGGCCGAGCTGCAGGCGGCGTTCATCGAGGAGGCGGCCGCCTGGCTGCGCGACCTGCTCTGCCATCGGGACGTCACCCGGGTCCTGGACCTGGGCAGCGGCCCCGGTGTCACCACCACCGCGCTGGCCCACGCCTTCCCCGGTGCGGAGACGGTCGCCGTCGACAGCACCCCAGGGCTGCTGGAGCGGGCCCGTGCCCGCGCCGAACGCGAGGGACTGGCCTCCCGTATCGCCCTCCGGGAGGGCGAACTCCCCGCCGACCTGCCCGGCCTGGGTACCGCCGACCTCATCTGGACCAGCAACGTCGTCCACCACCTCGGTGACCAGCGCGCGGCCCTGGAGAGCTTCGCCTCGGCGCTGCGCCCGGGCGGCGTACTGGCGGTGCGCGAACGGGGACTGCCCACCCGCTTCCTGCCCCGCGACATCGGCATCGGCCGCCCCGGACTGCAGGCGCGGCTGGACGCCGCCGAGGAGGACCGGTTCAGCGAGATGCGCGCCCAACTGCCCGGCCACACCCGCACCGTCGAGGACTGGCCCGCGCTGCTCGTCGCCGCGGGGCTCGCACCCACCGGCAGCCGTACGTTCCTGACCGACCTGTCCGCACCGCTGGACCCCGTGGCCCGCGCCCACGTACGCGACCGGGTCGAACGCTCCCGTGAGGGCCTGGCCGACAGCCTCTCCGCCGAGGACCTGGACACCCTCGACGCCCTGTTGGACGACGCGTCCCCGGACGGCATCCTGCGCCGCCCGGACGTCTTCTTCCTGACGGCGACGACGGTCCACACGGCGGCCCGCACGTAGGGCTCGGGCGACCCGTCAGGGGCGCGGGGAACTGCTCCCCCCGGACTCCGTCAGGGAGGTGCCTCCACAGCCACCACGCACGGGCGGCCTGCGGTCGGCGGAGGAGGCACCCCCGTACCAGCGCACTGGGAGGGGGGAGTGAGCCGAAGCGTCCCGTAGCGCGCTGTGGCGCGCCGCAGCGCCTACCGCAGGTTCTTGCCGAAGCCGCTGGCCAGCGGCATCCGCAGCCCCAGGGGCGGGGGAGCGGCCAACGCGTCGGTCAGCGGGCGGCACAGATCGCCACCGCAGAGGGTGCCCAGGACGAAGTCCTGGGTGAGCGCCGCGACTTCGGCGGCGTACCCGCGCAGCCCGTGTCCGTCGGTGTGCACCTCGAAACGGCACACCTGCGCGTTGACCTTCTTCGCGCGCTCGGCGAGGCGGAAGGAGAGCTCGGGTTCGCACCGGGTGTCGTTCGTCCCGTGCACGATCAGCACATGGCGGCCCCGCAACTGCTGCACCGGCTCCTCGTCTCCGCCGTCCACGGGCACGGTTCCGGCCCCCTCCGCGGGCTCGCACAGCAGGGGTCCCAGGGCCGCCACCGAGGCCACCGCCTCGTGGCCGGCCGTGCGCAGCGCCGCCAGGGCACCGATATCGGTGCCGACCAGGCAGACGGGTACATCCCCGTACCGCCGTGCCACCTCCTCCACAGCGCTGAGCGCGTCGGCCGCGCACTCGGCCGCCGCTCGGCTCACGGCCCCGCTCCCGTTCCCGCCCCGGCCGCCGTGCCGGTAGTGCACGATGTGGGTGACCACGGGGTCGTCGTCCGAGGTGGCGCGCGCCAGCCGGCGGGCCAGCGGTACCGCGGAGACCGTGGCGGCCAGCGCCGCGCCCCGGCGCGTTCCGCCCGTCCGCCCACCGCCCGGCAGTACGAGGACGACGGCGTGCGGGGCCCTTCCCACGGCCCCCCGGGGCCGTCCCAGTCGTGTCTCCCTCTCGGGCAACGCTCGCTGAGCCATGGCGCAACAATGGCACGCCCTCGCGCGTTCGTAAGGCGGTTCGCAAAGCACATGCGTTCTACGCGCGTAGGCGCTACAGTGCCGTGATGGCAAGCGATTCCCCGAACACCGTCCCCACCCGGGAGCAGATCCGCCGCGCACCCAAGGTCCTGCTCCACGATCACCTCGACGGCGGGCTGCGCCCCGCGACCATCGTCGAGCTGGCCCGCGAGACCGGCTACGACGCGCTGCCGGAGACCGACGCGGAGCGGTTGGAGGTCTGGTTCCGCGAGTCCGCCGACTCCGGCTCGCTGGAGCGCTATCTGGAGACGTTCACGCACACGGTCGGCGTGCTGCAGACGCGTGACGCGCTCTTCAGGGTGGCCGCCGAGTGCGCCGAGGACCTGGCAGCCGACGGCGTGGTCTACGCAGAGATCCGCTACGCGCCCGAGCAGCACCTGCTCGGCGGGCTGACCCTCGAGCAGGTCGTCGAGGCCGTCGACGAGGGCTTCCGCGAGGGCGAGCGCCGCGCCCGCGCCGCCGGCAACCGCATCCGGGTCGGCGCGCTGCTGACCGCCATGCGGCACGCGGCCCGCGCCCTGGAGATCGCCGAGTTGGCCAACCGCTACCGCGATCTGGGCGTCGTCGGCTTCGACATCGCCGGGGCCGAGGCGGGCCACCCGCCCACCCGCCACCTGGACGCCTTCGAGTACCTCAAGCGCGAGAACAACCACTTCACCATCCACGCGGGCGAGGCGTTCGGTCTCCCGTCCATCTGGCAGGCCCTGCAGTGGTGCGGCGCCGACCGGCTCGGGCACGGGGTGCGCATCATCGACGACATCCAGGTCGCCGAGGACGGCACCGTCAAGCTGGGCCGGCTGGCCTCCTACGTACGGGACAAGCGCATCCCGCTGGAGCTGTGCCCCACCTCCAACCTGCAGACCGGCGCCGCGCCGTCCTACGCCGAGCACCCCATCGGGCTGCTGCGCAGGCTGCACTTCCGTACGACGGTGAACACGGACAACCGGCTGATGAGCGGGACGAGCATGAGCAACGAATTCGAGCAGCTCGTGCACACATTCGGCTACACGCTGGACGACATGCAGTGGTTCACGGTCAATGCGATGAAGTCCGCGTTCATTCCTTTCGATGAACGTCTCGCCATGATCAATGACGTGGTCAAGCCCGGATACGCCGCGCTCAAATCCGAATGGCTTTTTCAGGAAAACCCCCGCTGACCCCGGGTGACCAGCGGTTCAGCCGTCGTCGCGCCTCGCGCGCGGGGCGGCTGAACTCACTCGGAAGGCCCCTTTGAAGCAGTGTGAAACGACGACTTACGGCGCCGTCGGCGTGTTTGCGGCTCCTCGGAATTCCTGGCTACGTTCGCCGGGCTGCTCAAGCCCCCTCCGGGCTGCTCAAGCCCCCGTTCCGAGGACGTAAACACTGATGAAGCAGGTAGCCAAGAAGACCCTGGGTGTCGCCGCGATGAGCGCGGCGGTCGTCGCGGCGGGCGCCGGTACCGCCAACGCGCTCCCCCTCGACACGCTCGGTACCCCCACCGATGTGCTCGGCTCCAAGGCGGTCAGTGCCAGCGGCCGCGCCCTCGGCCCGGTCGCCAAGAGCGCCGCCATGACCGCCGGCAAGACCCTCAAGGAACTCCCCCTGGAGGAGGCCACCCAGGGCCTCCCGGGCGGCCTCTCCCAGCCGGTGGGCGTCGCACAGGAGGCCCTGGCCGGGACGCTGACCGGCACCCCGCTCGACGGCACCGAGACGGTGGCCAAGCACGCCCGCAAGGCGGCCAAGGGCAAGAGCTCCAGCCCGGGCGGCGGCATGATCGGCGGCCTCCCGCTGGGCAAGGCCCTGCCGATCGGCGGTTCGCACTGAGCGAGCGCCCCGTGTGTTCCTGAAGCGCGGACGGCGGGTGCCCTGTGGGCCACCCGCCGTCCGCGCTGCCCTCACTCCCGGGCGCCGGCCACCAGGAGCCGTTATGAGGAGTCCGCTACCAGGCGGAACTGTGGGTGCGGCCCTCCTCCGGGAGCAGAATCCACAGCGCCAGGTAGACGAGGAACTGCGGCCCCGGCAGCAGACACGAGGCGAGGAAGATCACCCGCATCGTGGTGGGTGTGGTGCCGAACCGGCGGGCGAGCGCGGCGCACACGCCGCCGATCATCCGGCCTTCGGTGGGGCGGGCAAGGGTGGACATCAGGACGGCTCCTTCGCTGTCCGGTCTGTACGGCGCTTCGGGTTCGCCGCGCGGTACGGCTGTCGTCGCCGTACCACCTTCGACGGTAGACCGGACTTCCCGGGCGAAACCTCGCCTCAGGGTGCCATTCCGACCCTGGTCGTCCTCGGGGTCGAACCCTGACTTTTCTCCTTCCGCGCGCCGGGCCCGCCCCGGGGCGCGGCGGCATTCGACCGCTGCTCCCGCTCGCCGAGCCGCTCGCCGAGTCGTTCGCCGTGGCCCCCGTAGTCGCCGTCCCGGTGCCGCAGCCAGCGGCGCAGCGGCGGGAAGAGCAGACCGGCCGAGAGCGCCACGCCCGTGGTGTTCAGCAGCACCGAGTCGATGTTGGCCACATGCCCCGGCACCCCCGTCTGCGCCAGGGTGAGGACGACCGACACCATCGCCCCCGCGAAGACCGTACGTGCCACGGTGCCCGGCAGCCGTCGATGCAGCCGCCCGGTGGCCAGCGGCAACAGCACCCCGAACGGCGCCAGCAGCAGCAGTCCGCCGCCGATCCCCTCCAGCGTCGCGCGGGGCCCCTCGGCCAGGTCCGAGCGGATGGTGGCCAGCGGCTGCAGGTTGGCCGGCGCCACCCAGGGCACCGCCAGTGGGCGCAGCGTCAGCCAGCCGACGAGACACAGATGCGCCGCCAGCAGGAGGAGTCCCGCGAGGCGGATTCGGGTGGCGGAGGAGGTCGGGCCGCCGGAGCCTAGGCGCTGCACGTCATGGAGGACGCCGACGTGTTCCGCTGTGGTTCCGGGGCGGTGTGCCGAGCAGGTCATGGCTGTGTCACACGACGGTTCCGCACCGTGCTCCACCCGGCGCCCCGTGACGCGTGCGGCGCGTGCGACGCATGCGACGCATGCGTCACAGGTGGGTGCCCGCCGTCTCGGCGGACTGGGGGTGGGTGCGCAGCGCGGAGCCGCACTCGTAACGCCGGAGCGGCGAGCCGTCCCCGTCGTTCCCGCTCCCGTCCCCGTTCCCGTCCCGCTCGCCGCTGTCGGCGGGTCCGCCCAGGACCACACCGCCCTCGGCGTCGGCGGCCGAGGTGTCCGCGTAGGTGCACACGATCTGCGCCAGCGCGTACGGCGGCAGCTCGTCCAGCGGCTCGCTCAGCCGCAGCGCCTCGTCCGGGTCGTCGGTCGTGCCCTTGCTGATCGTCAGCCTCCTGGGGACGGCCGTCTCGAAGCCCGCCGACTTCTCGACGGTCTGCGGCGGCTTCCTCAGCTCGTTCAGCAGCTTGCGGGCCACCGGAAGCCGCTCCGCGGAGGAGCGCCCGCCCGGCATCCGCACCTCCCGCTCGACGGGCGAGACGCGCGAGCCGCACACCAGATAGACCCGGACGACGGAGGCGGAGCCGCCTCCGTCGGGGCTCTCGCGGTCGTCCGGCAGCACACAACCCACTCGGGAGGGCGCCGCGCCGGCGTCCACCGGTACGGAAGTGGCGCGGATGCCGCAGCCGGTGGCCAGCGAGGCCAGGACACCCAGCAGCGCGAGCGCGGCAACACGGCCCTTCATCGCTCGTCCCCCTCCCCGCGATCCCGCGCCTGCGGGTCGCCCGGTTCGTCGTCCGGCCCGCTGTCCGGCCGGCCGTCCGGGCCTACGCCGCTGCCACCGCTGCCGCTGTCGTTCCCGTCGTCGTCGCCGTTGTCGTCGCCGTCGCGATTGCGGCGGCCGCTCCCGCTGTTCTCACCGTTGTCGCCGTTCTCGCCGTTCTCGTGTTCCTCGGCGATGCGGCGGGCGTCGCGGGGGAGGCGGAGGGTGAAGACCGCGCCGCCCTCGCCCTCGGGTGCGTTGTGCGCGGTGATCTCGCCGCCGTGGATGTGGGCGTTCTCCAGCGCGATGGACAGGCCCAGGCCGCTGCCCTCGGAGCGGGGGCGGGAGGCGCTGGCCTTGTAGAAGCGGTCGAAGACATGCGGAAGCACGTCCTCCGGGATGCCGGGCCCCTGGTCGGCGACCTCGATCAGCAGCGCGTCGTCCTCGGTGCGCACCGAGACCCGCACCGGGGAGCCGCCGTGCTTGAGGGCGTTGCCGATGAGGTTGGCGAGGATGACATCCAGGCGGCGCGGGTCGAGCCGCGCCATGATCCCGCGGTCCGCGTCCAGTTCGACCGCGTCCAGCCAGGCGCGGGCGTCGATGCAGGCGGTCACCTGGTCCGCCACGTCCACGTCGTCCAGCACCAGCTTGGCCGTACCCGCGTCGAAGCGGGTGACCTCCATCAGGTTCTCCACCAGGTCGTTGAGCCGCCGGGTCTCGCTCACCACCAGCTGTACGGCGGGCGCGATCATCGGGTCGAGGTTGTCCTGCTCCTCCTCCAGCACCTCGGTGACCGCGGAGATCGCCGTCATGGGCGTACGCAGCTCGTGCGACATATCGGCGACGAAGCGCCTGCTGGACGCCTCCCGGGCGCTCAGCTCCGCGACCCGCTGCTCCAGCGAGGCCGCCGCGTCGTTGAACGTACGGGACAGCTCCGCCAGCTCGTCCGTGCCCGAGACCCGCAACCGGGTCTCCAGCTTGCCCTCGCCCAGCCTGCGCGCCGCCTCGCCCAGCCGCCGTACGGGCCGCAGTACGGTCGTGGCGGCGGCCTGCGCCAGCAGCATCGCGCCGATCAGCGCCAGCGCGGTGGCGATACCCAGCGACCAGGCCAGCGAGTTGAGGTCGTCACGCTCGGGCCGTAGGGACTTGAGCAGATAGCCGGTGGGCGTCGGCTCCTCGCCGATCACCTTGGCGCCGCCGACCAGGTACGGGTCGCCGTCCAGCGTGATCCGCTGCCAGTACAGGTGGTACGGGTGCTTGTTCTTCTTGTCGACGGAACGCTTCTTGGCGACGGCGCTGCGCAGCCGCTCGGGGACGTCCCCAAGGGTGAAGTCGTCCTCGTTGGAGGCCGCGGCGCACCTCTTGCCGTCCTCGGTGCGGTCGATGAGCAGCACCTGGTAGTTCTGCGAGCTGCGCGCCATCTTCGCGGCCGCCTCGCGCAACTCCTGGCAGCTGAGCTTGCGGGGGAGGTTGCCCGCGTTGTCCTCCATGGCCTTGCGGAAGTCGTTGAGGGCCGCGTTCTGGGCACGGGTGAGGACCGCGTCGCGGTTGAGCCAGTAGGCGATACCGGAGGCGGAGACGGCGGCGGTGAGCGCCACCAGCGCGAAGACGACGACCAGGCGCAGCCGCAGGGTGGGCAGTACCCCGGCGAGCCGGGTGCGCAGGCGCTCGCCGAGAGAGGGAGCGTCGGTCACTCGCCGGTCCCGTCCGCCGCGGCGGCGTACGCCTTGTCCCCGTACGCCCTGTCCCGGCACGCCGTGGTCCCGTTGGCCGTACGCGCCGACACGGAGGTTCCGGCCGACACCGCTGTTCCCGTCGGCACCAGGGCCCCCGTTGTTCCCGTCGACACCACTGCCCCTATTGCTCCCGTCGACACCGCTGTCCCCGTCGGCACCGCGATTCCGTTCGTACGTCGGGTCACTGCGGGGCGTCCAGTCGGTAGCCGACGCCGCGCACGGTGCGGATCAGGGTGGGGGAGGAGGGCACGTCCTCGACCTTGGCGCGCAGCCGCTGCACACAGGCGTCAACCAGCCGCGAGTCGCCGAGGTAGTCGTGCTCCCACACCAGCCGGAGCAACTGCTGCCGGGAGAGGGCCTGCCCCGGCCGTCTGCTCAGCTCCAGCAGCAACCGCAGCTCGGTCGGCGTCAGTTGCAGGTCCTCGCCGTTCTTGGTGACCGTCATCGCCGAGCGGTCGATCACCAGCGAGCCGAACGTCGCCGAGTCGTTGGACTCCCGTTCGCCGCGCCGCATCACGGCACGGATGCGCGCGTCGAGCACCCGGCCCTGGACGGGCTTGACGACGTAGTCGTCCGCGCCCGACTCCAGGCCCACCACGACGTCGATGTCGTCGCTGCGCGCCGTCAGCAGAATGATCGGCAACTGGTCCGTGCGGCGGATGCGGCGGCACACTTCGAAGCCGTCGATGCCGGGCAGCATCACGTCCAGCACGATCAGGTCGGGGCGCTGCTCGCGCAGCAGTTTCAGGCCGTCCTCGCCGGACGCGGCGGTCACCACGCGGTGCCCCTGGCGGGTCAGACCCATCTCCAGGGCGGTACGGACAGCGTCATCGTCCTCGATCAGCAACAGGAAAGGCACGCGCGCCATTCTGGCCCATGGCGCCCCCATACTTCGACCGGCGGTCGTCGCAGGGCAGCGACACGCCCCCCGGCCTGCGCGTTGTGTGGCTCGCCGTCCCTTGTGACACCGCTGTGACAGACGGGGGACCTGGCGATGAAATCAGGACGGCAGTGTGTACGGGGTCAAGCAAGCGATCGGGTTCTGCTCCGAGGGGGCGCGAGATGAACACACTGCACGGCACCAACACGAGCGCAGTCCTTCACACGCGTCTGCACCTCCCTTCGGTTCCCGCTTCTTCGAACCGGTCCGGTTCGCAGAGCCGGCCGGGCGAGAAGTCCGGCGCCGAGACGGGTACCGCCCTGCTGGAGCGGGGCCGGGAGCTTGTAGGTGGGCGAGGATGCGCTCGCGGTGCCGGACGTGTGCGGCCGCGGACCGTCTTCGGCCCCGCCGTCGAGGGGCTCCGGGGGGACGCTCCTGGGGGGAACACGGGGGAACAGAGGGAAACCCGAGGGGAGACGGGGAACACGGGGGACACGGGGGAGAACGGGAGCGAGGGGAACTCCCGTAGGAGTGGCGATTACAGGGAGGCGGCCGTTCTCGGCACCGCCGGGGCATACGTGGGGGACGCTGCCTCGAACGGGGAGACGGACGCGGACGCCGAGGCGGCGTTCACCGCGTACGTACGCGAACGCCGGGCCTCCCTGTACGCCACCGCCTACCACCTGACCGGCGACCGGTACGAGGCCGAGGACCTGCTGCAGAGCGCGCTGTTCTCCACGTACCGGGCCTGGGGCCGGATCAGCGACAAGGCCGCCGTCGGCGGCTACCTGCGGCGCACCATGACCAACCTGCACATCAGCGCCTGGCGCCGCCGCAAGCTGAACGAGTACCCGACCGAGGAACTGCCCGAGACGGCCGGCGAGCAGGACGCGATGCGCGGCACCGAACTGCGCACCGTCCTGTGGCAGGCTCTGGCCCGCCTGCCCGAACTCCAGCGCACCATGCTGGTGCTCCGCTACTACGAGGGCCGGACCGACCCGGAGATCGCGGACATACTCGACATCAGCGTCGGCACGGTCAAGAGCAGCATCTGGCGCTCCCTGCGCCGCCTCCGCGACGACGAGGTCCTCAGCTTCGGCCGCAACCAGGAAGAAAGCTTCGACGAACTGGTCGCCTGACCGCGACCACTTCGCCGAGAACGATCGCCCGCCCCCGCGGGGACACGGGGCCGGGCGATACGGGGGAAAACGGGGGAAGGGGAAAGGGAAAAGGGGAAACAGGGGGCAACGGGGAACACTGGGGGGACAAAAGGAGCGGTTCCGGCGAGGGTCACACCCTCCCCGGAACCGCTCTCGTCTTTGGCAGACCTCAGTATTCCGAAGCTTCTATGGCGCAGAGCCCGAAGGGTTCGAAAACCGGGACAAGTCGTCGGAGATACCAGCCGAAGTCGCAGAAGGTGGAGCCCGACAGAACCCTGCGATTCACCTCCGCCGCGAAGGAAATCGTCTTCCGTCCCGGCTGGAAGAGGAAATCGCCGCCCGTGCCGTGTCGGTCGAGGATTCCGGTGATCCCGAAAGTGGTGGCGGACCGGTCCGCCTCAGCTGCCAGTTCCACCACCCGGCCCAGCCGTTCCACGTCGGTACGCCGCCAGTCGAACATGCCGTCCTCGTCCAAGACGTACGAGACGGCGCCCTCAAAGTCGAAACACACCCCGTGTTGGAGGAGTTGATGGACTCCGGCGTACACTCCGACTTCTTCGGCGAACGTGAAGTCGATATCCGCTGAACGACTCATCTCTAATCCTGGGGAGAATGAACCCCTGCTGGAAGTGGATATGTTGGCGAGGTCGAATTCAACCTCGCAGTGCTTTCGGTCATGGAGTGAGAATCGATGGTCCTCGTCCACGGCCATTGCCGTGCTGCGGATCGAGAGGCTAACTTGGCGAGGACTTGCGCACGAACTCCTCGAGCCACTCTTCAAACTGTTTTTTCCCGTGCAGTGGAGTATCGGGACTCATGAGAAGATCAGCCCCGCTGAGTTGGTCCAAAGCAGTCCACACGGCTTCGTCGTCGAGTTCCGGCGAGTCGCTCTCCATTATTTCGAGCGCCCAAGTAGAGACCTCTTCAGCCGAACATTCACCGCTTGCCAATTGCTGAAGCCTGCGTTTCAGTTCGGGGACGGCGATCCCCAGCACTTCGCCGCCCTTGCCGGCACCCGGTCCGTAGTCGGAGCTGGTGGCGTGATTCACGCGGGTGTGAACCGGGCGTTCGGAAGAGGACATCGGGGCGGCCTCCGGCGGCTCGACTGACGCGGAACTGTTGTACCGCGAAAGCATCTGAGTGTAGTTGCCCCGTCACCCGAAAGAGTGTGAACTGGTCGGCGGAGCGCGACCGCGAGGGAGCGCACAGTCAGGAACGTGGGGTTCCGTCTGGGGGCAGGGAGGTCGCTGCGCGGAGGTCGGTGATGCGCGCTGCGGCTTGGGGGTGGGCGCAGGGGTGGGCGCCCAGGGCGTGGTGGCGGGCGACGATGGCGGGTTCGGCGCGCAGGAGGCGGAGGCCGCGGGTGAGGAGGGTGGGGAGGGGCTTGCGGGACTCGCGGATGTCACGGACCAGCCGGCGGCGGAAGGTCGTCAGGGGGTGGCCGCGCAGGCAGATGGCGTCGGCGAGCAGGCCGAGGGCGGCGCAGCGTGCGGTGATGTCGGCGGCGAAGATGCCCTCGGCGATGAAGAGCGGGGAGCCGGCGAGATCCAGCTGCTCCTCGCCGGTACGGGTGCTGCGGGAGATGTCGTAGAGGGGGACCGTGGCGGTGCCTTCGCCGCAGAGGCGGGTGATGGCGCGTATGGCGGCGTCCGCGTCCCAGGAGAGCGGCGAGTCCCAGTCGACCTCGGTTCCGACGAGGGGGAGGGTCGGGTCGTCACCCTCCTTGTAGAAGTCGTCCAGGCGCAGGACGGGGAGCCCGCTGCGCGCCGCCAGTCGGGTCTTGCCGGAGCCGGAGGGGCCCGTGAGCAGGATGACCCGGGCGGTGGTGGCGGGGGCCGCAGCGGGTGCCGGGACCGCGGGGGTCGCTCGCTCGGGTACGTCGCATACGTCGCTGGAGTCGGTCACGGGCAACCATTGTCCGGCATCCACCGGGTGGAATCGAAGGCGCGTGCGGCAACCCAGGGGAAGCGTGTGCGGCGATCGCGGGTAGCGGTCCGTGAGATGGACGCGGCTGAAAATCGTCCGCACCGACGCGCGTCCGCCCCTCCCGGAAACCGTTCCCGAACAGCGAGAATGGCGCCCCACAGCAACCCGATGGAAGAGGGAGGCCCGCACGTATGGCTCAGGAAGTACGCGGGGTCGTCGCGCCGGGTAGGAACGAGGCGGTGCGGGTCGAGACGATCGTCGTCCCCGACCCGGGCCCCGGCGAGGCAGTCGTTCAGGTACAGGCATGCGGCGTGTGCCACACGGACCTGCACTACAAGCAGGGCGGAATCAGCGACGACTATCCCTTCCTCCTCGGACACGAGGCGGCGGGCGTCGTGGAGGCGGTCGGCGACGGGGTGACGGACGTCGAGCCGGGCGATTTCGTGATCCTCAACTGGCGTGCCGTGTGCGGACAGTGCCGGGCCTGCAAGCGCGGGCGGCCGTGGTACTGCTTCGACACCCACAACGCCGAGCAGAAGATGACCCTCAAGAGTGACGGGCGCGCGCTGGAGCCGGCCCTGGGCATCGGCGCCTTCGTGGAGAAGACGCTGGTAGCCGCCGGGCAGTGCACCAAGGTGGACCCGGCCGTCTCGCCCGCTGTCGCCGGGCTGCTGGGGTGCGGCGTGATGGCCGGGATCGGCGCGGCGATCAACACCGGGCAGGTGACCCGCGGGGACACCGTCGCCGTCATCGGGTGTGGCGGCGTCGGGGACGCGGCCATCGCGGGGGCGCGGCTCGCGGGCGCGGCGAAGATCATCGCCGTGGACATCGACGACCGCAAGCTCACCACGGCGGAGAAGATCGGCGCCACGCACGTCGTCAACTCCGCCACCGCCGACCCGGTCGCAGCCATCCGCGAGCTGACCGGCGGCTTCGGCGCCGATGTCGTCATCGAGGCGGTGGGCCGTCCGGAGACGTACAAGCAGGCGTTCTACGCCCGCGATCTGGCCGGCACCGTCGTTCTCGTCGGCGTACCGACGCCGGAGATGAAGCTGGAGCTGCCGCTGCTGGACGTCTTCGGCCGGGGCGGCTCGCTCAAGTCCTCCTGGTACGGCGACTGTCTGCCCTCCCGGGACTTCCCGATGCTGGTCGACCTCCATCTGCAGGGGCGGCTCGACCTGGGCGCCTTCGTCACCGAGACGATCGCGCTGGACGAGGTCGAGAAGGCGTTCGAGCGCATGCACGGCGGCGATGTGCTGCGTTCGGTGGTGATGCTGTGATGGCGGCCCGTATCGATCACCTCGTCACCAGCGGGGAGTTCCGGCTGGACGGGGAGACGCACCAGGTCGACAACAACGTGTGGCTCGTCGGCGACGACCGGGAAGTCGTCGTCATCGACGCGGCGCACGACGCGGACGCCATCGCGGCGGCCGTGGGCGAGCGGACGCTGCGCGCGATCGTGTGCACCCACGCGCACAACGACCACATCGACGCGGCGCCGGAGCTCGCGGAGCGTACGGGCGCGCCCATTCTGCTGCACCCGGACGACCTGCCGCTGTGGAAGATGACCCACCCGGAACGGTCTCCCGACGGCGAGCTGGCGGACGGCCAGGTGGTGTCGGTGGCCGGTACGGAGCTGACCGTGCTGCACACTCCGGGCCACGCGCCGGGTGCCGTCTGTCTGTACGCGCCGACGCTGGGCACCGTCTTCACCGGCGACACGCTCTTCCAGGGCGGCCCGGGAGCGACGGGGCGGTCCTTCTCCGACCATCCGACCATCGTCCGCTCGATCAAGGAGCGGCTGCTGACGCTGCCGCTGGAGACCGTCGTACGGACGGGGCACGGGGACAGCACGACGGTGGGGGAGGAGACCGCGAACGTCTGATACCCGGCCGGCCGCCGTTGTCCGTCATGGGCAGCGGCGGCCGGGCCCTCGAACGGGGGGAGAACCAGGCCCTCGATGAGGGCGGGAAAGGGGTCACCAGCCGTTCGCCCGAGCAGCCGTCACGATGCCGCCTGTCTTGCCGGCTCGGGCGCAGGGCGCGCCGACGCCTGTGACGGATGGTCCTTGAGCCAGTCCTGCAACTCCCGGTGCCGGAATTGGTAGGCGAGACCTTCGACCCTCATCAGCCCCGCGTCGCAGCACCAGTCGAGGAACGGTCCGAGTCGCCACGGCAGCCCCTCCATGTGCATACGGAACGCGAGGTATCTGCGGCAGCCGCGGGTGGCGAAGACGAACGCCGGAAACCCGATGATGCCGATGCCGTAGCCGTAGCCCGACCACGACTGGAATGACTGGGACAGCAGCGCGCCCAACGCCAGGGAGGCGGCCACCATCGTCATCACACCGAGGCGGAATTCCGCGCGCAGCGGGTCACGGGGTCCGGTCACCGCGGACTGCGGATGTTCGGCCACCGGCCTCGAGGCGAAGAAGACGGCCAGCAGCAGGAGATAGCTCACCGCGGCGGCCAGGCCCAACTCGAGTCGCTCGAAACCGAAGACGTACGTCCACAAGGGCACGCCGAGGACCACGCCGACGCAGCCGAAAAGGAAGTTGATGTGCTGCGGTGGCCGTAGCAGCCGTCGCCATTCGAGGCGGCGCGGCATGACGCCGTAGACGCCGCCGGACAGGAAGTAGCCGAACTGGGCCGTGAGAAGGACTCCCACCGCAGCGTACGTGGTGTCGGGGATACGAGTGCCGTACCTGCTCGTGACCACGATACTGACCAGCGGAGCCAGCATCCACAGAACCGCGTCGTTGGTGAAGGACTTCTTGTCGAACAGCCAGAGCCGGTGCAGCACCAGGTCGGTACCGGACACGACGTGGTCGCCGACGTGTCTGCCGCTGTTCTCCCGCAGGTAGCGGGCGAGGGTGGCCAGCCACGCCTCCACCTTCACGGCGTCGCCCTTACGGCTCGTCCATAACCGTACGCCGGGCGGGCGGACGGCCTGGTTCGCGGTCGCCGCCCGGGTGTAGAGGCCGAGCAGATGGTCGGGGACCTGGTGTTCCGGCATCGACAGCAGTGCGTCCGGGGAGGGAACGGGCCCGTTCCCGTCGTCCCTCGCGGCATAGACGGTGGTCAGCAGTGCCATGCGCCATGGGGTATCCAGCACATGGGCCAGACCTCGCGGCCCACCGCTTTCCTCGTCCCAGGTCAGCGCCTCGGCCACGGCGCGCCATTCCGGTAGCCACTGGCCCGTCTCGTCCTGGAGCCCCGCATCCCGCAGAAAGGCGAGTTGCCGGGCGCTGTCGAGGCGTTGCAGCGTGACCACGGTTGCGTGGGTGAGCCGTGCCGTCCGAGGGAGAGCCCGGTACCTGTCGGAGCGGCACACGACGACCAGCGGGAACTTGCCGACCGTGTCGTCGTATTCCTTCTCGATCTTCCTGAGGGCTTCGCGGGCACGTGACTTCCGCTCGGGTGTGCCCGGCGGGTCCATCTCGTCCAGGCCGTCGAGGATCGGCAGGACCAGCCCGTCCTCCAGCAGTTCTCGTGCGACGGCCCGGCTCGGAACCAGCCTTCGGTCGGCCAGTTCCTCTGCCAGCCACTTCTGGAACGGCCTATCCGTGTTCCACTTCGTCAGGGAGACGAGCACCGGCACCGGCGCCCCCTCGCCGCGGGTCTTGAGGAGGTGATCCATGAGCTGGATGACCGCCACCGTCTTGCCTGCCCCGGCCTTGCCCAGAACGACCAGACGCTTGCGGTGCGCGGGCAGATTCGCGAAGTACTCGCCGAGTGGTTTCTCGGGCTTCGCTTCTGGATCCGCCGCGTCCCGGAAGTCCACCGAGATGGCGTTGCCGGAGCCGGGAAAATAGCCCCTTGGTGCGCCTTTGAGGACTTTTCCGACCTGACGGGTGAAGTCCCGAAGCCGTCGTTCCTGGTCCGTTTCCTCCGCGCGCCTGGCAAGGAGCAGACTGTAGATGCTGGCGGCACCCAGGAGCAGAGCGACCAATGTCGCGATGAGGTCCATGCTCGGAGTTCCGTGCAGCGGGCCGCTGTCACGCAGAAACCAGAGCGCGATCGCGGCGCCGATCGCCGCGATACTCAGGACTTTCCAGATGATTCCGCGGTAGGCGTTCCCTCGTGGGCTCACAATCCTCAAGTGTGGCGGTCGGCGTACGGAGAGTCACCCGGTTTCGCGCAATCGGAACGCCGGCCGCCTCACGGAACGCCGGCCGAGCCGCGGTACAAATCTACTGTTTGTAGCTCTCCAGGAAGCGGCCGATGCGGGAGATCGCCGCGTCGAGGTCGTCCGCACGCGGCAGTGTGAGGATGCGGAAGTGGTCGGGGTGGGCCCAGTTGAAGCCGGTGCCCTGGACGACCTGGATCTTTTCGCGGAGCAGCAGGTCGAGGACGAAGCGCTCGTCGTCGTAGATCTTGTGGACCTCGGGGTCCAGCCGGGGGAACGCGTACAGGGCGCCCTTGGGCTTCACGCAGCTGACGCCGGGGATCTCGTTCAGCTTCCGCCAGGCCACGTCACGCTGCTCGTGCAGCCGCCCGCCGGGCAGTACCAGGTCCTCGATCGACTGGCGGCCGCCCAGTGCGGCCTGGATGGCGTACTGGGCAGGCGCGTTGGGGCACAGCCGCATGGAGGCGAGCATGCCCAGGCCCTCCAGGTAGTCGCGGGCGTGCTGTTTGGGCCCTGAGACCAGCAGCCAGCCGGAGCGGAAGCCCGCCACCCGGTACGCCTTGGAAAGGCCGCTGAAGGTGAGGCAGACCAGGTCCGGGGCCAACGCCCCCACATGGTGGTGGACGGCGTCGTCGTAGAGGATCTTGTCGTAGATCTCGTCGGAGAAGACCATCAGCCCGTTGCGGCGGGCCAGGTCGAGGATGCCTTCCAGCAGCTCGCGCGGGTAGACGGCGCCGGTGGGGTTGTTGGGGCTGATGATGACGACGGCCTTGGTACGGGGCGTGATCTTCGCCGCCATGTCGTCCAGGTCGGGCAGCCAGTCGGCCTGCTCGTCGCAGACGTAGTGCACGGCCTTGCCGCCGGCCATCGTCGTCACGGCCGTCCACAGGGGGAAGTCCGGTGCGGGGATCAGGATTTCGTCGCCGTCCTCGACCAGGGCCTGTACGGCCATGGAGACGAGTTCCGAGACGCCGTTGCCGAGGTGGACGTCGTCCACGTCGGCCTCGGGGAAGCCGCGCTGCTGGTAGTGCTGGGCCACCGCGCGGCGGGCCGGGAGGATGCCGCGCGACTCGGTGTAGCCGTGTGCCTGGGGGAGCATCCGCACCATGTCCTGGATGATCTCCTCCGGCGCCTCGAACCCGAACAGCGCTGGATTGCCGGTGTTGAGGCGGAGCACGCTGTGGCCTGCCTCCTCCAGCGCGTCGGCCTGTTCGATCACCGGGCCGCGGATCTCGTAACAGACCTCGCTGAGCTTGTTCGACTGCCGGAACTCCATGGTGCCCCGCCCTCCTGGTCCACATCTGGCTACTTGGTTCTACCAAGCTGGCACTTGGAAAGTCCAACTTAATGTCTAGACTGAGCGGCATGCCGAGCCACGCGAGTACGAGCGAGAGAACGACGAACGCCGGGCGGTCCCGGCGCAGTTACGACCAGTTCTGCGCCATGGCGCGCGCCCTCGACTCCGTGGGGGACCGCTGGACCCTGCTCATCGTCCGCGAACTGCTGGCCGGCCCGCGCCGCTACACCGATCTGCACGCCGACCTGCCCGGCGTCAGCACCGACGTACTGGCCGCGCGGCTCAAGCACATGGAGGGCGAAGGGCTGGCCGAACGCCGCCGCCAGCCCCGCCCGGCATCCGGTTACGTCTACGAACTCACCGAGCGCGGCCGCGCGCTGCTGCCCGTACTGACGGCCCTCGCCGACTGGGGCGCCCCCGCGCTGGGCAAGCCGCGCGCCACCGACGCCGTGCGCGCCCACTGGTGGGCACTGCCCCTGCGGGAAGCGGTACGCCGCGCCCTCGGACACGAGACGGCGGCGCTGGTCGACGTCGTACTCCCCGAAGGGGCCTTCCATCTGCGGCTGGGCACCGGCGAGATCCAGGACGCGCCCCTCTACGGCGAGGGCCCGGCCCCGGAAGGCGCACAGCTGCGCCTGGAGCTGGACGCGGAGACCTGTGCGGCCCTGGCCGACGGCTCCCTGACCCTGCCGGACGGCGTACGAACGGGAACGGTACGGGTGGCGGGGGTGGAGCGGCTGGCGCGTGCGGTGACGGCGGCCGGGTAGGGGGTCGCTCACGGAGAGGGGGTCGCCGGACCCGGGGCGCGCAGGCCCTCGAGGATGAACCGCAGACTGCGCTCCCACTGTCGTTCCCCGGCGTGGAGGCCGAGCGTGTGCTCGCCCGTCGCGGCGGCGGCGAAGAGGAAGGCGACGTCCTGCCAGGCGGTGTCCGGACGTACGACTCCGGCCTCCTGAGCCCGTGTCACCAGGCGGCGTACCGCCCTGCGCAGCGCTTCCAGCGAGGGAATCCGCCTGGCGTCGGCGCGCGGCGCTGCCCCGACGCGTCGGTCAGCAGGCGGTCCACTGCGCGGCTCGGCCGGCTCATGGGCCGACTCCAGCGACAACTGGACCACTCCTGTCCGGTTGGCTGGGGCCGCGACAGCTCAACCGGACAACACCTGTCCACCTGTACTTCGCCACCCCGTCCCGGACTCCGCAACCGGCATGCGGTTGCACCGTCTTCTCGGCACGATCAGCCACCCGGCAGCCACCGGCACCCGCCAGACACCGGCCTGACGGGAGCCGATGCCGACGAAGGCCACCCGGCGAGGCGGCCGACAGCCGGGGCGGCCCCCGCCCGGCTCAGGCGCCGATCGGGTGCCAGACCGTTTTGGTCTCCAGGAAGGCCGTCATCCGCTCCAGTCCCGGCTCGGCCGCCCAGTCGTGGCCGTCGTCCGGCCGCAGCACACGCTTCAGGTTCTCCGCCGCGGCGCCCTCCAACTCGGCGGCAAGCTCGGCGTCCGGGCCCGCGCCCGCCAGGTCGATGGCGTTCACGTCCTGGTGCGCGGCCAGCGGGCGGGCGAGTTCGGCCGTGTCACCGGAGAGCACGTTGACCACGCCCCCTGGCAGGTCCGAGGTGGCCAGCACCTCGCCGAGGGAGAGCGCGGGCAGCGGCGCGGCGTGCGAGGCGACGACGACCGCCGTGTTACCGCTGACGATCACCGGTGCCAGCACCGACACCAGCCCGAGCAGCGACGAGCCCTGCGGTGCCAGCACGGCCACCACACCTGTCGGCTCCGGCGTCGAGAGGTTGAAGAACGGCCCCGCGACCGGGTTGCCGCCGCCCACCACCTGGGCGAGCTTGTCCGACCAGCCCGCGTACCAGACCCAGCGGTCGATCGCCGCGTCCGTCCGCGCCTGTGCCTTCGCCTTCGACAGCCCCTCGGCCGCCGCCACCTCGGCGGTGAACTGCTCGCGGCGGCCCTCCAGCATCTCCGCGATCCGGTAGAGGATCTGCCCCCGGTTGTAGGCCGTCGCGCCCGACCAGCCGCCGAACGCCTTACGGGCCGCGACCACCGCGTCCCGCGCGTCCTTGCGGGAGGCGAGCGGGGCATTGGCCAGCCACTGGCCGCTCTTCGCGTCCGTCACCTCGTACACCCTGCCGCTCTCGCTGCGGGGGAACTTGCCCCCGACGTACAGCTTGTAGGTCTTCAGCACGGACAGCCGCGCGCTGCTCCGCGTTTCAGGCGTGCTCAAGGTAAGCCTCCAGACCGTGCCTGCCACCCTCGCGGCCGTAGCCGGACTCCTTGTAACCGCCGAACGGCGAGGTCGGATCGAACTTGTTGAACGTGTTGGCCCACACCACACCGGCCCGCAGCTGGTTGGCCAGCTTCAGGATGCGCGAGCCCTTCTCCGTCCAGATACCGGCGGAGAGGCCGTAGGGCGTGTTGTTGGCCTTGGCGACCGCCTCGTCCGGCGTACGGAAGGTGAGCACCGACAGCACAGGGCCGAAGATCTCCTCACGGGCGATGCGATGCGCCTGGCTGACGCCCGTGAAGACCGTGGGCGCGAACCAGTAGCCCTCACCCGGCAGCTCGCACGGCGGCGACCAGCGCTGGGCACCCTCCGCCTCGCCCGCCTCGGCCAGCTCGGTGATCCGGGCCAGCTGCTCGGCGGAGTTGATGGCGCCCACATCGGTGTTCTTGTCCAGCGGATCACCCACCCGCAACGTCCCCAGCCGCCGCTTGAGCGCGTCCAGCAGCTCCTCCTGGACCGACTCCTGGACCAGCAGCCGGGAGCCGGCGCAGCACACCTGCCCCTGGTTGAAGAAGATCCCGCCGACGATGCCCTCCACCGCCTGGTCGAGGGGCGCGTCCTCGAACACGATGTTCGCGCCCTTCCCGCCCAGCTCCAGCGTCAGCCGCTTCTCCGTCCCGGCCACCGTCCTGGCGATCTGCTTCCCCACGGCGGTCGACCCGGTGAACGCCACCTTGTTCACATCCGGGTGCCCGACCAGCGCCGCACCGGTCGCACCATCACCCGTGACGATGTTGACGACGCCCTTGGGCAGCCCCGCCTGCCGGCAGATGTCCGCGAAGAACAGCGCCGACAGCGGCGTCGTCTCGGCGGGCTTGAGCACCACCGTGTTGCCGGCGGCCAGCGCCGGAGCGACCTTCCAGGCCAGCATCAACAGCGGAAAGTTCCACGGGATGACCTGCGCTGCGACCCCCAGCGGACGCGGCTCCGGCCCACAGCCCGCATACGCCAGCTTGTCGGCCCACCCCGCGTAGTAGAAGAAGTGCGCCGCCACCAACGGCAGATCGGCGTCCCGCGTCTCCCGGATCGGCTTCCCGTTGTCCAGCGTCTCCAGCACCGCCAGCTCACGCGCACGCTCTTGCACGATCCGCGCGATCCGGAACAGATACTTCGCCCGCTCGGCCCCCGGCAACGCCGACCACGCCCCGAACGCGGCCCGCGCAGCCCGCACCGCCGCGTCGACATCATCCGCGTCCCCGTAGGCGACCTCGGACAACACTTCCTCACTCGCCGGCGCCAGCGTCTTGAACACCTTCCCGGCCGCCGCCTCCCGGAACTCCCCGTCCACGAAGAGCCCGTACGACGACGCGATCTCGACGACGGACCGGGACTCGGGCGCGGGCGCGTAAGCGAACAACTTTGCGTTCATCGGCTCAGTCCACCGTTACGTAGTCGGGACCGGAGTAGCGCCCGGTCGAGAGCTTCTGGCGCTGCATCAGCAGATCATTGAGCAGACTTGATGCCCCGAACCGGAACCAGTCCGGACTGAGCCAGTCGTCTCCCACCGTCTCGTTCACCATCACCAGGTACTTGATCGCGTCCTTCGCCGTCCGGATTCCACCCGCGGGCTTGACCCCCACCTGACGCCCCGTGGCAGCCCGGAAGTCCCGTACGGCCTCCAGCATCAGCAAGGTGTTGGGCGGCGTGGCGTTCACCGCCACCTTCCCCGTCGAGGTCTTGATGAAGTCGGCCCCGGCGAGCATCGCCAGCCAGGAGGCCCGCCGGATGTTGTCGTAGGTGGCCAGCTCCCCGTTCTCGAAGATCACCTTCAGATGAGCCGCGCCGCAGGCGGCCTTCACCTCCCGGATCTCCTCGAACACCTGCATGTACCGACCGGCCAGAAAGGCACCACGGTCGATCACCATGTCGATCTCATCGGCCCCGGCGGCAACCGCATCCCGCGTATCGGCCAGCTTCACCGACATCGCGGCCCGCCCGGACGGGAACGCCGTGGCCACGGACGCCACATTGATCTCACCCGCCCCCAACTCGGCCAGCGCCTCCTTGGCGACAGCCGCCATGTCCCCGTACACACAGATGGCGGCCACCCGGGGCGTCGAACGATCCCCCGGATCCGGCCGGGCACCCTTGGCACACAGGGACCGCACCTTGCCCGGCGTATCGGCCCCCTCCAGCGTCGTCAGGTCGATCATCGAGATCGCCAGATCGAGCGCGTACGCCTTGGCGGTCGTCTTGATGGAACGGGTCCCCAGCGCGGCGGCCCGGGCCTCCAGCCCGACCGCGTCGACACCGGGAAGCCCCTGCAGAAAGCGACGGAGAGCGGCATCGGAAGTCACGACGTCGGAGAGGGAGCCCCTCCCCGCGTCGCGAGGGGCCGCATCGGTAGGCATGCTCACCAGAGCACCATATCTACGCGCGTAGTGACTGTCACCCCTCCCCACCCGACCACCCACCAAAAACGTCACCCCCTGAACAGGTAACGAAAAAAACCAAGCCCCTCACCTCAACGCCCTCCCCATGGCCACCGAACCCTGGGCCCACCCCGGGGAGGGGCTGCCCCTTGCTGTCGTTCGCGGGCTGCGGGTGCGTTGTGGTTTGTCGCGCCGTCCCCCGCGCCCCCTGACGGGGCGCTCCTCTCAGCCCCGGCTAGCCCGTGGCCAGGAGGACGGCCAGGAGGACGGCGCCTGCCGCGGAGGGCGCGAGGACCTCGAAGGACCAGCGGACGGCGACCGCGCCCCGGGACTCCTCCTTCTCGCCGTGCGTCTCCAGCAGCTCCCGGAGCTCGTCGATGGTCTGGTCGGAAGGGGCCCGCTTCTCCGCCATGTCGGCGTCCCCCGCGGCGATCTGCGGCACCCCGCGTCCGCCGAACAGTCCACCGGGTCCGGCCGCGGGCGGGCGCCCCGAGGCGATCCGCTCGTTGTGCCGGGTCGCCTTCTTGCGGGCACGGAGGGAGACCGGGACGGCCCAGAGCTGGTACTTCTTGCCGTCGGCGACGACCTCGCTGGAGTATCCGGCGCGTACGGCCTCCACGGCTCCCCAGGGCACCTCGATCGTCCTGAAGGGGTTGCGGACCCGCATCCGGCGCTCCCCAGCGAAGACGGCGGGGCGCAGGGTGAATGCCACTACGAGCGGTACGGCGAACAGCAGACCGGCCAGCGCGAGCCATGGCGTGCGGCCCTCGCCGCCGATGATCGCGTCGATGGAGAGCCACAGGCCGATGGCCAGCAGTGCGATGCCGCCCGCCATTCCGGCGGGCGAGCGGTACACCCGGTCGGGGAACTCCTGCCCGCCGCTTCCCGCGCCGTCGCCCCGGCCCTTGTCCTCGCTGTCCTCACTGTCCTCGCTCGTCATGCGAACGATTGTGCCGGACCGTCCGCATGACGGACATTGCGGTACGGCATCGAAGAGCCCGAACAGCGGAAGTGGCGGCGCCTCAGCACTCGGGTACCCGGTCGGGGGACACCTCGCCGTCGTCGCTGATGATCGACGTGCTCGCGTCGACATAGCCCGATCCGCCGTCGTAGGAGACCTTGTATGTCGCGCCGTAGCCGTATCCGGACGCATCCGTTTTGCCCGGTGTGTAGCACTCGACCGTCACCGGCGTGAGCGTGGTCAGATTGGCGATCGGCTGCCGGCCCCGGGGATCGGCTGCCGGCCATACCGCGACGTTGTCGTAGTTTCCGATCTTCCCCTTCACCTCGCCGCATCCCGTCAGCACAGCCGTCGACAACCCGGCCGCCGCAAGCGACACCACCACTCGCTGTGTGCCGTTCACACCCACCTCTCTTCCTGCCATTGCGCGTATGTCGTTGGGGATTCACCGGCACCCGCCTCGGCCGTTCGGCCTGCCAGGGGTTGATCCGGCCGGGGCGGGAGTCGTTGCGCTGGTCACCCCGTGCGCCGCTCACCGCCCCCCGTGTTGCCCGCGGTGTCGGGCAGGGGTGACTCCTCGAGACGGTGCTTCAGGCGCTTCAGGGTCGTACTGATGTGGCGCTCGTTGACGCCTATGCGGTCGAAGACGCCCGTGATCAGGATGGCGAAGGGAATGAACCACAGCGGCACCCGCAGCCAGTTGGTCTCGGTGACGGTGCAGCAGCCCTCCGGAACGGGCGCGATGTCGTACTGCCACCGGGAGATGGGGACTCCGAGCGGCGCCGCCACCTCGTAGGCGAACCGCCGGTTCGGATCCGCGTCCGTGATGCGGCAGTTGGTGGACCAGCGTCTGAGGCCGTTGCGGTTGTAGCCGCGGAAACGGGCACCCACGGCGGGGGTGGTGGCGCCGCCCAGCCAGCGGGCGCGGTGGGCTTCTTCGCCGAGCCGTGTCAGCAGAAGCGGATCACTGAGGATGCGGTACGCGGCAGCCGGGGTCGCCTTGATGGTGACCGTGCCGGTGGCCGCCGGGTTCGGGAAACGCGGTATGCGGGACGGGCGTGGCACGCGCATGGCGCCTCCTCGGCTGATGTAATCATCGATTACATCAGCGGTCGGAGCGCGGGTCAAGGTTTGGAGCGCGGGTCGGCCATGGGGCAACCGCGGGGCGACCGCGTGTCAACCCTCCGTGGAATCGGGGAGGTTGGCGATGCCCAGGCCGAAGGTGTCCAGTACCTGCTCGGCGAGCTGCTCGGCGCGGTCCGGCGGCAGGTAGCCGTCGACGATCATCTGGGACAGGCCGTAGACAACGGCCTGTCCCGCGAGACCCACGATCTCGGGGTCACCGGGCCGCAGCACCCCGGCCTCCTGGTCGGCGACGATGATCTCGGTGAAGACCCGCTCGATGTCCGAGAGGCGCTGGTGCAACTCGGCGGGCTGACTGCCACCGAACACCCTGGTCCTGATCAGCTCGAAGCGGCGTGGGTGGCGGATCGCGTAACGGACGAAGCCCAGACCCAGAGCGCGCATCATCGACCACTCGGCCTCCGCGACCGTGCGGAGCTGGTGCTCCGCGAAGTCGGCCAGAACGCGGTCGGCCACCGCCGTCAGCAGTGCTTGGCGGTCGGCGAAGTGGCGGAACGGGGCGCCCGGTGACACCCCTGCGCGGCGCGCCACTTCTCGTACGGTCACCTGGTCCATTCCGCGCTCGTCGAGGAGCTCGATGGCCGCCGTGGTGAGGGCGGCGGGGAGGTCGCCATGGTGGTAGCCGGCACGGTCGCTGGGCTTGCCCTTCATGGACGCAGTGCTACCACACCAGCCACACGGGTGCCCGACCCCCGCGTCTCCTTCGGACCGAAGTGCCCCTGCGGTGGTCCGGTACTCGCCTGTACGACGGTCACTGCTGGGGTTGGGACTGGGTGCGGGGCCGGATTAGGACCGGGATTTGGGTGGGGCGGGACGTCGGCCATACGAGGTCGGCCCAGACCGCTTTGCCCATGGGCCGTTCCTCGGTCCCCCACGACTCCGCCAGCGCAGCAACGACCAAGAGGCCGCGCCCCCGGGTGCGCTCGCTCGATACCGGCCGAGGTCGGGGGCGGCGCCGCACCGGATCACGCACCTCCACTCGTACGCGAGCGGCACCGATGACAAGTGCGAAGCCGATCCTGTCACCTGGCTCCGTGCCGTAGCGGATGGCGTTGCTCACCAACTCCGAGACGACGAGGCACAGGTCGTCGATGCGGTCGGCGGGCATGGCGGGGGCGTAGTGGGCGATCGTACGTCGCGCGTAGTCACGAGCAGCCGCCGCGGTCTGCGGCGTGGCCGGCAGTGTTGTCTTGATCGTCGGTTCGAGTGGCGTGCGCATTGGTCTCCTTCGAGAGCTGTGCCCACAGCCCGCAGCCGTCCGTTGTCACACCGGAGCGGACGGACAGAGCGCCGACGATGCGTCGGCCGAGTCCCCGCTGGGCGCATAGTGCGGTCGAGCCGGTGGCCGTGATCCGTAACTGCTGGCCCGCTGTCGAGAGCGTGATCTCGACAGCGGGGGGCCTGGCGCCCAGCAGGGCGACGAACAGCTCATGTGCGACCAGTGGCGCGTCTTCGTGGTCCACGCGTGCGGCTGTCCATTGCCGCAAGGCGCGCCCCTGCTTGGGCGAGCCAGGGAAGACCACTTGCCATGATTGGCCCACATTGGCCATGGTTCGTCGCCCGCTTCCTGCGTACGGATAGTGGGTATCTGCTTACAGATTGGCGGGAGAGTTGACGACGGTCAAGCCAGTCCGGGCATTATGTGTGCACAGAAAAGGGTGATCTTTCGGGAGGTGGTCATGGCGGCGGCTCGCGACGCCGAATACGTGCGCATCGCCGAGGAGTTGCGAAGCGCCATCACCGGTGGCGGTTACCCGCCCGGATCCCGGCTCCCCACGCTGCCTGAGCTGTCCACCCAGTACGGGGTCTCCCAGACGACGATCAGGCAGGCACTTGGCATTCTCCGGAGCGAAGGTCTGATCGAGACGCGCGCACGGGCCGGTACCCGGGTGAGGAAACGTCCGCCGGTTCACCGGTTGCAAGCTGACCGGTACCGACGCTCCGGGGACCGCTCGACCCCCTACACCCGGGATGAGGGCATCACCTGGTCCGAGTACCGGCTCGACAAGCGGTTCGAGCGGGTCGAGGCCGATGCCGAACTAGCCGCCCTGTTCGAAGGAGAACCAGGCGAACCGCTGCTCGCCCGGCACTTCATCTTTCACGACAACGACGTGCCGACTCAGATGAGCACAAGTTATGTGCGCTGGAGTGACGTTGCGGGGACGCCCGTCGCAGACCCGATCAACGAGCCCTGGCCCGGCGGGACCCGCGCGCAGATGGAGTCGCTCGGCTTCCGGGTTGCCCGTGTGACGGAAGCCCTGACCGGCGGCATGCCGACCCCCGAAGAGGTGGAGGCTCTGCGGATAGGCGAGGGGGTGCCTGTGCTACGGCTCACCCGGCGGCACATCTCGGCGGACGGGCGGGTGGTCGAGGTGGCGCATCCGATTGTCCGGCGAGCGGATACGACGGTCGTCGAGTACGAGGTGGAACTGGACGATCGTTGAGGAAGCGAGCGTCGGATGTGCGGGCGGAACGGAGCATGCGTGACGCTTCTACGGGCCGCGCGCCTTCGGTGCTTTGGTGGCGGCTCTAGCCCTGCTGCTGCGCCTCCACCTTCTCGACCACCAGCTCCGCCTCCCGCTCCGAGAGCGTCAACCCGAACGTGCCGGACAGCAGCCCGGGCAGCTCCTGCGGCTGCACGGTGCGCTTCTCGTCCGGCTCCGTGCCGGTACTGGTGGCGGCGTACGTCGTCCACGTGAGGCCGTCGAGCTGGTCGGTGCGCTCGGGGCGGATGCGCTGGATGAAAGGGCGGCGGTTGAAGGGGGAGTGGTCGCTGGTGGCGATGAAGTGGTTGCCGAGCTGGTAGTCCACCGGGTACTGGGGGTTCTCGGTGAAGTTGTGCCGCACCATCCAGCCGCCCTGCCCGTCCGGCTGGTGCAGCGCCCAGCCGTCCGCGCCCGGAGTGATCTCGGTGCGGCGCAGCAGGAAGGGCCGGCCCTCGATGGTCACCTCGTTGCCGGCCTCGCCCTCGACCAGCTCGATCGGGGCGAGGGGGCTGCCGCCGTAGCCGACATCGCTCAGCCAGCGCCGCCCGTCGATGTCGACGAGCAGCATGGCGTGCGTCGCCGGAAGGATCTTCTCCGCGCCCAGCTGCACCCGCCCGCTCACCGCGGTGAAGCGGAAACCCAGCCGCTCCAGCGCCGCCGCGTACAGCATGACGTGCTCGTAGCAGTAGCCACCGCGGCCCCGCCGTACGAGCTTGGCCTGGAGGTCGGCCAGGTCGAGCGAGACCGACTGGTACAGAAAGCTGTCCAGGTTGTCCCAGCGCACCGAGAGCACATGTGCCCGGTGCAGTGCCCGCAAGGTCTCCAGTGAGGGGGCGCGCTCCCCCTCGTACCCGAGTCTGTCGAGGTACGCCTCAAGATCGAGCTGCTCACCGTGCCACATGGTTGTCGACCCTTCCAGCCTGCGATTCCGTGCGGGCGGCGATCCGCCTGTCCGGGCAACTCACCTACGGCGGAGGCTATTCCATACGAAGGGCGGCTGTTCCCGGTCCCACCGGGAACAGCCGCCCTCGTCCACTCACCGCCCAGCCGGCCGCGAGACCCCCTTGAGGCTTCGCCGAGTGGCTTCCGCTCAGAGGCCCGTAGCCCGCTTCAGGTCCGCCTTGAACCGGTCCAGCACCTCGGCCGCCCGCTTCCGCGCGGCGGCCAGCTCCGCTTTTCCGCCGACCGGGACGACGACCTCCAGATAGCACTTGAGCTTGGGCTCCGTGCCGCTGGGCCGTACGACGACGCGGCCGCCCTCGATCCCCTCAGCGCCCGCCAGGCGGTAGCGCAGCCCGTCCGTGGGCGGCAGTGCCGCGCTGCCCTCGGTCAGGTCCTCGGCCTGTGCCACGGCCAGCCCGCCCAGCGCCGCGGGCGGTTCCGCGCGCAGCCGCCGCATCCCCGAGGCGATCAGCGACAGGTCGGCGACCCGCACCGAGAGCTGGTCGGTCGCGTGGACGCCGTACTCGACGTCCAGGTCGTCCAGCAGCACGGACAGCGTGCGCCCGGTCTGCTTCAGCCCGGCCGCCAGCTCGGCGACGAGCAGCGCCGCCGTGATGCCGTCCTTGTCGCGGACCCCCTCGGGGTCCACGCAGTAGCCCAGCGCCTCCTCGTAGCCGTACCGCAGCCCCTCGACCCGGGCCAGCCACTTGAAGCCGGTCAGCGTCTCGGTGTACGGCAGCTTCGCGGCCTCGGCGATCCGGGAGAGCAGCGAGGAGGAGACGATGGTCGTCGCGAACGTGCCCTCGGCGTGCTTGTGGATCAGGTGGGTGGCCAGCAGGGCGCCCACCTGGTCGCCGCGCAGCATCCGCCACCCGCTCTCCGCCGCCGCGTCGGGTACGGCGACGGCGCAGCGGTCCGCGTCCGGGTCGTTGGCGATGATCACGTCTGGCCGCTCGCCGTGCTCGGCCTCCCAGGCGCGCGCGGTCGCGTACGCGCGGTCCATCGCGCCGGGCTCCTCCGGGTTGGGGAAGGCGACGGTGGAGAAGTCGGGGTCCGGCTCGGCCTGCTCGGGCACCGGGACGATCGCGGGGAAGCCCGCACGCTCGAAGGCGAGCTGTGCCGTACGGTGCCCGACCCCGTGCATGGCGGTGTGCACGACCCGCACCTCGCGCGGCGAACCCTCGGTGAGCACGGCGCCGGTCCGCGCGAGGTAGGCGTTCAGTACGTCGTCGCCGAGCACCTGCCAGCCCGACTCGGGACGCGGTACGCCGTCCAGCGGGCCGACGGACGCGATCTCGCCGGCGATCTCCGCGTCCGCGGGCGGCACGATCTGCAGCCCGTCGTCCAGATAGACCTTGTAACCGTTGTCGCGTGGCGGGTTGTGGCTGGCGGTGACCATGATCCCGGCGGCGGCGCCCAGATGCCGTACGGCGAACGCCAGCACCGGCGTGGGCAGCGGCTCGGGCAGCATCGCCGCACGCAGCCCCGCGCCGACCACCACGGCAGCGGTGTCCCGCGCGAAGTCGGCGCTCTTGTGCCGCGCGTCGTACCCGATCACCACCAGCGGCGCCTCGTCCCCGGTCGCGCGGCCCCGCAGATACGCGGTGATCCCGGCGGCCGCACGGATGACGACAGCGCGGTTCATCCGCATCGGACCCGCACCGAGCTCGCCGCGCAGGCCCGCGGTGCCGAACTGGAGGGTGCCGGAGAACCGGTCCCGCAACTCGGCCAGCTCCTCGGCCTCGACCAGCTTGGCGAGCTCCTCACGGGTCTCCGGGTCCGGGTCCTCGGCCAGCCAGTCACGGGCCCGGGCGAGCAGCGCTTCGTCGTCCCGCAGGCCGTCGCTCATCTTCTTGATCCTGCCTTTCAGGGTGGGAGGGGCACGGGGGGAGCCGCGTGGGGAGAACCGGACGGGAGGGCTGGGGCTAGAGCCGCTTCAGCACCTCGCCGAGCAGCGTCCCCATCCGCACCGCCGAGTCCCGGCCCGCCTGGAGGACCTCTTCGTGGTTGAGGGGCTCACCCGTCATCCCGGCGGCGAGGTTGGTCACCAGGGAGACACCCAGCACCTCGGCCCCGGCCTCACGTGCGGCGATGGCCTCCAGAACGGTGGACATGCCCACCAGGTCTCCGCCGATCGTCCGGACGAAACCGATCTCGGCCGGCGTCTCGTAGTGCGGCCCGGGGAACTGGACGTAGACGCCCTCTTCGAGCGTCGGGTCGATCTCCTTGCACAGCGCCCGCAGCCGGGGCGAGTACAGGTCGGTCAGGTCGACGAAGTTGGCGCCGACGATGGGGGAGCTGGCGGTCAGATTGATGTGGTCGCTGATCAGTACCGGCTGGCCCGGCCGCATACCAGGGCGCAGCCCGCCGCAGCCGTTGGTCAGGACGATCGTCTTGCAACCCGCCGCCACGGCCGTGCGCACCCCGTGCGCGACGGCCGCGACACCGCGGCCCTCGTACGCGTGCGTACGGCCGAGGAAGACGAGCGCGCGCTTGTCGCCCACCCGGTGCGAGCGGATCTTGCCGGCATGTCCGGCCGCGGTCGGGGGCGGGAACCCCGGCAGCTCGGTGACCGCGAGTTCGTGGTCGGCCACTCCGAGCGTGTCGGCGGCGGGCACCCAGCCCGAGCCCATGACGAGGGCCACATCGTGACTGTCCTCGCCGGTCAGGGCCCGCAGCTTGGCCGCGGCCTCCTCGGCGGAGCGGTAAGGGTCGTCGGCGTTGTGCGTCGTGGCAGAAGCGTTCACGCGACGAGGGTAGCCCGTTATCGCCTACGCGCGTAGACGTGGGACGCAAGTCCGGACGAACACACGGCCGAACCGCGTCCGCGGCGGTGCCATCTGCCAGGCGCCATCCCCAGGCGCGGACTGCCCAAGCGCAAGAGGGTGGCTCTTCAGGGGCGCGGGGAACGGCGCGACAAGCCACCACACACCCGCAGCCTGCAACGAGCAGCAAGGGGCACCCCCTCATCAGCCCATCGGCACCAGCCGGCGCAGCGCCTCAGCAGGGGCGCTTACGGATCTCCATCACATAGTCGTGCGGCGCCCCCGCCGACTCCGCGGCGTCCGCGATGTCCCCCAGGTAGCGGGCCGAGGGCAGACCGCCCTCGTAACCGTTGAGGACGAAACACCACGCGGGCTCCTCGCCCTCCATGGTGTGCACCCGAACCCGCATCCGCCGGTATATGTCCAGCCCGACGCCCTCCCACCGGTCCACGGAGTCCTCGTCCATCGGCGCGATGTCGTACAGCGCCACAAAGGTCTGGCAGCGCGGCGCCTCCACGATCGTGGCCAGCGCCCCGTCCCACCCCATGTGCTCGCCCCCGAAGGTGAGCCGCCAGTCCGTGAGCCAGCCGGTGCCCCGCAGCGGAGAGTGCGGAGCACGGCGAGCCATCAGACGGGCGTCGAGATTGCCGGCGTACGCGGCGTAGAGCGACATCCTTCGAGAGTAGCGGCGCCCCTCGTCCCGGAAGGTTCCCCCTCACGGAGAGCCTCACGGGGAGCCGGGCCCGCGCCGCCCCACGGGGAGGGAGCCCCCACCGCGCGGGAGTCATGACGGGTGCGGGACAATGGACCATGTGACTCGGATCGTGATCATCGGCGGCGGCCCTGGCGGATACGAAGCAGCCCTGGTGGCTGCGCAGCTCGGCGCGGAAGTCTCCGTCGTCGACTGCGACGGCCTCGGCGGTGCCTCGGTGCTCACCGACTGCGTACCGTCCAAGACGCTGATCGCCACCGCCGAGGTGATGACCAACTTCGACTCCTCGTACGAGGAGCTCGGCATCCGGGTCGAGGACAAGACCCACGACCCCGACGACCCGGCCCGCGTCGTCGGCGTCGACATCCGCAAGGTCAACCGCCGGGTCAAACGCCTCGCCCTCGCCCAGTCGCACGACATCACCGCCTCGGTCACCCGCGCGGGCGGCCGCGTCGTGCGCGGCCGCGGCAGGCTGGAGCCAGGCCAGGCGGCCGACGGCTCCCGCGTCGTCACCGTTACGGCGGCCGACGGCAGCCAGGAGCAGCTCACCGCTGACGCCGTGCTGATCGCCACCGGGGGCCACCCGCGCGAGATCCCGGACGCCCGCCCGGACGGCGAGCGCATTCTGAACTGGACGCAGCTCTACGACCTCACCGAGCAGCCCGAGGAGCTCATCGTCATCGGTTCCGGCGTCACCGGAGCCGAGTTCGCCGGCGCCTACCAGGCCCTCGGCTCCCAGGTCACCCTGGTCTCCTCGCGCGAGAGGGTGCTGCCGGGCGAGGACCCGGACGCGGCAGCGGTGCTGGAGGACGTCTTCCGGCGGCGCGGGATGAACGTGATGAGCCGCTCCCGTGCGGCCTCCGCCAAGAGGACCGAGGACGACCGGGTGGAGGTCACGCTCCAGGACGGCCGGACGATCACCGGTACCCACTGCCTGGTGGCGGTCGGCGCCATTCCGAACACCGCGGACATGGGCCTGGAGGAGGCCGGGGTCCGGCTCAAGGAGTCGGGCCACATCTGGACCGACAAGGTCTCCCGCACCTCGGCCCCCGGCGTCTACGCGGCGGGCGACTGCACCGGTGTCCTCGCGCTGGCCTCTGTCGCGGCCATGCAGGGCAGGATCGCGATGTACCACTTCCTCGGCGACACGGTGAACCCGCTCGACCTCAGGACGGTCTCGGCGAACGTGTTCACCGACCCCGAGATCGCGACCGTCGGCTACTCCCAGGCGGACGTCGACAAGGGCGCGATCGAGGCGCGGGTCGTCAAGCTGCCGCTGCTGCGCAACCCGCGCGCGAAGATGCAGGGCATCAGGGACGGCTTCGTGAAGCTGTTCTGCCGCCCGGGCACCGGGATCATCGTCGGCGGTGTGGTCGTCGCACCGCGGGCCAGCGAGCTGATCCATCCGATCTCGATCGCGGTTGACAACAATCTGACCGTCGAGCAGATCGCGAACACGTTCACGGTCTACCCCTCGCTCACCGGCTCCATCGCCGAGGTGGCCCGCCAACTGCACACTCGCAAGATGGCCGAGCTGCACTGACGCCGGGCGCCCGGAGCCGAACGAAAAGGCTCTGTCCGGAACGATCCCCTATACCACGTTGAGCGCCGCCGTACGAACAACTTCTGTTAATCGGCGCATAGCGCTGAAAGCAGACGGTCGTCCGCGTTACTGTCAGTTCCGTGTTCGCTGCGGAACGTCGTCAATTGATCCTTGAAATGGTGCGCGCCAACGGAGCGGTCTCGCTCCGCGAGCTCGCCCGCGTCGTCCAGACCTCCGAGGTGACCGTGCGCCGTGACGTACGGGCGCTGGAGGCCGAAGGACTCCTCGACCGCCGTCACGGCGGAGCCGTGCTGCCGGGAGGCTTCACCCGGGAGTCCGGCTTCCCCCAGAAATCGCACCTGGCCACCGCGGAGAAAACGGCCATCGCCGACCTCGCCGCGGGCCTCGTACAGGAGGGCGAGGCCGTCGTCGTCGGAGCCGGTACGACGACCCAGGAACTCGCACGACGGCTCGCAAGAGTGCCAGGACTGACCGTCGTCACCAACTCGCTGCTGGTTGCGCAGGCCCTGGCGCACGCCAACCGGGTCGAGGTGGTGATGACCGGCGGCACCCTGCGCGGCTCCAACTACGCGCTGGTCGGCAGCGGCGCCGAGCAGTCGCTGCAGGGGCTGCGGGTCTCCCGCGCTTTCCTGTCCGGCAGCGGGCTGACGGCCGAGCGCGGCCTGTCCACCTCCAACATGCTCTCCGCAAGCGTGGACCGGGCACTGGTGCAGGCGGCCGGCGAGGTGGTGGTCCTCGCCGACCACACCAAGCTGGGGACCGACACCATGTTCCAGACGGTGCCCACGGATGTGATCACCCGGCTGGTGACGGACGAGCCGCCGCCGCACGACGACCGTGCCGAGACCGAGTTGCAGGCGCTGGCCGACCACGGCGTGCAGATCGCCGTGGCCGGAACCTCCCCCGCCGCGCCCGAGAGGGGGCGCTCCGAGGTCCCCATGCCGACCCCGCGCCGGGCCGCAGCGCAGGGAGGGAGCCCGAACCAGGGCGCCCCCACCCATCTGCGCTCAGCCGCCGGGGGTCCGCCTCGGGTGGCGGACCTGGCGCCCAGACGGCGGTAGAGCCCGCCGGAGTTTTACCGTGGGAAACGTGTCCGGGAACGTGGTGACACTCGCCCTGACCGGCGACGTCATGCTGGGGCGCGGCGTCGACCAGATCCTGCCGTACCCCGGCGACCCCGCACTGCGAGAACCCTGCGTGCGGGACGCCGGGGTCTATCTGGAACTCGCCGAGACGGAGAACGGCCCCGTACCGCGCCCGGCTGACTTCGGCCGGCCCTGGGGCGAGGCCCTGCGTGCGCTCGACGAGCTGGCTCCCGACGTGCGGATCTGCAACCTGGAGACCAGCGTCACGCGCAGCGGCGACTTCGCCCCGTGCAAGGACGTGCACTACCGGATGAGCCCCGCCAATGTGGCGGCGCTCGCCGTCGCCCGGCCCGAGGTGACCGTACTGGCCAACAACCACGTGCTCGACTTCGGCGTCGCAGGTCTGCTGGAAACCCTCGACACCCTCACCGAGGCCGGGCTGCGGACAGCGGGCGCGGGCCGGAACGCGGCCGAGGCCCGGACCCCGGCGACAGCGCCGCTCGGCGCGGACGGCGGCCGGGTGCTCGTCACCTCGATGGGATCACCGTCCAGCGGCATCCCCGGACACTGGGCCGCGACGGACCAGCGGCCGGGCCTGCGTCTCGTACTGGAGGCGTCACCGGCTGACGCGGCGGACGTCAGCGGCCAGTTGGCCGGGTCGAAAGGCCCCGGCGACCTCGCCGTCGCCTCGGTCCACTGGGGCTCGAACTGGGGCTACGAGGTGCCGCCCGAGCAGGTGCGGTTCGCACACGCGCTGATCGACGGCGGCGTGGACCTGGTCCACGGCCACTCCTCGCACCACCCGCGCCCCGTCGAGCTCTACCGGGGCAGGCTCGTCCTCTACGGCTGCGGGGACTTCATCGACGACTACGAGGGCATCAGCGGCCACGCCGCCTACCGCGACGATCTGCGCCTGCTCCACGCCGTCACGCTCGACACGGAGACCGGAACGGCGTCCGCAGTACGGCTGATCCCCTTCCAGGCGCGCCGGATGCGTCTGGTGCGGGCCTCGCCCGCGGACACCGAGTGGCTGCGAGCCACCCTGGACCGGATCAGCGCCCCCTTCGGAGCCCGGGTCGAAACGGCCCCCACCGGCACCCTCGTCGTGCGCCCCCGCTGACCCGTCCCGCCGCCTGCCTCTTCGCGCCGCGCTCCCTTCCCGCCGCAGCGGTGATCAGCCACAGTCTGCGTGACCGGCGGTGCCGAACTCACCGGCTGAGGCCGGTTCGGCACCGCCGATTGCGTCCGTTGCGCACCTCGCCGCTGCGGCGGAAAGAAGGCAGCGGCGGGAAGAAGGGGGCAGCGGCGCCCGCGAAAAGGCACCGCCGCACCAGAGGCCGACGCGTCAGTCCTTGATCTCGCAGATGACGGCGCCCGACGTCACGGAGGCGCCGATCTCCGCGCGGAGGTCCTTCACCGTGCCGGCGCGGTGCGCGTTCAGCGGCTGCTCCATCTTCATCGCCTCCAGGACGATGATGAGTTCACCCTCCTCGACCTGCTGGCCCTCCTCGACGGCGACCTTGACGATGGTGCCCTGCATGGGAGAGGCGAGCGCGTCGCCCGAGGCGGCCGAGCCGGACTTCTTGGCGGCCTTCCGCCGCGGCTTGCGCGCCCCGCCCTCGACGGCGGCCCGCGCCAGCGGCATGCCCAGCGAGGACGGCAGGGAGACCTCCAGACGCTTGCCGCCGACCTCGACCACCACGGTCTCGCGGCCCCCGGCCTCGTCCTCGTCGGCGGCCTCGCCGGCACCGGGCGCGGCGAACGGCTTGATGTCGTTGACGAACTCCGTCTCGATCCACCGCGTGTGGACGTCGAAGGGCGCGCCCTCGCGGCCGTTGACCTCGGGTGCGAAGGCGGCGTCCCGAACCACCGTGCGGTGGAAGGGGATCGCGGTGGCCATACCGGTCACCTCGAACTCGTCCAGCGCCCGCGCGGCCCGCTGCAGGGCCTGCTGTCGGGTGGAGCCGGAGACGATGAGCTTGGCCAGCAGCGAGTCCCACGCCGGGCCGATCACCGAGCCGGACTCCACACCGGCGTCGAGCCGGACGCCGGGCCCGGACGGCGGCGCGAACGTGGTGACGGTGCCGGGCGCCGGGAGGAAGTTGCGGCCCGGGTCCTCGCCGTTGATACGGAACTCGAAGGAGTGACCGCGCAGCGGGGGATCGTCGTAGCCGAGCTCCTCGCCGTCGGCGATCCGGAACATCTCGCGGACCAGGTCGATGCCGGTGACCTCCTCGGTGACCGGGTGCTCGACCTGGAGGCGGGTGTTGACCTCCAGGAAGGAGATGGCGCCGTCCTGGCCGACGAGGAACTCGCAGGTGCCGGCGCCCTCGTAGCCGGCCTCGCGCAGGATGGCCTTGGAGGCGCGGTAGAGCTCGGCGTTCTGCTCGTCCGTCAGATACGGCGCCGGGGCCTCCTCGACCAGCTTCTGGTGGCGGCGCTGGAGGGAGCAGTCACGGGTGGAGACGACGACCACGTTGCCGTGCTTGTCGGCCAGGCACTGGGTCTCCACGTGCCGGGGGCGGTCCAGGTAGCGCTCGACGAAGCACTCGCCGCGGCCGAAGGCGGCCACGGCCTCGCGCACCGCCGAGTCGTACAGCTCGGGGACCTCCTCCAGCGTGCGGGCGACCTTCAGACCGCGCCCGCCGCCGCCGAAGGCGGCCTTGATGGCGATGGGCAGGCCGTGCTCCTCGGCGAACGCGACGACTTCCTCGGCGCCCGAGACCGGGTCCTTGGTACCCGCGACCAGCGGCGCGCCGGCGCGCTGCGCGATGTGCCGAGCCGCGACCTTGTCGCCCAGGTCGCGGATGGCCTGCGGGGGCGGGCCGATCCAGTTGAGGCCCGCGTCGATGACGGCCTGCGCGAAGTCGGCGTTCTCGGAGAGGAATCCGTAGCCGGGGTGTACGGCGTCGGCGCCCGAGTCGGCGGCGGCCTTGAGTACCTTGTCGAAGTCCAGATAACTCGCCGCCGGGGTGTCACCGCCCAGGGCGAATGCCTCGTCGGCCACGCGGACGTGCAGCGCGTCCCGGTCCGGCTCGGCGTAAACGGCGACGCTCGCGATTCCCGCATCCCGGCACGCGCGGGCGACGCGGACGGCGATTTCGCCGCGGTTGGCGATGAGCACCTTGCGCACGATGGCTCCCTCCTTGAAACAAGCTGAGTTTAGGTACAGGCGACACCTGACGCCGAGCCGCCAAGGGGGGTGAGCTTGCCCACACGGAGTGTCACCCGTGGGTCGCGCAGAACCGGATCTCCCCTCGTTGTCCCACGGTACGCCGCATTCGGGCTCGGTTCGCCCGCCTCAGGCATGTGGGCTAGCTCTCTGTCGGAGTCGTACGTCTCAACGTCTCGTCTTTGTGGAGTCCCTACGACTGGAAGGGAGAAATTTTGCTTTGCGTCGTTTCCCTTGCCCCGGCTTGTACCCGTGAGTAGCGTTCGCCCTGCCAAGAGCACGTACCTGGAGTAACGACCGAACCGACAGCACGACAGGCACCAGCACGCAACACACGGCGAAAAACGGCGGAACGCGACGGAACGCGGCGGAACACGACGGAAGAGGTGGCCAAGTGGCAGGGCGCAGACGGGCGGTGGCCGCGGTGACCGCGCTGGTCCTCACGGTGGAGGCGGCCGTACTCGTGGGCCTCAATCTCTTCCTCGGCAAGGTCGCCGACGCGCAGCAGATGTCCCTGGCGGGCATCGAGCCGCGCGCCATGACGATATCCGCGGTGATCGGCGCCGTACTCGTCGGCGGCTACGTCCTCGGCTGCGCGCTGATCCTCGTCCGTACGGCGGTCCGTGACGTGCCGCCACGCGGCTTTCTGCGCATCGCGCTGATCAGCTGCGCGGTGGTGCACGGGGTGCTCGGCGCCTTCTCCGTCGGCCTCGTCGGCTGGCTCGCCTTCGTGGTGATGATGGGCGTCCTCGGACTGATCGTCTGGTCGTTGACCTGGTACGGCGAGCCTGCCGGGCAACCCGCCGAGCCCGCCGCCGGCCCGCCGGCCGACGGCTCCGGGGTCAGCGCGGAGCCCACAGGTCCGTGATCCGCACGCCCAAGTCCCGCAGCAGCCTGCGCAGCGTGGGCAGCGACAGACCCAGCACATTGCCGTGGTCGCCCTCGATGCCGTCGACGAACGGCCCCGAGCGGCCGTCCAGCGTGAACGCGCCCGCCACGTGCAGCGGTTCACCGCTGGCCACGTAGGCGGCGATCTCCTCGTCGCTCGGCTCCCCGAAGTGCACCGCCGTCGACGCCGTCACCGAGCGGCGCCCCTCCTCGCCCGAGGCGCGCGTGTCCACCACACAGTGCCCGGTGTGCAGCACCCCCGAGCGGCCCCGCATGTCCTTCCAGCGCGCCGTCGCCTCCTCCGCGTCCGCCGGCTTGCCCAGCGGCCGCCCGTCCAGCTCCAGGACCGAGTCGCAGCCGACGACCAGCGCCCCCGCGGCCTCGGCACGCGCGGCGACCGCGGTGGCCTTCGCCTCGGCGAGCACCAGGGCCAACTGCGCGGGGGTCGGGGCGCTCAGCGCCTCCTCGTCCACCCCGCTGACCACCACCTCGGGATCCATCCCCGCCTGCCGCAGCAGCGCGAGACGGGCAGGGGAAGCGGAGGCCAGGACAAGACGCGGAGCACTCATGCGGGCCATCGTAGGGAGTCGGCGCACGCCTCGCGCACCCTGCTCCCGACTACGCGACCGACCGCGACTACGAGTACGCCACCGACAAGAGCAGCAGCATCACCACTCCGGTGACCACCAATAACACCCAGCCGAGGCGGTTGACCTTCTCCTGGGTCCTGCTCAGCTCCGGCGGCGGCTCATCTCGGGGATCGGACCACAGCATGCGCCCATGGTGGCCGCGCCGGGGCGCCTGCGCCTGAGTACGCGTACTCAGGCGCAGGCGCCCCGCGGACGCGCCGCTGCGCGCCGAATGCGTCAGCCCGGCCAGAACGTTCGGCGCCAGGCGCCGGGAGCGGGCGCCGGCAGCGGCCCCGGCACGGTGCGCGCCGGATCGGACCAGGCGCTCGGCGCCTCACGGGTCGGCTCACCGGCCGAAGCGGCCGAAGCGCGCACCCGTACCACCGCCAGCGCGGCGGCCAGCTCCTCGGGCGTCGGATTGCCCCGTACGACCCGAATGGGCTGTTCGCCGGGTGCGGCCGGGCCCGCGGCGTCCGCGGGCCCGGTCCCGATGGACTCCGTCGTCATCGCGGCCTCCTCACAGCGGGATGTTGCCGTGCTTCTTCGGCGGGAGCTGTTCCCGCTTGGTGCGCAGCGTGCGCAGACCGCGGGTGATGTGCCGGCGGGTCTCCGCCGGACGGATCACCGCGTCCACATAGCCGCGCTCGGCCGCCACATACGGGTTGAGCAGCGCGTCCTCGTACTCCTGGGTGAGCCGGGCACGCAGCTCCTCGGTCTCCTCCGGCGTACCGGCAGCGGCCAGCTTCTTGCGGTGCAGGATGTTTACCGCGCCCTGCGCCCCCATCACCGCGATCTGCGCCGTCGGCCAGGCGAAGTTGAGATCGGCGCCCAGATGCTTGGACCCCATCACGTCGTACGCGCCACCGAACGCCTTCCGCGTGATCACCGTGATCAGCGGCACCGTCGCCTCCGCGTACGCGTAGATCAGCTTGGCGCCGCGCCGGATGATCCCGTCGTACTCCTGGTCGGTACCGGGCAGGAAGCCGGGCACATCCACGAAGGTCAGCACCGGAATGTTGAACGCGTCGCAGGTACGCACGAACCGCGCCGCCTTCTCGGACGCGTCGATGTTGAGACAGCCCGCGAACTGCAGCGGCTGATTGGCCACCACACCCACCGACTGGCCCTCGATACGGCCGAACCCGGTGACGATGTTCGGCGCGAACAGCGCCTGCGTCTCCAGGAACTCACCGTCGTCCAGCACGTGCTCGATCACCGTGTGCATGTCGTACGGCTGGTTCGCCGAGTCCGGGATCAGCGCGTCGAGCTCCCGGTCCTCCTCCGAGGTCTCCAGATCCGCGTCCTCCGGGTAGCCCGGCGGCTCGGAGAGGTTGTTGGAGGGGAGGTAGGACAGCAGCGCCTTCACGTACTCGATGGCGTCCTTCTCGTCCCCCGCCATGTGGTGCGCGACGCCGGAGGTCGCGTTGTGCGTGCGGGCTCCGCCCAGCTCCTCGAACCCGACGTCCTCACCGGTGACCGTCTTGATCACGTCAGGGCCGGTGATGAACATGTGCGAGGTCTGGTCCACCATCACCGTGAAGTCCGTGATGGCCGGGGAGTAGACGGCTCCGCCGGCGCACGGGCCCAGGATCAGCGAGACCTGCGGGATCACCCCGGAGGCGTGCGTATTACGGCGGAAGATCTCCGCGAACAGGCCGAGCGCCGCCACGCCCTCCTGGATACGGGCACCGCCGCCGTCGTTGATACCGACGACGGGACAGCCCGTCTTCAGCGCGAAGTCCATGACCTTCACGATCTTCTCGCCGTACACCTCGCCCAGCGCGCCGCCGAAGATGGTGAAGTCCTGCGAGAAGACGCAGACGGGGCGGCCGTCGACGGTGCCGTAGCCGGTGACCACGCCGTCCCCGTACGGGCGGTTCTGCTCCAGCCCGAAATTGGTCGACCGGTGCCGCGCGAACTCGTCCAGCTCGGTGAACGAGCCCTCGTCGAGGAGCAGCTCGATGCGCTCGCGCGCGGTCAGCTTGCCCTTCGCGTGCTGCTTCTCCACTGCTCGTTCGGAGCCCGCGTGGACGGCTTCCTGGGTGCGGCGTTCGAAATCCGCGAGCTTGCCCGCGGTGGTGTGGATGTCGAGGTCGTCGATGTCGGGACTGGGCGTCTCGCTGGGCGAGGACATCTCGGAGGGCTCCTTACCGTCGCGGGTTGGCTACCGACCCGTAGGCTATCTGCGACCTGCCGCTTACGGAGTGCGTCGTTGACCACACTGAAGCCTCCGGCGGTTGCGCCGCCCCACCATCGGGATGAGGGCCCGACGCCGGCTGGGCGCCGCCTCCATTGGCTGAGGGCCCGGCCCTCTGACCCTCTGTCGTTGATGGGGGCTCCGCCCCCAAACCCCCGGGTCCTCGCCGGACGGGCGTTGGGGGGCTCCTCCCCCAGACTCCGTCCGGGGGGACCCCCACCCAACCACCCCCCGCTACGGGGGCTTCGCCCCCCTAGGAGCCCCCTTCCGCAACAGCACATTCCCGTAGACGTTCACCCACTCCAACCCATCGTTGAGGCCCTTGGTCCGGCCGGTGACTCCCGCAGGGTCGTCACCGGCCGGTCCAAGGACCCGCACCACTGAGGGTGGCCTTGAAAGGCAATAGGGTGGTCCCATGCGGCAGGGGGGTCCTAGGGGGGCGAAGCCCACCTAGCGGGGGGCTGTTGGGGGGCGGAGCCCTCCAACACGACCACTCGGCGGCGAGCCGAAGCAACAAACGGGGCGTGCGTCCACAAGCGGGGGGCCACCCCGTGAGGGGTTCGCCCCTCGACACGACCACTCGGCGGCGAGCCGGGACGCAAACGGGGCGTGCGTCCACAACCGGCGGGGCCACCCCGCAGGGACGGGTACCAATAGCCTGGCGGTATGACGTCCAAGCGTTGGTCCGACCTGGACCGCCCCCCGCTCAACCAGACGGCCCTCCGCAAAGCCCTCCTCGGCGAGGACTCCCTCTGGACCGACCTGGAGGTCGTCGAGTCGATCGGCTCGACCAACACGGAACTGGCCGACCGCGCCAGAAAAGGCACAGCCGCACCGGGCAGCGTCCTCGTCGCGGAGGAGCAGACGGCGGGCAAGGGCCGCCTCGACCGAGCCTGGACGGCCCCGCCCCGCTCAGGACTGTTCTTCTCGGTGCTGTTCCGGCCGGAGCCCCCGCCGGAGCGCTGGGGATGGATTCCGCTGCTGGCCGGGGTCGCCACGGCGAGCGCCGTCGCCCGGACGGCGGGCGTCGACACCGGCCTGAAGTGGCCGAACGACGTGCTGACCACAGGAAAGGGCGGCGAGCGCAAGATCGGCGGCATTCTGGCGGAGCGCGTCGACGCGGAGTCCGTCGTCCTCGGTATCGGCCTGAACGTGACGCTCCGCGAGGACGAGCTGCCCGTGCCGACCGCCGGTTCCCTGGCCATCGCCGGTGCCCGGGGCACGGACCGCGATCCACTGCTGCGCGCGGTGCTGCGCGCCGTGGCGGACTGGTACGGCCGCTGGACGGCCGTGAACGGCGACCCGACGGCCACAGCCACCGGCCAGGCGACCCCTACCGCCCTCCTCGACGCCTACGCCGCGGGCTGCGTAACGCTCGGCAGAACCGTACGGGCAACCCTGCCGGGCGGCGGCACCAGCAGCGGCGGCACCAGCAGCGGCGGCGAAGCCCTCGTCGGGGAGGCCGTCGCGGTGGACGGCGACGGCCGACTCGTCATCGCCACGGAACAGGGTGTACAGCGTCCGGTCGCTGCCGGTGACATCGTCCATCTGCGCCCCGCGACGGAAGAGTGAGGTAGCGCACAACTGCCGTATGGTGGGCAAGCGGCGGTGACATCGGGTGCCATCCGGCATCGGTGTTCCGGCCGTGAGCAGGTTGGGCAAGAGGAACGGAAGGGCTGTGCGCAGGGACGACGCGAGGCCGCGACACCACGCCGCGGAGGGTGCGGGGAGCCCGCGGTGACCGTGGACGAACCGGGCATGCCCGAACGCAGAGCGGCCTCGGATTCCGATGGCGGCGGCCGCGCCCAGGCGCCCGACCCCGGCACCCAGGAGCCCCCCGAACCGGCCCCGGCCGGGGAGTCGGCTCCGGGTCCAGGACCGGCGGCCACGGACCCGCCCCCAGGAGTGGACCTCTCACCGGCCGAGGGCCCGCAACCGGGGGCCTCACCGGGCACCCCACCGACGGCCCCGCCCACCGCCGAGGTCTCGACCCCGGCGCCCGGCGCCGGCACACCCGGCGCCGACGCACAAGGCATCAGCGCGGCCAACGCCGGCGCACCCGGCGGCCCCGGTGGTGAGGGACCCGACGACCCGCCCCCACCCCCGGAGGGCCCCGGTGGGGACCCGGAGGACGACGAGCCCGACCCCAGCGCGCTGCGGATCGAGGAGCTGATCCTGGGCTCGCCACGGCAGTACACGCCGTTCCAGGCGGCCCGCGCTGCTGGTGTCTCGATGGAGCTGGCCTCCCGGTTCTGGCGGGCGATGGGCTTCGCCGACGTGGGGCAGGCCCGCGCGCTGACCGAGGCGGACGTACTGGCGCTGCGGCGGCTGTCCGGCCTGGTTGAGGCGGGGCTGCTGAGCGAGTCGATGGCCGTGCAGGTGGCGCGTTCGACCGGGCAGACGACGGCGCGGCTGGCGGACTGGCAGATCGACTCGTTCCTGATGGGTCTGACGGAGCCGCCCGAGCCGGGAATGACGCGTAACGAGGTCACCTTTCCACTGGTGCAGCTGCTCCTGCCCGAGCTGGAGGAGTTCCTGGTCTATGTGTGGCGCCGCCAGCTCGCCGCCGCTACGGGGCGGGTCGTCCAGGCACAGGACGACGACGAGATGGTCAACCGGCGGCAGGCCATCGGCTTCGCCGATCTGGTGGGCTTCACCCGGCTGACGCGACGACTGGAGGACGAGGAGCTCGGCGAGCTGGTGGAGGCGTTCGAGACGACCTCCGCCGACCTGGTCGCCGCGCACGGCGGGCGGCTGATCAAGGCGCTCGGTGACGAGATCCTCTACGTCGCCGAAGACGCGAGCACGGCGGCGGAGATCGGGCTGCGGCTGATCGAGACGATGGCGAACGACGAGACGATGCCGGAGCTGCGGGTCGGCATCGCGTTCGGCACGATGACGACCCGGATGGGTGACGTGTTCGGCAACACGGTCAACCTCGCCAGCCGGCTGACCTCGATAGCGCCCAAGGACACGGTGCTGGTGGACGGCGCCTTCCGCGCCGAGCTGACCGCCTCGGGCGCCGCTCCGGAGTCGGAGAAGGAGAGCGAGGACCTGTCCGGCTACCGGTTCGCGCTCCAGCCGCTCTACCAGCGTCCGGTACGTGGCCTGGGCGTGGTGGAGCCGTGGCTGCTGCGGCGCCGTACCCAAGAGAGTTAACCATCGTTATCGTGCTCCTCATGGATCACAGTGCACAGAGCGAGCAGACGTTCGGAGAGTGGGTGCGGGTCCGCAAGGACGGGCACGTCGCGGAGCTGGTGATGGACCGGCACGGCGCGATGAACGCCGTCTCGACGGCGTTCGCCGGGGCGCTCACGGACGCGTGTGTCGTGCTCGCGCGGGACGGCGAGGTACGCGCGACGGTGCTGACCTCCACGCACGAGCGCGCGTTCTGCGTCGGCGCCGACCTCAAGGAGCGCAACTCCTTCAGCGACGCCGAGCTGGCGGCGCAGCGTCCGCGCGCCCGTGCGGCCTACACCGGGGTGCTGGAGCTGCCGATGCCCACCATCGCCGCCGTGCACGGCTACGCGCTGGGCGGCGGGTACGAACTGGCGCTCTCCTGCGATCTGATCGTCGCCGACGCGAGCGCCGTGGTGGGGCTGCCCGAGGTGTCGGTCGGAGTGGTGCCCGGCGGGGGCGGCACCCAGCTGCTGCCGCGCCGGGTGGGTGCCGCACGCGCCGCCGAGCTGATCTTCTCGGCGCGCCGGGTGGGCGCGGCCGAGGCGCACGCGCTGGGCATGGTCGACCTGCTCACCGAGCAGGGTGAGGACCGTACGGAGGCGCTGGCGCTGGCCCAGCGGATCGCCGCCAACTCGCCGGTCGGGCTGCGCGCCGCCAAGCGGGCGCTGCGCACCGGATGGGGCATGGACCTGCGGGCGGGGCTCGAGGTGGAGGAGGCCGCCTGGCGTACGGTCGCCTTCTCGGGTGACCGCGCCGAGGGAGTGGCGGCGTTCAACGAGAAGCGGAAGCCGGACTGGCCGGGGGAGTGAAAGGGGAATCGGACCGGCCGGGGGAGTGCGGACGGACCGGCCGGGGAGTGGGGTTCTTCGAACTCGGGGGAGAGTTGCGATTCCCCGGCGGGGCGACGGCTTTCTTCGTAGAGTGAAGCTCTCCGCAAGGGGTCGCACGGCAGAACGGGGCGAAGCCTCCTAATCTTGGCGGTATGGGCGGAACGGGAGAGGGCGGCGAGGACGCCGACGCGCGCCTCAGCGCTGTCGTAGGGCTGTCCCAGGCGATGGCGGCGGCACAGACGGCCGCGCCCGCGACGGCCCGCCCGCACCCGTACGACGAGGACGAGCCGGAGGCGACCGCCGCGCTCTCCCACCGGGACATAGCCCAGGCGGCCGCCTGGGGTGCCTGCGAGGCGATGGGCGGCGCGTTCGCGTCGATATCCGTCTGGGAGCGTGCGCGCGGCCGGCTGCGGGTGCTGGTCAACGTGGGGGAACGGGCCGCCGAGGAGGCCGAGTTCCCCTCCGACGAGTCGTATCCCGTGCATGACTTCCCGCAGGTCGCAGCGTTGCTGCACGAGTGGTGGGCGGGCGGCGGCCGGCCCCAGGCGTGGGTGGAGGGCGACGGCCCGGAGGAGACCGCCGAGGCCGAGGGCGAGGCCGCGCACAGCTACCGGCGGGTGGCGGCGCTGCGCCGCAGGGGGCGGGGGTCCTGTGTGATCGCCCCGATCGTGCTGCACGGCCGGGCCTGGGGCGAGCTGTATGTGGCACGCGCCGCCGCCGCGCCGCCCTTCACCCGGGACGACGCCGACTTCGCCGCGGTGCTCGCCGCGCTCATAGCCTCCGGCATAGCGCAGAACGAGCGTCTCGAGGAGGTACGCCGCCTCGCCTACACCGACCCGCTGACCGGGCTCGCCAACCGCCGCGCCGTCGAGACCCGGCTGGACGAGGCCGTCGAGCTGCACCGCGAGCTGGGCACCGTCGTCAGCCTCGTCGTCTGCGACATCAACGGCCTCAAGGGCGTCAACGACGCGCAGGGGCACGAGGCGGGCGACCGGCTGCTGGAACGGTTCGCCGCGGTCCTGTCGGCGGGCGCGGCGACCCTGCCCGGAGCGCTGGCCGGGCGGCTGGGGGGCGACGAGTTCTGTCTGCTGGCCGTCGGGCCCACGGCCGACGAGGTGGTACGCGCCGCCGACGAGCTGTGCCGGGGCGCGGCCGAGCTGGAGCTGGGCGAGGGCGTGGCCTGCGGGGTCGCCTCCACCGGTGACCCGGTCGGCGAAGTGCGCTCGGCGCACCGGATCTTCCGGCTGGCGGACGCGGCCCAGTACCGCGCCAAGGCGCTGCGCTCCGGCAAGCCCGTGGTGGCGGGCCGGGAAGGCGGACCCGAGGACCCCACGCTCCGGCTGGCCGCCGCTGCCGACCCCCTCCCACCCTCCCCTGACCGCCGCCGCTTCCGCCGCGGCCGGGGAGGATGAGCCGTCAGCTGAGGTCGAGGGTGACGCGGAGCGAGGCGGAGATCCTTTCCATCGCCTCCGCATCGACGGTGCCGAGGAACTCACCGGCGGTCAGGCGCTTGTCGCTGAGGGCGGTGAGGTCGACGGCGACGGCGGCACCGCGCACCGGGTGCGTCAGCGGGATGGTGACGACGGTGTCCGGGGCGCCCTGCGTCTCGTCGATCATCATGCACACGGCGGTGCCGGGCAGGGCGTCCAGGGCGGCGTCCGACTCGACGATGACTACGACCCGGCTCTTGGTGGCGAGCTGGACCCGCCAGACCTGGCCGCGAGCGAGAGGCGTCACGCGACGTCCTCACCGAAGACGTCGGCGAACTCCTCGGCGTCCGCAGCGCCCCGCTCCCCGCGCCAGGCTTGCACCGCGGGCGCCGCGTCGCGCAGTTGCTGCGCTCTGAGCGCGTGCTCGACGTAGGCCGACAGGTTGCCGCCGGAGGCGGCGCGGGCGTGGGCGACGAGATCCGCCGGCAGGCTGACCGTCGTCCGCATACGTGAGCTCATACGGGAGAGCATACGTCGCGTACGACTTGGGCGATACGGATGTGCGCACCTTGGTCGCCTGCACACTCGTGACAGATGGCAATTCACTCATTAGGGTTCGTGAATATGAATATGCACACTGTGGTGGTCGGAAGCTCGGGCACCAGCCCTGAGGAGGTCATCGCCGTCGCCCGGGACGGTGCCCGTGTCGAGCTGCACCGAGAGGCTCTGGACGCGCTGCGCACCGCGCGCCGCTTCATCGACGACCTCGCCGCCAAGCCCGACCCCGTCTACGGCGTCTCCACCGGCTTCGGCGCCCTCGCCGTCCGCCACATCGGCCCCGATCTGCGGGCCCGGCTCCAGCGCAACATCGTCCGCTCGCACGCCGCCGGGATGGGGCCCCGGGTGGAGCGCGAGGTGGTGCGCGCGCTGATGTTCCTGCGGCTTAAGACGCTCGCCTCCGGCCGCACCGGAGTGCGCCCCGAGGTCGCCCAGGCCATGGCCGACCTGCTGAACGCGGGCATCACCCCCGTGGTGCACGAGTACGGCTCCCTGGGCTGCTCCGGAGACCTCGCCCCCCTCTCGCACTGCGCCCTCGCACTGATGGGCGAGGGCGAGGCGGAAGGTCCCGACGGTGAGCTGCGGCCCGCCGCCGAACTCCTGGCCGAGCACGGCATCACCCCCGTCGAGCTGCGCGAGAAGGAGGGCCTGGCCCTCCTCAACGGCACCGACGGGATGCTCGGCATGCTGCTGATGGCCTGCGCCGACCTCGCGCGCCTGTTCACCTCGGCCGACATCGCCGCCGCGCTGTCGCTGGAGGCCCTGCTGGGCACCGACCGGGTGCTCGCACCTGAGCTGCACGCCATCCGGCCGCACCCCGGGCAGGCCGCCAGCGCCGCCAACATGCTCAAGGTGCTGGACGGCTCGGGCCTGACCGGGCACCACCAGGACGACGCGCCTCGCGTGCAGGACGCCTACTCGGTGCGGTGCGCGCCCCAGGTCGCCGGTGCGGGCCGCGACACGCTGGCGCACGCCCGTACGGTCGCCGAGCGGGAGCTGGCGTCGGCCGTGGACAACCCCGTCGTGCTGCCCGACGGACGGGTCGAGTCCAACGGGAACTTCCACGGCGCTCCGGTCGCCTACGTCCTGGACTTCCTGGCCGTCGCCGCCGCCGATCTGGCCTCCATCGCCGAGCGCCGTACCGACCGGCTGCTGGACAAGAACCGCTCGCACGGCCTGCCGCCGTTCCTCGCCCACGACGCGGGGGTCGACTCCGGGCTGATGATCGCCCAGTACACGCAGGCGGCGCTGGTCAGCGAGTTGAAGCGGCTCGCCGTCCCGGCCTCCGTCGACTCCATCCCGTCCTCCGCGATGCAGGAGGACCACGTCTCCATGGGCTGGTCGGCGGCGCGGAAGCTGCGTACGGCGGTGGACGGGCTGGCGCGGGTGATCGCCGTGGAGGTGTACGCGGCCACCCGCGCCGTGGAGCTGCGCTCCGCCACGGCCGGGCTGGCGCCGGGGCCCGCCGCCGGGGCCGTGGTCGCCGCGCTGCGGGCGGCTGGTGCCGAGGGCCCGGGCGAGGACCGCTACCTGGCGCCGGACCTGGCGGCTACCGAGACCTTCGTACGGTCCGGCGCGCTGGTGTCCGCCGCGGAAGCGGTCACGGGGCCGTTGGCCTAGGTGTGACCTGGGGTTGCTGACGCCGAGTTGTCATGCGGTGACAGAACGGTGCTTACTCGGCGTCGGCACCCCGGTCATGTTCCAACCGCGTCACAGTGTTGCTGTGATGGGTGGGATGGTCAGCTTTTTCGGGGGTAGCGTTGGCCGTGGGCACGAACCAGAGGGCGCACAGGACGCCGCCGGCTGCCGCTGCGGTGGCCAGAGGACGGCGGTGGACTGACAGCTTCGAGGGTCCGGCCTCGGACACGAAACGCCCTCCTGGGTGCGTGGGTACGACGTGCGGCTCGGGGGATCAGTAGTGAACTGACCGTACGCGGGCCGATGTTACTGAGTGGTGGAGGCGAGGGGGAAGGCATGCTTCCGCTTTTCCTGGGAACCAGGAGAGGTTACAAACCAGGCGGATAGGTGTCCTAGACCACAGTTTTACCGAAAGTGGAACCGGTCATAGTCCCCGATGCGTTCTTATGCGTGGAGCTGGAGCGCACATGTCCGATTTCGGGCGCTGTGGGGGCTACGCAGCTTTTACCGGGGAGACATGGGGTTCCGAAGGCAGATGGAGAAGCCAGTGATGACGGTGGGGAAGCACCGCAAGGGTCTCGCGGTCACGGCCGCGCTGCTCGGTGGGGTGCTCACGCTGAGCGCCTGCAGCGGTGGTGACGACGGCGGCGACAAGGAGAAGTCCGCCGCGAAGAACGACATAGCCGCCGGCAAGGACAGCTCGGCCGCCCGAATAAAGATCGCGGCCAAGGACGGCGCGGACAACGCCAGCATCAACAACGGCGCCAATGTCTCCGTCAAGGGCGGGAAGCTCACCGAGGTGACCCTGAAGGCGGCGCAGAGCGGCGCCACCGTGGAGGGCGCCCTCTCCTCCGACGGCAAGTCCTGGAAGCCCAAGCAGCAGCTCGAACGCGCCACCAAGTACGAGATCAGCGCGACAGCCAAGGACAGCGACGGCCGCAAGGCCGTGGAGAACCGCACCTTCACCACCGTCGCCCCTGAGCACAGCTTCATCGGCACCTACGCCGGTGAGGACGGTGCCAAGGTCGGCGTCGGCATGCCGGTCTCCATCACCTTCGACAAGCAGATCCAGAACAAGAAGGCCGTCCAGTCCGCGATCAAGGTCAGCTCGACCAGCGGTCAGGAGGTCGTCGGCCACTGGTTCGGCAACGACCGGCTCGACTTCCGCCCCGAGGAGTACTGGAAGCCCAACTCCAAGATCACCCTCGACCTCAAGCTCGACGGGGTGAACGCGGGCAACGGCAACGTCGGCGTCCAGGACAAGACGGTCACCTTCAACGTCGGCCGCCAGCAGATCAGCACGGTCGACGTCAAGTCGCACCAGATGAAGGTCGAGCGCGACGGCAAGGTCATCAAGACCATCCCGATCTCCGCCGGAAGCGCCTCCAACCCGACGTACAACGGCAAGATGGTGATCTCCGAGAAGCACAAGGAGACCCGGATGGACGGGAACACCGTCGGGTTCGGCCGCAAGGGCGCCGAGGGCTACGACATCCCCGACGTCCCGCACGCCATGCGGCTGTCCACCTCGGGCACCTTCATCCACGGCAACTACTGGGGCGCACCCTTCGGCTCCGGCAACACCAGCCACGGCTGCGTCGGCCTGAAGGACTCCCGTGGGGCCAACAACCCCGACACCGACGGTGCCTGGTTCTACAACAACTCGCTGATCGGTGACGTCGTCGAGGTCAAGGGCTCGCCCGACAAGACGATCCAGCCCGACAACGGCCTCAACGGCTGGAACATGAGCTGGTCGCAGTGGAAGGCCGGCTCCGCCGTCTGACACCTCCACCGCACTGTGGGCCCCGCCATCGGCGGGGCCCACACGCATGTACGGCCACGAAGCGGGCGACCGCCCCCCGTATCCCGCTGTTCCGGCTATTCCAGCTGTTCCAGCCCCAGGATCTTCGGGTCCGTCGCCAGCTCGCGCAACGCCCCGCCCGGATCGGCCACCAGCCGCCGCGCCCCCAGATCCATGATCCCGCCCACGCCGGTCAGCTCAGCAGCCACCGCGCCGTCCGCCTTGACGATCAGCTGGCGCATCCCGAAGATCTTCCGCTCCCCCCACTCGAAGGCACAGCTGACGGTCACCTCGTCCCCGGCCCGCAACTCCCGCCTGTAGCGCAGCGTCTGCTCCAGCACCACGGGACCGACCCCCGAAGCCACCAGCGCGCTCTGCTCGATACCGGCCGCCTGCAACAGCGACCAGCGCGCATGCTCCGCGTACTGGAGATACACGGCCTGGTTCAAATGCCCCTGGGTGTCCGTCTCATAGCCCCGTACCGTCACCGGAACAGTGAACGGCCCGCCCTCCGCCTGCGCCTGCGGCTCCGCCGGTCCTGCCTGCGCCATCGCGCTCCTCCATCTCGCGGAGCGCCCGGTGGGCGGCCCCGCCATTACCCACGACGTCATCGACGCCTTCCGCCCGACGCGACGACACTGCTCACGTCGGAAGCGCTCCATCTGCCCAGCGCTTCCTATCCCGCTTCGTCTCGCGGTTCCACCGATTTACCTCTCGAGGAGGCCCCAGATGACCGCCTATGCCGTCGCCCGGCTGCTCAACCGTGAGGTCCACGCCGACCTGATCACCTACGTCGAACGCCTCCAGGCCAGCCTCGACCCCTACCGGGGCCGCTTCCTCGTCCACGGCGGCGCCCCCGAGGTGGTGGAGGGCACCTGGAACGGCGGCGTCGTCATCATCGCCTTCCCCGACCGCGAGTCGGTCCACGCCTGGTACGCCTCGCCCGCCTACCAGGAACTGCTGCCGCTGCGGACGGCACACATCGACGGGGATGTCGTCATCGTCGACGGCGTCCCCGACGACTACGACCCCGCGAGCATGGCCACGGTCTTCCGCCGGGCCGGGGCCGGGGCCGGGGCGGGGGCGGGGGCCTAGCCGGCCGGGCGGTCGATCACGTAGCGCCACACCCCGTCGGCACCCCGCCTGGCCACATCGGTCGCCGTGCCCTCGATATGCGTCGGGCGCCCGTCCGGGGCCGTACCGTCGATCACCCAGTCCACGATGAGCAGCGCCGTATCGCCCGCCGCGTACACCTGCCGGGGCCGCACCGTGATCGGCAGACCCAGCGCGAGGAAGCTCGCGTTGGCCCGGGCGATGCTCTCGGGGGAGTCGGCGACGGTGCCGTCCGGCGACACGAAGACGGCCCCCGCCTCGTACATCTCCGCCACTGCCTGCGGCTGCCCGGAGTTGAACCGCTCGGCGAACACCGCCGGCACGTCGGCTGCTTCACGGGCCACGGGGAGCGGGATCGCCGCGCTCTTTCCGCTGCTCATCTCGCTGCTCATCGTCGAGTTCTCCTCAGGTTCGGTACGGCGCCGTAGGCTCGGCGCGTACGGACGCTCCCGACGTTAGGACCCGCCGACGTGGCTCACCGAACGGTCAGTTGCGGCCCCGGCCATCACCGGCCCGGCCTGCCCGACGATCCGCGCGCCCGGACCCTCGCACCCACGGCCTCCTGCCCGGTCGAGATCACCCTCCACGCGCTGCGGGGCCGCTGGACGACGCTGGTCATCCGCGAGTTGCTGCGCGGGCCCCATACGTTCAGTGAGTTGGAGGCCGCGCTGCCTGAGCTCTCCGCGAAGGTCCTCACGGATCGGCTGCGCCAGCTCGTCGAGGTGGGGGTTGTGCATCGTGAGCGGTTTGTGGGGTGGCCGACGTCGGTTCGGTACCGTTTGACTGAGCGCGGCCATGCGTTGGGGCCCGTCCTCCAGGCCCTCTGGAACTGGGGCGCCAATGGTTGAGGCCGCCCCCAATGGTTGAGGGCCCATTCTTGGGCCCCCTCCCGTTCATGGGGGCTCCGCCCCCAAACCCCCGGGTCCTCGCCGGACGGGCGTTGGGGCGGCTCCGCCCCCCAACGGCCCCCCGCTACGGGGGCTTCGCCCCCCTAGGAGCCCCCTTCCGCAAAAGGGCACCCCGGTTCACGTTCCCTCGTCCCGGCTCATGCCCCAGGCCCTTGGTCCGGCCGGTGACTCCCGCAGGGTCGTCACCGGCCGGTCCAAGGACCCGCACCAATGAGGGGATGCTTGAAAGGCAATGGGATGGTCCCATGCGGCAGGGGGGTCCTAGGGGGGGCGAAGCCCACCTAGCTGTGTTGTTCGGGGAGGTTGGTGACAGGTGACACGCTGTGGGTGGTCCTTGAACGGGGTGAGGGCCTTCTGGCTCGGTGTGGATTGCGACATCTACCGCCGAGTGCAGGAGGCCCTCGTGATCCACCGTAATGCCCCGCTGACCCCGACCGGCCGTCTGCGTCTGGCTCGCTGTGTCGTGGAGGAGGGCTGGCCGCTGCGCCAGGCTGCCGAACGCTTCCAGGTCAGTCACACCACCGCCGCCCGGTGGGCTTCCCGCTACCGGCAGCGGGGAGAGGCCGGCTTGTACGACCGCTCCAGCCGTCCGCGTCACTGCCCTGGACAGACCCCGCCCGCCACAGAAGCGCAGGTGGTGCGCATGCGCCGCGAGCACCGTATCGGGCCCCTGCGCCTGGCCGCCCGCACCGGGCCGGCCGCCTCCACCTGCCACCGCATCCTGGCCCGCTGCGGCATGCCTCCCCTGGCCGCCCTGGACCGGGCCACCGGCGAGCCCGTCCGCCGCTACGAACGCTCCCGCCCCGGCGAACTCGTCCATATCGATGTCAAGAAACTCGGCCGTATCCCCGACGGCGGCGGCCACAAGGTCCACGGCCGGGCCGACAGCCCGAACAAGGACCGCCGCCACGGAAAGGGATACGCCTGCCTCCACACCGCCCTGGACGACCACTCCCGCCTCGCCTACACCGAGAACCTGCCCGATGAGAAGGCCCCCACCTGCGCCGCCTTCCTCCGACGGGCCACCGCCTGGTTCGCACGCCACGGCATCACCATCGAACGGGTCCTGACCGACAACGCCTGGGCCTACACCCAGAAAACCTGGAAGACCACCTGCCACGACCTGGGCATCCGCCCCCGCTACACCCGCCCCTGGCGCCCCCAGACCAACGGCAAAGTCGAACGCTTCCACCGCACCCTGCTCGAAGAATGGGCCTACCAGCGGCCCTACACCTCAGAAACCGAACGACAAGCAACGTTTCCCGGCTGGCTCGACTGGTACAACCACCACCGACCCCACACCGGCATCAAAGGCCAAACCCCCGCCAGCCGCGTCACCAACCTCCCCGAACAACACACCTAGCGGGGGGCGTTGGGGGGCGGAGCCCCCCGACACGACCACTCGGCGGCGAGCCGAAGCAACAAACGGGGCGTGCGTCCACAAGCGGGGGGCCACCCCGTGAGGGGTTCGCCCCTCGACACGACCACTCGGCGGCGAGCCGGGACACAAACGGGGCGTGCGTCCACAAGCGGGGGCACCCCGAAGGGAGGGGGCCACCCCGGGCGTGGCCTACCCAAACCCGCGCCGCACCGGCGAAAAGATGACGCCATGTCATCATTTGTGCGGGTTGATCAGCGATGGCTGGCCGCAGCGTGCGCCGCATTCGGAGCGCTCTCCTTGGCCCTCGTACCGCCCGAACTCCCCCTCGGCTGGGACGAGCTCGTCTACGCCAGCCGCTTCCCCGCGTTCGGGCCGGAAACGCCGTTCAGCGCGCCCCGGACGAGGGGAGTCCCGCTGCTGATCGCCCCGGTGGCAGCCGTCAGCGACTCCGTAGTGCTGTTGCGCTGCTACCTGACCGTCGCGGCGTCGGTCGCGCTCTACCTGGGGTATCTGCCATGGGTCAGGGCGGTCGGGCGCCGCGGGGTCGTGCCGTTGGCGGCCGCGCTGTACTCCAGCGTGTGGTTCGCGCTGTTCTACGCGGGTGCGGCGATGCCCAACCACTACGTGGCGATGGGTCTGACCGGCGCGGTCGGCTGCTTCCTGCGCGCCCCCGCGGACGCGGACCGGTCCTCGGCGCGGAAGCGCACGTACGCCGCCATGGCGCTGGCGCTCGGCGGGGCCACACTGATGCGGCCCAACGACGCAGTGGGGCCCGCCGCCGTGCTCCTGGCAGCAGCATTGTGGGCCGGCGCGGCCGGTGGCAACCACGCGAAGGGGCGGTCACCCAGCGCCGCCTGGGCCCTGCGGTGCGCCGCAGCCCTCACCGGCGGCCTCCTCCTCGGCCTGCTCCCCTGGGCCGTGGAGGCCCGCCTCCGTTTCGGTGGCGTACTGGAGCGCGTGCGGGAGGCGGGCGAGATCCAGGGTGGGATGCGGCCCCATCTCTCCCTCCACACCCTGTGGCAGCACGCGGCCGCCCTCGACGGGCCGCTGCTGTGCCGCCCCTGCACGGGCGTGGACGTCGACTGGGCGTCCGCAGGCTGGTGGCTGCTGGTCCCGCCGCTGGTGGCCCTCGGCATCCGTGCGGCGCGCCGGGACGGCCGTACGGTGCTCGCGCTGCTCCCGGTCCTGGCGGCCGTGGCCGTGGCCGTGCCGTACCTCTTCCTCATGAACTACGCGGCCCCGCGCTTCCTGCTGCCCTGCTACGCGCTGCTGGCGCCGGTCGCGGCGCTGGGGGTGAGCAGCGCTCTGCGGTGGGCGCGCGGGACGCGCCGGGCGGCACGGCTGCGGGTGCTCGTACCACTCGGCGCAGCGCTGGTACTGCCGCACCTCGCCTTCCAGCTGCACCAGTTGCAGCTGCACTCGGGCATCCAGGCGGCGGCCCGCCACGACTGGCAGCGCATGGAAGGGGTGCTGCGCGCCCACGGCGTACGCCCGCCCTGTCGGCTGGCCGGGAACAGCTCCACCGTTCCCGTCGCCCACACCGCCGGCTGCCGCCCCGCCTCCGTGGGCCGTCCGCACGCCCTCGTGCTGCGCCAGGTGCCGCTCCCCGCCTGGGCGGCCCGGGCGGGCTGGCACCTCCACCCTGTGCCGGGCACCTACAACCCGGGCTGGCACGTCGCCGTACCGCCCCGCCGGGTGGTCAGCCCCGCAGCACTGTCAGCGGTCCCGGCACCCGCCCTGCCCCCGGCTCCGGCTCCAGCTCCGGACGGCCGAGCAGCAGCCGCCGATAGCGGTCCGCACGACCGGCCAGCTCCTCGTCCGTGAGCACATGCGTGCCGTGGACCAGGAACGGCTCCTGGAAGCGCATCCCCGTCAGCCGTGCCGTCGAGGCGAAGGGGCGCAGCAGGTCGGGGACGGGGAATCCGTGCATGCCGTCCGCACGGTACTCGTGGGCGCCGCTGCCGATCGTGGTGGCGATCCGCAGCGACTTGCCGTGCAGCGCCGTGCCTTTCGACCCGTACGCGAAGCCGTGCTCGAACACCTCGTCCAGCCACTGCTTCAGCAGGGGAGGCGCGGAGTACCAGTAGAACGGGAACTGGAGGACGATGCGGTCATGGGTGCGCAGGAGCTGCTGCTCGCGCCCGACATCCAGCGAGCGGGGCAGCGGCTCGGGATAGGCGGCGTACAGCTCGTGGACGGTGACGCCTTCGACGGAACGCGCGGCGCGTGCGAGGGCCGCGTTGACCCGGGAGGCGGCCAGGTCGGGGTGGGCGAGGACGACAAGGGTGTTCATGGGGGAGTCCTTTGATCCAGGTCTTGCGTCTTGTGTCGTGTGCGTGACGTCGGTCACGCGTCCTGACGTCTTCTCTCTCGCGGCGGGACCGGTCCGGCCCCCGCGACACCCAGACTCGGCCGACGCTCGGCGGCCAACCAGCCCTCTGCCACTGGCACCCCTGCCGCTGACACCACTGCCGTGGGTACCACTGCCGTGGGTACCACTGCCGTGCCTGCCCCTGACAGGTGCAGGCACGTCGGCTCGGCGTACCGCAGACTTGCTGCCATGGACACAGACGGCGAGCTCGGGGCCTTCCTGCGGGCGAAACGTGCGCGGGTGCGGCCCGAGGATCTGGGACTGCCCACATACGGCAGCCGTCGGCGGGTGCCCGGGCTGCGGCGCGAGGAGCTGGCGCAGCTCGCCGGGGTGAGCGCCGGGTACTACACACGGCTGGAGCAGGGCCTGAGCCCCAACGCCTCGGACGCCGTGCTGGACGCCGTAGCGCGGGTGCTCGGCCTGGACGACGCCGAGCACGCCCACCTGTACACCCTGGCCAGGCCCCGGCCGCGCGCCCGGCGGCAGGCGCTGGAGCCGGAGCGGGTGCGGCCCGCCGTCCGGTCCATGGTCGAGTCGTTCGGAGGGGTACCGGCGCTGGTGCTGGGCCGCTTTCTCGACGTGCTGGCCTGGAACCATGCCGCCCATGCGCTGCTCGCCGGCCACCTGCCCTTCGACGCGCCCGATGGCGACGCACCCGCTGACGACGAGCCCGACCGCGCCCCCGCCGACCGCCCCAATATCGCCCGGCTGCTCTTCCTCGACCCGCACACCCGCGAGTTGTACGAGGACTGGCACGGCAAGACGCACTCGACCGTGGCGGATCTTCGCCTGATCGCGGGCCGCTACCCCGACGCACCGCAGCTCGCCTCGCTGATCGGCGACCTCTCGCTGCACAGCCCCCAGTTCGCCGCGTTGTGGGCCGATCACACGGTGGCCGACTGCGGAGCGGCCACCCGGACCTTCCGCCACCCTCTGGTCGGCAAGCTCACCCTCGCCGTGGAGTTCCTGGCCCTCCCCGACGACGGCCAGCGGGTGGTGATCCACCACGCCGTCCCGGGCACCCCGTCACAGGCGGCGCTGAGCTTGCTCGTCGACCTGGCGGACGACGGCGGAAGGGCACCGTCCGGGCACGGCGGTCAGGCGCCTCAAGAGTTCCAGATCCGGCGGTAGGCCTGGCGGTAGCCCTCGGAGTCCCAGGAGAGCGCTCCGCCGCTGTTGGCGGCGGTGGAGATGTGGACCGGGGCGACGTAGCCGCTGGCCGGTGCGTCGACGAAGGCGCGGTTGAACTCGTCGACGATCTGCCAGCCCTGTTCGGACAGCGGCTCGGGCACGGTGGCGGCCTGGTACTTCTTGCCGTTGATGCGCTCGAAGGCGGACGGGTCGCCGTCACCGGCGCCGATGTTGTGCGGGGCGCCGGCTCCGTCCTTGCCGGCCGCGCGTAGCGCCGGCGCCGCGTGGCCGAAGTACAGGTCGTTGATGGCGGCCGAGTAGGTCCATTTGTCCCCGAACCGGGACAGCAGGGCCGAGACCTCCTTGGTGGAGCGGGCGTTGGCCTTGGGGATGGGGAGGTTCTTGTAGCTCAGCAGCTTGACGTCGGAGCAGTCGTCGAGCCGCTTCTTGATCAGGTCGGACTTGCGCTTGGCGAACGGTATCGAGGCGTCCGTGAACAGCACGACGCCTGCGCGCCCCCTGGACTCGGCGATGATCCAGTCCGCGCTGATACGGGCGACGTCCTCCACCCGTGAGGTGACGTTGGTGAACAGGTGCAGCTTTTCGTTGGGGCCGGGGGCCGGGGTCGCGTGCCAGCCGATCACCGGGATGCCGCGCCTTTCGGCCTGCTCGACCTGTTTCTTGACGATTCCCGGGTCGAAGCCGCCGACGACGATGCCGTCCGGATCGAGGGCCAGGGCCTTGTCGAAGGCGGCCTTGAAGCCTTCGGGTGTTCCCTTGCCGTTCAGGGTGCGGGCGCGCCATCCCACGACCTTGGCGGCCTCCTGGACGCCCTGGGCGACCCCGGTGACGCCGGGGTTGCTGAGGGTCTGTGCGAGGTAGACGATGCTCTTTCCCCGGACGGCCCCGGGCCCCGAAGTGGGGCCGGTCCAGGGCGCGTCGACGTCCTCGGCCTTCTTGACCGCCCGTTCGGCTCTGGCCAGGGCGGTGGGGCACCCGGGCTCGACGGTGCGGCTGGGGGACGCGGTGGTGTCGGGCTCGCAGCCGGCGGTGGCGGCCACGGCCATGAGCGCGACGGCCGTGACGACCGCCTTGCGGGATACAACCGCCTTGGGGGTGGGGTACACAGTTCTCCTCGCAGGGCAAGAGAGGATACGGACGGCTTGGCCGGAGGCGCGGGGGGAGGGACAGCGTACGGGTGGTGGCGGCTCGACGGGCAGCCGTGGGCACCCGGTCTCCGGGGCCGAGCGGTTTCCCCGTGCACGAAAACGCCATAAACGGCGCAGACTTCGTGCCACGATGTGAGCGATGTCTTGCATGTGCGCGCCCGGACGGTAGTGTTCACCGCCCCCGGGCATGTGGCGCGATCTTTTCGCTCGCATGCGCTGTGCGTTCGGCTCGCCTCGGGCTGCGCGCTCGTATGCGCTGTGCGCTCGCAGGAACGTGCGCCCGCAGGGATGTGCGCCGCCGCGCGCCCCGGGGGGCGGCGGCCGACGACAGCCACACCTCGGTCATCGCTCGAAGTGCACGGAAGGAGGCCAGGGGCGTCTGTGGACACAGTGGACCCACCGCGCGAACGAGACCTCTCCTCGCGCGCACCCCTGACACCGAGGTTCCGCCGACGGGCGGGAGTCCTCCTGGACCGGTGGCCGTTCCGGCGGAAGCTCAACGTCCTGGTGATCGTGCCCGTCGTGGCGGTCGGCGTACTGCTCGGCCTCAGCGTCAACAGCCAGGTGCAGCGCGCTCAGGACGCCGACCGCATCGCGGATCTGGTGCGTGACAGCAAGCAGGTCACCCAGCTGATCAACGAGCTCCAGGCCGAGCAGCGGCAGGCGCTCCTGCTGTCCGTACGGCACGAGTCGACCCGGCCCGGCGGCACCCTGCCGTCCACCACCGCCTACCGCCGGGCGCAGCGGACCACCGACAAGCAGGCCGAAGCCGTCCGCTCGGCGTTCGGTGCCGGCCTGCCGAAGGACGAGAAGCGGGCGCTGGAGTACATCCAGGGCCTGGCCGTACTCCGCGACAAGGTCGAACGGGGCTCGGTCCCCGCGGCCGGTATCTCCCCCGCGTACGCCGCTGCGGTCGGCTACCTGATCGACGGCGTCGGACTCGACCGCTACTCCGGCACCGAGGCGTCCACGGTCACCGGTCTGCTGGACGCGGTACTGCGCGCCGACGCGGCCCACGCGGCCTTCGAGAGCGGGGTGTTCTCCGCGCAGACCCAGGACGCCAACGCGCTCACCGAGTACACCCGCGCCGTCGGAGCACACGAGCTCTTCCAGCACCAGGCGGAGCGCTTCAGCAGACTCGCCACCCGGAAACAGGTCCTCACCCTCAGCGGGATCGAGCGCCAGTCCGAGGAGAACGGCGTGGACGCCCAGTTCGCCGAGCTGCGGATCGACCCCAGCTCGCTGCAGGGCCAGTCCCCGCGCGCACTGCGCAAGTCGATGGCCGCCGGTACGCGGCAGGCCGAGGCCCGGCTGGAGATCACCGGCTCGCTGATCGAACAGACCGCGGCCCGCGCCGACGAGCTCTCCGAGAGCGCCCTGCGCAAGGCGCTGGCCCTGCTCGGTCTCGCGCTGCTCGGGTTCGTGGCCTGGCTGACGTTCTCCGTCCTGGTCCGGCGCTCGGTGGTCCGCCCCCTCACGGCGCTGACCGGTGCCGCCCAGGAGGTCGTCGAGGTGACCGGGGAGGAGCTCGCCCGGGTCGACGAGGACGACGACGAGTCGGCGGACAGCACCCCGCTGCGGCCGCACCCGATCCCCGTCCCGGTCCGCGACGAGGTCGGCGACCTGGCCGAGGCGTTCAACCAGGTGCAGGTCACCGCCGCGGCGCTGCTGGAGCGGCAGGTGCTCAGCCGCCGCAACGTCGCCGAGATGTTCGGCAACGTCGGGCGCCGCGTCAGCAACCTCACCTCCCGTCAGCTGATGCTGATCGACGCCGTCGAACGCGAGGAGACCGACCCCGAGGTGCTGGAGCGGCTCTACCGCATCGACCACCTCGCCGTACGGCTCCAGCGCAACGCGGACAGCCTGATGCTGCTCGCCGGAATCCGCGAGACCGAGGTGGAGGCCCGGCCGACCACCCTGGCCAACGTCCTGCGGGCCGGGCTCAGCCAGATCGAGGCCTACCAGCGGGTGTCCCTGCGGGCCGAGGCCGATCCGACCGTCGCGCCCGACGTCACCGGCGACCTGACGCTGATGCTCGCCGAACTGCTGGAGAACGCGGTCACCTTCTCCCCGTCCAACACCCCCGTCGAGGTCGTCGTCCGGCCCGGAACCGATGTCACCTCCGACGGCGGCGCGCTGATCGAGGTCATCGACCACGGCCTCGGCATGAGCGCGGAACGCCTCGCCGAGGAGAACGCCCGGCTGATCCGCCGCGAACGGCTCGACCTCGTGCCGACCAAGGTGCTCGGCCTCTTCGTGGTCGGAAGCCTCGCCCGGCGCTGGGGCATCCGCGTCACGCTCAGCCGCACACCGGGCGGCGGCATCACCGGCACCGTATGGGTGCCCTCGGCGCTGCTGCTGAGCCCGAGCCCCACGGAGCCCGCGCCGGTACGGCCCATGGACGGCGCGGTCGGCGCGGTCGGCACGGTCAAGGCCGCGCCGGAAGTCCCGGCCACGTCGGGGCGGGGGGCGGCGGAACAGGGTGCCGCCACGGGGCTCGCCGTCGCGCCCGCGCCGGGGGTGGTGCCTGTGGCCACTGAGGCTGGTGTGCCCGGTGAGCCCCCCGAGTCCGCTGAGCCCGGCAAGTCCGGCGCCCCCGTTCCGGCCCCCTCCGGCACGCCCCGGCGGCGGGTGGCGGCCCCGGCGCGGGACGGTGGCCTTCCCCGGCGTATCCCGTCCGGGCAGGACCAGCAGGACCAGCAGGGCCAGCAGGGCCCGGCCGGCGAGGAGCAGCAGCTCCCGGCAGGCCAGGGGCCGCAGCCCGCTGAAGCGCAGTCCCCCAGGCCACTGCGACGGCGAGTACGAGGAGCAACCCTTCCCATGACGACCCCACCGGCCGACCGGGGCATCCCGGCCGTACGCCAACCCGTCGACGCCGAAGCGGTCCGCTCGGAACTCGACGAGTTCGAGGCGGCCGTGCACAGGGCGGAGCAGGACAGTGCCTCCGCCCCGGCACAGCCGCCGACGCAGCAACACCAGCAACCCCCGAAGGAGCCGGGCAGTGAGCACGCCGACAGGTAACAGCAGTTCCGAGCGGGCCGAGGCCACCGACCTGCGAGCCGCGGTGGCCGACTTCACCTGGCTGCTCGACAGGTTCGCCACCCAGACCGCAGGTGTCGTCGACGCCATCGCGGTCTCCTCGGACGGCCTGTTGATCGCCGTCTCCCAGCCGCGCGAACAGGACGCCTCAGAACGGCTCGCCGCGATCGTCTCGGGCATCACCAGCCTGGCCGCCGGAGCCTCCGGCAACTACGGCCTCGGTGGCCTGAACAAGGTCATCATCGACCTGGAGGGCGGCCACGTCCTCGTCTCGGCCATCGGCTGCGGCGCCGTCCTCGGCGTGGTGGCTTCCAAGGAGGCGAAGCTGGGCAACATCGCCTACGAGATGACCCTCTTCGCCAACCGGGCCGGGTCCGCGCTCACCCCCCAACTGGTGCTGGAGCTCAAGAAGACCGCCGGTGCGGCACCGGCCGGCTGACCGGCAGGCCGGACCGGGACACGACGCGGAGACAGGGGTGCAGGCACTCGGGAGGGATCGTGATGGCCGCCGGTGAACCAGTACCGCACGAGGCTGCGGACAGCGCGGCGGACGGTATGCCGGACGGCGTGCCGGGCAGCGTGGCGGGCACCCCCGGTCCGGTCGACGAGCCGGTCGGCCGCGCCCCCGCCATCCGGCCGTTCCTGCTGACCGCAGGCCGCGTCTCGGGGCGCGGCGCGGCGACACCGCTCCCGGTCGAGACCCAGGTCGTGGCGACGTCGGCCGGACTGGCCGCCCTCCCCTCGCTCACCTTCGAGCACCACGACATCGTGGCCGCCTGCCGACGGCCGCAGTCGGTGGCGGAACTGGCCTCCCGGCTGCGGCTGCACCTGAACGTGGTCCGCGTACTGGCCGACGACCTGCGTACCGCGGGGCATCTGACGGTCCACGTGCCGAACGCGAAGACAGCCCAGGACATCTCCGTACTGCGAAGGGTTATCGATGGTCTCCGTGCCGTCCCCGACTCACGGGGCTCACTCCGGGACAGCGGTTGAACAGCCGCCGCTGCCGGTCAAACTGGTCGTCGCCGGTGGCTTCGGGGTCGGCAAGACGACGGCCGTCGGCGCGATCTCCGAGATACGCCCCCTGACCACCGAGGCGGCGATCACGGAGGTCGCGGCGGGTGTGGACGACCTCACCCACACGCCCGGCAAGACCACCACCACGGTCGCGATGGACTTCGGCTGCATCACCATCTCCCCGACCCTGAAGCTCTACCTGTTCGGCACACCCGGCCAGGACAGGTTCGGCTTCATGTGGGACGACGTGACCGAGGGTGCCCTCGGCGGCCTGGTGATCGTGGACACCCGCCGCCTCGACGACTGCTACGCGGCGGTGGACTACTTCGAGCACAAGGACATCCCCTTCGCCGTCGCCGTCAACGCCTTCGACGGGGAGCTCCAGCACGACCTCGACCAGGTGCGCTGGGCGTTGGACATCTCCGACCACGTCCCGCTGATCGTCTTCGACGCCCGCGAAACCGGCTCGGTCCGCGACGCCCTCCTCGTCGTCCTGGAGGTGGCCCTCACCCGAGCCCAGAACGCCGCCGCGAACTGAGGCCCGGCCTCGGCGCCGCAGCCGGAAGCCGAACGGCTGGCTCCGACCGGCAGCAGCTCTTCAGGCCCGCACGGTGCCCCCGCCCCCGCTCGACGGGAACCACCGCGCGCGCCGGTTCCGTGATCAGGCGGGGCCGGGCCGGTCCTGGTACAGCCGAGGCTCGTACACCGCGGGGCTGACGCCCGCGGAGGCGAAGTTGTCCTCGACGGCGGCCCGTTCGCCGGCGTCGGGCTGGGCGTTGGTGCACTCGACACCGGCCGAGGCCCCGGACATGAGGCTGCTGCAGGGTCCTGGCTTCATGTCGGGAAGCCCCAGAATGTGGCCGAGTTCGTGCGCGGCGATACGGATGGAGTCGTGACCCTCGTCAACCGCCTGCCGCCCCATCCATATGGTGCCGTTGCCCAGGCTGGTGGTTCGCGCACGCGGCCAGCCGTCGTCGGCGAGTATCTCGATGTTGGCCCGGTCGCCCGACGCGGCCGGTTTCAGCCGGACGTTCTCCACGCTGCCGTTCCAGACCGCCGCGCCCTTGTCGACCGCGTCGACGAACTCCGCGGCTCCCGAGGTGTCGTACGTGAGGACAACCGCGGCGGCGGTGTGCGTTGCGGACGCGGGTACGGGTGCGGGTGCGGCGGACGCCTGGCTGACGGTCCAGGACAGAGCCACCACAAGCATGGTGATCAACACCCGCGCGGCGCTTCTGAGTGTCACGGTGATCCTCCTGTGGGGGAAGGAGTGGGGGGAATCATGCTCATGACAGTGCATCAGTGCACTGACGCCCCTGCCCCCTCCGCACCCATCTCAATCCACCACCGCTGGATGAGGAACGCCGCCACCGTCGTGCCCACGCACGTGAGTCGGCCCGCCTCTCGTCAGAGGGGCCGCCCGTCGAGGCGGCCGCCGGAGCCGGGCTTGAACGTCACGCCGAGGTCGTACTGTGCGATCCCGAAAGGTTGGAACTCGGCATCGGCAAGGACGCGGTAGAGGAACTCGGAGGTGGACATGTCGTACCGGTGCCATGGTCCTCCGTCATGGGACCGCGCGAGGACGGGGTAATCGCCTGGCCGCTCGGCATCGATCAGCCAGCTGTACTCGTCGGCCCATTCGGTGGAGCCCCATACAGCCACCCCCTTGCGGCCCGGCGCATAGACCGCATAGGGCTCGACGGCGGAGCCGCTTCCGAGGTTGCTGTCCTGATCGACCGACAGGGAGACCCGCCACTGTGTCAGGAAATCGAACGAGACGCCCTCATCGCGCCCCAGGAAGTAAACGGAATCACTGAAGACGCCGCCGCCGAAAGCCTCGTAGAGCTTCTTGTAGTCCGCCGGCAGCGGGACCCCCAGCTCTCCTTCGATCGCCGCCCAGTCGGCGGAGAGCCCGAGCGGTTTCCACCCGGTCGATTCGATCACTCGCTGAACCCACGTAGAACCATCTTCGGGCAGTTCTGTGACACGGAGAAAAGGGTCCACCCAGCAAGCTTCTTCCGGCGGTGCATCCGGCGAGGGCGCAGCCCGCTCCGCCACGAGCGCCACCAGCCGTTCGCCGTCCCCGGCACGGACCACACCGCAGCCGATCCACCGACTGCCGTACGCCCATCCGCGCATCTCGACCAGCTCCCCGGCGAACGGAGCAAGGAGCGGCAGCCCGGTCCGCTCGGTCACCGTCGGATCGGTACAACCGCCCATGGCGAGGTTACGCAGCTGCCCGTACCGACGGCTGAACTCCTTGACGAGAGTCGACAGGTCGATTGCGCCGGAGACAGCCAGGCACACATGCCCCGCCGGGTGCCCGGACCGGCCGCACACCAATTCTCGCCCGCCCGGCCGAACCAAGGAGGTAACGGCTTCGAGCAGTTCCCGTTCGTCCATGGCCAGAGAGTGAAACACATGCCACAGACAACGAGCCTGGACCGCGACCCGGCTGACATCCACGACTGACATCAAGGAGGACGAATGGCGCCGGACACAAGCGTCCTTCTTCGGAGTTGGCCGGGCGGCGACCGCAGCCCAGGACTGACAGACGACAGGAGCTCATGCGCCGCACTCGCCGGTGGTCGTGATCCCGGTGGGGCAGGAGCCGCCCCCGGCGGGCCACTTGGTTCGACGCCCGGTCCGCCGTCAGCCCTGGGGGGCGACCGGTTCGACGTCCTTGGACAGCGGCACCTGTCCGGTGTTGTCGACGTGCCGGGCGGCGACCCACGCCGCCTTGTCGCGCAGCAGGTACCAGATGCTGTTGCCGTCGATGTTCTGGGCGTTCACCTTGCTGCGCAGACCGACCTCGGTGCCGTGGCTCAGGGCGCCGACGATGGAGGAGTCGGTGCTCGGATACTTGCGCAGGTTGACGCCGTTGTCGCTGACGACGGTGCCGAACGGCTTGGGCGGGCTGGGCATCGTGGCCTCCAGGGGAACGTCGGAGTGACGAGACGTCGTCCGGTATCCGGACGGATTGCTCGTACGGTAAGACCGATTCCCGCCGGAGAGCCGGAGGCGTGCGGGGCATGCCACGTCCGGCGCCCGGGCGTCATTCCGATGGTTGCGTCCGGCAGCTCACTCCTCAGGGAAGTCCGCAACCCCGATCGGGCAGCTCACGCCCGTGCCGCCGATCCCGCAGTAGCCGCCGGGGTTCTTGTCCAGGTACTGCTGGTGGTAGCCCTCGGCGGGGTAGAAGGGGCGGTCGGTGGCGGGGAGGATCTCGGTGGTGATCTCGCCCAGGCCGGAGGAGGTCAGTACCTGCTGGTAGGCGGTACGGGAGGCTTCGGCGGTGGCGGCCTGTGCGGGGGAGTGGGTGTAGACCGCCGAACGGTACTGGGTACCGGTGTCGTTGCCCTGGCGGAAGCCCTGGGTGGGGTCGTGGGCCTCCCAGAAGCGCTTGAGCAGGGCTTCGTAGGAGATCTCCGACGGGTCGAAGACGACGCGTACGACCTCGGTGTGCCCGGTGAGACCCGAGCAGACCTCCTCGTACGTCGGGTTGGGGGTGGAGCCGCCCTGGTAGCCGACCAGAGTCGTCCAGACACCGTCGGTCGTCCAGAAGACCCGTTCGGCGCCCCAGAAGCAGCCCATGCCGAAGTCGGCGATCTCCAGGCCCTCCGGGTACGGGCCCTGCAGCGCCGTACCGAGCACGGTGTGGCGTTCGGGCACCGGGTACTCCGGCTCCGGGCGGCCCTTGAGGGCCTCATCGGGGGAGGGGACGCGGTTTTTGAACCTGCCGAACAGCATGTCGTTCTCCAGACGGACGGAGGGCGGACGGCGGGTGGGCAGCGGCCGGGCGTCAGCCCTTGCGCTTCGGTGGTGCCGAGGCGGCGGCCTCGGCGGAGGCGGAGGCCTCAGCGGCGGAGTCGTCCGCCGCGGTCTTCGCAGCCTTCGCGGACTTCGCGGAGCTCTCATCCGGGGACTCACCCGGCGCGGGCTCGCCCTCCGCCGGCCGCTCCTCGAAGTCGACGCGCTTCATGTGCTTGTTCATGGACTTCATCAGCATCCACACGGCAGCGCCTATCACCGCGAAGACGATGAAGCCGAGCACACCGGGGGTCACCTTGTTCTCGTCCAGGTCCTTCGCCAGCGGGAGGACCTGGACGAGCGTTGTCTGCGTGGGGCTCATACCGTCAATTCTCGCGGATCCCCGCGAAGAGGTCGTCCTCGGGGAGGGAGGTCTCCACCCGGGACTTGGCCAGCTCGTACTCCTCGGTCGGCCAGACCTCCTTCTGGATCTCCATCGGGACGCGGAACCAGCCGCCGTCGGGGTCGATCTGCGTGGCGTGCGCGATCAGCGCCTTGTCGCGGATCTCGAAGAACTCGCCGCAGGGCACGTAGGTGGTGATCTGGCGCTCCTTGATCCCCATCTTCTCCCAGCGCTCGAGCCACTCGGTGTACGGCGAGTCCAGGCCGCGCTCCAGCATGGCGTTGTGCATCGCCATGGTCCGCTGCCGGTTGAAGCCCTGGTTGTAGTAGAGCTTCTGCGGCTGCCACGCGGGGCCGAACTCCGCCTCCGGGTACTTCTCGGTGTCGGCGGCGTGCTCGAAGGCGACCATCGAGATCTTGTGGGTCATGATGTGGTCGGGGTGCGGGTAGCCGCCGTTCTCGTCGTAGGTGGTGATCACCTGGGGACGGAACTCGCGGATGAGCCGCACCAGCGCACCGGCGGCCTCGTCCACGTCCTGGAGGGCGAAGCAGCCCTCCGGCAGCGGCGGCAGCGGGTCGCCCTCGGGCAGCCCCGAGTCGACGAAGCCCAGCCACGCCTGCTTCACGCCCAGGATCTCCCGGGCCTCGTCCATCTCCTTGCGGCGCACCTCGTGGATGTGCTCCTCGACGTAGGTGTCGCCCTGGAGCTTCGGGTTGAGGATGGAGCCCCGCTCTCCCCCCGTGCACGTGGCGACGAGCACGTCCACCCCCTCGTCGACGTACTTCGCCATGGTGGCCGCGCCCTTGCTCGACTCGTCGTCGGGGTGCGCGTGCACGGCCATCAGTCGCAGTTGCTCAGTCACAACTCAATCCTCATAGGTCAAAGCGGCTCCGCCATCGGCCCGGCCCGCCCTCGGCGGTTTCGCGAGCGGCTTCTATAGTGACCGAATCAGCACCGCGATGTATTCCCGGTACACCCCGCTCGGCTCCGACCGGGCCCGCAAGGAGCCGCCGGAGCCCATGCCGAGAGGAACGGACCATGGTTGACCTGCGCCAACAGGTCCCCGAAGGGCGTTACGGGCGTACGTCGGGCGGCGCCGGGGGTGGGACAGCGGGCGCCGAGGCGCGTACGGACCGTCGACTGAAGATCACCGGCGGTGTGCTGGGTGTGCTGCTGCTCGCGCTGGTCGGCTGGATCGGGATCTCCTACGTCTCGGGCCAGGACGTCAGCGGCGAGGTGATCAAGTGGCGGGTCGCCTCCGACAGCGCGGTTCAAGTGCATCTGGAGGTGCGCAAGGACGCGGACGTGGCCGGTGTGTGCACGCTGCGTGCTCGCGCAGAGAACGGCAGCGAGGTCGCCCGCAAGGACGCGGAGTTCCCCGCGGGGGCCTCCCGCGTGGACAAGGTGGTCCCGATGCGCTCGACGGACCGCGCCACGAGCGTGGAGCTGGTGGGCTGCCAGAAGAAGTGAGCCCGGTGCCGGCGGGGGCAGGGCTCACCGGTATGTCCGGTCGACCACGCTGACCTGCGGCGGAGTCCGGGTCTTCTTCCCTTTTCCGCCGAAATTGTTAAGCTCGTGGTTTCGCCCACCAGTGAAGGCGCACCCTTTCTGGTAGGGCGTTTGCTGCATCAGCTGATATCCCAGTACCGACGAGGAGCACCTGTGACCCAGACCAGCGACAACGTCACCTGGCTGACCCAGGAGGCGTACGCCCAGCTCAAGGCCGAGCTGGAGTACCTGTCGGGTCCTGCACGCACCGAGATCTCCAAGAAGATCGAGGCGGCTCGCGAGGAGGGCGACCTCCGCGAGAACGGCGGGTACCACGCGGCCAAGGAGGAACAGGGCAAGCAGGAGCTGCGGATCCGCCAGCTTCAGCAGCTCCTGGAGAACGCCAAGGTCGGTGAGGCTCCGGCGGACGACGGTGTGGTCGAGCCCGGCATGGTGGTCAAGATCGCTTTCGACGGCGACGAGGACGACACCATCACCTTCCTGCTGGCGTCCCGCGAGTACGCCAGCTCGGAGATCGAGACGTACTCCCCGCAGTCGCCGTTGGGCTCCGGTGTGATGGGCAAGAAGGTCGGTCAGGACGCCGAGTACGAGCTGCCGAACGGCAAGATGGCCTCCGTCCGCATCCTGGAGGCCAAGCCCTACCGGAGCTGAGTCGCAGGGGGCGGGCCCCACGGGGAGCCCCGGAGCACCAAGAGACCGACGGCGGACGGCCCGCGCGCAGAGCGCGGGCCGTCCGCCGTTCGCGGGTCGGGGGCCCCTCCGGGGGTCTGCCCCGGGGGGCCTATCCCGTCGCCGAGCGGTACTTGCGTACCGCCAGGGTGCGGAAGACCACGATGATGGCGACCGACCAGAGCAGCGAGGCCCACGCCGGGTGCTGCATCGGCCAGGCGTCCGGGACCGGGTAGCGGGGCGGCAGGTTGCCGAACAGCTCGCGGCAGGCGACCACCGTCGCGCTGAACGGGTTCCACTCCGCGACGTGCTGCAGGAACGCGGGCATGTTCTGCGAGGGCACGAACGCGACGGAGATGAAGGTCAGCGGGAACAGCCAGATCAGCCCGCCGGAGGTGGCGGCCTCCGGAGTGCGTACGGAGAGTCCGATCAGGGCGCCGATCCAGGTGAAGGCGTACCCGAGAAGGAGCAGCAGGCCGAAGCCGGCGAGGGCGTCGAGCAGGCCGTGGTGCGGGGCCCAGCCGACGATCGCCGCGACGACGGCGAGGACGACCAAGGTCAGCGCCGTCTGCACGAGGTCGGCGAGGGTGCGCCCGGTCAGTACGGCGCCGCGGGTCATCGGCAGTGAGCGGAAGCGGTCGACGAGGCCCTTGTGCATGTCCTCGGCGATGCCCGCGCTGGCCCCCGCCGTCGCGAAGGTGACGGTCTGCGCGAAGATGCCCGCCATCAGGAACTCGCGGTAGGAACTGGCGCTGGTCCCGGCCCCGGGGACCTTGATGGAGCCGCCGAAGACATAGCTGAACAGCACCACGAACATGATCGGCTGGATCAGCCCGAAGATGACGACCTCGGGGATGCGCACCATGCGGATCAGGTTGCGCTTGGCCATCACGAGTGAGTCGGTGACCGACTGTGCGATGCCGCCCCGGCCGCGGGGCGCTGTGGGCGAGGCGGCCTGTGCTGTGGCCGTCACTTGGTGGCCTCCTGGGGCTCGGGGGAATCCTCGGGGGGTTCCTCGGTCGTGTTCCGGCCGGCCGCCCCCGGGTCCCGCTCGCCCTCGGCCGCGTGGCCGGTCAGGGAGATGAAGACGTCGTCGAGGGTGGGGCGGCGCAGGCCGATGTCGTCGATCTCGATGCCGCGGGTGTCCAGCTCCCTGATGACCTCGGCCAGCAGCTTGGCGCCGCCGGTGACCGGGACGGTCAGCTTGCGGGTGTGCTGCTCGACGGTGCACCCCTCGTGCGCCGTACCGCGTATCCCGTAGCTGTTGAGGACCTCCTCGGCGGTGGGGATGTGCTCGCGCTCGTGGACGACGACCTCGATGCGCTCGCCGCCGGTCTGCGCCTTGAGCTGGTCGGAGGTGCCGCGCGCGATGACCTTGCCGTGGTCGACGACGGCGATGTCGTGCGCGAGCCGGTCGGCCTCCTCCAGGTACTGCGTCGTCAGCAGCAGCGTCGTACCGCCCGCGACCAGCTCCTCGATGACCTCCCACAGCTGCTGCCTGTTGCGCGGGTCCAGGCCCGTGGTCGGCTCGTCCATGAACATCACGGGCGGGCTGACGACCAGCGCGGCGGCGAGGTCGAGGCGCCGGCGCATACCGCCCGAGTAGGTCTTGGTCGTACGGGTGGCGGCGTCGGCCAGGTTGAAGCGCTCCAGCAGCTCGTCAGCGCGTTTCTTCGCGTCCCGCGCGGACATCTGGTAGAGCCGCCCGACCATCTGCAGGTTCTCGCGACCTGTCAGATACTCGTCCACGGCGGCGAACTGGCCCGAGAGGCCGATGGAACGGCGCACCTTGGTGGGGTCCTTGAGTACGTCGACACCCGCGACGACGGCGCGGCCCGCGTCCGGCCGCAAGAGGGTGGTCAGCACGCGGACCGTGGTGGTCTTGCCCGCGCCGTTGGGCCCCAGCAGGCCGAGCACGGTGGATTCGGGGACGTCGAGATCGACGCCGTCCAGAGCCCTGACCTCGCCGAAGGTCTTCACCAGCCCCTCGGCGTAAATGGCACCTGGCATGGATGGACTCCCAGAGTGTGGAGCGTGAGAGCTCTACGAAGATGCTAGATCCGCCGGACAGGTCCGGCAGTCCGGCGGGTACGGCGACGTGGTCGGGACGTGTTCGCCGCGCCGCGCGGGTCGCCACGCGGCGATCGCGTCACGGATCGCGTCACGCGGCAGTATGGAATAACGCGATGTATCGCGTCAACCGCTTTTTGAGGGCGGCGCCGGCGGCCCACTCGCGATAGTGCGCGTTCCCGCGTGGCGGTCGGCGCTCACCGCCGGCCGCCGGAGCGGCTCCGTCAGCTCATGACCGTGTACCCCGCCGCACGCAGTCCCGAGGCGACGTCCACGCAGTGTTCCGGGCCCTTCGTCTCCAGGTGCAGCTCCACCTCCGCCTCGTCCAGGCCCAGCCGCGGATCGGTGCGCACATGGCCCACGTCCAGCACGTTGGCGTCCATCACCGACAGCTCCCCCAGCAGCGCCGCGAGCGCCCCGGGCCGGTCCGAGAGGCGCAGCCGCAGCGACAGATAGCGCCCCGCAGCCGCCATCCCGTGGCGCAGCGTCCGCTGCAGGACCAGCGGGTCGACGTTCCCGCCCGAGAGCACCGCCGCGACCGGCCCCTCGAAGCTGTGCGGAGCCGACAGCAGGGCCGCGACCGAGCTCGCCCCGGCCGGCTCGACCACCAGCTTGGCCCGCTCCAGGCACAGCAACAGGGCGCTGGAGAGGGCGTCTTCGGAGACCGTGCGGATGTCGTCGACCAGCGTGCGGATGATCTCGAACGGCACCTCGCCCGGCTTGCCGACCTTGATGCCGTCCGCCATCGTCGAGACCGAGTCCAGCGCCACCGGGCGTCCGGCCCGCAGCGACGGTGGATACGCGGCCGAGCCCTCGGCCTGCACACCGATGAGCCGGACATCGGGCCGCAGTTCCTTGATGGCCACCGCCATCCCGGCGAGCAGCCCGCCGCCGCCGACGCCCACCACGACGGTCCGCACCTCGGGGCACTGCTCCAGCAGCTCCAGGCCCAGCGTGCCCTGGCCCGCCACCACGTCCGGGTGGTCGAAGGGATGGATGAGGACGGCGCCGGTGGCGTGCGCGTACTCCTTGGCGGCCTCCAGTGTCTCGTCCACGACCTGGCCGTGCATCCGCACCCGTGCCCCGTACTCGCGGGTCGCCGCCACCTTCGGCAGCGGCGCCCCCACCGGCATGAACACCGTGGAGGGGACCCCGAGCAGGGAGGCCGCCAGCGCGACGCCCTGCGCGTGGTTGCCCGCGCTGGCCGCGACCACCCCGCGCTGCCGCTCCTCGGCGGAGAGCCCGGCGATCCGTACGTAGGCGCCGCGCAGCTTGAACGACCCGGTGCGCTGGAGGTTCTCGCACTTGAGGTGGACGGGGGAGCCGACCAGCGAGGAGAGGTGCCGGCTGCCCTCCACGGCCGTCGTACGGGCCACGCCCGCGAGGGTCTTGCGGGCGAGGCGCACGTCGTCCAGCGAGACGGGAAGTCCGTGGTGGTGGGGGGAGGAAGGGGGTGTTGCACTGGTGACCATTCCGCCAGTCTGGCAGTCGGCGGGCGGGCTGGCGGGCCCACGGGCGGGCAGCGTCGCCGCGCGCCCCCGCGCGGGCGCGGGGTGGTACGCGTCACTGGTTTGTGCACTGGAGGTACGTCTACGCCCCGCTCCGCGTACTCTGTGCCCACCACCTCACGTCGACGTATTCAACAGACCACCCCAGAACTGTCAAAACTCCACAAAAAATCCCGCAGACCGACGAAGTGAGCGCACCTGCCATGCCCACGCACCCGGACATGACGACAGACACCCCCGACGCGCCGGACGAAAACCCCGCGGTGCCTGCCGACGGTGCCTCCGGAACCGCCCCCGAAGCCGCTTCCGGAACCGCCGTACTGGACGCCATGCAGCACCAGCTCGCCGTATACGCGCGCCGTGCGGAGCAGACCCGGCTCGGCGGGCTCGGCCAGGCACGCAACTCCATGGACCGTGCGGCCTACCTCCTGCTCAACCGCCTCGACCAGGAGGGGCCGATGGGCGTCAAGGCGCTCGCAGCCGGCATGGGCATCGACTCCTCGACGGTGACCCGGCAGGTCGCACCGCTCGTCGAGTCCGGCCTGGTCAAGCGGACCTCGCACCCCGAGGACGGGCGTGCCGTCGTCCTCCAGCTCTCGCCGCGCGGTGAGGCCAGGCTGGAGGAGGTCCGCTCCTCGCGCCGCAACCTGATGCAGCTGATCACCAAGGACTGGACGGAAGAGGAACGCGGGACCTTCTGCAAGCTGCTGACCCGGTTCAACAACGCGATGCTCGAACTGAACCCGAGCAGCCTCGCGCAGCCCCCCGGGTCCGGCTCCTGACACCTCCCGCCGTTCGGGAAACCGGTCCTTGCCGCGCCTCTTGATTTGATCTGCCCGCCTGCCGTCCTATAGGCGGCACGGGAGGCGGCGTGCGAGAGCATCAGGCACGGCAGGAGCGCCTCCGCGCCCGGGAGTTCGAGGCGTTCGTCGCGGGCGCGGGTGGCCGGCTGCTGCATGCCGCCACACTGCTGACCGCCGAGCCCCCGGGCGCCGCGCCCGAGGCCGAACGGCTGCTGGTGTGGGCGCTCGCGCGCACCCGCGCCGACTGGGGGCGGCTGCACGGCGAGGACCCCTACGAGCGCACCCGGCAGCTGCTGGCAGCGCGCTTCGCCCACACCGGCTGGCGGTACCGCCGCTCGCGTGGTGGCCTGCTGGGCGTGCTGTCACCGCAGGAACGGCTGGTGCTGGTGCTGCGGCTGCACGAGGGCGTGGGCGAGGAACAGGTCGCAGCCGGGCTGGGCCTGCCCGTCGAACGGGTGCGCGCGCTGCACACCCGGGCCATGGCGACGGTGCTCAGCCGCCCTCGCGAGGATGCGAGGGCGGCGCATGAGCCTGCCTGACCGCAAGGAAGCCGAGGTGCGGCGCCTGTTGGTGCAGCACACCGCCGAGCCCGTACCCGCCGACCTCGCCGAACGGGCCCTCGCGGACGGGGCTCGGCTGCTGCGGCGCCGCCGGGTACTGCGTACGGCGCTGTGGGGCGTGGTGCTGGCGGGCCTGCTGGTGCTGGCCGCGTGGTCCCTCACCGCCCGCCCCTGGTCGGAACCGCCCCCGACGACGACGCCTCCTGCGGTGGACTGGTGAGGCGGTGCCCCTTGCCGCCCGACCGGAGGCCGGGGAGCAGTTCCCCGCGCCCCTGAGAGCCGGCCCCTCAGTCCAGCGCCTGGGTCAGATCGGCCAGCAGGTCGTCGGCGGACTCGATGCCCACCGACAGCCGGACCAGGTCGGCGGGCACCTCGAGCGCCGAGCCCGCCGCCGAGGCGTGCGTCATCCGGCCCGGGTGCTCGATCAGCGACTCGACGCCGCCCAGCGACTCACCCAGCGTGAACAGCCGCGCCTTGTCGCACACCCGCACAGCGGCCTCCTCGCCGCCCTCGACCCGGAAGGAGACCATCCCGCCGAAGCCCCGCATCTGCTTGGCGGCGATCTCGTGCCCGGGGTGGGTGGGCAGGCCGGGGTAGAAGACCTCGGTGACCTTCGGGTGCGCGGTCAGCAGCTGCACCACGCGGGCCGCGTTCTCGCCGTGCCGGTCCATGCGCACGCCCAGCGTCTTGATGCCGCGCATCACCAGCCAGGAGTCGAAGGGCCCGGCGATGCCGCCCATCGCGTTCTGGTGGAAGGCCAGTTCGTCGCCGAGCGCCGGATCGGTGACGACCAGCGCACCGCCGACCACGTCGGAGTGGCCGCCCATGTACTTCGTCGTCGAGTGGACGACGACATCGGCGCCGAGCGCGAGCGGCTGCTGGAGGTAGGGGCTGGCGAAGGTGTTGTCGACCACGAGCCGTGCGCCCGCCTCGTGCGCCACCTGGGCGACCGCGGCGATGTCGGTGATGCCCAGCAGCGGGTTGGAGGGCGTCTCGACCCACACGGCCTTGGTGCGCTCGCGCATCACGGCCCGTACGGCGGCCGGGTCGGAGGAGTCGGCAACCGACCACTGCACGCCCCACCGCTCGGCGACCCGGGCGAACAGCCGGAAGGTGCCGCCGTACGCGTCGTCGGGGATCACCACATGGTCGCCGGGCGTGAGCAGCGTACGCAGCAGGCAGTCCTCGGCCGCCAGCCCGGAGGCGAAGGCCAGCCCGCGCCTGCCGCCCTCCAGCGCCGCCAGGTTCTCCTCCAGCGCCGTGCGGGTCGGATTGGCGGAGCGGCTGTACTCGTAGCCGCCGCGCAGCGCGCCGACGCCGTCCTGTTTGTAGGTGGACACCTGGTGGATGGGCGGTACGACCGCCCCCGTGCTCTTGTCGGCGGCCTGCCCCGCGTGGATGGCGAGGGTCTCGAAGCCGCGCTGTTCCTGATGCGGGGTTCCCGGGGTCTCCGGGGTGCTTTCCGCCCCGCTGCCGTTGCTGTTGTCGCGCTGCTCACTCATGGGGGCGAGACTAATGGGCCGTACGGTGGAGTGGGACCTGTGCGGCGAGCTCCGCCCCCCTCGTACGACCCGTACGGCCCGACCCAGCCTCTCCCGGCCCCCGGCCGGGAGGTGCCCCCCAGCCCGTCACAGCGTGGAGACCCGACGCCATGGAAGCCCTGCTCGTCCTGATCGCACTCGTCGCCATCTTCGGCGTGGCCGTCTACCCCGCGATGCGCCGCAGGCGGCTGCGCCAGGGCGGGAGCCCGGGGCTGACCCAGGGGCCCGACCCGACGGCAGGGTACGGCTTCGTCCCCTCCGAGCAGCTCGACGTACGGCTGCCCGGCCCCGACCGGGAGCTCGTCGAGGCGCTGGAGGAGACCCAGCGGACCCAGGACTGGCAGCCGGTAGCACGGCTGCTGGCCTTCACCGGCGACGAGTACGAGCTGCGCTGGCAGCGGGTGCAGTCCATCGCCGGAGCGGCCGCCATGGAACTGGCGCGCTCCCGGGCGCACGGCTCGGCCGTCGAGGCGCCGCAGGAAGCGGTCTCCTTCAGCAAGGAACAGCCCGCCGCGCAGGTGCGGGACGCCCGGTGGCTGCGGGAGTGGCGCGCCCAGCAGCCGCGCGACCACGGGGGCGCCCAGGTCTACGCGCAGTTCCTGGTCTTCCAGGCGCTGGCCGAGTCCGGCTCCGACTCGGGCTCCGACGCCGGCTCCGGCTCCGGCTCCCGGCAGATCATCCTGGAAGAGGCCCGCAAGGTCGCGCACGACGCCGCCGAGCTCGCCCCGGCCGACCCGACGCCGCACCTCACCGAACTGGTCATCGCCCGCCACCTCGGCTACCGCGCGGCCGACTTCGAGGCCCTGTGGGCCACCGTCCGCCGCCTGGCCCCCGACCACATGGGCGCCCACCTGGCGGCGCTGCCCTACTGGTCGTCGAAGGGAAGCGGCTCCGACGAGCAGGTCGACACCTTCGCCCGCACCGCCGCGGCGCAGGCCCCGGAGGGCTCCCTGCTGCCCGCGCTGCCGCTGTTCGCGATCTACGACCACCTGCCCGACGTGAACATGGTCCGCAGCCTCTACCGGAGCGAGGAGATCAGCAAGGCGATCGAAGCCGCCGAGTACGCCGTCGACCAGGTGGAGGACGACCACCCGGTGCGCCCCCACGTCCTGCACCTGCTGGTCTGGTTCCTCGTCCGCGCCGAGCGCTACGGCGAGGCCATGGAAGCCCTCGCCGCCGTGGACGGCCACGTGGGCGCCATCCCCTGGGTGGACGAGGGCGACCCCGCCGCCGCGTACACCGCCTACCGCGCCCTGGCGGTGGCCGGCTGGGAAGCCACGGGCGGCGCCCACGCCCCGCACTGATGACCGTCGGTCACTCTTTCGGGCGGCCGCTGTGGGGAGCTGTCCCGGTACCGTGAGGGGGCGTGCAGGATCCCGTCCATGGGAGGAACCATGACCGCTGAACCGGCTCCCCAGATGAACGAGATCAACTGGCCGGTGCCGCCGCCGGACGGCTACACCGTGGACGACCTGCTGACTTTGCCGGACCTCCCGCCGCACACCGAGCTGATCGACGGGAGCCTGGTTTTCGTGAGCCCGCAACGCAATTTCCACGCGGACGTGATCGACCTCCTGGTGAGCGGGCTCCGGGCAACCGCGCCCTGGGACCGGCTCCGTGTGAAGCGGGAGATGACGGTTGTCCTCAACCGACGCAACGGGCCCGAACCTGACATCTCCGTCGTCAAGGCCGACGCGGTGGTTGGGCCGGACCAGTCCCGCTACCAGGCCGCCGACGTCGTCCTCGCCGTCGAGGTCGTCTCGCCGGACTCCGAGGCACGGGACCGCGACACCAAGCCCCGCAAGTACGCCGCCGCAGGCATCCCGCACTTCTGGCTCGTGGAGCGCGCCGGGGAAGGCATGCACCCCGTGGTCCGGGTCTACGAGCTGGACCCCGTGGCCAAGGGCTACACGCTGCGCGGGAACTTCCACGGCCGGCTCACGCTCGACGAGCCGTTCGGTATCGACATCGACCTCACGGCGGTGGACGACCTGTAGCGGCGGGTGTCCGGGGTGTGCGTCACCATGGCCGTATGGCGAATCGACTCGCGGAAGAGACCTCTCCGTATCTGCTCCAGCACGCGGAGAACCCCGTCGACTGGTGGCCCTGGCGGGAAGGGGCGTTCGAGGAGGCGCGGCGGCGGGGGGTGCCGGTGCTGCTGAGTGTGGGGTATGCGAGCTGCCACTGGTGCCATGTGATGGCGCACGAGAGCTTCGAGGACGAGGCGACGGCGCGGCTGATGAACGAGAACTTCGTCAGCGTCAAGGTGGACCGCGAGGAGCGTCCGGATGTGGACGCCGTCTATATGGAGGCCGTGCAGGCGGCGACCGGGCAGGGCGGCTGGCCCATGACGGTGTTTCTGACGCCTGATGCGGAGCCGTTCTACTTCGGTACCTACTTTCCGCCCGAGCCGCGGCACGGGATGCCCTCCTTCCGGCAGATCCTGGAGGGCGTGCGGACCGCCTGGCAGGACCGGCGGGACGAGGTCGCCGACGTTGCTTCGCGCATCAGTGCGGATCTGGCGCAGCGCAGTATCCAACTGGCCGCGCCGCAGACGCCCGGCGCCGAGGAGATGGGCGCCGCGCTGCTCGGGCTGACCAAGGACTTCGACGCGCGGCGGGGAGGCTTCGGCGGGGCGCCGAAGTTCCCGCCGTCGATGGTGCTGGAGTTCCTGCTGCGCCACCACGCCCGCACCGGCTCGGAGGGCGCGCTGCAGATGGTCGAGGCGACCTGTGAGGCGATGGCCAGGGGCGGCATCTACGACCAACTGGGAGGCGGGTTCGCCCGCTACTCGGTCGATGCGGAATGGGTCGTTCCGCACTTTGAGAAGATGCTGTACGACAACGCGCTGCTGTGCCGCGTGTACGCGCACCTGTGGCGCTCGACGGGTTCGGAGCGGGCCCGCCGCGTCGCCCTGGAGACGGCGGACTTCCTGGTCCGCGAACTGGGCACCGCCGAGGGCGGCTTCGCCTCCGCGCTGGACGCCGACAGCGACGACGGGCACGGCGGCCACGCCGAGGGCGCCTACTACGTCTGGACCCCGGCGCAGCTCGCCGAGGTGCTGGGGGAGGCCGACGCCGAACTGGCCGCCGAGTGCTTCCACGTCACCGAGGAAGGCACCTTCGAAGGCGGCGCCTCCGTGCTGCAACTCCCCGACCGGGCCTCCCCGCTGCTGGACGCCGCCCGCTTCGAGTCCCTGCGGCGCAGGCTGTTCGAGGCGCGCGCAGCGCGGCCCCGGCCCGAGCGCGACGACAAGGTCGTCACCGCCTGGAACGGCCTGGGCGTCGCCGCGCTCGCCGAGACCGGCGCCTGCTTCGAGCGGCCCGACCTGGTCGAGGCCGCCGTCGGCGCCGCCCGGCTGCTCGCCGACGTGCACACCTTCGACCAGGGCCGCAGACTGGTGCGCACCTCCCGCGACGGGGTGCCGGGCGGCAGCGCCGGCGTACTGGAGGACTACGGCGACACCGCCGAGGGCTATCTGACGCTGTACGCGGTGACCGGCGAGACGGAATGGCTCCAGCGGGCCGGCACCCTCCTGGACACCGTGCTGGAGCGGTTCACCGGCGAGGACGGCACGCTGTACGACACGGCCGACGACGCCGAACAGCTCATCCGCCGCCCCCAGGACCCCACCGACAACGCGGTGCCCTCCGGCTGGAACGCCGCCGCCGGTGCGCTCCTCTCCTACGGCGCCTACACCGGGGAGCACCGGTACCGGGAGGCTGCCGAGCAGGCGCTCGGCGTCGTCCGCGAACTGGCCTCGCGTGCGCCGCGGTTCATCGGGTGGGGGCTCGCGGTGGGCGAGGCGCTGCTGGACGGACCGCGGGAGGTCGCCGTGGTGGGGGAGGAGCGCTTCGGCCCGCTGCATCGGGCTGCCCTGCTGGCCGGTGCGCCGGGGGCCGTGGTGGCCGTGGGCGCGCCGGGCACGTCCGATGTTCCGCTGCTGCGGGACCGGGGGCTGGTGGACGGGCGGCCCGCCGCCTATGTGTGCCGCGGGTTCGTGTGTACGGCGCCGGTCACGGAGCCGGAGGCGTTGGAGGCCGCCCTGCGCGGGTGACGGCGAGGCAGCGCACCCTCGCGCTGTGCCCGGGCCGCCCCGCTACAGCGTCAGGCCGCGCTCCAGTACGCCCAGCGCGCGCGTCACCAGTGCGCGCAGGTCCTCCAGCGTGCCCGCCATGCCGGTGTCCACCCAGGCGTACATGGCCTCGGTCAGAGCCCCCAGCATGGCGCCGGTCACGATCCGCAGCTCCAGGTCGTCCGGGGAGCGGCCGGTGCGCTCGGCGAGGGCGCGCCGCAGCAGCCAGGCCGTCTCGGCGGAGTGCTCGCTCATCCGGCCGCGCAGCGCGGGCACGTCCCGGATGAGGCGGATGCGCTGGAGGGTCTCGGCGGCGTCGGCCTGGTAGATGCGGGTGATCGAGGAGTACAGCGCCTCGCGCAGCGCGGCGACCGGCGGCTCACCCGCCGGTCGCTCCCGCAGCGCCTGCTCGATCAGCGGGTCGTACTCGTCGGTCAGCACGATGTCTTCCTTGGTGGGGAAGTAGCGGAAGACGGTGCTGGGGGAGACCTCCGCCTCGGCGGCGATCTGGTCGACGGGTGTCGCGTCGTACCCCTGGACCTCGAAGAGGCGGTAGGCGGTCCGCCGGATGGCCTGGCGGGTCTGGAGCTTCTTGCGCTCGCGCAGGCTCGGCTTGGCTGGGGGCAGATCTGTGTCCGCTGCGGCGTCGTCGGCGGCATCTGTACGTGCGGGGGCCATGCATCTATTGTCGGGCATCGTCCCCGGGCAGGGCCATCTTCGGGACGCTGCCGCTCTCCACGCCGTGCCGCCGCGGCAGCGCCCTGGGGGCCGCCACCAGCTCTCAAATGAGAGTGTCTGTCAATCGTGTAGGACGTCCGGGCGATCCCCGAGGTGAGGGAAAACACGAGGCGGCCTGTCAAAGGCGCCCGTAGGGTTGCGTTATGCAGGTCATCCAGTCGACGAAGCTCGCCAACGTCTGTTACGAGATCCGGGGCCCGGTCCTGGAGGAGGCGACGCGGCTGGAAGCGGCAGGCCACCAGATCCTCAAGCTCAACACCGGCAACCCCGCGGCGTTCGGCTTCGACTGCCCGCCGGAGATCCTCGAGGACATGCTGCGCAACGTCGGCACCGCGCACGGCTACGGTGACGCGAAGGGGCTGCTCTCGGCGCGCCGCGCGGTGATGCAGCACTACCAGAAGCAGGGCATCGAACTGTCGGTCGACGACATCTATCTGGGCAACGGCGTCTCCGAGCTGATCCAGATGTCGATGCAGGCGCTGCTGGACGACGGCGACGAGGTGCTGGTACCGGCGCCCGACTACCCGCTGTGGACCGCCTCGGTCTCCCTGGCCGGCGGCACGGCGGTGCACTACCGCTGCGACGAGCAGTCCGACTGGATGCCCGACCTCGCGGACGTCGAGCGCAAGATCACCGACCGCACCAAGGCGCTCGTGATCATCAACCCGAACAACCCCACAGGCGCGGTCTACGACGAGGAGGTCCTGCGTGGCCTCACCGAGATCGCCCGCCGCCACGACCTGGTCGTGTGCTCCGACGAGATCTACGACAAGATCCTCTACGACGGCGCCACGCACACCCCGACGACGGTCATCGCGCCCGATCTGCTGACGCTGACGTTCAACGGCCTGTCGAAGTCCTACCGCGTCGCCGGCTACCGCAGCGGCTGGCTCGCCGTCTGCGGCCCCAAGACGCACGCCGAGAGCTATATCGAGGGCCTGACCATCCTCGCCAATATGCGGCTGTGCGCCAATATGCCGGCGCAGCACGCGGTCGCCGCCGCGCTGGGCGGCCGGCAGTCGATCGAGGACCTGGTACTGCCGGGCGGCCGGCTGTGCGAGCAGCGCGACGCGGCGTACGAACTCCTGACGCAGATCCCCGGCGTCACCTGTGTACGGCCCAAGGGTGCGATCTACGCCTTCCCCCGGCTGGACCCCAAGGTCTACAAGGTCAAGGACGACCGGCAGATGGTGATCGACCTGCTGCGCGCCGAGAAGATCATGATCGTGCACGGCACCGGGTTCAACTGGCCCGAGCCCGACCACTTCCGGATCGTCAATCTCCCCGGCGTCACCGAACTGCGGGACGCGGTGACCAGGATCGGCCGCTTCCTGGACGGCTACAGCCAGCCGTGACTGTTCGTGATCATCTGTGATCGATCGATGAACATGGGACAACTTTAGACGTTGTCCAAGTTAGGATGGCCTCCTGAAGCATCAGGAGGCCATCCATGTACGAACCGATCCGCACCAAATCGGTCCACACCGTGGCCGAGGGCACCCAGCCAGGGCTGCCGCGCCGCACCCGCGAGGAGGAGCTGGACATCCGCCTCGCCGGGCACCTGACCGCACTGCTGACGGTGACCGACGAGCTGCGGGTTCTGACGCCGAGCGCTTCGCTGGATGCCGCCGCGCAGGAGCTCGCCGCCCATGCGGGGCGCCTGGCCGGCGGGAGGGTGCCGTTGCGGGCCGAGCCTTCCGCTGTGCGGGACGACGCCGCGCATGTGGCCTCCCTCCATGCGCGGGCGCGCACCCTTGCGGGTAACGCGCTCGCTGTCGCCTCATCGCGCGGCGACGAGGCGGTCACCGCCCTGATGACAGCGCGCCTGGCGGCGCACGCCGATGTGGAGGGCGCGCTGGTTTAGGTCCCTCACTGCGCTTGGGCAGTCTGCTCCCGCTGCGCTTGCCCACCCTGCGCCCCTGCGGAACGACTGCCCACAAGTGGGCAGGTGCCGCTGCCCAAGTGCAGCAGGTTGGGCCCGCGCAGCGTGGCGGCGTCAGCCCAGGCGGCGTACCAGGGCGTGGTACTCGTCCCACAGGGCACGCGGCGTGTGGTCGCCGAAGGTCTCAAGGTGCTCAGGGACGAGCGCCGCTTCGTCGCGCCAGACGTCGCGGTCGACGGCGAGGATGAAGTCCAGCTCGGCCTCGGACAGGCCGAGCCCCTCGGTGTCGAGGTCCTCCTTCCGCGGCAGGAGGCCGATGGGGGTCTCGACGCCCTCGACCTCCCCGTTCAGCCGCTGGACGATCCACTTCAGGACGCGGCTGTTCTCCCCGAAGCCGGGCCAGACGAACTTGCCGTTCTCGTCCTTCTTGAACCAGTTGACGTAGTAGATCTTCGGCAGCTTGGCGGGGTCGGCGCCCTCGCCGACCTCCAGCCAGTGGCCGAAGTAGTCGCCCATGTTGTAGCCGCAGAACGGCAGCATCGCGAACGGGTCGCGGCGCAGTTCGCCGACCTTGCCCTCGGCGGCCGCGGTCTTCTCGCTGGCGACGTTGGCGCCGAGGAAGACGCCGTGCTGCCAGTCGAAGGACTCGGTCACCAGCGGGACGGCGGTGGCGCGGCGGCCGCCGAAGAGGATGGCGGAGATCGGCACTCCGCGCGGGTCCTCCCACTCGGGGGCGATGATGGGGCACTGCCCGGCGGGGACGGTGAACCGCGCGTTGGGGTGGGCCGCCGGGGTCTCCGACTCCGGCGTCCAGTCGTTGCCCTTCCAGTCGGTGAGGTGCGCGGGGGGCTCTTCCGTCATGCCCTCCCACCACACGTCGTTGTCGTCGGTGAGGGCGACGTTGGTGAAGACCGCGTTGCCCCACAGGGTCTTCATCGCGTTGGCGTTGGTGTCCTCGCCGGTGCCGGGGGCGACGCCGAAGAAGCCGGCCTCGGGGTTGATCGCGTAGAGGCGGCCGTCCTCGCCGAACCGCATCCAGGCGATGTCGTCGCCGATCGTCTCGACCGTCCAGCCGGGGATGGTGGGCTGGAGCATGGCGAGGTTGGTCTTGCCGCAGGCGGACGGGAAGGCGGCGGCCACGTACTTGGACTCCCCACGCGGCGGCGTCAGCTTGAGCACCAGCATGTGCTCGGCCAGCCAGCCCTCGTCGCGCGCCATCACGGAGGCGATGCGCAGCGCGTAGCACTTCTTGCCGAGCAGCGCGTTGCCGCCGTAGCCCGAGCCGTAGGACCAGATCTCGCGGGTCTCGGGGAAGTGCGAGATGTACTTGGTCGGGTTGCACGGCCACGGCACGTCGTGCTCGCCCTCGGAGAGCGGGGCGCCGACGGTGTGCACGGCCTTGACGAAGAAGCCGTCCTCGCCCAGTTCGTCCAGCACCGGCTGTCCCATGCGGGTCATCGTGCGCATGGCGACGGCCACGTAAGCGGAGTCGGTGATCTCCACACCGAGCGCGGAGAGCGGGGAGCCCAGGGGGCCCATGCAGAACGGGACGACGTACATCGTGCGGCCGCGCATCGAACCGCGGAAGATGCCCTCCTCCCCGGCGAAGATCTCCTTCATCTCCGCGGGATCCTTCCAGTGGTTCGTCGGCCCCGCGTCCTCCTCCTTCTCGGAGCAGATGAAGGTGCGGTCCTCGACCCGGGCGACGTCGGACGGGTCGGAGGCGGCGTAGTAGGAGTTGGGCCGTTTGACGGGGTCGAGCTTTGTGAACGTGCCCTTGGCGACCAGCTCTTCGCACAAGCGGTCGTATTCGGCCTCGGAGCCGTCGCACCACACGATGCGGTCGGGCTGGGTCAGCTCGGCGATCCCGTCGACCCAGGAGAGCAACTCCTGGTGACGGGTGGGGGCGTCCCCGGTGGTCGAAGGGTTCGAGGAAGACGGGACAGAGGTGAGGGGAGCCGCAGAACTGCGCGCCACGATCGCTCCAGACGTTTGAGGGTTTTGTGCCTGCTGTCAGCGCGCCCCTTGGGGGCCACGACCCGGATGCTTTCGTGGCAGTTTGTCTTGTCGCTCATCCGGTGCCGCTTATGCTCATCTGATCATGCGGTGTGAATGGTTGTCTGTCCAGACGGGGGATGTGTGGCCGTCGACACGTAGGGTCTTCCCATCTGGCACGCAGGGTCATTCCGCCTGCTGGCGGCCCGTAACCTACGCATCCGTAGGTCATACAAGTGTCGTGGGTACGATGGCCTGATGACCGACTCCGCGTCCCCGTCTTCGGAGCCTGCCGCTGTGATCTCCCCGTCGTCCAGCGCGTCACCGTCCAGCCCCGGCACCTCGACCGCGCCCGACTCCCCCTCCGCGGGCGCCCCCTCGCCCCACTCGGCCGCCGCCACGGCCTCCCACGCGGCCTCCCACTCCGCCGCCTCACGGCTGTCCGCCTCGGCGCACTCAGCTGCGCAGGCCCTCAAGCCCAAGCTGCGCGGCTGGCTGCACCTGGGCATGTTCCCCGCCGTACTGGTGTCCGGAATGTTCCTGACCGCGCTCGCCGACAGCAGCCGCGGCCGGATCGCCTGCGCCATCTACACCTTGACGGCGTGTCTGCTGTTCGGCGTCAGCGCGCTCTACCACCGCGGTGACTGGAGCCCCCGGATCAACGCCCTGCTGCGGCGCCTCGATCACGCCAACATCTTTCTGATCATCGCCGGCACCTACACCCCGCTGACGATCCTGCTGCTGCCCGACGGCCGCCGTGACCTGCTGCTGTGGGGCATCTGGATAGCTGCAGGTCTCGGCATCGCCTTCCGCGTCTTCTGGGTCGGCGCACCCCGCTGGCTCTACACCCCCTGCTACATCGCCATGGGCTGGGCGGCCGTCTTCTTCCTGCCCGACTTCCTGCGGAAGGGCGGGATCGCCGTCCTGGTGTGCGTCATCGTCGGCGGCGTCCTCTACAGCGTGGGCGGCGTCATCTACGGCATCAAGCGCCCCAACCCCTCACCCCGCTGGTTCGGCTTCCACGAGGTCTTCCACTCCTTCACCCTGGCCGCCTTCGCCGTCCACTACGTGGGCATCTCCTTGGTGGCCTACACCCACGCGTAGGCCCTCCGGGCTGGTGGAGATCGCGCATAATGGGCGCAGACAGGAGGTGAGCGGCCGTGACGGTGATGGATGATCTGCTCGCGCGTGACGCTGTTCCTGAGGGATACCGGGTCGAGATTTTCGACGGGGAAGTGATCATGACTCCGCAGAGCCCGGAGCAGGACTGGACGGTGAACGAGGTGCGTTCGGCCGTCCGGAAAGCTGCCGTCCCCAGGGAGCGTGTGTTCGGTGACGTGTTGGTGAGATTCCCCGGCGAGAACGACGCGGCACCCGACCTCACAATCCTCGCCGAGGGAGCCGAGCGGCACGGCGACAGCTACGACTGCATGGATGTTCTTGCTGCCGTCGAGGTCACTTCTCGGCCCGACGACGACAAGGACTACGTCCGCAACGTCGCCAAGTACGCGCGCTTCGGGATCGAGCTCTACCTGATCGCCGACCCCTTCAAGAAGCTCTGCACGCTGATGACCGAGCCGCACGCGACGGGATACGCCAAGGTCAAGGAGATCCCTTACGGGGAGCCCCTCACGCTGACGCTCAGCAGCGGGGAGCGGATCGAAATCGACACCTCCGACTTCCCCGTACGGGACTGAGCCCTCACCCCGTACGCCGCACTGCCCGTCCGGCCAGGACGTCCGTGCGGTGGCCGTCCTCGATGACCGGGCGCCCCGCGACGAAGACGTGGGGGATGCCCGTCGGGAGGGAGCGCGGTTCGGCGAAGGTGGCGGTGGCGGCGACCGTCTCGGGGTCGAAGAGGACCAGGTCGGCCACATAGCCCTCGCGGATCAGGCCGCGATCGGGCAGGCGGAGGCGGGCTGCCGGGCGGCCGGAGAGGTGGGCGACGCACTCCTCCAGGGAGAGGACGCCCAACTCGCGTACGTAGTGGCCGAGGTAGTGCGGAAACGTACCGTAGGCGCGGGGGTGCGGTTTCGCGCCTTGGAGGATGCCGTCGCTGCCCCCGGTGTGCACCCGGTGCCGCATGATCGCCCGGACGTTCTCCTCGTGGCCGACGTGTTGCAGGATCGTCGAGCCGAGCCGGTCCTCGGTCAGCAGCCGCAGCGCCGTGACCCACGGCTCCTCGCCGCGCAGCTCGGCGGACTCGGCGACCGTACGGCCCACATGGTCCGCCAGCGCCGGATCGCTGACACCGGAGATCTCGATGGTGTCCCACTCGATCGGTACCCCGTGGCAGCCGTCGGCGCCCTCGACCTCCAGCACGTGCCGGATACGGGCCGCCGTCGCCGGGTCGGCCAGCCGCGCCAGCGTCGCCTCGGGGCCGCCCTCGTTGGCCCAGCTCGGCAGCATGGCGGCCAGCGTGGTGCAGCCCGGTGTGTAGGGGTAGGTGTCGAGCGTGATGTCGGCGCCGTCCGCCAGCGCCGCGTCCAGGAGGGCGAGAAGCTCGGGCGCGCGGCCCTGGTTGACGCCGAAGTTCATGGTGGCGTGCGCGAGGTGGAGCGGGCAGCCCGCCTCGCGGGTGAGCGCCACCATCTCCGCGTACGCCTCCAGCGCGCCGGCGCCGTAGGAGCGGTGGTGCGGGCAGTAGTAGCCGCCCCACGCGGCCACCACCCGGCACAGTTCGGTCAGCTCGGCGTCGGAGGCGTACATGCCCGGGGTGTAGGTCAGCCCGGAGGACAGGCCCATGGCGCCCTGCTCCATCCCCTCGGCGACCAGGCGTTTCATGGTGGCCAGCTCGTCCGGCGCCGCCGGGCGGTCCTCCCAGCCCATGGCCAGCATCCGGACGCTGCCCTGCGGGATCAGATACGCCGCGTTGACGGCCGTGCCCTGGCGGTCGATGCGGTCCAGATAGCCGCCGACCGTACGCCAGTCGAAGTCGATGTCGCCGCCGTCGCCGTTCCAGCCGGTGATGGCCTCCCGGATCGCGGCGAGGGTGGTGTCGTCGGTGGGCGCGTACGACAGCCCGTCCTGGCCGAGCACTTCCAGGGTGACGCCCTGCGCCGCCTTGGCGGTGTGCGCCGGGTCCCGGAGGATCGCCAGGTCGGAGTGGGCGTGCATGTCGAGGAAGCCGGGAGCCAGTGCGAGACCGTCGGCGTCGATGGTGCGGGCGCCGCCGGGGCGCGGGGCCCCTTCCGGAGCCAGATGCGCGATACGGCCCTCGCGGAGGGCGACGTCGGCCCGGTAGGAGGGTGCGCCCGTGCCGTCGATGACGCGGGCGCCGCGGATGACGGTGTCCATGGGGGAGCGCGCCTCAGAAGAAGGTGCGGATCAGGTCGGTGACCGTGCCTTCGGCGTCCACCACGGGGATCACCTGCCACTTGTCGAAGATGGTGCACGGGTGGGACATCCCCAGGCCCACCCACTCGCCGATCTCCAGCTCGGTGCCGTCGGCCACCCGCAGCCAGGCGTGCTGGTCGCTGAGCCCTGTGACGGTAAGCCCTGTGGCGTCCCGCATGGTGCCCTCGCCGGACCCGGGCCGGGCGGTGCCACGCACCACGTGCGGCTCGGGGAGTTCCAGGTCGAAGGCGGCGTCCCGCTTGCCCCCGTTGAGGAACGCCTGCCCCGGCTCAGGACGGGAGACGACCTGGGTCCACAGCGTGAAGGCGGCCTGCAGTCCCCCTTCGTCGGGGTGCCGGTTGAACGGCGTCAGGCGGCGGTAGTGACCGTCGTCGTGGGAGACGTAGGCACCCGAGCGCAGCAGCTTCAGCGTCGGCGCCGAGAGTGTGGGCAGTTCGGCGAAGGCTTCGGCGACCGCGTCGAACCAGGCGCTGCCGCCCGCGCTGACCACGATCTCGTCCAGGTCCGCGAAATGGCCGGCGGCGTCCAGTGATACGGCCAGTCCGGTCAGCCGCCGCAGCCACCCGCGTACCGCCTCCAGCTCGGCGCCCGGCACTTCGCCCTCGTATCCGGCGACGCCCACCAGGCGCAGGGTGCCGGTCGCGGCCACCGCGTCCGCGATGGCGGCGCACTCGGCCTCTGTCCGCGCCCCGGTGCGTGCGCCGTCGCCAGCGCCCAGCTCCACCACCACCTCCACGGGACGCCGGGCCCCGGCGGCGCGCAGCGCCTCGTCCATCAGCGCGACGCCCTGCGGCGAGTCGACGTAGCAGATGAAGCGGAAGTCCGGGTCGGCGTCCAGTTCGGCGGCGAGCCAGCGCAGCGCCGCGGCGTCCACCAGCTCGTTGGCGAGGAAGATCCGCGGGACGCCGAAGGCGCGCGCCACCCGCGCCTGGTGCGGTACGGCGAGCGTGATGCCCCAGGCGCCGTGCTCCAGCTGACGGTTGAACAGCTGCGGCGCCATGGTCGTTTTGCCGTGCGGGGCGAAGGCGAGGCCGTGGCGCGCCGAGTAGTCGGCGAGCGCGGCCAGATTGTGCTCCAGGCGCTCGGCGGAGAGGGCGAGGACGGGGGTGGTGAAGCCGCCGGTGAACAGGGAGCGGCGTTCGGCGGCCAGCTCGCCCAGGGTGGTACCGGCGGCGGCAGCGTCCGGGGGCAGCCCCTTGAAGCGGTGGTCGGCCGGCTCGTCGGCGATGCGGGCCACAGCCGTTGCGTGGGCGACGTCACCGGTGGAGGCGGTTCCGGGGGAAGGGGTTGGGGCTGCCATGCGGTCTCCGTGGTAGCAGTAGCGACGTTGCTTGCTGTGCTGTTGCAAGCTGTGCAACGACCATTGCGTATAACGCTGAAAGCTGTCTAGCATCCCGCGGAACAGCCGGTCAATGGTGCCGGGAGCCGGCCGCCGGGCTCCCGGGCACCGACCGGGACACCGCAGCGAGGAGCAGCATCCCCGTGACCACCACCCGCCAAGTCGACGTCGTCTGCCTCGGCGAATCCATGGTCACGTTCCTGCCCGGCAGCACCGGCCCGCTCGCCGACGTGCCCTCCTTCGACCGGGCGATCGGCGGCGCCGAGTCCAACGTCGCCTGCACCCTGGCCCGCGCCGGTCACCGCGCCGCCTGGGTCAGCCGGGTCGGCACCGACGGCTTCGGCGACCACCTGGTCCGTACGATCGCCGCGCACGGCGTGGACACCAGCGCGGTCGAGCGCGACCCGGAGCGGCCCACCGGCATCTACTTCCGCACGAACGGCGAGCGCGCCACCGGTGCCGGGGAAGGAACCGGCCCCGCCGAAGGGACCGGCCCGCTCTCCGAAGTGCTCTACTACCGCGCCGGGTCGGCCGCCTCGGCCATGTCACCCGCCAACGTCCCGCGCCGGGCGCTCCACGCAGGCAAGGTGCTGCACCTGACCGGGATCACCGCCGCCCTCTCCACCGACTGCCTGGCCCTGCTGCGTGAGCTCACCTCGGCGCGCACCTCCGCGGAACGAGGCGGCGGCACCGGGCCGCTGGTCTCCTTCGACGTCAACTACCGCGTCGGCCTGTGGCGTACGCCCACCGTCGCGGAACCCGGCGCCGAGGTGCTGCGCGAACTCGCCCGGCACAGCGACCTCGTCTTCGTCGGCGAGGACGAGGCGGCCGCCGCCTGGGGAGTCACGGGCGGGCCCGATGCCGTACGGGAGGCGCTGCCCGAGCCGGCGGTGCTCGTCGTCAAACAGGGGGCGACGGGAGCCACCGCGTTCACCCGGGACGGGACAGCCGTCTTCGCGCCCGCGCTGCGGGTGGACGTCGTCTCCCCCGTGGGCGCGGGAGACGCCTTCGCCGCCGGCTTCCTGGCCGGCACCCTGCGCGGGCTGCCGGTCGACCAACGGCTGCGGCACGGGCATCTGATGGCCGCCGCCGCGCTCACGGACGCCGGTGACCTCGCCGCGCCGCCGGACCGCGACCTCGCCGACCGGCTGGCGGCCCTCGACGAGGGGAGCTGGGCGGGACTGCGGCTGGGCCCCGGCTGGACGACGCACGGGCCGCGAACCGCGCCAGCCGCCGGGCGGCCCGCCGAGCCGGCCCAGCCTGCCGAGCCCGCCGAGCCCGACCAGCCCGGCCATCGGGAGCCGGAGGTGCGTTCCGTATGAGCCAGACCGTCGACCGCGCCCTGAGCATCCTGCCGCTGCTCGCCGAGGGGCCCGCCAACCTGGAGCAGGTCGCCTCCCGGCTGCAGGTCCACAAGTCGACAGCGCTGCGGCTGCTGCGCACCCTGCACGAGCACGGCATGGTCTACCGCCAGCCCGACCAGCGCTACCGGCTCGGCGCGCGGCTGTTCGCGCTGGCGCAGCAGGCCATGGAGAGCCTCGACATCCGCGACATCGCCCACCCGCACCTGGCCGGGCTCAACGCCGCCTGCGGACACACGGTGCACCTGGCCGTCTACGAGGAGTACGCCGAGGACCAGGTCCTCTACATCGACAAGGTCGAGAGCCGCTACCCGGTCCGGATGTACTCGCGCATCGGCAAGCCCGTCGCCATCACCGTCGCCGCCGTGGCCAAGCTGCTGCTGGCCGACCTGCCGGAGCCGGAACGGCGCGCCGTCGCCGAACGGCTCGACTACCCCCGCTACACGCCCCGTTCCACACCCGACGCCGCCGCGTTCCTCGCGGAGCTCGCCAAGGTGCGCGAACAGGGCTGGGCCACCGACTTCGGTGGCCACGAGGAGTCCATCAACTGCGTCGCGGCGCCCATCCGCGGCGCCGACGGACGGGTGGTGGCGGCCATGTCGGTCTCCGCGCCCAACGTCGTCGTCTCAGCGGACGAACTCCTCGCCCTGCTGCCCCGCCTGCGACGGACCGCCGAGGCCATCAGCGCCGAGTACACGGGGCAGCCGCCCATTCACCCCGACCGGAACGACGAGTAAGAGAGCCGCACCATGAGCGAAAAGCCGGCCAAGACCGCCCTCACCCCGGCCACCCACACCACGCCGCCCGCGAAGTTCTCGCACGGCGTGCGCAAGGGCAACATCCTCCAGGTCGCAGGGCAGGTGGGCTTCGGCCCCGCCGTCGAAGGCCAGGCGCCGACGCCTGTCGGCCCCGGGCTGCGCGAGCAGACCCTGCAGACCCTCGCCAATGTGGAGGCCATCCTCGAGGAGGGCGGCGCCAGTTGGGAGGACGCGATGATGATCCGCGTCTATCTGACGGACACCGCGCACTTCGCGGAGTTCAACGAGATCTACAACGAGTACTTCGCCTCCCTCCAGCAGGCCCCGGCGGCGCGGACGACGGTGTACGTGGGGCTTCCGGCCGGACTCCTGGTCGAGATCGACGCGCTGGCCGTCCTCGGCTGAGGTACCCCCACCCCCGCTCAGGGGGTGGGGCTCCGCCCAGCACCGAACAACGGAGTTCTCATGCTGCTCGCCGCCGAAAGGACACCGCCCCACACGGGCGGCCTCCTCGCGCTCATACCCGGCACCGGGGGCCTGCTCACCGTGGCGGCCCTCGGTATCGCCCTGCTGCTCGTGCTCATCATCAAGGTCCGCCTCCAGCCGTTCGTCGCGCTGCTCGCCGTCTCCATCGCGGTGGGTCTCGGGGCCGGACTGTCCGTCACCGAACTCTTCGGCACCGTCCAGAAGTCCGACGCCGTCTCGATGATCGAGTCGGGGATGGGCGGCATCCTCGGCCACGTCGCGATCATCATCGGCCTCGGCACCATGCTGGGGGCGATCCTGGAGGTCAGCGGGGGCGCCGAGGCGCTCTCGGCCCGGCTGCTGGGGCTGTTCGGCGAGCGGCGCGCACCGCTCGCCATGGGGCTGACCGGCCTGATCTTCGGCATCCCCGTCTTCTTCGACGTCGGCATCTTCGTGCTGGCGCCCATCATCTACGCGGCGGCCAAGAGGAGCGGCAAGTCGATCCTCCTCTACTGCATGCCGATGCTCGCCGGGCTGTCGATGACGCACGCGTTCCTGCCCCCGCACCCGGGTCCGGTGGCCGCCGCCGGGCTGCTGGACGTGGAGCTGGGCTGGGTCATCCTGATGGGCGTCGTCTGCGGTGTCCCCGCGGTGCTCGCCGCCTGGGGGTACGCGGCGTGGATCGGCAACCGGATCTTCGTCGAGGTGCCGCAGGACATGCTGGAGGCCGCCGAGGAGGCCAAGCGTGCCGTAGCGGCGGAGAAGCGCGCGCATGCCACCGGCGGCGCCGGCGCGAGCGGCACCGACAGCACCGGCGGCGCCGACAGCACCGGCGGCGCCGACGCCGAGGAGCAGCCGGTCGCCCTCGGTACGGTGCTGGCCATCATCGGTACGCCGCTGGTGCTGATCCTCGCCGCCACCTTCTCCTCCCTCGCGCTCGACCCCTCCACCGTCCGCTCGGTCATCGAGTTCGTGGGCCACCCGTTCGTGGCGCTGACCGTCGCCCTGCTGCTGGCGTACTACCTGCTGGGGCTGCGCCGGGGCTGGACCCGTAAGTCGCTGGAGACGGTCTCAACGGCCTCGCTCAAGCCGGTCGGCAACATCCTGCTGGTCGTCGGCGCGGGCGGGGTCTTCGGTGCCGTACTCCAGGGCTCGGGCGTCGCGCAGGCCCTCGCCGACGTGTTCGGGGACGCCGGGCTGCCGGTGGTCGTGCTGGCGTATCTGATCTCGCTGGTGCTGCGGGTGGCGCAGGGCTCGGCGACGGTCGCCATCGTCACCACGGCCGGCATCGTGGCGCCGCTGCTGGCGCAGGGAGATCCCTCGCAGGCGCACCTGGCGCTGGTCATCATGGCGATCTCGGCCGGGTCCATCTTCGCCTCGCACGTCAACGACGGCGGATTCTGGATGGTCGCCAAGTACTTCGGCATCTCAGAGCGCGACACGCTCGCGTCCTGGACGGTGCTGGAGTCCGTGCTGTCGGTCGCCGGCTTCGCGGTGGCGGCGGTGCTGAGCATCTTCGTCTGACGCGCCCGCCCGGCGCGCAGGCGGGCGCGGCCCCGGGCGGGAAAATCCACATACGACACAACACCCCCGGAATCGGCTCTCCCGATTCCGGGGGTGCTCTTGTGGTGGGCCCCAACTGGTCCAAGAATGCACGGCGTCGGACCGAACGAACCTTCGGTATCAAGAGAGGAACCCCCACCCGTGAACAGACCTCTCGCAACCTCCCTCTCCGCCGCGCTCTTCGGCGCCGCGGCACTCACCGGCATCGCCGCGGCACCCGTGGCGGCCGCCGACAGCGGCAAGGCGAACCCCAAGGCCCCCAAGGCCGAGGCCGTACCCTCCTTCGAGGGCACCGTGGCGCTCAGCAACTGCTCGGGCTCGGTGGTCAAGATGCCCACCTCGCAGCCCGACGACCCCGCGCTGGTCCTCTCCAACGGCCACTGCCTGGAGACGGGCATGCCCCAGCCGGGGCAGGTCGTCAAGGACCAGGCATCCAGGCGCTCCTTCACCCTGCTGAGGGCGAACGGCGGCTACGCCGGCACCATCCGCGCCACCAAGGTCGCCTACGCGACGATGACCGACACCGACGTCTCGCTGTACCAGGTCGGCTCCACCTACCGGCAGATCGAGTCCCGGTTCGGCATCAAGGCGCTCGACGTCGAGGCGGCACACCCCACCAAGGGCCGGGACATCACCGTCGTGTCCGGGTACTGGCGCGAGAAGTTCGGCTGCTCGCTCGACGGCTTCGCCTACCGGCTCAAGGAGGCCGGCTGGACGATGAAGGACTCCCTGCGCTACACCGCCGACTGTCGTACCAAGGGCGGTACGTCCGGCTCCCCCGTCATCGACAACGCCACCGGCAAGGTCGTCGGGGTCAACAACACCCGCAACGAGGACGGCGAGCGGTGCACGCTCAACAACCCCTGTGAGGTGGACGAGAACGGCCAGGTCACCGTCCGCTACGGGATCGGCTACGGCCAGCAGACCTACATCATCGCGCCGTGCGTGGGAGCGGGGAACAAGATCGACCTCGACCGTACGGGCTGCACGCTCCCCAAGCCGTAACGCGACACCGCTGTACGGACGTTGGGGCCCTCCTGTCCCTGTCGTCAAACCGGAAGAATGAGGAGTACATGAGAAAGCCCCTCGTCAGTACGCTCGCGGCGGCGCTGTTCGGCGCCGCCGCTCTCACGGGCATAGCCGCGGCACCGGCGGTGGCCGCCGCCGACAGCGGCCAGGCGGCGGCCCACCGCGGCACCCCCTCCTTCGAGGGCACCGTGGCGCTCAGCAACTGCTCCGGCTCCGTCGTCAAGCTCAAGCACTCCAGGGCCAGTGACCCGGCGCTCGTCCTGTCCAACGGCCACTGCCTCCAGGAGGGCATGCCCGGCGCGGGCGAGGTCGTGGTCGACAAGAAGACCAGCCGCGACTTCACGCTGCTCAACGCGGACGGCAGCGACGCCGGGAAGATCCACTCCGACAAGATCGCCTACGCGACCATGACGGACACCGACATCTCCCTGTACGAGACGACCTCCACGTACAAGGAGATCAAGAAGAAGTACGGCATCGACGCGCTGACGCTGGATGCCAGGCACCCGCGCCAGGGCCGGGACATCACTGTCGTCTCCGGCTACTGGAAGGAGAAGTTCGGCTGCGCCGTCGACGGGTTCGCCTACCGGCTGAAGGAGGCGGACTGGACCTGGAAGGACTCCATCCGCTACACCATGGCCTGCCAGACCAAGGGCGGCACCTCCGGCTCCCCGGTGATCGACAACCGCACCGGCAAGGTCATCGGCGTCAACAACACCCACAACGAGGACGGCGAGCGGTGCACGCTCAACAACCCGTGTGAGGTGGACAAGAGCGGCAACGTCACCGTCCGCTACCTCAACGCCTACGGCCAGCAGACCTATCTGATCAACTCCTGCTTCGGCCGCGGGAACCAGCTCAACCTCGATGCGCGGCGCTGCGTGCTGCCGGAGCCGACGAAGTAGTTCTGTCCCCGCGCCCCGTCAGGGGCGCGGGGAACTGCCCGAGGGTCAGGGCAAGCCGTGGACGTGGGGGCCCACCGTGCTCGACCACTTGTTGCCGTTGCTCGCGTCCCACGCCGTTGACCAGGTCATCGCGCCGCGGATGCCGGGCCACTTCTCGTCGGGCGTGAAGCTGCCGCAGCCGGTGCCCTTGGCCAGGCAGTCCAGCGCGTTGTTGACCACGCCCGGGTCGACGTAGCCGGAGCCCGCGGCGCGCGGTGAGGCGGGGGTGCCGATGCCGACCTGGGAGGGGTCGAGGCCGCCCTTGATCTGTACGCAGGCGAGCGCGGTGAGGAAGTCGACGGTGCCGGCCGAGTAGACCTTGCCGTCGCAGCCGTTCATCGAGCCGCTGTTGTAGTACTGCGTGTGGACGACGGTCAGATAGCTCTTGATGTTGAGCGCCGTCTTGAAGTACGCGTTGCCCGGCGACTGCATGTCGATCGTCTGCGGCGCCATCGTCACCACCACGTCGCTCTTGGCGGCGTGGATCGCGTCGAGGGCCTTGGTCATATAGGTCGCGTCGAGGCCGTTCTCCAGGTCGATGTCGACGCCGTCGAAGCCGTACTCGTCCATCAGCGAGACGATGCTCGTGGCGAAGGCGTCAGCCGAGGCGCCGTCGTTGACCGAGACCGCGCCCTTCTCGCCGCCCACGGAGACGACGACGGACTTGCCGGCGGCCTGTTTGGCGGCGATGTCCGCCTTGAACTGCTGCTCGGAGTAGTTGAGCGCAGGGTCGAGGTGGAAGTCGACCTGGCCCGGTGTGCCGGTCGCGTCCGCGAAGGCGACGGCGATGATGTCGTACTCGTCCTGCACGTCGGCGAGGGTCTGCACGGTCGCGCCGTTGTCGAAGTTCTGCCAGTAGCCGGTGACGGCGTGCGCGGGCACCTGGGAGGCGCCGACCCGGGGCCCGGGTCCTGTGGGGTCCTCGGCGTGCGCGGCGGCCGGGCCGAAGGCGAACAGACCGCCCGCCGCAAGAGCCGAGGCGGCGAGAGCGACGAGTGCGCGGGGGAACGGGATACGTCTGGAGTGGGAACGTGCCACAACTGCCTCCGGTGTGGGGGGAAAGGGAGGTGTGGTGCGCGTGCGCCGTACAACCTGGTCCAGACCAATAAGGATGTCAAGGCGTCGGACGGTGATCGCCCGGTGACCGCGCCGGGAAAGCGGGCCCGTTCCGTGGCCCGCACCCCCTTGTGCTGATCGTCCGCAGGCGGTTACATCACCTGCGACCTGCACGGTCGCCCCCCGGGGACCGGCACGGTCGCCCACCCTCGAAGCGCGCGTACGGCGGAGGTCGGCATGGCAGCGGAGGACATCACACCCGGTACGGCCGACGGCGCCACGCCCCCGGTTCGCAGGCCCAGTTGGAAGATGATCGGCCCCGGCATCGTGGTCGCGGCCACCGGCGTCGGCGCCGGGGACCTGGTCGCCACGCTCATCGCGGGCAGCAAGTTCGGCTACACCCTGCTGTGGGCCGCCGTCATCGGCTGCATCGTCAAGATCGCCCTCGCCGAGGCGACCGGCCGCTGGCACCTGGCCACCGGCCGCACCATCTTCGACGGCTGGCGCAGCCTCGGGCCCTGGACCACGGTCTACTTCGCGGTCTACGTCGTCATCTGGGGCTTCGTCTACGGTGCGACCGCCATGTCCTCCAGTGCGCTGCCGCTCCAGGCGCTCTTCGGCGATGCGCTGCCGCTCAAGGCCTGGGCGATCATCACGGGGCTGACAGGGCTGCTGTTCGTATGGACGAACCGCTACGCCATCGTCGAGAAGATCATGATGCTCTTCGTCGGCGTGATGTTCCTGGTCGTGGTCTACGTCGCGATCCGGGTCAGCCCCGACCTGGGCGACGCCTTCGCCGGACTGCTGCCCGTCCTGCCGTCCGGCTCCATGATCTACACCCTCGGCCTGATCGGCGGCGTCGGCGGCACCATCACCATGGCCGCGTACGGCTACTGGATCAACGCCAAGGGCTGGGCCGACAGCAGCTGGATGAAGATGATGCGGCTCGACAACCGCGTCGCCTACCTCACCACGGGCATCTTCGTCGTGGCCATGCTGATCATCGGCGCCGAGCTGCTGCACTCCACGAACCTGGCACTCGCCTCCGGCGACAAGGGCCTCCTGGACCTGGACGACGTCCTGGAGAAGCGCTTCGGCAGCTCCACCTCCACCCTCTTCCTGGTCGGCTTCTTCGCCGCCTCCTTCTCCTCGCTGGTGGGCGTCTGGCACGGCGTGAGCCTGATGTTCGCCGACTTCGTGGAGCGGCTGAAGGCCGCACGCGGCCTGACACCGGACGCCGGTGTCGCGCCGCTCACCCGTGGCGAGCGGGAGCGCTCGATACCCTTCCGCGGCTACCTGCTGTGGCTGACCTTCCCTCCGATGACCCTGCTCTGGCTGGACCAGCCCTTCGGCCTCGTCGTCGCCTACGGCGTGCTGGGCGCCTTCTTCATGCCCTTCCTCGCCGCCACCCTCCTGTGGCTCCTCAACAGCGGCCGCACCCCCCGCGAGTGGCGCAACGGCTGGCTCAGCAACCTCCTGCTGGCCGCCTCCTGCGTCCTGTTCCTCATCCTGTGCGTCGAACAGGTCCGCGACCTCCCCTGGTGACGCCTGATGCCCCCTGGCGCCTCTTGGTGCCTCTGGTGCGGGGATCGGTGTACGGGGACCGGTGTGGGGGATTGATGTGCGGGGTCGGGCGGGTAGTGGTGTCGCTGGTCCGGTTTCGGGGGACGGTGCACGTTTCGGCGAACGGTTCACGGTGCGGGGGGCCATGGCTACTGTGGTAGGCCGGTGGCGGCCCCGGGGGAGGCGGATGTGTCTACGGCGTTAGCGGTCACCAGCCCCGACCACCTGCTCGCCGCCACCGACCGGCACACCCCGCACGCCCATGTGTTCCCCCCGCCGGACGAGCAGCCGCTGGCGGAAGCCCTCGCGCAGACGCAGGCCCTGCTGGAACAGCACGGCTATCTCCTGACCGTCTTCCCCGCGACCCTGCCCACCCCGTTCCGGCACCGGCTGCACACCGTCCGCTCGCTGCTGGAGAGCCGGCGCATCGCGCTGTTGCCGGTGGAGCTGCCGCCGCTGGCCTGCGGGATGCTCGTACGGCAGCTGCGGCAGCTGTCCCTGTGCGACTTCACGCCCGGAGTGCTGGGCGCGGCGGCGCGGCTGCTGACGCACTATCTGTACGCCGGTGCCGTGCTCGGCTCGGTCGCCAAGCTGGACCGGGTGCCGGTCGCGGTCGGCTCGCACGCCCGCTCCTGGCTGCCCGGCACCCAGTTCGCCGTCCTCGCCGCGCCCACGCCCGAACTGATCAGGCTGGGGACGCCAGGCTCCGAAGGAGGGCTGACCGGGCCGAGGTTCGCCACGGAGCTGACCGTCGCGCCCGGGCAGCTCTCCGCCGACTGGGCCCTGCGCACCCTGCCGGCCCGCTGGCGGGTGGCGCGGGTGCACGAGACCCCGCTGCCCCGGGACTCGGCGGCCTGGTGGGGTACGGCCAAGCTGACGGAGTTCGTGGCGGCCATCCCCGATGTCTCGGTCCTCTACCAGCTCGTCGCCTCCGTACGGCGTGACGAGTGCCCCGGCTGCGGCCTCGAACTCATCGGCGACCGGTGCGCGTTCTGTGCCACCCCGCTGCCACCCGCGCCGACCGCGTCCTCCGTACCACCGGCACCTCGCGCCCCGGCACCTCGCGCGCCTTCCACTCCGCCGCCCGTGCCCTCCGCAGCCCCCTCGGCCCCCGCCACGTCCGAGCCCGTCGTCGCCGACCCCAGAGGTATCCGTCCATGAACTCACGCCAGCGCCGCGGCGTCCTCCTGCTGGTCCTCTCGGTCCTGTGCGCCCTCGCCGCGTTCGCCGGGGTGCTCGCCGTCGTCAGGAACGTGGAGTCCAAGGTGGGCGACGAGACGACGGCCTACAAGCTGAAGGAGGACGTGCCCGCCTACCGGTCGCTGGACAGCTCGCAGTTCACCGAGGTCTCCATGCCCCGGCGGTGGCTGCCCAGCACCGCCGTCACGGATCTGAGCGACATCCGCCGCAAGATCGCCGTGAACCCGCTCGAGAAGGGCTCGCTCCTCCAGTCCGACATGATGGCCGAGCGGCCCGAACTGAAGGCGGGCGAGCAGGAGCTCGCCATCATGATCGACGCGGAGACCGGCGTCGCCGGGAAGATCAACCCTGGCAACCGCGTCAACATCTACGCCACCTTCGAGGGCGAGCAGCGCCCCGGTGGCAAGGGTGACGGAGAAACCAAGGCGCCGTCCGAGTCCCGCGTCATCGTCAGCCGCGCCAAGGTCATCGACGTCGGCAAGCTGACCCCGCTGGAGGACGACGGCGACCGCGACGAGCGCACCCGGCAGCGCGAACGCGACGGCGTGCCCATCACCTTCGCGCTCACCGCCAAGGACGCCCAGCGGGTGGCCTACGCGGAGTCGTTCGCCGAGCACGTCAGGCTCGCCCTGGTGGCGCCGGGTGACGACACCGAGGTCCCCGAGGAGGACCGCATCTACACGCTCCCCGGAGACAAGTGAGGCCACGATGGTGATCCGCATCCAGCCGGCTGTCAGCGACCCGGACGCGGCGCGCCCGCTGGTCACCCTGCTCAGCCAGCTCCCCGACGCCGAGCCCGTGCCGCCCGCCGTCGACTCGACCCAGCTGCTGGACTCGCTGGCCCAGCAGGCCGGCGAGGCACCCGCCGAGCTGCCCGAGGTGGTCCTCGTCCACGAGCTGATCGGTCCGGTGCCCGCGCTGGAGCTGATCAGCCAGGTGGCCCTCCAGTTCCCCGCCGTGGGCGTCGTCCTGGTCACCCAGGACACCAGCCCGGCGCTGTACGCGGCCGCCATGGACGCCGGAGCGCGCGGAGTCGCCGGGCTGCCGCTCGGTTACGACGAGCTGGCGGCGCGGGTCGGCGCCGCCGCGGCCTGGGCCACCGGTGTCCGCCGCCATCTGGGCGGTTACGAGGACGCCGGGTACGGGAGCGAACCGTACGGTCCCGGTGGGCAGGGCGGCGGCACCGTCGTCACCGTCGCGGGCGCCAAGGGCGGTGTCGGCACCACCCTGGCCGCCGTCCAGCTCGCCCTCGCCGCGCGGGCCTCCGGCCGGGCCACGGTGCTGGTGGACCTCGACCTCCAGGCCGGGGACGTCGCCTCCTATCTGGACGTGCGCTTCCGCAGGTCCGTCGCCGACCTGGCCGGGATCAAGGACCTGACCCCACGGGTCCTCCAGGACGCCGTCTACGTGCACGAGACCGGCCTGGCGCTGCTGCTGGCACCGGAGGAGGGGGAGCGCGGCGAGGACGTGGACGAGCGGGCAGCGCGCCAACTGGTGGCCGCGCTGCGCTCCCGCTACGAGCTCGTCGTCCTCGACTGCGGCACCCAGATGCACGCGGCCAACGCCGCGGCCGTCGAGGCGGCCGACCTCGCGCTGCTGCTGACCACCCCCGATGTGATCGCCGTACGCGGTGCGAAGCGGATGGTGCGGCTGTGGGAACGGCTCCAGATCCGCAAGGCGGAGGAGACGGTCACCGTCGTCAACCGGGCCTCCCGGCACACCGAGATCCAGCCGGACCTCATCGCCCGTATCACCGGCAGCCCGGTGGCCCGCACGGCCGTGCCCGCGGGCTTCAAGGAGCTCCAGTCCGCGCTGGACGCCGGGCGGATGCAGGATCTGGACGCCAAGGGCAGCGTACGGCAGGCACTGTGGGGGCTGGCGGGCGAACTCGGCCTGGCGGCGGACGTGGACGGGGAGCAGCAGCGCTTCCCCGCCCGGCGGCGCGGGGGCGGACGGCAGGGCGGCGGACGGCACCAGGGGCGCGTCGGCGCCGTCGGTGCCGGCGGCTCGGGCAGGGCCGGCGGCTCCGGCAGCGCTGCGGGCTCCGGTGGGCCCGGCGCGGCCGGGGCAGCCGGGCACAGACCCGCGCTCGCCGCGCAGCCGCAGCACGCCCTGCCACCCGGCGCGACACCTGGTCCGGGGTCGGGACCGGGTCCGGCTCAGGGCCAGGGCCAGGCCACTTCCCCCCTCGGCTCGGACCGTGGGGCCGTCGGGTTCCTGCGCCGCCGGGTGTCGCCCCACCTGCGGGAGGGTGGTGACCGGGGGGCGCTGAGCGTGGAGTTCGCCGGGATGGTGCCCATCGTGCTGGTGACCCTGGTGCTGCTGTGGCAGTGCGTGCTGATCGGCTACACCTTCTCCCTCGCGGGCAACTCCGCCGACGAGGCCGCACGCGCCGCCACCGCGGCCGCCGCCTACGGGGACCCGCAGGGCGCGTGCGAGGCGGCGGCGCGCGCGCACCTGCCCGCCAAGTGGCGCGCGGGCGCCGAAGTCGACTGCTCGCGCGGCGGCACCGTCTGGAAGGCACACGTCGACCTGCGGACGCCACTGCTCTTCCCGGGCGGCGCCGACCTGCCGTTCGCGGTCGGCGGCAAGGCGGGCGCCGCGGAGGAGGGGTGAGGGGACATGGCTGCCGCGCGTACCCGTGCGAGCGAGCGCGACCGCGGCTCCAGCGCGCTGGAGTTCGCCGGAATGCTGCCGCTGCTGCTGCTCGTCGCGATGGCGGCCATCCAGCTCGGCATCGTCGGCTACGCGGTGCAGCAGGCGGGCACCGGCGCCCGGGCCGCTGCCCGGGTGGCCTCCCAGGAGGAGATCGCCGACCGGTACGAGGCGAGCGGGCGCGCCGCGATGTCCGACTGGACGGCGCGCCGCAGCAGTTTCGCGCTCGCGGACAGCGGGGACGAGGTGAAGGTCACCGCCACCGTGACCATCCCCTCCCTCCTCCCCGGCATCGACAGCATGGGCACCGCCTCCCGCTCCGCGACCATGCCGAGCGACAGCCGCCAACCAGGGGGAGACGAATGAGCGAGGTCGGTCCATGAGTCTGCGCTCCCGTATCACCACGCACGAGAGCAGCGCGGCGGCAGCCGGCGGCCCGGGCGCGTCCGGGCCCTCCGTGGACAGCACCGGCCATCTGGTGGCGGCCTACCGCACCAAGCTGCTGGAGGAGATCGACCTCGCCGAGATGTCGGCGCTCAGCCCCGCCGAGCGCCGCGCCCGCCTCGAACGCGTCCTGGGCCACATCATCAGCCGCGAGGGCCCGGTACTGGCCACCGGGGACCGGACGCTGCTGATCCGCCGGGTGGTGGACGAGGCGCTCGGCCTCGGGGTCCTCGAACCGCTGCTGGAGGACGGCTCGATCACCGAGATCATGGTCAACGGGCCCGACCACATCTTCGTCGAGCGCGGCGGCCGTGTCGAACAGGTACCCGTCCGCTTCGCCTCCGAAGAGCAGCTGATGCAGACCATCGAGCGCATCGTCTCCACCGTCAACCGCCGCGTGGACGAGTCCAATCCGATGGTGGACGCCCGGCTGCCGTCCGGCGAGCGGGTCAACGTCATCATCCCGCCGCTCTCGCTGACCGGCGCGACGCTCACCATCCGCCGCTTCCCCCGCGCCTACACCCTCGGCGAGCTGATCGGACTCGGCACCCTGGACGAGCACATGCTCTCGCTGCTGTCCGGGTTCGTACGGGCCCGCTTCAACCTGATCGTCTCGGGCGGTACGGGCAGCGGCAAGACGACCCTCCTCAACGCCCAGTCCGCGCTCATCCCCGAGCACGAGCGCATCATCACCGTCGAGGACGCCGCCGAACTCCAGCTCCAGCAGCAGCACGTCATCCGGCTGGAGACCCGGCCGCCCAACGTCGAGGGCAAGGGCCAGGTGACCGTGCGCGACCTGGTCCGCAACTCGCTGCGGATGCGCCCCGACCGGATCATCGTCGGCGAGGTGCGCGGCGGTGAGACCCTCGACATGCTCCAGGCCATGTCCACCGGGCACGACGGCTCACTCGCCACCGTGCACGCCAACAGCGCCGAGGACGCCCTGATGCGGCTGCAGACCCTCGCCTCCATGTCCGAGGTCGACGTACCCTTCGCGGCCCTCCAGGACCAGATCAACTCGGCGGTCGACGTGATCATCCAGCTCGCGCGGCTGGCCGACGGCTCCCGCAAGATCGTGGAGATCGCCCTGCTGGCCTCGCACGGCCGCGAGACCTTCCAGCTCGCGACCGTCTCCCGGTTCGCGCCCCGGCCCATGGGCCCCGACGGCCGGGTGCACGGCACGTTCGAACATCTGCCGCTGCCGCGCCGCGCCGCCGACCGGCTCTATCTGGCGGGCGAACCGGTACCCGCCGCCTTCGGCGTGGCCCGCTCCGACGACCAGCTCGCCACCAGAGAGGCGGTGTGAACCCCGTGCCGCACACACCACGCGCGACCGTCGCGCTGGAGGCCACCGCAGCGGCGCAGTTCGCACTCGGCGCCACCCTGGCCGCCTGCGCGCTGGCCACCGCCGGAGTGTTCCTGTTCGCCTCGGGCCGCGCCCGCCGCCAGGCGCTCCTCGAACGGCTCGGGCGGCACGAAGGCGCCCCGCCCGCACTGCCGTCCGGCAGCGGCGGCAGACGGCGCCGCTTCACCGGCGTCGACCGGCGGGTCCGCGCCACCGGACCCGGCCGCCGCCTCCAGGCCAGACTGGCCACCACAGGGCTCGACCTCACACCCGGCGAGTACGTCGTCTACCTGACCGGCCTGGTGGCCGTCCTGTGGATGCTGGCCTCGTCCGTCCTCGCCCCGTTCTTCGGGCCGATAGCCGGGCTCGTCGGTGTACTGGCCGCCAACGCCCTGCTGAACCACCAGCGTCAGCGCCGTACTGAGCAGTTCATCAACCAGCTGCCCGAACTCGCCCGTATCCTCGCCAACGCCACCTCGGCCGGGCTCGCGCTGCGTACGGCGCTGGGCATGGCAGCCGAGGAGCTGGAGGCCCCGGCCGGTGACGAGCTGCGGATCGTCACCAACCAGCTCGCCGTCGGCCGCTCCATCGACGACGCGCTCGGCGAACTCGCCCAGCGGCTGCCCTCCCGCGAACTCGTCGTCCTGGTCACCACCCTGGTCCTCGCCAACCGCGCGGGCGGCACCATCGTCGCCTCCCTGCGCAATCTCACCACCACGCTGGAGGAGCGCAAGGAGACCCGGCGCGAGGTGCGCACCATGCTCGCCGAGGTCAACGCGACGGCGTTCACCATCCCGCTGCTCGGCCTCGGCGCGATGCTGATGATGAACTCGATGATGCCGGGCGCCCTCGCACGGGTCACCGGCAGCCCGGTGGGGCAGGTCGCCATGGTCGTCGCCGTCGCCCTGTTCGCCGCCGGGTTCCTCGTCATCCGCCGCCTCGGCCGGATCGAGGTGTGAACCCGTGATCGCCCTCGCACTAGCCGTGCTGAGCGCACTCGCCGTGTACGGCGCGTTCGCCGGCCTGCGGATGTACCGCGCCGAGACCAAGCTGCCGCCCGACCTCGCCGTCGCCCTGGAAGTCGGCGCCACCCGCACCACCAAGGGCGAGGCCGCCGTCGACCGGCTCGGCATGCGCCTCGCACCGCTGGTGCTGCGGCTGATGGGGCCGGGACAGGTCGCCGCCAAACGCCGCAGGATCGACCAGGCGGGCAACCCGGGCGGCCTCACCCTCCAGCGGTACGCGGCTCGGCGCGCCGTCTACGGAATCTTCGGCATTGCCATGGCACTGGTGGGGCTCTCGGCCGGCAGCCTGTTCTTCACCGCGCTCGCGCTGGCCTTCGGCTGGTTCGCGGCCGACCTCGCCATCCGGCAGGCGATCAAGGACCGGCGGCGCGTCATCGAACGCACCCTGCCCGATTTCCTCGACGTCCTCGCCGTCGTCGTCTCCGCCGGACTCGGCTTCCGGCAGGCCCTGGAGCGCGTCGCGGACCGCTACCAGGGCCCTTGGGCCGACGAGTTGCGCATCACCCTGCGCCAGATGGACATGGGCGTCAGCCGCAGGCAGGCATTCGACGAGCTGCGCCGGCGCAACGCCAGCGACCAGGTCGACCAGTTCGTCACAGCCCTCCAGCAGGGCGAGGAGCTCGGCGCGCCCATCGCCGAGACACTCATCCAGATCGCCACCGACATGCGCCGCACCGACGCGCAGAACGCGCGGCGCAAGGCGGCCAAGACGGTGCCCAAAGCCACCATGACCACCATCGCCTTCCTGCTCCCCGGCACCCTCATCCTCATCGTCGCCACCTTCATCCTGGGCTCCGACACGGACTTCGGCGCGGTGCTGGGTGGCTGACCGCTTCCGGCGCGGACACCCAACGCGCCGCCCGCGCACAGCGGTTCAGCCGAACTGGTTCTCCCCCTTCCCATCGCCCTCCGCTGAGAGATATGGCACAGTCTGCATTCGGGTAACGACTGTTAGCTACACCGCGGAGTGGCAACGGGAGGGGGCACGCGCACGTGACGTCACTATCCCGCGGCGGCCCCCGAGGGGGCGGCTCCGAGTCAGCCAGCAACGGAGGAGAACCCGATGTCGAACGCCACGCGCGGGCGCGTCCGCACCCGCCTCGCTCTCATGCGAGGGCGCCCCTCGGACCGGGGCGCGAGCTCCATCGAATACGCCGGCATCGTCATCCTCGTCGCGGGCATCATCCTGGCCATTCGCGGCCTGGGACTGGACCAGGCGATCTCCGGCGCCATCTCGAGGGCCGTGAACAGCATCCTGGGCGGCTGAGGGCGCACCCGCGCGCGGGTGACCAGGGCGCGACCGTCATCCTCTTCGGAGCGGTGATCGCCGGACTGCTCTTCTGCGCCTTCGCCTTCTTCGCGGTGGCCCAGGCCGGAACCGTACGGAACTCGGGCCAGACCGCGGCCGACGCCGCGGCCCTGGCGGCCGCGATGGACGACAGGGACGAACTGTTCGAGGGCTTCCTCGAAGCCGTCGACGACGACGATGCGTGGCAGGACTGGCTGGACGGGGCGGGCGCCCTCACCTCGGACGGCTGCGGAGCGGCGGAGCACTTCGCAGGCCGCAACCGGTCCGACGTACTGAGCTGCGAGCAGACGGCGCGGAACGGCGACAGCGGTTACACCGTGCGGATCAGAACGCGGTTCGACACGGGCAAGAGCATCATCCCCGGCGCGAGCGACAAGAAGGCGAAGGCCACGGCGACCGCGGTGATCAAGCCCCGCTGCGACTTCGACCCGGAAGCGGACACCGAGGAGATCGAGCTCGACTGCGACGGCGACGAGATCACCGTCGATCCGGACGACGTCGACCCGGACGGGAAAGAGCCGGACCTGAAACCCGCAGACCTCTTCTCGGTCGTCCTGGCCGACTGAGAAGACACCGACGACGAGGGAAGAACGAGTCATGACGATGCGGCGCACCAGAAATGCGCGTAGGGGCGTGGCCGCTGCGGCGCTGGTGACCGGCCTCGCGCTCACGGCGGCCGGCTGCGGGGGCGGCGACGGCGGAGGCGAGGACGACAAGAAGCCCGCCCCCTCATCCGGGAAGGAGCGGGGAGACACCGGCAGCGGCAGCGGCCAGGACGAGACCGAGGGCGAGCCGCTCGCACAGGTGAAGGGAGGCAAGGACGGCACCCTCACGCTCACCATCACCTCGGCCGTACGGGACGACGGCGGTTTCGCCACGCTCAAGGGCACGGTGACCAACAGCGGGCCGTCCGTGGTGACGCTCCCCGACTGGCAGAGCGACGAGACGGAACTGAAGAAGAACGGGCTGTCCATGGCGGGGGCCACCATGGTCGACAAGAAGGAGAAGAAGCGCTACCTGGTGCTTCGCGACACCACTGGCCGCTGCCTGTGCACCCGTTTCCGGTCCGGATTCCCCGAGGGCAAGTCCACCCACTGGTACGCCCAGTTCCCCGCGCCGCCGCCGTCCACCGACAAGGTGGACTTCCAGGTTGCGGACCTGCCCAGCGCCACGGTCGAGCTGTCGGGAGAGTGACGAGATGGCCGCCCCTGGGTCCCCCACCTCCCGTATCGCCCTGACCACCTCGGTGTGCGCCGTCCTGCTCGTGGCGGCCGGCGGGGCTCCGGCCGCCGCGGACGACCCCACCCCCCAGCCGACGCTCTCGGCGCCGGGCGTGCCCACCCCCCTGCCCACCGACGACCCCACCGGGATTCCTACCGGGCTGGCGCCCTCACTGCCGGGGGAGAAGGGGCCCGGGGACCCGGGGTTCAGCGAGCCGCCGGACAACATCGGCGACTCGGAGACGCCGGTGAAGGTGGACGCCGAGGCGGACGGGCTGCGGCTCGCGAGCGGCGCGAAGCTGGCGGAGCCCAAGGTGCTGGACATCAAGTTCGTGACCGAGGACCTGGGCGGCGAGCAGCGCCGCGAGGACAGCACGGCCAAGACGAAGTTCACCCTCCAGGCCGAGGTGCTCTTCTCCAAGAACAGCGCCGAGCTCAACAGCGGGGCCAAGGCCCGCATCAAGACGATCGCGGACGAGATCGAGAAGCAGGGGAGCACCGAGGTCAACGTCTTCGGCTTCACCGACGACCTCGGCTCCTACGAGCACGGCAGGACGCTGTCCAAGAAGCGGGCCACGGCCGTCCAGGCGGCGCTGGCCCAGCAGCTGGGGTCCGACGTCAGCTTCAATGTGCGGGGCTACAGCGAGGACTACCCGGTCGCCGACAACAGCACCGAGGAGGGCCGGGCGAAGAACCGCCGGGTCGAGGTCTCGTTCCCGAAGAAGGACTGACTTCTTGCGGGCGGGTCCTGCTGCCCGGATCATGAACGGGAGTTGAGCCGGGCTGAGCGGAGCCGTCGTGAGCCGGGCGATGACCGAGGGGGCGGTGCAGGGGTGGGGAGCGCGGCGACGGAAGCGGAGCCGGTGCCCGGCGAGCCGGCCGCGGCGGACGGCGGCGCCGGCGGTGACGCGAGCGGCGCCCTGAGCGGCAACGCGCACGGTGACGCGTACGCCGACGCGCACGGCGTCGGCCCCGACGGCACCGCGCCCCCGGGCGGTTCCCGGCTCCGGGCCTGGAGCGTCGGCTGGGTGACGGGTCTCGCGCAGGCACTCGGTGCGGCGGTGCTGCTGATCACCGAGTTCGTACGGCAGGACGTGGCGGCGCTGGACGGCGAGGTGCCGAAGGGGGCCCGGCTGCCCGGCTACGCCGACAGCTTCCCGCAGTTGGTGGACACGCTGGACGGTCAGTGGTGGTTCAGGGCGGTCGAAGCGGTACGGGACGCCGCCGGCTTCGGTGAGCCCCGCGCCGCGCTGTGGGCGGCCGTCTGCGCCGCGCTGGTCGTCAGACTCAATGGGGACGGGCCGCCGCGCACCCAGTGCTTCCTCTCCCTGGCCGGCGCCTTCTACTGCCTGGTGGCCGCGCTGTCGGCGATCCCGTTCCTGGCCCTGGCGGGCGCTGCTCTGCCGGGCGCGCTGGTCGTCGGCGTACTGGCAGTCGTGTCGGCGACCGCCGCCCCGGAGGCGTGGGGCAGGGTCAGGGCGCGCTATTCGGTCGCGTCGGCCGTGCACAGGGTGCGGCTGCCGCCGTCCACCTTCCACGACCAGTAGCGGGAGTGCCCGCCGTCGTCGCCCTGCCGGCAGGGAGTGGGCTCGTCGTGGACGCCGGTGATGGTCAGCAGCCGGTCGTACCGCCCCTGGCCCGAGGGCGCCTGCTTGGAGCAGGCGGGCGCCGACATCAGCGCGGCACGCATGTCGCCGCCGCTCCACTCGGCCAGCAGGCACTGGCCGGTGCGGAACTGGCGGGTGACGCACAGCGTGGTGTCGCCGTGCGTCCAGGTGGCGCGCCCGTTGCCGGTGGGGCAGGCGCGTCCCTCCCCGCCGTCCGCGCCCGTGCGGCGTACAGCGGTGACCCGGGTGTAGGCGCGGTCGTCACCGCACGCCACATGGGTGGCCTTGGTGGGCGCCGGCCGGCTCCACCCGGAGCCGTTCCCGTGCACGGTCAGGCACTGTCCCGCACGCACCGAACGGAAGACGCCCGCGACGGAGTCGGTACCGGGCCCTGTCGCAGGCCCCGGGGTACCGGGCGTGGGTGCGCCGCCGGGCGGGCTCGGCAGTGCGCTGCCGGGCCCGGGTCCGGAGCCGGGGCGGGAAGGTGCGGGCGAGGGGAGGGAGCCGTCGCCCGGGTGGCGGGGTGACGGGCCGGGCGAGACGTTGCCGGACTGGGAGGGTCGGGCGGCCTCGGCGCGGTCCGAAGCGTCCACGTATCCGGGGGTTCCGGTGACCCTGGGCAGGACCAGCGTCGCGAACAGCGCTCCGGCGATCAGCAGCCGCCGCCGTCCGCGCCGGGCGCGCGCTTTCGAACCGTCGTCGTCTGGTGTCACGCGTACATGCTTGCGGATCAACAGGCGGCTGACGAGACCCCGTTCAGGAGTCGGTTCGACAGGGGGGAGGGGGAGAGGGGGGAGGTGGTCAAGGCAGCGGCCCTCACGCTGCCTTGACCACCTCGGCACGAACGGCGCGCTGCCACTGCCCGCGCAGCCGGTCCAGTTCGGCGAGTGCTTCCTTCGACCAGAGGGTGCGGCCCGCGACGAACTGCCGGATGGCGTCGTTGGCCGCGGTGGCGGATACCTCGGGCGAGGGCGCCCGGCCCGCGCCGGCCGCCTGGGACCGTCCGGGCTCTCCGGGCCCGGTGGGAGTCGATGTCATACGGACTACAGTACGGCCCCCCTCTGACAACGACAGCTGGTTAACGAGGGGCCGGGGAGGGCCGGTTGGTGCTGCGTCGCAGGTGTCGGCGCTGTCCCGCTCCGAGATGCTCCGACCGGGTGTGAGATGAATCGCTCCCGAACCCCTCCCTACGGGCGAGTAGGGAGCCGTCCCGTAAGTCCGGGGCAAGGGCGGGGCAAGGACGCGTCAAGACGGACGTAAGCTCGCGGTGTGCCGCTGGAGTGGATAGCGATCGTGGCCGCCGCCGCTTACGGCGCCGTGGCGGGTTCCCTCCTGCCGCGTGCCGTCTACCGCCTCTCGGTGGAGCCCGGACAGCCGTGGCGCAGCGGCTGTCCGCAGGGACATCCGCTCGGCGGGGGAGTGCGCGGCGTTCTGGGGCCCGCCGTGTGCGGCCCGTGCGCCGGAAGCCAGGAGCCGCCAGGGGCGTACGGGCGCGGGCGGCGCGTCCCCGCGGCGCTGGGTGCGCTGATCTGCGCGGGCCTGACGGCCACCGTAGGCCTCCGTCCCGAACTGGCGGTCTGGCTGCTCGTCGTCCCCGTCGCGCTGCTGCTCGCGACGGTCGACCTCGCGGTGATGCGGCTGCCGGACATGCTGACCCTGCCACTGGCGGCCGGAACCGCCGCGCTGCTGGGGCTCGCCGCGCTGCTGCCGGGAGCGGGCGGCAGCTGGGCCCGGGCGCTGCTGGGCGGTCTGGCGCTGGCCGGGGCGTTCTTCGTGCTGTTCCTGATCAGCCCGCGAGCGGTGGCCTTCGGCGACGTCAAGCTGGCGCTGTCGGTCGGGGTAGCCCTTGGGTGGTACGGGTGGGGGGTGCTGTTCGCCGGAGCCTTTCTGGGCTTTCTGTCGGCAGCCGGCTATGGCTTCGCGCTGATGGCGACCGGGCGCGCCCGTCGCAACAGCGCCATGGCCTTCGGACCCTTCATGGTGCTCGGAGCGCTGGCGGGTGTCGTCCTGGGCGGGCTGGCCGTCTGACGGCGTGCCCGGGGGCACCGGATCCGCTTGTGCGACACGGTTGTTGGTGTGCGGAACATCGTGCCCGAGGGGCTATGGTGGAGACCCCCCCTCGGGCCGGTCCGTATCCCCCCACGGACCGGCCCGCTTTGCGTTCCCGCCGAGGGCCGCGCGCCGCCTCGGTCCCCGTCTGAGTCCCGCCTGAGCCCCGGCTCAGGAGTTGCTGCTGGCGGCCCAGATGTTGGTGCCGGGCTCCGAGACGGCGAGCTCGTCGATCTCGCGCAGCTCCTCCTCGGTGAGCCGGGCCCCGCGCAGGGCCGCCACATTGGCCTCCAGCTGCGCCACGGAGCTGGCCCCGATGAGCGCCGAGGTCATCCGGGGGTCGCGCAGCACCCAGCGGAGCGCCAGCTGGGCCAGCGACTGCCCGCGCCGCTCGGCGACGCTGTTCAGCCCGCGCAGCCGCCGTACGACCTCCTCGGTCAGCAGCGCCGGGTCCAGGGACTTGCCCTGGCTGGCCCGGGAACCCTCGGGGATGCCGTCGAGGTACTTGTCGGTGAGCAGCCCCTGGGCGAGCGGCGCGAAGGAGATGCAGCCCATGCCCTCGCTCTCCAGCGTGTCGAGCAGCCCGTCCTCCTCGGTCCAGCGGTTGATCATCGAGTAGGAGGGCTGGTGGATGAGCGCGGGGACCCCCATCTCGCGCAGCAGCGCGGCGGCCTGGCGGGTGCGTGCCGCGCTGTAGGAGGAGATACCGGCGTAGAGCGCCTTGCCCTGGTGGACGGCGGTGGCGAGCGCGCCCATGGTCTCTTCGAGCGGGGTATCGGGGTCGTAGCGGTGCGAGTAGAAGATGTCGACGTACTCCAGGCCCATCCGGCTCAGTGAGGCGTCGAGCGAGGAGAGCAGATACTTGCGCGAGCCCCACTCCCCGTACGGGCCCGGGTGCATGAGGTAGCCCGCCTTGGTGGAAATGACCAGTTCGTCACGGTAGGGCCGGAAGTCCTGGGCGAAGATACGGCCGAAGTTCAGCTCGGCCGAGCCGGCCGGCGGTCCGTAGTTGTTGGCCAGGTCGAAGTGGGTCACACCCAGGTCGAAGGCGCGGCGCAGGATCGCCCGCTGGGTGGCCGGCGGGCGGTCGTCGCCGAAGTTGTGCCACAGGCCGAGCGAGATCGCGGGCAGCTTCAGGCCGGAGCGCCCGGTGCGGCGGTACTCCATGGCGTCGTACCGCGTCGGCTCCGCGCGGTAGAGCGTGTCGGACGGGACGGCCGTGGGGACGGGGACGGGGGTCGTGGTGCGATGTGTGCCGTGTGACATACGCCTTTTCCTATCACCGCCGCGCCACCGGTCCCCTCGCACCCGTGGGGGGCGGGGTTCGCACCCGTGACCGGCCCGGTTCGTACGCTCGGGCGAACGGCAGTAAGGTGCTGGGAATCCCGACTCGGCACGGAGAGGCTGGCCGTTCCCATGAAGTTGCGCGACCTGGTGTACAAGCTCTATGCGCGCCGGGTGGAGGACCGTCTCGACCACGACCAGGTGCCCAAGCACATCGGCGTCATCCTGGACGGCAACAGGCGGTGGGCCCGTGCGGCCGGGGGGACGACCGAACAGGGGCACAAGGCCGGCGCTTCCAAGATCCAGGAACTGCTCGGCTGGTGCGCCGAGACGGATGTCGAGGTCGTCACACTGTGGCTGCTCTCGACGGACAACCTCAACCGCCCCGAGAGCGAGCTGCTCCCGCTGGTCGGGATCATCGAGGACACCGTGCGGGACCTGGCGGCAGACGGCCGCTGGCGGGTGCACCACGTGGGCCAGCTCGACCTGCTGCCCGCCGGCACCCAGAAGGTGCTCAAGGAAGCCGAGCAGCAGGCGGGCGAGGTCGACGGGATATTGGTGAACGTCGCCGTCGGCTACGGGGGCCGGCAGGAGATCACCGACGCCGTCCGCTCGCTGCTGATGGACCGCGCCTCGCGTGGGATAAGCCTCGACGAGTGCGCGGAGCGGCTCACCGTCGAGGACATCTCGGAGCACCTCTACACGCGGGGGCAGCCCGACCCCGACCTGATCATCCGTACCAGCGGGGAGACCCGGCTGTCCGGCTTCATGCTCTGGCAGAGCGCGCACTCCGAGTACTACTTCTGCGAAGTGCTGTGGCCCGGGTTCCGCAAGGTCGACTTCTTGCGGGCCCTCCGCGACTACGCCGCCCGCCACCGCCGCTACGGCGGCTGACGCCGCCCCACGCCGCCCCCGCTTGGTGCAGCACCCTGCGCTGGCCTGCGCTGTGCTTGCCCACCCTGCGCCAGGGGCGCAGGGTGGGCAAGCGCAGCCCACCGGGCCGCAGACGGCAACGAAACGGTGCGCCCTCCCGAGCGGCGGCTGCCCGTCGTGGGCCTGACTGCATCGTCGCCGGGCGCGAGCCGGTGCGCTGAGCTTGCCGGCCCTGCTCCCCCAGACTCCGTCCGGGAGGTACCCCCACGCGCAGACCTCCCAAGCACAGCGAGGAGCTGCCCGAGCACAGCACAGCACAGCTCGCGCGGCGCGCAGTGCGGGAGCACAAGAAAAAGAGGCCCGCGAGTTGGTTGGGCGGCGGGGCGGAGCGCAGCGGTATTGCATGGGGGAGCACTCCAGAGGGAATATCCCTCACGACCGTGCCCCTTCCACGGGTCGCGGTCGCCGGGAGGCCCTTTGGACACCACGGATGCCTCCGGCCCGCGCGGCGCAGTACTCCCGCACGGGCCGGACGCAGGACGCGGAGGGCCGGAGTCCGGCCCGTGTGGTGCGGGTCTTCTCCGGTCTCTTCCCCCGCGACGCCGTCGCTCCCCGACCTCATCCGAGGGGGTTCGTCCCACCGTGGTGATCAGCAAGAAGCGCAGTGAGTCCGACCGACGCACGTACGTCATCGACACGAGCGTGCTGCTGGCGGATCCGGCCGCCATGGACCGGTTCGACGAGCACGAGATCGTGCTTCCCGTGGTCGTCGTCACCGAGTTGGAGGCCAAGCGCAACCACCCAGAGCTGGGCTACTTCGCCCGGCAGGCCCTCCGTCGGCTCGACGAGTACCGCGTGCGGCACGGCCGCCTCGATGCGCCGATCCCGATCGGCGACACGGGCGGCACGCTCCGCGTCGAGCTGAACCACTCGGATCCGGCGGTGCTCCCGGCCGCCTTCCTGAACCAGCACGGCCGGCTGGGGGACAACGACTCGCGGATTCTCGCCGTCGCCCGGAACCTCCAGGCCGAGGGGTACGACGTCACGGTGGTCTCCAAGGACCTGCCGCTGCGCATCAAGGCGTCGTCCGTCGGGCTGCTGGCCGAGGAGTACCGCGCGGAGCTGGCCATCACCGACTCCGGCTGGACGGGGATGGCGGAACTCACGCTGCCGGGCGAGGACATCGACGAGCTGTTCGCCACGGAGTGCGTGGCCATGCCGTACGACGCTCCCGAACTGCCTGTGCACACCGGACTGGTGCTCCAGTCGGAGAAGGGCAAGGCGCTCGGCCGGGTGACACCGGACGGCAAGATCAAGCTGGTGCGCGGCGACCGTGAGGCGTTCGGCATCAAGGGCCGCAGCGCCGAGCAGCGGATCGCGCTCGACCTGCTGCTCGATCCGGAGGTCGGCATCATGTCGATGGGCGGCCGCGCGGGCACGGGCAAGAGCGCGCTGGCGCTGTGCGCCGGGCTGGAGGCGGTGCTGGAGCGCAGGCAGCACAGCAAGGTGATGGTCTTCCGGCCGCTGTACGCCGTCGGGGGCCAGGACCTGGGGTATCTGCCGGGCACCGAGGCGGAGAAGATGAGCCCCTGGGCGCAGGCCGTCTTCGACACCCTCTCGGCGGTCACCAGCCGGGAGGTGATCGAGGAGGTGGTGGCCCGGGGCATGCTGGAGGTGCTGCCGCTCACCCACATCAGGGGCCGTTCGCTGCACGACGCGTTCGTCATCGTCGACGAGGCGCAGTCGTTGGAGCGGAACGTGCTGCTGACCGTGCTCTCGCGGATCGGTACCGACTCGCGGGTGGTGCTCACCCACGATGTGGCGCAGCGGGACAATCTGCGGGTGGGGCGGTACGACGGAGTCGTCGCCGTGGTCGAGCGGTTGAAGGGTCATCCGCTCTTCTCGCACATCACCCTGACGCGTTCCGAGCGTTCTCCGATTGCCGCACTGGTGACCGAAATGCTCGAGGAGGGCCGCGTTTGACCGGCAACAGCCCGGGCGTAATGCTCAACTGAGCGCCATAACTGCCTTCTCGACCGGGCCCCGTGCGAAAAGGGCACAGCACCCTAGCCGTACGGGGCCCGGTCGCGCGCCTATTTCCGGGATTCCCGTGCCCCAAACGCCGTGTGAGCTTTCCCACTCAACGCAGAATTGCTTCGGCGCGTCCGGTTCCGGCAGGGTGTGGGTCCTGTCAGGCCCCGCATACGGCACACCCGCACCACCAACGGTGCGACACCGCAGAGCAGTACAGAACTGAACAGCAGTTGCGCCGTATGCCGCCCGAAAGCACCACGCGGGCTCTCCCTGTGCGGGAGACCCACCGGGCCCGTGCCTCCCGTGGCCAGAACGAGGGAGGCCAGTGTCAGGGGCACGATTGCGTCCGCGAGGTCACCCCAGCGGGCATGTTGGAAGGAAACCGTGTGACTGCTCGGATTTCGGTCCGGGGATTCGCCGTGGCGTCCGCCACCGCGGTCACCACCGTCGGCGCCGTCGTCGGTGTTGCCGCAGGCGCCGACCAGGGCCAGGCGTCCGGCGACGCCGAGGCCACCGCCGCCCAGGCGACGCTCCTAGAGGACATACCAGCCGGTTCACAGACCCAGGCGCAGACGGCAGCCCTCACGCAGCAGGCGGACGCCGCGTCGTCCGCAGCGGACGCCGAGGCGAGGAAGTCCGCCGAGGAGGCAGCCCGCAAGCAGGCCGCCAAGGCCGCAGCGGAGAAGAAGGCCAAGGCTGAGGCAGCCAAGAAGGCAGCCGCCGAGAAGGCCAAGGAGCGCGAGAAGCTCAAGTCGGCCGCCAGCCGTTCCGCCGAACGCGGCGCCGGTGACTTCGCCCAGAAGTCGTCGTACTCCACTGCTGAGATCCAGTCGATGGCCCGGCAGATCGTCGGCAGCGGTCAGTACCAGTGCTTCGCGAACATAATCGAGCGTGAGTCCGGCTGGAACTACCGGGCGACCAACCCCTCGTCCGGTGCGTACGGACTCGTCCAGGCGCTGCCCGGCTCCAAGATGGCCTCGGCCGGCGCCGACTGGCGGACCAACCCGGCGACCCAGATCAAGTGGGGCCTCAACTACATGAACGACCGGTACGGAAGCCCCTGCGACGCATGGGACTTCTGGCAGGTCAACCACCACTACTGAGCCCCGCCGTCGGCAGACGCCGACGCGACCGTACGCGATGCCCCTCGTGGCGATCTTCCGAGATCGGCACGAGGGGCATCGCGCGTTACGCGGCAGGCGGGGCGGCGGCCTGCGGAGCACCTCTCCGTCCGTCCGTGATGTGGACCACCTACCTATCGGGCGCGGGAAGCAACCTTCGGCACGGGTAACGTCGTCCCTCACACGGCGAAGGCACTGGCCCGGGGGCGGAGGAAGCGGAATGACGAGCAGCATTGACAGGCTCAGAGCGGCCGCGGGCCGCTGGGCCGCGAAGGCCGCCGAGCGGCGTGCCGAGGCGGCACGCAACGCCGAGGCCGCCCGCAGGGCCGACGGCATCGACCCCAGGCTCTCCAACACCGAGGCGGGCCGTGCCCAGGCCGAGGCCGAGGCGGGCGGCGAGACCCAGGGCAGCGGCTACGTCCCCCCGCCCCCGCAGTACGCGCCCGCCATAGCCGCCAAACCGGAACCGGCCGCCGCCGTGCCGTGGGGCGTGCGGGTCGCAGCCGAGGCGGGCTGGCGGCTGCTGGTGCTCGCCGGAGTCATCTGGGTGCTGATGAAGGTCGTCAGCACCATCAGCCTGGTGATCATCGCCTTCTCCGCCGGCCTGCTGATCACCGCGCTGCTCCAGCCCACCGTCGCCCGGCTCAGAAGGCTCGGCCTGGGGCGCGGCCTGGCCACCGCCATCACCTTCATCAGCGGCTTCGTGATCATGGGGCTGGTCGGCTGGTTCGTGGTGTGGCAGGTCATGGAGAACCTGGACACCCTCACCGACAAGGTGCAGGACGGTATCCAGGAGCTGAAGAACTGGGCACTCAACGGCCCCTTCCACGTCTCAGAGGACCAGATCAACGAGATCGCACAGAATCTCAGCGACTGGATCGGCGACAACAGCAAGGAGCTGACCTCGGCGGGCATCGAGGGTGTCACCGTCATCCTGGAGTTCCTCTCCGGCGCGCTGCTGGCGATGTTCGTGACGCTCTTCCTGCTCTACGACGGCCGCCGCATCTGGGAGTGGACGCTCAAGTTCGTGCCCGCGGCGGCGCGGGACGGTGTGGCGGGCGCCGGTCCGCGCGCCTGGGCGACGCTGACCGGCTATGTGCGCGGAACGGTGATAGTCGCGCTGATCGATGCCGTCTTCATCGGTATCGGGCTGTATTTCCTCAATGTCCCGATGGCGGTGCCACTCGCGGTCTTCATCTTCCTCTTCGCGTTCATCCCGATCATCGGTGCCGTGGTCTCCGGGGCGCTGGCCGTCGTCGTGGCGCTGGTGACCGACGGCATCGTCACGGCGCTGCTCGCGCTGGCCGTCGTCCTGGCCGTCCAGCAGATCGAGAGCCACATCCTGCAGCCGTTCATCCTCGGCCGCCTGGTGCGGGTCCATCCGCTGGCCGTGGTGCTCGCCGTGACCGGCGGCAGCCTGATCGCCGGTATCCCCGGCGCGGTGGTGGCGGTTCCGCTGGTCGCCGTCGTCAACACCGTCGTCGGCTATCTGCGCGGCTACGCGCAGGAACAGACCCTGCGCAGACTGCGGGAGGCAGCGCCGCAGCAGGCCGGTACGGGCACCGGGGAGGGCCCCGCCGACCAGCCGGGTCCGGCGTCCGGGGAATGAGGCTTGGGCCGGGGCCCGGAGCCCCGCCGTCCGCCTCAGTACGGCGCTTCGCGCTGGTCCATGAAGCGCCGTAGCTGCTCGGTGTCCTGCTTCGTCCAGCCCTTGTCGGGCGCGACGGCCGCCCACGCCTCCACGGATCCGTTGCCGTAGCGGTGGCCGTGCGGGGCGCCGACGCCGTAGGAGACGGCCATGTCCACCGTCGTCTGCCAGAAGGTGACCAGCGGGAACCAGTTGACCTCGTCCGTGATGTCGGGGCCGAGCGGCTCGCGCAGCCAGCGGGGCGGCTGGAAGGCCAGCTCGGGCGACCACCACACGATGGCGTCCGAGGCGTTCTGCAGATAGACCACGCGCGGCCCCTTCCACCCGGAGGCCGGGCCCGGTCGCGCGAGATCCCTCTTCGGCCACTGCGCGAAGCGGAAGTGGCGCCCCTTGTCGTACTCGGGGCGCCAGACGGGGCTGCCCCGGTCGCGGTGCGCGGTCAGCCGGCGGCGGATGGGGGAGAAGTTGGGCGTCCCGGCCAGCACCGCACCGTCCACCTTGGCCAGCATGTCGTCGGGCCCGTCGAAGGACGCCTCGATCCCGTAGGCGCCCAGGGACTCACCGAAGACGACCAGTTTCGGCCGCTCGGCGGCGGGGATGCGCAGCCAGCGGGCACGTACGGCCTCGACCAGGGCCCGGGTGGCGCGGCCCGCCTGTTCCTTGTCCACCAGGAACGAGGCCCAGCTGGGCAGGTAGGAGTACTGCACGGCGACGATCGCGGTGTCGCCGCCGTGGATGTACTCCAGCGGCTCGGCGTCCGTGGAGTTGACCCAGCCCCGCCCGGTGGTCCCGGCGATGGCCAGCACCTCCCGGTCGAAGGCGCCGGTACGCTCCAGCTCCCGCACCGCCAGCTTCGCGCGGGAGGCGAAGGTGGGCGCGGACTCCTGGCCGATGTAGACGCGGATCGGCTGCACGGCGTGCTTGCCGGTGACGGTGCTGATCTGGTGCGGCGTCAGCGATGACCCGGTGAAGTTCCGGCCCTCGTAGCCGAGTTCCTCCCAGCGCACCAGTGAGGCCCGGCTGCCGGAGACCAGCCGCGAGGTGGGCTGGACGATGCCGTCCTTGGTGCTCTGGTCGGTCTTCTCGGCCAGCCGGGCGGCGACGTCGATGACCCCGCGGTCGAAGACCACGTCGCGGGTGCCGAAGACCACGACGGTGGCGCTGACCAGCAGCCCCACGCCGATCGCCAGCGGACGCGGCACGAAGCGGCCCAGCACCCGGATGAGAACGCGGGTACCGAGCCGTACCGCGCGGCCGATCGCCACCAGCGCGAAGCAGATCCCCATGGCGAGCAGGGCGATCATCATGGAGTGCCAGGTGAGGGTCTCCGGCATCTCCTGGAGTCGGCGCAGCTCCCGTTGCGCGTCGGCGCTCCAGGAGAGCGCGGCGATGGTCAGCCCGGTGCTGAGCACGTAGTACGCCAGCCAGGCGCGCGCCCGCCAGTGCGGGCCCGGCCGCCCCGGCAGCCGGCGCAGGAGGGGCTGCCGGTAGCGGCGGTACAGCGGGCCGAGCGTGAGCCGGACCAGCCACTGGGCCAGCCCGCCTATCGCGTACCCGATGGCGGCGGTTATCCCGCCGATCACCCCCTGCAACAGCCAGGGCCGGGGCACCAGGGACGGCGTCAGCGACAGCCAGAAGAACAGGGTGGCGCAGCACATGGCCGTCAGCCCCGGCCAGCGCCGTATGACGTACGCGGAGCTGGGTGCCTGCCAGTACGGGCGGCGGAGCAGGCGCCGGGCCAGGCCGAGCGCGCGACGGCGTATCCGGCGCAGCGCCGGGGTGCCGCTCGGCGGGCTGTCCTCGCCTGTGCCGTCGCCCGTACCGGCCGGGCGGGCGCTTCCGGAGCGGGGGCGCTGCCGGGTGCCGCGGTGCGGCCGGGTGCGGTGGTGTGGTGCGGCGCGGGGCCGCGGCGGCTTGCCGGGGCGGGGTGAGCGGGCGTCGCCGGGTGGCTCGGGTGTGTCGAGCGGCTCCGCGGGTGGTGGCGGTGCGAGCCGGTCGTCCGCTGCCTGTCCCATCGCCCACTTTCCCGCTCGGTGTCCGCACCCGCTCCCGAGGACCGTCCGGCTACGACCGTCCCGTTGGCTGACGCAGAGACGGGCGGGCGGGTTGCTTCCGCCCGGGCCGCGCAGCCGGCGCATCCCGGCCGCGCAGCGGGTGCGGCCGGGGGCTGGCGGGCAGATTGCGGAGGAGTTAAAGTGATAGCACTTTGATAGGCGCGGCGCTTCCCGGAACGGGCACGCGCCGGACCACAGACAGAGCGGGGGGATCGCGATGAGCCTTGACCAGCCGACCGACGCACCTGAAATGCCCACGCCGGAAGTGCGGGAGACGACAGCGCACAGCATTCCGGGCGGACTCGCCCTGCTGCTGGGGCTGATCGGCTTCCTGCTCGGCGTCGGCGCCGTCATCACGGGCGGCGGCCTCGCCTCGGACGGCAGCGGCGCGGGCGGCGGGGCGCTGATCGTGCTCGGCGTGGTGCTGGTGATCGCCTCCGTCTTCGGCATGGCGGGGCTGAACATGGTGGCGCCGGGCGAGGCCCGCGTCGTCCAGCTCTTCGGCCGCTACACCGGCACCATCCGCGCCGACGGGTTGCGCTGGGTCAACCCGCTGACGAGCCGTACCAAGATCTCCACCAGGGTCCGCAACCACGAGACGGCCGTCCTCAAGGTCAACGACGCCTACGGCAACCCGATCGAGCTCGCGGCCGTCGTCGTCTGGCAGGTCCGGGACACCGCGCAGGCCACCTTCTCCGTCGACGACTATGTGGAGTTCGTCTCCACCCAGACGGAGGCGGCCGTGCGGCACATCGCCATCGAGTACCCGTACGACGCGCACGACGAGGCGGGCCTCTCGCTGCGGGGCAACGCGGAGGAGATCACCGAGAAGCTGGCCGCCGAGCTCACCGCCCGGGTGCGCGCCGCCGGGGTGTCGGTCATCGAGTCCCGCTTCACGCATCTGGCCTACGCGTCCGAGATCGCCTCCGCGATGCTCCAGCGGCAGCAGGCGGGCGCGGTTGTCGCGGCCCGCAAGCAGATCGTGGAGGGCGCCTGCGGAATGGTCGAGGACGCGCTGGCCAGGATCACGGCCCAGGACTTCGTGGAGCTGGACGAGGAGCGCAGGGCCAGCATGGTCAGCAACCTGCTGGTGGTGCTGTGCGGCGACCGCTCCCCGCAGCCCGTACTGAACACGGGGTCGCTCTACCAGTGAGCGCCGTCGGCGAGGGCGAGGGCGGCGCCCCGGACCCCGAGCGGCCGTCCTCCGGGCAGCCCGCGGCGGGCGGCCAGGGAAGTGCGACGGGCAAGGGCAGGTCGCAGCAGCGCAAACAGGTGCTGCTGCGGCTCGACCCCGCGATGCACGACGCACTCGCCCGCTGGGCCGCCGACGAGCTGCGCTCCACCAACGCGCAGATCGATTACCTGCTGCGCCGGGCGCTGAAGGAGGCGGGCCGGCTGCCCAAGGAGGCACGCGCCCACCCGCGCAGGGGCCGCCCGCCACGCGAGGGCTGAGCCGACGTCACCGCCGTACCGCCGGATGGCTGGCGGTACGGCTCGTCCACGGCAGCACGGGCAGGAGCCCTCCTACGGCAGCACGGCAGGCCGCCTCCTAAGGCAGCACGGGGCGGACGGGCAGGGAGCGCATGGCGGCCCGCAGGGCGTCGCCGAACGCGCGGAACTCCTCCTCGCGTGCCGCGCCCTCCCGCATCGCCAGCGCGATCCGGCGGGAGGGCGCGGGGTCGGCGAAGTACGCCGTGCGCAGCGACTCGTTGCGCCCCGCCTCCACCCGGACAGCCGTACGCGGCAGCAGGGTCACCCCCATGCCTCCGGCCACCAGCTGGACCAGCGTCGAGAGTCCGGCGGCTGTGGTCGTCACACTGCCCGACTCGGCACGCCCCGCCTCGCGGCAGATGTCGAGCGCCTGGTCGCGCAGGCAGTGGCCCTCGTCGAGCAGCAGCAGATCCAGTTCGCGCAGCATGGAGCGTGGCAGGTCCGAGCGCCCGGCAGCCGGGTGGTCGTCCGGGGTGACCAGCACGAAGTCCTCGTCGAACAGCGGCACCTCGAGTATCCGGGGCGCCTGCGCGTATCCCATGGCCGCGGTCTTCGGGGTGGGTACCGCGCACAGCAGCAGATCCAGCCGTCCCTGTCCCAGCCCTTCCAGCAGCGAGGCGGTCTGCTCCTCGTGCACCTGCAGGTCCAGATCGGGATAGCGCTGGTGGACGAGACCGAGCACGGTGGGCAGCAGATACGGCGCGGCCGTCGGGATCACCCCCAGCCGCAGCACCCCCGTGAACGGTGCCTGGGCGGCCTCCGCCTCCTCCATCAGCTCGCCCACGGCGTGCAGCACTGTCCTGGTGCGGGCGGCCATGCGCTCACCCGCCGGGGAGAGCAGCACCTTGCGGGTGGTTCTCTCCAGCAGTTGCACCCCCAGCGTCTCCTCCAGGGCCGCGACGGCGCCGGAGAGCGCGGGCTGGCTCATCCCGAGCGCCGCCGCGGCTTCCCGGAAGTGCAGGTGCTCGGCCACGGCGGCGAAGGCGCGCAGCTGCGAGAGGCTCGGCTGCCGGGCACGCGCTCCACGCGCCGGCTGCGCGGGGCCGCGCGTCGGCTGCGCCGGTACGTCGGTGGCGGAGGCGGGGGTCACTGATAACTCACTCCAATCAACCCTCCTCACTCTAACCATTTCCGCGATCAAGCTCCGTGAGCGCGGGCGCCGCCGGGGCCGATGGTGCCGCCTGACAGGTGAATGTCCGTCATGAATTGCGTAAAGCTCGCACAAAGTCGATAAGACTAATGTCGTACAAACTCCGCGAAACAGACATCAACGAGGAGGAGTCAGCAATGAAGACATGCGCGCGCGCCGCGGCCGTGGTCGGCCTCACTGTCGCACTCGGTGGTCTCTCCGCTCCGGCCGCCATGGCCGACATGAACCTGAACTTCGCTGCTTCGGTCAACCAGCAGGAGATCAGCGAAAGCGGCCCCGGTGATCTCGGCTACGCCAACGTCGAGGACTCCTACGGAGTGGATCTGTCGCAGCTGAACAAGTCGGTGAAGGCGGGCGACATCATCACCAAGATCTTCGGCAAGGTCGGCCAGGCCAACGTCACCAACGAGGTCGAGGGCGCCGAGCAGGACCAGGGCGACGAGTCCTGAATCCAGCCCCCGCCTGAGCTGCCCGCGGGCGGCCCGGACCGTACGCCGGTCCGGGCCGCCGCGCCTGTCTCCGCTCCTGACTCCCCGCCTTCCGGGCGAAACTCCCCGCCTCCCGGACCGGACGGCCCCTCACCGGCTGATAACTTCAGCCGATCAAATGACTCGACGCGGGCTATTTCCGCGATCAATAGCGTATGTGGTTAGGTGGTGGTGACCAACCTCCAGGAATGCATGCAATACGGGCATCCTGGCCGCAAGTGCAAGGAGTGTGTACGTGCTCACTGTCGGTGACAAGTTCCCTGAGTTCGAGCTGACCGCCTGCGTCTCTCTGGAGAAGGGCAAGGAGTTCGAGACGATCAACCACAAGACCTACGAAGGCAAGTGGAAGGTCGTTTTTGCTTGGCCCAAGGACTTCACCTTCGTCTGTCCGACGGAAATCTCCGCGTTCGGCAAGCTGAACGAGGAGTTCGCCGACCGCGACGCGCAGATCCTCGGCTTCTCCGGTGACTCGGAGTTCGTGCACCACGCCTGGCGCAAGGACCACCCGGACCTGACCGACCTGCCCTTCCCGATGATGGCCGACTCCAAGCACGAGCTGATGCGCGCGCTCGGCATCGAGGGCGAGGACGGCTTCGCGCAGCGTGCCGTCTTCATCGTTGACCAGAACAACGAGATCCAGTTCACGATGGTGACCGCCGGCTCCGTCGGCCGTAACCCCAAGGAGGTCCTGCGGGTCCTCGACGCGCTCCAGACCGACGAGCTGTGCCCCTGCAACTGGAGCAAGGGCGAGGAGACCCTCGACCCGGTCGCGCTGCTGGCTGGTGAGTGAGCGACATGGCCCTCACTGACCTCAAGTCGGCCCTTCCGGACTACGCGAAGGACCTCAAGCTCAACCTCGGCTCCGTCATAGGCAACTCGGAGCTGCCCAAGCAGCAGCTCTGGGGCACCGTGCTGGCCTGCGCCATCGCCTCCCGCTCCGGGATCGTGCTGCGCGCGCTGGAGCCGGAGGCCAAGGAGAACCTGACCGACGAGGCGTACACCGCCGCGAAGTCGGCTGCCGCCGTGATGGCGATGAACAACGTCTTCTACCGCACCCGGCACCTGCTGTCGGACCCGGAGTACGGCACGCTGCGCGCCGGACTGCGGATGAACGTCATCGGCAACCCCGGTGTCGAGAAGACGGACTTCGAGCTGTGGTCGCTCGCCGTCTCCGCCGTCAACGGCTGCGGACAGTGCCTCGACTCGCACGAGCAGGTGCTGCGCAAGGCCGGTGTCGACCGCGAGACGATCCAGGAAGCGTTCAAGATCGCTTCCGTGGTCCAGGCCGTCGCCACCACCCTCGACGCCGAGGCCCAGCTGAGCTGAGCCGCGCCTTCAACTGCGCGCTGCTGTGCTTGGGCAGTCTGCTCCCCCGGACTCCGTCCGGGAGGTACCCCAGGCGCAGACCTCCCAAGCACAGCAGCGCGCAGCCCGCGCAGCTCAGCCCGGCGCAGCCGGAACGGGTGGCGCAGGGTCACAAGTCCGGGTCGGGCTCCGGGACGGGGAGTTCGAACCAGACGACTTTTCCGGTGGAGAGCCGCGTCGCACCCCACCGGCGGGCCAGCCGGTTGACCAGATACAACCCGCGTCCACCCTCATCGGTGGCGCGGGCCTGCCGCAACCGCGGCAACTGCGGCACATCGTCCCCCACCTCACACCGCAACGTATCGGTGCGCAACAGCCGCAATGTGATGGGACGCTCCGCGTACCGCACGGCGTTCGTCACGATCTCGCTCACCAGCAGTTCCACCGAGTCCGACAGCTCGTCGAGCCCCCAGCGTGCCAGCGCTCTGCGCGCCAGCCGCCGTGCCTGACGCGCGGTCTGGGCGCGCGGGTCCAGGAACCAGTACGCCACGTCGCTGGGTGCGATCCCGTCGAACCGGGCGGCCAGCAGGGCGATGTCGTCGTCCCGGTCGCCGGGGCCGAGAATGTCCAGCACCTCGTCGCACAGCGGCTCCAGCGGGGCCGAGGCGCCCGGCCGGGTGAGCCGCGCGGTCGCGGCCAGCTTCTCGCGCAGGTGCTCGATGCCGGTCCACACGTCGCGCTGCCGCGACTCGACCAGCCCGTCGGTGTACAGCAGCAGCGTGGCACCGGCGGGCGCGTCCAGTTCGACGGCCTCGAAGTCGACCCCGCCCACCCCGATCGGCGCACCGGCCGGTATCCGCAGGACCTCGGCGCGCCCGCTGCGGTGCAGCATGACGGGCGGCGGATGGCCCGCGTTGGCGACGACGATACGATGCGCGACCGGGTCGTAGACGGCGTACAGGCAGGTGGCCATCCGGTCGCTGCCGAGCCGCTGCGCCTGCTCGTCCAGGTGGTGCAGCACCTCCTGGGGCGGCAGGTCGAGACCGGCCAGGGTCTGCGCGGTCGTCCGCAGCTGCCCCATGATCGCCGCCGAGGTCATCGAGTGGCCCATCACATCGCCGACCACCAGCGCCACTCGGGAGCCGGGCAGCGGGATGGCGTCGTACCAGTCGCCGCCGACCCGGGCCGTCTCGGCGGCGGGCAGATAGCGGCTGGCGAGGGTGACGCCGGTGGGCTGCGGAAGCTCGTCGGGCAGCATGGTGCGCTGCAACTCGTCGGCGATGTAGGCCTCGCGCCCGTAGAGCACTGCCTTGTCCACGCCGAGTGCCGTATGGGTGGCGAGTTGGGCCGCGATGAGCAGATCGTCCGGCTCGAAGGCGGGCCGGTCCGGGCGGCGCAGGAAGACGGCGGCGCCGATCACCCGGCGGCGGCCGCGCAGCGGCGCGAGGATGGCGCGGTGCCCGGTGGGCACCTCGCGGTCGGGGCCGAGGAGTTCGGGGAGCGCGGCGCTGGCCGCAGCCGAGTCCGCGAAGACCGGCCGTACCCCGCGCAGCACTTCGGCCAGCGGGCCGCCCGGACGCACCTCGGTGAGCTTGGCCGCTGTCGTGCTCGTCGCGCCGGCCGCCATACCCGCCGCCATCCCCAGCGAGAGGCCCGCGGCCTCCGCGGCGCTGTGTCCGGGGTACTCGGCGGCCTCCGTCGGATGCCCGGTGGCCTCCGCCGTCAGCACGCCGGGCGCCGTCGCCTGCGCCGCCTGCAGGGCCTGGGCTGCCAGCGGGTCCTCGGGGATCCGGTCGCTGCGGCGCAGCCGCAGGACGAAGGGCCCGGTGGGCCGCTCGTCGCCGACCGGCAGCGGATCGCGCAGATAGACCAGGATCGCGTCCGAGTACGCGGGCACACTGGCGCGGCACAGGCCCAGCACCGTCTCGTCCAGGTCGACACCGCGGGCGATGCGCCGCGTCGCCGCGCCGACGAACCGCAGCCGGTCCCCGCCCCGGCGCTCGCGCTCGGAGCGCTCGCTGTTGGGGTCACCGCCCAGCGGCGGCTCGGCGGACCCACCGGTCTCGGCGGACCCACCGGCCCCGGTGGGCACGCCGGTCTCCGCGGCATCCGTCTCCGGGGACACACCCGTCTCCCCGCGTACACCGGACTCGCCGGGCAGCCCCGACTCGGGGCGCGGGGCCCGCTCGCCGGGCTGCGGGGGGTGCTGCCGCGGCCGCGGCGTGGCGGCGTCGCGGCCACGCGGGGCCGGCTGTCTCTCGTCGCCGCCGGGGCCGGTGCGGGCGTTCCCCGACGGTGTGGGGTGCGCCGGTTCGGTGGTGCTGCTCGCCGCAGGTTTCTCGTGCTCCGTCACGCGTTCGGTTTCCATCCATCCGGGGCTGCGCGTCGGCGCACGCCCTGCGCTGGGTGCTCGCGGTCTATGGGCGTCGTCGGCACTGCAAGAAGAGCTGAATCTCGGGAGGTACGTCCGTGCTCGCAGGAGCGTACGCGCGCGCGTCCTCTCCTACGACATCGAATCCCGCGTCCTGGACCACCCCGCGCAATTCGTCCCGCAGATAGCCGGATACCCGGATCGTGTTGCCCAGGAACGGGATCGCGAAATCGTTCACGTCCGCCTCCACCATGCCCAGCACCAGTGGGCCCTCGGCGCGCAGCCGGCTGTGCAGGGCCCGCAGCGCGAACGGGATCTCCGGTCGGGGCAGCATCAGCAGGGAGAAGAAGGCCACGGCGCCGTCGAACGGGCCCAGACCCGACGACTCCAGATCTGCCACGTCCAGTTTGCGGCACTCGCTCTCCGGTACGTTGTCGCGGCACAGTTTCAGCATCGAGGACGACAGGTCGACGCCGACGACCTTGTGCCCGGCGTCGGTGAGCTGACGTGCCGTCGGCAGTCCGGTCCCACAGCCCACGTCCAGCACCCGGGAGCCGGGCGGCAGCTGGTCGGACAGCCAGGCGGCGCCGGCGATCTGGCCTTCCTTGTGGGGGAAGGCCTCGTCGTAGCGGTCCCCGATGGCGTCGAACGCCTCGGCCTGGCCCGATCTGTCGATGCTCGTACGGTCAAATCCGTCATATGCCCCGACACCTGCCCCGGACCTCCCGCTAGCCCCAAAACCCGCAGAGCTGCTCACGGCTGGGCTCCTTCCTGGCTGCCGGTCAAGTCCCCGGGGGGTGAGGGGAGTTGTGCAGCGTACGTTTACGGATGTTGATCCTACGTTTGCAGTATGGGGGCGTATCAAGGGGCATCGGGAGGTCGGTGCGGACACACGTTGAACGGCGTCCCGTCCACCGCGTCGGACGTTTCGAACGGCGGCCGGTCCCAGTCGTCCGGCAGCCCGGGCACCGGCCAGGCCGGGTCGGGCCGCCACCGCTCCCAGCCGTCCGCGAACGGCGAGCCCCACGCCCGCACCGCCTCGACGGCCCGCAGGCCCGCCGTGCGGATCCGGTCGGCCTGCACCGCGTCCAGCAGCCCCACGCGCTGCGCCTGGGCGAACTCGTCCTCGTCCAGCCATCTCCAGCTGCCGTCCGGGCGCACCTCGATGTCCAGGAAGTGGTCCTCGGAGTCCACCCCGCCAGGCCAGCGCAGCAGTGGTTCCTCGAGGTTCACATAGAAGTTCCTGAACTGCCAGCCGGGATCCCAGAACAGCCACACCGACCACGGCTCGCCCTCCCGTGCCAGCTTCAACACGCCCATTCCGGACCAGTGGGTGAAGGCGACCGTGCGCGGTCTGGTGTAGCGGGTCGCCAGTGGCTCCCGGTGCAGCGGGGTGCCGTCGGCCAGTTCGGGCTTGACGCACGGTGTGCCGGGCGCCATCCAGGCCGCCAGCAGCTCGGCCGTGTCACTGACGACGGTGACGGGGCGACAGATGTGCGGGTGCCCCGAGCCGTTGGCGCGGTAGCGCCACAGGATCTGGGTGCCGCTGGGCCAGCGCTGCTGTGACGACGTCGCCTGTTCCGCTGTCATGACGGGATCTTAGGTGCCATGCCCCCAGGACCGCCGTGAGCTGTGCCGCAGCGTGCCGACGATGGGCCGGGGAGAGTTTTCCCGGCCCGCCGTCGAGGTCCCCTCGGCCCATCGGACCCCCTCGGATCAAGGGTGTGTCATCCGCAGCACGTCCAGCGCCTCGTCGAGCTGCTCCAGCGTCAACTCGCCACGCTCGACATGGCCGCTCGCCAGTACGGCCTCGCGGATGGTGAGCTGCTCGGCCATCGCCTTCTTGGCGACGGCCGCCGCGCTCTCGTATCCGATGTACTTGTTGAGCGGAGTGACGACAGAGGGGGAGGACTCCGCGTACTGGCGCGCCCGCTCGGTGTTCGCCGTGATGCCGTCGACGGTGCGGTCGGCCAGCAGCCGGGCCGCGTTGGCCAGCAGCCGCACCGACTCCAGCAGGTTCTTGGCGATCACGGGCAACATCACGTTCAGCTCGAAATTGCCCGCGGCGCCCGCCGCCGCGACCGTCGCGTCGTTCCCGGTGACCTGAGCGGCGACCATCAGCACCGCCTCCGGAACGACGGGGTTGACCTTGCCCGGCATGATCGACGAGCCCGGCTGGAGGTCGGGCAGCGCGATCTCCGCCAGCCCGGTGCGCGGCCCGGAGGCCATCCAGCGCAGATCGTTGCAGATCTTGGTGAGCCCCACCGCGACGGTGCGCAGCTGCCCTGAGGTCTCCACCAGCGCGTCCCTGGCGCCCTGCGCCTCGAAGTGGTCCCGCGCCTCGGTCAGCGGCAGCCCTGTGGAGCGGGCCACCTCCTCGATGACGGCGGGGGCGAAGCCGGGCGGCGTATTGATCCCGGTGCCCACCGCCGTACCGCCAAGCGGCAGTTCGGCGAGCCGGGGCAGCGCGTCGCGCAGCCGTTCGACGCCGTACCGCATCTGTGCGGCGTAGCCCCCGAACTCCTGGCCCAGCGTCACGGGAGTGGCGTCCATCAGATGGGTGCGCCCGCTCTTCACCACGGCGGCGAACTCGCTCGCCTTGCCCTCCAGCGACCGCACGAGATGTTCCAGCGCCGGGATCAGATCGGCGGTCACGGCGGCGGTCGCGGCGATGTGGATGGAGGACGGGAAGACGTCGTTGGACGACTGGCTGGCGTTGACCTGGTCGTTCGGATGCACGGACGGGGCTTCGGCACCGGCAGCCGCCAGCCGCTCGGTGGCCAGCGTCGCCAGCACCTCGTTCATGTTCATGTTGGACGAGGTGCCCGAGCCGGTCTGGAACACATCGACGGGGAAGTGCTCGTCCCACCGCCCCTCCGCGACCTCCTCCGCCGCGGCCCGCACGGCGTCGGCCCGCTCCTGGTCGAGCACCCCCAGCCGGGCGTTCACCACGGCCGCCGCCGCCTTGATCCGGGCCAGCGCCTCGATGTGCGCCCGCTCCAGCCGCTGCCCGCTGAGGGGGAAGTTCTCCACGGCACGCTGCGTCTGCGCCCGCCACTTGGCCTGCGCGGGCACCCGGACCTCACCCATCGAGTCGTGCTCGACGCGGTAGCCGGACCCGTTCTCACCGGTGCTGTCGGTCATTGTGCGTACACCTCCATACGGTTCAGCATCCCGTACGGCCGCACACATTCCCGCCAGCACGACGCCGGTCCGCCGAGGGTGGGGCCCTCGGCGGACCTTGTGGGTAGGGGGTCCGCTACTGCGGGGTGGCGGACTGCTCGGCGAAGATCTCGTCAGGGGTGGTGGCCGTCGCCGCGTTGCCCAACCACTTCCCGAGTACGTCGCTGTCTTCGCAGGCGGCGATGCGCTCCTTGTCGTTCTCCGAGAGGGAGAGGTGCCGAGCTGCGCAGACCATCAGCAGGATCTCCCTCGCCTTCCGAAGCGCCCCCAATTCGCGGTAGTACTCGGCGAACCCGGTCTTGCTGCTGGGGTCAGGGAACAGCAAGGTCACTTCTCCGTGTCTTCGGCGAAGACTTCCTCAGCGGTGGTGGCTGTGAGTGCGTTGTTGTGCCACCTGTCGAGCTGATCGTTGTCGTTGCACGTGGTGATGCGTTCCCTGTCCGCCGGCGTAAGGGCGATGCGTCGTTTCGCGCAGACTTGCAGCAGGGCTTTCACCCACACCTGGTTGCGGTAGTACTCCGTGAACCACGTCTTGCTGTTCGGGTCCAAGGTCAGTGCGCCCATGAGGTTCCTCCACAGGTCGGCCGAAGGGGAGCCGGAGAGTCCGGCGGAGATCAGTTCGGTGGAGAGCTCGGTCGGAAACTCCTCGGGGGCCTTCTGCAGGGCCGTCGCCAGGATTTCCAGTATGTCATTGATACGGGCGTCCTCGACGTGTGTCACCGCGGAGAGAACGGCCAGTTCCAGGTCCGCGAGGGCCTGGTCGACGTCCCTGACGACGGGGACGTCGTCGGGGCCGAGGACGAAGGGGGTGACGTGCAGATTGGCCTGGGAGCCGTGGCCGATCCGGAAGGGGCCCTTCGCCCAGCGTGCGGTGTGCCGGTTGCGGCAGACCACCAGCAGCATCGGGTGGGCTTCCGGATGCTTGTTGGCCAGATACGTCAGGTAGTAGCCCCAGCTGCGTGCTTTGGCCGGGTCCTTCTTCGTCTGGGATTCGACGATCAGCAGGTATGTGCGTGAGCCGGCGCACCGCAGGCGCAGCAGCGAGTCGACGCGGCGCTCCACCGGCTGGATCTCCGTCAGGTCGCAGTTGAGCGACTCGGCCTCGGTCGGCCCGGGATCGGGTAAGCCGAGGAGGGAGAAGGCGCGCCGGTAGAGACCGGGGAATTCCCGGAATGTACGGTGATGCGCCTCATGGGATGAGTTGACCATGGCCAGGACGCTACGGCGCCGAACGCCGCCATGGCGTACGTATGAATGACGTTCGCCCGTTCGAGCGAGCGCGAAAAAGGCCCCGTGCGCCGATCGGTTCACCGAGCGGCGCACGGGCAAGCGCTTGGCGCGTCAGGACCCGGCCCGCACCGGGATCGACGTCACAAACGGCTGCTCCGGCGCCGGGTCGGCGAAGAAGTCGTTGCCCTTGTCGTCGACGACGATGAACGCGGGGAAGTCCTCCACCTCGATCTTCCAGACCGCCTCCATGCCCAGCTCCTCGTACTCGAGGACCTCCACCTTCTTGATGCAGTCCTGGGCCAGCCGGGCCGCCGGGCCGCCGATGGAGCCGAGGTAGAAGCCGCCGTGCGCCGCGCACGCGTCGGTGACCTGCTTGCTGCGGTTCCCCTTGGCGAGCATCACCTTGGAGCCGCCGGCCGCCTGGAACTGTTCGACGTAGGCGTCCATCCGGCCCGCCGTGGTGGGTCCGAAGGAGCCGGAGGCGTAGCCCTCGGGCGTCTTGGCCGGGCCCGCGTAGTAGACGGGGTGGTCCTTGAGGTACTGCGGCATCTCCTCGCCCGCGTCCAGCCGCTCCTTGATCTTCGCGTGGGCGATGTCGCGGGCGACGACCAGCGTGCCGGTCAGCGACAGCCGGGTCTTGACCGGGTGCTTGGTCAGCTCGGCCAGGATCTCGTCCATCGGGCGGGACAGATCGATCTTGACGGCGTCGAGGTCGGCGCCCGCACCCTCGGTCAGCTCGGACTCCGTCGTCTCCGGCAGGAAGCGCGCCGGGTCGGTCTCCAGCTGCTCCAGGAAGACGCCCTCGGCGGTGATCTTCGCCTTGGCCTGGCGGTCGGCCGAGCAGGACACCGCGATGGCGACCGGGCAGGAGGCCCCGTGCCTCGGCAGCCGCACCACGCGTACGTCGTGGCAGAAGTACTTGCCGCCGAACTGGGCGCCGATGCCGATCCGCTGCGTCAGCTCGAAGACCTTCTCCTCCAGCTCCTTGTCCCGGAAGCCGTGCCCGGAGGGCGAGCCGGAGGCCGGCAGCTCGTCCAGGTAGTGCGCCGAGGCGTACTTGGCGGTCTTGAGCGCGTACTCGGCACTGGTGCCGCCGACGACGATCGCCAGGTGGTACGGCGGGCAGGCTGCCGTGCCCAGCGAACGGATCTTCTCCTCCAGGAACTTCATCATGGAGGCCTCGTTCAGCACCGCCTTCGTCTCCTGGTAGAGGAAGGACTTGTTGGCGCTGCCGCCGCCCTTGGCCATGAACAGGAACTTGTAGGCGTCGCCGTCCGTCGCGTACAGCTCGATCTGCGCGGGCAGATTGGTGCCGGTGTTCTTCTCCTCCCACATGGTGAGCGGAGCCATCTGCGAGTAGCGCAGATTGAGCTGTGTGTAGGCGTCGTGGATACCGCGCGAGAGCGCCTCCTCGTCGCCGCCCGCCGTCAGCACCTGCTGGCCGCGCTTGCCCATCACGATCGCCGTACCGGTGTCCTGGCACATGGGCAGCACGCCCGCCGCCGCGATGTTGGCGTTCTTGAGCAGGTCGAGGGCCACGAAGCGGTCGTTGGCGCTGGCCTCGGGGTCGTCCAGGATGCGGCGCAGCTGCGCCAGGTGCTCCGGCCGCAGATAGTGCTGGATGTCGTGGATCGCCTCGGCGGCCAGCTTGCGCAGCGCCTCCGGCTCGACCTTGAGGAAGGTGCGTCCGTCCGCCTCGAAGGTGCTCACGCCCTCGCTGGTGATCAGGCGGTACGGCGTGGGGTCCTCACCGGTGGGGAGCAGGTCCGTGTAGGAGAACTCCGGGCTGGCCGGTTGGGAGCTGGCAGACATACGGGGACTCTTCCTCTCACACTCGCGGCTCTCGACGATGGGAGCCCGGCTCTCGACGATGGGAGCGCGTCTCACAGCGTAGAACCCGTCGGCAAGGGAGCGCTGCGGGGGTAGTCGCGATCTATCGCGTTTGGGTACGCTGCCCCTGTGACTGAAGACTCTTCGCAGCGCGCCTCGCTCCAGAAGCAGCCGTCCGCCGAGCCGGCCCCCCAACCGGCGGCCGCGGCCGCGGCCGCGCCCGCGCCCGCGCCCGCTCCGGTGGCGGAGCCGGAGGTGCGCGCCTCGGACGCCGACCGGGACCGGGTCGCCGACATCCTCCGCGAAGCTCTCGCCGAGGGCAGGCTGGACGCGGAGGAGCACAGCGAGCGCGTCGAAGCCGTCTACGCGGCCAAGACGATGGGTGAGCTGCAGCCGCTCGTCCGCGATCTCCCGGCGGGCCGTTCGGTCACCGCCGAGGCCGAGGAGGGCGGGAACGCCGGTGCGAGCGGTCAGCGCTCCTACGGCACCGCGTTCGCGACCTTCGCCGCCTCGCACACCTCCGGCCCCACCCATCCGGCATACGGGCCCAAGGAGAACCTGGTCGCCATCTTCAGCGGCACCGGACGCAAGGGACGCTGGCGGGTGCCTCGGAAGATCAACGCGTTCGCCTGCTTCGGCGGCATCGAGATCGATCTGACCGAGGCGCTGTTCGAGCACCCGCACGTGCAGATCAACGCCACTGCGATCTTCGGGGGAATCGAGATCCGGGTCCCGGAGAACGTCACTCTGCAGCAGAAGGGCGCCGGGATCTTCGGCGGGTTCGACGTTCAGGTCAGCGACTCCCCGGACCCGACCGCGCCGACGGTGCTGGTCGAGGGAGCCGCCATTTTCGGGGGTGTGGACGCCAAGCCGAAGCGTGGACGCGTCATTCAGAACCTGCGCGACCGGTTCCGCAAGGAGCCGTGAGAGGGCGGGCGCACGCGGCGTTCACTGCGCGCCGGGGAGCGCACGCCTGGGCGCGTATCGGACGACACGCAATGCATACCGGCGCGTACAGCGGGTAGGGCTCGGGCATCGTCTTTCGTACGGCGAGAGTTCGCGGAGCGGCGCCCCAGTGGCCCGTGGGGGACCGGGAACTGCCGTGCGCTGCAAGACGGGTGAAGGGGAAACAAACCTCCGTCGTCGCGTCAGGAGCAGACCGTGCTGCACACGCCGCATCAGTCCCTGCAGGCCGCCGCCACCATCCCCGTACAGCGAACGCCTGAGCGAGATGACCAAGCGGGCCCCTGGCACGCGGACGCCGTCTGCCGCCGCGACGAGGCGGGCCTCTTCTTCGCACCCTCCAAGGAGCCCACGGCGGCGCGGCTCTCCCGCGAGCAGGCGGCCAAGCGCGTCTGCGCCCGCTGCCCCGTGCTGGTCGAGTGCCGCGAGCACGCCTTGGTGATGCCGGAGCCGTACGGTGTCTGGGGCGGCCTCACCGCGGCCGAGCGGCGCGTGGTGCTCTCCCGCCGCCGTAAGACGGCCTCCGCGTCTGCGGGGCAGTCCACTGCGGAGGTCCCCCGCATCGCGTAGCGCCTTGCCTTGGGGACTTGGCTCGTGGCGCGCCTGCGGGTAGTGCTGTGGCTGGTCGCGCAGTTCCCCGCGCCCCTGAATTGCTACCCGCGCAGCTTGGGTAGTCTGCGCCAGGGGCGCAGGGTGGGCAAGCGCAGCGTCCCATGCCGGGCAACAGGACTTACGGGGTCACCAATGGAAGCGGCCCAGGCGCGGCGCAGCCGTCAGCGGGCGCGGTCGAAGTCGACCGCGCTGTAAGCGCGGAGCTTCGAGAGCCGGTGCACGGACTCGATCTGCCGGATGGTGCCCGACTTCGACCGCATCACCAGCGACTGCGTGAACGCCCGCTCCCCGCGGTAGTGGACCCCCCGCAGCAGATCGCCGTCGGTGATACCGGTCGCGACGAAGAACACGTTCTCGCCGCCGACCAGGTCGTCGGTGAACAGCACCTGGTCCAAGTCGTGACCCGCGTCGAGGGCACGCTGCCGCTCCTCGTCGTCCTTGGGCCACAACTTGCCCTGTATCGTCCCGCCGAGGCACTTGATCGCGCAGGCGGCGATGATGCCCTCGGGGGTGCCGCCCACGCCCAGCAGCAGGTCGACGCCGGTCTCCTCGCGTACGGTCATCACGGCGCCCGCGACATCGCCGTCCGAGATGAACTTGATCCGGGCGCCGGCCTCGCGGATCTCCTTCACCAGCCCCTCGTGGCGCGGCCGGTCGAGCACCACGACGGTGACGTCCTCCACGCCGCAGCCCTTGGCCTTGGCGATCCGCCGGATGTTCACCGCGGGCGGCGCCGTGATGTCCACGAACTCCGCCGCCTCGGGGCCGGTCACGAGCTTGTCCATGTAGAAGACCGCGCTCGGGTCGAACATCGAGCCCCGCTCGGCGACCGCCAGCACCGAGACGGCGTTGCCCATGCCCTTGGCGGTGAGCGTCGTGCCGTCGACCGGGTCGACGGCGACATCGCACTCGGCGCCCGTTCCGTCACCGACGCGCTCGCCGTTGTAGAGCATCGGGGCCTCGTCCTTCTCGCCCTCGCCGATCACCACGACACCGTTCATGGAGACCGTCGAGACGAGGGTGCGCATCGCCTTGACGGCAGCCCCGTCCGCGCCGTTCTTGTCGCCCTTGCCGACCCAGCGGCCCGATGCCATGGCCCCCGCCTCGGTGACCCGGACCAGCTCCAGCGCCAGGTTGCGGTCCGGGGCCTCCGGGCTGACTTCGAGCTGGGAGGGCAGGTGGTTGTGTTCGGTCATCGGAACACACCTTTCTGTACGGCGACTCTTGACGGCCACTGCGGCGACGTGAGCTGTGCCGATTCGGCGAGGGTGAGCAAGATTTTACCTGTACGCCTCAGACTGAGCAGGGGCGCCCACGGATGAGCAGCGCGTACCCTCGCCCCGCCCCCTCACGCAGGGCGCCGAGCGGCATAAGGGACGATGGGGGCGTGGCAGCAGACAAGAAGCGCGGCGCGCAGGCTGTGCGCGACATGGTGATCTCGCTGGCGGTGATCCTCCTCGCCGCCGGGGTGATCTACCTGTTCGTTCCGCACGACGACAAGAAGGACCCGGTCAAGACGGTCGGCTACCGCGTGGAGCTGGCGTCGGCGCGGCGCGCGGCACCGTACCCGGTGGCCGCGCCCGAGGGGCTTTCCAAGGAGTGGCGTGCCACCTCCGTCCGCTACACGGCCGACGGCCCCAAGGGCTCCGTCTGGCACCTGGGATTCATGACGCCGGACAACGAGTACGCCGCCGTCGAGCAGAGTGACCAGAAGCGGCCCGCACGCTTCATCGACGACGTCACCCAGGGCGCCGAGAAGACGGCGAAGAAGCAGCGCGTCAAGGGTGAGGAGTGGACCCGCTACACCGGCGAGAAGTACGACGCGCTGGTGCGTACGGCCAAGGACGGCAAGTCGGTGACGGTCGTGACGGGAACGGCGAACTTCCGGCAGCTGGGCGAGCTGGCCGAGGCGCTCCGCGCCGAGTCGACGAAGCCGCAGCCCCGCGATTCCGCGAAGCCCTGACCGGGGCCACTTCCGGTCGATCGAACGGAAGACTCCCCTCACGCGCACAGCCAACAGCCACAACTCACCCGCCCCGCACCGGCGAAAGGGAAGCCCCCCGCGCGAGGGGGGACACGCGCGGGGGGCGGTCAGGGGGGCGACGGCTTCCCGTGTGGGGCTCGACAGCAGCGCCGCCCGAAGGGCCGGCCGCCGGCCTCAGAGGACGGTGACCACGTCGTCGTAGGAGAGGCGGGGCGAGCGGGGGGCGAACGCGTCGGGGCCCGGCTTGCCGATGTTGACGACGAGCAGTACCCGCTGGCGGCCGTCGCCGAAGAACTCCTTGTTGACGCCCTCCGGGTCGAAGCCGGTCATCGGCCCCGCGGCGAGCCCGGCCGCGCGTATGCCCAGGATGAAGTACCCGGCCTGGAGCGTGGCGTTGAGCGCGCCGGCGCCCTCGCGGGCGCTCTCCTCGGCGAAGAACGCGTCCTTGATGTTCGGGGCGTGCGGGAACAGCTCGGGCAGCCGCTCGTGGAAGTCCAGGTCGTAGGAGAGGACCGCGGTCAGCGGTGCGGTGCGGGTCTTGGGCACATTGCCCTCGGCCATGTGAGTCAGCAGCCGCTCGCGGGCCTCGGGGGAGCGCAGCAGCGTCAGGCGCAGCGGCGACTGGTTGAACGCCGTGGGGCCGTACTTCACCAGGTCGTAGATCGCCTGGACCTGCTCCTCGGTGACCGGCTCGTCCGTGAAGGTGTTGGCGGTGCGGGCCTCACGGAAGAGGAGATCCTGGGCTGCGGGGTCGAGGGCGAGAGCCATGGGGGAGTGCCTTGCCTTTTCGTGCGACGTTCAGGTGCACGGGCAAGTGTAACCAGCACTAGTTCAAGCTTGAACAAAGCCCCTCAGGAGCCGCTCCGGACCCGGCCCGGCCCCCGCCGGATCGCCGCTACGCCTCTCTCTCCTCAGCCTCTTCCTCTTCTTCCTCCTCCAGCACCGCGTCCAGCCGGGCCCTGGCCCCCTCCAGCCAGGCGCGGCAGATGCCCGCGAGCTCCTCGCCGCGCTCCCACAGCGCCAGCGACTCCTCCAGCGTCGAGCCGCCGGACTCCAGCCGCTGGACGACCTCCACCAGCTCAGCGCGCGCCTGCTCGTAGCTGAGCGCGTCCGCCGTGGCCAGCTCCGCCTGGGAGGCGCCCGCAGCGCCGCCCGCCGAGCCGTCCGCCGTGGCCTCGGCCGTGACCTCCGCCGGGCCGCCCCCGGCCGCCTGACCTTCCGTTTCCGTCGTCATACCCGCCAGCCTATGCGTGGGGTCCGACAGCGACGCCGAACTCTCCCTGTGCCACCCGGGCGCGCAGCAGGTCGCCCTCCGCGACCTCGGCGGCGTCCCGGACCACGGCTCCGTCCTCCCGCTGGAGCACCGCGTAGCCCCGCTGCAACGTCGCGGCCGGTGACAGCGCGACGACCCGGGCCCGGGTGTGCGTCAGCTCGTCCTCCGCGCGGGCCAGCCGGTGGTCGAGCACCCGCCGGGAGCGGTCGAGCAGCGCGGCGATCTCCTCCTCGCGGTCCTCCACCATCACATGCGGGTCGGCCATCGCCGGGCGGCTCATCACCTCGGCCAGGCCGCGTTCCTCGCGCTCCAGCAGTCCGTTGATCACTCGCCACGCGCGCTCCCGCAGCACCCGCACCCGCTCGTGCTCCTCACCGACATCCGGCACGGTGTCCTTCGCCGCGTGGGTGGGCGTACGGGAGCGGAGGTCGGCCACCAGATCCAGCAGCGGCGAGTCCGCCTCGTGCCCGATCGCGGAGACCACCGGGGTGCGCGCCGCCGCCATGGCACGCACCAGGCGCTCGTCCGAGAAGGGCAGCAGATCCTCCATCCCGCCGCCGCCCCGGGTCACGATGATCACGTCCACATCCTCGCGGGCGTCCAGCTCGCCCAGCGCCTCGATGATCTGCGAGACGGCATAGGCGCCCTGCACGGCCGTGTTGCGCACCTCGAAGCGGACCGCCGGCCAGCGCTCCCGTGCGGTGTGCAGCACATCCCGCTCGGCGTCCGACGCCCGGCCGGTGATCAGCCCTATCTTCTGCGGCAGGAACGGCAGCCGCTTCTTGCGCTCGGACGCGAAAAGGCCCTCCGCCGCCAGCGTCTTGCGCAGCCGCTCCAGCCGCGCCAGCAGCTCGCCCACACCCACCGGGCGGATCTCCGCGGCACGCAGCGAGAGCCGCCCCGTCTTCTCGTACCACTCCGGCTTCGCGTGGACGACCACCCGCGTGCCCTCGCTGATGACGTCCTTGACCTGCTCGTACACCTGCCTGAAGCAGGTCACGCTCAACGAGACCTCGCGGGAGGGGTCGCGCAGCGTCAGAAAGACCATCCCGGCGCCCGGCCGGGGCGAGAGCTGGATGATCTGCCCCTCGACCCAGACGGCGCCCAGCCGGTCGATCCAGCCGCGGATCAGCCGGGAGACCTCGCTGACGGGGATCGGGGATTCGGCGGAGGTGGTGAGAGCCATGCGAGAAGGCTAGGCCCTGGCACCGACAGTTCCCCCTTCCGGGCGGAAGCGCCCTTGACGGAGCGCTCAGCCCTCGGGCGGTCTGCCCCGCCCCCCCCGGGCGGTCTGCCCCGCCCCCGCCGGGAGGCTCAGCCCGCCGCCTCTCGGCTGTCCCGGCGGTGCAGTACAGCCAGTGCCACCAGCGCGATCACCAGCCACACCAGCCCCACCCAGTGCGCCTCGCGGTTCGCGGTGACGATGACCGCGACGTTGATCCCCAGGCCCACCAGCGGCACCGCCCAGTCCCACAGCACACTCATCCCGCGCCGGTCGCCGCCGCTCCCTGCCGCCGCGCCCCGCCCCGGCCGCCTGCCCCCGCGCAGCCCCAGCCCGTGGTAGCCCATGACCGACAGGTGGAGCATGCCGAAGCCGAACAGGGCGCCGATGTCCACGATCGAGACCAGCCGGTCCAGCCCTTCGGCGGCGCGCGCTGCCCACACCGCCGCACACAGGGTCAGCACCGCGCTCAGCAGCAGCGCCCTCCCCGGTACGCCGGTACGCGAGCTGACGCTGCCCAGCACGCGCGGCAGCCGCCGGTCCCGCGCCATGGCGTACAGCAGCCGGGCGGCCGCCGCCTGCCCGGCCAGCGCCGCGAACGCCGCACCGATCGCCTTGCTGACCGCCACCGTCGTCTGGAGCCAGCCGCCGACCGCTGTCTTGGCCGCCGTGTAGAAGGCGGCACCCTGCGAGGCGGGGTCCTCGGCCAGCTCGCGAGAGGAGTCCGGGGACAGCAGCGCGGCCAGGTACGTCTGGACGACGAAGAGCACACCGGTCACCAGCAGGCACCACACCACAGCGCGGGCGACCAGGGTGGCACTGTCCCCCTTGGCACCCCCGAGGCCCCCCACGGCACCCCCGCCACCCGCTCCGGCACCCCTGCCGTCCTTTCCGCCCATCGCCTCCTCGGCGAAGTTGGCGATGGCGTCGAAGCCCAGGAAGGACAGCACAGCCACCGAAACCGCGCCCAGCAGTGCCGTCAGCGAGAAGGCGCGGTCCCCGGTGAGCGGGGAGAGCCAGCCGCGCTGGGGTCCGTCCTGTACCAGTACGACAAGTGCGGCGGCGACGAAGACCAGCAGCACCAGGATCTCCATGGCCAGCACCAGAAAACCCACCACTGCCGCACGGCGGACACCCGAGAGATTGAGCGCTGTCGTCACCACGACCGCGATCGCCGTCCAGACCCACTGATCCACCTCCGGCACGAGCTGCGCCATGGCGATCCCGGAGAAGAGGTAGGCGACAGCCGGGATGAGCAGATAGTCGAGCATCATCATCCACCCGGCCAGGAAGCCCGCCCAGTTTCCGAGGCTCACGCGCGCGTACGCGTACACGGAGCCCGCCTGCGGCGCCGTACGGATCATCCGGGCGTACGAGTAGGCCGTGAACGACATGGCCACCGTCGCGACCACGTACACCAGCGGCACCACGCCGTGGCTGCGCGCGTCGAGCGCACCGTAGATGCCCACCGGCGCCATCGGCGCGATGAACAGCAGCCCGTAGACGATCAGGTCGCGCAGGGTCAGACTGCGCCGCAGGGCACCGCCCGGACTGTCCCCGAGAATCTCGGCTGTGTGCGAGCGAGCCGTGTGCGAGCGAGCTGCAGACATGGGGCCAGCTTGCCGCAGACCGGCACGGCGGACAGCGGGCAACGCGCGCCTCCGCCCCGCGCCGCCCGCGCCGCGCCGTGCACGCCCGGCACCGCACGCCCGGCACCGGCACCGCAGCCCGCCGCGCTTCCGTACCCCCGGGCCCGGTGGTGCTCCCGGTGGTCCCGATGCTCCCCAGGACGACACGAGCGAGGCCCTTACGATGGAGCCATGACTGGTTCGCCCGACCGCAGGCCCGACGACGCACCGGAAGCCACCGCACCGCAATCCACCGCTCCGGGCCGCCGCCGCGTCCTGCTCGCGGCCCCCCGCGGCTACTGCGCGGGCGTGGACCGCGCGGTGATCGCCGTGGAGAAGGCGCTGGAGCAGTACGGCGCTCCCATCTACGTACGGCACGAGATCGTGCACAACAAGTACGTGGTGCAGACCCTGGAGAAGAAGGGCGCCATCTTCGTCGAGGAGACGGACGAGGTGCCCGAGGGCGAGATCGTCATCTTCTCCGCGCACGGCGTGGCCCCCACCGTCCACCAGGAGGCCGAGCGCGGAAAACTGGCCACCATCGACGCCACCTGCCCCCTGGTCACCAAGGTGCACAAGGAGGCCGTCCGGTACGCCAAGGAGGACTACGACATCCTCCTGATCGGTCACGAGGGCCACGAGGAGGTCATCGGCACCAGCGGCGAGGCGCCCGACCACATCACCCTGGTCGACGGCCCCGGGGATGTGGAGAACGTCGAGGTCCGCGACCCGGAGAAGGTGGTGTGGCTCTCCCAGACCACCCTTTCGGTGGACGAGACGATGGAGACGGTCGACGCGCTCAAGGGCCGCTACCCCAACCTTCTCTCGCCGCCCAGCGACGACATCTGCTACGCCACCCAGAACCGGCAGACCGCCATCAAGCAGGTCGCCGCCGATGCCGACCTCGTGCTGGTGGTCGGCTCCAAGAACTCCTCCAACTCCGTCCGCCTGGTCGAGACGGCCCTCACGCACGGCGCCAAGGACGGCCACCTGGTCGACAACGCGGAGGAGATCGACGAGGCATGGCTGGAGGGAGTCGAGACGATCGGCCTGTCCTCCGGTGCCTCCGTCCCCGAGGTCCTGGTCGACGGCGTCCTGGAGTGGCTGGCCCAGCGCGGCTGGGACGAGGTGGAGATCGTCAAGCCGGTCGACGAGCACATGCAGTTCTCACTCCCGAAGGAACTGCGGCGCGACCTGCGGGCCGAGGCGGAACAGCGCCTCCGCGCCTGACCCCTGCGGGGCACCGGCCCTTTTTGGGTGCTGTTGCCGGGCCGGCCCCCGGCCCGGTCCCGGCGGCCCCGGCCCGGGTCGGGAGATCTCTCACCCGGCCTGGCGTCCGCCCTCGCGTCCGCCGCTCTCCGCGCGCCGCTGGTTGCGGCGGTGCTCCAGGCTGAGGGACGCCTTGCGGATGAGGGTGATCAGTACGGCGGCCAGCGTGCCCGCGTACAGCCACACCGCGTGCAGGGCGAGGCCGGTGAAGACGTTCTGGAGCACTCCGCCGAAGCCGTCACCGGTCCCTCCGGCGAAGAACAGCCCGATCGTGTAGGCGAGAGGAAGGGCGACCGGCGCGGCGTACAGCTCCGTGGGCCGCACCCAGACCGCGGCGGCCATGGCGACCAGCAGGAAGCCGATGCCGTAGAACGCAGGCGCCCCACCGGGCATCAGCGACACCAGGCCGCCCATCAGCACCATCAGCAGTGAGGCGAACACCCCGACGCCGAGGCCCGTCAGCCGCGGCGCCCGCTGGGCCGATCCGCCCCGGACCGTTCGGTTCCGGCCAGCGGCAGGCCCACCGGCCGCTGGCCGGGCTCCTGCCCCGCGCGGTGCGGCTCCCGCCCCTGCATCCGCGGCGGGCCGCGCCGAAGCCGGCGCCTGGGTCCGGGCCGAGCCCTGCGCCTGGGCCCGGCCACCGGGTGCCGAGGCCGCCGGTGCCGAGGCTGCCGGTGCCGAGGCCGCTTGTGCCGAGGCCGCTGGTGCGGGAGGGGCCGGGTGCGGGAGCCGCGGGCTGTGCCGGGTGGCAGCCCCGCCACCGTCGGAGCCGCTGCCCGGGGAAGCGGCCCCGTACCGCTCGTACGGGTCGTGCTGGGTCGTGCGCGCGCTGCGTTGCTCCACCTGGCCACGGTAGGTGGTACGGGCCCGCACTCGCCGTCATGAACACGCGGATTCCGCCAATGCCACCGATCCGCCACGGTCCGTTCGGGGCACGGGGCACGGGGCACGGGGCACGGGGCACGGGGCAGCCGGAGGCGCGAAGATACGGGGACAGCGGACGGTACCAGGACACCCGTCCGAGAAATCGGACACCCGTCCGACAAGCCCATCCGACAAACCCATCCGGGAAACCCGTCCGGGCGCGCCCGTAGACTGGGTGGTCGGCCTCCGGGCCGGCTGTCCGCGAAGAGACCCCACCAGGGAGAACCCCCGCCGGGGGCAACGGGAAGTAGTCGCAACGTGTCGCTCACGATCGGAATCGTCGGCCTGCCGAACGTCGGCAAGTCGACCCTTTTCAACGCCCTGACCAAGAACGAGGTGCTGGCGGCCAACTACCCGTTCGCCACCATCGAGCCCAACGTCGGCGTCGTGGGCGTTCCCGATCCCCGGCTCGGAAAGCTGGCCGAGCTCTTCAACTCCCAGCGCGTCCTCCCCGCCACCGTCGACTTCGTCGACATCGCGGGCATCGTGCGCGGAGCGAGCGAGGGCGAGGGGCTGGGCAACAAGTTCCTGGCGAACATCCGTGAGTCCGACGCCATCTGCCAGGTCATCCGCGCGTTCAAGGACGACAACGTCGTGCACGTCGACGGAAAGATCTCGCCCAAGGACGACATCGAGACGATCAACACCGAGCTGATCCTGGCCGACCTGCAGACGATCGAGAAGGTCCTGCCCCGGCTGGAGAAGGAAGCGCGGGTCAAGAAGGACAAGCAGCCGCAGGTCAAGGCCGTCCAGGAGGCCAAGGACATCCTGGAGGAGGGCCGCACCCTCTTCTCCGCGGGCATCGCGCAGGGCACCGAGCGCGCCGAGCCGCTGCACGAGCTGCACCTGCTGACCACCAAGCCGTTCATCTACGTCTTCAACGTGGACGAGGACGAGCTGACGGACGAGTCCTTCAAGGAGGAGCAGCGCGCCCTGGTGGCCCCCGCCGAGGCGGTCTTCCTCAACGCCAAGCTGGAGGCCGACCTCACCGAACTGGACGAGGACGAGGCGCTGGAACTCCTGCAGACGGTCGGCCAGGAAGAGCCCGGCCTGGCCACCCTCGCCCACGTCGGCTTCCGCACCCTCGGCCTGCAGACCTACCTCACGGCAGGCCCCAAGGAAGCCCGCGCCTGGACCATCAAGCAGGGCGCCACCGCACCCGAGGCCGCCGGCGTCATCCACACCGACTTCCAGAAGGGCTTCATCAAGGCCGAGGTCATCTCCTACGCGGACCTCCTGGAAACCGGCTCGGTAGCCGAAGCCCGCGCCAAGGGCAAGGCCCGCATGGAGGGCAAGGACTACGTCATGCAGGACGGTGACGTGGTGGAGTTCCGCTTCAACGTGTGAGTCGTTCGACCAGAGGCCCTCCTACTTGCCTTGCTGCGGGTCAGGGCGTTTCTCGTCGGCATGTGTGGTGGAATTCTGCTGGAACGTGACACGGGGGCGGTCGGTTCGGGGGCCTGGCCCTGGGGCGGGACTGGCAGAAAGAAGGGCAGTGGCAGCGGCCGGCCCGGTGCGTTCGGCTGGGTGCCGTCAACCTCACGGCACCTGCGCACCACCCAACTGGAGCCACGCGAGCCAGCTGCAGCGAGCTGAGAACGTGGTCGAGGGACGCGCCTCTGAGAGGAGTTGCTGCCCGGTGGGCGCGAGGTCGGCGAAACTGGTTGTGACGTGCGGGAGGACCGTCATTGGGTACTTCTTCGAGGCCGGGTGCGACATGCCCTGGCAACTGGGGCGCTTCGAGGCGTCCGAACACTTCGATGCGGTAAAGCCGCTCTTCGACGCCCAGAACGCGGCAAAGGAGCAGGGTTTCACCCCCGAGACTGTCTGGGCGCTGCGCGCAGTCAAAGAGCTTCCGATCCTCCTGACGCCGAGTGACGGACGCGCGCCCATCAAACCGGATTACTTCTACATCGCCGACGACAGGGCCAGCTACCGGTGTTAGCCTCGCGCTTTCCTGTTGCAACTGCCTTGCTGGATCGGCCCCGTCGTCTCGTGCTGCCCCCGACCGCTGCCGCCCCACGGGCCAAACCTGAACCCTCATCTGGGCGGCTGCCTCCGGTATGCCTCTGCCAGTCGCTGGGCCATCATGTGGGGGTTCCACAGTTGGCCCGGGTCGTTGGGCATTGCCGCGTCGTACAGCTCCAGGCGGGCTTCGGTGGGGATCCGGTGCAGTCTGTCGCACGCGTCGGCCGCCGCCGTCGCCTTCAGGCCCAAGGCGGTGCGGGTTGCGGGTGACAGGGATTTGTCGGTGCGGACACCGCTGGCGTCGATTCCGGGCAGGCCGGTCAGCCACAAGGCCGCCTCCGCGTGGTCGATGTCGGCGGCCTTGGCGAGGCAGGCTGCCGCGTCGGGGTCGAACGGCACCGGTTCGCGTCGCTCCAGCTCATCGGCCAGCAAGCGCAGCCGCTTGACGGTGGCCCAGCCTCGGGGCACCGGCCGGGTGTCGACGTAGCCTTCCGGCCGGGGCATGTCGCCCTGTTGCAGAAAGGCCTTGATTCTGTGGTTTCCGTCTGCTTGCGAGTGGGCCCAGTCGCCGAAGTGCATGGCGATGTCCAGCGGCAGCAGCTTGCCCTCCGCGGTGGACAGGGCCACCGGGGGTTCCTCGTCCCCGTCCTCGCCGGGGTCCAACAGGCCGCGGTGCAGTGCCGGATCGGTCAGCGGTGAGGAGGCCCAGAACCGCAGCAGTCCGATCACCGCCGCGCGGTGCTCGGCAGGGGTGACGGCGCTGGCCGCGCGGATGGCGAGGCCGCCGATGCGGCCGAGGAGCTCCGTCCAGTCGTAATGACTGCCGTGGACCGCCCAGTGGGCCATGGCCGTCTCGCCGTCGATCGAGCCGGTGAGGAACGCCGAGGCCAGCTCGATCTGCCGTACCGTGCCGCCGGTTCCCTCGTGGTAGTAGCTCACCAACCCGTCCACTGCGCCGTCCAGGTCCTGTTCCGGGACCTCCAGCAGCCGTGGGGCCTGCTGGTCGAGCACTTTCAGGAGCCGGTCCCGGTGCCGTATCCGGCGGTTGGTCTCCTCGAAGAACCCCTCCAGGCCGTCCAGCAGCAGGCGGTGGCTGACCTCGGGCAGCAGGGAGCCGAGGGCGCTCCGCAGCGCCGATGTGGAGGTGGCCGTCGCCGCCAGGAGGGCCCGCACGGTGTCCTCGGAGATCTCCCGCAGCGCCCGCGAGCCGGGAAGGTCACGGGGCGTCAGGAAGTGCCAGAACGCCTTCGGCGGCATGCGCCGGGTGCCCGCGGCCATCGGGGACGCGTGGTTGACGATCCAGTCCTGGTCCATCATGTAGACCCGCCAGTGCGCCGCACCGGTTTCCGGATCGCGTGCGGTGACGTCGTAGCCGCCGTCCAGCAGCAGTCGTCCGTCCGAGCCGGGAACGTCGAGGAGCCCCCAGGGTATCGAGGGCCTGGACGACCAGCGAGCGTGCGGCAGGGAACCGGTCGTCGGGAGAGCGGTGCCGTGGACGCCGTCGATACGGTGGTAGCGAACCCGGCCCGTCACGCGGTCGTAGGCGACCCTGAAGCCCAGGTGGGTCCCGTCGGTACCCAGGGGCGAGGTGGCCGTTCCGGCGGTGACCGGGGCCAGCGACGAATGCTCGATCAGCCAGCCCTCGTCCTCACCCAGCAGCGACGGATCGAGGAACGCGGGCAGGCCGGGCTCGCCGAGTTCCTCGGTGGCCAGGTCGATGGGGCGCACCACCCGGGATTCCTTGTCCACACCGGTGTACCACCAGTACGTACGGCCGTCGTGGAACATGTGGCCCTCGGGGCCGACCCGGCGATCGCCCCCGGTAAGGAGCCGGGGACCTACGAACCGCCGGGCGCGAGGCCCCAGAAAGGTGTAGCCGGGGCGCGTCTTCTCGCCGTACCGCCACTTCCACGAGGTTTCGCGCTCCGTATGGATCTCGTCCGGTGCGCCGGACCAGTACACGCTCTGGTCCTGGTTGACGGCGTGGAAGACCTGGAACTCCCCTTCGGAGAAGAACGCCCGCACGTCGTAGGTGAATCGGTTGGCGCCCTTCGGCACCACCAGCCGGTGCTCGGCGATCCGGCCGCCGGGGCCGATCGCGATGGCCTTGCGGCGGTCGTGCACGGTCAGGACGGGCCAGCTGGCCCGGCACCAGTTGTCCTTGCCCTTCAGCTCGCGGGCTGCCTCGTCCAGGGCGTCCCAGCCCAGTTCGTCGAGGATGCCCGCGCGCAGCGTCCTGGTCAGCGGGGTCACCAAGTCGATACCGGCGAGCCGGTCGAGGAGGTCGGGCAGTTCCGCCACCGCCTGCAGGGACAGCGTGTCGTAGAGCCAGTCGAACGCGTCGAGAGCGCTTTGGAGAGTGCCGGAAGTGGCGCACGTCAACCGGTCGTCGATGATCCTGCGCAGGAAGGGCCGCAGTGGCTCGATCGCCCATTCCCTCTTCCAGCGTTTGTCGGACCGCTTGTCCTCGAGGAGGGAACGGACCAACGGGTCGGTGAATCGGTCGTCGGCGGTCAGCACCTCCAGATCGACGCGGTCGTGCTCCCACCAGTGCCCCAGCAGCAGCTTCGGGTCCGGGTCCGGCACCGGGATGCCCGCCGCCAGGCAGCCCCCGATGACCGCCGCGTCGATGCGGTACTCCTTCGCTGTGCCGTTGCCGAGGCGCAGCGGGCCCTCTTCCGGGTCGATCCGTGCGGCCAGGCGTGGCAGCAGGTCCAGCAGCTCCTTGGGGGCCTTGGGGGGACGTGCTCCGGGTCCGCGGTAGCGGCGGAGCATCGCGGTGAGCCACCGGCCGGTGTCCTCGCCGAGCTGGTCGAGGGCGCCCGCCTCGTCGAGGAAGGCGACCCACCAGGCGTCCATGTCCGAGTGCGGGAGGTCGACCAGTTGCCACACCAGTCGCCTCTTCACTGCATCCGAGGCGGCGACGGCGGCCAGCCAGGTCTTGCGCTGCGAGGTCCAGAAGCCGTCCGCGGCCCGCCAGAGCGCGGGGGCTTCCACGAGGGCTTCCAGCATGGACGCGTGTTCGGCCGCCACGTCGAGGCCGGCGGCCTTGGCCAGTCTGGTGAGCTGCTTGAGCATCTCGGGCCAGGGCGGCAGGCCGCCGAGCGTACGGCGGACGGCCAGCTCTCGCAGCTCCCGGTAGGCCTCGACGGGGTCGCTCCGGCGCTTGCCGAGGTCCGCGACGTAAGCCTTGATGTCCTTGACCGACAGCGCCCCCGCGAGGGCGAACTCCAGGAACACCGTGCGCTGCCTGGCCGGATCGACGGACGGCAGGTACTGATCGGCCTGGCGTGCCCGGCCGAACATCATCGCCGCCTGCCGGTGGCGGTCGGCGGCGATGAACGCCCGGCCGACCTGTTCCCAGTAGGCGGGAAGGTGGGAGTCCGGCAGCGTCGCGGCGATCTGTCCGTACAGGTCGAGCGCTGGTCCGGGCCTGGGTCTGGCCAGCCGCTCGGCGCGCGCCATCTCGGGCGCCGCTGCCAGGGCCGCATCGGCGTGTGCGGGGTCGTGCAGCAGGGCCCACGCCGGGTAGCCGGGCTCCTGGCGGTACCCGGCTGCCACCGGTGCACCGATGTCGGGTGCGGAGAACCCGGCGGCGGCCAGTACCCGGTCCTCGCCGGGCGCGGCAGCCTGCCCGCTCAGCCGGACCACGGGGCGGGTGCCGAGCAGCGGGTGGGTGTAGCGGCGCGCGGTGACCGGCTCGCCGCCCGAGGTACCGGCGGGCGCCAGGCTCTTGTCCAGCGCGATCCGGTCACTGCTCATCGGTCGTCCTTCCCGCGTGGATCAGCTCTGCCATGCGTACGCCTTCGGACCAGGCCACCGGACCGACCGCGCCCAGTGCGACGGGCCGTTCGGACGCGTCCACCCACAACAGTCGTCCGGTCTCGATGGACAGGCCGGGATCGTCGGCCCCCAGCCAGTAGCGGGCCTGCAGACCGACGCCACCGTCCACGATCGGGACCATCGCGAATCCACCGCGCATGACGAAGCCGTACCGGGCGGCGCGGGCGGTGGCGTGACGCAGCTCCTCGAACTCGCCCCCGGCGTAGTCGTCAAGGCTGGTGGCTTCGGGGTCGATATTGTCGGGCCGGTGGTGGATCTCGCGGGCGAGCTGCGGGACGCCCTGCGTGGCGTCACGGCTGTCGAGCAGTTTCCGCCACTTCTCCACGTCGGACAGCAGGATCGGATGCGGCAGGGACACAGGGCCCACCGGCGGGGTGTGCGGAGCACCGTCCTGGTCCAGCAAGGCAGTACGCCCCTCCTCGGTCACCTCCGTCAGCAAGCCCGTCCGCCCGTCGACGACCACGACGAGGTGCGCCAGCGCCGACCGCCAGCTCGGGTCCGGCCATACGCGGGCCAGCAGGGCGGCGGGCACCGGAACGCCGGCCAGCAGCCAGGACTCCACGGTGGACCGGCATTCCTCCTCGTGCCGCAGCAACTGCTCGCGCAACTCGGCCAGTTTCTCGCCCATCGAGCTGCTGCGCACGGCTCTGGGGACTGACCGCAGCACGCGACCGTCGGACTTACGGCATCTGAGAGTGGTCCCGTCCAGAGCCAGTTCGTGGCCATGGGTGGCGGGCAACCACACAGGGAGGGTTGACATGCTTCGCATCGTGTCAGCCCCCTGTGACAATCCTCCTGGAGGTGTGACGATCAGCGTGGATGAGGTCCCGGTGGCGTGGTGGTCATTTGCCGGAGCCGACGGGGCCGACCGTGATCGGGGTACCGGAGCCGTCGGTGACGGGCAGGTTGATGCTGACGGGCAGGGTGCGGGACTGGGTCTCGTTGGGTGGGGTGACCACGAGGCTGGTGATGTTCACACCGCTGCCACCGGAGTTGTTGGGCGGGTAGCTGAGGGTGAAGCGGGTTGTCTCACCGGGCTGCAGGGTGACCGTCGAGGGCGTGAAGTTGTTGTTGCGGGTGGCGTGGAGGGAGCCTGCCTCGCCCCTGAGATCGACGCCCGGGAAGCCCTTCAGGGTGCAGGCGGCGGAGCCGGAGTTCCTGAGGTTCACCAGAAGAGTGCCCTCGGCCATGCCGTGCGAGGTGCTGAAGGCGAGCCCGGAGGTCTTGCAGGAGTTGGACTCGGGCGTCCCGGCCCCGGAGCCGCCCTTCGCGCCGGAGGAGGAGCTGCTCCCGCCGCTGTCCTGTGAGGAAGCGGACGGTCTCTTGTCGTTGTCGGCGCCCCCGTCGCGTGATTTCGACGACGACGAAGGCGAGGAACCGCCCTTCCGTGACGGGCGACTGGGGGAGTCGGCGGGTGCGGGTGCCGCTTCTCCGGCCACCTTCTTGGGCCCGGAGTCGCCCGGCCGCTCCGTACCGCATCCGGTCAGCACGGCAGCCGCCAGTCCCGCTGCCAGTCCCACCGCGGCAACCGCCGCCGGGCGCGCGTTCTTGTCCGTGCGCCTGTCCGTGCGCCTGTTCCTGCGCCTGTCCCTGTGTCTGTCCATGCGTCGTCGTCCGGTCCCCGCCCCTTCGGGCCGTCCGGGCGCGCCCGTCGCGTGCTGCTGCGGTTGTTTTCTCGCTACCGTCACTACCGTCACTTCCCGCCGTTCATCGCCACCGTGCACCGGATGCGGAGTGCCAGGCTCTCGCACCCGCACTCCTGTGCTGTACACAGTCTGATGACATGCACGCCGCGAAAGTTCACGGTGGGTCTCCGTTTTCGGCACGGTGTCCCGACGGGTTCTGGCGCAGGGGAGGGCCACAGTGCTGACTGACATGGCGGGACGGCCACAGAGACGGTCACGGAGACGGCCGCGGAGCGGGCGAGGGAGGGGGCGACGGAGTCGGATACGGATGGCCGCTGTCGCCGCCGCGTCGGCGTTCTGCGTGCTGACACCGGGGCTCACCGGGTGCGGCGCGTCCGGCGGTTCCCCGGGCGGTCCGGACAGCTCCTCGGGCCCGGTCTCGGGCACTCGCCCGCCTGCCGGGCAGGCGGCCGAGGGTGAGGACGGCCCGGACAGCGGGGACTTCAACGGCGACGGCCATGACGACTACGCCACCGTCGTCCGCTCCGAGGCCCGGGGCGGGAACCGCGGCGGGGAGACCCTGCTGGTGGTCTACGGCTCCCGGAAGGGGCTCAACCACGCCTGGACGACGCGGGCCCGCGGCACCTTCTCGTACGCGCCGCTGCGTACGGATCTGAACGGCGACGGCTTCACCGACCTGGTCGGTGGCCGCGCGCGTGGCACCGGGACGGAGACCTTCGCGATGTTCGGCGGGCCGCGGGGACTGACCGGTCCCCGCGCGCTCGACGTGCCACGGGGGTTCGGCCCGAAGGCGGCCGGTGACTTCGACGGGGACGGGAAGACCGATCTGTTCGATGCGGGAGGGGGAGCCGGCGGTGGAGGGGGCGGCCGGTCCGCCCGTATCGTCCACGGTCCCTTCGACCCCGCGGGAAAGCCGTCCCACGAGCATGCGCGCGAGCCCGTCTCCCTCGATCTGAGTCAGCACGGATACACGCACCCGGAGGGTGTGGCGGCGGGCGACTTCGACGCAGACGGCCGCACCGACCTTGTCCTTACCTACGGCTACGACGCGGAGGAGGACGAGACCGCCCCCGACGACCTCACCCCGGTCGCGTACTACCGGGGCACCCGGCGTGGCCTGTCCCGCGAGCGCGGCGTCGAACCGGCGTTGCGCGAGGCGCTGGCGGGCGGCGAGGACGGCCCCCGTACACCGTCCACCGGTGACGTGGACGGCGACGGAACCTACGACCTGCTGATGCCGCTCGCCGTTCCGACGTCGTACGAGGAGGAGAAGGCGGGCAAGGGAGGCGGCGTCGGCGTGCTCTTCGGTGCTCGCTCGGGACTGGGCACCGGAAAACGCACTCTGCGGATCACCGGCGGACGCGACTCCAGCTTTGGCGACTCCCCGGCGGTCGGCGAGGTGAACGGCGACCACCGCCCCGACATCGTCGTCAACACCCCCGACTTCCGCCGCCACGACGGCCTGGTCACCCTCCTTCCCGGGGGCCCGGGTGGCCCCTCTGCGAAGGGAGCCCAGGAGATCGACGTCACGGCCGAGGGGCTGCCCGGCACCCCCAATTCGCATCGCTGGAACCGCTTCACCGCCCGGCCCCCGCTCCTCGACACCAACGGCGACGGTCACGACGACGTCCTGGTCTTCGTCCCCCTCTACGACGCTCGCAAGGGCGCTTTTCTGGAGATCCCCGGCACCGGGAACGGCTTCGCTCCTGCCCGGGCTCGCCGGCTCACCCCGTCCGACATCGGCCTTCCGTCGGGGTGGCGGTGAGGCCCGAGGACGCCCGTCTTGCTGACGGCGAGCCCGCAGACCTAGCCTGCTATTAGGGTATATCTGTGCATATCGGGAGGAAGTGGTGATCATGGCCGGCCGCAGCCGCTCCGAGGTCGAGGCGGAGATCAAGGAGACTCTGGGCCTGGTTCCGCACTTCTTCGGTGCCATACCCGACGACCTCCTGGACGCCGAGTGGGAGGTCTTCAAGAAACTGGAACTCGGCGAGACGCTGATCCCGAACAAGTACAAGGAGCTGATCGGGATCGCTCTGCACTCCGAGACGAAGTGCCGTTACTGCACTCTCTTCCACACCGAGGCCGCGAAGCTCTTCGGAGCCACGGACGAGGAGATCCAGGAGGCCGTGCACTACGCGAAGTCCAGCCTGGGCTGGAGCGCTTACCTGAACGGTATGCGCGAGGACTACGACGACTTCGAACGCGAACTGGCCGAAGTCAAGAACTACCTGGCGTCGAAGGGCTGACCCGATGCGTCTGGAGTGGGCTCGCCCCGGGGTGCTGCACGCGACCGCGCACGTCTACGAGTTCTCGGCGCTGGTGGCCGCCGCCCGCCACGTGGTCGAGTCCGCCCCACCCGAGATCCCGCCCGAGGCGCTGGAAGGGCTGCGCAAGGTCCTCGCCGACTATGACGGGCAGGCGGAACAGTTGCGGGAGACGGGCGCGGCGAAGCCCCAGGGCCGCTGAAGCCGGGTCACGGTGAGCCGTCCGTGACCACGGGCGGCTGGTCGCGGCCGAAGATCCAGGGGGCCAGCACCACGTGCCAGCCGTCCGGGTCCTGGAAGAGGGTGGCTCCACGGTCGGGCCAGTAGGGGTTGGCGGCGGGGACGGGGCGGTGGCCGCGGGAGCGCAGCTGGGCGACGGCGCGGTCGTGGGCCGCCTGATCCGCGAGGTAGAGGACCAGCTGGTTCTCGGGGTGCGGGGCCGGGATACGGGGCGGATCGCCGTGCTGGGTGAGCTCCATATGGACGGGGGAACCGGGCAGGCCCAGGACGACTCCGTCGTAGTCGGCGTGATCGCGCCACTCGGCGAGGACGGGCAGGCCGAGGTCGTCGCGATAGAAGGCGCGTACGGCCTCGAAGCGGGCCGTCGGGCGGGCGAAGCGGACGGCGCCTACGGACAGGTGCTCGGGCCAGGTGTGGGCGAGTGGGCTGCTCATTGAGCAACCGTGCCATTCGGGAGCGCGGCAGGTCCTCGGGCGTGCGGCGGGAGTGCTCTGCGGCGTCGGACGTAGGACGTTCCGGCGGTGAGGTCGGTGAGGTCGGTGAGGTCGGTGAGGGGTGGGTGATGGCAACCCTCAAAGAAGTGTTTGACGGTTGGCTTCAGCTGCCGCACACTCCCTTCATGACTTCTCCCGTACCGGCCCGCCCCGACCGCGCCGCGCTCCGCGGCCTCCTGCGGCGGCGCGGCTTCCGCGACCTCGCGCTGGGCAGGGCGCTCACCTTCTTCGGCAACTCCATGGCGCCGGTCGTGCTCGCCTTCGCCGTACTGGATCTGGGCGGCTCGGCGGTGGACGTGGGGTTGGTCGTCGGGGCCCGGTCGGTCAGCAACGTGGCGCTGCTGCTGTTCGGCGGGCTGCTCGCCGACCGGATGCCGCGTGCGCTGGTGCTCCAGGGTGCCGCGCTGTCCGCCGCGCTGGTGCAGAGCGGGGTCGGCCTAGCGGTGCTGCTGGACCGGGCGCCGATCAGCGTGCTGCTGATCCTCAGCGTGGTGCAGGGCGCCGTGGCAGCCGTCTCCATTCCCGCCTCGGCGGCGCTGGTGCCGCTCACCGTGGAGCCGGGCGAGCTGCGTCCCGCCAACGCGCTGTCCCGGATGGGGATCAACACCGGGATGATCGCGGGCACCTCGATGGGCGGACTGCTGGCCGCCGTGGCGGGGCCGGGCTGGGGGATGGTGCTCAACGGCGCGGCGTTCCTGGGGGCGGCGTACGCCTACCGGCTTGCGGGACGCGAGCTCGCCCGGCGGACCACCGGCGCGGAGGCGGCGGCCTCCGCCGATCCGGCCGCCTCCGGCTCTGTCGCTCCGGCCGCCTCCGCCGGTCCGTCGGCTCCCATCCAGCCGGCCCGCCCCTGGCGGGAACTGCGCGAGGGCTGGGAGGAGTTCGTCTCCCGCACCTGGGTGTGGGTGGTGGTGCTCCAGTTCTTCGTGGTGAACGCAGTCTCGGCCGGGGGCATCCAAGTGCTGGGACCCACGGTCGCCGACGACACGATCGGCCGTACCGCCTGGGGTTTCGTCCTGGCGACCCAGATGGCCGGGGCGCTGATCGGCGGGCTGCTGGTGGCGCGCTCCAGATCGCGGCACGCGCTGCGCACAGGTGTCGCCGTCGTCGCGCTGGACGCGCTTCCGCTCCTCGCCCTCGCGCAATCGGCCGACGTGGCGCTCCTGCTGGCGGCGATGTTCGTGAACGGCGTTGCCATCGAGCAGTTCAGCGTCGCCTGGGACCTCTCGCTCCAGGAGAACGTGCCACAGGAGAAGCTGGCCCGGGTCTACTCCTACGACGCGCTCGGCTCCACCCTCGCCCTTCCGCTGGGCGAAATGGCGGCCGGACCGCTGGCCGAACGGTTCGGAGTGCGCCCGACGCTGCTGTGCGGGGTCGCGCTCGTCGCGCTGGTGACGGTGGGCTCGCTGTGCAGCAGTCAGGTGCGGGGGCTGACGACGGGCGATCCGGCCCCGGCCCCCGGCACCGATCCGGGTCCGGGCCTCGCCCCCGCCCCGGCCGTCGACGCTGCGGAGCGTGCGGGGAGGTGAGGCAGACTGGCCGGGTGCAGCCCGAACCCCGTACCGACCCGCCCGACCGCTCCCAAGACACCGAAGCCTCGGTCGCGGATCTACGGGTGCTCGCGCACCCGCTGCGGCTGCGCCTGCTCTCGCTGCTGACCGGGCAGGCGTACAGCGCGGCCGAGGCGGCGCGCGTCCTCGACCAGTCACAGGCCAACGTCAGCTACCACCTGCGCAGACTGCACGCGGCCGGACTTGTCGACGCGGTGGGCGAGGTTCCCGTACGCGGCGGTACGGCCAAGCGGTACCGCCACGATCCCGACAGCGGTGAACGTGTCGGACGCGGGGTCCCGCAAGGCGTCGACGCCTACCTCGCGCTGGCCGGCGCGCTGGGCGAGGAACTGCGGCGGCGTACGGCGCAGCGCGACACCGAGGTGCGGGGCGAGATGACGGACGCCGAGGTCTGGCTGGAGCCCCAGGTGTGGGAGCGGGTGCGCCGGTGCGTCCATGAGCTGGGCGACGAAGTGCACCGGCACGCGCTGCCGCCCGGTACCGAGGACGCCGTCCGGGTGAGCGCCACCCTGGTGCTGTTCGCGATGAAGGCCCAGGAGGAGACGAAGACCCAGGAGAAGGAGAAGGAGAAGGAGAAAGGTAAGGGCTGACTCACCCGGCGCAGTCGGCGCTCTCGTCGTCTGCGCTGAGGAAGTCGGCGACCAACTCGGGCGGGTTGGCGGCTCGGGTGAGTGCGAACATCGCGTCCGGGTCGAACATGTCGTAGAGGATCACCGGCAGCGGCCGCCCCAGCGCACGTACCAGGTCGCCGTCGGTGTGGAGTTGCCGCGCCAGGTCGACGCACAGCTCGTGGAAATGTGCGTCCAGGCGCTCCGCCCGCTCGTCCCGTACGTGCTCGGGCTCGTCGTCCTCGAACCAGAGGCCGGCCGCGCGTGCCTCCTGGCGGTGCAACTCGGCGCCGCGCGGATCGGCTTGCTCGTCGTGACCGATGACGCGGACGCCCTCCAGACCGGAGGGCGGAAAGTAGGCGTAGCTCCAGCGGGCTTCCCACGGTTCGGGCGAGCTCGGTTCCGCGAGCAGCCGCGCCACCTCGGCCTCGGTGTTGTAGCCGAGGGCCAGATAGGGGAAGCGGGGGTCCTGGTCGACGCTGTCGATCCGGAAGGTCACGGTGTAGAGGCCGGATTCCGGTCCGGTGGGGAACTCGGACAGGGCGCGCGCCGCCTGCTGCCTCATGTGCTGCCGGAACGTCATCGAGCGTTCTCCCAGGGGCCCGTGATGGCTCGTGGTGGCCGGTGGTTGCGGGTGGTTGCTGGTGGTGACCGGTCGCACTCTGTGGCCGGTTGAGGCCGGTTGAGGCCGGTTGTGGCCGGTGGTGCGGAACTCTAGTGGTCCGCCCGCGCGGCGGAGAGGCGAGGGGCGCGTGGGGCCTGAGCAGGTGCTCATCACATCGGGTGAAACTTTGGCCGACCGTTGCGGCCAACAACCCTCTGTTGTCAAGCTGTTGCTGACCGTCAGCATGACTCTGCACATGACTCTGCACCAGTCGGCTTCTCTCAGCATCTGTCCGAAACGGGGAGGGCACACGTGCCATTCGGTGAGCAGCCCGCGTATCTGCGTGTGGCCTCGGATCTCCGCAAGAAGATCGCGGACGGCTCGCTGCCGCCGCACGCGCGCCTCCCCTCGCAGGCCCGGATCCGCGAGGAGTACGGCGTCTCGGACACGGTCGCCCTGGAGGCCCGCAAGGTGCTGATGGCCGAGGGCCTGGTCGAGGGCCGCTCCGGCTCCGGGACGTACGTACGCGAGCTGCCGGCCGCCCGCCGGGTCTCGCGTACGGGCTACCGCTCGCTCGGCGAGTGCACCCCCTTCCGTCAGGAGCAGTCGGACGAGCGGGTCCGGGGCACCTGGGAGTCGCAGAGCGAGCAGGAGGACGCCTCGGACGACATCGCCGAGCGGCTGTTCGTCGAGCGCGGCGACCGGGTGATGCGTACCCGCTATGTCTTCCACGTCGACGGTGACCCGGTGATGCTCTCCACATCCTGGGAGCCGCTGGCGGTGACGGGACGGACACCGGTGATGCTCCCGGAGGAGGGGCCGCTGGGCGGCCGGGGGGTGGTGGAGCGCATGGCGGCGATCGATCTCGTGGTGGACAACGTCACCGAGGAGGTCGGCAGCCGCCCCGGGCGCGCCGAGGAGATGATGGCGTTGGGCGGCGTCCCCGGGCATGCGGTGCTGGTCATCGCGCGTACGTACTTCGCGGGCAAGCGGCCCGTGGAGACGGCGGACGTGGTGGTGCCCGCCGACCGCTTCAAGCTGGCGTACCACCTTCCGGTGAAGTAGCGCCGCTCCCTCCGTCGAGTGCGGGCGATCCCTGAGGGCGATTCGCGCCCCCGGTTCACGCCCCCGGTTCGCGCGCCGGTTCACGCCCCGGTTCACGCCCCGTCCGTGCTCCGGTTCACGCTCCGTGGGGAGCGAACACGTGGCCGAAAAATTTTGCCCCATGTGCAAAGCCGAATGCGGTGAGTGAAGGCCGGGCGTAAGCTCCGGCATATGCGAAGTGCGAGCGGCGACAGCGATGCGGTGCTGCCCTGGCAGCTCATCCGCCAGGACTGCCACGGCAACCGCTACCGCGTCGGCAGTTATGCCACCCGGGACGAGGCGCAGCATCTCGCCGAACGGCTGAGCGAACACCGGTTGAACGAACAGGGTGAGGGCTACCTGGTGGAGCACCGCGACCGCGTGGCCGCTCACGGTGAGCGCGGCGACAGCCGCACCTGATCCCAGACCTCACCCCTCATTCCGACCTCATCTGGCCCCTCCCTCTCCGCGTGCGCCCGATCGCGCAGTGTGTCGGGTATATGGATAATTGATCCATCTTGGACGTATCCAGATCCCGACCAGGGGCGTGGGCCGTGTGAGCACCGAACCCGCCGACGGGGCGACCTCGCTCCTCGACACCCTCCGCGTCGGGATCGTCATGCTGGACGGCTACGGCACCGTCCTGGTGTGGAGCCCGACCACCGAGGAGATCCTGGGCTGGCCGGCGGACGACGTGGTCGGGAGGTCCATCGAGGACTTCGTGGTCAGCGACGAGGCCGAGCGCCGGGCCCGCCGCAACAGCCTCGGCCGCACCGGAAGGTGGCGCGGCATCCTGCGCATCCGCCACCGCGCCGGACATGTGGTCGAGGTCGAGGGGCGCGGCTCGATGCTGCGGGACACCGATCAGCGGCCGTTCGTGCTCGCGAACATCATGGAGACCAGCAGGCTCCGTGCAGTCGAGCACGATCTGGCCGCGCTGGACGCGCTGTTCGCCTCGTCGCCGCTGGGCATCGCCGTCTTCGACACCGAGAAGCGCTTCGTCCGCTTCAACGACGCCCTCGTCCGGCTCAACAACGCCACCCGCACCGATCTGCTGGGCCGTACGGTCGCCGAGCTGCTGCCCGCCGAGATGGCCGAGGAGGTGATGGAGATCCAGTCCAGTGTGCTGGAGACCGGGCGCTCGGTCGTGGACGTGGTGACCGCCTCGCCGAACGGGCAGGGCGCGCGCTCCGTGTCGTACTCCCGTATCACCGACCGCAGTGGCAAGGTGCTCGGCGTCAGCTGCACCGTCATGGACATCACCGAGCGGCTGGAGGCCCTCAACAAGGCCGAGGCGGCGCGGCAGCGGCTCGCGCTGCTGGACGAGGTGGGGGTGGCCCTCGGCGATCTGCTCGACGTCCGGGCCATCTCGCAGGCGCTGGCCGAGGTGCTGGTGCCGAGATTCGCCGACTACGCGGGGGTCATGCTGCGCGGCGAGGTCGCCGTCGGCGGGGAGCTGCCCGAGCCGGTCATCTCCGTGGGGACGCCGCTGCACCTGTTCGGCTTCGCGGCGCGGGAGGCCGGGGAGCGGGTGGAGAGGCTGCTCCGGCTCGGAGGCGAGATCATCTACGAGCGCGAGTCGCTGCTCGGCCGCGCGCTGGACAGCGGAACCCCCCAACTGGCCTCCACGCCCGAGGAGATCCTGCGCGCCACCCGGCCCGGCGACCCCAAGGTGGAGGCCACCTTCGAGCTGGGGGTGCACTCGCTGATGGCGGTGCCGTTGCGGGCCCGCGGCACGGTGCTCGGGCTGCTGCTGATGAGCCGGGCGCACGGGGACGAGCCGTACGCGAGTGACGACCGGGCGCTCGCGGTCGAGCTGGCGGACCGGGCCGGCACCTTTCTCGACAACGCGCGGCTGTACGCGCGGGAGCGCGAGGGGGCCCTGATGCTCCAGCGGAGCCTGCTGCCGCAGCACATCGCCGAGCCGCCCGGGGTCAGCCTCGCCTACCGGTACGTGCCGGGCAGCAGCGGCACCGAGGTGGGCGGCGACTGGTTCGACGTCATCCCGCTGCCCGGCGGCCGGGTCGCCTTCGTGGTCGGTGACGTGATGGGGCACGGGCTGCACTCCGCCGTCACCATGGGACGGCTGCGTACCGCCGTCCGTACGCTGGCCGGCCTCGACCTGCCCCCGGACGAACTGCTCGCCCGTGTCAGCACCGTCGGGGACGATCTGTCGCACGGCCCCGACGACCCGCTGATGGCCACTTGCCTGTACGCGGTCTACGAGCCGGCGCCCACCTCGGCCGGCAGCCGGTGCGGGGTGCTCACCATGGCCAGCGCGGGCCATGTGCCGCCGCTGCTGATCTCCCGAGAGGAGGGCGGCTGCCGGGCCCGGCCCGTCGACATCCCCTCAGGCACCCCCCTCGGTGTCGTCGGAGCCGCGCTGGACGGCGGGTTCGAGCTGGCGGAGGTGGAGATCGAGGAGGGCAGCGTCTTCGTCCTCTACACCGACGGACTCGTCGAGAGCAGGGGCGAGGACATCACCGAGGGCATCGACCGGGTCTGCTCACTGCTGGCCGGGCCCGGCTGCTACCGGGCGGAGCCGGAGGAAGGGCTCGTCTGGAACGGCGCGGGCGCGTATGTCTCGCCCGGACCGGTGGAGGAGACCGGGTGCGGCGGCATCGAGCACGCGTGCGACGTGCTGATCGACTCGCTGCGCGCGCACGGCTCCAGCGTCCACGGCCACCTCAGCACTGGGGACGATGTCGCGCTGCTGATGGCCAGGCTCGGCGGGCTGCCGGGGGACACCGCCGCCTCCTGGTCGTTCACCACCGGCAGCTACGCCGTGCGGCGGGCGAGGGAGGCCGTACGCAAGACGCTGCGCGAGTGGGAGCTCTCGGTTCTGGAGGACATCACTGTGCTGCTGGTGAGCGAACTGGTCACCAACGCACTGCGCTACGCGCACGGCCCCATCGGCGTGCGGGTGGTGCGCGACACCAGCCGGGACCCGGCGGGTCGCGAAGGGGTGCTGGTCGTGGAGGTCTCGGACCCGCTGCCCGAGCCGCCGAGGGAACGCGTCGTCACCGAGGAGCAGGAGGGCGGCAGGGGGATTCAGATGGTGGCGAGCGAGGCGCGCAGGTGGGGCACCCGGCACGGTCCCGAGGGCAAGACGGTGTGGTTCGAACTGTCCCTGCCGTGAACGGACATACGGCCCCGTCCGGACAACCTGCCGCGGTGGCGCGGGGTGGCGTGGGTCCGGGCAGGTGAGCCTGTCCGGGCCGGAGAGCACTCCTGGGGTTCGACCCGGCATTACCTGGTTAGGAGTCAGGGGGTGACCCCCGTGAACAACGGGGGTACGCGCATGTTGCCTCGTCGTGACAAGGAAGACTTGTGGCGATCGGGAAGAGCGGGCTCCGGATGGCACTCCGGGCTGCCACACTGCTCGGACCGGAGGCGAGCACCGGCAGTGGAAGGGGCGGCATTGAGCGATATTCCGGTGGAGGCGGCCGGTAAGCAGGACGACGTACGTCGTGCCCTGGCCCTGCTGAACGCCGCGGGCGCGCGGATCGGCAACTCGCTGGATCTGGAGACCACGGCCCGCGAGCTGCTGGACGTGGCGGTGCCGCAGTTCTGCGACCTGGCCTCTGTCGACCTCTACGAGAGTGTGCTGGCCGGGGACGAGCCCCGCCCCGTCGGACCGACGAGCCCCCAGGAGGGCGAGCAGGCCGGCTTCCACGAGGCGGACGCCGCCCGGCGCCAGGGGCCCGAGGTGCGCCTCGCCGGCGAGCTGCCCCGGCGCCGCCGCAAACCGATCGGCTCGCCGCGCGGTGAACTGCGCAGGGTGGCCTTCGCCAGCGCCGTCTCCAACACCCCGTACGAGTACGGCCTCCCGGACGAGGAGGCCCGCACCGGCGAGTCGGTGATCCGCCCGCGCGACGCCGCCGGGGAGGGCGCGCGAGGGGGCGCGCGAGCCCGCGCCAACGGCGTACCGTCCGCCGCGGTGGCGCAGCCGGGCCAGCCCGCAGAGGTGGGTTCCACCCACTGCTACGCCGAGCACTCCCCGTTCGCCACCGCGCTGCGCACCGGCCGGGTGCAGAACATCGCCAGCCAGGACGGCAGCGTGCCCGCGCAGTTCGGCACCGTCGTCCAGTCGACGCTCGCCGTACCGATGGTCGCCAGGGACCGGGTGCTGGGGCTGGCACAGTTCTCGCGCGCCAAGGGCAGCGAGCCGTTCGGCGAGCGGGACGGGGCGCTCGCCGCCGAGCTGGCCGCCCGCGCCGCCGTCTGCATCGACAACGCCCGTCTCTACCGCAGGGAACACGAGCGGGCGCTCATCCTCCAGCGCAGCCTGCTGCCGCCCGGTGACCCGGAGGCGGCGGGGCTGGAGATCGCCTGCCGCTACCTTCCGGGCAACCCGGCCACCGAGGTGGGCGGTGACTGGTTCGACGTCATCGAACTGCCGGGCCACCGCACCGCCATCGTCGTCGGCGACGTGATGGGCCGAGGGCTGCGCGCGGCCGTCGCCATGGGCGAACTGCGCACCGCTGTACGCACGCTGGCCCTCACCGACATGGAACCGGCCGAAGTGCTCGGCGCGCTGGACGAGATCGCGCGCGGCCTCGGTGACCCCCGCAGGCAGCACCCGCAACGGGGAAACCGGAGCAGTGACACCGACCTGTCCGAGGTGTACCTGGCCACCTGCATCTACGCCGTCTACGACCCGGTCTCACGGCGCTGCACGTTCGCCAACGCGGGTCACCTGCCGCCCATCATGGTCGAGCCGGGCGAGTCCGCGCTGCTGCTGGAGGTCCCCAAGGGGGTGCCGCTGGGGGTGGGCGGCGAGCCGTTCGAGGAGATCGAGATCGAGTTGCCGGAGGGCGCGATGCTCGCCCTCTACACCGACGGCCTGGTCGAGTCCCGCGACCACCCGCTCGACGAGGGCCTCGACCGGTTCCGCTCGGCGCTCACCGACGCCACCGAGCCGCTGGAGGACACCGCCGACCGGGTGCTGCGCACTCTCAACGTGCACCACGGCGAGGACGACATCGCGCTGCTCGTCGCCCGCGTACAGGGCCTGGACCCCGAGCACGTCGGAGACTGGACACTGCCGCCCGAGCCGCGCTCGGTCGCCCGGGCACGGGAGCTGACCTGCGAACAGCTCTCAGCGTGGGGTCTGGACGCGCTCAGCGACACCGCGGAGCTGCTGGTGAGCGAGCTGGTCACCAACGCGCTGCGGTACGGCGAGGGCAACATCAGGCTGCGGCTGCTGCTGGAGCGCACGCTGGTGTGCGAGGTGTGGGACGCGGGCCAGGTCCAGCCGCGCAGGCGCCGGGCCCGGGACACCGACGAGGGCGGCCGCGGCCTGCAGTTGGTCGATCTGCTCAGCACCGGCTGGGGGAGCCGCCGGGTGCCCTCAGGGAAGGCCGTCTGGTTCCAGATGCCGCGCCCTGAGGAGGGCAAGGCGGCACCGGATCCGACCGAGGCGTTGCTGAAATTGTTCTGACGATGCGCCGGAAGCTTTCCGGGTGGCGCTCCCGGAAGCTTTCCGGAGGAATCTCCGGAGAGCAAGCGCCGGATTCGGGAAAGTGGCCGAAGGCAGCGCCCAAATTCCACGGCGCTGCCCGGCGCCCTTGCATATGTCTGGATTCCCCTTTTTTCCAGGGCTCCGCCCCGATAAGATTTCCGCTCGGGGATCAGTGATTCTTGAAACGGGGGTGCTGTGTGGGCGTGCGGCTCATAATCTTTGATGACGACCCGGTGTACCGGATGGGCGTCGCGGCGGCGGCCGAAATCGACAACGCCGTCACCGTCGTGGCCCAGCAGGGGCTGCCGGAGCGGTGCGCCGGACGAATGCCGGCCCCGCCCGCCGAGTTGGTGGCGCAGGCGGACGTGGTGCTCGTCGGCGGCCCGGGCCCGGCCCGGCTGGCCCGTACGGTACGGCTGCTGACCGCCACCGATCCGGCGGTACGGGTGCTGGTGGCCTCCGACGACGGCAGCACTGCCGCTGTCCTCTCGGTGATCCGGTCAGGGGCCATGGGCTATGTGATGAAGAGCGTCAGCGCCCGTACGCTGCTCAGGTCGGTGCATCTGCTGGCCGAGGGCGGTGCGGCGTTCGGGGCGGGGGTCGCCGAGGGGCTGCGCGGCCGGCTGGGGATGCTGCCGCAGCTGTCCAGCCGGCTGGCCTTCCCCACGCTGACGGAGCGGGAGCGGGACATCCTCGAACTGCTGGCGCTCGGCTGGGAGAACAAGCGCATCGCCCGTCGCCTGGTGCTCGCGGAGAAGACGGTGCGCAACCACATCACGGGCCTCTTCAGAAAGCTGGAAGTCCCCGACCGGAACGCCGCGATGATGCGGGCACGGGCCGCCGGGATAGGGCTGGAACACAAAGCTGCCGAGGTCTGAATTCCTGGCGCGGTGCTCATCCCGCGCCAGGAATTCACGGACAGTGAAAAATCCGAAGTCGGTCGTTCGGAAAATCCAGGGCCCCGGAACTACATGTGGTTACTTCTCCGGCTCGGTGTGACAAGGCCGTGCTCATAACCTGTGATCACCAGCTGGACGCGGTCCCGGGCCCCCAGCTTGTCGAAGAGCCGCCCGATGTAGGTCTTCACCGTCGCCATCGACACATGCAGTTCGGCGGCGATCTCCGTATTCGACAGACCCTTGGTCACCAGCAGCAGCACCTCGCGTTCCCGGCCCGTCAGCGGATCGAGGCTGGCGGAGACCTCGGGGGTGGCCTGCGGCTGCCGGCAGAACTCGGCGATCAGCCGGGCGGTGACGCTCGGCGCCAACAGCCCCTGCCCCGCCGCCACCGTACGGATGGCACGCACCAGATCGGCGGGCGCGACATCCTTCAGGAGGAAGCCGCTGGCCCCCGAACGCAGCGCAGCGAACACATACGAGTCCAGGTCGAACATGGTCAGCACCAGCACCCGCACCCCCTCGGCCTGGGGATGCGAACGGATCAGCCGCGTCGCCTCGATCCCGTCGAGACCGGGCATCCGTACGTCCATCAGCACCACGTCAGGACGCTCCCGCACCGCCAGCCGGACCGCGGCGTCACCGTCCTCGGCCAGCCCGACGACCTCGAGGCCGGGCTCCGCGTTCACCAGCACCCGGAAGCTCTCCCGCAGCAACTCCTGATCGTCGGCGATCAGCACCCTGACCGGCGCGGAGGATTGGCTCATCTCGACTGCGACGCTCCTCGACTCGTGTCCCCTGCTGCCGCCCCGGCGGCCTCCTCAGGTGCAACCGGCGGTGCGGACAGCGGGATACGGGCACGCACCACGAACCCTCCGCCCGGCACCGGGCCGGCCGTCAGCTCCCCGCCGTACATCGCGACCCGCTCCCGCATGCCGATCAGGCCGTGCCCGGCGCCGCCTCCGACAGCCCCGGAGTTCCCGACGGCTCCGGCGGCCCTGGAAGTCCCGGCGGCTCCGGCAGCCCCGGCCGCCATCCGGTGAGCCAGGCTCTTCCTGCTGTAGCTCTCCTGGCGGCCGCCGTCGTCGAGAACCTCCAGCCGCAACTGCTCCGGCCCGGCCGTCAGGGCGAGCCGGCAGTAGCAGGGGGCGGCGTGCTTGATGACGTTCGTCAGCGCCTCCTGCACCACCCGGTGCCCGGCCCTGGCCACCCCGTCGGGAAGCCCTGTGAGCCCCACCGCTGTCAGGTGCACATCCACGCCCGCCTCGCCCGCCCGGCGCACCAGCGCCTGGAGGTCGGACTCGTCGGCCAGGCTGCGGTCCGGGTGGCGCGGCTCCTCCTCGCCGTCGGGCTCGTTGCGCAGCAGGCCGAGGATGCCCCGCATCTCCTGGAGCGCCGTACGGCTCTCCTGGTCGATCACCCGCAGTGCCTCGGCCGCCTCCTGGGGCGCCACCGCGGCCACATGGCGGGCGACGCCCGCCTTGACGGCGATCACCCCCACGTGGTGCGCCACCACGTCGTGCAGCTCGCGGGCGATGCGCAGCCGCTCCTGGGCCACCGCGTTGAGCGCCAGCTGCCGGGCCGCCCGTTCGGCGTAGGCGCGACGCTCCTTGATGGCCTGTCCGGAGACCCAGGTCAGCCCGCAGACGGTGAGGCCGGACAGCCAGGTGGGCAGCCCGGTGCCGATGGCGGCGGACGGTGTGCCACCGGCGACGAGGACGAGCAGGATCAGCGCGCTGCCTCCGACGACGGCCCACCGCACCGCGCGGCCGGCGCTGGTGGTGGACACGGCGACCGCGTACAGCGCGTACGCCACGGCCAGGAACGGCTCCAGGAGCGCTCCCGACACCGCCGCCGTGGCCGACGCCGCGGCGACGACCAGCAGCACGGTGCGCGGCCACAGGCGGCGCACGGCCAGCGGCAGACCCATCGCGAGGAACAGCGGCACCCGGAGCGCTGCCGCGGCTCCCCCGGCCGAGTCCTGCAGGGGGGACAGCACGGCGTACAGCACCGGGAAGGCGAGCGCCGCTGCACCGTCCCAGGCCACGAGCTGCCGCCGGGTCAGACCGCCCGGCATCCAGCCGCGGCGCTGCCCGTCCTCGAGCTGGAAGGAGTCACCGGCCACTCGCACACGGTAGCCCGCACCTGGCCTCGCGCACCTCCGACCACGGTCGGTCAGACCACGGTAGGAAACCCGGCGGGTGCTGGGGGCCCGCGTCCACCCAGGGGTAGGGCGGAAACTTCGGAGCCCGGTCCGATGTGCGCCGACCGTGCCCGCGGCCATGCTCGATACGTGATTGAAGTCCAGCATCTGACCAAGTCCTACGGCCCGGCCCGGGCCGTCGACGACCTGAGCTTCGTGGTGCGGCCGGGAAAGGTCACCGGCTTCCTCGGCCCCAACGGCGCGGGCAAGTCGACCACGCTGCGGTTGCTGCTCGGCCTCGGCGAGCCCGACGCGGGCCGGGCCCTGCTCTTCGGCAAGCCCTACCGGGAGCTGTCCGACCCGCTGCTGCGCGTCGGGGGCCTGCTGGAGGCCGGATCGACCCAGCGCACCCGCAGCGCCTACCACCATCTGCTGTGGCTGGCCCACACCCACCGCATCCCACGCTCCCGGGTGCGGGAGGTCCTGGAGATGGTCGGCCTCTCCGATGTGGCGGCGCGCGCCTCGGGCGGCTTCTCGCTCGGTATGTCCCAGCGACTGGGCATCGCCGCCGCGCTGCTGGGCGACCCGGAGGTACTGCTGCTGGACGAGCCGGTCAACGGCCTCGACCCCGAGGGCGTGCACTGGCTGCGCAACCTGCTCAAGGAGCGGGCCGCCGCCGGGCGCACGGTGCTGCTCTCCAGCCATCTGATGAACGAGATGGCCGTCACCGCCGACCATCTGGTCGTCATCGGGCGCGGCAGGCTGCTGTCCGACAGCAGCTTGGCCGACTTCACCGCCGAGCACTGCCGCAGCGTGGTCCGCGTCCGCGCTCACGAGCCGGAGCGGCTGCGCGCCCTGCTGCGCGAGTCCGGGGCAGTGGCCGAGATCGAGCCGGACGGCACCCTGCGGGTGACCGGTATGGAGAGCCGCGAGGTGGCGAAGCTGGCCCGCGCCCACGACATCGGATTCGACGAGCTGGCGGGGGAGTCGACCTCGCTGGAGGAGGCGTTCTTGGAGATGACGGCACGCGAGACGCAGTTCACGGCCGGCAGCGGCTTCGGCTTGCGGGGAGGTGCCGGTCATGGCGTCCTCTGAGACCGCCGCCACCCCTTCGGGCCCCGCGCGCGGCCCCGACTCCCCGGCGGGTTCCGGTGGCGCCGCGCCCGTCGCCGTGCCCGCCCCCGCGCGCGGTGGCGGGATGGCGGCGGCGATCCGCGCGGAGTGGACGAAGGTCCGCACGCTGCGCTCCACCCTCGCCCTGCTGGTGGGCACTTTCCTGGTGAGCACCGGGCTCGCGCTGCTCTCGGGCGTCTCGGTCGGCAACGCTCTCGCGGCGGACAACGGCAGGGTGCGCCCGGACTTCCATCCGGTGGACTCCGGCTTCAACATCGTCTGGTACACGCAACTGGGACTCGTCGCGTTCGGAGTGCTGCTGATCAGCGGGGAGTTCGGCAGCGGCATGATCCGGGTCTCCCTCGCCGCGGTGCCCCGGCGCGCCCGGCTGTATCTGGCCAAGGCAGGCGTGTGCGCCGCTGTGACGCTGCCACTGGCGGCGCTCACCGTGGTGCTCTCCTTCCTCATCGACCAGGCGGGGCTGGGTGAGTACGGCGTAGGGGTGGACGAGCCGGGCGTGCTGCGGGGCATGCTGCTCGGGGCGGTGTATCTGACGCTGATCGCCCTGTTGGCGTTCGGAGTGGCCACAGCGGTCCGCTCCACGGCCATCGCCCTGGGGGCGATGTACGTCTTCCTGTTCGCCCTCTCGCCCCTGAGCCAGGCGGTGCCCGGCCTCAAGGAGGTCGCGCGCTATCTGCCCGACAAGGCGGGCATCCAGGCGCTGAAGGTGGGTGCCGACGCGGACCCGGCCCTCGGCCCGTGGGGCGGCATCCTCGTGGTCGCCGGCTGGACGGCGCTGGCCCTGCTCGCCGGCTGGTTCGCCTTCCGTCGCAGGGAGGTGTGAGCGGGAATCTGGAAGAACGGGACACTTCAGGGACAACTGTCCCAACTCATAGGGACATAAGGGGCCTTAACTTCGGTGGTGTTCACAGGTACGGCGGTGCATCGGCCGACATCGCCCGACCGACCGACGACTCTCTCAACGGAGGATCCCATGGAGCACACCTACGAGCCCCCGGCCCTGATCGAACTCGGCGAGTTCGAGGAGCTGACGCAGTGCCTGCCGTCCGGCGACTGCCCCGACTTCCTCGGCTGCGGCCGCGCGCTCTGGTGCATCTGACGCCTGCCCGGCCACACGGCTGAGTCGACATGAGGAAGTGGCCGGGGCGAAAGCACGCCCCGGCCACTTACCAGCGGCCACCGCCCCGCCCCGTCCCCACTCGTCCGCCCTCCCTCGTCCGCCCCGGGCGTCCCGGGGGCCTCGGCGCCCCACCGCGCGACCGGCGCGAAGGCGGCAGGGCTGCCGCCGCATCTGAGGAGACGCGCAGCACATGGACTTTCTCGTTCTTCCCGACCACCCCGCCGCCCACGACCTCATCGCCCGCACTCCCGCACTGGCCGAAGCCGCGGTGATTCCGCACGCTTCCGGCCGCCCCTGGATCGTCGGCTGTGCGGCGGACGGGGAGGGGATACGGGTGCTCGGCCCGCCGTCGCGGCGGCTGGTGGTGGCCGGGCACACCCGGACCGCGGCCGGACACCTCCAGCGACTGGTGGACCGGGCCGGATCGCTGTCCGAGCTCGACCAGGCCGCCCGGTCGCTGGCGGGCTGCTGCCATCTGATGGCCAGCTTCGACGGGTGGGTGCGCGCTCAGGGGTCGCTGTCCACGGCTCGGCAGATCTTCACCGTGCGCCTGGCGGGGATCACGGTCGCCGCCAGTGGGCCCGCGCCACTCGCCGCGCTCGCGAAGGCGCCCTGCGACGAGGCGGCGCTCGCCGGCAGGCTGCTGACGCCGTATCTGCCCTGGCCGCTGTCCCGGCGATCGGTCTGGCGCGGGGTGGAGGCGGTCACCCCCGGGCACTGGCTGGAGCTCACACCCGACGGCGCCGCGCGTGAACGGCGCTGGTGGCAGCGACCGGCACCCAGGACGCCGCTGCCGCAGGCCGCGGGGGCGCTGCGGGAGGCGCTGCGGGAGGCCGTACGCGTACGGGCCGAGTCGGCGGGCACGCTCAGTGCGGATCTGTCCGGCGGACTGGACTCCACCTCGCTGTGCTTCGTCGCGGACGACCTGGCCGTACGCACCCACACGTACCACGCGGTACCCCTCGACCCGCGCAACCCCGACCACCGCTGGGCCCGGCGGGCCGCCGCGCACTTCGGCCCGTCCGTGCACCACACCGACCTGCCGCACGACCACTCGGAGCGGCTGTTCGGCCTCCCCGCCGACGCCGCCGTGCAGGGCGGCGTCGAGGAGGAGCCCGACGGGGGTGAGGGACCGCTCAACTGGCGCTGGGGAGGCCCCCACCTTCGGGCGTTGTCCCGGACGGCGGCCGCGGCGGGCTCCCGGCTGCATCTGATGGGGCTCGGCGGCGACGAACTGTTCGGGCCCCTGCCCAACGGGCTGTGGACGATGCTCCGCACCGAGCCCCGCGCGGCCCTCCCGCAGATCCGCCGCCGCCGTCTCCTCAACCGGTGGCCGCTGACCGGCACCGTGCGGGGGCTGGCGGACCGGGCGGGCTTCCCGGAAGCGCTGCGCGCTTTGGCCGGGCGGCTGACCAGCCCGCCGCCGCAGCGCTGGCAGGTCGGCTTCGGCTGGACGGGGGAGCTGCGGATGCCCGCGTGGAGCACCCCGGAGGCCGTCGCGCTCGTGCGCGGCGCGCTGCTGGACGAGGCCGACGCGGGAACTCCACCGCTGGACGCGGACCGGTTCGGGCACCAGGTGCTGGAGTACCTGGCCTTCGAGGGCACCACCATGCGGCAGACCGCGCGGGCCATGGCGCGGTACGGCGTCGGCTGGGAGGCGCCGTTCCTCGACGACCGGGTGATCGAGGCGGCGCTGTCGGTGCGCCTGTCCGAGCGGATGCCGTCAGGGCGCTTCAAGCCGCTGCTGACGGAGGCGATGCGCGGCATCGTCCCGCCCGAGATCCTCGGCCGCACCGACAAGGGCGAGTTCAGCGCCGAGCTCTACGAAGGGCTGGCTCGCGGCAGGGAGCCGGCCGTCGCCCTGTGCGCCGGGCTGCGGCTGGGCGAACGCGGTCTCGCCGACGCCGATGTGCTGCGTGCCGCGCTGCTCAGCCCGTCCGACGAGGGTCGCTACGCGGCCCATCTGGAGCGGACCGTTGCGGTCGAGGCCTGGCTCCGCTCCCCGCACACCACCCCGGCGCCACGACTGCCGGCCGCCCCGCGGACAGCCGGTCCGGCAACCTCGCCGCTCCCGTCCGCGACCGAGCTGAAGGAGGCATCATGACGCTCGCCCTGCCCCGCGAGGTCGTCCTGACCGAAACCGAATCCGGAGTGGTGCTGCTCAACGAGAAGGACGGCCGCTTCTGGCGGCTGAACGGCTCCGGTGCCACCGTGCTGCGGCTGCTGCTGGAGGGCAGTACGCCGCAGGAGGCGGCCGAGCGGTTGAGCGCCGCGAGCCCCCAGTTCCTCGAGCGGGCCACCGCCGATGTGCACGGGCTTGTGGACGCGCTGCGCGGCGCCGGTCTGCTGGTGGCGCGATGAGTCTGCCGGGGGTGGGGGAGCGCGCGGTGCGGCTCGCGCCGCACCGGCAGGCGGAGGCGCGGCTGGCGGTCGGCATCGCCCGGCTGCTGGTCAAGCTGAAGCCGGGGCGGCTGCGCCGGGTGCTGACGGTGCTCAGCCGGGGCGCCAGGCCCGCAGGACGGGAACGCGCGCTGCGGGCACGGCAGGCGGCCGTCGCCGTGAGTGTGCGCTGCGCCGGGCTCGGCTGTCTGCAGCGGTCCGTGGCAGCGGCGCTGCTGTGCCGGCTGCACGGCGAATGGCCGGACTGGTGCTCGGGGTTCCGTACCAGGCCGTTCGGGGCGCATGCCTGGATCGAGGTGGACGGTGAGCCGGTCGGCGAGGGCGAGGCCATCGGCGCCTTCCGCACGGTGATCGCGGTCCGCGCGAAAGCGGCGCGGACGGGGGAGGGAGCGAGTGATGGCCACGGCAACGGCTGAGGACCTGGCGGTCCGCACCGAGGACCTGGGCAGGACGTACGGAGACAGGCCGGTGGTCATCGGTCTGGATCTGGCGGTGCCACGGGGGGTGACGTTCGGCTTTCTCGGGCCGAACGGCGCCGGCAAGACGACGACTCTCAGCATGTTGTGCACGCTGCTGCGGCCCACCGCGGGGCGGGCCTTCGTGGGCGGGCACGACGTGGTGAGGGAGCCGCACGCGGTACGGGAGCGGATCGGGCTGGTGTTCCAGGAGACGACGCTGGACCTGGACCTGACGGCGCGGGAGGCGCTGCGCTTCCACGCCGAGCTGTTCGGCACCCCCTGGCGGCAGAGCCGCCGTACGGTGGCGGCGCTGCTGGAGCTGGTGGGGCTGACCGAGTCGCAAGACCGTCCGGTCCGGGAGTTCTCCGGCGGCATGCGGCGCAGGCTGGAGATCGCCAGGGCGCTGCTCACCGCGCCGCAGGTGCTCTTCCTGGACGAGCCGACCACCGGTCTGGACCCGCAGACGCGCACCGTGATCTGGGAGCATCTGCACCGCCTCCGCCGGGAGCGAGGAATCACCCTGTTCCTGACGACCCACCACCTGGAGGAGGCCGAGCACTGCGACCGGCTCGCCATCATCGACAACGGCCAGATCGAGGTGGAGGGCAGCCCCGCCGAGCTGAAGGCCGAGGTGGGCGACGACACGGTGGTGCTGCGTACCCGCGACGACGCGGGAGCGGCGCTCCTCGTGCGGGAGCGCTTCGGTGTGGAGGCGTCCTCGGGCCCCGACGGGGTGCGGCTGAGCGTGCCGGACGGCGCGGCGTTCGTGCCGAAGTTCTGCGCCGAGGCGGGCATTGCCGTGCTGTCGGCGACCGTCACCCCGCCCTCGCTCGACGATGTGTTCCTGCACCACACCGGCCGGACCATCCGCGCCGAGCGCGGCGGGCCGCTGACCGTGGACGACGTGGGGAGGCGGCGATGAGCGCCGTGGAGACGGTACCGCAGGGGCCGGGGGCCGGACCGAAGGCGTCCCCGTCGGCCGGAGGAACGGGCGCGGCCGGAGGGACGGGCGGGGTGTGGGGCGCGGGCGGCGCGCGGGGAGCCCGGCCCGGCCGTCTGGTCCGCGAGGCGCGGGCGGTCCGCGTGCTGTGGCATCGCGAGATGGTGCGGCTGCTGCGTACGAAGGTGCAGATCGTCATGGGACTGGTGACGCCCGTGATGTTCCTGCTGGTGATGGGCACCGGGCTGGAGTCGATGGGCACCACGGCAGGGGACGCCTTCGAGCAGTTCCGCAGCTTCCTCTTCCCCGGCGTCCTGGTGATGGCGACCCAGGCCCCGGCGCTGGCGGTCGGCCTTTCCGTGGTGATGGACCGGCAGAGCGGCATGCTGCGGCAGGCGATGGTCGCGCCCGTGCACCGGGTCAGTCTCCTGCTGGGCCTCTCGCTGGGCGGCGCCACCTGCGGTGCGGTCTACGGCGGTCTGGTGCTCGCCATCTCCGGCACGGTCGGCATCGCCTACCACCCGCTGCTGCTGGTCGCGCTGCTCGAAGTCGCGCTCATCGCACTGCTGTTCACCGCGGGGGGCATGCTGGCGGCCGTCACCATCCAGCGCATCCAGACCTTCCAGGTGCTGATGGGGCTCGCCCTGATGCCGCTGATGTTCCTGTCCGGGGCGATGTTCTCGCCCAGCGGGCTGCCCCGCTGGCTGGGCATCGTGGTCCACCTCAACCCGCTCACCTACGCCGTCGACGCGGTACGCCGCACGCTGCCGGGCGAGCTCGACATGGGCGGTTACGCCGGGCCGCCGCAGATTGCGGGCTGGACCCCACCGGTCGCCGTGGAGGTCTGCTTCGTCACCGTGCTCGCGGTGCTGATGCTGGTGGCGGCGGCCCGCCGGTTCGCGCGCAGGGGGTGAACGCCGCAGGCGACATGAACGCTCCGAGCCGGCATGTCAACCCTGACGAACGGCCAACCGCCCGGCCGACTTTAGGGCCGGGCCGCGGGCCGGGTGCCGTCCGTAGCTTCCGTGCCATGTCCACGGAACGGAAAATACGACGGCGGTCGCCTGTGCGCGGGCCGCTCGGTGCGGTGGCGGCGTTGGCGGCCGGCGGGGCGGGGGTCTGGGTGCTGGCACCCGGCGGGCTCGGCCACCAGGATCCCGTACGGATCACCAGCGGAGCCTCGGCCTCCGGCTACCGGGAGCTGAGCGGGCTCGCCGGGGACGGTCCCGGCTGGCTGGGCGGCCTCCTGGAACTGGCCACGGAAGGCACCCTGGTCGCCCTCGGGCTCCTGCTGCTCTGGGTGGGATGGCGGGGCTGGCGCGACGGCCGTACGAAGGACCCGCGAGTGGTGGGCACGGTGCTGACGGGCGTCGGCACCGTGGTGGCCTATGCGGCGAGCGAGGCGCTGAAGCTGGTGGTGGACGAGGAGCGGCCGTGCCGGGCGCTGTCCGGGGCCCATCCGGTGGCGGAGTGCCCGCCGACGGGGGATTGGTCCTTCCCGAGCAACCACGCCACGCTCGCCGCCGCGCTGGCCGTGGGCCTCGCCATGACGCTGCCCCGCCTCGCGGCGGTGACGCTGCCACTGGCCGGCGCCGCGGCGCTGCTGCGCGTGCTGGTGGGAGTGCACTATCCGCACGATGTGCTGGCGGGCGCGCTGTTGGGTTCCGCGTGTGCGGTCGCGGCGGTGCTGATGAGGGGGCTGCTCCTGGCTGTCGTGTGCGGACCTCGGGTGAGTGGGGGCCGAGCGCCCAGTTCTCCCTGACGGGGCGCCCCTAGCGCGGCACCAGCCCTGCCTCGTACGCCACCACGGCCGCCGCCGCGCGGTTGTCCACGCCCAGACCCGCGAGGACGGCGCTGACGTGGGCCTTCACCGTGCCCTCCACCACGCGCAGGCGCCGTGCGATCTGTGCGTTGGACAGTCCGGCTCCCAGGTGGGAGAGGACCTCCCGCTCGCGGTCGGTCAGCGCGTCGACCCGGGCCCGCGCGGAGGAGCGGCGGCCGGCTGCGGCTCCGGCGCCGGTTGCCGCCAGGTGGGCGACGACGCGGGCCGCCACCTTGGGCGAGAGGTAGGCGGCGCCGTCGGCCACCGCCCGTACGCCTGCGAGCAGTTCCTCCGGTTCTCCGGCCTTGACCAGGAAGCCCGCCGCGCCTTCGCCCAGCGCCCGGAGGATGTAGTCGTCCTCCCCGAACGTCGTCAGGATGACGGCACGGGTGCCGGGCACGGCCCGGCCGAGCGCGGTCAGCGCCTCGATGCCGTCGGCCTTGGGCATCCGGATGTCGAGCACGGCCACGTCTGGGCGGTGCCTGCGCGCCAGCTCCACGGCCTCGTGCCCGTCGCCCGCCTCGGCGACGACCTCGATGGCGGGGTCCGTGGCCAGAATGGTGCGCACTCCGGTACGGACCATGGGCTCGTCGTCGGCGATCAGTACCCGGATCGTCGGCGCGGTCATCGGGCGGCGTCCCTCATCCCGGCGCCCCTCACCGCGGCGTCCCTCATCGCGGCGTCCCTCACGGCCGCAGCGCCTCGGCCGAGACCAGGGTGTCCGAGCGGAAGCAGAGCCGGTAGACATCTCCTGAGCGGTCGTCGAACGGGTTGGCTGTCATCGCGTAGAACTCGCATGTGGTTCCGGCTCCCTGTGGCGGCGGCGGGGTGTGTGCGGGCCGGTGCCGGGTCTGCTCGGCGGGCAGATGCGGGGCGATCTGCTCCCGCTGCTGCCCGGCACGGAGTCGGCCGAAGTCCTCGGCCGCCAGCACAGCGCGCTTGGTCACCAGCATGTCCCACCAGGTCAGCGCCCCGCCCAGCAGGGCGCCCAGCGTCAGGCAGGCGGTGACGGCGGCGAGTGCCGTACGCCCCAGTCTGCGGCGGGCGTGCCGCTGCTCCTGGAAGGGCGCGGGTGGCGCGGCCGGGGCGCTCGGCGGCTGGGATGCGCGGGTGTGCGGAAGCGTGGCCCGCACGGTGAAGCCGCCGTCAGGACGCGGCCCCCAGCGGAAGGTCCCGCCTGCCAGCCGCACCCGCTCGTCGAGCCCGATCAGCCCGCGCCCGCCGACCCCCGGCCGGGCGCTCGCCCTGTCGGACGGCCTGTCGGACGGCCAGTCGGACAGCCTGTGGGACGCCCGGTCGGACAGCGCGGCGGCGGGGCCGTTCTCCACCACCACCCGTGTCTCGTCCGCCCCGTACTCCACCGTGACCGTGGCGGTGGCGCCGGGCGCGTGCTTGACCACGTTCGTCAGCGACTCCTGCACCACGCGGTGCGCGGCGCGCAGGGCGTGCGGCGGCGGGGCGTTGCGTGCGTCCTCCGGGTCGCCCTCGATCCGCGCGGTGACGGCCAGCCCTGCGGCCGACGCTTCCTCGACCAGGTCGGTGACGCCGGTGTCCTGTGGCCGGGTGGGGGCGTCCTGTTCCGTCTCGCGCAGGACACCGATGACTTCGCCGAGCCGGTCGACCGCCGTCTCGGCGCGGCCTCTGATCTCCTCGGCCGCCGTGCGGTGTTCCGCGCTCAGACCGTCGGCAAGTTTGAGGGCGCTCGCGGAGAGGGCGAGCAGGCTCAGTTCGTGGCCGAGGGCGTCGTGCATGTCCTGTGCGATACGGGACCGCTCGCGCAGCCGGGCCTGGCCGGCCACCAGCTCGCGTTCCCGTGCGAGCTGTTCGGCCCGCTCCCAGCCGGCGCGGGCCAGCTCCTGGTACTGCCGCCAGAAGCGGCCGGCGCACCAGGAGAGCGCACCCGCTGTGAGCGCCACCGCCACGAACCGGGTGCCCGGCGTGAGCCAGGCGGGGTGGGTGAGGGCCGCCGTCATGCTCGCGGCGAGGGAGCCGGCCAGGAAGAGCGCCGGTATCAGGGCTCCCCCGGCCTCCTGCTGGGAGGGGCCCCCGCCCGGGCGCCGCCCCGCGAGGAACGAGCAGCAGGCGGTCACCGCGGTCCACCACGGCGAGGTGAGCACCCCGAGGAGCGCCGCCGCACCCGCGGCGGCGGTGAGGGCGCTGGTGAGGAGCTGACTGCGTCTTTCGGTCACGTATGCGACGGTAAGAGGGCCGGGCGGCCGGTGACACTGCCGAAAGTCGAATGTCACCGGCCGCTGGACCGCTCAGCCCGGCGCCTTGCCGCCCTGACCTGCGATCCGGCGCCGTGCTGCGTCGTGCTGCGTCGTGCTATGTCGTACGGCGGCGGATCTTGTTGCCGAGCCAGACCAGCGGGTCGTACTTGCGGTCGGCGGCCCGTTCCTTGAGCGGGATCAGGGCGTTGTCGGTGATCTTGATGTTCTCCGGGCAGACCTCCGTGCAGCACTTGGTGATGTTGCAGTAGCCGAGGCCGTGCTCGTCCTGCGCGGTGGACTTGCGGTCGAGACCGGCGTCTTCGGCGGCGTCCAGCGGGTGCATGTCCAGCTCGGCGACCCGCATCAGGAAGCGCGGTCCGGCGAAGGCCCGCTTGTTCTCCTCGTGGTCCCGCACCACATGGCAGGTGTCCTGGCACAGGAAGCACTCGATGCACTTGCGGAACTCCTGGGAGCGCCCGACGTCCTCCTGCTGCATCCGGTACTCGCCGGGCCCCAGGTCCGGCGGCGGCACGAAGGACGGGACCTGCCTGGCCTTCTCGTAGTTGAAGCCGACGTCGGTCACCAGGTCCCTGACCACGGGGAAGGTCCGCAGCGGGGTGACGGTGACGGTCTCGGCGCGGTCGAAGACCGACATGCGCGTCATGCACAGCAGCCGGGGCCGGCCGTTGATCTCCGCGCTGCACGAGCCGCACTTGCCCGCCTTGCAGTTCCAGCGGACCGCGAGGTCGGGGGCCTGGGTGGCCTGGAGGCGGTGGATGATGTCGAGGACGACCTCGCCCTCGTTCACCTCGACGGTGAAGTCCTCCAGACCGCCGCCGTCCACATCGCCGCGCCAGACCTTGAAGTGCGCGTCGTAGCTGGTCTCCGGCCGCGTCGCGTCGGGGGCCTCGCCGCTCACCGCGCCGCCGACGCCCTCGGTGCCCGGGCCTGCGCCATGGTGTGCCTGGGTAGTCACTCGCTCGTCAGCTCCTCGTCGGTCAGGTACTTGATCAACTCCTCCTTCTCGAACAGCTCAAGGAGGTCCTTGCGGATCGGCGGCATCTCACGGCGCCGCAGCGCGATCCGCCCGGCGCGGCCGGCCTCCGCGTCCCCGCCCGCTGCCCCGGCCGTGCTCTCGGCGGCCGCCAGCGTGCAGACGAGGTTGGCGCGCCGCCACTCGCGGTCCATCTCGGGGAAGTCGTCGCGGGTGTGGCCGCCGCGCGACTCCGTACGGTTCAGCGCGGCGCGGGCCACGCACTCGCTCACCAGCAGCATGTTGCGCAGGTCGAGGGCGAGGTGCCAGCCCGGGTTGAACTGCCGGTGGCCCTCCACCTTGGCGCGGCGGGCGCGCTCCCGCAGTTCGGCCAGCCGCTCCAGCGCCTCGGACATCTCCTCCTCGCGGCGGATGATGCCCACCAGGTCGTTCATGGACCGCTGGAGCTCCTGGTGGACCGTGTACGGGTTCTCGGCCGGGCCCTGCGCCTCCTCGTCGGCCGCCGCGGAGCCGACGCCGAAGGGACGCAGCGCCTCGGCGGCCGCCCCGTCGATCTGCTCGTCACCCACCCGGGGGCGCGATCCGGCGTGCTCCCGCGCGTACTGGGCCGCGTACAGCCCCGCGCGGCGGCCGAAGACCAGCAGGTCGGAGAGGGAGTTGCCGCCCAGCCGGTTGGAGCCGTGCATACCGCCCGCGACCTCCCCGGCGGCGAACAGCCCCGGTACGCCGCGGGCTGCCGCGGTGTCCGAGTCGACGTCCACGCCGCCCATCACGTAGTGGCAGGTGGGGCCGACCTCCATGGGTTCGGCCGTGATGTCGACATCCGCCAGCTCCCGGAACTGGTGGTGCATGGAGGGCAGCCGCCGTTTGATCGTCTCGGCGGGCATCCGGGTGGAGACGTCCAGGAAGACACCGCCGTGCGGGGATCCGCGCCCGGCCTTGACCTCCGCGTTGATGGCGCGCGCCACCTCGTCGCGGGGCAGCAGCTCGGGCGGGCGGCGGTGGTTGTCGGGGTCCTCGTACCAGCCGTCGGCCTCCTGCTCGGACTCGGCGTACTTCTCCTTGAAGACGTCCGGGACGTAGTCGAACATGAAGCGCTTGCCCTCGGAGTTGCGCAGCACCCCGCCGTCGCCGCGCACCGACTCGGTGACCAGGATGCCCTTCACCGACGGCGGCCAGACCATCCCGGTGGGGTGGAACTGGACGAACTCCATGTTGATCAGCGAGGCCCCGGCCAGCAGCGCCAGCGCGTGGCCGTCCCCGGTGTACTCCCAGGAGTTGGAGGTCACCTTGAACGACTTGCCGATACCGCCGGTGGCCAGCACCACCGCCGGCGCCTCCAGTACGAAGAACCGGCCGCTCTCCCGCTCGTAGCAGAAGACCCCGGAGACCCGGTCCGGCTCCCCCTCCTCCGGGTTGGGCTCCTTCAGGATCTGGGTGACGGTGCACTCCTGGAAGACCTTGATCCGGGCTTCGTAGTCGCCGCTCTCCTTGAAGTCCTCCTGCTGGAGGGAGACGACCTTCTGCTGGAGCGTACGGATCAGCTCCAGGCCGGTGCGGTCGCCGACGTGGGCCAGCCGCGGGTACTCGTGCCCGCCGAAGTTGCGCTGCGAGATCCGGCCGTCCGGCGTGCGGTCGAACAGCGCGCCCCAGGTCTCCAGCTCCCACACCCGCTCGGGGGCCTCGCGTGCGTGCAGTTCGGCCATCCGCCACTGGTTGAGGAACTTGCCGCCGCGCATGGTGTCGCGGAAGTGCACCTGCCAGTTGTCGCCCTCGTTGACGTTGCCCATGCTGGCGGCGATGCCGCCCTCGGCCATCACCGTGTGGGCCTTGCCGAAGAGGGACTTGCAGATCACCGCGGTGCGCAGGCCCTGCTCCCGGGCCTCGATCGCGGCCCGCAGTCCGGCGCCGCCCGCGCCGACGATGACGACGTCCCACTGGTGTCGTTCGACGTGTGCCATGTCGCTCAAGTCCCTCTCAGAAGAGCCGCGGGTCGGTGATGGTGCCGGTGGCCAGCAGGTAGACGTAGAAGTCCGCCAGCGCCACGCTGAGCAACGAGGCCCAGGCGAGCAGCATGTGCCGCTCGTTGAGCTTTCCGACCCAGCCCCACAGCCGGTAGCGCACCGGGTGCTTGGAGAAGTGCCGCAGCCTGCCGCCGACGATGTGCCGGCAGGAGTGGCAGGAGAGGGTGTACGCCCAGATCAGCCCGATGTTGGCGAGGAAGACCAGTGTGCCCAGACCCATGTGGCCCCACTCGTACTTCTCGTTCCGGAAGCCGAGCACGGTGTCCCAGGTGAGGATCACCGCGACCAGCATCGCCGCGTAGAAGAAGTAGCGGTGGATGTTCTGCAGGATCAGCGGGAAGCGGGTCTCGCCGGTGTACTTCTTGTGCGGTTCGGCCACAGCGCAGGCCGGGGGTGAGGCCCAGAAGCCGCGGTAGTAGGCCTTGCGGTAGTAGTAGCAGGTGAGCCGGAAGCCCAGCGGGAAGATCAGGATGATCAGTGCGGGCGACAGGCCCCACCACTCGCCGAACAGACCCCAGTTGGGCCCGCCCTTCATGGTCGCGCAGTTGTCCGCCAGACAGGGCGAGTAGAACGGCGAGACGTACGGCGCGTGGTAGTAGTCGGTGTTCGCGAACGCGCGCCAGGTCGAGTAGACGACGAACGCCAGCAGACCGAACACGGTCGCGGCTGGCGCGAGCCACCAGCGGTCCTTGCGCAGATGCGGCTCGGCGATGGCGGCGCGTGTGCTGGTGTGCACGCCCGCGGGCCGGGAGCCCGCGGGGGGTGTCTTGTGTTGGGGTTCGGTGCCAGTGGCCAACGGATTCTCCGGATGAGACGGCTGGGTCAGGGCGGGCCCGGGCAGCAAGGGCCTGCCTTCAACGACTCGTTGTCCAACGAGTCACGGTGCGTGCCGGTCGCGCGCTCCGAGCCCCTCGTCGTCGACGTCCGTCCACAGGCCCGGGTCGTAGGGCTGGTCGGAGATGGTCACCATCTCGGCGTGCGGCTCGGGCCGAGGCCGCGGAGCTGTGGCCGACAGCAGGGCGAGCGACTCCTTCAGATGCTCGGTGTCGCTGCGTACCCGCCGGATCTCCAGGCTGCTGCCGACGTGCTTCTCCAGTCGGCTGACGCAGCGCGCGAGATCGTCCAGACAGCGCTGAGCGGCTGTCAGTTCGTCGTGCAAGGAATTGTGCAGAGACATGACTTGCCCACCTCCGCGGTGGTGCGGCTGGCGTGGTCGATGCGCGTGGCGAGTGTTGCGCGTCACACTCCCGCTTGTGAAGGGTGCGACACGCCTTTCCGCCGTACGAGACCCTGCGGGGCGGCTTCAGCCGCGGAGCAGTGCGGAGGTGTCGAGGGCCGGGTAGGGGGAGGGGAGGGGGAGCGGGTCCCCGAGCTTGACCTTGGTCGTCGTCTTGTAGTGCGCATCGCCGTCATCGCCTTCGTGCGAGACCGGGTCGGAGAAGGCGTAGGCCTTGCCTTCCTGGCGGTGGATCAGCACGCAGACGGGGACACCGGCAGCGGCATAGGCGCGATACTTCGGGCCGGAGTCCATCTCGTGGTTGCTTGAGGTGACTTCGCCGACGAGAGCAAGCAGATCAGCTGAGTACCAGCCACGGTTCGCCTTGCGGTACGCCTCGTCCACCTCGCTGGGCCGTCGGTGCAGCACGAAGAAGTCCGGGACGACGAGGCTCTGGGTGACGGACCCCTCAGTGGTGGCCTGGAAGCCGTTGCCGAACCCGCTGTGACGGTAACCGGATTCACGGAGCTGGAAGACGAGACCGAGTACCACATCGTTGTGCTGGTAATCCGGTTGCGGTGGCACGATGACCATTCCCTCGAGGTATTCGGGCCGAGTTGCCTCCTCGGAGACACCTTCGACCTCGATCAGCATGTCGATGGGGTTCTCCACGGCCATCACCGGCTCCATCACAGGTTCGGCGGTCATCGCTGGTCCTCTCGCTGGTCTCCAGATTACGCCGGGGCCGGACACCCCCGGGAGCATCGTGCGGCGCTGCCCGAAGCCATGTGCGGGGTTTCCTCGCGGGTTACTCCATACGAGTGGCACGGATGTACGAATGCCGCGGCGTGCGCCCCCACGCCCCGCCGCGGAACTGCTCCGCATGGGTGGCAAATGTGCTCCGTACGTCGTGTCTGTCCGGTCTCCGGTGTGGGCTCCTCTTCAGTGGTGTGAAAAGTCGAAAAGAGTGATGAGCCGCCAAAGCCGCCAATAGTGGACAGACACGGGCACGCGGCCAGCCCCGGAGGTTTTCAGCATGCGAGCCGTCTCAGCCGAATCTCGAAGGCCCCCGAGGCCGCCACAGCCAGGCGAGCCCCCGTGCCGCGACGCCACCGTCCGGCCCCGCCGGAACCGGCGTCGCACCCGGCGCTGGGCGGCGATGTTCGTGGCCGGTGTGCTGCTGCCAGTGCCGCTGGCCGCGTGCGGCGACTCGGACTCGCAGGACGCCGAGGCCCGCACCGGTTCCGGCGAGGCGGGCGGCGAGGTACGGGCCACCCCGCGGCAGCGGATCGACTCCGGCGGCACCCTGCGCTGGGCGGTGGACGCGGCCCCCACCACCTTCAACGTCTTCCAGCCGGACTCGACCGACGCCACCAAGCGGGTCGCGGCCGCCACCCTGCCCGCGCTGTTCACCCTCGACAAGCGCGGGCGGCCGCAGATCGACGAGGACTTCCTGCGCGAAGCCGAGGTGACCGAGACCGAGCCGCGGCAGACCGTCGTCTACAAGCTCAACCCGAAGGCCCGCTGGAGCGACGGCCGACGGCTGGGCGCTGCGGACTTCCGCGCCCAGTGGAAGGCGCTGCGCGGCAAGAACAACGCCTACTGGACGGCGCGGAACGCCGGATACGACCGTATCCGCAAGATCACCAAGGGTGACGAAGCCGACGAGGTCAAGGTCGTCTTCGCCAAGCCCTACGCGGACTGGCGCTCGCTGTTCACGCCGCTCTACCCGAAGCAGGCGATGAGGAGCCCGAAGGTCTTCAACGACGGGGTCCGCACCTCGCTGCCCGCCGCCGCCGGACCGTTCCGGGTCGTCAAGGCGGGCAAGGACCGCTCCCGTACGGTCCTCAAGCGCAACCCCCGCTGGTGGGGCGAGAAGGCCAAGCTCGACCGCATCGTGCTGACGGCCGTACCCCGCGACGAGCGGGCCAAGGCCCTGGCCGAGGGCAAGGTGGACGTGGCCGACGTCAGCGCCTCGACGGCCAGGCGGATCGGCTCGGCCAACGGGCTGGGCGGCCCCCAGCGCCCGGACGCGGCCAAGGGCGCCAAGGACGCGAAGGACGCCAAGGAGGCCCGCAAGCGCGAGGCGGAGCTGCGCGAGGCCCGCAAGCGGGAGGCCCGCAAGCGCCTCGGCGTCTCGGCGGCGCGGCACCTGAGCAAGTACGAGGTGCGGCGCGCGCTCGACCCCGCCTACACCCAGCTGACACTCAACGGCGCGAGCGGGCCGCTGGCCGATGAGCGGGTGCGCCGCGCGGTGGCCAACGCCATCGACCGCGAGGAGCTGGCCGAGAAGGCGCTGGCGGGGACCGGCCTGTCGAGCGAGCCGCTCGGCAGCCACCTGCGGATGGTCAACCAGGACGGCTACCGGGACAACAGCGGTGCCTTCGGCAAGGCGGACGTGGACTCGGCGCAGTCCATGCTGGCCGACGCGGGCTGGAAGCCGGGCGGCCTCGGCGGCTCGGCTGCCGACGAGCGGGCCGAGAGCGCTCACGACAAGGACAAAGGCAAGGACAAGGGCAAGGACGACGAGGAGAAGAAGAAGCGGGCCGACGGCGGGCCCGCCGAGCCCGGTACGGCGGACTCGCCCGAGGCCGGGGGCCGCTCGCCCCACCGCGCCGAGGCCGAGGCATCCGTCGTCCGGCTGACCGCCGCCCAGATCGCCCGGGTCGTCGACAAGCCGCTGGGCCTCTCCGTCTCGGCCACGGCCCAGCGTGGCGCCATCCTCGCGCAGTCCGCGCACTCCAGCCTCGCCTCCGCCAGACAGGCCGGCTCCGAGCGCAAGCTCAGCCGCGCCAAGGCGGCGCTGGAGACGGCGGAGAGGGTGCAGGCGACGGCCCGGGAACTGCGACTGCTGGCCGGTGACCCGGCCAGCGCCGTACGCAGCAAGGAGGGCAAGCCGCTGGCGCTGCGCTTCGTCCTGCCGGGCGGCAAGGGCACCGCGCAGCTGAGGGACACCGGCAAGCGGATCGCCCGGATGCTCAACGAGGTCGGCATCCGCACGCAGATCAAGGAAGTGCCCGACGACAGCTACTTCAAGGACCACATCGCCACCGGCGACTACGACCTGGCGCTCTACTCCTGGCCCGCGACGGCCTTCCCCGCCACCGAGGCCCGGCCGATCTTCGCCAAGCCGCAGGCCGCCTCCGACGGCTCGCTGCTGGTCGAGCAGAACTACGCCAGGGTCGGCACCGACCGGATCGACCAGCTCTTCGAGCAGGCCGCGGGCGAGCTGGACGACGGGCGGCGCCGGGAGCTGATGGAGAAGGCCGACCAGCGGATCTGGGCGGTGGCCGGTTCGCTCCCGCTCTACCAGCGGCCCCAGCTGGTGGCGGCCAAGCGCGGCCTGGCCAATGTGGGTGCCTTCGGCTTCACCACCCCGGTGTACGAGGACATGGGGTACCGCAAGAGCTGATCGTCCCCTGCCGTCACCGGAGCGCCGGACGGACCGCACAGCGGCCCCGTCCGGCGCTTCGCGAGCGGGCCCGTACCATGGTTGACGAGGCCGCGGCGAGCCATGCCCGGCGTCAGGGAGCGCGGACCGCCCGCCGAGGGCCGGAGCGCGGCCCGATCCGTCAACCCGGGAGACACCCCTCAGTGCCCACGCGCCACGACATCCGTAACGTCGCCATCGTCGCCCACGTCGACCACGGAAAGACGACCCTGGTCGACGCCATGCTCAAGCAGGCCGGAGCCTTCGCGGCCCACCAGCTCGAATCCGTCGACGACCGGGTGATGGACTCCAACGACCTGGAGCGCGAGAAGGGCATCACCATTCTCGCCAAGAACACCGCGGTCCGGTATCACCCCAAGGACGGTGGCGAGCCGGTCACCATCAACATCATCGACACCCCGGGCCACGCCGACTTCGGCGGCGAGGTCGAGCGCGGTCTGTCGATGGTGGACGCGGTGGTGCTGCTGGTCGACGCCTCCGAGGGCCCGCTGCCGCAGACCCGCTTCGTGCTCCGCAAGGCGCTCCAGGCGCGGCTCCCGGTCATCCTCTGCGTCAACAAGACGGACCGGCCCGACGCCCGGATCTCCGAGGTCGTGGACGAGACCTACGACCTCTTCCTCGACCTGGACGCGGACGAGGAGCAGATCGAGTTCCCCATCGTCTACGCCTGCGCCCGGGACGGCATCGCCTCGCTGACCCAGCCGGCGGACGGCGCGGTGCCCGCCGACAGCGACAGCCTGGAGCCGTTCTTCACCACGCTGCTGGAGACGGTGCCCGCGCCCACGTACGAGGAGGGCGCGCCGCTCCAGGCGCACGTCACCAACCTGGACGCCGACAACTTCCTGGGCCGTATCGCGCTGCTGCGGGTCAAGGAGGGCTCGCTGAAGAAGGGCCAGACCGTGGCCTGGATGAAGCGGGACGGCTCCGTGCAGAACGTGCGGATCACCGAGCTGCTGATGACCGAGGCGCTGACCCGCAAGCCCGCCGCCGAGGCCGGTCCCGGCGACATCTGCGCGGTCGCCGGCATCCCGGACATCATGATCGGTGAGACGCTCGCGGACGCCGAGAACCCGGTGGCGCTGCCGCTGATCACCGTGGACGAGCCGGCCATCTCCATGACCATCGGCACCAACACCTCGCCGCTGGTGGGCAAGGGCGGCAAGGGCCACAAGGTGACCGCGCGGCTGGTCAAGGACCGGCTGGACCGCGAGCTGATCGGTAACGTCTCGCTGCGGGTGCTGCCCACCGAGCGTCCCGACGCCTGGGAGGTGCAGGGCCGCGGTGAGCTGGCGCTGGCCATCCTGGTGGAGACGATGCGCCGCGAGGGCTTCGAGCTGACCGTGGGCAAGCCGGAGGTCGTCACCCGCGAGATCGACGGGAAGCTCCACGAGCCGGTGGAGCGGATGACCATCGACGCGCCCGAGGAGCACCTGGGCGCCATCACCCAGCTGATGGCGACCCGCAAGGGCCGGATGGAGACCATGACCAACCACGGCTCCGGCTGGGTGCGCATGGAGTGGCTGGTCCCCTCGCGCGGGCTGATCGGCTTCCGTACCGAGTTCCTGACCGAGACCCGGGGCACCGGTATCGCGCACTCGATCTTCGAGGGGCACGAGCCGTGGTTCGGCGAGCTGCGCACCCGGCGCAGCGGCTCGCTGGTGGCGGACCGTTCCGGTACGGCGACGCCGTTCGCGATGATGAACCTCCAGGAGCGGGGCGTCATCTTCATCGAGCCGGGCACCGAGGTGTACGAGGGCATGATCGTCGGGGAGAACTCCCGCTCCGACGACATGGACGTCAACATCACCAAGGAGAAGAAGCTCACCAATATGCGCGCCGCCTCCGCCGATACGACGGAGAACCTGGTGCCGCCGCGGAAGCTCTCGCTGGAGCAGGCGCTGGAGTTCTGCCGCGAGGACGAGTGCATCGAGGTGACGCCGGAGACGGTACGCATCCGGAAGGTCAACCTCGACATGAAGGAGCGCGCGCGGGCCGCCGCACGCGCCAAGCGGTAGCCGATCCCCTTGCACGGTCGTTACGCACCGTAGCGATCAGCGCGCCGACAAAGGGCCCCACCCTCGCGGGTGGGGCCCTTTGTGCGTTCCCGGTCCGGGCACTCTGAGTCCCCGTTCTCCAGCGCGCTGTGCACGCCTGAGGGGCGCGGTGTCCGGAAAACAGGGCAACCACCCTGAGTGATGCCCCTCTTGTGCCGTTTTGGGGGCTCCAGCTCTCCGGATAACGGATAAGAAGTTGTATGTGTAACCAAAATGAAATCCCTTGACTCTGGTTCAACAGGGGGGTGAGGGCTGATAGTGAATCCATCGAGCTCGGGTTAAAGGGTCACGCACCGTCAAATGGGCGCCGACTCCGCGAGCGTGGGGGCGTGTTGCAGAAGATCCGGCAGAGCTGCTGCCGGATCTGGCACCGCCCCTTTTCTCTTGGCGACATCTTTGAGGAGGACGGGCCCATGCGTGGCGCGAAGACGATGAAGTGGTCCGCTCTCGCGGCGGCCGTGGCCCTGGCGGCTACGGCCTGCGGCGGGTCGGGCGGCGACGGCGACTCGGCCTCCGGGAAGCCCGCCGGGTACGTCTCGATGTTCAACGGCGAGCCCCAGCACCCGCTGCTTCCCTCCAACACGAACGAGAAGTTCGGCGGCTACGTCATCGACGCGCTGTTCACCGGGCTCGTCGGCTACGACGCCAAGGGCGGCCTGATCGACATGAACGCCGCCTCGGTCGACTCCAAGGACAACAAGACCTGGACCGTCAAGCTCAAGAAGGGCTGGAAGTTCCACGACGGCACGGACGTGACCGCCGAGTCGTACGTCAAGGCCTGGAACTGGATGGCCAACGTCAAGAACAAGCAGGCCAACAGCTACTGGTTCGACGACATCGAGGGCTACAAGGACGTCCACCCGGAGAAGGGCGAGCCCAAGAAGGACGAGATGTCCGGGCTGAAGGTCGTCGACGACCACACCTTCACCATCGAGCTGTCCAAGCCCGTGCCGTACTTCGAGTACAAGCTGGGCTACAAGACCTTCACCCCGCTGCCCGAGTCGTTCTACAAGGACCCCAAGGGCTTCGGCCAGAAGCCGGTCGGCAACGGCCCCTACAAGTTCCAGAAGTGGACCCACAACAAGCTGATCCAGGTCAAGGCCGTCAGCAGCTACAAGGGTTCCAACAAGGCCAAGAACAAGGGCATCCAGTTCAAGAACTACTCCAACCTGGAGTCCGCCTACCAGGACGCCCTCTCCGGCAACCTCGACCTGGTCGACGGCGTCGGTCCCAAGGACCTGCCCAAGCGCAAGGCCGACTTCGGTGACCGGGCCCTGGACGTGCCCTACGCCGGCACCCAGAGCATCGTGCCGGTCTTCTACTCCAAGCCGTTCAAGGACGTCGACCCCAAGGTGATCCAGGGTCTGTCGATGGCGATCGACCGCAAGACGATCACCAAGACGGTGCTCCAGGGCACCCGGATCCCCTCCAAGGGCTTCACCCCGCCGCAGGTCAAGGGCTACCAGAAGCTCGACACCGATGTGCTGTCCTTCAACCCGAAGAAGGCCAAGAAGTACATCAAGGAAGGCGGCGGGATCCCGGGCAACAAGATCTGGATCCAGTACAACGCCGACGGCGGCCACAAGGAATGGGTGACGGCTGTCTGCAACAGCATCACCAAGACCACCGGCGTCAAGTGCGTGGGCGACTCCAAGCCGGACTTCCAGACCGACCTGCAGGCCCGCCAGAACAACAAGGTCAAGGGCATGTACCGGGGCGGCTGGCTCGCGGACTACCCGCTGAACGTCAACTTCATGCAGGACCTGTACAAGACCGGCGCCTCCACCAACTACGGCCGGTTCTCCGACAAGAAGGTCGACGAGCTCTTCGAGAAGGGCGACCACGCCGCGTCCCTCGACGCCTCCGTCAAGGACTACCAGAAGGCGGAGAAGGAACTGCTGCAGAAGATGCCGGCCATCCCGCTGTGGGACTACGCGGCCAACATCGTGCACGGCGAGGACATCGACGGCGTCAAGGTCGGCTTCGACGGCAACGTCCTGGTGACCGACATCACCGTCAAGTAGCAGCACGCCGCCGACGCCGGGCCGCCCGCACCGACGCGGGCGGCCCCGGCCGTCGCCTGATCTCCCTTTCCGTTACGGAGGCACTATGGGGCGCTACGTCGCGCGGCGACTGCTCCAGATGATCCCGGTCTTCATCGGGTCGACTCTGCTGATCTTCTGCATGATGTACGCGCTGCCCGGCGACCCGGTGGCGGCACTGTACGGCGAGAAGAAGCCCGACCCCGCGCAGATCCTGGCGATCAAACACCAGCTCGGACTGGACCTGCCCCTGTGGCACCAGTACTGGAACTACCTCACCGGGCTCTTCCAAGGGGACTTCGGAACCCAGATAGCCACCCAGCGCCCGGTGGCCGACGTGATCGCGCAGGCGTTCCCCGTCACCATCCGGCTCACCCTCTTCGCGTTCGTCTTCACCGTCGTCGTCGGTGTGCTGCTGGGCCTGGTATCGGGCCTGTTCGCCGACAAGGCGTTCGACCGGATCGTGCTCGTCTTCACGCTGCTGCTGATCTCGGTGCCCAGCTTCGTCCTCGGCTACCTCTTCCAGTACCTGTTCGCCTTCCAGCTCGACTGGCTCACCCCCACCGTCCAGGACTCGCGAGATCCGGGACAGCTGCTGCTGCCCGCCATCGTGCTGGCCGCGCTCTCGCTGGCGTACGTCACCCGGCTGACCCGTACCTCGGTGGCGGAGAACCTGCGTGCCGACTACATCCGCACCGCCGTCGCCAAGGGACTGCCCCGGCGCCGAGTGGTCGGCGTCCACCTGCTGCGCAACTCGCTGATCCCGGTGGTCACCTTCCTCGGTACCGACATCGGTGCGCTGATGGCCGGCGCGGTCGTCACCGAAGGCATCTTCAACGTGCACGGCGTCGGCAACACCATCTTCGAAGCGCTCAACCGGCGTGAGGGCTCCACGGTCGTCGGCATCGCCACGCTGATCGTCATCGTCTATCTCGTCGCCAGCCTGCTCGTCGACCTGCTTTACGCGGTCCTGGACCCGAGGATCCGTTATGACTGAGACCCTGAACGTGCCCGCGTCGGCGTCCACGGAACCGCAGCCGGCCCCGCCGGGCGCGGACGCCAAGCCGGCCAAGGGCCGCAGCCTGTGGTCCGACGCCTGGCACGACCTGCGGCGCAACCCGCTGTTCCTCATCTCCGCCGTACTGATCGTGGTACTGCTGGCGATGGTCGCCTTCCCCGGCTGGTTCACCTCCGCGTCCCCGACGGTGGGCGACCTGACGCACCACTACCAGGGCAAGCCCAACTACGGACACTTCTTCGCCGAGGACTGGTTCGGATACGACACCCAGGGCCGCTCCGTATGGGCCCGGATGGTGCACGGCGCGCGCGCCTCCGTGCTCGTCGGCGTCCTGGTGACGCTCTTCGTCACCATCCTCGGCGGTCTCGTCGGCCTGGTCGCCGGCTACTTCGGCGGCTGGCTGGACAGCGTGCTCTCCCGGATCACCGACATCTTCCAGGGCATCCCCTTCTTGCTGGGCGCCATGGTCGTGCTGACCACCTTCACCAAGTCCAACCTGTGGGTGGTCATCGCGGCGCTGCTCTTCCTCGGCTGGACGCAGATCGCCAGGGTCGCGCGCGGCTCGGTGATCACCGTCAAGCAGAGCGACTATGTTCAGGCGGCCAAATCCCTGGGCGCGAGCACCGTACGGATCATGTTCCGGCACATCGTGCCCAACGCGCTCGCCCCTGTGGTGGTCGTCGCCACCACGGCGCTGGGCGGCTACATCGCCGCCGAGGCGACCCTCTCCTACCTGGGCATCGGCCTGGCCGCGCCCACGGTCTCCTGGGGTGTGGACGTCTCCAACGGCAAGGACGCCCTGCGCACGGCGCCGCACATCCTGATATCCCCGGCCGTCATGGTGTCCCTCACCGTGCTGGCGTTCATCATGCTCGGCGATGCGGTCCGCAACGCCCTCGATCCGAAGAGCCGTTGAGGGAGGCGGGTAAAGCCATGACCCTGCTCGAAGTGCGCGACCTGCACGTCGACTTCAAGACCCGGGACGGCCTGGTCAAGGCCGTCAACGGCGTCAACTACAGCGTCGAGGCCGGCGAGACCCTCGCGGTGCTCGGCGAGTCCGGCTCCGGCAAGTCGGTGACCGCCCAGGCGATCATGGGCATCCTCGACATGCCGCCCGGCCGGATCCCTCAGGGCGAGATCCTCTTCCACGGCAAGGACATGCTGGCCATGTCCAAGGAGGAGCGGCGGAAGATCCGCGGCGCCAAGATCGCCATGATCTTCCAGGACGCGCTCTCCTCGTTGAACCCTGTGCTGACGGTGGGCTACCAGCTGGCCGAGATGTTCCGCGTCCACCAGGGGCTGCGCCGCAAGGAGGCCAAGGCCAAGGCCGTCGAGCTGATGGAACGGGTGAGGATCCCGGCGGCCAAGGCCCGGGTGAACGACTACCCGCATCAGTTCAGTGGGGGTATGCGGCAGCGGATCATGATTGCGATGGCGTTGGCGCTGGAGCCCGATCTGATCATCGCGGATGAGCCGACGACGGCGCTGGATGTCACTGTGCAGGCGCAGGTGATGGAGCTGTTGGCGGATCTTCAGCGTGAGTACAACATGGGTCTGATTCTGATCACGCACGATCTGGGTGTGGTCGCGGATGTGGCCGACAAGATCGCCGTGATGTACGCGGGCCGCATCGTGGAGACAGCACCGGTCAAGGAGCTGTACCGGACACCGGCACATCCCTACACCAGGGGCCTGCTCGACTCCATCCCCCGTCTGGACCGCAAGGGCCAGGAGCTGTACGCGATCCAGGGCCTGCCGCCCAACATGGCCAAGGTGCCCGGCGGCTGCGCCTTCCACCCGCGCTGCCCCGCCGCCCGGGACGTCTGCCGCACCGAGCTGCCCCCGCTCGCCGAGGTCGGCGACGGACGCGGCAGCGCGTGCCACTTCTGGAAGGAGACGATCGATGACCGAGCGGCATGAGCAGGGCGGCCGGGGTGAGCCGATCCTCGAGGTGCGGGACCTGGCCAAGCACTTCCCGTTGACCCAGGGCGTCCTCTTCAAGCGGCAGATCGGTGCGGTCAAGGCCGTGGACGGCATCTCCTTCGACCTCTACCCGGGGGAGACACTGGGCATCGTGGGGGAGTCGGGCTGCGGCAAGTCGACCGTGGCCAAGCTGCTGATGAATCTGGAGCAGCCGACGTCCGGCACGATCCGTTACAAGGGTGAGGACATCACCCGGCTGTCGGGCCGTGCTTTGAAGGCGGTGCGGCGGAACATCCAGATGGTGTTCCAGGACCCTTATACGTCGTTGAATCCGCGGATGACGGTGGGGGACATCGTGGGGGAGCCGTTCGACATCCATCCGGAGGTGGCGCCGAAGGGGGACCGGCGGCGGAAGGTGCAGGAGTTGCTGGATGTGGTCGGGTTGAATCCGGAGTACATCAACCGGTATCCGCATCAGTTCAGTGGTGGTCAGCGGCAGCGGATCGGTATCGCGCGTGGGCTGGCGCTGCGGCCTGAGGTGATCGTGGCGGACGAGCCGGTGTCGGCGCTGGATGTGTCGGTGCAGGCGCAGGTGGTGAATCTGATGGAGCGACTGCAGGACGAGTTCGGGCTCTCCTACATGTTCATCGCCCACGACCTGTCCATCGTCCGCCACATCTCCGACCGCGTCGGTGTGATGTACCTCGGCAAGATGGCCGAGATCGGGACCGACGAGCAGATCTACGAGCACCCCACGCACCCCTACACCCAGGCGCTGCTGTCGGCTGTTCCGGTGCCCGACCCGGAGTCGGAGGGGAAGCGGGAGCGGATCGTGCTGGAGGGCGACGTCCCCTCACCGGCCAACCCGCCGTCCGGCTGCCGGTTCCGCACCCGCTGCTGGAAGGCGCAGCAACGCTGCGCCGACGAGGTGCCGCTGCTGGCTGTTCCCACCCTGTTCGAGGGCTCGGGATCGGGTGCGGCGCACCCGTCGGCCTGCCACTTCGCCGAGGAGCGCGCGGCGGTGGTCGCGGCCTGACGCGGCCGCTGCCCGCGGTGTCCCCCAAACGGGTTCCGGCCCGTTCCGCGGCGGGCAAGGCGGCCAGGCATATGGTGTCAAAAGGTGTTATGTGGGTTCGAGGCGTACTCGGACCCACAGCGCACCCAGGAGGCACCCATGCGTGGAGCCACCCGCACCACCATGACCAGGCGGGCGCTCGCCGCCGCCGGCGCTGTCGCTCTGACGGCGACGGCCTGCGGCGGCGGCTCGACCGCCAGCGGTGCCGCCGGCGGCGCGCAGAGCGGGGTCGTACGCGCGTTCTGGACCGATCCGCAGCACCCGGTCGAGCCCGCCAACACCAACGAGGTGCAGGGCGGCAAGGTCCTCGACATGATTTCCCGGGGCCTGATGAAGTACAACCCCACCACGGGGAAGGCCGAGAACGCCGTCGCCGAGTCCATCGAGACCGACGACCAGCAGAACTTCACCATCAAGCTGGAGAAGGGCTGGAAGTTCTCCGACGGCACCCCCGTGACGGCCAAGTCCTTCGTGGACGCTTGGAACTACGGAGCGCTGGTCACCAACAAGCAGATCAACTCCTACTTCTTCCAGTACATCGAGGGCTACGAGGACGTCCACCCCGAGAGGGGGAAGCCCAAGGCGAAGAAGCTGGCCGGGCTGAAGGTGAAGGACGACCACACCTTCACGGTGAAGCTCAACCAGAAGTTCTCCCTCTGGCCGCAGACGCTCGGCTACAGCGCCTACGCCCCGCTGCCCAAGTCGTTCTTCACCGACCACGACGCCTGGCTCGAGAAGCCCGTCGGAAACGGCCCCTACAAGGTGGACTCCTACACCAAGGGCCAGTCGATGAAGCTGTCCCGGAACAAGTACTACGCCGGGGAGGACACGCCGAAGAACAAGGGCGTCGAGCTGAAGGTCTACACCGACCAGAACACCGGCTACACCGACCTCCAGGCCGGAAACCTCGACGTGGTCGACGAACTGCCGGCCGGACAGCTCAAGAACGCGAAACGGGACCTGGACGGGCGGTACATCAACCAGCCTGCGGGCATCACCCAGACCATCTCCTTCCCGATGTACGACAAGAAGTGGCAGAGCAAGAAGGCCGCCATGGTGCGCCGCGGCCTCTCCAGGGCGATCGACCGGAAAGAGGTGACCGAGAAGATCTACCACGGCACCCGCGAACCGGCGACCGACCTGACCTCACCCGTGCTGAAGACCGCCGGCGGCTACAAGCCCGGACTCTGCGGTGACGCCTGCGAATACGACCCCGAGGAAGCCAAGAAACTCATCAAGCAGGGCGGCGGGCTGCCCGGCGGGAAGATCACCCTGACCTCCAATGTGGACACCGGCTCCCACCGGCAGTGGATGGAGGCCGTCTGCAACAGCATCAACCGCACGCTCGGCAAGAACAACGCCTGCACCATCAACCCCGTGCCGACGTTCAGCAAATTCCGCTCCGACATCTCGGACAAGGAGATGAAGGGGATGTTCAGGACCGGCTGGCAGATGGACTACCCGCTCATCCAGAACTTCATCCAGCCCATCTACTACACCGACGCCTCCTCCAACGACTCGGGCTTCTCCGATCCCCAGGTCGACAAGCTCATCGACCAGGCGAACGCCGCCACCGACGAGAAGTCCGCCGTCCGCCTCTTCCAGCAGGCCGAGAAGCGCATTCTGGAGACCTTCCCCGCGATCCCGCTGTGGTACCAGAACGGGAACGCCGGGTATTCCAGCCGGGTCAGTAATGTGAAGCTCAACCCCTTCTCCGTACCGGTCTTCACGGACATCAAGGTCAAGTGAGCCGCCGTGGGGCGCTACGTCATCAGGCGACTGCTCCAGATGATCCCGGTCTTCATCGGGACCACCTTCCTCATCTTCGTGATGGTGTACGCGGTCGGAGACCCGGTCAACGCGATGTTCGGAGAACGGGCGCCAGACCCGGCGACCGCTGAGCAGCTGCGCGCGGAATTCAACCTCGACAAGCCCGTCTGGCAGCAGTACGTGCTCTACATGGGAAAGATCTTCTCCGGTGACTTCGGGAACGCGTTCAACGGCCGCCCGGTGACCGAGCTGATGGCGACGGCCTTTCCCATCACCATCCGGCTGACCCTGCTGGCCGTCGTCTTCGAGATCATCGTCGGCATCGTGCTGGGTGTGATCACCGGGCTGCGACGCGGGCGGCCGGTCGACTCCGGGGTGCTGATGATGACCCTCGTCGTCATCTCCGTACCGACGTTCGTGACCGGCAGCCTCGCGCAGTATCTGCTCGGCGTGAAATGGGGCTGGATCGCGCCCGCGGTCTCGCCCGCCGCGCCGGCGGGCGAGCTGCTGCTGCCCGCGCTGGTCCTCGCGCTCGTCTCGCTCGCCTACGTCACCAGGTTGACCCGCACCTCGATCGCGGAGAACGCCCGCGCCGACTACGTACGGACCGCTGTCGCCAAAGGGCTGTCGAGGGGGCGGGTGACGGTACGGCACCTGCTGCGGAACTCGCTGATCCCCGTCGTCACCTTCCTCGGCACCGACGTCGGCAACCTGATGGCCGGAGCACTGGTGACCGAACGGATCTTCAACATCCAGGGCGTGGGCTTTCAGCTGTGGCAGGGCATCGTCCGGCAGAACTCGCCCACCGTGGTCGGTTTCGTGACCATCCTCGTCATCGTCTTCCTCCTCGCCAACCTGCTCGTCGACCTGTTGTACGCGGTGCTTGACCCGAGGATCCGCTATGCGTAACCCACCCCCCCACCCTGACTCCGCCGACGGCGGCGTACCCCCTCACGCGTGGGCGCGCCTGCTCGCGGATGAGCCCTCTTGCCGGGCGGAGCCCTTTTGCCGCCGGCACGGTGCGCAACCACGGCGGACAGGGGCCGGCGGAATGTGCGGCGGCCGGTACCGCAACGCGCCCTCGGCCGAGCTCCGTTCGGCACCGCCGGTCTCCGCTCACGGGCTTCTCGCCGTTGCGGCGGACATGAATTCGGAGGGGCCGTGAGCGGGGCTTCTGCGTTCGAGGGGGGCCGCGGTCCGGTAGAGGGCGGGGTGACGGACGAACTCACGGTGGAGGGCGCGCCGCCCCCGGGCGGGGAGCCCGGCCAACGGGAACCGGGCCGGCCGCCTCAGAAGCGGGAGTCCCAGGAGCGCACGCGGAGCCTGTGGTCCGACGCGTGGCACGACCTGCGGCGCAACCCCGTCTTCGTGATCGCGGGACTGCTCATCAGCTTTCTGGTGCTCATCTCGGTCTGGCCGGGGCTGATCACCAGCCAGGACCCGCTCTCCTGCCGGCTCGGCCGCTCCCTCGACCCCTCCTCGGCGGGACACTGGTTCGGCTTCGACACCCAGGGCTGCGACGTCTATACGCGAGTGGTCCACGGGGCCCGCACCTCGGTGACCGTCGGGGTCTGCGCCACGGCGGGCGTCGCGGCGCTGGGCAGCGTGCTGGGCGGACTGGCGGGGTTCTTCGGCGGGGTGTGGGACGCGATCCTCTCCCGCGTCACGGACATCTTCTTCGGTATTCCGATCGTCCTCGGCGGGCTGGTCTTCCTCTCCATGACCGGCAGCCGCTCGGTGTGGACGGTGGTCACCTTCATCGTCCTGCTCGGCTGGCCGCAGGTCGCCCGTATCGCGCGCGGCTCGGTGATCACCGTCAAGCAGAACGACTATGTGCTGGCGGCACGGGCGCTGGGCGCGGGCCATGTGCGGATGATGGCGCGCCACATCCTCCCGAACGCCGTCGCTCCCGTGATCGTGACCGCGACCATCGCGCTGGGGACGTACATCTCGCTGGAGGCGACACTCAGCTATCTCGGCGTCGGGCTCCAGCCGCCCACCGTCTCCTGGGGCGCCGATATCTCGGCGGCCTCGCAGGGCATGCAGTTCCGCAACGCGCCGCACATCCTGCTCTATCCGGCCGCCGCGCTCAGCCTCACCGTACTGGCCTTCATCATGCTCGGCGACGCGGTCCGCGACGCCCTCGACCCGAAGCTGAGGTGAGTGCGGGTGAGCCTGCTGGACGTCCGTGACCTGGCCGTGGAGTTCCGTACCCGGGACGGTGTGGCCCAGGCCGTCAACGGGGTGAGCTACAGCGTCGAGGCGGGCGAGACACTCGCGGTGCTGGGCGAGTCGGGATCGGGCAAGTCGGTGACAGCGCAGGCGGTCATGGGCATCCTCGACATGCCGCCGGGTCGGATCACCGGGGGAGAGATCCTCTTCCAGGGCCGGGACCTGCTGACGCTTCCGGAGGAGGAGCGGCGGAAGATCCGCGGTTCGAAGATGGCGATGATCTTCCAGGACGCGCTCTCCTCGTTGAACCCTGTGCTGACGGTGGGCTACCAGCTGGCCGAGATGTTCCGCGTCCACCAGGGGCTGGGCCGCAAGGAGGCGAGGGCGCGGGCCGTGGAGCTGATGGAGCGGGTGCGCATTCCGGCGGCCCGCCAGCGGGTGGGGGACTTCCCGCATCAGTTCAGTGGGGGTATGCGGCAGCGGATCATGATTGCGATGGCGTTGGCGCTGGAGCCTGATCTGATCATCGCGGATGAGCCGACGACGGCGCTGGATGTCACTGTGCAGGCGCAGGTGATGGAGCTGTTGGCGGATCTTCAGCGTGAGTACAACATGGGTCTGATTCTGATCACGCACGATCTGGGTGTGGTCGCGGATGTGGCCGACAAGATCGCCGTGATGTACGCGGGCCGCATCGTGGAGACAGCCCCCGTCGGCAACCTCTACCGGACGCCGGCGCACCCCTACACCAAGGGCCTGCTCGACTCGATCCCGCGCCTGGACCAGAAGGGGCAACAGCTCAGCGTCATCCGGGGGATGCCGCCCAGCCTGCTGGAGATCCCGCCCGGCTGCGCCTACAACCCGCGCTGTCCCATGGCGCGCACCGTGTGCCGTACGGACGAACCACCGCTCTACGAGGTCGTCGACGAGCGGCGCAGCGCCTGCCACTTCTGGAAGGAGATGTTCGATGCGAGCTGACCACTCGGGGCGCACCCCGGCCCGGGGGGACGGCTGGAAGGCGCTCTTGGAGGTGCGGGACCTGGTCAAGCACTTCCCGTTGACCCAGGGCGTCCTCTTCAAGCGGCAGATCGGTGCGGTCAAGGCCGTGGACGGCATCTCCTTCGACCTGCACAAAGGGGAGACGCTGGGCATCGTGGGGGAGTCGGGCTGCGGCAAGTCGACCGTGGCCAAGCTGGTCACCCATCTCGAACAGCCGACGTCCGGCACGATCCGTTACAAGGGTGAGGACATCACCCGGCTGTCGGGCCGTGCTTTGAAGGCGGTGCGGCGGAACATCCAGATGGTGTTCCAGGACCCTTATACGTCGTTGAATCCGCGGATGACGGTGGGGGACATCGTGGGGGAGCCGTTCGACATCCATCCGGAGGTGGCGCCGAAGGGGGACCGGCGGCGGAAGGTGCAGGAGCTGCTGGATGTGGTCGGGTTGAATCCGGAGTACATCAACCGGTATCCGCATCAGTTCAGTGGTGGTCAGCGGCAGCGGATCGGTATCGCGCGTGGGCTGGCGCTGCGGCCTGAGGTGATCGTGGCGGACGAGCCGGTCTCGGCGCTGGATGTGTCGGTGCAGGCGCAGGTGGTGAATCTGATGGAGCGGCTGCAGGACGAGTTCGGGCTCTCCTACATGTTCATCGCCCACGACCTGTCCATCGTCCGCCACATCTCCGACCGCGTCGCAGTGATGTACCTCGGCAAGATCGTGGAGATCGGCACCGAGACCGAGATCTACGACCATCCCACGCACCCCTACACCCAGGCGCTGCTGTCGGCTGTTCCGGTGCCCGATCCGGAGTCGGAGGGGAAGCGGGAGCGGATCGTGCTGGAGGGCGACGTCCCCTCACCGGCCAACCCGCCGTCCGGCTGCCGGTTCCGCACCCGCTGCTGGAAGGCGCAGCAACGCTGCGCCGAGGAGGAACCGGTCCTGGCCGTCCCGGAGAACTTCGCCGCCACCCTGCCGGACGAGCCGGTGCACCACCCCTCGGCCTGTCACTTCGCCGCCGAGCGCGCCACGGTGATCCCGCCGGTGGGCTGACCCCGCCGAGGGGGCTGACCCCTTGGTGGGCTGACGGCCGCGGATCACCAGGTCCGCGGCGGGGCTCCGTAGGACGCGGTGCCGCCCTGGTACGAGGGGACGGTGGAGGAGTCGCGGCGCTCGCCGCGGGAGAGGGCCACCAGCAGCGCGCAGCCGACGGCCACCTCGAAGGCGTCGGTCAGTATGTGCAGTTGCGCCTCGATGCCGAGTTCGCCGAAGTGCTCGATCAGTTCCGTCTTGAGATCGAAGGCCATGGCGAACAGGCCGAGAGCGAGCAGGGGCGCGGCCGCGATCAGGCCGAAGGGCCGGGAGAAGGCGGCTCCGGCGAGTGCGGCGACGGCGGCGACCAGGGTGAGCAGGACGACGGCCCACAGCACCCAGCCGGAGGGAGCGTCCAGCAGCCGCACGATGGTCCGCTCGCCGGTCAGCGTCATCTCGTACCGGTCCCAGCCGTTCTGCTGCCAGGTGCGTATCTCCCAGGCGGCCAGCACCACACCGCAGGCGCCCAGCAGCAGGAAGGCGGCCACGGCGCCGCCCCGGGTGGGGCCGGCGGGCGGTTCGTCGGCGGGGTCGGGGGCGGCCCGTGCGCCGTATCCGGAGGGGCCGTACCCGGAGACGGACTGCGCAGGGCGGCGTCCGGCGACGGCCGTGACCACCAGCACGGCCCCGATGACGACGGTCGCGATGGTGCTGAAGAGAACCTTGCTCAGCAGCCCGTCCGGGACGCCCTGCATCCAGTCGGCGTTGAGGTTCCACAGGCCGGGGGTGCGCACGGCCACGGTCAGCAGTCCTGTGCAGGTGAGTATCGCCGCGGACGAGGAGGAGCGGAATGCCGTCACCGCGGCGACCGAGTACAGCAGCACCAGCGTCGGCTCCAGGAACGAGGTCACCCACACCCCGTCCTCGGCGCGGGCGGGCAGGCCGGCCCAGTTCCACCAGACGTCGACGACCTCGTGCGCCTTGGTGAAGTCCCTGATGATCCAGGCGAGACTGATCAGCGCGAGCGCGGCGGTCAGCAGTGCTCCGAAGGCCCGCGCCCCGCGCGCGAGCGTCCTGTCCTGGCCCATGGCTCGGCCCCCCCGTTATGTGCGGTGTCGCGACGTCCCGGATCCACCCGTGTCTACCCGTGATCGCCGTGCGGCTACAAGCGCCCCCCGGTGCCGCGACGCACGCCGATGCGTCCGCGCGCCCATGTTCGCACGATGCAGACCGCTCGCGCATGGGAACGCCATCAAACCAGCCGTTCGAGGGAGTTGGGAGCCGTACGCACTTCGCAGCGGCGGCTTCGGATATCGGTGAGGAGTCGGCCGTGTTGCGGGTCTGTTAAGACGTTTCCCTAGGATTTATTCAGCTATGTCCACTGGGCTGCTGTGATGTCAAGCACGTTGCGACCTCGATCTGCGCAACGTTCGCTCAAGAAAGCGGTGAACGGCGTTCAGCCCGGTCAACACCCCTTGACTGGTACGTAATTGGCTTGCGAAAGTCCGGCTCAACCCACCCGCATCACGCCCCAACGATTCGGGTTCCGGCGAGATTTGAGCGCGGGAGCACACACGCGATGACGAGTACTTCCCAGACTGCTGCGGCGGACGGGGCCGACACCCCTGGTCCCGACGGCGCCGGTCTGAGTTCTACGCGAGTTGCCAAAGAGGCCGACCTCGCGGGCCGATCCCCCGGCCAGCTCATGTGGATGCGCTTCAAGCGTGACCGCACAGGCGTGATCTCGGCGTGCATCGTGCTCGCCTTCTTCCTGATCGCGGCGCTGGCCCCGCTGATCGCCAAGCTGTACGGCAAGGATCCGTACACCCGCTACGGGCAGCTGAGGCCCGGCCTGCTGAACGACAACTTCTACCCGGTGAAGCCCAACGGCGGCATCGACGGCGAGTTCTGGTTCGGGCTGGAGCCGGGGCTGGGCCGGGACGTGTTCACCCAACTGCTCTACGGAATCCGCAACTCGCTGGCGCTCGCGGTGATCATCACCCTGCTGTCGGTGCTGACGGCCATCGTCATCGGCGTCGCGGGGGGCTACTTCGGCGGCAAGGTCGACTACTTCCTCGGCCGGTTCACCGACCTGATGATGTCCTTCCCCAACCAGCTGTTCTTCGTGGCCTTCACGCCTGTCGTCGCGGCGCTCCTGGTGGACCCGCGGGACGAGATGCCGACGTGGCTGCGGGCCGGCGTGCTGGTCTATGTGATGTGGCTGCTGGGCTGGATGACGCTGGCGCGGCTGCTGCGCGGACAGACGCTGTCGCTGCGGGAGCGGGAGTTCATCGAGGCGGCGCGGGTCGCCGGCACCCCCTCGGGCCGCATCGTCCGCAAGGAGCTGCTGCCGAACCTCGTCACGCCCATCCTGGTGCAGGCCACCTACATGCTGCCCAACAACGTCACCGCCATCGCGGGGCTCTCGTTCCTCGGTGTCGGTCTGCTGGAGCCCACCCCCGACTGGGGCCGGATGTTCGCCAAGGGCGCCGAGATCTATCAGAGCGACATCACCTACATGTTCTTCCCGGGCGGCGCGATGGTGATCTTCATCCTCGCATTCAACCTGCTCGGAGACTCGGTCAGGGACGCGTTCGACCCCAAGTCCGGCCGATGAGGGCCAGGCGCGACCGAGTGGTGGGGGGTGCTGCCACCCCGTACGGCATCAGTCAGGCAGCGACGGACAACCGACAGGCAGGTGCAGACACCACCATGAGCAGAGTGAGCATACGCACGGCGCGTGCCTCCCTCGCGGCGCTCGCCGCCGGCGCACTGTTCCTCACCGGGTGCAGCAGCGGCGGTGGGGGCGACGACAAGGAGAAGGACGAGAAGGCCAAGCAGCAGGGCCAGGACGTCTCCTACACCTTCGCCGACGAAGCCGCCTCCAAGGGCCCGGCCGCCGAGGTCGAGGGCGGCCGCAAGGGCGGCACCATCAAGGTGCTGCAGCGTGACAGCTTCGCGCACCTGGACCCCGCGCAGATCTACGTCAGCGACGAGGGCGCGCTCGCCGAGCTGATCCACCGCGGTCTGACCACCTACAAGAAGGTCAGCGACGACAAGTACGAGGTCGTCGGCGACCTGGCCACCAACAGCGGCACCAAGTCCGACGGTGGCAAGACCTGGACGTACAAGCTCAAGGACGGGATCAAGTTCGAGGACGGCTCGGCCATCACCTCGAAGGACATCCGGCACTCCATCGAGCGCACGTTCGCCCCCTTCATCACCGAGGGCCCCACCTTCATCCAGCAGTGGCTGGCCGACACCGGTGGCACCGACTACCGCAAGATGCTCAAGGACGGCCCCTACAAGGGCAAGCACCTGCCGGACGACGTCCTGGAGACGCCGGACGACAAGACCATCGTCTTCCACTTCAAGAAGCCGCAGGCCGAGCTGCCGTACGCGCTGGCGATGGCCGGCTATGGCGTGGTGTCTGAGAAGAAGGACACCAAGGAGAAGTACGACAAGAAGCCGCTCTGCTCCGGCCCGTACAAGATCGCCTCGTTCAAGTCCGGCAAGAGCATGAAGCTGGTCCGCAACTCCGAGTGGGACCCGAAGACGGACCCGGCCCGGCACCAGTACCCGGACGCGTTCAACATCCAGTTCGGAGTCTCCTTCGAGGACTCCACCAAGCGGCTGATGTCCGACGCGGGTGAGAACCAGACCGCCACCAGCTTCACCAACCAGGTCGACGCCTCCAGCTTGCAGAAGGTGCGCACCGACCCGGAGATCAAGAAGCGCACCGTCGGCGGCTTCCAGTCGTACGTCAGCTACCTGAACATCAACATGGACCGGATCAAGAACAAGAAGGTCCGGCAGGCCATCGCCTACGCGGTCCCGAACCAGTCCATCGTCTCGGCCTTCGGTGGCGCAGGCGGCGGTGAGATGGCGGGCAACTACATCAGCCCCACGCTGGTCGGCCACAAGAAGACCGACCCCTTCAACAAGCTGAAGAACCCGCAGGGTGACGTCGAGAAGGCGGCCAAGCTCCTCAAGGAGTCCGGCAAGAAGGGCATGAAGCTCACCTTCGCCTACCAGAACGCGCCCGAGTGGCAGCAGTTCGCGGTGGCCGCGACCCAGAACCTGGAGAAGGCCGGGTTCGACGTCCAGAAGAAGGACATCATCGCGGACACGTACTACGACCAGATCGGCAAGGTCAAGAACGGCTACGACATCTACCACAACTCGTGGGGTGCCGACTGGCCCAGCGCTTCGACCGTCGTGCCCAACCTGTTCGACGGACGCCAGGTCCAGGACGGTGCCGCCAACTACTCGCACCACAAGAACCCGAAGTTCGAGAAGGAGATGGACCGTATCCGCTCCATGTCCGACGCGAACAAGGCCGCCGATGAGTGGCAGAAGCTCGCGGACAAGATCCTCACCGAGGACGTGCCCGCCGTGCCGATGCACTACTACAAGGCGATCCAGATCTCCGGTTCGAAGATCGGCGGTATGTACTTCGACGAGCGGCTGCACGACATCAACCCGACGTCGCTCTACGTGAAGAAGTAACCCACCGCGCCCTCAGGCGCCGAATCCGCCGCCCGGCCCGCTGAGGCCGGGCGGCGGAGCCCCGGGGAGGCAAGCCCCCGGTCGTCCCGCACGTCTCGATCCCGCTGTCGCACGAGAGCTGCGTTCCGTCATGCTGCGATTTCTCATCCGCCGGTCGCTCGGCGCCGTGGTGATCCTGCTGATCATCAGCGCCGTCACCTTCTTCCTCTTCTACGCCGTCCCACGGGACCCGGCGATGCTGGCCTGCGGCAAGAACTGCACGCCGGACGCGCTCGCGGTCATCCGCAAGAACATGGGGATCGACGAGCCGGTCCCGGTCCAGTACTTCCACTTCATGGTCGGCATCGTCGCCGGGCGCCAGTTCAACGTGGGAAACTGCCCGGCGCCCTGCTTCGGCTACTCCTTCGCCAACCAGGACCCCGTGTGGGAGACCATCCTGGACCGCTTCCCGACCACCGTCTCGCTGACCGTCGGCGGTGCCGTGGTCTTCCTGACCATCGGTCTGAGCGCGGGCATGATCGCCGCCTGGAAGAAGGGCACGGTCATCGACAAGGCGTTCAGTTCGATGTCGCTGGTGCTCTCCTCGATGCAGATCTACTTCATCGGCCCGCTGGTACTGGCGCTGGTGGTCTACAACCTGGAGCTGCTCGACCAGCCCAAGTACGTACCGCTCACCCAGGATCCGGTCGGCTGGTTCCTGGGTCTGCTGATCCCATGGATGGTCGTCCAGATCATCTTCACCGCGAACTACACCCGTCTGTCCCGGTCCTCGATGATCGAACAGCTGCAGGAGGACCACGTCAGAGCGGCCAGAGCCAAGGGCATGTCGGGGAAGTACGTCTTCTTCCGCTACGCCTGGCGCGGCTCGCTGATCCCGATCATCACCATCTTCGGCGTCGACCTGGGCTCGCTGTTCGGCGGCGCGATGATCACCGAGTGGACGTTCTCACTGCCAGGGCTGGGCACCCTCGCGGTCAACTCGGTGCAGAACACCGACCTGCCCATGGTGATGGGCGTGATGCTCTTCGCGGCCACTTTCATCATCCTCTTCAACATCATCGTGGACGCCGCCTACGCGTTCATCGACCCGCGCGTACGGCTGTCCTAGGAGAACCGGCACATGACCACCCTGACCAAGGAAGCGGACGTACCGGCCCCGCGCGACGGCGGCAGCGGGGACGCCTTCCTCTCGGTGCGCGATCTGTACGTGCACTTCGACACCGAGGACGGCACCGTCAAGGCAGTCGACGGGCTCTCCTTCGACGTCGAACGCGGCCGCACCCTCGGCATCGTCGGCGAGTCCGGCTCCGGCAAGTCGGTCACCAACCTGTCCATCCTCGGACTGCACAACCCGCGGACCACCGACGTCTCCGGCGAGATCCTGCTGGACGGGCAGGAGCTGACCGGCGCGCGGGAGAAGACGCTGGAGACGCTGCGCGGCAACAAGATGGCGATGATCTTCCAGGACGCGCTCACCGCGCTCTCGCCGTACTACACGATCGGACGGCAGATCGCCGAGCCGTACCGCAAGCACATGGGGGTCTCCAAGCGGGAGGCGCACCTGCGGGCCATCGAGATGCTGGAGAAGGTCGGCATCCCGAACCCGAAGACCCGGGTCAACGACTACCCGCACCAGTTCTCCGGCGGTATGCGGCAGCGCGCGATGATCGCCATGGCGCTGGTGTGCAACCCGGACCTGCTGATCGCGGACGAGCCCACCACCGCGCTCGACGTCACCGTGCAGGCGCAGATCCTCGACCTGCTCAAGGACCTCCAGCAGGAGTTCGGTTCCGCCATCATCTTCATCACCCACGACCTCGGCGTCATCGCCAACGTGGCCGACGACATCCTGGTGATGTACGGCGGGCGCGCCGTCGAGCGGGGCACGGTCTCCGAGGTGCTGCGCTCGCCCCAGCACCCCTACACCTGGGGCCTGCTCACCTCCATGCCCCGGCTGAGCGGGAACGTCAACGAGGAGCTGACACCGATCCACGGCTCCCCGCCCAGCCTGCTGGCGCCCCCGCCCGGCTGCCCCTTCCACCCGCGCTGCGGCTACGTCGACGAGGTGGCCGGCAAGTCCTGCACCGCCGACCGGCCGCTGCTGCCGGACGGCCGGGGCGCCGCCTGTCATCTGACGGCGGAGCAGAAGCGGACGTTCTTCGTCGAGCAGATCAAGCCCAGGCTGAGCTAGGACAGGCAGAGGGAGAACCGGACCAATGAGCGATGACCTCACCCTGACCGAGCAAGGCGAGGGCGAGCCGCAGGACATACGGCCCGCACGGACGGGAGAGCCGCTGCTGAAGGCGGAGAACCTGGCCAAACACTTCCCGATCATGGGGGGCTTCCCCTTCAAACGGAAGGTGGGCGAGGTCCAGGCCGTCTCCGGCGTCGACCTGGCGGTGCACCCGGGCGAGAGCTTCGGCCTCGTCGGCGAGTCGGGCTGCGGCAAGTCCACCACGGGACGGCTGCTGACCCGGCTGCTGGAGCCGACCGGCGGCTCCCTCAGCTACGCCGGGCAGGACATCACCCACGCGACGCGCAAGCAGATGGCGCCGATCCGCTCCGAGATCCAGATGATCTTCCAGGACCCGTACTCGTCGCTCAATCCGCGGCAGACGGTCGGCACCATCATCGGCGGCCCCATGGAGGTCAACGGGATCAACCCGCCCGGCGGGCGCGAGCGGCGCATCCGCGAGCTGCTGGAGACGGTCGGCCTCAACCCCGAGCACTACAACCGGTTCCCGCACGAGTTCTCCGGCGGCCAGCGCCAGCGCATCGGCGTGGCCCGTGCCCTGGCGCTGGAACCGAAGCTGATCATCGCCGACGAGCCGGTCTCCGCGCTGGACGTCTCCATTCAGGCGCAGGTGGTCAACCTGCTCCAGCAGGTGCAGCGGGAGATGGGCATCGCCTTTGTGTTCATCGCCCATGACCTGGCGATCGTGCGGCACTTCTCCGAGCGGGTCGCGGTGATGTACCTCGGCAAGATCGTCGAGGTGGGGGAGCGGGAGGCGATCTACAACCGCCCCCGCCACCCCTATACGCACGCGCTGCTGTCGGCGGTGCCCGAGGCCGTGCTCCACGAGGAGGAGCAGGCGGACACCGGGGCGGCCAGGGAGCGCATCCGGCTGGCCGGTGACGTGCCCTCGCCGATCAACCCGCCCTCGGGCTGCCGCTTCCGCACCCGCTGCTGGAAGGCGCAGGACAAGTGCGCCAGCGAGGAGCCGCCGCTGGTGCAGTTCCCCGGGAATACGGCAGGCCATCTGACGGCCTGCCACTTCCCGGAGGAGCCGACGACTGCTGCTCGCGCGGAGGACGTCGTGATGGATGAGGCCCTCCGCACCATGGAGGACAGCTCGCATTAGTGCCTGCCCGGCATGGGGGCTGCGCCTTGGCCGCCGTTCCGGGCCGCGGGTGCGCTGTGGCTTGTCGCGCAGTTCCCCGCGCCCCTGACGGAGCGCAGCCCCCATGCGGGGTACGCAACTGTCAGTCGGCCACCCCCAACGACCGCTTCAGGAAGCCGACCTGCAGCAGCAACAGGTTCTCCGCCACCTCCGGGCCGGTGGCCATGTGGGTGACCCCGGACAAGGGGAGCACCTCATGGGGGCGGCCGGCGGCCAGCAGCGCGGAGGACAGCCGCAACGCATGGGCGACCACCACATTGTCGTCGGCGAGTCCGTGAATGATCATCAGCGGCCGATGGGGGCTGTCCGGGTCCACCAGGGACAGCCCCTCATCGGTGAGCAAGGAGGACTCGGCGTAGACATCGGCGTCCTCCTGCGGGGTGCCGCAGTACCGCTCCGTGTAGTGGGTGTCGTACAGCCGCCAGTCGGTCACCGGCGCACCGGCGACCGCGGCGTGGAAGACATCGGGCCGCCGCAGCACCGCGAGGGCCGCCAGGTAACCGCCGTACGACCAGCCGCGGATGCCGACCCGGGACAGGTCCAGCGGGAAGTCCTCGGCGAGCGCGTGCAGCGCCTCGACCTGGTCGTCCAGCGTGACGGAGGCGAGCCGGCGTGAGACGGCCTTCTCCCAGCCGGGGCTGTGCCCCGGCGTCCCGCGCCCGTCAGCGGTGACCACGGCGAAGCCCTGGTCGGCGAACCACTGCGCGGTCAGATGCGCGTTGTGCGCCGCGACGACCCGCTGCCCGTGCGGCCCGCCGTAGGGGTCCATCAGCACCGGCAGTGGCCCGTCCGACTCCCGGTAGCCGGCCGGCAGGACGACGGCGGCCGGGATGCGCCGCTTCCCGGCGTGCAGCAGCCGCGGCGCGGTGGCCAGCACCGGCGTCTCCGCGTAGGAGGCGACGGCACCGAGCGGGGCCGAGTCGCCCTCGCGCAGCAGTACCACCCGCGTGCCGGGCCGGGAGGGGACCGCGGTCGAGAGCACCAGCGTCCCTCCGCCGCGTACGGCGGAGGCGAGGTGCGGCGTGTCCTCGTCGGCGATCCGCACCGCCTCCCCGCCGCCGAGCGGCACCCGGTAGACGCCGATGTCCCCGGGCGCGCTGCGCCCCGCCGGGCCACTCGCGGCGCCCGCCTGTGCTTCGTCGGAGGCGGCACCGTCGCCTTCCGAGGCGGAGAAGAGGATGTCCCGCTCCCCGATGTCGAGCACGGCCCGCACGTGCAGTGCGGAGGTGGTGAGCCGCCGTGCGCCCGCCATCAGCACCCGTGCGCCCGGGGTGCCGGGAGCCCCGGGTGTTTCACCGCCCTCCCCGGCTTCCCCGGCCTCCGTCGCCGCGTCGGCCTCGTCAGTGATCCGCACCAGGCTGCCGTCCGGCGCCCACGCCGGGACTCCGCCGAAGAGTTCAAGCCAGATTGCATCCCGCTCGGTGAGTGTGACGGAAGTCGCACCCGTGGCGGTGTCGACGCTCAGATACGCGGCCTCGCGCTGGTCCCTGCTCTGGACGAGCAGCAGCGGCGGCCCGGCCGACGACCAGTGCACACGCGCCAGATACGGGTAGCGCTCCCGGTCCCACGCGACCTCGGTCCGGGAGCCGTCGAGGCCGAGCAGATACAGGGTGACCTCGGCGTTCTCGGTGCCGGCTGCCGGATAGGCGACCCTGGTGGACTCCTCCTGCGGGTTGGCCGGATCGGCGATGGTCCAGCGGCGTACGGGAGCGTCGTCCACCCTGGCGACCAGCAGCCGGTCCGAGTCCGGGGACCACCAGTGACCCCGGGTACGGGACATCTCCTCGGCGGCGATGAACTCGGCCAGGCCCCAGGTGACCGTCCCGGCCTCGGGCTCGGCCAGCGCCCGGTCGTCCTCACCCGTGGCCGCCACGACCCGCAGCGCACCGGCCGCCACATAGGCCACATGCCGCCCGTCCGGGGAAGGGCGCGGGTCCACCACGGGGGTCGGCACCGGCAGCTCCACCGCCCTACCGCCGTTGGAATCGGCCGCGCCGCTCAGATCAGCCGTGAAGAGCCGACCCGAAAGGGCGAACGCGGCCATCCGCAGGGAAGTGTCGGTGGCATATCCGACCACGCCCGCTGTCCCCTCACGGCTCCGCTCGCGCCGGGCGCGCTCCTCGGGGGAGAGCTCCTCGGCCGCGCCGCCCAGCAGCGCCTCGGGATCGGCCGCGATGCGCTCCTCGCCGCTGGCCACATCCCGCACCCAGAGGAGATGTGCCCGGTCGGAGCCGCTACGGGAGCGCAGGAACGCCACCCGTGTGCCGTCAGGGGCGACAGTGAAGGACCTGGGGGAGCCAAGTGTGAATCGGTGGGTACGCGCGTGCTGCCGCGGGAAAGTCGTAGCCATGCGGCCGACCGTACTTCGCTCGAGCCGGGCTGTGATCCGCTCCGGGTGCCCGCCGGGACGATCGTCGGGTGGTGTGCAGTTGGCTGGAACTGAATATGCGCCCCTCCTCTGCACCTGTGCACCGAGCCGTGCGGTCGTGCGGATAATTATGATCCGTTGCGCATGGTGAGTGCTGGGTATGAAGCCGGTGGCTCCTCCATGCCGGAGGCGTGCTGCCGTGTCCGTGTGACCCGTACCGATCCCGTACCGACCGTGCGTACTTGGAGGTGAACCGCCGTGGCACTCTCGATTTCGGCGGTGGTGCTGCTGGCGATCATCGTCATCCTGCTCGTCAGGAAATCCGGGCTCAAAGCCGGACACGCGGTGATCTGCGTGCTGTTGGGCTTCTATCTGGCCAGTTCCTCGATGGCGCCCACCATCAACGACTTGACCACCAACGTCGCCGGGATGATCGGCGAGCTGAAGTTCTGACCCGAACCCTTTACGGCACTCCGGCCTCACCGGCCTCACCTCGTACAGCGCATCCACCCCGAGCCCGCAACGGCCGCCCGCGGCGTCCGTCGTAGGCTCGGGGCATGACCGCTGCGTTTCCCCCGGGGGCGGCCCCCGGCTCACCGGCCGCCCCCGAGCGCCGCCTGCTGCTGGTGCACGCGCACCCCGACGACGAGTCGATCACCACCGGCGCCACCATGGCCAAGTACGCGGCGGAGGGCGCACACGTCACCCTCGTCACCTGCACCCTGGGCGAGGAGGGCGAGGTCATCCCGGACGGGCTGGCGCATCTGGCACCCGACCAGGACGACACCCTGGGCCCGCACCGCATCGGCGAACTCCGCGCCGCCATGCGCGCCTTGGGCGTCGGAGACCACCGCTTCCTCGGCGGCCCTGGGCGCTACCGGGACTCCGGCATGATGGGCGCCCCGACCAACGACCGCCCGGGCTGCTTCTGGCAGGCCGACCTGGACGAGGCGGCGCACCTGCTGGCCGCCGTGGTACGCGAGGTCCGCCCCCAGGTGCTGGTCACCTACGGCCCCGACGGCGGTTACGGCCATCCGGACCACATCAAGGCGCACCGCGTCGCCATGCGCGCCGTCGAGCTCGCCGCGCTGGACGGGCGCCGTGCCGGGGGCGAGCCGCACCGGGTGCGGCGCGTCTACTGGAACGTCGTGCCGCGCCCCGTGCTCGACGAGGGATTCGCCCGGCTGCATGCCGCCGCCGACGACGGTGAGGTGTTTCCCTTTCCGGGCTTCTCGGGCACAACGGGCTTCGCGCAGCCGGACGATGTACCGGGGGTGGTGGAGAGCGCGGCCGAGGTCGATGTCACGGTGCAGGCCGAGGCGTACGAGGAGGCGAAGGCCGAAGCGATGGCAGCACACGAGACCCAGGTGTCGGTACGGCGCACCTCCCGCGGCCACTTCTTCGCACTCTCCAACGGCGCGGCCCAGCCGCTGACCGGAACGGAGTTCTTCCAGCGCGCCGACCGGGCCGACCGCGGCGACGCGGCACCGGCCGGAGCCGACGATCTGTTCGCCGGGGTGGACGCATGACAGCGGCGGGCGCGAACACGGCAGTGGAGAAGGACGCGGGGGGCTGGGGGCCGTATCCGCGGGCGCTGGGGGGCCGGGTCGCCGTCTACGTGGCACTGGCCGTCCTCGGCGTGCTGACCGGAACCGCCGGAACCCTCGTCCAGGGCGGCTGGTTTCCGCTCGGGCTGCTGCTGGCGCTGGCGGCCGCCGTGGGACTCTTCTGGGGCGGCGCCAAGCTGTGCCGTACCAAGGTGGGGGCAGCGGCGCCGGGTGCCGGGTGGGTGCTGGCCGTGGTGCTGATGACGCCCTCGCGCTCCGAGGGCGACTTTCTGTTCGCCGCCGGAATCGCCAGCTATGTCTACCTGTTCGGCGGCATGCTCGCGGCTGTGATGTGTACCACCATCGCGTTGCCCGCACCCCCCGTGCGGCCCGGTAAAAACCGCTGAGAGAGCCGCCACCGGGCGATTCGGCGGTCGCGGGGCCCCAGCCCCGCGCCCCAAGTACAGTGGTGCGCGCCGGCGAGCCGCCTTCAGGCCGACAGGAAGACGGCGAATCCATCCGGGAGTACCTGCTTTGAGTCGTGAAACTGACAGTTCGTCCTCCGGGCCCAAGCGGCGCGGCGGTTCGTCGTACCCCTCGGGGACCGAGCCGTACGGCACCTCGGGCTCCGGCGCGGGCCAGGGCGACCGGAAAGCCGAACCTTCGGCCGGGTCCAAGCCGGACGAGCCGAAGACGGAGACGACGCTCACCACCCGCATCCGTATCAACATCCCCGGCTCTCGGCCGATCCCGCCCGTTGTGATGCGGACGCCGGTGGCCGACGACAGCGATGACGGCGCGTCCGACAGCACGGACAAGGGGACCGGCGGCCAGGAGTCGAAGGGCACCCCGGACCTCGGCGCGGGCAAGCGCGCGACCGGCGGCGGCCCCGGTGCCGCTGTCCCGCCGCCGGGAGGCCCGGCCGGCGGCCCGGCAGGCCCGCCGTCCGCCGCCTCGGGCCCGTCCCCGGCCTTCGGCAGCGGGAAGGGCGCCGGCGCCGACGACGCGTCCGGTGGCGAGGAGAAGTTCACCCAGCAGACCAGCGACTGGTTCGCGCCCCGCAAACCACCCCGCAGCACTTCGGCGCCGTCCGGCCCGGCCGCCGCCGGCCCGGGCGCGGGTGCGGGTCCCGGTACGGGCTCGGGTCCCGGCGCTGCCGGGGGCCGTGGCGATCTGCCGTACGTCTCCGGGCCGGGGCCCGAGACGACGGGTACGCACGGGCGGCCCGAGACGACGGGCACGCACGGAATGCCGGAGACGACCGGTACATACGGAATCCCCGAGTCGACGGGTACGCACGGGATTCCCGAGTCGACCGGCACCCACGGCATCCCGCAGGCGTCCGGGAGCGGGTCGCCGTTCCCCGGGGGGGCCGGTCCGATGGACACACCCCCCGATGGCGTGCCCCATCTCGGCGCCACCCCGCCGGGGGGTCCCGCGGGCCCCACCACGGGCCCGGCGACCGGCGACATGCCCGTACCGCCCACCCGGGGCGGCGGAGCGCCCGGCTCCCTGGCGGCGCCCGGCGCGGGCCAGGACCCGGGCGGAGGCCAGGACGTCGGCGCGGGCCCCGATTTCGGCGCGGGCCAGGTGCCCGGCGCACCGGCTCCCGGTGCGCGGTCCCCGGGTGACCAGGGGCGTGGAGCCTCCGCCCTGGACGCGTTCGACCGGGGGCACTCCGACCGCGACGGCGGTCCCGGCGTGGGCCCCGGCGGAACACCGCCGGACGGCACCCCGATGGTGCCGGCCACCGGCAGCTCCCCCTTCGGCGCGGGCGGCGCGCAGTCGCCGGGCGCGCCCGGCGAGGGGCGGCTGTCGAGCGACACGATGGTCAGCGGCGTTCCGCAGGCGGGTGGCCCGGGTGGCCCGGGTGGCCCGGGCGGACCCGGCGACTCCGCCGTGCCGTCGCCCGGCTCCTCGTCCAACGCGCCCGGCACGGGCCCCGCGGGCTCGCAGTCGGCACCGAGCGGCGCCAAGCCCGCGAAGCCGGCCAAGAAGGGCGGCCGTTCCAAGCTGGTGCTGGCGGGCGTGGCCGTCGTCGGCGTCCTCGGCGTGGCCTACGGCACGGGGCTGCTGCTCGACCACGCCGACGTACCCAAGGGCACCACGGTGCTCGGGGTGGAGATCGGCGGGCTGACCAAGCACGAGGCCGTCAACAAGCTGGACGACGAACTGGGCGACCGGACCAAGGAGCCGTTCCGGATCAAGACGAGCGGTGGCCGGACGGAGCTGAAGCCCAGCGTGGCGGGGGTGACCCTCGACACCGAGGCCACCGTCCGCTCCGCCGCGGGCCGTGACTACAACCCGGTCTCCGTCATCGGCTCCCTCATGGGCGGCACCCGCGAGGCGGACCCCGCCGTCGAGGTGGACGATGCCAAGGTGCGCGCCGCACTCAAGCCCCTGATCGCGAAGGCCGAGGCCAAGTCGCCGTCCGAGGGGATGGTCAAGTTCACCGGCGGCAAGCCGGTCGCGGTCAAGGGCAGCCCGCACAAGGTCATCGATGTCGACAAGGCTCCGGGCGCGCTGAAGAAGGCGTTCATCCAGCGGGCGGTCTCGGGCAAGAACGAACCGGTCGAACTGCCCGGCACCGTACGCAAGCCCAAGGTGACCTCTGCCGAGCTGAACAAGGCGGTGGACGGCTTCGGCCGGACCGCGATGTCCGGCTGGGTCTATCTGAAGGCAGGGGATGTGGAGGTCCCCTACAGCCAGAAGACGATCGGGACGTTCCTGACGATGCGGCCCTCGGCGAACGGGAAGCTCCAGCCGTACATCGACACCGCGAAGCTGAAGGAGACCTACGGGTCGGCGTTCGACAACGTGGTGATCCAGGGCGGTGCCGGCACGGTCAGGATGACGCCGCAGCACGCGGCCGCCGCCATGGTCGAGGCCCTCAAGAAGAAGGCACCGGCTGAGCCCGCCAAGCGCGTCGCCGAGGTCCCGGGAGCCAGGTCCCGCTGACGGACGGGTCCAGACGGAGACGAACGGAGACGAACGGAGACGAGGGGCGCCCCACCGGCACGGTGGGGCGCCCCTCGTCTCCGTGCCACCCGTCCGTGCCACCCGCGTTCGCGGCGCGGACTGTCATCGGGCGGGGATGACATCTGTCAGCCCCAGGTCACGACCGTCGGCACTGCCGCTGCCACCTGCCGGTCGGCGAGCCTTGGGGCATGACGACGACCCATCACACGGCCCCGGCCGTGGAGTTCACCTCGGCCTCCAAGACCTACGGCTCCGTGCGGGCGCTCGACGGGCTGACCGTCAGCCTGCACCCGGGCGAGACCGTCGCCCTCCTCGGCCCCAACGGGGCCGGCAAGTCCACCACGCTCGACCTGCTGCTCGGACTGCGCACCCCGGATGCGGGCGGCCGGGTGCGGCTGTTCGGTACGACGCCGAGGCGCGCGGTCACCGAGGGCCGGGTGGGGGCCATGCTGCAGTCCGGCGGGCTGATGGAAGGGGTACGGGTACGGGAACTGGTCGAGCTCGCCTGCGCGCTCCATCCGAAGGGCTACCCGGCCGAGCGGGTGCTGGCGACCGCGGGGATCGCCGAACTGGCCGAGAGGACGGTCGGCAAGCTGTCCGGCGGTCAGGAACAGCGGGTGCGGTTCGCGCTGGCGACCGCGGGTGACAGCGACCTGATCGTGCTGGACGAGCCCACCACCGGCATGGACGTCACCGCGCGCCGCTCCTTCTGGTCGGCCATGCGGGCACAGGCGGCCCAGGGCCGCACCGTACTGTTCGCCACCCACTATCTGGAAGAGGCCGACGAGGTCGCCGACCGGGTGCTGGTGCTGCACCGCGGGCGGCTGCTCGCCGACGGCAGCGCAGCCGAGATCAAGGCCATGGCGGGTGTGCGCCGGGTCGGCTTCACGCTGGAGGCGGTCCCCGACGGGGTGCTGGAGGCGCAGCTGCGCGCCCTGCCGGGAGTCGGTGAGATGCACTTGGCCGGCTCCGCCGTACGGCTGCGCTCCACCGACGCCGACGCCACCGTGCAGGCCCTCTACGCGCTGGGGCTGTATCCGCGCGGCCTGGAGGTGACCGGGCTCGGCCTGGAGGAGGCCTTCGTCGCCCTCACCTCGCGCGCCGAGGAGCGCGCCGACAAGACCGACCAGCGGCCTGCGGGCCAGAAGGCAGGCATCAAGTGAAGACCCTCGTCAAGCTGGAGATCACGCGCTCGCTGCGCAACAAGAAGTTCATGTTCTTCTCGGTGATCTACCCGCCGCTGCTGTATCTGATCATCGCCGGACGGAACATACCGGGGAACATGCCGGGCCTCCGCGTCGACATGAAGCTGTACTACATGGTCGCGATGGCCGCTTTCGGCGCGATGACGGCCGTGCTGATGGGCAACAGCGAACGCATCGCCAAGGAGCGCGAGGCCGGCTGGGTGCGGCAGCTGCGGCTCACCGCGCTGCCGGGACGGGGCTATGTCGCCGCGAAGATCGCCTCGGCCGCGGTCGTCAGCCTGCCCGTCATTCTGCTCGTCCTGCTGACCGGCGCCACCGTCATGGGCGTACGGCTGGAAGCGTGGCAGTGGGCCGCCGTGGCACTGTGCTCCTGGGCGGGCAGCTTCGTCTTCGCCGCGCTGGGGGTGGCCATCGGCTACCTGGCGACAGGGGACGCGGTGCGGCCGCTCACCATGCTGTGCTACTTCGGGCTGGCGTTCCTGGGCGGACTGTGGCTGCCGAGCTCCAGCCTGCCCGACTGGGCACAGCGCATCGGGGAGTGGACGCCCACCCACGCCTACACCGGTCTGGGGCGGGCCGTGGAGGTCGGCGAGGCACCGCACCTGTCGGACGCGGGGCTGCTGCTGGGCTATCTCCTGCTCTTCGCGGGGGCCGCGGCCTGGCTCTACCGCAAGGACACCCGCAAGGCATGATGCGGTCGTGCGAGAGATGAGAACGCCGGTCGTCGCGGACAGTACCGAGACCCCGCGGCAGAAGTGGTCGAAGGCGGCCATGATCGCCGTCTGGCTGGTCTTCCTCGGGGGTGCCGTCCGCGACCTGTGGTCCGGCGACTACAGCCACCGGACCGTCGCTCTGGCGGCCACCGGACTGGCCGCGTTCCTGGCGGTGTACTGCTCCCTGGTCTTCCGGCACACCAGGCGGCCGCTTCCCCAGCGGCTCGTGTACTCGATGCTCGCCGTCCTCTTCGCCCTCGCTCTCGCGCTCTCCATGAGCATGAGCCAGGAGTGGCTGGTGCTGTTCGTGTACATCTCGGTGGCGAGCGGTGCCGTGCTGCCGGTGCGGTTCGCGATACCGGCCGTCGTGGTCTGTGTGCTGGCGATGGCGCTGGTCGGTACCGACTTCGGGGAGCTGCCCTGGTGGAACGAGTGGACCTCGTTCGTCATCCCCAGCCTGCTGGGCGGGTTCGCGCTGATGTCCGCGCGGCAGACGGTACGGACCATGCGCGAGCTGCGCCAGGCCCGCGCGGCGGTGGCCCAGCTCGCGGCGAACGAGGAGCGGCTGCGGCTCGCCCGCGATCTGCACGACCTGCTGGGGCACTCCCTCTCCGTCATCACGCTCAAGAGCGAGCTGGCGGGCCGGATGCTGCCCGCGCACCCGGAGCGGGCCGCCGAACAGGTCGCCGACATCGAACGGGTCAGCCGCCAGGCCCTCGTCGACGTACGCGAGGCGGTCAGCGACTACCGCCGTCCGACGCTCGCCGTCGAACTCGCCGGTGCCCGCACCGCGCTCGACTCCGCGGGGATAGCCGCCGACCTGCCGCAGGAGCCGCCCGCCGTGCGGCCCGAGCCCGAGCAGGAGGGCGCACTGGCGTGGGCCCTGCGCGAGGCCGTCACCAACGTGGTGCGGCACAGCGGCGCTGCGCGCTGCACGGTGACCCTCGACGCATCGCGGGAGGGCAGCCTCGCCCTCACCGTCACCGACGACGGCAAGGGCCCCTCGGGCGCGGGGGAGGGCAACGGGCTCAGCGGGCTGCGGGAGCGGCTGGCGCTGGTGGACGGCGCGCTGTCCACCTCGGCGGGCGTGGAAGGGGGCTTCACGCTGCGCGCCACCGTGCCCTCAGTACCCTGAGGCGGTGATCAGACTGCTGCTCGCCGAGGACCAGGCGATGGTCCGCGAGGCACTCGCCGCGCTGCTGAGCCTGGAACCGGACATCGAGATCGCCGCCCAGGTCGGCAGGGGCGACGAGGTACTCGACGCGGTCGCGGCCCACCAGGTGGACGTGGCGCTGCTGGACATCGAGATGCCGGGTCTGACGGGGCTCGACGCGCTGGAGGGGCTGCGTGCCGCACACCCGGGGCTGAAGGTCGTCATCCTCACCACGTTCGGCAGGCCCGGCTATCTGCGCCGGGCGATGGAGTCGGGCGCGGACGCGTTCCTCGTCAAGGACGCGCCCGCCGCGCAGCTCGCCGACGCGGTACGCCGGGTACGGGCGGGCGAGCGCGTCATCGACCCGGCGCTGGCCGCCGCCGCGCTCGCCGAGGGCGCCAGTCCGCTCACGGATCGGGAGCGCGATGTGCTGGCCGCTGCCCGCGAGGGGGCGGGCAACGCGGAGATCGCCTCCGCGCTGCACCTTTCGCATGGCACGGTTCGCAATTACCTCTCCACGGCCATCCAGAAGACGGGGGCCCGCAACCGCGCGGAGGCGGTCCGCATCGCCCGCGACAAGGGCTGGCTCTGACTCGTGCGCCCTGAGCTTGCGGGGTAGCCATTCAGGGGCGCGGGGAACTGCGCGACCAGCCAACAAGGCAGCCGCAGACTGCAGCGGCGGGGCAGGGGCAGCCCCTCAGCAGCCCAACTGACGCGGGGCACCCATTCCTCAGTTCAAACGAGCCCTCGCAGCCCGCGCAGCGCGCCGTACGTTCTCCGCGGCGTTCGGCTCCATCGTCGCGACGACGTCCGCGTACTCCTCCATCTCCCGTGCGCCCCGTATGAAGTCGCCCCGCTCCACCAGCAGTTGGGCCCGCTCGAAGCGGAGCCTGCCGGGGTGGTGCGGCAGCAGCAGCGACAGCTCGACCGCCCACAGCCGTACCCCGGACTGCTCGGGCCGCGGACCGGCCCAGGCCCGGATGTTGTTCAGGACGCGCAGCACCGTCTCCAGCGGCCCGGCAGGGCGCAGCGAGGCGGCCGACAGCGGTGTCCCGCCGGTGGCCCCGGCGACCATCGCGGACAGCTCTTCCTCGTCGAGCCGTTTCCCTCCGCCGAACGGGTCGGCCAGTACGTGCTCGCCGACAGGATCGCCGAAGCCCACGACGAAGTGCCCCGGCAGCGCCACCCCGTACACCGGGGCTCCGGCGCGTCTGGCCACCTCCGTCCAGACCACCGACAGCAGGATCGGCAGCCCGCGCCGCCGCCGCAGCACTCCGGGCAGCAGCGAGGACTCCAGCCGCTGGTAGTCCGAGGCGGCGCCGTGGAACCCCAGCTCCCCGCCCAGGGTCCGCTCCAGCGCCCGCGCCCACTGTGCGGGGGTACGGCCTCGTTCGTACGGCAACAGTCCGGCCAGCCGGTCGAGTTCCGCCTGGCCCTCGTCCACGATCCGGTCGACGGCCGGCTCCTCGTCCACGCCCGGCTCCCGTCCGCCGTGCGCGTGCCCGGCGGCCTCCGCGCCGATCAGCAGACACAGCAGCGCCAGATCGGGGCGCTCCTCGCGGGCCGCCTCGGCGAACCGCCGCCTGGCCGTCCCGCCCTCGCCCTCCACACCGTTTCCCGCCTCGTTCGGCCCGCCCATCTCAGTCCTGCGGGGCGCGGAGGTAGAAGTAGGCGTGGTGGTCGGCGAACCCCAGCTTCGCGTAGAGGGCGCGTGCGGGTGCGTTGTCCCGCTCCACCTGGAGGTAGGCGGCCGAGGCGCCCTCCGCCAGCGCGGCACGCGCCAGCTCGCCCGTCACCGCCTGCGCGAGCCCCTGCCTGCGCCGCTCGGGGGCGACCTCTATGGCGGCGAACCCGGCCCACCGGCCGTCCACCACGCACCGCCCGATCGCCATGGGGGAGCCGGCCTCGTCCCGTACCGTCGCGAACCACACCGAGGGCCCGCCGGTGAGCACCTTCATGGCGGCTTCCGCCAGTCGCTCGCCGTCCGCACGGTTGTAGAGCGAGAGCCACCTCTCGTCCGGCGCGCGCTCCAGCACCACCCTGCCGTCCGGCTCCCGGTCGGCCAGCGGCGCCAGCGCGCCGACCTGTATCAGCCCGTGCCGCTCCGCCGTCCAGCCGCGCTCCCGCAGCCGCGCGGCGAGCAGCGCGTTCTCCTCCACGGCGACCTGCATCCGGGCCGGCAGATCCCGCTGCGCGTACCAGGCCGTGACCCGCGCCAGCGCCTCGTCCAGTGGCAGCCCGGGCTCGTCCAGCGGCAGCACGGAGTTGGCACGCGCGGTGAAGCCTCCGGCCGCCCGCAGGGTCCATCCGCCCAAGTGACCGGACTCCACCGGTGGCCAGCCCCGCGCCGCTACGGTGACAAGTTCCCGCACGTCGGCGGCGGGCAGCCCCCGGCGGCGGGCCGGCGTGTGCGGTACGACCTTTCCAGCGACCATCGACGCCTCCTCGATCTCGACCTGCTCACCATCGCGGCGGGTGATTCCGAGCAGACCTCCGGTCCACGATGTGAGAATGCCGATCGTGTCCGTGAATCGTCCGCGCTGCTCCCCAGCCGCCGTCAGCGACCGCACCGAGACACGTTTGCCCACGTCGGAAGGGGTGATGCGGACCTCCAGACGTCCGCCCGTGGTGAATTCCACAGTTCTGACCGCCCCTCCTGTTCGTCTTGTCTCCGCGAACGGAGATACTAGGTGTGGGCATCGCCGCCGTCCGAAGCGAAAGAGCGCTCCCGCGCGCCCGCGGCGGAGCCGGGCACCGGCCCGCCAGCCCTAACGAGGAGGAACGACAGCGTGACTTACGTCATCGCGGAGCCTTGTGTCGACCTGAAGGACAAGGCTTGCATCGAGGAGTGCCCGGTCGACTGCATCTACGAGGGCCAGCGGTCCTTGTACATCCACCCGGACGAGTGCGTCGACTGCGGTGCCTGCGAGCCCGTCTGCCCGGTCGAGGCCATCTTCTACGAAGATGACACTCCTGAGGAGTGGAAGGACTACTACAAGGCCAACGTCGAGTTCTTCGACGACCTCGGCTCGCCCGGCGGTGCCAGCAAGCTCGGCCTGATCGAGAAGGACCACCCGCTCATCGCCGCGCTTCCGCCGCAGGAGCACGACGAGTGACCCACGGGTGACCCCCGACAAGTGAGCCACTCGCCCCACGAGTGGCCCCACCGCAGTCCCGTACGGCGACCCTGGCGTCCTGTCGTACGGGGCTGCGGCGTTTTCCGCGCCGCGCCGCACCGGTCGGCCGCCTTCCGAAAGCGAGCACCATGCCCTCCGAGTCCCCCGTCTCCGGCCGCCTGCCCACCTTCCCCTGGGACCGGCTCGAGCCGTACAAGACCACCGCCGCCGGCCACCCCGACGGCATCGTCGACCTGTCCGTCGGCACCCCCGTCGACCCGGTCCCGCCGCTGGTGCGGCGCGCGCTGACCGAGGCGGCCGACAGCCCCGGCTACCCCACCGTGTGGGGGACCCGGGCGCTGCGGGACGCGCTCACCGGCTGGTGCGAGCGCCGACTGGGCGCCCAGGGCCTCACCGAACGGAACGTCCTGCCAGTCGTCGGCTCCAAGGAACTGGTGGCCTGGCTGCCGACCCAGCTCGGCCTGGGCCCCGGCGACCGGGTGGCCTTCCCCCGGCTCGCCTACCCCACCTACGAGGTCGGCGCCCGGCTGGCGCGCGCCGACCACATCGCCTACGACGACCCCCTGGAGCTGGACCCCACCGGGCTCAAGCTGCTGTGGCTCAACTCGCCCTCCAACCCCACCGGGCAGGTGCTGCCACCGGAGAAGCTGCGCGCCGTCGTCGCCTGGGCGCGCGAGCACGGCGTACTGGTCTTCAGCGACGAGTGCTACCTGGAGCTCGGCTGGGAGACCGATCCCGTCTCCGTGCTGCACCCCGAGGTGTGCGGCGGCTCCACCGACGGGCTGGTGGCCGTCCACTCCCTCTCCAAGCGCTCCAACCTCGCCGGCTACCGGGCCGCCTTCATCGCGGGGGACAGCGAGGTGCTGGGCGAGCTGCTGGCGGTCCGCAAGCACGGCGGGATGATGACGCCGGCGCCCGTGCAGGCCGCGACCGTCGCCGCACTCGGTGACGACACCCATGTGGCCGAGCAGCGCGAGCGCTACCGCGCCCGCCGCACACAGCTGCGCGGGGCGCTGGAGGCGGCGGGCTTCCGGATCGAGCACAGCGAGGCCTCGCTGTACCTGTGGGCGACCCGGGACGAGTCCTGCTGGGACACGGTCGCCGACCTCGCCAAGCACGGGGTGCTCGTCGCCCCGGGCGACTTCTACGGCCCCGCCGGAGCGCGGCACGTGCGCGTCGCGCTCACGGCCACGGACGAGCGCGTCGCCGCGGCCGCACAGCGACTGAGGGCGTAACGGCGGCCGGGCGTACGGAATCGGAGGGCGGGCCGCGCGACTGGCGGCCCGCCCTCCGACCTGAGGCGGCACGGACGGCAGGCCCCCGGCCCGCCGGCTGTCACGCCGGGCGCGACCCGGTCCAGGTGCGTACGGCCTCTTCCAGGTCGGCTTCCGAGGGGGCGTGAGAAGCCCAGGCGATATAGCCGTCGGGACGGACCAGCAGGGTCTGGGGGGTCTCCTCCGCGGGCGAGACCCGCACCAACCGGTCCTCGCGGCCCTTGACCGCCGCGGTGTCCTCCGTGGCGACCAGCACGAACTTGCCCTCGCGCAGCGCCTCGTAGAGCCGCCGGCCGTCGGACAGCGTCAGGTCGGCCGCCCGGTGCCCGGCCGGTTTGTGGGCGCCGGACGGCGCGGGGTAGGTGTAGCCGATACCGGAGATCTGGCCGAGGGCCTTGGCCTTGGCCGCCGAGGAGTGGCCGATGGCGGACGAGGCCACCGTGCGGACGGCTCGCAGCACCGCGCTCTGTGCCCGTGCCAGCCGGACGATGGCACCGCTGCTGCGCAACACCGCCTTGCCGACGGGATGGCGCTCGGCCTGGTAGGTGTCCAGGAGCGTCTCGGGTGCCCAGCCGTGCAGCACACCGGCCAGCTTCCAGCCGAGGTTGGCGGCGTCCTGCAGACCGGTGTTCATGCCCTGGCCGCCGGCGGGCGAGTGGACGTGCGCCGCGTCCCCGGCCAGGAAGATGCGCCCTTCGCGGTAGGAGGGCGCCTGGCGTTCGTCGCTGTGGAAGCGGGAGAGCCAGCGCGCGTCGTGCATGCCGAAGTCGGTTCCCAGCGCCCGGCGGGTGACCTCCTTGACCTCCTCCAGGTCGATCGGTGTGTCGTCGGGGACCTCGTGGCGCCGGTTCCAGCCCATGACGCGGTACCAGCCGTCTCCGAAGGAGGCGATCATCGCGAAGGCGTCGTCGGCGCCGTTGACGGTGAGGACACCGTCGGGCCGCTCGGCGAGGCGGACGTCCGCCAGGAAGAGGGACTTGATGACGGACACCCCGGGGAAGGGCAGCCCCAGCGCGGTGCGGACGGCGCTGCGGTGGCCGTCGGCTCCCACGACGTAGGCGGCACGGCGGGTCTCGGTGCCGCCGATCTCGACCTGCACGCCGTCGGCGTCCTGGGTCAGTCCGGTGACCTCGGCCTCGTGGACGAATTCGACCCCGAGGTCGCGGGCGCGGGCCTCCAGCACCTTTTCCACCTCGTACTGCGGGGTTATCAGCAGGTAGGGGAAGCGGCTGGGCAGGGTGGTCAGATCGAGGCTCAGCCGGCCGAAGAGTTGGAGATCCGTGATGGTGCTGCCGACGGAGATCAGGTCGTCGGCGAGGCCGCGGGCGTCCAGCTGCTCCAGGGTGCGGGCGTGGACGCCGAAGGCGCGGGAGAGGTTGCTGATCGTGTTCGGACGGCGCTCCAGGACCGTGACCTCGATCCCGGCCGCGGCGAGGTCTCCGGCGAGCAGCAGGCCGGTGGGGCCTGCACCGATGACGATGACATTGCGCTGAACGGCGTGCGGCCGGGCGTTCATACAGCCACCTCCTGGGGTGTCAACGCTCGTTGGCCAACGGTTGTTGGTGCGGCGTTGAGAGGAATGTAGCGACTGCCGCCCGGAGAGGTCAACGGTTGTTGGCCAACAATTGTTGGCATAGACTCGGGTCATGACTGAAGGGCCCCGCCGCTCCGACTCCACCCGGGCGAAGATCCTGGCCGCCGCACGTGAACGGTTCGCCGCGCGCGGGTACGAGCGGGCGACGATCCGGGCGATCGCCCGGGACGCCGGGATCGACCCCTCGATGGTGATGCGCTACTTCGGCAGCAAGGAGGGGCTGTTCGCCGCCGCGTCGGAGTTCGACCTCAGGCTGCCCGAGCTGTCCCGCCTGCCCCCCGAATCCGTGGGCAAGGCCCTCGTCGAGCACTTCCTCGACCGCTGGGAGGAGGACGAGGTCCTCACCGCGCTGCTCCGCGCCGGGGTCACCAACACCGCCGCGGCGGAGCGGATGCAGGGCATCCTCCGCGAGCAGGTCGCCCCCATCGCCGCCGCCGTCTCCCCCGACCCGCACGAGGCCGCTCGGCGTGCCGTACTCGTCGCGTCCCAGATCCTCGGTATGGCCATGACGCGCTACGTCCTGCGCTTCCCCCCTGCCGTGGCGATGACGCGAGGGGAACTCGTCGAATGGGTCGCGCCGACCGTCCAGCGCTATCTGACCGCACCCCGTGCGCAGCCATGGGACTCCGCGCAGGAGGACGGAGATGTCCCGGGACGCGGGGCGCCGGAGGAGGCGCCGCACCCTGCGCCCGGCCCACGACCGGGCAACTGACCTCCACCGCGCGGCGCACACACAAAGGCCGCCCGGACCTCGATGGTCCGGGCGGCCCTTGGCGTGCCGGGGGTTCCAGGGGCGGCCCCTGGAGAACCGTCAGTGGAGGGGCAGGCCCCCCAGGTTGGCGGTGCGGGGCAGGTGGGTGTCAGCGGCGGCGGCAGCCACCTGGCCCAGCATGTCGCCGGCCTCGCCGACGGCGCTGCCGGCGAGGTGCTGGGCCGCGGGCGCCGCGGTCTTGCCGGCCTTGCCCACGGTCCGGCCCGCGGCGGGCACGGTCTTCTTGACCGCGTTGCCGCCGGTGTGACCGGCGAGCGAGGTGGTGTCGCGGGCCGTCTTGTCCAGCGTGTTGCCGACGCCCTCGCCGTCCAGGTTGCTGACCCCGCCCACGGGGCTCGCGGGCAGTTCCACGGCGCTCGCGGCTCCGGCGGCACCGACGACGGTGGCGGCGCCGGCTGCCGTCAGCAGCGCGGTGCGGGCGATCCGGCGCGTGAGGGGGTTGGACATGGTGCTCCTTTGACGGAGAGGGGTTCTTGGCGTGTCAGCCGGGGTCCCCCGGTCAGACGCAGTGCCTATCGGGCCAAGTGCCGTGGAGGTTGCGGGCGGCGCGGGTAAAGGATTGGCAATCCAGGTTTGCCGCGCGAGCCGTCAAACTGGGCATTCCTCGCAGCCGGTTGACCTGTACCGGAGGAGCCGAACCGGCCGCTGCCAGGCACGATTCGCCCGGCGGGTTCACCCGTGGCGGGGACCGTCACGCGAGGGAGGAAACGTCCATCCTGTGGACCGGCTTCCCCCTCGCGGGGTAGCGGCTGGACTAGTGACCGGGGGCCAGCCGAAGCTCCACGGCACCGTCCCCGGAACCCTTGGCCTCGCCGCTCTTCGCGTCCCCCGTGCCGACCTTGAGCCAGCCCTCCTCGGAGCGCTCCGCTGTCCACTGCAGGCCCGCGTACGAGATCCGCTCGATGTGCAGCCCGGCGGCGTTGGCGACCGCCCAGTGGGCCAGCTCCCAGCCCTGACGGCGGCCGTGCGCGGGCACCGAGACGGTGGGCCCGGCACCGGCCCGCGCGGCGGCGGCCCGCATCTCGGCGGGCGCCCCGGTGGCAGGCGCCCCGGCGGGCGCGGGGGTGTGCAGGGGGTTGCGGGCGGCGCTGTGTGCGCCTGGCTGCGCCCCGGAGTGCGGCTCGCGTGGTGCGGCGCTCCCGCGCGGGGACGCCGCGGTCAGCGTGCCGGTGCCGTCGGCCAGTACGTCCCGGCCGAACTCCCGCACCAGGCGCTTGCGTACGACTTCCGGGTCGCCCGCCTCGCCGAGGCCCTGTGCGCCCGTGGTGCAGGAGAGCGTGGCCGGACGGCGGCCGGTGAGCGCGCCGGTCAGCAGCGCCGCGTTCATCTCGTGCTTGGCGTACGCCTGCGGGAAGCCGCTGCGCTGCACCCGCTGGGCCGCGACGGTCAGCGGCAGCCGGGAGTAGCCGGGGACCTTCACCAGGTGGTCGTAGAACCGGCTCGCCGAGTAGACCGGGTCCCCGATCTGGTCGGCGGTGCCCCAGCCCTGCGAGGGGCGCTGCTGGAAGAGGCCGATCGAGTCGCGGTCCCCGTGGCCGATGTTGCGCAGCTTCGACTCCTGCATGGCGGTGGCCAAGGCTATGGTCACCGCCCGTTCGGGCAGCCCGCGCCGGGAGGCGACGGCGGCGATCGTCGCGGCGTTGGCGGCCTGCTCGGGGGCGAGTTCGTAGGTCTGCGAGGCGCCGGAGGCGTCCTGCGAGCCGCGCGAGCCGCCGGAGCCGGCGTCCTTGCCTCCGGTCGCGCGTACGGTGCACATCGCGCCGTCCTGGCCCGACAGCCCGCGCACCGCGACATAGGCGGCGACGGCGAGCAGCACGAGGCAGGCCACGGCGACCCTGAAGAGCCTGCCGCGGCCCTTGGGTGGGGACATGCGCCCGGGCATGCGTGGCGAGCGGGCCGATCGTGAGTGGGGCACGGACCCAAAGGTAGCCGCTGGGCCGGACAGCGCCGCAGGGCCCGGGGCACGCCGCGCGGTGCCGCACGGTCGCCGTAGGCTGGGGCCATGCCCCACAGCGCACTCGACCTGCACCAGGACGCCGCCCTGCTCACCGCGCGGCTGGTGGACTTCCCTTCCGAGAGCGGAAGCGAGAAGGCCCTCGCCGACGCCGTCGAGGAGGCACTGTCCGAGCTGCCTCATCTGAACGTCGAGAGGTACGGCAACAACGTGGTGGCCCGCACCGCGCTGGGCCGGGCCGAGCGCGTCGTTCTCGCGGGCCACATCGACACCGTGCCGATCGCGGACAACGTGCCCTCCCGGCTGGACGAGGACGGGCTGCTGTGGGGCTGCGGCACCAGTGACATGAAATCCGGTGTCGCGGTGCAGTTGCGGATCGCCGCGACGGTGCCCGAGCCGAACCGCGATCTGACGTTCGTCTTCTACGACAACGAGGAGGTCGCGGCCCACCTCAACGGGCTGGGCCATGTCGCCGCCGCCCACCCCGACTGGCTGGAGGGCGATTTCGCCGTACTGCTGGAACCCTCCGAGGGCCGGGTCGAGGGCGGCTGCCAGGGCACGCTGCGGGTGAAGCTGCGGCTGGGCGGCACCCGTGCGCACTCCGCGCGCGGCTGGATGGGCGCCAACGCGATCCACGCGGCCGGGCCGGTGCTGGCGCGGCTGGCGGACTACCAGCCGCTGCGGCCGGTGATCGACGGTCTCGAGTACCGGGAGGGTCTCAACGCCGTCGGTATCGAGGGCGGCGTCGCCGGCAACGTCATCCCGGACCTGTGCACCGTCACCGTCAACTTCCGCTATGCGCCGAACCGGAGCGAGCAGGAGGCGCTGGACCATGTGCGCGAGGTGTTCGCCGGGTGCGGTGTGGAGGAGTTCGAGGTGGACGACAGCTCGCCGGGAGCGCTGCCCGGCCTCTCGCACCCCGCGGCGCGTGCCTTCCTCGACGCGGTGGGCGGCGAGCCGCTTCCCAAGTACGGCTGGACCGACGTGTCCCGGTTCAGCGCCCTGGGGGTACCCGCCGTCAACTACGGTCCCGGTGACCCCAATCTCGCCCACAAGAGGGACGAACGGGTCGAGACCGCGCTCATCACCCGGTGCGAGGAGCGGCTGCGGCACTGGCTGACCGCCTGACCCGCGGACACCTGCCGGTAAGACAGCCGACAGTTGCCGTCCGTGTGAATTCCCGACAGCCCTCTTCGCCGTCCGCATACCCTGAGGCGGAAAGATCGCAGGCGGAAGGAGTGCCGTAAATGACCGACGGACCCGGCAAGGAGCCGAAGGAACAGCGGCTGGGCCCTGTCGTGCGCCGCCGCGACCAGGTGCAGCCGGGGACCACGGACCAGCGGCTGCTGGACACCGCGGGCCCCTCCGACTTCATCCACCAGGACCCCTGGCGGGTGATGCGCATCCAGTCCGAGTTCGTCGAGGGCTTCGGCGCCCTGGCCGAACTGGGCCCCGCCGTCAGCGTCTTCGGCTCGGCCCGCACCCCGGTGGAATCCCCGGAGTACGACAGCGGAGTGCGGATCGGCCGGGCGCTGGCTGAAGCGGGGTTCGCCGTCATCACCGGCGGCGGCCCCGGCGCCATGGAGGCGGCCAACAAGGGCGCCCTGGAGGCGGGCGGCACCTCGGTGGGGCTCGGTATCGAGCTCCCCTTCGAGCAGGGCATGAACAGTTACGTCGACATCGGCGTCAACTTCCGGTATTTCTTCGTCCGCAAGACGATGTTCGTGAAGTACGCCAGCGGCTTCGTCGTCCTGCCGGGCGGACTGGGCACGCTGGACGAGCTGTTCGAGGCGCTGACCCTGGTGCAGACCCAGAAGGTCACCCGCTTCCCGATCGTGCTGTACGGCACGGAGTACTGGAAGGGCCTCATCGACTGGGTGCGCGGCTCGGTCGTCGCCGGCGGCAAGGCCTCCGAGCGCGACCTGGAGCTCTTCCACGTCACCGACGACATCGAGGAGGCCGTCGCACTGGTCACCAAGGAGGTAGGCGGCTAGCCACGGCGCCCCGAAGGGGCGCGCCCCGCCAGGGGCGCGGGGAACTGGGCGAGCGACCACCCCCGAACCGCAGCCCGCGGGGGCTAGGCCAGCCCGCGCCGAGCCACCGCAGGGGAACGGTGCCCCGCGATGGAAGACACCATGTCCAGCACCTGCTTGGTCTCGGCGACCTCGTGCACGCGGTAGACCCGCGCCCCCAGCCAGGCGGAGACGGCGGTGGTGGCCAGGGTGCCGACCAACCGCTCCTTGACCGGCCGGTCCAGGGTCTCGCCCACGAAGTCCTTGTTGGACAGCGAGACCAGCACCGGCCACCCGGTCCCGGCCAGCCGGTCCAGCCGACGCGTCGCCTCCAGCGAGTGCCGGGTGGACTTGCCGAAGTCGTGCCCGGGGTCGATGAGGATGCCGTCCCTGCGCACCCCGAGCTCCACAGCGCGCTCGGCCAGCCCGCACGTGACCCGCAGGATGTCCTCGACGACGCCGCTGGTGTCCTCGGAGCCCTGTCCGTCCGCTGTCGGCTCGTACGCCACCCGGTGCGGCCGGGTACGCGGCTCGACGCCCCCGGCGTGGGTGCACACCAGCCCCGCGCCGTACCGCGCCGCGACCTCGGCCAGCCGGGGGTCGACCCCGCCCCAGGCGTCGTTGAGCAGGTCGGCACCCGCCTCGCACACGGCCTCACCCACCTCGTGCCGCCAGGTGTCGACGCTGATCACCACGTCCGGCCAGCGCCGCCGCACCTCCGCGACGAAGCCGACCGTGCGCCGCGCCTCCTCCTCGGCCGTGACCTCGTCACCCGGGCCCGCCTTCACCCCGCCTATGTCGATGATGGCGGCGCCCTCGGCGACCGCCTGCTCGACCCGGTCGAGCGCGGGTTCGTCGCGGAAAGTGGCGCCGCGGTCGTAGAAGGAATCCGGGGTCCGGTTCACGATCGCCATGATCACCGGTTCGTGTTCACCGAACTCGCGCGTGCCCAGGCGCAGCATCAACCATCCTCTTCCTCTCGGCGGTGCCCGGCTGCTGCCCGCACCCGCGTGGCCCGTGCACCGACCTCTGCCGCCGACCCTAGCTGTCACCGTGCCGTGGCACGATCAGGGTCGGCCCACATCCGGCAACCACTCGGGGAGTCGATCCGTGTTCGTGTTCCTGCTGATCTCGCTTGTCGCGGTCGTCGCCGCGGTGACGCTCGCCGTCGTCGGGAGCGGAGACCGGCCCGGCGGCGACGGCCACGGCGCGGCGGGCGGGCTCACCGACGCGCCGCCCGATCTGCTGGACGAGCCGCTGCCGCCCGAGCGCCCCGTCACCCACGCGGATGTGGCGGGCCTGCGGCTGGCGGTCGGGGTCCGCGGCTACCGCATGGAGCAGGTCGACGACGTCCTCGACCGGCTCGGCGCGGAGCTCGCCGAGCGCGACGCGCGGATCGCCGAACTGGAGTCCGCGCTGGCCGGTGCACAGGCTGTCGCGATGGGCCGCGCTGCCGAGGCGGGCCGCCACCGGCCGGAGGGACCGCACGACCACGGTCCGGGGCAGGACAGCGCCCTGGACCACGAGCGCGGCCGGGACGTGGAAGGCCAGGACGTGGAAGGCCAGGAGGGTGATGCCCGATGACCACCGAGACCGCGACGGCCGCGGCCGCCGCTGCCGGCCCGGCTGCCCCCGCGCCGCCCGAGGGTGGTGCGCTGCCGGGCCCCGACGGGCGGCTGCGCTGCCCCTGGGGGATCACGCCGGAGGACTACGCGGCCTACCACGACAACGAGTGGGGCAGGCCGGTGCACGGCGACGACGCGCTCTACGAGCGGCTGTGCCTGGAGGCCTTCCAGTCCGGCCTGTCCTGGCTGACGATCCTGCGCAAGCGGGAGGCCTTCCGTGCCGCCTTCGCGGACTTCCACATCCCAGCGGTCGCGCGGTTCACCGAGGCCGACGAGCAGCGGCTGCTCGCCGACAGCGGCATCGTCCGCAACCGCGCGAAGATCAGCGCGGCGCTCAACAACGCCCGCGTCGCCGCCGCGTGGGAGCCCGGCGAACTGGACCGCCTGGTGTGGTCGTACGCCCCCGATCCGGCAGCGCGGCGGGCCCCCACCACGTTGGCGGAGGTGCCCGGCAGCACCCCCGAGTCCACGGCGCTGGCCAAGGAGCTCAAGAAGCGCGGCTTCCGCTTCGTCGGCCCCACGACCGCCTACGCCCTGATGCAGGCCTGCGGCCTGGTCGACGACCACCTGGCCGACTGCTGGTGCCGCTGACCGCGCCCCGAAGGGGTGCGGGGAACTGCGCGCCGAACCACAAGGGAGGGGGCGACACAACACTCGCCGAGCAACCCCTAGCGCCCCGAAAACCGCGGCTGCTCCTTCTTGACGAACGCCTCCACCGCAGCGCGGTGATCCGCGGAATCGCCCAGCCGCACCTGGAGTTCGGACTCCTTGCCGAGGGTCTCGGCGAGCGAGTGCGAGGCACCGAACGCGAGGGACTCCTTGAGCGCCGCGTACGCCGCCGTGGGCCCCTTGGCGAGCTTGCGGGCGACGGCCTCGGCCTCGGCGGCGAGCTCGGCGGCAGGCACCACCCGGTTGGCCAGTCCCAGCTCCAGCGCCTCATCGGCCTTGACGTTGCGCGGGAAGAGCAGCAGATCCGTGGCCCTTCCCGGGCCCACCAGCCGGGGAAGCGTCCAGGAGACGCCGGAGTCCGCGGTCAGCGCCACCCCGGCGAACGAGGTGTTGAACGCCGCGGTGTCCGCCACCACGCGGTAGTCGCAGGCGAACGCGAAACCGGCGCCGGCGCCGGCCGCCACCCCGTTCACCCCCGCCACCACCGGCTTGGGCATGCCGGCGAGCGCCAGGGTGATCGGGTTGTAGTGCTCCTCGACCGTGTTCAGGGCGCTCCCGCCGCGCTCCTCGAGGGCCCCGGTGTGCTCCTTGAGGTCCTGGCCCACGCAGAAGGCGCGGCCGCTGCCGGTGAGCAGCACGGCGCGCACCCCGTCGTCGGCCGCGGCCCGCTGGAGGGTGTCGCGCAGGGCGGTCTTCGTCCCGTTGTCGAGGGCGTTCATCGCGTCGGGGCGGTTGAGGGTGACCGTCGCGAGCCCCTCGTTCACTTCGTAACGCACGGTGTCGGACATGTGCTCAGCATGGCCCAGATCGTCGGGGCCCGACAGGGCAGGCGCCCGCTTGTCCCGGCCCCGCGGATGTGACCTGCGTCAAACCGGGGGGTACCGGCGAATGAGCGGAAGCCGGGCGGTACCGCAGGGTGATCGCCACATTGGGTGGTTTTGTGTGCGGTCGAGGAAGAAGAGATGTGGACCGATGTTGGTCATCGGGTCCTGCGATGCGGGATAATGGCTGGGAAGCAATGTGTTCGATGCCGGTGAAACTGTGCCCGCTTACGGGACCCCCGGCGCGATCGGCTGGTTTCAGGAAGGGGAACGAGCATGGCGGCCATGAAGCCGCGGACGGGTGACGGCCCGCTCGAGGTGACCAAAGAGGGGCGGGGCATCGTCATGCGCGTTCCGCTCGAAGGCGGTGGGCGACTCGTCGTCGAGCTGACACCGGATGAGGCAACGGCGCTTGGCGAGGAACTGAAGAAGGTCTGCGGCTGATCACTCCGCGGGCCGCCGCCCCGGCCGGTACGCGCAGCGCGTACCGGCCGGGGCGGCGTCGTTTCCCGCTCGCAGCACAAGCGCCCCGTCACTCACCGCGTTTGACCGCGCACAGCAGGCCGTCGCCGACCGGCAGCAGCGAGGGCACCAGCACCTTGCTCTCCCGTACCGTGCGCAACAGCTCGCGCAGCCGCAGCACTTCGGGGGAGTGCGCTGTCGGCTCGCCGGTACGGCCCTCGGCGAAGACCCCGGCGAAGCAGATCAGTCCGCCGTCGCGCAGCAGCCGCAACGCTTCGGCGAGATAGTCCAGGCACTCCGTCCGGTCGCCGTCGCAGAAGACCAGGTCGTAGCCGCCGTCCGCGAGCCGGGGCAGCACGTCCAGGGCCCGGCCGGGGATGAACCGCACCCTGTTGCCCCCGTTGCCGATGAACCCGGCGGCCCGGAACGCCTCGCGCGCGAACTGCTGCCGCTCCGGTTCGGTGTCGACCGTGGTGAGCACCCCGTCTGGCCGCATCCCGTGCAGCAGGTGCAGCCCGGAGACGCCGGTGCCGGTGCCGATCTCCGCGACGGCCTTGGCTCCGGCGGCCGCCGCCAGCAGCCGCAGCGCCGCTCCGGTGGCAGGCGAGACCGTGCGCAGCCCGGCGTCCTGGGCCCGGTCGCGGGCCCAGCGCAGTGCTTCGCTCTCGGCGTTCTCGACCAGCTCGGCGCCGTACGCGTCGGCGAACCCCCAGCTCGTCTGCCGGTTGCCGGTAATGGCCCTCTCCTGTCCCCGTCCTCCACGCAATCGTGACTGTATCCGTTGGCCCGGGAACCTGCTGATGGGACCGGGCGTTGAGGAGGCAGGGACCGCACGGGAGCGGTCGGCAAAGCCGGGCAATTTTTCTTATCCGGAGCTAACGGGAGATGTGGCTATGGTAGGGGCTCCAGTGGACACCACCAGAGCCGACAGGGGAGGTGCGGCTGCGAGCCGGGACCGCGGCGTCTTCTCGAGATTCCGCAGGTCGACGGCACAGCCGAAATCCGTGACCGACACCGCTGACCAGTCCCGCACCGCCGACTCCGCGACCACGGCGACTTTCGCGACCGATGCGGACGCGCAGGCGTGGACCCCTCCCTCCTGGGAGGAGATCGTCAGCACCCACAGCGCCCGGGTCTACCGGCTCGCCTACCGTCTGACCGGTAACCAGCACGACGCGGAGGACCTCACCCAGGAGGTCTTCGTCCGCGTCTTCCGCTCGCTGTCGACGTACACGCCTGGCACCTTCGAGGGCTGGCTGCACCGCATCACCACCAACCTCTTCCTGGACACGGTCCGGCGCAAGCAGCGCATCCGCTTCGACGCGCTCGCCGACGACGCCGCCGAGCGGCTCCCCAGCCGCGAGCCCACCCCGCAGCAGCACTTCAACGACACCCACTTCGACGCGGACGTCCAGCAGGCCCTGGACACCCTCGCGCCCGAGTTCCGCGCCGCCGTGGTCCTCTGCGACATCGAGGGCCTCTCCTACGAGGAGATCGCCGCCACCCTCGGCGTGAAGCTGGGCACGGTCCGCAGCCGTATCCACCGTGGCCGCTCCCACCTGCGCAAGGCGCTCCAGCACCGCTCGCCCGCCGCCAGGGCCGAGCAGCAGCGCACCCTGAGCGCGGTGGTGCCGACGGCCCGGACGGGCGAGGTGAGCGCCGGGTGACCTCCGCCGAACACCACCTCGGAGACCGCCTCGCCGCCCTCGTGGACGGCGAGCTGGGCCATGACGCGCGCGAGCGGGTCCTCGCCCATCTGGCGACCTGCCAGGGGTGCAAGGCCGAGGCCGACGCGCAGCGCCGGCTCAAGAACGTCTTCGCCGACGCACCGCCGCCCCCGCCCTCGGCCGGGCTCCTCGCCCGGCTGCAACGGCTGCCCGCCGACAGCGGACTGGGCCCGGGCCCGCTCGACGACATGGACGGCGGCCCCGGCTCGGGAGGTCCCTCGGACGGGGAACCAGCGCGGGGCAGTGCGTTCACCAGAACGGCACTGCCCGGTGGCCGGGACAGCTCCCCCTGGGTGTTCGACCACCTGCCGGGCGGCGGGCGCAGCCCGCTCACCCCGCAGCGCGGCTTCCGGATACATGAGATCCCCGCTCCGGACGGGCCCGAGCAGGCCGCCGAGCGGGCCGTGGACCGCGCCGAGCGGGAGCGCTCCGCCTCCCGCGGGCGGCGGCGCTTCGCCTTCGCCGCCGCGGGCGCCTTCTCGCTCGCAGCCCTCGCCCTCGGTGGCACCTTCGCCTCCGGCGCGGCGAGCTCCTCCGGCTCCGGGGGAGGCGGCGACAACCCGTCGGCCAACTCGGTACGCAGCGCGGGCTCCGGCTCCGGTGCCGTCCGGGACACCAGGCGGCGCGGCGGCGAGCACCGCGGCGGAGCGCAGAGCGGCCGCACCTCGAACTCCGGGCCCACCTTCGCCCCTCTCGCCTCGCACGGCGCGGCGGCACCCAGCAGTCGGCTGACTGCACCGGTGAGCCTGCTGCGGCGCTCCTCCGCGCCGCTGTCGCTGTTCGAGCGGCCGCACGTCTCGCCCGCCACCAACGCCACCGGCTGGTACGGGCGGGACGGCGGCGAGGGGACCTTGACCTCGCTGCGCGGTTCGGCGTCGCTGCTACCCGGCGCCCTGCGGGAGCCTGCTGCCGAGGTGCGGTCGGCCCAGGGCCCGGTCCGGCACGACCCCTCGGTGCTGCGGTCCTTCCCCGGCAGAGCCCCGGTGGCCACCAGCTCCCTGACGGCCTCGACACCCGCGGTGGGTCCGGCCGGGCAGTGACCGGGCACTGCTGCGGACCCGGGCACTGACGCGCTGGCGGGTTGACGCCCGCTGTGCGGTGCTCCGCGTTCCTGGTTGAATCCTCTCGACAATCTGAAGCCCGGCAGGGACCCCCGGGGGCCTCCCGAGCCGTGGGCCGCGGGAGGCAGCCGGGCGAGGCGGGCAGTGCGGGTGACCAACTGGAGAGGGCATGGACGAGCCGAAGGCCACCGGGCAGCAGCCGAAGTGGTGGAGCCGCCCACGCTGGGCTCCCGGCGGCCGGCCGACGCCCGGGGCCGAGGCGGCTCCCCGGGCGGAGGCCGGTGAGGCGGCGGCTGTGCCGGTTCCCGCCGCCCGTCCTGAGCCGCTGCACGGCGTGGACCCGTACTCGACACCCCCGTACGGGGGACCGGGCCCCTGGGCCCTCGCACCGCCCGTCCAGCGCCCGTCCGTCACCCCGCCACAGGGCGTCGCCCTCCCGCCCGGCAGTACGACGCCGCCCTACGGCGTGCCCACCGGCAGCCCGGACGGCGCCCCAGGAGCGCCCGGCGGCGGTCCGGGGGCGCCCGGCAACGCTCCCGACGCCCCCGGTAACGCTCTCGGCGCCCCCGGTAACGCTCCCGGGGCCCCAGGCGGCACTCCGGCCGCTCCGCCGCCCCAGCCGCCCCTCACAGCCCTTGATGCTCCCTCGTTCCCCGAGGCCCCCCGAGCCCCCGAGGCACCCCGAGCCCCCGAGGAACCCCAAGCCCTCCAGGTCCCTCCAGCCCCCGAGGTCCCCGAAGTTCCCCAGGTCTCCGTTCAGCCCTCCCGGCGCAGGTCCCGGATCGTCGTCGGCGGCCTGGTGCTGGCCCTGGTGGCGGGCGGTGCGGGGGGACTCATCGGCGCTTACGTCGAGCGGAACGGCAATGTCAGCGATGTGGAGCTGCCCCAGATCGCCGCCGGACCGGCGGCCGAGGGCGGTGAGCGCCCCGAGGGCAGCATCGCGGGCATCGCCCGCCGGACCCTGCCCGGTGTCGTCACGCTGCACACGCGCGGCGGCGGCGCGGAGGCGACGGGGACCGGTTTCGTGCTGGACCGGCGGGGCCACATCCTGACCAACAACCATGTGGTCGAGTCCGCCGAGGGCAATGACGCGGTGCGGGTCACCTTCGACGGCGGTCAGACCGCTACCGGCGAGGTGATCGGCAGTGACAGCGGCTACGACCTGGCCGTGATCAAGGTCTCCCATGTCTCGGGCCTGACCCCGCTGCCGCTGGGCGACTCCGACTCCGTCCGCGTCGGCGACCCGGTCATCGCGTTCGGCGCACCCTTCGACCTGGACGGCACGGTCACCACCGGCATCGTCAGCGCCAAGGAACGGCCCATCACGGCGGGCGGCGAGGAGCCGGGCAGCGAGCTGAGCTATGTGGACGCGCTCCAGACGGACGCTCCGATAAACCCGGGCAACTCCGGCGGTCCGCTGGTGGACAGCCGCGGCCGGGTCATCGGGGTGAACAGCGCGATCAAGGGCGGGGGCAGCGACTCGGTGCTGCCCGACGGCGAGGGCGGTGGCGGCGGCAGCGTCGGTCTGGGCTTCGCCATCCCCGTCAACCAGGCCCGCCGGGTGGCCGAGGAGCTGATCAACGAGGGCCGGGCCACCCACCCGGTGATCGGGATCTCACTCGACATGGAGTACGAGGGCGAGGGTGCGCGGATCGGCGGTGCCGGCGGCAACGGCGAGGCGGTCGTACGGGGCGGACCGGCCGACAAGGCGGGGCTGAAGGAGGGCGACGTGATCACCAAGGTCGGCGACAAGCTGGTGGCCGGCGGCGAGGAGCTGATCGTCCGTATCCGCAGCCACCGTCCCGGCGACAAGCTGAAGCTGACCGTACGCCGGGGCGGCTCCGGCGGCGCGGAGCGGACCGTGCCGGTGACGCTCGGCTCGGCCACCGGCTGACGGCGGAGGAGGGGAGCGGGTGACAGGGCGGGCTCCCGCTCGCGGGCCGTGGGCGGGTACCGTGACATCTGGCTGCAAGAGCCGTGGACGGAGTGAGGGAGCTGCACGGTGTTCTTCGATATAGGACCACTGGAGCTGGTCGCGCTCATCGTGCTCGCAGTGCTGGTGTTCGGCCCGGACAAGCTCCCCAAGGTGATCCAGGACGTCGCCGCGTTCATCCGCAAGGTGCGGCAGTTCTCCGACAGCGCGAAAGAGGACATCAGGAGCGAGCTGGGGCCGGAGTTCAAGGACTTCGAGTTCGAGGACCTGAATCCGAAGACGTTCGCGCGCAAGCATCTGCTCGACAACGACGATCTGGGCATCAAGGAGATCACCAACAGCTTCGACCTGCGCAAGGATCTGGCCGAAGTCACCGACGCGGTCAACGGAACCGACCGCGGGAGCAGCGACAACGGGCACGGGAGCGGCTCCGAGGGGGCCGGCGCCCCGGCAGGCAAGAGCATCCAGCCTGCCGGGAAGCAGGGACCCGACCTGACCAAGCACACCGCCGACGGGGTGAACGGCCGTCCGGTCCAAGGGGATGTGCTGCGCAAGAGTGACCCGCCGCCGTTCGACGCGGACGCCACCTGAGACCCGCCTGACGGCTCATCAGGCAACGATCGCGTCACCTCGGGCTTCGCCTCACTGGGACATCTACGGCTTTTGCTGTCCATCTCGCCACCCGCACCGCGTCCTGATCCACCGGGCATGACCGACACGGCGGACCGGTGTGGCTATCCTCCCAGTGTCGGGGGTCGCCGTCCGAGGAGCTCGGCTGCCCGGGCAACAGGGCAATGAGGAGGCGTCGCACAGATGGAGACGACGAGTCGGCCAGCCGGTGAAACCGAGCCCGCCGCACAGGGAGTACCCGGCGCGCGGCGGGCGGTGGACGACTATCTGATGGCAGCCTTTCCGTGGTACGGCCTGGATGCGGCCTTCACCGGACCACGCTGGCTGATGCAGGTGGGCACGGCGGCCGACGGCACGGTCGAGCACGGTTCGACCGGCCACGGTGAGGAGCCCTCCCTTCGCGCCGAGACCTCCTCCGAGAACCAGAGTTTCGCCGTCGTCGTCACGCTCGCCAGCCGCCCGGTGCGGCGCAGCGCGGACGGCACCGGCACGCTGGAGGCCACCTCCGTCTCCACAGCCGCCTGGCTGGCGGGCTCGGGGCTGCTCTCGTGCAGCTTCCCGATGGAGATGGACCGCAGCCTGCGCCAGGACTGGCTCGACCAGCAGACCAGCGTCGCCTGGGAGCTCGCCGACGACCTGGAAGGGTCCGGCTGGAGCACCCTCTCGCTCCCCGTGGACGGCATCCCCACCGACTTCCACTACCGGGAGTCCGAGTACGGCTGGGTGCTCGCGGGATCGACCCAGGAGGGCGTCCACCTGGGCGCCTACGGGCGCGGGATGAGCGCCTACGGCCTCGGCTTCGCCGTGGTCAAGGACATCACCGAGTACGAGCAGGGCTGAGCGCCCCGCCGGACGCAGAGGGACCCCCGTACGGAGAGATTCCGTACGGGGGTCCGTGCGCTGTGCTGGGTGCGGCTCAGAACTTGTTGCTCGGGGTGAGGCCCAGCGACATGCCCGAGAGGCCGCGCTGGCGCGAGGAGAGCTTGTCGGCGACCGTGCGCAGCGCCTTGCCCGCGGGGGAGTCCGGGTCACTGAGGACGACCGGCTTGCCCTCGTCGCCGCCCTCGCGCAGCCGGATGTCGATCGGGATACCGCCCAGCACCGGCACCTCGGCGCCGGTGGTGCGGGTGAGGCCCTCGGCGACCTGCTGGCCGCCGCCGGTGCCGAAGACGTCGACCATCTCGTCGCAGTGCGGGCAGGGCATGCCGGACATGTTCTCGATCACGCCGACGATCTTCTGGTGGGTCTGCACCGCGATGGAGCCCGCACGCTCGGCGACCTCGGCCGCCGCCTGCTGCGGAGTCGTCACCACCAGGATCTCCGCGTTGGGGACCAGCTGGGCGACCGAGATGGCGATGTCGCCGGTGCCGGGCGGCAGGTCGAGCAGCAGCACGTCCAGGTCGCCCCAGTACACGTCGGCGAGGAACTGCTGGAGCGCACGGTGCAGCATGGGGCCGCGCCAGACGACCGGGGCGTTGCCCGGGGTGAACATCCCGATCGAGATGACCTTCACGCCGTGCGCGGACGGCGGCATGATCATGTCCTCGACCTGGGTGGGCCGCCCGTCCGTGCCCAGCATCCGGGGGACGGAGTGGCCGTAGATGTCGGCGTCCACCACGCCGACCTTCATTCCATCGGCGGCCAGCGCGGCGGCCAGGTTCACGGTGACCGAGGACTTGCCGACGCCGCCCTTGCCGGACGCCACGCAGTAGACGCGGGTGAGTGAGCCGGGCTGGGCGAAGGGGATCTCGCGCTCGGCCTTGCCGCCGCGCAGGGACGCGGCCAGCTCGCGGCGCTGCTCGTCGCTCATCACGTCCAGCTCGACGCTGACGGAGGTGACCCCGGGCACACGCTGGACGGCCTCGGTCACGTTCGCGGTGATGGTCTCGCGCAGCGGACAGCCGGAGACCGTCAGATAGACCCCGACGTCGACCGCGCCGCCGGGCGCGATGCCGATGGATTTGACCATCCCCAGGTCGGTGATCGGCCGGTGGATCTCCGGGTCGTTCACCGTCGCGAGCGCCGCACGCACCGCGTCTTCGGTGGGGGTGGTTTCCTGGGTCTCGGTAGCCATGAATGCATGGTACGGCCGAGTAAGGGGGCTTTCCTAAGCGGCCGGTCAGCGGTTTTGGTCACTCTCCCGGGACTGGCCCGGCTCCCGGGCCCCCGCGGCCTCGCGGTCGTTCTGCTCCAGCTCTCTGACCAGCTCGGCCAGCTCCGAGCGGATCCAGTCGCGGGTGGCGACCTCGCCCAGGCCCATCCGCAGCGCCGCGATCTCACGGGTGAGGAACTCGGTGTCGGCGATGCTGCGCTCGTTGCGCTTGCGGTCCTGCTCCAGATTGACCCGGTCCCGGTCGTCCTGGCGGTTCTGCGCGAGCAGGATGAGCGGGGCCGCGTAGGACGCCTGGAGGGAGAGGGCCAGGGTCAGGAAGATGAACGGGTACTCGTCGAACTTCCAGCCCACCGGCGCGACGATGTTCCAGGCGATCCACACGATGATCACGACCGTCATCCACAGCAGGAAGCGGCCGGTGCCGATGAAGCGGGCGATCCGCTCCGAGAACTGCCCGAACACCTCCGGGTCGTAGGTCGGCAGCAGCGTACGCCGGGGCGTACGCGGTACATCCAGCCGCGGTCCCTCCCGCTCAGCCATCGCCGCTCCCTTGTGCCCGGCCTTCCCCGGGCTCCTCGCCCGCGCCCGGCGGGAAGCCGGGCAGCCCGCTGACGGCCGCGGCCTCGCGCCAGTCCTCCGGCAGCAGGTCGTCCAGTACGTCGTCGACCGTCACGGCGCCCAGCAGATGGCCGCCCTCGTCCACCACGGGCGCCGAGACGATGTTGTAGGCCGCCAGATAGCTCGTCAGCGCCGGCACCGAGGCGGTGGGCGGCAGCGGGCGCAGATCGGTGTCCACGAGGGCGCCCACGAGCGCGAACGGCGGTTCCCGCAGCAGCCGTTGGAAGTGCACGATGCCCAGGTACTTCCCGGTCGGTGTCTCGTCCGGCGGGCGGCACACGTAGACCTGCGCGGCCAGCGGCGCGGACAGATCCTCGTTGCGCACCCGGGCCAGCGCCTCGGCGACGCTCGCGTCCGGACGCAGCACGATCGGTTCGGTCGTCATCAGGCTGCCGGCCGTGCCCTCCTCGTAGCTGAGCAGCCGCCGCACCGGTGCCGCCTCCTCGGGCTGCATCAGGTCCAGCAGGCGCTCCTTGTCGGCCTCGGGGAGCTCGCCGAGGAGGTCGGCCGCGTCGTCGGGGTCCATGGCCTCCAGCACGAGCGCGGCCCGCTCGTCCGCGAGCTTGTTGATGATCTCCACCTGGTCGTCGTCCGGCAGCTCCTCCAGTACGTCCGCCAGCCGGTCGTCGTGGAGCGCCGCGGCCACCTCGGCCCGGCGCTTCTCCGAGAGGTGGTGCAGCACATTGGCCAGGTCCGCGGGGCGCAGTTGTTCGAAGGTGGCCAGCAGATTGGCGGTGCCCTGCTCGGGCTCCTCCAGCGAGAAGCCGGTCACCGCCTCCCAGTCGACGGTGAGCGTCTCACCGCGCCTGCCGCGCAGCCCCCCGCCCTTGCGCCCCTTGCGGACGAACAGCCGGTCGATCTCCCAGTCGCGGCGTGCGGGCAGCCGCTGCAGGCCCACGTCGAGCACGGTCACCTCTTCGCCGGTCTCCTTGAGGGTGACCTGGCGGTCCAGCAGTTCGCCGAGGACCAGGCGCTCGTTGGGGCGCTGCTCGAAGCGCCGGATGTTGAGCACCCCGGTGGTGATGACCTGGCCGGACTCCACCCCCGTCACCCGCGTCATCGGAAGGAAGACCCGGCGCCTGCTGACGACCTCCACCACCAGCCCGAGGACGCTGGGCACCCGCCGCCGGCCGCCCAGCAGGGCGACAACGTCGCGGACCCTGCCGAGCTGGTCGCCGTTGGGGTCGAAGACGGCGACACCGGCCAGGTGGGAGACGAAGACCCGGGGAGCGCTCGCTGCCATGAGCTGCCTGCCCTCCTCGGCCGTACCGACCGTTCGCCACCACGTCGAGACCCTTTGCGGCCTTACATCACTCTTGCACGTATATGCCGTTTTCAGGCTAGCGTGACCGGCGCCACAGCCGGTGCAGCCGGGTGCTCCGGACGGCTGCCTTCCGGAGGGCCTTCCCGGGCCGGGTAGGGTGCCCTCTGCCGCCGCCGAGCACAGGAGGAACCGCCCGTGACTGGACGCGTCCGCGCACCCCGGAGTGCAGCGCTGCTGACTCTCTTCTGCGTCGGAGCGAGCACGGCACTGAGCGGGTGCGGAGGCGGGGGCGGTGACGACCCCGACGCGGGCACCAACGGGGTGGGCAAGCTGTCCGCTGCCAAGATCGAGCGGAAGGCGAAGACGGCGGCGGGGCGGGCCAAGGCCGTACGGGTCTCCGGCAACGTCGTCAGCAAGGGCGAGACCTACCGCCTCAAGATGCGGCTGAAGGACAGCGGCGGCATCGGTGAGGTCTCGGCCGAGGGCGGCTCCACCTTCCAGCTCCTGCGCACCGGCCGCGACCTCTACCTCAAGGCCGGCACCGACTTCTGGGCCCGGCAGGAGGGCGGCAAGAAGCCCGGCAAGAGCGATATCGCCGCGGCGGCCAAACTCAAGGGCAAGTACGTCAAGGTCCCCGAACAGGACCCGGCCTACAAGCAGTTGAGCGTCTTCACCGACATGGACACCCTCCTGGACGGACTGCTGGCCATGCAGGGCAAGCGCGAGACGGGGGAGCGCACCACGGTGGCCGGCACCCGGACGATCCGTATCACGGCCGGCAAGGGCCGCGGCGGCACCATGGACGTCTCCCTGGAGGACACGCCCTTCCCCCTGCGGCTGCGCCGCGCGGGCGGCGCCGGGACGGTACGGCTGAGCGACTGGAACGACAGCTTCACCCTGCACGCCCCGAAGAAGGAGGAGACCGTCGACTACGGCAAAAAGATCTCCCCCGAACGCCAAGGCGGCTGACCGACACGCGCCCCGTCAGGGGCGCGGGGCTGTGCCGATGTGCGGCTCCGCCGCGCGGGCGCGTCTACAGCGCGGGGGAGGGGGCACCCCGTCAGGGGCGCGAGGAACTGCGCGACCAGCCCCGACGAACCCGCAGCCTGCAGACAACAACCAGGGGCAGCCCCTTCCCAGCCCCAGCAACGCCCTCAACCGCGGCGGCGTCGCCGAAAAAGCAGCCGCGGCAACCCCGCGGGCTGGGCCCGCCTCGTCGTGGCGGAGGTCACCATAGGCGGCGCGGCCTGCAAATCGTGCGGCATCGCGCCGGGCCGCTCCACCGACGCCCCCACCGGCTCCAGCCGCAGCACCCTGCTCTCACGTGCCCACCGCTCGGTCATGGTGTCGGCATCCGGCGCATTGAGCCGCTTGCCTTTCAGCTCACCGACGGCCGCCTCCCACTGCTCCCCGTGCGGTGGCAGTTCCACCACCCGTGCCGGCCAGACGACGAGCCGGGCGCCCTTGTCCTTGCCGCGCACGGTGACGGTGGCGTTGCCGCCGTCCGTCAGGTCGAGCCCGGCGAGCGGCTGTTCGAGCGAGCCGTCGCCGACCAGGCAGACCGCGCCCTCGTGCCATACGTGCCACAGGGCGCGGGCCGGGCCCTGGGGACCGCGCACCCACACGAGTCCTGACTTCTTGGCCGTCTCCTCGATCAGCGCGCTGTCCAGATGGCTGTCGGGTGCCGAACGGTTGTCGGGCTGCTGCGGCGTCACGCTCATGGCCGCAGGTTACAGCCAGCCGTTCCGCTTGAAGCCCCGGTGGATGCCGTAGCAGATGGCGACGATCAGCAGCAGTACCGCCGGGTAGCCGTACTTCCAGTCCGTCTCGGGCATGTAGTCGAAGTTCATGCCGTAGATTCCGGCGATCATCGTCGGCACCGCGAAGATGGCGGCCCAAGCGGTGATCTTCCGCATGTCCTCGTTCTGCGCGACCGTCGCCTGGGCGAGGTTCGCCTGCAGGATCGAGTTGAGCAGATCGTCGAAGCCCAGCACCTGCTCGTTGACGCGGGTGAGGTGGTCGGCCACGTCGCGGAAGTACTTCTGGATGTCCGGGTCGATCAGCCGCACCGGCCGCTCGCTGAGCGTCTGCATCGGCCGCATCAGCGGCGAGACGGCACGCTTGAACTCCAGCACCTCGCGCTTGAGCTGATAGATCCGACCGGCGTCACCGCCGCGCTTGCCGCTGCCCGAGCGGTCGGAGAAGACATCGATCTCGACCTCGTCGATGTCGTCCTGCACGGCGTCGGCCACCGCAAGATAGCCGTCAACGGTCTGGTCGGCGATGGCGTGCAGCACGGCGGAGGGTCCCTTGCTCAGCAGCTCGGGGTCGTCCTCGAGCCGGTGCCGCAGCGCGCGCAGCGAGCCCTGACCGCCGTGCCGGACGGTGATGATGTAGTCCCGGCCGGTGAAGCACATCACCTCGCCGGTCTCCACCACCTCGCTGCTGGCGGTCAGTTCGGCGTGCTCCACGTAGTGCACCGTCTTGAAGACGGTGAACAGGCTCTCGTCGTACCGCTCCAGCTTGGGGCGCTGGTGGGCGTGGACCGCGTCCTCGACGGCCAGCGGGTGCAGGCCGTACTCCTGTGCGATCCCGGAGAACTCCTCCTCGGTGGGCTCGTGCAGACCGATCCACACGAACCCGTTCCTGCTCTGCCCTTCGGGCGAGCGGACCTCGCGCAGTGCCTCGGCCGGGGTGAGTTGGGCGGGGTCCCGGCGGCCGTCCAGATAGGCGCCGCAGTCCACGACCGCACTGCTGGTGCCGGCCGCGCTGACACGCTCGTAACCGTACCCCGGACGGTTGTCCCTGCGCAGCGCCGGGCGCACAGCGGCGCGCAGCTCTCGGATCATCGACATGAGGCCCTCCACGGTGCCGTGCCATGCCGCCGCGACAGACCGGGGCGTCGTGCTGCCCGGAACGGGGGCCTACGGGCCACCACCCGGAGGTCCGCAAAGCGGGCACCACACGCAAGCCGTGACGACGGCGAATGCTGACAGACGGAACAATGCGAAACTGCGAAACGCGGACGCTCTTCCGCCGTGCGCACCCCGGGAGAACCGGTGCTCGGTCCTCGGAACAAGTGCGCCCCATGGCCGCGAGGAGATCAGGTCCGAAAGAAGCTCAGGGCTTCAGTGGCGTGGTCGCTGCCGGGCAGGAAGAGCGGCTGGTACTGCACGGTCGACTCGGATCCATGTCAGTCCCACCTCCTCCGGCCGGGCCCCTGTGGGGGACGATGTGTACACGCCTTGACCGGCAGCCAACGGTAGCACTGCAACAACGGTCCCCGTGCCCATCGCGCCCGTTCGCGACAGGGCTTTGCCGCCTTCTTACATACCGGTGCCCCACCGGGACGTGCTCGTACCGCGCTCTATGCTCGCCGGATGAACGACGTCCTGACTCTGGTCGACTCCCGGCTGCGCAGGGCGTTCGGCGAACCCGACGCCCGTGCCTCGGTCACCTTTCTGGGTACCGAGCGCATCGAGGTGCTGCGGTTCCTGGACGCCGATGCGGGCACTGTGCGTTACGCCACCCTGGGTATGTCGGCCGCACCGATGACCGATCCCGCGCAGGCGCTCGCCGACCCTGAGGTGGGACCGCGCGCCGAGCTGCTGCTGACCGTACGCGCCGGGACGGCCGACACGGACAAGGTCCTGCGGCCGCTGGCCGTGCTGGCTGCCTCGCCGCAGGTGGAGGGCGTCGTGGTCGCCCCGGGCGCCTCTTTGGACACCGGGGAGCCGCTGTGGCCCGGAGCGCCCTTCACCTCCGTGCTGGTGGCCGAACCCGGCGGTCTGGTCGAGGACTTGCCGCTGGAGGCGCCCCGGGACCCGGTCCGCTTCCTGCCGCTGCTGCCCATGACGCCGACGGAGGCCGCGTGGAAGCGCGTCCATGGCGCGGAAGCGCTCCGCCGGCGGTGGCTCAGCCACGAGACGGACCTCCGCGATCCACTGCGCGGGGCGGTTCCACTGGGGGACTGACCCATCGGCCGCCCCTTCGGCCGCAGAACGTGAAGAGGTCAGACCTTCGCGGGCTGCGCTTCCACGGGTGAGGGCAGCAATTCCTCGGCCTGCGTCGTCAGGGCTCCGCGCCGCGCTGCCACGACGCCGGCGCCCACCAGCGCGGCGAGCGCTGCGACCAGGAACGGGACGTGGATGTCCGTCCACTCCTCGATCTTCGGTGCCAGGAACGGCGCCGCTGCGGCCGCGAACCAGCGGACGAAGTTGTAGCCCGCGCTGGCGACCGGGCGGGGCGCGTCCGAGACGCCGAGCGCGAGCTCGGTGTAGACGGTGTTGTTGAGCCCGATGAACGCGCCGGAGACGACGGTGCAGGCGATGGCCGCCGTGTGGTTGCCGTATCCCAGCACCACCAGGTCGACGGCCATCAGGACCAGCGAGGCGCCCAGTACCCGGAGCGACCCGAAGCGCTCCTGGAGCCGCGGCGCGATCAGTACCGAGAAGACCGCCAGCAGCACGCCCCAGGCGAAGAACACCGCACCGGAGCGGTACGGCGACATGTCGAGTACGAACGGGGTGAACGCCAGCACCGTGAAGAAGGCGTAGTTGTAGAAGAACGCCGAGACGGCAGCCGAGGCCAGTCCGCCGTGGCCGAGCGCCTTGACCGGGTCCAGCAGCGAGGTCTTCCGCGCGGGCCTGGGCTGTTCCTTGAGGAACGCCGTGATGGCGAGGAAGCCGATGGCCATCAGCACGGCCGTGCCGAAGAACGGGAAGCGCCAGCTGGCGTCGCCCAGGACGGCTCCCAGCAGTGGCCCGCAGGCCATGCCCAGGCCCAGCGCCGACTCGTACAGCAGGATCGCCGCGGCGCTTCCCCCCGCTGCCGCGCCGACGATCACCGCGAGCGCGGTGGAGACGAACAGGGCGTTGCCCAGGCCCCAGCCGGCGCGGAAGCCGACCAGTTCGCCGACGGAGTGCGAGGAGCCGGAGAGCCCGGCGAAGACCACCACCAGCGCCAGTCCCAGCAGGAGCGTCCTGCGGCCGCCGATCCTGCTGGAGACGAAGCCGGTGACCAGCATCGCCACGGCGGTGATCAGGAAGTAGGAGGTGAACAGAAGGGAGACCTGGCTCGGGGTCGCCTCCAGGCCCTTCGCGATGGAGGGGAGGATCGGGTCGACCAGGCCGATGCCCATGAAGGCGACGACGGACGCGCCCGCCGTCGCCCATACGGCCTTCGGCTGGCGGAGGATACTGCCGCCGCCCTCGTCGAACGGATCACCACTCATGCCTGCCGCTCCTTACCTGTTCTCGTCGGGGAGAAATGGTTGGTGTGTGCACACGATAAGTTAGACAGGCTAATTAATGCAAATGACATCTATAGGATCAGCAGGTCATCGCCTCTTCTTCCGAGGACCTCACGCACCGTGCGGCTCAGGCCCCAGGTCCAGGTGGGTGATCGTCCTTGACGGGAAGGCGACCCGGTAGGACCGTTAGGCCCCATGAGGGGCGAACCCAGTTGCCCGAAGTGCGGTGGCCGGGTCAGGGCGCCCGGACTCTTCGCCGACACCTGGCAGTGCGGCGTGCACGGCGCCGTGCACCCGCTCCAGCCGGTCCTCCCGCCCAGCGTTGAAGCGCTCGCCGTCGTGGTGGGCCGGACGCAGGTGCCCGTATGGATGCCGTGGCCGCTCCCCGTCGGGTGGCTGTTCACCGGCGTCGCCTGCGCCGGTGACGACAGAAGCGGCGGCCGGGCCACCGCTGTGGCCTGTTCCGGACCCGCACCGCTCGGCGGCCCCGGTGAGCTGCTGCTGATCGCCGAGGAACTGGGGGTCGGACTCGGCGCCCGGTACGCCGGAATCGAGGGCCCGGACCCCGGCCCCGCCATCTGCGCGGGCAAACCGCCGCAGGCCAAGCTCCACGCCGCCGGGCACCCCACCCCGCTCTGGCACGTCGGTGGCGCACCCGAGGACCGCGCCGTCTTCGCGGGCGAGGCGTACGGGCTGTGGCTGTGGGCCATCGTCTGGCCCCAGGAGTCGGGACTGCTGCTCTACGACGAACTGGTGCTGACCGATCTGCGGGACGCGGGCGCCGAAGTGGAACTGGTGCCCTGCGGCGCGCTCTCGCCCCGGCTGATCTCCACCTGACCCGGGAGAACGCCGGAAGGGACTCGGGAAGGGGCGCCTGAAGGGGCGCGGGAAGGAGTGCCGGGCGCCGGAGGGGACGCCGGACGCCGGAAGGGATGCCGGACGGTGCGGCTATCCTGGTGAGCGCTCGCCATGAGCCCGTCATGTCCCGCCGTCCACCTTTCGGAGTCCGTCGAAGTGCGCATCGACCTGCACACCCACTCCACCGCCTCGGACGGCACCGACACCCCCGCCGAGCTGGTGCGCAACGCGGCGGCCGCCGGGCTGGACGTGGTGGCGCTCACCGATCACGACACCGTGGCCGGGCACGCCGAGGCCGCCGCCGCGCTGCCCGCCGGACTCACCCTGGTGACCGGCGCCGAGCTCTCCTGCCGGCTGGGGGACATCAGCCTCCATATGCTCGCTTACCTCTTCGACCCGGCCGAGCCCGAACTGGCGCGCGAACGCGAACTGGTGCGCGACGACCGGATACCGCGTGCTCGCGCCATGGTCGGCAAGCTGCGCGAGCTGGGGGTGCCCGTCACCTGGGAGCAGGTCCAGCGCATCGCGGGCGACGGCTCGGTCGGCCGCCCGCACATCGCGGCGGCCATGGTCGAGGAAGGCGTCGTCGAGACCGTCTCCGACGCCTTCACCCAGGAGTGGATCGCGGGGGACGGACGGGCCTACGTCAGCAAGCACGAACTGGACCCGTTCGAGGCCGTGCGGCTGATCAAGGGCGCCGGTGGGGTCGCCGTCTTCGCCCATCCGCTGGCCGTCAAGCGCGGCCAGTGTGTCCCGGAGAGCGCCATAGCGGAGCTCGCAGCGGCCGGACTCGACGGCATCGAGGCCGACCACGCCGACCACACCCCCGAGACCCGTGAGCGGCTGCACGGGCTCGCCGCCGACCTCGGTCTGCTGGCCACCGGCTCCAGCGACTACCACGGCAGCCGCAAAACCCTCGCACTCGGCGAGTTCACCACCGCGCCCGACGTATACGCCGAGATCGCGGCGCGCGGCTCAGGCGCGGCACCCGTCACCGGCTGAACGGCCGCCCTCCGGCACCCTTCCAGGCAAGCGCGCCTTCCCCCCCGGTGAGGCCGCGCGCCGCTTCCGCGGGCACCGCGCGCGCAGCGCGCGAGCGCTGTGCGCCGCGCCGAGTCCGCGCCGCCGCACGCCCGTGCGCCTCAGCCCACTCCCTTCGGGGCACCCCGCTCCCTCCTTCGGGGGTCGCACCGCGCCCCCCTCCCGTTCCGTTCCGTCTCAGCAAGGCACAGGCAACACCGTGTTCGATTTCGCCCTGTTCGGGTCCGTCTTCCTCACTCTCTTCGTCATCATGGACCCGCCCGGCATCACGCCGATCTTCCTCGGGCTCACCTCCGGTCGGCCGGTCAAGGTCCGGCGCAGGATGGCGTGGCAGGCGGCAGCCGTCGCCTTCGGGGTGATCACCCTGTTCGGGATCTGCGGCAAGCAGATCCTCGACTATGTGCACGTCTCCATCCCGGCGCTGATGGTCGCGGGCGGGCTGCTGCTCCTGCTCGTCGCGCTCGATCTGCTGACCGGCAAGTCCGACGAGCCCACCCAGACCAAGGACGTCAACGTGGCGCTCGTACCGCTGGGGATGCCGCTGCTCGCGGGGCCGGGGGCGATCGTCTCCGTCATCCTGGCCGTCCAGCGCGCGGACGGCTGGGGCGGTCAGCTCTCGGTCTGGACGGCGATCCTGGCCATGCACCTGGTGCTGTGGCTGGTGATGCGGTACTCGCTGCTGATCATCCGCGTCATCAAGGACGGTGGCGTGGTGCTCGTCACGCGGCTGTCGGGCATGCTGCTGTCGGCCATCGCCGTCCAGCAGATCGCCGGCGGCATCACCCAGTTCATCCAGGGCAAGGGCTGAATGTCAGCCGGAGGAGAGGCCGAGCCAGAAGTCCGTGAGGGCGCGCGCGGTCTCCTCCGGCCGCTCGGCGTTGGGGGAGTGGCCCGTGCCGGTGACGACCGTACGGCGGGCGCCGAGTCGCCCGGCCATCCCGTCCAGCAGCGGCACCGGCCAGGCGTCGTCCTCCGCGCCGGAGACGACGTGGCACGGCAGCCCCCGTGCGGCCAGTTCGGTCACCCGGTCCCGCTCGGCGAGCAGCTGCTGTCCCGTCGCGGCGAGCTGTTCGGGCACGTTGGCGAGCCAGCGGCGGCGCAGGAAGTCCTCCATCGCAGCGGACGCCTCCTCGACCTCACGTCGCGAGTAGGGCGCCTCGCCAGCCGAGCCCACCGACTGGTCGAGCTGCTGCATGATCTCCCAGATCGCCGCCATGCTCATGGTCCGCATCGCGTCCAGCAGCATTCTGACGCGCTGCTGCTGAGAGGGTGAGACTGCGGCGGGGCCGCTGCTCATCAGGGTCAGCGAGGCGAACGGCGCGGCGTCCGCGAGCACAGCGGCGCGCGCGACCAGGCCGCCCAGCGAGTGGCCCAGCAGATGCACCGTGCCGGGCCGCTCGGGCTCCAGCACGGTCGCGATCGCGTGCACGTCCCGCGCCAGTTCCCGCTGCGTGTAGGCGGACTCCTCCGGCGGCCCGCCCGTCTCGAACTGCCCCCGTCCGTCCACGGCCACGGCCCGGAACCCGGCCCGCGCCAGCGGCTCCAGCAGCCCGATGAAGTCCTCCTTGCTGCCGGTGAACCCGGGCAGCAGCAGGGCCGTACGACCGGCCCGGCCGCTGCCGCCCGTGTCGTGCACGGCGAACTCCCCACGCTCGGTGGCCATCCGGTACGCGCGCACACCCGGGGGCAGCGCGAGAAAGGGGGGCTTGCTCATGCCAGGACGCTACCCGCCACGCGCTCCCGACCACCAACGACCCACGAGCACCTGACGGAACCCGGCTTCCGGCCCACTCCGGCCGCTGGCCACCAGCCCTGCGCGGCGCCGCAGCCCCGACCAACGGATACCTGGCGGCCCGGCTCGGCCTCCGGAGCCTGCGGGGCGCCCGGTGGTCGGGGTCGGACAGCGCGCGGCCCGGCGCCCCTGTGGGGTGCCGGGCCGCGCGCTGTCGCCGAAGGGGCGTGGGGGGTCAGCCCTCCGCGGGCTGCTGTGCTGTGCCGGTGGAACGGCTGCTCGCGGCGCCGGAGCGGGTCCTGCGACGGCGGGGCTTGCGGGGCGCCTCGTCGGTGGCGACGGCCGCCTGCCCCCGCTCGCCGCTCTCCTGGGCGGCGGGTGCCTGCGCACCGGCCTCGGCCGACGCGGCGCCCGCGCGGGTGCGCCGACGGCGGCGCGGCTTGCGCGCGGTGCCGCCCTCGCCGGACTCGGCGCCCGGGGCGCCCTCGGCCGTGGCGGCGGCCTGCTCCGCGGCACTGCCGGCCGGAGCGGCGGACTTGGGGCCGGTCCCGGCGGTCTCACCGGCGCGCAGCGCCCCCCGCGTGCGCCGCCGCTGGCGCGGCTTGCGCGCCGGGCGCGTGCGCTCGGCGGACGACGCGGCGGGCTTGCCGTGCGAACGGCCACCCGGCTCGCCGAGGTCCTCGATCTCCTCGGCCGCGAGCCCGGCGCGGGTGCGCTCGGTACGCGGCAGGATGCCCTTGGCCTCCTTGGGGATGCCCAGCGCCTCGTACAGGTGCGGCGAGGTGGAGTAGGTCTCCTCCGGGTCGTTGAAGTCCAGCTCCAGCGCCTTGTTGATCAGCTGCCAGCGCGGGATGTCGTCCCAGTCGACCAGCGTGACCGCGATGCCCGAGTTGCCCGCGCGGCCGGTGCGGCCGATGCGGTGCAGATAGGTCTTCTCGTCCTCGGGCGTCTGGTAGTTGATCACGTGCGTGACGTTGTCGACGTCGATACCGCGCGCGGCGACGTCCGTGCACACCAGCACGTCGACCTTGCCGTTGCGGAACGCGCGCAGCGCCTGCTCGCGGGCGCCCTGGCCCAGGTCGCCGTGGACCGCGCCGGCCGCGAAGCCGCGCCGCGAGAGCTGCTCGGCGACATCGGCCGCCGTGCGCTTCGTACGGCAGAAGACCATCGCCAGGCCCCGGCCCTCGGCCTGGAGGATGCGGGCGACCATCTCCGGCTTGTCCATCGAGTGGGCGCGGAAGACGTGCTGCGTCGTGTTCGCCACCGTCTGGCCCTCGTCGTCCGGCGCGGTGGCGCGGATGTGCGTGGGCTGGCTCATGTAGCGCCGGGCGAGCGAGATGACCTGGCCGGGCATCGTCGCGGAGAAGAGCATCGTCTGGCGCCGTGTGGGCAGCATCTCGATGATCTTCTCGACGTCGGGCAGGAAGCCCAGGTCGAGCATTTCGTCGGCCTCGTCCAGGACGAGCGTCCTGATCTGCGAGAGCCGCAGCTTCTTCTGGCCGGCCAGGTCCAGCAGCCGCCCGGGCGTGCCGACGACCACGTCGACGCCCTTCTTCAGCGCCTCGACCTGCGGCTCGTAGGCGCGGCCGCCGTAGATCGACAGAACCCGGACATTGCGTACCTTGCCCGCGGTGAGCAGGTCGTTGGTCACCTGCTGGCACAGCTCACGGGTGGGGACGACGACGAGCGCCTGCGGCGCCTCGGTCAGCTCCTCGGGCTTGGCGCGGCCCAGCTCGACGTCCGCGGGGACGGTGACCGACTCCAGCAGCGGCAGCCCGAACCCCAGCGTCTTGCCGGTGCCGGTCTTCGCCTGGCCGATGACGTCGGTGCCGGCGAGGGCGACCGGGAGCGTCATCTCCTGGATCGGAAAGGGGGATGTGATGCCGACGGCTTCGAGTGCCTCGGCGGTCTCGGGGAGAATCCCGAGATCTCTGAACGTAGTGGACAGGATGCTTGCCTCTTCTGTGTGACGCGCGAATGCGGCTACGGCGTCCGGCCGACCCAGCTTCTGGGTGGGCCGACGGAGCGAGGAGAGGATCTACCGCGACCAGGCGGCCGTCGTTGCGGCCCGCCTAGCGGTGCGGGACCACTGTCTCCCGCTCAAGCGCCTCACTTGCGCGAGCGGTCCCTCTCAGCGCGGTCCGCGCGGGGAGCACGGTCCGGCGGAAGGCTGTCGGGTCGGAGCCGATCGGGCCACCGACCGGGCATCCGCATTTCATGCATGCAGCGAGTCCACGCCATCCGGTGGACCCAATATCACTGTACCCCGGATCCGCGCATCTGTACCGGGGCAATCGTTGTGTACGAGCTCACCTGCGGCCTGGTGGGACGGCTGAGGCCGGGAGGGGTCCTGTCCGACCTGCGGTTGCGGGCTATCGTGCGAGGTATGGAGACGCCTGACAAGACCGCCGCCGAAGCCCAGTCTTCCGACGACAGCGGGGCCGCCCAGTCCGCCCCCGCCACCTCGATCGCCACCCAGAGCTGGGAGCGCGCTTCGGCGGACCCGACCTACCGTGCCGCGGTCGTCGACCTGCTGGGCGCGCTGGCCTACGGAGAGCTGGCGGCCTTCGAGCGGCTGGCCGAGGACGCCAAGCTGGCGCCCTCCCTCGCGGACAAGGCCGAGCTGGCCTCGATGGCGTCCGCCGAGTTCCACCACTTCGAGAAGCTGCGCGAGCGGCTGGCGCGTATCGACGAGGACCCCACGGCGGCCATGGAGCCGTTCGCCGAGGCGCTGGACGAGTTCCACCGTCTCACCGCCCCGTCCGACTGGCTGGAGGGGCTGATCAAGGCGTATGTCGGTGATTCCATCGCCTCCGACTTCTACCGCGAGGTGGCCGCCAGGCTCGACGCCGACACGCGTGCACTGGTGCTGAGCGTGCTGGACGACACCGGGCACTCCAGCTTCGCGGTGGAGAAGGTGCGCGCCGCCATCGAGGCGGACCCGCGCGTGGGCGGGCGGCTGGCCCTGTGGGCGCGGCGGCTGATGGGAGAGGCGCTCTCCCAGGCCCAGCGGGTGGTGGCCGACCGCGACGCGCTCTCCACGATGCTGGTCGGCGGGGTCGCCGACGGCTTCGACCTCGCGGAGGTCGGCAAGATGTTCTCCAGGATCACCGAGGCCCATACGAAGCGGATGGCCGCCCTCGGTCTCGCTGCCTGAAGGCGACGCCGGCGCCCGCCGGGCCTTGCGCGGCGGGCAAGGCGTCCTGGCGCCACTGGCGGCGCCCCGGTGACTCGTCCCGCAGCAGCAGCGAGAGCAGGGCCGTGCTGAAGCCCAGCGCCACGCACCAGGTCACCACCAGGTGGCCGGGGCCGAGCACGGTGTGACAGATCAGTCCGCCGACCAGTGCGGCGACCGGGCCCGTCGCGAGCACCAGCCGCCGGTCGGGAAGCCGCTCGGTCAAGCGCCGGGTCGCGGCGAGCGCGAGGGCGAATCCGAGGGCTGCGGAGCCGAGAGCCTCCCAGATCATGAGGACCTCCTCGGTTGGGGCCGGATGCGGGACCGCGCTCCGGCGGTCCGGGGTCGTCCCCGTCCTCCCCTCGGGTACGGAAGCTGAAACGGCGGCCGCGGGAGGAATCCCCGCGGCCGCCGTCAGTCGCGTACACCGGTTCCGCTACCCGCGTGCACCTGTGCGTTTCTCGTACGTGTGTGCGTACGTGTCTGCGTCATGTCTCTCGTGCGTGCGCCCGGGTGGCGCCGCCCGGTCAGATCGCGCCGAAGCCCACCTTGCGGCCCGATGCCTCACCGATCTCGACGTAGGCGATGCGGTCCGAGGGGACCAGGATCTTCCGGCCGTGCTCGTCCATGAGGCTGAGCAGCCCGGAGCCCTTCTCCAGTGCCGCCGCGACCGTGCTCTCGACCTCGTCCGGAGTCTGCTTGCTCTCCATGACGATCTCGCGAGGCGCGTGCTGCACGCCGATCTTGACCTCCACGGCTATGTCCCTCCGACGGTCCTGGTATCCCATGGCGGTGCCCGGGATGCGAATGCGCGGCCAGCCGCGCCGTACGGAGCAACCCTAGCTCTCAGCAGGGACGCGGAGGGGGCGCGGTCGCACGCCAGCAGCGAACAACCGCGCCCCGCGCGCTGCCGCACCGGTCCGTCACTGCATCGGGAACCCGGCGATGCCGCGCCAGGAGAGCGAGGAGATCAGCTTGGCCGCGGCGTCCCGCGGAATCTGCTGTCCCGCGCCCAGCCAGTAGCGGGCGGTGATCTGCGCCATTCCGCACAGCCCCACGGCCAGCAGCATCGACTGCTCCGACGGCAGCTTGGTGTCCTCCGAGATGACCTCGCTGACGGCCTCGGCGCAGTCCAGGCTCACCTTGTCCACGCGCTCGCGCACCGCGGGCTCGTTGGTCAGGTCGGACTCGAAGACCAGCCGGAAGGCGCCGCCCTCGTTCTCCACGAAGGCGAAGTACGCGTCCATGGTCGCCGCCACCCGCTGCTTGTTGTCCGTGGTGGACTCCAAAGCCGTGCGCACGGCTTGCAGCAGCGCCTCGCAGTGCTGGTCCAAAAGCGCGAGGTACAGCTCGAGCTTTCCCGGAAAGTGCTGGTAGAGCACCGGCTTGCTGACTCCGGCACGGTCGGCGATGTCGTCCATCGCCGCCGCGTGGTAGCCCTGCGCGACGAAGACCTCCTGAGCTGCGCCCAGCAGTTGGTTACGTCGCGCCCGGCGGGGCAGACGCGTGCCACGCGGGCGCGCCTCGGTCTGCTCGATGGCTGTCACGCCGCCTCCCTGAATGTTCCTGAGCGCGAGCTGCGCTGCGCCGCCATCGTACTTTTCGGTAACGGAGGTGGTAGCTTCCCGGCCCATCAAATTTCGCTCCGGTGTCCGGTTCCGCTCTCCGTTGAGTCCCGGCCCGATGGCGCTTTGGCGGTACTCGTCCTGATTCCGTACTCGTCATCAGTGTGCTCCGCCAACCGGTACTCGATCGGCTCGCTCTAGCGGTAGTCGTCCTCGTTCAGCTCCACCACACGCGCCTGCTCCGCCGCGTCGGCCGGGTCCACCTCGTGGTAGCTGCGCCCGGTCAGCGGGTCGTCACGCTGCACCAGCAGGTCGGCCTGCTGCTCCGCCGCGTCCGCCTCGGGGGCCTCGGGGGCCCCGGTTCCTTCCGGTTCCTCCTCGTAGGCGTCATAGGCGTCGTAGGCGTCATAGGGGTCGAAGGTCTCCGGATCGGTCGGATTGACAGACATGCCGACTCCCCTTTCCAGGCGGGGCCCGAGAGCAGGGCCCTACTTACGAGACTAGGAGCGGGTCACCCGGGGCGCACGCCCTGATGCATCCCGCTCCGCACTGCATGCTCCACCGCGTACTTCCCGATGCGTCCCGGCGGGGTCGCACGGGCACAGGGGCGCGACGACCCCGGCCGCGAGCCCGTGCTCTCCCTGTACACCAGTGTGCTTCTTCTTGTGACGGTGAACACGTGAGGGCGCGCGTGATCGTCTCGTAACATTGCTCCATGTCCTCAACCGAGCAGCCGGGAGCCCCCGCCTCCGCGGCCCGAACCGCTGCCCCGTCCGCCTCTCTCACGCGGTCCCGCGTCGGGCGGCAGGAGACGTTGCGGACGGTCTCGTTGCCGGGACTGACACTCGCCGTGCGCGGCAGGCGCGAGGACTCCGTGGACCCCGCGCGGGACACCCGTCCGCGCGCGCTGTACGTGCACGGGCTGGGCGGCTCCTCCCTCAACTGGTCGGCGCTGATGCACCAGCTGGCCCCTGACGTGCGCGGCGAGGCGATCGACCTGCCCGGCTTCGGCGACTCCCCGCCGCCCGACAGCGGCGACTACGCGGTCTCGGCGCACGCCCGCGCCGTCATCCGCTATCTGGACTCCTGCGGCCACGCACCCGTGCACCTGCTGGGCAACTCCCTGGGCGGCGCCGTGACCACCCGGGTGGCCGCCGTACGGCCCGACCTCGTACGGACGCTGACACTTGTCTCACCCGCGCTGCCCGAGATACCCCCGCAGCGCACCGCCTGGCCGACCGCGATGCTGGCGGTCCCCGGGATCGCCTCGCTGTTCTGCAGGCTGACCAAGGACTGGCCGCCCGAGCGACGCACGGGCGGCGTGCTCGGGCTCTGCTACGGCGACCCCGCGCGGGTGACGCCCGAGGACTTCGCGGTGGCCGTCGAGGAGTACGCACGCAGGGAGAAGCTGCCGTATTTCTGGGACGCCATGGTCCGCTCGACACGGGGCATCGTCGACGCCTACACATTGGGCGGGCAGCACGCGCTGTGGCGGCAGGCGGAACGGGTGCTGGCGCCCACCCTTCTGGTCTACGGTGGGCGCGACCAGCTGGTCGCCTTCCGTATGGCGCGGCGGGCCTCGGCCGCCTTCCGCGACTCCCGGCTGCTGGCACTGCCGGACGCGGGCCACGTCGCCATGATGGAGTACCCCGAGATCGTCGCGGGCGCGGTCCGTGAGCTGATCGACGAAGCGGAACCGGCGACACGGCGGCTGAACGACTCCTCGGCCGGAGGCCGCACGCACGCGGGCCCCGGCAACCCCGAAAGGTGACAAGTGGGACGCCATAGCCGCAAGGGCAAGGCCGGACTCGGGCGCAGAGAGGAACGCGCCCGGATATCGGAGGACCCCGGTCCCGCCGCCGCTGCCCGCACCCGCCCCCGGAACGCTCCGCACGAGCGGGGCGGTACCGGCGTACAGGGATACGGTGTGCCCACGCAGAGCGGTCCCGGCGGCCCCGCAGGGCAGTCGCCCGCCGCGCCCCCCGGGTACGGCCGCCGTCCGGTGGGCCCCGGGCCCCAGGCCACCCCGGCCCACGGCGTTCCCGCGTTCACCGGCGAGCAGCCGGCGCGCGGTGGCCACCCCCAGCAGCCGGATGCCGTCCCCCGTCCCCGCCAGGCCGGACTCCGCGGCCCCGCGGCAGGGCCCGCGGGCGGTTCCGCGGCCGGACCTGTCGTCGGCCGGCAGCGCCCCGGTGGTCCGCGCCAGGAGTATCTGGACGCCTTCGAGGACGACGTCTTCGCCGCGGGTGCCCCCGGCGCCGTACCGCCCGGCGGCGCCCCCGCCGGCGCCGTGCAAGCGGCCGGCACCCAGCCCGTCGCCGGTGCCCGGCAGGAGCCCGCAGAGGCCCGGGACGGCGGCGCCGTCGGCGATCCCCCGGACAGTGCGGCGCCGGCCTCCGAGCACCCTGACCCGGACTCACCCGGGAAGCAGGGCGGCCGGGCCCGCACCGCCACCGGGATCGTCGCCGCCGCCATCACGACCGTGCTGGCGATCGTCGCCGCCGCGCAGGTCGCCGGCGGCGAGCACGGCGCCAAGGACGCGGACCGGGGGCTGAAGACCGGGGAGCGGACACCGGGTGACTCGGACGCCGCCGCCTCCGGCCCCGAGCGGGCCGACCGCGGCAGCCGCCCCGCCCCCGGCGGTGAACACGCGTCGTACGAGACGAAGATGGCCCGCCAGTACCCGCTGGCCGACGACCTGAAGGGCTCGGGCAAGTTCACCCCCGTGCCGGGCCACGAGAAGGGCCCCGGCAAGGGCGAGGTGGTGCGCTACCGGGTGGACATCGAGAACGGGCTGCCGCTGGACGGCGAACTGTTCGCGCAGGCGGTGCACAAGACGCTCAACGACGAGCGCAGTTGGGCGCACGGCGGCAAGCGCAGCTTCGAGCGCGTCTCCTCCGGCAAGGTCAAGTTCGTCATCACCCTGGCCACCCCCGGCACCACCGATGTGTGGTGCGCCAAGTCCGGCCTGGACACCAGCGAGCAGAAGGTGTCCTGCGACTCGGCAGCGACCGAGCGGGTCATGATCAACGCCTGGCGGTGGGCGCGCGGCGCCTCGACCTACGGGCCGGACGAGATGCTCGCCTACCGGCAGATGCTCGTCAACCACGAGGTCGGTCACCGGCTCGGGCACGGGCATGTGGGCTGCCCGGCCGACGGCAAGCCGGCGCCGGTGATGATGCAGCAGACCAAGTACCTGACCACGAACGGCAAGACCTGCCGTATCAACCCCTGGGCGTACCCGCGCGACTAGGGCACGTGTCCCCGGCCGCCGCCCGGCCGGAGGGCCCCAACGCGCGACTCGCGCGAAAGTCACGGGTGTTCACCCCTTCCGGTGGCGTGACGGACAACCGTCCAGCACGCGGTGGGGGCGCACGCATAGCGTCTGGTGCGTCTTCAACGTTCCGCCGCTGCGCCACGCGATGAGCCGCGTCAGGCGCCCGGCACGCCACGAGAGTGATCGGGGGTGCGCACGTGCGCATCGCACTGCTTACGGAGGGTGGTTACCCCTATGTGAGGGGTGAGTCCGCGCTGTGGTGCGACCGTCTGCTGCGCGGCCTGGACGGCCACGAGTTCGCGGTGTTCGCCCTCAGCCGCAGCGCGCGCCAGGAGGAGACCGGCTGGTGCGAACTGCCCCCCAACGTGGCTCTGGTTCGCACCGCGCCGCTGTGGGGGCCCGGGCCCGGAACGCAGGGCGCGCGCGGCCTCGCGGGCGGCGTCTACGGACGACGCGAGAAGCGGCGCTTCCGCGAGCACTTCGCGGCGCTCGCCGAAGCCGTCTGCGCCAACCACGCCGACCCCGACCCCCGCACGGGCGCCCTGGAGCGGGCAGGCAGCCAGGGAACTTCCGGCCCTGACGGCGGCGACCGGAACGGCAGGTCCGACCGGTCCGGCCGCCCCGACCGGCCCGCCGGTGGCCTCTCGGCACCGGCGGCGGGCGGAGCCCACGGGGCGCACGGCGAGGGTCGCGCGCCCGCCGACGGGCAGGCGGACCGTTTCGCCGCGGGCCTGTACGGGCTCGCCGAACTGGCTGCCGAGCGCGGCGGACTGGCCACCGCGCTGCGCTCCGAGAGCGCCGTACGCATCCTGGAGTCCGCCTGCCGTGCGCCGGGCGCACTCCCCGCGGCGCACGCCGCGCAGGTACCCGATCTGCTCGCCGTCACCGAGCGCCTGGAGCGCGCGCTGCGCCCCCTCTCGCTGGACTGGTACGGGCAGCGCGGCGAGGAGCCGGGGCTGTCGGCCGCCGACCTGTGTCACGCCGTCGGTGCCGGTCCCGCCGCGCTGCCCGGGCTGCTGGCCAAGCGGGCCTTCGGGGTGCCGCTGCTGATCACCGAGTACGGCGTACGGCTGCGGGAGCACTACCTGACCAGCGCCGCCGGCGCCGTCGCGCGCGGCGTCGCGGGCGCCCCCGTACGCGCGCTGCTCGCCTCCTTCCAGCGGCGGCTCGCCCGCGAGGCTTACGAACAGGCTGAGCTGATCACCCCGGGGAACTCCCACGCGCGGCGCTGGCAGGTCAGGTGCGGTGCGGACAGCGCACGGCTGCGCACCGTCTACCCGGGTATGGACGCGGCCCCCTTCGACGCCGTGGGCGAGCAGGTCACCGACCTGCCGTCGGCCGACGGGGCACGGCCTGCCGGAGCACCCACGCTGGTATGGGTGGGCACCAGCAGCCCGGCCAAGGATCTGGGCACACTGCTGCACGCGTTCGCCCGGGTGCGCGAGGCGGTGCCCACCGCGCGGCTGCGGATCGTCGAGACAGCGGGCCCCGGCGGCCCGGACGGTACCTACCTGGCGCACTGCCGGGCACTGGCCGAGCGGCTCTTCCCGCCGGGTGCCCAGGGGGCGGAGCGCCCCGTCACCTTCGAGGAGGCCGGCACCCCCGCCGTGCCCACGCCGGCCGACGCCTACGCGCTGGGCGGGGTCGTGGTGCTCTCCAGCGTGGTCGAGGGGTTCCCGGTGTCGCTGGTGGAAGCGATGTTCTGCGGCCGGGCCACGGTCTCCACCGACGTCGGTGCCGCACTCGAAGTCGTCGGCGGCACCGGCCTCCTCGTCCCGCCGCGCGACCCCCGTGCGCTGGCGGAAGCCTGTACGGACCTGCTGCGTGACCCGGCGCGCGCGGCACGTCTGGGCGCCGCCGCGCGGGCGCGTGCGCTGGAGCTGTTCACGGTGCGGCAGAACGTCGAGGCCTTCCGCGGCATCTACCTGGAACTGATGTCCCGCCACCCGGTCGGCCGGGAGGAGACCGTGTGCCAGGACTCGGCGGGAGAGGACGTGGGGCGCCCTTTCGCCCGCCCCGCTGAGGCTCATCTGCCGGGCCGCTGGGCGAGCGGCACGGGGAACGGCACGACGGACAGTACGACGAGCGGCACGGCGAGCAGCGCGGCGACCAGTGTGGTGAGCGGCGTGGGGGCCGACGCGGTGAGCGGAGCGGAGGGCCTTCGTCCCGGCAGCCGTTCTGGTCGCCGACCAGGCGGGACGCGGGTGGCGGGGGGCAGCCTGGCGCACGTCCCGAGCTGGGCCACGGATGAGCGGCCGGTCGCGGAGTGGGCCGCCGTGGGGGCCGAGCCCGGGGAGGCGACGGCGCCGTGACGACACGTCCCGCACCCGGCGATCCGGTACGCGTACTGCTGCGCAGCCACCGCGCGCTGTGCGAGCGCGCCGTCGACCCGCTGGAGATCGCCGCAGGACTGGAGGCCAGCGGAGTCACCGACCGGACCGCCGCCCGGTGCCGTCACCGGGATGTCTTCTCCCTGGCCGAAGAGATGTACGCGCGCGCCCCCCACCCGGAGGCGCATGCCGGACTGTTCACGGAGGCGCACGCCGGGCCGGTCCCGCAAGCGCCCGCCGGATCGCCCGCCGGGCCGAGCGCCGGATCGCAGGCCGGGTCGCCCGCCGGAGCGCCCGCCGGTTCGTGCGCCCCAGGGGACGCCCGCCGGCCGACGGGTGCCGCGGGGGCGGAACGGTCGACCTCCTGGGTCGCGCCGCTCGTCCTCCCGCTGATGCCCGCCCTCTTGTGCGCAGGAACGCTTGCCTGGCTCGTCCTGTTCGGCGGCGGCCACGCGGCGGTACGGGTCGCCCTGTGCGCGGTGGGTGCGGCGGTCGTGCTGGGCAGTGTCGTTCCGGCCGTCCGGCTCGTACCTCGCATTCCACCCGCTGTCGGCCCCACCGGGTTTCCCGCGGGGCCCTTCCTGTGCGCCTGCTGGCTGACCGGATACGCCATGTACGGGGACCGGCTGCTGGAACGGCAACTGGGCGGCGGACCCGAGTCCCTCGGCGGCCCCGGTTTTCCGTCGTCCGGTATCCCCTCGCCCGGTGTCGCTTTCGGGCTCTCGCTCGCTGTCGCGCCTGCCGTCTGGTGCGCGCGCGGGTTCGCCCTGGCGGCGCGGCGCAGGCTGGTGGGCAGCCGGAGCCTGGAGGAGTTCGCCTCCGGAGTGCGGCCGCTGCTGGCGCTCGCCGTGTGCGCCGTCGCGGTGAGTCTTCCGGCGCTCCAGTGGGCCGCCCACGCCGTCGTCGACGGCCCGCTCGGCCTGTCCGGCGCTGCAGTTGCTCCCGGTGCTCCCGGGGACGGGCCGGACCTGCTGGCCGGCTGGCAGTCCGCCGCCGCGGGTGCCGGCGCCTGCGGCATGCTGCTGTTCACCGCGCTTCTGCTGACCGCGCACGGCTTCCGGCACGCCGCGTTCGCCGGGCTCGCCTCCGCCTGTGCGCTGGAGGCCCTGGCGCTGCTCTCCGTACCGGCCGCCCGCCTGCCCGGACTCGCGGTGCTGGGCCGCCCCGTCGAGCTCCTGGTCGCACACCACGGAGCCACGGCCGTGCCCGTCGCCGCCTGTGGCTGCGCGGCGCTCGTTCTGCTGGCGTACGCGGCCGCTGTGCTGGCCGGCGCCTCGGCACACCACCGGGAGGCGGTGCCCGCATGAGCGCAGCACCGCTCCCGACCCCACGTTCCGGCACGGGCTTACGTACCCGCCCGTGCGACACCGACAAGGAGCAAGCCCTCATGATCCACGCGCTGTTGGCACACCGTGGCACCACCGTGCGACGACCGCACGCCGGCGTGCGAGACCGCCGTACCCCCCTCTCCTGCGGGGAGGTCGCTCGATGAGAGTGCTGCTGCTGGGTGCCAGCGGATACCTGGGCCGTTTTGTCGCCGACCGGCTGCTGGCCGACCCCGCCGTACAGCTCACCGCGCTCGGCAGGAGCGACGAGGCGGACGTCCGTTTCGACCTGTCGACCGGGAGCCCGGGCGCCCTGACCCGCTTTCTGGACGCGGTGCACCCCGGTGTGGTCGTCAACTGCGCCGGGACCACCCGGGGCAACGGGCGCGAGCTGATCCGGCACAACGTGGTCGCCACCGCGGCCGTCTGCGAGTCGCTGCGCCGCAGCGGCTGCGGTGCCCGACTGGTGCACGTGGGGTGCGCCGCCGAGTACGGCCCTTCCCAGGTCGGCTCCTCCACCGGCGAGGACGCTATTCCGCGCCCCGGAGGGCCGTACGGCGTGAGCAAGCTGGCGGGCACCGAGCTCGTACTCGCCTCCGGGCTGGACGCCGTCGTGCTGCGGGTGTTCTCGCCCATCGGCCCCGGTACCCCTGCGGGCACCCCGCTGGGGCGGGTCGCGGAGGCGATGCGGCGCGCGATGCAGCAGGGCGACAGCGAGCTGAAGCTGGGCGGACTGGGCGTGCAGCGCGACTTCGTGGACGTCCGTGACGTCGCGCGGGCCGTGCACGCCGCCTCGCTGTCGGCGGCGCAGGGAATCGTCAACATCGGCACCGGGAGGGCGGTACGGCTGCGCGACGCCGCCTCGCTGCTGGCCCGCGTCGCCGGGTACGCGGGGGCGGTCCACGAGCAGGGCGGCGGTCCCGGCGGGCAGGGGGCGGCGGACAGCCACCCGGTCGGTCTCATGGGCGGCCCGGGCGGTCCGTCCGGGCCGGGAGGACATGCCGCTTCCGGTGGTCACGGCGGTCACGGCGGACCGGCGGGTGGGCTGGGGAGTCATGGCCCCGTGATCCCCGCGCAGTCGCACGGCTCGCAGCACGTCGCGGCCCACCACGCCCACCCCCCGCAGCCGCAGCAGCCTGCCTCGTATCCGTATCCCGACGGCTGCGGTGCCTGGCAGCAGGCGGACGTCCGCACGGCACGCGACCGGCTCGGCTGGCGCCCCAGGATCGGCCTGGAGGAGTCGCTGGCCGACATCTGGATGGAGGCGGCATGCCGTATCTGACGACACCTCCGGGTCGCGCCCGTCCGGCCGGCGACAGCAGCGGGACGGTCAGGCAGCGGCTGGGGATCGGTGTGCCGGGCTGTGCCCACCCGATACTGGCCCCCCTGGAGTGGGCGGAGCTCTCCCGCCCCGGCCTCGGTGCCCGTCCCGGAATCGACGGCCGTCCCGGGGCGGTTCCCGACGCCGGTCCGCTGCACTGGGCCGTACTGGACATCGCCGACGGACCGGGCGCGCGGCCCGACCCGTTCTGCGCCCCCGCGGCGGCCGCGCTGCGGGCCGGAGGCGTTGCGGTACTCGGCCGTCTCGACATGCAAGACGGCGTGCGGACATTCGGGGAGCTGGTCTCCGAGGCACACCGGTTCCTGGACTGGTACCGGGTGGACGGCTTCTATCTGGCGCACTGCCCCGGCGACCCCTCCCGGCTGCGGCACACCCAACGCCTCACCGCGACCCTGCGCGCCCTGTGCGGCGGCGCCGACGGCGGGACGGGCGGCCATCTGGTGCTGGCGCACGGCTGCCACCCGCACCCCGACTACGTGCTGTGCGCCGACCAGCTCGTCACCTATGCCGGGAGCTGGGCGGATTACCGCTGGTCACAGGCCGAGGAGTGGACCGCGGCACATCCGGCCGAGCGCTTCTGCCACCTGGTGCACTCGCTGCCCCGTACGCATCTGGAGGAGGCGCTGCGCATCGCCCGCTGGCAGGGCGCGGGCACCGTCTGCTTCACCGACCGCACGCGGGAGAGGGGGCAGGATCCGTGGGCGGCGCTGCCCGGCTACTGGGACGAGATCGTCTCGTGCCTTGGACCAGGTGTCTCGGAATGAGATAGCGCGTGGCAGTGTTACGAGAGGAACAGCCCGCCCCCGGGCGGGTGACTTCCCGCACGTCCCACCGACCATCGGAGTCTCCGTGTCACTGCCACCCCTGGTCGAGCCAGCCGACGAGCTCACCGTCGACGAGGTCCGCAGGTACTCACGTCACCTGATCATCCCGGATGTCGGGATGGAAGGTCAGAAGCGGCTCAAGAACGCGAAGGTCCTCTGTGTGGGTGCGGGCGGCCTCGGTTCGCCCGCCCTGATGTATCTCGCGGCCGCCGGTGTCGGGACGCTCGGCATCATCGAGTTCGACGAGGTCGACGAGTCCAACCTGCAGCGGCAGATCATCCACAGCCAGGCGGACATCGGCAGGTCGAAGGCCGAGTCGGCCAAGGACACGGTGCTGGGGATCAACCCCTACACCCAGGTCAACCTGCACCAGGAGCGGCTCGACTCGTCCAATGTGATGGAGCTGTTCGCGCAGTACGACCTGATCGTGGACGGTACGGACAACTTCGCCACCCGCTACCTGGTCAACGACGCCTGCGTGCTGCTGAACAAGCCGTACGTATGGGGCTCCATCTACCGCTTCGACGGCCAGGCCAGCGTCTTCTGGAGCGAGCACGGTCCCTGCTACCGCTGCCTGTACCCGGAGCCCCCGCCGCCCGGCATGGTGCCGAGCTGCGCCGAGGGCGGTGTGCTGGGCGTGCTGTGCGCCTCCGTCGGCTCGATCCAGGTCAACGAGGCGATCAAGCTGCTGGCGGGCATCGGTGACCCGCTGGTCGGCCGTCTGATGATCTACGACGCGCTGGAGATGAGCTACCGCCAGGTCAAGGTCCGCAAGGACCCCGACTGCGCGGTCTGCGGCCCGAACGCCACCGTCACCGAGCTCATCGACTACGAGGCGTTCTGCGGCGTCGTCTCCGACGAGGCGCAGGCGGCGGCCGCCGACTCCACCATCACTCCCAAGCAGCTCAAGGAGTGGCTGGACGACGGCGAGAGCGTCGACATCATCGACGTGCGGGAGCCCAACGAGTACGAGATCGTCTCGATCCCCGGCGCCCGGCTGATCCCCAAGAACGAGTTCCTGATGGGCAACGCCCTCCAGGACCTGCCGCAGGACAAGAAGATCGTCTTGCACTGCAAGACGGGTGTCCGCTCCGCGGAAGTTCTGGCCGTGCTGAAGAACGCCGGCTTCTCCGACGCCGTGCACGTCGGCGGCGGCGTCATCGGCTGGGTCAACCAGATCGAGCCGGACAAGCCGGTCTACTGACCGGGGCACCGTAGGTGGCACGGCCGACGTCGGGGCCGTGCCACCCCCTGCCCGGTCAGCGGCAGCTCTTCCCGTCGCGCGGCACCAGGCCGCGCAGCAGATAGCCGTCGACCACCTTGCGGACGCAGGCGTTGCTGCTGTCGTAGGCGCCGTGCCCTTCGCCCCGGTAGGTCACCTCCACGCCGACGCCCTTGCCCAGCTCCTCCTTCATCGCCCGGGTCCCGCCGTACGGGGTGGCCGGGTCCCCGGTGGTGCCGACCAGCAGGATCGGCTCCGATCCTGTGGCGCGTACCGGGGGCGAGGTCCACCGGCCTTTGGCAGGCCAGTCGTGGCACGACGTCAGCCCCCAGGCGGACGTCGGCCCGAAGACCGGGGAGGCCTCGGTGAAGTCGGGCAGCTTGTTCTTGACCTCGCGGGCGCTGTAGCGCTCCTTGTTGTCGGCACAGCTGATGGCCGCCAGGGACGACTGGAGCGTGCTGTAGGTGCCGTCCTGGCTGCGGCCGTTGAGCACGTCGGCGAGCAGCAGCAGCGTCGAGCCGTCGCTGTCCACCAGCGCCTCCTCGAGCCCCTGGGTGAGCAGGTCCCAGGTCTCCTTCGAGTACAGCGCCTGGGCGATGCCTCCCTCGGCCAGTGCCTCGGTCAGTTTGCGCCCGCTGTCGGTCGGCATCGGCTCGGCGTCCAGATCGGCCAGCAGACCGGTGATGCGCTCCTTGCCCTCCTTGGGGTCCTCGCCCAGCGGGCACTGCTCACCGCTTTCTGCGCAGTGCTCCAGGTAGTTGTCGAGGGCGAGCTGGAAGCCGCGGGCCTGGCTGAGCGAGCCGCGGGCCGGTGTCGAACCGGGGTCGACCACCGCGTCGAAGACGGCACGGCCCACGTGCCGCGGGTACAGATGCGCGTAGACGCCGCCCAGTTCGGTGCCGTAGGAGATGCCGAAGTAGTGCAGTTTCCGGTCGCCGAGCACCTGCCGCATCAGATCCAGGTCGCGCGCAGTGTTCTCCGTCGTCAGATGCGGCAGCAGCTTCCCGGCGCGTTTCTGGCAGCCCTTGGCGAAGGATGCCTGGCGGCGGAAGAGGCGGCGCTCCTCCGCGTCGGTGTCCGGCGTCCAGTCCGCGGCGAAGTAGGCGTCCAGCCGCTTGTCGCTCAGACATTTCACCCCCTCGCTGCGGCCCACCCCGCGCGGGTCGAAGCTGACCAGGTCGTAGCGCCCGCGCAGCTTCTCGTACTCCCGGGCGAAGGAGGGGAGGGTGGCCACTCCGGAGCCGCCCGGGCCGCCGAAGTTGAACACCAGGGAGCCGATGCGCTTGCCGCCGCCCTTGCGCTCGGCCGCCCGGATCATCTCGATGCCGATGGTGCGGCCGTCGGGCTTGCTGTAGTCCAGCGGCACCTTCAGCTTCGCGCACTCCCAGCGCGCCCCTCGGGGCAGCGGGCCGGGGGAGCCCGCGTCGGTGCCCTGCGCCGCGTTGGGCGCCGGGCAGCGCGACCAGTGCGGCTTCTGACGGGTGAGGGCGTCCGGGAGAGCGGGGGAGCCGTCCTGGGACGCGCTGCCGGACGAGGAACTGGTGGACGGTGACGAGCGGGCGTGGGAGCCGCTGTCCGAGGCGGACGGACTGGTCTCGCTCCTCGGCCGCGTCTCACCCTTTCCGGTGCTGTCCGAGTCGCCGCTGCCGCAACCGCTCGTCACGGCAGCGGTCGCTATCAGCACAGCGGCGAAGGCGGCGCCCGGCCGCGGGGAGCGGGAACGGCGCATGGGACGTCCTCCCGACAGACGGTGGGACGTTCATCGTGCGGACGCCGAGCGCCCGGGGGCGCGCTGTGTGGTGCGTACGGGTGGTTTCCGGCGGCCCGGCCCCGTGGGGCTCCCCTACAGCGCGCCCTTGCGGGTCAGGTGGGTGAACGACAGCCAGCCGGGGAGCACCGGCATCCACAGCGTCAGCAGCCGGAAGAGCAGTACCGCCGGGGTCGCCACCTCCTTCGGCACCCCGAAGGCGATCAGCGCGGCGATCAGCGCCGCCTCGACGGCGCCCAGCCCGCCCGGGGTCGGCGCGGCGGAGCCGAGCGCGTTCGCCGTCAGGAAGACCACGGCGAGGTTCGCGTAGCTCGTCTCATGGCCGAAGGCCCGCACGCACGCGTCCAGGCACATCACGAACGCCAGCGTCAGCAGCAGCATCCCCAGCACACCGGTGAGCAGTTTCTGCGGGCGCTGCACCACATCCAGCATCCGCGGCACCACACCCGCGAACAGCGAGCGCACCCGGTTGGAGACGAACCGCCGCAGCGCGGGCACCGCTGTGACGATCAGCACCAGTACGGCCGCGGTCAGCAGCCCGGCGATGACCGCGCGGGAGGGCGAGAGGGTGGGGGTGTGCTCGGTTCCGGTGATGTAGCCGAACAGCATCAGCAGGGTGATGTGGCTGCCGAGTCCGAACAGCTGGGAGGCGCCCACGCTGGCCACCGCGTGCCCGGGGCGCACCCCCGCGCGCTGGAGGAACCGGGCGTTGAGCGCCACACCGCCGACCGCCGCGGGAGCGACGAGTTTCACGAAGGAGCCGGCCACCTGCGCCTGCACCGTCCGCCACCAGGAGACCTTCTCCGGTACGAAACCCAGCAGCGACATCGCCGCGAACACATACGTCAGAGCGGAGAAGAGCACCGCGCCGCCGACCCAGGCCCAGTTCGCGCCGAGCACCTTGTCGAGCGGCACCTGGGAGAGCTGGGTGAGCAGGAAGTAGGCGGCCAGCGTGCCGGCGATGAAACTGACCAGGGTGCGCGGCTTGATGCGCTCCAGCCGTGCGGGCTCTATGGGCGCCTGCGGCCTTATACGCAGCACCTGCTGCCGGATCTGCGCCAGCAGGTCCTCCTCGCGGGCCTCCTCCAGCGCCTCGTCTATCGCCTTCTTCTCGGCGTTCTTCTCCGCGCGCAGCGACTTGCGGTGCGCGCGCCCGCCGGCCGCCGCCTGCTGGGCTGCCTCCTCCTCGCGGGTACGGGTCACCCTGCTCGCGCGGGACGCCTCGATGACCGCCTCGCGTTCGCGCTGGCTGCGCTCCTTGGCGAGCCGCCGCAGGGTCGTACGGGTGCTGCGGCTGAGCGCGATGGGCTGGAGCAGCGGCAGGCTGTCCGCGATGGCGTCGGGGCCCAGCACGTCCACGCCCGTCGCCACGGCGCGCTCGGCGCCCACCCGCAGGCCCAGCGTCGTCAGCAGTTGCGCGACGTCCATCCGCAGGATCAGGTCGCCGGCCGCGATCTCACCGCCCCGCAGATCCGTCAGGTAGACGGCACCGGAACGGTCCGCCACCAGCGCGTCCCCCACCAGCCTGCGGTGTGCGATACGGCGCGACTGCAGCGCCTTGACCTGTCGCCAGGCCGTGCGCATCAGGTCGTCGGTGATCTCCTCGTCCGGCAGCGCGTCCAGGCTGCGGCCCCCGATGTGCTCGTAGACGAGCATCACGGCGTCCGGGCCGAGTTCCGAGGTGGCGATCAGCCGGGGCGCGTTGGCGCCTGCGGAGATGGCCGCGTAGGCGAGCAGCGCCTCCTGCTCCAGCGCCTGCCGGAGCGACTGGAGGCTGCGCCGCTGGGTGATGCCGCGCAGTGCCAGCCTGCGCCAGACCCGGTAGAAGAAGCCGTGCGCCTGCTGTTCGCGGTCGACGACGGTCACATCGAGCGGCGGACCGTCCTCCAGGGTGACGCGGTAGCGGCGCCCCCGGTCGTTGTGGTCCCGCTTGTCGGCCTCGCCGGGGTCCTCCACGCGCAGCGCGCTGACGGGCCTGAAGCCGACCCTGCGCAGCCCCGCCAGCAGCGTCTGGCCGGTCGGCCTGACGTTCGGGGTGCCGACCGCGTACAGCGTGCCGTAGGCGACGGTCCAGCCGATCAGGATGGTGACGACGATGGAGAACGCCGTGGTGTACCCCGGCACCAGCACGGCCGTCGCGTTCAGCAGCAGTACGCCCCACAGCACGACTCGCCAACGTGGGCGGCGTGCCATGCCGACGGCTGTCATATAGGCGATGACAGGCGCCAGATAGCTGTGTACCGGAGTGGTGGCGTCCTGCGGGGTGATGGCCTTGGTCAGCGCGTCCCGGATCGAGTCGGGTGCCGCCTGGGCGACCCACAGGTCGACGGCGAGGGAGGCGCCGTGTGCCAGGACGGCGGCCAGCACGCCGTCGGCGATCCGCAGTCCGTCCCGTTTGATCAGGCGTTCGATCGCGAAGGCGACGGGGACGAGCAGTACGGCGATGCTGGAGGCCAGTCCGGTCAGGCTGATCAGCAGGTCGGGGGCTTCCGCCGTCCCCTTGTCGATGTCCTGTTCGAGACCGGCCGTGGTGCCGTGCGCGAAGTTGGCGATGGTGAGCACCAGTGCGATGCCCAGCAGCCCCAGCACCAGCCGCAGCAGGTCGGAGGGGCGGTGCACCCGCGCCGAGAGCAGCGGTTCGTCGCTCTCGATCTCGATACGTTCCCCCTCGGCGACGGCCTCCGGCTGCTCGTCGGAGGCTTCGGAGGCTTCCTCGTCCGGGCGCCCGGCGCCGGGCTCCTCCCCGCCCGGGTTCCCCTTGCCGGGCTTCCCCTTGCCGGGGTATCCCTCACCGGGATTCCCCTCGCCGGGTTCCCCCTCACCCCTGGCCCCGTCGGAGGAGCGGGCAGCACTGCCGGCGGCGGGTGCGCCCCCTTGGTGGGGCTCTTCACCGTGCCGCTGTCCCGCTGCTGCCGTCTCGTCCTGGTCCCGTATCACTCGTCACCGCCCGGAAGATGGTGGCACGAGGGGAGGGCGGCCCGGAGCACGAGGGTGCATTCCGGGGGTCGTAGGGACGAATCGGCAGCCGATCGGTACCGCACGCGGACAGCCGTTCGATGCCGTCCGTGGGCCGCGTGGCGCCGCTGTCGGTGGCATACGGCAGCATGGCCCGCATGCCTGGAAACGTGCCGACCCTGCCCGACTACGCGGAGCGCGTGCTCGAGGTCGCCGAGCTGATTCCGGCCGGCCGGGTGATGACCTACGGGGACATCGCCGAATGGCTGGAGGAGGGCGGCCCCCGCCAGGTGGGCAGGGTCATGGCGCTGTACGGCGGCGCTGTCCCCTGGTGGCGCGTGGTGCGGGCCGACGGCGTACCGCTGCCGGGGCAGGAGCGCGAGGCCCTGGCGCACTACCACGCCGAGGGCACCCCGCTGCGCGAGCCCACCGCTGCCTCCCGCCGCCAGGGGCACACTCCGCGTATCGACATACGCCGGGCCCGCTGGGACGGGAAGGACGGGTGATCCCGCGCTGCGGCTCGTCACAGTTCCCAGCTTCCGCCATGCCCACAGGCCCCATGCGCTGGAGAGTCCGTACGGAGTACAGCAGCCGTACGGGGTACAGGAGCGATGCGCTGCGACACATGTGTCCGCTGGCGTAGCGTCTGTACCGCTCCGCACAGACCTCCCCCTAGGCGATCCACGTGAGTCCCTCCCTTACTGCCGACGCGCATCAGCGGTCCCGTCTGCCCGGTGCGTACCGGCTGGTGCGCTCCGTGGCGGAGCCGGTCGATCTCCCTGCCTCTGACGCGGAGCAGCGCGCTGTGGTTGACCACCACGGCGGCCCGCTTCTCGTCCTGGCGGGTCCGGGCGCGGGGAAGACGACCACCCTGGTCGAGGCCGCCGCCGCCAGGGTGCGGGAGGGCGTGGACCCCGAACGCATCCTGGTGCTGACCTTCAGCCGCAAGGCGGCCGTCGACCTGCGCGACCGGATGACGGACCGGCTCGCCCAGGAGCTCGCCCAGGAGGCGGCCCCCGCCCGGCTGCCCCGGCAGGCGACCCGCTCGGGCGCCGTCGGCACTCCGCGCGCCCCGCAGGCGACGACGTTCCACTCCTACTGCTACGCGCTGGTGCGCGCGCACCAGGACGCCGACCTGTTCGCCGAACCGCTGCGCCTGCTGACCGGTCCCGAACAGGACCTGCACATCCGCGAACTGCTCGAAGGACAGCTCGCCCTGGAGCGCCGGGGGCGCGCTACGGTGCGCTGGCCCGACGAACTGCGCGCCTGCCTGACGACGCGGGGCTTCGCCGACGAGGTCAGGGCCGTGCTCGCGCGCAGCCGGGAGCTGGGTCTGGGGCCCGCCGCGCTCGACGCCTTCGCCCGCCGCGCCGGCCGCCCCGACTGGAGCGCCGCCGCCGGGTTCTTCGCCGAGTACCTGGACGTCCTGGACATGCAGGGCGTCCTCGACTACGCCGAGCTGGTGCACCGTGCCGTTCTGCTCACCGAGCGCGAGGAGGTCGCAGCCCGGCTGCACGGCGCCTACGACGCGATCTATGTCGACGAGTTCCAGGACACCGACCCCTCCCAGGTGCGGCTGCTGCGCGCGCTGGCGGGCGGCGGGGCACGCACCCTGGTGGCGTTCGGCGATCCCGACCAGTCGATCTACGCGTTCCGGGGCGGCGACCTGAACGGCATCCTCGACTTCCCCCACACCTTCCGGCAGCGCTCCGGCGCCCCCGCCCCCGTCAGGGTGCTGCGCACCGCCCGGCGGTCCGGCGCCAGGCTGCTGGCCGCCACCCGCGAGCTGGCGGCCCGGATGCCGCTCACCCGGCTCCCCGCCGAGGCCGTCCGTGCCCACCGCGCACCTCGCCCTGCCGGTCCGGCATCGGCCCCGGCACCAGCACCGGCGCCGGACCGGCAGGGCGGCAGCGGCCTGGAAGGCGGCCGCGTCGAAGTGTTCACCTACCCGACAGCCGGCGCCGAACTGGACAACATCGCCGATCTGCTGCGCCGGTCCCACCTCGAGGACGGCGTCCCCTGGGGCGAGATGGCGGTGCTGGTGCGGGCGGGCGGCCGCTCCCTGCCCGTCGTACGCCGCGCCCTCATCTCGGCAGGCGTGCCCGTCGACGTGGACGGCGCCGACGTGCCGCTGCGCCAGGAGCCGGCCGTCGCCCCGCTGCTGACGGCGCTGCGGGTGGCGGCGACGGGTGCGCTTGAGGAGCACGTGGCGCTCGACACCGAGACCGCGCTGACGCTGCTGACCTCGCCGCTGGGTGGCATGGACGCCGCCGATCTGCGCCGCCTGGGCCGTGCGCTGCGCGAGGAGGAGCGGGCAGCGGGAGCCAAGGTGCCGCGCCCTTCCGACGTACTGCTGGCCGAAGCACTCGCCGAGCCCGAGCGGCTGGTCGCCCATACGCCGCACTCGGATGCCACCGCGGCACCGCCCGCGGGACGGGCGGTCGAGGGCGCCCACAGCCTCGGACTGCTGCTGCGCAAGACCCGCGAACTGCTCGCCGGGGGCGGAACCGCCGAAGAGGCCCTGTGGGAGCTGTGGAGCGGCACCAGCTGGCCCGACCGGCTGGAGCGGGCCGCGCGCCGGGGCGGCCCCGGGGGCCGCAACGCCGACCGCGACCTGGACGCCGTATGCACCCTGTTCGCCGTCGCGGCGCGTGCGGAGGAGCGCGGCGGCGGCCGGGGAGCGCTCAACTTCCTGGAAGAGCTGGAAGCCCAGGACATCGCAGCCGACACCCTCGTCCAACGCGCGGTGCGCCCGGACGCCGTACGGCTGATGACGGCGCACCGCGCCAAGGGGCGGGAGTGGCGGCTGGTCGTGGTCGCGGGTGTGCAGGAGGGCCTGTGGCCCGATCTGCGGCGGCGCGGCTCGCTCCTGGAGGCGGACCGTATCGGCCGGGACGGCATCGCAGAGCCGCTGCCGCCGGGGGCGCTGCTGGCCGAGGAACGCAGACTGTTCTACGTCGCGGTGACCCGCGCCAAGGAGCGCCTGGTGGTGACGGCGGTGCGCGCCCAGGCCGAGGACGGCGACCAGCCCTCGCGTTTCCTGGCCGAGCTCGGCGTCGAGCCGCAGCCGGTCGGCAGCCGTCCCCGCCGCCCCCTGTCGGTGCCCGCGCTGGTCGCCGAGCTGCGGGCCACCACCGTCGACCCCGCGGCCTCTCCGGCGCTGCGGGACGCGGCCGCGCGGCGGCTGGCCAGGCTCGCGGCCGAGCGCGACGAGGAGGGCCATCCCCTCGTTCCCGCCGCGCACCCGCAGCGCTGGTGGGGGCTGGCCGAACAGACCCGCTCCAGCGTGCCGCTGCGCGAACGGGAGGCACCCGTCGCGCTGTCCGGCAGTGCGCTGGAGCAGCTGGCGCGCACCTGCTCCCTGCAGTGGTTCCTGGCCCGCGAGGTCAAGGCCGACGAGCCCGCCACGGCGGCGCAGGGCTTCGGCAACGCGCTGCACGTACTGGCCGACGAGGTGGCCTCCGGCAGCAGTCCGGCGGACCTCTCGGTGCTCATGGAGCGGCTGGACGCGGTCTGGGACGGGCTCGCCTTCGACGCGCCGTGGAAGTCCCGGCAGGAGAAGGAGAGCGCGCGAGCCGCGCTGGAGCGCTTCTTGCGCTGGCACGTCATGGAGCGCGGGGAGGGCCGCGAGCTGGCCGGAAGTGAGCACGGTTTCGACGTCACGCTGCGGGCCGGTGAGCACGCCGTCCGCATCCGGGGCAGCATGGACCGGGTCGAGCGTGATGCCCAGGGGCGCGCCTACGTGGTCGATTTCAAGACGGGCCGCAGCCGCCCCACAGGACCCGAGGTCGAGCGCCACCCGCAGCTCGCCGTCTACCAGCTCGCCGTACGGGAGGGCGCGGCGGACGCGCTGTTCGACGGGGCACGCCCGGAGCCGGGCGGGGCCGAGCTGGTGCACCTGCGGCTCGGTGCCGCGAAACGGGACGGCGGGGACACGCTGCCGGTCGTCCAGCGGCAGGAGGCGGCAGCGGAGTCCGCGGACGGCACTGGCGGCACGGGCGGCGACTGGGTGGGCGAGTTGCTGGCCACAGCGGCGGCGCGGGTCCTGGACGAACGCTTCACCCCGTCGCCGGGCCAGCACTGCACGCACTGTGCATTCCGCGCGGCCTGCTCGGCCCGTCCGGAGGGCCGGCAGATCGTCGAGTGAGCCCCGGAGGGCCACCCGGCGGGGAAGCGCGGGGCCGGCGGGCCAGGTGGCCGCTTCCCCCGGCCGCGCGGTGATCTGTCAGCCGCGAACGCTAGCGTCTTACGAGTGCCCGCACCGCTCACCCACCCCGGACAGCTCGCCGAGCTGCTGGGTATTCCGTTCACCCCGGAGCAGACGGCCTGTATCACAGCGCCGCCCGCTCCCCAGGTGATCGTGGCCGGCGCGGGCTCGGGGAAGACCACCGTCATGGCCGCCCGCGTGGTGTGGCTGGTGGGCACCGGACAGGTCGCACCCGACCGCGTCCTGGGGCTGACGTTCACCAACAAGGCGGCCGGCGAGCTGTCCGAAAGGGTGCGCAAGGCGCTGCACAGCGCCGGGGTGACCGATCCGGCCCCGGTGGCTCCCGACAGCGTGTCCGGCGTGCCCGGCCTCCCCGGCGTCCTCCCAGGCGTCCCCGACGGCGGCGAGCCGGGAGAGCCGCAGATCTCCACGTACCATGCCTTCGCCGGGCGGCTGCTGACCGAACACGGGCTGCGCCTCGGCATCGAGCCGACCGTACGGCTGCTGGCGGACGCCACCCGCTTCCAGCTCGCCGCCGGGGTGCTGCGCGCGGCCCAGGGCCCCTTCCAGGCGCTCACCAAGTCGGTGCCGGCGCTGGTGGAGGACCTGCTGGCGCTCGACGCCGAGCTGTCCGAACACCTCGTCGCCCCCGAACAGCTCCGCGAGCACAACGCCGAACTCCTCGCGAGCCTGGAGGGCGCCCGGCTGACCAACGACAAGCTGCGCAAAGTACCCCAGACCACCCTCGCCCGGGCGGAACTGCTCGACCTGGTGGAGGAGTACCGAGCCCGCAAACAGGCACAGGAGCGGATCGATTTCGGCGACCAGATCGCACTGGCCGCACGGCTCGCCGAAATGCCGGAGGTGGGCCGGGCACTGCGGGAGCAGTTCTCCGTCGTCCTGCTGGACGAGTACCAGGACACCTCCGTGGCACAGCGCGTGCTGCTGGCCGGACTGTTCGGACAGGGCACCGGCCACCCCGTCACCGCTGTCGGCGACCCCTGCCAGGCCATCTACGGCTGGCGCGGCGCCTCCGTCGCCAACCTCGACGACTTTCCGCACCACTTCCCGCACGCCGACGGCACTCCGGCCCGCCGCCAGTCACTGAGCGAGAACCGGCGCAGCGGCGGCCGTCTGCTGCACCTCGCCAACGGCCTGGCCGCACCGCTGCGGGAGCGCCACGAGGGCGTCGAGGCGCTGCGTGCCGCACCCGGCGCCGAACGGGAAGGACGAGTGCGGGCAGCGCTTCTGGAGACCCAGTCCCAGGAAATCGCCTGGCTGGCCGACTCCCTCGCACACCTGGTGCGCACCGGTACCCCGCCCGGCGAGATCGCCGTACTGTGCCGCAGTGCCACCGACTTCGCCGAGATCCAGGGCGCGCTGGTGGAACGCGACCTGCCCGTCGAGGTCGTCGGCCTGTCGGGACTGCTGCACCTGCCGGAGATCGCCGACCTGGTCGCCGTCTGCGAAGTGCTCCAGGACCCCACAGCCAACGCCGCACTCGTCCGGCTGCTGACCGGGCCGCGCTGGCGGATCGGGCCGCGCGACCTGGCGCTGCTGGGACGCCGCGCCGCGCTGCTGGTCGCACACCAGCGGGGCCGTGCGGAAGCCGATCCGGACGAGCGGCTGGCCGCGGCTGTCGAGGGCGCGGACCCGACCGAAGTGCGCTCCCTCGCCGACGCACTGGACACCTTCCTCGAGGCCGACGGCTACGACGACGACCTGCCCTTCTCCGCCGAGGCCCGGGTGCGCTTCGCACGGCTCGCCGCCGAACTGCGCGACCTGCGGCGCTCGCTGGCCGATCCGCTGATGGACGTGCTGCACCGGGTGCTGTCCGTCACCGGGCTGGAGGTGGAGCTGGCCGCCTCCCCGCACGCGGTGGCCGCCCGGCGGCGCGAGACGCTCGGCCAGTTCCTCGACATCGCCGCGGGTTTCGCCTCGCTGGACGGTGAGGCCACCCTGCTGGCCTTCCTGGCGTTCCTGCGTACTGCCATGCAGTACGAGAAGGGGCTGGACAGTTCGCTGCCGGGTGGCGAGAACACCGTCAAGGTGCTGACCGCGCACAAGTCCAAGGGCCTGGAGTGGGACGTGGTGGCGGTGCCCGGCCTGGTCGCCAAACAGTTCCCCAGCGAGCAGGCACGCGAGACCTGGCTCAGCCAGCCCAAGGTGCTGCCGTACGCGCTGCGCGGCGACGCCGAGACGCTTCCGCCCCGCCCCGAGTGGAACGCGAAGGGCCTCAAGGAGCACGAGAACGCGCTCCGTGCGCATCAGGCGACGGAGGAGCTGAGACTCGGCTACGTCACCTTCACCCGGCCGCGCAGCCTGCTGCTGGGCTCGGGCCACTGGTGGGGTCACTCGCAGAAGCGCCCGCGTGGCCCTTCCGCCTTCCTGGAAGCCCTGCGCGACCACTGCGAGGCCAACCCGGCACACGGCGAGATCGAGCACTGGGCGGAGCCACCGGAGGAGGGCGCGGCCAACCCCGCGCTCGAGGAGCCCGCCGAGGAGCGTGTCTGGCCGCTGCCCCTGGACGAGGACGCGCTGGCGCGCCGCCGTGCGGCGGCACGGCGGGTGCTCTCGTATCTGGAGGCGGCCGGGGACGGCACGGCGGAAACGGAAACGGAAGCGGACTCGGAAACGGAAGTGGGAACGGACGCGGAAACGGATGTGGAAACGCACGCGGAAACGCACGCTGACTCGGGCACGGACGCGGTCGCCGATGAGCTCACTCCGGAGGAGGCCCGGCTGGCGGCCGCCTGGGACCGCGACCTCGGGGCGCTCACCGGCGAACTGCGCCGCTCCCGGGCCGCCGTACGGGACGTGCCCCTGCCACGCGTGCTGAGCGCTTCCCAGGTGCTGCGCCTGGCCGCCGACCCGGAGGGCTTCGCCCGGGAGCTGGCCCGGCCCATGCCGCGCCCCCCGCAGCCCGCGGCAGCGCGCAGGGGCACCCGGTTCCACGCCTGGGTCGAGTCCCGTTTCGAGGAGCTGCCCCTGCCCCTGCTCGGCCCCGACGAGCTGCCCGGCGCGGACGGCGAGGGGCTCTACGGCAGCGAGCCGCCGCACATCGCGGACGAGAGGGATCTGGCGGCCCTCAAGGAGGCCTTCGAGCGCACCCCGTACGCACAGCGCACGCCCTACCGCGTCGAGGCGCCCTTCCAGCTCGTCCTCGCTGGACGGGTCGTGCGTGGTCGGATCGACGCCGTCTACCGCGACCGTGCGGCGGACGGGAGTGTGACATTCGACATCCTCGACTGGAAGACCGGCCGCGGCCGGAACGCCGACCCGCTGCAACTCGCTGTCTACCGGCTCGCCTGGGCCGAGCAGGAGGGCGTTCCGCTGTCCTCGGTCAGCGCGGCGTTCCTGTATGTACGCAGTGGTGAGCTGGTGCGGCCCGGTGAGCTGCCGGACCGCGCCGGACTCGAACGACTGCTGCGGGGAGAGCCACCGCCGGACGATCCCGGCCCGGGGGATCGAGGAAGCCCTCCGGCCGAGGGGTGAGTACCCGTGGCCCGTTAGGCTCGATGGCATGAGCACCACCCCCGCTCCCCCGGACAGCGCTGTCCGGACCTTCATCCAGGACCAGCGTTCCGCCTTCCTCGCCGAGCTGACCGCCTGGCTGCGCATCCCCTCCGTCTCGGTCGATCCCGGGCGCGCGGACGATGTTCGGCGCAGCGCCGACTGGCTCGCGGCAGCCCTGCGCCGTACGGGTTTCCCCGAGGTGGAGGTCTGGGAGACCGAGGGCGCACCCGCCGTCTTCGCCGAGTGGCCCTCCGACGATCCCTCGGCGCCGACCGTCCTGGTCTACGGCCACCACGACGTCCAGCCCGCCGTGCGCGCCGACGGCTGGCACAGCGAGCCGTTCGAGCCCGAGGAACGGGACGGCCGTCTCTACGCCCGTGGCGCCGCCGACGACAAGGGACAGGTTCTCTTCCACGCCCTGGGGCTGCGCGCGCATCTGGCGGCCACCGGGCGCACCGCGCCGGCTGTCGGCGTCAAACTGCTGATCGAGGGCGAGGAGGAAGCCGGCTCCCCGAACTTCCCCGCGCTGCTGCGCACCCACGCCGAGCGCCTCGCCTGCGACGCTGTCGTCGTCTCCGACACCGGCATGTGGGATGAGAACACCCCGACCGTCTGCACCGGTATGCGGGGGCTCACCGACTGCCAGATCGACCTGTACGGGCCCGGTCAGGACATCCACTCCGGCTCCTTCGGCGGCGCCGTGCCCAATCCGGCCACCGAGGCCGCCCGGCTCGCGGCGGCACTGCACGACGAGGACCGCCGGGTGGCCCTGCCCGGCTTCTACGACGGGATCGTGGAGCTCACGGAGGAGGAACGCACCCTCTTCGCCGAACTTCCGTTCGATGAGGAGTCCTGGCTGCGCACGGCCCACTCGCGGGCCACCCTCGGCGAGCGCGGCTACACCACGCTGGAGCGGGTATGGGCCCGCCCCACAGCGGAGGTGAACGGCATCAGCGGCGGCTACCAGGGCCCCGGCGGCAAGACCATCGTGCCGTCGCACGCCGAGCTCAAGCTCTCCTTCCGCACCGTCGCCGGACAGGACGAGGGGAAGATCCAGCAGTCGCTTCGCGAGTGGGTGGCGGCCCGGCTCCCCGCGGGCATCCGGCACGAGATCACCTTCTGGGGCGCCACCCGCCCCTGCCTCACCCCGCTCGACCACCCCGCGCTGCGCTCCCTCACCCGCGCCATGGGGCGGGCCTTCGGCAAGCCCGTCCGCTTCACCCGGGAGGGCGGCTCGGGCCCCGCCGCCGATCTGCGGGACGCCCTCGAAGTGCCCGTGCTCTTCCTCGGAATCTCGGTCCCTTCCGACGGCTGGCACGCACCCGACGAGAAGATCGAACTCGATCTGCTGTTCAAGGGCGCCGAGACGGCCGCGTACCTGTGGGACGACCTCGCGGCACACTGGAGCGGCTGACAACGCCCACCGATTCACGAACGCTCGCCAACCGCCCCCCGACCCGGCCACCGGGCGGGGAGCCCCGACCCAGGGGGAGTAGGAAGCAGAAGTGACCATCCCGACCTCGACCGACCGATCCACCGGAGAGCCCGCAGGGGACAGCGGCGCACCCGAGGCCACGACCGGCGGCGCGTACACCGGCGCCACCGCGGCGTCCGCGGCCGACGCGCAGCCCCTCACCCTCGCCTCGACCGGGGGCATCGACCGCGCATCGCACCACCGGCTGGACGAGGCGTGGCTGGCGGCCGCCTGGAGCCACCCCTCCACACGTGTCTTCGTGGTCTCCGGAGGACAGGCCCTGATCGAGGACAAGGAGGACGGCACGACCGAGCTCGTGACGATGCCCTCCTTCGACGCGCCCTTCACCGAGGCGCACCGCTACTTCCTGGGCATCGACGGGGAGGGCGTGCGCTACTTCGCGCTCCAGAAGGACTCGCTGCCCGGCAGGATGGACGACGCCGCCCGCCCGGCCGGACTGCGCGAGGCCGGCCCCCTGCTCGGCGACCGGGACAGTGAACTGATGGTGCACGCCATCGGCCTGGAGAACTGGCAGCGCACCCACCGCTTCTGCTCCCGCTGCGGCGAGCGGACGGTCATCGCGGCGGCGGGGCACATCCGCCGCTGCCCGGCCTGCGGCGCCGAGCACTACCCGCGTACCGACCCGGCGGTCATCATGCTCGTCACCGACGACCAGGACCGCGCGCTGCTCGGCCGCCAGGTGCACTGGCCCAGGGGCAGGTTCTCCACACTCGCCGGCTTCGTGGAACCCGGCGAGTCCATCGAGGCCGCCGTGCGCCGCGAGGTCGCCGAGGAGGCGGGCGTGGCCGTGGGCCCCGTCAGCTACGTCGCGAGCCAGCCCTGGCCCTTCCCCTCCAGCCTGATGCTGGGCTTCATGGCACGGGCGACCTCTGCCGAGATCAAGGTCGACGGGGACGAGATCGAGGAGGCCCGCTGGTTCTCCCGCGACGACCTGCGGGCCGCGATCGAGTCCGGCGAGGTGCTGGCACCCGCCGGGATCTCGATCGCGGCCCGCCTGGTCGAACGCTGGTACGGAAAGCCGCTGCCCCAGCCGCGCCTCCACGACTGACGCGGGCCGGGCCCGGTGCGCGGGGCCGGCCGGGGCCGGTGGCGTCAGGCGCCGACCTTCTCCTTGACCTGTGCCAGGGAGGGATTGGTCAGCGTCGAGCCGTCGGGGAACAGGACGGTGGGCACCGTCTGGTTGCCGCCGTTCGCCTTCTCGACGAAGGCCGCCGACTCGGGGTCCTGCTCGATGTTGATCTCGGTGTACGCGATGCCCTCGCGGTCCATCTGGCCCTTGAGCCGACGGCAGTAGCCGCACCAGGTGGTGCTGTACATCGTCACAGTGCCCGCCATCTTCTTCACTGCTCCTTCGTCTCGTTCGGTGCCTCAAGTGAACGCGCGGGACCCCGGCGGCATTCCCCCTGGGGGTAGGGGAGCGGGCCAGGGAGAGTTGTACGACTAATGCGGCCGGGCTGTGGACAGCCGTGCCGCGGCTCCCGGCGGGGCTGGCAGCATGGCGGGGTGACAGCAGCAACGGACTCCACTCTCTTCCCGCGGGTTCCCGACTCTCCCGACGCGGTGCTCGAAGGGCTCGACCCGGAGCAGCGCGAGGTGGCAACGGCCCTGCACGGTCCGGTGTGCGTGCTGGCCGGTGCGGGCACCGGCAAGACGAGAGCCATCACCCACCGCATCGCCTACGGCGTCCGTGCCGGCATCCTGCCTCCCGCGGCGGTGCTGGCCGTCACCTTCACCCAGCGCGCCGCCGGGGAGATGCGCGGCAGGCTGCGTCAGCTCGGTGCCCAGGGCGTCCAGGCCCGCACCTTCCACTCCGCCGCGCTGCGCCAGCTCCAGTTCTTCTGGCCCCGCGCCGTCGGGGGCGAGGTGCCGCCCCTGGTCGAGCGCAAGGCCGCGCTCGTGAGCGAGGCCGCCGCCCGCTGCCGGGTCCGGCTCGACCGCACCGAGTTGCGGGACGTCACCAGCGAGATCGAGTGGTCCAAGGTCACCCAGACCGTGCCCGAGGACTATCCGGCCGCCGCCGCGAAGGCAGGCCGCGCAGCGCCCCGCGATCCGGCCGAGCTCGGCCGCATCTACGACCTCTACGAACAGCTCAAACACGAGCGCTCCGTGATCGACTTCGAGGACGTGCTGCTGCTGACCGTCGGCATCCTCCAGGACCGCCCGGACATCGCCGAGACGGTACGCGGCCAGTACCAGCACTTCGTGGTCGACGAGTACCAGGACGTCAGCCCTCTCCAGCAGCGGCTGCTCGAACTGTGGGTGGGGGAGCGGGAGAACCTGTGTGTCGTCGGGGACGCCAGCCAGACCATCTACTCCTTCACCGGCGCCACCGCCGACCACCTTCTCGACTTCCGCACCCGTCACCCGGGCGCCACGGTCGTGAAGCTGGTCCGCGACTACCGCTCCACCCCCCAGGTGGTCCACTTCGCCAACGCGCTGCTCGCCCACGCCCGCGGCCGCGCCGCCGAGCACCGCCTGGAACTCGTCTCCCAGCGCGAGCCCGGCCCCGAGCCGGTCTGCGCCGAGTTCGCCGACGAGCCGGGCGAGGCCGAGGGAGTCGCCCGGCGGGTGCGGGACCTGATCGCCTCCGGCGTGCCCGCAGACGAGATCGCCGTCCTCTACCGGATCAACGCCCAGTCCGAGGTCTACGAACAAGCCCTCGCCGATCTGGGAATCCCCTGCCAGCTCCGCGGGGCCGAGCGGTTCTTCGAACGCTCCGAGGTGCGCGAGGCGTTCGTGGTGCTGCGCGGAGCGGCGCGCGCGGGGGGCAACGACGCGCTGCTGGACGACGCGGTGGATCTGCCGTCCCAGGTGCGCGCCGTCCTAGGCACCAAGGGCTGGACCCCGCACGCCCCCGCCGGATCAGGCGCCGTGCGAGACCGCTGGGAGTCACTGGCCGCGCTGGTGCGGCTGTCGGTGGACTTCGCCGCCGCCCACCCCGAGGCGACCCTCTCCGATCTGGTCGCCGAGCTCGACGAACGGGCCAGGGCCCAGCACGCCCCCACCGTCGAAGGGGTCACCCTCGCCTCGCTGCACGCTGCCAAGGGCCTGGAGTGGGACGCGGTCTTCGTGGTGGGTCTCACCGACGGCATGTTGCCGATCACCTACGCCAAGACCGAGGAGCAGATAGAGGAGGAGCGCCGGCTGCTGTACGTGGGCATCACCCGCGCCCGTCGCATCCTGACCCTCTCCTGGTCCCTCGCCCGCTCCCCGGGCGGCCGCCCCAGCAGACAGCCCAGCCGCTTCCTCAAGGGCCTGCGCCCCGGAACGGGCGGTGGCAGCGTTCCCCGGTACGGGCCCGCGGTGGTCGGCGGCACCGTCATCCCGGGCGGTGTCGAGCGCGGTCGGTCCACGGGACGCGAGCGCGTACGCAGGGCCCCGGCGCGCTGCCGGGTGTGCGGCCGCTCGCTGACCGATCCCGGCGAGGTGAAGCTGTTGCGCTGCGAGGACTGCCCCTCGGAGCTCGACGAGGTTCTGTACGAGCGGCTGCACCAGTGGCGCGCGCGGCAGGCCGCCCTGCTGGGTCAGCCGGACTACTGCGTCTTCACCGACAAGACCCTGCTCGCCATCGCCGAGGCCGTCCCCGGCGACGAGGCCGCGCTCTCCCGGATCTCCGGAGTGCGCAGCCGGAAGCTCCAGCAGTTCGGCGCCGATGTGCTCGCCCTGTGCGCGGGGGAGGAGCTCCACGCCGACGCCGAGCAGGACGCCCGGCAGGACGAGACCGGGCGCTGAAACCCCAACGGCCGGGCGGGGCTGTGACCTGGAGCCGAGGCGGCCTCGTCCTCTGTCACAGAAGCTGTGACAGAAAGCCGCGAAAAATAGTTTGCGCGCGCCGTACAGAGCCTCATAGCCTTCCGGACATGGAGAGGGCGGGCCTTTTCGCTCCCCCTCTTCCATGCTGTACTTAGTCCTGAAGATTTCCGGACCTGCCTGACGGTGGGTCCTCGAGACGCCGAGAGGAGGCGAGACCAGTGGCCACGATCATTACGCAGCTGAAAATGACCGATCACTCGGTCATTGCCGCCTGCCTGCTCGGCTCCCGTCTCCACGGCACCGGTCTGTCCGGCGTCGCCCTGGGCGGCAATGAGCGACCGACCAAGGCACCCGAGGTAGCAGCACAGGCACAGGCAGTGGCCTTTGCCAGCAGCTCCGCGGCCAACGGTGCCGGCGAAGGACGCCAGAAGACGCAGCGCTACACGATGTGGGCCTTCCGTGGCCTCCGACCCTGGAGAGATCCAGCCTGATCGGCGAATCAGGTCGGCACCTTCCAGGGCCGCGGAACCCACATCGGGATCCGCGGCCCTTCTGTTTGCCCCGACCGGCCACCAGCCGGCCCGACATGACAACAGACACACAACAGACAGGAAGAACCGAAGTGCACACCGAGACGCACCCCGACACGTTGCGCCCCGCGCCTTCTCTGCCGCCTGATCTCACCACGGAGGACTCCTTGACTGCCCCGCAGATCACCCTCACCGAGCTCGACGACGCCATCGAGCGGCTCGGCGTCGATGTTCCCTGCCGCTCCTACGACCCGGAGGTCTTCTTCGCCGAGTCCCCCGCGGACGTCGAGTACGCGAAGTCCCTCTGCCAGACCTGCCCGCTGCGTGAGGCCTGCCTCGCCGGCGCCAAGGACCGCCGCGAGCCCTGGGGCGTCTGGGGCGGCGAGCTGTTCGTGCAGGGCGTCGTCGTGCCGCGGAAGCGTCCGCGTGGCCGTCCGCGCAAGAACCCGGTGACGGCATGAGCTCCCGTCGCCATGGATCGCTCGCCCGCCGCAAGGCGGTTGCCGGAACGATCGACAGCCCGTCGGCGCGCGACCCGCGCACGCGCCACCTCACGAAGCAGGACCCGACGATGACACCCGTCCACGAGACCACCGCACGCACCCACTCCGACGCGACAGTCGTCCGTCAGAACAGGACCCGGGACATGCAACTCATGCCAGAAAGTTTGGCTCGAGCACAGATACAGGACAGGCTGCAAGAGGCCGAGTCGGAACGGAGGGCGCTGCGGCTGATGACCGCGCGCCGGCTCCAACGGCGGGCCGAACGCGCCACCCTCCGCGCGCGTCGTGCCCTCGCGATGGCCGTGATGCAGTGACCTGAAGGCGACAGAGCCGGGGCAACCGCCCCGGCTCTGCTGCGTTCCGCCGACTGCTGCGTTCCGCCGACTACTCTGCCGGGAGGCTCCGCCACTGCCCCGCCGCGAGCCAGGGCTGCTGCACCACCGCGTGCGGACGTGCGGGCCGTGCGGCTTGTGCGCGCCTCACAGCGCGAGCTCGGTCGGCTCGTCCTCTTCAGGTTCCGGCTCCGCCGCGGCAGGGGCGAACCCGGGAACCCAGGTCTCCATGTCCTCGCGCATCCGCACCGTCGCCCCGAGCTGGCACAGCACGCCGATGGTGCTCAGCGTCACCCGGTGGATCAGCAGATACGAGGGAGGCAGATTGAGCTGCCGCCCCAACTGGTGCGCGGGGGAGCGGGGGTCGGCCACCCGCGCTGCCTGCCCGCGCATCCACTCCCTGCTGAAGGTGAACTTCTCCACACAGGCGGGCTCCACGATCGGCAGCAGATACTCCCGCACCGCCTCGGGCTCCAGCTCTATGCGGTCCTTGACGAAGCCCTCGTCGCGCAGCAGCTCGTAGGCGGTCTCCGCGTCGCCGTCCAGCGTCAGCCGCAGCACCTCGCCGATGACCGGCGGCAGCCCCCCGGGCAGCCGGTCCACCGTGCCGAAGTCCAGCACACCCAGGCGCCACTCGGCCGGATCGGTGCTCTCGCCGGTCACCAGCCGGAAGTTGCCGGGGTGCGGGTCCGCGTGCAGCAGTCCGGTGCGCACCGTTCCGGAGAACAGGAAGCGGCTGAGCAGCTGCCCCGCACGGTCCCGCTCCTCCTGGCTGCCGTCGGCTATCACCTGCGAGAGGGGGATGCCCTCCAGCCACTCGGTCACCAGGACCCGGTCCGCCTGGTGCACCACGTGGGGCACCACCACGTCCCCGTCCTCCGCGAACTCCTCCGCGTAGGTCTGCTGGGCCTCCGCCTCCAGGCTGTAGTCCAGTTCCTCGGTGATCCGGTCGTGCAGTTCGGTGATGAGCGGTTTGATGTCCATCCCCGGTATCAGCGGCCCCAGCAGCCGGGCGAATCTGCCCAGTTGCGTGAGGTCGGAGACCAGGGCCTCGCCCGCTCCGGGGTACTGCACCTTCACCGCGACCTCCCGCCCGTCGTGCCAGACGGCGCGGTGCACCTGGCCTATGGAGGCCGCGGCGGCGGGCTTGTCGTCGAAGTGGGAGAAACACTCCTGCCACTCCTCGCCCAGCTCCTCCTCCAGTACGCCGTGCACGGTGCCGGCGGGCATCGGGGGAGCGGCTTCCTGAAGCCGGGTCAGGGTGGCGCGATAGGGGCCGGCCAACTCGTCGGGAAGGGCGGACTCGAAGACCGAGAGCGCCTGCCCGAACTTCATGGCACCCCCCTTCAACTCGCCCAGCACCTTGAACAGCTGCTCGGCGGTGCGCTGTTGCAGCTCCTGGCCGACAAGGTCCGCGGAGATGCCCCCGATGCGCTTGCCCAGCCCCCAGGCGGAGCGGCCCGCGAAGCCCAGCGGCAGGGCGGCCAGTTTGGCCGTGCGCGTCACCGCCTTGCGGGGAAGATCAGACATGCGTCCCTCCAACTCCCTGACAGCTCAACCGAGACAGCACCGAGGACGTCGGCCACCTGGTCATTGTCGCCTGCTTCCGGTCGCTTGTGAGTCCGCGGGTGCACCGGTCACCGAAGCGGCACCGCACGGACACTCCGGGTGCGCGGCGAACTGCTCGGTGTCGGGCAGCAGGTGGGGCAGCGCGAACCGCAGCCGGTAGCCCACCGCGCAGGCGCCGTCCCCGTCCAGGTAGCTCAGCGCGTAGGAGGCCACCGCGCCCGCCACCATCGTGGCCAGCGCGGTGTCACAGGCGGGGACCCCCGTACGCCGCCTGCCCGCTGTGCGCCACTGCCCCACCAGCATCGGCCAGCTGGGCTCACGTGCCGCCCGGGTGCGCGCCAGGCACTGGGCGCACGGTGAGGTGCCGGGCAGCACCAGCGGGCCCACCACCCCGGTGGCCTCCACCACGCCGCCGTACAGATGCGGGGTGCCGGCGCTCATGAACCGTTCGGCGGCCTCCGGGTCCGGCGCATAGGCGTCCAGCCCGTCGCGCGGTGTGACGACCACCAGGGCGACCTCGGACCGTGCGCGGCTCCGCCAGGGGCGGGACCTGCGCACCACGCCGCGCGCCGCCACATCGCGGCGGGTGCCCACCTGCTCGGGCGGCACCCCGCCCGGCGCGGTGTCCCACTCCTCGACCACGCCGCCGTCCACCACGTCCACCTGACCCACTCCGGCGGCGGTCAGCGTCGCGGCCACGGTGGTGCCCACCCGGCCGAGCCCGCGGACCTGGACCCGCGCGGCCCGCCGGGCCGCCAGTCTGCGCACCCCGCCGCCCGGCTCCCGGTGCACCACCGACAGCGACGCCAGATCGGGCCGCAGCCGGTCCGTGACGGCGGCCGCGGCTTCGCGGTCGGCCGTCGCGTCGTCCAGCACCCCGGCAGCGGTGAGCCGCTCGGTCAGCTCGGCAGGTGTCCGGGGCGCCAGCCCGAGCCGGTCGGCCTCCCGCTGCAGCCGCTCCATGCTGCGGGTGCCGTCCATCAGCTCGATGAAGGCCGCTGTGGCGTCGCTCACGGGCCCCAGCAGCACCGCGTGCGCCGGTGCCATGCCGCACTGCACCGTCTGCCTGTCCCGCCAGCCCCTGCGCAGCGCGGGCTTGATCATCGGGTGCATGTTCCCCCCTGACATGCCGGGGATCGGCCCGGCTCGGCTCAGCTGTCGATCACTGCCGACAGCATGCCGTCATCGGCCGATTTCGCGGAGTGAGTTATCCACAGGCACCGGCATTAGTCATACAAACAAGAGGCGCTCGCCTCGGGTGTGCCACGACTGTTGTCGCGTTTCCCTCTCGAACAACTCTGGAGGCGGGACTTCCGCCGTCGACAGCGGGTAACGTCTTGGCGTGTCCGCCGAGCCGCTGAACAGCGCCAGTCAGAGCGCGGTCGAGGTGCGCCGCAGCGCGCGCCGACGCCGCACGGTCTCCGCCTACCGGGAGGGTGACCGCACCGTCGTGCTGCTTCCGGCGCGCATGTCGGCGGACGAGGAGGCCCGCTGGGTCGGCGTGATGCTCGACAAGCTCGCCGCCCAGGAGAGCAGGCGCATGCTCGACGACAGCGATCTGGCCCAGCGTGCGGCGCGGCTGTCCGAGCAGTATCTCGACGGGCACGCGCGGCCGGCCTCGGTCCGCTGGGTGACCAACCAGAACACCCGCTGGGGCTCCTGCACCCCCGCCGAGGGCAGCATCCGGCTCTCCCACCGGCTGCAGGGAATGCCCGAATACGTCATCGACTACGTACTGCTGCACGAGCTGTCGCATCTGCTCGTACCCGGCCATGGGCCGCGGTTCTGGCGGCTACTGCAGGCGTATCCGCGCACGGAACGGGCCCGGGGCTATCTGGAAGGCGTCGCGGCAGCCGAGCGGCTGCCGCACCAGCCCGTCAGGGGAGAGGGTCAGGACGGGAGCTGACCGCGACGGCCGCGGCCGACAGGCGGGCCAGCCGCACCACGGACTCGTCCGCCACCCCGGCCACCTCTTCGAAGCCGAACCAGCGCAGGTCCAGCGACTCCTCGCTGATCGTCTCGACGGCTCCCTCGGGGGCGAGAGCCGCGTACTGCACGTCCAAGTGCCAGGCGCAGGGCGTGCGGTGCCTGTCGAGTCGCAGCGGGCCGCCGGGCAGCAGCGTCAGCCCGAAGATCCCCGACTCCTCCGTGGCCTCCCGCAGCGCCGCACCGGCCAGCGTGGTGTCCTCCGGCTCGCAGTGACCGCCCATCTGGAGCCAGATGCCCAGCTTGCGGTGGAGCGTCAGCAGCACGCGGTTCTCGCGCGGGTCGACCACCAGCGCGCTGGCGGTGATGTGCCCCGCGGCGCACGCCTTCCACATGCCGTCCGGCTGCTCGGCGATGTGCCGCAGATACTCCTGCCGCAGCCGCTCCTGTGCCGGGTCGCCGTCCTGGCTGCTCCACTGCTCCAGTACGGCCTCGGCGTCGGCGCGGAGGCCGCCCGGCGCAGCGCTCACCGCCTGCCTTCGCCGTTGCCGCCGTCGGCGTCGTCCTTGCCGCCCTCGGCCTTCCCCTCGCCGCCGTCGGACTGCCCTTCGGCGCGTCCCTCCTCGGAACGGTCGCCCTCGGAACGGTCGCCTTCGGAACGGTCACCCTTGGCGTGGCCACCGGCCGAACCCGCCGCCGCGTCGCCCAGCATCCGGTCGAGCTCGGAGAAGTCCGGCTGCTCGTGGTGGACGAAGGCGTCCGGGTCGTCCAGGTCGGCCGCGGTGGGAAGCATGTCGGGGTGCTCCCACACGGCGTCCCTGCCCTCGGCGCCGCGAGCATCCGCCAGGGACGCCCACAGCCGGGACGCGTCGCGCAGCCGCCGGGGGCGCAGCTCGAGGCCGATCAGGGTGGAGAAGGTCTGCTCGGCGGGGCCGCCGGAGGCCCGCCGCCTGCGCAGCGTCTCGCGCAGCGCGGACGCGGACGGCAGGTGCGGCTCGGCAGCGGCGTGCACCACCGCGTCCACCCAGCCCTCGACCAGTGCCAGCGCGGTTTCCAGCCGGGCCAGCGCCGCCTTCTGCTCCGGGGTGTCCTCCGGCTGGAACATGCCCTGCTGAAGGGCCTCCTGCAGCTCCTCGGGGCGCTGCGGGTCGATCTGGCCGACCACGTCCTCGAGCTTGGCGGTGTCCACCTTGATGCCGCGCGCATACCCCTCGACGGCGCCGAAGAGGTGCGAGCGCAGCCACGGGACGTGTGCGAACAGCCGCTGGTGCGCGGCCTCCCGCAGCGCCAGGTAGAGGCGGACCTCCTCCTGGGGAATGCCCAGACCGTTGCCCAGTGCCTCGATGTTGACCGGCAGCAGCGCCGCCTTGTTGGCCGGTCCCAGCGGGAGCCCGATGTCCGTCGAGCCGACGACCTCGCCGGCCAGGACACCGAGGGCCTGCCCGATCTGGGTGCCGAACATGGCGCCGCCCATGGAGCGCATCATGCCGAGCAGCGGGCCGGCCATGGCCTGCATCTCCTCGGGCAGCACATCGCCCATGGCCGCGCCGACGCGCTCGGCGACCGGGTCGACCAGGTCCTTCCACACCGGCAGGGTGGCCTCGACCCACTCGGCGCGGCTCCAGGCCACGGCCGAGCCGGAGCCGGAGGGCAGCGACGTCACACCGTCCAGCCACAGGTCCGCCAGGCGTACGGCCTCCTCGACGGCCGCGCGGTCGTGCGGTCCCACGGACGCGTCCTTGGAGCCGTCCTGGGCGCCGGCTGCCACGGTCTGCCGTGCGATGTCCTTGGCCATGTCCCAGTTCACCGGGCCGCCCTCGTAGGAGAGCATCTGGCCGAGCTTCTGGAAGGCGGCGCCCAGGTCACTTGGGTCGAACTGGCCCTGCCCGCCGCCCAGCGAGCCGAACATCGCGGCCAGCGGGTTGTCGGCGCCGCCGGAGCCCGGGCCGCCGCCGAAACCGAAGGGGTTCGGCTGGTCGCCGCCCGGCTTCTTCTTGCCGTCGTCCCCGTCCTCGGGCTCCTCAGGAGGTACGCCGAATCCGAATGGGGTGTCACTCACGGGTTTCCTCGGCTCTGTCTCGTCGGACGGTCTGGTGGTTTCCCGGACGGTCTGCGTGTCCTGGGTGCGGTTGGGTCTGCGTCGGTATGTCCTGGGTGGGATCTGCGAGCTCTGCCCCCAGCCTAGACACCAGTCAGGCAGGATGGAGCCTGCGCACCTCGTACCAGAAACAACCACTGGAGACGCCCGGTGAGTTCCTCCGAGTCCCACGTTCGCGCAGCGCGAACCCCGACCGTCGCTGTCACCGGCGCCGCCACGGGGGTCGGCGCGCTGCTCACCGAGCGGCTCGCGGCGTCCGAGGAGATCAAGCAGGTCATCGCCCTGGACGAGCGCCGCGGCGAGGTCTCCGAGGCCCAGTGGCACACCCTGGACGTGCGCGACCCGGCCATCGCCGACCGGCTGCGCGGCGACGGCGACCCGGTCGACGTGGTGGTCCACCTCGCGCTCGACCTCGATCTGGAGACGGAGGCGGCGGCCCGCACCGCCTACAACGTGCGCGGCACCCAGACCGTGCTGACGGCTGCCGCTGCGGCCGGTGTGCGCAGGGTGGTGCTGTGCACCTCGGCGATGGTCTACGGAGCGCTGCAGGACAACGACGTACCGCTGTCGGAGGACGCCGAGTTGCGCGCCACCGCGGACGCGACCGGCGTGGGCGACCTGCTGGAGATCGAGCGCCTGGCCCGCCGCGCGCCCCGCGCGCACCCCGGCCTCAATGTCACCGTCGTGCGCCCCACCGTGCTGGTCGGCGCGGGTACGGACACGACGCTCACCCGGCACTTCGAGTCGCCGCGGCTCCTGGTGGTCGCCGGATCGCGGCCCTGCTGGCAGTTCTGCCACGTCGAGGACCTGGTGACCGCGCTGGAGTACGCGGCGCTGGAGCGGGTCGAGGGCGAGATGGTGGTCGGCTGCGACGGCTGGCTCGAGCAGGAGGAGGTCGAGCAGCTCACCGGCATGCGGCGGATGGAGCTGCCTTCCAGCGTCGCGCTGGGTGCGGCCTCGCGGCTGCACCGCCTGGGGCTGACCCCGTCCCCCGCCGCCGACCTCGCCTACACCATGTACCCCTGGGTCGTCAGCGGCAGCAGGCTGCACGACGCCGGGTGGCGGCCCCGCTGGACGAACGAGGAGGTCCTCGCCGCGCTCCTGGAGGAGGTCGCCGGCAGGCATACGGTCGCCGGGCGGCGGCTGGGCCGCACCGAGGCGGCGACAGCGGCCGGAGCCGCGGGCGCCACCGTCGCACTGCTGGGCACCGCCGCACTGGTGCGCAGGGCACGCAAGCGGCGCGGACTGTGAGCGCCGTCCCCGGTGCACCCCGCGAGCCGCGCCGGATGCCCCTGGGACCGCACCCGGTGACCGTCCCCGGCGCGGCGGACAGGTGTTCCGGATTCGGGGCAGGTAGGGCAGCATGACCGGCATGGCACAGACGTACGACGCTGCCGATGGCGCGGGCCGCCAGGGCAGCCACTGCGACCATCCGGGCGAGCGGGGGGCCGAGGACCCCATCCGGCTGCTGGAGATCCGTGAGGCGCCCCTGTCCGTGGACGAGGTCTTCGCCGCGGTCGGCGACCGGGCGGCGGGTGGCACGGCCCTGTTCGTCGGCACTGTCCGCGACCACGACGGCGGCACCGACGTCGCCCGTCTGGGGTATTCCTCGCACCCCAGTGCCGAGGCCGAGCTGCGCCGCGTAGCCGAGAAGGTCGTCGCAGGGCACCCGGTGCGCGCCCTGGCCGCCGTACACCGGGTCGGCGATCTGGAGGTGGGGGACCTGGCCGTGGTGGTCGCCGTCTCCTGCCCGCACCGCGCCGAGGCGTTCGACGCCTGCCGCAAGCTCATCGACGACCTCAAGCACGAGGTCCCGATCTGGAAGCACCAGACGTTCTCGGACGGCACCGAGGAGTGGGTCGGCGTCTAGCCCGCACCGGCCCTTCGGACCCCGGCGGAACCCTCGACCACCCGTAGCCGTTCGACTGACGGCGGCCGCGCAGCCGAGTGCGGCTCGCTCCGGTTGCGTAACCGGTGCGAGGACCCGACCGTTGAGACACCGACGGTTAATCTGCTCATCGGCCGGTCTGCCGGTCGCCGGGCCGTGTGCCCGGGAGGCACCTACGAGGGGTCGGGAGGTTCCAGATGGCGGCTCTCGCCTGGTTGCTGATTCCGTTGGTCGCCGCTGTCGCCGCGAGCCTGTGGGGGAGCTGGGTCGGACGGCGCCGTGCCAAGACACCCGACGCCGTGGGCGTCGCCGGATACGAGCGGTTCCGTGCCGCCATGGAACGCTCCAGCGCCGAGGACGACGGCGCGGACGGGGCCCGGGGCCGCCGGGGCGCCCGGTGGCGGAGCGGTCGGCGGCGGGAGGCGGAGCTCGCCTCCGTAGGCGCTTCGGCCCCCGCTTCCCCGGACGGACCGGCCCGGGAAGCAGGCTGACAGACCCTTCCCGTACTGTCGTGCCATGCCTCGCCGCACCGCGACCCTGCTTACCTCTGCGCTGCTGCTCATAACGATGTTCTGCGTCGGAGCACTGCTCAATGTGCCCTACGCCGAGATGTCGCCGGGCCCGACGGTGAACACCCTGGGTTCGCACGACGGCGATCCCGTGCTCAGCGTCGAACAGAAACCTGGTCGCAAGGGCCGGCCGAAGGAGTACGACACCTCCGGGCACCTGAACATGACGACCGTCCGCGTCACCGGCTCCGAGTACCGGATGACGCTCTTCGGGGCGCTGTCCGGCTGGGTGCGGCACGACAGCCTGGTCGTCCCGCACGAGACGCTCTACCCGGACGACAAGTCGGCCAAGGAGGTCGACCAGGAGAACGCCGAGGAGTTCACCGCCTCACAGGAGAGCGCCAAGGCCGCCGCGCTCCGGGAGCTCGACATCCCCTTCGCCACCCACGTCATCGTCGGCTCCGTCGAGAAGGGCGCGCCCGCCCACCACCGGCTGCACGCCGGAGACGTCATCACGGCGGTCGACGGCATCCCGGTCAGCAAGGCGGAGGGCGTCGGCAAGGTGGTCACCCAGCACAAGCCGGGGGAGAAGGTCACCTTCACGGTGATCCCGGCGGCCAAGGCGAAGGCTGCCCGGAAGCAGGGCAGGAAGCCGCCCGCCGACGACGCGAAGAAGGTCACGGTCGGCACGAAGAAGGCCCCCGACGACGGCCGCGCGGTCGTGGGCATCCAGCCGGCGGTCGGGCACACCTTCCCGTTCGACATCGACATCAAGCTCGCCGACATCGGCGGCCCCAGCGCCGGGCTGATGTTCGCGCTGGGCATCGTCGACAAGCTCACCCGCACCGACCTGACCGGCGGGAAGTTCGTCGCCGGCACCGGCACCATCGACGACCAGGGAAGGGTCGGCGAGATCGGCGGCATCCAGATGAAGACCGTGGGAGCGCGCAACAAGGGCGCCCGGTTCTTCCTCACCCCGGCGGGCAACTGTGCCGCGGCCGCCGCGGACAAGCCCGACGGTCTGACCCTGGTGAAGACCTCTTCCATCAAGGACGCGCTCAGCTCCCTGAAGAAGATCCGCACCGGCAGGACGGACGAGCTCACCCAGTGCAAGGCGCACTGAGCGGCTCTCCCCGCCCGCCAAGGGCTACAAGGTCCACTCCTCGAACGTGGCGGGTCTACTCCTCGAACGTGGCCGCCAGCGCCTCCGCCAGGCCGGGCACCAGGTCGGCTCCGGTGAGCACCTCGGTGGGGGAGTCCTTCTCCCGCAGCCGTAGTGCCGACTCCCGCTCACCGTCCCGCAGGACGGCCACCGTCATCCGTACCTCGCTGCGCTCGGGGTGCTCGGCGACCCAGCGGGCCAGCTGCTCCTCGTCCAGGTCGTCCGGCACGGTGGCCTCGGCCGACGGCGGCAGCATCAGCCGCTCCACGGTGACCGCGCAGCCGTCGACGGCCTCGGGCCAGGCGATCGTGCCCAGGAATTCGTCCAGCGGCGCGGTTGAGGGGATCTCGTCCTGCTCGACAGGGGTGAAGGAGGTTCCCCCCTCCCCGGATGCCTGCTGGTCGAGGCCGAGCTGACCCGCCAGGCCCGGCTCCTGCGTCCGCAGTCGTTCGGTGTTCACCAGGGCGAAGAGCCGCGCGGGCTGGTCCCAGCCGAGCCCGGAGGCGTACTCGTCGATCTCCAGTACCGCGCGGGTCAGCGGGCCGGAGGCGAGGGGGGTGCCCTCGGAAGAGAGGTTGTCCATGCCCATATCGTGCCGTCTCCGCTCCGGAAATCCTGACTCGGACCCCGGAAACGGGAACTGGGTAAAGCTTGAGTAAGTTGCCTAGATGGGCCTTACGATGCGGGCCCAGCTTCATCGCTTCATAAACTGCGAATCTTTGAGGTGCGCACCTTGGCTTTCCAGATGCCGGACCGGGGCTCAGGGGGCCCCTCCGGGCCACGGATCAGAGTGGGCCGGCCCTCACGGCGTGCCCGGACGCTGTTGATGACAGCGGGCGTGCTGGTCGTTCTGGCGATGCTCTTCGTCATGTTCTCCGGGTTCTGGACGGACTGGCTGTGGTATCGCTCCGTCGACTACAGCTCGGTCTTCACCAAGACTCTGTGGACGAAGACCGGCTTGTTCGCGGTCTTCGGCCTGCTGATGGCCGTGGCCGTCGGCTTCAACATCTGGCTGGCCCACCGGCTGCGTCCGCCGCTGAGCGCCATGTCGCTGGAGCAGCAGAGCCTCGACCGCTACCGCATGGCGCTGGCGCCCTACAAGAAGTGGGTGCTGCTGGGGATCACGGCCCTGGTCGGGCTGATCTCCGGCGCTTCCGCCGCGGGCCAGTGGCGCACCTGGCTGATGTGGGTGAACGGTGTCCCGTTCGGCTCCAAGGATCCGCAGTTCCACAAGGACATCTCGTTCTACGCCTTCGACCTGCCCTTCTACCGCTTCCTGCTGAGCTTCGGCTTCGCGGCCGCGATCCTCTCGCTGCTGGCCGCCGCGCTGGTGCACTACCTCTACGGCGGGCTGCGGGTGACGACCCCTGGCGCACGGGCGACGGCGCAGGCGACCGGCCACCTGTCGGTGCTGCTGGGCCTCTTCGTCGCGCTCAAGGCGGTGGCCTACTGGCTGGACAGGTACGGGCTGGCGGTCAAGTCGGGTGACTTCAAGTCGACCGACAGCTGGACGGGTCTCAAGTACGTCGACGCCAACGCCTATCTGCCGGCGAAGACGATCCTGTTCATCATCGCCATCATCTGTGCGCTGCTGTTCTTCGCCACCATCTGGCGCCGCACCTGGCAGCTCCCGGTGATCGGCTTCGGTCTGATGGTGCTCTCGGCCATCCTCATCGGCGGGCTCTACCCGGCGCTGGTGCAGAAGTTCCAGGTCTCGCCGAACGAGCAGGCCAAGGAGACGCCGTACATCAAGAAGAACATCGAGGCGACGCGCAAGGCGTACGACATCGACGACTCCGAGGTGCGCGACTACTCGGGCACCAGCAAGGCGGGCAACGAAAAGCTCAGGGACGCGGCCGACACCACCGCGAGCATGCGCCTGCTGGACCCGAACGTCGTCTCCCCGACCTTCCAGCAGAAGCAGCAGGTGCGCGGGTACTACCAGTTCCCGGCGACGCTGGACGTGGACCGCTACAAGCAGGACGGCAAGGAGCAGGACACGGTCGTCGGCCTCCGGGAGATCAACACCAGCGGTATCCCGGAGAAGAACTGGATCAACGAGCACTTCAAGTACACGCACGGCTTCGGCATGGTCGCCGCCAAGGGCACCTCCGTGGACAAGGACGGCTCCCCGGCCTTCACCGAGAAGGACCTGCCGCCCGAGGGCAACCTGGGCAAGTACCAGGGCCGGATCTACTACGGCGAGAAGACGACGCAGTACTCCATCGTCGGCGGGCCGCAGAAGGAGCTCGACTACGCCGACGACAACGGGGAGAAGACCTACACCTACAAGGCCGACAGCGGCGTCAACCTCTCCAACCCGGTCAACCGGGCCGCCTACGCGGTCAACTTCAACGAGCCGCAGATCCTCTACTCGGGGGCGATCGGCAAGGGTTCGCGGATCCTGTACAACCGCACCCCCAAGGAGCGTGTCGAGGCGGTCGCACCCTGGCTGACCATCGACGGTGACCCGTACCCGGCGGTTGTCGACGGCCGCATCAAGTGGATCGTCGACGCCTACACCACCTCCAACGGCTACCCCTACTCGTCGCGTACGACCCTGGGTGACACCACGCAGGACTCGCTGACGGACGGGCAGCGTTCGGTGGTCGCGCAGCAGAACCGCGTCAACTACATCCGCAACTCGGTCAAGGCGACTGTGGACGCCTACACCGGCAAGGTCGACATGTACCAGTGGGACAAGAAGGACCCGGTACTGAAGACGTGGATGAAGGCGTTCCCCGACACGGTGAAGCCCAAGAGCGCCATCAGCGGCGATCTGATGGACCACCTGCGCTATCCGCAGGACCTGTTCAAGGTGCAGCGTGATCTGCTCCAGACCTACCACGTGACCTCGCCGTCGCAGTTCTACAGCGGCAGTGAGCGCTGGCAGGTACCGGACGACCCGACGCACAAGGGCAACGCGGTGCCGCCGTACTACCTGAGCATGAAGATGCCGGACCAGAAGTCCCAGCAGTTCCAGCTCACGACGACGTTCAACCCGAACAAGCGCGAGACGCTGGGCGCCTTCATGGCCGTCGACGCGGAAGCGCGCAGTGGCGACTACGGGAAGATCAGAATCCTGAGACTGCCGCCCAACACGACGGTGGCCGGCCCCTCGCAGGTGCAGAGCAAGTTCAACTCCGATCCGGTGATCGCGGACAAGATCAACATCCTCAAAAGGGGTGACTCCGAGGTCGAGTACGGCAATCTGCTGACCGTGCCTCTGGAGGGCGGACTGCTCTACGTGGAACCGGTCTACGTCCGCGGTGCCGGTACCAACTACCCACGGATGCGCAAGGTGCTCGTCGCCTACAACGAGCGCATCGCCTTCGAGGACAGTCTCGACCAGGCGCTCAACAAGGTCTTCGACACCGAGGGCCGGGACGAGGGCGGTGAGCGGACCGGGCCCGGGGACCAGGAGAAGGACAAGGAGAAGACCCCGTCCGACTCCTCGGTCAAGGAGGCGCTGCAGGACGCCCAGACCGCGTGGGACAAGAGCGAGAAGGCCCGCGAGAAGGGCGACTGGGAGGAGTACGGCAAGCAGCAGGACGCGCTGGAAGAGGCGCTGCGCAAGGCCGCCGAGGCCGAGCAGAAAGCCGGAGCGGGCAGCGGGTCGGGCGGCAAGAACGGCTCCTCGGACAAGAACGAGTCAGGCGGCGACGGGTAGCGGGTGAGACCACCCCGCGACGTGGTGTAGAGTTGTGCACACAACGGCGCGGGGTGGAGCAGCTCGGTAGCTCGCTGGGCTCATAACCCAGAGGTCGCAGGTTCAAATCCTGTCCCCGCTACTAAAGGGAAGAGGCTCGGAGTCAACAGACTCCGGGCCTCTTCGCTTGTGCGGGGGACAACCGGGTCAAGGGGTTTGGAGTATCTCTACGTCGGGAAGTCGACAAACCTCTGAAGTGACCTCACTGGCTGCGGTATACGAGGTGTACGCGGGTTGCAGGTGGTGCGACGATGGAGCTTATGGGGGAGAAAGCAAGGCTGACGGACCCGGTACGTCCCGGTCCGGGCCTGAGTACGGAGGAGCACACCGAGCAGACCGCAGCGCAGCTCACCGCGCAGACCGCAGCAGCCACGAAGACCGCAGCAGTCGAAAGGATGCCGGCAGTCGGACGGACGACGGCGGACAAGAGCACGCAGGCGACGGCGGACAAGGCCGCTGCCGACAGCGTGCTGGGCGCCCAACTGCTGCGCCGGGGGGATCTGGACGGTGCCGAGCCGCATCTGCGTGCCGCCACCGCCGCGGGGGACCGGGCGGCCGCCAACAACCTCGGGGTGCTGCTGCACCAGCGGGGATATCCGGAAGAGGCCGCGGGATGGTGGCGTACCGCCGCCGTCGCCGGCTCGGCGGCCGCCGCCCACGCGTTGGGCCGCTACCACCGGGAGCGCGGCGACGAACCGGCCGCCCACTACTGGCTGCGCCAGTCCGCCGAGTCCGGTCACGCGCTGGGCGCCTACGCGCTCGCCGACCTGCTGGAGCACCACGGCGAGGACGGAGCCGAGGAGTGGTTCCGGGCGGCTGCCGAGCGCGGGCACAGAGAAGCCGCGTACCGCGTCGCCCAGTTGGTGAGCGCGCGTGCCCAGGAGCCGGACGACAAGGGGGAGTCCGGCGCCGCCGCCGTACGCGAGGCCGAGGAGGAGGCCGAGCGCTGGTACCGCCAGGCGGCAGCCCGCGGTCACCGCAGGGCGGCGCTGCGCCTCGGCGCCATCCTGGAGCGCCGCGGCGAACTCAAGGAGGCCGGACGGTGGTACCTGACCTCCGCCAAGGACGGTGAGGCGCGGGCCGCCTGCGCGCTGGGCTTCCTGCTGCGGGACGCGGGCGACGAGGAGAGCGCCGCCGTGTGGTGGCGCCGCGCCGCCGAGAACGGTGACGGCAACGCGGCCAACGCGCTGGGGGCGCTGCACGCCGACCGCGGCGAGCGGCAGGCCGCCGAGCGGTGGTACCACGTCGCACTGGAGGCGGGTTGCGACAACGGCGCCTTCAACCTGGGGCTGCTGTGCGCCGCTCAGGGCCGCACGGCGCAGGCCGAGCAGTGGTACCGCCGTGCCGCCTACGCGGGGCACCGGGAGGCAGCCAACGCGCTTGCCGTGCTGCTGCTGCAGCGCGGGGACACCCAGGGCGCCGAGCCGTGGTTCTCCAAGGCCGCCGAGGCGGGCAGCGTGGACGCCGCCTTCAACCTCGGCATCCTGCACGCGGGGCGCGGCAACGAGCGCACGGCGCGCGCGTGGTACGAGCGCGCGGCCGCGTCCGGCCACGCGGAGGCCGCGCTGCAGGTCGGCATCGCGCTGCTGCGCGAGGGCGAACTGCACACCGCGGAGCGGCATCTGCGCTGCGCCGCCGGCGGTGGCAGCGTCGAGGGTGCCTTCCGGCTGGGCGCGCTCCTGGAGCGGGTCACCCGGCGCGGTACCGGCGAGCTGGGCTCGGAGCACGGACTCGGCCGCCCGGACGGCGCCAGACCCGAGTACGAGGAGTGGTACGAGCGCGCGGCAGAGCACGGCCACCGCCGCGCACAGGTGCGGCTGGGGATGTGCGCGGCGGCGCGCGGAGAGGTCGTCGACGCCGCACGCTGGTACCGCGCCGCAGCCGAGGCGGGCAGCCCGAACGGTGCGTTCAACCTGGGGCTGCTGCTGGCCCGCGAGGGCAGCGAGCCGGAGGCGGCCCTGTGGTGGACCCGCGCCGCCGAGGCGGGGCACGGCAGGGCGGCGCTGCGGCTGGCTCTGATCAGCGCCCGCCGCGGCGAACTGGACGAGGGACAGTTCTGGTGCGCCCGCGCCGTGGAGCTGGGACCGGTCGAGGTGGCTGAGCGTGCCGCCAAGCTCCGCGACGCGCTCCGCTCGGAACTGACCGCGTAGCTGGCTACCGCTGCCCCACCCGCCCCTGCGACCTCGATTTGCGCTGGTCGTCGACCCGCGTTAAAGTTGTGCACACAACGGCGCGGGGTGGAGCAGCTCGGTAGCTCGCTGGGCTCATAACCCAGAGGTCGCAGGTTCAAATCCTGTCCCCGCTACTGAAAGACGAAGGCCCGGATCCTCGGATCCGGGCCTTCGTCGTGTCTCGGCCGGGACAGCAGTCGAGCGGCACAGCGAAAGGCCCGCACCCGGTGCAGGGGGTGCGGGCCTTTCCGGTTCCGCCGGAGGCCGGCGGCGGCTCAGGAGCCGCTGCAGTTCGGGCAGACGCCCCGGTAGGTGACGGTGGCCTCGGCGATGGCGAAGCCGTAGCGCTCGTTCTCCGGCAGGGCCGCCAGCGGGTCGCCCGTCGGGTGGACGTCCCGGATCGTCCCGCAGCGGGAGCAGACCAGGTGCTGGTGGGTGTGGCGCGCGTTCGGGTCGTAGCGCTTGGCGCGCCCGTCGGTGCTCACTTCCAGCACTTCGCCGAGGGCGACCAGCTCGCTCAGCGTGTTGTAGACCGTCGCACGGGCGATCTCCGGCAGCCGGTCCGCCGCACGGGCGTGGACCTCGTCGGCCGTGTAGTGCACATGGTCACCGTCGAGTACCTCGGCGACGACTCGCCGCTGTGCGGTGAGCCGCCAACCGCGATCGCGGAGCCGTTCCAGCAGGTCACTCATGGGTCCAGCCTAGCAGTGGTGTGTCCATGCACAGAACCCGTACGAGTACGGAACCCGTATGGGTTTCGGCTTCTTCTTGACTTGGACAAAGTCCAATGTAGTGTTGCGGGTGGTTGGCGTACAGGACAGATGTGAGGCACAGGAGGCGCACGTGACCGTGCAGGACGAGACGACCGGACCCATGACGACGGAAGCCGGCGCTCCGGTCGCGGACAACCAGAACAGCCAGACCGCCGGTGCGGGCGGCCCCGTGCTCGTTCAGGACCAGCACCTGCTGGAGAAACTGGCCCACTTCAACCGCGAGCGCATCCCGGAGCGCATCGTGCACGCCCGGGGCGCGGGCGCGTACGGAAAGTTCACCGTCACCGCTGATGTGACCAAGTACACCCGGGCGAAGTTCCTCTCCGAGGTGGGCAAGGAGACCGAGGTCTTCCTGCGCTTCTCCACGGTGGCCGGCAACCTCGGTGCCGCCGACGCGGTGCGCGACCCCCGCGGCTTCGCGCTGAAGTTCTACACCGAAGAGGGCAACTACGACCTCGTCGGCAACAACACCCCGGTGTTCTTCATCAAGGACGCCATCAAGTTCCCCGACTTCATCCACACCCAGAAGCGCGACCCGTACACCGGCTCCCAGGAGGCGGACAACGTCTGGGACTTCTGGGGCCTGTCGCCCGAGTCGACCCACCAGGTGACCTGGCTCTTCGGCGACCGGGGCATCCCCGCCTCCTACCGCCACATGGACGGCTTCGGCTCCCACACCTTCCAGTGGACCAACGAGGCCGGCGAGGTCTTCTGGGTCAAGTACCACTTCAAGACCGACCAGGGCATCAAGAACCTCACGGCCGCCGAGGCCGAGGAGCTGGCCGGCAAGGACCCCGACAGCCACCAGCGTGACCTGCGCGAGGCCATCGAGCGGGGCGAGTACCCGACCTGGACCGTGGGCGTGCAGATCATGCCAGCAGCCGAGGCGGCGAACTACCGGTTCAACCCGTTCGACCTGACCAAGGTGTGGCCGCACGCCGACTACCCGGTCCAGTGGTTCGGCAAGCTGGAGCTCAACCGCAACCCGCGGAACATCTTCGCCGAGGTCGAGCAGTCGATCTTCTCCCCGCACCACTTCGTGCCGGGCGTCGGCCCCTCGCCGGACAAGATGCTCCAGGGCCGCCTCTTCGCCTACGGTGACGCGCACCGCTACCGCGTCGGCATCAACGCCGACCTGCTGCCCGTGAACGAGCCGAAGGCGACGCAGGCCCGCAGCTACGGCCGGGACGGCGTGATGTACGACGGCCGGCACGGCGGGGCGAAGAACTACGAGCCCAACAGCTTCGGCGCGCCGGCCGAGACCGGCCGTCCGCTGTGGCAGCCGCTGCCGGTCAGCGGCACCACCGAGGACCACCCGGCACCCTCGCACGCCGAGGACGACGACTTCGTCCAGGCCGGGAACCTCTACCGTCTGATGTCGGAGGACGAGAAGGCGCGGCTGATCGACAACCTGGCGAACGCCATGGCGGGTGTCTCCCGGGACGACATCGTTCAGCGCGCGATCGAGAACTTCCGCCAGGCGGACCCCGACTACGGCAAGCGGCTGGAGGCCGCGGTCCAGGCCCTGCGCGGCTGACCGACCGCTCGCCGTACGAGACCGGAGGGACCGGACGCCATGGGGCTCCGGTCCCTCCGGTACGTTGTGCGGCTTCGCCGCGTCCGCCGCCTGGCCTGTTGGGGCAGCTCCCTGGGTGCCGGGCAGGGGCTGCCCCCTGGTGTGCGTTGCGGGCTGCCTGTGAGTTGTGGTTGGGCGCGCAGTTCCCCGCGCCCCTTTGGGACACCCGGGGCCGGGGTCTCAGAGGGCGGCCGGGACCTTGGTGTTGGACGGGACCTTGGTGTTGGACCAGTTGCGGACGATGTCGCGTACGGACAGCACGCCCACCGGCTCAGGTCCGTCCAGCACGATCAGATGGCGGAAGCCGCCGCGCGTCATGGCCTGCGCCGCCGCGTCCAGCGTCCAGTCGGGTGTGGCGAAGACGACGTCGGTGGTGGTGTGGTCGTGTGCCCGTTCCCGGTCCGGGTCCTGGCCCGCGCCGAGGGAGTCGAGGATGTCGCGCTCGGTGAGGATGCCGAGCCCGCTGGTGTCGGGGTCGAGGACGACTGCGGCGCCGACCCGGCGGGCCGACATCAGTTGTGCTGCCTGGCGGAGGGTGTGCGCTGGGCCGATGGTGAGGACCACGGTGCTCATGGCGTGGTGGACGTGTTCGGGCATGAAGGTGCTACCTCCTTGGCGGAACGGCTTCCCGGGCGCGGAACGCAGCTCGAGAAGTGGTTCACAAGGGCACAAGCGAGCGGATTCTCATGTTCACATGTGCCGGAGGTCACAACAAGGACCCGTGTACGGAGCACCCGGACGAGTGGCCGCGGCCGATCGGATCAGGCCGTCAAATAGCTCAGCAGTGTCTCGTGCAACAGCCCGTTCGAGGCCGCCGCGTTGCCGCTGTGCGGCCCCGGGTTTCCGTCGAGCCCGGTGAACGAACCGCCCGCCTCCTCGACGATGACCGCGCTCGCGGCCATGTCCCACAGCGACAGCTCCGGCTCCGCGCACATGTCCACCGAGCCCTCGGCGACCATCATGTACGGCCAGAAATCGCCGTAGCCGCGGGTCCGCCAGCAGTCCCGGGTCAGATCCATGAAGCCGCCCAGCATGCCGCGCTCCTCCCAGCCGTGCAGCGAGGAGTAGGCGAACGAGGCGTCCCGCACCTCTGCCACCTTGGACACCTCCAGCCGGGTGGCCTTGGACAGGCTGCGGCCGCTGTAGGCACCCGAGCCCTTCGCCGCCCACCAGCGGCGGTTGAGCGCGGGCGCCGAGACGACGCCGACCACCGGCCGGTCACCACCCTCGCCCATCTCCATCAGGGCGATGAGCGTCGCCCATACGGGGACGCCGCGCACATAGTTCTTCGTACCGTCGATCGGATCGATCACCCAGCGGCGCGGCCCGTGTCCCTCGGTGCCGAACTCCTCGCCCAGCACCGCGTCGCGCGGACGGGTGCGCTGGAGCGAGGTGCGGATCAGCTCCTCGGCCGCCTTGTCGGCCTCGCTCACCGGCGTCATGTCCGGCTTGGTCTCGACCTTCAGATCGAGAGCCTTGAACCGCTCCATGGTCGCGGCGTCGGCGGCGTCGGCCAGTACATGGGCGAGACGCAGATCATCGTGATAGTCCAGCATGGCCGAACAGTATCGAGCGACGAAACCCCCGGCCACACGGCCATGCGCGTGCGCCGCGTATTGACACCTCTTGGCGGTGCGTCAATTCTGTGCCGCACACCGGGCTGCCGGTCTGGGGAGGCGACGATGCCTACTGCACGCGAGACCCTGCTGGACGCCGCCCATGTGGCGGTGCGGTCACAGCCCTGGACGGTCGTACGGATGGTCGATGTCGCGGCGGCCGCCGGGGTGTCGCGCCAGACGCTCTACAACGAGTTCGGCAGCAAGGAAGGGCTGGGCGCCGCGCTCGTCGAGCGGGTGCTGGAGGACTTCCTGGACGGCGCGGGGCGCGCTGCGGCGGAGGCCTGCCGCGGTGGGAGCGATGCCGCCGGGTGCTGTGCGGCGGCCGCGCGGTGGGTGCTGCGGACGGCCCGGGCCGAGCCCATTGTGCGGGCGGCGCTCACCGGGTGCTTCGGGGCGCTGGTGCCCTCACCCCCGGGAGAGCCAGGGAAGCTCGCTGCCGCGTTGCGGAGCCGGGTGGTGGACGGGTTGGACCGGGCCCACCGGGTGCCCGTGGGCGGGCCGCCGAGCGCCTTTGAACGGCGGGATGTGGAGGGCGCCTACGAGGTGGGCTTACGGGTCGCCCTCTCGTACGTCGTCGCCCCTGTCGAGTCCGACGACGAGGAGCCGTGCGGGCGCGTGGACGAGGTCGTCCGTGCGTTGCTCTCTCGCTAGGCGCACCCGGCATGGGGCCCCTCAGTGCGCGCTGCCCGACAGTTGGAGGCCCATCACGCCGACGATCACCAGGGTGATGGAGATCAGCTTGAGCGCGGAGACCACGTCACCCATGAAGACCATGCCGTAGATCGCCGTACCCGCGGCACCGATGCCGGTCCACACCGCGTACGCGGGGCCGACGTCCAGCCGCTTCAGCGAGAGGGTCAGCAGGCCGAAGCTGCCCAGTGCGAAAGCGCAGAACGCGATCGTGGGCCAGAGTCTGGTGAAGCCGTGGGAGAGCTTCAGACACACGGCGAAGCCGGTCTCCAGCAACCCGGCGACTATCACCAGCAGCCACGCCATGTGCTCTTCCTCTCGTCGCTCCCGTCGGGGCCCTCTGGGACAAGGTCAAGCGCAGGCAAACCAGTATGCAGCGGTGGCCGGGCGGAAGCGATCAGTCCCCTTCTCGCCTCTCCCGCGTCGCCAGCAGGCGGCGCAGCGAGTGCAGTCGGGCAGGATCGGCGTGCCCGTCGGCGACCCACTGGTCCAGCGCGCAGTCCTGCTCGTTGTGGCTGCACGCGCGCGGGCAGTGCTCCGCGCCCGCCTCCAGGTCGGGGAACGCGTGGATGACGCGCGAGAGCTGAATGTGGTTGAGGCCGAAGGACCGCACCCCGGGGGTGTCGATGACCCAGCCGTCCTCACCGACGGTGGAGGGCGGCAGGGGGAGCGCCAGTGCCGAGGTCGTGGTGTGCCGGCCGCGTCCGGTGACCGCGTTCACCACGCCTGTGGCCCGTCGGCGCTCCGGCACCAGCGCGTTGACCAGCGTCGTCTTTCCGACACCGCTGTGCCCCACGCACACCGTGATCTGACCGCGCATCAGCTCACGGACCGCCTCGACGCCCTCGCCGTCGGCGAAGTCGTCCCGGCTGGTGACGACATAGCGCACCCCCAGCGGCGCGTAGGTCTCCAGCAGCGGTTCGGCCGACGCCAGGTCGGACTTGGTGAGCACCAGCAGTGGCTCGAGACCCGCGTCGAACGCGGCGACCAGGCAGCGGTCGATCAGCCGGGGGCGGGGCTCGGGGTCGGCCAGCGCCGTGACGACGGCGAGCTGGTCGGCGTTGGCCACGATGACGCGCTCATAGGGGTCGTTGTCGTCCGCCGTCCTGCGCAGCACCGAAGTGCGCTCCTCCACCCGCACGATGCGCGCGAGGGTGTCCTTGGCGCCCGACAGGTCGCCGACGACGGCCACCCGGTCACCCACCACCACGGCCTTGCGGCCCAGCTCGCGCGCCTTCATCGCGGTGACCGTGCGGCCCTCGACCAGACACGTCAGCCGGCCACGGTCGACAGTCAGTACGAAGCCCTCTGCCGCGTCCTCGTGCTTGGGGCGGGTGTGCGTACGCGGGCGGGTGCCCCGGCGGGAGGGACGGACCCGGATGTCGTCCTCGTCGGTGTGCTTGCCGTAGCGGCGCATCCCGGGCGCCCTCTCAGGCTCTCTCTCCGACCCCGGGGCCGACCCCGGAACCGGCCCCCGCTCCCGCGGGGACGCCGAGCATGTCGCCCCACATCCGGGTGAAGTCGGGCAGCGTCTTGTACGTCGTCGCGACGTTCTCCACCTCGACGCCCTCGACCGCCAGGCCGAGCACCGCGCCCGCCGTGGCCAGCCGGTGGTCGTCGTAGGTGTGGAAGACACCGCCGTGCAGCGGACGGGGCCGGATCCGCAGACCGTCCTCGGTCTCGGTGACGTCGCCGCCCAGGCCGTTGATCTCCTTCACCAGCGCGGCCAGCCGGTCCGTCTCGTGCAGCCGCAGATGGCCGACGCCGCGCAGCACGCTCTCGCCCTCAGCGAGCGCGGCCACGGCGGCGATGCCGGGCGTCAGTTCGCCGACCTCGCCCAGGTCGATGTCGATGCCGTGGATACGGCCGCTGCCGGTGAAGGTGAGGCCCCGCTCGTCGAGCACGCAGGAGCCGCCCATGGCCGTGAAGATCTCCCGCAGCGCGTCACCGGGCTGCGTGGTGTGCTCGGGCCAGTCCGGGACGGTGACCCGGCCGCCGGTCACCAGCGCGGCGGCGAGGAAGGGCTGCGCGTTGGACAGGTCCGGCTCGATCGTCAGATCGCGGCCCAGCAGCGCGCCGGGCGTCACCCGCCACACGTTCGCCGCTCCGCCGTCCTCCGGCGTGTCCACCTGGGCGCCCGCGGCGCGCAGCATGTCCACCGTCATCCGGATGTGCGGCATGGACGGCAGGGTGCGGCCCGTGTGGCGGACCTCGACGCCCTGGTTGAAGCCAGGACCCGACAGCAGCAGCGCGCTGACGAACTGGCTGGAGGAGGAGGCGTCGATCTCCACCGTGCCGCCCGCCAGCGAGCCGTTGCCGTGCACGGTCATCGGCAGCGCTCCGCGGCCCTCGTCCTCCACGCGCGCGCCCAGGGCGCGCAGCGCGTCGATGACGCCGTGCAGCGGGCGCTCGTAGGAGCGCGGGTCGCCGTCGAACCGGATCGGTCCCTGGGCCAGCGCCGCCAGCGGGGGCAGGAAGCGCATCACCGTGCCCGCGTTGCCGACGTCCACCGTGGCCGGGCCGCGCAGCGCGGTCGGGATCACCCGCCACGCCTCGCCGCCGGGCCGCTCACCGGCGGGGCGCTCGCCCTCGGCCGGGGTGGCAGCGGAGGCGGAGGAGACCGTCTCCTCGATCCGTACGCCCATGGTGCGCAGCGCGCCGGCCATCAGCAGGGTGTCGCGGGAGCGCAGCGGGCGGCGCAGCCAGCCGGGCTCGGAGGAGAGCGCGGCCAGCACCAGCGCCCGGTTGGTGACCGACTTGGACCCGGGCACGGTGACGGTCGCCTCGATGCGGCCCGGCGCCGTGGGAGCGGGCCAGAGTGCGGAGTCTGCGGTGCTGGTGCGCTGGTCGGTCATGGGGCCACTGTAATGGCTGGGGCTCGGCCGCCCGGCTGGCCTCGGGCACCGTTCCGTGCTGCGAGGGCCCCTGCTCACAGTCCGAGCAGCCAGCGTCCGCCGCCGAGGAGGGAGCACAGCGCCACCGCGTGGAAGAGGAACAGCCACGCGGCGGCGGGGAGGTGGGTGAGCCGGGCGAGCTGGTCGGCGTCCGAGTCCGGCATGCCGGGCCTCGTCGCGCCACCGGACCGGAACCCTCCGCCGCGTACGCCCTGGCGCCGCCGCTTGCCCTGGAGTTCGAAGACCGGCCGCACCCCGCCCAGCAGCAGGAACCAGACCACCACATAGGCGAACGCCGCCTGCACCTCGGGGTCCGTCAGCCACGAGACGAGCAGGAACGCGCCGCCGGCCAGGACGACGGTCAGTACCCCGTAGGCGTTGCGGATCATCACCAGCATGGCGATCAGCAGCGCTGTGGCGCCCCACAGCAGCGCGGTGATGTGGTTGGCCGCCAGCAGCCAGGCGCCGCCCAGACCCAGCAGCGGGGGAGCGGTGTACCCCGCGGCGGCGGTCAGCACCATGCCCAGCCCGTGCGGCTTGCCGCGCGAGACCGTCAGGCCCGAGGTGTCCGAGTGCAGCCGGATACCGTCCAGCCGCCGCCCGGTGACCAGGGCTATGAGTCCGTGCCCGCCCTCGTGCGCGATGGTGACCGCGTTCCGCGATATCCGCCACACCCCGTGCGGGGCCACCGCGAGCAGTGCGACGAGACCGGTGACCAGCACCAGCCACTGCTCGGGGTCCGGCTGACTGCCCACGACCCGGTCCCAGACGTCCGTGATGCTCGCGTTGTCCATGTTCGGGGTGTTCTCCTCAGGTGCTCCGGGGGCCGCGTCCCCTCCGTGTCCCGTCAACGCACGGCGACGGCCCGGCGTGCCGTGGCAGTCTTGCAGGCATGTGCGGACGGTATGCAGCGAGCCGGGGGGCCGAGGATCTGGTCCGGCTGTTCGAGGTGGAGGCGTGGGAGCCGACGGAGGCGCTGGCGCCGGACTGGAACGTCGCACCCACCAAACAGGTGCACGCGGTGCTCGACCGCCCTCTCAAGGGCAGCGACGACCCGCGGCCCGTACGGCAGCTGCGGACGCTCAAATGGGGCCTGGTGCCCGGGTGGGCGAAATCACCCGACATGGGCGTCAAGATGATCAACGCCAGGGCCGAGACGGTGCACGAGAAGCCCGCCTACCGCCGGCCCTTCGTCGCGCGCCGCTGTCTGCTGCCCGCCGACGGCTACTACGAGTGGGTCACCGCACAGGGCGAGCTGAAGCTCGAACAGGAGGGCAAGCGCAAGCGGCCCCGTAAGCAGCCGTACTTCATCGCGCCGACCGCCCCCGGCGGCACCGACGGGGAACAGCCCGTGATGGCGATGGCCGGGCTGTACGAGTTCTGGCGGGACAAGACACTGCCCGACGACCACCCCCAGGCGTGGTGGGCCACCTGCACGGTGATCACCACGGAAGCGGAGACGACACCGCTGGCCAACGCGGACCAGCTCGCCGAGGGCGGCCCCCGCTCGCTGGCCGACATCCACCCCCGGATGCCGCTGATGCTCACCCCCGACCGCTGGGACGCCTGGCTGGACCCCTCGCGGACGGACACGGAGTCGCTCCGCGAGCTGCTCACACCCCCGCCCACCGGACTCATGCGGGCCCACCCCGTCTCCACGGACGTCAGCAACGTCCGCAACAACGCCCCCCACCTCCTGAAGGAACTCCCGGCCCCAGAAGAAGAAACCCTCTTCTGAGCACACGCGCCCCGAAGGGGCACGGGACTGAATTGACGTGCGGCTCCGCCGCGCGGGGGAGCGCGCGCCCCGTCAGGGGCGCGGGGAACTGCGCGAGCGACCACCACGAACCCGCAGCCCGCGTCGGGCAGACAGGGGCAGCCCCTCCCCGGCACGGCAGGACAAGGTGCGCCGAAAGCGCGCGCAGCGCCTGGCACCATGCGGCCATGACTGCGCGCGCGAGCAAACAGAAAGTACAGGCCGAGACGGTCACCACCCCCGTGGGCGAGGCCCGCATCACCTGGCACCCGGCGCCGAAGGCGCACACCGTGCTGGCCCTCGGCCACGGCGCGGGCGGCGGGATCGAGGCCCGGGACCTGCGCGCGCTGGCCGCCGCGCTGCCCGCCGAGGGCGTCACCGTGGCGCTGGTCGAGCAGCCCTGGCGGGTGGCCGGGAAGAAGGTCGCCCCCGCCCCGCGGACCCTGGACACCGCATGGAGCGCCCTGTGGCCGGCGCTCACCCGCACCGGGCTCCCGGTGATCGCGGGAGGCCGCAGCGCGGGCGCCCGCGTCGCCTGCCGTACGGCGGGAGAGCTGGGCGCGCGGGCGGTGCTCGCGCTGTCGTTCCCGCTGCACCCGCCGGGCAAGCCGGAGAAGTCACGTGCCGAGGAGCTGACCGGCGCGCAGCCGCCGGTACTGGTGGTGCAGGGCGAGCGGGACCCGTTCGGGCGACCCGAGGAGTTCCCGGCCGGAACGGAGCTGGTGGAGGTGGCCTACGCCGACCACGGCTTCGCGCTGCCGAAGTCGGCCGAGCTGACCGAGGAGGAGGCCATGGGGGTGATCACCGGCGCCGTCATCCGCTGGATCGCCGCCGGGGCCGGTGGCTGAGGGCCTCAGACAGCGGACAAGCGGCCCGCAGTGAGCGCGGGAAACAACCTCCCGGGCCGGGAATGCTCGGCGGTCGCCGATGGTTGCACGGGATATCCGGCTGCGGCCGCGGAGGCGCCCCGGCAGGGGATCCGCGACCGGAGCCGACGTGAGAAAACAGCCACACCTCTCCATGCGAAGGAAAGGGAGCCGCCCAGATGGGTTCTGTCGCTTGCCCCCAGCGTCCGCGGGCCGCTGACCTGGACTGGGCCACGATGGCGCTGGCCTCAGGCGCGAAGATTCAAGCGGCGGGCGGCGGCGATCGTCGTCTATTCTCCGATTCGAGCGGGTCCTCGTTCGGGCTCGCCGCGACGTTGGAGGAGGTGGGTCCGGTCACCGGGACCGAAGGCGACTCAAGCGCACCGCAGGAATCACAGGCGTCGGAAACCGTGGAGCAGCGCAGTGCGCGCTTCGAGCGGGACGCGCTGGCGTTCCTCGACCAGATGTATTCCGCCGCGCTGCGCATGACGCGGAACCCGGCCGACGCCGAGGACCTGGTGCAGGAGACCTACGCGAAGGCGTACGCGTCCTTCCACCAGTTCCGGGAGGGCACCAACCTCAAGGCGTGGCTGTACCGCATCCTGACGAACACCTTCATCAACTCCTACCGCAAGAAGCAGCGTGAGCCCCAGCGCAGCGCCGCGGAGGAGATCGAGGACTGGCAGCTCGCGCGCGCCGAGTCGCACATGTCGACCGGACTGCGCTCGGCCGAGGCGCAGGCGCTCGACCACCTGCCGGACTCCGATGTGAAGGAAGCGCTCCAGGCCATCCCCGAGGAGTTCCGCATCGCCGTCTACCTCGCCGATGTGGAGGGCTTTGCGTACAAGGAGATCGCCGACATCATGGGGACACCCATCGGTACGGTGATGTCCCGTCTGCACCGTGGGCGGCGCCAGCTTCGGGAGATGCTGGAGGGCTACGCGCAAGAGCGCGGCCTGGTCCCGGCCGGTGCCCCGGCGGACGGGTCGCAAGACCGGAAAGGCTCGGGCTCATGAGTTGCGGAGAGCCGCACGAGACGGACTGCTCTGAGGTCCTCGACCACCTCTACGAGTACCTCGACCAGGAGATGCCCGACAGCGACTGCGCCAAGTTCAAGGAGCACTTCGACGAGTGCTCGCCCTGCTTCGAGAAGTACGGGCTCGAGCGCGAGGTGAAGAAGCTCGTCAAGCGCTGCTGCGGGCACGACGACGTCCCGTCCGACCTGCGGGCCAAGGTCATGGGCCGGATCGAGGTGATCCGGCAGGGCCAGGGCCCTGGGGAAGGGGACACCGCCCAGGGCGAGGAGATCCGTTCCGCCGCCGAGGAGGACACCCGTCCCGCCGCCGGGATGGAGACCGTCGACGCCGTCGGCTCCGAGGACGACAAGAACCCCGCCTGACCCACCTGTTCGCCCCTGCACGGCTGCGCCAGCGGTTCCGCTCTTTCTCCCTCCTTCGGGTGAGCACCTGCCGTCCCGAACGGGGGAACGCGCCCCAAGGCCGCCGTCCGGCCGCCGTCCCGCTCCTAGTCTCCCCGCCATGTGAGAGGTGGGGAGGAGACTCGCGATGCGGCTCACGAGGCGCACAGCGGAACCGGGCGATCCCGCGGGCCCGGTCACCGCACGGACAGCAGGACCAGTGGGACAGCCGGAGGACAGCCGGGTCGCGTTCGCCCTGGCGTGCGTACTGACGGTGCCGGTGGCGGTGGTCCTGTGGCGCAGCGCGTACGGCCCGCTCGCCGCGCTGCCCGCGCTCGGGCCCCTGTGGCTCGGCTGGTGGGGCCTGCGGCGGTACCGCCCCGAACACGCGGCCCGGCAGGCGGCCGTACAGGCGCTTTCCCAGGCCGTACAGCTCAAGGACCGCTACACCCGCGGCCACGGTGAACGGGTCGGCTTCGCGGCGGCGCTGATCGCCCGCGAGCTGGGCCTGGACGAGGAGCGGACCGAGACGCTGCGCTGTGCGGGCGTCCTGCACGACGTCGGCAAACTCGGCGTCCCCGCACGGCTGTTGCGCAAGGCGGGGCCCCTCACGCCGGCCGAGCGCCGCGTGATGGAACGGCACCCCGAGCACGGGGCCGAGATCGTGCGCGGGCTCGACTTCCTCGGCGAGGCCCGCGAGGCCGTCCTCCACCACCACGAGCGGATGGACGGCACCGGTTATCCGCGAGGGCTGGCCGGCGAGCAGATCCCGGAGGCGGCACGGATCGTGGCCGTCGCCGACGCGTTCGACGCCATGACCTCCACTCGCTGCTACCGCCCCGGCAGGCCCGTCGCGGCGGCGCTGGAGGAGCTGGAGAGGTGCTCGGGCACGCAGTTCGACCCCCGGATGGTCGCGGCCCTCACCCGTGCGCTGCGCCGTCACGGCTGGCCGTTCGCCGACGTCCCCGAACCGGCCGGGCACCGGCAGCCCAAGGTCCCGGCGGTGCCTCACAGGGCCCACGCTGCTGCTGAGGGGGCCGGGGCGCGGACCGGCAGCGGCGTCGCGGTATGAGGCGGCGGACGGCCGCACGGCTCGTCGCCGCCGCCTACGGTGCGGCCGCGCTGGTGTCGGGCGGCGCCCTGTGCGTCACCCTGTGGCAGGGAGTGGCCCAGCCCGGCATCGCGCTGGCTTTCGGACTCGTCGTCGCCGTAGGGGAGTTGGCCCGGGTGCGGCTGCCCGAGGGGCGCGTGGGCGGCCTGCGCACCACCGGGCTGCTGTCCGGCGCCGGCGCGCTCGGCTACGCGCTGTGCGGCCAGGTGGGCGACACCCCGGCCGTGCACGGACCGGCACAGGCCGTCACGGTGGCGCTCGTCGGCTCCCTCGTCGGACTGACCCCGCATGTGGCACTGGGCCAGGCGCCACCGCCCCAGGCCCCGGCGCGGCTGGCGCTCGGCGTCGGCTTCGCCGCCGTCTGCGGTCAACCGCTGTACGGAGACGGCTGGTTGGGCCGCGGCGTCGAACCGGGCGCTCTGTTCACCTGCTGCCTGCTGGCTCTGGCGCTGCTCGTCGGCTGCCTCGACGCGCTGCTCGCCGCCGCCACCGACGCACACGGCCGGGCGCTGCGGGCCGAGTTGCGGGCCCGGCTCGTCACCGTACCCGCGCTGGCCGCCACCGCCGTGCTCCTCGCGCTGGCCGTCGCCGTCGCCGGGCTGTGGGCGCTGCTGCTGTGCTGCGCGCCGCTGCTCGTCATCCAGTTCGCGCTCCGCCGCCGCGCCTCCGTACGGGCGACCCACCGGCCCACCCTCGACTCCCTCGCCCGGGCCCCCGAGGTGGCCGGTTGCACCCCGTACGGGCATGCGCGCCGAGTAGCCGAGCTCAGCCGCGCGGTGGGGCGCGAGCTGGGCCTGACAGGAGGGGAACTCACCGCGCTGGAGTACGCGGCCCTCACCCATGACGTGGGGCAGCTCTCGCTGGCCGACCCGGTACCCGGCGGCGCCACGACCGCGCTGGAGCCCGGCAGGCAGCGCCGTATCGCCCTGCTCGGCGGCGCGGTGCTCCGGCAGGCGGGCGTCCGCTGGCGGGTGGCGTCCGCCGTGGAAGCACAGGCCGATCCGTACCGCGAACAGTCGGTGACCGCGCGTGTGGTCCGTACCGTGGGCGCGTACGACGACCTCCTCGCGGGCAGTCACAGCACGGGCCGCGCGGCGCGCCAGGAGGCCCTGCACGCGCTGCGCACAGCGACCGCGCGTGACCACGAACCACGTGTGGTGGAGGCTCTGTCACGGGTAGTGGCACGGGCCGCGGACGTCTGACGCACGGGTAATGAGCGGGCACCCGAGCGGGCATGGTTGGATGCGAAGGGGGAACCGCGACAGGCGAGGACCGGCGCGTGGCGGCCGGTCCGCAAAACCCCATCGGCAGACAGCAGGCCGGGCGGCGAGCCGGGCCTCAGGACAGGCGGAACGGCGGGATCGGCGGGAGCAAAGTGAGGATCTTCGGCAAGGTGCGGCACCGTCCCTCCGCCTCGTGGCGGCAGGCGACGGACCGTGCGTTCACGCTCATCGGCGACGGGCGCTACGAGGACGCGGGCGCTCTGCTCACCCGTGCCGCCGATCTGGAGCCGTGGCTCTCGGAGTCCTGGTTCAACCTCGCGCTGCTGCACAAGTTCCGGCACGACTGGGAGCAGGCGCGCACAGCGGGCCTGCGCGCCGTGGCGCTGCTGGACCGCGAGACAGGGGCCCCCGACTGGTGGAACGTCGGCATCGCGGCCACCGCGCTCCAGGACTGGCCGCTGGCGCGCCGGGCCTGGCAGGCCTACGGGCTGCACGTGCCCGGTCACTCGCACGGCGCGGCGGCTGCCGAGGAACCCTCCGGCATGCAGCTGGGCAGCGCCGCCGTACGGCTCTCCCCGGAGGGCGAGGCGGAGGTCGTCTGGGGCCGCCGCATCGACCCGGCCCGGATGGAGATCCAGAGCATCCCGCTGCCCTCCTCGGGGCGCCGCTGGGGCGAGGTCGTCCTGCACGACGGCGTACCGCACGGCGAGCGCACCACGGCGGCCGGGCCCTCCTACCCCGTCTTCGACGAGATCGAGCTGTGGGCGCCCTCGCCCGTGCCCACCTGGGTGGTGCTGCTGGAAGCCGCCACCGAGAGCGACCGGGACGCGCTGGAGCGGCTGGCGGCCGACGCCGGGTTCGCCGCCGAGGACTGGTCCTCCTCCGTACGGCTGCTGTGCCGCGCCTGCTCCGAGAGCGCCATGCCCGCCGACGAGGGTGACGGGACGGTGCATCTGGACCCGCACGACCACAGTTCACCCGGCCACCCCGGGCCGCTGGGCCATATGACACAGGGCGGCCCCGGCGAGCTGTGGGTGCCCGAGCGGGAGTGCGGCCTTGCGGCGCCCGCCGCGCTGGTGCGCGGGCTGCTGGACGGCTGGGTCGCCGACAGCCCTGACACCCGGGAGTGGCGGGATCTGGAGGAGGTCTGCTGAGCGGCGCCGGGCGTGCCCGTACCCTGTAGGGCGAGTCCTTACGGTACGCGGCCGTACGGTGCTCGGCCGGTTCACCGGCGGATCTTTGCTCTCACGGTCTTATGGGTCGCAGGAAGGCGTACGACGGCATGGCGCAGCAGCAGGAAACGACGGCCGAGTCGGCCGCTAGGGCCGAGGGCGAGTTCGTCGACGACGTGACGGACGCGGCAGCCCGCGAGGAGGCCCACACCGCGCGGGGCACGGCACGGCCCGTCACCGTCGTCGGCAACCCGGTGCTGCACCGGGAGTGCAAGGACGTGACCGAGTTCGACGACGAGCTGGCCAAGCTGGTCGACGACATGTTCGCCAGCCAGCGCGCCGCAGAGGGCGTCGGCATCGCCGCCAACCAGATCGGCGTCGACCTGAAGGTCTTCGTCTACGACTGCTACGACGACGAGGGCGTACGGCACGTGGGCGTCGTGTGCAACCCGGTGCTCGAACAGCTCCCCGCCGAACAGCGCGTGCTGGACGACGGCAGCGAGGGCTGCCTGTCGGTGCCCGGCGCCTACCACCAGCTGGCGCGGCCCGACTACGCGGTGGTGCGCGGCCAGGACGCGCAGGGCAAGCCGATCGTGGTGCGGGGCACGGGCTACTTCGCCCGGTGCCTCCAGCACGAGACCGACCACCTGTACGGGTATCTGTACATCGACCGGCTCTCCAAGCGCGAGCGCAAGGACGTGCTCCGGCAGATGGCCGAGAGCACGCCCCGCTACGAGACGGTGCCGAACGAGTAGCCCGGGTCAGAAGTCGTCGTCGAGGGAGACCGAGCCCTCCACGGCGACCTGGTAGGCCGAGGCGCGCCGCTCGAAGAAGTTGGTGAGCTCCTGGACGTTCTGGAGCTCCATGAACGAGAAGGGGTTGCTGGAGCCGTACCGCTCCGGGAAGCCCAGGCGGCGCAGCCGCTCGTCGGCGACGGCCTGGAGGTACTGGCGCATGGACTCGGTGTTCATCCCGGGCAGCCCCTCCCCGCACAGGTCGCGCGCGAACTGGAGCTCCGCCTCGACGGCCTCCTCCAGCATCGCCGTGACCTGCTCGGTCAGCTCCGCGTCGAAGAGTTCCGGCTCCTCCTCCCGTACGGTGTCGACCACGTCGAAGGCGAACGACATGTGCATCGACTCGTCGCGGAAGACCCAGTTGGTGCCGGTGGCCAGCCCGTGCAGCAGTCCGCGCGAGCGGAACCAGTAGACGTAGGCGAAAGCGCCGTAGAAGAACAGGCCCTCGATGCAGGCCGCGAAGCAGATCAGATTGAGCAGGAAACGGCGCCTGTCGGCCTTGGAGTCCAGCTTGTCGAGGCTCTCGACAGCGTCCATCCACCGGAAGCAGAACTGGGCCTTCTCCCGGATGGAGGGAATTTTCTCCACGGCCGCGAACGCGGCGGCCCGCTCGTCGTGGTCGGGCAGATAGGTGTCCAGCAGGGTCAGATAGAACTGGACGTGCACGGCCTCCTCGAACAGCTGCCGGGAGAGATACAGCCGCGCCTCGGGCGAGTTGATGTGCTTGTAGAGCGTCAGCACCAGGTTGTTGGCGACGATCGAGTCGCCGGTGGCGAAGAATGCCACCAGGCGGCTGATCATGTGCTGCTCGCCCGGGGTGAGCTTGGCCAGATCCGCGACGTCGGAGTGGAGGTCGACCTCCTCCACGGTCCAGGTGTTCTTGATGGCGTCCCGGTAGCGCTCGTAGAAGTGCGGATAGCGCATCGGGCGCAGGGTCAGCTCGAAGCCGGGGTCGAGCAGGTTCTTCGGAGCCTGGGCAGTCGTGGTGGTGGGAGTCGTCATTACTGGCAGGCCTCGCAGGACTCGGGGTTTTCCAGGGAGCAGGCGAGCGCCTCGTCGGGCTTCGGCTGCTGGGGGACGGAGTTGGCCGCCTGGGCGATGCGGGTCGCGGGGCGCGACCGCAGGTAGTACGTGGTCTTGATGCCGCGCTTCCAGGCGTACGCGTACATCGAGCTGAGCTTCCCGATGGTGGGGGAGGACTGGAACAGGTTCAGCGACTGGCTCTGGTCCAGGTACGGGGTGCGGGCCGCGGCCATGTCGATCAGGGCGCGCTGCGGCAGCTCCCACGCGGTGCGGTACAGCTCCCGTACGTGCGCGGGCACCCACTCCAGCTCCTGTACGGAGCCGTTGGCCCGCCGCAGCGCCTCGCGGGCCCGCGCGTCCCACAGCCCCAGGCGCTTCAGCTCCGCGACCAGGTAGTGGTTCACCTGGAGGAACTCGCCGCTGAGCGTCTCGCGTTTGAAGAGGTTGGAGACCTGCGGCTCGATGCACTCGTACACGCCCGCGATGGCGGCGATGGTCGCCGTGGGGGCGATCGCCAGCAGCAGGGAGTTCCGCATCCCCGTGCGTGCGATACGGGCGCGCAGCGCGTCCCAGCGGTCCGCCCAGTGCGGCTCGGCGTCCGGGTAGTGGTCGGGGTGGAGTACACCGCGTGCGGCGCGGGTGGACTCCCAGGCGGGCAGCGGGCTGTGCCTCTCGGCCAGCTCCGCCGAGGTCTCGTAAGCGGCGAGCATGATCCGCTCGGCGATCCGGGTGGACAGCTCGCGTGCCTCTTGCGAGTCGAACGGCAGCCCGAGCCGGAAGAAGACGTCCTGGAGTCCCATCACGCCCAGACCCACAGGCCGCCAGCGGGAGTTGGAGGCGGCCGCCTGCTCGGTCGGATAGAAGTTGATGTCCACCACCCGGTCCAGGAACGTCACCGCCGTACGCACCGTGGCGTCCAGCCGCTCCCAGTCGGGCTGTCCGTCGGCGCCCAGGTGCGCGGCCAGATTGACCGAGCCGAGGTTGCAGACGGCGGTCTCGCCGTCGTCGGTGACCTCCAGGATCTCGGTGCACAGATTCGAGGAGTGCACGATGCGACCGGGCTGTGCGGTCTGGTTGGCGGTGCGGTTCGAGGTGTCCTTGAACGTCATCCAGCCGTTGCCGGTCTGCGCGAGAGTACGCATCATCGCGCCGTACAGCTGCCGGGCCGGCAGCTGTTTGACGGCGCGGCCCTCGGCCTCGGCGCGGCGGTAGGCGGTGTCGAACTCCTCGCCCCACAGATCGACCAGCTCCGGCACGTCGGAAGGGGAGAAGAGGGACCACTGCCCGTCCGCCTCGACGCGGCGCATGAACTCGTCCGGTACCCAGTGCGCGAGGTTGAGGTTGTGGGTACGGCGCGCGTCCTCGCCCGTGTTGTCGCGCAGTTCGAGGAACTCCTCGATGTCCGCGTGCCAGGTCTCCAGGTAGACGCAGGCCGCACCCTTGCGCCGGCCGCCCTGGTTGACGGCCGCGACCGAGGCGTCCAGCGTGCGCAGGAACGGGACGATCCCGTTCGAGTGGCCGTTGGTGCCCCGGATCAGCGCGCCCCGGGAGCGGATGCGGGAGTAGGACAGACCGATGCCGCCCGCGTGCTTGGAGAGCCGGGCGATCTGCTGGTAGCGCTCGTAGATCGAGTCCAGTTCGTCCTGGGGCGAGTCCAGCAGATAGCAGGACGACATCTGCGGGTGGCGCGTACCGGAGTTGAACAGGGTGGGCGAGGAGGGCAGATAGGCGAGGGAGCTGGTGAGCCGGTAGAACGCGGCCACCTCCGCCAGCGCTTCGGGTGACTCGTCCCCCGCCAGGCCGCAGGCGACACGGAGCAGGAAGTGCTGCGGCGTCTCGATCGGGCGGCGGGTGGCCGGGTGGCGCAGCAGGTAGCGGGAGTGGACGGTACGCAGCCCGAAGTACTCGAACCGGTCGTCCGCGCCGCCGTCCAGGGCCTCTGCCACCAGCGCGTCGAGCCGTTGTGCGTGCTTCTTCACGAAGGCGTGGGTGCGGTCCGCGATCAGCCCCTGCGCGTGGCCCAGCGCCACCGAGGCGGAGAACGAGGTCACGCCCTCCGCCGCCGCCTCGTCGCGGATCACGTGGGTGAGCAGCCGCGCCGCCAGCCGGGAGTAGGAGGGCTCCTCGCTGATGAGACCCGCAGCCGATTCGATGGCGAGGGCACGCAGGTCGGCCTCGGTGGCGCCGGGTTGCCGTCCGCGCAGGGCCGCTGCCAGCACCGGCGCCGGGTCCACGTCGGGGAGACCGGCGGTGAGCGCTGCGAGGGCCCGGCGGAGCGCTTCGGCCGGCGGATCCTCGCGGGCGCCGGGTTCCCGGGCACCTGGTTCCCGGGAGTCGGGCTCGCGGGCGCCGGGGTTGCCGGATGCGGCGGGTTTCCCGGGAGCGCCGGGCCCGGCGCCGCTCGGTGCCGGAAGTGTGGGGGCGGTGGTGACGGTCACGCGGTGCTCTCCCTGGCTGCTGAGGGCCCCTGGCAGGGCAGCACGGCAGGAGAGGGCACACGCCGGACCCGCTGCGGGCATGGCGCGCTCCGCCCCGGCGGCCCAACCCACGAGACCCGGACGTTCGGTACTGCCGCCGCCTGCAGGCATTCGGACTCGCGGGCACGCTCGCGCGTGCCGCTCACCGTTGCGGGACAGTTCCGGACTCGCACCGGATTCCCCTGCGTCGGGGGCGACGGCCGTGAGACACCATACATGTTGTGGCCCCCCTGTGAGAGGGCCCCATATGTTGTGCCGTCGGCTACAGGGTGAGCGTGTAGGCCAGCAGGGTGACGCCCTCGATCGGCTGCCAGTCGCGGTCGGGGGCGCGCAGGAAGCCCAGCCGGGCGTAGAGGCGGTGTGCCGCGTGCATCGTCGGCAGAGTGGACAGGACGAGCCCGCTCAGCCCGAGGTCGCGGGCCCGCCCGATACAGGCCCGCACCAGTGCTTCACCGACACCCCGGCCCCGCGCCGACTGCCGTACGCCGAGCATCCGGAACTCGCCCTCACCGGCCCGGGCGCGCTCCGCGTAGCGCCCTCCCTCGCCGACGAAGGTGACGGTGCCCAGCAGCGCGCCCTGCGGGTCCTCGGCGACCAGCAGGTCGGCGTGGGCGGCGCGGCCGGCCGCGTCGCGGAGCGAGTTCAGATAGGGGTCGGAATCCCCGTGGGTCAGCAGTCCGCCGTCGAGGTAGGCGCGCGCCACCAGCTCCCCGGCCTGTGCGTACTCCTCGGGCCGTGCGGTTCTTACGGTGATGTCCATGGCCGCCATCATCCGGCACGGCACTGACAACGCCGGGGCGTCAGCCGTGCCCGGCGGACGTCAGCTCTGCCCGGCGGATCTCAGCAGCAGCGGAAGCCCTCGCGCGGATCGCCCTCCCGGGCGTCCGTGCGGCGGCGCTCGAACTCCTTCCGGGAGGGGACCGGGGCGTGGGGCCCCTGGTGCTGACGCACATGTGCCACATACCGGTCGTACGCGCTCTCGTCCGTGAACTCGCGCACGTACCAGCGCAGCCAGCGCCCGGCCCGCAGCAGGGGATCGACCGCCGCCCGCTTCGCGCCGTTCACCTGCTTCGCTCCGTTCACCGGGAGTCCTCTCCCGCCCCGCCGCCGGGCGCTCCGGCCGCGGCCGGCGCTGCCTCGTGCTCGGCCTTCTCCGCCTTCTCCTCCTTGGTGGCGATCAGTCCTGCGGGTTCGACCAGCTTGGACTTCTCGTAGGGCGCCTCGTGCATCCGGGTGCTCTCCGGGTTGCGCACCGCGCGTACACAGGTGCGCGCCGCGTCGGCGAGGACGACGATGACCAGGATCGCGAAGAGGGCCGACAGGACGCCGTCCACCGTGGAGTTGGTGACGACGGTGTGCATGTCGTCCATGTTCTTGGCGGGGGCGATGACCTTGCCCTGGTCGATGGCCTCCTGGTAGTTGGCGCGCTGCTGGAAGAAGCCGACCTTCGGGTCGGTGGAGAAGACCTTCTGCCAGCTCGCCGTGAGCGTGACGACGGCGTCCCACACCAGGGGAACGGCCGTGACCCAGGCCCACTTCAGCCGCCCGGACTTGACCAGCAGCGTCGTACAGACCGCCAGCGCTACCGCGGCCAGCAACTGGTTGGCGATGCCGAACAGCGGGAAGAGCTGGTTGATCCCGCCCAGCGGCTCGTGGACGCCGACCCACAGGAAGTAGCCCCACAGCGCGACGATGGCGGCGCTGGAGAAGAGCAGCCCCGGCCACCAGCTCACCCGGCGGAAGGGCTTGTAGACGTTGCCGAGCATGTCCTGGAGCATGAAGCGGCCCACGCGGGTGCCGGCGTCCAGGGCCGTCAGGATGAACAGCGCCTCGAACATGATGGCGAAGTGGTACCAGAACGCCTTCATCCCGGCGCCGCCGACGATCTCCGAGAAGATGTTGGAGACGCCGATGGCCAGGGTGGGCGCCCCGCCCGTACGGGAGAGCAGCGACTGCTCCTCGACGGCCTTGGCGGCGGCCGCCAGTTGGTCCGGGGTGATGGTGTACCCCAGGTGCCGTACCGCTTCCGAGGCCGCCTGCACGTTGTCGCCGATGACGCCGGCGGGCGCGTTCATCGCGAAGTAGAGCCCCGGGTCGATGATGCCGGCGGCGACCATCGCCATGATGGCGACGAACGACTCCATCAGCATGGAGCCGTAGCCGATCATCCGGATCTGGGTCTCCTTCTGGATCATCTTCGGCGTGGTGCCGGAGGAGATCAGCGCGTGGAAACCGGACAGGGCGCCGCAGGCGATGGTGATGAAGACGAACGGGAAGAGCGAGCCCGCGAAGACCGGTCCGTCACCGACGCCGGCGAAGTCGGTGATGCCCTCCATCTTCAGCGTCGGCATCGTCACCACGACGCCGATGGCCAGCAGCCCGATGGTGCCGATCTTCATGAACGTCGACAGATAGTCGCGCGGTGCCAGCAGCATCCACACCGGGAGGATGGAGGCGACGAAGCTGTAGACCAGAATCCAGATGACCAGCGTGCCGGGCTCCAGTGTGAAGGTGTCCGCCCAGGACGACTCGGCGACCCACCGCCCCGAGACCAGCGCGAGCAGCAGCAGCGCGATACCGATGAGGGAGACCTCGGTGACCCGCCCGGGGCGCAGCACCCGCAGGTAGAAGCCCATGAACAGGGCGATCGGGATGGTCATGCCGATGGAGAAGGTGCCCCAGGGCGACTCGGCCAGCGCGTTGACGACGACGAGCGCCAGCACGGCGAGCAGGATGATCATGATGGCGAGGACGGCGAGCAGCGCGGCGGCGCCGCCGATCGGCCCGATCTCCTCGCGCGCCATCTGCCCCAGCGACTTGCCGTCCCGGCGCAGGGAGAAGAACAGCGTCACCATGTCCTGTACGGCGCCGGCCAGGATCACGCCGACGACGATCCAGATGGTGCCCGGCAGATATCCCATCTGGGCCGCCAGCACCGGGCCGACCAGCGGTCCGGCGCCCGCGATGGCGGCGAAGTGGTGGCCGAGCAGCACCCGCCGGTCGGTGGGGTGGAAGTCGATGCCGTTGTCGAGCCGTTCGGCGGGCGTGGCCCGGGTCTTGTCGACACGGAGCACCCGGGTGGCGATGAAGCGCGCGTAGAAGCGGTAGCCGATGGCGTACGAGCCCAGCGCCGCGGCCACCATCCAGGCGGCGGAGATCTCCTCGCCGCGGGCGAGCGCCAGCATGCTCCACCCCGCCGCGCCGATCAGTGCGACGGCGGTCCAGACGGCTATGGACCGCGGACTGAGCCTGCCCGCTGGCTGTGCAGTGCTGCGCACGCGTTCCTCCTCGACCTCACCCGCGCCCCATGCGAGGTCGCGGGCACACCAAGACGGCAGGCCGACCGTAGAACAACCGCCTGATCAGCGCCATACCTCGGAACGGGTCAACCACGTTCCGCGACGGCGGTGGGTCCCCTCCCGGCGAAGCCGTCAGGAGGTGGGGCGCTGGAGGGTGGCCACGAACTTGTAGCGGTCACCGCGGTAGACCGAGCGGACCCACTCCACGGGCTCTCCCGCGGTGTCGCGGGAGTGCCGGGAGAGCATCAGCATCGGCAGGCCGACATCGGTGCCCAGCAGCCCGGCCTCGCGCGGGGTGGCCAGCGAGGTCTCGATCGTCTCCTCGGCCTCGGCCAGGTGGATGTCGTACACCTCGGCGAGTGCCGTGTAGAGGGAGGCGTACTTGACCAGGCTGCGCCGCAGCGCGGGGAACCGCTTCTGGGACAGATGGGTGGTCTCGATCGCCATGGGCTCGCCGCTGGCCAGCCGCAGCCGCTCGATGCGCAGGACGCGTCCGCCCGCGGGAATGTCCAGCAGCGCGGCGAGCCGGTCGTCGGCGGTGACGTAGCCGATGTCCAGCAGCTGCGATGTGGGTTCGAGGCCCTGGGCCCGCATGTCCTCCGTGTAGGAGGTCAGTTGCAGCGCCTGGGAGACCTTGGGCTTGGCGACGAAGGTGCCCTTGCCCTGGATGCGCTCCAGACGCCCCTCGACGACGAGTTCCTGGAGCGCCTGCCGGACCGTGGTGCGCGAGGTGTCGAACTCGCTGGCGAGCGTCCGCTCGGGCGGTACGGGGGTGCCGGGCGGCAGGGTCTCGGTCATCTCCAGCAAGTGCCGCTTCAGCCGGTAGTACTTGGGCACGCGCGCGGTGCGGGCCGCCGATCCGTTGCCGCCGGCGGTCTCGCTGTCCGCCGCGGCCGGCGCGACCGCGCCGCCCCCGTCCGTGCTCATGGCCCGCCTTCCCGACTCATGTCGTGCTGCCGTCACCGGCTTCCTCCGTGTACGTAGCGGCTCACATCGTGGCACGGCCCCGGTGTGGGCGGGCGCCCCAGCTCAGATGTCGTTCCGATAACGGAACCGACAGCGAGCTTTATACACCGTTGACACCCCTAAAGGTCTAGGCCAAGCTCTGCATGGATCTCATTGGTCTAAACCAACTCCGGGAAACTACGGGGGAACCTACTCCGGGTTTGCTGTGCGGAGCGTTCCAGTGTGCAGGGGAGAATGCTGTGGTACGCAGACAACGCCGACAAAGTCGTCAAAAGGGGCTCATAGCCGCGGCCGGTGTCGCCATGCTGGTGGTGAACGTCGCGGCCTGCGGGTCCGACGACGACAAGAAGGACGGGCCCGACAGCTTCAAGGGCCAGACCCTCACCCTCTGGGCGATGGACGGCTCCACGCCCAAGCAGTGGACCAAGGACGTCAAGGCCGCCTTCGAGAAGAAGACCGGGGCCAAGCTCAAGCTGGAAGTCCAGCAGTGGAACGGCATCCAGCAGAAGATCACCACCGCGCTCTCCGAGTCCGACCCGCCGGACGTGATCGAGGTCGGCAACACCCAGACCCCCGCATACGCCGCCACCGGCGGACTGGCCGACCTCAGTGACCTGAAGAAGGGGGTCGGCAAGGACTGGACGCCCTCCCTCAACAAGTCCGCGGTCTACGACGGAAAGCAGTACGCGGCCCCCTGGTTCGCCGTCAACCGCACGGTGATCTACAACAAGAAGATCTGGGCCGAGGCGGGTATCAAGGGCACGCCCAAGACGCGCCAGGAATTCTTCGACGCGCTGGAGAAGATCGAGAAGAAGACCGACGCCGAGCCGCTCTACATGCCGGGCCAGAACTGGTACTTCCTGGACGGTCTGATCATCGGTCAGAACGCCGACCTGGTGAAGAAGAAGGGCGGCAAGTGGGTCTCCAACCTCGCCGATCCCAAGGTCGGCAAGGCCATGGAGATCTACAAGAAGTACGCCTCCTACTCCAAGGCCCCCAAGGACAAGGACGAGGCCACCCCGCAGCAGGCCGAGGTCTTCGCCAAGGGCAGGACCGGCGCCTTCATCGGGCTCAGCTGGGAGGCGGCCACCGCGATCGAGGCCAACAAGAAGCTCGAGAAGGACATCGGCTACTTCACCATTCCGGGTGAGACCGCGGGCAAGCCCGAGGGCGTCTTCCTCGGCGGCTCCAACCTCGCGGTCGCCGCGGGCAGCGAAAAGCAGGAACTCGCCAAGGAATTCCTGAAGATCGCGCTGTCCGACAAGTTCGAGGGCGCCATGGCGAAGGAGAGCGGGGTCATCCCCAACAAGACCGCGCTGCAGAGCAATCTCAAGGGCAACCCCGCGGCGGAGGCCGCCGCGCCGGCCGTCGAGAACGGGGGACTGACACCCCTGATCCCCGAGTGGGGCGCGGTGGAGAACCCGCCCAACCCGATCAAGACCTATATGACGTCGGTGCTGAACGGGAAATCGCACGACACCGCGGCCAAGGCTGTCGAGGACGAGATGAACAAGAGGCTCTCTCAGAAGCAGTGAGAGCGCCGTCCGCTGGTGCGGGGTCCGGTGATCGGGCGGGCGCGGCTGCGGCTGTACCCGCCCTCCACCGGACTCCGTCCGGGGGTGCCCCCACGCCCGCCGGGCGGGCCGAGCGCCCACGACCTTGGAGCATTGATGTCTGTGCAGACCCGCGAGGCACCGCCTCGGGAGAGAAGGCCCGCAGCGGCGCCGGGGACCCCGGGGCCGCGGCCGGGGGAGGGGCGCCGTGCCGGTAAGGCCACGCTGCCGTACCTCCTGCTGCTGCCCGCCCTCGCGCTGACTGCCGTCTTCCTCGGGTATCCGCTGGTCACCAACGGCATGTTGTCGTTCCAGAACCTCAACATGACCCAGCTGATCCAGCACGTCACCGAGTGGAACGGATTCGCCAACTACACCGACACGCTCAGCAACGAGACGTTCTGGCGGGTCACGCTGCGGTCGGTGATCTTCACGGCGGTCAACGTCGTCGTGATCATTGTCGTCGGCACCCTCGTCGGACTGCTGCTGGCCCGCCTCGGGCCCAAGATGCGGCTGCTGCTGTCGGTCGGGCTGGTGCTCGCCTGGGCGATGCCGATCATCGCCGCCACCACTGTCTACCAGTGGCTGTTCGCGCAGCGGTTCGGCGTCGTCAACTGGGTGCTGGCCGAGCTCGGCTTCGAGTCGATGGCGGACTACAACTGGACGGGGACCCAGCTGTCCACGTTCTTCGTCATCTCGCTGCTGCTCGTGTGGACCTCGGTCCCCTTCGTGGCGATCAACCTCTACGCGGCGACGACGACCATCGCCAAGGAGCTGTACGAGGCCGCGGCGCTGGACGGCGCGGGGGCGTGGCAGAGCTTCAAGAGCGTCACCTTCCCGTTTCTCAAGCCCTTCTTGCTGGTGGCGACGTTCCTCGAAATCATCTGGATCTTCAAGGCGTTCCCGCACGTCTTCGCGATCAACGAGGGCGGCCCGGAAAGGCTGACCGAGACACTGCCCGTCTACGCGTTCGTGGAAGGCGTCGGCGGCCAGCACTACGGCACGGGCGCGGCGATCTCCGTCCTCACCATCCTCATCCTGCTGGCCCTGATGGCGTACTACCTGCGCCTCGTGCTGCGGCAGGAAGACACCGACGAGACCGGGAACGACGGGGAGAAGGCCTGATGCGACGGTCACTGCTGGGCCGGATATGGCCGAACGCCACCGCGCTGGTGCTGTTCGTGGGGTTCGCCTTCCCCGTCTACTGGATGTTCAACACGGCGTTCAAGCCCAACGGGCAGATCATCAGCGAGACGCCAGTCTGGTTCCCCACCTCGCCGACTCTCGACCACTTCGAAACAGCCGTCGAGGCCGAGAACTTCTGGACGCTGGTACGCAACTCCGTCACCGTCACGGTGCTCGCCGTCGGCTTCTCGCTGGTCGTCGCGCTCTTCGCCGCCTTCGCGCTGGCCCGGATGCGGTTCAGGGGGCGCAAGGGCATCGTCCTGACCTTCATGGTCGCCCAGATGGCGCCCTGGGAGGTGATGGTCATCGCGATCTACATGATCGTCCGCGACGCCGACATGCTCAACAGCCTGGTGCCGCTGACGCTCTTCTACACCGTCATGGTGCTGCCGCTGACCATCATCACCCTGCGCGGCTATGTCGCCGCCGTGCCCAAGGACCTGGAGGAGTCGGCCATGGTGGACGGCTGCACCCGGCTCCAGGCCTTCCGCCGGGTCATCTTCCCGCTGCTGGCACCAGGGCTGATGGCCACCTCGCTGTTCGGTTTCATCACGGCGTGGAACGAGTTCCCCCTGGTCCTCATCCTCAACAAGGACGACCAGGCACAGACGCTGCCGCTGTGGCTGTCGAAGTTCCAGACCGCCTTCGGCGACGACTGGGGTGCCACGATGGCGGCAGCGTCACTCTTCGCCGTCCCGATCCTGCTGCTCTTCCTCTACCTCCAGCGCAAGGCAGTGGCCGGCCTCACCTCCGGCGCGGTGAAGGGATGACCGGCGGTGACGGCACGCCGCGCGACACCGTTGCCGCAACCCCAGGGCACACCAGTGAAGTGAAGGGACACCGCGCCGCATGACCACTTCAGTACGAGCGTCCGACACCCTCACCCGCGACGCCCTCGCCGTCCTCCAGCCCGGCTTCGCCGGGACCTCGGCACCCAGCTGGCTGCTGCGGCAGCTGGACGAAGGGCTCGCCTCGGTCGGCCTGTTCGGACGCAACATCGACTCACCCGAACAACTCGCCCTGCTCACCGAGCAGCTGCGCGACGTACGCCCGGAGCTGCTGGTCGCCATCGACGAGGAGGGCGGCGATGTGACCCGGCTGGAGGCCAGGGGCGGCTCCTCCTACCCGGGCAACCTCGCCCTCGGCCATATCGACGACCCCGACCTCACCCGTGCCGTCGCCCACGAGCTGGGCAGCAGGCTGGCCGCCGCCGGGGTCAACCTCAACTGGGCACCGTCGGCCGACGTCAACTCCAACCCGGACAACCCCGTCATCGGCGTACGGTCCTTCGGCGGCGACCCCGCGCTCGTCGCCCGGCACACCGTCGCCTACGTCGAGGGGCTCCAGGCGGCCGGCGTCGCGGCCTGCGTCAAGCACTTCCCCGGGCACGGCGACACCGCCGTCGACTCGCACCACGCCATGCCCCGGATCGACGCCGACCTGGAGACCCTCAGAGCCCGCGAGCTGGTGCCCTTCGCGGCGGCGATCGAGGCGGGCAGCAAGTGCGTGATGAGCGCCCACATCCTGCTGCCGGCCCTCGACGAGGCCCGCCCCGGGACCCTCAGCCCCGCCGCGCTGACCGGCCTGCTGCGGGCGCCGCGCGGCGAGGGCGGACTCGGCCATCAGGGGCTCATCGTCACCGACGGCATGGAGATGCGGGCCATCTCCGCCACCTACGGCCTCGAACGCGGCAGCGTGCTCGCGCTCGCCGCCGGGGCCGACGCGATCTGCGTGGGTGGCGGGCTGGCCGGTGAGGACACCGTGCTGCGGCTCCGCGACGCGCTGGTGAGCGCCGTACGCGACGGCGAGCTGACGGAGGAACGGCTCGCTGACGCCGCAGCACGGGTACGCGGCCTCGCCGCGTGGGCGCGGGGGGTGCGGCGGTCGGACACGGGGGGTCTGGCCGACCCCGCCCTTCGCGCCTCAACGCCCGCCGGCGGCATCGGACTGGAGGCGGCGCGGCGCGCGCTGGTCGTGACCGGGCTGGAGAGCTACCGGCGCCCCTCCGGACCGCTGTATGTCGCGGCGCTCACCACGGTCGCCAACATCGCGGTCGGGGACGAGACGCCATGGGGGCCCGCCGCCGAGCTGGAACGGATGGTTCCGGGCACCCGGACGGGCACCTACGGCAGCGCCGACGGTGACGTGGGCGCCGCGGTGCTCGCGGACGCGGGGGAGCGGCCCGTGGTCGTGGTCGTCCGCGATCTGCACCGGCACCCGTGGATGGCCGAAGCGGTGGCGCGGCTGGTGGCCGCGCGCCAGGACACGGTGGTGGTCGAGATGGGTCTTCCCCAGGCCGCACCGCAGGGTGCGCTGCACATCGCGACCCACGGCGCGGCCAGGGTCTGCGGGCGCGCGGCGGCCGAAGTCATCGCCCGGGGGTGAGACTCCCCGCCCACCCCTCTCCTGTCCCGCCACGAGTCGCCACCAAGGGGTGGGCGGGGGCAAATCCGGCCGTATCCACCAGGCCGTAGGATCGAACCGCGACCCACACACGCACCCACCCCCGGAGGGACCCGCATGTCCTCGAACGCCCCGTCCGCACCGGGCACCATCATGTCCGGCGAGATGGCCGAGCAGCCCGCCGTGCTGCGCCGCATCCTGGACGAGGGCGCCCCGGCCATCCGCGAGGTCGCCGAGCGGATCGCCGCGAAGAACCCCCGCTTCGTCCTGCTGACGGCGCGCGGCACCTCCGACAACGCGGCGCTGTACGCGAAGTACCTGCTGGAGATCCAGCTGGGCAAGCCGTGCGGGCTGACCTCCATGTCGACGACCACCGCCTACGGCGCGCAGCCGGACCTGACCGACTGCCTGGTCATCACCATCAGCCAGTCCGGCGGCAGCCCCGACCTGGTGGCCTCCACCGAGGCGGCCCGCGAGGCGGGTGCGATCACGCTGGCGGTCACCAACAACGCCGACTCGCCGCTCGCGCAGGTCAGCGAGTTCCACATCGACGTACTGGCCGGCCCGGAGAAGGCGCTGCCCGCCACCAAGACCTACACCGCCGAACTGCTGGCGCTCCACCTGTTCGTGGACGGCCTGCGCGGCGGCAACGGCAACGGCGTCGAGGCCGCCAAGGAGCTGCCCGAGCTGGCCGAGGCCGTGCTGGCCCGCAAGGACGAGGTCAAGGCGCTCGCGGCGCGCTACCGGTTCGCCGAGCGGATGGTGCTCACCTCCCGCGGCTACGGCTACCCGACGGCGAAGGAAGCCGCGCTGAAGCTGATGGAGACCAGCTACATCCCGGCGCTCTCCTACTCCGGGGCCGACCTGCTGCACGGGCCGCTGGCCATGGTGGACAACATCTCCCCGGTGATCGCCGTGGTCGCGGACGGCAAGGGCGGCGAGGCGCTGCAGCCGGTCCTGGAGCGGCTCCGGGACCGCGGGGCCGACCTGGTGGTCATCGGCCGCCAGACGGAGGTGGAGCGGGCCTCCGCCGGGTTCGCGCTGCCCACCGAGGGCCTGCTGGAGGAGCTCCAGCCCATCGTGCAGATCCTGCCGCTCCAGATGCTCGCGTACGAGGTCACCATGGCGCGCGGCCAGGACCCGGACGCGCCGCGCTCGCTGGCCAAGGTCACCGAGACCCGCTGAGAGGGGCGGTCCCATGGGACAGGTGAGCATGGCGCGGGCGACCACCCTCGAAGGGCTGGTCGAGCAGCTGATCGACGTCGGCGCCACCGCCGTGCGGCGCGGCTTCGTACTGGCCAGCGGCGGCAACCTGTCGGCCCGGCTGCCAGGCCGTGAGGAGTTCGTCGTCACGGGCAAGGGCACCTGGCTGGACCGGCTGGCGCCCGAGGACTTCACGGTGATGAACCTGGCGGGCGAGATCGTCGGCGGCAACCCCGAGCCCTCCAGCGAGTGGAAGCTGCACCAGCGCACCTACCGGGTGCGCGGCGACGCCAACGCGATCGTCCATATGCACCCGCAGCACGCGGTGCTGGTCGACGCGCTGGGCCACGAGATCAGGCTGCTGACGCTCGACCACGCGGTGTACGTACGCTCCGTCGGCCGTACCGACTTCTACCCGAACGGGTCCGACGAGCTGGCCGACACCGCAGCCGAGCAGGCCAAGGAGCACAACTGCGTGCTGCTGGCCCACCACGGCTGCTCGGCGCTGGGGGAGGACGTCGGCATGGCCTTCCGGCGGGCGATGAACCTGGAGGAGGCGGCCACGGCCACCTACCGCGCCCTGCTGCTGGGGGACCGTACGACCCGCTTCCCGGTGGACGCGGACGAGGCGATCCAGCACGCCTGAGGCTCCGGGCCCGCCGGGCTCCCCGGCCCGCCACGGCTCCGAAAACACTTCGGGCCGCGGCGCCGGAGCGGGACCCTCAACCCGCCCGGCACCGCAGCCCGGAGCTACAAGGCCCGGGCGCTGTCAGGGCAGAGAGCGTCGCGGGCCTCGATCTGCCCTCCTGTGCGGGGAGGGCAGAAGTTCTTCCGGGAGGATTCTGGACTAGACCACGGCCGTCTGTCTACGGATCGCGCGGTTCTGCTCCTCGATTCTCCACCAGGCCGCGACCGGCGTTCGCGCGGCCCCCGGCCTGTCGTACCCTCGGCCCCGTGCCCTCCATGAACGACCTCGTACGCCAGCACACCGCCCTGACCGACGTGGAGCTGGAGTGGCTGCACCTGCTGGTCTCCGAGTGGCAGCTGCTGGCCGATCTCTCCTTCGCCGATCTCGTGCTGTGGGTGCCCACCCTGGACGGCACCCGGTATGTCTCGGTCGCCCAGATGCGGCCGAACACCGGCCCCACCTCGCACCAGGACGACATGGTCGGCCACCTGGTGCCCCGGGGCCGCCGCCCGCTGCTGGACGCCGCGCTGGACGAGGGCAGGATCGTGCGGGAGGGCGACCCGGAGTGGCGCGAGGAGGTGCCGGTGCGGGTCGAGTCCATCCCCGTCCGGCGCGAGGGCCGGGTGCTGGGCGTCATCGCTCGCAACACCAACCTGCTGACCGTCCGCACCCCCAGCAGGCTGGAGCTGACCTATCTGCAGAGCGCCTCCGACCTCGCCCAGATGATCGCGGCCGGCAGCTTCCCGTTCCACGGGCACCAGGTGGACATGGACCACGTGCCGCGGGTCGGCGACGGGCTGATCCGGCTGGACGCCGAGGGGCATGTGCAGTACGCCAGCCCCAACGCGCTGTCCGCCTACCACCGGCTGGGCCTGGCCACCGATCTGGTCGGCCTGCACCTGGGCGAGGCCACCGCCGAACTGGCGCCGTCCCGGGGCCCGGTGCACGAGGCGATGGTCAAGCTCGCCAGTGGCTGGGCGCCGCGCGGCGCGGAGGTCGAGGCCAACGACTGCATCGTGCAGTTGCGCGCCATCCCGCTCAAACCCAAGGGCACCCGCATCGGTTCGCTCATCCTGCTGCGCGACATCACAGAAGTGCGCCGCCGCGAGCGCGAGCTGATCACCAAGGACGCCACCATCCGGGAGATCCACCACCGGGTGAAGAACAACCTCCAGACGGTGGCGGCGCTGCTGCGCCTCCAGGCCCGCAGGATGGACTCCGACCGGGGCAGGGAGGCGCTGGAGGAGGCGGTGCGGCGGGTCGGCTCCATCGCCATCGTGCACGAGACGCTGTCCCAGAACCTGGACGAGCGCGTGGACTTCGACGAGATCGCCGACCGGGTGCTGGCGATGGTGGCCGAGATCTCCCCCGGCCGCGTCACCGGACGCCGTACGGGCCGCTTCGGCATCCTCGGCGCCGAGGTCGCCACCCCGCTGTCCATGGTGCTCACCGAAGTCCTGCAGAACGCCATCGAGCACGGGTTCGGCCCCGGCCGGCAGGGGTCCATCGAGGTCCACGCCGTGCGCGGAGTGGCAGCCGGGCAGGACGAGGCGCGGCTGCTGGTCACGGTGCAGGACGACGGCCGGGGCCTGCCGGAGGACTTCGACGCCAAGAGCGGTGGCAACCTGGGGCTCCAGATCGTCCGCACCCTGGTGGAGGGTGAGTTGGGCGGCACCTTCGACATGCTCCCCGGCGCCGAGAAGGGCACCCGGGTGCTCTTCGACCTGCCGGTGGCGGCGGAGAAACCGGCGCGCGCCGACAACCGCTGACGCCGGCCCGCCACGCGGTACGAGTCGTTCCGTACGGGTCCGGCAGACGAAAGAGCGCCGAGCACCCGGTCCTTGGGCGAAGGACGGGTGCTCGGCGCTCGATGTTCTGCGGTTACGCGCTCCGAGGGCGCTGCGCGCTGCGTCTCGGGGGGTGCAGCTGGTGCAGGGCTGGGTGTCAGGCGGTCGCGGCGTTGTTCCGCGCCCGGTTGCGGGCGGCACGGCGCTTCATCGCGCGGCGCTCGTCCTCGCTGAGACCACCCCAGACACCGGAGTCCTGACCCGACTCCAGAGCCCACTGCAGGCACTGCTCCATGACGGGGCAGCGGCGGCAGACGGCCTTGGCTTCCTCGATCTGCAGCAGCGCAGGACCGGTGTTGCCGATGGGGAAGAACAGCTCGGGGTCTTCCTCGCGGCAAACGGCGTGGTGACGCCAGTCCATGGCTGCTACCTCTCCTCGTGTGTGGCTTCGTTGCTTGTGAATGTGAACGCTTTCACGAATCCCTCGACGGGGGAAGTGGGGCCTCACAAATGTGATGCGGGTCCCACAGGAGTCAAAGGAAGGGATTCCGGCTCTCAAGGGGGCCCGATGGCGGGGCCGTCCCGATCGCCATGAAGAGACTCGCAAACCTCGGCGGCGGATACAACCCCTTCCGGAAACTTTTTTTTGAATCCTTGGTGTCGACTAGCTCACAGCCGTCATTCGAGGGGGTGGACCCTGGCCTAAACGTTCGAGTGGAAGGACTTTCGCCCCTTCCACTTACACAATCACACGCAGTGCACGCCGTACGCCTGTGAAGCTCACGCTCGTACGCAGTCCCAGGTGGTCACCGTCCATCTGAAACGGCAGCGGCGCCTGCGAATGCAAGGTGAAGCGGGTGAGGTCGTGGAGGGTGACCGCATGCTTGCCGCGGGGCCCGCGCTCCGGGCTGGAGGTCAGCAGCTGGGTGCCGTAACGGCTCACCGCCGCCGGCGTCAGTCTGCGCAGTCCCAGCACGTCGAGGCCGGTGTCGAAGGAGGCGGCCGGCGCCGCGTAGAGCGGCTTGTTCCCCAGGTAGGACCACGGAGCCGTGTTGCACACGATCGACAGCGCCAGCTCGTCGACCGGCTCCGCGTCCTCGCGCTCCAGCGTGATCGTCCCCTTGCGGCGGTGCGGCTCGTTGAGGAACTGCCGCACCACCTGGCGCACATAGAGCGGGTGCGTGGACCGCTTGCCGCGCTCCCGCTGCTGTTCGACCCGCCCGATCACCCCGGCGTCGAACCCCAGCCCTGCCGTGAAGGTGAACCAGCGGTCGGGGATCTCGGCGTCGTCGGTGCCCGGCACGCCGCCCGCGATGCCCAGCCCGATGGTTCTCTCCGAGCGCGCCTCCAGCGCGTCCAGCAGATGGCCTGTCGCCTCCACCACGTCGTTGGGCATGCCCAGCGCGCGTGCGAACACATTGGTGGAGCCGCCCGGCACCACGGCCAGCCGCGGCAGCCGCTCGGGGTCGGGCCCGTCGTGCAGCAGCCCGTTGACCACCTCGTTGACCGTGCCGTCCCCGCCCAGCGCGATCACCAGCTCGGCGGCGCCGCCCTGCGCGGCCTGGCGAGCGAGGTCCCTGGCGTGGCCCCGGTACTGGGTGGTGGCCACCTCCAGCTTGAGATCGCTGGCGAGCGCGTGCGCCAGCACGTCACGGGTCCGAGCGCTGGTGGTGGTGGCTGCCGGGTTGACCACGAGTAGTGCGCGCATGGAGTGAGCGTACCTACCGCGGGGTACACGGCCCAGCCCAGCCGGTGGCCGGACAGCTAGGCTGCGAGGGTGAGCCGGAGCGGGACCGAGACGGAGACCAAAGAGGCGATGGAGACGCAGACGAGGGCGCCAGGGCCGCGCCGGATCGTGGCCGCCGCCGTGCTGACCGGCGTCGAAGGGCTGATCGTCGCCGCGTTCGGGATCGTCTCCCTCGTGATGCTGATCACCGGGCGGCCCGACGGCATGACGCAGGCGGCCACGCTCGCGGTGACCGTACTCGCGCTGTCCGCGCTGCCGCTGGCCGCAGCGCGCGGGCTGTGGCTGAGGCGCCGCTGGAGCCGGGGCCCCGCGATGATCGTCCAGCTCATCGCGCTGCCCGTGGCGTGGCAGATGGCGCAGAACGGGGGCGGGCTGCTGGCCGCCGCCGTCGCGCTGGCGCTGGCCGCCCTCACCGTGCTGGCGGCCCTGGTGAACCCGAAGACGGCCGAGGCCCTGGGGATCGGCCAGAGATGAGCGCCCCTGCCCCCGAGGGGCAGGGGCGGGTCACTCCTCGACCAGCAGGCGGTCCCGCAGCTGGGCCAGGGTCCTGGCGAGCAGCCTGGAGACGTGCATCTGGGAGATGCCCACTTCCTGGGCGATCTGCGACTGGGTCATGTTGCCGAAGAACCGCAGCAGCAGGATCTTCTTCTCCCGCGGCGGCAGCTCCTCCAGCAGGGGCTTGAGGGATTCCCGGTACTCGACGCCCTCCAGTGCGTCGTCCTCGGCGCCGAGGGTGTCGGCGACGGCGGGGGACTCGTCGTCGGTGTCGGGCACGTCCAGCGACAGGGTGCTGTAGGCGTTCGCCGATTCCAGGCCCTCCAGGACCTCTTCCTCGGAGATCGACAGCCGCTGGGCCAGCTCGTGCACGGTCGGCGCGCGGCCGTGCTGCTGGGAGAGCTCGGCGGTCGCGGAGGTGAGGGAGAGCCTCAGCTCCTGGAGGCGGCGGGGCACGCGCACGGCCCAGCCCTTGTCGCGGAAGTGGCGCTTGATCTCGCCGACGACCGTGGGTGTCGCGTACGTCGAGAACTCGACGCCGCGCTCGGGATCGAAGCGGTCCACCGACTTGATGAGACCGATCGTCGCGACCTGCGTCAGGTCGTCCAGCGGCTCGCCGCGGTTGCGGAAGCGGCGGGCCAGGTGCTCGACGAGCGGCAGATGCATACGCACCAGGTGGTTGCGCAGCTCCGCGCGCTCGGGACCGTCGGGCAGCTTGCGCAGTTCGATGAAGAGCGCGCGCGCACTGCCGCGCTCGGCCGGATCGAATCCGCGGGATTCGCCCGGGCCGCCGGGGCCCGCGGCCCGCTCCCGCCGCTCGTGCTGCTGCTGGTCCATAGCGTCCGCCCGCTCTGCCTGCTTGGGTCGCTGCATGCTGGGGTCGGCCGGGTGCGGCCGGGGCTGTTGTTCGGGAATGCCCCGGGCGACCGCCCCCGGGCGGCCTGACCACATCTGACTTGCCTCGTGCTCGGTCACGATGCTCCGGGCCCCGCACCGCGCTTCTTGTGCAGGCTGATGCTGACAGTACGGTCATCCGACACTGCTGAACCCACCTCACCGGCCAGGGCCGAGAGCACCGTCCACGCGAAGGTGTCGCGCTCGGGAGCACGGCCATCGGTCGTCGGCGCCGAGACGGTGACGTGCAGCGAGTCGCCGACGAGCTGGAAGACACAACTGAGTACGGAGCCGGGGACGGCCTGCTGGAGCAGGATCGCGCACGCCTCGTCCACAGCGATCCGCAGATCCTCGATCTCGTCGAGGGTGAAGTCCAAGCGGGCCGCGAGCCCGGCGGTGGCCGTCCGCAGCACCGACAGATAGGCACCCGCCGCCGGCAGCCGGACCTCGACGAAGTCCTGCGACGCGGGCTCGCCTGCGATCTGGGACACCCTCACCTCCAAGGTGGCACGAGCCGGTTGGGCCTCGCGGGCCGAAGCGGCTGTTGGTTCGTTTTCGTCAGTGACGCTACCGCGATCCGTGTCACGATGCCGCACGCATCGATCACTGCCGCCTCATTCGCGAGCGTCACCCATAGTAAACATATGGGCACTGTCTGTGGCTAGGGGTTGGAGGTCTCAAATCCTCCGCGATTACGCTGCGTTGGCCTTATGGGGTCAGCGCGAGCCGTTCGCCCGGGTTGTTCCCCGGACTCCGGCGGCCACCCTCCGTGCCCGGTGGTCGGGCGCCAAGGTGTCGCTGGAAGGGCCTGTCATGTCAGTACCCGTCACCTGATGCGTTCATAGCCCCTTACGGCACACCCTCCGACAAGGGCCGAAACCAGCCCCTGTGAGCGACCCCGGGATGGGCCTGAGTGGCCTGAGGGGTGCGATAGGTAACTACTGAGCGTCACACGGGCGGGGGGAGCGGTGAGTTGATGAGCGCGGAGAGTAACGAATATTCTCACTCTGTGTCACGGGTCTCCGGGTTGGCGCCGCCCCGTCACAACGGCCGTCACCGTGCTGCCCCGGGGGAAGACGCCCTCTGCCGCGAGCCGGGTGAGGGCGAACAGCAGCTTGGCGACATAGATCTCATCCAGCGCGGGCAGCCCGTGGCGCTCGGCGAAGTCCGCCGCGAAGTCGGACAGCTCGGCGCTCACCTTCGCGTAGCCGCCACCGTGGAGACGTTCCTCCAGCCACCAGTCGCCCCGCGGCCCGCCGAAGGTCTCCCGCTGCAGCCGCGCGACCTCCCCGGTGAGGAACCCGCCCTTCAGCACAGCCACTCCCAAACCGCGCTGACCTGCGGAAAGACCCGCCGCCATCCCGGCGAGGGTGCCGCCGGTGCCACAGGCGACGGCCGCCACATCGGTGCGCCCGCGCAGCTCCTCGCCCAGCAGGGCGCACCCGCGTACGGCCGCGGCGTTGCTGCCGCCCTCGGGCACGACGGCGCACGCGCCGAAGCGGCCGCGCAGCTCCTCGTGGAAGGCCGGATCGGCGCGGCGGCGGTAGTCGGCACGCGAGACGAAGTGCAGCAGCATCCCGTCCTGGGTGCAGCGGGCCAGGGAGGGGTTGAGCGGCCGGTCCGCCAGCTCGTCCCCGCGCACCACTCCGACGGTGCGCAGCCCGAGCAGCCGCCCGGCCGCGGCGGTGGCGCGCAGATGGTTGGAGTAGGCCCCGCCGAAGGTCAGCAGTCGACGGTGACTGGTCTCGGCCACCGACCGCAGGTTAGGGGCGAGTTTCCGCCATTTGTTACCGGGGAGTGCGGGATGTATGAGGTCGTCGCGCTTGAGGAGGAGCCGCAGCCCCCGGCGGGCGAACCGCTCGTCGTGGACCTCCTGGAGCGGCGAGGGCAGCCGGGGGCTCAGCGGGGCGAGGGGGTCCCGGGGGTCGGACTGAGGCGGCACCGTTCCATTGTGGTCCAGGAGTGCCGGGTGCCGCCCGGGGTCTCACCTGAGGCGCTCGGCGATCCGCTCCCGCATGGCGTCCATGGTGAACCCGCGCGGGTCGTTCTTCTGGTCCGTCCACTCCAGGTGGCCGATGACCGAGCGGGCGCCCCAGCCGTGGTGGCGGCACAGCGCTGCCGCGGCCCGTTCGATCGCGTCCAGCTGCTCGTCGGGCCAGGGGTCCTTCCCGTCTCCGAGGTTCTCGCACTCGAAGCCGTAGAAGTACCGGTTCCCGTCGGTGTTCTGCTGGTTCGGCCCGGGCAGGTCGCGCTCGGCGATGACGGCGCGCAGCACGTCGTCATCGCCGGAGCCCGCGTGGTTGGCCCGGCCGTGACCGGTCAGATGGACGGTGCCGTCCTTGGTGACACAGCCGTGGGCGAGGGGGCCCGGCAGCTCGGGACGGCCGTCGTAGATCAGGTCGACCGTCTCGGCCGAGCCGCTGGTGACCGTGTGGTGGATCACGATGCCGTGCACCGGGCCCCACGGCCCCTGCTGGTTGCGGTTGTGGTTGCGCCAGTCGCGCACCTCCTCGACCTTCACGCCCTCCTTCTTGAGGGCCTGGAGGAAAGCGGTCGCGGTGATGGGTGTGGCCATGCTCGCCCCCGTCTGCCGGGTGTCCGGTCTCCGGTGGCGCCGCCGCTGCCGGAGTGTGCCCAGGCTCATACCCGCTGCCGGGCTGTTTCTAGCCGCCCGGCTGCCCACCCGCCGGGGGGCTCGCCGCCACGAGGAGGGAGCGCACCCGGCTCTCGCGCGCGTACGGGCGCAGCAGCCCCGGTATCCGGGAGCGGGCCGCGACCACCCGGCCCGAGCGCACATGCGCCGACACCTCGAGGAAGTCGCGCCAGGTGGCGCACGCCTCCTCCAGTCGCCCGCGGGAGAGCAGCAGTTCGGCGAGCTCGGCCTGGCACAGGGCGCGGGTGCGGCGCTCCTGCGCCGGGCGGGAGTGGAGGGAGGCGCGCAGATCACGGATGGCGCCCTCGCGGTCCCCGAGTGCGGCCCGTACCTGGCTGGACTGGTACAGCAGGGCCGCGCCCTGGTACGTGCCCACCGGCTCGCCGCTCGGGCTCTCGGGACCCGTCGTCAGATCCACCGGAGCGCGCGCCAGTTGGCGCTCGGCGCGGCCCAGCGCGTCCAGCGCCCGGTCCCGCGCGCCGCACGCCGCGTCGGCCACGGCCAGCCCCGCGTACAGGAACGCGCGGGCCGAGGGGTCGGTGTCGGCCGGTGCCGCCGCCAGGGCCGCCTCGGCGAGCGCCAGACTGGCGCGTGGATGTCCCAGTTGGTGTGCCTGTGAGCTGAGCGCGCGACGGGCCAGCGCCACACCCTCCGGATCGGCAGCCTCCTCGGCGAGTTCGGCCGCCGTCAGAAAGGCGCGCTGGGCGAGTCCGTGCCGGTGTTCGTCGGCGTAGACCCGGGCCAGCAGATAGCTGAGCCGCGCGGCACCCGCCTGCATCCCCCGGTGGTGCACACCCTCCTCACCGCGCCGCAGGGTGCGGACGAGACCGGAGAGGTAGGCGGCGAGGGACGTACGGATGTGACCGCCGCCGTGCCGGTCGGCCTGAAGCGCGAAGAACCGCGCGTGCTCATGGACCGAGGCCACCTCGCCGGGCCCCGGGCTGCTCACCGGGCGCGAGCCGCGTGCCGTGCAGGTGTTGCGCGCGCCGGGGAGCGGGGCGGGTGTGGGGGCGCCCTCCGCGCGCCGGCCCCCGGGGACACGCCCGCCCCCGGGAGGGCGCTCACCTTCGGCGGATTGCCCGCCCCCGGAGGGGCGGACCGTCTCGGCCAGCAGCCGCAGGGTGTACGGGGCCGGGGGAGGGGCGTCCGCGCGGGGCGGCGGGACCACCGGCGCGGTGAGCGCGGTGAGCTGGTCGGCCGGGTGGGAGGGGGTGCCGAACTCGCGGTGCGGCAGGGGGTCGCGGGCGTGCCCGGTCTCGGAGCTGTCCGCCGAGTGCGCGCGGCCCGCGCCCGGTTGCCGTCGGTGTGCGTCGCTGTCGGAGGCGTCGTCGTCCTCCGGCTCGGACTCGGTTCTGGGGGAGCCCCAGCCGCCGCGCGGGCGGGCCGCCGCGCCGGTGCGCCCGCCGCGCGTACCGTTCATGCCCAGATCCGCCACCGTGATCCGGCGGCCGAGGCGACGGGAGAGCGCCTCCGCCATGAGGTACCGGACGCGGGGGTCGGGACGGCTGCCGCGCAGCCAGTGCGCGACTGAAGTTCTGTCGTACCGAAGGTGTATGCCGACCTCGGCGCCCAGACGAGCCAGCGCCCTCGCGAACGCCGCCTGCGTCCACTCGCTCTCCTCCAGCAGCGCGCGCAGTTCACGGTTGGGGGTGCGGCTGCGGGACCCGGAGCTCGGGTGCGCCGTGACACGGGCGGGGTCAGCGGGACTCATGGTCGTTCCCGGGGTGGAACCTGATGGGATCGTTCACCGTTCTGCCTCATTTCCGGAATCGAGTGATGTCTTTCCGTAGCTCTCCGTGTGCTGGATGTGCTGTCATGCACGCGGACGGTTTCAGGTAAGCGCATCGCTCGCGGCTTCGGGAGCATGTGCCGGGTGCACGACTGCGTGGTGCTTTCACACCCCGTGTGAAAGCAGGTCCGTTACTCTGCGAAACAACACGTTGGACCCGACGGAGGGCGGCATGGAGCCCAACAGCCAACTGGACGCGCTCCTTGACCAGGCAGGGATGTCCCGTGCCGGTCTTGCGGCGAGAATCAATCGATTAGGCAACCAAGCAGGAATAACCCTGCGTTACGACCACACGGCCGTGGCGCGCTGGCTCAAGGGGCAGCGTCCGCGCGGCAGGGTCCCCGAGTTGATCTGCGAGATCCTCGGCCGCCAACTCGGCAGGACCCTCACCCTCAGTGACATCGGTATGGATGTCACGGCAGCCCGGTCCTCGGCGGCCCCGCTCGGCACCGAAGAGGCGGCACTGGGCCGGTTCGTGGAGCGCGCCGCCTCGATGTGGCGCTCCGACCAGGTGCACAGCGACTGGCCCGGCCCCTCCCTGCTGACCGGCGCCGCAGCCGTCGCACCCGTATGGGAATGGGAGAACCCGCCCGAGGACCGGGACGTCTCGCACGCGGGCGGCCCCGAGGTCACCGCGGCCGATGTGGGCGTGCTGCACGCGGCGCGCGGCCACTACGAGCACCTGTACCGCAACGCCGGCGGGGTCGCCACCCGGGCCCGCGTCGTCGGCTTCCTCAACGGCGAGGTCGCCCCCCTGCTGCGCGGCAGCTACAACGACACCACGGGCCGCCAACTGTGCCGCGCCGCGGGCTCGCTGGCCGCCATCAGCGGCATCTGCGCCTACGACGCCGACGCGCAGGGGCTGGCCCAGCGCTACTTCCACCAGGCGCTACGACTGGGCAAGGCGTCCGGAGACCTGCTCTTCGGCGGCTATGTGGTCGCCCTCCTCGTCAACCAGGCGCTCTTCCTCGGCGACACCCGGCACGCGCTCGCCTGCGCACAGGCCGTGCTCCGCACCACGGGAGGGCATCTCAGCCCCGCGCTCGCCACGGATGTGTACGCGATGCAGGCCAGCGCGTACGCACGGCTGGGCGACCGGCGCCACGCGCACGACTGCATGCGCCGGGCCGAGGCGTACTCCGAGCGCATCCGCGCCGAGGAGGAGCCCGAGGAGACCAGCTACGTCCAACCGGGCCTGGTCGAGGTGCGGTTGGCCGAGGCGCTGATCCTCCTGGGAGAGCTGTCGGCGGCTGCCCGGTACGCCCAGGAGGCGGCACGTGCGCCCGCGCACGTCCGCGGCCGCGTCAACCGACTCGCCACCCTCACCGACGTGGCACTGCACGCGGGCGAGCCGGAGCGCGCCGCCGTCACCGCGGCGGAGATGGTGGACACCGCGCAGGGCATCGAGTCGCAGCGGCTGCGCGGGCGCATGCGCAGGGTCAGAAAGCGCCTTGAACAGCACCCCGGGACTTCAGCGGTCGAGGCCGCGAAGCTCATCGAGGAATCGCTGAGCGTGCCGTTCTGAGCCGGGGCGCGCGGAGTGCCTCTGTCAGTGGGAGCGCACGACATGCTGGGATGTGCCCAACCTCCGTCGGGAAGGGGGCACATACGTGCGATGGAAGAACCTGGGTGAACACACTGTGTACGAGAACCAGTGGCTTCGGGTGAATCTCGCCGACGTGGAACTGCCCAACGGGCAGCACCTCGATCACTACTTGATCCGGCTGCGGCCCGTCGCCGTGGCGACCGCCGTCAACGAGCGCAACGAGGTGCTGCTGCTGTGGCGGCACCGCTTCATCACGGACAGCTGGGGGTGGGAACTGGCGGCCGGTGTCGTCGAGGAGGGCGAGGACCTCGTCACGGCGGCGGCGCGGGAGATGGTGGAGGAGACGGGCTGGCGGCCCGGCCCGCTCCGCCACCTGATGACGGTCGAGCCCTCCAACGGGCTGACCGACGCCCGGCACCACATCTACTGGTCACCGAGCGCCGAGTACGTGGGGCCGCCCGAGGACGACTTCGAGTCCGAGAAACGCGAGTGGGTACCGCTCAAGGAGGTGCCCGACCTCATCGCCGCGGGACAGGTCCCCGCGGCGAACATGGCGGCGGCGCTGCTGATGCTGCACCGCGTCCGCTTCGGTTAGGCGGCGGCTCAGCTCTTGAGGAAGCCGTCACCGTTCTGCGCCACGTGCTCCTGGACGGCCGCCAGGGCGCGCTGGACCTCCTGGGCCGAGCCCGTGCCGTTCTGCTCCGCGTAGTAGGCGGCGCCCAGCCGGCGCAGCAGGTCGTTGCCCGCACGCTGGGCCTGGACCTCTTCCATCTTCTCCTTGCCCTGCGCGATGCCCCGCTGAGCCTGCTCCTTGGCGCGGTCGAGAAAGCCTGCCATGGTCCTGCCTCCGTCGTATGCGGCTGTTACCGGCCGGGTCGGCTCCGGTACACCGCTCAACGTATGCCGTGATCAGCGGGTTCCCCGTGCCGCACGGCGGGGCACGAGCCGCAGGTCAGACCATTTTCACACGATCGCCCGAGGGCAGCCGGCGCGGCGTTCGTGACCGGCGTCGGCGGCTCCGCAGTCCCAGGCGGCGCGGACGGCGGTGTCGGTGGGCACCGTTACGGTTGTCCGGTGAGCGCACAGCCGAAGGCAGAGGCCGGGACCGTCAGCTGGGACGAGGGTGGTCGGCGGCGTACTGCCGTATGGCGGTCGGAGAGCGGGGCGCGGCCGCCGCGCCGGACAGCGGTGGCCGACGACAGGATGGCCGCCGACATCGCCTACAAGCTCGTCTGCGAGGGCACCGCGCTGCTGTGGCGCGGCGATTACCACGGCGCCCGGCAACTGCTGGCCGCGCTCGGCCGGCGCGTCGACCGCAAGCCGCCCAAGCAGGGCGCCACGCCCCGCGAGAGCTTCCACCTCTACCGGCAGGCACGCTCCCGTCGGGCCCGGGTGCTGGGCATGCTGCTGGTCCCGCTGGAGGCCGCGCCCGGCGGCTCGTACGCGGTGCCGCTGCGGCGCGCGCCCGATGTGGGCCCGGCCTGCGTCGCGGCGTACGGACCCTCGGGCGCCGCCGGCGAGCTGGAGCTGGTGTCGCTGCGCGAGTTGCAGGGCGTGCTGGGCGCGTACGAGTGGTGGCGCAAGGGCGTGACCGTCGACGCGCTGGGCGGCGAGCGCATCCACCCGTACCACGGGGTCTTCTCGCCGGTGCGCGGCGAGTACGTCGACCTGGTGGCGCAGGCCCCGCTGCCCGCACGGGAGGCCGCCCGGCTGGTCGCCTTCGACATCGGGACCGGCACGGGCGTCCTCGCCGCTGTGCTCGCCCGGCGCGGGGTGGGCCGGGTGGTCGCCACGGATGTGGGGGAGCGGGCGCTGGCCTGCGCGCGGGAGAACGTGACGCGGCTCGGGGTGGCCGGGGAGGTGGAGGTCGTCCACGCCGATCTGTTCCCGTCCGAGGAGGCCGGGCAGGCGGACCTCGCCGTGTGCAACCCGCCCTGGCTGCCCGCCAAGCCGACCTCCGTGCTGGAACAGGCCGTCTACGACCCCGACAGCCGTATGCTGCGCGGCTTCCTCACGGGCCTCGCCGGACGGCTCGCACCCGGCGGGGAGGGCTGGCTGATCCTCTCCGATCTGGCCGAACACCTGGGGCTGCGCCCCCGGGAGCAGCTTCTGGACTGGATCGAGGGCGCGGGCCTGCGGGTCGTCGGTCACCTGGACGCGCGCCCCCGGCACGGCAGGGCGGGCGATCCGGAAGCGCCCCTGCACGCCGCGAGAGCCGCGGAGACGACCCGGCTGTGGCGGCTGGGCCGGGCCGGGGACTGACTGACTGAGCGGGAGGGCTCGGCCTCAGCCGTCCTGTCCCCTCAGCCGGTGCCGCACCCAGACGTTGGGCTCGACATACACCGCGCGCCCGTGTGCGGGATCGCAGTGCACCGGCACCAGTGCGCCGGGCACCCGCACGTCCCCGGCGCGGTCGAACGGCAGCCCCGTCCACTCCCGCCACTGGTCGAGTGAGGCGCTCACGGTCATCGAGGCGGGCGCCACCTTCTCCACGGTGCCGCCCGCGCGGATGTGGACGCGCAGCCACGGATCGGCGGGCAGCCCGTCGGGGCGCAACTCGCGGATGTAGTCCGCCATGGGCAGCCCCGGCCGCAGGTGCTTGGCCGTCGGGCGCACCGGGGCCAGCAGCGTCCGGTGGCCCTGCCCGCGCACGGCAGCGCGCATGGCCTCCAGCATCCGGTACGACAGCCCGCGGCCGAGGTGGGCACGGTCGACGGTGATCTCCAGCGCGCTCGCGACCGTGCCCGGCCTGCCGAGCCGCCGGTCGGTGTGCGCCCAGGTCAGCACCCGGTCCCAGCCCTGGTCCGGGGCTTCCTCGCGGCCGGGCTCCCGGGCGTCGAAGGGCACGCTGAATCCCCGGGCGATCACGCGGGCGCCTTCGGTGGCGACCACGCAGTAGTGCGGGAAGTCCTCCGGGACGCGGTGGAGCAGGGCCGAGGCGGCCAGATCGTGCGCGATGAAGGCAGGCCAGTCCTCGTCGATCTCGTACAGCCGGCCGGTCAGTTCGGGCCGTTCGGCGAGCGGGGTGATACGGACCCCGTCGGTGCCGCTGCTGCTGTCGGTGCCGCTGCCGCTGTCGGGGCCGGCCACGTCGTGGTCGGTCATGTCGCTGGAGGTCACGGCCGGACTGTGCCACACGCTGTGGTGCCTGGGCCAAGGATTTCGGGGGGAGGGAAAGGACGAGGAGCGGGGGAGGGGAGAGGAGGCGGCGGTGGAGCAGGGCCGCGGGCGGCCGTGGTCCCGCTCAGCCGCGCAGCGTTCGGCTCGGCGACATGCCGAACTGCTCGCGGTACTGGCTCGCGAACCGCCCCGCCTTGGCGAACCCCCAGCGCGCTGCCACCGCGGAGACCGTCACGCCCGACGTCGGGTCTGCCGCCTGCAGATCGCGGTGCGCGCCCTCCAGCCTGACCCGGCGCAGATACCCGGTCGGTGTGGTCTCACAGTGCCGAGCGAAGGCGTGCTGGAGGGCGCGCGGGCTGGTGCGGGCCGCTGTCGCGATCTCGCGCAGGGTGAGGGGCCGGGCCGCGTTGGCGTCGATGTACGCCATCGCGCGGCGCAGCGCGGCGGGGGCCAGCCAGCCGGGCGAGGGGAGCCGGGAGAGCTCGGCGTGGTCGTGGGGGAAGGTCGCCAGCACGGCGGTGGCCAGCAGCCGCGCCGCCTCGTCCAGGATCAGCGGGCTGCCGGCAGCCTGCGGGTTGCCCAGCACGTCGTGGCTGATGTGCCGGACGACGGCCTGCCAGTAGCGCGCCCGCTCCGGTGAGACGGGGCGGGCGAAGGAGAGCCGGGCCGTCGCCGTGTCGCCCTCCGCCAGGTCCGCCGCGACCCGCTCCACCTCGCGCAGCCCGATGCGTACGACACCCAGCCGTACGTTGTCCCACTCGGCCAGCGTCGGCGCGTACGGGTCGCACACGTGCAGGTCCCCCGGGCCCGAGCGCAACTCGTTGCGGCCCGCGCTGACCTCCAGCGTGCCGCCGAGCACCTGCACCACGTACACACAGTGCGGTGGTTCTGCCTCGGCGCGCACCCGCATCGAGTGCGCCAGGCGTTCCACGCCGAGCGCACCCGCCTGGGTGAGCGCGGCGTCGAATCTGAACCGCTCGGTCTCGCCGAAGAGTTGCGCGGTGTGCTCGGTGTAGGTCCGCCGCAGGAACTCCTCCGCCTCCTGCGGGTCGGACGTCCTCATCCGGATACGGCGCACAGGGTCGTCCATGGCCCCTCCTCACTCGGGCCGGGCCCGGCCTTTCCCTTCCCAGTGGGCGATGCTAGGCCCGCGCGACGACGTGACGCAGCCCACCTGGCGAAGCGGGTGCCCCGAAAGCGACATGGCCGCAGGGCACCGCTTGCGCCGCGGTGGAAACGCGCGTTGTTCTGGCCCGTGCCGCGCCGCGCGTCCCTCTCGTCCCGAACCGTACGGGAGGGCCCCGACTTGACGGATTCCGCGGCAGCGACGGAGCAGAACAGGACCGGAGTGAACATGTCTGTGCCCAGCTCCCGCGCGGCGGCCGCACTCCAGCGCTTCCCCGGTCGCCGGGACGGACACCACACCGACGCGGACGGACGCGATGCGAACGGATGCGCCGCCGACGGATGCGACGCGGGCGAGTGCGAGACGAGTGAGCGTGAACGGCTGCTGGCCGAGGCGCTGCTGGAGCTCGCGAGCAGCGGCGGCAGCGGCGGCACCGGAGCGGCGGACGGCGGCCATCCGAAGCCGGCCGCGCTGGCGGCGCACGCCCGGCGGCGGCTCGCCGAGGAGGGCCGGCGGTGCGAGACCGCCGTACACCTCGGCGCCGGGCCGGGAGACGGTCCCGCGCCCTACGGCTTCAGCGGCGAACGCGCCGCGCGGCTGCGGCTGACGGAGCGTGAGCTGCGCGAGGGGCCCGCGACCGAGACCCTGCGCACCGGCGTCGCTCTCTCGTCCCTGCCGCTGACCGAGGCCGCGCCCGGCTGGCCCCGCTATACGCCGACGGCGCTGGAGGCCGGAGTACGCGCCGTGCACACCGTCCTGCTGCCGGGCGCCCCGGACGCGGACGACGCCGGGGCCCTCGAGGTGCGGGACGCGGAGTGCGCGCCGGTCGCGGGCGTGCTCGTCGTCCACCTCCTGGACGCCGAACCGCTCGGCCCGGCGGCCGTCGCCGCGCTGGGCGCACTGGCCAGGGCGTGCGCGCTGGGCCTGGCGCACGAGTCCGCGGTGCGCCGCTGCGGGGAACTGGAACGGGCGCTCGGCAGCAGGGTGGTGATCGAGCAGGCCAAGGGAGTGCTCGCCGAGCGCAGACACGGCTCCGTCGACGACGCCTTCCGCACCCTGCGCGCCTTCGCGCGCTCCCACCGGCGGCCGCTGCACCAAGTGGCGCGGGACGTGGTCGAGGCGCGGCTGCTGGACCCGCCCTTCCAGCGCCGCGCGGGCGCACCGCCGTACCGTCGGGGCCGGTGAGGGAGGGGGACGGCACGGCCCGGGGCGCGAGGGGGTCAAGGGCGTCCCGGGCCGCTCGGGCCCGCCGCCGATAGGCGCGGTGGCGGGCCCCACACCGGCGGGGGATCGCCGTCCAAGCCCCCGCGGCGTGCCCCGGCGGAGGGGGCCGCCGGGGCTTCCATCATCCTCTTTCCGGACCACGCTCCGCGCGACTTCCGCCAAATGGGCGACGCCGACCGCCCCTCAGCGCTCCAGCAGCGTGCCCAGCGGCCCGAGGTCGAGGTTCAGCTCGTCCCGGGTGAGTCCGTGCTGCGCGCACAGTTCGTCCATGCGTTCGTCCAGCAGCATCAGCGTGGTGCCGATCCTCTCCATCTGTTCGTCGGTCACATCGCCCTGGTCGCAGCGGTGCAACGCCTGGCGTTCCATCAGCTGGCGCAGCAGCTCGACCACCGTCAGGACCAGGCAGACCAGGTCCCGGCCGACCCGGTCGGGGTCCAGCTCCAGCCGGCCGCTCCCGGCCCTGACCGGCTCGCCTGCCGCCCGCGTCACAGCGGGCCCCCGTCGCCCCAGGGAGCGGCGACACGTTCGTTCACCGAGGACAGCAGCGCGTTCAAGGAGAGCCGCACCAGTGGCACCTCCGCGATCGCCAGCACCAGGTCCCCGCTGACCACCACGCCTGTGGCCAGGACCCGGTCCAGCAGGTCCACCAGGGGCACCCCGATCGGCGCGCCGCTCTCCGGCCCCTCCCAGGGCACGACCTCGCCCACATGTGCGCCGACGGGCACCTCACTCACCCCCGTCGACGAACGAGTACGGCACCCACGGCCCGGTGACCTCCACCTCGACGCCCTGGCACGCCGGGTCGCCCCGGACCTCCGCCACCGCTGCGGCCACCTCGCGCTCATGGCCCTCGGCCACCAGATAGGCGGCGTTGAGCAGTTGGACGCCGCGTTCACCGGTGAGCGTCGTGTCGTGCGTACGGAGCCGACGGCTCGCCACCGCGATGCCGCGGAGGGCACGGTCCACCGTCTCCGCCGCCACGAGTCCGGCCTGCTGCCGCCGCTCCCGCTCCTGGCGCGCGCCGCGTACCCGCTCCAGATACGCGCGCCCGGAGTGTGCGCCGGAGCCCGCGGCGCCCGCGCCCGCAGCGGCGGACCCGGACGGGGTACGCACCGGGGTCCCGGCCGCGGTCCTGGCCGCGGTCCGCGTCAGGGTCCGGGTCGGTGCGACCGTCGCTGAGCGGTCCGGACCCTCGGGCGCCTCGCGTCGCGCGTACACCTTCACGCCCCACTCGACCCGGCCCGCGATCCGTTCCAGCACGGCGAGGAAGCGGCGCTCGTCCTCGCGCAGCGCAGCGCGGGCCCGTTCGTCGCCCAGATACAGGGTCGCCAGCGGCAGCGGCAGGGTCGGCGCGCTGCCGGCCACGGCGGCGATCACCGCATGGTGTGCGCGGGCGCAGCGCTCCAGCTCCGCGCGGTCGGTCAGCCGCTCGCGCAGGATCTCCTCGCCGAACTCGGCCGCGGGGACGTCCTGCACCACCGCCTGCAGCGAGCCGAACGGCAGCAGACGCACCGGGTTTCCCGCCGCCTGGCCCGGCAGCCCGGTGAGCGTCGCCGGGTCGCCGCCACGGCAGACGGCGAAGACGTAGGTCGCCGTGCACCCGGCCCCGGTACGGGCCCCCGTACCGGGGCCGGGTTCGCCCACCGTCTGTGTCATCTGCCGCCCGCCTCCTTCACGTGGTGCCAGCTGTGGCTTCGGCTCTCGTCCCAGCCCGCGTCCCGCGGTTTGTGCCTGCTCTCGCCGGCACTCGCCTCCAACTCGGCGATCCGCTCCCGCAGCCGCTTGTTCTCCTCGTCGACGGCCTCCCGGTGGGCGCGGGTCGAGAGCGCTGGATCGGTCTCCCACCAGTTGATGCCGGCCTTCTTGGCCGTCTCGACCGAGGAGACGAACAGGCGCAGACGAATGGTGAGCAGTTCGATGTCGAGCAGGTCGATCTTGATGTCCCCGGCGATCACGATGCCTTTGTCCAGCACTCGTTCGAGGATGTCGGCGAGGTTCGCCGGGCCGGACGGGGTCGAGGGTGCATGGGTGATGGGCCGCTCGGCGGTGCGTTCGGTCACGGTCGGCCTGCCTCACCGTTCGTCATCCTCGTCCTCCTCGTCCTCGTAGCCCTCGTCGTCCTCGTCGTCCTCGTCCTCATCCCCGTTCTCGTCTTCCTCGTTGTCCTCGTTGTCCTCGTCGTCCTCGTCCTCGTAATCCCCCTCCTCGTCCTCGTCGGGGCCCCTGTCCTCCCTGTCCTCCTGGTCCTCCCCGTTCTCCCGGCCCTCGCGTTCCTCTTCCTCCTCCTGCTGGACCACGTCCTCGTGGCTGCGGACGACCTCGCCGTCCCGGATCTCGCCGCGCCAGCCCTCCACCTCGTCGCCCTTGAGAGTGACGTAGCGCTGGAAGTGCTTGAGGTCGAGGCGGAGCCGTCTGCCCTGGGCCCGCCAGATGTTGCCCGTCTTCTCGAAGAAGCCGGAGGGGTAGTACTCGACGACCGCAGTGACGCGGGTGAGGTTCTCATCGAGACGGTGGAAGCTGACCGCACCCTTGGTGGTGCCCTTCGAGCCCTCGGAGGTCCAGACGATCCGCTTGTCGGGGATCTGCTCCTGCACGGTGGCGTCATAGCTGCGCGTCGAGGGCCAGACCCGGACCTTCCAGGTCGACTTGGTCTCGTCCTCCTCGTCCCGCTGCGCGCTGCTGACGCCGTTCATGAAGCTGCCGAAGTCCCAGTACTGGGTGAACTGGTTGTAGACCGTGCGCAGCGGGCGGCCGACGTCGATGTGCTCGATGATGTTGATGGCCTTCAGGTCCCCCGGCTTGCTGCCGCCCCCGCCGAACGCCTCCTTGGCCTTGCCGACCACCTTGTCCTTGGCGCCCTTGACCTTCTCCTTGGCGAGGGACGTGGCCGGGTTCTCGCCCTGCAGCGTGCGGGCCGCCACCTTGGCCATACCGCCGCCGTCGCCCTCCCCGCCACCGGGCAGCAGCTTGCCCGGGTCGGCGATGTCGGTCAGCTTGTCGGTGGCCTTGCCGACGGCGTGCCGGCCGGCGGCGCTCAGATACTCCAGCAGTTCCTCGCGCACCCGCCCCAGCGGCGAGTCACCGTCGTCTGCCTTCTTGTTCTGCTCAGCCATGGCGCCTGCCTCCCGCGGCCGATCGGTCGGCGGACTTCTCCCGCTGACTGCCTGCTGACGACCTCTCTCCGGTGGAGCCGGAGGACTTCTTCTTCGCGGGCCGGTCGGTGGCCGACTTCCGCCGCGGCCGTCCTGCGGAGGAATCCCCTCCGGACGAGGACCGTTGCCCGCCGGAGCTCTGTCGCTCCTTCTGCTGTTTCTGCTGCTTCTCCCCGCTGTCCGCCCGGCCCTCGCGCTCCTCGGCTCCGCCGTCGTCCTCGCGCTCCCCGCCCCTGCTCTCCCGGTCGTCACCGTCTCCGTCGCCGCCCCCGTTCTCGTCGTCCCGGCCGCCCTCGCCGCCGAGCCGGTCCGTGCGGTCGCGGAGCGAGTCGGCCAGCGATTCGAGCCGGCGGTTGGCCGCCGAACTGGCCGCCGTGCGGGCGGCTGCCATCAGCTGATGCTTGATCTGATCGGTCAGCTCCTCGAACTGGGGCGTTTCCGCGAGCTTGCGGAACCCTTGGCGCAGCAGTTCCTGCGGGTCGAGGCCGAGCCGCCGTCCGGCCACCACAGAACCGAGGGTCAGCGCCAGCTTGGCCTTTCTGGTACGGCCGAGGAGGTAGCCGCCCGCGACGGCGGCGAGGACGGCCGTCTTGCAACTGTCAGTCATGACTGGTCCCTTGAGCTCGGTCTGTCCTGGTCTCTTCGTCGGTCGATGTCCGCACCCGGGTACGGGCCACCGTGGTGGGGCCGACGAGTGGAGGGCGCTGTTCGAGCTGGTCGAGCAGCCGCTCCTCCTCCTGCTCGAACTCCTCCTCGGTCAGCTCCCCCGCCTCGTAGGCGCGGTTGAGCTCGCCGAGCCGGGCCCGGAGCGTCGCCGGGTCGCACAGCTCTCGCTCGGCCGCCTCCAGCAGTCGGCCGGCCACCCACTCGACGCCCCGCACCGGCGCCAGCGGCAGCAGCAGCACTCCACTGAAGAGCCCCATGTCAGCCCCCCGCCATGGCGCGCTCGGCTTGCGCACGGGCCGGCGGCGGCGGTTCGGCGCCGTCCTGCGGGACGAAGCTGTAGCAGGGCAGCGGCCCCGTCAGGCGCAGCTCCACCTGGTCCGCGTGCGCGGCGGCGGTGCGCTCCACCTCGGCGCGGAAGCGCTCGCTCGCCGCAGCCGGGACGAGGAAGGACCCGTTCAGCACGCATCCTGGAACCTCAAGACCGCGTACGAAGCCGTCCGCGAGGGCCGTCAGCCGGGGCAGCGCCTCCTCGACCGCCCGGGTCGCACGGCGGGTCAGCCCGTCGGCGACCGCCTGGCCGAGTCGTACGTTTCCCTCGTAGGAGGGGCGGCGCCGTACATCGGTGAGCAGCCGTCTCAGGTCTGCGTCGGCTCTGACCAGGGACTCGATCCCGGACTGTGCCGGGGTGGCCTTGAGGTTCATCTCGGTGCGGTCGCGCAGGCGTTCGAGGGCTGCCAGGTGTGTCGCGGCGGCGGCCGCCACGGCCTCTGTCACTGTCCTGGTGTCCTCGGCCACCATGCCGAACCGCATCGGCAGCACCGGTGCGTCGGCCCCCAGCCGGATCAGCAGGTCCTGGTGTGCCATCAGATCGCGGCGCCGGGCGCGCAGGTCCTCCGGTACGTCGCTGACCACCGCGGCCAGCTCCCCGACCGGCAGCAGCCGGACGGAGGCCGGGGGGCGGCCGACGCCGCGCGCTTCCGGAGGAAGGCTCCGGCCGGCGTGGACGATGGCGTAGACGTACACCTGCGATGTGCCCATTCCTCAGGCCTCCTCGGTGCGACGGGTGCCGCGCGCCGTGCGGCCGCCGCCCGAGCGGGAGGAACCGGAGCTGCTGCCGGTACGGCGCCTGCGGGGCTCGGCGACCTCCTCCTCGCGGTCCTCGTAGCGATCCTCGGCGTCCTCGTCGCGGTCCTCATCGCGCTCGTCATCGTCGTCGCCCACCCCGATGGCTTCCTTGACCTTGCCGCCCACCGACTTGGCGGCCCTCTTGGCACCGGTCCTGGTCACACCGCCCGCCATCCCGGCGAAGAGGTCGGGCACCGTCCTGCTGGACGCGTCCTCGTTGAGGTCGAGGCGGTTGCAGACCTCGGCGAAGCGCAGATACGTATCGACGCTGGCCACCACGATCCGGGCGTCGATCTTGAGGATCTCGATGCCGACGAGCGACACCCGGACAAAGATGTCGATCACCATGCCGCGGTCGAGGATGAGCTCGAGTACGTCGTAGAGGGTCCCGGCACGCGGCACGCACACCGCAGCCTCGTTGTAGGTGGTGGTCGTCGTCATGGGCGGCTTTCCTCTCGGGCGATGACGGCACCTCGGGGCGGAACGGCGCCGTCAGTCGTCGCTCGCGCCACGCCGGTAGCGCCGGATCCTGCGGTACTGGGTGAGCTCTCCCTTGCCGTCGAGCTCCACCTCGTAGGTGGCCAGGAGGCTCGTGGTGTCCGGGATGCGCGGGACCTCCAGCACGTCCACGTGGACGCGCCACCCCTCCTCGGCACGGCGCACCGCCGAGACCCCTTCGGCCTCGTGGCCGATCAGCCGGCTGAGACCGCGGCACGCGCGGCGCGCCGCCTCCTCCGGGCCCTTGGTGCGGGACGAGGCGGAGCGTTTCGAGGCAGCGGCGGACTTGGTGGCGGTTTTGGTCGCCGTCCGCGTGTGCCGTTCACGTTGCTCAGGCATGAACACAGTGTGTTTATATTCAGCAACGTTTCGCACACGGTGTTGATCCATATGGGCACTGCCGCCCGAACAGTGCGGCCGCATCCACCTCGCGCCCTCTGGGGCGATTGAGGCCCATGAGGCGTATTTCAGCAGCTCAGCCGGTTATTGCCCCTCGATAGGTGGAGTGTCCACCGGAGTCGGTCCCTCGTTGAACCTTTCATGGCGACATTGTGCAGACCAGCTGTACAGGTCCCGCCACATGTGATCACGATGGCGGACACTCTCGCACTGGCGCGTTCCCTGCACGCGGAGCACCCACAGCTCCCACTCGTGCTGCGGCTCATCGAGAACACCGGGGTGAGGACGAGATATCTGGTCCAGCCCCTGGACGTCACGCTCCGGCACCCCGGCTTCGAGGCCCGCAACACGGTGTACGAGTCCGAGGCGAAGGCCCGGGTGCCGCAGGTGGTCTCCAGGGCGCTGGCCGCCGCCGAACTGGCCGCCGAGGACATCGACCTGATCGTCTATGTCTCCTGCACCGGCTTCATGATGCCCTCGCTCACCGCCTGGCTGATCAACACCCAGGGGTTCAGGTCCACGACCCGGCAGTTGCCCATCGCGCAGTTGGGGTGCGCGGGCGGCGGCGCCGCGATCAACCGGGCGCACGACTTCTGTACGGCGCACCCCGACGCCAACGCCCTCATCGTGGCCTGCGAGTTCTGCTCCCTGTGCTACCAGCCGACCGACTCCGGAGTCGGATCGCTGCTGTCCAACGGCCTGTTCGGCGACGGAGTGGCCGCGGCGGTGGTACGGGGCTCGGGTGGAACGGGCATCTCGCTGGAGCGCAACGGCTCGTATCTGATCCCCGGAACCGAGGCGTGGATCTCCTACGACGTGCGCTCCACCGGCTTCCACTTCGTACTGGACAAGCGGGTGCCCTCCACGATGGGTCCGCTCGCACCGGCGCTGGGCGATCTGGCGACCCTCCACGGCTGGGACGTCACAGGGCTGGACTTCTACATCGTGCACGCCGGCGGCCCCCGCATCCTGCTGGACCTGGGCGAGTTCCTGCGGGTGCCGCAGCACGCCTTCCGGTTCAGCCGGGCGACGCTGACCGAGTACGGCAACACGGCCAGCGTCGTCGTCCTGGACGCGCTGCGCAGGCTGTTCGAGGAGGGCGGGCCGGGAGACGGGGCCAGGGGGCTGCTGGCCGGGTTCGGGCCCGGTATCACGGCGGAGATGGCCCTGGGCCGGTGGCGGAGCCCCGTGCACAGCCCCGACAACCCTCCGGAAGGAGTCCTCAGCCCCCCATGACCAGTACCGGAGACACCGACAACCGACCGGCCCCGGAAGATGCCGCTCCCCGGCCGCCCCGGCACGGCCTGGTCGTCCCGCCGGGGCAGGGCCGCACGGTGCGGACCGCGGCGCAGCAGGTGACCTTCAAGGTGACCGGGGAACACTCACAGGCGGCCTCCAGCTTCGAGGTCGTCGTCCCACCGGGCTTCGATGTCGGCGCCCACGTCCACGCCCGCTCCGAGGAGTTCTTTTACGTGCTGGAGGGCGAACTCGACATCTTCGCCTTCGAACCCCGGGTCCGCACCAGCGACAGCTGGCGGGGCTGGGAGTCGGCCGGCGGCGACCGGGTGGTGCGGGCCACGCCCGGCACCGTCGCGGTGGTGCCGGCGGGCTGCCCCCACGCGTTCGCCAACCCGACCGGGGCCCCCGCCCGGATGCTGTTCCAGTCGGCGCCGCCGCCCGACCACGAGCGGTACTTCGAGGAGCTGCTGGACATCCTGGCCGCGGGCGGCCCTCCCGACGCGCAGGTCGTCGCCGAGCTGCGCGCCCGCTACGACATCGAGCAGCTCACCCCGCTCCGGCACGGCCCGGAGCGGAGGCCGGAGGGGTGACCGTGCAGGAGTGTCCGCTGTACGAGGTGCCCGAGGCGCCGCCGGAGCTGGAGTTCGACCCCTTCCTCGGGGCAGCGGTGGCCAGGCCGCCGTTCCGCATCCGGCTGCCGTACGGGGAGGGGGCCTGCTGGCTGGCGACCCGGTACGACGACGTCCGCTTCGTCACCTCCGATCCCCGCTTCAGCCGGGACATCGTCGGGCGCCCCACGCCCCGGATGACCAGACACCTCGTCCCGCTCGACAGCGCGGTCAGCTTCGTCGATCCGCCCGGGCACTCGCGGGTGCGCTCCGTGGTTGCCCCGGCGTTCGGCCGGCGCGCGGTGGAGGGGGCCAGGACGCGGGCGCGGGAGATCGTGGACGGGCTGGTGGACACCATGCTGGCCGCCGGGCCGCCGGCCGACGTCGTACGCCACGTCGTCTCGCCCTTCCCGCTGGCAGTGGTGGGGGAGTTGATGGGCGTACCGGCCGAGGACCGGCCGCAGTTGCGCGACTGGGCCGAGGCGCTGCTGAGGCGGGCGCACGACGACGCGGCGCACGCGGAAGCCGAAAGAGTGAAGGCCGCAGCGCGTGGCTACTTCCGCGAGCTGGCCGCACACCGCAGGTCCCGGCCGGCCGACGATCTGATGACGCGGATGGTGACCGCGGTCGACGCGGGCCGGATCGACGAGGAGGAACTGCTCGCGCTGGCCACCCTGATCGGGCTCAACGGCTGGCACGCGGTGCGCAACAACGCCGCCAACATGGTCTATCTGCTGCTGACCCGCGACGAGCTGCGCGAGCGGCTGCTGGCGGAGCCGGATGTGCTGCCGGGGGCGGTGGAGGAGTTGCTGCGCTGGATCCCGCACAAGAACGGGGTCGGGCAGCCGCGGATCGCCACCGAGGACGTGGAGGTCTCGGGCGTGCTGATCCGCCGCGGCGAGGTCGTACAGGTCTCGTACGTGGCGGCCTGCCGCGACCCCGGCCGCTTCCCGGAGCCGGACGAGATCGACCCCGACCGCCAGGGCCCGCCGCATCTGGCCTTCGGCAACGGGCCGCACCACTGCGTGGCGCCGCTGCTGGCCCGGATGGAGGCGGAGGTGCTGCTGTCCACCCTGCTGCGACGGCTGCCCGGGCTGCGGCTGGCCGTCCCCAGGGAAGAGGTCGCCTGGCAGCGGAGCGTGCTCATCAGGGGACCGGTCGGGCTGCCGGTCACCTGGTGAGCCGGCGAACGGCCTGTCAGGAGCCGGGCCCCTGGCAGCCGGGCCCCTACCAGGCAGGAAGACGCCCGCGCCCGGTCCGTCCCGGCCGGTGATGCCGGCTGGATACGGACCGGGCGCGGAATCGTCGGCCTCGCGGCAGGGCAGCCGCCGACCGCAGACGCGAAGGCGGTTCAGCCCTTCTTGGTCTCCCAGAAGATCTTGTCGATCTGGGCGATGTGGTCCAGCGCCTTCTGGCCGGTGGCCGGGTCGGTGGAACCCTTGGCCGCGCTGAGCGCCTTGAGGGTGTCGTTCACCAGCTGGTGCAGCTCCGGGTACTTCTCGAAGTGCGGCGGCTTGAAGTAGTCGCTCCACAGCACCGAGACGTGGTGCTTGGCGAGCTCCGCGCGCTCTTCCTTGATGGTGGTGGCCCGAGCCCGGAAGTGCGGGTCGTCGTTGGCCTGGTACTTCTCCTGAATGGCCTTCACGGACTCGGCCTCGATCCGGGCCTGCGCCGGGTCGTAGACACCGCAGGGCAGGTCGCAATGGGCGCTGACCTGCACCTTGGGGGCGAACAGTCGGGAGAGCATAAAAGCCATCCTTCCTCGTGATCGTCTTCTCACGTGCGAGATTACTCCGTGTGGGAAGTCTTTTCGCGTGTGCCCCCACGGGCTTAGGACAAAAGTCCAGTGACGGGCTGGATCTGCTGGAGTACTGGATCTGCTGGAGTGATGGGCCGGAGGCGGCCTTGGGACCGGAGGCGCAAAAGATGCCGGAACGTACGCCGCAGCGCGAGCAGACCCACGGTGCTCAGCGCCGGGAGCGGGACGGGCACGGTGGGCCGCTGAAGCGGATCGGTCTGGCCGAGGTCTACAACCCCTCGATGGAGCCGACCCTCTTCCCCGGCGACCAGCTCCTGGTCACCTACGGCGCGACCGTGCGCGCGGGTGACATCGTCGTGCTGCGCCACCCCTTCCAGCACGATCTGCTCATCGTCAAACGCGCACTCGAACGCCGCTCCGGCGGCTGGTGGGTGCAGGGCGACAACCCGGAGGTCAAGAACGACAGCCGGGAGTTCGGCGCGATCCCCGACGACCTCGTCGTGGCCAGGGCGTGGCTGCGGCTGCGCCCGCCGCGCGGCCTTCAGCGCTCCCCGGGATCGCTGGTGCGCTGGTCGGTCTCGGCAGTCCGCCCGCTGGTCGGCCCGGTGCGGCCGCGTCCGCCGTCCGACGGCGCCTCGGCGGGCCCTGCCGGGCTGCTCTCCAGGCGCTTGCGGGCGCGGTAGGCGGCCACGTTGGCGCGGGTCGCGCAGCGGTCCGAGCAGTAGCGGCGCGAGCGGTTGGTCGAGGTGTCCAGATAGGCGTTGCGGCAGGGTGTCGCCTGGCAGATGCCCAGCCGGTCCACGCCCAGGTCGGTGAGGTGGAAGGCGAGCCCCATACAGGCCGTCGCGGCGTAGGCGGCGGTGGCGTTGGCCGGCTGCTCGGCCAGGTGCATGTGCCAGCGCGGCCGCCCCTCCTCGTCCAGGTCGCCGTGTCCGGAGATCTGCGGACTGGTGGGGAATTCCATCAGCAGCGCGTTGAGCAGGTCGACGGCGCGCACCTCGTCGCCCTCGGAGGCCGCGGTGAAGACGGCGCGCAGCCGGGTTCGTACGGCGCGCAGCCGGCTGACGTCGGCCTCGGTCGTACGGCGCGCCATGGACCCGTGTGCGCCGAACAGCTCGCGGACTGCCTCCACCGAGGTGAGGGTGTCTTCCCCGCGCTCGGGCTGCTCGCTGTTCACCAGGCGCACTGCCAGATCTGAGTAATAGTTCAGTTCCACTTGTGATCCTTACGGCGGGCGGTCTATCGTCAGTAATAGTTGAAGGCCCTACGAGCGTATTACGGCGGAGGACGGGCATGACGACCCACGCACTCGACAAGGCCGACTGGCGGCGCTGGCAGGAGAGTTGGGACCGGCAGCAGGAGTGGTACATGCCCGACCGCGAGGAGCGGTTCCGGGTCATGCTGGAGATGACAGAGGCCCTGGTGGGCCCCGAGCCCCGGGTGCTCGACCTCGCCTGCGGTACGGGCAGTATCTCGGACCGCGTCCTTGCGCGGATGCCGAACGCGACGACCGTCGGCGTCGACCGCGACCCCGCGCTGCTGGCCCTCGCGCGCGGCACCTTCGCTGACGACCCGCGGGCCACCTTCGTGACGGCCGACCTGAGCGACCCCGACTGGCCCGCGCTGCTCCCCGAGGGCCCCTACGACGCCGTGCTGACCGCCACGGCACTGCACTGGATGCGCACCGAGCCGCTGCGTGCCCTCTACGGGCAGCTCGCCGGGGTGGTGCGGGAAGGCGGCGTCTTCATGAACGCCGACCACATGCCGGACGAGTCGACGCCGCGCATCAACGCCGCGGTGCACCTCTTCGAGGAGGAGCGGCGCAAGCGGCAGCACGACGCGGGTGCGCTCGACTGGGGCGGCTGGTGGCGGGCGCTCTCCGAGGAGCCCGCCCTCGCCCAGGTCGCCCAGGAGCGGTTCACCCTGTTCGGCAACCCGGCCGAGGTGCGGCACGACCACAACAACGAGGAGTTCCAGAGCGCGGAGTGGCACGCCGCCACCCTCCGCGACGTCGGCTTCGCCGAGGCCCGCATGGTGTGGGCCTCAGCTACGGACGCCATGGTGCTCGGCCTGCGCTGAACGCGCCCCGTCAGGGGCGCGGGGAACTGCGCGAGCAACCACAACGCACCCGCAGCCTGCGACGTGCAGCAAGGGCCGCCCCCTCACCGGACACCGGCGAGGGGGCGGCCCCAAGAAGTTCGGCTAACGCCGTGCGACGCCCTCCGCACGGGCCGCAGCCGCAACGGCGGAGGTCACCGCAGGTGCCACCCGCTCGTCGAAGGGCGAGGGGATCACCCTCTCGGCACTGAGCTCGTCGGCGACGACCGCGGCCAGCGCCTCCGCGGCGGCCAGCTTCATACCCTCGGTGATGTCCGTGGCCCGGACCTGCAGCGCCCCGGCGAAGACACCGGGGAACGCCAGCACATTGTTGATCTGGTTGGGGTAGTCACTGCGCCCGGTGGCCACCACCGACGCGTACTTACGGGCCACATCCGGGTGGATCTCCGGGTTCGGGTTGGCCATGGCGAAGATGAACGACCCCTTCGCCATCGTCGCGACGGCCTCCTCGCGCACCGTGCCGCCGCTGACGCCGATGAACACGTCGGCGCCCTCCAGCGCGGCCTCCAGGGAGCCTGAGATGCCCGCCTTGTTGGTGAAGCCGGCCAGCTCCCGCTTGACGTGGGTGAGGTCGTCGCGGTCCGCGGAGACGACGCCCTTGCGGTCGCAGACCGCGACGTCCCCGATGCCCGCCTCGACGAGGATCTTGGCGATGGCGACCCCGGCGGCGCCCGCGCCGGAGATGACGGCGCGCAGCGAGCCCAGCGCGCGGTCGCTCAGCTTCGCCGCGTTGCGCAGCGCGGCCAGCGTGACGATGGCCGTACCGTGCTGGTCGTCGTGGAAGACCGGGATGTCCAGCTTCTCCTTGAGGCGGGCCTCGATCTCGAAGCACCGGGGTGCCGAGATGTCCTCGAGGTTGACACCGCCGAACGACGGTGCGAGCCGGGTCACCGTGTCCACGATCTCGTCCGTGTCCTTGGTGTCGAGCGCCAGCGGGACCGCGTCGACGCCGCCGAACTGCTTGAAGAGGATGGCCTTGCCCTCCATGACCGGGAGGGAGGCGCCGGGGCCGATGTCGCCCAGTCCGAGCACCGCGCTGCCGTCGGTCACCACGGCGACGACCTGGGACTTCCAGGTGTAGTCGTCGACGAGCCCGGGCTGTTCGGCGATGGCGCTGCAGACCTTGGCGACGCCCGGCGTGTAGGCGAGGGACAGGTCGTCGGCGTCCCGCACCGGCACGGTCGCCTGGACGGCCATTTTGCCGCCCCGGTGCAGGGCGAACGCCGGATCGATGACATCCGACTCCAGCCCGTCCTTCTGATTGACGATCTCCGCTGCCACTGTGTTGAACCCCTTTGTCGAATCTGTGTGAGGGTGACCGCTCCCTGCGGTGAGGAACGGGCGGGCACCACGTCCGCTTCCCGGGCGAGCGGCCTGTCGCGGCCCGGAGGGAGGTACGGACGCCGGGCGCGCCGCACACGCGCCCTGGTCCCCGGGTGAGGGGTGTAATCGACCTTTCTACCCGACACCGGCAGCCGAGGACGACCTAGTTCCGGCCGCACCGGGACCGAAGCTGCACCAATGCGGGGCAAACTGCCTCGACTCCGACTCGAAGTCCGCGGAGTGAGACGGGCGGCCGGTGTGAGCGACCACACTTCGGTCTCCGACCCCTTTACGGCCCTCTGCCGTGCCCTGTAATCGGAGTCGGATATCCGTTATCCGATTTTGACCTCGGAGGCGTCCTGCAGCCGCTTGTCCGGATGGCAAGATGCCCCCCATCGTTCATCCGTTCATCCGTCGGACACGGTCGCGACATCCGAAGGTGTGTGCCCGACCCCACGGCTTCCCCCTCACCTCAGGAGGACCAGCGCATGACCGTCAGCAGACTCATGACCACCGGCCGGGCCGCACGCGCGGCCGCCCGCCGCGCCGGGACCGTGCCGGTGGCCCTCGCGGTCGGCGGCGCCCTGCTGCTGGCCGGCTGCGGCGACCAGACCGAAGGGGCCGGCGGCGGCTCCGGCGGCGGGAGCAGCAAGCTGAACTCGATGCTGCCGGAGAAGATACGCAGCGCGGGCGTGATCAAGGTCGGCACCGACGCCGCCTACAAGCCCATGGAGTACAAGGAGGGGGCCGACATCGTCGGCCTCGACCCGGACCTCGCCGACGCGATGGGCAAGAAGCTGGGCGTCCGCTTCGAGTTCACCAACGGCACCTTCGACGGTCTGATCACCTCCATGCAGACCGGCCGCTTCGACATGATCATGTCCTCGATGACGGACACCAAGGACCGCCAGGAGGGCCTGGACGACAAGGGCAAGAAGGCGGGCAAGGGCGTCGACTTCGTCGACTACCTCTCCGCCGGCTCCTCGATCCTGGTCAAGAAGGGCAACCCGGAGAAGATCGAGTCGGTCGATCAGATGTGCGGCAAGAAGGTGGCAACCCAGCGCGGCACCACCTCGCACGAGATCCTCAAGACGCAGACCAAGAAGTGCGTCAAGGAGGGCAAGAAGAAGATCGACATCGAGCCGTACAACACGGACGACGAGGCCCGGGTACGGCTGAAGGCCGGCGGTGTCGTCGCGGACATCTCCGACTTCCCCGTCGCGGCCAACGCCGCCAAGTCCGGGAGCGACTTCGAGGTCGTCGGCGACCAGATGCAGTCGGCCCCCTACGGCATGGCCGTCAGCAAGGACAACAAGAAGCTCCGCGACGCCCTCAAGGCCGCCATGGAAGAGATCATCGAAGACGGCTCCTACAAGCGGGCGCTGGAGAAGTGGGGCGTGCAGGACGGCGGCGTGAAGAAGGTGACGATCAACGCCGGCACCTGAGCCGCCGGTACCTGAACCGGCGGCAACCGAGCCGCCGGCACCTGAGCCGCCGGCACCTGAGCCGCCGATACCTGAGCCGCCGATACCCGAGCCGCCGGTACTGAACCGGCGGCACCTGAGCCGCGCGGCGCGGACCCACGAGACACCCAGCTGGACGCCGAGGACGCTGAGAGGCAAGCCCCCGTGACACCACCCACCATCGACAAGATCTCCTCCGGCGGGGCACCCCCGTCGAAGGAGGCCCCCCAGGCCATCAAGGCCATACCCGTGCGGCACTACGGGCGGTATGTGTCCGCCGTCGTGGTCCTCGCTCTCCTGGCGCTGCTCGTCCGCGCCTTCGCCACCGCCGAGGGGCTGCGCTGGCAGGCGGTGGGCGACTTCTTCTTCAACGACCAGATCCTCGAAGGCGTCAGGAACACGCTGGTCGTCAGCGTGCTGTCGATGCTGATCGGGCTGGTGCTCGGGATCGTCCTCGCGGTCATGCGGATGTCGAAGAACCCGGTGACCTCGTCCGTGGCCTGGGGCTACATCTGGTTCTTCCGCGGCACGCCGGTCTATGTGCAGCTGCTGCTGTGGTTCAACCTGGCGCTGGTCTTCCCCGTGTTCAACATCATGCCCATCTACAAGGACGAGATGACCGACGTCATGACTCCGTTCATGGCGGCGCTCCTCGGCCTCGGTCTCAACGAGGCCGCGTACATGGCGGAGATCTGCCGGGCCGGCATCCAGTCGGTGGACGAGGGTCAGACCGAGGCCTCGCAGGCGCTCGGTATGACCCAGGGGCAGAACATGCGCCGCATCGTGCTGCCCCAGGCGATGCGGGTGATCGTGCCGCCCACCGGCAACGAGTTCATCAACCTGCTGAAGACCTCCTCGCTGTGTTCGGTCGTGATGTACGAGGAACTGCTGCGCAAGGCGCAGAACATCGGCAACACCTCCAGCGCGGTCGTGGAGATGCTGCTGGTGGCCACCATCTGGTACCTGGTCATCACCAGTGTCTTCAGCGTGGGCCAGTACTACCTGGAGCGGCGCTATGCGCGCGGCTCCCTCCGCCAACTGCCCGACACCCCGTGGCAGCGCATACGCAAGAACGTCTTCGGCATGGGCCGGGGCACCGGATCGGGGGTGCAGGGCGCATGAGCACGATGGTCAAGGCCGAACAGGTCTGCAAGTCCTTCGGACACGTCGAGGTCCTCAAGGGCATCGACCTCGAGGTGAGGACCGGCGAGGTCTTCTGCATCGTCGGGCCCTCCGGCTCCGGCAAGTCCACCTTCCTGCGGTGCATCAACCACCTGGAGAAGATCAACGCCGGGCGGCTGTACGTCGACGGCACGCTCGTCGGCTACCGCGAGAAGGGCGGCAAGCTCTACGAGCTGCGGGACCGCGAGGTAGCGGCCCAGCGGCGCGACATCGGCATGGTCTTCCAGCGCTTCAACCTCTTCCCGCACATGACAGCGGTGGAGAACGTGATGGAGGCGCCCGTCCAGGTCAAGCGGACGCCGCGGGCCGAGGCGCGCAAGCGGGCCACCGAACTGCTGGACCGGGTGGGGCTGGCCGACAAGGTCGACAGCTACCCCGCGCAGCTCTCCGGCGGTCAGCAGCAGCGGGTGGCCATCGCACGGGCGCTGGCCATGGACCCGAAGCTGATGCTCTTCGACGAGCCGACCTCCGCGCTCGACCCCGAGCTGGTGGGCGAGGTGCTCGATGTGATGAAGGGACTGGCCCGGGACGGGATGACGATGGTCGTCGTCACCCATGAGATGGGCTTCGCGCGGGAGGTCGGCGACTCGCTGGTGTTCATGGACGGTGGCGTCGTCGTCGAGTCCGGCGACCCGAAGGACGTACTGGGCAACCCGCAGCACGAGCGAACCAAGTCCTTCCTCTCCAAGGTGCTGTAGCCGAACGGCCAGGGCCGCCGCCGCTTCACACGGGCCGAGACGCCGTCGTTCCTGGAATAGCGGCCGCCGATGTGATGCTGTGTCGGCCATGGCATACAACGCACAACTCGGCAGGGTCGGCATCTGGGCCGCCGCACTGCGCATGGACGACGCCGCACGGCGGCCCCAGGTCGAGGAGGCCGCCGCCGAACTGGAGGAGCTGGGATACCGCGCTCTCTGGATCGGCGGCAGCCCCTCGCCCGACATGGCGCACCAACTGCTGGCGGCCACCTCGCGGGCGACGGTCGGCACCAGCATCCTCAGCATCTGGCAGCACGCGGCGCCCGAGGTGGCCGCGCGGCACGCGCAGCTGACGGAGGAGTACGGCGGCCGCTTCCTGCTCGGCCTCGGCGTCAGCCACGCGGAGGCGCACAGCGGCCACACCCTCGACCATCCGCTGGCCAACCGGCCCTACTCGGCCATGCGCTCCTACCTGGACGTGCTGGACAACGCGCCGCGCCCGGTCCCGGCCGCCGGGCGAGCGCTGGCGGCGCTGGGGCCGAAGATGCTGCGGCTGGCGGCCGAGCGCTCGCTGGGCGCCCTGCCCTACCTCGTCACCCCCGAACACACGGCCGAGGCCCGGGACATCCTCGGCGCCGACCCGCTGCTCGCGCCCGAGCTGAAGGTCGTCCTCCTGCCCTCCGGCGGCGACCGCGCCCGGGCCTACGCCACGGCGCGCGACTACCTCTCCTTCTATCTGGGCCTGGCCAACTACCGGAACAGCCTGCTCCGCCTCGGCTTCGCCGAGTCCGACCTCGCCGACGGCGGCAGCGACCGACTGATCGAGGCGGTGTACGCCATCGGTGACGCCGAGGCCATCCGCGCCCGCGTGGACGCCTTCTTCGACTCCGGCGCCGACCACGTCGCCCTCCAGGTCGTCACCCCCGGCATCGGCACCGATCTCCCCCGCGAGGAGTGGCGCACCCTGGCGGAGGCCATGCCGCTGGACGGCTGAAGCGCCGGCTCCGAGCGAGTGGATCACTCGTTCGGAGTACCGCGAGCGTGAATCCGTACGACAAGCCGTCCGGTCCGCCAAGACTGTCCCCGACAAGGAAGGAGGTGCCAACATGACGGTTATGGTCGAGCGGAACGCGCACAAGCCCGCAGGGCAGATGGCCGTGGAGGAGTTCGAGCAACTCGCCTCCGGGGCCCCGGAGACCGTCACGCTGGAGTTCCTCGGCGGACAGATCGGGGTCAAGAAGGTGCCGGACGGAGATCACAGCGAGATCATCAGGTGGCTGCTGACGCGGTGCATGCAACACCGTCCGGAGCTGTTTCTGTATCCGGAGCAGGGGCTGGTGGTCGAGGCGTACCGCAAGGGGCGTGCACGGCCGGACGGAGTCCTCGCGCCGACGGACCACTTCTCCGGGCAAGGAGAGTGGGCCGACGCCGAAGGGGTCTTGATGACGGTGGAGGTCACCTCGTACGACCACGACACCGACCAGCGCGACCGGTGGGAGAAGCCCAGGGCGTACGCGGAGGCCGGAATCCCCGTATACCTGCTGATCGACCGGGACTCCTGCACCGTCACCGTGCACAGCGGTCCGGAACGGGGCCACTACCGCGACACCCACACCGTGAACTTCGGCGAACCGGTCGAACTGCCCGATCCGGTCGGCTTCACCCTGGATACGGCGAAGTTCAAGGACTACGTGCGCTGACGGCGTGAGATGGGTCGCTCGGGGGCCGTACGGTCTGTCCCCGGGCGCACGGCGCGGCGTAGCGTCAGGGCATGTTTGCTGCATACGCCGCTCGTATCGACAAGGAAGAGCCGCTCAACGGGCTGGAGCTGGGCGACAGGCCGGAGCCCAAGGTGCCGCCCGGGTGGATGACGGTGGCGGTGAAGGCGGCCTCGCTCAACCACCACGACCTGTGGTCGCTGCGCGGTGTGGGCCTCGGCGAGGAGTCGCTGCCGATGATCCTCGGCTGCGACGCGGCCGGGATCGACGACGACGGCAACGAGGTCGTGCTGCACTCGGTCATCGGGCAGACCGGGCACGGGGTGGGCCCGCGCGAGCCCCGCTCGATCCTCACCGAGCGCTACCAGGGCACCTTCGCCGAGCGGGTCGCCGTGCCGCAGTGGAACGTACTGCCGAAGCCGAAGGAGCTCTCCTTCGAGGAGGCGGCCTGCCTGCCCACGGCCTGGCTGACCGCCTACCGGATGCTGTTCACCAACGCCGGTGTGCGGCCAGGGGACTCGGTACTGGTGCAGGGCGCGGGCGGCGGCGTGGCCACCGCCGCCATCGCGCTGGGCGCCGCCGCCGGGCTCAGGGTGTTCGCCACCAGCAGGGACGAGACCAAGCGGAAGCGGGCGCTGGAGCTGGGTGCCGAGGCGGCCCTGGAGGCGGGCGCCCGGCTGCCGCACAAGGTGGACGCGGTACTGGAGACGGTGGGTGCCGCCACCTGGTCGCACTCGGTCAAGTCGCTGCGCCCCGGCGGCGCCCTGGTCATCTCCGGCGCCACCAGCGGCCCCAACCCGCCGGCCGCCGAGCTGAACCGGATCTTCTTCCTGGAGCTCAAGGTGATCGGCTCCACCATGGGCACCAAGGAGGAGCTGGCCGGGCTGCTGAACTTCTGCGGCGCCAAGGGCGTGCGGCCCGTCATCGACTCCGTCCTCCCGCTGGACCGGGCCCGCGAGGGCTTCGCGAAGATGGCGGAGGGCGACCTGTTCGGCAAGGTCGTGCTGACCGTCTAAGCCCGCTTCCCAGCGGGTGCGTGCCGCTCCGTGTACTGGGCGAACGGCGGGATGCCGACCTCCGCGCGGTGTGCGTCCAGCTTCTCCTTGTCCTCGACGGGCCAGGGGACCGGCGCCCCGTCCGCTGCGACGCCCTGGATCTGGGTGCCGTAGCGCTGCGGCAGGCCCGCGTTGACATGCAGCCGGTCGCGGAGGAAGGCCAGCCGGGAGGGGCCCTCTGGACCGGCGCTGCCGTCCTGGACGGCCTGTTCCAGCAGGCGGAGGGCCAGCCGCTGCACGTCCAGCTGCCGGTCCGCGTGCTGTGCCACCAGCCAGGCGCCCAGGGCGGCTTCCTCGCCCACCTCAGCGGCGGCCGGCCAGTGCCCGTGCTTCTCCAGCAGGGTGCGCAGCCGGTCGCCGTGCCGTGCTGTCACCCGCCGCCAGGCGAGTTGTTCGGCGGGGTCGTCGCTGTTGGCCTTGGGGGCCGCCGCCTGGTCGGCGGCCTTCATGGCGATCAGTTCGTGGCGGAGCTCGGAGTGCTGTTCGAGTGCGGTCATGGCAGCGACTCTAGGAGCGTTTTCCGCGCCGAATGTCGTCCTGGAAGACGGTGACGAGAGCCCCTTTTGGCAGTCATACTTGAACAGAAGGCGAGGCCGGTGAGGGTTTCGCGGCAGGTGAGGGCTCCAGCGATACGCGGATCTTGGACTGGCCGTGGCCCAGCAGTTCCCAGTCGTCCATGAAGCGGGCGCACAGGCCGTGCCGCTCGGCCAGCTCCGTCAGCGTCTCCGTGCGGTAGTAGAAGTCCTCCCGCAGCACCTGGTGTTCGGTGCCGAGAGTGCGGTCGAAGGTGAAGTCGAAGAACCCGCCGGGCGCCAGCACCCGGCCCACATGGGCCAGGCACTCCTCGATGATGTGCAGCGGCGAGTGCGAGAAGACGCTGTGCGCGTGGACGACGTCGAAGTGCGTGTCGGGCAGGAAGTCCAGCGTCAGGTCGTGGGTGAGGGTCAGATACGGCAGCTTTCCCTGGAGGCGCTGTTCGGTGAGTGTCCGCTTGGCGGCGATCAGCACGTCGGGGGAGATGTCGATGCCGTAGTAGTTGCCCGGCTCCAGGAACTGGATGAAGCGCCACCCTGCGCGCAGGTTGCCGCAGCCGATGTCGAGCATCCGCATCGACGGCTGCAGGCCGTGTTGGCGAAGGTAGTCGAATTGGAGCTCGCCCAGCTGCAGCCACGCCTCGCGGGTCGGGCTGCCGACCGCGGCGTCCGGGCTGCGCCGGGTGTCGGAGGCCATCACCGCGCGGTAGTAGCTCACATGGTCGCGGTGCTTGAAGGCCAGCCACCGGTCCCGGCCCGCGCGCCGCAGATGGCCGGGGATGCGCTGCGGATGTGTCAGGGCGTATCTGGCCTTGTGGGCGAGGGCCGTCCGGTCGACGAGGAGGTTCTTCCTGCTGGCCATGGGGACTCCCGGCTGCGAGGCGTGGGCGCCGTTCGGCTTTCGTGTGACGAACGCACTGCCGCCAGTCTCGGCAGCGGTACCGGGGCGCGCCCCGCCCGGCTGGGCCGTCCGGGTTCTTCCGCCCGTCTGTAGGAGTGACGCGGGAAATTCGCTGGTCCGTCCGTGTGGCGGAGGCAGAGGTACCCCGGGGCAGGCAGGCGCAGCGGCCCGGCGTCATCCGGTGGGAGGGGGACCGCCGACCCCGGTGCCCAACTCCGCGAGCACCGCCGCTGCCTGGCGGACCGTCCCCTCGACCAGCTCGGCGACGCTCGGCAGGTCGTCGATCACCCCCGCGACCTGCCCGGCGGCCATCACCCCGGCGTCCGTGCGGCCCTCGACCATGGCGGCCTTCAGCAGCATCGGGGTGTTGGCGGCCAGCAGCAGCCGGCCCAGGGACAGGTCCTTGCCGTGCCGCAGGGCGCGGCCGTCGCGCAGCATCGCGGCCCACGAGAGGCCCGCGTGCTTCTTGAACGCGGCGGCGTGGCGCAGCGCGCGCAGCAGCCCCGCCACCCGCCCCGAGGACTCCAGGGCCGTCACCATCTCGCTGCGCAGCATCCGGTGCGGCAGTCCGTCGACCTTCGTGGTGACGGTGACGTCGGTGACCCGCGCCGCCAGATAGCGGGCCTTCACCGCGTCGGGCACCGTGGACTCGCGGGTCAGCAGGAAGCGGGTGCCCATGGCGGCGCCCGCCGCGCCGTAGCAGAGCGCGGCGGCCAGCCCGCGCCCGTCGTGGAAGCCGCCCGCGCCGAGGACGGGAACGCTGACCGCGTCCACCACCTGCGGCAGCAGCACCGATGTGGCGACCTGTCCGGTGTGCCCGCCGCCCTCGCTGCCCTGTACCAGGACGGCGTCCGCGCCCCACTGGGCGACCTTCCGCGCGTGCCGGGCGGCGCCGACGGTCGGTATGACGACCACGCCCGCGTCCTTGAGCCGCCCGATCAGCTCCCGGGAGGGAGCCAGCGCGAACGAGGCGACGCGTACGCCCTCCTCGATCAGGAGCCGCACCCGGTCCTCCGCGTCGCCCGCGTCTGCGCGCAGGTTGACCCCGAACGGCGCGTCGGTGCGGGCCCGTACCTCCCGTACGGCCTCGCGCAGTTGCGGCAGCGTCATGGTGGCGGAGGCCAGGATGCCCAGCGCCCCCGCGTCGGCCGTCGCGGAGACCAGCCGGGGACCGGCCACCCAGCCCATGCCGGTCTGCACCAAGGGGTGGCGTACGCCGACGAGCGAGGTGAACGGGGTGCTCAGCGGCGCGTCGGAGGCTGCCACCGGGTGGGGGCTCATGTGCGGACCTCGCGGTCGCGGCTGCCGTGCGGGTCCAGCACCTCGCGCAGCAGCCGAAGCTCCTCCCGGGTCGGTTCGCGGGTGACGGGCACCTGGCCGGGCACGGCCGGCTCGAACCCCGTCTGCTCGCACACCTGGGCGACGCTCACACCCGGATGGACGCTCGCCAGCCGCATCCGGTGGTCCGGGGTCGCGAAGTCGAACACCGCCAGGTCGGTGACGACCCGGCGCAGCTCGTGGAAGCGCGCAGCTGCCGGGCCCGCCTCGGCCGCCCGGTCGTAGCCCACACCGCTGACCGTGTCCACGCGGGGGACGAAGACCCGGCGCGAGTGTCTGGGCACCCAGTAGGAGACGGGGTGGTTGACGGTGTTGGAGGGGGCTCCGCGCGCGCCGAGCAGCTGCCGCCGGGGGCGGGCCCGGTCGCCGATGCAGGAGATGTTCTGGTTGCCGTAGCGGTCCAGCTGGCTCGCGCCCATCATCATGTGCCGCTTGCCGCGCGCGGCGAGGGAGAGGTGCTTGCGGTACGGCAGCCAGCCCTCGACCGGCGCGGGGTCCTCGGGGGTGCTCTCCGGGGTGCTCAGCAGCATCGCCTCGCCGTCGGTCAGCAGCAGCCGCGGGCTGAACGTCAGCCGCGCCAGCCGGGCGCCCAGCGCCGGCACGGTGCCGGCTGTGGCGGCCAGCACCTCGCCGTCGCCGCGCCAGGCCTCGGCGCAGGCGACGACGCAGACCTCGGCGCGAGTGGCGCGGGTGGCGTCGGCGGCAGCAGGGACCCGGGCCGTCATACGGTCGCCTCCCGCCGCGCGAAGCCGTCGACAGCGCGCTGGTAGGCGCGCTCGTCACCGGCCAGGAAGTGCTCCTCGAACCCCCGCCAGGCGTCCGGGTCCTGGGCGGCTCGTACGTACGCGCGCTGGAACGCCTCGTCGCGCCCGTAGTCGGGGGCGCAGGCCGTGAAGTGGGCGCCGTGCGGCGTGTGCAGCACGCCGGTGACGTTCTGCCGCTGCACCAGCAGCGACTGCGGCGGTCCGGTGAAGCGGTCGACGATCCGCTCGCACGACAGATAGGTGTGCTCGGCCGCCTCCGTGAACAGGTCGTCGAAGAACGGGTCGGGGCCCAGCGACTGCCCGTTCCCGCGTACGTCGGCGCGGTTGAGGTGCACCAGCGCCACATCCAGCGTCAGCGCGGGCGCCGCCAGCAGCTCCTCGCCGTCCTGATACGGGGAAGTCACCGTACGCAGCCGGGGGTTGTGGCGCGGGATGTCGGAGCCGATACCGGCGCGTACCGGCATGAACGGCAGCCGGTGCGCCGCCGCAGTCAACCCCCACAGGAACATCGACTCGTCCCACTCCTCGAACTCCAGCGCTCCCGCTTCCCGGGCGGCGCGGAAGTGCGGTTCCAGCGGCACCGAGTCCAGCGTCACGAACGGTGCCACCAGCTTGCTGATCCGCCCGGCCGCCGCGAGCAGCCCCACGTCGGGGCCGCCGCACGAGACGACGGTCAGATTCGTGACGTCGGTCCGTAGCAGCGCCCGGACCAGCGCCATCGGTTTGCGCCGTGCGCCCCAGCCGCCGATGCCGACGGTCATGCCCGACTCGATACGCGCCGCGAACCCGGCGAGGGAGAGGCTCTTGTCCAAGGGGGTCACCGCTCGGCCCCCTCGGCGGCGGGCGCGTCGAGGAAGGCGTCCCGGTGCCGGTCGGAGACGCCCGAGAGGTTGGCCTCGAAGGTGAAGCCCTGCTCGTAGCGGTAGCTGCGGCGCACGTCGAGCGGGTCGATGCCGTTGAGGGCCTCCTTGGCGAGGCGGAGCAGCAGACCGTCCTTCGCGGCGATCCGGTCGGCCAGCTCGAAAGCCGTCTCCAGCAGGGTGTGCGGGCCCTCGGCGAGGGCCCATACGGCGCCGTGCCGGTGCAGCTCGCGGGCTGTGACGGTGCGGCCGGTGTAGTAGAGCGGGCGCATCAGGTGCGGGGGCAGCATGCGGGACAGATGGGTGGCGGCGCCCAGTGCGCCCCGGTCCAGTTCGGGGAGGCCGAAGGTGGCGTCCTCGGTCGCCACGAGCGCGTCGGCGTTGCCGACCAGGCCGATGCCGCCGCCCAGGCAGTGGCCGTGCACGGCGGCGATGACGGGCACCTCGCACTCGTAGACGGCGGCGAACGCCGCCGCACAGCCCCGGTTGGCGCCGAGGAGCGCGCTGTGGCCCGCGGTCCGCTGGATCTCCTTGATGTCGACCCCCGCGTTGAAGCCCCGGCCCGCGCCGGTCAGTACGACGGCGCGGTGCGCCGGGTCGCGGCCCGCCGCCGTGAGGGCTTCGGCCAGCTCGTACCACGCGCGCACCGGCAGGGCGTTGACCGGTGGGTGGTCGACGGTCACCACTGCGACGCCGTCGCGCGGTGTGGAGGTGGAGACAGACATCGCGGGATCAGCTACCTTTCCACCTAACGTTTGTTTGGTGCCGTGCAGTTGTGCAAGCTAGCAGCGGTGCCGCCCTCGCGAAAGAGCCGACGTCATGAGCGTTGCCGTATGAGCGTTGCTGTCATCACCGGCGGAACCCGCGGGGTGGGCGCGGGTATAGCGCGCGCGTTTCTCCGCACCGGCGCGCAGGTCGTCATCTGCGCCCGCCACCCGCCCCCGCGCCCCCTCACGGCCGACGGCCGCCACGCCCGCTACCACCCTCTCGACGTCCGCGACCCGGAAGCGGCGGCGGAGTTCTGCGACCGCGTGGCCCGCGACCACGGCTCCCTCGACGTGCTGGTCAACAACGCGGGCGGCGCCCCGTACCGCCCGCTTGCCGAGGGCGACCCGCGGCGCCACGCCCGCGTGATCGAACTCAACCTGCTCGCCCCGCTGTACCTCTCCCGTGCGGCACACGCGCTGATGCGCACCCAGCGCGGTGGCGGCGCCATCGTGATGGTGGGCAGCGTCAGCGGGACCCGCCCGTCACCGGGTACGGCGGCGTACGGCGCGGCCAAGGCGGGGCTGGAGAACCTGGCGCGCTCGATGGCCATGGAGTGGGCCGGGGACGGGGTGCGGGTCAACACCGTCGTCCTCGGAATGGCCCGCACGGAACTGACACAGCTGCACTACGGCGACGAGGCAGGTGTCGCGGCCGTCAGCGCGACCGTGCCGCTGGGGCGGCTCGCCGAGCCCGAAGAGGTGGGCGACGCCTGCGTGTTCCTGGCCTCCGATGCCGCGCGCTACATCTCCGGCGCCTCGCTCGCCGTGCACGGCGGGGGCGAGCGTCCCGCCTTCCTGGACGCCGCGAACGTCAACGAACCCTGAGCCCGGAGGTCGTCATGGACCAGCAGCGAGCCGCCCGCACCCAGGAGACCCCCGCCCAGGACCGCCCCGCCGCGGGACGCGTCGTCGTCGTCACCGGCGCGGGGCGCGGGCTGGGCCGCGCGCACGCCCTCGCCTTCGCCCGCGCGGGCGCCCGGGTTGTCGTCAACGACCTGGGCGTCGCCCTCGACGGAGCGGGCGGCACGGACACCTCGGCCGAGACCCCGGCCGGGCAGGTGGCCGCCGAGATCCGGGCGATGGGCGGCGAGGCGGCCGTCAGCACGGACGACGTGGCCGACAGCCAGGGAGCGGCCCGGCTGGTCCGTACCGCGCTGGAGCACTTCGGCCGCCTGGACACCCTGGTCAACAACGCGGGGTTCCTGCGCGACCGGATGCTGGTGAACCTCGACGAGGACGACTGGGACGCGGTCGTACGGGTGCATCTGAAGGGCCACTTCCTGCCGATGAAGCACGCGGCCGGGTACTGGCGCGGCGAGGCGAAGGCGGGCCGCACGCGCCGCGCCCGGATCGTCAACACCTCCTCGGGCGCCGGCCTGCTGGGCGCCGTCGGACAGGGCAACTACGCCGCGGCGAAGGCCGGTGTCGCGGCGCTCACCCTCGTCGCAGCCGCCGAGTTCGGCCGGTACGGCGTCCAGGTCAACGCGGTCGCCCCTGCGGCCCGCACCCGGATGACCGAGCGGACCTTCGCCACGCGGATGGCCGCGCCCGCCGACGGGGGCTTCGATCCGATGGCCCCGGAGAACGTCTCGCCGCTCGTCGTCCACCTCGGCTCCGACGCCTGCGAGGGCATCACCGGACGCGTCTTCGAGGCGGAGGGCGGCCGGATCACCCTCATGGACGGCTGGCGCCGTGCCGCCCACATCGACAAGGGCACCCGCTGGGAACCGGCCGAACTGGCGGCCCCCCTCCGCGGGTTGCTCCGCGAGTCCCCTGGCCCTGAACCGGTGTACGGCGCGGGGTAAGCCGGGGAGGGGCTGCCCGTGCCCGTGCTTAGCGCACTGCGGGTGCGCTGTTGGTTGCGCGCGCAGTTCCCCGCGCCCCTGACGGGGCGCGTCCCTCCCGCTGTGCTCGGGCAGTCTGGGGCGATGGGGGTACCCCCTCATCGCCCCACAGGAGCACCCACCCTGCCGGGGCGGCCCCCGGTCAGGAGTTCCGCGTGGGTGAGAGCGAAGTCCCCATTGGGCAGCAGCCCCGAAAAGTGCTCGCCGCGCACCTGGTGGGGCAGAAAGCCGCGCAGGCGGTCCCGCACACCGGGGGAGTAGCCCACCGGCTCGCCCCACCCGGCAGGCGCCTCGTCGCTGCCGTACAGCACCCAGTGGTCGACCGGGACCTTCCCCACCATGCCCGGTGGCCGCCCGGTGTGGGCGTCCAGCGCGGGTGCGGTCAGCACCTCGGGGTCGAGCGGCGGGTACCACATCAGCAGCGGTTTCGCCTGCGCGGCCTCGGTGTTGTCGAAGCAGCACACGGCCATCGCGTACCCGGGGTAGCGCTCCGCGTAGAACCGCATCAGCTCCGGGGCGAGGCCCGGCCGCTTGTGCGCGGGCACCCGGTCGAGCGCGGCGGGCAGTTCGGTGGGGTCGGAGGCGAGCAGCACCGTGTAGATGTCGTGCTCGAAGACCTGCACCCCGCGCGTCGGCTGCTCCCAGCCCATCCAGTCCATCCCGCCCGCCGCCACGGACCTGGGCCGTACGGCCTTCACCATCCGCTCCAGCACATCCGAACTGCGCCCCACGTCCAGGAAGTTCTCCTGCGTCATGCTTCGCGCGGGCAGATGCAGCAGCATGGCGTTGGGGCCGTCGGCGCGGTTGACGGCGGTGTTCTGGTAGCCGAGGACGTGCACCAGCCCGTGTTCGGGGTGGTGCACGCGCCCCATGTACAGCGTGGTGCCGGAGAACTCTGCGGGGCCCAGGGAGACGCACATGGGTCCACGTTCTCAGAACGCGCGGACAGGCTTGCCCGGGGGCCGCCTCACAGTCGTTCGATGATCGTCACATTCGCCTGGCCGCCGCCCTCGCACATGGTCTGCAGCCCGTACCGGCCGCCGGTGCGCTCCAGTTCGTGCAGCAGGGTGGTCAGCAGTCTGGCGCCGGTGGCGCCGAGGGGGTGGCCCAGGGCGATGGCGCCTCCGTTGACGTTGACCTTCTCCGGGTCGCAGCCGGTCTCCCGCAGCCAGGCGAGGACCACGGGGGCGAACGCCTCGTTGATCTCGACCAGATCGATGTCCTCCAGCGTCATCCCGGCCCGCTTCAGTGCGTGCGCCGTCGCCGGGATCGGGGCCGTCAGCATCCGGATCGGGTCCTCGCCGCGTACGGAGAGATGGTGCACCCGGGCGCGCGGGGTGAGGCCGTGGGTGCGTACGGCCTCCGCGGAGGCGAGCAGCACGGCGCTGGAGGCGTCCGAGATCTGCGAGGAGACGGCGGCCGTCAGCCGGCCGCCGGGCACCAGCGGGTCGAGTGCGGCCATCTTCTCCAGGCTGGTGCCGCGCCGTGGCCCCTCGTCCACCGCGTGGTCGCCCCAGGGGACGATCTCCCGCTCGAAGCGTCCCTCGTCGACGGCGCGCAGCGCCCGCTCGTGCGAGCGCAGCGCCCAGCGCTCCATCTCCGCGCGGCTGATGTCCCACTGCCGGGCGATCTGTTCCGCGCCGGTGAACTGGCTGACCGGCTTGTCGCCGTAGCGGGCCCGCCAGCCCTCGGAGCCCTGGAAGGGGCCTTCGGTGAGGCCGAGCGGGGCGCCCGCACGGCCCGAGGCGTAGCCGATCGGTACCTGGGACATGTTCTGCACCCCGCCCGCGACCACCAGGTCGGCCGTGCCGGACATGACGGCCTGCGCCGCGAAGTGCACGGCCTGCTGCGAGGAGCCGCACTGCCTGTCGACGGTGACGCCGGGCACGGACTCGGGCAGCCCGGCTGCCAGCCACGCCGTGCGCGCGATGTCACCGGCCTGCGGGCCCACGGTGTCCAGGCAGCCGAAGACGACGTCCTCGACCGCCTCCGGGTCGATGCCGGACCGCTCCACCAGCGCGCGCAGCGCGTGCGCCCCCAGGTCCGCGGGGTGCACCTGGGCCAGCGCTCCGCCGCGCTTTCCGACGGGCGACCTGACGGCCTGGACGATGTAGGCCTCACCGCGGGACATACCGGTCACACTCCTTGGGTCATCGGGCCACCGGGTGGGTGGCGATTCCGTCGAGCACCATCGAGGTGTACTGCTCGGCGATCTGTGCCGCGCTCTTGCGTCCGCCGGGCCGGAACCAGACCGCCGCAACCCAGACGGTGTCGCGTACGAACCGGTAGGCGACGGGGATGTCCAGGCCGCCGCGGAAGCTGCCGTCGGCCACCCCGCGCTCCAGGGTGCGCGTCCACAGCTTCTGGAACCGCTCCTGCGAGTCGGCCAGATACCGGAAACGCTCCTGGGAGGCCAGCCTGCGGGCCTCCTTCTGGTAGATGGCGACGGCCGGGCGGTGCCGCTCCATCTGCCGGAACGACTCGGCCACCAGCCCCTCGAACGTCTCGCGCGGTCCCAGTCCGGCCTCCTCGATCCGCTGGTAGCCCGCCCACAGGTCGGTGAGGAAGGCGCTGAGGATCTCGTCGGCCATCGACTCCTTGGAGTCGAAGTGGTAGTAGAGGCTGCCGGCCAGCAGCCCGGCGCGGTCCGCGATCGTACGGACGGTGGTCGCGTTGTAGCCCAGCTCCGCGAACACCTCGGCGGCAGTCGCCAGCAGTTCGGCACGGCGCCCGGCACCGGGCGCCGTCCTCGCGCCGGGGGCGGTCGTCCTGGCACCGGGGGCGGTCTTCTTCGGCGTCACCATGCGTCCATTGTCCGTCGGGCGGGCGGCCGGTCCCGTCATGGATGCTGGCTGCTCACGGCGACGGTCTCGCCCGTCATGTACGAGGAGTAGTCGCTGGCCAGAAAGACGATCACGTTGGCGACCTCCCACGGCTCGGCGTGGCGCCCGAACGCCTCCCGGGAGGTCAGTTCCTCCAGCAGCTCGGGTGTGGTGACCTTGGCCAGATGCGGGTGCATCGCCAGGGAGGGCGCGACGGCGTTGACCCGTACGCCGAAGTCGGCCGCCTCCAGTGCCGCGCAGCGGGTCAGTGCCATCACGCCCGCCTTGGCCGCCGCGTAGTGGGCCTGGCCGCGCTGGGCACGCCAGCCGACGACCGAGGCGTTGTTGACGATCACCCCGCCGCCGCCCGGCTGGTCGCGCATGGCGCGCAGCGCTGCGCGGGTGCAGCGGAACGTGCCGTTCAGGGTGGTGTCCAGGACGCGGGACCACTGCTCGTCGGCCATCTCCACCAGCTCGGCCGTTCCGCCCAGGCCCGCGTTGTTGACCAGTACGTCGATACCGCCGTGGCGGGCGGTGCAGGCGGCCAGCAGCGCGCCCACCTCGCTCTCTTCGGTGACGTCGCAGCGCACGGCGTGCACGCGGCCGGGGCCGAACTCCCGGGCCAGTGCCTGCGCCGTCTCGCCGAGGCGGCGCTCGTGCACGTCACCGATGACGACGCCCGCTGCGCCCTCCTCCAGCACGCGGCGCGCCGTCGCCCCGCCGATCCCGGTTCCGGCCGCTGCCGTGACGACGACGGAGCGGTCGGCGAGCAGACCGTGCGGTGCGGGGCAGGGGGGTGCGGCGCTGCTCATGGGGCGGCCCCTCGCGGCTCTGCGGCTCTGCGGCTCTGTGTGGCTCTGTGGCTTTGCGGCTGTGCGGCTCTCGACGTGGTGGCGGAGCCACGTTAATCTACCAAACGCTTGTTAGGGAAGCACTGTGCAGCCTCGTGCGAGGAGCGTGCCCGCATGCCCGACGACGGCCCGGCGGCCCCGCAGGTGGTGACGTACGAGCGCGTCGGCGCCGTCGCCCACGTCACCCTCGACCGCCCCGAGTACCGCAACGCCCAGAACTCCGCGATGACCTACGCCCTCGACGCGGCCTTCCAGCGGGCAGCGGACGACGACGCGGTCCACGCCGTGGTCCTCGCAGGCGCGGGCGACCACTTCAGCGGCGGGCACGACATCGGCACCCCGGGCCGGGACGCGCACCAGTCGTTCCCCCGTAAGGCCGGACTGTGGTGGGACCACGTGGGCAAGGAGGGCGCCGAGGCCCGCTACGCCCGCGAGTCCGAGGTCTATCTGGGCATGTGCCGCCGCTGGCGCGAGCTGCCCAAGCCGGTCGTCTGTGCCGTACAGGGCGCCTGCGTAGCGGGCGGACTGATGCTCGCCTGGGTGTGCGACCTGATCGTCGCCAGCGAGGACGCCTTCTTCGCCGACCCGGTGGTACGGATGGGCATCCCCGGCGTCGAATACTTCGCCCACCCCTGGGTGCTCGGACCGCGCGTCGCCAAGGAGTTCCTGTACACGGGGGACCGGATGACGGCGCGGCGCGCGTACGAGATCGGCATGGTCAACCGCGTCGTCCCGCGCGCCGAACTCGCCGCCGAGGCCACTGCGCTCGCGGCCCGCATCGCCGAGATGCCGCGCTTCGGCCTCGCCCTGACCAAGCGCGCGGTCAACCAGGCCGAGGACCTGATGGGCCTGCACAGCGGCCTCGACTCGGTCTTCGGACTGCACCACCTCGCGCACGCCCACAACGCCGAGACGGGCGCCGACGCGCTCGGCGGGATGGACGCGCGCGCGATGCGGGCCGCGGGGCGCCGTGCCGGGCACCCCGCGCGGGACAGCCGTGCCGGGCACCCCGCGCGCGACACCGGACCTCGAGGCGGGGCCGGAGCCTGAGCATGGACCTGGAATTCAGCGCCGCCGAGAAGGCGTTCCGCGCCGAGGCCCGCGCCTGGCTGCGGGCACACGTACCCGCCCGGCCGCTGCCGTCCCTGGAGACGGCCGAGGGCTTCGCCGCGCACCGGGCCTGGGAACGCGAGCTGTACGCCGGGGGCTGGTCGGCGGTCTCCTGGCCGCGCGAACTGGGCGGCCGCGGCGCGAGTCTCACCGAGTGGCTGATCTTCGAGGAGGAGTACTACGCAGCCGGGGCGGCAGGGCGCGTCAGCCAGAACGGCATCAACCTCCTCGCCCCCACCCTGTTCGCGCACGGCACCGAGGAACAGCTGGCGCGCATCCTGCCGCCGATGGCGGCCGGGCAGACGATCTGGGCGCAGGCATGGTCCGAACCCGAGGCCGGCTCCGACCTCGCCGCGCTCCGCTCCCGCGCCGAGCGCACCGGACAGTACGGCGGTGGCTGGCTGCTGTACGGCCACAAGACCTGGTCCTCGCGCGCCGCGTTCGCCGACCGGGCCTTCGGCCTCTTCCGCACGGACCCGGAAGCCGAACGGCACCGGGGGCTGAGCTATCTGATGTTCCCGCTGGACGCGCCGGGAGTCACCGTACGGCCCATCGGACGGCTGGACGGCAAACCGGCGTTCGCGGAGATCTTCCTGGACGCCGTCTTCGTCCCCGACGCCGATGTCATCGGGGAGCCGGGAGACGGATGGCGGGCCGCCATGTCCACCGCGGGCAACGAACGGGGCCTCACCCTGCGCTCACCCGGCCGCTTCACCGCCGCCGCCGAGCGCCTCCGCCGGCTGTGGCGCGAGCGGGCCGCCGCCGACGACACCGCGCTCGCCGGACGGGTGGCCGACGCGTGGATCCGGGCCCGTGCCTACCAGCTCGCGGGGTACGCGGCGGCATCGGCGGCATCGGCGGCTCCACGGGCAGCCGCGGACTCGCCGCGGGGGGAGCGGAAAACCGACGCGGGTCCCGCGGCCTTCGCCTCCTCTCTGAACAAGATCTTCTGGTCCGAGCTCGACATCGACCTGCACGAGACCGCGCTCGATCTGCTCGGCCCCGGCGCGGGCGAGATCACCGAGGGCGGTCCGGGCGCCGAGTGGCTGGACGGCTGGGTCTTCGCCCTCGCCGGGCCCGTCTACGCGGGCACCAACGAGATACAGCGCGACATCGTCGCCGAGCGGGTGCTCGGCCTGCCGAGGGGGCGCTGAGCCGCCGTGCGCTTCCTGCCGGACGAGGACCACCGCAGCTACGCCGCGACCGTCCGCCGTCTGCTCGCCGACGCCGGTCCGTACGAGGCCGCCCGCGCCTGGGCTGCCGGCGACCACGCGCCGGGCCGCGCCCTGTGGCAGGCCCTCGCCGGGACGGGACTGCCCGCGCTGGCCGTCCCCGAGGAGCGCGGGGGCATCGGCTGGTACCCGCCCGAACTCGCCGCCGCCTTCGTGGAGATCGGCCGGGTCTCGGCCCCAGGACCGCTGGTGGAGACGGTCGCGCTGGCCGCTGGGCTGCCCGCCGCCTCCGGCTGGACAGCGCGTCTGCTGAGCGGCGACCGGCTGGCGACCGTCACCGATCCCGCGGCCGGATACGCGGTGGACGCGCAGGTCGCCGATGTGGCCTTCGTCCTGGAGGGCGACGGGCTGGCCACCGGCACGGTCGCGGGTGCCCCTTCGCGCTCCCTGGACCCGGGCCGCCACCTGGTGCGCTGTGTACCGGGCGAGGCCGTGGCCGCCGACACCTGCCGGATCAGGGCGCTGGCCACCCTGCTGACCGCCGCACAGCTCCTCGGCGCCGGGGAGGCGTTGCTTCAAGGGAGCGTGGATTACGCGGGGCAGCGGCGGCAGTTCGGGCGGCCGGTGGGCTCCTTCCAGGCGGTCAAGCACCAGTTGGCGAACGTCGCCGTGGCGCTGGAGTTCGCACGGCCGCTGCTGTACGGCGGGGCGCTGGCCGTACGGGGCGACACCGGCGCCGACCCCCGCGACCTGCCCGCCGCCAAGGCGGCCTGCGCGCACGCCGCCCACCTGGCCGCACGCACCGCGCTCCAGGTGCACGGAGCCCTGGGCTACACGGACGAGTACGACCTGACCCTGCCGCTGCGCAAGGCCCGCGCCCTGCACGGCGCCTGGGGCACCCCGGCCGCCTGTCAGGCGGCGGTACTGGCGGGTGAACTGCTGCCGGGCTGAGGTGGCGACAGGGACTCAACTCGGGAAGGAGCGGGGCCCGCCATGGGAGAGCGCGGCCTCGGGGGCGAGACAGCGGCGGCAGGCGCGTACCGAAGTGCTCAGTACGGCGTGCGAGGCGGCGGACAGCGCACCCGCCAGCGCGGGCAGCGGCCACTGGTCGGTCACAAAAGCCGTGCAGACCAGCCCCGCCGTGGCGAGCGCCATGCCGACACCCGCTCCCGTCCCCGCCCAGGCGACCACCCGGGGCAGCGCGCGCGGGCCGGGGAACCGGCGCGCCAGCACACCACCGGTCGCGGCAAGGGTGACGGCCGCGAGCAGGGTGCTGACGACCGCCAGCAGCGCCAGGGGAGCGGCCACCGAGCCGACGGCGCTACGCGCCAGCGCCCAGCACACCAACAGGAACGGCACGCACAGGGCCGCCGCCCGCGCGGTGTGGCGGGTCTGCGCGACCGTCAGCTCGCGCTGGCACTCCCGCGCCAGCTCGCCCACCGCTCCGAAATCCCGCACCGCCAGCCGGGCCGCCTCGGCGCGGGGCAGGCCGTCGAGGACGTACGCGTCGGTGGTGTCCAGCAGTCCGTCGTGGATCTCCGCGACCATCCGGGACTTGACCCGTGCCGGGCCTGTCAGCCGGGTGCTCAGCGCCGCCGTGTAGGCGACCAGCGGATCGGTGTGCGGCCGCTGCGCCTGCGAGTGCGGCTTCCCGTCGCTGCCGGTGCCGGTGCCGGTGCCGTTGCCGGTGGCGTGGCTCGTGGCTCTGCCGCTCGAGGTTCGGCGGCGCATGATCCGGCTGCTCATGTCGCGGGTCCGGCCCCGAGGGCGCCGGGCCCGAGGGGAGCGTTGAGGACCGCACCGATCGCCGTGGTGAACTGCTGCCAGGCCGTGCGCTCCTGTGCGAGCGCGCTCCGCCCGGCGTCGGTCAGCGTGTAGCAGCGCCGCCGCCGCTCGCCGACCGACTGCCAGTCGCCGGCCAGCAGCCCCAGCCGCTCCAGCCGGTTGAGCGCCGGATAGACGGTGCCTGTCCGCAGCTCCAGCGCGCCGCCGCTGCGCTCCTGCACCGCGGTGATGATCGCGTACCCGTGCAGGGGTCCGTCCTCCAGCACGGCCAGCAGCAGTCCGTCGAGGTGCCCTCGCACCGCCTCCGTCTTCATAGGGGCAGTGTAGGCAAGGAACATATTGGTGTGCTACCTATTGGCAGCCAACGCATATGCGTAGGCTGCCAACACATCCGTTTCGCCAGAACCGGGGGTCCTCGGTGACCAAGCTGCTGCTCTCCCTCCACGTCCTCGCGGCGATCCTGGCCGTGGGCCCGATCGCGGTCGCCGCTTCGATCTTCCCGCGTGCCGCCAGAGAGCTGCTGGCCGCCGGGGAAGGCGCCAGGACGGGCCGCGGCGCCGGAGCCGCCGCGCTGCTGCACCGGATCTGCAAGGGGTACGCCGTCTTCGGTGTGGCCGTACCGGTCTTCGGTATGGCGACGGGTGCCCAACTCGGCGTCCTCACGGACGCCTGGCTGGTCGCCTCCCTCATCCTGACGACCCTCGCCGCCGTCCTCCTCGGCGCCGTCGTACTGCCCCGCCAGGCCCGGATGCTGGGCGCGGCGGGCATCGGCCTGGACGAGGGCGAGACGGTGCCCGGGATATCCGACCCGCGCGCCGCCGCTGCCCGGTTGGCCATGGCGACCGGCATCTTCAATCTGCTGTGGGCCGTGGTGGTCGTCCTGATGATCGTCCGCCCGGGCTCCACGACCGGGGCGTGATGCCCGGGTGCGTATGCGGCGTGCACGCGAAGGAGCGGGTGGGAGGTGTTCCTCCCACCCGCTCCTTTTCGCATGCGGGGTGCTGGTGCGTGCTGTGCTGTGCTGTGCCGTGCTGTGTGTGCTGGGTGCCGGCTCAGTAGGCGGAGTTGACGTTGTCCATGGAGCCGTAGCGGTCGGCTGCGTAGTTGCAGGCGGCGACGATGTTGGCGACGGGGTCGGTGAGCTTGTCGGGGGTTCCTTCGACGTGGTAGCGGTCGAAGGTGGGCTGGATCACCTGGAGGAGGCCCTTGGAGGGGGTGCCCTTCTGGGCGTTGATGTCCCAGTCGTTGACCGCATTGGGGTCACCGGCCGACTCGCGGATGATGTTGCGCTTGATGCCGTCGTAGGAACCGGGGATCCCGTGCTTCTTCATGATCGCGCGGGCCTCACGGATCCACCCGTCCAGATTGTCCGCGTACTCCTCACCGCCGGCCTGCTTGCTGTCGGCCTTGGCGTGAGCCTGCTCGGCCTTGGCGTGGGCGGCCTGGGCGGCGGCCTTCTTGGCCTGCGCGGCGATGTCCTGGGCGGTCGAAGAAGCGCCCTGGACAGCCGGAGAGGCGCCCTCGGCGGACGCGCCCTCGGCGCGGTCGGCGGCGGTACCGAAGTGCACCGTCGCGGAAGCGCTCTTGACGGCGAAGGTCTTGCCCTCCGCCTTGCCCGGCGCGCTGTTGTGCGGCGCGGCGGTGGAAGCGGCGCTCTCGACGGCGAAGGACTTGCCCTCGGCCTTGGCGGGCGCACCGGCGGCGTGCGCGGTGCCGGCGAGCGCGGTGGTGGCGATACCGGCCGCGCCCAGAGCGGTCAGGCCGGTGGTGGCGAGGCGGCGGGTGGGCTTGAGGGTACGCAGAGCGGTACGCATGCGAATGGAGAGCCTTCCAAGTGGGGGGACGTTCCGGCCGCGTCCTTCCGGGGCGCCTCTTCGGGGCGTGCATCCCGGTCTCGTCGCGACCTGGCCCCACCCTGCGGACTGGCTCCCCGCCGCATCAAATATGTGACGTACGATCCAGAATCGTCGGATTTGCCCTGGGGTGGGGAGTACTCGCCGCGTGGCATGGGAACCGGCAAACCGGACATACGAGGCTGGCTCGTAAGTGATCTGGCTCCTATGGGCGGCTTCACATCCGGGCCCTCGTCGGCCCCCGCTCCGCTCGCCCTGGGTGCGGGCGCCCGGACTCCCCGTAGTCGGCGGATGGGGTTGCGGTCAGCCGGGCCAGGGGAGGGTCGCGTACAGCCGGTAGTCGGTGCCGTCCCAGCCGTGTTCGAGGGTTCCGCCGGCGAGAGAGGCGCGTTCCTTCAGGCCGATGAGGCCCTGTCCGGCTCCCGGGATCGTGCCGTCGGCGGGCGCGGCGGGCCCGCCGGGCCCAGCGGGGTTGCGGATCTCGACCGTCAGGCCCTGGCCCGAGGCGCCCCGCACGGTCACCGAGACCGGCGCTTCAGGGCCCGGACCGTGCTTGCGGGCGTTCGTCAGGCCCTCCTGGACGATGCGGTACGCCGTACGGCCCACTACGGCGGGTACCGGAGGCGCCGTTTCCGCGCTGTCCGGCACGTCCATTTCCAGGGTGATGCGGGCGCCCGCCTGCCGTGACTCGGCCGCCAGCCGTTCGACGTCGGCGAGCACCGGCTGCGGGCGGTCCCCGTCCTCCGGCGCGCGCAGTACGCCGATGATCTCCCGCAGGTCCTCCAGCGCCTGGTGCGCACTGTCGCGGATGACGGCCGCCGCCCGGCCCACCTGGTCCGCCGAGGCGCCGGGATTGAACTCCAGGGCGCCCGCGTGCACGCTCAGCAGCGAGAGGCGGTGCGCCAGTACGTCGTGCATCTCGCGGGCCACGTCCTCGCGCGCCTCACGCCGCGCCTCGGTCGCCGCGCGGGCCGCCCTCTCGCGCAGCGAGACCACGAGCTGGCGCCGCGACCGCACATACAGACCCCAGCCGATGGCACAGGCGAGAAGGGCGAAGTAGGTGAGGGCCGAGGTCGTTCTCGGGTCGTCGGACGACGGTGCACCCGCCAGGAAGAGCGGCAGCGGGCCGAATGCCAGGACGGCGACGCAGGCCGTCACCCGTGGCGGCCTGCTCACGGCCACGGTGAACAGCGCGACCATGATCGGGCCCGCGAGGAAGTGCGAGAAGGGTTCCGCCAGCAGCAGCGCGACAGCGAGCAGAACCGGCAGCCGACGGCGCAGGAACAGCGCTCCACAGGCCAGACCACCGGTCAACTGGTCCAGGAGGAGCGCCGCCTCCGACACGTCCGGGTCGATGAACACGGCGTCGGCACTGAGCGCCAGAAAGCACCCGGCGAACAGGAACGCACCTATGTCGACCGCCCACTCGCGCGCCCCGCGCCGGCGCACGGGCTCACCGCGCGCCGCGCCCGCACCGGCGAGCTCCCTGGTGTGACGCACCCATCCCGTCGTACGGCGCACCCATCCGGCCGGGCCGCGCCTCCACTCCGTGGGGTGGGAAACCGGCCTCCCCGCGCGGGAGTTCCGGCGCTCCGTACGGTCGATCCCCAGCAGGCCCATGCCGCGAATCTACGGGCCGCCGACGGCTGAGGGAGCGGGTGACCAGCGGACAGCGACTTAGGTATGACAGGGGCGGCCCGTATCGCAGACTTCGGTCGCCGCAGCCCACTCGGAAGCCCGATCCCCGCGCCGCGGCCGCGCGGCCACTCTGCCGCCATGAAGAAATTTCTCGGCTTCGTCTCGTTCGTTCTCATCCTCCAGGGCGGGGGCGGCCTCCTGCGCGAGCTCAGTGGCGACCGGCTCCACCTCCCCTGGACGGTGCTCCAGCACTTCGGCTTTCTCGACGGCTACGAGGTCTACGCCTGCGTGCTGCTGATCGTCCTCGGCATCGCGGTCGGCGCGGCCTCCGACGCGGTGAAGGGACACGGCTGACCTGGCCCCGGCATATTCTGAGGCGGAGGCGACAGGCCGCGCCCTCACTTCCCGTACGTACCGACCAGGAGCAGAACCGTGTACTTCACCGACCGTGGCATCGAAGAGCTGGAGCAGCGGCGCGGCGAGGAAGAGGTCAGTCTCGCGTGGCTGTCCGAGCAGCTGCGCACTTTCGTCGATCTGAACCCGGACTTCGAGGTGCCGGTCGAGCGGCTCGCGACCTGGCTGGCACGCCTGGACGACGAGGACGAGGACGAGGACTGACGCGAGCGCCCGTGGGCCGGGCGGAAGGCATGAGGGTTGCGCCTGTCGCGATACGCGACATATCGTGTCTCTGGAGGAGACGCGATATGTCGTTGCGCGTTGGACGGGTGGTGCCTGCCCGCACGCCGCAGCGCCCGAGCCTGGGGAGGCCGCAGTGCCCGTACCCGATGACCGCTCGTGGGAGATCAGCGAGCCGCAGCGGCTCGAGTTCGACGACCCGGTGACCGAGCTGCACGTCCGCGTGGTGAACGGCACCGTCAACGTCGTCGGCACCCCGGATACGACCACTTGTGTCGAGGTCGGCAAGGTCAAGGGCCCGCCCCTGCTCGTCCGCCGCGAGGAGGGCAAGCTGGTGGTCGCCTATGACGACCTGCCCTGGCGCGGCTTCCTCAAGTGGCTCGACCGCAAGGGCTGGCGGCGCGAGGCGGAGGTATCGATCAGCGTCCCCGCGCACGCCGAGCTGTCGGTCGGCGTGGTGGCGGCCAGCGCGGTGGTCTCCGGGGTTCGTGGCCGCACCCGGGTGGCCGGAGTCTCCGGCAGCACCACCCTGGTCGGGCTGTCCGGCCCGGTGGCGGCCGAGACCGTCTCGGGCGACGTGGAGACCCAGCGACTCTCCGGAGCGCTGCGCTTCTCCACCGTCTCCGGCGATCTGACCTGCATCGACGCCTCCGCCGGAGAGATCAGGGCCGAATCGGTCAGCGGCGCGATGATCCTCGATCTGTGCTCGCCCCGCACGGGTGAGCCCGCCGACATCCGGCTCTCCAGTGTCTCGGGCGAGCTCGCGGTCAGGCTGCCGGACGACGCGGATCTGACGGTGGACGCACACACCACGGGCGGTGCCGTCTCCAGCGCCTTCGACGGGCTGCGGGCCGACGGCTGGGGCGCCCGCCGCATCACCGGCACCCTCGGCGCGGGCCGCGGCACCCTGCAAGCCGCCAACGTCTCCGGCGGCCTCGCGCTCCTCCGCCGCCCACCGGGCGAGGACCCACTGGACGAGGACCCACTGGACGGCTCCGCCGCCCCGGAAGCCACCGACCGCCGGCCCGAAGCCGCCGTCCAGGACACCGCGGCGGCAAGCGGCCCCGACTCGCCCGAGTACCCCGGCAACCCCTCTCCGGCGAAGGACCTGTGACATGCCTCCCGTCTTCGCACACGGCCGCCTGCGCCTGTATCTGCTGATGCTGCTCGACGAGGCACCGCGCCACGGCTACGAGGTGATGCGCCTGCTGGAAGAGCGCTTCCAGGGGCTCTACGCACCCTCTGCCGGGACCGTCTACCCGCGGCTGGCCAAGCTGGAGGCCGAGGGCCTGGTCAGCCACACCACCGAGGGCGGCCGCAAGGTCTACTCGATCACGGAGGCGGGCCGGGCCGAACTGGCCGACCGGCGGGCCGAGCTCGCCGAACTCGAGGTAGAGATCCGCGACTCCGTGGCCGCGCTCGCCGCCGATATCCGCGAAGACGTCAGCGGCACCGCCAGCGACCTGCGCCGCGAGATGCGGGAGCAGGCGCGCGACGCGCGCGGCCGGACCAGAGCCGGGCGTGGCCGCGGCAGGACCGGTGCGCGCGCCGACGGCGACAGCGGCGCACCCCCCGGCTGGGAAGACGGATGGGAGAGCGGCTGGGACGGCGTCTGGACCGACAGCGAGGCCTGGCGGAACGCCAAGGAGGAGCTGCGCCGCGCCAAGGACGAGTGGAAGGAACAGGCCCGCAAGGCGAAGGAGGAGGCCCAGCAGGCCAAGCGCCAGGCGCGCAAGGAGCGCGAGGCGCACACCGAGGCACTGGCCGAGGTGCGGCGGATCGCGCGCCAGGTGCAGGAGCAGATGCAGAGCCGGATGCGTACGGGTGACTGGCAGGGCGCCGTCCGCGACGGCATGTCCGGACTGGCCCGCGAGATGGGGGACCTGAGCCGCCTCGCCGGTCAGACGCCGCCTTGGTCCGGGGAGCCGGGCCCGCCGAAGGACGGCACGGATCAGGGCCGTTCGACGGGCGCGGCGCCGGATGTCGAGGGCGCCATGGACGCCAAGGGTGCCGAGGGCGCTCAGGGCGCCAAGGGAGCCAAGGGAGCCAAGGGTGCCGAGGACGAGGTGCCGCTCACCGACCCCACGGGCGACCCGGCACGCGACCTCGAACGCCTGCTGGACCGCTTCCGTGACGACGTCCGCGACGCGGCCCGCGACCACGGCGTCGACGACGCCCAACTGCGCGAGGTGCGCCGCCATCTGTCCACCGCCGCCGCCCATATCGGCGTCGTGCTGCGCGGGGTCGGTGGTACGGGCAGCCCCCGGACGCCGGGCGGGCAAGGCGCTGCGGACTCCTCACCCTCCTGACCACTGGCGCGGTGCCCCCTCCGCCGCACCGCCGAACTCACGAGCGAGTCCGCGCGCGAACCCGCGAACGAACCCGAAGGGGTTCAATATGACTGTCTGCTGGGCACGTTGACGCGGACAGAGGCTGCGAACGCGGAAGCGAGGGGGCGCACATGGAGCGAGAGATCCGGGAGATCACGCTGCCGGGTGGGGAGACGGTACTGGCGCGGGTGCACGTGCTGGACGAGGGCGAAGTCCCGCTCGGTGCCGAGGAGTTCGAGTACGACGACGTGGGCATGCGCGACCAGCTCCTCGCGCGTGCCCAGCAGCTCAACGAGGTGATCGGCGGGGTGGGTTCCGCCGTTCTCTCCGCCGCCCGGAACGCCCGCCCTGACGAGGTCAGCGTGACGTTCGGCATCGAACTCGCCGTCAAGTCGGGCAAGGCGCTCGCCGCCGTCCTCGCCGAGGGAGAGGCCAAGGGGGCGGTCTCCGTCACCCTCACCTGGCACAAGCCCCCGACGGCGGACGACGGGCCCACAGCGCTCGGCGGGGCCGCCGACCCGGGGACCACGGCCCTGCCGGGCGGATGACCAGGGGCACCCGCCCCTCCCGTCTGTCACACCCGGCGACTAGCCTGCTACCTCATACACCTCACGTAGGAGAGCCGCGGGGGAACGGGGCGTAGAGGGGGAGCGCTGTGCAAGGAGTGCGAGCCGCGCGACGCGGGGGGCGACGATTCGGCGTGCTGCTGTGCGCGCCCTGTGCCGCATGAACGCCCCCGCGAACCTCGCGGACTCCGTTCGCGCATCCGTCGTGCGCATCGGGGCACCGCCCGAGGGGTACGACGCAAGCAGCGGGCCAAGCGACGAGGGCCGTCGCAGCGACAGGAACCGGCGAGCGTTCTGGGGGAGCGGTTTCTTCGTCGCGCCCGGATGGGTCCTCACGTGCGCCCATGTCGTCGGCAAGGGTGCCGCGCCCGTATGGAGGGGGGAGCGCGCCATCGGCATCACGATCGGGGACACCGCGGGCACAGCCGTCGCGGCCGGTGGCGTGGGCGCGGGTGACCTGGGCAGCTCGGACGAGTCAGTCGGTGCCGACGGCGCCGGCACCGTCCTCCTCGGTGAGCTCGCGTTCGGGCTGCCGCTGCCCGAGGACCCCCAGGCGCCCCCGGCCCCCTGGCCGTTCCCGGACCTGGCGCTGGTACGGGTGCCGGGCGCCGAGGACGCCGACTGCCTGTGGCTGAGCGACCGTTCGGTACTGACTCCGGCGGACATCGGGCTGTACGGCTGGGCGCCGAGCGAGGTCAGGGGCGAACAGATGTTCTTCACCGGGCTGGGCAAGGCGACCGGAGTCGTCGGCCGCCCGCTCATGCTCAGCGGCGACCAGCTGACCGAGGGCTGCTCCGGCGGGCCCGTGCTCGACCAGCGCCGCGGCACCGTGCTCGGCGTCAGCAAGGGCGCGGGCCGCAGACCGGGCTCCGGGCTGGCCACCCCCATCACCGCGCTCCGCAAGCTGTGCGACGCGGGGCCGCGCGGCGCCCGCCTCCTGCACGAGGTGCTCTCCGCGCACGACAGACACCACCTGAGGCGCTACAGCGGGTTCTGGGGCCACAGCTGGTACCGGCAGCACGCCCGCCTGGGGCCCTCGGGCGGCGAGCCCGCGTACGGCTTCACGGTGGACCGCCGCGCCGAGCTGTACGCGCTGTTCGCCGAGGTCGACCCGCCCACCGGGGCCGGCCAGGTGCTGCAACTGGCCAACGAGGCACGCAACATGGTGCTGCGCTGGCCCTACACGCTGCGCGACCACGATCCCCGCTCCTGGCGGGAGGGCGCCGGGCTGCTCTACGACCCCCGGGACAACAGCACGGCCGACGAGGAGCCGTCCGGCGATCTCGCCCTGGAGGCGGTGGTGCTGTACGCCGCCAAGGTGACGGCCGCGCTGACGCGATCGGGTAGGACGCGTACGCCGCGCGCCGCCCGGGCGCTGGCCGACCTGCGCGAGTGGGTGGAGCGCACGGCCCGGACGCTGCTCAACGACGTCATCCGCGCCCGCGTCCCCGGGGTGCTGGACGGCCACCGCCCCGCCTCGGCAGCACGCGCGGATGTGCTGGTGGAGATAGAACCGGACATCTACGGCTCCGGACGGCACGCCTGGCGGGTCGCGCTGGTACGCCCGGCCGAGAAGGACGACCTCCACACCGGTGACCCCGCGACCGTCGGCGGGATACCCGAACCCGGGACCGACCCCGCCGCCGAGGACGGCGAGCGGGAGGAGATCACCGTCGAGCAGAGCCGCGAGGACGCACCGCGCTCCCGGCTGGAGGAGGCCGTGCGCGGCGCGCTGTCCCAGGCCCTGGACCAGTGCGATGTGGACGACCACCTGGCGGCCGTGGAGTTCGTACTGCCACGCCCGCTGTTCGACGAACCGGTGGACGCCTGGCGTGCCAGGCCCTACGACCCCGCCGACCCGTTCAACCCGCACACCCTGCCGCTGGGCCAGCGCAGGCTCGTGGTCGTACGGGACAGGTCCCGCAAGGACCACGGCTTCACCCCCGAGTGCCGCAGCCGCGCCGCCGCTGTGCTGGACGGCCCCATGGAGGCCGTCCCGCTGCGCGGCGAGGTGCCGGGCTCCGGCCACGACGCGCCGGTGCCCGAGGGCGGCCAGGCCGCCTACGGACGGCTGATGGCGGCGCCGCCCGGCGCCGTACCTGTGTACTGTGCACGGACCGGCAGCGGTCCCGGGGCCCGCGCCATGGCTGCGGCGCTCGGAGCCGGACACGCCATGGCACTGTGGCGGCACTCCTACAGCGACAGCCACGACCACGACGACTGCGCGGAGTTCCACGAGCGGGCCGCCGAGCTGCTGCGCGAGACGCACTCGGCACGGCAGCTGCCCTGGCACATCAGAGCCCTGCGCAACAGGAACGCCGACCTGTCCGACGACCCGGATGGCGCAAGTGACGTCAACAGCACGCCAATTGATCCCTCGTCGGCCTGGGCACGGCATATCGTCCTGCTCTACGATCCGCCCCACAGGACCTCGGGGGACGGACCGTTGCGCGAACCACCGCTCATGCCCAGGCCGCCGACAGCGTTGAGGAGCACACCGTGAGCGATTGGCGCATCTACCGCGGTGCGGGCGTCCCGCACGAGGGTGTGCGCGAGCTGCCCGAGCCGCCACCCTGGCGCGACTTCACCGGCGCGGGCACCGGGCCCGACTCCCCGGCGGGGGCGCACGGCGACGATCCGGAGGGCGCCGACACCGCTCGGAGGCTGGGCGCCAGGCGCCGCCTGGTGGAGAGCCTCCATCCGCGGCCCGAGGAGGTCGAGGCGGTCAACGCGGCACTGTATCTGCGCCGCCCGCTCCTGGTGACCGGCAACCCCGGCACCGGCAAGTCCACCCTCGCGCACGCCGTCGCCCACGAGCTGGGCCTGGGCCGGGTGCTGCGCTGGCCCGTCGTCAGCCGGACGACGCTGCAGGACGGGCTCTATCACTACGACGCCATCGGCCGCCTCCAGGACGTCCAGCTGGACCGCGCCGTCGCCGGGGACAGCAGCGCGCCCCGTGCCCGCCCGCCGATCGGCTCGTACCTGCGCCTCGGTCCGCTCGGCACGGCGCTGCTGCCGGCCCGGCCGGCCGAGCCCGAGGGCACCCCGCTGCCCCGGGTGCTCCTCGTCGACGAGCTGGACAAGAGCGACATAGACCTGCCCAGCGACCTGCTGAACGTCCTGGAGGACGGCGAGTTCGTCATCCCCGAGCTGGAGCGCATCGCCGACCGCGAGCCGGTCACCGAGGTGCTGACGGCCGACGGCGAGAAGGTGCGCATCGAGGGCGGCCGGGTGCGCTGTACGGTCTTCCCGTTCATCGTGCTCACCTCCAACGGGGAGCGCGACTTCCCGGCCGCGCTGCTGCGCCGCTGCATCCAGCTCGACCTCAAACCGCCCGGCGACGAACAGCTCGCCGCGATGGTCTCCGCACACCTGGGGGAAGAGGCGCTGGAGGAGGGCGCCGAACTGGTCCAGCGATTCCTGCGGCGCCAGCCGGGACAGGTCATCGCCACCGACCAGCTGCTCAACGCACTGTTCCTGACACAGCGCGCCTCGGGCGTCGAGCGGGTCACCCGCGACCGGCTGGCCGAGATGCTGCTACGCCCCCTCGACCGCCCGAGGTGACGTTCACATGAGTGCGGCCTCGCCGCCGCCGCGGCGACCTTTGGACGCCCCGCGGTCCACGGCGGCCTCGTGGCCCGGGCAGCAGCCGTTGCAGGACGTCACGGAGCTGGTCGCGCGGCTGCGGGCGGCAGGCTGGGACCCGTCGTCCGAGGAGCTGGCCGAGGCACTGTGGCTGGCCCGCTTCGATTTGGCGAGCGCTGCAGGGGAACCCGACGCGGACTCCACCCGGCCCGGCTATCCAGAGGGCCGGAAGCCGCAGCCGGAGCCCCCCATGCCACCAGTCGAGGACCACGCCGCCGACGAGCCGGAGGAGACGCCCCCGGGCCCGGAGCGCACGGCTCCTGTCTCGCTGTTCGCGCCGCGCCGGCACGGCGGCGCCCCGCCGGCCGGCTTCCCGGTCCGCGCGCCCGCGGCGGGAGCGCTGTCCGGACTGCTCGAACTCCAGCACGCGCTGCGCCCGTTGCACGGCTACCGGCCGCCGCTGCCGCCCGCCAAGGGCGCGCTGGACGAGGACGCCACCGCGGATCTGAGCGCCCGCTCCACCGCCGTGCGGCCGGTCTTCGGCACCGAGGTCCGCCGCTACAGCGAGATCCAGCTCATCATGGACGCCTCGCCCACCGCTTCGGTATGGCAGCCCACCCTGGAGCGGCTGCGGCAGACCTTCGAACAGCTCGGCGCCTTCCGCGACGTCCAGGTGCGCTATCTGCACCGCGCCAGGGACGGAGCGCCGCTCATCGGCACAGGGCCTGCCGACGGCACAGCGCGGCTGCGCCCCGCCGACGAGTACCGCGACACCACGGGCCGCCGCCTCACCCTCGTGGTCAGCGACTGCGTGGGTGCCCTGTGGCAGGACGGCCGCGCCCAGCGGCTGCTGCACCACTGGTCGGGCCGTTCGCCACTGGCCGTCGTCCAGCCGCTGCCGCCCCGGCTGTGGCCGCGTACGGCGCTGCCGGCCGAACCCGGGCAGTTACTGCGCGAGCGCGGGCTCGGCGGGCGCGTCACTTTCGAGCCCGACAGCTACGGCCCGCCCCCGCCCGCGGAGGCCGTGCCGGTTCCCGTACTGCTGCCCACACCGGAGGCGCTGGGCAACTGGGCGCGGCTGCTGGGCACCGACAGCGAGCGGGCGGTCGCGGGCGCCGCCGCCTGGGTGCTGCCCCGGCACCCGGCGATGCCCGCGCCGCGCACCCCGGCCGGTGGCGTACCGGCCCGCACCCTGCTGCGCGAGTTCCGCAACAGCGCCTCACCCGGAGCCCTCGATCTGGCCGTGCACCTGGCGGTGGTGCCGCTGCTGCTGCCGGTCATCCATCTGGTGCAGGAAGCGATGCTGCCCGACACCGGGCCGATGGAGCTGGCCGAAGTCCTGCTGTCCGGGCTGCTGACCCGGCTGCCGGAGGACGACGGGCCGGAGGGCACCAACTGCCGCAGAAGTCTGCCGGGTCCGCGCTACGCGTTCGCTCCGGGCGTCCGCGACCTGCTGCTGCAGTCCCTGGACCAGGGCGCGGCAGTGCTGATCCTCAAACACCTGTCCGGGTATGTGGCGCAGCGCTTCGGCAAGGGCACCCGCAACTTCGCCGCCATGGCCGTCGCCCAGCTGACCGGCCGCGCCGAACAGGAACGCGCCGAGGGCGAGCCCGCGGGCACCGTCGAGGGCGGCTCGGAGCCGGACGAGGCCGAGGACGGCGACGAGATGTTCGCGACCATCCCAGCCGAGGTCGTCCGCTTCTATCTGCCCGAGCAGACCGCGGCCGACCAGGTGGCCGAGACCGAGCGGCTGCTGCGCCGGTGGCGTGCCCAGGGCGACATCCAACTGCTGCACCGCGCCCGCTCGGTGGGCGAGGCCGCTCGCGCCGCCGACCGGGACAGCGCACGCGCCCGGCTCGCCCTCGGCCGGGTGCTGCACGCACTGGCCGGCACGGCCGCCGTACGACGCAGCCCGCAGGGCCCCGAGCCGCTGCTGCGGGACGCCGCCGAACTGCTGACCGACAGCGTGCCCGGCACCCTCCTGGAGCGCGCGGGAGTGGAGCATTCGCTCTGGCAGATCAGCGGCGGCACCCGGCACCTGCTGCGCGCCGAAGGACTGCTGCGCTCGCTGGCGGGCCGCACGGGTGCACCGCAGGACACGGCCGACCCGTCACTCCCCCCGGACGCCGAGCGCACCCGTAAACTCCGGCTGGGCCGGGTGCTGCTCGCCCTGGCCCAGACCGCACCCGAACACCGTCACCGGGCGGCCCTCGAGGCCGTCGGCGAACTCCGCGAAGCGAGCGACATGCTGGCAGACCGCGCGCCCGGGTCCCCAGAGCCCTCCAGCGCCTCCGCGACCTCCGAGACCCAGGCCGTACCGGTGGCCCGTCAGAAAGCCGACGCCGGCGGCCGGGAAGCCGGCGGCCGCGACGAGACCGGCGCACAGCGCTGCGGCGCTCTGCTGGACCTGGCGGCCGCGCTGCGGCTGAGCGGCGCCCCGCCGCAGGAGCGCCTCGATGTGCTGGCACAGGCCGGCGCTCTGGCCGGGGAGCGGTCCGGGCTGCGACTGCGCAGCGCCAGGGAACGCGCCCGCGTGCTGCGCGAGACCCGCGACTGGGAGGCGGCGGCCGAGGCGTACCGGGAGGCCGAGGGGCTGACCGAACGCGACAGCGCCCAGCGCGGCGAACTGCTCATCGAATGGGGCGAGATGCTGCTCGGCGAGGCGGGCGACCTCACGCGCGCCGAGGGCCTGCTGCGCGAGGCGCTCACCCGCGCACCGTCCGGCAGCTCCACCGTGGCCAGGGCGGCGCTGCTGCTCGGCCGTGCGCTGCTGCTCCGCTACGAACGCGAGAACTTCCTGCCCGACCTGTACGAGGGATGCCACCTGCTGGAGCAGGCGGCCCGTCAGGGCCCCGACGCGGACAGCAGGGCGCAGGCGTGGCTGCGGCTGGGCAGAGCCCGGGCGCTCTTTCCGGCGGCCGCTCCGGAGTCCCAGCAGGCGGCGGCCGAGTTCGGCAGGGCCCTGGAGGAGCTGGCCCAGGAGCGGGAGCGCGGCTCCCTCACCGCGGCCAGGGCGCTGCACGCACGGGCCGGATTCCACCGCTCCCAAGGGCGCACCGAGGAGGCCCTGGCCGACTACCGTGCGGCGGAGGCCGAGTGGCAGCTGCTGGCCGGTCATCTGGCGGACATCCCCTGGGAAGAGGTACGCGACACCAGGGACCGGGTGGCCGAACTGTCCTGAGCGGGTAGGGGATACGGGGGGAGGCAGCGAGGGGGAACGGGGGGTGCCCTGATGTGGTGTGCGGGGAAAGACGAGGACCGGCCGAATGCGGTGGCACCGCGCCTCGCAAGTGTTTCCGGTTTCCTGCCCCGGGAAAGAGACATCATCCGTGCAACTGCCCCCGGGTGGGTTCCTAGGGAGGAGAAGAGCGTGCCGAAGCGGACCGAGGGCGCGTCCCGCAGTCCGGGCCGTGGGCCCGGCGCCGCACCGTCGTCGCCCTTGCCCGACCTGACAGGTATGACCCTACGCACTCTCAGGACCTGCGAAGATCCCACCATTACGGCTGCTGTGGAGAGCGCGCTGCGCGCCCCCGAGGAACTGTCGCGGGTGTGGCGGTCCTCCGGCAGCGAGGCCGGCCGCCGCGGCCGGGAGCGGCACTCCGGCGGCGTTCAGGCGACCAGGCACCGTACTGGCGGGAAACGGGGCGTGATCCGGTCAACCTTCGGCTCGGTCCACGGCACCTCCGGCCCGCATGTGGGCCCGGGAGACAGCGTGGGCCGTCATGAACCCCTTTGAGATACCGGGCCCCCAGCTGCGCCGGATGGGGGAGACCCGGCCACTGCCGGGCGAAGCCGCCTTATTGGAAGGCTGGCTGCACAGCAGGCGCCTGGTACTGCTCAAGACCCTGCTGACCCGGGCCGAACGCGCCCGGCTCCCCGCGCCACAGGCCCGCGCGCTGCGGGAGCACTGGGCGCTGCTGGAGGACGCCGAGCTGCACGACCCCGCCGCGGCGCGCGGGGCCCTGGGCCGCCCGGCCGCCGGTAACTGGCTGGCACACGCGCTCGCCGCCCCGCCCGGTGCCCCGTTCACGGCCGCGCTGGCGGGACTCGGCACGCTGGCCGCGACGGTGGCCCTCGCCGCCGGATGCGACTTCCGCCTGGTGCTGCCCGCGACCCAGGGCCGCCTCACCCTCCCGGGGCTGGGCTCGTACGCCACTTCCGCGCCCCGGGTGCGGATAGCGGCGACGGACACCACCGTCACCTTCGCCCCCGAGGACGGCCGCCCCCTGTCCGTACCCCGTGAGGACCTACTCGGCCACCGGACCGTGCCGCAGCACGGCCTCGGCACCGCCGCGCCGCAGGGCACCGACTCGCCGCAGGGCGGCCCGCAGTCGCACTGGCGACCGCTGACGCCGCTGCCCGGGGTGCCCGCCGTCCTCGACGACCAGGATCCGCACCTGGCGAGCGAGACGGGTCGCGCCGGACTCGCCGGTCTGCTGCCCGCCGCCGTCACGGCCCCGGACGAGGCGTACGAGTGGCGGGAGCTGTGGACACGGGCACTGGACCTGCTGCGCGAGGCGGATCCGGAGCGGGCCACCGAGGTGGCGACGCTGGTCCGTACCGTCGTACCCGTTCTGTGGGAGCGCGACGGGCGCGCCAGTGCCACCCGGCTGGCCGCACCCTGGGCGGTGCTGACGACCCTTCCGCGGACCCCCGAGGAGATGGCCGAGGTCCTCGTCCACGAGGTGCAGCACAGCAAGCTCGCCGTGCTGGGCGGCGTCGTACGGCTCAACGAGGAGTCGGCCGAGGCCGTCTACCGGGTGGGCTGGCGCAGCGATCCCAGGCCGCTGGGCGCCGTGGTGCAGGGCACGTACGCGCATCTGGCCCTCGCCGACCTGTGGGGCAGGCTGGCCCGCCGGGCCTCGGCAACGCCCGCCGAACGCGCCGCCGCGCGCCGCAGGGCAGCCGACTTCGGCGCCCAGGTCGACCACGCGCTTTTCCTCCTTCTGGGCTCTGGTCAACTCACCCGTCAGGGCACAGAGTTCGTGGAGGGCATGCGTCACCGTCACGAGCGGCTGAGCTCCCCGGGCGTGCGGGCCCCAGGGGCCCGCGAGGACACGGAGAACGCAGCCGACAGACTCACAAACGGTCACTTTGGGTAATCTCGCCGTATACGCCGCCCCGTGGGCGGCGACGGCTGCTGGACGAGGGAGAACGCAAGCATGGTCGCTCAGCGGGAACCGGCTCAGGGCACCGCGCCCGGAGGGGAGTCCGAGCACTTCGTGGTGGTCTTTCCCGGCTACCACCGGGGATGGGGCAACTGGATCGCACACCGGCTGGAGAGCCATGGGCACCGCACCACCCTCCAGCGCTGGGACCCGGACCGCGAGCAGCCGCTGGAGGAGGCGCTGGGCGATCTGCTGCTGGCCTCCGGACGCGTCCTGCTGGTCATCAGCGACCTGTTCCTCCAGCTCGGGCCGCGCACCGAGGCCGACTGGAACGCGGTGCTGCGCGGCTATGTCGCCGACCACATCGAGCGGTTCGCCGCCGTCAACCTCACCAACCGCGAACTGCTGCCCGCCACCGCCGTGCTGGAGCCGGTCAACCTGTGGGGCGTCGGCGAGGAGGAGGCCGAGCGGCGCCTGCTCAACCGCCTCGGACTGCGGCCCCGCCGGATGCCCGTACCGCAGCCCGGCTACGCCAGCCGCTACCCCAACGACCCGCCCGCCGTCTGGGGCGAGGTGCCGCGCCGCAACGCGCGCTTCACCGGCCGCGACCTCATCCTCGGCGACCTCCAGCAGCGGCTGATGGACGCCGAGCACGGCGCCGCCGTCTGCACGCTCGTGGGCACGGCGGGCATCGGCAAGACGCAGATCGCGGCCGAGTACGCACACCGGTTCGCACCCGACTACGACGTCGTCTGGTGGGTCAACTGCGACCAGCGCAACACCCAGCGCGACACCTTCGGCTCGCTGGCCGCCGAGATCGGCCTCGACAGCTCCGGCGAGGTCGGTGAGCGGGTGCGCGCCGTACGCGAGGCGCTGCGCAGGAACGAGCCCTCCGGACGGTGGCTGCTGATCTTCGACGGCTGGGAGGAGCCCGAGGACGCCGCCGCCTACCTCCCGCAGGGCGGCAGCGGCCACGTCCTGATCACCTCGCGCAACAAGAGCTGGCGGTCCCTCACCGACATCAAGCAGATCAGCGCCTTCCGCCGCGCCGAGTCCACCGGCTATCTGATGCGCCGCGCCCCGCACATCACCGTCGAGCAGGCCGACCAGGTGGCGACCGAGTTCCAGGACCTGCCGCTCCAGCTGGCGCAGGCAGCGGCCTGGCTTGGCGAGGAGGGCATGGAGGTCCCCGAGTACCTGCGCATGGTGCGCGGTGTGGGGCTCACCCGGCTGGAGACCAACACCATGCCGGACGACTACCCGTACTCGTCCCTGACGTCCTGGTCGATGCTGCTCAACAAGTTGCGCAAGTCCGAGCCGCGCGCCGTGGAACTGCTCTCCTTGTGCGCGGTCTTCGCACCCGGCCGCATCCCGCTGGGCCTCGCCCGGGGCATCCCCGCCGCCGAGCTGCCCGACAACCTGCGCTGGGTCAGCAGTGACCGCTCCGGCTGGACGCGTGCGCTGGACTCCCTCGTCAACTACTCCGTGCTCACCCGCGAGGCCCGCACCCCCTCGGTGGGTGACGGCGACCAGAGCGACTCCGTGCACATGCACCAGGTCGTCCACAGCGTCATCAGCGAGCTCACCCAGGGCAGGCAGAGCGACGTCTACCGCGACACCGTGCACCGGCTGCTCGTCGAGGCCGACCCGGGTACTCCCAAAGACAGCCGCCAGTGGGGCAGGTACGCCGAGATGCTGCCCCATCTGCTCGCCTCGGCGGCACCCTCCAGCAAGGAACGCCGCGTCCAGGAGATGCTGCTCAACTGCCTGCGCTACTGCTACTCCAGCGGTGAGTACACCCTCGGCGCCGAGCTGGCCGAGGGCATCCGCTCCGACTGGGAGACGTTCCTGGACGCCGCCGCCGATCAGATGCTGGCCCTCACCACCGTGCAGGGCAATCTGCTGCGCGGGGGCGGCCGGTTCCGCGAGGCGCAGGCGCTCGACAGCGCCCGCCTGGAGCGGCTGCGGGAGAGGCCCGACACCGGCGGTTCCCATGAGGAAGCCGTCATGGACGCCACCAGTTGTCTCGCCTCCGACCTGCGGCTGCTGGGCCAGTACGACGAGGCGCTGCACCTGCAGCAGCAGGTTGTCGAGGTCTCCCGTCGGCTGTACGGCCCGGAGGAGTGGACGAGCCTGCTCGCGCAGCACAATCTCGCCGTCGGCCTGCGGCTACTGGGCCGCTACGAGGACGCCTACGAAACGGACCTGGACACCCTCCGCAAACGCGAGCAGGTGCTGCGCGCCCGGCACCCCAACACACTCGCCTCCGGCAACGCCTGCGCCCGCGATCTCCGGCTGATGGGCCGCTACCAGGAAGCGCTGGCCCGCCAGGAGCTCGGCATGCGGCTGCACCTCCAAGTGCTCGGCGCCCAGCACCCGCAGACCCTCATGGCCCGGCACAATCTGCTGCTGTGCCAGCGCAGGGCGGGCGCCTCCCGGCAGGACCTCGCCACCGCGATGGCCATCCTGCTGGAGCAGCACGAGCAGGTGCACAGCCGAACCCACTACTCCACGCTCTCGCTGCTGACGGACTACGGCAATTTCCTGCGGGAACACGGCGATCTCGCGCGCGCCAGCGAGCTGCTGATCGAGGCGGAGGACGGTTTTCGCTCGCTGTTGGGCCAGGCGCACCCGGTGCCCACCGCGATGCAGTCCAACGCGGGTCTGGTGTTGCAGGCCGAGGGCGACCGCGACGGTGCGCTCAACATGTTCGAGCAGGCGCTGGCCGGGCTCACCACGCTGCTGGGCGCCGACCACCCCGCCACGCTCGGCTGCGCCCTCAACACCAGCGGCGGCCGCAACTTCAGCGAGGCGCTGGAGGACGCGTACGAGCTGAGCCGCGACACCCTGGAGCGGTCCCGGCAGGTGCTGGGTGAGGACCATCCCCTCACGCTCTCCTGCATGGTGGCCAACTCCGGTGACCTGCGCTCGCTGCGGCGCCGGGAAGAGGCCCGCGAGCTGGAGAGCGAGGCCCTGGAGCGGTTCACGCGCTCGCTGGGCGCCCAGCACCATCACACCCTGTCGGCCCGCCAGCGCACCCGCCCGTACTGGGACTACGAGCCGTACCTGGGCTGAGCCCGCCTTACGCGAACGCCCGAGGGCCCCCGCCGCATCGCGCGGCGGGGGCCCTCGGTTCCGTACGGCAAGCCGTCCCGTGCAGGCCGGCTCAGATCTCGAAGACCTCCCTGATGAGCTGCGCCTGCTCCTCCGCGTGCCGCTTGCCCGAGCCCACGGCGGGCGAGGACGAGGACGGCCGGGAGACGCGCCGCAGCCGGTCCGCGTTGGGGACGGGCTCCGAGCCGATGATCAGGTCCAGGTGGTCGACCAGGTTGAGCGCGATGAACGGCCACGCGCCCTGGTTGGCCGGCTCCTCCTGGGCCCACACGTACTTCTCGGCGTTGGAGAACCGCGCCATCTCGGTCTGGATCTCCTTGCCGGGCAGCGGGTAGAGCCGCTCCAGGCGGATGATGGCGGTGTCCTTGAGCTCCCGCTTCTGCCGCTCGGCGTCCAGGTCGTAGTAGACCTTGCCGGAGCAGAAGACGACCTTGCGGACCTTGGCCGGGTCGATCTGGCCGCTGTCCACCATCGTGTCACCGATCACCGGGCGGAAGCCGCCACTGGTGAACTCCTCCGTCTTGGAGGCCGCAGCCTTCATCCGCAGCATCGACTTCGGAGTGAAGATGACCAGCGGCTTGTGGTGCGGGTTGTGCACCTGCCAGCGCAGCAGGTGGAAGTAGCTGGAGGGCAGCGACGGCATGGCGACCGTCATGCTGTTCTGCGCGCACAGCTGCAGGAACCGCTCGATACGGGCCGAGGAGTGGTCCGGGCCCTGGCCCTCGTAGCCGTGCGGCAGCAGCAGGGTGACACCGGAGGTCTGGTTCCACTTCTGCTCGGCCGAGGAGATGAACTCGTCGATGACCGTCTGCGCACCGTTGGCGAAGTCGCCGAACTGCGCCTCCCACATCACCAGCGCCTCGGGCCGGGCCAGCGAGTAGCCGTACTCGAAGCCCATCGCCGCGTACTCGCTCAGCAGCGAGTCGTAGACGTTGTAGCGGGCCTGGTCGTCGGAGAGGTACAGCAGCGGCGTGTAGTCGTCACCGGTGTTCTGGTCGAGCAGCACCGCGTGCCGCTGGCCGAACGTGCCGCGCCGCGAGTCCTGGCCCGCCAGCCGGACCGGGGTGCCCTCCATCAGCAGCGAGCCGATGGCCAGCGTCTCGCCCATGCCCCAGTCGATCGTGTCGTCCTCGACCATCTGGGCACGCCGCTGGAGCTGCGGCGTCAGACGCGGGTGGACCGAGATCCGCTCGGGCACGTTGACCTGGGACTCGGCGATCCGCTTGACGACCTCCTGGGTGATGGCCGTCTCCACGTGCACCGGGAACTCCGGCTGCGGCGCCGGGACCTCGGCCGGTGCCGGGGCCGACGTGGCGTCCCGCACCTCGGTGAAGACCTTCTCCAACTGCCCCTGGAAGTCCTGGAGAGCCTGCTCGGCCTCCTCCAGCGTGATGTCGCCACGGCCGATCAGCGATTCGGTGTACAGCTTGCGCACCGAGCGCTTGCGGTCGATCAGGTCGTACATCAGCGGCTGGGTGAACTTCGGGTTGTCGGTCTCGTTGTGACCGCGGCGCCGGTAGCAGATCAGGTCGATGACCACGTCCTTGTTGAACGCCTGCCGGTACTCGAACGCCAGTCGCGCCACCCGGACGACGGCCTCGGGGTCGTCGCCGTTGACGTGGAAGATCGGCGCCTCGACCATCCGCGCCACGTCCGTCGAGTACATCGACGAGCGCGCCGACTCGGGGGCCGCGGTGAAGCCGACCTGGTTGTTGATGACCACGTGGATGGTGCCGCCCGTGCGGTAGCCGCGCAGCTGCGACATGTTCAGCGTCTCGGCCACCACGCCCTGGCCCGCGAAGGCCGCGTCACCGTGCAGCGCGATCGGCAGCACCGTGAAGTCCGTGCCGCCCTTGCCGATGATGTCCTGCTTGGCGCGTGCCACGCCCTCCAGGACCGGGTCGACGGCCTCCAGGTGTGAGGGGTTGGCGGTGAGCGAGACCTTGATCTGCTCGCCGTCGAGCCCGGTGAAGACGCCCTCGGCACCCAGGTGGTACTTCACGTCGCCGGAGCCGTGCATCGACTTCGGGTCGAGGTTGCCCTCGAACTCCCGGAAGATCTGCGCGTACGGCTTGCCCACGATGTTCGCCAGCACGTTCAGCCGGCCGCGGTGCGCCATCCCGATGACGGCCTCGTCCAGCCGCGACTCGGCGGCCGCGTCGATGACCGCGTCCAGCAGCGGGATGACGGACTCGCCGCCCTCCAGCGAGAACCGCTTCTGGCCGACGTACTTGGTCTGCAGGAACGTCTCGAACGCCTCGGCGGCGTTCAGCCGGCGCAGAATGCGCAGCTGCTCCTCGCGCTCCGGCTTGACGTGCTGGAGCTCGACGCGGTCCTGGATCCACTTGCGCTGCTTGGGGTCCTGGATGTGCATGTACTCGATGCCGGTGGTGCGGCAGTACGAGTCACGCAGCACGCCCAGGATGTCGCGCAGCTTCATCATGGACTTGCCGGCGAAGCCGCCGACCGCGAACTCCCGCTCCAGGTCCCACAGGGTCAGACCGTGCTCGGTGATGTCCAGGTCGGGGTGCTTGCGCTGCTTGTACTCCAGCGGGTCGGTGTCGGCCATGATGTGGCCGCGCACCCGGTAGGAGTGGATCAGGTCGAAGACGCGCGCCGCCTTGGTGACGTCGTCGTCGTGCGAGGCGTCGATGTCCTGCATCCAGCGCACCGGCTCGTACGGGATGCGCAGCGCCTTGAAGATCTCGTCGTAGAAGTTGTCCTCGCCCAGCAGCAGCTGCGAGACCTTGCGCAGGAACTCGCCCGAGGCCGCGCCCTGGATGACGCGGTGGTCGTAGGTGCTGGTGAGCGTCATCACCTTGGAGACGCCGAGCCGGTTGAGGGTGTCCTGCGAGGTGCCCTGGAACTCCGCCGGGTACTCCATCGCGCCGACGCCCATGATCAGGCCCTGGCCCGGCATCAGGCGCGGCACCGAGTGGACGGTGCCGATACCGCCGGGGTTGGTCAGCGAGCAGGTGACGCCGGAGAAGTCCTCCATCGTCAGCTTGTTGTTCCGGGCGCGGCGGACGATGTCCTCGTACGCCTGCCAGAACTCGAAGAAGGTCAGCGTCTCGGCCTTCTTGATGCCCGCCACGACCAGCTGCCGCTCGCCGTTGGCCTTCACCAGGTCGATGGCCAGGCCCAGGTTGACGTGGTCCGGCTTGACCAGGGTCGGCTTGCCGTCCTTCTCCGCGTAGGAGTGGTTCATCGACGGCATCGCCTTCAACGCCTGCACCATGGCGTAGCCGATCAGGTGCGTGAAGGACACCTTCCCGCCACGGGCGCGCTTGAGGTGGTTGTTGATGACGATGCGGTTGTCGAACAGCAGCTTCACCGGGACCGCGCGCACGGACGTGGCCGTGGGCAGCTCCAGCGAGGCGTTCATGTTCTTCGCCACGGCCGCGGACGGGCCGCGCAGCGGCACGTACTCAGGGCCCTCGGCGGCCTCCGTCGCGGGCGCCGCCTTGCCGGCGGGCGCCTTCGCGCCGCCCGCCTGGGCGGGCTGCTGCGCCGCGGGCTTCGCGGGCTCGGCCTGCTTGGGCTGCTGCTTCGGCTCGGCGGGCTCCGCCTTCGCCGGAGCGCTCGCCGTGGCGGCGGCCTGCGCCGGCTGTGGGGCGGCCTGCCCGGCGGCGGGAGCGGCCGGGGCCTGCGCCTGCGCCTGGGCCGGTGCGGCCTTCACCGGCGACGGGGCGTTGTCCCGAGGGGTGCCCGCGCCGTTCGGCGCCGTGCTTCCGTCGGAGGACTCCGGCTGATAGTCAGCGAAGAAGTCCCACCAGGCTCGGTCTACCGAGTTCGGGTCCTGGAGGTACTGCTGGTAGATCTCGTCGACGAGCCACTCGTTTGGCCCGAACGAAGGGCCAGGGTCCTTGCCCTGTCCGTCCTTCCGTTCCGTAGTGGTGCTCGATGAGCTGTTGGGGGACTGTGACGACACGGCGGCAACCGCCCTCTTCCGCTTCCTTAGGTGGTGGACAGCGGAAATAAAGGCTACGCCTCTCCGGACGATTGGTGGAGTCCGGGCCGCTCTTGGTCACGTACATCACATCGCGGCGGCGGTTTCGGGGCAGGATTCGGCGGGAATCACTGACGGATTTGCCCAGCACGGGAACCGGGTAGCCCATATTTCGCGTCCGCGGGGTCTCACCTGCGAGGGTACGTCAGACCTGTGTTCCCCCCGCCCCCGGAAGAGTGAGCTGTATCCGGCAGCCACGGGGGGACTCGGCCACCCGGATCCGGCCCCCGTGCAGCTCCACCGCCCAGCGCGCTATGGCCAGCCCCAGACCGGTGCCGCCGCCCGGGCTGATCCCGCCCTTGCGGCCGGTGACCGACTCGGTGCTGTGCGTGCCGTTGAACCGGTCGAAGACCCGCTCCCGCTCCGCCTCGGGGATACCGGGCCCCTCGTCCAGCACCTCGACCTCCAGACTGCCGCCGCCCCCGGCGCCCGGCGCCGGGCCGGCGCCCCCGGCGGCGCCAGGGCCCGGCCTGGCCTTGACCGTGACGCGGCCGTGCTGCGGGCTGTGCTTGACGGCGTTGTCTATCAGGTTGGCCACCACCTGGTGCAGCCGTTCGGGGTCCGCGTAGGCCACCAGCTCGGGCGGTGAGACATCCAGATGGAGGTGGACGTCCTTGCGGGAGTGGCCCGAGCCCTTGCTCATGTTGGCCTCCTTCAGGACCCCGGCCAGATACGGCCACACCTCGAAGCGCCGCGAGCGCAGCGGCACCACGCCGTTGTCCAGCCGTGAGAGGTCCAGCAGGTGGTCCACCAGCCTGCCCAGCCGCTCGGTCTGCGACAGGGCTGTGCGCATCGTCTCCGGATCGGCCTGGGAGACGCCGTCCACCACGTTCTCCAGCACGGCACGCAGGGCCGCGATGGGGGTGCGCAGCTCGTGCGAGACGTTGGCCACCAGCTCCTTGCGGTGCTGGTCGACCGCCTCCAGATCGGCCGCCATCCGGTTGAAGTTCGCCGCCAGCTCGCCGAACTCGTCCCGCCGCTCGCCGCGCACCCGTCGGGAGTAGTCACCGCTCGCCATCGCCTTGGCCGCGTCGGTCATCTCGTCCAGCGGCGCGGTCAGCGACTGTGCGACGAACTGGGTGATCAGCAGGGAGGCGACGATGGAGATGATCGTGATGACCCGCAGCTCGGTCGCCGACTGCATCGCGAACAGCGCGAGCAGCGTGGTGATCACCACGGAGACGATCACCAGCCAGCCCAGCGCCGCCTTGACCGACCGGTAGGGGTCCACGGGGCGCAGCCCCTCCCACAGCCGGTCCCAGGCCTGTGCGCCGTGCCGTGCGGCGGCCCGCCGGACGGCTGCCGCCGCACGGCTCAGCAGGCGGGCCAGCCCTCGCGCTGCCGACCGGGTGCGGGTCGTCAGAGAGGTCAGGGACAAGGACACGGAAACGGACACCTCGCTCCGTCCCCTCCGGCCGTCAGGAGCTCTCCGTCGCGGCGCCCGTCACAGGCGTCGCCGCGCCGTCCGGGCCCGGGGTCTCCAGCGCGTATCCGACGCCGTGCACCGTGCGGATGCGCTCCGCGCCGATCTTGCGCCGCAGCGCCTTGATGTGGCTGTCGACGGTGCGGGTGCCCGAGGCGTCGGCCCAGTCCCACACCTCCGCCAGCAGCTGCTCGCGCGAGAGCACGGCGCGGGGGGAGTGCGCCAGGCACACCAGCAGGTCGAACTCGGTGGGGGTCAGATGCACGTCCTCACCGGTGACCCGCACCCTCCGCTGCGCGTGGTCGATCTCCAGCTCGCCGAGCCGGAGTATGCCGCTGCGCGGCGTGTGCGCGGCCAGCGTCGCCCGCTCCACCCTGCGCAGCAGCACATGCACCCGCGCCGCGACCTCCCGCATGGAGAACGGCTTGGTCATGTAGTCGTCGGCGCCCACGCCGAGGCCGACCAGCATGTCCGTCTCGTCGTCCCGTGCGGTCAGCATCAGCACCGGCACCGGGCGCTGGGCCTGTACCCGGCGGCAGACCTCCAGGCCGTCGAAGCCGGGCAGCATCACATCCAGCACCAGCAGGTCCGGCTGCCATGCCTCGGCGGTGTCCACGGCCGCGGGCCCGTCACCGGCCGTCTGCACCTGGAAGCCCTCGGCGCGCAACCGCCGCGCGATGGCATCGACGATGGTGGGGTCGTCCTCGACGACGAGGATCCGGCGCTGAGCGCCCGGGGTGGTCGCGGCGGCAGCGCCGCCGGGTGTCTGAGTAGTGTTCTTCTGGTCCATACGACCCCGCCCCTGTGGCTCTTTCCGGCTTTCCTGGGACAGCAGCGTAAGGGCCTGCTACGGGCCTCGGCTACGCCGGTCGTGCTGCGAAGTGGACCACGTCGGGGACGCCTCGGGCGACCGGGATCTCATCCGTCCGAACACGGCAGAATCCTGCATTACGCAGACATCCCTCGAATCTTTCGGACGGCTGTGCCGACCACACGGCGAGGATTCCGCCGGGTGCCAGCGCCGCCCGGCAGGCGGCCAGTCCGGCGGGGGAGTAGAGGCCGGTGTTGTCGTCGGTGACCGTCCAGTCCGGGCCGTTGTCGATGTCCAGGCACAGGGCGTCGAAGCGCTGCCCCGCTGCCGCCGCCTCGTGGACGTACTCCACCAGATCGGCCTCCACCAGCTCGGTGCGCGTATCGGCCAGCGCCTCTCCCGAGAGGGCGGAGAGCGGCCCAGTGCGGTGCCAGTCGAGGATCGCGGCCTCCCGCTCGACGACGGTGATCCGCCCCCAGCGCGACTCGTGTGCCGCCTCCACCAGCGAGAAGCCGACTCCGAGCCCGCCGATCAGCAGCCCCGGCCGGTGCCGTTCGCCGAGTTCGTCCAGCGCCGCACGCACCAGCAGCCGTTCCGAACGGCCGTCCGAGGTGTCCATCAGGAAGCAGCCGTTGGCGATGATCTCGAAGTGCGGCCCGCGCCGCCGCAGCACCACCTCGCCGTGCGGCCCCTCCCGCCGCTCGACGGTGACCGTCTGCCCGGTGTCCGCCGGGTCCACAGGAATCGCGGCATTCGACATGGGGGCAGGGTAGGCCGCATGCCGCTCCCCGCGGGGGTGGGGGAGCACGGGACTACCGCTGCCGCACAGGTGGTTGACCGGATGCGGGCACCCCCGGTCCTCGTCGGCGGGCCCGTGGCGGGTCCCCGTCGGCGGGCGATCGCTGACAGCGAACAGATCTCTCCCGCGAACGGGGGAACACACGGAGCCTCAAAAGCATTGAGTGGGTATTACTCAACTTGCCTGCCTAGGGAGAGATCATGGCTGCTGAGTCCCTGGAGTCCACACCGCTCACCCTGCCTGTGCTGCCCATCGACGCCGAGGACGGCGTCGTGCTGCCGGGAATGGTGGTGCCACTGGATCTCTCGGACAGCGACGTGAGGGCCGCCGTCGACGCCGCGAAGTCCGCCGCCTCGGACGCGCCGGACGGCGAGAAGCCCCGGGTGCTGCTCGTCCCCCGGGTCGAGGGGGCCTACGCCGAGATCGGCGTCGAGGGCAGGGTGGAGCAGATCGGACGCCTCGCCGACGGCGACCCCGGCGCACTGATCCGCGGCCTGCGGCGGATCCGCGTGGGCACCGGGACGACAGGGCCCGGAGCCGCCCTGTGGGTGGAGGGCACGCCGGTCACCGAGACGGCGCCCGAGCCCCTGCCCGGCCACGTCACCGAGCTGATGAAGGAGTACAAGGCCCTCATCACCGACTGGCTGCGCAAGCGCGGCGCCTGGCAGGTCGTCGACCGGGTGCAGCAGATCGACGACGTCGGCCAGCTCGCAGACAACGCGGGCTACTCCCCCTTCCTGACCACCGAACAGAAGCTCGAGCTGCTGGAGACCACCGAACCGGTCGAGCGGCTGAAGCTCGCCACGAAGGCCCTCCGAGACCACCTGGCCGAGCAGGACGTGGCCGAGTCCATCGCCAAGGACGTCCAGGAGGGCGTCGACAAGCAGCAGCGCGAGTTCCTGCTGCGGCGTCAGATGGAAGCGGTCCGCAAGGAACTGGCCGAGCTGAACGGCGACCCCGAGGACGAGAGCGAGGACTACCGTGCCCGCGTCGAGGCCGCCGACCTGCCCGAGGAGGTCAGGAAGGCCGCCCTCAAGGAGGTCGACAAGCTCGAACGCTCCAGCGACCAGTCCCCCGAGGGCAGCTGGATCCGCACCTGGCTCGACACCGTCCTGGAGATGCCCTGGAACGAGCGCACCGAGGACGCCTACGACATCTCCGGCGCCCAGGCCGTGCTGGACGCCGACCACGCCGGACTCCAGGACGTCAAGGAGCGCATCACCGAGTACCTGGCCGTACGCAAGCGGCGCGCCGAGCGCGGTCTCGGTGTGGTCGGCGGACGGCGCGGAGGCGCGGTGCTGGCGCTGACCGGGCCCCCCGGGGTCGGAAAGACCTCGCTCGGCGAGAGCGTCGCCCGCGCGATGGGCCGCAAGTTCGTCCGCGTCGCGCTCGGCGGCGTCCGCGACGAGGCCGAGATCCGCGGCCACCGGCGCACCTACGTCGGCGCCCAGCCCGGCCGCGTCGTACGGGCCATCAAGGAGGCCGGTTCGATGAACCCGGTCGTGCTGCTGGACGAGGTCGACAAGGTCGGCTCCGACTTCCGCGGTGACCCGGCGGCGGCCCTGCTGGAGGTGCTGGACCCGGCGCAGAACCACACCTTCAGGGACCACTACCTGGAGGTCGAGCTCGACCTGTCGGACGTCGTCTTCCTGGCCACGGCCAACGTTCTGGAAGCCATCCCGCAGCCGCTGCTGGACCGGATGGAGGTCGTCGAGCTCGACGGGTACACCGAGCACGAGAAGATCACCATCGCCCGCGACCACCTGGTGCCCCGTCAGCTGGAGCGCGCGGGCCTGGAGAGCGGCGAGGTCGCCTTCGACGAGGCGGCCCTGCGCAAGCTCGCCGCCGAGTACACCCGGGAGGCGGGCGTCCGCTCCCTGGAGCGGTCGGTGCAGCGGGTGCTGCGCAAGGTCGCCGCCAAGCACCAGCTGGGCGACGCGCAGTTGCCGTACACCGTCGGCGTGGACGAGCTGCGCGAGCTGATCGGCCGGCCACGGCACACCCCCGAGGCCGCACAGGACCCGGCCGAGCGCCGTACGGCGGTGCCGGGCGTGGCGACCGGACTGGCCGTCACCGGCGCGGGCGGTGACGTGCTCTTCGTCGAGGCGTCGCTGGCCGACCCGGAGACGGGTGCCTCCGGGCTCACCCTCACCGGCCAGCTCGGCGACGTGATGAAGGAGTCCGCGCACATCGCCCTGTCCTACCTGCGCTCGCGCGGCGCGGAGCTGGAGCTGCCGGTGGGCGACCTCAAGGAGCGCGGCATCCACCTGCACGTGCCGGCAGGTGCCGTGCCCAAGGACGGGCCCAGCGCCGGTGTCACCATGACGACGGCTCTTGCCTCGCTGCTCAGCGGACGCCAGGTACGGCCCGAGGTGGCGATGACCGGCGAGGTCTCACTGACCGGGCGGGTGCTGCCCATCGGCGGCGTCAAGCAGAAGCTCCTCGCCGCCCACCGCGCCGGGGTGACCACGGTGGTCATCCCCAAGCGGAACGAGCCCGACCTGGACGACGTTCCGGCCGAGGTGCTGGACGACCTCGACGTCCACCCCGTCTCCGACGTCCGCCAGGTGCTGGAGCTGGCCCTGACCCCCGCACAGACCCCTGCGCGGGAGACGCCGGTCGCGGCGTGACGGACGCGACCGGCAACAGAGTGGCCCCCACCGCAGGGTGGGGGCCACTCACGTACGAGGGCGCTCAGCCGCCGTTGGTGAAGACCATCAGCCGCCGTTGGCCAGAACCTTCAGTCGGTCCATCGCCCCATTGAAGTAGTCGTGGTCGCCCACGGTCGGGCCGGAGGAGGTGTACTGCCAGAAGGTCCAGAAGCCCCAGCCGGCCGGCAGGGTGCCCGGCGAGGAGGCGTAGCGGGCGATCCAGAGGGGGTTGGAGTTTCCGAAGGCGCTGGTGTTGCCGGTGCACTGCGTCCACCAGCTCGTGGTGGTGTAGATGACCGCGTCACGTCCGGTCCGCGCCTTGTACGTGCTGGTGAAGTCCCTGATCCAGTTCACCATCGCACTCTTGCTCAGGCCGTAGCAGGTGGCGCCGTAGGGGTTGTACTCGATGTCGAGCACGCCCGGCAGCGTCTTGCCGTCCTTGCTCCAGCCGCCGCCGTTGCTGGCGAAGTAGTTCGCCTGCGTGGCACCGCTGGAGGAGCTGGGCAGCGCGAAGTGGTAAGCGCCCCTTATCATGCCGACGTTGTAGGAGCCGTTGTACTGCTGTGCGAAGTAGGGGTTCTTGTAGCTGGTCCCCTCCGTCGCCTTGGAGTAGGCGAAGCGCACCCCGCTGTTCCACAGGGTCGACCAGGCGACGTTCCCCTGGTGGCTGCTGACGTCCACACCGTGGACCGTCGCGAGCAGACCCGCGCGCTTCTTGTCGGGCGGAGTGCCGTTGGTCGAGTCCGCCTCGTGCATCTGGACGCCCGCGCCCATCCAGGCTTCCCCGGGCTTGCCCGGCGCCTTGGGGTTGCTGCGCAGGCCCTCGGCGCCCTTGGCCGATTCCGTGGCCTTGCCGGACTCTGCGGCCGTGGCCGACTTCGTACCGCCGTCCTCGTTGTCGGGGACAGCCGACGCCGCCCCCGGGAGTGCCAGGACGAGCGCGAGAAGGGAGACGAACATCCCGATGACAGCCGCGATTCCGCGTCTGCGACGGGCCGTACCGGATCTGAAGCTGGGCATCGCTGCCTCCGGAGCCTCGGTGGTGGGGGTCTGGTACGTGCGTAGTATTTACCGACGTGGGGGGTTTTGCCCCGCGACGCGCGGAGCGACAACACGCCACTGGTGTGGTCATGTCAGGACGAAGGTACGCGCGTAGACCGGCCACGCGGAAGACGCCCCACCGTCTGCCGTTGGTCTACTCCTGCGAAATACTGGCGGAGCTGGGACGATCGGGCTGGCTGGAGATAAGTTTCTGCATGGAAAACCACGGAGACACCACTGACGTGCACAAGAACTCCACCGACTCCCCGAACGACGCCTCCGCGGTCGACCCAGTGGAGTCGTTCGGCCCCGAATGCCTGGACGTGGAGCGGGAGTTGGCCGTCTTCCTGCGCCGAGCGCGCGCATCGTCGGGTGAGATGGCCCGTCAGGTCCACCCGGATCTGGAGCCCGCCGCCTATGGGCTGCTGGTACGTCTCGAGGACGCCGGCGAGCAGCGGGCGACCGAGCTCGCCGGATACTTCGGCGTCGGCAAGGCGACGATAAGCCGCCAGCTGCAGGCGCTGCTCCAACTCGGACTGGTCGACCGGCGCCCCGACCCGGCCGACCGCCGCGCCTCACTCGTCCATCTCACCCCGGAGGGGCGCCGGCGCTTCACCCGCGTGCGGGACGCGCGCCGTCTGTCGTACGCCCGCAAGCTGGCCGCCTGGGACCGACGCGAGATCGCCGAGCTGGCCCGCCTGCTCCACCGCCTCAATTCGCTGGCGGACCAGGAGGAGTGAAGGGAGCGGGGGCCGGGGCTGGGGCAGCGGGCAGGGGCTCCTCACCGGGTCGCGGCCGCTCCGACCTCTCCCCTCAGCTCGTTCCGCAGTTCAGGGGTGAGCACATGGCCGGCCCGGCCCACGAAGAGGCCCATCTGATAGCCGACCGCCGCCAGGTCGCAGTCGGCCGCCGCGTGCACCCCGAGCAGCGAGCCGTCCCCGATGGCCATGACGAGCAGCGCGCCCTCGTCCATGGACACCATGGTCTGCTTCACCGCGCCACCCCCCATCAGATCGGCCGCGGCGAACGTCAGCGAGGCCACCCCGGAGACGAGGGCGGCCAGGTCGCCACTCGTGCCCCGGGGGCCGCGCGCCCGGGAACCCCTGCGCCGCCTGCGCACCGGCATCCCGGGCATCCCGTTCCGCGGTCCCTGCTGGTCGCCGGGCGGGTGTTCGCGCGGCTGTTCGTACGGCGGTCTGTACCGCTGCTCCTGGGGCTGTGCCGGCTCGGCGCCCAGTGTGACGGCTCCGTGCTCCATCCCCAGCGCCGGATCGGACGCCAGCAGCAGTAGCCCGTCCGACGAGACGACGGCCACGGACCGGATACCCGGCACCTCCTCGACCAGTTTGTCGAGGAGCCAGCGGAGGTTACGTGCCTCCGCGCTGCCGGACATCGCTGTGGTGAGCGGATTCACTTACGTGCCTCCTCGGCGGTACCACCGTCAACCTGCGCCCCCGCTCGATCTTCCGCATTGCCGGTGTCCTCAGTCTGCTCGTCCCGTGCGGCCTGGCCAGTCTGCCGGGCCGCACGCTGCTGCTTCTCGTGCTGCTTGTGCTGTTCGTGCTGGGCCTGCTTGCTGTGCTGGTCCTGTTGGGGCTCTTCGGCCTCGGCGGCGGAGCTGGGGGCTGAGGCGGCGGCGGTCACCCCGGTGTCCGGGCGCGCACCCGACTCCGACAGCCCCGCATCCGGCACACCCGCGTCCCGCAGGCCCTTCTTGGTGCCCTGCTGGAACCCGTCGAGCTTCCGCCGCAGCTCCTCCGCTGTGGCGCCGCCCTTGCGCGGACGGGGTGCGGACGGCTCATGCGCCGTCTCCCTGCGGACCCGCTGGGGCAGCCCCGGATGCACGGCGGAGCCCTGCGGCTCGGCCGGCTCGGCGGACGGTGCCGACTCGGCCGACTGTGCCGGTCCGTCTCCCGTCCTCTGTTCCGGGATCGGAGCCGCAGTTGGAGCCGGGATCGGAGCCGGGGCCTGGTCCTCGGCCCGGGTGTGCTCGTCGCCCTCCGGGGCGTGCTCGTCGCCAAGGGGGGCGTGCTCGTCCTCCGGCGCGCCGTTGTCGACCATCAGCGCACCCGGGACGGTCACATCGGCAACGGTGCCGCCGCCCTCCCGTGCGCGCAGCCGCACCCGTATCCCGTGCCGTGCCGAGAGCCGGGCGACCACATACATGCCCAGCCCCCAGGACTCGCCCGCTTCCTGCGCCGTCTCCTGCGCCGTCGTCAGGGTCAGCGGTTCGGCCAGCCAGGTGTTCAGCTCGGCGAGCCGCGATTCGGCGATGCCCTCGCCCTCGTCCTCCACGGACACCACGGCTTCGCCGGTCGCCCGCGTCCGGGCGCTCAGCAGGACCGCGGACTCGGTGGCGGAGAAAGCAGCCGCGTTGTCGAGAAGTTCGGCCACCAGGTGGCTCAGGTCGTCGGCCGCCGGACCGCTCACCCGCACATCGGGCGGGAGCGTCCCCAGCTCGACGCGTTCGTACTGCGCTATCTCACTGACAGCCGCGCGCAGCACGTCGAGCAACGGTGCAGGGCCGGCGGCCTCCGGGACTGCGCTGCGCTCCCCGCGCTCCGTACCCGTCAGCAGCAGCAGGTTCTCGCTGTGCCGCCGCATACGGGTGGCCAGGTGGTCCAGCTTGAACAGGGTCTCGAGCCGGTCGGGGTCGGCCTCCTTCTCCTCCAGCCCCTCGATGATGCCCAGCTGCTGCTCGACCAGCGTCAGCGTTCGGGTGCCCAAGTCGGCGAAGGTGCTGTGGTCCGCCGCCGGGCCGGCCGCGCGGGCTGTTTCGCCCACCCGGGTGTCGTCGGCCACAACGGCGCTTTTGTCGCGGGTGCTGCCGTGCGGTTGCCGGGCGGCCAACTGCTCGCGTGCCGTCTCCAGCTCGGTCCGCAGGGCGGCGAACTCCTCGCCCAGCAGCTGGTGCTTCTCCGTCAGCTTGGCCTTCTCGACCGCAAGCTCGTCCTGCTCGCGCTCCGCGCAGGCCGATCGGCGCTTCAGATCGGCAGCCGTGGTCCGCAGCGTGTTGAGTGCCCTCACCACATCGGCGAACTCGTCGTTCCGGCCCTTGAAGGTGATCGGCTCCTCGGCCGCAGGGTCCTGGGCGATCCGCTTCGAACCGCGCTTGAGCACCGACAGCGGACGGGTGAGCGAGCGGGCCGTGGCCACGCTGACCGCGACGGCGAGCAGCAGGCAGCCTCCCACCAGTCCGGCCCGCAGCTGCAGGGCCGTCACATCGTCGTCCCGCAGCCCCTCCAGCCGTTTGATCTCGGCGGCCGCGAACGACGACTGCACCCCTCGCATATGGGCGAGGCGGGCTGAGACGGAGCTGTCGAAGCGCTCCCGGTCCACAGCGCGGGCAGCGGGCGTGAGGCGGTTCTGCGCGGTGACGACCTTGAGATAGCGCTCGGCGACGTTGACGTCCGCGCCGTTGACCGTCGTGTTGTAGGTCTCGCGGGCCTTGGTGTCGGCCGTCTCCTCGAAGTCCGCCAGCGCTGCCTGCTCCCGTACGCGCGCCTGCCCGGCCGCCGTCACCAGGGAGCGCTGGGTTCCCTGCCCCGCGAGCGCCGCCTCCAGCAGGCCACGGGTGGCCGACGCCTGGTCCACGGCGCGTGCCAGGTCGGGGAGGGCCGCAGCCGTCCGGTTCTCAGCGCGGGCCGGCAGTCCGTCGGCGATGCCGCGGGTGAGCTGACGGAGTGTCTTGATGAGTGCGGAGTAGGACTCGTAGGCGTCCACCGGGCCGCCCTTGCCCGCCATGGCGCGCTTCCGGACGGCGGGCAGCTTCTTGAGGGCCTCGACGACCGTGGCGGGGGAGGCGGACGGTGCGGCGGACCCCGACGGTGCGGACGAGGCGGCCACCCGCAGCTCGCGGACCCGCCGGTCCACCCTGTCGCGCTGGGTCTCGGTGACGCCCGTACCGCCCTTGCCGCTGCGGCCGGCCGCGAGGTGCTCCACCATGCCGTCGCGCTCGTCCGCGAGGGAGTGGGACAGGGCGATGGCCTGCTGATCGAGCCGGGCCAGGTCCACGAGGTCCTGCGCGTCAGCGGCGTCCTGGGATCCGGCCACCAGGGTGGGCGCTCCCGCCGCCACGACGGCCACCGCACCTACCGCGACGGACATCAACAGCCTGTTGCGCACCCGCGCGCGCCGACGTCCCACCGGGGTGACCGTCTCCGCTTCCGCGGAGGGAGTGGCGCCGGGGCCGGTCGCCGTGGCCTGGGGAACGTCCGCACTGAGACGTTGCTTCTTCCGCACCCGCACTCGCAATCTCGTCCCGCCTCTCCCGGAGGGCCCGGGCGGCACAGTCCAACGTGTGTGGCGAGAGGGTGGCCCCGCCCCCGCGCCGGCACCCTCTGCGACCTTCGGTTCCCAGCTTTCTCTCCGGGCCTTGGGCCGCGCGGTGCTCCGCGGTGTCCCCACACTCGACGACCGACCTTGGCAGTGCGCTCCTGAGGCGGGTGAGAATCCCCTGCTGGGCCACCCGAAGGAGTGAACATCACTCCTCGGCGGCGGAACAACTCGGCCTGAGCCGGGCGCTGTCCGCACCTCGGGCGCTGGTTGGAAATCCGTCCTGCGTCCTGGCAGGATGCCTGCCGCACTTTGTGGAGGGTCTGATTCCGCTCTGTGGCCGGTCGTTTTCCGGCCGCCCTCGCCCGCCTGTGCCCGGGCGCCCGGCACCACCCGAGAGGGCCTCGACACCGTCGCACACACCTCCGAGGCGGGACGCGGAGCAGCCGTCACGGCCATCACCGGGCCGCTCGAAGATCGACGGTCCGGCAGACTGCCGCCATGCGCATCGACATGGTCACCGAACCCGGCAATCCTCAACGCCTCAACGAGGATTACGCGTCGGCCGCCCTGCCCGCCTCCGGCACCGGCGGAGCCCTCGTGGTGCTGGACGGTGTCACCCCGCCGGAGGGGGATGACGGGTGCAGCCACGGAGTGCCGTGGTTCGTGGCGCGGCTCGGCGGTGCCTTGCTCGAACTCGCCGGGACGCGCCGCGACATGGCCTTGGCCGAATGCCTCGCTGCCGCGGTGGCCCGCACGGCCGACGCCCATCGGGAGACATGTGATCTTTTTCACCCGCGTACCCCTCAGGCAACCGTCGTCGTGGCCCGCTGGGACGAGGAGCGCGTCGAACACCTGGTGCTGTCCGATTCCGCCCTCCTGGTCGAGGCCGCCGACGGCGCGGTCCGCCCCGTACTCGACCGGCGGCTGGCCGAACTGCCTCCCACCGTGCGGGCACTGCGCGACCGGGTACGCCGTACCGGTGAGGCCGCGGACCGCGCGGCCTACGTACGCGCCGTCGAGGGCCTGCGGAACGCCCCGGACGGCAGCGGTTTCTACACGGCCGCCGCAGACCCGGGCGTCGCGGCGCACGCGGTGACGGGCAGTGAGCCGAGGGCGGACGTCCGCGCCCTGCTCGCCCTCACCGACGGAGCCACCCGCTGGACGGAGACGTTCCATCTCGGCGACTGGACCGGGCTCTTCTCCCTCGTCCGCAAGGAAGGGCCGCGTGCCCTCGTCAACCGGGTCCGTACCGCCGAGTCGGAGCACGCGCCGCTGCGCGGAAAGCTGCACGACGACGCCACAGTGCTCCTCGCCGAACTGGAGTGAGGCCGACGCCCGCCTCCCGAACCCGCAGCCATGCGCCGGCTCAACCGGGCCCCGGGCCGCCGGTCCGGTCACCGTCCCCGGAGGCGGCCCACCCACTGCCGTCACCCTGATCCGCCTCACGCGCGCCGCCCGTCCGGGCGCACCGCACCGATGGGCGGGCTCGCGGCGAGCGGGGTCAGCCGCACCACGCTCCCCGGCCGGGGAGCGTGCACCACGCGTCCGCCTCCCGCGTACATGCCCACATGGGTCGCTCCCTTGAAATAGATCACCAGGTCGCCGGGGCGCAGCTCGTCCAGCGGCACCTTCGGCAGCCGGCGCCACTGCTCCTGGCTGGTCCGGGGAATGTCGCGGTTCGCATGGCGCCACGCCCGCCAGGTCAGTCCGGAGCAGTCGAAGGCGCGCGGCCCCTCGGCGCCCCATACATAGGGCTTGCCGACCTGCTTCAGCGCCCAGTGGAGAGCTTTCCGTCCCTGTGCCGAGGCCGAGCCCCTGGCACCGCTGGGGTCCAGCGCGCCCGAGGCCACCAACTTCTGCTGTGCGGCGTCAGCGCGGTCCTGCTCCAGCTCGTCCAGGCGAGCGCGCTGGTTCCCGGTCAGCGAGGAGAGCAGCCGTTCGACCTTCCGCAGCCGCTTGCGCACCTCGTTGCGCTGCTCCTTCTTCCGCTTCGCCAGCCGCTCCTGCCGCGCCAGTGCCTCCCGCGCCCGTTTGGCCGCAGCCGCGTGCCGCCGTGTGCCGTCGCTCAGCCTCCGTACCGTGGCCGCCTGGTCGCCGGCGGCCCGCTTCAGCAGATGCCTTCGCTCCAGCAGCCGGTGGGGGTCCCGGGCGAGCAGCATCTGCACCGTGGGCGGGAGTCCGGTGCCCTCGCCCCGGTACTGCTGGCGGGCCAGCTCACCGGCCCGCCGCCGCTCGGCCGCCAGCGTGGAGCGGGCCCGCGAGAGCTGGGCCTGCGCCCGGCGGGTCGCCGCCCGCTGGGTCTTCAGCTTCTCCGCCGTACGGTTGTACGCCTCTGACGCCTCCTCAGTGCGCTGATACAGCATTCCCAGCTGACCCAGCAGTTCGCTGACCGACTTGCGCCCCACGTCGGGTGGCCCCGGCGCAGGCCCGGGTCCCGGCGTGCCGGGCGCCCTCGCACCCGCCGCATGCGCGGAGCCGAGACCGGGGGCGGCGGGCACCAGCACGGCCACGGCCGCCAGCACGAGCCCGGCCGACACCGCGCCGATGCCCGGCCCGGGCACGCCGTCCGGCCGCCGTCGGCACCCCGCCCGGCCCCGTCCGCTCACCGGCCGCCCTCCTCGGCGAGCCGGCCACGCCTTCGTCTGCCACAACGCCCTCAACACCGCACACCTCGTTCCCGAGCGGCGTCTCCCCGTCATCGACCGCTCTGCGGCGATCGTGGCACGGCCGAGGCCACCGGCTCAGGACGAGCTGAGCGGCTGGGCGGACGTCTCTCACCCGATCGAGACAACGGCGAACCCGCATCCGGGCCGGTGGCCTTCGCCGATGCCCGGCCGCACCCCGGAGGGCGATGCGGCCCCGGTCCGGCCGCGTCCCTGGTTACGCGGTCGCTCTCGCCCCGGTATGGCACCGACGAGCGGAAATCGCCGGTCCCTACCGCTGCCGTGCCGCCGTGTCCAGCACCCTCGGCCGCGCCGTCTTCACCCGCAGGAGTGACGGGGGCGGGGTGGCAGCTCACGCGCACCGCAGCTCAGCGGCCCTCAGGCCCCTCCGCCTTCAGGACCCTCAGGCCCCTCAGGCCCCTCAAGCCTCAGGCCCTCGGCCCCTCAGCGGCCCCAGCCCCACCGCCCGGCCAGGGCCCGGGCCTCGTCCGCACGACTGCCGATCTCGTGGAGATACGGCTCCGGAAGCCACTCCCGTGCCGGGCGGTTCGCGGTGCCCGAGATATCCAGCGTGTGCGCCAGCGACTCCGGGTGCGGGCGGGTCTCGGGCGCTTTGTGCAGGCAGGCGAGCAGCGGCACGCACAGCGAGTCGGGCACCCCCGCCAGATCCGCGCCCTCCCACGCCGAGGGCAGCGCGCTGCCCTCGAACGGGTGCCGGGCACTCGCTGCCAGTGCCAGCACGGTGCCCAGCGCGAAGACGTCCTCGGCCCTCCGCGCCGACGGCCCGAAGCCCGCAGCGCCGACGGCCGCCGAGCGTCTGCCCAGCGCGATGCCGTAGTCCACCAGGCGCGGCCCGTCGGCCGTCAGCAGTACATTCGCGGCCCGCAGGTCACCGTGTGCCGTTCCGGCAGCGTCCAGCGCGGCCAGGGCACGGGCGAGGGCCCCGCCCAGCGCCCGGACGGACATCTCCGGCAGCGGCCCGTAACTGGCCACCAGTGCGGACAGCGCAACCCCCGGCACGAACGCCTCGGCGATCCACGGGTGCTCGCTGTCGAGTTCGCAGCCGAACGCGTCGGCGACGAAGGGGCTGTCGACGGCGTCGGCGACCCGCGCCGTCTCCTGCCGCAACCGCGCCCTCAGCTGCCGGTCGCGCAACAGTTCGGGGCGTACGGCGCGCACCGCCGCCGCCCTTTTGCGCGCGCCCCGTCGAGGGGCGCCCTTGCCCAGGTAGACGGTGCCCGCCCCACCGTGTCCGAGGACTCCGAAGAGCCGGAAGGGGCCGAGCCGCCGAGGGTCCGTCTCGCGCAGTCGCGCGATGCCTTCGATCACGCCAGCAGGAAACCTTCTCCCTGTGACGCTGTCCAGGCTGCGCGATGCCTCCCCGGGCACCTCCACCGGCGTCGCGCGGAGCGGGCCCGCGGGCGACCGGTCCAGACCACTGGCGTCAACTGCTGCGCCGCTTGCGCCACGGCAGCCGCTCCAGCGGGCTCTTGGTGGGCCGTCCTTCGGGTTCGTAGACGTACTTCCAGCCTCGCGGCAGCCCCAGGCGGTTCACGGCGGCGGGTTCGAGCCGGTAGACGTGGACCACGGTCGGGCCGCCCTCCGGGTCGGGCACCGGCACCTCGTAGCTGCGCGGCGGCCTGCCGGTCGGTCCCAGGGGAACGGAGAGTGTCCGTCCGTCCAGCGGTCCGCCACTGAAGGAGGTCTCCTCGCTGCGCACCGTCTCAGACCGTTCCGCTGTCGGAGCCGGCGGCAACCACCGCGCGGTCGCCGGAGCCCGCCCTCGGCGCACTTTCCTCTTGGGAGGCGCACGAGTCGGCCTGGGAGGCGCACGGATCCGCCCCGTTCCGCGCGGCACTGGAGTCGCCGTCCTCGGACACCCCCTCGCCCCGGCAGCCGGAGCGGGACTGCTCGCCGCGAGCCGGGTCCGGGCCGCAGGGCTGGGCGAGCTGCCGGGCTCCAGGTCCCTGCTCGCCCAGCCGGTCCATGGGGTTGACCAGCGCGCAGGACGTCAGCGACAGGCAGCCGCAGCCGATGCAGTCGGTGAGGTGGTCGCGCAGCTGCTCCATGAGGGCGATCCGCTGGTTGAGGTCTTCTCGCCAGCACTCCGAGACGGCCGCCCAGTCGTCCCTGGTGGGCGTACGGCCCTCCGGCAGCAGGGCGAGCGCGTCCCGGATGGCGGCGAGCGGCAGGCCGAGCCGCTGGGATGCCCGGATGAAGGCGACGCGGCGCAGCGTGTCGCGGCTGTAGCGGCGCTGGTTGCCCGTGGTACGGCGGCTGGTGATGAGCCCCTCGCGCTCGTAGAAGCGCAGGGTGGACGTGGCCACGCCGGCACGCTCCGCCAGCTCTCCGACGGTGGCTTCCTTGGCCTTCCATGACAGCTGAGTCGGCATGGGCTCAGCCTAGACCAGGCTTCAAGTAATCTTTAAGTCTCAGTGCGCGGCGGCCCGGTACGCACCCCGCAGCGCGTACGCCCCAGGCGCACCCTCACAGCAGGTGCCCTGAGTCGGAGACCACCGGCAGTACCCGGCGCACCAGCTGTGTGACGGCACCGTCGGGCTCCTCCAACGCCAGCGCCCGCCGGGTCGCGGCAGCGGTCTGCGGGTCGGCGGCCGCCGTTGCAATCAGTACGGCGACGAAGTGGTCGACCAGCCAGTCCCGCAGCTCCGGCAGCGGGGGCTGCTTGCCCTCGTCCAGCCAGATCAGCGAGGCGGCCTCCACGGCGGAGATCCACGTCCGTACGGCCAACCGCAGTCGCGGTGACCCATGGCCCTGGCTGCCTTGCTCGGCTTCCAGGTGGGAGAGGATCTGCTCGGCGGCGTCCCTGCGCACCTCGTCGACAATGGCGTTCGTGCGGGAGGTCTCCACCACGCTGCCGCCCTGCAGCAGTGCCATGAAACCCGCGTCGTGCTCGTCGACGAAGGCCAGGTAGCGGTCCAGCGCACGGGCCAGCCGCGTGGTGAGCGGGCCGGTGGGCGGCTCGGCGAAGCACTGTTCGAGCTGATCGGCGGCGCTGCGCAGAGCGGCCTCGTACAGCTGCTGTTTGCCGCCGGGGAAGTAGCGGTAGACCAGCGGTCGCGACACCCCCGCCGAGACCGCCACGTCGTCCAGCGACACATCCTCCGGCGGCCGGTGTGCGAACAGGCTCAGCGCGTGCCCGAGCAGTTGGTTGCGCCGCTCGTGCACGCTCAGCCTGCGATACGCCGGGGCGGTGCCGCTGCTGCTCATGCAGTGCAGCGTAACTGTCCCGGCGGCGTCGGTGTTCGCCCCGGGCCCCTGAGTCCCGCACAGCTGCTTCACAGGGCTCTCATGAACCGCCCACGGCCCCTGGGGGTCACTTGGCCAGCAGTCCGGAACTGACCCACAGCTTGCGGCCGACGCCTCGCAGTACGCCGATGTCGTCCAGGAAGTCGGTCAGCCGCTTGGCTCCTGTCTGCATGACCTCGCGGCGGTGGCCGCTGGCCTTCACCTGGGCGACGGCCTCCTTCTTGTTCAGTCCGACGTTCTCGTAGACCTGCGGATTGACGAAGGAGATCGAGAAGACGCGGGCTGCCTCGCCCGAGCTGACGCGGGTCAGCTCGGCCTCCCACCGCGGGCACTTGACCATCTGACGGCGCAGCTCCTCGCGCGCGTAGCGCACATGCCGCGCCTCCTCGATGACGTGGATCCGCGTGACACCGCGCACCAGCGGCTGGACGCGCTCGTCCGGGAAGGTGAGCCGCTGCATCCAGTCCAGGATCTCCTCGCCCAGCAGTGTCGCGGTGAACGAACCGGGCGTGGTGGAGACGGTCTTCAGGAGCCTCGCCATGTTGTGGTGCAGCCGGGAGACGGGATACGCGGGCGCCCCGCCCCGCTTGATCATGCGTGCGAACATCATCGAGTGTCGGCACTCGTCGGCTATCTCGGTCAGTGCGTAGCGGACGTGGTTGCTGGTCAGCGGCTTGTCGTAGATGTGCCGTACCAGCAGCTGCATCAGGATGACCTCGAACCAGATGCCCAGTGAGGCGAGCGAGGCCGCCTCGTGGCGGGCCAGGTCCATCCGCTGCTCCTCGGACATCCGCTTCCACAGCGGGGTGTCGTAGAGCGACACCAGCTCCGGTGGCCAGAACCACTTGCCGTCCTCGAACGGGGCCTCCCAGTCGAGTTCGGTGTCCGGGTCGAACGAGTGCTTCCTGGAGGACTCGAGGAGGCGCTCGGCGACCTGCTCGCGGTCCTTGAGCAGACCGAGGGCGTCCCTGAGCACCTCGCGTTCCATGTCGGCGATGTCAGGCGCTGTCGTCATGCTGGGCACCTCTTCGTTGCGGGTGCCGGCGATCTCGTACGAGTGTTACCGGCGGTCACCTCTACTGTCATCTCTTATGAGACTGCCTGTCAGCAAGGACGTCAATCCCCCGCGCGCGACTTGTTGACCGGGCGGTAACACGCGTGTGAGCCTGCCAACTACCCGCCCGTACGGAGCAATCCGGGACCCGTCCCGATCCCGTGCCGGGCAGTTCGTGGACTGAAGGAGATGTCCGTGTCCTCACACGATCTCTATACGCACGCGACCGACACCCCCCTCTGGCAGATCCCCGCCTCCGGCAGTGCCCGCTTCTCCTGGGAGTACGACGACGGGCGCGACCGCCTGCTGGCCCTCTACCAGAAGGGCAAGGACAAGCAGTGGGACGGACAGCGCCGCATCGACTGGGACCTGGAGGTCGACCCGAACGACCCGCTGGGCACCCCCGACGAGGCCATGACGCTCTACGGGACGCCCTACTGGGACAAGATGAGCGAGGCCGAACGCGGCGAACTGCGCCAGCACTACGCCTCATGGCAGTTCAGCCAGTTCCTGCACGGCGAACAGGGCGCCATGGTGTGCGCCGCACGGATCGTGGAGTCCGTGCCCGACATGGACGCGAAGTTCTACTCGGCGACACAGACCATGGACGAGGCCCGGCACGCCGAGATCTACGGCCGCTTTCTCCACGAGAAGGTCGGCATGCTCTACCCGATCAACGACAACCTCCAGTCGCTCCTCGGCGACACCCTGAGCGACTCCCGCTGGGACATGCCCTACCTCGGCATGCAGGTGCTGATCGAGGGCCTGGCACTGGCCGCCTTCGGCATGATCCGGGACACCACCGACAAGCCGCTGCCCAAGCAGATCCTCGCCTACGTCATGCAGGACGAGGCCCGCCATGTCGCCTTCGGCCGGATGGCGCTGCGGGACTACTACAAGCAGCTGTCCGACGCCGAACTGCGCGAGCGCGAGGAGTTCGTCGTAGAGGGCTGCTATCTGATGCGCGACCGCCTCAAGGGCGCCGAGGTGCTGGAGAACTTCGGTATCCCACGGGCCGAGGCCGACACCCTCAGCGAGCAGTCGCAGTACACGCAGCTCTTCCGCAAGCTCCTCTTCAGCCGCATCGTCCCCTGTGTGCGGGACATCGGCCTATGGGGTGAACGCCTCCAGCGGGCCTATGTCGACATGGGCGTCTTCGAGATGGGCAACCAGAACCTCGACCTGCTGATGGCACAGGACGAGGAGATCGCCGAGAAGCTGGACGCCGAGCGCTTCGCCGCCGAGGAAGCCGAACGGACGGCTGAGGTGGCCGAAGCCATCGAGGAGGGCAAGACTCAGGTGTAGCCCAACCGGCACTTCGCCGGCTCGCGGAGATGCCGGCACTCCTGAGGAGGACGGCCATGGCACGCGCTGTCGGAATCGACCTCGGCACCACCAACTCGGTGGTCAGCGTCCTGGAAGGCGGCGATCCCACGGTCGTCGTCAACGCCGAGGGTGCCAGGACCACGCCGTCCGTGGTGGCCTTCGCCAAGGGCGGCGAGGTGCTCACGGGTGAGGTCGCCAAGCGGCAGGCGGTCACCAACGTCGACCGCACCGTCCGCTCCGTCAAGCGCCACATGGGTGAGGCGAGCTGGCGCTTCCCGGAGTCCGGCAGTATCGACGGCAAGTCCTTCACGGCCCAGGAGATCTCGGCCCGCGTCCTGCAGAAGCTCAAGCGGGACGCGGAGAGCTACCTCGGGCAGGACGTCACCGACGCCGTCATCACCGTCCCCGCGTACTTCAACGACGCGCAGCGGCAGGCCACCAAGGAGGCCGGCGAGATCGCGGGTCTGAAGGTGCTGCGCATCATCAACGAGCCCACTGCGGCCGCACTGGCCTACGGGCTCGACAAGGAGGAGGAGCAGACGGTCCTCGTCTTCGACCTCGGAGGCGGCACGTTCGATGTGTCGCTGCTGGAGATCGGCGAGGGGGTGCTGGAGGTGAAGGCCACAGCGGGCGACACCCACCTGGGCGGTGACGACTGGGACCAGCGCGTCGTCGACCATCTGGTCAAACGCTTCCAGTCCGGCCACGGCGTGGACCTGTCCAAGGACAGGATGGCCGTCCAGCGGCTGCGCGAGGCCGCGGAGAAGGCGAAGATCGAGCTGTCCTCGTCCACCGAGACGACGATCAACCTGCCCTACATCACCGCAACGGCCGAGGGTCCGCTGCACCTGGACGAGCAGATGTCCCGAACGCAGTTCCAGCAGTTGACCGAAGACCTGCTTGAGCGGTGCAAGACGCCGTTCCACCAGGCGGTGAACGACGCGAACGTCGAGCTGTCCGACATCAACCATGTGATCCTGGTCGGCGGCTCCACCCGGATGCCCGCGGTGACGGAACTGGTCAAGGAGCTCACCGGGCGGGACCCGCACAAGGGTGTGAACCCGGACGAGGTGGTCGCCATCGGTGCGTCCCTCCAGGCCGGTGTCCTCAAGGGTGAGGTCAAGGATGTCCTGCTGCTGGACGTCACCCCGCTGTCCCTCGGTATCGAGACCAAGGGCGGCATCATGACCAAGCTGATCGAGCGCAACACCACGATCCCGACCAAGCGCTCGGAGACCTTCACCACCGCCGAGGACAACCAGCCCTCGGTGCAGATCCAGGTCTTCCAGGGCGAGCGGGAGATCGCGGCGTACAACAAGAAGCTCGGCATGTTCGAGCTGACCGGTCTGCCCCCGGCCCCGCGGAATGTGCCGCAGATCGAGGTCACCTTCGACATCGACGCCAACGGGATCATGCACGTCTCCGCCAAGGACCTGGGGACGGGCAAGGAACAGAAGATGCAGGTCACCGGCGGCTCCAGCCTCCCCAAGGAAGACATCGACCGTATGGTGCGCGAGGCGGAGCAGTACGCCGAGGAGGACCACAAGCGCCGCGAGGCAGCCGAGACCCGCAACCAGGCCGAGCAGCTCGCCTACCAGACCGAACGCCTGCTGGCCGACACGGCCGAGGGCGCGGTTCCCGCCGAGACCCGGACCGAGGTGGAGACGGCGCTCACCGATCTCAAGGCGAAGCTGGCCGAGACGCCCGACGACCCGTCCCGCGCAGGCGAGCACACCGCGAGCCTGCGCCAGGCCGTCGACCGTACGACGGCGGCTGCCCAGAAGATCGGCACGGCGATGTACGCGCAGGCGCGGGAGGGGCGGCAGGACGGCACAGGCGGCACAGGCGCACAGACAGCTGGGGAGGGGGCCCAGGGGTCCGGAGAGGGCGCACAGGAGGGCGGCGGCGCTGCGGGGCGGGACGAGGACGTGGTGGACGCCGAGATCGTCGACGACGAGCAGACCGGCGGCTCCTCCGGGCCGGGCGCCGGTCGGGAGGGGAGCGAGGGCGGCGGCAGCGGGGCGCCCGGCAGCGAGGGCGGCCCGGGGGAGCGCTGACGAGCGGGCGGGTCAGTCCCCGAACCAGCTCGCCGCATCCAGCCGGAAGGCCGCCGGGCCCACCACGGTCTCCAGCGCGTCCTCGAGCTCTGTCAGCCGCTCCCGGCCCAACTGGTCGGTCCAGCGGCCGCGCAGTTCCTCGAAGACCGCCGCGGAGAGCTCCAGCGCGTCCCGGCCCCGGCCGGTGAGCCTGACCAGCTTGCGCCGTGCGTCAGCGGGATCGGCGACCCGTTCCGCGTAGCCCAGCGCAGCTAGCCGGTCCACGGTCTTGCCCGCCGCCTGCTTGGAGACTCCCAGCCGCCGTCCCAGCTCGCTCGCCGTCACTCCGTCCCGTCCGATGGCCTGCATCGCGAAGCCGTGTGCCGGGCGCATTTCCGGGTGGCCGTGGTCGGCCAGCTCCGTGTGCAGCTGGTCGATGAGCGACCTGAACCCGGCGAACAGCAGCAACGGCAGCTCGAATCCCCACCGCTCCCGCTCAGACACGACAGCCCTCGACAAGTTCGACAACCTGGTTTACCTTTTTTTCGACAACCACGTTGACTACCTTAGAAGAGGAACCAGCCGTGCCCGAAACGCCCTTTGCCGAACTCACCCCGCAGACCGCTCCCGCCACCTCCCGGCGCATCATGGAGGCCACCCGGCAACGCCTCGGTTTTCTCCCCTCCGCGACGGCCCGGCTCGCGGTCTCACCGCACACGCTGGAGGGGTTCACGCGCATGAGTGCCGCCTTCGAGGCGACCACCCTGGATCAACTCGCACGCGAGACCGTCGTGCTCACGGTGGCGACCCGAAACGAGTGCCACCTGTGCGTCGCCATGCACACCCGCACACTGCGCTCTCTGCGGGCTGACGAGGCACTGATCGAAGCCCTGCGCGAGGCCCGCCCGCTCCCCGACGCACGCCTGGAAGCCGTCCGCGTCTTCACCCTCGAAGTCCTCGACCGGTCGGGCGCCGTGGCCCCGGAGACGCTCGACGCCTTCCTCGCGCACGGCTACACGGCGGAACAAGCCCTCGAAGTCGTCCTCGGTATCGGCGCGTACACCCTCTCCACACTGGCCAACAGGCTCACCGGCGCACCCGTCGATCCGGAGCTGGAGCCGTTCGCCTGAGCTCTCACGGATCGCCCGAGGTCTTCCTGGGGCCCGATGCCGCACGGCTCCGAGGCTCCTTGGACCGACGGCGGGTCAGCGCGCCAGCCGCCGCACCGGGAGCAGGCAGTGTGCCGAGGTGGCCAGCGTCTCGTCACTCACGAACTCCCGCAGCGACTCCTGGTCGACCTGGTCGTCGTGCCGGGCCTGCGTCCATGGCTCGGTCGCGAGCAGGAAGTAGACGTGCCCGCGGTCGTGCGCCGCGGCGACCCACTCGGGCGGCGTCGGGTACTGCACCGACATCCTCGGCAGCGTCAGCGCCACTTGGCCCGCCTCCACCAGTACGGTCACCGGAAACTGCCGCCCGGCCGTGGTGGCGTCCAGGACCTCGCCGCCGACCTTCAGCCCCGCGCCCTCCGCGAGCTGCCGCATGGCGGCGGCCGTCTCCTCACGGGTGCCGACGCCGTCACCGAGTGAGAAGAGGAGCAGGAATGCCATGTCCCGCCCGTCTCCGTACTCGCCGGCCCAGCCCACCACGCTGAGGGTGCCGAACTGCTGCTGCTGAATGCCGCCTTGGGCGGTCTGCGGGGAGGTCATGGAGGGGCACCTTAGCGGCGCGGGAGGCCGCATCCGGCGCCAGAATCACCCTGGTTGACCACATTCGGCCCGCGAGCACGCCACCGAGGGTACGGTCGCTCAGCTGTGCGTGCCCCAGGCGCTGACGGTCGTCCCCCGAAGGGCAAGGCGAGCCATCCGGAGCCCTGCGGGTCCCTTCGCAAGCTGGAGTGGCACCTTTACGACGACTACGCTGTGGAGCGATCTACTAACACTCAGTTGCCTTTCGTCGGGGCAGCTCGTACTCGGTGGTGAACATGTTGAAGTCCGGTACCCCCCGTCACAAAGCACCCGCTCCCCGCGTACTCGTCCGCGCCGGGGCTCTCGCCGCCGTGCTCGGTGCGGCCCTCGGATCGGCCGTTCCGACGGCCGGGGCGGCGGTGGCGGCCGAGCAGGGCGACGCGGGGAAACCGGGCGGTGAGGTAGCGCTCGAAGGCGTGACAAAGAGCGTCGCCACACCTGTCCGGCACACGGTGCGGGGAGCCGGCGTGGCGCTCGGCAGTGCGCTGGAGACGGTGAACGACCTCCAGCTCGACCCGCTGGCCAACACCGGCAGCGACCCGCTGGACAACTCCGTCGGTACCCAGATCGCCGACTTCCGCCCGCTGAGCACCGCGGCCGTCACCGGCCCGCTCGCCCGCGGCGCCTCCCTCGGCGAACTCCCCCTCGTCGGCCCGCTGGCCACCAAGGCGATCGACGCGCTGCCAGGCTGACGAAGCGCTGCGGACTGACGAAGCGCTGCTCAACCGGCAAGGCACCGTCCACCCGGCAAGGCGTCGCCCACCCGGCAAGGCGTCGCCCACCCGGCGAAGTGCTGCCGAGTCGAGGCCCCTCGGCAGGCCGATGCCGTCTCACGGACGGCCTCGGCCTGCCGGGGCGCGGGGCACCCGGGCGGCGTCGTCCCGCGCACCGCCACGGCGCCTGCTGAGCGATCCGCTGGTTCCGCCTCACGCGGCCGCCCCAGAACGCGAAGAAGCCACCGGCTGGCTGCCGGTGGCTTCTTCTATGCGGTCCTCGTCTCGAGCCGCGACGCCGCGGTTCAGCGGTTGCGCTCGCCGTTGGCCGAGAGGGCCGAGATGTCGTCCAGGACGTGCGACAGCGGCTCGTCGCCCTTGGCCTGGGACGAGTTCTCCGTGCACTTCTGCGACTGGTACGAGGACAGGATGTTGATGTCCTGAACCGTGATCGGGATGAGACCGATGAGGGAGCCCACGTTGATCTTCTCCATGGGCAGCAGGCAGAGCCTGTTCAGGGTGCCCTGGATGAGCTGGTTCTGCGGGCTCATGTTGCCGTAGGTGGCGGAGTTGCTGTCGCTGGAGTCGGCGCCGTTGCCGTTGACCGTGGTCGGGCCGTGGTCGTTGCCGGTGGCCAGCGCCTGCGGGGCGGCCATGGCGGAGATGCCGACGAGCGACAGGGCCACCGTTGCGGTGGACAGGGCCTTCTTCATCATGGGTTCTACCGTTCTTCCTGGAATGGTGCGGAAGTCTGGGACGTCGGGTCTAACTGACTTCCGCCTCATGAGTTTTTCCTTTTCACCTGAATGGTGAGTGCGCCGTGACCCGAAAATGCGTTACCGGCGCGGGGCTTTCACTCGACCGGCGGAAGTCCTCCCAGCAGATTCCGGCCGTCGATCAGTTTCCCGCTCTTGAGGGGACGCTTCACCGCCTCCACCAATGCGTCGAACTGCGGACCTTCCACACCCACCGGAGGAGAGGCGGAAAGCAGCTCGCCACTTCCGAGCGCGTAATCGAGACCCCCGTTCAAACTCGCGCGAGGTCCGGCAGGCGGCCCGCTCGCAAAGGCGGGCGACGCTGCCCCCAGAGCCATCACAGAGCCCGCGATGGCGGCGGCCGTCCTTCTGTATTTCATAGGGTCTTTCTTCTCCCGGAAACTGTGTGATGTTCCGACGGTCCGCCCGGCGATCGATGGCGCGGCAAGCCGGAAACCGCACGCAGCGTGCATTACGCATCGGGCCGTACAGCTCGGGTCGCACAGCGCGCGACTCCCCACCCTTTTTTCGGGGCTGCGCATGCGCGGAACCGCGCGGATCGCGGAACTGCTCACAAAGCGAGAGTTCCGCGATCCGCTTATGTCCTCGCGTATGTCCTCGCGCGCGAAGAGAGCCGGCCGACGCGAAGAGAGCCGGCCGACCGGGCGCCGAGCCACAGTCGACGGGGCAGGCTGACCGGACGGGTCAGGCGCCGCGCCGGAGCGAGCGGCGGTAGAGCACCACGCCGCCCAGCAGCGTGCCCACACCGAGCGCCGCCGTACCCCAGGTGCCGCTCCCGCCGGTCGCCGCCAGGACATCGGACGCCGGGGCCTCGGGCTCCGGCTGGGGAGCGCCCGGGGCGGCCTCGTGGGCCGTACCGGCGGGCGGCATCTCCTTCTCGGCCTTCGGAGCACGCTCGTCGGCCTGCGGGGTCGCGGGCTTCTCGACGCGGTTCTCCACCGGCTCAGCGGGCCGCTCCGGAGCGCGCTCGGGCGGCTGCTCCTCGGCGCTTCCCGGTGGCTGCTCCTCCTCGGCCTGCTGCGGCGGCTTCGACGGCTTCTCCTGCGGCTTGTGGTGGTGCGGAGGGTGCTTGGCCGGGGCGTGCCCGTTGAAGCAGTTGTTGCCGAACGCCGGGTTGAGCAGCGCCACGATGTTCAGCGTGTTGCCGCAGATGCTGGCCGGTAGATGCACCGGAGCCTGGACCACGTTGCCCGATCCGACGCCGGGGGAGCCGGCGGCGCCACCACCGGCTCCCGCATCGGCCTGTGCGTATCCGGCTGCACTCGCGAGCGCTCCCGTAGCGGCGGCAGCGGTCAGGAGGCTGTTGCTCAAGACCTTTCGCATGGTCTCTTCCTGCTCTCAGTCTGGTGCGGAAGACGCGGAATTCTCCGAATCCCGTATCCGCGTATCAGGAAACCGGACGGCTCCGGCGCGTGGGCTCCACTCCCCGCACCGGAGCCGTCCGAACTGGTTCCCGCGCACGAGGGCGGGGAATGTCAGTCGGCGACGCAGGTGTTGCCGAACGCCGGGTTGAGCAGGGCAATGATGTTGACGGTGTTGCCACAGACCTGAACCGGAATGTGGATCGGAACCTGGATGACATTGCCCGAGATGACACCGGGGGAGTCGGCGGCGCCGCCCTGGGCACCCGAGTCTGCGAGGGCCGGAGCAGCGGCGGTGCCCAGGGCCATCAGCGTGCCTGCGGCAACGGTCGCGACCTTCGTGTACTTCACGTGGGAGTCCTTTCTCAAGCGGGGTTTCCCTGGACCACGGATTTCGTATGTCCACGAGTGCTGGCTGATCGCCCGCAACTCCGCTGTCGCCATTCGTAACGATGCCGCGATCCGTACGACACGAGTTATGCCGAATTACCTTCTTCATCCCTCCATTGGCGTAATGATGGGCACGGCTGCGTCACTCGATGTGAGTGTGTGCGCCTATGTGCACCCCCACCCGAGGGATGACGTCCGGTAATTGACTCGGAAAACAGCGGAAGGCCCGGGGCGAACGCCCCGGGCCCATTGCCCGCGTTCCGCTCTGGCCGCGGCCGTGCCGCTCAGCGGTTTCCGGTGCCGTTACCGGAGAGGAGGGGAATGTCCTGCAGGAAGTGCGACAGCGGCTCGTCGCCCTTCGTCTGGGTGGAGTTCTCGACGCACGTCTGAGTCTGCTTGCTGGACAGGAGGTTGATGTCCTGAACCGTGATCGGAATGAGGCCGATGAGCGAGCCCAGGTTGAGCTTGTCCGGCAGGGCGATGCACGGCTTGTTCAGCGAGCCCTGGATCAGCGCGAACTGCGGGCTCCAGTTCCCGTAGGTGGCCGAGTTGCCGTACATCTGGTCGGCGCCGTTGCCATTGATCGTGGTGGCGGCCTGGTCGTTGCCGGTGGCCATGGCCTGTGGAGCAGCCACGCCGACGACGGCTGTGGCGGCCGCCGCGGTGGCGAGCGCGTGCTTGATCATTGAAGTCCTCCTGACGTGGAGCTCGGACGCGGAGCGCACTGGACAACTTGGCTAAACCGGGTTAGTTGCGCATATTCACCCGGACGACAACACTCTGACCAGCCGATATGTGATCCTCGGTTGATCATTCCGGCCCTTTCCCACCCTCCTCCCGGCCCTTTTTCCATCCCCTTTTCCGGCCTTACTCGGAGCCGTTCAGCGGGCTGCCCGGTGGGCCGTTCGCACGCCTTCTGAAGGCCGTCCGTCGACCGTCTTCCGCCCGTCTGTCGGTCGGCTGTTCGCCGTCTGTCGGCCGTCTTCCGACCGGCTTCGGGTCGAGTCGTCGGCTGCCCCTCGACCGAGGAGCCCGCCCGTTCGGTGCAGTCGTTCCTGCCGTAACGGCGCATGGGCGGTATGCATGGAGGCGGTATGGATGGAGAGTCACGCAGGGGCGTGCGGCACCGCGCAGCGCGAGGCACGGAGAACGAGGCGCGGGGTGCGGCGGCAGGCGGGTCCCGGAAGGGAGCACGGCCGTGAGCGGGACCGTTGTGGTGGGCGTCGACGGCTCTCCGTCGAGCCTGGAGGCCGTCGATGTCGCCGCGCGAGAGGCGAGGCTCCGCGGGGGTTCGCTGCGCGTCGTGCACGCGTTCGTCTGGCCGACGACGAAAGTCCCGCTCGGCTCGTCCGCCACGGGACCGCCCGAAGAGGGCATGCGCAGCCTCGCCGACCGCACAACCGAGGAGGCCGCCGCCCGCGCCAAGAGCGTCCAGCCGACCGTGGAGGTCACCCACGCGGTCGTGCCGGGCGAGCCGCTATCCGTCCTCGCCACCGAGTCGCGCGACGCCGAGCTGGTGGTCGTCGGAACACGCGGGCTCGGCGGCTTCACCGGGCTGCTCGTCGGCTCGGTCGCCGTGTACCTCTCCGCACACGCCGAGTGCCCCGTGCTGGTCACCCGCGGCAGGAAGCACCCCGACGGGCCGGTGCTGCTCGGAGTCGACGGTTCCGAAGTGGGCGACGCGGCCGTCGGCTGGGCGTTCAAAGAGGCGTCGCTGCGCGGTGCCGCACTCGTGGCACTGCACAACTGGAACGCCTGGATGGGACCGATCGGGGTGGGCCCCGGCATCCAGGTGCCCACCTACTACGACGTGGACCTCTACCGGGCCGAGGAGGAGCGGGTACTGGCGACGGCGATCGCCGGGTGGCGCGAACAGTACCCGGACGTCGAGGTGACGCCCCGGCTCGTCCAGGAGTACACCAGGCAGGCACTGATCGCCGCCAGCGAGGAGTCCCAACTGCTGGTCGTGGGTGCGCGCGGCCGGGGCGGTTTCACCGGGCTGCTGCTCGGATCGGTGAGCCAGGCGGTGCTGCACCACGCGCACTGCCCCGTAGCGGTCGTACGGGCGCACCGCGAGCACGGGCATGGACTCGGGAACGGGCATGGACCCGGGCACGGGCATGGACGCGGACTCGGGCACAGGCACGGGCATGGCGGACATCGGCGCGGGCCCACGCAGGGGAACGAGGCCGCGGACTGAGACGAAGGCGACGGAGGGAGGCGTGCCATTCCGTGCCCGGACGTCCGCTACTGGGCATCGCTTGGCCAGATTCCCAGCCGACCCGATGTCTGTGAAGGGGAGTTGAGGCATCCTGCTCGGAGCGTGAACCAGTAGGTTCCGGGCCCGGACACCGACGGGGGTCCGTGTCCGCCGCCCGGCGACTCCGACCGCGACCATCCCGTCGGCCTTGCACTCGGGAGCCCCCACAACCATGTGTGCCTGCTGTCGCCCGTGCCTCCTCCGACGCCTGTCCCGGCGCCCGAAGAGCAACCCTGTACGCCGCAAACCGGCGCGCGGCGAGCCACGTCGCAACCCCCACCGGCGGGCGAGCCGTTCCGGGGCCTCCATCGCCACCGTGCTGGCCGTCGCGGCTGTTCTCCTCATCGGTACGGCGACCGGATGCGGCAGCGGAGACAGCCGTACCGACGGCCGTGCCAACGGTGGTACGAGCGCGCCGACGTGCCGCCCCCGCGCGGCCGTGACCTTCGCACAGGCGCGTCGTATCCTCGGCCGCTACGAGAGAGTCGCGGCCACGGCCGACCGGGAACGGGACGCCGCCCTGCTGGCCGATGTCGCGGCGGGCAACGCCTTGGAGCGCTCGAAGGCTGCCTACCGGCAGTACGCCTCACTCCCCGAGCGCGAACGGGCCGCGCTCACCCGCCCCGCCCACTACCGCGACCCGGAGTTCCATATCCCGGCAGGCGCTTCGTGGTTCCTGGTGACCGCAACCCGTATCCGTCCCACCCCGCAGCCCACCGTGCTGGTCTTCGAAGCGGAGCGGGGAGAGCACGCTCAACACACCGAGCACACCCCGCGGGCAGAGCGTGCGGAGCGCGCAGAGCGGGTAGAGCGGGCAGAGCGCGCCGACCAAGTGGACAGGCGAAAGCACGGCGCCGGCCGCAAGAAGAGCATCGGCGACGCGGCCTCATGGCGCCTGCGCGCCGCGCTCCCGCTGCAGGCCGGACCTCTGCCGCGCATCGCGACGACACCGTCAGGGCTGGCGACCGAGGCGGACCCCACCTCCCGGGCCCGTACGCCGCGCCCGTACGACATCCCGACGATGTACGAGGACCTGTGGCAGACGGGCGGCACACAGGAGGCCGCAGCACTCGCCCCCAACGCCGTGACGAAGGAGGCCCGGTCCACCTATCGGCACCGCGACGACGAACTCGGCGCCGAGGGGGCGCGAAGACGCTTCGTACCGACGCGGCCGCGCCATCGCGACAGCTATGCGCTGCGCACCGCGGACGGGGGAGTGCTGGCGGTCGTACCCCTCGCACACCAGCAGCGGCTGCGCGTCACCCGTCCCGGCTACCAGCTGACGCCGTCCGGCGAGGAGGCCGTCTACGACCCGACGCCGCGCTCCACCGTCATCAGCACCTTTCACGGCCAAGCTCTCGCTCACCTGCCGCGCAGCGGACGGCCGGCTGTGCTGTCGGCAAAGTACGCACTTGTCGACTCACGATGAGCACCCGGCCGAGGGCTCGAAATGCTGATGTGGACCTGGCCGAGAAACGCTGAAAAGTGCTGAACGCGGCACCAGCCTGTCAGAGGTGCGCGCTGGACGCCCTAGCACACGCGGTGCAGCCAGCCGTGCGTGTCCTGAGCACGGCCGTACTGGATGTCCAGCACATGCTCGCGCAGCTCGACCGTCTTCCTGCCCGGTGAGCCGTCACCGACGGTGAACTCGTATCCCTCGCCGCCGTCTCCCTCACCCTTGAACCCGGTGATCGGGGTGACCAAAGCCGCCGTACCCGCGGCGAACACCTCGACGAAGGTGCCGTCCGTGACGCCCGCGCGCAGCTCCCCGATGCTGACCGAGCGTTCCACCGGGGTCAGGCCGTGCTCGCCGGCCAGCGCCAGCAGGGTGTCGCGGGTGACGCCTTCCAGAATGGTGCCGAGCTCGGGGGTGACCAGCCGGCCGTCCGAGGTGACCAGGAGGAGGTTCATCGTGCCGGACTCCTCCAGATTTCCCTTGCCCGCACTGTCGAGGTACAGCACCTGGTCGCAGCCGTGCTCCGCCGCCTCGCGCTGTGCGGCCAGGCTCCCGGCGTAGTTGCCGCCGCACTTGGCAGCACCCGTACCACCCTCGGCCGCGCGCGTGTATGTGCTGGTCACCCACAGGGTCACGCCGGTGACACCGGACTCGAAGTACGGCCCGGCCGGGCTCGCGATCACGGCGTACTCGACGCGGGAGGCCGGTCGTACGCCCAGAAACGCCTCGGACGCGAACATGAACGGCCGCAGATAGAGGCTCTCCTCGCCCTCGGGCGCCGGAACCCACGGCTCGTCGACCTCCACCAGCGTGGCGACACTGGTGACGAAATCGTCCTCCGGCAGCACCGGCAGTGCCAGCCGCCGGGCGGAGCGGGCGAAGCGGCGCGCGTTCACCTCCGGCCGGAACAGCCACACGCTGCCGTCATCGTGCCGGTATGCCTTCAGGCCCTCGAAGATCTCCTGCGCGTAGTGCAGCACAGCGGCGCTGGGATGGAGCTGATACGGCTCCAGCGGGCCCACTTCGTGTCCCTCCCAGCCGCCCTCGGCCGTCCAGGTGGCCGCGGCCATATGATCGGTGAAGTGCCGCCCGAATCCGGGCGCCGCCAGGATCGCCGCCCGCTCCTCGGCCCCGACGGGCCGCCCGCTCCGCACCACGGCAAATTCAGCACTCACACCGACTCCTCCCGCCGCCACCCGCCACCTGGCGCTCGGCACCCGTCGCCCAGCACCCGTCATCACCCGGCACCGTCATCAGTACCGGCGCTGTCGCCGTACGACGCCCGGGCATCGTAAGTCGCCGGACCTCTCCACGACACGGCTTTGCACCCGGCACGGCGAGGCGCGCGCCTCGCCGTGCCGGGTGCGGCTGGACGGCGATGGGGCGGCTGGAGGGGATAGGGGGTGGCGCACGTACCGGTGCTCGCCCCCCCGCACCCCTTCTGCCGTTTTACGTCAAGCAGTCGTACGCGTACTCGGCGGTACCGCTGCCCTTCCAGTACACGGTGCCCGTTCCGTACGCGGGAATCGTCACGCACTTCGGGTTCTTGCCGGAGCTCAACTGCACGGAGCCGTCGATCTCCACGCCGCAGTCATTGCGCAGCGAGGCCCAGCCCGGCCCCTGATCGGTCAGCTCGGCGCAGGCACCCAGTATCTGCGGCGCCGCAGCCCCCGGCTCGGCGGCACCGGCGGCACCGGCGGCACCGGCGGCTTGAACAGGTACGACGACCAAGGTGGCGCCGGCCACCAGCGCACCCAGAGCGCGCGGAAGTCGGAACATGAACAGTCCTCCCCGTTGGCAGGTGCGGAAACAGACGTCACCGCCCGACCCGCACCCCCGGACGCGCCCTCAGCGGCGGCCGACCATCCGCCGCGCGACCTACGTGCGTACGCTCACGTACGCAACTGGTCTCGACCGATCATGACCACCGAGCCAGATCTTCACCCACCCCCCACCCCACCGCAAGCCCCCACCACGACTCACCTGGGCGCCAACTGCCCTGGCTGTCACTCCTGTTGGTCGGCCCCACCCCTGGCTCCGGCTGGGCCGCATTCGACCCCACCGTCACTCGAAAGACGCCACAGCACTCCCGTCCAGGACGTGAAATCACCGCACGTCGGCCGACGCGAGCTTTATGAAGCTCTCCAGCGCTTCCCGCGCACCGGTGCCACGAGCGTTCAGCTCTTGCTTGCTGGTGGCTTCGTGAGCCGCGGAGGTGAGGTCGTAGGCCCGCTGGGCCGCGTCCGTCAGAGACTGCTCGCTCGCTATGAGCTGGACCCGGAACAAGGCATGAAGGGCCACGCCACGCAGACGGTACGCCTCGACCCGGGCATCGAAGCAGGCCGAGCTCTCCGGGTCCTCGTTCTTGCGGTGCCAGCGATCGTGCTGCCCGCGACGGAACTCGGTCACCGCGCCGGCGAAGTCGCTGTAGACGGCCATCCGCTCGGCACGCAACTGCTGTTGCACAACGAACCGCTGATCCCGTGCCGCTGCTCTTCGCTGGAACACATGCGTCAGCCCCGCACCCAGGAGCGTCCCGCACACCGCGATGAGAGTCGAAAGAGCGCCATCCACGACCAGCAGCACACCACAAAGATCATCCCACTGCGACCACGGGCTGGCTCAGTTGCACCCGACAGGATCCGAACCTGCCCACCGACTACCTGCGGTCAGGGTTCGGAACACTTGGTGACCAGCGGCGGAGGACGAACGGCCGGCGCGGTAGTGAGTACGGAGACGCGCAAGCAGCGAGTACGACCCTCCGCGCTCAGCTCGCTGGCCGAGTCAGCCACCGGGAGTCCCCCGGGGGGCGAGAATCGGCGCCCGGTGACTCGAGCCCACCGACACTGCACGCTGAGCCGTCGATCATCCCTGCGCAGGCAGATACGACGGAGCTGAGGTCAAGCTGGTGCGCGGTGCGCGTTCCTGCTGAGCACACGGCCCCTCACCGCCTACGCGCCGGGGCTGCCCCAGCAGGGGCGGAACCGTCGAGCCTCCCGGAGCCTCTTGACATGGGCCACATTGCGTGGAAACTGGGAAATACACCAGAAAACCGGGGAATTGCACCGGCAGTGGAGACGTCCACTGGCAGGAGATTCCCGCAGGCTCTGGCCAGGCCCCCGAAGCCCCTCGCTACCGGAGCCTCAGCGACGACTGAGGCAGATGGCAACGGTGAGGACTCCGGGGACTGTTTTATGTCACGGCAGCAGAGATGAAGAGCGAGTGACAGCCCCCAAGCCCCGGACTGTTCCGGGGCTTTCGCCGTACTGGGGGCTGTCCGGCAGCCGCATCCCGCTGCACAACGAAAAACGCCCCGCAACCAGCATCCAACCTGGTCACAGGGCGTTTCGGTACTTAAATCAAAGTACCCCCGGCAGGATTCGAACCTGCGCACACGGCTCCGGAGGCCGTTGCTCTATCCCCTGAGCTACGGGGGCGTGGCCGTCTTGGCGGCGACAGGTAGAACACTACCAGGTCACCGGGGGTGGGGAGGAACGGGTTGTGCGGGAGGGTGGGGGCGGGGTGGAAATGGGCAAAACCCGGACGCAGGTGGAGAGGCGCGCCTACGCTTCTGGATGTGCCAGGTATGTCCGGCCGGGTGCTTGTTGTGGACGACAGCAGCGTCATCCGGCAGTTGATCAGGGTCAACCTCGAGCTTGAGGGCTTCGAGGTGGTGACCGCCGTCGACGGTGCCGAGTGCCTGGACGTGGTGCATCGAGTCCGGCCCGATGTCGTGACGCTCGATGCGGTGATGCCGCGTCTGGACGGGGTGCGTACGGCGGAGCGGCTGCGGGCCGATCCGCGTACGCGGCACCTGCCGCTCGCGCTCGTGAGCGCGTGCACCGAGCTGGAGGGCGGGGGTGTGGTCGGCGGCGAGAGAGGGGTGGACGCGTTTCTCGGGAAACCGTTCGAGCCCATGGACCTGGTGCGGATGGTGCGCCGCCTGATGCACGGGAGATCCGGCGGGGCGGGTGGAGACGATGACGGTCCCGCGGGTGCCGACGATGCCTTCGATGTCGTCTCCGAGGTCGTCGAACCGTAGGACCGAGCAAGAGGGCTGCGCGCGGGGGCGGAGGGGCGGAGGGGGCGTCGGTGGGCCCGAAGCGGTTGAGGAGCCGGGGCGGGCTCGCCGTGGGCACCCCGCTCCCGGTGCCGAGCGTCGTCCTCTCGCCGCACTGTGTGACCAGCGCCGCCGTGGTCGGTCGCGCTCGCGTCCAGGTGCCGAAACCGGCTCGCGCGTACCCACCCCACCTCCCATACGCTTGCTCTGTGACCCCCGCCCAGCTCTCCCGCGCCATCCGGCACACGCTGCCCCGTGTGCTCCCGGGTGAAGGCGCGGACGATCTCCGCGGCCGTACGCGCGTGGTCGTCGAGTCCCCGCCTCGGCGCGGTGACGGTGACTACGCGACCGGGGTCGCGTTCCAGGCCGCCGCGGCCTGTGGGCGTCCGGCGCGCGAGGTCGCGGAGGCGCTGGCCGCGCGACTGGTGCGGGACGAGGAGGCGATCGCGGCTGCCGAGGTCGTCGGCGCCGGTTTCGTGAACGTCACGCTCACGTCCGCCGGGCGTATAGCGCTGCTGCGCACCCTCGCCGATTCCGGACCGGACGGTGCTCTCGCCGAGTCCGCCTCGGTTGGCCATGCGTCCGCCGAGCCCGCCTTCGTCGGCCACCGCTCCGCCGAGCCCGCCGCGGTCGGCGCGGTCGGCGCGGTCGGCGCGCTTGCGGGGTCCGCCTCGGCCGGTGCTCTCCCCGGGCCCGCCGTGGCTGGCCACGAGGCAGCCGAGCCTGCCTCGGGCGGCACCTTCGCCGAGCCCGCCGTGGCCGGCCACGCGACCGTCGAATCCGCCTCGGCCGGCCACGGGCCCGGCGAATCCGCCTCCGCCGGCCACGTGGCCACCGAGGCCTGCATGGTCGGCGCCCCCGCCGAGGCCGCCCCTCCCGTCGAAACCCTCGCACCCCCCGCCCACCCCGGGCCCCCCGCACCCCGCGAAGCCACCCCACTCCCCACCCCCACCGATCACCCCGCACACGACATCGCCCGGTGGGCAAGGGTCACCGGGGAGGACCCCAAGCAGCTCGCCGTGCGCACCGAGCGGTGCAGCTCGCTCTTTCGGGTGCAGTACGCGCATGCGCGGATCTGTGCGTTGCTGCGCAACGGGCGCCGGCTCGGGCTGTGGCCCGAGCCGGCGAGCGCGGTGCCGCTCGGTGCCGCCGGTGCGCGGCTGCTGGCCCTGCTCGCCGACCGGGCGCGGATCACCGCGCCCGGCCCGCTGGCGCGGCATCTGGATGCCGTCGCGGGGGCGTTCGCCGTGTTCCATGACGTATGTGAGCCGCTGCCCCGGGGTGAGGAGAAACCCGGGGCCGTCCACCGCGGTCGGCTGGCCCTCGCCGAGGCCACCGGAGCGGTGCTGGCAGGCGGCCTGTCCCAGCTCGGCGTCACCGCACCCGCACATCTTTGAGACTTTGATCAGCAAAAGGGACACAGGGACACGATCATGAGCCGTTCCGCACACCCCGCAGGCCCCCGGCACGCAGACGTTCTGCCGGAGGGGCACTACACCGCGCCGCCGGCCGACCTCAACTCGCTCGACTCGCGCGTGTGGGCGCAGACCGTCGAGCGGACGCCGGAGGGGGCCGTCAGCGTCGGCGGGCTGGATGTCCGCTGGATCGCGGAGGAGTTCGGCACTCCCGCGTATGTGATGGACGAGACCGACTTCCGCGCCCGGTGCCGCGCCTGGCGTGAAGCGTTCGGGCAGGAAGCCGATGTGTTCTACGCCGGGAAGGCGTTCCTCTCCCGCGCGGTCGTGCGCTGGCTGCACGAGGAGGGGCTGAACCTCGACGTGTGCTCCGGCGGGGAGCTGGCGACCGCGCTGGCGGCCGGTATGCCGGCTGAGCGCATCGCGCTGCACGGCAACAACAAGTCGAACGAGGAGATCACCCGGGCCGTCGAGGCGGGCGTGGGGCGGATCGTGCTGGACTCGTTCCAGGAGATCGCCCGGGTCGCGCATGTCGCCGAGCGGCTGGGGCGGCGGCAGCCGGTGCAGATCCGGGTCACGGTGGGCGTCGAGGCGCATACGCACGAGTTCATCGCGACCGCGCACGAGGACCAGAAGTTCGGCCTGGCGCTGGCCGGGGGCCAGGCGGCCGAGGCGGTGCGCCGGGTGCTGATGCTGGACAGCCTGGAGCTGACCGGTATCCACTCGCACATCGGCTCGCAGATCTTCGACATGGCGGGCTTCGAGGTCTCGGCCCGTCGGGTGGTGGGGCTGCTGACGCAGATCCGGGACGAGCAAGGGGTCGAGCTGCCGGAGATCGACCTGGGCGGCGGCCTCGGGATCGCGTACACGCCCGAGGACGACCCGCGGGAGCCGCACGAGATCGCCAAGACGCTGGGTGACATCGTCACGCGCGAGTGCGAGGCGGCGGGCCTGGCGGTGCCGCGGCTCTCGGTGGAGCCGGGGCGTGCCATCGTGGGGCCGACGGCTTTCACGCTGTACGAAGTGGGCACGCTCAAGGAACTGGAGGGGCTGCGCACGTATGTGAGCGTGGACGGCGGTATGTCGGACAACATCCGCACGGCGCTGTACGACGCCGAGTACAGCGTGGCGCTGGTATCGCGGGCCTCCCAGGCGGAGCCGATGCTCAGCCGGGTGGTCGGCAAGCACTGCGAGAGCGGTGACATCGTCGTACGGGACGCGTTCCTGCCGGCGGACCTGGCGCCCGGCGATCTGCTGGCGGTGCCCGCGACCGGTGCGTACTGCCGGTCGATGGCGAACAACTACAACCACGCGCTCCGTCCGCCGGTCGTCGCGGTACGGGACGGGCAGGCGCGGACGATCGTCCGGCGCGAGACGGAGGAAGATCTTCTGCGACTCGATGTCGGGTAGCGAGATATACGTCCCACATACTGGACCAGGCGTGGAATCTCCGTTTCGGTAAGTGAGACTTGACAACCAACTGCTGTTGACGGGACAGACGGAAAAAGAGGTCAGATGATGCGTACGCGTCCGCTGAAAGTGGCGCTGCTGGGCTACGGGGTTGTCGGCTCAGAGGTGGCACGCATCATGACGACGCACGCCGAAGACCTCGCACAACGTATCGGCGCCCCCGTGGAGCTGGCGGGGGTCGCCGTACGCCGTCCCGACCGGGTCCGCGAGGGTGTCGACCCCGCGCTGGTGACCACCGACGCCGCGGGACTCGCGGCGCGCGAGGACATCGATGTGGTGGTCGAGGTCATTGGCGGCCTCGAACCCGCGCGGACCCTGATCACCTCGGCCTTCGAGCACGGCGCCAGCGTCGTGACGGCCAACAAGGCGCTGCTGGCCGAGGACGGCTCCACCCTCCACGAGTCCGCCGAGAAGTACGGCGTCGACCTCTTCTACGAGGCCGCCGTGGCCGCCGCCATCCCGCTGGTCCGCCCGCTGCGCGAATCCCTGGCGGGCGACAAGGTCAACCGGGTCCTGGGCATCGTCAATGGCACGACCAACTTCATCCTCGACCGGATGGAGTCCACCGGGGCCGGCTACAGCGAGGCGCTGGACGAGGCCACCGCGCTCGGCTACGCGGAGGCCGACCCCACAGCCGACGTGGAGGGCTTCGACGCGGCGGCCAAGGCCGCCATCCTGGCCGGCATCGCCTTCCACACCCGGGTACGCCTGGACGATGTGCACCGCGAGGGGCTGGCCGATGTGACGGCGGCCGACATCGCCTCCGCGAAACGCATGGGGTGCACCGTGAAGCTGCTGGCCATCTGCGAGCGCGCCGAGGACGGCCGCTCGGTGACGGCCCGGGTGCACCCCGCGATGATCCCGCTCAGCCACCCGCTGGCCTCGGTGCGCGAGGCATACAACGCGGTCTTCGTCGAGTCCGAGGCGGCCGGGCAGCTGATGTTCTACGGCCCGGGAGCGGGCGGCTCGCCCACCGCCTCGGCGGTACTGGGCGACCTGGTGGCCGCCTGCCGCAACAAGCTCAACGGCGGCAGGGGTCCGGGCGAGTCCGCCTACGCGCAGCTCCCCGTCTCGCCGATGGGCGAGGTGGTCACCCGCTACCACATCAGCCTGGACGTGGCCGACAAACCCGGCGTGCTGGCGCAGGTGGCCACGGTCTTCGCCGAGCACGGCGTCTCCATCGACACCGTGCGGCAGAAGGGCAAGGAAGGCGCGCACGACGGAGCCTGGCTCGTCGTCGTCACCCACCGGGCCCAGGACGCGGCGCTCGGCGCGACGGTCGAGGCCCTGCGCGGCCTCGACACGGTGCGCGGGGTGGCCAGCATCATGCGGGTCGAGGGGGAGTGAACGTGCCGAGCGCCGCGACCGACCGGCGGCGCGGAGCGCGAGCAGCCCGGCGCGGTGGGCAGCGTCGGACAATGGTCAGTAAGGGAGCCAAGGAACAGTGACCGTCATGGAGCCTCCGATGTCACAGATGCGCGCCGCAGGCGACGCCGACGCCTCAGCCGCGCCCGCCCCCGGGGCGGCGGGGCTCGCCGCGGGGCGCCCGCAGTGGCGCGGCATCATCGAGGAGTACCGCGACCGCCTGCCGGTCGCCCCCGAGACCACCCCCGTCACACTCCGTGAAGGCGGCACCCCGCTGGTGCCGGCCCAGAAGCTCTCCGAGCTGACCGGCTGCGACGTCCACCTCAAGGTCGAGGGCGCCAACCCGACCGGTTCCTTCAAGGACCGCGGGATGACGATGGCCATCACCCGCGCCAAGGAGGAGGGGGCCCAGGCCGTCATCTGCGCCTCCACCGGGAACACCTCGGCGTCGGCCGCGGCCTACGCCGTACGGGCCGGGATGGTCTGTGCCGTCCTGGTGCCCCAGGGGAAGATCGCGCTGGGCAAGATGGGGCAGGCGCTGGTGCACGGCGCCAAGATCCTCCAGGTCGACGGCAACTTCGACGACTGCCTCGAGCTGGCTCGCGGGCTGTCGGACAAGTATCCGGTGGCGCTGGTCAATTCGGTCAACCCGGTGCGGATCGAGGGGCAGAAGACGGCCGCGTTCGAGATCGTGGACATGCTCGGGGACGCGCCCGACATCCACGTCCTCCCGGTGGGCAACGCGGGCAACATCACCGCGTACTGGAAGGGCTACCGGGAGTATCACCAGGAGGGGCCCGCCACTCGCACCCCGCGGATGTGGGGCTACCAGGCATCCGGTGCGGCGCCGATCGTGCGTGGCGAGGCCGTCAAGGAGCCGAGCACCATCGCCACCGCCATCCGGATCGGCAACCCGGCGTCCTGGACGCTGGCAGAGCAGGCGCGGGACGAGTCCGGCGGCTTCATCGATTCGGTGACCGACCGTCAGATCCTGCGGGCCTACCGGCTGTTGGCCGCACAGGAAGGCGTGTTCGTGGAGCCGGCCTCCGCGGCGTCGGTCGCGGGTCTGATCCAGGCGGCCGAGCAGGGCAAGGTCGAGGCGGGGCAGCGCATCGTCTGCACCGTGACCGGCAACGGCCTCAAGGACCCCGACTGGGCGGTTGCGGGCGCGCCGCAGCCCATCGTCGTCCCCGTCGACGCTGACGCCGCCGCCGAGCGCCTCGGCCTCGCCTGAGCAGCGCGACACCTTCCGCCACTGGTCTGAACCGGTTGGGTTCAGGTCGGTTTCCCGGGGCCGGTACACGGGGCAGAACCTGTGTGCCGGTTCCGTCCCGGGCGGCAACGGACCGGTGCGCCGTACGTGTGTACCGTCGTGTGTACCGCGCGGAAGCACGGGGAGGCTCGCGACACGCATCGTGCGCCTCCCGTGCGCCCTATGTCGCCAGTGAACCCACCTTCGATAGGCTGAGTTTCACCCCGACTCCCGTACGTCCCCACCGCGGGTGAGCGCGGAGCCGTGACCGGTCCGGCGCAGCCGCGGTCGAGGGGATGCTCCGCAAACCCAAACCAAGGAGAGTCATCGAGAGATGGCCGGTCCCGCGTTCCGCGCCGCCGCCGTCCGGGTGCGCGTCCCCGCCACCAGCGCCAACCTCGGCCCCGGCTTCGACGCCCTGGGCCTCGCCCTGGGGCTGTACGACGACGTGGTGGTCCGCGTCGCCGACTCCGGTCTGCACATCGACATCGCAGGGGAGGGCGCCGACACCCTGCCCCGCGACGAGAACCACCTGCTCATCCGGTCCCTGCGCACCACCTTCGACCTGCTGGGCGGGCAGCCGCGCGGCCTGGAGGTGGTGTGCGCCAACCGCATCCCGCACGGCCGCGGCCTGGGCTCCTCCTCCGCCGCCATCTGCGCCGGCGTGATGGCGGCCCGCGCCGTGACCACCGGCGGCGAGGCCCGGCTGGACGACACCGCGCTGCTGGAACTCGCCACCGAGATCGAGGGCCACCCCGACAATGTCGCCGCCTGCCTGCTCGGTGGATTTACCCTGGCATGGACGGATGGGGGAGCGGCCCGCGCGCTGCGGATGGAACCCGCCGCGTCCCTCGTCCCAGTGGTCTTCGTTCCGGCGAAGCCCCTGCTCACACAGACCGCGCGTGGGCTGCTGCCCCGCTCCGTGCCGCACGTGGACGCGGCGTTCAACGCGGGGCGCGCCGCGCTGCTCGTCGAGGCACTGACGCGCCGCCCCGAGCTGCTGCTGGCCGCCACCGAGGACCGGCTGCACCAGGAGTACCGCGCCCCGGCGATGACGGAGAGTGCCGACCTGGTCGGGCGGCTGCGCGCGGACGGCGTCCCCGCCGTGATCTCCGGCGCCGGCCCGACGGTCCTGGCGCTGGCCGCCGACGACGGCGAGGCCGACAAGGTCTCCCGGCTGGCGGGAGAGGGCTGGACGGCCAACCGGCTGGCCCTCGACCTGGCGGGAGCCAGCGTCCTGCCGCTGTCCGCAGGCGGCCGGACCAGCGAAAACGCCGGAAGCAAGGGCTTGAGCGGGACCGAGGACGAAAACGGAAACACACCGGGAGGCACGGGCAGCGGGCCCCGGTGAGAGCGGGTTGCGGATCTTTGAGAGGGGGAATGTTTGTTGGATCCGGTAGTGTTAACCTCAAGTCTGCACTCGCAGTCTCGTGGGCCCCGCACAGGAAAGTGCGATGGTTCGAAGAGTGCGGTGCTTGCGTGTTCCCCTGGCAGCCCCAGCAGGGACCACCTCTTCTCCCAGGAGCCTCCCACACTGCTCGGCCCACTGCCGGGCAGGGGCGAACACGCTCCGGAGCCGACGTGAAGGACATCCATGTCGAGGCTTCACGCCGAACCCACGTACTGATCTCCCCGCCGTACATCCAGGCGGGACCACCGCCCCGGTCAGGTCCGCGAACACAGGACCCCATCCGGACAGCACAACCGGTCGCCGAGCCAGACTGGCCGACGTCCGCTCCAGGGAAGGACCCTTCGTGAGCGACACCACCGATCTGATGGGCGTGAACGCCGATACCGCAGCCGACGGTGCCGCGGCGCCCGCCGCTACGGACGCATCAGCCACGCCTGCCTCCGGTGCCGCACCCAGGCGTCGGCGCTCCGGCACAGGGCTCGAGGGCATGGTTCTGGCCGAGCTCCAGCAGGTCGCCTCCAGCCTCGGCATCAGGGGCACCGCGCGGATGCGCAAGAGCCAGCTGATCGAGGTCATCAAGGAGCGCCAGGCGGGCGGCAGTTCGGACTCCGCGCCCGCCGCCTCGGGCAAGAGCGCCAAGGCCGCCGACAGCAAGGCAGCCGACACCAAACAGAGCAAGGTCTCCGACAGCAAGCAGGGCAAGGCCGCCGAGAACGGCGCGCCCGCCGAGGAGACGAAGCCGAAGCGCCGCGCCACCTCCCGCGCCCGTACCGGCGACGCCGAGGCCGCGCAGCAGGACGCGCAGGGCAGCCAGCAGCAGATCGACATCCCCGGCCAGACCGAGGGCGACGCCAAGGCCGCCCAGGAGGGCGGCCGTGGCCGCCGCACCAAAGCCGAGGCCGCTGCCGACACCGCCGAGGGCCGTACGGACGCAAAGTCCGGCGGCGAGAGCGGCAAGCAGGGCGCCCAGGACGGCAAGCAGGCGGCTCAGGACGGCAAGTCCGAGCGGTCCGAGAAGGATGGCAGGGACGGCAAGGGCGGCCCCTCCGGCGACGGCAAGCAGCAGCAGGACCGTCCCTCCAAGCGCGAGCGCCAGCGCGACCGCGACCGCAACCGCAACAAGAACGACGGCGGCGGTGGCGGCCAGCAGAACCAGGCCGGTGGTGGCGGCGGTCGCCGGGACGGCCGGGACGACTTCGACGACGAGGGCGGCGGCGGCCGTCGCGGGCGGCGCGGCCGCTACCGCGACCGCAGGGGCCGGCGCGGCGGCCGGGAGGACTTCGAGCCGCAGATCGCCGAGGACGACGTCCTGATCCCCGTCGCGGGCATCCTCGACATCCTCGACAACTACGCGTTCGTGCGCACCTCCGGCTACCTGCCGGGGCCCAACGACGTGTACGTCTCGCTGGCCCAGGTCCGCAAGAACGGCCTGCGCAAGGGCGACCACGTCACCGGCGCCGTGCGCCAGCCGCGGGAGGGCGAGCGGCGCGAGAAGTTCAACGCGCTGGTCCGCCTCGACTCGGTCAACGGCATGTCGCCCGACGACGGCAAGGGCCGTTCCGAGTTCAACAAGCTCACCCCGCTCTACCCGCAGGAGCGCCTGCGGCTGGAGACCGAGCCGAACCAGCTGACCTCGCGGATCATCGACCTGGTCTCGCCGGTCGGCAAGGGGCAGCGCGGTCTGATCGTGGCCCCGCCCAAGGCGGGCAAGACCACGGTGCTGCAGTCGATCGCGAACTCCATCACCCGGAACAACCCCGAGTGCCACCTGATGGTCGTCCTGGTGGACGAGCGTCCGGAAGAGGTCACCGACATGCAGCGGTCGGTCAAGGGCGAGGTCATCTCCTCGACCTTCGACCGCCCGGCCGAGGACCACACCACCATCGCCGAGCTGGCCATCGAGCGGGCGAAGCGGCTGGTGGAGCTGGGCCACGACGTGGTGATCCTGCTGGACAACATCACCCGGCTCGCCCGCGCCTACAACCTGGCGGCGCCGGCCTCGGGCCGTATCCTCTCCGGTGGTGTCGACTCGACGGCGCTCTACCCGCCGAAGAAGTTCTTCGGCGCGGCGCGCAACATCGAGGACGGCGGCTCCCTGACGATCCTCGCCGCGGCGCTGGTGGAGACCGGCTCCCGGATGGAGGAGGTCATCTTCGAGGAGTTCAAGGGCACCGGCAACATGGAGCTCAAGCTCGACCGGAAGCTCGCCGAGAAGCGGATCTTCCCCGCGGTGGACGTGGACGCGTCCGGCACCCGTAAGGAAGAGATCCTCATGGCGAACGAGGAGCTCCAGATCGTCTGGAAGCTGCGGCGCGTGCTGCACGCCCTTGACCAGCAGCAGGCCATCGAGCTGCTGCTGGACAAGATGAAGCAGACGAAGTCCAACGCGGAGTTCCTGCTCCAGATCCAGAAGACGACACCGACCCCGGGCAACGGCCAGGACTGAGACCGACGGACGGAGTCCGTCGCAGCGTTCCGAAGCGTGGGAGGCCCCCAGGGCCGAGCACTGCGAGGGGCGCGGATGGAGGAGGGGCTCCAGAAGACGACACCGACCCCGGGCAACGGCCAGGACTGAGGTCCGCGGGTCCGGGGTCACCCGGACGGATGACGGCGAGGGCCGTCCCACCACACACGGTGGGGCGGCCCTCGCCGTCCGTTTTGGCTGCTGAGAGCTTGCCCACAGGCCCTCCTCGCCGGTAACCGGTGTCGTCTCGGCAGGCGCGGGTACGTCGTCGCAGGTAAAACGGGAGTAGTGCCGCGTTGCGGCCCGGTCCGTACGCCGCTGTCCCGTCACGTGCTCTCACCGTGCGCGATGGTCCGCTGTGCAACCCTTCCGGCGAGACGCAGCGTCCCCACGGGACAACGTCTCCACCGGACGACGTCCACACAGGGACAACGGCGCCACGAGGCAGGACTGAGGGAAGTGACCATGGCGGGCGACAGCTACGAGGGCGACACGGCGGGAGCACGCCGCTCCCGGGGCATACGAGCCTCCGGCCGTCGTCGCAGGCCGCTCAGCGGACGCCGGCGCGCAGTGCGGGCCGCAGCCTGGACCGTCGCGGGCGCGGTCGCGCTCGGCGGGACGAGCCTGGGGTTCGTCTATTTCAAGCTGGACGGCAACATATCCGGGGTCGACATCAACGCGGCCCTGGGCAAGAACCGGCCCGAGGACGTGCCGAACGGCTCCATGGACATCCTCGTGCTCGGCTCGGACAGCCGCGCCGGGGCCAACGCGAAGTACGGCAAGAACGAGGGCGGCGCCCGCTCGGACACCGCGATGGTGCTGCACATCAACGAGAAGCACGACAAGGCCAGCGTCGTCTCGATACCCCGGGACACCGTGGTGGACCGGCCCAGCTGCAAGGGCGACAAGTCGGAAGGCGGGAAAAACGTTCCGCCGCAGCGGGCCATGTTCAACTCGGCCTACAAGGTCGGCGGCCCGGCGTGCGCGGTCAAGACGGTCGAGTCCCTCTCCGGCGTCCGGATGGACCACTACCTCGAGGTGGACTTCGCCGGGTTCCAGCGGCTGATCGACACCCTCGGCGGCGTCGAGATGACCACGCACAAGGCGATCCACGACAAGGACAGCCACCTGAACCTCAAGGCGGGCACCCACCGCCTCGACGGCGAGCAGTCCCTGGGGCTGGTCCGCACCCGGCACGGCGTGGGCGACGGCAGCGACCTGGGCCGTATCCAGCTCCAGCAGGCGTTCCTGAAGGCGCTCATCGACCAGGTCAACAGCGTGGGCCTGTTCAGCAGCCCGAAGAAGCTCTACGACCTGGCCGACACCGCCACCTCGGCGGTCACCACCGACTCGGAGCTGAACTCGGTCGGCAAGCTGACCGGCCTGGCGAAGATGCTCAAGGGGATCAAGTCCGACGACATCCAGATGACGACGCTGCCGGTCGAGTACGACCCGCAGGACCCGAACCGGGTGATACAGGTCGACTCCAAGACCAAGAAGGTCTGGTCCGCGATCAAGCACGACCAGCCGGTGCCCAAGTCAGCGACGAAGGGTTCGGCGGCCGACAAGACCGATATAGGCGGGGTCGTGCGGGAAGAGCGCGGGACCGTGGAGGCCGGCAGCCAGAAGCAGGATTAGGGCCTCCTGCCCGGGGCCGCTCCGAAGCCTGTGCTGGATTCGGGCTGCCCTTGGCCGTGCGTTGCAGGGCGCGTGGGGAATAACCGGGTGCCGCCCCCGGTTTTGGGGGGTGCGGGAACCAGTGGCAAACTGGACCGTCGGCCCCGGTTCACGGGAAACAACCCGTCTCCCGACCCGGTGCCCTCCCGAACCTAGGAGTGACCTTGAAGCGCGACATCCACCCCGAGTACCGCGAGACCCAGGTGAGCTGCACCTGTGGCAACTCGTTCACCACGCGTAGCACCATGTCGGAAGGCGTCATCCGCGCCGACATCTGCTCGGCCTGCCACCCGTTCTACACCGGCAAGCAGAAGATCCTCGACACCGGTGGCCGCGTGGCCCGCTTCGAGGCCCGCTTCGGCAAGAGCGCCGGCAGCGCCAAGAAGTAGCGACACCGCAGCGCCGGTCCGCGGCTGCCCCTGCCGGGCAGCGCGGCCCGGCGCTCTTTTGGTGCTCAGCGCCCCGGCGCCGGCCGCCCCCGCGGCGAGGCGGCGCCTCCACTCATCAGTAAGGGATGGCCACGATGTTCGAGGCGGTCGAGGAACTCGTCGGCGAGCACGCCGACCTGGAGCGGCGGCTCGCCGATCCGGCGATCCACGCCGACCAGGCGGGTGCCCGTCGGCTGAACAAGCGCTACGCCGAACTCACCCCCATCGTCACCGCCTACAGCGAGTGGAAGCGGACCGGGGACGACATCGGCACCGCGCGGGAACTGGCCGCTGAGGACTCCGACTTCGCCGACGAGGTCAAGGAGCTGGAGCGGCGCAGGGAGGAGCTGACCGAGCGGCTGCGGCTGCTGCTGGTCCCGCGCGACCCCAGCGACGACAAGGACGTCATCCTGGAGATCAAGGCGGGCGAGGGCGGCGACGAGTCCGCGCTGTTCGCCGGTGACCTGCTGCGGATGTATCTGCGCTACGCCGAGCGCAACGGCTGGAAGACCGAGCTGATCGAGTCCAACGAGTCCGACCTGGGCGGCTACAAGGACGTCCAGGTGGCGGTGAAGTCCAAGGGCGCGACCGAGCCGGGGCAGGGCGTATGGGCGCGGCTGAAGTACGAGGGCGGGGTGCACCGCGTGCAGCGGGTGCCCGCGACCGAGTCCCAGGGCCGTATCCACACCTCAGCCGCCGGTGTCCTGGTGCTGCCGGAGGCCGAGGAGGTGGATGTGGAGATCAACCCCAACGATCTGCGCATCGACGTCTACCGCTCCTCGGGTCCCGGCGGCCAGTCGGTCAACACCACCGACTCGGCCGTGCGCATCACCCACGAGCCGACCGGCATCGTCGTCTCCTGCCAGAACGAGAAGAGCCAGCTCCAGAACAAGGAGCAGGCCCTGCGCATCCTGCGCGCCCGGCTGCTGGCCGCGGCGCAGGAGGAGGCCGAGAAGGAGGCCTCGGACGCGCGCCGCAGCCAGGTACGTACGGTCGACAGGTCCGAGCGGGTGCGCACCTACAACTTCCCGGAGAACCGGATCTCCGACCACCGCGTCGGGTTCAAGGCCTACAACCTGGACCAGGTGCTGGACGGCGAACTCGACCCGGTCATCCAGGCCTGTGTGGACGCGGACTCCGCGGCCAAGCTGGCCGCCGCTCAGTGACGCCCGGGAGGGGGACGGAGTGAACGTGCTGCTCGCCGAGGTGGCGCAGGCCACCCAGCGGCTGGCCGACGCCGGCGTGCCCTCGCCGCGCTTCGACGCCGAGGAGCTGGCCGCCTGGGTACACGGTGTCTCACGGGGCGAGCTGCATCGCGTCGCGGACGCCGACTTCGACGCGCGCTACTGGGAGGCGGTGGCCCGCCGCGAGGCCCGCGAACCGCTCCAGCACATCACCGGGCGGGCCTTCTTCCGCTACCTGGAGCTGCACGTCGGAGCCGGGGTCTTCGTGCCCCGTCCGGAGACCGAGTCCGTGGTCGGCTGGGCGATAGACGCGGTACGGGCCATGGATGTGGCCGAGCCGCTGATCGTGGACCTGTGCACCGGCTCCGGCGCCATCGCGCTCGCCCTGGCGCAGGAGGTGCCCCGCTCCCGGGTGCACGCCGTGGAGCTGGACGAGGCGGCGCTGGTGTGGGCGCGCAAGAACGTCGAGGGCTCGCGGGTGACGCTGCACCAGGGGGACGCACGCACGGCGCTGACCGAGCTGGACGGCCAGGTCGACCTCGTGATCTCCAATCCCCCCTACATCCCCCTGACCGAGTGGGAGTATGTGGCGCCGGAGGCCCGCGACCACGATCCGCAGATCGCGCTGTTCTCCGGCGAGGACGGCCTGGACGTCATCCGGGGCCTGGAGCGCACCGCGCACCGGCTGCTGCGCCCGGGCGGCGTCGTGGTCATCGAGCACGCCGACACCCAGGGCGGGCAGGTGCCCTGGATCTTCACCGAGGACCGCGGCTGGGCCGACGCCGCGGACCACCCCGACCTCAACAACCGGCCCCGTTTTGCCACCGCACGCAGGGAGGTGCCGTAATGGCACGGCGATACGACTGCTCCGACGCGACCGATCGCGCGACCGGGCTGCGTGAGGCGGCGTCGGCCGTCCGGCGCGGAGAACTCGTCGTGCTGCCGACGGACACCGTCTACGGCGTCGGCGCCGACGCGTTCAGCTCCGACGCGGTCGGCGACCTGCTGGAGGCCAAGGGCCGTGGCCGCGGTATGCCCTCGCCGGTGCTGGTGGGCTCCCCGAACACCCTGCACGGCCTGGTCACGGACTTCTCCGAGACGGCCTGGGAGCTGGTCGACGCCTTCTGGCCCGGAGCCCTCACCCTGGTGGCGCGCCACCAGCCGTCGCTGACCTGGGACCTGGGGGAGACCCATGGCACGGTGGCCGTGCGGATGCCGCTGCACCCGGTCGCCATCGAGCTGCTGACCGAGTTCGGCCCGATGGCCGTCTCCTCGGCGAACCTGACCGGGCACCCGGCGCCGATGGACTGCGACGCGGCCCAGGAGATGCTGGGCGAGTCGGTCGCCGTCTACCTGGACGGCGGCCCCACGCCGGACAGCGTGCCCTCGTCCATCGTGGACGTCACCGGCTCGGTGCCCGTACTGCTGCGCTCGGGCGCGATCGACGCCGACGAGCTGCGCAAGGTCGTACCGGGCCTGGAGGTGGCCCCGTAGTGACCGCCCCACCCGGGCGTGGGCCGGCCGAGGCCGGCGGCATAAGCGGCGCCGACGGCGCGTTCCGTATCCTCCACGTCTCCACAGGCAACGTGTGCCGCTCGCCGATCACCGAGCGGCTCACCCGGCATGCCCTGGCCGAACGGCTCGGGGAGGCCCGCATGGGCGGACTCGTGGTCGAGAGCGCGGGCACCTGGGGGCACGAGGGCGCGCCGATGGAGGAGAACGCGGTTGCCGTGCTGCTCGAACACGGCGCGGACGCCTCGGACTTCACCGGCCGGGAGCTGCTGGACGAGCATGTGATCCGGGCCGACCTGGTGCTGACGGCCACCCGCGACCACCGGGCGCAGGTGATCTCCATGGGCCACTCCGCGGGCCTGCGCACCTTTACGCTCAAGGAGTTCACCCGGCTGGTGCGGGCCATAGACCCCGCGACGCTGCCGGCCGCCGGCAGCCCCGAGGGCGTGGTGGAGCGCGCCCGCGCGCTGGTCCAGGCGGCGGCCGCGCTGCGCGGCTGGCTGCTGGCGCCCAGCCCGGAGGCGGACGAGATCTATGATCCGTACGGCGCGCCGATCCCGTACTTCCGCAGCGTCGGCGAGGAGATCAGCAACGCGCTGGACCCGGTGGTGACCGCGTTGACGGGGGTCCCGGCGCACACGTAGAAGCACAGCCAGAACCAGCGGGCGGGAGCGAGCGTGTCCTATGGTGTGGGCCTGATCGGCCCGCCCGGGTGGGCCTGCGAACAGCCCGCGAGACCATTGGGGAGCCCGTTCCGTGCGTGAATATCTGCTGACGCTGTGCGTCACGGCCGCGGTCACTTATCTGCTGACCGGGCCGGTGCGGAAGTTCGCCATCGCGGCGGGCGCGATGCCGCCGGTACGGGCCAGGGACGTGCACCGGGAGCCGACCCCGCGACTGGGCGGCATCGCGATGTTCGGCGGGCTGTGCGCCGGGCTGCTGGTGGCCTCGCAACTGACCAACATCGGCGAGCTGTTCACTCTTTCCGACGAGCCCCGGGCGCTGCTCTCCGGCGCCGGTCTGATCTGGCTGATCGGCGTACTGGACGACAAGTGGGGCGTCGACGCGCTGGTGAAGCTCGGCGGGCAGATGATCGCCGCCGGTGTGATGGTGCTGCAGGGGCTGACGATCCTGTGGCTGCCGGTGCCGGGTGTGGGCAATGTCGCGCTCACCCCCTTCCAGGGCACGCTGCTCACGGTCGCGCTGGTGGTCGTCACCATCAACGCGGTCAACTTCGTGGACGGGCTGGACGGCCTGGCGTCGGGCATGGTGTGCATCGCCGGTGTGGCGTTCTTCATGTACGCCTACCGCATCTGGTACGGCTACGGCATCGAGGCGGCGGCCCCGGCCACGCTCTTCGCCGCGGTGCTGATGGGCATGTGCCTGGGCTTCCTGCCGCACAACATGCACCCGGCGCGGATCTTCATGGGCGACTCCGGCTCCATGCTGATCGGCCTGGTGCTGGCGGCGGGCGCGGTCTCGATCACCGGCCAGGTGGACCCGGACGTGATGGTCGAGCACACCGGTTCGGTGAAGTCCGCCGTGCACACGATGGTGCCGCTCTACATGCCGCTGCTGCTGCCGCTGAGCATCATCGCCATCCCGGTCGCCGACCTCGTGATGGCGATCGTGCGGCGGACCTGGAACGGGCGTTCGCCGTTCGCGGCCGACCGGGGGCATCTGCACCACCGGCTGCTGGAGATCGGGCACTCGCACAGCCGTGCCGTGCTGATCATGTACTTCTGGGCCGCGCTGATCGCCTTCGGTGCCGTGGCCTTCTCGGTGCGCTCCTCCAGCCTGGCGATCGTGCTGGCGATCGTCCTGTTGAGCGCTGTGGGCCTGGTGGTGCTGCTGCTGCCGCGCTACACGCCCCGGGTGCCCGCGTGGGCCCAGCGGATGCTGCCGCCCCGGTACCGGCGTGCGCGCCGGGAGGCGGAGGAGACGGAGGCCGCCACCACCCCGCCGGGACCCGGTGAGGACCCGGCGCCCACGGGGGAGACGGCCGAAGAGGCGGAGCTGGAGCCCGCGATGGCCGGGCTGAACGGTGCCACGGCCGTCGGGGAGCGTCGGCAGTTCACCCGCCCGAAGAAGATCAACACCCATGACTGAGTGCGCCGATGGCCCAGGAATCGCCCAATAGCAGACATACCGGCCGCCGTCAGCGACGGACGCGTACTGTCACACCTGCGTGTGACAGGGGGCACACCAAGTAGGTAAAGACCTCATCAAATAGTTTGTGATACCGTTCACGAAACCCGGTGGCCAGCCGAAGTGTCGCACTCCCGCAGGCCCTTCTGCCGGGAGGTCCGTCCTCCACGCCGGGGCTACGCTCGTCATCGACGACCCACGTCCCCCGATTTCCCGGAGCACACCACATGCAGTCGAACGACGCACGCATGCTCCTGCACTGCGCCGTCCCGACCGCCCTCGCCGGTGCCGTGGCCGCAGCGATCAGCGCCGTGTTCGCCTCAGGCAAGGGCGCCATCGGCGCCGCGGCCGGAGCGCTCGTCGTGATCCTCTTCATGGGTCTCGGCCTTTACGTCCTCCAGCGGACGGCCCGCTCCTTTCCGCACCTCTTTCAGGCGATGGGCCTGCTGTTGTATACGACGCAGATTCTGCTGCTGTTCGTGGTGCTGGTGGTCTTCCGGGATACGACCCTTTTCGACACCTCGACCTTCGCGTTCACACTGCTCGGCGCCACCGTCGTATGGGTCGCGGCGCAGGGCAGGGCGCATCTGAAGGCGAAGATCATGTACGTGGAACCCTCCTCCGGCTCCGGTGAGAAGGCCAGTGCCACGTAGGGGCGGGATAAGCGCTCGTTCGAGCAACTGCTATCGTCCGTTGCCAACTGCGGCGCAGCAGACGGGGACGGCGGAGTTCCACCCGGTTCCGGAATCCACGGGACGGAACGGACACTCCCGCCTCCTGATCAGCCGCCGCCCCCGATTCGTAAGACCAAGACCAGTGCCGTTCCGTGGCCGCACGCCGCGCCGACACAACGAGGTAGCCGTTTTCATGCGCCATGCAGAAGGAGCCCGCGGTGAGTGCTGACCAGATGCTCGCCTTTGAGACCGACTGCCACCTTTTCAGTGGCTGCGGCTTCGAGGCTCCAGGGCTCCACTCGTTCGTCTTCGAGCCGATGTTCAGCATCGGCGGATTCGACTTCAACAAGCCGATCCTGCTCGCCCTCGTGGGCACGCTCGCCATCGTCTGGTTCTTCTGGGCCGCCTTCAACAGGCCCAAGGTGGTGCCCGGCAAACTGCAGATGATCGGCGAGGCCGGCTACGACTTCATCCGTCGCGGAGTGGTCTACGAGACGATCGGCAAGAAGGAGGGCGAGAAGTACGTCCCCTTCGTCGTCGCCCTCTTCTTCTTCGTGTGGGTGATGAACCTGTGGGCGGTCATCCCGCTCGCGCAGTTCCCCGTCACGTCGATCTTCTCGATCCCGCTCGGTCTCGCGCTGGTCGTCTACATCACCTGGGTCTCGCTCACCTTCAAGCGGCACGGTTTCGTCGGCGCCTTCAAGAACTTCACCGGCTACGACAAGTCGCTCGGCGGGGTGCTGCCGATGGTCGTGGTCATCGAGTTCTTCTCGACCCTGATCGTGCGCCCCTTCACGCACTCGGTCCGGCTCTTCGCCAACATGTTCGCCGGTCACATGCTGGTGGCGCTGTTCACCATCGCGACCTGGTACATGCTCAACGGCATCGGGATCGCCTACTCGGCCGTGTCCTTCATCATGACCATCGTGATGATCGCCTTCGAGCTGTTCATCCAGGTCATCCAGGCGTATGTGTTCGTCCTGCTGACCTGCTCCTACATCCAGGGCGCGCTCGTCGAGGAACACTGAGCAAGCCCGTATCCCGCACACCCCCAAGCTGTCCGGCGGCCAACCCCCGCCGGTCCGTACAGAGAAGGAAGTAACGGCATGTCCGCTGCTCTCGACATGGTCAACCTCGCCGCCTCCGAAGGCGTCACCGGCAACCTCGGTTCCGTCGGTTACGGTCTCGCCGCCATCGGCCCCGGCATCGGCGTCGGCATCGTGTTCGGTAACGGCACCCAGGCGCTGGCCCGCCAGCCCGAGGCCGCCGGTCTGATCCGTCAGAACCAGATCCTCGGCTTCGCCTTCTGTGAGGCGCTGGCCCTCATCGGCATCGTCATGGGCTTCATCTTCCGCTCCTGACGCACCGAGCGAACGAACCCATTTCCGACGGAAGGCACTGACGTGAACGCCCTGGTAAACATGGCGGAGACCGAGGTTCCGCAGAACCCGCTCATCCCGCCGATTCCAGAGTTCGTCATCGGCCTGATCGCATTCGCCATCGTCTTCTTCTTCCTGTGGAAGAAGCTCCTTCCGAGCATCAACAAGGTGCTGGAAGAGCGTCGTGAAGCCATTGAGGGCGGCATCGAGAAGGCCGAGGCGGCTCAGCAGGAAGCTGCCGACGTACTCCAGCAGTACAAGGACCAGCTCGCCGAGGCCCGCCACGAGGCTGCCCGGCTGCGTGCCGAGGCCCAGGAACAGGGCGCCGCGCTCATCGCCGAGATGCGCGCCGAGGGCCAGCGGCAGCGTGAGGAGATCATCGCCGCCGGCCACGCCCAGGTCGAGGCCGACCGCAAGCAGGCCGCGGCCACGCTCCGCCAGGACGTGGGCAAGCTCGCCACCGACCTGGCCGGCAAGCTCGTCGGCGAGTCCCTTGAGGACCACGCCCGGCAGAGCCGTGTCATCGACCGCTTCCTCGACGGGCTCGAAGAGGCTGCCGAGGCCGACGCCAGCGGAGCCGCCCGATGAATGGAGCGAGCCGCCAGGCGCTTGCCGCCGCGCGCGAGAGCCTCACCGCGCTGACCGACTCCACGTCGGCCGACGCCGCGGCTCTCGCCGACGAGCTCGCCGCCGTCACCGCGCTCCTGGAGCGCGAGGTCTCGCTTCGCCGGGTCCTCACCGACCCGGCGAAGGACGGCGAGGCCAAGGCATCGCTGGTGCAGCGGATCCTCGGCGGTCAGCTCAGCGGCCCGGCCGCCGACCTGGTCTCCGGGATGGTCCGCTCCCGCTGGTCGGCCCCGCGTGACCTGGTCGACGCCGTCGAGGAGCTGGCCGACCTGGCCGACCTGGTGGCGGCCGAGCGTGACGGCTCGCTGGACGACGTCGAGGACGAGCTGTTCCGCTTCGGGCGGACCGCTGCCTCCTCGCCCGACCTGCGTGCGGCGCTGGCCAGCCGCACGGCTCAGCCCGAGGCCAAGCGCGCCCTGGTGCACCAGCTGCTGGGCGGCAGGGCCAGGCCGGCCACCGAGCGTCTGGTCACGCGGCTGGTCACTCAGCCGCGGGGACGTAGCCTGGATGGTGGGCTCGAAGCACTGTCCCGGCTCGCAGCCGAGCGGCGGAACCGTTCGGTCGCCGTCGTGACCTCGGCGGTGCCGCTCAGCGACGAGCAGAAGCGGCGCCTGGGTGCCGCGCTGGCCAAGCTGTACGGCCGCCAGGTGCACCTGAACCTGGACGTGGACCCCGAGGTCCTCGGCGGGATCACGGTGCGGGTGGGCGACGAGCTCATCAACGGCTCGGTCGCCGACCGGCTGGACGAGGCCAAGCGGCGGATGGCGGGCTGAAGCGAGCGCGGCAGGACCCGGCGCCCGGCGCCAACCAACTCAACAAGCACGAACGCGGCCCGAGTTGGGCCGTACAAGGGAGTCGGGGGAAACACCGAGTCACCCCCCGGAGCCCGAAGGAACTTACGGGCCCAACAAGGAGAGCAGGGAACCCAGATGGCGGAGCTCACGATCCGGCCGGATGAGATCCGGGACGCGCTGGAGAACTTTGTCCAGTCGTACACGCCGGACGCGGCCTCGCGCGAAGAGGTCGGTACGGTCAGCGCTGCCAGCGATGGCATCGCGAAGGTCGAGGGGCTGCCCTCGGCCATGGCGAACGAGCTGCTGAAGTTCGAGGACGGCACCCTCGGCCTCGCCCTCAACCTCGAGGAGCGCGAGATCGGTGCGGTCATCCTCGGTGAGTTCAGCGGCATCGAAGAGGGCCAGTCGGTGCAGCGGACCGGCGAGGTCCTCTCTGTTCCGGTCGGCGACGGCTACCTCGGCCGCGTCGTCGACCCGCTGGGTGCCCCGGTCGACGGCCTCGGCGAGATCGAGCCCGAGGGCCGTCGCGCCCTGGAGCTGCAGGCCCCCACGGTGATGCAGCGCAAGTCGGTGCACGAGCCGATGGAGACCGGCTACAAGGCCGTCGACACCATGACCCCGATCGGCCGCGGTCAGCGCCAGCTGATCATCGGTGACCGCCAGACCGGCAAGACCGCGCTGTGCGTCGACACGATCATCAACCAGCGCGACAACTGGCGCTCGGGCGACCCGGACAAGCAGGTCCGCTGCATCTACGTCGCCGTCGGCCAGAAGGGCTCCACCATCGCCTCCGTGCGCGGTGCGCTGGAGGAGGCCGGTGCGCTGGAGTACACGACCATCGTCGCGGCCCCGGCCTCCGACCCGGCCGGCTTCAAGTACATCGCCCCCTACACCGGCTCGGCCATCGGCCAGCACTGGATGTACCAGGGCAAGCACGTGCTGGTCGTCTTCGACGACCTGTCCAAGCAGGCCGACGCCTACCGCGCCGTCTCGCTGCTGCTGCGCCGCCCGCCGGGCCGTGAGGCCTACCCCGGCGACGTCTTCTACCTGCACTCCCGGCTGCTGGAGCGCTGCGCGAAGCTCTCCGACGAGATGGGCAAGGGCTCGATGACCGGTCTGCCGATCGTCGAGACGAAGGCCAACGACGTCTCGGCGTTCATTCCGACCAACGTCATCTCCATCACCGACGGCCAGTGCTTCCTGGAGTCCGACCTGTTCAACGCGGGCCAGCGCCCGGCGCTGAACGTCGGTATCTCCGTCTCCCGTGTCGGTGGCTCGGCCCAGCACAGGGCCGTCCGCCAGATCACCGGTTCGCTCCGTGTGGACCTGGCCCAGTACCGCGAGCTGGAGGCGTTTGCCGCCTTCGGTTCCGACCTGGACGACGCCTCGAAGGCGGCCCTCGAGCGCGGTAAGCGGATGGTCGAGCTGCTCAAGCAGCCGCAGTACCAGCCGTTCGCCACCGAGGACCAGGTCGTGGCCATCTGGTCCGGCACCAACGGCAAGATGGACGACGTTCCGGTCGAGGACATCCGGCGCTTCGAGCGCGAGCTGCTGGACTACATGCACCGCGACGAGCAGGCCCTGATGACCGGCATCCGCGAGGGCGCGAAGATGTCGGACGACACCATCCAGGCCCTGAGCGACGCGGTCGACAAGTTCAAGACGCAGTTCGAGACCTCGGACGGCAAGCTGCTGGGCGAGGGCTGAGCATGGGTGCCCAGCTCAGGGTCTACAAGCGGCGGATCAAGTCCGTCTCTGCGACCAAGAAGATCACCCGGGCGATGGAGATGATCGCCGCCTCGCGCATCATCAAGGCGCAGCGCAAGGTGGCAGCGTCCGAGCCGTACGCGAAGGAGCTGACCCGTGCGGTCACCGCCGTCGCGCAGGGTTCCGACGCCAAGCACCCGCTGCTGACCGAGACCGAGCAGCCCAAGCGGGCTGCGGTGCTGCTCATCACGAGCGACCGCGGTCTGGCCGGCGGCTACAACTCCAACGCCATCAAGGCGGCCGAGCAGCTGAACACCCGGCTGGCCGCCGAGGGCAAGGAGGTCGACAGCTACATCGTCGGCACCAAGGGCGTGGCCTACTACGGCTTCCGCAACCGGCCCGTCAAGGAGTCGTTCACCGGCTTCACCGACAACCCGACCTACGCCGACGCGAAGGCCGTGGCCGCGCCGCTGATCGAGGCGGTGCGGGCCGAGTCCGCCGAGGGCGGTGCGGACGAGCTGCACATCGTCTACACCGAGTTCGTCTCGATGATGACGCAGACCGCGGTGGACGCCCGGATGCTGCCGCTCTCCTTCGACAAGGGCACCGAGTCGCTCGGCGTGGGCGACGGCGCCGCCAAGGGCGGTGCCGCGGTCATGCCGCTGTACGACTTCGAGCCGTCGGCCGAGGACGTGCTGGACGCGCTGCTGCCGCGGTACGTCGAGTCGCGCGTCTACAACGCCCTGCTCCAGGCGGCGGCCTCCAAGCACGCCGCCACCCGCCGGGCGATGAAGTCCGCGACCGACAACGCCGAAGAGCTCATCAAGTCGCTGACGCGGCTTGCCAACGCGGCCCGCCAGGCCGACATCACCCAGGAAATCAGCGAGATCGTCGGTGGGGCGAGCGCGCTGGCTGACGCTAACGCGGGGAGTGACCGCTAACCATGACCACCACAGTTGAGACGGCCGCTGCGACGGGCCGCGTAGCCCGGGTCATCGGCCCGGTCGTCGACGTGGAGTTCCCCGTCGACGCCATGCCGGACATCTACCAGGCGCTGACGGTCGAGGTGCTCGACCCGGCCGAGGACGGCAAGAAGAAGACCCTCACCCTTGAGGTGGCACAGCACCTCGGTGAGGGGCTGGTCCGCGCCATCTCCATGGAGCCGACCGACGGTCTGGTCCGCCAGGCCCCGGTGACCGACACCGGCGCGGGCATCACGGTGCCCGTCGGTGACGTCACCAAGGGCCGGGTCTTCAACACCCTCGGCAGGATCCTGAACGAGCCGGAGGCCGAGTCCGAGGTGACCGAGCGGTGGTCCATCCACCGCAAGGCCCCCGCCTTCGACCAGCTCGAGTCCAAGACCGAGATGTTCGAGACCGGTCTGAAGGTCGTCGACCTGCTGACCCCGTACGTCAAGGGCGGAAAGATCGGCCTGTTCGGCGGCGCGGGCGTCGGCAAGACCGTCCTCATCCAGGAAATGATCATGCGTGTGGCCAAGCTGCACGAGGGCGTTTCCGTGTTCGCCGGTGTCGGCGAGCGCACCCGTGAGGGCAACGACCTGATCGAGGAGATGGCCGACTCCGGCGTGCTCCCGCAGACCGCGCTGGTCTTCGGTCAGATGGACGAGCCCCCGGGGACGCGTCTGAGGGTCGCGCTGGCCGGTCTGACCATGGCGGAGTACTTCCGCGATGTGCAGAAGCAGGACGTGCTGTTCTTCATCGACAACATCTTCCGCTTCACCCAGGCAGGCTCCGAGGTCTCCACCCTGCTCGGCCGGATGCCCTCCGCGGTGGGCTACCAGCCGAACCTGGCGGACGAGATGGGTGTGCTCCAGGAGCGCATCACCTCGACCCGCGGTCACTCCATCACCTCGATGCAGGCGATCTACGTGCCCGCCGACGACCTCACCGACCCGGCCCCGGCGACGACGTTCGCGCACCTGGACGCCACCACGGTGCTCTCGCGTCCGATCTCGGAGAAGGGCATCTACCCGGCGGTGGACCCGCTGGACTCCACCTCCCGGATTCTGGACCCGCGCTTCGTCTCCCAGGAGCACTACGACTGCGCCGAGCGCGTCAAGGGGATCCTGCAGAAGTACAAGGATCTGCAGGACATCATCTCCATCCTCGGCATCGACGAGCTGTCCGAGGAGGACAAGCTCACGGTGTCCCGCGCCCGCCGTATCGAGCGCTTCCTGTCGCAGAACACCCACGCGGCGAAGCAGTTCACCGGTCTCGACGGATCGGACGTTCCGCTGGACGAGTCGATCGCGGCCTTCAACGCGATCGCCGACGGTGAGTACGACCACTTCCCCGAGCAGGCGTTCTTCATGTGCGGTGGCCTCGACGACCTCAAGGCCAAGGCGAAGGAGCTCGGCGTCTCCTGACGCCGGACTCCGGAACCCCGGCGCTCTGCTCGCGCCTCCGCGCGCGGTCGCACCGGCCGTGCGCGGATGTGCGCCGGTTGTGCACCGCGGCGGGGGCGGGTACGAGTACCAGCCCCCGCGCCGCACCCCTTATCCTTTCCCCATCCCAGTCTGAGGAGCCACAGTGGCTGAGCTGCACGTCGAGTTGGTCGCCGCCGACCGCAAGGTCTGGTCGGGCGAGGCCAGCCTGGTCGTCGCGCGTACCTCCTCGGGTGATATCGGTGTCATGCCCGGCCACCAGCCGCTGCTCGGCGTGCTGGAGTCCGGCCCGGTCACCATCCGCACGACGGGTGAGAGCGGCAACGGCACCGTCGTCGCCGCGGTGCACGGCGGGTTCATCTCCTTCGCCGACAACCAGCTCTCGCTGCTCGCCGAGATCGCGGAGCTGACCGACGAGATCGATGTCGAACGCGCCGAGCGCGCGCTGGAGCAGGCCAAGTCCAAGGCCGACGAGGACGCCGAGAAGCGCGCCGACGTCCGGCTGCGAGCGGTGACGGCCGCACGCTGACGTTTGTCGCGTCACACCCGGCGCACGACGACCCTCAGCCGCGGGCGGTCCCGGAATCTTCCGGGCCCGCCCGCGGCTGAAGCCATACAGCAGGGTTTGAGAGACTTGTCGCGCGGCAGGTCCCGGAGCAAGCGAGGAGGTCGGTGAAGATGGTCCTCGCTCTGCTGCTGTGCGGCGTGGTCGTCCTGCTGGTGATGGCGGGACTCTTCGCCTTCGGGGTACGCCGGCGGCTCATCCAGCGGTCCGGCGGCACGTTCGACTGCAATCTGCGCTGGGCGGTCTCCGAAGCCGAGGCGGCCGACCCCAAAGGGAAAGGCTGGGCGTACGGCATCGCCCGCTACAACGGGGACCGCATCGAATGGTTCCGCGTCTTCTCCTATGCCCCCAGGCCCCGCCGCCATCTGGTGCGCGGGGCCATTGACGTTCTCGAGCGGCGTTCCCCGCGCGGCGAGGAGGAGCAGGCGCTGCTCTCGGACGCCGTGGTGCTGGCGTGTGCCGTGGGCCCCGAGCGGCTCCGCGTCGAGCTCGCCCTGAGCGAGGACGCCCTCACCGGCTTCCTCGCCTGGCTGGAGGCGGCGCCGCCCGGCCAGCGGGTGAACGTGGCCTAGGTTCCCCGGCCGACGGGACGCGGCCGACCCGCGTCCCGGCGCCGCGGTCCCCTCACGGCGCCGTGATCCCCCACTCCTGCGCCAGTACGGCGGCCTGGGTGCGGCTGCGCAGCTCCAGCTTGCCCAGCAGCCTGCTGACGTGGGTCTTCACGGTGCCCTCTGCCATGGCGAGGCGGGCGGCGATCTCGGCGTTCGACAGCCCCACGCCCAGGCAGCCGAGCACCTCCCGCTCCCGGCGCGTGAGGTCCGCCAGCCCGGTCGGCGGCTCCGCGGCAGCACGCGCGGCCCCGGACCGGTCCGGGGCCGCGGGCCCCGCGAACTCGGCGATCAGGCGGCGGGTCACGGCGGGTGCGATCATGCCTTCGCCGCGTGCGACCGTACGGACCGCGTCGACCACTGCCGCCGCCTCGCTGTCCTTGAGCAGGAAGCCCGCGGCGCCCGCGCGCAGGGCGCCGAAGACGTACTCGTCGAGGTCGAATGTGGTGAGCACCAGCACATCGGCGAGACGGTCGCCGGTGATCTGCCGGGTGGCCGTCACCCCGTCGACGCGGGGCATCTGGATGTCCATCAGCACCACGTCGGGCCGCAGCTCCCGGGCGAGCCGTAGGGCCTCCTCGCCGTCGCCCGCCTCACCGACCACCTCGACATCGGGAGCGTTGCGGAGGATGAGCACGATCCCCGTGCGTACGGCGTGCTGGTCCTCGGCGACCAGCACGCGGATGGTCCGGGAAGTTGTCACGGCTCCGTCTCCCTCTTCTCCCGCCGGCTGTCATGTTCTTGCCTGTTCTCGTGCCGGCCCTCCGGCCGGTCCGGCTCGTGCGGTGCGGGCAGCACCGCGTGGACGCGCCAGATCCGCTCGCCGCCAGGGCCCGTAGTCGGCCCCACCGTCAGCTCGCCGTCCAGCAGCTCCACCCGCTCCCGCATCCCGACGAGCCCTGCCCCGGCCCCGGGCGCCCGCGGGGAGCCGTCGTCCACCGGTGCTCCGTCCAGCGGGCTGGCGACACATATGCCGAGGAGCTCCGCGCGTACGGCGTCGCGGTGGAGCTCCACGGTGACGGCGCCGGGAGCCGCGTGCTTCAGCGCGTTGGTGACGGCCTCCTGGACGACGCGGTAGGCCGCCAGCTCCACCGGTGCGGGCAGCCGCTCCTCCTTGGCACGCAGATCCGTCAGCGTGAAGGTGCGGCCGTCGCCCGCCATCGCCCGGGCGCGCGCCAGCAGCGCTTCGAGCCCGTCGAGGGACGGCGTCGCGGCCGGCTCCTCGCGGCCGCTCGCATTGCGCAGCAGTCCGATGAGGCGGCGCATCTCGGCCAGCCCCTGGACGCTGTTCTCGCGGATGACGCCCAGTGCTTCGCGGGTGGCCCCGTCGCTGTGCTGCGGCTCGGGAAAGGAGAGCGCCGCCGAGGAGTGGATGGCGATGGCCGAGAGGTGGTTGGCGACGACGTCGTGCAGCTCCCGCGCCATCCGTGCGCGTTCGGCGTCGACCGCCTGCTTGCGGTCCATTTCCGCGAGGAGCGCCGTCTGCTCGGCCCGCTGCCGCTCGACGGCCGCCTTGTCGCGGTGGTTGCGGATCATCTCACCGGAGGTGGTCGGGACCAGCAGCACGCCGGCGCAGGCGGCGCCGAGCAGCAGCATCTCGGGTTCCTGGAAGACGACCAGCAGCCCGGCCGCGACGAGCACGGTGACCGCCACCGAGGAGCGCAGTACCGCCCGGGAGAGCCGGGGCGAGCCGTACAGCACGGCCGCGTAGAGCACGTCGGTGAACAGCACCATGGTCGCCAGCAGCGAGCCCGCCGCCAGGTCGGCCGCCTCGGCCGCCACGCCCAGCAGCAGCGCGTACGGCTGCCCGGTGGACCGCAGCAGCGAGGCCACGCACATCATGCCCAGCGGCACCAGCGCCAGCCAGCCCGGAGCAGCCTTCCACAGCGGCGAGCTCCCCAGGTCGAACCACCACAGCAGCAGGCCGCCCGCCGCACCGGTGAACGCGATCAGCCCGTCGTCCGCCGACGGGCGCACAGCGCGCAGCCCGCACCGCGTGGGTGCGGGCTTTACGGCAGCGGCGACGGGCATGGCTTCATTCTCCCGGGCCGGCAGAGCGGGACTGTCACTCGCCCGGCTGATCGGCCGCGCTGGGCCACTGCATCTTTCGATGCAGTCGGCCGCGGTGCGAATCGTCTGGGACGACGACGCCCGGCAGGGCCCCGGGCGGCAGGGTTGGAGGGGTAGCCGGTCGCCGCGTCCGCCACGGGGGGAGGGCGGGGCGGCCGGCAGCTGTTCGCCATCACCCCTGCCGGGGGATACGCCAGGAGGGCGTTCGTTCATGATCGTGACACTGATCATCGCCTGCGAGGTGGGCTTCTGGGTGCTGCTCGCGGTGGGCCTCGCGCTGCGCTACCTCGCGCGGATGCCACGCACCGGTGCGGCGGTCCTGCTGTGCGAGCCGCTGCTGGAGGTCGTCCTGCTGATCGTGACCGCCGTCGACCTGAAGAACGGCGCCGAGCCCGACTGGAAGCACGGACTGGCCGCCGTCTACATCGGGTTCACCGCGACGCACGGGCACTACATGGTCAAGTGGGCGGACGGCCACGCCCTGCACCTGCTCGGCAAGGGCCCGCGCCCGGCCGGGCCGCCCCGCTACGGGACCGCGCGGGCGGTGCACGAGTGGAAGATGGGCGCGCGGGGCATCGGTGGCGCCGCCATCGCTGCCGCGCTGCTCCAGGCCGCGATCTGGTACGTGGGCGGGGGAGAGCAGAGCGAGCCGCTGCGGGCATGGCAGCAGCGGATGGGAATGGTGGCCGTCATCTGCCTGCTGATCGCGGTGAGCTACACGGTGTGGCCGAAGCAGCCGAAGCAGCCGAAGCAGCCGAAGCAGCCGAAGCAGCCGAAGCAGCCGAAGCAGCCCGAGGAGCTGAAGCAGCCCGAGCAGCCCGGGGATGCCGGGACAACAGCTGTCCGGAAATAATCGGCGGCCGGGCGGCGGCGGTCCTCGTACGCTCGCCGTATGGACGAACGCGTGCTGATGGAACGCTCCCAGGGACCCGTCACCCACAGCAGGCTGGTGCGGGAGCTGACCGCGCTGGGGCTGCGGCCCGGTGACACGCTGATGTTCCACACCGCGCTCTCGGCGCTCGGCTATGTGCCGGGAGGCCCGCTCACTGTCATCTCGGCACTGCGCGAGGTGCTCGGCGAGGAAGGCACGTTGCTGGTCTACAGCGGCTGGAACGACGCGCCGCCGTACGACTTCACCGACTGGCCCGCGCCCTGGCAGGAGGCCGTGCGGGCCGAACACCCCGCCTACGACCCCGGGCTGAGCGAGGGCACGCACGACAACGGCCGCCTCCCCGAGGCCCTGCGGCGGCTGCCCGGGGCGCTGCGCACCCGGCACCCCGACAGCTTCGCGGCGCTGGGCGCCCGGGCGCAGGCGCTGATCGACGCGGTCCCCTGGGACGACCCGTACGGCGCGGGCGGGCCACTGGGCAGGCTCGTCGCCGCCGGTGGCCGGGTCCTGCTGCTGGGTGCGCCGCTGGACACGCTCACGGTCCTGCACCACGCCGAGGCGCTGGCCCAGGCCCCCGGCAAGCGTCATCTGACCTACGAGGTCCCGGTGCTGGACGCCGAGGGCGACCGTGTGTGGCAGCGGTACTGGGACATCGACACCGAGGACGAGGCGTTCGACTACGGCCAGGTCGTTCCCGAGGGCGTCTGGCCCTTCACCGTCATCGCGCGGGAGGCGCTCGCCGCGGGTGTCGGCCTGCGCGGTCGGGTCGGCGCTGCCGAGTGCCACCTGTTCGAGGCGCCTGAGCTGGTGCGCTTCGGAGTGGAGTGGATCGAGCGGAACATCACCGCGGCGTAGCGGGTCCTTCCGCGGTTCCGGGGCGGCGGCGGACCGTCACGCGCCGGGGTCGCGGCCGGGAGCCTCCTTGGAGTCCGGCTGCTTCAGTGCCTCCAGCGTCGCGCGGGTGTCCTTCTTCATCCAGCCCGCGACGGTGGATTCGGACGGCGGCTCGAAGTCCTCGTCGATGCCGCCGCCGAACCAGCTCCAGCTCATCTCGTACGTCATCCACCCGGCACGCACCTCCAGCATGAGCCTGCCCAGGCTGTCGCCGCGCTGCTCCTTGATCAGGTACGCCTCGTCACCGAAGCCGTCGACGGGGGAGACCTCGTACTGGTACGTGCCGGACTCCTGGTCCTCCCACGTCCGCTGCTCGGAGGCGAACTCGGGCGCGGGGTCACTCTTCTTGTGCCAGGTCACCGTGGTCGAGACGTAGGTGGTCGGGGGCGTCTTCGAGGTCTCGCCGTGCTCGATCAGTGTGCGGCTGCATCGGCTGATGTCGAGGCCCTTCTGCCGCGAGGAGTAGCCGTCCGGACTGTCCGAGGAGGACTCCTGGATCCGGTATTCCTGCTGGAAGGACTCGAGCTTCGCCGTCTCGCACATGTCGTGGTGGAAGCGGTAGCCCTTGAAGTCGGCCTCGGCCGAGTCGGAGGCGCCCTTGTCCAGCGCGCCGGTGGCCATCAGCGTCGCGGCCCAGGTGACCGAGGCGACCACCACGCCGCCCAGCGCCCACAGCCAGCGTGGCCCGCCGCCGCGCACCGGCCCGCCCGGCGGCGGTCCGGGCGGCCCTGGCGGGCCGGGCGGCGGAGTCTGCGGCTGCGCGTACGGGTTGAACTGGTACGCGGGTGTCGCGGTGGAGGTGGGCTGCTGTGCGTACGGCTGCTGTGGCTGGGCCCCCGGTATCGCCATGCGCGGCACAGTACCCGCTGACCTACGGTCAGTCTCCGTCGGGGCCGGGCAGCCTGGCGGCGAACGCCTCGATGGCGGCGCGGGTGCCGGCGGAGTCCGTGTGCAGGTGGCCCGCCATGCCCAGGGCGCGCGCGGTCTCGACGTTCTCCGGGACGTCGTCGACGAACAGCGACTCCTCGGCCGTGGCGCCCAGCAGTTGGAGTGTGTGCCGGTAGATGCGCGGATCGGGCTTGGCGAAGCCCACCTCGCAGGAGAGCACGGCCTCGTCGGCGACGGACAGGCGCGGGGCCAGGTTGGGGCGGGCGTCCGGCCAGGCGTTGCTGACGAAGGCGATACGGGCCCGCCCCCGCAGTGCGGCCACCGCGTCCAGCAGCGCCCGGTCCCAGACGGGATCGCCCGCCAGATCCCGGCGCAGTTCGGCGAGGCCGCCCTCGTCCAGCGCGAGCCGCTGGCGGACCACCGACCACCAGGCGGCGCCGCTCATCCGGCCGACGAGCACCTCGGTGTCGTTGCCCGCGTAGACGGCCGTGACGAAGTCCCGCTCCGTGATGCCCAGCCGGGCCGACCACTTGGCGGCGGCTGCCGGCAGCATGTCCTCCACCAGCACGCCGCCCAGGTCCATCAGCAGCGCGGGCCGACCCGGCACCGGTGAGCTCACCGCTCGCCGCCCGGCACCCACAGCACGTCGCCGACCGGCTTGTTGGCCGTACGCGCGAGGATGAACAGCAGGTCGGAGAGGCGGTTGAGGTAGGTCGCGGTCAGCGGGTTCATCGTCTCGCCGTGCTCCTCGAGCGCCGCCCAGGTGGAGCGCTCGGCGCGGCGGACGACGGTGCACGCCTGGTGCAGCAGCGCCGCGCCCGCCGTACCGCCCGGCAGGATGAACGAGCGCAGCTTCTCCAGCCCCTCCAGGAAGCGGTCGCAGTCGGCCTCCAGCTTGTCGATGTAGGCCTGCTCGACCCGCAGCGGCGGGAACTCGGGGTTGTCCACCACGGGCGTCGACAGGTCGGCGCCCACGTCGAACAGGTCGTTCTGCACCCGCAGCAGGACGGCACTGATCTCCTCGTTCAGCTGTCCGAGGGCCAGCGCCACCCCGATCGCGGCGTTCGCCTCGTTGGCGTCCGCGTACGCCGCGATACGGGAGTCGGTCTTGGCGGTGCGGCTCATGTCGCCGAGCGCTGTGGTGCCCTGGTCGCCGGTTCGGGTGTAGATCCGCGTGAGGTTAACCATGCGCCGAGCGTAACGGGGCCCCCGGACGCGGGGGCTGAGGCCCGGCGCCCCCGGGGAGGGGCAAGGGCGTTACGCGCTCACCTTGCGGAACACCCGCGTGCCCAGACCCAGCGACACGACGGCCAGGGCGGCAGCCACCGCGGCTCCGAGGATGACGGAGCCGTCCCCGTAGTCCCCCGTGAAGGCGTGCCGCACCGCGTCGACGACGTACCGGAAGGGCACGAAGCGCGAGAGCGTGTCCAGCCACCCCGGTGCCAGTGTCATCGGCAGCAGGATGCCGCTCAGCAGCACGGCGGGCATGTTGAGGGAGCTGACGACGGGGGCGAACTCCTGCGGCGAGTTGACGCGCATGGCCAGCGTGTACGACAGCGAAGCGAGCGACGCGGCGAGCAGGCCGACCAGGACGAAGCCGATCAGCACTCCCGTCACGGGGGCGCGCAGCCCCATCGCGACGCCGACCAGGACGAGCAGCAGCGACTGCGCGAACAGCTGGAGCGAGTCGCGCACCAGCCGGCCCAGCAGCAGCGCGAGCCGGCTGACGGGGGTGACCCGCATCCGCTCGACCACGCCGGTGTGCTTCTCCATCAGGATCGTGAACCCGGCGAAGGCGGAGGAGAACAGGGTGAGCTGGACGAGGAGCCCCGGTACCAGCGTCTGCCAGGAGTCGCCGTCCCCGCCGAGGTGGAGGTCTTCCAGCAGCGGGCCGAAGAGGACGAGGAAGAGCAGCGGCTGGAGCGCCCCGAACAGCAGCCCGAGTTTGGAGGAGGCCGTCTGCCGGATGTAGCGCCCGGCGATGATGCCGGTATCGGTGAACAAGTGGGACATACGAGGTGTCCGTTCTCTGTGGGGTCGTCTGCCTGGAGTGGGGAGGCGTTCTTCGCCGGTCGCCGGTCGCCGGTCGCCGGTCGCCGGTCGCCGCGCCGCGACCGTCGCTCATACGGCGACGGGGGCCGCTTCCTGCTCGCGCTGTGTCTCGCGTCCGGTGAGGGCGATGAAGGCGTCCTGGAGGCTGGCGTCCGCCGAACCAGCGTGGGCGTGCTTCAGCTCTGCGGAGGTGCCCTGCGCCACGACGCGGCCGTCGTCCACGATGACCAGCCGGTCGGCGAGCGCGTCGGCCTCGTCGAGGTAGTGCGTGGTCAGGAAGACGGTCATACCGCGCTCGTCGCGCAGCCGCCGCACGAGCTGCCACAGGTCGGCGCGGCTTCCCGGGTCGAGACCGGTCGTCGGCTCGTCGAGGAAGAGCAGCGCGGGGCTGTGGGTGAGTGCCATGGCGATGTCCAGCCGGCGCCGCTGGCCGCCGGAGAGGGCGCCGCAGGGCCGGTCCAGCAGGGCGCTCAGGCCGAGTTCACCGGCCAGCTCCTCGGTGCGGCGGGCTGCCTCGCTCCGGCCGAGCCGGTAGAGCCTGCCCTGGGTGGTCAGCTCCTCGCGGACGCTGACGGTGGGGTCGACGCCGCCGGACTGTGCGACGTAGCCGATGCGCTTCCGCACTCCCGTGGGGTCGGCGACCAGGTCGTGGCCGGCCACGGTCGCCGTCCCCGAGGTGGGCGGCAGCAGTGTGGTGAGCATCCGGAGCGTGGTCGTCTTGCCGGCTCCGTTGGGGCCGAGGAAGCCGAGGATCTCGCCCTGCTCGACGGTCAGGTCGATGCCGCGTACGGCCTCGACGGTGCGGGACTTGGTGCGGAAGGTCCGGGTCAGCCCGGTGGTGTGGATGGCTGCTGGCATGGCCCAAGAAAAACAGAGTCACTTAAAAGTTGCAACCTCCCCAAAATTTGAGAGGCCCCATCTTGGCCTACGATGAGGGCATGACCAGCACAGCCCCCGAGGGCCGCAGAGAACGGAAGAAGCGCGAGACCCGCCGGCGGATCTCCGACATCGCCACGGGGCTGTTCATGGCGCGCGGCTTCGACGCGGTCACCATCGCGGAGATCGCCGAGGCCGCGGACGTCTCGGTCAACACCGTCTACAACTACTTCCCGGCCAAGGAGGACCTCTTCTTCGACCGCGAGGAGGAGATGGTCGACCGCGCGGCGGCGCTGGTGCGCGACCGCGCGCCGGGCCAGTCGGCTGCCGCCGCCGTACTGGGCAGGCTCCGCGAGGACATCGCCGAGCAGAACCTGTACGCGGGCATCCGGGACGGTTTCGGCGAGTTCATGTGCGTGGTGCGGGAGTCGCCCGCGCTGGTCGCCCGGCTGATGGTGATGCACCACCGCACCGCGAACCGGCTCAAGGACACCCTGGTCGCCGAGACGGGCGCGGCCCCCGGCGATCCGATGCCCGAGCTCGTCGCCTACGAACTGGTGAACCTGGTCAACCTCGTGACGCGCGGCGCCACGCTGAGCATCGCCGACGGAACCTCACCCGAACAGGCCGCGCGGGAGGCGCTCGCCAAGGTGGACGCCTTCGAGTCCTTCGTCACCGGCGAGTTCCTCAACTACGCGACGAAGCCCGGCCGGTGAGCCCTCCCGGCCCCCGCCGCCGGCCTGGTGTGACGTCCGCCATGTGAGACGTGATACGTGTCTCTTCGTCCCCCACGTCCGCCCGTAAGGCGCTAATGTCCGCCCAACGGACGGTCATTCACAAGGCGCTGGGGCTCGCCGCAACAGCGGGCGCGCGGCCCGGCGGGACGAAGTGAGGGTGAAGAACGTGGCGAAGAAGCTCGCCGTCATCGGAGCCGGACTGATGGGCTCCGGAATCGCACAGGTCTCGGCCCAGGCCGGCTGGGACGTGACGCTCCGCGATGTGACGGACGAGGCGCTCACCCGTGGCACGGACGGGATCAAGGCGTCGTACGACAAGTTCGTCTCCAAGGGGAAGCTGGAGGCCGCCGACGCCGAAGCGGCACTGGCCCGGATCACCACCACGACGGACCTGGACGCCGCGGCCGAGGCGGACATCGTCGTCGAGGCCGTCTTCGAGAAGATCGAGGTCAAGCGGGAGATCTTCGCGGCCCTCGACAAGCTCGCCGGAGAGGAGGCCGTGCTGGCCTCCAACACCTCGGCCATCCCCATCACCAAGATCGCCGCAGCCACCAGCCGGCCGGAGCGGGTCGTCGGCACGCACTTCTTCTCGCCGGTGCCCATGATGGCCCTGTGCGAGCTGGTGCGCGGCCTCAAGACCAGCGACGAGACGCTCGCCACCGCGCGGGCGTTCGCCGAGTCGGTCGGCAAGACCTGCGTCGTCGTCAACCGGGACGTCGCCGGCTTCGTCACCACCCGCCTGATCTCCGCGCTGGTGGTGGAGGCGGCCAAGCTCTACGAGTCCGGCGTCGCCTCGGCCGAGGACATCGACACCGCTTGCCGGCTCGGCTTCGGCCACGCCATGGGGCCGCTGGCCACCGCCGACCTGACCGGCGTCGACATCCTGCTGCACGCCACCGAGAACATCCACACCGAGTCCCAGGACGACAAGTTCGCCCCGCCGGAGCTGATGCGGCGCATGGTCGACGCGGGCGACCTGGGCCGGAAGGCCGGACAGGGCTTCTACTCGCACTGAGCAGGGCTTCCACTCGCACTGAGCCGTCCGGTACCGGGCAGAACGGCGAAGCGGCTCGGCCCCGGGGCGCGGCCCCGCGGTGTGGACCCCGGAGGGCGGGGCGGCCGCCCCGTCCGGCTCTCGTGCTCCCTCACGGGGGTGAAATCCGGTATCGGTCAGGACACGGACGGCAACCACACCGCTGCGGCGTCAGTCATCAGTAGTGAAGCCCGCCACAACAAGTGAAGAAGACGGCCACAGCACGAGACGGTCACCACGAGGCGGCCACGGCGACACGACGGGCCACCGCCCGGCCGGCGGCGACAGCGGGCGTCCGGCGCGCCGACGTCGGCGCCGGCGCCGGACTCGGGCACCGAGAGCACACGCAAGCGCCGAAAAGCGACGGAACCACTCCGGGGAGCGCATATGCACATCAGGGGCGACCACGCCGAGCTGGTCGTCGGAGGTCGTCTTGACGTCCGCAGCGCGGCGGACGCCCGTACGGTCCTGCACGCAGCCGTCGACTCGGGCGACGGCGACCTGGTGCTGGACCTCGCCGAGCTCGACTCGTGGGACGCCACGGGGCTCGGCGTGATCATGGGCGCCCACCGCCGCGCGGGTCGGTGCGGCCGCAGGCTCGTCCTGCGCGAGGTGCCCCCACAGATGCAGCGCCTGCTGGTGGCCACCCGGCTGCACCGCATCCTCGCCATCGAGACCACGGCGCCGGGCGGCGGCTCCCCGGCGGCTTCGGGCGCCACCCGGGCGAGCAGGTCCCGCTCCGCACAGCCCGGGATTCTGGCGAAGCCATGACAATCAGGCCGGTACCGTCCCCGCGCGTCGCCCCTTCCTGGACAATGGAGGCCGCGCACCGGACCGGCCCCTCCCGTTCGGTCGGGCGCGCCACCTCTTGGGAGACATGACGACGATGGAACGGCACGGCAGCGAGCGACACGCACCCGGGGACGAGCAGGCGACCACCGGCGGCGGGACGAGCGGCGGAACCGGCAATGAGGCGGGCGCCGGGACGGCCGGCGAGCCGGCCCGTGCCGTCCGGCTCGTGGCCGACCAGTACCTCGTGACGGTCAACCCCGTCGACGGCAGCGAGATCGAACCCTGCCCGCCCGGGGAGCGGCACGGCACCCCGCCAAAGCGCGCCTCGCAGGAGCGCCCCGTCCCACAGGCCTCCGCCGCCGCTGCGCTGCCGCCCGGCAGCCTGCTGGAGCGGGACGAGGAGCGCGACCGGCTCTCCCGGCTGCTCTCCCGCGGCCGCTCCGTCCGGCTCACCGGCCCCGCCGGATCGGGCCGCAGCGTCCTCCTGGACGCAGTTGCCGCCGATGTGGCCTCGCTCGCACCCGACGGAGTCGTCCGCCTCAGCGGCTACCGGCGCACCCCCAGCGACCTGATGTACGACCTGTTCGCCGCCGTGCACAGCGCGCCCCTGCACCGCCCGGGCAAGGCGGAGCTGGTCGGCGCGCTCGGCCAGGTCGGCGCGGTCGTCCTCGTCGACGACCTGGAGTTCGGCGGCGCGGCCCTGGACGAGCTGCTGCGGGCCACTCCCGAGTGCGCCTTCCTCTTCACCGCCACACCCGACGCTCCCGCCCCGGCCCCCGGCAGCTACGTCGAGGAGATGTTCCTGCCGGGGCTCAGCCGCACCGCCTGTATGGAGCTGATGGAGCGGGCCGTCCACCGCCAGCTCACCGACGACGAGGCCGACTGGGCGGCCGACCTGTGGTTCGGCTCCGAGGGGCTGCCGCTGCGCTTCGTCCAGGCCGGGGCACTGCTGCGGCTCCAGGGCAGCGGCAGTCTCGTGGCCGAACTGCCGGACGATGTGGCACTGGCCCCGCTGCTGGCCGCGGCGCTGACCGAGGCCGGACGCGGAGCACTGCGGCTGGCCCTCGCGCTCGACGGGGAGCTGCCGCACTCCGACCACCTCCCGGCGCTCACCAACGACCCGCAGGCCGAGGACAGCGTCACCGAACTGCTGACCTCCGGGCTGATCAGCCCGGCAGGCGGCCACTTCAAGCTCGCCGCCGGTGTCGCCGCCGAGCTGACCGACGCCGGGTTCGCCGACGGCCGCGCCGCCTACGCGCTCGCCGCCGCACAGCACTACAGCTGGTGGGCCGGGCAGTCCTCGGTCACCGCCGACCGCGTCGCACTGGAGGCCGACGCGCTGCTGGCCGCCGTACGCGCCACCCAGCGCGACGGGAACGCCAACGCGGCGGTCCTGCTGGCCCGTACCGTGGCGCCCGTACTGGCGGCCGGGATGCGCTGGAGCGCCTGGGAGCGGGTGCTGCGCTGCGGCCAGGAGGCGGCACGGGCCTCCGGCGAGCTCGCCGAAGAGGCCTACTTCCATCACGAGCTGGGCATCCTCGCCCTCTCCGCCGGCAACCCGGAGCGGGCCCGCTCCGAGCTGGAGACGGCCCTCGGACTGCGCGGCACCCTGGCCGAGCAGCGCGGCATGGTCGCGGCCCGCAGAGCGCTGGCACTGGTGACCGACCGGCTCGCCGCGACCGGCACCCGGGGACCGGCCGCGCTGCCGTCCGCGCCCGCAGCCGGGCTGCCACCGGCACCGGGCACGACTGCGGCGACCGCACAGCAGGCTGCCGGGACAGGCACGGCTGACACCCCCGGGGACACCCCGGCCCTGGGCGCTCCCGGGGCCGTGGCCGCGGCAGGTGCCGAGACCGACGCGGCCACCACGACGGTGATGTCGGCCGCCGCGGCTCAGCAGCAGCCGGGAGAGACGCTGGTCTCACCGGCGGACGGCGCTCACGACGCGACCGGCTCCGCCTCACACGGCGCGCGCTCGGGCGGGCGGCACACCGCACCGCGCGGCTGGCGCGCCTTCGCCAGCAGCAAGCGGAACCTGGCAGCGGCAGGTGCCGGAGCACTGCTCGCCGCCGTTCTCGGCACCGTCGTCACCCTCGGCACGGTCTCCGACGACAGCCCCCCGGACTCCGTCAAACCGGACGCCGGCACCTCCCAGGACGACGAGGACAACGCCCCCGGCGACGAGTCCCCCGGCGACGACGGCCGGAGCGGACAGCCCGACCGGCCGCAGCCGGCGGCCGGCAAGCCGTCGCAGGACCCCGAGGCGCCGACCACCCCGCAGGACAACGGGGAGCCCGAGAACGGGCCGAGCTCGCCCCGGGACTCCTCCAGCGCCCCCGGCGACCCGGGCAGCTCGCAGCAGCCGCCGTCCTCGCCCCAGCGCCCGCCGTCCTCGCCGAACCGGCCCCCGTCCTCCTCGCCCGAGGACCCGCCCTCCTCGCAGGACCCGTCGCCCAGCCCCAGCGACGACCCGTCCTCGCAGGACCCGCCGCCGAAGACCCCGACCGGCAGCGCGGACGACACCGCCACATCGACCGACCGCTCCCCGAGCAGCGGGCAGAGCACAGGCTCGGCCTCAGGCTCCGGCTCGGCGGACCCTTCGGCGTCGTAGCAGCGGGCGTCCGCCGGGTGTCCGGGCCGGTTCTGCCGTACATCGGCAGTGACGCTCGCCGGGAGGCTGCCGCACCGTGCACAGGCGCGGACGACCCCGCAGCGGCAGGATTCGCACCATGACCGAGGGCCGAGAAATGATCTGCCGTCCCCGCTGGAAGCGCACCCTGTGGTCGTGCGCCGGGGTCGGTGCTGCCGGTGCCGCCGGTGCTGCCGCGTGCGCTGTGGGCCTGGCGCACCGGGGCGGGCCGTGGGGCGTGTGGGCGGCCGTCGCGCTGTTCTTCGCGCTGACGGGCGCGGCGGCGCTGTACGCGGTCACCGCGCGGGTGACCGCCGACGCGCACGGCCTGCGCTCCCGTACGCTGCTGCGCCGGTGGAGCGCGCCGTGGACCGACGTCGTCGATCTGCGGGTGTATCTGCGGCACGAGCTCAACCACCGGGCCGAGACCACCGGCCGGGTCAGCGTGGTGCTGCGGGACGGCCGCAAGCGCCTCCTGCCCCTGCCACGCGGCCTCTACGAGGACGCGGACTTCCGCGCCACGCTGGAGGAGCTGCGCGGACTGCACCGCCGCCACGGGGCACCCGGTTCCGACCACCTCCCCGTGCTCTCGTACCGCACCCGGGGACGGCCCTGGGCGGGGGCGCTGAGCCTGTTCGTGCTGCTGCTCGCGGGCGCGGGCGTCGCCGCCTCGTACGTGCCGGACGCCGGCTCGTACGAGCGGGCGTGGCAGACGGCCGCACCCTGCACGGCACAGACGCCCGCCGATGAGCGAGGGGACTGCCTGAGCCGCGTGCCGGCCGTCATCGCGCGGACCGACGCCGACCGGCCCAAGCAGCGGGGATGGCTGTACTTCGACGGCGGCCGGCCGCTGGAGCGGATCGGCGTCTCTCGCGACGCGGCGCTCGCGTTCGAGGCAGGCGACCACGTCGAGGTGACCGTCTGGCACGGCCAGGTGATGAAGGTGGCGGGGGAGGGGCACGTCTGGAGCGAGCACGTCCCCGGCGCCGGAGATGTGGCAGCGCTGGCCGCCGCTCTCGCCCTGGCCGCGGGCTACCCCGGCGCCAAGGTGGTGCTGCGGCTGCGCGGGCGACGGCGCCCGGACGACGAAGTCCTCCCCTCGGCACTCCCGTTCGCGGGCGCGCTCGTGGGTTCGGCACTGTGGCTGGTACCGCTCTGCTACCTCCACCCCGCCGACCCGTTCGCCTCCGGCGGGGTGACCGCGTGGACGGCCGGGGGCTCGGTGGGCACGCTGGTCCTCTTCGGCTGGGCCTGGCGCGCCACCCGGCTGCGGACCCCCGCTGCGGCCCGCGAGGCCGAGGCGGCCCCTTCCTCCTCCCCGGAGGAGGAAGGCGAAGTCTTCCTTCCCGCACGCTTCCTGGAGCACACCGCGTACAACCCGCGCGGCTTCGGTACCCACATCGTCATCGGAGGCGGTCCGCCCGCGGTGACGCCCCACTCAGGACCGGGCCGGTTCGCGGCCAAGCCGATCCCGGTGGAGCGGCTCACCGTCGGCCAGGTGCGGCGCGTCAGGGGCGACGACGGCGGCACCGTCCCCGGCAACTGGCACATCGCCGAACTCGACGACGCGGGGGAGCCGGTGCGCCTCGCGGCGGCACCGGCCGATCTGACCCGGATCCTGCGTGCGCTGGAATCCGAGCCACCGCCCGCGGGCAGCGGCCCTCAGAACAGCCGGAGTTTGTCGTCCTCGATACCGCGCAGCGCGTCGTAGTCGAGGGTGACGCAGTCGATTCCGCGGTCCGTGGCGAGCACCCGGGCCTGGGGTTTGATCTCCTGGGCCGCGAAGACGCCCTTGACGGGGGCCAGATGCGGGTCGCGGTTGAGGAGTTCCAGGTAGCGGGTGAGCTGTTCGACGCCGTCGATCTCGCCGCGGCGCTTGATCTCGATGGCGACGGTCGTCCCGTCACCGTCCCTGCCCAGGATGTCCACGGGGCCGATGGCGGTGGGGAACTCGCGGCGGATCAGTGACCAGCCCTCGCCGAGGGTCTCCATCCGGTCGGCGAGGAGCTCCTGGAGGTGTGCTTCCACGCCATCCTTGATCAGGCCCGGGTCCACGCCCAGCTCGTGGGAGGAGTCGTGCAGTATCTCCTCCATCGTGATGATCAGTTTCTCGCCTGCCTTGTTCTCCACCGTCCAGCGTTTGTCGTCTCCCTCTTTCAGGGTGCACGGGGGAGACATCCAGTTGAGGGGCTTGTACGCACGGTCGTCGGCGTGGACGGACACCGAACCATCCGCTTTGACCAGGATGAGTCTGGGCGCCGAGGGCAGGTGCGCGGTGAGCCTGCCGGCGTAGTCGACAGAGCAGCGGGCGATGACGAGACGCATGGTCGGTCACGCTACTTGACGGCCCCTGCGGTGCGCGATTCGCCCCCGGATGGGGTGTTCGGCAATGGCGCGAGTATTCCCATTCTCGTGCTGCTCTCACCCTGGTGGCCGTACGGTAAGGCTGGGCGTCGCCGTCCGAGGTTGAGCGATTACGCGGTGATGTCCCTTCACCCCCAAGAGACCCGGCTTCCGGGCCCGGGTCGCGAGAGGAGAAACCCATGTCGCTCGACGTCCCACCTGCGCTGTTGGATCAGGCAGAGCGTGGCGAGGTGGATGAGGCGGCGTTCATCGACTGCGTCCGCACCTCCCTCCCGTACGCCTGGGAGATGGTCAGTTCGCTCGTCGCTCAGTTGAAGGTGGACGGCGGCGAGTTCGCCGACAACCAGACACCGCCGCCGGATGAGCAGCACCGCGGGCAATTGCTCCGCGCACTGGCCAGCGACGCCATCCGGGGTGCGCTGGAGCGCCACTTCGGCGTGCGCCTCGCTTTCCAGAACTGCCACCGTGTCGCCGTCTTCCCGCTCGACGCCTCGGCGGACGACCGGCTCGCCCGGTTCACCTCCATACGCGGTCAGCTCCTCAACCAGTCCCCGGAGCTGCGCGACTGCTGAGCGGTCCGGACGGCGGACGGAGCCATGAGGCGATTGCGGCGGTGGAGTGTCACCGCCGCAACCGTCGGCGGCGTGCCGGGAGCGCGCTCCGCACACGGCGGAACCGCTCTCCACACCCGGCGGACCGTGCCGGTGGCATGGGCCGCCTGCAACGTTTTTCAGCCTTTGCTGCGGGGGTGCCGACAGCCGTGCCCGCTGCCCGGCTCAGCCGAGCAGCGGGAGCACCTCACCGGCCAGCCGGTGCACGTTCCGCAGCGTGCCGTCGCGCTCGCCGCCGCCCTCGACCAGCAGCGCGAAGCGGCCGATTCCGGTGCGCTCCGCCGTCGCCGCGAGCCGGTCGGCGCACAGCCGGGGCGCGCCCACCGGGTGCAGATCGCACAGCAGCTCCGTATAGCCGACCGGGTCGCGCATCGGACGGGGCCTGCCGTCGACGGTCACATGCTGGCCCAGTCCCTCGCGCAGCCAGCCGGGCATGGCCTTGGTGAGCGACCGCCGGGCCTCGTTGTGCGAGTCGGCCACCTGCACCACGCCCGCCGACACGTGCCGCCCGGCAACCGCCTCCACAACCTCGGACGGGTGCCCGGCCTCCAGTGCCGTACGCCGCCACAGGCGGGTCATGTCCGCCTTGTCCTCGTCCCCGCAGTGCATGCCCAGCAGCATGGGCAGCAGCCGTTCGGCGGCCAGCCGCACCGACCCCGGTGAGGTGCAGGCGACGACCACACCGGGACCGCCCTCCTCCCCGGCTCCGCGGGCACCCGTGGCCGGCCCGCGGGGCAGGGCGGCGCTCTCCGGGCGCGGCACCACCTGCACCTCGCGGAAGCGGTAGCGCTCCCCGTCCGCGCTCACCCTGGGCTCGCGCAGCCAGCGCAGCAGCAGGTCCAGCGCCTCCGGGAAGCCCTTCTCGTAGGCGCTCAGCCCGCCGCCGAAGACCTCCAGGTCCACCCAGGGCCCGCCGCGTCCGACGCCGAGCGTGAAGCGGCCACCGGAGAGCAGGTGCAGCAGCGCGGTCTGCTCGCCGAGCGCCACCGGGTGCGTGTTGGGCAGCACACTGACGGCCGTGCCGACGCCGATCCGCCGGGTACGCCCCAGCAGGACCCCCGCGAGAGTCACCGCCGAGGGGCACACGCCGTACGAAACGAAGTGGTGCTCGGCCAGCCAGACCTCGGCCAGTCCCGCCTCCTCCGCCGCCTCGGCAGTGCTCACCGCACGGTCCAGCGCCTCGTCCTGCCCCTGACCCGGGAACTGCGCACCCAGGACAAAAGCTCCAACTCGCATTACCCACCGCCCTTGTGACTGCCCGCAGCCGTCCGGTCCGGCCAGGGCAGGGGCCCCGGAAGGCCGGGCACCCCACCCGGCAATAACGTGCGGACGGGCGCCGAGGGCACGGCCTGACATGCCATTCATCAGATGAACGCCAGTCGGCCCGTGCCTGTGGACAGCCGCGGGCGCCCGCCGCCCATCTGCGTACGCTGGACTCGTCCTACGCTGTCGACCCCGAGGTGCCCACGTGTCCCCGCGTCGTAACCGCTCCCGCAGCGGTGCCGTCAAGTCAGCCAAGGCCGCCCGCACCGGCTCCGGGGTGCGGCGCGGTGGCGAGGAGCCCAGCGAGCGGGAGCGCTTCGGCCTGGAGCGCACCGAGGACTGGCGCGGCGAGGAGTGGGCGGTCCGGCAGATAAGCGGCGGAGCCGCGGTCAAGCACTACCGGTGCCCCGGCTGCGACCAGGAGATCCCGCCCGGCGTCCCGCACGTCGTCGCCTGGCCGCTTCAGGGCGATGTGGCCGACCGCCGCCACTGGCACCGCGCCTGCTGGAACGCGCGGGACCGCCGGAGTGCCAGACTCCAGCGGTCCCGTAACGCGCCCCGCTACTGAGCGGGCAGCGGCATGCGGTGAGCAGCCCCGGCGGGCTGCTACACGTCGCGCTTGTGCAGCAGCGCGTAGGCCACCCCGAGGACGATCAGCGTGACTATCGCCAGACCGCCGAGCAGCGGCCAGCCGGTGGCGTCCTGGTCGTCGCTCATCGGGATGCGGTAGAGGGAGGCAAGGCCGTTGAGCGGGGAGTACTCGACCAGCTTCTGGCCCACGTCCCTGAGTGCCTCGCTGGTCTGCATCAGCGGCCCGACCACCACGGGCAGCAGAATGGCGCCCATCATCGTGGTGATCGCGCCCGCCGAGTGGCGCAGCAGGGCGCCCACCGCCAGCGACAGCAGTCCCAGCAGCGCCACGTACAACCCGGCGCCGATGGTGGCGCCCAGCCACTCGCCGCTGGAGGCGACCAGCGTCCCTCCTTCGACTGTCCCTCCGAAGGACCCCTCCTCCACGTACGAGGGAACCTGCTGGTCGCTCAGGAGTGCGGAGTTGACCAGCGCGGTGAGGCTGCAGGCCAGCGTCGTCATCACGAAGGCCAGCCCGAAGAAGATCAGCGCCTTGGCCAGCAGCACCCGGCCGCGCTGCGGGCAGGCGGTGAGGGTGGTGCGGATCATTCCGGTGCCGTACTCGGAGGTGATGACCAGCACGCCGAGCGTGACCACGCCGAGTTGGCCCAGCATCAGGCCGAACAAACCGGTGGAGAGCAGCGGCATCCCGGTGTAGGTCTCGCCGCTCAGTGTCCCCGCCGTGAGCAGCCCGATGCCGACGACCAGTGCGAACATCACGCTGAGCGTCCACACGGTCGAGCGGACCGTGCGGATCTTCGTCCACTCCGCGACGAGCGCGTGACCGAGGTGGGTACGGGCCATCGGGATCGGCGAGCTGTAGGGGGCGATGCCGTTCGGCCAGTTCGCCTGCGGGGCCGCCTGGCCCTCGTACGCCGCCTGGCCCTCGTACTGCTGGGTGCTCATCAGGCGTCCTCGCCTTCGTTCTTGGCGGTGCTGGTCGCGTCGCCGCCCGCGGCTGCGGGGGCGCCCTTGGCCATCGGTCCTGCCGGGGGTGCGGTGGCGCCGGAGGCGTACGGGTTCGGGGCGCTCGCTCCGTCCGCCGGGGCCTGCGGCGCTCGCATCTGGAGCGTGCCGCCCTCGGGGGCGCCCGGTTGCGGGACGGCGCCGGGCTGCGGTGCCGTGCCCGGCTGCGGGGCTCCGGGCTGCGGGGCTCCGGGCTGGGGAGCCGCCTGCTGGGCCGCGTACGGATTGCCCTGCGGGACCGGCGGCATCTGCGGGGCCGCCGCCATCCCCGGCGCCGCCTGCGGGGGCACCATTCCCGGCGGTGCCGCCGTGGGCGCTGCCATCGCGGGGGCACCGACCGGCTGTTGCAGGCCGGCGCGCATGTCGGTGGTCGAGCGGTAGTCGACCGAGCCCTGGGTGAGCCGCATGTACGCCTCCTCCAGGGACGCCTGGTGCGGCGACAGCTCCCACAGCCGGACGTCGGCGCCGTGCGCCAGGTCGCTGATGCGCGGCAGCGGCAGCCCGGTGACGCGCAGCGCGCCGTCCTCCTCGGGCTGCGCCTGGCCGCCCGCCTCCTGCAGCGCCGAGACCAGCTTCTCGCGCTGCTCGGGCTCTCCGTCGGGGGTGCGCACCCGGGCGAAGCCGATGGAGTTGCGCTCGATGAACTCCTGCACGGGCATGTCGGCCATCAACTGTCCGCGCCCGATGACGATGAGATGGTCGGCGGTCTGCGCCATCTCGCTCATCAGATGGCTGGAGACGAACACCGTCCGGCCCTCGCTCGCCAGCCTCCGCATCAGGTTGCGGACCCACAGGATGCCCTCCGGGTCCAGCCCGTTGACCGGCTCGTCGAAGAGCAGCACCTGCGGGTCGCCGAGCAGCGCGGCCGCGATGCCCAGGCGCTGCCCCATGCCGAGCGAGAAGCCCTTGGAGCGCTTCTTGCCGACGTCCTGGAGCCCCACCACGCCCAGCACCTCGTCGACCCTGCGGGCCGGGATGCCGGACAGCTGGGCGAGGGAGAGCAGATGGTTGCGCGCGCTGCGGCCGCCGTGCACGGCCTTCGCGTCGAGGAGCGCACCGACCTGGCGGGGTGCGTTGGGCAGGTCACGGAAGTTGTGGCCGCCCACGGTCACCCGGCCGGAGGTCGGTGTGTCCAGCCCCAGGATCATGCGCATCGTGGTGGATTTCCCGGAGCCGTTGGGCCCCAGGAACCCGGTCACGGCCCCCGGCCGCACCTGGAAGGACAGGTTGTACACGGCCGTCTTGGCGCCGTAGCGCTTCGTCAGGCCGTACGCCTCGATCATCCTTTGCCCCTGGACGCAGTTCGGGGCTCGATCGCCCCCGGACATGGCCTAGGAGGTTACGGGGCTCCGAAATGGTTCCCTACGGCGGCCCCCGCCAGGCGCACGCGGCGAGCGGGGGCCGCCGGGCTCAGGCGTCGCGCTTCTTGAGGACGACGAAGCCGGCCACCAGCGCGGCTGCCGTCCACGCGACCATGATCAACAGCCCCTCCCAGGGCCCGTACGGCCGGTCCAGGGTGTCGGGCACCACGGCCATCACCGTCGTACCCGCCTGGTCCGGGAGGTACTGGCCGACCTTCTTGGTCGCCTCCACATTGCCCAGGATGTTGGAGATCAGGAAGAAGAACGGCATCAGGATCGCGAACGCCAGCAGCGGGCTGCGCAGTACGAAGGTGATACCGACGGCGAACATCGCGATCAGCGCCATGTAGAGACCGCCGCCGACCACGGCACGCAGCACTCCCGGCTCGCCGATGCCCACCCCGTGCGAGCCCAGCAGGGCCTGTCCGAGGAAGAAGGCGCAGAAGCTGGTGACCATGCCGACGACCAGCACCAGTACCCCGGCGATCAGCACCTTGGACCACAGGAACGTGGCCCGCTGCGGCACGGCGGCCAGCGAGTTGCGGATCATCCCGGTGCTGTACTCCGCCGAGACGATCAGCACGCCGAACGCGATCATCGCGAGCTGGCCGATGCCCATCCCGGCGAAGCTGGTGTAGGTGGCGTCGAACGTCACCCGGTCCGCGGTGGACATGTCGTCGAAGGTGGAGGCGGTCACCCCGCAGATCAGCGCACCCAGACCGACGGAGACGAGCAGCGCGGTGGTGAGCGTCCACACGGTGGAGCGGACGGAGCGGACCTTGGTCCACTCGGACTTGAGCACTCGGGTGGTGTGACTCATCCTCGGCGCCCCTTCTTCCAGTCCTCGCCCCAGGCGGACGGTGCCTGCGCCCCCGGTGGGGGCTGTGTCCCCGGCGGCTGCTGTGCCCCCGGTGGTGCCTGCGCCCCCGGTGGCGGCTGGATTCCCGGCGGTTGCGCTCCCGGTGGCGCGGCCGGGGCGCCCGGGGCGTGGGCGTGGTACTCGACACTCTGGGCCGTCAGCCGCATGAACGCCTCCTCCAGGGAAGCCCGCTGGGTGCTCAGCTCGTGCAGCACCACCCGGTGCTCGGCGGCGAGTTCGCCGATCCGCGGCGCGTCCCCGCCGTCCACCTCCAGGGCACCGTCCGTACCGGTCACCGGCCGCAGCCCGGCCCCGACGAGGGCGTCCCGCATCCGCTCGGGCTCGGGGGTGCGGACCCGCACATGCGTACGCGAGTTCTCCGCGATGAACTGCGCCATCGAGGTGTCAGCCAGCAGCTTCCCCTGACCGATGACGACCAGGTGCTCGGCGGTCTGTGCCATCTCGCTCATCAGATGGCTGGACACGAAGACCGTGCGGCCCTCCCTGGCGAGCTGCTGCATCAAGGTGCGGATCCAGTGGATGCCCTCCGGGTCCAGCCCGTTGACCGGCTCGTCGAACATCAGGATGCGCGGGTCGCCCAGCAGCGCGGCCGCGATACCGAGCCGCTGGCCCATGCCGAGCGAGAAGCCCTTGGGTCGCTTGCGCGCCACATCCTGCAGGCCCACCATCTCCAGCACTTCGCCGACCCGGCGCTCCGGGATGCCGTTCGACTGGGCCAGACACAGCAGATGGTCGTAGGCTCTGCGGCCGCCGTGCACGCCCTTGGCCTCCAGCAGCGCACCGATGCTGTTGAGTGGCTCGCGCAGCTCGCCGTAGTGCTTGCCCTCGATACGCACATCGCCCCGGGTTGGCGCGTCCAGGCCCAGCACCATCCGCATCGTCGTCGACTTGCCCGCCCCGTTCGGGCCCAGGAAGCCGGTGACCGTACCGGGACGTACGGTGAAGGTGAGACCGTCGACAGCGAGCTTGTTCCCGTACCGCTTGGTGAGGTCTCGCAACTCGATCATTCTTCGACGCTAAGGGGCGGCATCGGCCCTCGCCACTTGTGCGCATTATCCGCACATCACCCGCACATGTGAAACGCTGTGCGCCGCTTGCGGGCTGTGGGGCTGTGAACGTGGCTGCCCCTTTCGGCGTGTCGCAGCGTGCGGGTTCGTGGGTGGCTGGTCGCGCCGTTCCCCGCGCCCCTTCGGGGCGCGGGGAATCTTGGCGTCAGCGGGTCTGCTGGGCCGGGACCGAGCGGCCCGCGGCTTCCTCGTCCCCGACCTCCTCGCCGGGCTGGCCCGCCGCCGCCACAGCGGCGCCGGTGAGCGTGGCCAGCATCTCGCGCACGTTGGTGAGCTGTGCGTTGATGCTGTCGCGGCGGTTGGTGAGCGCGGCCAGCTCCCGCTCGGACTCGCTGCGCACCCGGTCGGCCTTGGCGTTGGCGTCGGCGACGATGTCCTCGGCCTGGCGCTGCGCGGTCTCGACGGTCTGCCGGGCCCGGCGCTCCGCGTCCGTGCGCAGCTTCTCGGCCTCCAGGCGCAGCTGCTCGGCGCGGTGCTCGATCTCGGCGAGCCGCTTCTCGGCCTTGGCCTGACGGGAGGCCAGGTCGCGCTCGGACTGCTCGCGGCGCTTGGCCAGGTTGGTCTCGAAGTCGGCGGCAGCCTGGGCCGCCTTGGCGCGGGTGTCCTCGAAGAGGGTGTCGGCCTCCTCGCGCTTGGACTGCGCGTCCTTCTCCGCCTCGCTGCGCAGCGACGCGGCCTCGCTCTTGGCCTTGTCGACGATGCGGGCGCCCTCTTCCTCGGCCTTCGCCTTGCGCTCGGCGGCGAACGCCTCGGCGTCGTTGCGCACCTGCTGCGCCGCGCCCTCGGCGAGTTCGCGGTGCTGCTCGGCGGCGCGACGGGCCTCCTCGCGCAGGTCCTTGGCCTCTTCCTCCGCGAGGCGGAGGATCTTCTCGACACGGGCACCGAGACCGGCGTACGACGGCTCCGCGTCGTTGACCTGAGCCTGGGCGTTCTGCGTTTCGAGGTGGAGTTCCTCGATGCGCTTTTCCAGAGAGGTGATACGGGCCAGGGCGCTGTCACGGTCGGCGACGAGCTTCGTGATGCGGTCGTCCACCTGCCCGCGGTCGTAGCCACGCCGCACGAGCTCGAAGCCGAAGGGGGAGGAAGTGTCGCTCATGGGGTTCCTGTCGAGTCAGACGGGTTATCAGACGGGGGAGTGATAGAGGGAATCCTAGGGGTCGAAGCGGCGTGTCATCGAGCTTATGCGTGTTTGATCTGGAGAATGTGCCCTCATTCGAGTGGCTAACTCTCCGAACCCTTGCCACTCGAACGAGTTGTACCAGCGCCAACGCCCGCTGTCACACCACCCTTTGTGCCGGTGTCACGTCCGCCCTTTTTGCCGGAAGCTGAGGCAGCGCCGGGAGATGCCGCGCCGGAGCCCGAACCGCGCCCCGACCCGCCGGAGCCGGAGCCGCCGGAGCCCGAAGCGGAATCGGAAGCGGAATCAGTATTGCCCGAGTTGCCGGAGCCCGACCCGGCCGCTGCGGCGGCACCCGGCGTCTCGAACGACTCCAGCGCCTCCAACACGTCCTGCACGCGGGAGATCTCCGCGTTGATGTCCTCCTGGCGCCGCATCAGCACATCCAGCTCGCGCTGTCCGGCCTCCACCGTGCGCCGGGCCTCCTCCGTGGCCTCCTCGCGCGCCTGCTGGGCCTCGCGCAGCATGGCGGCCTTCTTCTGCTCGGCCTCCTTGAGCAGCCCCTCGGCCTTCTTGACGGCGGCGATACGCACCCGGCCGGCCTCGGCGTCCGCGTCCGCGCGCAGCTCCTCGGCCTTCGCCCGGGCCTCGGCCAACTGCTCCTCGGCGGCCTGTACGAGCTTGTCGCAGCGCTCGCCCGCCGACTGCATCGCCTCGGCCGCCTCCCGGCGGGCCCGCTCGTGCAGCTCCTCGACCTCCGCCTCCACCCGGGCCCGCAGCTCCTCAGCGCGCTCGCGGATCGCACTGGAGTCGCTGCGCGCCTCCTCCAGCATGGTGTCCGAGTCGGAGCGGGCCTTCTCCACCAGCTCCCGGCCCTCGGCCCTGGCCTCGGTCACCAGCCGCTCGGACTCGGTACGCGCGGCCCCGACCATCGAGTCGGCCTGCTCCTCGGCGGCCGCCTGGGTGCGCAGCGCCTCCTCCTGGGCCTTGGCGAGCAGTTGGTCGGCCTGTTCCGCGGCCTCGCCGCGCTTGTTGGCGGCCTGTTCGCGGGCCTCGTCCAGCAGCCGCTGGGCCTCGGCGCGTGCCTCCTCGCCGAGCCGCTCGGCCTCGGCGCGGGTCTGCTCGCTGAACTGCTCGGCGTCGGCGCGCAGCTGGGCGCCGACCCGCTCGGCCTCGGCGCGCGTCTCCTGGCTGAACTGCTCGGCCTCGGCGCGGGTGTTCCGGCTGTACTTCTCGGCCTCCGCGCGGGTCTCGCTGTCGAACTGCTCGGCCTCGGTCCGGGTCCGCGCGGCCTCCTCCTGGGCCTTGGCGAGGAGCTGGTCGGCCTGTTCCGCGGCCTCGCCGCGCTTGTTGGCGGCCTGTTCGCGGGCCTCGTCCAGCAGCCGGTCGGCCTCGGCGCGTGCCTCCTCGCCGACCCGCTGCGCGTCGGCGCGGGTGCGCTCGGCCTCCGCCATCGCGTCCGAGACGGTCCGCTCCGCCAGCGACTTGGCGGCCTCGGTCTCCTCCTGCGCCTCCCGGCGCAGCGTCTCGGCGGCGTGCTCGGCGGCCGACCGCAGTCCGGCGATCTCCTCCTCGGCCTCCGCGCGCAGCCCCGAGACGGAGTCCCGCACCTGCTGCGCCGTCTCCTCGGCGGACGAGACGAGTTCGGCCGCGCGGCGCTCGGCCTCCTCGGTCAGCCGCTCGGCCTCCTCGTGGGCCTCCGCGACCCGCTTGCGGGCGGCGGCCAGCAGCTCCTCGCTCTGCTCGCGGGCCTCGGTGCGCTCCTGGTGCGCCTCCTCGCGGGCCGCGGTCAGCAGCTCCTCGGCCTCGCGCCGGCGGCGGGCCGCCTCCTCCTGGGCCGCGGTGAGCGCCTCGGCGGCCTCCGCGTTGGTCCGCTCGGCGGCCGCGTCCGCCTCGGCGCGTACCCGGTCGGCGGTGGCCTTGGCCTCCTCGCGCAGCCGTTCGGCCTCCGCCGCTGCCTCGCTGCGCAGCTGGACGGCGACCGACTCGCCCTCCGCGCGGGCCTGCGAGGCGTCCGAGGCCGCTTCCGTGCGCAGCCGTTCGGCCTCTTCCTCGGCCTGCTCGCGCAGCGTGCGCACCCGCTCGGCCGTCTCGGAGCGCAGCCGTTCGGCCTCCGCCCTGGCCTCGTCCCGCAGCCGCTCGGCCTCCGTACGGGCCTCGGTCAGACCGGACTCGGCCTGCGCCAGCTTGGCCTCGGCCTCCTCGCGCAGCCGGGCCAGCTCCGTCTCGGTCTCGGCCTTGCGCTCGCGGAGCGCCTGCTCGGTTTCCTCGCGGGTGCGCCGCGCGGCCTCCTCGGCCTCCGTACGCGTCTGCTCGGCCTGCTCCTCGGCCTGCGAGCGCAGCTCCTCGGCCTCCGTACGGGCCCGCTCCAGCGCCTCCTCGGCCTGCTTGCGCAGCGTGGTGGCCCGCTCGATCGCCTCCGTACGGACGCGCTCGCTCTCCGTGGTGGCCTCGGTACGGGTCTCCTCGGCGTCGGCTTTCGCCTTGCCCAGCAACTCCTCCGCGCGGTTGGCCGCCTCCTCGATCTGCTGGACGGCGTCACGGCGGGCCTCGCCGCGGATCTTCTCGCCCTCCTCGACCGCCTCGGCCCGCAACTGCTCGGCCTCGCCGCGCAGCCTGCGCGCCTCCTCCTGGAGCTCGACCGTCCTTTCCCGGTACTCCTTGGTGTCGTCCTTGGCGGCGCCCTTGAGCTGCTCGGCCACGTCGTGCGCCTCGGCGCGCAGCCGGTCGGCCTCCTCCTCGGCCTCCCGGCGCAGCCGCTCCGCCTCCTCGGCGGCCGACTTCGTGGTGGCCTTGGCCTCCTCCGAGGCGCGGTTGAGCACGTCCTCGGCCGTACGGGCGGCCTCGGCGAGCTGGTTCGCCGACTCCTCGGCCGTGGTGGTGCGGGCCTTCTCACGGGCCTCGGCGATCATCCGCTCGCCCTCGGCCCTGGCGTCCTCGCGCAGCTGCTCGGCCTCGGCCTTGATCGCCTCGGCGTCCTTGGTGGCCTGCCCCACCAGCCGCGCCACCTCGGCCTTGGCCGTACGGGTGCGCTGCTCGTTCTCCGACTCGGCGTCCGCGAGCCGCTTGCCCGCCTCGTCCTCGGCCTCCTGGAGCTGCTCGGAGGCCTTCTCGCGGGCCTCGCGCAGGGCCTCCTCGGCCTCCCGCATCCGCTCCTCGGCACGGCGCATCAGCTCGGCCGACTCGCGCCTGCTGGTCTCCACCTCGCTCGCGGTCGAGGTACGCAGCTGCTCGGCGTGGTCGGTGGCCTCCTGCGCCTGTGTGGAGGCGGCGTTCAGCAGCCGCTCGGCGTCCGCGCGGGCCCGCCGCAGGATCGACTCGGCCTCGCTGCGGGCCTGCTCGGCCTCCGCGCTCAGCCGCTGCCGCGACTCCTCGGTCAGCCGCTGCGCCTCGGCCCTGGCCTGGGCGAGCGACTGCTCGGCCTCGGCTCTGGTCTCCTCCATGAGCCGACGGGCCTGCTGCTCGGTACGGGTGCGCAGCTGCTCGGCCCAGGCCACGTTCTCGTTGACGTGGTTCTCCACCGTGGCGCGGCGCTCGGCGAGCTCCTGGTCGAGCTGCTGGCGGCGGCGTACCGCCTCGGCGTGCAGCTCGGCCTCCAGCCGGGACTGCTGCTCGGCCTGTTCCTGGAGCAGCCGCTGGGTCTGGGCGCGCGCCTCGCGCAGCTCCCGCTCGGCGTCGGCGCGCATCTGGTCGGCCTGGAGCTGGGCGTTGCGGAGCAACTGCTCGGCCTGCTGGGAGAGGTTGTCGTACCCCGCAGGGCGCGTGGCCAGGGCGCGGCGCGCCTCGTGCAGCTTGGCGCGCAGCACTTCGACCTGGTAGCCGAGGTCGTCGGCATGCTCGACGGCCCGCTCCCGCTCTTTCTTCAGCCGCTCCATCTCGGCCTCGAACTGCGAGAGGTGATCGTCAGCCTCGTAGCGGTCGTAGCCCCGCACTGCGCGGTCCCATCCGTCCCCTGGTAGTCGTGGAGATGATCCGAGCCCTGCCCCTGGAGAAGTGTCCCGGACTTGAGGGACACGTCTCCCGGAAATGGTGTCAGATCATCGGCGGAACGTGGACCGAGCCCCCAGCCCGGAGATCTCTGTACGGGTGGGGAGGGCCCGCCCCGGCCGGAAGCCCACTCTACCGGGCGTGCAGGCAGACGTCAGTGGTCCGTTGGTGCGGCTGAGGCTGCAGTTCCCCGGGGGACGACCTTTGGACCCCCGGCCGGGCACTGTGCCGCCTTCAGTGGGATTGGTCGCCGGGCGTGGCGGCGGTGACCAGTTCTGTGAGCACCCGTGACAGTCCTTCGCGTGCAGGCTGTGTTTTCCCGGGGGCCCCGGACCCCCAGCCGGGCCTGGGGGCCGCCTCAGTGCGCGTCTTCGTCGCCGGGCGTGGCCGCGGTGACCAGTTCCGTGAGCACCCCGTGACAGTCCTTCGGGTGCAGGAAGGTGATCCGTGAGTCCATGGAGCCGCGGCGGGGCTCGTCGTAGAGGACCCGGATGCCCTTGTCGCGGATGGCCTCGGAGTCGCCGTCGACATCGGCGGTGCCGAACGCGATGTGGTGGACGCCCTCGCCGTTCTTGGCCAGCCATTTGGCGACCGCGGAGTCCTCCCGGATGGGCTCCAGCAGCTGGAGGTAGGACGCGCCGCCGTCGTCCGTGCCGTTGATCCGCAGCATGGCCTCGCGGACGCCCTGCTCCTGGTTGACCTCGGTGTGGAACACCTGGAAGCCATAGGTGCGAGAGTAGAAATCGACGGTGGCTTCGAGGTCGCGGCAGGCGATTCCGATGTGGTCGATACGCGTCAGCATGGGGAACAGTGCAGCGCTCTCCGCGCGGTTACGCAACGTGCGCACGGTCACACTCACCGACCGGTGACCCGAAGTGGTACCGCTCAGTATCTTGAGTGGTAACCCTCGTTAACTTCCCCGCGGAAGGGATCCGCCGATGACTGCCTCCTCCAGCAGCACCACATCCGTGATCGTCGCAGGAGCACGTACGCCCATGGGGCGGCTGCTCGGTTCGCTGAAGTCCTTCTCCGGTGCCGACTTGGGCGGCTTCGCCATCAAGGCCGCGCTGGAGCGGGCCGGGATCGGCGGGGACCAGGTCGAGTACGTGATCATGGGCCAGGTGCTCCAGGCCGGAGCCGGGCAGATCCCGGCGCGCCAGGCCGCGGTCAAGGCGGGCATCCCGATGAACGTCCCGGCACTGACGGTGAACAAGGTGTGCCTCTCCGGGCTCGACGCCATCGCGCTCGCCGACCAGCTGGTGCGCGCGGGCGAGTTCGACGTCGTCGTCGCCGGCGGCCAGGAGTCCATGACCAACGCGCCGCACGTGCTGCCCAAGTCGCGCGAGGGTTACAAGTACGGCGCCCTGGAGGTGCTGGACTCCATGGCCCACGACGGGCTCACCGACTCCTTCGAGGGAATCGCGATGGGCGCCTCCACCGAGAAGCACAACGCCCGGCTGGGGATCCCGCGCGACGTGCAGGACGAGATCGCGGCCCGCTCCCACCAGCGCGCGGCCGCGGCGCAGCGCGACGGGCTGTTCGCCGCGGAGATCACCCCTGTGGAGATCCCGCAGCGCAAGGGCGACCCCGTGCTCTTCTCCGAGGACGAGGGCATCCGGGGCGACTCCACCGCCGAGTCGCTGGGCAAGCTGAAGCCCGCCTTCGCCAAGGACGGCACGATCACGGCGGGTTCCGCCTCGCAGATCTCCGACGGCGCCGCCGCTGTCGTGGTGATGAGCAAGGCGAAGGCCGAGGAGCTCGGTGTCGAGTGGATCGCCGAGATCGGCGCGCACGGGAATGTCGCCGGGCCCGACAACTCGCTCCAGTCGCAGCCCTCCAACGCCATTCAGCACGCGCTGAAGAAGGAGGGGCGCTCGGTGGAGGACCTCGATCTGATCGAGATCAACGAGGCGTTCGCCGCCGTGGCGCACCAGTCGATGAAGGATCTCGAAGTCGGCCCCGAAAAGGTGAATGTGAACGGCGGCGCCATTGCCCTGGGCCACCCGATCGGGATGTCCGGGGCGCGCATCGTCCTCCACCTCGCGCTGGAGCTGAAGCGGCGCGGGGGCGGTCTCGGCGCCGCGGCGCTGTGCGGGGGCGGCGGCCAGGGCGACGCCCTCCTCCTCCGCGTCCCGTAAGGACACGACCGGCGCGCCCCGTCAGGACCGGGGCGCGCCAGCGGGGGCCGGGCCCGCGCAGCAGGGGACGGAGACAGGGGCGGAGACCCCACGAGCAAGGGAGCGGTCTCGGATGGCGGATGTCGCAGCTTTGGTGGAGAGCGCCCGGCAGGGCGCGCCCCGCGCGGTGGCGCGGCTGATCTCCCTGGTCGAGGGGGCCTCCCCCCAGCTTCGCGAGGCCATGGCTGCCATAGCCCCGCACTGCGGCAACGCCTACGTGGTCGGGCTCACCGGCTCCCCCGGCGTCGGGAAGTCCACCACCACCTCGGCGCTGGTCAGCGCCTACCGGGCGCAGGGCAAGCGGGTCGGTGTGCTGGCCGTCGACCCCTCCTCGCCGTTCTCGGGCGGGGCGCTGCTCGGTGACCGGGTGCGCATGGGTGAACACGCCTCCGATCCGGGGGTCTACATCCGTTCGATGGCCACCCGGGGCCATCTCGGTGGTCTGGCCTGGGCCGCTCCGCAGGCGATCCGGGTGCTGGACGCGGCCGGCTGCGAGGTGATCCTCGTCGAGACGGTCGGTGTCGGGCAGTCGGAGGTCGAGATCGCCGCGCAGGCCGACACCAGCGTCGTACTGCTCGCGCCCGGGATGGGTGACGGCATCCAGGCCGCCAAGGCCGGAATTCTGGAGATCGGTGACGTCTACGTCGTCAACAAGGCCGACCGGGACGGCGCCGACGCCACCGTTCGCGAGCTGAACCACATGCTCGGCCTCGGCGAGGCCCGGCAGCCGGGCGACTGGCGGCCGCCCGTGGTCAAGACGGTGGCTGCGCGTGCCGAGGGCGTGGAGGAGATGATCGCCGCGCTGGACAAGCACCGCGGCTGGATGGACGAACGCGGCGTGCTCGCCGAGCGCCGCGCGGCGCGGGCCGCGAAGGAGATCGAGACCATCGCCGTCACCGCGCTGCGCCGCCGAATGGGGGAGCTGCGCGGCGGCAAACGCCTCGACGCGCTCGCCGCACGCGTGGCCGGCGGAACGCTGGACCCCTACACGGCCGCCGACGAACTGGTCGAGGGGGTCACCGAGGGAGGGTGACGCCCTCGACCGGGGCGGGGGTCGCCAGTGACCTGGGCGCTGGTCGTCAGTCGTCGTCCCCGGCATCCTGCTCGTCGTCGGCCTGCTCGGTCTTGTGGTGCAGCACCTTGCCGGAGGCGCCGTCGAGGGCGAACTCGTGCTCCGTGCCGCGCTTGTCGACGGTCTCGGCCTCCCACTGGCCCTTGTCCTTGCCGTCGTCCTCCAGGCTGACGGAGGTGACGGTGCCCTTGGTCGCCTCGGCGGCCTTCTTGCCGGCCGCCGCCGCGTCCAGCTCGGCGTGCTGCACGGGGGAGCGGTCGTCGTCGTGGTGCCTGTCGATCCGGTTCTGGACGACGTTGCCCTTGATGGCGTCGATCCTCACGTCGTGCCACTTGTTGTCCTTGCCGAGGACGTCGGCCTCCCACACCAGCCGGTCGCCTTCGGTGTCCAGCTCCAGTTCGGTGATGCTGCCGGGCACCTCCTTGAGCACGGAGTCGGCCGCCCGGCCGAAGGAGACGCGGGCGTCGCCGGTGTCCTCGGCCCTGTCGGCGCGGCCGCCGTCCCGGTCGTCGCGCCCGTCGTCGTCCTTGTGGTCGTCCCGGTCGTCGTTCCGGTCGTCGTCGTGGTCCGTCGTGCGGACGGTCGACTGGGTCGCGGAGGCCGCCTTGCCGTCCGTCTCGCCGCCGTGGCCCGCAACCCCGAAGGCGGTCGCCGTACCACCTCCGACCAGCGCGGCGGCGGCGACGGTGGCGATGATGACCTTGCGCTTCATGACGTTCGACTCCTCGGGTCGTTCGCTGCTCTCGCTTTCGATGACTCCACGGTGGCCGACCGTTGCTGAACGTAAGCTGAAGCTACCTGAAGCCCTCTTCAGCCGCGATTTGGCAGGGTGTCCATGTGCGCCTGTTGATCGTGGAGGACGAGCGGAGACTGGCCCGGTCGCTCGCCAGGGGACTGATGGCCGAGGGCTTCGCCGTGGACGTCGTGCACGACGGTGCCGAGGGCCTGCACATGGCGGTCGAGAACGAATACGACCTGATCGTTCTCGACATCATGCTTCCGGGGATGAACGGCTACCGGGTCTGCGGTGCGCTGCGTGCGGCCGGGGACGAGACGCCGGTGCTGATGCTGACGGCCAAGGACGGCGAGTACGACGAGGCCGAGGGGCTGGACACCGGCGCCGACGACTACCTCACCAAGCCGTTCTCCTACGTCGTCCTCCTCGCCCGGGTCCGGGCGCTGCTGCGCCGCCGTACGCGGGGTGCCAAGGCGGCCCTGCGGGTGGGCGAGCTGACGGTCGACCCCGGCGCGCAGCGCGTCACGGTGGGTGAGCGCGAGGTGCAGCTGACCACCAAGGAGTTCTCCGTACTGGAGTACCTGGCGGTACGCGCCGGGGAGGTCGTCGCCAAGACGGAGATCCTCGAACACGTGTGGGACTTCGCCTATGAGGGTGACGTCAACATCGTCGAGGTGTACGTGAGCGCCCTGCGGCGCAAGCTCGGACCCGGCTGGATCGGCACGGTGCGCGGCGCCGGGTACCGGCTCGGGGACGGCAGCGGGGGAGCACGCCGTGCGTAGGGCCTCCGTACGGGTCCGCGCCGCTGTCGGAGCGACCCTCGTGGTGGCGGTGGCCCTCGTCGCCGCCGGCTTCCTGGTGGTGGCCACGCTCCGCGGCGGCCTCGCCGACACGGCACGGCTCAGCGCGCAGAACGCGGCGCGCGGTGTCGCGGCCCAGCTCGCCGACGTGCCCGACGCCGAGGTCGGACAGGTGGACGGGCTCGACGGCGACGAGCCCGCACAGGTGGTGGACGCCGACGGAAAGGTCCTCGGCGCGAGCGACCCGCTGGAGGGGCGCGCTCCGATGGCACGCTTCGCACGCGTCGAGCGACCCGACGACGAGGACGAGCAGGACGCGGCAGCCCCGGAGCCCTCCGGCCCCGACGACAAAGCCGACCCCGACGATGCCCCCGACCCGGACGACGCCGCTGATGCGGCTGATGCCGACGACGACGGCGGCACCGGCACCGACAGCAGGACCGACACCGAGCCCAGGACCAGGACCCTCACCTTTCCGGTGGACGACGACGGCGAAGTCACCTACGACAAGGAGGACATCGCCGGCCACCAGAAGTTCAGCGTCGCCGCGGTCCAGGGGCGTACCCGGGACGGCACGCCCGTCACCGTCTACTCCGGCGCCTCCCTCGGCGCCCAGCAGGAGGCCGTCTCCACGGTGACCCGCTCCATGCTGTTCGGGCTCCCGGTGCTGCTGCTGGTCGTCGCGGGCGTCACCTGGCTGGTGACGCGGCGTGCCCTGCGGCCCGTCGAGGGCATCCGGCAGGAGATGAGCGCGATCACCGCCAGCACCGACCTTTCCCGCCGGGTCCCGGAGCCGGACGCGCGGGACGAGGTCGCCCGGCTGGCCCGTACGACGAACGAGACGCTGGCCGCGCTGGAGGCGTCCGTGGAGCGGCAGCGCAGGTTCGTCGCCGACGCCTCCCACGAACTGCGCAGCCCCATCGCGTCGCTGCGCACCCAACTGGAGGTCGCCGCGGCCCACCCCGAACTCCTCGACCTGGACGAGGCGGTCGAGGACACCGTTCGGCTCCAGACGCTCGCCGCCGACCTGTTGCTGCTGGCCCGGCTGGACGCGGGGGAACGGCCGGCCGAGGGGCGGGTGGCGATGGACGCGCTGGTGCGGGAGCACCTGGCGCAGCGCGCGGCTGACCCGCATCCGGTACGGGTCGAGGTGCTGGAGGGCGGCGAAGTGCGGGGGTCGTCGGGGCAGTTGTCGCGGGTGCTGGCGAATCTGCTGGACAACGCGCAGCGGCATGCGCGCTCCGAGGTCTCGGTGAGCGTACGGCGGGAGGGCGACGGCCTCACCGTCGCCGTCGCGGACGACGGCGAGGGGGTGCCAGAGGCCGAACGGGAGCGCATCTTCGCGCGCTTCGTCCGGCTGGACGCGGCGCGCTCCCGCGATGAGGGCGGAGCCGGTCTTGGCCTGGCCATCGCCCGCGACGTCGCCGAGCGCCACGGCGGCACCCTCCGGGCGGAAGGCTCCTCCGAGGGAGGGGCCACCTTCATGCTGCGCCTGCCCCTGGCGGGCGACTAGGACGGGGGCCACGCCCCGAAGGGGCGCATACGCGGCGCACTCCTAGACGCGGCCCCTCTCACTCCGCAGCTTTTCCGCGATGGGGCGCAGAATGCGCTCCAGGTGGGCCAGGTCCGACGGTGCGATGCTGTCGATGAAATGGCGCCGCACAGAGTCGACATGGTGCGGCGCCACCGTACGCATCGTGTCCCAGCCGTGCTCCGTCAGCACGGCGAACAGCCCCCGTTTGTCGGACTCGCAGGACTCGCGCCGTACCAGTCCGGCCTTCTCCATCCTGGTGATCTGATGGGACAGCCGGCTCTTGGACTGCAAGGTGGCCGAGGCCAGGTCGGTCATCCGCATGCGGTGCTCGGGCGACTCCGAGAGATTGACGAGTATCTCGTAGTCGTTGAGGGTCAGCCCGAAGGGTTGCAGGTCGCGCTCCAGTTGGTAGCTGAGCAGCCTGCCGACGTCGAGATGAGTGCGCCAGGCGCGCTGCTCGTCCTCGGTGAGCCAACGGGTGCGGTCGTCGGTGTCCATACCGTGAGACTCTACCCACGTTCGCACACGCGTGCTTACACCGAGTGGCGCCAAGATGCCGCAGCGTTGCGATCGAGACGGCGACCCGGGCGCGGGGAAGGGCACGTATCGGCGCGGCCCCCGCATCGCCGCGGCCCCGCCCGCCTCAGAGGCCCAACCTGCGTTGAAGGCCGCCGAGCTGGCCCGGCAGCTGCGGAGTGCGCTGCCCGCCGTGGTCCCCCTGGCCGCCGGCGCCGCCACCGGGCACCCCCGGCTGCTGCGGTACGGCACCCGCGTCGCGCTCCTCCATCAGCACCTCGGACGACTGGATCAGTACGGTCCCGGCGCCGACGAACTCGAACTGGTGTTCCTCGCCCGACACCCCGCCCAGCCCGGTCATGGCCCGCAGTCCGCCCAGGACGCCCTTGAGGTACTGGTGGTCGTAGTGGTGGCACGGCGAGGGACAGTCCGCCCAGCCGACCAGCGCCTGCGGATCGACCCGCACCGGCGGCTCCACGAAGTGGACCTCCCCGTTGGACGCCGCCACGAAGCGGCCCGTGCCGATCAGCGTGAGGAAGCCGGGGACGATCGACTGCTTCAGCGAGAGCGACGGCTCGAAGGCGAGCAGATTGCCGGAGCGGACGGTGAGATTGCCGTCCTCGAGGTCGTAGGAGTTGACGTCGAAGGCGCGGTCGGCCAGCAGCAGCTTGCCCCGTCCCTGCGCGACGACCCAGTCCGAGGCGTGCAGCGGCGAGTGGAAGCTGCTCGCGACCAGCCGGTCCAGCGGGCCGTGGCCGATGCCGTGGAAGTCGATCTGCCCGTAGTAGGCGATCATCTTCCCCTTCTGCAGGAACCACTGGCCGTCCAGGTCCACGGAGAAGGCGTACGGGTTGACGTTGTCGTTCGCGGGCAGCGTCGTCGCGTCGTACACCTGATAGCCCTGCGGTGGCTGGGACATCACAGCTTCTCCTCACTGGCCTGTACGAACACTGCCCCGCTGCCGGACAGTTCGAGCTGGAACGCCTCACCTGAGCCGCGCCCCACCATGTCGCGCCAGCCCAGCGCCGAGGACAGTTTGTTGCGTACGTCGCCGAAGTGCGCCACATACGCCTGCGGGTCGACATGGACGGGACGGCCGGGGCTGATGGGCAGCTGGATGATGCCGCCGTGCGCCATCACCGCCGCCGAGCCCCTGCCCGCCAGCGTCGTGGTGAACAGGCCCTGCCCGGAGACCTGGCCGCGCACCATGCCCATCACCCCGCCGTCCCTGCCGAGGAAGAGGGTGCCCTGCTGGAGGCTGCCGTCGAAGGCGAGCAGCCGGTCGGCCTCCACACACAGGGTGTCCCCGTCCAGCTCGATCACCTGGATGTGGTGACCACCGTGGCCGAACATCACGGTGCCGTCGCCCTCGACGGTCATCAGCGGCGCCGCCTCGCCCGCGACCCGGCGGCCGATCATCGACATCAGCCCGCCCTGGCCGCCCTGCATATTGGGGGTGAAGGTCACCTCGCCGGTGTAGCCGACCATCGCGCCACGCTGGCTGAACATCCGCTGCCCCGGCAACACCCGGGCCTCGACGAGCTTGCCGGACAGCTCACGGAACGGCATCAGACCTCCCCTCCCAGCGTGTTGCGCTCGCTCGGCTGTACGTACACCACGCCCTCGCCCTCGAAGCGGATCTGGAACGCCTCGCCGGAGCCCTCGCCCATCAGCGTGCGGAAGTTCACCCCGGACTGGAAGCTCTGCCGCAGGTTCCCCTGGTGCGCCACGTAGGCGCCCGGGTCGACCTGGAGCGGGGTCTGCGGGGTGACCCGCAGCAGCACGGCGGGCCCGTCCGACATCAGCGCGGCCTGCCCGGTCCCCTCCACTGTCGTGGTGAACAGCCCGTTGCCCTGGGAGGCGCCGCGCAGCCCGGTGAAGCTGGTGCCGGTGCGCAGGCCGCCGTCGGTGCACAGCAGATTGCTCGCCTCGACGTGCAGCTTCTCGCCGCTGAGCCGTACCAGGGTGATATCGGCCGCCCGGTCGGCGAAGTAGCAGGTGCCCTGCCCCTTCACCTCCATCACCGTCAGCTGTTCGCCGGTGATCCGGCGGGTGACCATGCCGCGGACGCCCTCGCCCCCGCCGCTCATCTTCTTGAACGCCATCTCGCCGTCGTAGGCGACCATCGAGCCGTTCTTCGCCTTGACCGCGTCGCCGCCTCCGCCGAGCGTGACGGCCAGCACCTTGGTGCCCTCGAGTCGGAACTGAGCCACGCGACGAACCTACCGTTTCTGGAAACTGAGCGGGAGTGAGTCCTGTTGCCAGGTCTCATGCTCAGCCGAACACCCCGAACGGTGGTGGGTGTTCTGGTCGCCCGCTTTCGCTCCGCGTCCGGGCGGCACGCATCTGGTGCGTGGTCCGGGGATGCGGGGGCGGGGTCCCTCACGCCCCGGGGCGCCCGGTGCGGCCTGGACGGTCCGATGCCCGTACCCATCGCTCTGGTGGGTACGGGGCGGTGCCGTCCGACGCCGGATCGAGTGTCCCAGGGCGCGCCGTCCGATCGCCACGGCGGCAGCGTCGTGGCGCGTGGTCTTCCTGTGCTTGGTGGTGAGGGGTTTCTGCCAGTGCTGGGCGCCCCAGCGGCTGGTGTAGGCCGGGTCCACGGCCACGAGGGGGATGCCGAGTTCGGCGGCCATGGATGCCAGCCTTGCCCGCAGGCGGGCGACGGGCAGGCCGGAGATGAGTTTGCGGAAGCGTTTTCGGTGGCCGTGCTTCTCCCGAGTGGTCTCGGCGGTGAAGCCCAGGTCCTCGACCGCGATCGCGAGGTGGTGCCGTTTGGCCCAGTGCAGGAGGCGGATCAGGGCGTGGCGGACCTGGGCGTCGCGATGCTGCGTAGGGCCGGTGAGGGCGTAGTCGAAGCGGCGTGGGCAGCCGACCGGGTTGCCGTGCGCGTCCAGGCGCCAGGCGGCGAGGTGGTCGGCGTTGGTATCCACGCCGATCAGACCGTTGGCCCGTGCGGTGGCCAGGGGCTCGGTCTTCACCGGGGGGACGGTCCAAGAGGCGGTGAGGTACCAGCGGCCCCGGTCGGTGTCCTCGTGGATGCGGTAGGCCACCGCCCGGTTCGCCTGCACGCGATCGCGCCAGGTCTCGCCCCGGTGCGCGAACGCGACGCGGGCGGCCAGCAGATAGCGGCCGTGCGCGGTGTTGGCAAGGTGGGCGAGCGGGGCCGGGAGCTTGATGCTGATCTCCCCGTTCGGGCTGACGCGGATGGTCTCGTTCCCGTAACGCTTGCCGGACTCGCCGTCGGCCTGCAGGAAACGGCGGGAGGCCTCCCACCGGCGGCGCCACTCCTGCTGGGGGAGTCCGGCCTGTGCAAGGTGGTGGCGGGTGGTCAGCAGCCGCTTCCCGCCGCGCACCACCCGCACCCGCCCGGCCTCCCGGTCGGCCCGGGCGGCGGCCAGCCGGTCTTCCAGCACCCGCAGGCGGCGCGACTTGGCGAACCACTCCTGCTTGCTGCGGTAGCCGCCCGCCGCCCGCTTCGTCCCCTTGGCCCCGACAGGGAGCTGCAACCGGCGTCGGATCGTGTCGGTCCCGGCCTCCAGGCTCTGCACGTGGGCGGCCTGAGCGCGCCGGGCCAGCCCCCACTGATCATGCGTCGACTTCGTGATCGCCCCTGCCCAGCGGGAGGACGACCGGCTGGTCAGCGCCCGCTTGCGCTGCGCCCACTGCTCGCTGTCGTGATCCAGCCCGGCCGCGCACCGCGCCTTCAGGTCGCGGGCGGCCAGCGAGCCGAGATGGCCGCCGACCAGCCACAGCACGTTCTCATCCTGAGCGGTGAGGCCTTTGCGCCGGTCCCGGACCGCAACCCCCGCGGGGCCGGGCACCACGAACGGCGCCGCCACCTCCCGCAGCCCACCCAACCCCGTCACCCCCCGGCCGGCTCGAAGATCTCCCATCGCCGCGTTCAACGACCACCGCCAGCAGAAGGTCACAGATTCGATCTGAGAACTCCCGTTCCCCTCCGGGATGCGCGCGAGCACCACAGCCAGGACGCTCACTCATGCACGCCAGAGCAGCTCAAACACCGTCAATAGGCAGCAGTTACCTACCCTGCGGGCGGGGTTAGATTGCAGGGCTGCCACAATGGCCGAAGCTTGTGCATCCCTTCACAAAACGATCCCTGAGGACCTGCCGTGGCCATACTGGAAACTCCTAGCGGCCTGCCGCCCAAGGCGGTCTCAGCGCTGCGCCGTCTGCGTCTCACCTCGGTGCCCGAGGGAGCCTCCTTCCTCCTGCTGCTCGTCTGCTCCGTGCTCAAGCGGACCACCGACTTCAACGCCGTGCCGGTCATGGGCGCCATCCACGGCATCCTCTTCATCCTGTATGTGATCTTCTGGGCCGACGCCTGGAACCGGATCAAGTGGCCCTTCGGCCGGGCGGCGCTCTACTTCCTGCTGTCCGTGCTGCCCACCGGCGGCTTCTTCGCGGACAAGATGCTCCGCAAGGAAGAGGAGGCAGGCGTCATCGCCGCGCGTGCCCGCAAGGAGCAGGCGGGAACGGTGAGCAGCGGCGGAAGCGCGGTGAGCTCATGATCGTCGCCTTCTCGGTCACCCCGCTCGGGGTGGGCGAGGACGTGGGCGAGTACGTGGCCGACGCCGTGCGCGTGGTCCGTGAGTCGGGGCTGCCGCACCGCACCGACGCCATGTTCACCTCGCTGGAGGGCGAGTGGGAGGAGTGCATGGAGGTGGTACGGCGGGCCGTCGCGGCGGTCGAGGCGCGCGCCCCGCGCGTCTCCCTCGTTCTCAAGGCCGATATCCGGCCCGGTGTGGTCGACGGACTCACCTCGAAGGTCGAGACGGTCGACCGGTACCTCGCCGGTGGCCCGGAGAGCGAGACGGCTTCTGCCGACACATGACCGGCCGGTAGGGTCTTAGGGTGCCCAAGCCGCTCAGTCTGTCGTTCGACCCGATCGCCCGTGCCGATGAGCACTGGAAGCAGCGATGGGGCTCGGTGCCGTCCATGGCCGCGATCACCTCGATCATGCGCGCCCACCAGATCCTGCTGTCCGAGGTCGACGCGGTGGTCAAGCCGTACGGGCTGACGTTCGCGCGGTACGAGGCGCTGGTGCTGCTCACCTTCTCGCAGAAGGGCGAGCTGCCGATGTCGAAGATCGGCGAGCGGCTGATGGTGCACCCCACCTCCGTGACCAACACCGTCGACCGGCTGCAGACCGCCGGGTTCGTGGAGAAGCGGCCCAACCCGAACGACGGCCGGGGCACGCTGGCGGCCATCACCGAGAAGGGCCGCGAGGTGTGCGACGCGGCCACCAAGGACCTGATGGCCATGGACTTCGGGCTCGGCGCCTACGACACCGTCCAGCTCGACGAGATCTTCGACCTGCTGCGGCCGCTGCGGGTGGCGGCCGGCGACTTCGCCGAGGGCCCCGGGCGCGGCCCCGGGACGCCCGAGCGCTGACCCGGGCCCCGGGCCCCTGCGGAGCCAGGGCGGTGGAAGACCGCCCCTGTCGGACGGTTACGCTCGATTCCATGAAACGAAGCGTGCTGACCCGCTACCGCGTCATGGCGTACGTCACAGCGGTGCTCCTCGTCCTGCTGACGCTCGGCGTGATCGGCAAGTATCTGCTCAGCATGGACGGCGCCGACGGCTTCACCAGTGTGGTCGGCATCGCGCACGGCTGGCTCTACATCCTGTATCTGATCTTCGCCTTCGACCTCGGCCAGAAGGCGAAGTGGCCGCTGGGCAAGCAGCTGTGGGTCCTGCTGGCGGGCACCGTGCCGACCGCCGCGTTCTTCGTGGAACGCAAGGTCACCCGCGAGGTCGCTCCGCTGGTCGAGACCGCTGCCGCACCCGTCGAAGCCTGAGCTCAGCACTCCGCGGGTAACCATTTGCCCCCGAACGCGGCGGGCGCGAGAACGTGTGCGGGCCCACATTGGTGGCGGCGGTCATCGCTTTTACTTGGACGTCCTAGTAAATTCGACAGCATGGATGCTGACGCCATCGCACAAGGCCGCCGCCGCTGGCAGGAGCGCTACGACGCCGCACGCAAGCGGGACGCGGACTTCACCACGCTCAGCGGCGATCCCGTCGAGCCGGTTTACGGACCCCGGGACGGCGACACCGTCACCGGTTTCGAGCGCATCGGGTGGCCGGGGGAGTTCCCCTTCACCCGCGGGCTGTACCCGACCGGATACCGGGGCAGGACCTGGACCATCCGCCAGTTCGCCGGGTTCGGCAACGCCGAGCAGACGAACGAGCGGTACAAGATGATCCTGGAGGCGGGCGGCGGCGGACTGTCCGTCGCCTTCGACATGCCGACGCTGATGGGCCGCGACTCCGACGATCCGCGCTCGCTGGGTGAGGTCGGCCACTGCGGGGTCGCCATCGACTCGGCCGCCGATATGGAAGTGCTCTTCCGGGACATCCCGCTCGGCGATGTCACCACCTCCATGACGATCTCTGGTCCGGCCGTACCGATCTTCTGCATGTATCTGGTCGCCGCCGAGCGGCAGGGCGTGGACCCCGCGGTCCTCAACGGCACCCTGCAGACGGACATCTTCAAGGAGTACATCGCGCAGAAGGAGTGGCTCTTCCAGCCCGAGCCCCATCTGCGGCTCATCGGCGATCTGATGGAGCACTGCGCGCACGGCATCCCCGCGTACAAGCCGCTGTCGGTCTCCGGCTACCACATCCGCGAGGCCGGGGCGACCGCGGCGCAGGAGCTCGCCTACACGCTGGCCGACGGCTTCGGCTACGTCGAGCTGGGACTCAGCCGCGGGCTGGACGTCAACACCTTCGCGCCCGGCTTGTCCTTCTTCTTCGACGCCCATCTCGACTTCTTCGAGGAGATCGCCAAGTTCCGCGCCGCGCGCCGGATCTGGGCCCGTTGGATGCGGGACGTGTACGGCGCCACCAGTGAGAAGGCGCAGTGGCTGCGCTTCCACACCCAGACCGCCGGTGTCTCGCTCACAGCCCAGCAGCCCTACAACAACGTGGTGCGCACCGCCATAGAGGCCCTCTCGGCGGTGCTGGGCGGCACCAACTCGCTGCACACCAACGCACTGGACGAGACCCTCGCCCTCCCCAGCGAGCAGGCCGCCGAGATCGCGCTGCGCACCCAGCAGGTGCTGATGGAGGAGACCGGCGTCACCAATGTCGCCGACCCGCTGGGCGGCTCCTGGTACATCGAGGCGCTGACCGACCGGATCGAGGCCGACGCGGAGAAGATCTTCGAGCAGATCAAGGAGCGCGGACGGCGCGCCGTGCCCGAGGGGCGGCACCCGATCGGTCCGATCACCTCCGGCATCCTGCGCGGCATCGAGGACGGCTGGTTCACCGGTGAGATCGCCGAGTCCGCCTTCCGGTACCAGCAGGCGCTGGAGAAGAACGACAAGAAGGTCGTCGGCGTCAACTGCCACACCGGGTCGGTCACCGGTGACCTGGAGATCCTGCGGGTGAGCCACGAGGTGGAGCGCGAGCAGGTGCGGGCCCTCACCGGCAGGAAGACCGCACGGGACGACGCCGCGGTGCGGCGGACCCTCGCCGCGCTGGTCGGGGCCGCGCGGGGCGAGGGCAACATGATCGAGCCCATGCTGGAGGCGGTACGGGCTGAGGCCACGCTGGGCGAGATCTGCGGGGCCCTCCGCGACGAGTGGGGCACCTACACCGAACCGCCGGTGTTCTGACCGAGCTGGTCCGGCAGCGGAGCGTGCCTCAGCGGTTCATCCGGCTTCCTCCGGGAAGCTGAGGCGGAAGAGGGCGCCCCCGTCCAGGGGGCGCTCGGCCGTCAGCCGGGCGCCGTGGGATTTGGCGATCTGCCGGGCCATGGCCAGCCCGAGGCCCGAGCCGGGCAGTGAGCGGGCGGCCTCGGAGCGGTAGAAGCGGTCGAAGACGTAGGGCAGGTCTTCCGGCGCGAGGCCCGGCCCGTGGTCCCGTACGGTGATCTCGCGCGCGCCGTCCGAGGTGCGCAGCGCCACCTCGACCCCCGCGCCTGCCGGGCTGAACTTGGCCGCGTTGTCCAGCAGGTTGGACAGCAGCCGGGACAGTCGCGCGGGCACGCCCGGCACGGCGGCCTGCTCGGTGCCGGGCGCCACGTCGAGACGGAAGGCGGTCTCGGGCCAGTGGTCGCGGGCCGCCGCCACGGTGTGCCGGACCAGCGGCGCCAGTTCCACCGGCTCGACCAGCGGCTGCGGCTCCTCGTCGCGGGCCAGCTCGATGAGGTCGTTGACCAGGGCTGTCACCGCGCGGAGCTGGCGGGACAGCGCGGCTGCCGCGCGGTCCCGCTGCGCGTGCGTCAGCCGTTCGGAGCGGGCGAGCAGTTCGGTGTTGGTGCGCAGCGCCGTCAACGGGGTGCGCAGCTCGTGCGAGGCGTCGGCCACCAGCCTGCGCTGCGCGGCGACGGACTCCTCCAGCGCCTCCAGCATGGTGTTGAAGCTGCCGGCGAGCCGCGTCAGCTCGTCCTCCCGGCGTCGGCCGGGAGCCGGGGCCCGGCCGCCGGAGCCGGCCGGTGGCAGCTCGATGCGGTGTCCGGGGTCGCGGGTGCGGGAGATGTGTTCGGCCGCCTCGGTCAGTCGGGCCACCGGCGCCAGGCCGGTGCGCGAGACCCAGTAGCCGAGGCCCGCGGCCACCAGCACTCCGGCGCCGCTGACGGCGCCCAGGAGCAGCGCGGCCTGGCGCACGCCCTGCTCCACGGTGTCGGACCGCAGCGCGACCTGGAGGGCGCGGCCGTCCTCCAGCGGGGTGGTGAGCATCAGGGCGGGGTGGCCGTCCACGGTCACCTGGCTGTAGTACGCGCCGCGCTGACCGGCCGCGACCTGCCGGGTGGCGTCGGTCACCGGCAGCGGATAGCGCGGGCCGTCCGCCGGGTCGTCGGCGGCGCGGGCCGGTACGGCCTGGGCGCATGCGGGTGCGGCCAGGTAGCGGCAGTCGCCCGCGAGCACCTGGGGGCCGCTGCTGTCCCGGGTCTCCTGGGTCGACCGGTTGGCGGACTGGGTGAGGCCCAGCTCGACCTGGTGGAGGAGCTCGTAGCGGATGACGAAGAACGCGGCCGCGCACACCCCCACGGCGACGAGCGCGACGGCGCCGGTCGCGGCCAGTGCCAGCCGGGTGCGCAGCGGCCGGTGCCGCCGCCAGCGGCCGGGCGCGGGGGCACCGGTCACGCTTCCTCCAGTCGGTAACCGACCCCGTGCACGGTGTGCAGCAGACGGGGCTCGCCGCCCGCCTCCAGCTTGCGCCGCAGATAGCCGATGTAGACGGCGAGCGAGTTGGAGTCCGGCCCGAAGTCGCGGCCCCACACCTCTTCCAGCAGCACCTGGCGCGGCACGGTGCGGCCGGCGTGCCGCATCAGGAGTTCCAGCAGCGCGCACTCGGTCTGGGTGAACTCCATGGTCCTGCCGCCGCGGCTGCCCGTCCTGGTGGCCGGGTCCAGCTCCAGCGCGCCGTGGACCAGTCCGTCGGCTTCGTCGCGCGCGGGCGCTGTCCGGCGCAGCAGCGCGCGGACCCGCGCGGTCAGCTCGTCCAGCGCGAAGGGCTTGACGAGGTAGTCGTCGGCGCCCGCGTCCAGCCCGCCCACCCGGTCGCTGATCGCGTCCAGCGCCGTCAGTACGAGAACGGGTGTGCGGTCGCCCAGGGCGCGCAGTCGGCGGCAGACGGCGAGACCGTCGAGGGCGGGCATCATCACGTCCAGCACGATGGCGTCCGGGTCCCGGTCGGCGACGGCGGTCAGCGCGGCGAGGCCGTCGGCGGCCGTGCCGACCTCGTGGCCCTCGACGGTGAGCGCGTCGGCGACGGCAGCCCGTACCTCCGGGTCGTCGTCGACGACCAGCACTCTCGCGGGCGGGTGGGGTCTGTGCCGGGTTGCCATGGGCCCAGGTTCGCAGAGCCGGCTCTCACAACCTTCTTATCCCTCGCCGGGTGGCTGCCCGGCTCCCGCTTCCGGCGAGGAGGGCGGCGGGCCCGGCGCCTCGGGCGGTCGGGGCCCGGGTCCGGGCGAGACGGCACCGAGGCCGTCCAGCAGCAGCGTGGCGAACTGGCGGGCCCATGCCTCGTCGACGGGACGGTCGCTCACCAGCGACCTGTGCACCACAGCGCCGGCGATCACATCGAAGATGAGGTCGACCACCTGTGCCGTCTCGGCGGGGTCGGCGGGATCGGGCGGCAGCTCGCCGCGCCGCTGGGCCCGCGACCTGCCGTCCAGGACCAGTCGCTTCTGGCGGTCCACGATCGCCTGGCGGATGCGTGAGCGCAGTGCCTCGTCGGTGGTGGACTCCGCCAGGACGGCCATCAGCGCCGTCTTGGTCTCCGGGCGGCGCAGCAGGGCGGCGAAGGAGAGCACGACGCCTTCCACGTCGGCGCGCAGACAGCCGCGGTCGGGCAGTTCCAGTTCGTCGAAGAGGACGGCGACCGCGTCGAGGACCAGTTCGCTCTTGGCGGCCCAGCGCCGGTAGAGGGTCGTCTTTGCGACCCCGGCGCGGTGGGCGACCTCGCCCATGGTCAGCCTGCCCCAGCCGACCTCGACCAGCGCGGCGCGGGTCGCGGCCAGGATCGCCCGGTCGGCCGCGGCACTTCGCGGGCGTCCGCGGCGTTGGGAGGAGTGCGGGTGGTCGGGGGCGGCCATGCGCCGACCTTACCGATCGGTACGGACCGTGCCGAGTGAGGTGGATCACCGCGTGCCCGAGCGGGTGGCCCTTGCGGGGGCGCGGCCCCGACAAGTTACGCTACGACCCGTAGCGGAATGACCCCCGCGACAATCACACGCCGGGTGGGGACCTGGCGACCACTGCACACGCGGCCGCGGGAAGGGGGGAGACTGGACCCATGCAGCCACGCAACATGTCCATGAGCGGAGTGGTCGACCTCGCCGCGGTGAAGGCGGCCGGTGAGGCCAAGCAGAAGGCGGAACAGGACCGCGCCCGGGCGGCGCAGGGGGACGGCGCCCCGGGACCGTCCGGTCTGGTGATCGACGTCGGTGAGGCGGAGTTCGAGGCGGAGGTGCTCCAGCGCTCCGCCGAGGTGCCGGTCGTCATCGACTTCTGGGCGGAGTGGTGCGAGCCGTGCAAGCAGCTCTCACCGCTGCTGGAGCGGCTCACCCAGGAGTACGCGGGCCGGCTGCTGCTGGCCAAGATCGACGTCGACAAGAACCAGATGCTGATGCAGCAGTTCGGCGTCCAGGGCATCCCGGCGGTCTTCGCGGTGGTGGCCGGGCAGGCGCTGCCGCTGTTCCAGGGTGCCGCGCCCGAGCAGCAGATCCGCGCCACGTTCGATCAGCTCGTCCAGGTCGCCGAGCAGCGCTTCGGCATCACGGGCCTCCAGGGCGTTCCGCAGGAGGAGGCCGCCGAGCAGCAGGCCGAACCGCAGGCGCCGGAGGACCCGGTGCTGGCGGCGGCGCAGCAGGCGCTGGACTCCGGCGATCTGCCCGGCGCGATCCAGGCGTACCGCAACAAGCTGGCGGACGAGCCCGCCAACGTGGAGGCGAAGGTCGGTCTGGCGATGGCCGAACTCCTCTCCCGGGTGCAGGACTTGGACGCCCGTCAGGTGCGCAAGGACGCCGCCGACCGGCCGGACGACGTGGCCGCCCAGTTGAAGGTCGCGGATCTGGACATGGCAGGGGGCCATGTGGAGGACGCCTTCGGGCGGCTGGTGGACACGGTGCGGCGTACGGCCGGTGAGGACCGGGACGCGGCGCGGGTACGGCTCCTGGAGCTGTTCGAGGTGATCGGGCCGGAGGATCCGCGCGTCGTCACCGCGCGTGCGGCACTCGCTCGCGCGCTGTTCTGACCTGCCCGTACCGACGGTCACGCGCCCGTCGCCACTCATTGATTTAGCGACAACGGCGGCCGCACTTTGCCAAAACTTGGCAATCGCGGCCGCCGTTACTCATGGTTACGAAGGCTCGCAGAAACGTCCCGCCTTGCCCGGTTGATACGCGTTGGCGCCCCCGGGTGCCGGCAACCCTGCGTCGCCAACACATACCCCCCGGCGGCCCTGGGGTTATCCAGCCGTTACTCGTAAGTAACGAACCCCCTTGTGCGGCGGGCTCAGATGGACCACGATCGGCCACGCTCGGTTCATCGCCCCACAGCCCGGCATCCATTCGGCGCCCGGGGTGATGGTCCCCACCGAGTGGACCGGCACCGCACGATCCGCACCACCACACACCTTTTCCACCCGCCGGTCCCCGGGACAGGGGGGTCCCTGCTCCACGGCAGGGCCTGTCCCTACAAAGCAAGGTTGCGCGAGAGCGTGGCCCGTGGTTGTCGCTCGGGGGTGATCGTCGGCGGCTCGGACGTGACGTACGTGAGGACGGCACGGACAGTCTCGGCGCTCTCCGTTCCGAGGACGTAGCTCGTCTCCCTCCCCAGCCCGGTGGCCGGGAGGTACCCCCACGGCAGGAGCGGCCCGCTGAGCACAGGCGGCACGGCTCTCCGAGCCGGAGATGTACGTCCGAGAAGGAGGAAAGTCATGGAGTCCCTGGCTCGTGGCGGGACCAGATGGAAGCGGTTCGCCGTCGTCATGGTGCCGAGCGTGGCCGCTACGGCAGCGATCGGTGTCGCCCTCTCGCAGGGTGCGCTGGCAGCGTCGTTCAGCGTCTCAGGTCAGCAGTTCAAGGTCACAGCGGACACCCTGGACGGCGACGGTTTCGTCCAATACGGCGCGCTCGACAGCACGGAGAAGGGCAAGAAGCCCGTCACCGTCGTCGGCATGAACTCGGCGAAGATACGCAACCTTTGCCAGTCCGTCGTCGTCCCGGTGCCGATCTTCGGCGATGTGTCGATGAAGCTCAACGCAGGCGGCAAGGGCAGCCCCCGCGTCGAAGCGAAGAAGCTCTACATCGACGCCGACGACCTGAGCACCAACGGTACGTTCAAGAACATCGACATCGGCGTCAGCGTGGACAAGACCACCAAGGGTCCTGGTCCGCACAAGGGCGACGCCTATGCCAAGGGCTCTTTCTCCCAGCAGGCGGAGAGCGTCCACTTCACCGACGTCAAGCAGCGCGCGTGGGCCACAACGGCCGGCACCTTCAAGCTCAGTGGCCTCCACATGAGCGTCAAGAAGGGCGCGCACGAGTGCTACTGACGTGAGCCCCGGGCGCGGAGGGCGAGGGCGTCCGCTCCGTCCCGCCCTCCGCACCCGTAGGGTCCGCCGCACCTAAGCAAGTTCTGTGCCAGTTCCGAGGAGCCCGTACCCATGAGCGCCGACACGCGACAGAGTCTGACGACCGGATTCGGCCACAAGAGGCAGTCCTTCCGGCACTGGCGCGGCCAGCGCCCGTTCTGGGGCGGAATGCTGACGCTGCTGGCCGGCATCCCGATCATGTACGTCCCCTACCAGAACCTCACCCTGGGGTCCTTGACGATCCGGATGTCGACGACGGCGGGCGCGGGCTCGCTGATCATCGGTGTCCTGCTGGTCGTCCTCGGGCTGACCATGTGGTTCCAGCCCCACTCGCGGGTGTTCGCGGGCGTAGCCGCGATCCTGCTCTCGCTGGTCTCCCTCGTCGTGTCCAACTTCGGCGCCTTCCTGATCGGCTTCCTGCTCGGACTGATCGGCGGAGCGCTGGGCGTCTCCTGGGCTCCGGGCAAGCCGGTCGAGGCCGGGCCCGCCGCACAGCCCGAGTCCCCCGACCGCGGTGAACAGGCGGAGTTCGCCGCCGCTGACGCCGGTACGAACGCCGCGACGGGCCCGGTGAGTGACAACACAGCAGTCTCTGGAGCGTCCCCCGCCGACGGGGCCGACGCGCACGACGGGAACGGGAGGCACCGTGCCGGGTGACCAGGTCCACGAGGGGGAGGGCGCGCGCGAACACGGCGCGTCCGGCGCCCGGGGGAGAACCGGACCCCGGCACGCGGCCCCCAGGAAGCCGCTGCTGACCCGGTTCCACCTGCCCGCGGGCAAGGCGATAGCCCTGGCCGCCATGCCCTCGGCGGTGCTGATGGGCGTGGGGCTCACCCCGCAGCTGGCCAACGCCAAGCCGCTCCCCAAGAACCCGTTCAAGGGCGACTCGTGCGTCTCCATCTCGGAGCAGCAGGAGACCGAGAAGGAGAAGCAGGAGCGCAAGGAGCGGGCCGAGAAGCTCAAGGAAGACCTCGCCCGCGAGCAGGCCAAGCGTGAGAAGGCCGCCGAGGAGGCTGCTCGCAAGGCCGCCGAGAACGCCAAGGAAGGCGCCGACAGCGCCAAGGACAAGGCCACGGGCGGTACGTCGGACGAGAAGTCCGGCGACGCCTCACCCTCGCCCTCACAGCCCTCCGGCGGCTCCTCCGACGCCCAGCCGTCCCCCTCGCCCACGCCGTCCACCAGTTCGGGCGACAGCTCGACCGGCTCGCAGGACGACGAGGAGAACCCCTGGTACGACCCGCTGGGTGTGGGCAAGACCCTGGACGGTGTGCTCAGCCCCGACAAGGACCAGCCCTCCTCCAGCCCCACGCCGAGCCCCTCGTCGGGTTCGGGCTCCGACTCGGGTGACGGCAGCAGCTCCACCGCGCCCAAGGACGGCTCCGGCGGCAGCAAGAGCGGCAGCTCGGGCGGGTCCGGGTCCGCCGACTCCGGCTCGGACACCAAGTCGGACTCGGCGAAGAAGGACAGCGCGTCCGAGAAGGACGGGCAGGACAGCAAGTCCGAGGACGACAAGAGCGGCAAGGACGGCGAGTCCGGCAAGGACAGCGAGGGCGACAAGGACGCGGCCGACAGCGGGGTCGACAAGAACGACGGCACCGCACGCGACTTCGACCCCGACAAGGACGCGGGCAAGCCGTTCCCCTGCCCCGAGAAGATGAGCGTCAAGGGCAAGGACGAGCAGACCCCGGCCCAGATACCCGACGACCCCTGGTATCTGGAGGCATCCTCCCTCGCCCTGATGGGCCTGGACTACGAGGGCGTCGTCAACATTCGCAAGCCCAACGGCGAGACCAAGCAGGCCCTCAAGTTCACCGCCGACGCGGTCGACATCGGCGATCTGCACCAGCTGGTCAAGGCCGACGGCGTCACGTACCACGTGCAGGCGTCCAAGGGCTCCACCTCCACCATCCGCGGCGGCAAGGTGACGATGTACACCGAGGAGCTGAAGGGCAATCTGTTCGGGCTGATCCCGGTCACCTTCACCCCCGAGACGCCGCCGCCGCTCAATGTGCCCTACGCCTACTTCACCGATGTGTCGGTGCGGCAGGCGGGCCAGTTCGGCGGCACCCTCACCGTCCCCGGACTCCACAACTCCATCAGCAAGTGAGCCGGTGAGGCTCCCCGAGTAACCCCCTCACGAAAAGACCCGCACCCTCCCGGGCGCGGGCCTTTTCGTGTGCTCGGGCGGCGCCCGGCGTCAGGCGGTGCCCAGGTGTCAGGCGGTGCCCAGGTGGTGGACGCGGACCATGTTGGTGGTGCCGGGGACACCGGGCGGGGAGCCGGCCGTGATCAGCATGGTGTCGCCCGTCTCGAAGCGCTGCAAGCGCAGCAGCTCGGCGTCGACCAACTCGACCATCTCGTCCGTGTGGTCGACGTGCTTGACGACGAACGTCTCCACGCCCCAGCTGAGCGTCAGTTGGTTGGCCGTGGACGCCTCCGTGGTGAAGGCGAGGATGGGCTGGCTCACCCGGTAGCGGGACAGCCGCCGGGCCGTGTCACCGGACTTGGTGAAGGCGACCAGGGCCTTGCCGTCGAGGAAGTCGGCCATCTCGCAGGCCGCGCGGGCGACCGAACCGCCCTGGGTGCGCGGCTTCTTGCCGGGCACCAGGGGCTGGAGGCCGCGGCTGAGCAGTTCCTGCTCGGCGGCCTCCACGATCTTCGACATCGTCTTGACGGTCTCGATCGGGTACTGGCCGACCGAGGACTCCGCCGAGAGCATCACCGCGTCGGCGCCGTCCAGCACCGCGTTGGCCACGTCGCTGGCCTCCGCGCGGGTGGGCCGCGAGTTGGTGATCATCGACTCCATCATCTGGGTTGCCACGATCACCGGCTTGGCGTTGCGGCGGCACAGCTCGACGAGGCGCTTCTGCACCATCGGCACCTGCTCCAGCGGATACTCGACCGCCAGGTCACCGCGGGCCACCATCACGCCGTCGAAGGCCAGCACGACCTCCTCCATGTTGGAGACGGCCTGCGGCTTCTCGACCTTGGCGATGACCGGCACCCGGCGGCCGACCTCGTCCATCACCCGGTGCACGTCCCGCACGTCGGAGGCGTTGCGCACGAAGGAGAGCGCGATCATGTCGGCGCCCATCTTGAGCGCGAACTTCAGATCGCCGATGTCCTTCTCGCTCAGTGCCGGGACGTTCACCGCCGCGCCGGGCAGGTTGATGCCCTTGTGGTCGGAGATGACGCCGCCCTCGATGACGATGGTGCGCACCCGGGGTCCCTCGACCTCCACGACCTGGAGGGCGACGTTCCCGTCGTTGATCAGCACCGGGTCGCCCTTGGAGACGTCGCCCGGCAGTCCCTTGTAGGTGGTGCCGCAGATGGTCTTGTCACCCGCCACGTCCTCGGTGGTGATGGTGAACTCCTCACCGCGGACCAGCTCGACGGGGCCCTCGGCGAAGGTCTCCAGCCGGATCTTGGGGCCCTGCAGGTCGGCGAGCACGCCCACCGGGCGGCCCGTCTCCTCGGCGGCCTTGCGGACGCGGTGGTACCGCTCCTCGTGCTCGGCGTGGGAGCCGTGGCTCATGTTGAAACGGGCCACGTTCATGCCCGCCTCGATCAGCGTCTTGAGCTGATCGTAGGAGTCGACGGCGGGGCCCAGGGTGCAGACGATTTTGGAACGGCGCATGGTGGCGATCCTATCGTTTTGTTTAGGTACTGAACGATTCGGGGGCGGCTCCCCCAGGGGTCAGGGCCGCTCAGCTCGGGGCGACCAGCGCGTATGTCTGCTCTGCGATCTCCAGTTCCTCGTCGGTCGGTACGACGGCCACCTTCACCCTCGCGTACTCGGGCGAGATCAGCCGGGCCTCCTTCCCGCCGGCCGCGTTCAGCTCGCCGTCCACGGCCAGGCCCAGCTCCTCCAGGCCCGCGACGGCGGCCTCGCGCACGGGCGCCGCGTTCTCACCGACCCCCGCGGTGAAGACCACGGCGTCGACCCTGCCCAGCACGGCGTAGTAGGCGCCGATGTACTTCTTCAGCCGGTGGATGTAGATGGCGAAGGCCAGGGTGGCCGCCGCGTCGCCCGCGTCGATCCGGCGGCGGATCTCCCGCATGTCGTTGGCGCCGCACAGCCCCAGCAGGCCACTGCGCTTGTTCAGCAGCTCGTCCACCTCGTCCACGTCCATCCCGGCCACCCGGCCCAGGTGGAAGACCACCGCCGGGTCGATGTCACCCGAGCGGGTTCCCATCACCAGGCCCTCCAAGGGGGTCAGCCCCATGGAGGTGTCCTCGCACCGCCCGCCGCGCACCGCGGACGCCGAGGCGCCGTTGCCCAGGTGCAGCACGATCAGATTGACCTCGGCCGGGTCCTTGCCCAGCAGCTCGGCCGCCTTGCGCGAGACATAGGCGTGCGAGGTGCCGTGGAAGCCGTAGCGGCGCACCCGGTGCGCGTCCGCCGTCTCCACATCGATGGCGTAGCGGGCCGCGTGCTCGGGCATCGTGGAGTGGAACGCGGTGTCGAACACGGCGACCTGCGGCAGATCGGGGCGCAGCCGCTGTGCCGTACGGATGCCGGTGACGTTCGCCGGATTGTGCAGCGGCGCCACCGGGACGAGGCGCTCGATCTCCTTGAGCACGGCGTCGTCCACCACCGTCGGCTCGGTCAGCTTCAGTCCGCCGTGCACCACCCGGTGGCCGATCGCGGCCAGGTCGGGGGAGTCCAGGCCGAGCCCGTCGGCGGCCAGCTCGTCCGCGATGGCCTTCAGCGCCGCGTCGTGGTCGGCCAGCCGCCCCTCGCGCGTGCGCCGCTCGCCGCCGGTGGCCAGCGGCTCGTGGGAGACGGCGGAGGTCTCCTCGCCGATCCGCTCCGCGAGGCCGGCGGCCAGCCGAGTGCGGTCGGCCATGTCGATCAGCTGGTACTTCACCGACGACGAGCCGGAGTTGAGGACGAGAATCCGGGTGGGGCTGGTCGGGCTGGTCACGTCAGGAGAGCTTTCTGGACGGGGACAGGACTGGGGAGCGGGTCAGGTGCCCGGCGCGGACTCGTCCTGCGCCTGGACGGCCGTGATCGCGACGGTGTTGACGATGTCCTGCACCAGGGCTCCCCGGCTCAGGTCGTTGACGGGCTTGCGCAGGCCCTGCAGCACCGGGCCGACCGCGACGGCCCCGGCCGAGCGCTGCACGGCCTTGTAGGTGTTGTTGCCGGTGTTCAGGTCGGGGAAGATCAGCACGGTCGCCTGCCCCGCCACCCTGGAGCCGGGCAGCTTGGTCGCGGCGACCGAGGGCTCCACGGCCGCGTCGTACTGGATAGGCCCTTCGATCAGCAGGTCGGGGCGGTGCTCGCGGACCAGTTCGGTGGCCCGTCGCACCTTGTCCACATCGGCGCCGGAGCCCGAGGTGCCCGTCGAGTACGACAGCATCGCGATCCTGGGCTCCACCCCGAACCTGGCCGCCGTGGCCGCCGACTGGATGGCGATGTCCGCGAGCTGCTCGGCGTCCGGGTCGGGTACCACGGCACAGTCTCCGTAGACCAGCACGCGGTCGGCCAGGCACATGAAGAAGACCGAGGAGACGATCGAGGCCTCCGGCTTGGTGCGGATGATCTCGAAGGCGGGCCGGACCGTCGCAGCCGTCGAGTGGACGGCGCCGGAGACCATGCCGTCGGCGAGCCCCTCGCGGACCATCATGGTGCCGAAGTACGAGACGTCGGAGACCACGTCGTGCGCCAGTTCGTAGGTGACGCCCTTGTGGGCGCGCAGCTCGGCGTACGACTCGGCGAAGCGCTCCCGCAGCGGGGAGGTCTGCGGGTCGACGATGCGCGCCGTGGCGCCGCCGGGACCCGCCGAGGGGTCCGCCGGGGCCTCGTCGTCGGCGAGCAGATCGAGGTGGATGCTCAGCTCGGCGGCCCGCTTGCGCACGGCGCCCGGCTCGCCCAGCAGCGTCAGGTCGCAGATGTTGCGGCGCAGCAGCACCTCGGCGGCGCGCAGCACCCGCTCCTCGGTGCCCTCCGGCAGCACGATGTGGCGCCGCGCCGCGCGCGAACGCTGCACCAGCTCGTGCTCGAACATCATCGGCGTGACCCGCTCGCTGCGCTCCACCGACAGCCGCTCGGAGAGGAGCGCGGCGTCCACATGCGTCTCGAACAGGCCCAGCGCGATCTCGGCCTTGCGCGGGGTGGCGGCGGTCAGCTTGCCCTCCAGGGACAGCAGCGCGTCCGCGGTCGGCATGGAGCCCTCGGGTACCACCAGCACAGGTGTGCCGGGGGCCAGCCGGGAGGCCAGCGCCAGGGTCTGGTCCCCGGGATGCTCGTCCAGGGTGAGCAGCACTCCGGCGATGGCGGGGGAGCCCGCGGAGTGGGCTGCCAGCGCGCCGATGATCAGGTCCGAGCGGTCGCCCGGCGTGACCACGAGACAGCCCTCGGTCAGGGCGGGCAGGAAGACGGGCAGGTGGGCGCCGCCGAAGACCAGGTTGCGTACGTCGCGCGAGAGCCCCGCGTGGTCGCCGAGCAGCACCTTGGCGCCCGTCGCCTCCTTGACCTGGGCCACCGTGGGCGCCGCCAGGGCCGGCTCCTCCGGCAGCACGAAAACCGGCTCCGGTAGCCGTTCGGCCAGCCCCCGTACCGCGGCGGCGGCCTCCGGGTCGGACACCCGGTTGGCGACCATCGCGATCAGGTCGGCGCCCAGCGAGGCGTAGGCGTCGTGTGCGTTGCGCACCTCGGCGACCACCGCCTCGGGGGACTGGTCCCGGGCGGCGACGACGGGCAGCACGGCCGCGCCGAACTCGTTCGCGAGCCGCGCGTTGAGTGCCAGCTCGGCGGGGAGCCCGGTGTCGGCGAAGTCGGTGCCGAGGACCAGCACGGCCTCGTACGCGTCGGAGACCTGGTGGTAGCCGTCCACCAGGCGGGATATCAGCTCGTCCGTGCCCTGCTCGGCCTGGAGCGCCGCCGCGTCCTCGTAGCTCATGCCGAAGACGGAGGAAGCGGGCTGGGTGAGCCGGTAGCGGCTGCGCAGCAGGTCGTACAGCCGGTCGGGCCCGTCGTGCACCAGCGGCCGGAAGACTCCCACCCGGTCCACCTGCCGGGTCAGCAGTTCCATGACTCCCAGCTCGACGACCTGCCGGCCGTCGCTGCGTCCGATGCCGGTCACGTACACGCTGCGCGTCACGCGCTGTCTCCTCCGGGTCGCGGGCGGTCCAGGTCCGTTGTGGTCGGTCGAGATCGCTCCGGGGTGATTCTCGAGCGATATCGCCTGGAAAACACCCGTAAAGGCACGGCTATACCCTTGACAATACCTGCGCTTGTGGCTACGCCGCTCGTCAGGTGGGTGGTCCGCGGTCCGGGCCGCGGGGACCGGACCGCGGTGGTCCGGATGCTGAGCGGGGCCCATGCCCTCGCCTTCAAGACGTGAAACAATCGCACCGGCTCACACGGACCAGCGGCACCCCGGACAGTGAGGTCCGACCGTGCCCCAAGCGGCCCGTCCCCCCGGCGGGCATCTACGGAGCAGGAGAAGCGAACCCCATGCGCATCGGAGTCCTCACCGCAGGCGGAGACTGCCCCGGTCTCAACGCCGTGATCCGATCCGTCGTGCACCGCGCCGTGCACGACCGCGGCGACGAGGTCATCGGCTTCGAAGACGGATTCAAGGGCCTGCTCGAGGGCCGCTACCGCCCCCTGGACATAAACTCCGTCAGCGGCATCCTCGCCCGCGGCGGCACCATCCTCGGCTCGGCCCGGCTGGAGCGGGACCGGCTGCGGGAGGCGTGCAACAACTCCGAGGAGCTGATCGGCCGCCTCGGCCTCGACGCCCTCATCCCCATCGGCGGCGAGGGCACGTTGACCGCCGCCCGTATGCTCGCCGAGATCGGGCTGCCGGTCGTCGGCGTCCCCAAGACGATCGACAACGACATCTCCGCAACCGACCGCACCTTCGGCTTCGACACCGCCGTCGGTGTCGCCACCGAGGCGATGGACCGCCTCAAGACCACCGCCGAGTCCCACCAGCGCGTCATGGTCGTGGAGGTCATGGGGCGGCACGCGGGCTGGATCGCGCTGGAGGCCGGGATGGCGGCCGGCGCCCACGCCATCTGCATCCCCGAGCGGAACTTCGAGGTCGACGACCTGGTCAAGATGGTCGAGGAGCGTTTCGCGCGGAACAAGAAGTTCGCCATCGTCTGCGTCGCCGAGGGCGCCCACCCGGCCGAGGGCTCCATGCCGTACGAGAAGGGCATGATCGACCAGTACGGCCACGAGCGCTTCGCCGGGATCGGCAACCGGCTCGCCGTCGAGCTGGAGCACCGGCTCGGCAAGGAGGCCCGGCCCGTCATCCTCGGCCACATCCAGCGCGGTGGTACTCCTACGGCGTACGACCGGGTGCTCGCCACCCGCTTCGGCTGGCACGCGGTCGAGGCGGCGCACCGGGGCGACTTCGGTCAGATGACCGCCTTGCGGGGCACCGAGATCGTGATGGCGCCGCTCGCCGACGCGGTTTCGGAGCTGAAGCGGGTGCCGCAGGACCGGATGGACGAGACCGAGGCGGTCTTCTGAGCCGCCGCCGGGGAGGGGGTGCCCCTGGCTGTTGGTTGCGGGCTGCGGGTTGTGTGTGGCTGGTCGCGCCGTTCCCCGCGCCCCTGCGGGGCGCGCCCCCTCTACGCGGTGGGGCTCTTCGTTGCGGCGAGCACCGCCAGTGCGCAGGCGGCCAGCGCTGCGCCCAGTAGGAGGACCCAGGGCAGTGGGGCCGTGTCCACCACTCGGCCGCCGACGAAGGCGCCGAGTGCGATGGAGGCGTTGAAGACGGAGGCGAACAGCGCCCCCGCGGGCTCGCGTTCCGCCGGGGCCGCGGCGAGGACCCACGTCTGGGCGCTGACCGAGAGCCCGCCGTAGGCCAGGCCCCACAGCAGCAGTACGGCGACGGCGAGCCCGGTGGCCGAACCGGCCGCCGCCAGCAGCGCCGTCATGGCCGCGATCCCCGCGCCCAGCGTAAGCAGCGTGCCGCGCGGGTGGCGTGCCGCGCGGGCGCCTGCGGCGAAGTTGCCGGCGATGCCCGCGGCGCCGTACGCCAGCAGCAGCGCCCCGATCAGCGCGGGCGCGACACCGGAGATCTCCTCCAGCACCGGCCGGACATAGGTGTAGGCGGCGAAGTGCCCCGTCACCACCAGCGCGAGGAAGACGAATCCGGCGCGCAGCCGCGCGTTGCCGAACAGCAGCAGCAAGGTGCCGGGACGCACCGGGCGCTCGGCGGGCAGCGCGGGCAGCAGCAGCGCCAGGGCCAGCGCGACGGCCACCGCGAGCCCCGCAGCGGCGCCGAACGCGGCGCGCCAGCCCGCCACTTCGCCCAGCATGGTGCCCGCCGGCACGGCCAGTACGCTCGCGATGCCGATGCCGCCGAACACGGCCGCCAGCGCGGTGTTCAGCGAGCGCTGCGGCACCAGCCGTACCGGGAGGCTCGCCGCCAGCGCCCAGACGCCGCCCAGCGCGACGCCCACCAGTACGCGCGCTGCCAGCAGCACGGTGAGGTTGGGCGCGAGGGCCGACAGCGCGTTGGCGACGGCCAGCAGCAGCGCCAGCCCGGCCAGTGGGACACGGCGGTCGAGTCGGCCCGCGGCCAGCGGGACGAGGGGCGCGGCGAGGGCGGCGACGATGCCGGTGAGCGTGACGGTCAGGCCGGCCGAGCCCTCCGAGACGCGCAGACTGTCGCCGATACGGGTGAGCAGCCCGACCGGCAGCATCTCGGCCGCGGTGACCGCGAAGGTCGCCGAGGTGAGCGAGACGACGCCGAGCCAGGCCCGCAGGGGCGTGCGCTCCGGCGCCGTCGAGGGGGTGGAGGAGAGGGTCTGTGTCATGCCCTCCAGCCTTCGGCCCGCGCCGGGAGGGAACAACGGCGGACTTCTCATCCTTCCATGAGCGGGGCTCATCGACGCGGCAGGCCGAGCAGAAGGAGGCCGAGTTGGACGGCGGCACCAGAATCCGTTCGCTGGAGATGAGAGAGCTGGAGTGCTTTCTCGTCCTCGCGGAGGAGCTGCACTTCGGGCGCACCGGTGAGCGGCTGTACGTGTCGCAGAGCAGGGTCAGCCAGCTGCTGCGCTCCCTGGAGAGCCGGATCGGGGCGCGGCTGGTGGAGCGCACCAGCCGCCGGGTGGAGCTCACCCCGCTCGGCTCCCGTTTCCTCGCGCAGCTGCGGCCCGCCTACGGGCTGCTGGGTGAGGCCGTGGACGAGGCACGCGCTGCGGCACGGTGCGTGGCAGGGCGGCTGCGGCTGGGGTTCCTGGGCAGCGCCAACCACCGGATGACGGCGGCGCTCGGCCTCTTCCACGCCCGCCACCCACGGGTGGAGACCGACATCGTGGAGATCACCATGGCGGACCCGTTCGGGCCGCTGCGGCGCGGCGAGGTGGACGCGGCCGTCGTGCTCCTGCCCGTCGAGGAGCCCGATCTGGTGGTGGGCCCCTGCTTCAATGAGCAGCCGTGGATGCTGGCCGTCTCCCCGCACCATCCCTTCGCCGGGCGCGGCTCGCTGGACGCCGAGGACCTCACCGACTGCCCCCTCATCGCCGCCGCGCCCCCGGCGCCCGGCTATTGGCGGGACCACCAGGCGCCGCCGCGCACACCCCGGGGCCGCACTGTTGCGCGCGGTCCGGCTGTGGCCACGCTCCAGGAAGGGCTGGCCAACGCCGCTGCGGGGCGCGGAGGCATGCTGCTGTGCCGCCCCACCGCTGAGGCGCACGCCCGTGCGGATATCGCCTACGTACCCGTCGAGGGGTTGCCTCTCTCGGAGCTGGCGTTGGTGACCGTGCGGGGTACGGACACCGCGCTGCTGCACGCCTTCACACGGACAGTGGCCGACGCGGCTCAGCCCTTGACCGCCGCGCCCAGCGCGAAGCCGCCCGCCAGCCGGCGGGAGACGAGCACGTACAGCAGGATCACCGGGGTCGAGTAGAGGATGGAGAAGGCCGCCAACTGGCCGTAGACGACCGCGCCGTAGTTGCCGAAGAAGGTGAAGATGCTGACCGAGGCGGGCATCTGCTCCGGGCTCAGCAGCAGCATGAACGGCACGAAGAAGTTGCCCCACATCATCACGAAGCTGTAGATCGCCACGACCGAGACGCCCGGCCCCATCAGCGGCAGTACCACCCGCAGCAGTGACTGCCACCACGAGGCACCGTCCGTCCAGGCCGCCTCCTCCAGTACGCGCGGCACGCCGTCCATGAAGTTCTTCATCAGCCAGATGGCGAAGGGAAGTTGCGAGGCCGCCAGGAACAGGGCTGTGCCGTACAGCGTGTCGATCAGGTTGATCTGCACGAACAGCCCGTAGACCGGCACCATCACGGCTGTGACCGGCAGGCAGGTGGTGAACAGGATGGTGAGCAGGTACGGGCGGCTGAAGCGGGACCGGAAGCGCGAGAGCGGGTAGGCCGCCAGCGCCGCACACGCCACCGTCAGGGCGGTGGCGCCGCCGCACAGCAGCAGGCTGTTGCGCATCGGCGTGAAAGTGATCTCGTCGGTCAGTACGGCCGAGAAGTTCTCCAGCGTGGGGGAGTCCGGCGGTCGTACCCGCAGCGTCGCCTCGGCGTCCAGGGAGGCGAGAACCAGCCATGCGAGCGGCGTCACGAACGCCGCCAGGACCACCACGAGTCCGGCGTCGGCGGCGAGCCGCCCCCGGGCGCGCCTGCTCAACTTCACCGAATCGCAACCTCCTTCGAGTGGAGCGGGCGCCGCCCCCGCGACCTGCGGTCATGGAGGTTCCGTGTAGGTGCGGCGAACTGGGCCTTGGCCGACAACAGTTGGATATTGCGGGGTCCGTGTGTCGTGCGTTGCCGATGCGAGTACCGTGCTGTCACCCGCCGTACGTGCATCTCGTGCGGTCGTGGTCCTACCGGAAGGAAAACGATGACAGCACTGCGCCTCAGATGGCAGCGGTCGGTCGCCATCGCGGCGACCGGTGCCGCGGCGTTCGTCGGCACCGCGATAGCGGCTGCCCCCGCCCAGGCACACACCCCCCAGTGGTCGGTGACCTGTGACTCGGTCTCGATCGATCTCAAGCAGTACGCACCGGAGGGCAACAAGGTCACCGTCAAGGCCGGCGACAAGGTGTTGATCGACGACACCTTCGGCCGCACCTTCCACAAGAAGGTGGACCTGCCCGAGCACAGCAAGCCGCTGGACGTCACGGCCAAGGTCGTGGCCTCGGACGGCGACCAGTTCTCGTGGGGTCCGGAGACCAAGACGTCCCCGGTGTGCGAGAAGCCCTCCGAGACCCCGGCCCCCTCGCCCAGCGAGTCGGAGTCCACCCCGCCGTCGCCCAGCGCCAGCCCCTCACAGAGCGCGAGCGAGAAGCCGGAGCCGAGCGCTTCCGAGCCCAGCAGCAGCGCCCCGGCCGAGAAGCCGCAGGGCGGCGGTGACGACCTGGCCGAGACCGGTTCGTCCAGCAACACCCCGATGATCGCCGGCATCGCGGCCGCCGTGGTCATCGCCGGCGGCGGCCTGGTGGTCTTCGCGCGCAAGCGCCGCTCCTCGCAGAGCTGATCACGGCGCCGACCGCGCCGGGGCTGTCCCCCGTGCAGCCCCGCACCGCTCCGTCGGGTGACTGACGGGCAGTCCGTACCACCGCCCGGCGGCCGGTCCCGACCGGCCGCCGGGCGTTCTGTACGCGCCGGCGGCCCCGCGTACGCCGAGCAGTGCCCCGTCCGCTCCTGCCGCCCGCCTCCGTCCGGCGGCCTCACGGTGCGGTCACCTCCTCCCGCATCAGCCGCAGATAGACGGCGGAGAACAGCGCCCCCACCACAAGCAGCAGCAGCGCGACGGCCGTTCCATAGCCGATGAGCGACTTGGTGAACGCCTGGTCGTACATGAAGACCGGCAGGGTTTCGCTCCGGTGGGCCGGTCCGCCCTTGGTCATCGCCCAGATCAACCCGAAGACGGACAGCGTCTGGAGCGTGTTGAGCATCAGATTGGTGCCGATGGAGCGGCGGATCATCGGCAGCGTGATGTACCACAGCCGCTGCCAACCGCTCGCGCCGTCCACCTCGGCCGACTCGGTGACCTCCTGCGGGATCTCGGCCAGCGCCGCCGAGTAGACGAGCATCGAGAACGCCGTGCCCCGCCAGACGTTGGCGAAGGAGACGGCCAGGATCGGCAGCGTCACCAGCCAGTTCTGGGTGGGCAGCTGCAGCCGCTCCAGCACCGCGTTGAGCTGGCCCTCCCGGTGGAAGAAGGAGTACAGCAGAAACCCCGCCACGATCTCCGGCAGCACCCAGGCGCTGATCACCACGGCCCCGGTGGCCGTTCGCACCGTCCTGGAGGCCCGCCGCATCAGCGAGGCGAGCGCCAGGCCCAGCGTGTTCTGGCCCAGGATCGAGGAGACCAGGGTGAAGACCAGGGTGAGGACGACCGCGTTGCGGAAGTGCGGGTCACCGAAGGCGCGGGTGAAGTTGTCCAGCCCCACGAACGACACCGACTCCTGCCCGGTGAGCCGCATGTCGGTGAAGGCCAGCACCACGCAGTAGCCGATCGGGCCCGCCAGGAAGAGCAGCAGCACGGTGGTGGCGGGCGCCAGCGGCAGCCAGCGCAGTACCCCGGTGCGCACCCGTGCGGGCCGGTCGGTCGTGGCGGTGGTCATTTGGTGACGGTCGCGCCGTCGGCGATCCCGTCCAGCTGCTCGTCGTACGCCTTCGCCGCCGCCTGCGGTGAGGAGTCACCGGTGGCCACGGCCTCGGTGGCCTCCGCGATGGCCGCCGAGACCCGCGGATAGGCGGGCAGCGCGGGGCGGTAGTGGGTGTGCTCCACGCGCTCGGTGAAGAACTTTATGCCCGGCATGGACTTCCGGTAGCGCGGATCGTCGGCCACGTCCTGCCGCACCGCCACCTGGGAGCCGCGGATGCACCATTCGACCGCGTTCTCCTTCGTCTGCATGGTGCGGATCATCTTCCAGGCCAGATCCGGGTTGTCCGAGTGCCGGGGGATCGACCAGGTCCAGCCGCCGGACATGCTCACCTCGCCGGGCGGCCGGCCGTGCTGGGTGGGCATCGGCGCCAGCCCCATCGTCTCCTTCCACTCCGGCCACGGCTTGCCACCCGTCTTGATCCAGAACTGGCTCAGCCAGGAGCCGTCCAGCGCGATGGCCAGCTTCCCCTTCGGCAGCAGCTCGGTGGCGACGTCCGTGGTGACGTTCGGATCGACCATCTGGTCCTCGTCGGGGCCGAGATGCTGGCTGTAGACGGTGTCGAGGAACTTCAGGCTCTCCCGGAAGCCCTTGCCGCCCTTGACCCATTTCTTGGCCTTCGGGTCGTAGAGCGGGTCCTCTCCGGTGCCGTAGAGCAGCATTTCGAAGCCCTGCATGGCTGTTGCCTCACCGGCGCCCTTGCCCGCGTAGACATTGAGCGGGATGACGCCGGGCACCTTCCGCTTGAGGGTGCGGGCGGCCTCGAGTACCTCGTCCCAGGTCTTCGGGCGCCAGTCCTGCGGGAGGCCCGCCTTCTTGAACAGCTTCTTGTTGAACCAGAGGCCCCTGGTGTCGGTGCCGTCCGGCACCCCGTACGTCTGCCCGTCCGCCGCACCGGCCGCCCGCTTGGCAGCGGGCTCGAACTGCTTCCAGTCGTCCCACTTGGCGAGGTAGTTGTCCAGGGGGCGCAGATAGCCGCTCTTGATATCGGAGTTGATCAGGAATGTGTCCTCGTACACCAGGTCGGGCGCCGTCTTCGGAGAGCGCATCATCTGCTGGATCTTGGTGTAGTAGTCCTGCTGCGTCGCCTGGATCGGCACCAGGTCGACCTTCTTGCCCGGATAGCGCTTCTCGAACTTCTCCGCCACGAACTTGAGATAGTCGTCGCGGAAGGTGACCTTGTTGTCGGTCTCCTTGTGGAACGCGATGCGCACGGTGTTCTTGTCACCGGCCCCGCCACCGCCGCAGGCGGTGAGGGTCGCGGCGGCGAGGGCTGTTGCGAGAGCGAGGATCTGCGGAGCGGTGGGGCGCACGGGCATGCCTCCTCGGACCAGGCGGGTCCTGAGTACGGTGGCTCTGCGGACCCTTTGTGGTCAATATCCGTGCGAGGGCGAACAGTTGAGGGCTGATGAGGGGGTGCCCCTTGCTGCGCGTTGCAGACCGCGGGTTGCGCTGTGGTTGCGCGCGCAGTTCCCCGCGCCCCTGACGGGGCAGCCCCCCATGCGGGGGACGGCTACGGGCGCCAGACGTAATGGTGCTCGGGCCGCCCAACTTGGCCGTAGCGGGAATGCCGGTCCGCGCGGCCCGCGGCGACGAGGTACTCCAGATAGCGGCGGGCCGTGATCCGGTTCACCCCCAGCGCTGCCGCCGCCTCGCTCGCCGTCAGCCCGGCAGCAGCCGCATCCCGCAGTTGAGCCGTGATCCGCGTGAGCGTGGGCGCGCTCAGCCCCTTCGGCAGCGTCGAGGCGGCCGGTACGGCGTGCAGCACCGACAGGGTACGGTCCACCTCGTCCTGGCTGATCGCCTCGCCCCGCGTCTCGGCCGTGGCCCGGAAGTCCGCGTACCGCAGCAGCCGGTCGCTGAGCGTACGGAAGGTGAACGGTTTGAGTACGTGCTGGACGACGCCGAGCGAGACGCCTTCACGAATCATCGTCAGGTCGCGCGCCGAGGTCACCGCGAACACATCCTCCGAGTGGCCCGCAGCGCGCAGTGAGCGCAGCAGGTCGAGGCCGCTGCCGTCGGGCAGATACAGATCGAGGAGGATCAGATCGATGCCGCCGGTCTCCGCCGTCGCCGCCTCCTCCAGGGCGCGGAGCGCCTCCGCCCGCGAGTGGGCCTTGGCCGCCACCTCGAAACCGGGCACCCGGGAGACGTAGAGGGCGTGCGCGTCGGCCGCCACGGGGTCGTCCTCGACGACCAGTACGCGCAGGGTCATCGGAGCACCTCCTTGGGGAGTGCCTCCTGGCGCAGCGGCAGCCGCACCTCGAATTCGGCGCCCGCATCGGGCAGATCGCGGGCCCGCACCCGGCCCCCGTGGCGCTCGGCGGTCTGCCGTACGAGGGCGAGGCCGATGCCGTGTCCCCGGCCCGGCTTGGTGGTCCAGTCCCGTTCGAAGAGGCGGTTCCCGGCCTGCGGCGGCAGCCCTGGACCGTCGTCGGCGACGCGGAGGACGAGCTCGCCGGGCGCCGGGGTGGCGGCATGCTGGACGGTGACGGTGACCTGCCCGGCGGGGGAGACGGCCTCCACCGCGTTGTCGATCAGATTGCCCAGCACCGTCACCAGGTCCCTGGGTGGCAGGCCGGATATCTCCTCGATGGCGGAGTCATCGGTCAGCGTCAGCTCCACGCCGCGCTCCTTGGCCTGCGCCGCCTTGCCCAGCAGCAGCGCGGCCAGTACGGGTTCGCGCACGGCGCTGACGACCCGGTCGGTGAGGGCCTGGGCCAGCTCCAGTTCCTCGGTGGCGAAGCGTACGGCTTCGGCCACCCGGCCCAGTTCGATGAGGGAGACGACGGTGTGCAGCCGGTTGGCGGCCTCGTGGGCCTGGGACCGCAGTGCCTCGGCGAAGCCGCGCACCGAGTCCAGCTCGCCCGCCAGGGCCCGCAGTTCGGTGTGGTCGCGCAGGGTCACCACGGTGCCGCGGTGCTCCCCGCCGTCGACCGGCGCGGTGTTGACGACGACGACACGATCGCCGGTCAGATGGACCTCGTCCACCCGCTCCTCGTCGGCCAGCAGCGCCGCGGTCAGCTCGGGCGGCAGACCGAGTTCGGCGACGGGCCGGCCCACCAGCGCCTCGTCACCGTCCCGGCCGAGGAGCAGCCGCGCGCCGTCGTTGACGAGCGCGACCCTCCCCTGCCCGTCCAGCAGCAGCAGGCCCTCGCGCACCGCGTGCAGCGTGGCCTGGTGGTAGGCGTACAGGCGGCTCAGCTCGGCCGCGTTCATCCCGTGCGTATGGCGGCGCAGCCGGGCGTTGATCACGTAGGTGCCGACGGCGCCCAGGGCCAGCGCCCCGCCCGCGACGGCGAGGACGGCGGTGAGCTGCGCGCTGACCTGCCTGCCGATGGTCTCGACCGCGATCCCGGCGCTGACCAGGCCGATGATCCGGCCCTGGTGCCCGTCGTGCGAGGCGGCCCGGATGGGGGTCACCACCCGCACCGAGGGGCCCAGGGTTCCGGTGTAGGTCTCGTCGAAGGTGCGGCCCTTGAGCGCAGGGCCGATATGGCCGACGAACCGCTTGCCGATCCGGTGGGGATCGGGGTGCGTCCACCGGGTGCCGTCCGTGTCCATGATCGTCACAAAGGTGACGCCGGTGTCGCGGCGGACCTGCTCCGCGTACGGCTGCAGCCGCTTGCTGGGGTCGGGCGAGCCGATCGCCTCCCGGACGGAGGGAGAATCGGCCACCGCCTGTGTGGTCGCCCGGGCACGGTGCGTGGCCGCGTCCCTGGCCTGCGACTTCGCGGAGACGTACGCGAACACCGCGCAGCCCACGACCACGGCGGTGACCAGCACGACCTGCATCGCGAAGAGCTGGCCCGCCAGGCTGCGCGGGTGGGACCGCACAGGTGAGCGGGGGCGGGGAACGCGCATTCTCTCAGTCTGCCGTGGCTTGTTCCGTGCACGTAATGCACGTAAGGGTGACGCACATCGCACCGTGTTGCATAGTCGCCGGGACTCAGCACGATCCGGATTCGCAATCGACCGTCCACCTGGACGTTCCCGCGAAGACGTCGTGAAGTGACCCATGGACGAGGAGCCCCCGACGTGTCGAAGAAGACACCGCAGCAGGCCGCAGCGGGCGCTGCGCCGGAAGCACCACGCGCGAAACGGGACCGTACGCACTACCTCTACATCGCGGTGATCGGCGCCGTGATCCTGGGCGTGATCCTGGGCCTGACGGCACCGGGCGTGGCCACCGAGCTGAAACCGCTCGGCGAAGGGTTCGTCAGCCTGATCAAAATGATGATCTCCCCGATCATCTTCTGCACGATCGTGCTGGGCATCGGCTCCGTCCGCAAGGCGGCCAAGGTCGGTGCCGTCGGCGGGATGGCGCTCGGCTACTTCCTGGTGATGTCGCTGGTAGCGCTGGCCATCGGGCTGGCCGTCGGCAATGTGCTGGACCCTGGTGAGGGGCTGCATCTGACCGACGCGGCGCGGGACGCGGGCGCCTCACAGGCAGGGGAGAGCCAGGGGACGGTCGAGTTCCTGCTCGGCATCATTCCCACCACCTTGGTCTCCGCCTTCACCACGGAGCAGGTCCTGCAGACCCTGCTGGTCGCGCTGCTCGTCGGCTTCGCGCTGCAGGCCATGGGCAGCGCCGGGGAGCCGGTGCTGCGCGGCATCGGGCACATCCAGAAGCTGGTCTTCCGGGTGCTGGCGATGGTGATGTGGGTGGCCCCGGTCGGCGCGTTCGGTGCCATGGCAGCCGTGGTCGGGGAGACCGGCGTGGACGCGCTGAAATCCCTCGCCGTGATCATGCTCGGCTTCTACACCACCTGTTTCCTGTTCGTCTTCGTCGTGCTCGGGCTGATCCTGCGCGCCTTCACCGGCGTCAATATTTTCGCGCTCTTCAAGTACCTGGGCCGGGAATTCCTGCTGATCCTCTCCACCTCCTCCTCCGAGTCGGCGCTGCCGCGGCTGATCGCGAAGATGGAGCACCTGGGCGTCAGCAGGCCCGTCGTCGGCATCACCGTGCCGACCGGCTACTCCTTCAACCTCGACGGCACCATGATCTACCTGACCATGGCCTCGATCTTCGTCGCCGAGGCCATGGGCAACCCGCTCGGCATCGGCGAGCAGATCTCGCTGCTGCTGTTCATGTTCGTCGCCTCCAAGGGCGCGGCCGGGGTCACCGGCGCCGGCCTGGCCACCCTCGCGGGCGGCCTCCAGTCCCACCGTCCCGAACTGGTCGACGGCGTCGGTCTGATCGTCGGGATCGACCGCTTCATGAGCGAGGCCCGCGCGCTGACCAACTTCGCCGGCAACGCGGTGGCCACCGTGCTGATCGGCACCTGGACCAAGGAGATCGACCGGGGGCGGGTCCAGGAGGTGCTGGCCGGGCGGCTTCCGTTCGACGAGCAGACGCTGTCCACGGCGCACGGGCCGGCACCGGCCCACGACCCCCTCACCAAGAGCGAGCCCCTGGACCGGGTGCCCTCCCAGGCCTGACGTACCCCGCATGCGGGCCGCGCTTGCCCACCCTGCGCAAGCGCAAGAGGGTGGCCATTCAGGGGCGCGGGGAACTGCGCGACAAGCCACAACGGGCCCGCAGTCCGCAACGCACGGATAGGGGCAGCCCCTCACGCAGCCGGGCGCAGCCACAAGGTGGCGAGTGGGGGAAGCGTCAAGGGGAGGGACGCGGGGCGGCCGTGAGCCGGCTCGGGCTCGATCCGGAGCGGGGTCGCATTGCCGACCCCGCTCCCCCCATAGCGGACCGCATCGGTGTTGAGGACCTCACACCACACGTCCCACCCCTCAGGAACCCCTAGGCGGTAGCCGCCCCGCACCACTGGACAGAAGTTGCAGACCGCCAGCAGCGGGCTCCCATCGGCGGCGAACCGCAGAAAGGCGATCACGTTGGCGTCCGCGGCATCCGCGAGCACCCAGGCGAACCCGGCGGGTTCGCCGTCCTGCTCCCACAGCGCCGCCGTCGCCAGGTACGCAGCGTTCAGCGCGCGCACCAGGTCGCGTACTCCCCGGTGATCGGGCTCGGCGGGGTAGGAGGGGTCCAGCAGCCACCAGTCGGGCCCGTGCTCCTCGGACCACTCGGCGCCCTGCGCGAACTCCTGCCCCATGAACAGGAGCTGCTTGCCGGGGTGGGCCCACATGAAGGCCAGGTAGGCGCGGTGGTTGGCGCGCTGCTGCCACCAGTCGCCGGGCATCTTTGCCACCAGCGACCGCTTGCCGTGCACCACCTCGTCGTGCGAGATCGGCAGGATGTAGTTCTCCGCGTAGGCGTACGCCAGCGAGAACGTCAGCTCGCCGTGGTGGTGTTTGCGGTGCACCGGGTCCTTGGCCATGTACTCCAGCGAGTCGTGCATCCAGCCCATGTTCCATTTGAAGCCGAAGCCGAGCCCGCCGAAGCCGCCCTCGCCGACGTGGTGGGTCGCGCGGGTCACCCCGGGCCATGCGGTCGACTCCTCGGCCGCCGTGATCACCCCGGGGCAGCGCCGGTGGACGGTGGCGTTCATCTCCTGGAGGAAGGCCACCGCTTCCAGGTTCTCGCGGCCGCCGTACACATTGGGCGTCCACTGCCCCTCGCCGCGTGAGTAGTCCAGGTAGAGCATCGAGGCGACCGCGTCCACGCGCAGCCCGTCGATGTGGAACTCCTCGCACCAGTAGACGGCGTTGGCGACCAGGAAGTCGCGCACCTCGCGCCGGCCCAGGTCGAACTCCAGGGTGCCCCAGTCAGGGTGCTCGGCCCGCGCCGGGTCGGGGTGCTCGTACAGCGGCGTCCCGTCGAAGCGGGCCAGCGCCCATTCGTCCTTGGGGAAGTGCGCCGGCACCCAGTCCATCAGCACCCCGATCCCGGCCCGGTGCAGCGCGTCGACCAGGTACCGGAAGTCGTCCGGGGTGCCCAGCCTGGCCGTCGGCGCGTAGAAGCCCGTCACCTGGTAGCCCCACGAGCCGCCGAACGGGTGCTCGGCGAGCGGCATCAGCTCCACGTGGGTGAAGCCCAGGTCCTTGACGTACCCGGGGAGTTGCCCGGCCAGCTCCCGGTAGGACAGCCCCGGCCGCCAGGAGGGCAGATGTACCTCGTACACCGACAGCGGCTCCCGGTGCGGTGCCGCGTCGGCGCGCGCGGCCAGCCACTCCTGGTCGTGCCAGACGTACCGCGAGGACTCCACCACCGATGCCGTGGCGGGCGGGCACTCGGTGCGCCGCGCCATCGGGTCGGCCCGCAGCGTGTGCGAGCCGTCGGGTCGCGCGATGTCGAACTTGTAGAGCGCGCCCGTGCCGACCCCGGGCAGGAACAGCTCCCATACGCCGGACGAGCCCAGCGAGCGCATCGGCGCCGCGGTCGGGTCCCAGTGGTTGAAGTCCCCGGCGATCCGTACGCCGCGCGCGTTGGGCGCCCAGACGGTGAAGCGGGTGCCGGCCACCGAGTCGACGGTCATCGGATGCGCGCCCAGCGCCCGCCACAGCTCCTCGTGCCTGCCCTCACCGATCAGATGCAGATCCAGCTCGCCGAGCGTGGGCGGGAACCGGTAGGGGTCGGCCGTGGTGATCTCGTCCTCGCCCGGTTCCGCGCCGTACCGGACCACGAGTTCGTACGCGGGCACGGAGTCCGGGGCCGACGGCAGGACCCCGCCGAACAGCCCGTCGCCCTCGTCCGCCAGCTCCACCCGCCACCGCCCGGCGACGACGGTGACGGCCCTGGCGTACGGCCGCAGCGTACGGATCACGACCCCGTCAGGCCCCGGGTGCGCGCCGAGCAGCGCGTGCGGGTCGTGGTGCGTACCGGCCAGCAGCCGGACTCGCTCCTCGTCGGGCAGTGGGGCCGGGGCCTCGGCCCTGCCGGGCTCGGACGGCGGCTTGTCGAGGGCCACGTGCTTCCTCCAGGTGGGACGGTGGCGAAGAATCGTTCATGCAGAGGGCGCGGAAGACGGTGCCGCCAGCCGCCGGACGGCGGAGAGCGGGATACCCAGCCACGCGGGCCGGTTGCGCGCCTCGTACAGCACCTCGTAGACGGCCTTGTCCGTCTCGTACGCGCGCAGGAGCACGGTCTCCTCGCGCGGGTCCCGGCCGCACGCCTCCGCGTATCCGGCGCAGTACGCCGCCCGGTTGGCAGCGGCCCACGCACGGGCGCGGGCCGACTCGGCCCCGGCCGCCGGGCCCTGGCAGGCGGCGTAGTCGAAGGAGCGCAGCATGCCCGCGATGTCCCGCTCCACGGGCTGCGGAGCGCGGCGCTCGGACAGCGGACGGGCGGGCTCGCCCTCGAAGTCGATGAGCGTCCAGCCCTCCGCACCCGCGCCGCCCTCATGGGCCAGCGCCTGGCCCAGATGGAGATCGCCGTGCACGCGCTGCGTGTGCAGCCCCCGGCCGTGTGCGCCGAGCGCGGCCAGCGCGCGGAAGGTCTCCAGCAGCGCCGCCCGGTACGGCCGCAGCGCGGGCACCGCCGCACTGGCCGCCTCCAGGCGCCCCGCCATCCCCTCCGCCGTCCGCTCCAGCTCGGGGCCGGTCAGGGTGCCGGTGGGCAGTGCCTCGGCCAGTCCGGTATGGACCCGCGCCGTCGTACGGCCCAGCGCGTGGGACGCCGCGGTGAAGTCCGCCCCTCGGGCTCGCGCGCGCAGCGCCAGCTGCCAGCCGTCCCGGGTGCCGGCCAGATACGGCTGGAGGATGCCCAGGGTGCGGTCGCCCACGTCGGCGGTCGACTCGAACCATGCCAGGGGTGCGGGGACGTGGGGGCAGCCCTGCCGGGCGAGCGCGTGCGTCAGCTCCAGGTCGGGGTTGATGCCCGGCTCCACGCGGCGGAACAGCTTCAGTATCGCCGCGTTGCCGTATATCACCGAGGAGTTGGACTGCTCGGCGTCGAGGGGGCGGGGGGTGGTGGGCCGCGCGGGGAGCGCGGCCCACCGCTCGGCCCGGAAGAAGCGCAGCTGTCCCAGGCTGCCCGGGGTACCCAGCCGTTCCAGCAGGAGGCTGGTCAGGCGTGGGTCCTGCAACGCCTCGTAGACGGACGCGCCGCGTAGCGGCCCTGTGGTGGGCCGCCCGATGAGGGCGGGCGCCAGCTCGGGTGGCAGTACCTCCCTGATGCCGAGCAGCAGTTGGTAGCAGTCGCCGGGTGGCGATACGCGGATCAGCAGATGCAGGAGTCCTGGGGCGCCGCCTCGGTACGGCAACAGTTCGGTGGCCGCCACCATTGAGAGGCCCTCGATCGGGCGCCCCTTTCCTGCGTACCACCGCTGGTGCGGTAACCAGGTCTGTATGACGTCTAAGCAACTGTCCGACATGGCGTACCTCTCCACAAGTTGCGTACCCGGCATGCTGGGCTGCGCTTGCCAGCCCTGCTCCCCCAGACTCCGTCCGGGAGGTACCCCCAGGGCGCAGACTGCCCAAGCACAGTGCAAGAGCTGGCCCTTCAGGGGCGCGGGGAACTGCTCCCCCAGCCTTCGGCCGGGAGGTGCCCCCACAGCCACAACACACCCGCAGACCGCACGCGGCAGCAAGGGGCAGCCCCTCATCAGGAGCGGCCTCATCAGCTCTTGCGCAGCCGGAACCAATAGAAGCCGTGGCCCGCGAGCGTCAGCAGATACGGGAGCTCTCCGATGGCGGGGAACCGGACCCCGCCGATCAGTTCCACCGGAACCCGGCCCTGCCACGCCCGCAGATCCAGCTCGGTCGGCTGCGGGAACCGCGAGAAGTTGTGGACGCACATCACCAGGTCGTCGCCGCCGTCGGGCAGTCTCAGCTCCCGCAGGAACGCCAGCACCGCCGGGTTGGACGAGGACAGCTCCTCGTACGAGCCCAGCCCGAAGGCGGGGTTCTGCTTGCGGACCTCGATCACCCGCCGGGTCCAGTGCAGCAGTGAGCTCGGCGAGCTCATGGCGGCCTCGACGTTGGTGACCTGGTAGCCGTGTACCGGGTCCATGATGGTCGGCAGGAACAGCCTTCCCGGGTCGCAGGAGGAGAAGCCCGCGTTGCGGTCGGGCGTCCACTGCATGGGGGTGCGGACGGCGTCGCGGTCGCCGAGCCAGATGTTGTCGCCCATGCCGATCTCGTCGCCGTAGTAGAGGATCGGCGAGCCGGGCAGGGACAGCAGCAAGGCGGTGAAGAGCTCGATCTGCTTGCGGTCGTTGTCCAGCAGTGGCGCCAGCCGCCGCCGGATGCCGATGTTGGCACGCATCCGCGGGTCCTTGGCGTACTCCGCGTACATGTAGTCGCGCTCCTCGTCGGTGACCATCTCCAGGGTCAGCTCGTCGTGGTTGCGCAGGAAGATGCCCCACTGGCAGCCGGAGGGGATGGGCGGCGTCTTGGCGAGGATCTCGGAGACCGGGTACCGGGACTCGCGGCGTACGGCCATGAAGATGCGCGGCATCACGGGGAAGTGGAACGCCATGTGGCACTCGTCGCCGCCCCTGGCGTAGTCGCCGAAGTAGTCGACCACGTCCTCCGGCCACTGGTTGGCCTCCGCCAGCAGCACCGTGTCGGGGTAGTGGGCGTCGACCATCCGGCGCACCCGCTTGAGGAAGGCGTGCGACTGCGGCAGGTTCTCGCAGTTGGTGCCCTCTTCGGCGTAGAGGTAGGGGACCGCGTCCAGCCGGAAGCCGTCGATGCCAAGGTCCAGCCAGAACCGCAGCGCGGAGATCATCTCGTCCTGGACGAGGGGGTTCTCGTAGTTGAGGTCCGGCTGGTGGGAGAAGAAGCGGTGCCAGTAGTACTGCTTGCGCACCGGGTCGAAGGTCCAGTTGGACACCTCGGTGTCGACGAAGATGATGCGCGCGTCCTGGTACTGCTTGTCGTCGTCGGCCCAGACGTAGTAGTCGCCGTAGGGGCCGTGCGGGTCGCGCCGGGACTCCTGGAACCACGGGTGCTGGTCGCTGGTGTGGTTCATGACGAAGTCGATGATGACCCGCATGCCGCGCTGGTGTGCCGCGTCCACGAACTCCACGAAGTCGGCGATGTCTCCGAACTCGGGGAGCACGGAGGTGTAGTCGGAGACGTCGTAGCCGCCGTCCTTCAGCGGGGATTTGAAGAACGGGGGCAGCCACAGACAGTCGACGCCGAGCCACTGGAGATGGTCCAGCTTCGCCGTGAGCCCTTTCAGGTCGCCGATGCCGTCCCCGTCGCTGTCCTGGAAGGAGCGGACGAGCACTTCGTAGAAGACGGCGCGCTTGAACCAGTCAGGGTCGCGGTCCTTGGCGGGTGTGTCCTCGAAGGTGTCGGGGACGGGCTCATTGACGATCATGAGTGGGTGACCCTCCGGTCGGTGAGGACGGTCGCAGGGTGAGGATGTGGGCCGCGGCTGGGGACTCACCTCCCGGCGTGAGCCGCACATAGTTGTCCCTGCCCCAGTGATAGGTCTCTCCGGTGAGCTCGTCGCGCACCGGGAAGGACTCCGCACCGCTCAACTGAGCGGCACTCAGTCCGGATGCGAGTCGCGTCATGTCCAACGACACCGTCGCCTCGTGGGTGTGGTGCGGGTCGAGGTTGACGACGACCAGCACGGTGTCGGGCGCTGTGCCGGAGCCGGGCGGGGTGGCGTGCTTGGAGTAGACGAGGATGCTGTCGTTGTCGGCGTGGTGGAAGTGCAGGTCCTGCAGCTGCTGGAGCGCCGGGTGGCGGCGGCGCAGCCGGTTGAGCGTGGTGATCAGCGGAGTGATCGAGCGGCCCTCGCGGTCGGCTGCCGCCCAGTCGCGGGGACGGAGCTCGTACTTCTCCGAGGACAGATACTCCTCGCTGCCGGGCCGCGCCGGCGTGTTCTCGCACAGCTCGTAGCCCGCGTACATGCCCCAGGTGGGGGAGAGGGTCGCGGCCAGCACGGCGCGGATCTCGAACGCGGGGCGCCCGCCGTGCTGGAGGTAGGCGTGCAGGATGTCCGGGGTGTTCACAAAGAAGTTGGGGCGCAGATAGGCGGCCGCCTCGCCGGTCAGCTCCGTCAGATACTCCGTCAGCTCCTGCTTGGTGTTGCGCCAGGTGAAGTAGGTGTACGACTGCTGGAAGCCGATCCGGGCCAGGGTGTGCAGCATGGCGGGGCGGGTGAACGCCTCGGCGAGGAAGAGCACATCGGGGTCGGTGCGGTTGATCTCGGAGATGACCTTCTCCCAGAACACCACCGGTTTGGTGTGCGGGTTGTCGACGCGGAAGATCCGCACGCCGTGGTCCATCCACAGCCGCAGCACCCGCAGCGTCTCGCGCAGGATGGACTCGGCGGCGGCCGGATCGTCGTCGAAGCTGAGCGGGTAGATGTCCTGGTACTTCTTCGGCGGATTCTCGGCGTGGGCGATCGAGCCGTCCGGCCGCTTGCGGAACCACTCGGGGTGCTCCTTGACCCAGGGGTGGTCGGGCGAGCACTGGAGGGCGAAGTCGAGGGCCACCTCCATACCCAGGCCGCGTGCGCGCGCCACGAAATGGTCGAAGTCCGCCATGGTGCCCAGGTCGGGGTGGATCGTGTCGTGGCCGCCGGCGGCGGAGCCGACGGCCCAGGGCGAGCCGACATCGTGCGCCGAGGCGGAGCGGGTGTTGTCCGGTCCCTTGCGGTGGGTGTCGCCGATGGGGTGGACCGGCGGCAGATAGACGACGTCGAACCCCATGGCGGCCACCGCGTCCAGCCGCTGGGCGGCCGTCCGCAGCGTGCCGCTGACCGGCGGTTCGCCCTCCCGCAGCACGGCGCCCTCGGAGCGCGGGAAGAGCTCGTACCAGGAGCCGAACAGCGCCCGGCGGCGCTCCACCTGGAGGGGGAGCGGCGGTGCGCAGGTGACGAGCTCGCGCAGCGGGTGGCGGTCGAGGACGGCGGTCACCTCGGGTGTGAGCGCCGCGGCGAGCCGGGCGGCCGCCGGCCTGGCGCTGTCGCGCAGCGCGGTGGCCGCCTCCAGCACGACGGACCGGCCGGCGTGCTCGGGGACCCCGGCGGCGGCGTGCTCGTGCAACGCGGCGCCCTCGGCCAGGACGAGTTCGGTGTCGATACCGGCCGGGACCTTTGTCCGCGCGTGCTGCCGCCAGGTGGTGACCGGGTCGCTCCACGCCTCCACCGTGCAGCTCCAGCGGCCCTCGGCCTGCGGAGTGACCTCGGCGCCCCAGCGGTCGGTGCCGGGCGCCAGCTCGCGCATCGGCGTCCAGGGGCCCCGCCGTCCGTCCGGGCCGCGCAGCACCACATTGGCGCCGACGGCCTCATGGCCCTCGCGGAAGACGGTCGCCGTGACCGGGACGGTCTGGCCCACCACGGCTTTCGCTGGACGGTTTCCGCACTCCACGAGGGGGCGGACATCGAGCACGGGAATACGACCGATCATGGGCTCACCTATGGGGCGTAACGGTGTATAAGGGGCGCGCTTCTGCGTACTGTGTCACCTGCGGAGGACTGCTGTCCGGGCGTGGGCATGACGGCTCCTGCCCCCGTCACTCGGGTGGCGGGGCGTGCCGGATACGGGCGGCGAGTCGATGACGTCCGACAAGTGCCGCAGTTCCCGACAGTACGTGATGATTCCGTGACCGCAAAGGGCGCTTGCGTGATCAAATCGCCCTGCAGAGGCGGGAGTTGAGCAGGCATATTGCCCCGGCAACACCCACCCGCGTACGCACACGAACGGGCCCCGCCCCCAGAAGGGGACAGGGCCCGTGAGCCGAGTGTCAGAACCGAGGCGATCAGCTGCCGGTGACGTTCACCGCGGTCCAGGCGGCCTTGACCGCCTTCACCTCGGCGCTGTCCTTGCCGTACAGGCCGGTGGCCGCCTTGATGGTCGCGTTGCGCGCGCCCGCGTAGTCCGTCGTCGACGTCATCTGCTCGGTCAGCGCCTTGAACCAGATCTGCTCGGCCTTCTTGATGCCGATGCCCTCCAGCTTGGAGCCGTCCTTGGTCGGCGAGTTGTACTTCACGCCGTTGACCTCACGCTCCCCGCTGCCCACGGACAGCAGGAAGAAGAAGTGGTTGGCGATGCCCGAGGAGTAGTGGACGTCCACATCGCCGGCCTCGGGGCTCCAGTAGTCCAGCGAGTCGCCGTCCTTGCTGGGCTTGTCCATGTAGCGCAGCGGGGTGCCGTCGCCGTTGATGTCGATCTTCTCGCCGACGAGGTAGTCCGGCACGTCCTCGGGGCTGTTGGCGTGGAACTCGACCGCGGCGGCGAAGATGTCGGAGGTCGCCTCGTTGAGGCCGCCGGACTCGCCCGCGTAGACCAGGTTCGCGGTGGTCGAGGTGACGCCGTGCGACATCTCGTGCGCCGCGACGTCCAGCGAGGTGAGCGGCTTCTTGTTGCCCTCGCCGTCGCCGTAGGTCATGCAGAAGCAGGAGTCGTCCCAGAAGGCGTTCACATAGCCGTTGCCGTAGTGGACCCGGCTGAGCGCGCCCTTGCCGTCGCCCGCGATGCCCTCGCGGCCGTGCACCTTCTTGTAGTAGTCCCAGGTCTCGCCCGCGCCGTAGTGGGCGTCGACGCCGGCGGTGGCCCGGTCGTTCGTGGTCCCGTCGCCCCAGACGTCGTCCTTGTCGGTGAAGACCTTGCCCTTGCCGCCCTGGCCGCCCTTGAGGTCGGAGGTGCTGTTGCCGCCCCGGCCGGTGTCGACCATCTTGAACTTGCCGGCCTTGCCGGAGGTGCCGATCTCGACCTTGCCGCTGTACTGGCTGTTGCCGCTGCCCTCCTTGATCCCCTGGAACTGGAAGAGCTTCTCGCCGGTCTTCGCGTCCGTGATCACGTGGAGTTCGTTGGGCGCGCCGGACTTCTGGAAGCCGCCGACGACGGTCTCCCAGGCCAGTCGGGGCTTGCCGTCGGCCGCCCAGACGATCTTCCGGGGCGCCTTGCTGCCCTTGGCCTTCGCGGTGGTGGGCTTGTGCGCGGTGGAGGCCGAGGTCTTCACCGCGATCTTCGCGTTGGTGGCCTTGGTGGCGCCGGTGCGCTTGCCGCCGGGGGACTTGTGGACCACGAGGTCGCCGCCGAGCACCGGCAGTCCGTCGTAGGTGCGCTCGTAGCGGACGTGGGTGGTCCCGTCCTTGTTCTTGATGACGTCCTTGACGTGGAGCTTCTCCTTGGCGCCGAGGCCCAGGGCGCGTGCGTCGGCGGTCTTCGCGGCCTCGGTGTCCGCCGCCTTGACCAGCTTGGTGTGCTGGGTCGCGGTCAGCTGCGCGGGCAGCGCGCCGTTCGCGGAGGTGGTTTTGCTGGGCGCCGCGCCTGCGGTTCCCGCGGTGACACCCGCCGCTACCAGGGCCGCCGTTGCGGCGAGGGCGGATATCCGCTGCTTGGAGGTGAGAGGTCTCACGTCGGTGGCTCCTTCTGCCATGGGGACCGGGCGGCATGGGCGATCAACCGTCCGGGCAGAACTGAAGTGCGGTGCGCGACACGGACGTACGAATGAAGGTCGTGCTGTTGTGCGAGTCCCGCGGCGCGTTCAGGTGAGCCTGCCATTTGCGACATGGGCATGTCACTGGGGCGTCACCGCTCTGATCACAGGTTGGCCAGATTCTGTTCGTTGATACGAAACCTGTGCCCGCATAGCGGACAAGTGGGAGAGGTGCCTCCGTCGGAGCGCCGGTGCCCGAGGGGTGACGGCGCTTCAGGTATCGGTCGCGTGCGACTCCGAGTCCGAGCGGGAGGGGTAGACGGTCTCCAGGACGGTGCGGACATAGCGCGCCGGGTCGTCCAGCCCGGTCGCCGCCAGCGTCCGCTCGCCCCTGGCCAGCAGATGCGGCAGCGCGGCGTGCATGGCGAGGGTGACCATGGCGGCGCGCTCCGGGGTGACGGGGAGCCCAGCGGCACGCTGCGCGGCCTCGAGCATGGTGAAGTCCGAGGCGGCCATCGGATCGATCACCTCGGCGAGCCACGGCTTGCGCGCCGCCTCCGCCTGGAGCTCCAGGCAGGCGAGCAGCCGGGACCTGCCGGGACCTGCCACGTTCTCCAGCAGGCCGGTCAGCAGCGCGTGCAGCCCCGCACGGCCGGACGGCGGCCCCGCGGCGGCGAGTTGGTCCGCGAGGGCGCGGTACTGCTCGACACACCGCTCCGCCACGGCGCCCAACAGCGCGTCGCGGCTCGGGAAGTAGTTCTTCGCCGTTCCCGGGGGCACCTCGGCCGCGGTGTCCACGGCGCGGTGCGTGAGTCCGCGCCCGCCCTCGGCGGCCAGCACCTCGATGGCGGCGTCCCGCAGCCGGTCGCGGCGGTCCGGATTCATCGCTGCTCTCCTCGCGGCTGTGCTCGAACGGGTGTTGGCGACACTACCCCAGGCGTGGTACCACAGGTGTGGTGGTCGGCTGTCTCGGGCCGGCCGGATGCCAAGGGGAGGCGTCATGCACAGCACGTCCGTACCGGGTGCGGCAGCACGCACAGCCGTGGTCGTCGGCGCGGGAGTCGGGGGACTGGCGACCGCGCTCGGGCTGCGGCGCGCCGGATGGCAGGTCACCCTGCTGGAACGGCGCACCGCACTGGAGCGCTACGGCACCGCGCTCGGCATCCACCCCACGGCGCAGACCGCACTCGGCCGGCTCTCGGCGGACGTTGCCGCGGCCCTGCACCGCAACGGCGTGCCCTACCGCACCGCCCACGTACGCAGGCCCGACGGCAGCGCGCTGGCCAGGCTGCCGCTGGACCGTATCGAGCGGAAGACCGGCCGCCCCGAACTCCTCATCTTCCGCCCGTACCTGATCGATGCCCTGGTCGGAGCCCTGGAGGCGTACGGCGACGTGTCGCTCGAGCTGGGCGAGCGCGTCGAGGACCCCGCCGGGCTCGCCCGCGACCACCACCTGGTGGTCGGCGCCGACGGCATCAACAGCGCCGTGCGCACCGCCTTCTTCGGCACGCGCAGCCGCCCCCGCCACGTCGGCACCGTCGCCTGGATCGGCACCGCCGACCGGGTGAGCCCGGTGCACGGCGAAACCTGGGGGAGGGGCCGCTTCTTCGGTATGACGCCCGTCGAGCCGGGACGCACCAACTGGTACGCCGTCGCCCCCGAAGCCACCACGGCCGACGAGCTGCGCGGACTCTTCGCCCGCTGGCACGACCCGATCCCCCGCATCCTGACGGAGACCGACCCGGCCGACCGGCTCCGGTACGAGATGCGTCACCTGTACCCGGCGCTGCCGTCCTTCGTGCACGGCGGCCGGGTTGCCCTCGTCGGCGACGCGGCGCACGCCATGACCCCCAACCTCGGCCAGGGCGCCTGCACGGCCCTGCTCGACGCCGAAGCCCTCACCCGCGCCGTCGAACGGCACGGCGAGCCGGGCGGACTGCCCGCTGCGCTGCGCGCCTACGACGCGGAACGCCGCCGCAGGGCGCAGCGCACCGCACTGGCCTCCCGTACTCTGCACCGCCTCATGACCACCCGCCACACCCGGACCCGCGACCGGCTGCTGCGCCTTACGCCGTGACCCGCACGGCCCCGGCGCGGCTCAGGCTCCTTCCTTCCGGTCCTTCCCGGAGGGGAAACCTCGCTCACACGTGTGATCGCGGTGTCCCCGCCGCACGCGCTTCGTTGGTCCGTTCGTCCGCGTGGGTTGGACAGCGGAAGAGCGCCGGGCAGCAGGCACGCACAGAAGCGGGGACGGTATGGGACGGGGCGCACAGCGCACGACGGCAAGAGATGGCGGGGTACCGCACAATCGCGCGCCCCGCGCGCGGCGCAGGCTGCGCGCCGTGGTGGTCGCTCTCCTGCTCGCGCTGCTGTCCGCCGCGCCCGTCGGGTGCGGTGTCATGGACGACTCCAAACCGCCGGGCGACGCCATCCGGGTGACGCCGCACGACGGGGCCGACAGCGTTCCCACCGACGCCCGGGTCGAGGTCTCCGTACCCGAGGGCGAGCTGCGCAGCGTCCGGATGCAGCGCCAGGGGAAGGACGCCGGACGGGCCATCGCGGGCCGGTTCTCCGCCGACCGGCGGCGCTGGCACCCGCTGCCGGCCTCCGACGCCAACGCCACGGGGCGCGGCGGTGCGGGGCGCGGCGACAAGTCGGTGCTGCAACTGGCCAGCACCTATGTGGTGGACGTGGTGGCCATCGACGGTGAGGGGGACCGGGTGATCCGGCACGCCACCTTCTCCACCCGCGTCCCGCCGCACCGCTTCGTGGGCTACTTCCGGCCGGAGGACCGGCAGACGGTGGGCACGGCGACGATCGTCTCGATCGAGTTCAGCCGCCCGATCACCGACCGGGCAGCGGTGGAACGCGCCATCAGCGTCACCTCCCGCCCCCGCGTGCCCGTCGCCGCGCACTGGTTCGGGCGCACCAGGCTCGACTTCAGGCCCCGTACGTTCTGGCAGCCGGGCACCGAGGTCGTCCTCGATCTGCGGCTGCGGGATGTGCGCGGGGCGCCCGGCGTCTACGGCACCCAGCGAAAAAAGGTGCGGTACACCATCGGCCGCGACCAGCGCAGCATCGTGGACGTACGCCGCCACACCCTGACCGTGCAGCGCGGCGGCCGCACCGTCGACCGGCTGGAGATCACGGCGGGGACGAAGAAGAACCCCACCTACAACGGTCTGATGGTCATCAGCGAGAAGTTCCCGGAGACCCGGATGAACGGGGACACCGTGGGCTTCGGCGGGGAGTACGACATCAAGGACGTGCCCCACGCGATGCGGTTGACCCGCAGCGGCACCTTCCTGCACGGCAACTACTGGGCGCCCCGGCGCACGTTCGGCGAGAAGAACACCAGCCACGGCTGTATCGGCCTGCAGGACGAGCGCGGCGGTGACGACAAGTCACCGGCCGGGCGGTTCTTCCGCCAGTCGCTCGTCGGCGATCTGGTGACCGTGCGGGGTTCGCACGACCGGACCGTGACCGCCGACAACGGGCTCGGCGGCTGGAACATGCCCTGGGAGAAGTGGGTCGCGGGCTCGGCCCTGAAGTGAGCCCCGGGCACTGCGGCATACCCGGCAGCCCGGGCGCCCAGGGCCTCGGCCTCCTTCCGCCTCCTTCCGGCCTCCCCAAAAACGCGACCGAACGGTGACCCGCGCGCGACGCTCCCTGTCACCGGTGTGTGGTTATCTAACAAGGCGGACGCGCGCTGCCTTTCCTGTGGCCTGGTCTCCCGTCGGAGCCCCACACGCCGGGCGGCGCGGCGTTGTGTTTTCGGGGGCGCACACGGGTGCGCGAAGCCGTGTGAGGACAAGGGGTGGGGCCGTCTTGGATCTGAAGACAGTGGCCAGGGACAAGCTCAAGTGGCAGACGATACGGGGGGACAGCCGGGCCCAGGTCATAGGCGGCTCCGCCGTCGGCCTCGTGGTGCTGCTGGTCGTCCTGCTGCTCACACTCACCACCTGTGGCGGTGGCGGAGGCACCGGAGCCAGCGCCAAGGGCAAGGACGAGGACAAGCCGGCGAAGGGCCCCTCCGAGGCGGTCGTCACCGTGACGCCCAAGGACGGCGCGGACGGCGTGCGGACCTCCGGCGCCCTGAAGGTGGCGGCAGACAAGGGCAAGCTGACCAAGGTCACCGTCCAGGACAGCAAGGGCAAGAAGATCAAGGGCGAGCTCGCACAGGGCGGCACGGTCTGGCGGCCTGCCACCCACCTCGCGGCCGGCACCAAGTACACCGTGGACGCCGTGGCCGAGGACTCCGAGGGACGCGCCTCGGCCAAGCACGCCGCGTTCACCACCTTTGTGCCGCAGAACACCTTCGTCGGCTACTTCACGCCGGAGAACGGTGACAAGGTCGGCGCGGGCATGCCCTTCTCGATCAACTTCAACCGGCCGGTCGCCAACCGCGAAGCCGTCGAGAAGGCGATATCCGTCTCCGCCGACCCCCAGGTCGAGGTGGCGGGCCACTGGTTCGGCAACCAGCGGCTCGACTTCCGCCCCGAGAACTACTGGAAGTCCGGCACCAAGGTCACCGTCGACCTCAACCTGAGCGGCGTCGAGGGCTCCGACGGTGTCTTCGGAACGCAGCGCAAGACGGTGAAGTTCACCGTCGGCAGGCAGCAGATCAGCGTCGTCGACGCCAAGAAGAAGACGATGACCGTCACCAGGGACGGCAAGAAGATCAAAACCCTCCCGATCACCTCGGGGCGCCCGGCCAACCCCACCTACAACGGCAAGATGGTCATCAGCGAGAAGCACCCGGTCACCCGGATGAACGGGGACACCGTCGGCTTCGGCGGCGAGTACGACATCAAGGACGTGCCGCACGCGATGCGCCTGAGCACCTCGGGCACCTTCATCCACGGCAACTACTGGATGGCCAAGTACCAGTTCGGCAAGGTCAACGGCAGCCACGGCTGTGTGGGTCTGTTCGACATGCGCGGCGGCGGGAACAACGGGACCCCCGGAGCCTGGTTCTTCAACAACTCGCTGATCGGCGACGTGGTCGAGGTCAAGAACTCGCAGGACGACACGATCAAGCCGGACAACGGCCTCAACGGCTGGAACATGTCCTGGGAGAAGTGGACGGCGCCGCAGCGGTAGCCCGCCCGCTGCGGCTGCGTGCGGCCCCGGTGCTGTGAGCTTCCCCGGTGCTGTGAGCCCCCGGTGCTGTGAGGAACGGCACCGGGGCCGCCGCGCGTAACGGCCGTTAACCTTCCCTGCATGACCGACAACGAACCCAGCGGCGCCACCGCGCGCCTCGAGGTCGCCGACGGCGTCGGCACCATCCGGCTCGACCGGCCGAAGATGAACGCGCTCGACATCGCCACCCAGGACCTGCTGCGCGAGCTCGCCGAGGAGGCGTCACGCCGCGACGACGTACGGGCCGTGGTGCTCTACGGCGGCGAGAAGGTCTTCGCGGCCGGCGCGGACATCAAAGAGATGCGCGAGATGGACCACGGCGCGATGGTCCTGCGCTCCCGCGGACTCCAGGAGGCGTTCACCGCCGTCGCCCGCATCCCCAAGCCCGTCGCCGCGGCCGTCACAGGGTACGCGCTCGGCGGCGGCTGCGAGCTGGCGCTCTGCGCTGACGTACGGTTCGCGGGCGAGAGCGCCAAGTTGGGCCAGCCGGAGATCCTGCTCGGGCTGATCCCCGGCGCGGGCGGCACCCAGCGGCTGTCCCGGTTGGTGGGCCCGGCCAAGGCGAAGGACCTGATCTTCACCGGCCGCACGGTCGAGGCGGACGAGGCCGCGCGGATCGGCCTGGTGGACCACGTGGTGCCGGACGCCGAGGTCTACCAGCAGGCGCACGCCTGGGCCGCCCGGCTGGCGCGGGGCCCCGCGTTGGCGCTGCGCGCGGCCAAGGAGTCGGTCGACTTCGGTCTCGAGGCCGACATCGAGACCGGCCTGGCGATCGAACGGAACTGGTTCGCGGGCCTGTTCGCGACCGAGGACCGCGAGATCGGCATGCGCAGCTTCGTCGAGGAGGGCCCCGGCAAGGCGAAGTTCCGCTAGGCGGTGCGCCGCCCCCCTCTCGGAGGGGGTGGTGGGGGGTGGCGTACGCGCGGGAGCAGCGAGCGCCCCACCGTGTGGGGGAATTTCCCGTTGGCGGTACGCCCGCTTTCGCGGCTCATTTGTGGCGCCTTGTGATCACTTGCATACGGGATGTCATTCCAGGTCAGAGCGCGCCTGTGCGCTCCCAGGGCCCCGCGGCCCCTCCCGCGCGGGGCCCTGGACCGCGCGCTTCCGCCTTCTTGGAAACCCCGGAACCGCCCCCGGGGGCTCTCACCTGCCGCCATGATGGGGGCCATGGCGGGTCAGGGAGATGTGGCGAGCGTGACCGAACGGGTTCCGGAAGACCCAGTGGAGACCTGGGACGCCGAGCCGGTGAGTACCGTTCTCGACCGGGTCGGTGATCCCACCGTGGCGGAGGTGCCGCTGCTGAATCTCCCCGAATCGGCCCGCCTCGCGCGCCGCTTGGCCCAGGCCGCCCTCCAGCAGCGCTGGGCGCTGCCGACGCAGCGCACCGAGTACACGGTGCTGCTCGTCTCCGAGCTGGTCGGCAACGCCGTGCGGCACACCGGAGCGCACACCATCGGCATCCGGATGCTGCGGCGCTCGGGCTGGATCCGTGTGGAGGTCCGCGACCCCTCGCGCGGACTGCCCTGCCTGCTGCCGGTCGGTGAACTGGACACCAGCGGCCGGGGCCTCTTCCTGGTGGACACCCTCGCCGAGCGCTGGGGCGTGGACCTGCTGCCACGGGGCAAGACGACGTGGTTCGAGATCCGGGCAGCGGACTGAGGGGTCGCGGGGGCCGTCCGGGGATCACCGGGGGAACACCGTCCTGGTGTCACTTCCGCCAGAACAGGTGGTGTGTCACTCCGCTCGGGCTGGGCACGACCTCCAGGTGGAACCGGTCGAGCAGTTCGTCCGGTGTCTCCCAGAGCCTGAGTCCCGAGCCGAGCTGCACCGGTGAGACGGCCACGTGCATGGTGTCCACGAGGTCGGCGTCGAGGAACTGCCGGATGGTGGTCACCCCGCCGCCCAGCCGGACGTCCTGGCCCTGCGCCGCCTCCCGGGCCTGTTCCAGTACCGAGGCCGGGTCACCGGCGACGAAGTGGAACGTGGTGTCGGAGAGCGTGAACGAGGGGCGCTCGTGGTGGGTCATCACGAACACCGGGGTGTGGAACGGGGGCTCGTCACCCCACCAGCCGCGCCACTCGTGGTCCTGCCAGGGTCCCCGCTGCGGCCCGAACTTGTTGCGGCCCATGATCTCGGCGCCGATGCCGTGTGCGAAGTCCCGGGTGAAGTAGTCGTCGAGGCCCCGGCTCCCCCCGGGATCGGTGCGCATGGGCCAGCTCGCGGTGGCACCGGCCCAGGCGAACATCCTTCCCGGGTCAACATGCCCGAACGGCTTTTCGAGACTCTGGTCCTCACCTGCGGCTACGCCGTCACTTGAGACGTTGAAATTCTGGACTCTCAGCAGCTGGGCCACCTGTTCCTCCTCGTGTCGTCGGTGACAGTGGTGAGACCCGCCGGCTCGGCAGAACTCATCGCCGCGGCCATGGCCGATTCCTCGGCGGCCCGAAGACCAGGTGTGGCGCCCGGTGCATGTGGAACCCGGGCGCTGAAGCGTGCCGGTGCGGTCGCCGTCCGGACCGCGAGAGCGGAATATGGAAACGGTCGAAAGCGCCAATAGCGGACAGACGTCCGGCAGCCGACCGCGACAGCACCAGACCGCAGAACACGGAGGAACCATGCCTGCAGGGTCGAACCGCAAGCGCGAGCGTCAGTACGAGCACATCAAGGAAGGCGCCAAGCGGCAGGGCGCCTCCACCGGGCGGGCCAAGGAGATCGCAGCCCGCACGGTGAACAAGGAGCGCGCCCAGAAGGGCGAGGCCAAGCGGGCCAGCCGCACGTCCGTGCAGGACAAGCCGGCCCCCAAGCGCGGAGGCCAGCGCTCCGGCAACCGCACAGGCCCTGCGGGGCCCACCCGGGACCAGCTCTACAACGAGGCCAAGCAGCGCGGCGTCAAGGGCCGCTCCCACATGAACAAGGACGAACTGCAACGGGCCCTTGGCCGCCGCTGACCGCCCGCGCATACGGCGTGCCCGGCACGCCGACCGGGCGCAAGGCCCCCTGCCGGGGCCTTGCGGGGCCCGGCAGGGGGCCTTGCGGGACCCGCGTGCGCTGTGCCGGGCTCGCAGGTCGGGCCGGACTCGTACGGCGCGGGCGTACGGGTGCGTTGTGACCCGCACGTCGGCCGTGTCGTACGCCGAACCGGACTCGACCACGAGCCCGAGCCCGTACGCCGGACCTGGCCGGACCCGTGCGGTGCCGGACCGCGTCCGCGCCGCGTCGGACCCGTCCGTGCCACGCCGTACGGGCACCGCGTCACGCCGGTTCCGTCCCGCGCGGGGTCGGCTCCCGTCCCGAGCCGGGCCGACCGGTGCCGAGCCGGGGCACCCGCCAAGCCGGGCCGCCTCAGTCGACCGGCCGCCCCGGCCGACCGGCCCCGCAGAGGCGCGCCGGGCTCTGCCCGGCCCCCGCAACCCCCAATCGCAGCACCTGTCCACGTCACGGGAGGCAACCGCATGCAGCGCACAGCCCGCGAGGTCGTACGGGCGCACGAGCACGCGTACGCTCCCGACGCCGAGCGCCCGCTGGGCGGGTATCTGACCGTGTTCTCCTCGTTCGCCACCGGCGTCGTGGGAGCCACGCTCGCCGCCCGCAGGGCAGGGCGCCGCGCGCCCGAGGACCTGCGCCCCCGCGAGCTGGTGCTGCTGACGCTGGCCACTCACAAGCTGGCCAGGATGGTGGCGAAGGACGCGGTGGCCAGTCCGCTGCGTGCGCCCTTCGCCCGCTACCGGGGCACCAGCGCGCCCGCCGAGGTGGCGGAGGAACCGCGCGGGAAGGGGCTCCGGCACGCCGTGGGCGAACTGGTGACCTGCCCGTTCTGTCTGTCCCCCTGGGTGGCCTCCGCGCTGCTCATCCTGCGCGCGGCCGCTCCGGCCGCCGCACGTACCTGTCTGACCGGACTGTCGGCCGTCGCGGGCGCGGACTTCCTGCAGTACGCGTACGCCGCCGCGCAGCAGCGGCACTCGCCCGACGACTGACCGTCATCCGAACTCTTCTGCCGACTACCGCCGACTACCGAGCTTCCGAGGATTGGAGCGCACCGTGGCAGCACACACCAACGGATCGAAGCCGTCCTACACCGTCCCGGGCATGTCCACGGCCGACGGTGGCAGCGTCATCCAGCTTCTGCGGATGCGGCTGCACGCCCTCAACGACCTGGCGCTGACCCTGAAGCATGTGCACTGGAACGTGATCGGACCGCACTTCATCGCCGTCCACGAGATGCTCGACCCGCAGGTCGAGGCCGTCCGCGAGATGATCGACAACACGGCGGAGCGCATCTCCACGCTGGGCGGCTCCCCCTGGGGCACCCCGGGCGTGCTGGTCGCCGAGCGGACCTGGGGCGACTACACACTCGGACGGGCCGAGGCCATCGAACACCTCGGCGCCCTCGATGTCGTCTACACCGGCGTGATCGAGGACCACCGCAAGGCGGTGGAGGCCACCGACACCTCGGACCTGGTCACCCAGGACCTGCTCATCGAGCACCTGCGGAAGCTGGAGCTCTTCCAGTGGTTCGTCCGCGCCCACATCGAGAGCTCCGGCGGCAAGCTGTCGACGGGGCCGCACGACTCCGAGTCGGACGCCGCCGAGAAGGCCGCCAGCCAGGCCCGCGGCAAGCCCTGATCCCGGCCCGCCCCTCAGGGCTCCCGCCCCCAGGGTCCCGGCCCCTCAGAGCCCCGCTCTTGCGGACCCCCGCCCCGGCGCGGGGGTCCGCAGCTGTCGCGGCCCGGCCGTCCGCCTCTGTCGCGGAGAGGGGCCGTGGGCCACTCACGCTTACGGGTCACTGCCGTGCTCCTCGACGGGCGGCGGGGGACCGGGGCCCGCATCATGGGGGAGGTGGCCCCGCCAGGCGCGCCGCCGTGGCTGTCGCCGAGCGGGGACTCAGCACCGGGGCCACGCGATCGGGAGACAGCGATGCACCGCTTCCGCGAACCGAACACGGGGCCCACCCGGCACGGGGACCCGCCGGTCGCCGCCCATGTCGCGCTGGCCGTCAACGGCATGGGCAGCTTCTGCTGGGACCTGCTCAGCGGCCAGATGCGGTACGACGACTCGGGGCTCGCGGTTCTGGGGTTCAAGCCGGGGGAGTACGACAACCGGCCGGCGACCATCGCCGAGCGGATGCTGTCCCAGGAGCTGCCCGAGATCCAGGCGCAGGTCGGCCGGGCACTGAAGGAGCGGACGGGCTACAGCCTCTACTTCCGCGTCCGTCTTCCCGACGGCTCGCTGCGCTGGACGCACACCCAGGCCACCGTCATCTGCGACGACACCGGCAGACCGGCGCAGGTCATCGGGATCGTCCGGGACGCCAGCCAGGAGCTGCAGGCCGTCGACCAGACGCGGGAGCTGCGGCAGGCCAAGAGCGACCGGCGCCGGCAGGCCGACATCGTGGGGCATGTCAACGACGCGCTGGCGCCCACCGTGACGGTCGACGACGTCGCCGAGGCCCTCACCACCACCCGGCTGGTCCAGCGGCTCGGCGCGGCCAGCATCATCCTGGGGCTGGTCGACGGCGGGCGGATGGAGCTGGTGGGCTCCAACGGCGTACCCGACGACCTCATCCGCGACTTCCACCTCTCCCGCATCGCCTCCCCGCTGCCGCTCAGCGAGGCCGTCCGCAGCCGGGAGCCGGTCTTCGTCACGGACCGTGAGGAGTTCGCCCAGCGGTACCCGGGGCTGCGCAGATACCTGGAGCTGATCCCCCGGACGACAGCCGCCGTCTTCCTCCCGCTGATCGCACACGACACCGCCATCGGCGCCGTCGGCCTCTCCTACGAGGGCAAGATCCGCTTCACCCACGACGAGCGCACCGTGCTCACCGCGCTCAGCAACACCATCGCCCAGTCGCTCCAGCGCGCCCTCCTCTTCGACCAGGAACACGAGCTCGCCGCCGGACTCCAGACGGCGATGCTCCCCGGACACATTCCGCACGTGCCCGGGCTGGCCATGGCGACCCGCTACCGCCCGGCCAGGGCGCGCGGCGGCATCGGCGGTGACTGGTACGACGCCGTCACGCTGCCCGACGGCCGGGTCGCCGCCGTCGTCGGCGACGTCCAGGGCCACGATGTGACGGCCGCCGCCGTGATGGGACAGCTCCGGATCGCGCTGCGCGCCTACGCCGCCGAGGGGCATCCGCCGCTGACCGTCATGGCCCGCGCCTCGGCCTTCCTCGCCGAGCTGGACACCGACCGGTTCGCCACCTGCCTCCTGGTCCTGTTCGACCCCCGTACCGGGGTGGCCGCGAGCGTCCGGGCCGGGCATCCGGAACCCGTGCTGCGCCGGCCGGACGGCAGCTGCGTCTGGGTCGACAGCCCCGGCGGGCTCCCACTGGGGCTGGCCGCACCGTCGGCCCAGCCCCCGTACACGATGTCCGAGACCGTGGTGGAACCCGGCTCCACACTGCTGCTGTTCACCGACGGCCTCATCGAGTCCCGCACCCAGGACATCGACGAGGGCCGGGCCCGACTGCTGGACGCGGTACGGTCCGGGCCCGTACGCCCCGACGCGCTCGCCGACCATCTGCTGCGCACCATGAACGGCTTCACCGGCGAGGAGGACGACGTCGCGCTGCTGCTGTTGCGCCGGGCCTCCGGCAGGCGGGCCGCGGCGCCGCAGATGGCCGTCACCATCTCGCCCAGCGACCCGCGCTCCCTGCACGCGGCACGGCAGGCCCTGCGCACAGCGCTGGAGCGCTGGTCGATGGGCTCCCTCGCCGACACCGCCGAACTGCTCGCCAGCGAGATGGCGACGAACGCGCTGCTGCACACCGAGGGCGACGCCACCTTGACCGCACGCCCGGTGCGCAACGGCGGCCGTGCCCTGCGGATCGCCGTCACCGACACCTCACCCGCCTCCCCGCAGCGCCGGGCCGCGACCGAGCAGTCCACCTCGGGGCGCGGCCTGATGCTCATCGAAGAGCTCGCCACCGACTGGGGTGTCGAACCGCGCGGCAACGGCAAACGAGTGTGGTGCGAGATCCCGCTGCATCCGCACTAGGCCGCGGACCGCCGGACCGCTACCCCGGCCACGGTGATTGACAGCTGGTCCGCGGGGCACCCGGGCGGGACGCCGCAGACGACCGGAGGAAGCCGCCGCAGTGCACACCGCAGAACCGCCCGCGCACCAGGAGCCCCTCAAAGTCAGCATCGTCGTCCCCACGTACAACACCGGAAAGACGGTCCTCACCGGGCTGCGCTCCTTCCTGGCGCAGACCATGCCCCGCTCCGAGTTCGAAGTCATCTACGTGGACGACGAGTCGAGCGACGACACCGTGGCGCTGCTGGAGGACGAGATATCCCGGCAGGGCGCCGAGGCGACGGCGCGCGTGATCCGTGCCGAGCACTCCGGATGGCCCGGGCGCCCCCGCAACACCGGGACGGATCTGGCACGCGGCGAGTTCGTGCACTACGTGGACGACGACGACTACCTGGCCCCCGAGGCGCTGGAGCGGTTGTACGCGCGCGCCCGGGAGACCGGGGCCGACATCGTCATCGGGCGGATGGCCGGGCACGGACGGCGGGCGCCGCGCGCCCTGTTCGAGAAACCGATGACCTCCTGCGACCTGCGCACCGACCCCGCGCTGCTGGCCTCCATGACGGTGCACAAGCTCTTCCGCCGCGCCTTTCTGCGCGAGCACCGGCTGCGCTTCCCCGAGGGGAGGGTGCGGCTGGAGGACCACATGTTCACGCTGCGCGCCTTCCTCCTCACCGACCGGGTGGCCACGGTGCACGACTACACCTGCTACCACTGGGTGCGGCACACCGACGGCCGGCACAACGTCAGCTACCGGACCATCGAACCGGGTCCCTACGTGGAGAGCATCCGGCGGGTCCTGGCCGTCCTCGACGCGCCGGACACCTGTGTGCCGCCGGGCCGGCACCGCAACCGGCTGGTCGCCAAGTGGTACGGCAAGAAGGCGCTCGACCGCATCGCCGGGAAGCGGCTGCTGGACCAGCCGGCCGAGCGCCGGGCCGAGTGGATCGAAGCCGTCGGCGCGCTGGCCGCCGAACTGCCGCCGGAGGCGGACACATCCCTGCCCACCCGGCTGCGGATCGTGGCCGCCCTCGCCCGGCACGGCGACCACGCGCTGCTGGAGGAGCAGGCGCGCTTCGAGGCGGGCATCGCACACCGGCCCCGGGTGGAGTCGGCGTGGTGGCGGGAGGACGGCCGGCTCACGGTCCGCTGCTCGGCACTGCTGGTACGGGGAAAGGGCAGGAAGGCCGCACCGCTCGCCTTCCTGCGGGACGGCGAGCGCCGGGTACTGAGGCTGCCGCCGCGGGTCGCCGCAGTCCAGGAGGCCGCCGCCCGGGCCGACTTCGCCAAGGCCGTACGGCGCAGCAACGTACGCGGTCAGCTGCGCCACCGTGAGGGCGGCACCGTACTGAACCTGCCCACCACCTGGCGGGTGGTCGAGGTCCCGGTGGAGGAGGAGCACGAGAGGCGCGGAGCGTCCCGACGACTGTGGGCGAGAGCCCTACGGGAGCGGCCGGCTGCCCTCTTCGCAAAGCTGGCCGCCCGGCTGCCGGGACCCGGCCGCCGCCCCGATCGCACTCCGCAGGACCTGTGCACGCTGCGGTTCGAGGCGGAGTTCACCGTGGACCCGGCCACGGCCGACCACGGCCACGGCCTGGAGGCCGGCACCTGGGACGTGCGCTTCCAGGTGGGCTGCGGCGGCTGGCGCAGCTCCCGGCCACTGCCCGGCCACACCATCGACGTACCGGAACCCACCGGCGAGCAGTCCGGGCACTCCGAGCCCACCGGCGAGCACGCCGGGCACGCCGCCGGACAGGTGCCGTCTCCCCGGCGGCGCCAGGAGGCCGGCACGGCGGCCCGCACCTGAGGCCCGGAGCCGAGGCAAGGAGCTGAGGGCGGGAGCCGAGCCGGCCGCCCGGTGGGCTCTGTATCGTGCGGCCCGTGATGGACGAGCGCACAGAGACCTCTCAGCCGGAGACCTTCGCGGCCGCCAAGGCGGCGCCGGAGCCGCCGCAGCGGTTCTCGGCGGTGGATGTCGTGCTGACGGGCGCGGTGCTGGTCTTCCTGGTGGCCTACGCCTGGCCGATACTCCAGCCGGACCTGAGCCACGGCTGGCGGGCCGCGTGCGCCTGGGCCGGCTGGATCACGTGGGGGGTCTTCGCCCTCGACTACGTGGTCAGGCTGGTGCGCGCCACCGACCGCTGGGCCTACTTCAAGAGCCATCTGTTCGCGCTCGCCACCGTGGTGCTGCCGGTGTTCCGGCCGCTGCGGATGCTGCGTCTGCTGACGGTGATGAGCGTCCTCAACCGCCGTGCCGCCGTCACCCTGCGGGGCCAGGTGACCACCTACGCGGCCGGAGCCACCGGGCTGCTGATGCTCTGCGGCGCGCTGGCCGTGCTGGACGCCGAGCGCGGGGCCGAGGGTGCCACCATCGAGAGCTTCCCCGACGCCGTCTGGTGGACCTTCGCCACCGTGACGACGGTCGGCTACGGGGACTACTACCCGGTGACGCCCACCGGACGGCTGGTCGCCGTACTGCTGATGATCGCGGGCATCGCGGTGCTGGGCGTGGTGTCCGCCTCTCTCGCCTCCTGGTTCATCGAACGCGTCTCGGCGGCCGGCGCCGAACAGGAGACGGCCACCCGCCAGGAGATCCGCGAGCTCACCGAGATCGTCCGCGCCCAGCAGCGCCAGCTGGAGGAGCAGCGCGCCCTGCTCACGGCCGCGGGAGTCCCCGACAACGAAGGCCTGGACCTGGGCGCCCCGTCAGCCCGCCGAGGAGGATGACGGGGAGCAGCCCGGGAACAGGAGCCACACCGGCCCTGAGGGGTCAGGTCAGCACTCGATGACGTTCACCGCGAGCCCGCCGCGCCCTTTCGCGGAGGGCACCGTGCGCTCCGCGTGGATGCCCGGCGGCTTCTTCCTCAACCACCACGTCGATCCGACCCGGTTCGGTGCTCCGCGACCTCGGCGTCTCCAGGGGCCGGGCCGCCGCGTTCCGCGGGAGGCCGCGGCGTCGCCAGTGCCAGTAGCGCCGCGGGCAGGACGACGGCGATCGTCAGGGCGAGCAGGAGCGGGGTCCGCTGGGACGGGGCGAGGTGGTGGAGCAGGCGTATGTGGATCACCAGGTGGGGGACGGCGAACGTGAGGTACACGGCCAGGGCCATGCGGACCATGTCCCGCCGGAGTACGACGGCGGCGGTGGCGAGCGCGACCGACGTGGCCAGGCTCATCGCGCCGTAGTCCGCCATGAGGTGGGAGTTGTACGCCATCCCCATGCCCACCCAGGGGATCGCGAAGAACGAGCGGGGCGCGAGCAGCGCCCAGCCGCCGACACCCGCCTGCACGAGGGCGAGGAAGGCGAGACCCACACGGAGCCACCGGCGGGAGTTCACGAGTGCTCCCTCAGACGGCCGTTCAGGTACGCGTCGAAGGTGATGCGACCCTCCGCGCGTTCCGGGGCGAGGTGGGCGCCCGCGCGGTAGGCGCGGAAGGCGCCGCCCGGGACGCGTACGGGCAGCACCGGGCGGTGCCGGCCGCCATGGGCCCGCAGCCAGACGCGGGCGAGATCGCGGGCCGTGCGGACCTCGGGGCCGCCCATGTCCTCGGCCCGCCCGTTCCGGGGCGGTGCTGCGACGAGGGCGGTGAGGCGGTCGGCGACGTCGCGGGTGTCGACGGGCTGGAGGCTGACCCCGGCGGGCGCCAGGAGGACGGGAAGCCGCCGCTGGGCGGCGTACACCCAGGCGACGAGGTCGTGGAACTGAGTCGTGCGCTGCACGGTCCACGGCAGTCCCGAACGTTCGAGCATCCGCTCGCACTCCTGCTTCGCGCGGTAGTACGGAAGGCCGATGCGGTCGATGCCGACGATGGAGACATGGAGCAGATGCGGTGCTGTGCGGCACCGTCGGGCCGCCTCGACGAGGTGGCGCATCGCGTCCGTGTCGCGGCGCCCGTTGGTCGTGGCGCAGTGGACGACCGTGTCCGTCCCGTCGAGCGCCGCGTCCAGCCCCTCTCCGGTCAGCAGGTCGCCGCGGAGAGCACCGGGGTCGGAGTGTGCTGTGCGGCTCAGCACACGAACGGTATGTCCAAAGGCGCGGAGCCGGGGAACGAGTGCGCGGCCCAGCCTGCCGGTGCCGCCGGTCACGAGGATCTGGTGCGTCATGGGTGTCCTCCGGGGAGAGTTGTCGGATCACCCGTTACGAACCGGACGGCACCGGCGGACGTGACACGGTCCTGTGGAGAGTTTCAGGCCGTGACGGGAGGCAGGCGCTTCTGGGCGAAACGCAGCTTCTCGGGGCTGGCGATGACGCGTACCGCGCGCACCAGGCCGTCGGGGGCCGTTTCCGGGACGACGACGGCGACCAATGCGGAGCCCGCGAGCGCGAGTCCGGCCGGGGTTCCGTTGATCTCCGAGATCGTGATCCGGAGGTCCAGGTCCGTCGTCCGCCGGGCCCCCACCAGGTAGTGCGCCACCCGGGAGCGGCCTGTGACGGGGCGCCGGGCGGCGCGTATCCGGCCTCCGCCGTCCACCCACACGGTCACGTCCTCGGCGAGCGTCTCCTCCAGGGCGGCGAGGTCGCCTCGTTCGGCGGCGGCGAGGAAGCGGGCGACGAGCGCGCGACCGCGCGTACGGTCCGTCTCGCCGGAGGGGCGGGCCGCCCCCACCTGGCGCGTCGCCGCCACCTGCCCGAGCCGTTGCCGGGCCCGGCGATGCAGTTGGCGGCTGTGCGCCTCCGAGACGGCGAGGACCTCGGCCACCTCGCGGTGGGTGTAGCCGAAGGCTTCGCGCAAGACGAAGACGGCGCGCTCCGCAGGGTTGAGACGTTCGAGCAGTACGAGAAGGGCGAGTGCGACCGAGTCCCGCCGTTCGGCGGTGTCGAGCGGGTCCAGCGGTCCCTGGTCGGGACCGGCGCCGGTGCCCGTCGGTACCGGCTCGGGCAGCCAGGGGCCCGCGTAGCGTTCGCGCCGGGCGCGGGCCGAGGTCAGGCGGTTCAGGCAGAGGTTCGTGGCGACCTTGGCCAGCCATGCGCGGGGCGCGGCGACGGGTTCGGCATCGCCGCGCCGGTGCCCGCCTCCGCGGTCGTGCCAGCGAAGGTACGTGTCCTGGACGATGTCCTCTGCTTCCTCGGCCGAACCCAGCATCCGGTAGGCCAGGCCGAACAGCGCCGTGCGGTGCCGCTCGAACTCCTCGCTCCCACCAGCTTCTTCAGCGTGCACCTCTCCACCCAACCAGCAGCCCTCATGCGTGACAGCACTGAAACGTGACAGCACTGTAGAGACGCGAATCGCTCGGTCAGAGCAGGCGTGCTCAGCACTCGATGACGTTCACCGCGAGCCCGCCGCGGGCCGTCTCCTTGTACTTGACCTTCATGTCGGCGCCCGTGTCGCGCATGGTCTTGATGGCCTTGTCGAGGGAGACGTGGTGGCGGCCGTCGCCGCGCAGCGACATGCGGGCCGCCGTGACGGCCTTGACGGCGGCCATGCCGTTGCGCTCGATGCAGGGGATCTGGACGAGGCCGCCCACCGGGTCGCAGGTGAGGCCGAGGTTGTGCTCGATACCGATCTCCGCGGCGTTCTCGACCTGTTCCGGGCTGCCGCCGAGGATCTCGGCGAGGCCGCCTGCGGCCATGGAGCAGGCGGAGCCCACCTCGCCCTGGCAGCCGACCTCGGCGCCGGAGATGGAGGCGTTCTGCTTGAAGAGCATGCCGATGGCGCCCGCGGCGAGCAGGAAGCGGACGATGGCGTCGTCGTCGGTGCCGGGCACGAAGTGGTGGGCGTAGTGCAGGACGGCGGGGATGATGCCGGCCGCACCGTTGGTCGGCGCGGTCACCACGCGGCCGCCCGCCGCGTTCTCCTCGTTGACGGCCATGGCGTAGAGCGTGGTCCACTCCATGGCGTGCGCCTCCATCTGGCCCTCGGCGCGTAGCTGGCGTGCCGAAGTGGCGGCGCGGCGGCGGACCTTCAGACCGCCGGGCAGGATGCCCTCCTGGGCCAGGCCGCGTGCCACGCAGTCCCGCATCACCTGCCAGATCTCCAGCAGGCCCGCGCGGATCTCGTCCTCGGTGCGCCACGCCTTCTCGTTCTCCAGCATGAGGCGGGAGACCGAAAGACCGGTCTCCTGGGTGAGACGCAGCAGTTCGTCACCGGTGCGGAAGGGGTGGCGCAGTACGGTGTCGTCCAGCTTGATCCGGTTCTCGCCCACCGCGTCCTCGTCCACGACGAAGCCGCCGCCGACCGAGTAGTAGGTCTTCTCCAGCAGCGGGGTGCCGGTCTCGTCGTAGGCGAAGAGGGTCATGCCGTTGGCGTGGTACGGCAGGGAGCGGCGCCGGTGCAGGACGAGCTGGGTGCGTTCGTCGAACGGGATCTCGTGGGTGTCGCCTATCTCGGCGGCGAGGAGGCGCAGCCGGCCCTCCTGGCGGATGCGCGCCACGCGGTCGTCCGCCGTCTCCACATCGACGGTGCGCGGGGACTCGCCCTCCAGCCCCAGCAGCACGGCCTTCGGCGTGCCGTGGCCGTGTCCGGTCGCACCGAGGGAGCCGAACAGCTCGGCGCGCACGGAGGCGGTGTGCGCCAGCGCGCCCTCGTTCTTCAGCCGGCGCGCGAACATCCGGGCGGCGCGCATCGGGCCCACGGTGTGGGAGCTGGAGGGGCCGATGCCGATCGAGAACAGGTCGAAGACCGAGATTGCCATGGTGCGGCTCCATGCCCTCGCGGGCGTGAGTGCGATTTCTTGGTGCGGCGTGGTGCGCGGGTCCTGCTGCCGCGCGGTGCCGCCGGTGCCGGAGGGGCCGGGCGGCCCCTCCGGCGGGCGGCGCCTACTTACCCAGGGTGGGGTACAGCGGGTGCTTCTCGGCGAGCGCGGAGACGCGCGCGGCGAGCGTCTTGCCCTTGGCGTCGTCGAAGCCCGGCAGCAGGGCCTCGGCGATGATGTCGGCGACCTCGGTGAAGTCCTCGTCCTGGAAGCCCCGGGTGGCCAGCGCGGGCGTGCCGATGCGCAGGCCCGAGGTCACCATCGGGGGCCGCGGGTCGTTGGGTACGGCGTTGCGGTTGACGGTGATGCCGATGTCGTGGAGCCGGTCCTCGGCCTGCTGACCGTCCAGCTCGCTGTTGCGCAGGTCGACCAGGACCAGGTGGACATCCGTGCCGCCGGAAAGTACGGAGACCCCGGCGTCGACCGCGTCCTGCCGCAGCAGGCGCTCGGCGAGGATGCGTGCGCCGGAGAGCGTGCGCTGCTGCCGGTCCTTGAAGTCGTCGCTGGCGGCGACCTTGAAGGCGACGGCCTTGGCGGCGATCACATGCTCCAGCGGGCCGCCCTGCTGGCCGGGGAAGACCGCCGAGTTGATCTTCTTGGCGTGCTCCTTCTTGGACAGGATCACACCACCGCGCGGGCCGCCGAGGGTCTTGTGCGTGGTGGTCGTCACGACGTCGGCGTGCGGCACCGGGCTGGGGTGCAGCCCGGCGGCGACGAGACCGGCGAAGTGCGCCATGTCCACCATCAGGTAGGCGCCCACCTCGTCGGCGATCCGGCGGAAGGCCGCGAAGTCGAGCTGGCGCGGGTAGGCGGACCAGCCCGCGATGATCAGCTGCGGGCGGTGCTCCTTGGCCAGCCGCTCGACCTCGTCCATGTCGACCCGGCTGGTCTCGTCGTCGACCTTGTAGGCGACGACGTTGTACAGCTTGCCGGAGAAGTTGATCTTCATGCCGTGGGTGAGGTGCCCACCGTGCGCCAGGTCCAGGCCCAGGATGGTGTCGCCCGGCTTGAGCAGCGCGAACATCGCGGCCGCGTTCGCCTGGGCGCCCGAGTGCGGCTGCACATTGGCGGCCTCGGCGCCGAACAGCGCCTTGATCCGGTCCCTGGCCAGGTCCTCGATCACGTCGACGTACTCGCAGCCGCCGTAGTAGCGGCGGCCGGGGTAGCCCTCGGCGTACTTGTTGGTGAGGACCGACCCCTGGGCCTCCATGGAGGCGACCGGAGCGAAGTTCTCCGAGGCGATCATCTCGAGGGTGGACTGCTGGCGGTGGAGTTCGGCGTCGACGGCGGCGGCGACGTCGGGGTCGACCTCGTGGAGAGAACCGTTGAGAAGCGACATGGAAGAACCGTCCCTGTCAAGTGGCGGCGGAGTGGGCAAGCGGCCTCGGGCGGTCCGAGGCGGACCCCGGACGAGCGGGCGGGCCGGCTCGTCCGGGGGCGTGCCTCGGTCACCCGAGGCGGGCGCCTCAGCTGCCTGAGGCGAAAGCGGCGTACTCGTCGGCCGAGAGCAGGTCGTCCGGCACCTCGGAGACCCTCACCTTGAACAGCCAGCCGCCCTCGAGCGGGGCGGAGTTCACCAGCGCCGGGTCGTCCACCACGTCCTGGTTGACCTCGGTGATCTCACCGGAGGCCGGGGAGTAGAGGTCGCTGACGGACTTGGTGGACTCCAGCTCGCCACAGGTCTCGCCCGCTGTGACGGTGTCGCCGACCTCGGGGAGCTGGACGAAAACCACGTCACCGAGCGCATTGGCGGCGTGCTCGGTGATACCGACCGTCGCGACGCCGTCCTCGGCGTCCGACAGCCACTCGTGCTCCTTGCTGTAGCGGAGCTGCTGGGGGTTGCTCATGACTCTGATTCTCCCGGATGCGAAAGGTGCAGTGAAAACGGTCTTGGCAGGTGGAACGGGGGGCTCGAACGCGGCCCCGGGCGGCGGTGGGAGGGCCAGGCGCCTCTCGTGGAGGATCTTGGGCCCCCTTGCGGCGGGTCTCAGCCCCTCTTGTAGAAGGGCAACGCCACCACCTCGTACGGCTCTTGGCTGCCCCGGATGTCGACCGTGACCCCCTTCGTCCCGGGCTCCGCGTGCGCCGCGTCGACATACGCCATGGCGATCGGCCTGCCCAGCGTGGGGGAGGGCGCGCCGGAGGTGACCTCGCCCACAGTGGCGCCGTCGGCCACCACGGGGTAGCCGGCGCGCGGCACCCGGCGCCCCTCGGCGATCAGCCCGACCAGCTTGCGCGGCGGCGCGGTCGCGGCGCGTTCGGCGGCCGCCTCCAGCGCGTCGCGCCCCACGAAGCGGCCCTCGTTCGTCGTCTTCTCGAACTTGACGATCCTGCCCAGTCCGGCGTCGAAGGGCGTCAGCGAGGTGGACAGCTCGTGCCCGTACAGCGGCATGCCCGCCTCCAGGCGGAGCGTGTCGCGGCAGCTGAGCCCGCACGGCACCAGGCTCGCGTCCTTGCCGGCCTCCGTCAGCGCCTCCCAGACGGCGACGGCGTCGTCGGGGGAGACGAACAGTTCGAACCCGTCCTCGCCGGTGTAACCCGTCCGGGCGATGAGCGCGGGCTTGCCGGCGACGATGTCGCGCTCGCCCGCGTAGTAGCGCAGCCCGTCGACGTCGTAGCCGGTCAGCTTCTTGAGGATGCCGGCGGCTGCCGGGCCCTGGACGGCGAGCAGCGCGCACTTGTCGCGGTCGTCCCGCACCTCGGCGCCGTAGCCGTCCTGCCGCTCGACCAGCGCGTCCAGGACGGTCTGCGCGTTGGCCGCGTTGGCGACGACCAGATACTCCGGCTCGTCCTGCTGACCCAGCCGGTAGACGATCAGGTCGTCGAGGATGCCGCCGTTCTCGTCGCAGATCATCGTGTAGCGGGCGCGGCCGACGGCGAGCTTGGACAGATTGCCGACCAGCGCGTAGTCCAGCAGCGCGCCGGCCTGCGGCCCGGTGATGGTGATCTCGCCCATATGGGAGAGGTCGAAGAGGCCGGCGGTGGAGCGGACGGCCAGATGCTCCTCGCGCTCGCTGCCGTAGCGAAGCGGCATGTCCCAGCCCGCGAAGTCGGTCATGGTGGCGCCCAGCGCGCGGTGCGTGGCGTCCAGCGCGGTCTTGCGCGGGGCGGCGTTGTTGCTGGTGGCCGGTGGCTCGGTCATGCAGGCTCCCAGAGTCCCAATGAGTCCCCAAAGGGGTATGACGCGGATGTCCTCCCCATCTGTCATCGGAACCTGAGAGGTTCGCCGACAGCTCCCGAACGGCTGGAGCCCGGCTTGCACCTTGGGTGGGACCACCGGCCCGCGCCGGGGCGTGGGCGCGACGGTCCGCTTTTCAGATCTGCCTAGCCTGCGCGGTAACGGGGCCTGAGAGATTCAAGGGAGGATCTTGCTCCTTCGGCGCCTCGGCGTGCGGCTGACGTGCGATGACTGCTGCCGCCGCCGGGGACTCTCCCGCGCGGGTTCGAACGGCCGGTATGGAGTTGAGTGCGCACATCATCGCACGGGTGAGCGGGCCGTGGCTGCCCCTGAGCGAGGGCTGTTCGCCTTGAATCACATTACCTTTCCTTTACATACTGGGGGGAGGCGGTGGCCGAGCCGTCGCCCTCGGAGGGGAGATCCATTGGGCAGCCTGTGCAGTGCCGACGTAAGGCCGAGGAGCGCGCGGGCGGGCCCTTCGGCCCGCTCAGTGATCCGCCACGACCTCCGCCGTACCGCGGCGGTACGGACCCTGTGCTATCGGAGAGGGGATGTGGTGGTCGTCTCCGGCCTGCCCGGCGGCGGCAAGTCCACCCTCATCAAAGCCGCGGTCCCGGCGTGCGGCGACGTGGTCCGTATCGACTCCCAGGACACCAGAGAGCGCTGGGAGCGCCGGATGCCGCACTGGCTGCCGTACGACGTCTACCGGCCGCTGGTACGGCTGGCGCACTACGCGGGGCTGCGCGCGGCCCTCCGCTCCGGCGCCGCCGTGGTGGTGCACGACTGCGGTACGCAGAGCTGGGTGCGCCGCTGGCTGGCCCGGGACGCGGTGCGCCGCGGCAGGTCGCTGCATCTGCTGCTGCTCGATGTGGCACCCGAGGACGCGCTGGCCGGGCAGAGCGCCCGCGGCAGGCGGGTGTCCGCCTACGCCTTCCGCCGCCACCTGCGTGCCGTACGCCGGCTGCGGGCCGCCGCCGAGTCGGGTCGGCTGCCGCGCGGCTGCGTCTCCTCGGTGCTGCTGGACCGGGGCGCGGCCCAGACGCTGCGGTCCGTGCGCTTCGAGGCGCTGCCCGACTCCGTGCCGATGGCGGTCTCCACGCATGTGCGGCCGGCGCACGCGCGGACGTTCACGCCGACCGTGCCGTCCGCGCGGGCCGGGCCGACGACGCACGCGGTCCCGCCGCCCGCGAGGGACGACGGGATCGCGGAGGGGGACACCAGTGACCAGGCTGAGAGGACGCCCGGGATCAGTGTCCCCCGACCGGGGTGAGCGGCTTGTGGGCCTGCGGCTGGAGCGCCGGTGACTGGGGCGCCGCGCCCTGGCCCGGCTTTCCGTGCGCCTGCCCCTGCGCGGGGTGCTGACCGGCGGGCTTGCCGGGCTTCGCGGGTGCCGGCTTGCCGGGCTTCGCGGGTGCGGGCTTGCCGGGCGCGGGCTTCGCGGGCTTCGCGGGCTTGGGGTGGGCAGGCTTCTGCTGCTGTGCGGGCTTGTGCGCGTCACCGGGCTCGGCCTGCTGCTGGCCTGCGGGCTTCTGCTCCTTGGGGTGCTGCGGCTCGGGCTTGTGCGACTGCGGCTTGACCGGCTTTACGGGCTTGGGCTTTGCGGGCTTGGGCTGGGCGGGCTTTTGCTGCGTGGCCGGTTTGTGCTGTTCGAGGAGGTCGTCCTCAGGGCCCGCGGGCTTCTCCTGACCCTTCGCCGGCTTCTGCGGCCCGGCGGGCTTCTGCGCCTGACCCGGCTTCTGCGCCTGGCCGGGCTTGTGGGCCTGACCCGGCTTGTGCGCCTGACCGGGCTTCTGTACCTGACCCGGCTTCTGCTCCTTGGCGCCGTCGGCCCCGGACGGCTCGGGCTTGCCGTGCTCCGTCCCGGTGTCGTTGTCGGCGGGTTGATGGACTCCGGGCCGGTGTCCGGGCGTGTGGTCCGCGGGCAGCGAGGAGGCCGCGGCAGAGACCGCACCCGCCGCGCCGATGGCGAGCGAGCCGGCCAGGGAGACGGTGACGGCGGTGGCGCTGATTCTGTTCACGCGCATGTGCTCTCCTCCAGTGAGCGTGCCGGATGGCACGAAATGGGACGCAAACCACTTTTCGGGCGATGAGGAGCTGATGCAACCGGAGCGTCGCCGGACGTGGTGAACCCCGTGCGCCGGTGCTCCCTCGAAGAACCGTGCGCGGAGAGCATGGATAGGCTTGTCCGTATGACAGTTCCCTCGCAGCCCCAGCCGCAGCAGCCGCAGCACTTCGGGCCCGGGCACGGGGGCGGCTGGCCCGGCAACGAGCTGGAGGAAGCCCTGGCCGCCTCGGTCCAGGTGCCGCACGCTGGCGCCCGGCTGCTGGAGGTGCTGGGCCGCAGCAGCGTATGGGTCCCGCTTCCGGAGGGCGGCAGTCGGCAGAGCCGGGAACTGGACCTGCCCACCATGGAGTTGGACGGCGCCGTCTATGTGCCGGTCTTCAGCTCCGAGGAGCAGTTCCTCAGCGTCGTCGGCTCGCACATGTCCTTCACCATCGCTCCGGCCAGGGAGTTCGCCCGCGGTCTTCCCCCGGGAGTGGGTATCGCCGTGAACCCGGAGGGCACGGTGGGCGTGCCGCTGCCCGCAGAGGCCGTCGCGGAGCTGTGTGCCAACACCCCGGCCGAGCAGGCGGCAGCCGGTGTGGCGCGGGGCGCACGGGTACGGCTGTTCGAGCCGGACTGGCAGGACGACCCGCTCTCCTTCCTGGCCGCGGCCTCGGCCGAGCTGGCCGCGCTGCCGGCCGTACGGACGGCCCGGCGGGGGCTCGCCAGCATGGAGGGCGATCCGCCAGCGCTGTTCATCGGGATGGAGCTGGACCTGCTGGACCCCGAGACCCGGCAGGCGGCACACGACGCGCTGGGCAGGGCGCTGAACGTGGCACAGGTGCGCTGGCCGGTGCAGATGGTGCTGCTCGACGCGGCCGACGACCCGGTGGTGGACTGGATGCGGCAGTGCGTACGCCCCTTCTACACCCGCGAGACCCCCTCCTGAGCACGCAGCCGAGCTGAGTACGAGTACCGATGTCCGGGCCGCTCTTAAGCTGGTTGGATAGCGGTGTGGGGTGACGAGTCGGGCAGGAACGGCGGCAGTGTGGGAAGGGCGGCCCAGGTGAGCGCGGGTGGAAGCGTCGAACAGCTCCTGCGACGGGTGTCGCCCGGCGCGTACGACACCTACCAGAACTACGAAGCTCTGCTCCAGGCGCTCGCGGGCAGCCAGGTGTGGATGCTGCTGTGGAACGGCCAGGCCGGTTCCCCCGACGCGCAGTACGGCAACATGGAAGTGGCCGGGTACGGCTACGCGCCCTGTGTGACCTCGGCCCAGGAGTTGGCGTCCTCGGGCTGGAACCGCGCGCACGAGGTGATCGGCGGCCGGGACATCGCCGCTGCGCTCTTCCCCGACCGCTGGGGGATCTGGCTGAATCCGCACGCCCCCGGCGGCGGTGTGGGCATCCCCTGGCTGGATCTGCGGCGGATCGCGGTCGGCCTCGACCAGCTGCCCGCCGGGCCCCTGCGGATCAGCGAGCCGACGCTGGACATCCCGCAGTTCTATGCGCTGCTGACGCAGAACGCACACCACACGCCCGCCGTCCGGTCGCTGCGCCGCGCCTGGGTGCGGCCCGCGCTGGGCGTCCCGTATCTCGCCGTCGGGCTGGACCTCTACGACAGCTCTCCGGCGTCCGTCGAGGCCGCCCGGCGGATGATGGCCCAGTCGGTCACCGCGGTGCCGGACGGGCTGCCGGTCTCCAGCGTCGCCATGGCGGACGACTACGACCCGGTGGCGATGTGGATGCGCAGCCAGTCCCGGCCATTCTTCGACCGGGACGTGCGGGCTCCAGCGGCCTACGACGCGTCCCGTCAGCCGGCGCCCGGCTTCGGTTACGGCTACCCGCGCCCCTTCTGAATCAGGCCAGGACCCCTGGTCGGAACCGGCGGGCAAACCGGTCTGGACCAGGGCGGAAACCGGTCTGGACCAGACCGCATTCCGGACGTTTTTCCGGTGCTCCAGACGGTCCAGATCCGGACAAAATCGCGGGCTTCACACCGCTCAACGTCAACATCCGTCCGCATAACGGAACATGACGCGTCACATCACAGTTGCGCATCCTTTCCCCGGGAGGTCTGGCGACTGATCGGAAGCGCGATGAAGACTCCCGAGCCATAAGCCACCAGGAGGCCACAGTTCGGCCTACCGCCAAAACGGCTTGCGAACGTCTTCAGAATTTTGACCGCTACAGCGGTGTGCGTGGACTGGTCAACTGCCGGTCGAGAAGGGGTCCCCAACACGATGACGGCACCACTGCACGAGGAAACGGCCGCAGACAGCGCGGTCGTGGAGCCGGCCCTGAAGAAGGCCGAGAAGGCGATCGAGGGCCGCTCACTCGGCCGGATCGCCTGGGAGCGGCTCAAGCGTGACAAGGTGGCGCTGATCGGTGGCAGCATCGTGCTGCTGCTCATCCTGGTCGCGATCTTCGCGCCGGTGATCGCGGCGCTGACCGGACAGTCTCCGAACGAGCGGCACGAAGATCTGATCGACCCGCTCTTCAGCACCCCCAAGGGCGCGCTGGGCGGCATCTCCGGCGACCATCTGCTGGGCGTCGAGCCGGTCAGCGGCCGCGACATCCTCACCCGCATCGTCTACGGGGCGCGCGTCTCGATCCTCGTCGGCTTCCTCTCGGCCTTCGTCGCCGTCATCTTCGGCACCATTCTCGGCACGCTGGCCGGTTACTTCGGCGGCTGGCTCGACGCGCTGATCAGCCGCGTGATGGACATGCTGCTGGCCTTCCCGCAGCTGCTGTTCATCATCTCCCTGATCTCCGTCATGCCGAACGACCTGCTCGGGCTGAGCGGCACAGGCGTGCGGCTGCTGGTGATGATCCTGGTCATCGGCTTCTTCGGCTGGCCCTACATCGGCCGCATCGTGCGCGGCCAGGTGCTCTCGCTGCGCGAACGCGAATACATCGAGGCGGCGCGCAGCCTGGGCGCGGGGCGCGGCTACATCATCAGCAAGGAGCTGCTGCCCAACCTCGTCGCGCCGATCACCGTCTACATGACGCTGATGATCCCGACCAACATCCTCACCGAGGCGGCCCTCAGCTTCCTCGGCGTGGGCGTCAAGCCCCCGACCGCCTCGTGGGGCTCGATGCTCTCGGACGCCGTGTCGTTCTACGAGTCCGACCCGATGTACATGATCATTCCCGGCGTCGCCATCTTCATCACGGTGCTCGCCTTCAACCTCTTCGGCGACGGCGTCCGCGACGCACTGGACCCGAAGGGCACCCGTTGATCCCCCATCCCAGACCCCGGCTCAGCGCAGCTCGTGCGGGCCGTGACCTACCACGGAGGTTGCGAGACGTGACAACCCTACGCACATCGAGGCGCCGATTGGCCGCGCTCTCGGCCGTCGCCGCCGCCACGCTGCTGGCCACCACGGCCTGCGGCGGGGGCGACAGCGACAGCGAGGGCGGCGGCGAGTACAACGCGGGCGTCAACAAGGTCGCCAACGCCTCGAACAAAAAGGGCGGCACGCTGAAGTTCGTCGGCGTGCAGGACGCCGACTCCTGGGACACCACCCGGATGTACTACGGCTTCGTCTTCGACTTCGCCCGTTTCTACAGCCGTCAGCTGGTGAGCTACAGCCCCAAGCCGGGCAAGAAGAGCCTTGACCTGAAGCCGGACCTGGCGACCGACAACGCCCAGATATCCGAGGACGGCAAGGTCTACAAGTACACCCTGAAGGACGGCCTGAAGTGGGAGGACGGCAAGCCGATCACCTCCCAGGACGTCAAGTACGGGATCGAGCGCCAGTGGGCGCAGAAGACCCTCTCCGGCGGCCCCACCTACATCAAGGACGTCCTGGACCCGGACGGCAAGTGGAAGGGTCCCTACGAGGACAAGGGCGGCTTCGACGGCATCAAGACGCCCGACAAGAAGACCATCGAGTTCCATCTGCCCAAGCCCAACGGTGACTTCGAGCAGATGCTGGCGATGCCGACCAACTCGCCGGTGCGCGAGGACAAGGACACCAAGTCCAAGTACACCCTGCACCCCTTCTCCTCGGGTCCGTACAAGTTCAAGTCGTACACCCCGAACAAGTCGCTGCTCCTGGTGCGCAACAAGCACTGGGACCGCACCAGCGACCCGCTGCGCAAGGCGCTGCCTGACAAGATCAAGGTCACGCTGCTCACCAACCCCGACGAGCGCGACAAGCGCCTGATCAACGGTGACGCCGACCTCGACCTGAACCAGCGCGGCATGGAGGTCCAGGGCCGGCAGACAGCCCTCAAGCAGCACAAGGGCAATGTCGACAACCCGCAGACCGGCTTCATCTCGTATGTGGCCTTCCCGCAGAGCGTGAAGCCGTTCGACAACATCCACTGCCGCAAGGCCGCCATCTACGGCGCCGACCACAAGTCCGTGCAGACCGCGCGCGGTGGCCCGACCGCCGGTGGCGAGCTGGCCGTCAACATGCTGCCGCCCACCGTGCCGGGCCAGGACCCGAACGACGACCAGTACGGCATCCGCAAGAACGGCGGAAAGGCCGACGTCGCCAAGGCCAAGGAAGAGCTCAAGAAGTGCGGTAAGCCGAACGGCTTCAGCACCACGCTGGCCGTGCGCAACACCGACAAGGCCGATGTGAAGTCCGCCGAGGCGCTCCAGGCCTCGCTGAAGAAGGTCGGCATCAAGGTCGAGATCGACGAGTTCGACGGCGCCCAGGGCTCCTCGATCGTCGGCAACCAGGCCACGGTCAAGCGCAAGGGCTACGGCATGGTCCTCTACGGCTGGGGCCCGGACTTCCCCAGCGGCCAGGGCTACGGCATCGAGCTGTGGCACAGCTCCAAGATCCGTGACAACGGCAACAACAACTACGCGCTGATCGACGACCCGAAGATCGACAAGGGTCTCGAGGACGCGATCGCCGAGCTCGACCCGGAGAAGGCCGCCAAGATGTACGGCGAGGTCAACCACGAGGTGATGAAGGGCGGTTACTACCTCCCGCTGACCTACCTGAAGGTTGTCCAGTGGCGTTCCGACCGGCTCACCAACGTCTACTCGGCCGACTCCTTCAGCGGCTGGTACGACTTCGCGTCCCTCGGCGTCAAGTGACCCTCATGGTCACTGGTTCATCGAAGTTCGCCACCGATATCACCATCTGACGGCGCCACCCGCCGCTGGCACGAAGGGCAGGTGAAGGCCGCTACGGCGGCCCGGCAGTCCGCTCCCCGACCGGGGGCGGGCCCGGGCCGCCGACGGGCGGCCGGAGAGCAGTGCTCACATACCTCATCAGGCGGCTGTTCGCCGTCGCAGTGATGCTGGTCGTCATCATCCTGGCGGTCTTCTGCATCTTCTTCCTGATCCCCAAGTGGACGGGGATCGACCCGGCCACCATGTTCGTCGGCAAGCAGGCCGACAAGGAGAGCGTCGAAGCCGTCCGCGAGAAGCTCCAGCTCGACGATCCGGTCCTGATTCAGCTCTTCGAGTTCTTCAAGGGCCTCCTCGTCGGCCGGGACTACACCTCCGGGGGCGACACCACGCACTGCTCGGCCCCCTGCTTCGGCTACTCCTTCCGTACCGAGCAGGAGATCTGGCCGACGCTGACCGACCGGCTCCCGGTCACCCTCTCCCTCGCGCTCGGCGCGGCCGTGATCTGGCTGCTGATCGGTCTGACCGTCGGCGTGCTCTCCGCGCTCAAGCGGGGCAGCCTGTGGGACCGGCTGGCCATGACCGGCGCCCTGGCCGGCGTCTCGCTGCCCGTGTACTTCACCGGCCTGATCTCGCTGGCGGTCTTCGCCTACCAGCTCGACCTGGTGAGCAACTCCTTCACCCCGTTCGGTGATGACCCGGCCAAGTGGTTCAGCGGCATGATCCTGCCCTGGATCACCCTCGCCTTCCTCTTCGGCGCGATGTACGCCCGGCTCACCCGGGCCACCATGCTCGAGGTGATGGGCGAGGACTACATCCGCACAGCGCGCGCCAAGGGGCTCAAGGAGCCGGTCGTCATCGGCAAGCACGCCATGCGCTCCACCATGACGCCGGTCCTCACGCTCCTCGGCATCGACATCGGCGCCCTGATGGGCGGCGCGATCCTCACCGAGACCACCTTCAGCATCCCCGGACTCGGGCAGGCCGTGCTCAAGGCGATCACCGACCGCGACCTCCCGCTGATCCTGGGCGTCACCCTCATCACCGCAACCGCCGTCGTCATCGCGAATCTCATCGTGGACCTGCTGTACGGCGTGATCGACCCACGAGTGAGGCTGGGATGACCGACCACGAACACAAGTCCCCCAAGGACACCGAGCCGGCCAAGGCATCGGACCTGACCGGCACCGGCACCGCACCCGGCGAGGTGGCACTGGACAAGCAGCCGCCCAAGGCCTTCCTGGAGGTGCGGGACCTGCGGGTGCACTTCCCCACCCAGGACGGCCTGGTCAAGTCCGTGGACGGGCTCTCCTTCACGCTGGAGAAGGGCAAGACCCTCGGCATCGTCGGCGAGTCGGGCTCCGGCAAGTCCGTCACCTCGCTCGGCATCATGGGCCTGCACACCGTGGGCCAGTACGGCAGGCAGCGCCCCCGGCTCTCCGGCGAGATCTGGCTGAACGGCCAGGAGCTGCTGAGCGCCGACCCGGAGGCGGTGCGCAAGCTGCGCGGCCGGGAGATCTCGATGATCTTCCAGGACCCGCTCTCGGCGCTGCACCCCTTCTTCACCGTCGGCCACCAGATCGTGGAGGCGTACCGCGTCCACCACGACGTCGACAAGAAGACGGCACGCAAGCGCGCAGTCGAGCTGCTCGACCGGGTCGGCATCCCGGAGCCGGCCAAGCGCGTGGACAGCTACCCGCACGAGTTCTCCGGCGGGATGCGCCAGCGCGCGATGATCGCGATGTCGCTGGTCAACAACCCCGAGCTGCTGATCGCGGACGAGCCGACCACGGCGCTGGACGTCACCGTGCAGGCGCAGATCCTCGACCTGATCCGGGACCTGCAGAAAGAGTTCGGCTCGGCCGTCATCATCATCACCCACGACCTGGGTGTCGTCGCCGAGCTCTCCGACGACATCCTGGTGATGTACGGCGGCCGCTGCGTCGAGTACGGCACCGCCGAGCAGGTCTTCTACGAGCCGCAGCACCCCTACACCTGGGGGCTGCTGGGCTCGATGCCGCGTATCGACCGGGACCGGTCCGAGCGGCTCATCCCCGTCAAGGGCTCGCCGCCCAGCCTCATCAACGTCCCGTCCGGCTGCGCCTTCAACCCGCGCTGCCCGTACGCGGACGTCCCCGAGGGCGACATCACCCGCACCACGCGGCCCGAGCTGCGCGAGGTGAAGCCCGGGCACCTGGCCGCCTGCCACATGGCGCAGGAGGACAGGGAGCGGATCTGGAACGAAGAGATTGCCCCGAAGCTGTGAGCGCTGTGAGTGAGGACGACGAGCCGATGACGAAACCCGCGAAGTCCCCGGGCTCCGAGCAGACGGCCGGCTCCACGACCGCGCCGGGCGGCCTGGGCACGAAGGACGAGCCGCGCGAGGGGGAGCCGCTGCTGAGGGTCAGCGGGCTCAAGAAGCACTTCCCCATCACCAAGGGGCTCTTCAAGCGGCAGGTCGGCGCGGTCCTGGCCGTCGACGGCCTCGACTTCGAGGTCCGCGCCGGTGAAACGCTCGGCGTCGTGGGCGAGTCCGGCTGCGGCAAGTCGACGATGGGCCGGCTGATCACCCGGCTCCTCGAACCGACCGACGGCACCATCGAGTTCGAGGGCAAGGACATCACCCATCTGGGCGTCAGCGGGATGCGGCCGCTGCGCCGCGACGTCCAGATGATCTTCCAGGACCCGTACTCCTCGCTGAACCCGCGGCACACGGTCGGCGCCATCGTCAGCGCGCCGTTCAAGCTGCAGGGCGTGCAGCCCGAGGGCGGCGTCAAGAAGGAGGTCCAGCGGCTGCTGGAGGTGGTCGGGCTCAGCCCCGAGCACTACAACCGCTACCCGCACGAGTTCTCCGGCGGCCAGCGGCAGCGCATCGGCATCGCCCGGGCGCTGGCGCTGAGCCCGAAGCTGGTGGTGGCCGACGAGCCGGTCTCCGCGCTGGACGTCTCCATCCAGGCGCAGGTCGTCAACCTCCTGGACGACCTGCAGGAGGAGCTCGGCCTGACCTACGTGATCATCGCGCACGACCTGTCGGTCATCCGGCACGTCTCGGACCGGATCGCGGTGATGTACCTGGGCAAGCTCGTGGAGCTGACCGACCGGAAGTCGCTGTACGACACCCCCATGCACCCCTACACGCGGGCGCTGCTGTCCGCGGTGCCGGTGCCGGATCCGCGCCGCAAGGCGGCGGACAGCCGGGAGCGGATTCTGCTGCAGGGCGATGTGCCGTCGCCGATGAATCCGCCGTCCGGGTGCCGGTTCCACACCCGCTGCTGGAAGGCGACGGAGGTGTGCCGTACGAAGGAGCCGCCGCTGGTCGCGCTGGCTCCGGGCCACAATGTGGCCTGCCACCACCCGGAGAACGCGCCGGATCAGGAGCCGGGTGACACGAAGCTGCTGCGCGAGGCCGGGGCCGGTAAGAGCTGAGCTCCCCGGGGGCCGGGCCAGGTTTCCGGCCCCCTTCCGGGCGCCTCCCGGAGAGGGCGACAAGCCGTACGGATACAAAGGTGCGGTGGAAACCCTCTTCAGTCCTCCGCTGCAGCACTCGCTGGACATCGCCGGGATCTTCGTCTTCGCCATCTCCGGCGCCCTCCTGGCCGTCCGCCGCAACTTCGACGTCTTCGGTATCGCCGTGCTCGCCGAGGTCACCGGCCTCGGCGGGGGGCTCTTCCGTGATGTCGTCATCGGTGCCGTGCCCCCGGCCGCCTTCACCGACCTGGGCTACTTCCTGACGCCCCTCGTCTCCACCGTCCTGGTCTTCTTCCTCCACCCGGAGGTCGAGCGGATCAACAAGGCGGTGAGCGTCTTCGACGCGGCCGGACTGGGCCTGTTCTGTGTGACGGGCACGCTCAAGGCGCACGAGTACGGGCTGAGCCTGACCTCGTCGGTCGTGATGGGGCTGGCCACGGCCGCCGGGGGAGGCGTCCTGCGCGACGTGCTGGCCAACGAGGTCCCCTCCCTGCTGCGCTGGGACCGCGAGGTCTACGCGGTACCCGCGGTGGTCGGCGCCAGCGCCGTCGCGCTGCTGATCCATCTGGACGCGGTACGCCCCAGCACCACGGTGGGCGCTGCCCTGCTGGCCTTCGTCCTGCGGCTGCTGGCCCTGCGCTACAACTGGCGGGCGCCGCGCGCGTGGAAGCGCAGCAGCGCGACCGTGGACGCGGAGGCGGCCGGCTCCACACCCGACGCGCCTACCCACGGGTAACAAGCCCGGTGTACGGTGCCTCCCATGTCCGACGCACCTTCCCAGATCACCCGGCAGGCCCCCGCCGACGGCAGCGAGTTCGACCGCGACACCGCGGTGCGCACCAGCGAGCCCGGCGTCCACGAGGCGCTGCTGTCCCCCGGCTGGGCGATAGGCAAGGCCCTCAATGGCGGCTACCTGCTGGCCGTGGTGGGCCGCGCGCTGCGCCAGGCGCTCCCGCACCCGGACCCGTTCACCCTCACGGCCCACTACCTGACCGCCACCGTCGCCGGCCCCGCCACCGTCCGCACCTCGGTGGCCCGCAGCGGCCGTACCGTCTCCACCGCCTCCGCGGGGCTCTTCCAGACCGACGAGCGGGGCCGGGAGGTCGAACGCATCCGGGCCCTGGCCACCTACGGCGATCTGGCGGCGCTCTCCGACGACGTCCGCACCAGCGCCAAGCCGCCCGCCATGCCACCGCGCGAGCAGTGCTTCCGCGCCACCGACCACCCCGGCGGGGACGCCGCCGTGCCCGAGATGGGGCGCCGCCTCGACCTGCGGCTCGACCCGGAGACCTGCGGCTGGGCGCTCGGAGCGCCCAGCATGCGCGGCGAGATCCGGGCCTGGCTCGAACTCGCGGACGGCCGCGAACCGGACCCGCTCTCCCTCCTGATGGCCGTGGACGCGCTGCCGCCCACCGGCTTCGACCTGGGGCTGACCGGATGGGTGCCCACCGTCGAACTCACCGTCCACGTCCGGGCCCGCCCCGCGCCGGGCCCGCTGCGGGTCGCCATCACCACCCGCAACCTGGCGGGCGGCTTCCTGGAGGAGGACGCCGAGGTGTGGGACACCGCCGACCGGCTGGTCGCGCAGTCCAGGCAACTGGCACGGGCATAGCACCAGTCTGGCGTGGCCCAGGTCCGCTTTCGTCGGATGTGCTTACTTTGGGAGAGAAAGAGACTGTCCGAGAGAAAGCGACGCACGTGACTTACACAGTGAAGAGCACGCTTCCCGAGTCGGATCTCAAGACCGTCGCCGAGGCGCTGCAAGGCACGCTGGTGGACCTGATCGACCTCTCCCTCGTCGCCAAGCAGATCCACTGGAACGTCGTCGGGCCGCGCTTCCGGTCCATCCACCTCCAGCTCGACGAGGTTGTCGACACCGCCCGCCAGTACTCCGACACCGTCGCCGAGCGCGCCTCGGCGCTCGGCGTCAGCCCCGACGGCCGCTCCACCAGCGTCGCCGGCGGCAGCGCCATCGCCACCGTCAAGGACGGCTGGCTCCCCGACAACGACGCCGTCCGCCTCATGGTCGAGGCCCTCGGCGCCGTCATCACCAAGGGCAGGGAAAGGATGAAGGCCGTCGGTTCCGTCGATCCGGTCACCGAGGACGTCTTCATCCAGCTCATCGGCGTCCTGGAGAAGGAGCACTGGATGTTCCAGGCGGAGAACCGCGGCTGAGGGGGCGGGCGGTCAGCCGGGCGGGTGCGCTGCCACGCGCCGGTCGTGCGCCCCATGGGGAACCGTAGGATTGGGGAACCATGGCTGACTCCGCCCACCCCGCCTACCTCGACCACGCCGCCACCACGCCCATGTGGCCCGAAGCGGTGCGGACGATGACCGAACAGCTCGCGGTCGTCGGCAACGCCTCCTCGCTGCACGGCGCAGGACGGCGTGCGCGGCGCACGGTCGAGGAGTCCCGGGAGTCGCTCGCTGCCTCGCTGGGCGCCCGGCCCAGCGAGGTGGTCTTCACCGCGGGCGGCACCGAGGCGGACAACCTCGCCGTCAAGGGGCTCTACTGGGCGCGCCGGGACCAGGACCCGCGGCGTACCCGGGTGCTGGCGGGCCCGGCGGAGCACCACGCCGTGCTGGACGCCGTCGAGTGGCTGGCCGAGCACGAGGGTGCCCGCGTGGAGTGGCTGCCGGTCGACGGGTACGGCAGGGTGCACCCGGACGCACTGCGCGAGGCCATCGAACGCGACCCGGCCGACGTCGCGCTGGCCACCGTGATGTGGGCCAACAACGAGATCGGCACCGTCGCCCCGGTGCCGGAACTGGCGCGGGTGGCCGCCGAGTTCGACATCCCCCTGCACTCGGACGCCGTCCAGGCCTTCGGCCAGCTCGACCTCTCCTTCGAGGAGTCGGGGCTGGCCGCGATGGCCGTCACCGGACACAAGACCGGCGGCCCCTACGGCGTCGGCGCGCTGCTGCTGCGGCGCGAGTTCACCCCCGTGCCCCTGCTGCACGGCGGCGGCCAGGAGCGGCACGTCCGCTCCGGCACCCTGGACACCCCCGCCGTCGCCGCGTTCGCGACGGCCGCGCGGGTGTCCGTCGAGCGCCGGCCCGACTTCGTCCGCGAGGTGGGCGCACTGCGGGACGCGCTGGTGGCCGCCGTGCGCGATGCGGTGCCCGACGCGGTGCTCAACGGCGACCCCGACCCGGCCGGGCGGCTCCCGGCCAACGCGCACTTCTCCTTCCCCGGCTGCGAAGGGGACTCGCTGCTGCTGCTCCTGGACGCGCAAGGGATCGAGTGCTCGACCGGGTCGGCCTGCACGGCGGGCGTGGCCCAGCCCAGCCACGTCCTGCTGGCCACCGGCACCGATCCCGACCTGGCTCGGGGCACGCTCCGCTTCTCGCTGGGCCACACCTCGACGAAGGCGGACGTGGACGCGCTGGCCAAGGCCATCGGCCCGGTCGTCGAACGCGCCCGCGCCGCGGGCCTGAGCTGAAGGGGCGCCCCGTATGGGGGGCTGCGCTTGCCCACCCTGCGCCCCTGGCGCAGACTGCCCAAGCGCGCGGTCTATTTGTCCCGCAGCGTGCTCTCCACCTTCATTTCCCTCCGGACCAGCCGCAGATATTTGTCCCAGTCCCAGTGCCGACCAGGGTCCGTATGGTCGGCACCCGGCACCTCGTTGTGACCGATGATGTGCTTGCGGTCGGCAGGAAACCCGTACCGCGCGCAGATCCCGGCCGTCAGCCTCGCGGAGGACCGGTACATGGCGTCCGTGAAGTCCTGCGGGCGGTCTATCCAGCCCTCGTGCTCGATGCCGATGCTGCGCTCGTTGTACTCCTTGTTGGCCGCGTGGAAGGCCACGTCCAGCTCGCGGATCATCTGGATGATCTGCCCGTCCTGGCAGACGATGTAGTGCGCCGCCGCCTGGTGTGCCGGGTCCCGGAAGACCTTCACGGCGGCCGCCGCGCTGCCCTGCGCCACGTGCACGACCACCCGGTCGATGCCGTAGTCGGCGGGCCGGTCCCCGCGGCGCATGTTGGCGTCGGCGGCGGCCACCCACCGGGCGCGGGCGTCGTCGACCTCGCCCTCCATCCGGGGCTTGTCGTTCCCCGGCATCCGCCACCACCAGCGCTTGACCTCCTGCTGGGTGGCCACGCCGAGCACACCGAGGCCGACCGCGGTGGTGCCCGCGATCAGCAGCCTGCGCCGGGCGACACCGCGCCCGGTCTGCCGGCCGCCGTCCGGACCGTCGTGCTCCGGTCCACCGGACTCGCCGCCGGTCCGTCCTTCATCCTCCGCCTGTCCCATGCGCTCCCTAACGCGTTCGGGTCACCGGGTGGTTCCGTCTACCCTGGAGGGCGCTATGACTACTGCATCCTCGCGGGGGACCGCCTCCGCGCGCCCGCTGCGCGTCCTGGCCGCCATGTCCGGCGGCGTCGACTCCGCCGTCGCGGCGGCCCGAGCCGCCGAGGCCGGACACGACGTGACGGGCGTGCATCTGGCTCTGTCCGCCAACCCTAAGTCGTTCCGTACGGGAGCGCGCGGCTGCTGCACCATCGAGGACTCGAACGACGCCCGCCGGGCCGCCGACGTCATCGGCATCCCCTTCTACGTGTGGGACCTGGCGGAGCGCTTCCGTGAGGACGTCGTGGAGGACTTCGTCGCGGAGTACGAGGCAGGTCGGACGCCCAATCCCTGCCTGCGCTGCAACGAGAAGATCAAGTTCGCCGCGCTGCTGGACAAGGCCCTCGCGCTGGGTTTCGACGCCGTGTGCACCGGCCACTACGCCACTGTGGTGACGCGTGAGGACGGCCGCAGGGAGTTGCACCGTGCGAGTGACGCGGCCAAGGACCAGAGCTATGTGCTCGGGGTGCTCGACGAGCGGCAGCTCGCCCACGCGATGTTCCCGCTGGGCGACACCCTCACCACCAAGGAGGAGATCCGCGCCGAGGCCGAGCGGCGCGGCCTGTCCGTCGCGAAGAAGCCGGACAGCCACGACATCTGCTTCATCGCCGACGGCGACACCCAGGGCTTCCTCGCCTCCCGGCTGGGCCGGGCCGAGGGCGACGTCGTCGACGAGTCCGGCACCAAGGTGGGCACCCACGACGGCGCATACGGCTTCACCATCGGCCAGCGCAAGGGCCTGCGGCTGGGCCACCCGGCGCCGGACGGCAAGCCGCGCTATGTGCTGGACATCTCCCCGGTCGACAACACGGTCACCGTCGGGCCCGCGGCCTCCCTCGATGTCGCCGCGCTGACGGCGGTACGGCCCCGCTGGTGCGGTGCGCCCCCGGCCGACGGCCCCCGTCCCTACACGGCGCAGCTGCGGGCGCACGGCGCCGAGACGCCGGTGGAGGCGGAGCTGGTCGGCGGCGAGCTGAGGGTGCGGTTCGCCGAGCCGGAGCGCGGCGTCGCCCCGGGCCAGGCGATCGTGCTGTACGACGGCACCCGGGTGGTCGGCTCGGCCACCATCGACCGCACGGAGCGTGCCGTTCCGGCTGTGTGACCGGCGGGCCCTCTCGCCCCTTCGGGGACGGGGCCGGGGGCCGCGGCTCAGGCGCCCAGCAGTTCCAGCGCCTGCTGGCCGTCGTCCGCGAAGGTGACCAGGTCGGCCAGCGGAATGGGCAGGAAGCCCTCGGCCTCCATCCGGGCCATCTGCTGCCGCAGCCCGTCGTAGAAGCCGGCGGTGTTCAGCACGACGACGGGCTTGGCGTGCATACCGTGCTTGCGCAGCTCCAGGATCTCGGTCGCCTCGTCCAGCGTCCCGGTGCCGCCGACCAGGACCACGACGGCGTCCGCGCGGTCGAGCATCAGCGCCTTGCGCTCGGCGAGGTCGGCGGTGACGATCATCTCGTCGGCGTCCGGCCGGGCGACATCGCGCAGGAACTCCACCGAGATGCCGATGAGGCGGCCGCCCGCCTCCTGCACGCCGTCGGCCACCACCTTCATCAGCCCGGAGTCCGAGCCGCCCCACACGAGGCTGTGCCCCCGCTTGCCGAGGAGTCCGGCGAACTCGCGGGCCGCGTCGGTGTAGACGCTCTCGAGCTCGGCGGCCGAGCAGAAGACGCAGATGTTCATGGGTGCAGCAGAGGCCATGACGGCCAGCTTACGGCCGGATTCCGACGCCGAGTAGTCGGGTGGCGGGGGTCGTCGTACGCCGGTTCGAGTGTGGCGTGGCACACTACGGCAGTCCGGCCCCGGGGGCAGGGAGGGCCGTCAACCGACAGGTGGGGGAGTGAAGTTGCGAGCACGGCGGCGTTGGATCTGGCTGGGCGCGGTCTGGGCGGTGCTGGTGGTGACCGGCGGCATCCTGACCCTCAGCTGGCAGGAGGAGCCGAAGCCCTCGTTCGGCTGGCGCGAGATGGACGACGAGTCGGGGTCGGCCGGGCGGGATGCCGGCTACTCCGGCAACCCCATGCACGGCAGCCTGCCGTCCGGCCCGCCGAGCCCGTCGAGCCCGCCGGAGCTGTACGGCGAGCTCGTCCCGTCCCTGAAGGCGGTGCCGGACAAGGGCTTTCTGCACGGACCGACCCGCTCTCCCCTGCCGTTGGACGGGGAGAGCGGGCCGGCACCGGCACCCAGCCCGTGGCGGGTCAGCCCTTCAGCAAGGTGAAGCGGAAGATGCCCCAGGTGAGACGGTTCTTCTGGCCGCCGTCGACCCAGTGCGCGAGCCCCCTCTTCATCTGGCTCAGATAGTCGCTGCTGACCTTGGAGGCGAGCCCTTCGGCCTCCTGCCGCTCGGTCTCCTCCAGCACCCGTCCGTAGTGCCTGACGAGCTGCTCGCGCAGGTCCTCGAAGCCCTCGCGGGAGTCCTCGTGCTCGGTCGGGGTGAAGCCGAGGCGGGTGAGCTCCCGCTTGTAGAAGCCGGGTGAGCCCATGTCGTCCAGGTGGATGCGGTCGAGGATGGGCTGGATGGCGCCGAGATCGGTGCCGTCGGCGGCCATCGGGTCGGTGAAGACCAGCCGCCCGCCGGGTTTGAGAACCCGCCGGATCTCCTCCAGCACCCGGATACGGTCCCCGCTGTGCAGGAATGCGTCCTGCGACCAGACCACGTCCACGCTGGAGTCGGGGAACGGCACGCTCTCGAACGAGCCGTCCACGACTTCGATCCGGTCGGTGAGGCCGCGGGCCGCGTTGAGTTCCTTGTGGCGCTGGTTCTCCACCTCGCTGAGGTTGAGGGCCTGCACCGAGCAGCCGAAGGTGTCGGCCAGATAGCGGGCCGAGCCGCCGAAGCCCGAGCCGAGGTCGAGAACCCGGGACTCCTTGGTGAGACCGAGCCCGGAAGCCATGCGCTCGACGGTGCGGCGGCTGGCGTCCGCGATGGGCTCCTTTGCATCGGCGTAAATGCCGACGTGTATGTCCTCGCCGCCCCACACGGAAGAATAGAAGGTGTCGGCGTCGGGGGAGTTGTAGTAACTCCGCGCCGTACTCACGGCACCGCCGTAAGCCCCTTCTCCTTGATCTTCCATCCGGTATTCCTTCTCCGCGACATGCACGAAGAAGTCGGGCTGCTCGTCCCGGTAGGTGTGCTGGAAGTCGCCGTACGTCTCGATGCGCTGGAACCCGACCTCGGACATGAGGCGCCGCGTGTAGTCCTTGCGGAGCGGGAACATGTTGAGGTGGTACACCGAACTGTCCGGGAAGCGGTACCGCATGCGGCACAGCCCCTCGTCCATGTATTCCGGCTCCACCGCGACGTCTTCGCCGCAGTAGTAGTAGGTGTGCTTGCTGGAGTAGCCGCGGTCCAGAATCGCGTCGTAGTTGCGCTGATCCAGGATGAGGATTCCGTCGTGCTTCAGCATCGCGTAGAACTCGGCCAGCGCCTTCCGCCGGTCGCGTTCCGAGAAGAGATGCGTGAACGAGTTGCCGAGGCACACGATGGCGTCGTACTCACCGTGAACGTCCCGGTTGAGCCATCGCCAGTCGGCCTGTACGACCCGCAGGATGTGGTCGCCGTGCTTCATTCCGTTTTCGAACGCCATCGCGAGCATATCGGCGCTGCCGTCCGCGCTCACGGTTTCGAACCCGGCTTCCAACAGCCGTACCGAATGGAACCCGGTCCCTGTCGCGACGTCGAGGACGCTCCTTACGCCCCGCTTTCGCAGCAGGTCGATGAAGAAATTTCCCTCGCTCTCCGCTCGCTTCTCCCAATCTATGAGAGAATCCCACTTCTCCACGAAGCTGGGGACGTATTCCTCTGTGTAGTGTCCGGTCTCCCGGACCTCGACGGGGTTGTCTCCGAATTCCTGAGCCGGTCGCGCGGAAATGACGAAACCTCCAGTGGTAGAGACGGTGGCCCAAGGCGCGGTCGCCGAGGACGCACCAGGCTTCGGGCTCGGTGAACCGCGCGTGGTCTCCGCTGCATAGCTATCCACCGCCCGGAGATCTATGCCACCAACTCGCCTGAGCATGCGTGCGATTGTCCGGAAAACGCGCTCCGACCAGCATCTTTGCGATTCAAGATTGTCTGCCGCACGGTGCGGCCCACCTGCCGCAGCAAACAGGACAGTTGGGTATGCTGCGGATGGCAGCACCACAATTCCGTACGACTCGTGCAACCCCGTACAACACAGCACCGAACCAGGCGAGTACACATGGCTAAGCGCACCCACTCCGCCCTCTCCGCCGCCTCCTCCCCGTTCCGCGGCCGGGACATCGGCATAGATCTCGGTACGGCCAACACGCTGGTGTACGAACGCGGCCGGGGCGTGGTCCTGGACGAACCCTCCGTCGTCGCGATCGACACGAACACCGGAAAAGTGCTCGCGGTCGGCGCCCAGGCACGGCAGGCCGTGGGCCGGACGCCGGGAACCATCACTGCCACCCGGCCTCTCAAAGGCGGCGTGATCACCGACTTCGAGGCGACGGAAGGCATGCTGCGGTATTTCATCCGCGCGGTCCGCGACGGAAAGGGTCGCGGCAGGTCGCCCCGGGTGGTGGTGTGCGTGCCCAGCGGCGTCACCGGAGTCGAACGGCGCGCCGTGGTGCAGACCGCCGGCCGGGCGGGCGCCCGCTCGGTGCGGCTGATCGAGGAACCCATAGCTGCGGCCATCGGCGCCGGACTGCCGGTGCACGAGGCGCGCGGCTCGATGGTCGTGGACATCGGCGGAGGCAGTACGGAGATCGCCGTGATCTCGCTGGGCGGCATGGTCGTATCCCGCTCCGTGCGGGTGGCGGGCGACGCGCTGGACTCGGCGATCGCCTCCTGGATCGAGCGGGAGTACACCATCGCGGTGGGCGAGCGGACCGCCGAGGAGATCAAGATGTCGCTCGGCAGCGGCGAGTTCGTCCCCGTACGCGGCCGCGACAAGCACTCCGGTATGCCCAAGGTCGTCCAGCTCTCGCCCGAGGAGATCGGCGAGGCCGTCGAACGCCCGGTGCGCTCCATCGTGGCCGCGGTGCAGGCCGCCTTCGAGGAGTGCCCGCCCGAGCTGTACGGCGACATCATGGAGCGCGGCATGGTGCTGACCGGGGGCGGCGCGCTGCTGCACGGCCTGGACGAGCGGCTGATGAAGGAGACGGGCATGCCGGTGACGATCGCCGACGAGCCCCTGGGCTGCGTGGCCCTGGGCACCGGCCGCTGCCTGGAGGAGTACGACAAGCTGGAGTCGATCTTCGCGGCGTGAGAGCGCACGCGCCCTGCCAGGGGCGCGCGGAACCACGCGAGCTGCCCAGAGCGGCTGTGCGGGATCATGGGGGCATGGCAACACACGTGATCACAGGCGCGGGCTCCGGGATCGGGGCCGAGGTGGCACGCCGTCTCCAGGAGCGCGGCGACACCCTCTACCTGCTGGCCCGGGACGCCGGCCGGGCCAAGGAGCTGGCCGGCCGGTTCGACGGCGCCCGCACGCTGGTCGGCGACCTGGCCGAACCCGAGCGGCTCTCCTGGGCCTTCGAGCACCAGACGCTCCCCGAGGACGTCGACTCGCTGCTGCACATCGCGGGCGTCGTCGAGCTGGGCGCGGTCGGGGACTGCACCCCGAAGCTGTGGCAGGCCACCCTCGCCGCCAACCTGGTGGCCCCCGCCGAGCTGACCCGGCTGCTGCTGCCGCAGCTGCGCCGCTCCCGCGGCCACGTCGTCTTCGTCAACTCGGGCGCCGGCCTGCGGGCCAACCCCGAGTGGGGCGCGTACGCGGCCAGCAAGCACGGCCTCAAGGCGCTGGCGGACGCGCTGCGCGGCGAGGAGAGCGGCAACGGCCTGCGGGTCACCTCCGTCTACCCGGGCCGTACCGCGACGCCCATGCAGGAGAAGGTGCACCGCCAGGAGGGCAAGGAGTACGACCCCGGCAGGTGGATCCCCGCCGAGGCGGTGGCGACCACCATCCTGACCGCCCTCGACCTGCCCAGGGGCGCGGAGGTCACGGACCTGAGCGTCAAGCCCGGAGGCTGAACCGGTGAGCAACGAGAACCCGCCACCCGCCTGGGGCCCGGCGGCGGCCAGCGGTATCGGCTCCATGCCGGGCACCGACGCACGCGAGGCCGCCAGGACGGTCACCGGTTCGCTGGAGGAGCCGCAGCACCTGCCGTACCTCCCCGAGCTCCCGGCGCGGGGCCCCGGCGCCGACATGCTGGGCCGCACGGCAGGGCTGCTGGCCGAGCTGTACGTCCATCTGGAGCCCAGCGGGTGGCGGATCAGCGACCGGCCGGGCCGGGACACCAGACGGGCCCGCGCCTGGCTGGGGGAAGACCTCGACGCGCTGGAGGAGTTCACCCAGGGGTACGGCCAGGGTGAGCGCCCGCGCGGCGTGAAGGTGTCGGCCGTCGGCCCCTGGTCGCTCGCCGCCGGCCTGGAGCGGCGCAACGGCGAGGCCATGCTGGGCGACCACGGCGCCGTCCGCGACCTGGCGGCCTCGCTCACCGAGGGGCTGGCCGCACACCTGGCTCAGGTGCGCCGCAGGGTGCCGGGCGCCGTCCTCGTGCTGCAGCTGGACGAGCCGTCGCTGACGGCCGTGCTGCGCGGCAGCGTGCCGACGGCCAGCGGCTACCGCACCCATCCGGCCGTGGACCGCGCGGTGGTCGAATCCACCCTCCGCGAGGTGCTCGCCGTCCACGAGGGGCCGACCGTGGTGCACTCGTGCGCTCCCGACGTGCCTCTCGGGCTGCTGCGCCGGGCCGGTGCGGACGGTATCTCCCTGGACTTCTCGCTGCTCACCGAGCGTGACGACGAGGCGATCGGTGAACTGGTCGAGGGCGGCGGGGTGCTCTTCGCCGGTGTCGTACCCGGCGCCGAGCCGGCCGGCGGGGCATTGTCAGACCCTGCCGGTAGCGTCGGGGGTGTCAGGTCGTTGTGGCGCAGGCTCGGGCTGTCTCCGGGGCTGCTGAGCGAGTCCGTGGTGGTCACCCCCACATGCGGGCTCGCGGGAGCCTCACCCGCGTACGCGCGTGCGGTGCTCGCCCACTGCGCCCGGGCGGCACGAGCACTCGCTGACAACCCTCAGTGACGGGAGGACCAACGGTGGCCGGCGAACAGGACGGAGCGGTCCCCGCTGAAACGCGGCAGGACGCAGGTGTCCCCGCGCAACAGCGGGAGGAGCACCAGCGCCTCGCGGAGCAGATCGAGGAGCACCGCTTCCGGTATTACGTCAAGGACGCTCCGGTCGTCAGCGACGCCGAGTTCGACCGGCTGCTGCGCGAGCTGGAGGCGCTGGAGGAGAAGCACCCCTCCCTGCGCACCCCCGACTCCCCGACGCAGAAGGTCGCCGGGCGCTATGAGACCGAGTTCACGGAGGTGGCGCACCGGGAGCGGATGCTCTCGCTGGACAACGCGTTCGACGACGGCGAGCTGGGCGAGTGGGCGGACCGGGTGGCACGCGAGCTGGAAGGGGTGGAGTACCACTTCCTGTGCGAGCTGAAGGTCGACGGCCTCGCGGTGAACCTCACCTACGAACACGGGCGGCTGACCCGTGCGGCGACCCGCGGCGACGGCCGCACCGGCGAGGACATCACGCCCAACATCCGCACCATCGCCGATGTCCCCGAGCGGCTGACCGGCGAGAACCTGCCCGAGCTGGTCGAGGTGCGCGGCGAGGTGTTCTTCCCGATGGAACGCTTCCAGGAGCTGAACGCCCGGCTGGTCGAGGCGGGCGAGAAACCGTTCGCCAACCCGCGCAACGCGGCGGCAGGCTCGCTGCGTCAGAAGGACCCGCGGGTGACCGCCACCCGCCCGCTGCACATGGTGGTGCACGGCGTCGGAGCCCTCCAGGGCTTCGCCAAGGAGGACTTCGAACGCCTCTCGAGCGTCTACCACCTGCTGCGCGAATGGGGCCTGCCGACCTCCGCGCACGCCAAGGTCGTGGACGGACTGGAGGGCGTACGCGAATTCATCTCCTACTACGGCGAACACCGGCATTCGGTGGAGCACGAGATCGACGGCGTCGTCGTCAAGCTGGACGAGATCCGTCTCCAGGGCCGGCTCGGCGCCACCTCCCGGGCGCCACGCTGGGCCATCGCCTGGAAGTACGCGCCGGAGGAGGTCAACACCAAGCTGGTCGACATCCGCGTCGGCGTGGGCCGCACAGGGCGGGTGACGCCGTACGCGGTGGTGGAGCCGATCACGGTGGCCGGCTCCGAGGTCGAGTTCGCCACCCTGCACAACCAGGACGTCGTCAAGGCCAAGGGTGTCCTCATCGGGGACACGGTCGTACTGCGCAAGGCGGGCGACGTCATCCCCGAGATCCTGGGCCCGGTCGCCGATCTGCGGGACGGCAGCGAGCGGGAGTTCGTGATGCCGGCCGAGTGTCCCGAGTGCGGATCGCCGCTGCAGCCCATGAAGGAGGGCGATGTCGACCTGCGCTGCCCCAACGCCCGCTCCTGCCCGGCCCAGTTGCGCGAGCGGCTGTTCTACCTGGCGGGCCGCAAGGCGCTGGACATCGAGCACTTCGGCTATGTCGTCGCCAGCGCGCTGACCCAGCCGCTGGAGCCCGCCGAGCCGCCGCTGCGCGACGAGGGCGGGCTGTTCGACCTGACCGTCGAGGACCTGCTGCCCATCGTGGCGTATGTCGTCGACCCGGACAGCGGGCTGCCCAAGCGCGACCCCAAGACCGGCGAGGAGAAGACCGTCACCCTCTTCGCCAACCAGAAGGGCGAGCCCCGCAAGAACACCCTGGCGATGCTGGAGAACATCAAGGCCGCCAAGGAGCGTCCGCTCGCCCGGATCATCACCGGGCTGTCCATCCGGCACGTCGGGCCGGTCGCAGCCGAGGCGCTGGCCCGCGAGTTCCGCTCCCTGGACCGGATCGCAGCCGCCGAGGAGGAGGAACTGGCCGCCACCGAGGGCGTGGGGCCGACCATCGCCGCCTCGCTCAAGGCGTGGTTCGCCGAGGACTGGCACCGCGAGATCGTCGAGCGGTGGGCAGCCGCCGGAGTCCGGATGGAGGAGGAGGCCACCGGCGAGGAGGGGCCGCGCCCGCTGGAGGGGCTGACCACGGTCGTCACCGGCACCCTCGCCTCCTACACCCGGGACGGCGCCAAGGCCGCGCTCCAGGAGCGCGGCGCCAAGGTCACCGGATCGGTGTCGAAGAAGACCGACTTCGTCATCGTGGGGGAGAACCCTGGCTCGAAATACGACAAGGCGGTGCAGGCGAAGGTGCCGATTCTGGACGACGACGGATTCGCCGTGCTGTTGGCCGAGGGGCCACAAGCCGCCCGCGAGGCGGCGCTGGTCACTGGGGAAGAGGAGGAAGCGGACGCCTGACGGCGGAGGGTGCCACCAGGGGTGAGTCCGGGGCGCTCCCCAACGCCCCTACCGCACCCCGCCGTTCACGCACAGGCCACATCCAGCCACCCGCGCCCCGCCCCTCACGGGTACGGCCCCGGGCCGCTCAGCACCAGCGGCCGTACGACGCACCGGAGTTGGGCACGATCGGCGTAGACGCATTCAGGGCAACAGCGGCCGATCGCTGCCCCTCTCCCCAGGCAGCGGCCTACTGTTGACATAGACGCCTGTCGTGGCGAGGGGCAGGCGTGGACGGCTGCGAGAGGGACCAGGATGCTGGATTTCTCCGGGGGATCCAGGCCCCCGTTCTCCCGCCTGCCCTCGGACGGCACCCGGGGCGTGGCGGGACGAGACGCCGGGGCGGGCAGGTCCGGGGGCAGGACGGCGAGCGGCAGGACGGCGAGCGGCAGGACGGCGAGCGGCAGGACGGGGGCGCGCGGCGACGCGGCCACCGGCGGACGACCGGACGGCGGAGGTTCTCCGTCGAGCGGCACGGCGGGCGGCACGTCGGGCGGCGGCGAGGAAGCGTGGCTCGCACGGCTGGTCGCGCTGCGCCCGCCGCTGCTGCCCGTGCTGGCCGTGGCCGCCGCTGCGCTGGCGCTGGCCGCCGGTACGGCGCGGGTGCTGTGGCGGGGCCACGCGCTCTTCCCCGACGGCGCGGCCGGCTGGTCGTTCGCGCTGCTGACCGGCTGTGTGGTGGCGCATCTGGTCACCATGAGCCGGGACCGCTGGTGGGGCGGTACGGGCTCGGGGCCCGCGCTGACGCTGGCGATCCTGCTGCTGCACGGCTGGGTGCCGGCGCTGCTCGTCAGCCTCGCCGTCGTCGTCCTGGTCGGTGCGGCGCGTCGGACCAGGTGGCGGCAGGCCCTTGTGCACGGGGCCATCGACATCCTGGGCATCGGCGCCGCCGGCCTCGTCCTCACGCTGTGCGGCCTGCACCCCTCGGTGGAGCATCCCTGGCGGCCCGACACCTGGTCGGCGACGGCAGTTGCCGTGATCCCGCTGGTCGCCGGCGTCTATCTGCTGGTGACCAGGGCCTTGCAGTGGTTCTGCTTCGCGCCGCGCACCCGCGGGCTGCCCTCGGCGCTGCGCACCGCGCTGGTACGGCAGGGCCTGGTGGCCGTCGCGCTGCTGGGCATCGCGCCGCTCATCGTCGTCGTCGCCGTCCACAAGCCGCCGCTGCTCCCGCTGTTCGCCGTTCCGCTGATCGCGCTCGACTCCACGCTGCGCATCGCCCGCGCCCGCGCCGAGGAGCAGCTCCGCGACCCGCTGACCGGGCTGCCCAACCGGCTGTGGCTGCTGGAGCGGGCCTGGGCCGCGCTGGACGAGGCCGAACGTACCTCGGCGCGCTCCGCGCTGGTCCTCATCGACCTCGACCGCTTCCGCTCCGTCAACGACACGCTCGGCCATCTGGCCGGCGACCGGCTGCTGTTGCAGATCGCCGAACGGCTGCGCGCCGCGCTGCCCCGCGGTGCCGAGGCGGCCCGGCTCGGTGGGGACGAGTTCGCCGTGCTGCTGCCCGTCGCCGACTCCACCACCAGCGCCCAGCGCATCGCCCGCAGCCTGGTCTCGGCGCTCAGCTCCCCCCTCGACCTGGACGGGCTGACGCTGGTGCTGGAGGCCAGCGCCGGGGTCGCCGTCTACCCGGAGCACGCCACCGAGGCCGAGGGGCTGCTGCGCCGCGCCGATGTGGCGATGTACGAGGCCAAGCGCGACCGCACCGCCGTCGAGGTCTACGAGGCCACCCGCGACGGCAACACCCCCGACCGGCTGGGCCTGCTGGCCGACCTGCGCCGGGCGCTGGACGCGGGCGAGGTCGAGCTGCACTACCAGCCGAAGGTCGGCTTCGACGGCACCGTCTCCGGCCTCGAAGCACTGGTGCGCTGGGCCCACCCCGAGCGCGGCCGGGTCCCTCCGGACGAGTTTATCGCCATCGCCGAGACCTCCGGGCTGATGCCGAGGCTGACGGAGTACGTACTGGAGACGGCCCTCGCCCAGGTGGCGCGGTGGCGCGCGGGCGGGCTGACGGTGCCGGTCGCGGTCAACGTCTCACCGCGCGACGTCCACTCGCCGGGCTTCGCGGGCGCCGTCGCGGCACGGCTCGCCCGGCACGGGGTACCGCCCGGCGCGCTCCAGTTGGAGATCACCGAGCATGTGCTGCTGGAGGACCCGCAGCAGGCGGCCGACACCCTGGCCGGACTGACCGGACACGGCGTCAAGATGTCGCTGGACGACTTCGGTACGGGCTACTCCTCGCTGGTCCATCTGCGGCGGCTGCCGGTGAGCGAGCTGAAGATCGACCGGTCGTTCGTGGCACGGCTGGCGGTGGACACCGAGGACGCGGAGATCGTGCGCTGCACCGTCGATCTGGCGCACTCGCTGGGGCTCCTGGTGGTCGCCGAGGGCGTCGAGGACGACGAGACGTGGGAGCGGCTGCGGGATCTGGGCTGCGATGCGGTGCAGGGGTGGCTGGTGGCCGCGGCGATGCCCCCCGGGGAGACCACCGCGTGGTTGCGGGCCCGCGAGGTGCCGGCGGCGCGGACGTTGCCGTCCCCGCCTGCGCGGACTCCCTGACGGCGCCGGAGGGGGCGCCCCGAAGGGGCGCGGGGAACTGCGCGCCCGGCCACGACGCTACCGACGGACTGCGGACGGCGGACGGCGGGCAGGGGCAGCCCCTCACCAGGACAGGAGAGGGGCTCCGCTCAACGGCCCTCCCCGGCGAGCGCGTACAGCAACTCGTAAGCGGTCGGCACCAATCGGCAGGCCCGGCCGCGGCGCGTGGCCACCGCCGCGAGCCCCGTACCGGACGCGGGGTGGTAGCCGCAGAACGCCTGCTGGCCGAAGGTGGCGCCGGCGTGGAAGAGCAGCGGGCCGCCCGGCGCCGGGTGCTGGAACCAGGCGAGGGTGTGGGTCTCGCCGCGCCGGCCGCCCCGGCGCAACTGCGGCACCTGCACTTCCTTCAGGGGCCCGCTCAGCGGCGTACCGGCCGGGTTCAGATGGGCCTCCAGAAAGCCGAGCAGGTCGTCGGGGGTGGCCCGGACAGCGCCTGCCGCGGTGAACGCACCCATGTCCGTGGCGGGGACGGGGGAGTGGCCGTCCGCCCGGTATCCGACGGCGTCAGCCCCTTCGGGCCCGGGCCGCAGCGTGGTGCCGGTCAGCCCCAGTGGCCGCAGCACTCGGGTGCCCAGCAGCGCCGGGTACGCCACCCCGGCAGCACGGGCCAGTGCCGGGCCCAGCAGCGAGACGCCGAAGTTCGAGTAGATCCAGCGTCTGCCCGCCGGATACCGGGGCCGGGTGGCGGCGAACGCGTCCAGCAGCCGTTCGGTGTCGTAGCGGGCGTAACCGCTCTCGTAGGGGCGCAGCAGCGCGCCGGGCATCAGCCGGTACGGGATGCGGGGCAGTCCGGAGGTGTGGGTGGCCAGGTGGCGCAGTGCGATGTCGCGGGAGGCCCGGTGCGGCAGCCGCAGGCTGGACGGCAGATGGGCGGCCAGCCGGTCGTCCTGGCCGAGCAGCCCCTCGGCGGCCAGTGTGGCGAGGAGCAGCACGGCGTACGTCTTGGACACCGAGCCCAGCTCGTAGCGCAACGCCTCGCGCGGGGTGGTGGACTCGGCGACGCGCCCCCCGGTCACCACGGTGCGCTTCCCGCGCCGGGTCACGCCCAGCACCACGTCCGGCGCGTCGATACGGGCCACCGCGCGGGCGAGCCGGTCCTTGAGCGCGGCTCCTGCACGGTTCATGTGCCACCCGCCGACAGCGACCGGGAGGTGGCCATCGCGGAGGCGAACGCGGCGACCAGTGTGGGGTGGTGCACGATGTCGAACACGTCGGACGGGTCGCCCTCCGGCATCGGTCCGCACACCGGCATCGCCCCCGTCTCGGACTGCGCCGTCGCGTACTGCTCCCACAGCTGCCCGTCCAGCGCCGGGCGGGGCAGGCAGGCGTCGACGATGAGGAGTTCGCCGAGCAGGTCCCAGTGCTGGAGCTCGGCCCAGTCCGCTGCCCAGGCGGGCAGATACAGCTCCAGGTAGTCGGCGAGCTGGGGCGGCAGCCGGTCGGGGTCCTCGCCCCAGTTGGTGAGGTGGAAGACGGTGTGGGTGATGTCGTAGGCGATGTGCAGATGGACCGTCCAGGGCTCGGGGCGCCGGCCGAGCCAGGTGGCAGCGGTGGCCTCGGCGAAGTCGCCGCTCGGTGTCAGCCCCATTCTGCGCTCGGCGTTGAGGACGCCCAGCCGGCGGCTCGGGGGCATTTCCAGCGCGCGCCAGGTGGCAGTGCGCCGGGGGATGTCCAGTGCGGCTTCGAGACCGGGGTGCCGGTAGCCCAGTTCGTGGAAGACCGCGTAGATCTCCAGGGACACAGGGGAGAAGGGCTCGTTGTGCTGGTGTGCGGCCAGCACGTTGCCGCCGTCCAGCAACTCCCGCCAGGCGAAGTCCAGCAGCGCTCCGGCCCGTGCCCCCTGGCGGCTGCCGGCCACGCCCTCCCGGAAGAGCATCCGCATGTTGATGGCCAGCTCGCCGATCGGCTTGAGGCGTTCCACCAGCGCGTCGCCGCGCGCCAGGTCGGCCTCGGTCAGCCTGAAGTAGTCGCGGTGGGCGTCGAGCCAGGTCAGCGCGCGGTCGCCGACGGCGTGCAGCAGCGCGGGGGGAGCGGTGGTGAGCACGGTCATCCGAGGGCCTCGCTCTCCGGGATCGGGGCCGCGGTCCTGGCCAGGGTCGCGGCGTAGGCCAGTACGAGGGTGGAGTGGTAGCAGGCGAAGAAGGCGTCGACCGCGGAGGCGCCGGGCGGGGGCGCGGCACCCTGTTCGGGGAGGGCGCCGTCGGCAGCTCTGGCGTCGGCCAGCCGCTGCCAGGCCACCGCGTCGAACGGCGCGCCGGGCAGACATGCGGTCACGGCCAGCAACTCGCCCACCAGATCCCACAGCTGCTCCTCCAGCCAGCTCTCGATCCAGGCGGGCAGCCACAGCCGCAGGTAGTCCGCCGCCGCGCCGGTGAGCCGGGCCCGGTCGCGGCCCCAGTCGGTGAGGTGGAAGACGTCGTGGGTGAGGCCGTAGGCCGTTCTGCACTCCAGCAGCCAGGGCTCCGGCAGCCGGCCCAGCCCGGTGTGGGCCAGCACGGCGCCGAAGTCCGCGTGGCGCGGCAGCCCGATCCGTTCCTCGGCGTTGAGTACGGCCAGTGTCCTGGTGTGGTCCTCGCGCGCCACCCGCCAGCCGCGCAGCGCGGTGGTGGTCCGCATCAGTTCGTCGACGGCGGCGTTGCGGAGCCCCGCCCTGGCGAAGACGCCGTACAGCTCCACCGGGTAGGTGGCCTGCGGCTCTCCCCGGACGAGTTCGGCGAACAGGTCGCCCTCGCGGGTCTCCTGCCAGGCGTGCGAGAACAGCCGCTCCGCCTGGCCGCGTACGGCGGTCAGCGGGTGGCAGGCCGCGATCAGCGCCGTCAGCTCGGCGAGCTCGCAGAGCGGTTTGAGGGTCACGTTCGGGTCGGCGGTGGTGGTGACGTCCGCGGGCAGCCGGAAGCGGTCGCGGTTGCGCTCCGTCCAGCCCAGGCTCTCGCTCACCAGGGCGTCGAGGAGCTCCGCGTCCGCGCTCCCGTCCTGCGGAGGGTGTGCGGGGGCCGCCCTGCGGGTGGCGGTCACCGGGCCCGTCCGAAGAAGATCTGCGCCGCGGTGACATGGACTGCGACCCTGGGGTCGTCGCTCATCTGCCGTACGAAGCGCAGCCCGTCGTCCAGGCCGAGGGTGGCCGGGGTCTGCGGCATCCTCGCCAGCCACCGGCCAAGACCGGCCGACTGCAGCCAGTCGCGGCGGCGGACGGCGCGGACGAAGCCGCGGGCCAGGTCCTCGGTGCGGTCGGTGAGCCGGTCGGTGAGGCCGAGCGCGAGTCCGGGCAGCGCCAGCGACGCCAGCTGGGACACCCGGTGGGACAGCCGGGGCCAGGGGTCGGACGCGAGCCAGTCGGCCTCCGGCTCGGGCGGGTCCGGCAGGCTCGTGGCGTGTCCTGCCAGGAACGCGCGGGACGCCTCGACCAGCCCGCGGTAGCTCCACACCGAGACGGCGGAGGTCTCACCGGTGGGAGGGAAAGCGGTGAGCGCGCTTTGCACCATTGCCGCGTCCGCACTGCCCGCACCGTCGGCGCCGGGGTGACCGTCCAGCGCGTACGGGGCGAGAGCGTCGGCGCCCAGCACCCGGACAGCTGCGGGGGAGAGCGTGTCGTCCTGCCGCAGGGTCCTGGAGAGCGCATAGGGATCGCCCTCGCCGCGGAGGGCAAGGGCGATCTCGGATGCGGCATCAGCGATCACCGCGCTCAAGGCGGCTGCTCCCTGTGCCTGTTCCGTCAAGACGGCCCCCTTACTTGGTGTCCGTCTTGGGACGGGGGGTCGGCGGAGAGACGAGCAGCAGAGCCGCCAGCAGCACCGCGCCCGCGCACTCCCGGGAGTCGCGGAAGACACCGTCCGGTTCGGGGGCGTTCATCAGGCCCTCGACCTCGGCGGCCAGTGCGGTGGTCTCGGTCGGAGCAGTGCGGTCCATAGGCATAAGATCACTCCTTTTCCTTTGGGGACAGCAGCCTCCATCGTGACGTCACTCTCAAATGCCCGCAATTCGGGTAAATCGGGCAGAACTGTATCCCGTCTGACCAGGGACGATGCGGCTGCCCCCGGTGCAGTCGGCGGTGTACGCCCGGTCGGGCCCGCGGGAGCGAAAGCCGTTCCCGGGCAGTCGGGGGCGACCCATAGGATTGGGGCGGACCATCCGACACTCACCCAGAGGACCGCTGCATGCCTGGCATCTCGCGCGAGGAGGTCGCCCACCTCGCGAAGCTGGCGCGCCTGGAGCTGAAGGACGAAGAGCTCGACCACTTCGCCGGACAGCTCGACGACATCATCGGCGCGGTAGCCGCCGTCTCCGAGGTCGCCGACGACGCTTCCGTACCGCCGACCTCCCACCCGCTCCCGCTCACCAATGTCATGCGACCGGACGAGGTCCGTGCGTCGCTGACCCCGCAGCAGGCGCTCTCCGGCGCCCCGGCGCAGGAGCAGCAGCGTTTCAAGGTGCCGCAGATCCTGGGGGAGGAGTGACGGCGATGGCCGGGGAACTGATCAAGCTGACCGCCGCCGAGCTGGCGGCGAGGATCGCGAGCGGTGAGGTCACCGCCGTCGAGGCCACCGAGGCCCACCTGGCCCGGATCGGGGCCGTGGACGAGAAGATCAACGCCTTCCTCCACGTGGACCGCGAGGGCGCACTCGCCCAGGCCCGCGAGGTCGACGCCAAGCGCGAGCGCGGCGAGAAGCTGGGCCCGCTGGCGGGTGTGCCGCTGGCACTCAAGGACCTGTTCACCACCGAGGGCGTGCCCACCACCGCGGGCTCCAAGATCCTGGAGGGCTGGATTCCGCCGTACGACGCGACGGTCACCAAGCGCCTCAAGGACGCCGACGTCGTGATCCTCGGCAAGACCAACATGGACGAGTTCGCCATGGGGTCCTCCACCGAGAACAGCGCGTACGGGCCGACGGCCAACCCCTGGGACCTCACCCGTATCCCGGGCGGCTCCGGCGGCGGCTCCGCCGCCTCGCTCGCCGCGCACATGGCGCCGCTGGCGATCGGTACGGACACCGGCGGCTCGATCCGCCAGCCCGCCGCGGTCACCGGCACGGTCGGCGTGAAGCCGACCTACGGCGGCGTCTCCCGCTACGGCATGATCGCCTTCTCCTCCTCCCTGGACCAGGGCGGGCCGTGCGCCCGTACGGTGCTGGACGCGGCGCTGCTGCACAGCGTCATCGCCGGCCACGACGAGAAGGACTCGACCTCCATCGCGCAGCCGGTCCCCGACATCGTCGAGGCGGCCCGCAACGGCTCCGCGCAGGGCATGCGCGTCGGCGTCGTCAAGGAGTTCCGCGGCGAGGGCTACCAGGCCGGGGTGATGCAGCGGTTCGACGAGTCGGTGGAGCTGCTGCGCGAGCTGGGCGCCGAGATCGTGGAGCTGTCCTGCCCCTCGTTCACCAAGGCGCTGGCCGCCTACTACCTGATCGCCCCCTCCGAGTGCTCGTCCAACCTGGCCCGGTTCGACGCCATGCGCTACGGGCTGCGCAGCGGTGACGACGGCAGCCACTCGGCCGAGGAGGTCACGGCGCTCACCCGCGAGGAGGGCTTCGGGCCCGAGGTCAAGCGCCGCATCATGCTGGGCACCTACGCGCTCAGCTCGGGCTACTACGACGCCTACTACGGCTCGGCGCAGAAGGTCCGCACGCTGATCACCCGGGACTTCGAGAAGGCGTTCGAACAGGTGGATGTCGTCGTCTCGCCGACCACGCCCACCACCGCGTTCCCCCTCGGGGAGCGTGTCGACGACCCGATGGCGATGTACCTCGCCGACCTGTGCACCATCCCGTCCAACCTGGCGGGCAACTCCGCCATGTCCATTCCCTGCGGGCTCGCGCCCGAGGACGGGCTCCCGGTGGGGCTGCAGATCATCGCTCCCGCCATGGCCGAAGACAGGCTCTACCGTGTCGGTGCGGCCGTGGAGGCCGCCTTCCAGGCACGTTGGGGTCACCCGCTGCTAGAGGAGGCACCGTCGCTGTGAGTTCGAAGCTGCAGAAGGCCAAGGGGTTCAAGAAGTCCAGGGCCGGGCTCTACTTCTCGATCGCCGGTTCGCTCATCAGTGTCCCCGGCACCGTCAAGCGTGCCAAGGAGGCCAGGAAGGAAGGGGACACGCTCCAGCTGATCGATGTGGCGGTCTCCGCCGCCGGCATCCTCACGGGCGTGGTCCTGCTCGTGCGCGAGCTGCGGCGCCTGGACGGCGACGACATCCTCGCCGACGACTGACCGGCCGCAGGGGTAGAAAGGTAAGTTTTCCGTGACCGTCACCGAACTGGTGTCGTACGACGAGGCGCTGGCCTCCTACGACCCCGTGATGGGCCTCGAGGTCCACGTCGAGCTCGGCACCAGGACCAAGATGTTCTGCGGCTGCTCGACCGAGCTGGGCGCCGAGCCCAACAGCCAGGTCTGCCCGACCTGCCTGGGCCTGCCCGGCGCGCTGCCCGTCGTCAACAAGGTGGGCGTGGAGTCCGCCATCCGTATCGGCCTCGCGCTGAACTGCCAGATCGCCGACTGGTGCCGCTTCGCCCGGAAGAACTACTTCTATCCGGACATGCCGAAGAACTTCCAGACCTCCCAGTACGACGAACCGATCGCCTTCGACGGCTATCTGGACGTCCAGCTGGAGGACGGCGAGGTCTTCCGCGTGGAGATCGAGCGCGCCCATATGGAGGAGGACACCGGCAAGTCCACCCACGTGGGCGGGGCGACCGGCCGCATCCACGGCGCCTCGCACTCGCTGCTGGACTACAACCGCGCCGGCATCCCGCTCATCGAGATCGTCACCAAGCCCATCGTGGGCGCGGGCGAGCGGGCCCCCGAGGTCGCCAAGGCGTACGTCGCCGAGCTGCGCGAGCTCATCAAGGCGCTCGGCGTCTCCGAGGCCCGCATGGAGATGGGCCAGATGCGCTGCGACGTCAACCTCTCGCTGCGCCCCAAGGGCACCGAGAAGTTCGGCACCCGCAGTGAGACCAAGAACGTCAACTCGCTGCGCAGCGTCGAGCGTGCGGCGCGGTTCGAGATCCAGCGGCACGCCGCCGTGCTCTCGTCCGGCGGCACGATCATTCAGGAGACCCGGCACTTCCACGAGGACGACGGCTCCACCACCTCGGGCCGGGTCAAGGAGGAGGCGGAGGACTACCGCTACTTCCCCGAGCCCGACCTGGTGCCCGTCGCACCCTCCCGCGAGTGGGTCGAGGAGCTGCGCGGCACGCTCCCTGAGCTGCCCCGGCTGCGGCGCAAGCGGCTCCAGGAGGAGTGGGGCATCTCCGACCACGAGATGCAGTCGGTGCTCAACGCGGGCGCCGTCGACCCGATCGTCGCCACCGTGGACGCGGGCGCCCCGGCCGACCAGGCCCGCAAGTGGTGGATGGGCGAGTTGGCCCGGCGCGCCAACGAGGACGGCGTCGAGCTGACCGCGCTGCCCATCACCCCCGAGCAGATCGCCCGGATCTGCGCGCTGGTCGCCGAGGGCTCGCTCAACGACAAGCTCGCCCGGCAGACCATCGAGGGCGTGCTGGCCGGTGAGGGCGGCCCGGACGAGGTCGTCGAGAAGCGCGGCCTGAAGATCGTCTCCGACGAGGGTGCCCTGGGCACAGCCGTGGACGAGGCCATCGCCGGCAACCCGGACATCGCCGAGAAGGTGCGCGGCGGCAAGGTCCAGGCGGCCGGAGCGCTGGTCGGCGCCGTCATGAAGGCCACCAGGGGCCAGGCGGACGCGGCCCGCGCCCGCCAGATGATCCTGGAGAAGCTGGGCGTGGAGGGCTGACGACGCTCTTGTGACGCTGCCTTCGTGAGACGGCCGCCGAGGGGCGGGGCACCAGGGATGGGTGTCCCGCCCCTTGTCGAGTTTCGTCACCGGTCCGGCCGGTTACGAAATCACCTGTCCGCGGCGAACGCCACCATCGCGGGCAGCACGGCGGCTATCGGCTCAGGATCCGCACCGTCCAGATGGCGGTACTCGGTCCCGATGGTCACCACCAGCCGCTCGGGCAGCCCGAGTTCGGGCCAACGGCCCTCCCCGACCATCGCCTGGGCGGCCTCGACGGCGGACATCCCGCGCGCGTGCAGGGCGTGCGCCCGCTCTCGCACCTGTCCGAGGTAGTCGATGTGGGAGCGCAGCCCGGCCCGGTCGAGCACCGGCCCATGCCCCGGAACGATGGTCTCGGCGCCGCTCTCCAGTACCGCCTCGCACGCCCCGATGACGTTCGCCAGCGGCCCCGCCCAGTGCACCGCGTGGTCGCCGGGCTCCTCGGGTGTCGAGGCGAAGACGATGTCCCCGGTGAACACGGTGCCGTGATCGGGCAGATGAACGACCAGATCCCCGGTGGTGTGCGCGGACGGCAGGCTGGTCAGCACGACGGGGTGACCTCCGACGGTCAGCTCCAGCTCCCCCTCGAACACGGTCGTCGGCGCGACGACCTGGGTCCGGGACCAGTCGAAGTGCCCGAAGTGCGTGGCGAGATACCTGCCGACCGGCGACTCGGCACCCGCCCCCTCGATCATCTCCCGCAACTGCTGCGGACTCGGCTCGATCTCGATGTGGTGCCGCGCCTCCCGGGTGGCGATGACCTCGGCCCCGGGCACGACATCGGCACCCCATAGATGATCGCCATTGGCGTGTGTGACGACGATCCGCGCTATCTCACCGCCGCCCAGCACTTCCCTGGACGCCGCGAGGAACGCCTCGGCCAGCGGCCGGTCGTACGGCGTATCGATCCACAGCCCCTCTCCGTCGTCCCCCACCAGCACCCCGCAGTTGGCCAGCCCCCAGCCCCGCCGCGGCGGCTTCCAGAGATGGAGACCGTCACCGAGCGCGCGCAGGGAGGAAGGAGAGAGAGCCATACGTCCGATTATCCCGCCGCACCGATGAGTTCCGGCACCGAGCCCGGTCTGTCCTTGCAAGAGCCGTACCGCACCCCCTTGAAGGAGACCGCGATGTCCGAGACCTACGCCGCCGCGCCCGCCGCCACCGTTTCAGAGGGCGTCCGCAGCCGGCGCAGCGAGATCACGGTGAAGGTCCTCACCGTCCTGCTCGCCCTGTTCCTCGGCCTGGCCAGCGGCCTGCCCAAGCTGTTCCGGGCCGAAGCCGCCACCGAGGCGTTCGACAAGATCGGCTGGGGCGACTGGTTCATGTACGCCGTCGGCTCGCTGGAGGTGCTGGGCGCCGTCGCTCTGCTGATCCCGATCCTCTCCGGGGCCGCCGCGCTGGCCTTCATCGGACTGATGGCCGGCGCCACCGTCTTCAACCTGACGGTGCTCGACGCGCCCGAGGCCGTGATCACGACGACCCTGCTGGCCGCCGTGCTCGCCTACATCGCCCGCTCCCGCCGCGCCCACACCGCCCAACTGCTCCGCCGTCTCCGCCCGTGACTCCGTCCGGCCCTACCTGATGTGACCGACAAACCGTGCCCACGCCTCGTATCCGAACACGAGCGTGGGCCGGTCCGATCCTCAGTTGCTGAAGATGTTGCCCTGGTTGTGGCCGCGGGCGCCCTGCGCGCCCATGCCGTACTGGGCGGCCAGGCCGCCGCCGATCTGCGCGTTCTGCGGGGGCAGCAGCTCGCTCGGCTGGACGAGGGCGTAACCCTGGCCCATGAAGGAGAGCTCCCAGCCCTCGCCGGTGTTGCCGCGGCGGCGCCAGACCCCTTGGGAGGAGGTCTGGGCCTGCATCTGGACGCGCAGCCCGCTGGACCAGGCGACCACCGCGTCGGAGTCGGCGTTGACGTAGGTGTCCGGGGTGACGTTCAGCAGCAGCGGCTGGCCCGAGGTCATCAGCGCGACCTTGCCCTGGCCGGTGATGTTGAGGTTGTAGGCACCGGTGCCGGAGATGCCGAACTGGCTGTCCACGGAGATGACCTCGTGGTGGAGGGTGGAGTCCAGGGCCAGGACGTAGGAGGCGTCAACCGTCAGACCGTCCCGGTCGACGTCCACCACGTGCACGTACTGCGCCAGGTTGGCGAGGAAGACCGTCCCCTGGCCGGAGCAGCGCATCAGGGGCAGCTGCTCGCGGGCGGGACCGCGGCGCCCGCCACGCGGCTGGTACTCGGCGTCGAACTCCAGCAGCCCCTGGTAGGCGACCATGGCGCCCTTGCGGGCGAGCACGTCGTCGTGGCCGGTCAACTGCACCCGCAGCAGCTGCGGGTTCTGCATCGCGTAGCGGTCCTGGGTCTGGACCTCGGCGTATCCGAAGAGCGAACTCTGCACGGCTGTTCTCCCTATTCCCCGTCGGCTTCCGTCAGCCCCGGACCCGGATGCGGTCCGTGCTGTCCTCGCTCGGCTGGACGACCACGAAGCCCTGTCCGGAGAAGGCGATCTGATACGCCTCGCCGCTGCCCCGGCCGATGAGCGCTCCGGCCTTCATGCTGCGCTTGCCCTTCATCTTCAGGCCGCTGGACCAGGCCACCAGTGCGTCCGGGTCCACATACGTCTCGTCCTCGCCGCGGCCGCAGTCGACGACCACCGGCGTGCCGCGCGAGGTCAGCGCGACCCAGCCGGTGCCGTGGATGCCGACATTGAACAGCCCCTGGCCCGCGAACTTGGCGAGCCCCTTGACCCGCTCGACACCCCACCGCAGGTGGGCGTCGAAGGCGAGCAGATTGGTGCCGTTGACCGACAGCGACTCCTCGTTGAGGTTGACGCACACCACGTCGGCGCCGTAGTCGGCCAGGTAGAGCAGGCCGTCGCCGCGGCAGAGCATCAGCGGGTTCTGCTCGCCGGTCAGCCACTGGGAGGCCATCTGCCGCACGGCCGGAGGATTGGCCTCGTACTGCACGAAGCCCTCGTACGCGACCATCGAGCCGGGCCGCGCGAACAGGTCCTGGCCCGACTGCATGGCCACCTTGACCATGTGGGACCCGTGGTTCTGCATCCGTGCTGCCACGGGGGCGGGCGCATAGCCCGCGAGCGGTGCTGGCTGGTTCATGACGGGCTCCCCCTAGACCTCGTACGGCTGGACGACGATGAAGTTGCCGGGCGCACCGCGGAACTGGAGGTTCACGGTCTCCCCGCTGTGTCCCGGATAGGCGTTGCGGTGCAGCCGCACCTGGCTGGTGACGATCACCTGGGCCGCCGCCGACCAGGCCACCACCGCCTGTGCGTCGGCGAACGTGGTCGGGGTGACGGGAAGCACTACGGGGGTGCCCTGCGTCTTGACGACCACCGTGCCCGTGCCGGAGAACTGCATCGTGAACAGCGCGCCGCCGGGGATGCCGTGGCCCTCGATCCGGCGGACCTCGTGCTGCAGCGACTCGTCGAAGGCGAGCACGTTGTCGGCCGAGACGCAGAGCCCGTCGCCCTGGAGCTCCACCGGGTGGACGTGCGCCGCGTTCTCGGCGAAGAACACCTGGCCGCGCCCACTGCAGCGCATCAGCTGCATCTCCTGGCCGGTCGCGTTGCCGACGACACGGCCGGTGAAGCCGGCGCCCTTGTAGGAGAAGTCGACCTTCCCCTGGTAGAGCACCATGCTGCCCTGCTTGGCGAGCACGGGCTGACCGTCGATACCGATGTCCGCGCGGACGAGCGACGGGTTCTGCAGCGTCCACCGCTGGCCGGTCGGCACCTCGTGGAACTTCTGCAGCACCGCGCCCATGCCGGCGGCCGGCCCCTGCGGAATCTGCGGGGCACCGTAGCCGCCGCCCGGCGCCTGCTGGGCAAACGGATTGGAGAGCTGCTGCCCGACAGGCGGCGCGCCAGGAGGCCCGGGCGGTCCGGGCGGGCCCGGCTGCTGGGGCTGCGGGGCTTGCGGCGCCTGCGGCGGGTGGATGGGCCCGGCCATGGTGGGTGCGCCATGGACGTCGGGCGCCGTGGGCTGGGGCGCCTGCGGTGCCTGCGGCGCCTGCGGCGCGAACGGCTGCTGAGGGGCTTGCGGTTGCTGCGGCACCTGAGGCTGCTGCGGCGCTTGGGGCTGCGGCGCCTGCGGGGCCGGCGGAGCTTGCGGCGCCGGGGCCTGCGGAGCCTGGGCTCGGGGAGCCGGAGCGGGCGCAGGCGCAGGCGCAGGCTGGGCCGCCGGAGGCTGAGCCGCCTGCGGCCCCGGCGCGGGACCCGGCGGAGGTGCGAAACCCGGCGCGGGCTGCTGCTGCGGCGCCGCACCCCCTCCCGGTGGCGCGAACCCGGGCGCGGCCTGCGGCTCGGGCGCCTGCTCCTCCTCCAACACCTCGCCGCCGAAGTGCTTCAGCAGCGCGTCGAGGCCACCGTCGAAACCCTGCCCGATCGCCGCGAACCGCCAGATGTCGTTCTTCCGGTAGATGTCACCGAGCATCACGGCGCGTTCGGTGGTGAACTCCGAGCCGTCGAAGGGATAGCGGGCGACCTCCTCGCCGCCCGCCACCAGCCGGATGTACCCGGGACCGATCTGCGACATCTGCCCGGCGCCGTCGATCGTGGCCGTGAACGAGAGCCGCTGCACCTGCGGGGGAATCCGCTCCAGCGTCACCCGGAAGGATTCGGTGTCCCCGGCCTGCGCCCCGAGGAGCTGCAGGGATTCCTCAGGCGATTTGGGCTGGTTGAAGAAGATGAAGTAGCGGTCGTCGGAGAGCCGCTCCTCCCCGTCCAGCCCGAAACAGCTGATGTCGAAGGAGAGTCCGGCTCCGGCGATCTGCACACCCACATACAGATCCGTGCCCGCCGTCAGATCACTGATCTTGGCCTTGTGGCCGCGCTGCAATTCCCTGGGCATACGTAACGACCGTCCCCCATCCCGTGTGGCGCCTGTATCGAGCAATCCGGCCTTCGTCCGGCTCTCCCACCCCACGGTGCGGTTGCCGAACGGCTCACACAGGCTAATGGGTATGACGACCCGGGTACCGGGCGCGTTCCCGGACAGCGCGGCCGTTCCCGATTGCATCCGGGGCACCCGTTTCGCGGTGAGGACGCGGTTACGGGCTGAGACGCCGGGTTGCGGGTGCTGTGGGTATTGCCACAAAGGGGTCAATCGATCTTTTCGGGGTGGCACGCTGCTGGAAAGCGGTCCTTGAGGCGAGGTGATCGATTGCCTCGGACCCCTCCTCCCGGCTTGCGACCGGGAGACCCCCAGATGCGGCGGACAGGGGCGCCGCACCCACTCCGTGCCCGTACGACCCCCGGGAGCAGGCGACCGCCCGTGACCGCACTTGCCCGCTGGTGCCTGAGGCGCCGCCTTCTTGTCCTGCTGCTCTGGCTCGCCGCGCTCGCCGGTGCCGTGACGGCCTCGTCACTCGCCGGCAGCGCCTACTCGGACGACTACGGTGCCCAGGGCACCGAGTCCGGGAAGGCGGCGCAGCGTCTGGAGACCGCTTTCCCCGACCGGGCAGGCGGCAGCGACACGATCGTCTGGCACACCGACAAGGGCAGTGTGCGCGCGACCGCCGTCCAGGAGCGGATGACCGAGACCCTGGACAAGGTCGAGCACCTGCCGGGTGTCGCCTCCGTGGAGTCCCCCTACGGAGCCCAGGAGCAGGGCAGGATCAGCCAGGACGGCCGTACCGCCTACGCCGACCTCACCTTCGACCGGCCCACCGACGAGCTGGGCGAGAAGAAGGTGCGGCACGTCGTGGAGACCATCCGGGACGCTTCGGGCCCGGGGCTCCAGGTGGAGGCCGGCGGCTCCGGGGCGGCGACGGCCGAGGCGCCCAAGGGGCACCTGGCCGAGATCATCGGGCTGGCGGCGGCCGCCGTCGTGCTCTTCCTGGCGTTCGGCTCGCTGGCCGCCACCGCCCTGCCGCTGATCACCGCTGTGGTGGCCGTCGGCACGGCGGCGGCTTGTATCGGGCTGCTCAGCCAGGTGATGACCGTCGCCGACTTCGCGCCGATGCTGGGCATGCTGATCGGGCTGGGCGTGGGCATCGACTACGCGCTGTTCATCGTCACCCGGCACCGAAGAGGGCTGCGTTCCGGGCTGCCGGTGGTCGAGGCCGCGCGCCGCGCCGTGACGGTGTCGGGACGCGCGGTGGTCTTCGCGGGCGCCACGGTCTGTATCGCGCTGCTGGGCATGTTCATCCTGCGGCTCAGCTTCCTCAACGGCGTCGCGATCGCCGCCTGCCTGACCGTGCTGCTCAGCGTGGCCGCCTCGGTCACGCTGCTGCCCGCGCTGCTGAGCTTCATCGGGATGCGGGCGCTCAGCCGCCGCGAGCGGCGGCAGCTGACCGAGCACGGGCCGCGCCCCGACCGGCCCACCGGCTTCGCCATGCGCTGGTCGGCCTTCGTGGAGCGGCATCCCAGGCTGCTGGGCGCGGTCGCCGCCGTGCTGATGGCCGTGCTCGCGCTGCCGGCGCTCGGGCTGCACCTGGGCACTTCTGACCAGGGCAACGACCCGGCCGCCAGCACCACCCGCAAGGCGTACGACATGCTCGCGGACGGTTTCGGTCCGGGCACCAACGGTCCGCTGACGCTGGTCGGCGAGCTGGACGGGGCGGGCGACAAGCTCGCCTTCGACCACCTGCGCGAGAGCGTCCGGGACACCGAGGGCGTCGCGCAGGTCAGCGGGCCCGAGTTCAACGGGAGCGGCGACACCGGCGTGATCACCGTGGTTCCGGACAGCTCTCCGCAGTCCCGGGACACCTCTGAGCTGGTGGACCGGCTGCGCGAGGACGTGCTGCCCCAGGCCGAGGAAGGCTCCACCATGGAGGTCCTGGTCGGCGGCACGACCGCGGGCCACGACGACTTCGCCGACATCATCGTCGGCAAGCTGCCGCTCTTCGCCGGAGTGGTCATCGGGCTCGGCTGTCTGCTGCTCCTGCTGGCCTTCCGCAGCATCGGCATCCCCATCAAGGCGGCGGTGATGAACATAGCGGCCGTCGCCGCGGCCTTCGGCATCGTGGTCGCCGTCTTCCAGTGGGGCTGGGGCAGCGAGCTGCTCGGCCTGGGCAGCGCGGGGCCCATCGAGCCCTTCCTGCCCGTCATCATGATCTCGGTGCTCTTCGGGCTGTCCATGGACTACCAGGTCTTCCTGGTCAGCCGGATGTACGAGGAATGGCGGCTGACCGGGGACAACAGACGCGCTGTGCGGGTGGGGCTCTCGGAGACCAGCCGGGTGATCAACTCGGCTGCCGTGATCATGATCTCCGTCTTCGGCGGCTTCGTGCTCAGCGGCGACCGGCTGATCGCCATGTTCGGCATCGCGCTGGCGGCCGCTGTGGCGCTGGACGCGTTCGTGCTGCGTACGCTGCTGGTTCCGGCGCTGATGCACATGCTGGGCGGCGCCAACTGGTGGCTACCGCAGTGGCTGGACCGCAGGCTGCCACGGCTGAGCATCGAGCCGGATTCGGTCGACGACAGCACCGAGGAGGACGCGCTGGCGAGCGCGGACGTACCGGTGGTGGGACAGCGCACCGGCCCTCTCATCGGTCTCTCAGAAACCGCACCTACGGTGGCCGCCAATGGCTACCGAAAGCACGAAGACCAAGCAGAGCGGGACTGAGAAGTCCCTCGCCGACGACCCGGCCGACGAGGCGGTCAGCGAGCCCGCCGACCAGCTGGTCACCGAGCCGGCCGACCCACAGGACACGGCGTACGACGAGCGCGACCCCGACGCTCCCGGCACCGCGCCGGGCCGGCCCGGCGACTGGAAGGGCGGCGCGTTCGCCGTCGTCAGCGCCGGTCTCGGCCTCGCCTCGCTGACCGGCACCGCCTTCAGCGACATGCTGCGCGAGCGCAAGGCCCTCATCGAGCAGATCAACAGCGGCGCCCAGGGCGGCGGCGGCTCGGCGGCCGACCAGGTCAACGCCGTCTATGGCGCGCCCTGGCACGCGGCGGCCGTCGTCAACGGGATCTCCGCCGTACTCGCCCTCGTGGTGGGCGGCCTCGTGCTGGCGACGCTCAGCGGCCGGCCCGGGGCCCGCGGCTGGGTCAAGTCCGTCGCGCTGGGCGGAGTGGTACTCGGCCTGCTCGGTCTGGTCGTCGCGGGCGGTATGTACTTCGACCTGCTCGCGGCGCAGCCCGAGGTGCCCTCCTCGCCCGGCGGATGAGCCCTGGCGCGGATGAGTCCCGGCCAGTGACCGGCGCCTGGGTACTCGGTCCGGTGGCCTAGGACTCCTCCGCCGCCGTCCTAAGGCCCTCGGGCCCACCAGGACAGGTCAGTTGCCCGATGTGCCGGTACCCCCTCAGCGAGCAGTCTTGGAGCACAAGATCCGCACTGCTCCACGAGGGGGATACCGAGATGCTGTACGACCCGAGCACCAGCCAGTACCAGTTCCGGGCCGACGAGCTGCGCCGCGAGGCGGAGCACGAGCGGCTGGTCAGCGCCGCCCGCGAGGCCCGCAGGGAGGAGCGGGGCACCTGGCGCTCCCGGTTCCTCGGCCGCGGACGGCCGAGCCAGGACGGGAACGAGCGGGTATGGGTCCGCGCCGCGTGAGGGCCACCGGCGGCGGATGATCGCCGATAAGGCAGGTGCCCTATGTCGGCCCCGGATGCGATGCTGAGCGACGTGCCCCTGCAAACCGCTGTCAGCCCCGTGTTCGTCGGCCGCACCGCCGAACTGGCGGCGCTCACCAAGGCCCTCACCCGCGCAGGTACGGGCGCGCCCCAAGCGCTGCTCCTCGGCGGCGAGGCCGGCGTGGGCAAGACCCGGCTCCTGGAGGAGTTCCTGGAGCGGGCCCGTACGGCCGGCGGTTTCACCACACTGGGCGGCTGTCTCGAACTGGGCGCCGACGGCCTCCCCTTCGCGCCCTTCACCACGGCGCTGCGCGGCCTGCGCAGCGCCGTGCCGCCCGCCGTGCTGGCCGCAGCGGCGGAGGGCAGGGAGGCCGAACTGGCCCGGCTGCTCCCGGACCTGGCGGTGCCGGGCCCGGCGGGACCGCAGCGCGAGGAGTACGACGACGGCGCCGACGGCGGCCGCGCCCGGCTGTTCGAGGCGACGGCCCAGCTGCTGGAACGGCTGGCGGCCGACCGCACTCTCGTCGTCGCGCTCGAAGACCTCCAGTGGGCCGACCGCTCCACCCGGGAACTGCTCGGCTACCTCTTCCGCTCCGTACGCGCCTGCCGGCTGGTGCTGCTGGCGACCTACCGCACCGACGACATACACCGGCGCCACCCGCTGCGCCCCTTCCTCGCCGAGCAGGACCGGCTGCGCACCGTCCTGCACCTGGAGCTGCCACGGCTGACCCGGGCCGAGGTGCGCGCCCAGATCACCGGTATCAACGGCACCGAGCCCGCGAGCGGGCTCGCCGAGGAGATCTTCCGCCGCTCCGAGGGCATCCCCTTCTTCGTCGAGGAGCTGACGGCGACCGAGGCGGCCTGCGCCATCAGCGACTCGCTGCGCGATCTGCTGCTCGTCCGCGTCGAGGCGCTGCCCGAGTCGGCGCAGCGGGTGGTGCGGCTCGCCGCGGGCGGCGGCTCGGCGGTCGAGCACGCGTTGCTGGCTGCCGTCGCCGGGCTGGGCGAGGACGCGCTGCTGGAGGCCCTGCGCTCGGCGGTGGGCGCCAATGTGCTGCGCCCCACCGGGGACGGCAGCGGCTATCTGTTCCGGCACGCCCTGCTGCGCGAGGCGGTACGAGAGGATCTGCTCCCCGGCGAGCTGGCCCGGATCAGCCGCCGCTACGCCGAGGCCCTGGAAGCGGAGCCTTCGCTGGTGCCGTCCGAGGAGCGGCTGGCTCGGCTGGCGCACTACTGGCACCGCAGCCGGGACGCGGCCAGGGCGCTGCCCGCCGCGCTCTCCGCCTCCGTCGAGGCCCGGCACCGGCACGCGTACGCGGAGGAGCACCAACTCCTCGAGCGGGCGATCGAATTGTGGGACGAGGTGCCCGAGGAGGCCAGGGCCGGGCTGCCCGCGCTGCGCGTCCCGCGGACCTTCCCCGTGGCCGGTACCTCGGGCTGGGCGGACAGGCACCCCTTCTCCCATCCGCCGCGCTTCATCGAGGTGCTGGCCGAGGCCGTCGTCGCCGCCCGGATCAGCGGGGACGTGGCCCGCGCGAAGGCGCTGGCGCGGCGCGCGCTGGCCCGGCTGGACGAGACGAAGGATCCGCTCACCGCCGCGTGGTTCCAGCTGAAGCTGGGGATGCTGCTGGAGGACACCGGCAAGGGCGACGGCTGGGCGCAGATCGCCAAGGCGCAGGAGCTGGTCCGCGGGCTGCCGCCGTCCGCCGTGCACGCCGAGGTGCTCTCCAGCGCCGCGAGCTGGGGCATGGTGCACCGCCCCGGACGGGAGGCGCTGGCCACGGCCGTACGCGCGGTGGAGCTGGCCCGGGTGGTGGGCGCCACCGCCATCGAACTGGGGGCCAGGGTCACGCTGGGCACCCTGCTCGCCGAGTCGGGGGACCTGGAGGAGGGCCTGGCCGAGCTCGCCCGGGCGCGGGACGAGGCGGACGAGGCGGGCGTCACCTCGGTGATGACCTGCGCCGCCGTCAACATCGCCGGCACGCTGGAGGCGGTGGGCCGCTCCGCGCAGGCGGCCGAGGAGGCCGCACGCGCGGCCCGCGTCGCCCACGAGCGCGGCCGCCCCAACTCCTACGCGGGGGCGCTCGCGGGGCAGGCCGAGGCGCTGCTGTCGACGGGGGAGTGGGAACGGGCGGCCGAACTCCTCGACCTGGCCAAAGGGGCGGCGCGAGTGGCCGACGTACGCGCCTGGGTCGCGCTGCTGCGCGCCCGGCTGGCCCGCGACCGTGGCGATCTGCCCGGGCTGGCCGACGCGGTCGAGGAGGCGGTGGCCACCATGGGCTCCTCGCCCGCCGTCGAGCCTCAGAAGGTGGTGGCGCTGCGGTACTTCACCATGGTGCTGGCCGCCGAGCGGGGCGAGCTGGTCAAGGCACGCGCCGAGCTGGCCGCGGCCCTGGAGGCCGGTTTCCCGCCGGGCGCCCACCCCTACGCCTGGGCCCTGCTGTACGCGGCCGCGTCCCTCGAGGCGGAGCTGCGTGGCCTGCCCGACGCCGAGCGGGGACGGGGCGATGTGCTGGCCGGAGTGCGCCGCGCGGCCCGCAGCCTGCCCCGCCCCGCGCCGGTGTGGGAGGGGTGTGCGCTCCTGCTGGAGGCCGAACTGAAGCGGGCCGAGGGGGAGAACGAGCCGCAGCTGTGGGAGGCGGCCGCGCAGACCCTGGAACCGGTCGGCCGGCCGGTACCGCTGGCCCGTGCCCGGCTGCGCTGGGCCGAGGCGCTGCTGGAGCGCGGGGGCGGCAGGCGTGCCGGCTCACGGACCCCTGACCACCTGCTGAGGCAGGCCCACTCCGTCGCCGCCCGGCTCGGCGCTGCACCGCTGCGGGCCGAGGCCGAACAGCTCGCGGTACGGGCGCGGATCGCGCTCGACGGAGCCGACGGCGGGGGAGCGGCAGAGCGCGCCCCGGCGGGCAAGGGAGCCGCGCAGCCCGCCGACCCGGCCGAGTCGTTCGGGCTCACCCGGCGCGAGCGCGGGGTGCTGGAGCTGGTCGCCGAGGGCCGCAGCAACCGTCAGATAGCCGAACGGCTGCACATCGCGCCGAAGACGGCGAGCGTGCACGTCTCCAACATCCTGGCCAAGCTGGGCGTCGCCACCCGCGGCGAGGCGGCGGCGATGGCCTTCCGGCTCCGGCTGGTCGGCCCGAACGGGGTCAGCGGCTCTGCGCCGACCCCGGCTCCGGCCTCACCTCCGGCGTCCACTCCGCCTCGGGCTGCCGTGCGGGCTCCGGCTCCGGATCGGTCCGTTGCCCGGGCGGACGGATGAGCACCTGGCCCGAGGCCAGGTCGATCGGCCCCTTGCCGGGGTCTGCGCTGCCCTCCTCGACCCGGGTGTGCTCCAGCCGCCGCTGCTCGTCGTCGGTGTGTTTGCGGCCCGGCGAGAACAGCTCCTCCATCAGATTGAACATCCGACCATCCTCAGCGCACCTTGAGTCGCAGGATGCGGTCGTCCCCGCTCTCCGGTGAACCACGCCCGTCCGTCTCGCTCGTGATCAGCCAGAGCCCGTCGCCACCACCGGTGCCGTGGTCGGCGACAACAGTCCGGAGCCGTCCGTACTTTCCCTTCAGGAACGCCTGAGGGGGCGCCGCGGGTTCCGCGCCCTTGAGCGGAATGCGCCACAGCCGCTCGCCGCGCAGCCCCGCCATCCACACCGACCCCTTGACGACGGCCAGCCCGCTGGGGGACGCCTCGGCGGGCCGCCACTGCTCGAGGGGGTCCCGGAAGCGCTCGTCGTCGCTCTTGCCCTCGGCGTCCGGCCAGCCGTAGTTCTCGCCCGGTTCGATCAGATTGAGCTCGTCCCAGGTGTCCTGGCCGAACTCGGAGGCCCACAGCCGCTTGTCGCGGTCCCAGTCCAGGCCCTGCACATTGCGGTGCCCCCAGCTGTAGACGACCGAGTCCGGCTCGGGGTTGCCGTGCCCGGCCGGTTCGCCCTCGGGCGTCATCCGCAGGATCTTGCCGCCCAGCGACTTCTTGTCCTGGGCGTTCTCGCCGTTCCCGGCGTCACCGGTTCCGGCGTAGAGCATCTTGTCCGGGCCGAAGGCGATCCGCCCGCCGTTGTGGAGCAGGCTCTTGGGGATGCCCTTGAGGATGGTGTCGGGCGCGCCGAGCTGGTCGCCGGGCTCCTTCTTGTCGTCGTAGACCATCCGCACGATGCGGTTGTCGGACGCGGAGGTGAAGTAGGCGTACACCATCTTCCCTGCCTGCGGCCCGTCCGGTGGGACGGCCAGCCCCATCAGCCCGCCCTCGCCGCCGGGTTCGACCCCCGGCACGGTGCCGACCTCGGTCTTCTTGCCGCTGTCGCCGTCGATGTGCAGGATCTTCCCGGTGTCCCGCGAGGAGACCAGCAGGTCGCCGCCGGGCAGCGGGGCCAGCCCCCAGGGGCTCTTCAGGCCGGTCGTGAGGGTCTTGACGACCTTCACGGAGCCCTTGGCGGGCGCAGCGCTCCCGCTCGGGGCCGCGCTGGAGTTGCTCCCCTCGGGTGACGGCTCGTCTCCCGCGCCGCCGCCCCCGCCCGAGCACCCCGCGCTCAGCGCCAGCGCACAGGCCATCCCGATGCTCACCCGTGTCGTACGTCGCACCTCGTGGCTCCCTCATCCCCTGGTAAGCGGCTCCCTCACAGGGGACCACATCGCCCCCGCCTCCCGCCCCACCCGACGCGGGTCCACTCTGCCGGGAAGGGCTGCCCCTGTTCGCCGGTCGCGGTCCGCGAGTGTCCTGTGGTGGCTGGGGGGACCTTTCGGCCGAAGTCCCCCAGCCTCCGGCCGGGAGGTGCCCCCAGGGGAGCAGTTCCCCGCGCCCCTGACGGGGCGCGGTCCTCCTAGTCCCAGGAGCCCTGCGCCGGGGGGAGGGCCGCGATCTCCGCCAGGTCGTCGGCGGTCAGCACCAGGCCGGCCGCGCGGGCGTTCTCGGTGACCCAGTGGGCCTTCTTCGTGCCGGGGACCGGGATCACGTGCCGGCCCTGGGCGAGCACCCAGGCGAGGGCGATCTGCGCGGGAGTGGCGTTGCCGTGGCGGCGGGCGACCCGGCGCAGCCCGGCCACGATGGGCTGGTTGGCGGCCATCATCTCGGCGGTGAAGCGCGGATGCCGGGCGCGTACGTCGTCCGGCTCGAAGCCGCCTCCGGTGGTGAGCGCCCCGGTCAGATAGCCGTTGCCCAGCGGCATGGCGGCCAGGAAGCCGATGCCGCGCGCCTCGCACCAGGGCAGCAGGGTCTCCAGCGCCTCGCGGGACCAGACCGAGAGTTCGGCCTGTACTCCGCTGACGGGGAAGACCTGCTGGACCCGTTCGAGCTGCCGTATGGTCCCGTCGTGAATACCGGCGCCCGCTCGTCGGTCCGCGCGGGCGCCCACGGCGCAGAAGCCCAGCGCGCGCACCTTGCCCGCGGTCACGAGCTCGGCCATCGCACCCCAGGTCTCCTCGATCGGTACCTCGGGGTCGGCGCGGTGCAGCTGGTAGAGGTCGATCACCTCGGTCTGCAGCCTGCGCAGCGAGGCGTCGCAGGCGCGTCTGACGTAGCTGGGCCGGCCGTTGGCGACGATGTGCTGCTCACCCACCAGCAGCCCGCACTTGGTGGAGACGAAGGCGTCGGAGCGCCGCTCCTTGACCGCGCGCCCGATCAGCAGCTCGTTGGTGAAGGGGCCGTACATATCGGCGGTGTCCAACAGGGACATCCCCGCGTCCAGCGCCGTGTGCACCGCGCGCAGCGAGCTCTCGCCGCGCTGCTCGGTGGTGGAGTAGGCCCAGCTCATCGGCATACAGCCGAGGCCCACGGCACCCACGCCGAGAGCTGCCGCACCAATTGTCCTGCGCTCCACCTGGTTCCCGCTCCCTCCCGGACGGCCCCCAACGTAACGGTTGCCCCCGGGGTCACACACGTTCGCTCCTGCCACACCCTCCCCCGGACCCGGCCCGGAGGGTGCCCCGGCCTGTCGGCGCGGTGCGCCGACTAGTCTCTCCCCATGTCTGATGCGACGGAGATCTGGCTCTCGCTCCCGCCGGAGAGCGTCGAGGGCCTGCCGGACACTCTGACGTACCGCTACTGGGCCGGAGAGGAGGAGTTCCCCGCGGACCCCGCCGACTGCGCCTTCTACGTCGTGCCCTACTACGTGGGTGCCGAGGTCGCCGTACGGCCGCTCGCGCGGATGACGGGTGTGCGGGTCGTCCAGACCCTCACCGCGGGGGTCGACCACATCGCCTCCGCCATCCCACGCCTCCCCACCGGTACGCGGGTGTGCAACGCCCGGGGTGTGCACGACGCGAGCACCGCCGAACTGGCCCTCGCACTCACCCTCGGCTCCCTGCGTGACCTGCCCGGATCCGTCCGCGCCCAGGACCGTGGCGAGTGGCTGCCCGGCTTCCGTCCGGCGCTCGCGGACCGCACGGTGCTGATCGTCGGTTACGGCGCCGTGGGTGAGGCGATAGAGAAGCGGCTGCTGCCCTTCGAGGTGGCCGCCGTGCACCGCGTCGCCCGCTCGGCGCGGAGCGCTCCACTGGGTCCGGTACGGCCGCTGAGCGAGATCGGTGAACTACTGCCGGAGGCGGACGTCGTGATATTGGCGACCCCGCTGACCGAGCGGACCCGCGGCATGGTCGACGCGGACTTCCTCGCCCGGATGAAGGACGGGGCGCTGCTGGTCAACGTCGCGCGGGGCGCCGTGGTCGACACCGAGGCGCTGTTGGCGGAGACGGGGACGCCCGCTTCTTCCCTGGGCGCGGAAGACGGGGTTCCGGGGCGGCTCCGTGCGGCGCTCGACGTGACCGATCCGGAACCCCTGCCCAAGGATCATCCGTTGTGGCGGACGCCCGGAGTGCTGATCACTCCGCACCTCGGAGGGATCACTTCCGCCTTCTACCCCCGTGCCAGAAGACTTCTCAGCGCGCAGCTGAGGCGCTGGGCGGCCGGTGAGGAGCTGGAGAACACGATGGCCGTGGCGTAGTTCCGGTAAACGCCCTCAGGCCGCGAGAGGCCACGCTACGGATGCGTACGACTGCACCCTGTACCGAGCTTCCCTCTTATGGTTACGGTCTGTATTGGGACTATGTCCCTGAGTGACGAACCTGGTGTATCGTCCCGAGCGGGGGGCGAAACCCGGACACGAGGGGGGCGACGGGCGAATGCACGATCAACGGACGAACTGGTGCGCGGGACGCATGGACAGCGCCCGCGGGCATCCCAACTGCCGGACACATCCCCCGCGTTGCGGCGTCTCGCCGTACGCGTCCCGCAACGGCCGGGCCGGCTCCGTCAAATGGCCCCCGTCTCCACGGGTGGCGCGATGACTACGCATGAAGCGGCTCCCAGGCGGAGCCCGTACCGGAGCGGGGCACCGAGCGCGCACCCCACCGAAGCGGTCCGGAGCGAGGCCGCACAGCAGGCGCCGCGCCAGTTGCACACCCAACCGACGCCGTCAACCCGGCCGACCCGGTCACCCTGGCCGAAGCGGTCGCTCCGCCCGAAGCGGCCGACGCCGTCGGAGCCCTGCGGAGGAGGCTCCGGAGGCGGCTCACGTACCGGTCTGCTGCCCCAGTTGGCGCTGATCGTGGTCTGCGCGGCCTACGCCGTGGGCGCCGCCTTCGGCTGGGGTTCCGAGACCGTCGCCGTCTTCATGGGCGACTTCGGGCTCAGCGCCGCAGCGCTGCTGGCCGGCGTCTCGTGCCTGTGGTACGCGCGTACCCAGCGGCGGGAGGCAGCCCAGGCCGCCGCGCAGGAACCGGCCACGACGCGCGCCAGGCTGGAGGCCAGCCGCCCGGCGTGGGTGCTCTTCGGGGTCTCCTCGCTGATGGCGGGGTTCGGCAACGGGGTATGGGGCTGGTACGAACTGGTGCTCGGCCAGCAGGTGCCGCGCCCCTCCCTGGCCGACTTCTGCTTCCTGCTGTTCGCGCCGCCGGCCATCGTCGGGCTGCTGGTGCTCGCCAAGCGCCCGGTGACCCGCGCCGGCTGGGTCTGCCTCAGCCTCGACGCCTGGCTCATCGGCGGCTCGCTGCTGACCCTGTCCTGGTCGCTGGCCCTGGCCCACACGGCCTACTGGGCGGGCGACTCGGTGGCCAGGGCGGCGCTCAACCTGGCCTATCCGCTGCTGGACATCGTGCTCGTCAGCATGGTGCTGGCGCTGCACTTCCGGCGCTCCTCGGCACACCGCAGCGCGATCAACACCGCGATCGGGGCGCTCGCCCTCACGGTGCTGTGCGACGCGCTGTTCACCTCGCCGATGCTGCGCGAGAACTACACCTCCGGGCAGCTGCTGGACGCCGGCTGGTTCGCGGGCTCGTTGCTGCTGGCCTACGCGCCCTGGGTCGGCAAGGGCGGTAAGGGCAGCAGCGGTGGCTTCGGCGACAGGCGGGGCGGCAAGGAGAAGAAGGGGAAGGTGGACCCCGTACCCGCGCAGCCGCTGGCCGCCACGGACCGGCAGGCCGAGGCACGGGCCACCCACCCCAGCCGCCCCATCTCCGGCTCGCTGAGCGCGCTGACGCCCTACCTCGCGGCCGCCGTGTGCACGCTGGGCATCCTCTACAACTCGGTGGACGGACACGACATCGACCGCGTCGTCCTCTACACGGGCTGCACCGTCGTCCTCGCGCTGGTGCTGCGCCAGGGCATCATGCTGCTGGACAACATCACCCTGACCCGGGAGCTGGCGCAGAAGGAGAACCACTTCCGCTCCCTCGTCCAGGGCTCCAGCGACGTCATCATGATCACCGCCGCCACGGGCATGCTCCGCTACGTCTCACCGGCGGCCGCCGGGGTCTACGGGCGGGACGCCGAGGACATGGTGGGCTGTGAGCTCTCCTCCCTCGTACACCCCGAGGACCTGGGCCAGGTCAACCACGAGCTGCGCCGGTTCCTGGCGGCCTCGGCCGACCAGGAGTCCAGCACCCGGATCGAGTGCCGCTTCCGGCACGGCGAAGGGCACTGGCTCAACGTCGAGTCCACGGTCAACCGCTACCAGGGCGGGCTGATCTTCAACAGCCGGGATGTCACCGAACGGGTGAGACTCCAGGCGCAGTTGCAGCACAACGCCTCGCACGACGCGCTCACCGACCTGCCCAACCGGGCCCTGTTCACCGAGCGGGTCAGGCAGGCCATCGGCGGCCGGCGCGGCGGCGACTGCGGCACCGCGGTGCTCTTCATCGACCTGGACGGCTTCAAGGCGGTCAACGACACCGTCGGCCACCAGGCGGGCGACGAACTGCTGGTGCAGGCGGCACGGCGGCTGCACGACTCCGTACGCTCGGGCGACACCGCCGCACGGCTGGGGGGCGACGAGTTCGCCGTCCTCATCCGCGGCGACGGCGAGCCGGGCCGGATGCCGGACGCCGAGCGCGAGCTGCGCATCCACGACATCGCCGACCGGCTGCGGATCACCCTCTCCGACCCGTACCGGGTGGAGGGCACGGAGGTGCGCGTCGCCGCCTCCATCGGCATCGCCTTCGCCGAGCCCGGCATCACGCCGAGTGCCCTGATGCGCAACGCCGACCTGGCGATGTACCGCGCCAAGCAGGCGGGCAAGGGCCGGGTGGAGCTGTACGCGCCGCAGATGCAGGCCGAGGTGGTCAAGCGGGCCGAGCTGGCGGCCCGGCTGCGCAGCGCGCTGCACGACGGCGAGTTCGCGCTGCTGCACCAGCCGATCGTGGAGCTGGCCAGCGGCAAGATCACCGCCATCGCCGCCGAGGCACGCTGGCGCTCGGCCCAGGGCATCCTGTTCACCCCCGCCGAGTTCCTGCGCACCGAGGGCGCCTCGGCGCGGGAGGCGCGCGGTGTCGGCGGCGAGCGGGCCGCCGAGGTGAGCCGCTGGCTGCTGGAGGAGGCGGTGCAGCAGGCGGCGGCGCGGCAGCGCGCAGGGTACGGGGCGCCGGTGACCGTACGGTTGCCCGCGCGGCGGCTGACCGAGCCGGGCATGGAGCCGCGCTCCATCGGTGCCCTGCTGGCCCGCCACGGGCTGGCCGCGGCGCCGGGCCCCACCGGTGGCACCGCGCTGGGCGCCCCCGCGGCCAATGCCGGGGTGCCGGGGGCTCCGGGTGCGCTGATCCTGGAGCTGTCGGACAGCGATCCGCGTATCCCGCTGGACGAGCTGGAACGCCGGCTGACGGCCCTGCGCCGGCTGGGGGTGCTGATCTCGCTGGACGGCTTCGGCAGCGGCTATGCGGCGATCTCTGCGCTGCGCAGGCTGCCGGTGGACATCCTGCGGCTGGACCGGGGGCTGACGGACGGCATCCTGGAGTCCACCCGGCAGCGCAAGATCACCTCCGGGCTGCTGCGGATCGCGGGGGACCTGGGGCTGACCACCGTCGCCGAGGGCGTCGACCTGCCGGAGCAGGCCACGCTGCTGCGTGAGATGGGGTGCACACACGGTCAGGGCGCGGTCTTCTCCGGGCCGCTGGACGAGCACCGGCTGCGTACGGCGCTGGCCCGCGGGGTCTACGCGGTGCCCGAGTCCACCCGCAGCGGTGGTGCCTCCGGGTACGGCGAGGAGCACCCGGAGGGCCGGGGCACGGCCGTCGCCGTGGCGGGGGCGCTGCCCGTGGCGCGGGGCGCGGGCACCCTGTCCGTGCGCCAGGAGAGTGCGGGGGACTCGCTCACGCACTCACCGGCGTCGCCCAAATGCTGAGACGGCCGTCCCACACACTTGACACCCGGGGCTTGACGGGGAGAAGGTCAGTGCCATGCGCACCCGAATTCTCGTACTTGGACAGCGCGTCGGCTGACCGCGGGACCATCCCTCCCGCGACCACCAGCGGCGCGCTCCCCTCGCTTGCCTCACGGCACGGGGGGTTTTTTGTTGCACCAGCGCCTGCGGCTCCGCAGCAGCGGCAGTCCGGAAAACCCGCCCAGCACGAGCGTCCATCCCCACCACGAGCGTCAACCCTCACTCTCCGAGAAGAGACAATCCGATGACCGATCAGGCCACCGGGGCCCCGAAACCGCAGCCGCGGGCCCGTAACAGCGGACAGCCCAATTCCGTTCCGGCCCAGGCCGCCCCCCGCATCACGGGCGCCCAGTCCCTCATCCGTGCTCTCGAGGAAGTCGGCGCCGACACCGTATTCGGCATCCCCGGCGGCGCCATCCTGCCCGCCTACGACCCGATGATGGACTCCTCCCGGGTCAAGCACGTCCTGGTCCGCCACGAGCAGGGCGCCGGTCACGCGGCCACCGGCTACGCGCAGGCCACCGGCAAGGTCGGCGTCTGCATGGCCACCTCGGGGCCCGGCGCCACCAACCTGGTCACCCCGCTCGCCGACGCGCACATGGACTCCGTGCCGCTGGTCGCCATCACCGGGCAGGTGGCCTCCGGCGCGATCGGTACCGATGCCTTCCAGGAAGCCGACATCTGCGGTATCTCGATGCCGGTCACCAAGCACAACTTCCTGGTCAAGGACCCCGACGAGATCCCCAGGATCATCGCCGAGGCGTTCCACATCGCCTCCACGGGCCGCCCGGGGCCCGTCCTGGTCGACATCGCCAAGGACGCTCTCCAGGGCGAGACCACCTTCCAGTGGCCGCCCACCGCCGAGCTGCCCGGCTACCGCCCGGTGACCAAGCCGCACGGCAAGCAGATCCGGGAGGCAGCCAAGCTGCTGGCCGAGTCCCACCGCCCGGTGCTCTACGTCGGCGGCGGCGTCCTGAAGGCGGGTGCGACGGCCGAACTCAAGGTGCTCGCCGAGCTGACCGGAGCACCGGTGACCACCACCCTGATGGGCATCGGCGCCTTCCCCGACAGCCACCCGCAGCACCTGGGGATGCCGGGGATGCACGGCACCGTCGCCGCGGTCACCGCGCTGCAGAAGGCCGACCTGATCGTCGCCCTCGGCGCCCGCTTCGACGATCGCGTCACCGGCAAGCTGGACTCCTTCGCGCCGCACGCCAAGATCGTCCACGCCGACATCGACCCCGCCGAGATCGGCAAGAACCGCGCCGCCGACGTGCCCATCGTCGGCGACGCCCGCGAGGTGCTGGCCGACCTGGTCGTCGCCCTGCAGAGCGTGGCGGCCGAACACCCTGAGGCGCCGGGCGACCGCTACGCGGACTGGTGGGCGCTGCTGGACCGCTGGCGCAAGACCTACCCGCTCGGCTACGACCTGCCCGAGGACGGCTCGCTGGCCCCGCAGCAGGTCATCCAGCGCATCGGCGAGCTGGCCCCCGAGGGCACGATCTTCGCCGCGGGCGTCGGCCAGCACCAGATGTGGGCGGCGCACTACGTCACCTACGACCAGCCGGCCACCTGGCTCAACTCCGGCGGCCTGGGCACCATGGGCTACGCCGTCCCGGCGGCGCTGGGCGCCAAGGTCGGGATGCCCGACCGCGCGGTGTGGGCCATCGACGGCGACGGCTGCTTCCAGATGACCAACCAGGAGCTGGTCACCGCGGCGCTCAACGGCGCACCCATCAAGGTCGCCATCATCAACAACGGCGCGCTGGGCATGGTCCGCCAGTGGCAGACCCTCTTCTACAACCAGCGCTACTCCAACACCGTTCTGCACAACGGCGAGGAGGGCGAGCCGAGCCGGGGCACCCGCGTCCCTGATTTCGTCAAGCTCGCCGAGGCCATGGGCTGCGTCGGCATCCGCTGCGAGGACCCCGCGCAGCTCGACGCGGTCATCGAGAAGGCCAACTCCATCAACGACCGGCCCGTCGTGGTCGACTTCATCGTCCACGAGGACGCCATGGTCTGGCCGATGGTGGCGGCAGGAACCTCCAACGACGAGGTCATGGCGGCGCGCGGCGTCCGGCCCGACTTCGGCGACAGCGACGACTGACGGCCACCGGCAAAGGAAAGGCATGTCCCCGATGTCCAAGCACACGCTCTCCGTGCTGGTGGAGAACACCCCCGGCATCCTGGCCAGGATCGCCTCGCTCTTCTCCCGCCGCGGCTTCAACATCGACTCGCTCGCCGTCGGTGTGACCGAGCACCCCGACATCTCGCGCATCACCATCGTGGTGAACGTCGAGGACCTGCCGCTGGAGCAGGTCACCAAGCAGCTCAACAAGCTGGTCAACGTCCTCAAGATCGTCGAGCTGGAGCCGTCCTCGGCGGTCCAGCGCGAACTCGTCCTGGTCAAGGTCCGCGCCGAGGGCGAGACCCGCTCGCAGATCGTGGAGATCGTCCAGCTCTTCCGCGCCAAGACCGTGGACGTCTCCCCGGAGGCCGTCACCATCGAGGCCACCGGCAGCGCCGACAAGCTGGAGGCGATGCTGAGGATGCTGGAGCCGTACGGCATCAAGGAACTGGTGCAGTCCGGCACCATCGCCATAGGGCGCGGCGCCCGCTCCATCACCGACCGGAGCCTCAGGGCGCTGGAGCGCTCCGCTTGACCGTCCGCCCCTGGGGCGCCCCGTCAGCCCGGCCGCGTAGGTTGGGCCCACACCGAAGACTGAGTACAAGGAGAAACACCCCGTGGCCGAGCTGTTCTACGACGACGACGCCGATCTGTCCATCATCCAGGGCCGCAAGGTCGCGGTTCTCGGATACGGCAGCCAGGGCCACGCCCACGCGCTGTCCCTGCGCGACTCGGGCGTCGACGTCCGGGTCGGTCTGCACGAGGGCTCGAAGTCCCGTGCCAAGGCCGAGGAGCAGGGTCTGCGCGTGACCACGCCCGCCGAGGCGGTCCAGGAAGCGGACGTGATCATGATCCTGGTCCCGGACCCGGTCCAGGCCAAGGTCTACGAGGAGTCCGTCGCCCCCCACCTCAAGGATGGCGACGCGCTCTTCTTCGGCCACGGCCTGAACATCCGCTACGGCTTCATCAAGCCCCCGGCCTCCGTCGACGTGTGCATGGTCGCCCCCAAGGGCCCGGGCCACCTGGTCCGCCGCCAGTACGAGGAGGGGCGCGGCGTGCCGTGCATCGCGGCGGTCGAGCAGGACGCGAGCGGCAACGCCTTCGCGCTGGCGCTGTCGTACGCCAAGGCCATCGGCGGCACCCGGGCCGGTGTCATCAAGACCACCTTCACCGAGGAGACCGAGACCGACCTGTTCGGTGAGCAGGCCGTGCTGTGCGGCGGTACGGCCGCGCTGGTCAAGGCGGGCTTCGACACCCTGGTCGAGGCCGGCTACCAGCCGGAGATCGCCTACTTCGAGTGCCTCCACGAGCTGAAGCTGATCGTGGACCTGATGTACGAGGGCGGCCTGGAGAAGATGCGCTGGTCGGTCTCCGAGACCGCCGAGTGGGGCGACTACGTCTCCGGTCCGCGCGTGATCAACGACCAGACGCGGGCCGAGATGAAGAAGATCCTCGGCGAGATCCAGGACGGCTCCTTCGCCAACAACTGGATGGCCGAGTACAACGCGGGTCTGCCCAAGTACAACGAGTACAAGAAGGCCGACGAGGACAGCCTGCTGGCCAACACGGGCAAGAAGCTGCGCTCCCTGATGAGCTGGGTCGACGAGGAGAAGTAACCCTCACCCTGTCGTGGGCAATCGGTCCGTCCCGCACCTCGCGCGTACGGACCGATTGCCCACGCCCATGAGCTGGCGCCGATAGACTGCTGAGCCACAGGCTCACAGCGTCGTGCGTCTGCCTCCTCCCCAGCCGCCCCGCAGGGAACCCGCAGGAAAACGCGCCGTCCCAAGAATGTGGAGACCACGTGAGCAAGCCCGTAGTACTCATCGCCGAAGAGCTGTCGCCCGCGACCGTCGACGCGCTGGGCCCGGATTTCGAGATCCGGCACTGTGACGGCGCCGATCGCGACGAACTCCTCCCCGCTCTCGCCGATGTGGACGCCGTCCTCGTCCGCTCCGCCACCAAGATCGATGCCGAGGCCATCGCCGCGGCGAAGAAGCTCAAGGTGGTCGCCCGCGCCGGTGTCGGGCTCGACAACGTGGACGTACCCGCCGCCACCAAGGCGGGCGTGATGGTGGTCAACGCCCCCACCTCCAACATCGTCACCGCAGCCGAGCTTGCCTGCGGCCTGCTCATCGCCACGGCCCGCAACATCCCGCAGGCCAACACCGCGCTCAAGAACGGCGAGTGGAAGCGCAGCAAGTACACCGGTGTGGAGCTGAGCGAGAAGACGCTCGGCGTCGTCGGCCTCGGCCGTATCGGGGTGCTGGTCGCCCAGCGCATGTCGGCGTTCGGGATGAAGGTCGTCGCCTACGACCCGTTCGTGCAGCCCGCGCGGGCCGCGCAGATGGGCGTGAAGCTGCTCTCGCTGGACGAGCTGCTCCAGGTCGCGGACTTCATCACCGTCCACCTGCCCAAGACCCCCGAGACGCTGGGGCTCATCGGCGACGAGGCGCTGCACAAGGTCAAGCCGAACGTACGCGTCGTCAACGCGGCCCGCGGCGGCATCGTGGACGAGGAGGCGCTGGCCTCGGCGCTCAAGGAGGGCCGCGTGGCGGGCGCGGGTCTGGATGTGTACGCCTCCGAGCCGTGCACCGACTCCCCGCTGTTCGCCTTCGACCAGGTGGTGTGCACCCCGCACCTGGGCGCCTCCACCGGTGAGGCGCAGGAGAAGGCGGGCATCGCGGTCGCCAAGTCGGTGCGGCTGGCGCTGGCGGGCGAGCTGGTGCCCGACGCGGTCAACGTCCAGGGCGGGGTGATCGCCGAGGACGTGCGCCCGGCGCTGCCGCTCGCGGAGAAGCTGGGCCGGATCTTCACCGCGCTGGCGGGCGAGGTCGCCGTCCGGCTGGACGTCGAGGTCTACGGCGAGATCACCCAGCACGATGTGAAGGTGCTGGAGCTCTCCGCGCTCAAGGGCGTGTTCGAGGACGTGGTGGACGAGACGGTCTCCTACGTCAACGCGCCGCTGTTCGCACAGGAGCGGGGCGTCGAGGTGCGGCTGACCACCTCCAGTGAGTCCGCCGAGCACCGCAATGTGGTGACCGTGCGCGGCACCCTGGCCAACGGCGAGGAGGTCTCAGCGTCCGGCACCCTGTCCGGGCCCAAGCACCTGCAGAAGATCGTCGCCATCAACGAGCACGGCGTCGACCTCGCGGTCGCCGACCACATGGCCTTCCTGCGCTACAGCGACCGCCCCGGCGTCGTCGGCACCGTCGGCCGCGTCCTGGGCGAGGCCGGCATCAACATCGCCGGCATGCAGGTCTCCCGCGCCGAAGAGGGCGGCGAAGCGCTGGTCGCCCTGACGGTGGACGACACCATCGGGGCCACGGTCCTCGCGGAGATCGGTGAGGAGATCGGCGCCACCCATGCTCGGGCGGTGAACCTCACGGAGTGAGGTTCCGGTGAGGGGTGCCCCCGGTGGTCGGTTGCGGGGTGCGGGTTTGTTTGTGGTCGCGCGCGCCCACGCGGCGGAGCCGCATATCCGCCACAGCCCCGCGCCCCTGATGGGGCGCCCCGCTAGGACAGCCGGGCCGTCTTCAAGGCCATGTGCAGCAGGAGGCGGTCCTCTCCCTCGTCCAGGTCGAGGCCGGTGAGGCGTTCGACGCGGGAGAGGCGGTAGTAGAGGGTCTGGCGGTGGATGCCCAGCGCTGCCGCCGCACGGCCCGCCTGGCCCGCGCAGTCGAGGAAGACCTCGGCTGTGCGGGCCAGTTCGCTGTGAGCGGGGCGGAGCAGTTCCCGTACAGCGGGGTCGGGCAGGCAGTCCGCTGTGCGGGGGATGCCGGTCAGCAGCCGGTAGGGACCGATGGCGTCCCACTCGGCGAGGCCGCCCGGTACGGCTGCGGCTGAGGCGGCCCTCGCCGCGGCGCGCGCCTCGTGCCAGGCCGCGGGCAGGTCGGTCAGGCCGGTGCGTGGACTGCTCAGCCCCGCCGTGAGGCCCGCGCCGCCCGCGGCCTCGCCGGTCGCGGCCCGGCCCGCCGAGCGCAGCAGCCGGTCGGCCGCGGTACGGGCCGCCTCCAGGCCGTGGGGAGTGCGCAGCCGTACCAGCGCTGCCAGTGCGCCGTCGCGTACGCACTGCGCCGCGAGCCGGGGGAGGGCGGTGGGCAGCGGCCCCGCGCCCGGGTCCTCTTCCTCCGGCCACGGCACCACCGCCACCAGTACCAGCGGCCCCGACGCGGCCTCGCCGACGGCGGCGGCCAGCGCGGCGACGGCCTCCTCCCGTGCCGCGCCGCCGCGTTCGGCGAGCGCGGCGTGCAGGAACCGGCCCGTCCGCTCCTCGGAGCGGGCGTCGGCTGCGAGCTGGGCACCGGTGCGGTCGGCGACGGCCATCGCGGCGGCCAGTCGTGGATCGGTCAGCTCCAGTTCTCCGTCGTCCAGCAGCCAGATGTAGCCGTGCACGACCCCGTGGTCCCGCACCGGCAGACAGATCCGGCCGTGCACCACCCCGGCGGCCGGGTCCGGCGGGATACGTACCGGGCCGCTCGCCCTGGCGATGCCGAAGCTCTCGAAGAAGGCCCGCACGGCAGGGGTGGAGCGCCGCTGGAGGATGGTGCGGGTGCGCACCGCGTCCAGCTCCAGGCCGGTGGCCTGCTCCTCGTCGCCCTCGGCCGCGCCCTCGTGCGCCCCGAAGGCGATCAAGGAGAAGTCCCGCCCCTCCAGCGTCGCCGGGGTGCCCAGCAGCTGGGAGACCTCGTCGATCAGCGCCTGATAGTCCTCGCGCATGGGCAGATCTCCTCGGGGGCTCGGCTGGGCTGGGCTGGATCGGTAAGGGGCAGGGGCGGGGCGGCTCGGGGCGGTGTTCGCCCTCCATTCTCATACACGTGTCTGAGAGCCGGACCACGGACGCGTGACACCTGTCGATGGTCCGGCTCGTGGCGCGATCCTTAACTTCTTAGTGGCTCCCGCGTCACGCCTTCGCTGCGCGCACGCCATCGAGCCACCCACAAGAACAATCCGTGGAGGTGCCCCGTGCTGGGACCCGTGCTCCTCGCCGCCGCGCGCAGCGACAGCATCCGCCGCCTCGTCTCGGCCGCTCCGGTGACCCGCCCCATGGTGGACCGGTTCGTGGCGGGCGAGCAGCTCGATCAGTGTCTGGCCTCGGTGACGACGCTCGCCGAGCGCGGTATGCAGGTCACCATCGACCATCTGGGCGAGGACATCACCGACCGGTCGGAAGCCCTCCGCAACCGTGACGCCTACCTCGCGCTGACCGACGCGCTGGCCGGCGCCGGGCTCGCGGAGCACGCCGAGATGTCGGTCAAGCTCTCCGCCTTCGGGCAGGCGCTCCCGGGCGGGCACGACCTGGCGGCGGAGAACGTGCTGCCCGTCGTCGAGGCAGCCACCGCGGCTGGGACGACGGTCACCCTCGACATGGAGGACCACACCACCGTCGACTCCACGCTCGCCATACTCGGGCAGCTGCGCGAGCGCTTCCCCGGCACCGGCGCCGTGCTCCAGTCGTACCTCTTCCGTACCGAGGAGGACTGCCACGCACTGGCCGGCGAGGGCTCCCGGGTCCGCCTGGTCAAGGGCGCGTACAACGAGCCCGCCGAGGTCGCCTTCCAGGACAAACGCGAGGTCGACCGGGCGTATGTGCGCTGCCTGAAGATCCTGATGGCCGGCAAGGGCTACCCCATGGTGGGTTCCCACGATCCCCGCATGGTGGCCATCGCCCAAAATCTGGCCGAGCGTTACGGTCGAAAGCGGGACGAGTACGAATTCCAGATGCTGTACGGCATCCGCGGAGCCGAGCAGGAGCGACTGGTCGCACAGGGTCACCGGATGCGTATCTACGTCCCCTACGGCACCGACTGGTACGGCTACTTCATGCGACGCCTCGCTGAGCGCCCCGCGAACATGGCCTTCTTCCTGCGGTCCCTGATCACCCGCAGCTGAGACGCCGGCAGAACCGACCGCCCGAACCCGACACAAGGAGCAACCGTGGACGCTGTGACCCAGGTCCCCGCCCCGTACAACGAGCCGGTGCACACCTACGCGCCCGGCAGCCCCGAGCGTGCGCGCCTGGAGGCCAAGCTCAAGGAGCTGGCGGACAACCCCCGTGAGCTGCCGATGACCATCAACGGCGTCAAGCGCATGGGCGGCGGCGAGCGCGTCGACGTCGTACAGCCGCACAACCACCAGAAGGTGCTGGGCACCTTCGCGACCGCCACCCGGCAGGACGCGCAGGACGCCATCGACGCGGCGCTCGCCGCGGCCCCGGCCTGGCGTGCGATGTCCTTCGACGACCGGGCCGCGATCATCCTCAAGGCCGCCGAGCTGCTCTCCGGGCCCTGGCGCGAGACGATCGCCGCCTCCACCATGCTCGGCCAGTCCAAGACGGCCCAGCAGGCCGAGATCGACGCGCCCTGCGAGCTGATCGACTTCTGGCGCTTCAATGTGCACTTCGCCCGCGAGCTGATGACCGAGCAGCCACTGGTCCAGCCCAACGGGATCTGGAACCGCATGGACCACCGCCCCCTGGAGGGCTTCGTCTACGCGATCACCCCGTTCAACTTCACCGCCATCGCGGGCAACCTGCCCACCGCTCCGGCGCTGATGGGCAATGTGGTGGTCTGGAAGCCGTCCCCCACCCAGACCCACTCCGCGGTGCTGCTGATGGAGCTGCTGGAGGAGGCCGGGCTGCCCAAGGGCGTCATCAACCTGGTCACCGGTGACGGCAAGGAGGTCTCCGAGGTCGCGATCCCGCACCCGGAGCTGGCCGGTATCCACTTCACCGGCTCGACGGCCACCTTCCAGCACCTGTGGAAGAGCGTCGGCGAGAACATCTCCACCTACAAGTCCTACCCGCGCATCGTCGGCGAGACCGGTGGCAAGGACTTCATCGTCGCGCACTCCTCGGCCGACCAGGCCGTACTCAAGACCGCCATCACCCGTGGCGCCTTCGAGTACCAGGGCCAGAAGTGCTCGGCCGCCTCCCGCGCCTACCTGCCCCGCTCCATCTGGGAGGGCGGCTTCAAGGACGCGCTGGCCACCGAGGTGCAGGGGCTGGCCATGGGCGATGTGACGGACCTGTCCAACTTCATCGGCGCCGTCATCGACGACCGCGCCTTCGCCAAGAACAAGGCCGCCATCGAGCGCGCCAAGGCCGACCCGACCTGCGAGATCCTGGTCGGCGGCACGTGCGACGACAGCGTCGGCTACTTCGTCTCGCCGACGGTCATCGTCTGCTCCGACCCGGAGAACGAGGTCTTCAAGACCGAGTACTTCGGCCCGATCATCGCGATCCACGTCTACGAGGACGAGGACTGGGACGCGATGCTGGACCAGATGGAGTCCGCCTCGGCGTACGCGCTCACCGGCGCCGTGCTCGCCAAGGACCGCGCCGTGCTGGCCTCGGCCTCGGAGAAGCTGCGGTTCGCCGCCGGCAACTTCTACCTGAACGACCGGCCCACCGGGTCGATCGTCGGGCAGCAGCCCTTCGGCGGTGCCCGGGCCTCCGGCACCAACGACAAGGCCGGTTCGAAGTTCAACCTGATCCGCTGGTCCTCGCCGCGCGCGATCAAGGAGACCCAGGTCGCGCCGACCGACTACCGGTACCCGCACATGGGCTGATGCCCCCGTGGCCCCTGTGCGATGAGGGCCCGGCTCCCTCTCCGACCCGTACGGAGAGGGGGCCGGGCCCGCCCTTTTGAGCTGCGGCGGTGTGGGACTCGTCTCAGATAGTAGGAAGCCCAACTAATTGGCGAGACATCACGGCTCTCGGCTTCTATCTTTGTAGGAAGCCGATCGTCTCGCTCGACCGAGCGCTTCGCGGATGTGACGCCCGTGCGTCCCAGGCAGGTGACCCCTGCCGCACCGGTTGTCCCCGCGCCTTTGGCTGTCCGGCAGATCTCTCCTTGCGTCCTTGCGTCCACGCGTCGTGCAGAAGGAGTTGTATTCCTATGGCCACGCCCACAGCCACCCACGTTCCCGCCTCCCGCGTCCGCCGCTCGCGGGCTGCGGCCCGCCTCCGTGAGGAGGACCGCCGCAAGGCGGCCGAAGCCCTCCAGCGCGCCTTCGACCGCCGCTGACTGCGGGGCGGCCCAGCCGCTTGCGGGGTTGCCCTCGGAAGCTCGCGTACCCCGCAATGGGGGCTGCGCGCTCAGGGGCGCGGGGAACTGCGCGAGCGACCACAACGCGCCCGCAGCCTGCGACGCGCAGCAAGGGGCACCCCCTCCCCAGTCAGCGGCGTACCACGAAGTGGTCTACGCGGCGGCCTGAGCCGGACAGCGCTGTCACCGAGAGCGACGGCCGTCGCCCACCCCGGCACTCGACCGCGAGGAACGAGAACCCCGTGTAGCGGACCCGGGACCAGTCCACCTCGCCCCTCTCCTCGCGGCGGCCCTTCGTCCAGCGGATACCGCGAACGCTGTCCCGCTCCTCGACGTGCCCCTCATAACTGTCCGGCGCCGAGAAGTCGTACAGCTCCCTGCCACCCCCACCGGCGGTGACATATACGGTGCCGTCCCGCTTGGGGTCGGTCACATCGCCAACCCGCACCGCCCTCGTCGGCTTTCCACCCCGTAGGGGATCCGTCCGTTCGTACACATGGTTGTGCCCGTTGATCACCAGGTCGACGTGGTGCTGTTCGAACAGCGCCACCCACGCGTCGCGCACGCCGCCGTCCGAACCGTGGGTGGCGGTCGAGTACGCGCAGTGGTGGAAGAAGACGACGACGAAGTCGATCCCCCGGGCGGCCCGCATCCGTTTCAGCGTCCGCTCCAGCCACCTGGTCTGCGCCCCGTCGGTGTAGCCGAGGTTGGCCGGGATCTCGTAGGAGACGTCGTTCGCGTCGAGGGCGATGACCCCGACGTTCCCGTACTCGAACGCGTAGACGCCCGGTGCCCTGGCCGGGGCGGGACCGTTGCCGGGCAGGGACCAGCGGGCGGCCTGGCCGCCGTAGCCCTCGGGGGAGTACCACGCCTCCATGTCGTGGTTGCCGGTGGTCACCATCCACGGCACGCGGGAGGCGACCGGCTCGGTCTGGGCGAGGTACTGGTCCCATACCCGCGCGTCATAGGTGTCGGACTTCCTGCCGTGCCCGGTGTCGTCGGCGTAGCAGATGTCGCCCGCGTGCAGATGGAAGGCCGGGTTCTGGCCGAGCAGCAGCTGATTGGTGGTGAGCGCGTCCGGGCCGACGCCCTGGTCACCGAGGGCGGTGAAGACGAACGACTCTCCGCCGCCGTCCGGCGCGGTGGTGAACGAGCCCACGGTGCCCAGGCGTTCGGCCGAGGCGGGGTCGAAGCCCTCGTGGCCGACGCCGTAGTAATAGGTGGTGCCCGGACGCAGCCCGTCCAGGCGGGCGTGCAGGTAGAGCTGCTCGACGGCGGGCAGGTTGCGGCCGAGCGACGGGGTGTGCAGCGCGCGTACCTCGGCGGCCACCCTGCTCTCCAGCTCCCACGGCCTGGGCCCGAACCGCAGATACGGCTTCCGGACCGCGAACGGCACCTGCCAGGAGACCCGCATCTGCGACCTCGGATCCGCGCCGAACGCCAGATGGCGGCCGAACGGCGCCACGTGCCTGCCGTCCACTGTGGCGCGGGACAGCACCGGCTCAGGAGCGCCGCCGACGGTGCGCCCGGCGCCCTGGCGGAGCGCCGCGTCCGAGCCGAGCACCAGTCCGCCGGCTCCGGCGGCGCCCGCGGCCGCCAGCCCTCCGCCGCGCAGCACTCCGCGCCGGGTCAGCTTCGCGCGCAGGTACTCATGCTGCTCCGCCATGCTCATCCGTGCGGCGAGGCGGGCGGGGACGCCGAGGTCGGGCAGATCGTTCGCGGCCATGGACACCAAGCTCCCAGCGGGTGCCAACTGCCGGAAGACACCGGCGGATACACGCCGTGAACGGCATGCGTCGTCCGTCATACGGACAGCTTTATGTCACAGCCTGGGACGGGGAGTATCGTCCGCCCATGGTTTCAGGAACGGCATCCCGCACGGAGCGCACCATCGACCTCGCTGTGATTCCCGGTGACGGAATCGGCCCGGAGGTCGTCGCCCAGGGCCTCAAGGTCCTCACCGCCGTCCTCCCGCAGGACGTCAAGCTGGAGACGCACGAGTACGACCTCGGCGCCAAACGCTGGCACGCCACGGGTGAGACCCTCACCGACGAGGAGCTGGAGCGGCTCAAGGCGCACGACGCGATCCTGCTCGGCGCCGTCGGCGACCCCGGGGTCCCCTCCGGCGTGCTGGAGCGCGGACTGCTGCTGAAGCTGCGCTTCGCCTTCGACCACTTCGTCAACCTGCGTCCCTCCAAGCTCTTCCCGAACACCACCTCCCCGCTGGCGGGCCGCCCGGAGATCGACTTCGTCGTCGTCCGCGAGGGCACCGAGGGGCTCTACGTCGGCAACGGCGGCAGCGTCCGCAAGGGCACCCCGCAGGAGGTCGCCAACGAGGTGAGCGTCAACACCGCGTTCGGTGTGGAGCGGGTCGTGCGCGACGCGTACGCGCGAGCGCAGGCGCGGCCGCGCAAGAAGCTGACGCTGGTGCACAAGAACAACGTGCTGGTGCACGCCGGTCACCTGTGGAAGGACACCTTCGACCGGGTCGGGCGCGAGTACCCCGAGGTGACCACCGACTATCTGCACGTGGACGCGGCCACCATCTTCCTGGTGACCGACCCGGCCCGGTTCGACGTGATCGTCACCGACAACCTCTTCGGCGACATCATCACCGACCTGGCCGCCGCCGTCAGCGGCGGTATCGGCCTGGCCGCCTCCGGGAACATCAACCCCACCCGCGAGTTCCCGTCCATGTTCGAGCCGGTGCACGGCTCGGCGCCCGACATCGCCGGCACGGGGAAGGCCGACCCGACCGCCACGGTGCTCTCCGCCGCGCTGCTGCTGCGGCACCTGGGCTACGAGGCCGAGGCCGAGCGGATCGACGAGGCCGTCTCGGCGGATCTCGCCGAGCGGAGCACCGGGACGGCACGGAGCACCGACGAGATCGGCGACGCTCTCGCAGCCCGGGTGGCCGGCTGACATCTCGCAGCTGACGCCGTACGGCGGACGTCTCCCGGCTGACATCTCGCGGCTGAGTCTCCCGGCTGACGCGTCGCACGGCGTCCCGCCGCGGCCGCGCAGGCTCCCTCCCATACCTTTCCCACCCCTTTCCCTCAGCGGTTGACCCCTGCGGGATAATCAAGGGGTGGGACCGCCCTGGGAGGGAGCATCCGGCGCTTCGGCGTCCACCCCGTGAGGAAGTGGCTGGTCCGCAAACGACTAGCTAAGGACGCGGACATGACGACGCCCCGTATCGCATTCGACCTCAAGCCCGCCGCTCAGCCCCTCGGCGCAGCCGAGCGCGAAGCGATACTGGCCGACCCCGGATTCGGGCGGTACTTCACCGACCACATGGTCACCATCCAGTGGACCGAGGGCCGGGGCTGGCACGACGCCCGGTTGCAGCCCTACGCCCCGCTGCAGCTGGACCCGGCGAACATGACGCTGCACTACGCGCAGTCGATCTTCGAGGGGCTGAAGGCGTACCGGCAGCCGGACGGCTCGGTGAAGGTGTTCCGTCCCGACGCCAACGCCCGCCGCTTCCAGCGCAGCGCGCGCCGGATGGCGATGCCGGAGCTGCCGGTGGAGACGTTCATCGAGGCGTGCGACCTGCTGGTCACCCAGGACAAGGCGTGGGTGCCGGGCGGGGGCGAGGCGTCGCTGTATCTGCGTCCGTTCATGTTCGCCACCGAGGTGGGCCTGGGCGTCAGGCCGGCCAACCAGTACACGTTCATGGTCATAGCTTCCCCGGCGGCCTCCTACTTCCCCGGCGGCGTCAAGCCCGTCTCGGTGTGGCTGTCCGAGGAGTATGTGCGGGCCGCCCCCGGCGGTACCGGGGAGGCCAAGTGCGCGGGCAACTACGCCGCCTCGCTGGTGGCCCAGGCCGAGGCCGCCGAGCAGGGCTGCGACCAGGTCGTCTGGCTGGACGCCGTGGAGCGCCGCTACATCGAGGAGATGGGCGGTATGAACCTCTACTTCGTCCACGGCAGCGGCGCTGACGCGCGGATCGTCACCCCGGAGCTGACCGGGACGCTGCTGCCGGGCATCACCCGCGACTCGCTGCTGCGGATCGCCGCCGACCTGGGGTACGAGACGGGCGAGACGCGGATCACCAGCGACGAGTGGCGCGCGGGGAACGCGGACGGCTCGATCAGCGAGGTCTTCGCCTGCGGTACGGCAGCGGTGATCACTCCGGTCGGCGAGGTGAAGTCGGCGCGCGGCGAGTGGAAGGTCGGCGACGGCGGTGCGGGGGAGATCACCATGAAGCTCCGTGAGGCGCTGCTGGCGATCCAGACCGGCCAGGCGGAGGACAAGCACGGCTGGATGCACACGCTGGGTTCCTGAGGGGTAGGTCCTCACGGACATCGTGGGGCGTATCACGGTAAGCCCGGAACCGACGCCGCGTACATGTACCTGACATGCAGCGGTCGGACTTCCGTAGCTGAAGAGCCTTTCGGCAGCGCTGTCATGACGGTGTCATCGACTGCCTCCCGGGAGGGCCGAGATCCAGATGCCGAGTCATGGGACGACCCAGCAGGATCAGGAGACTCAGCACGAACTCAGACAAGCGGCGGCGGCACTGGGCCGCCGCCGCTTGTTGACCGTCACGGGCGCCGCCGTGGCGCTCGCCTTCACCACCAACCTTCCGGGCAGCGCCCAGGCGGCCGAAGCGGACGCGCGCACCGCGGTCAGCGCCGACCCCTTCACCCTGGGAGTCGCCTCCGGCGACCCGCTGCCCGACTCCGTGGTGCTGTGGACCCGGCTCGCGCCCAAGCCGTACGAGCCCGGCAGCGGTCTGCCGAAGGCGCGGATCGCCGTGCGCTGGGAGCTGGCACACGACCGGCGCTTCCGCCGCATCGTGCGCCGCGGGACGGCCATAGCGCACCCGGAGCTGAACCACGCGGTGCATGTGGAGCCCGGGGGACTCGGTCCCGACCGCGTCTACTACTACCGCTTCCGGGTGGGCAGGTGGCTCAGCCCCGTGGGGCGTACCCGTACGGCGCCGGCGCCCGGTGCCGACCTGAACGAGCTGCGGCTGGCTGCCGTCTCCTGCCAGGCCTACCACCACGGCTACTACACGGCCTTCCGGCACGTCGCGGACGAGGACGTGGACCTGGTCTTCCACCTCGGCGACTATCTGTACGAGTACGCCGTCGACGCGCACGGCGGTGCCCGCGCCTACACCGACCGCGAGCTGCCGGCCCACTTCAACCGGGAGACGGTCTCGCTGGAGGAGTACCGGCTGCGGTACGCGCTCTACAAGGCGGACCCGGACCTGCGGGCCGCACACGCCGCGCACCCCTTCCTCGTCACCTGGGACGACCACGAGACGGAGAACAACTACGCGGACGACATCCCCGAGGACGGCAGCTCCTCCGAGGACTTCCTGGTGCGCAGGGCCGCCGCCTACCGCGCGTACTGGGAGAACCTGCCGCTGCGCAAACCCCAGCGCCCCAAGGGCCCCGATATGCAGCTCTACCGCAGGGTGCGGTTCGGCAAGCTCGCGCAGTTCGACATCCTCGACACCCGCCAGTACCGCTCCGACCAGGCGTACGGCGACGGCTGGCACCACCCGGGGCCCGAGTCCACCGACGCGTCCCGCACCATGGTCGGCGCCACGCAGGAGCGCTGGCTGATCGACGGCTGGCGGGCCTCGGACGCCGTCTGGAACGTGGTGCCCCAGCAGGTCACCTTCTCCGAGCGGCGCAGCACCAGCGGCGCCGACTACAAGGTCAGCATGGACGCCTGGGACGGCGCTCCGGCCTCCCGCGAGCGGCTGCTGGCCGGTGCCCAGGCCGCCGGGGTGGAGAACCTGATGGTGCTGACCGGGGACGTGCACCGGGGGTACGCGTACGACATCAAGCGCGACTTCGGCGATCAGAACTCCCGCACGATGGGCACCGAGATCGTGGCGACCTCCATCACCAGCGGCAAGGACGGCGAGGACAAGCCCGCCAACTGGGACAGCTATATGGGCGCCAACCCGCATCTGAAGTTCTACAACGGCCACCGCGGCTACGTGACCGTGCGGCTGGACAAGCGGCAGGCGCGTGCCGACTTCCGCACGGTGGCGGTCGTCACCGAGCCGGGAGCCCCGGTCTCCACCGCCGCCTCCTTCGTCACCCGGGTCGGTGACCAGGGGCTGCACCAGGTGTGACCGGAACGGAGTCCGGGCGGAGTGCCGGCTGCCGCTCGTCGAGCGGCGGCCGAGGTGGCGTTCCGCCCGGTCTCCCCCGGAAGGCGGCCGACCGGCGACGCCTGAGCGTGACGCCACTGCCTCAACCGGGCACAGGCCATGGCCCGACTCGTCGTCGGCTGACGCCACCGTCGTACGGCCGGCCCCGGTCCGCCAAGCGCCGCACGCCCATCCGCCGGGCGAGGCGCGCCCCTGCGTCGAGTGGCGCTGAAGAGCCGGCTGGACTCGTGGACCGGGGAGGGATCGAGGCGGGGCGGCGCCTGCTGCGACGTGCATCGCCGCCCCGGGACCCTTGGTACGAGGTCCGACAACCGCAGTTCATCTCCCACTGAGCGGGGCCGTGCTGCGGCTGTTGCCCTGTGAGCGGAGTGTATTCTTCCGTGCCGCAGAGTGACGAATGCTGATACCGTCGGCTGAATGGCGCGGGCATGACCCATGCGCGAGAACACCAGGACGGCGTGTCAGCAAGTCACAGGAGACGGGAAGTTGTCCTTCGAGGCGGAGTGGGCCGGACACATGGCCAAGGCGAAGGCGGAGCAGGACACCCGCATGCGGCTCAACGGGGCACCCCCTGGCGAGGTCGATCCCGCCGGGAACGGCAAGCCCAGGCTGCACGTGACCCCGTCGGTTCTGCGGAGCAAGGCCGGTGACGCGGAGGAGGCCGCGCGTGCGTTCATGCGCGCCGACAACGAGGCGATAACGGAGACAGGGCAGGTGAAGGCGAGCCTCTCCGGATTCGAGTGCGCTGCCGCATTCGACACCTTCGAAGAGCGCTGGAAGGACCAGATGCGCTATCTCCGCAACCGGTTACGGGAGAACGTCGCCGAGGCGTTACGCCAGGCATCCTTCAGCTTCAAGAACCGGGACCAAGCGGTGAAGGACGAGATGGACGGCGCCGCCAGGGGCAACGAGGGGGCCAAGAAGTTGGGCGAGAGCCGGCACTGATGCTCACCTTCCACACTCTGATCTCGGCGGACTTGGAGCCCTTACGGGAGGCTGTCGCAAAGTGGCGGAGGCTGCCGGAGAAGTTCCGGACGGTGGGCACCTACTTCTTCGATCACGTACAGTCTCCGCTCACGAAATCCGACTGGCATGGCGAAGCGGCGAACGCGGCGAAACGGGCCTTCTGGGACATCACGTTTCGTGTCGAGGCAGCTGCCGACGAGGCGCAAGATGTGCACGGTTTTCTGGAGAGCGCCTACCACAAGCTCCACAGCTGTCAGAAAAAGCTCAAGGAGCACAAGGAGCACTTGGACCGGAGCACGCACCTCCGGATCGACGGAACAGGAAAGGTCCGTCGGCAGACGGTGATGCCTGACGACGACTCCGGAGGAAAGGGCCCCCTCTTAGCGTCTGATGACAGCGCCGACTTCTACAACCGGGAGATCTCCCGGATCATGGAGGATGCCAGAGATGCCGACCGGCTCCTCAAGTGGTCTCTGAGCCAGGACCCCAACGGTCGCGACAGGAGCTTCACCTCCAAGGGTGTCAACAGCCTTGAGGACGCGCGTCGAGCCCGCCGTGAGGCAGCGAAGGACGCCCGCGCGTTCACCAAGCTCGCCGAGACCGACCACCGTGCCCTGACCTCGACCGAGCTGAAACGCGCGACTGCTTACCTTCGCAAGCACGAGGGCGACCCGTACTTCGCCGAGAAGGTCGTCACTGACCTCGGCGCACGCGGAACCCTGGCGTTCTGGCAGCGCAACGCCGATGAGCCCCAAAGGGACGATGCCCGCTCCAAGACCCTGGCCAAGCTCCAGAAATCGATGAGCCTCACCCTGGCCACCGCGTCCCACTCCGACAGTGCGGCTATGAAGGAGTGGAAGCACGATGTCATTCGGTTGGGAACAAAACGCTTCACGGACACCAATTTTTCCGACGACAGCCTGGCCCCCGGACGCTCGGCCAAGGGACCGTACGGCTTCCAGATCATGAGCAGCCTCATGCGGGACGGCGAATTCGACAAGCGGTTCCTGAAGGAATACGGCAAGGGATTCGAGGAAAACGGCAAACATGTCCCGGGCCTCATCGATTTCGACAAGAAGGCAGCAGCCAAGGGAAGCCTGAAGGACTTCTGGCACCCGGACGGCTACGACCCCGTCCTCAACCTCGGCAAGGGCAGTGACCACGGCCTCGACCCGATGGCGGGGTACATGGAAGCGCTGGGGCACAACTCGGAGGCGGCGCAGGAGTTGTTCGGGAACAAGCATTTCGCTGGAGCACGCAGCAGTCCAGTCGATCCCGATCTGAAGTATTTGCTTCAAGATCGCGAATGGCCCAACGGTGATCCGACGGGAAGCGGTAAACGCGGCTACGGATACGACGAACTGGGCCATGCGCTGGAGGCAGGAGCACTCGGCCGTCCATACGACGAGCCGGAGTTGGGCGTGCACAAGTCCGCTGCCGGGGCGAGCATCATGCACCAGGCCGTCAAGATCGTGGGGGAAGACTCAGCTTTTCTGGATGAAAAAATTCACCCTGGGCGGGAGCATTTGAGCGACAGCCTGGCCAAAATGGGAGCAGGGTACATCGACAACCTGAACTGGTCCGCGTCCATGGACTCCCAATCGCCGTATGGAGACGAAGTGCGTGACGCTGCTTTCGGGTCTGTCAGCGGGGAAGGTGCTATCAAACTCGCTCCGAGGGATGTGCGCGATTTCATGTCGGTGGTGGGGGCCACGGAGGAAGGACACCATATTCTCTCGGGTGCCCAGCAGGAGTACACGGCAAGAATTCTCGATTCTGACCCGGGGCCTGGCAAGGCTTCGATGCTGGCCATTGAAACAGGGGCCGAGAATCAGGGTCGCCTTGACCGTTCTCGATTCGATTCCATCGTCGGTGACAGTGACGAGGTGAAATCGGAGCAGGCCAGAAAGCTGGAAGAGGCGGCTACCTGGAAAAAGTACGGAATCGGCCAGGGGGGCGGTGTTGTTTCAACTGGCGTGGAGAGTCTAGTCCAGGGAACCACAAAGGCGAGCTATGCCGTTCCCATCGTCGGTTCTGTTGCCGAGGCGTTCACCACTGAACGAGAAATCATGATCGACAGAGGCGTTGAGCGTGAGCAGGAGAGGTTCGATATTCGCGTGGATGCTGATGTTGAGAAGGTGAGGTCAGACTTCGGAGAGGCGGGTCGGGCAAGGAGTAAGGAACCTCTGAATCTGTACCTCGATGCTCATCCCGAGCTCGAGCGTAGCGACTGGTTCGATCAAGCCGAGTTCCGTCGCAAAGAGGCGTACGCGCGTGGGAGTTCCGGGTCACTCTAGGGGAGGCTCTCGAAGTGAGAAGAGGACCGATGCGTGCGCTATCGGTTGGTGTTTCTGCCTCCGTGGTTTCCCTGTTCATGGCTTCATGCGTATCGGGTAGTGAGTCAAGCCGTAGCCCTTCACCCAGCAGGACTACAACAGGGGCACCAGAGTTGATTTACAGGAACACATGCAGCGGAATCCTCAGAGGTGACATCATGAAAGAGGTAAAATCTAAACCTCCGGCGAAGAAAAAGGAACTGGGTAACGGAATCCAGTATCTTTACAGCGGTGGCGGTTCGATGAATCGTGATATGACGACCCACAAAGGAGCAACCCCCAGCGGCGACTACAGCGGCTGTGCGATCGGCGATCTGAAAGAACACACCCTCATCGAGATCGAGGAGAACTGGGGCCCTCAGACCTTCCCCCGGTCTGCCGAGAAGGCCGGAGAGACGACCTCCTACCAGCGGCTTCCCAACAAAGGCAAATTCGACCGTTTTCAACTGCTGGTCGATTGCCGACGTCCGGACCTCGTTCGCAAGTCCGAGCACAAGAAGCAACTCGCGATGCGGGTCACGCTCGCTGATCGCCTGGACCTCTCCGAAAAGACCCGTGCCGCCCTGCTCACCAACGCCGCCGAGCTCCTCACCGGCATTCTGAAGTGCGAGAACAAGGTCACCTACCCAGCACCGGAGTCCGTCGAATTCCGCTGAGTCGGCACCGTCGGCTGCTACGGCCAGGCCTGTGTGCCGTCAGCCGGGGGCCATCAAGCGCAGCGGTGGTCACCAGAAGCCGCGCTCTCACGAGCCCGCCACGCCGGCCAGGGGCTTTCCGGATGGTGAGACACCCCGCGTTGTGGTGGGTGGCTCGTGCCAGAATGCCGACGTGCCCTCGTTCGTCATGATTATTGGCAGCAGGCGCGCCGGTCCGCAGTGACCGCCTGCCGTGGCAGAACCCCTACGGCAGCCGGACACCGTGCCCCAGACCCGCGCGCAGACCTCTCGCACCCGCGAGGGGTTTTTTCGTTTTCCGGCCCACCCGGCCGAAGGCGGAGGCGCGAGGGATGATGGGGGCAAGTGGAGCGCTTCCTTCCGCAACCACTGAACCCAGCAGGAGCCATCAGCCATGACCCCCGACGACAGTTTCCACGTCTTCGACACCACCCTGCGTGACGGAGCACAGCGCGAGGGCATCAACCTGACCGTCGCCGACAAGCTGACCATCGCGCGCCACCTGGACGAGTACGGCGTCGGCTTCATCGAGGGCGGCTGGCCGGGCGCCAACCCGCGCGACACCGAGTTCTTCGCGCGCGCCCCCAAGGAGATCGACTTCCAGCACGCGCAGCTCGTCGCGTTCGGCTCCACGCGCAGGGCGGGCGTACCCGCGCAGATCGACCCCCAGGTCAAGGCGCTGCTCGACTCCGGGGCACCCGTGGTCACCCTCGTCGCCAAGGCGCACGACCGCCATGTCGAGCTGGCCCTGCGCACCACGCTGGAGGAGAACCTGTCGATGATCGCCGAGACGGTCGGTCATCTGCGGGAGCACGGCCGCCGGGTCTTCGTCGACTGCGAGCACTTCTTCGACGGCTACCAGGCCAATCCCGGCTACGCCAAGCAGGTCGTGCGCGCCGCACACGAGGCGGGCGCCGACGTGGTGGTGCTCTGCGACACCAACGGCGGCATGATCCCCGCCCAGATCCAGGCCGTCGTGCGCACCGTCGCCGCCGACACCGGGGCCCGGCTGGGCATCCACGCGCAGGACGACACCGGCTGCGCCGTCGCCAACACGCTCGCCGCCGTGGACGGCGGCGCCACCCATGTGCAGTGCACGGCCAACGGCTACGGCGAGCGCGTCGGCAACGCCAACCTCTTCCCCGTCGTCGCCGCGCTGGAGCTCAAGTACGACAAGCGCGTACTGCCCGAGGGCGCGCTGGCCGAGACCACCCGGATCTCGCACGCCATCGCCGAGGTCGTCAATCTGACCCCCTCCACCCACCAGCCCTACGTCGGCACCTCCGCTTTCGCCCACAAGGGCGGGCTGCACGCCTCCGCGATCAAGATCGATCCGGACCTCTACCAGCACATCGACCCCGAACTCGTCGGCAACACCATGCGGATGCTCGTCTCCGACATGGCGGGGCGCGCCTCCGTCGAGCTCAAGGGCAAGGAGCTGGGCTACGACCTGAGCGGCGACCGCGAACTGGTCGGGCGCGTGGTCGAGCGCGTCAAGGAGCAGGAGCTCAAGGGGTATACGTACGAGGCCGCCGACGCCTCATTCGAACTGCTGCTCCGCGACGAGGTGCACGGCGGGACCACGGGGACCGCGCCCCGGTTCTTCCGCGCCGAGTCCTGGCGCGCCATCGTCGAGCAGCGGCCCGACGGGATGCAGGTCAACGAGGCGACGGTCAAGCTGTGGGCCAAGGGCGAGCGCATCGTCGTCACGGGTGAGGGGAACGGCCCCGTGGACGCGCTGGACCGCGCTCTGCGGGCCGGTCTTGAGCGGATCCACCCCGAGCTGGCGAAGCTGAACCTGGTCGACTACAAGGTCCGCATCCTGGAGGGCGCGCACGGGACGTCGTCCACGACGCGGGTGCTGTTGTCGATGAGTGACGGCAGTGGGGAGTGGACGACCGTGGGGGTGGGGGACAACGTGATCGCCGCCTCTTGGCAGGCGCTGGATGACGGGTACACGTACGGATTGCTGCGGGCGGGAGTTGAGGCGCACGACTAGGGAGGCCGCCGATGCTGGGGAGGGGGTGCCCCTGGCCGTCCGTTGCAGGCCGCGGGTTGTTTGTGGCCGGTGGGGGTACCTCCCGGCCGGAGGCCGGGGGAGCAGTTCCCCGCGCCCCTTCGGGGCACCAGGAGTTCAGCCCTCGCCCGGTGTGAGGGACTCGTCGAAGTGGTCCCGCACATGGCTCAGGGCCAGGGCCCTGTCCACCCCTGGCAGTCCCACCACCAGATGGGTGCCGAAGCCGTCGAGGAGCGCGCGGGTGCGGGTGGCGAAGCGATCGGCGTCGACCGGCGCGAACTCGCCCTGTGCCATGCCCTCGACCAGCAGCGCCACCAGGTCCCGGTGCCAGCTCAGCTCCAGCTCCAGTTGGCGGGACCGCACCTCGTCGTCGCCGGACTGCGAGCGGTTCCACACCTCCAGCCACAGCGCCCAGTGCGGGTCCCGGTGGCCGTGGGGCAGATAGAGCTCCACCAGCGCGTCCAGCCGCTCGCGCGCCGGTATCCGCCGGGCCAGCGCGGCGCGCCGCTCGGCGCCCAGCTGCTCCTCGCTCCACTGGAGGGTCTGCAACAGCAGTTCGTCCTTGGTCTTGAAGTAGTAGACGAGATGGCCGCTGCTCATGCCGACCTCGCGGCCGAGCGCGGCCATGGTGAGCCGGTCGAGACCGCGTTCGGCGATCATCTCCATGGCGGCGGCCAGCACCTGCTCCTTGGGCTGCGCAGCACGCCGGGGACTCCGCCGGCGCCTGCCCTCCGTCTCTGTGACCACCGCTGTGTCCCTCCAAGCCCCTCCGCGAGCCGCCGACCGTTCAGCCTAACCGGGCCGTCTCACACCCGGGGCTGCTGCTGGGTGATGCAGTGGATGCCGCCCCCGGCGGCGAACACCGTACGCGCGTCCACCAGTGTGACCGTCCGGCGGGGGAACAGGCGGCGGAAGATACCGGCCGCGTGCTCGTCGCGCGGGTCGCCGAAGCCGCACAGTACGACCCCGCCGTTGCACAGGTAGTGGTTGACGTAGCTGTAGTCGACCGGTTCGCCGTCCTCGGTGTGCGTCACCGTCGGCGCGGGCAGCTCGACCACCTCCAGCTGCCTGCCCTTGGCGTCGGTGGCCGCGCGCAGCAGCTTCACCGTCTCCTGGCACAGGTCGTGATCGGGGTGGGCGGGGTCGGGCTGGGTGTGCGCGACGACCACGCCGGGTGCGGCGAAGGCGGCCACCAGATCGACATGGCCGCGGGTGCCGTAGGTGCCGTAGTCGGCGGTCAGCCCGCGCGGCAGCCAGATCGCCTTGCGGGTGCCCAGCAGCGCGTGCACCTCCGCCTCGACCTGTTCGTGCGTCCAGCCGGGGTTGCGCTCCGGGCCCAGCTGCACGGTCTCGGTGAGCAGCACCGTGCCCTCGCCGTCCACATGGATGCCGCCGCCCTCGTTGACCAGCCGCGAGGAGCGCACGGGGGCGCCCGCCTGCCCGGCGACGTACGCGCCGATCAGCGCGTCCCGCTCCCAGCGGGCCCACGTCTGGGCGCCCCAGCCGTTGAACGTCCAGTCCACGGCGGCCAGGCGGCCGCCCTCGGTGACGAAGGTCGGGCCGATGTCGCGCATCCACGCGTCGTCCAGCGGCTGCCCCACGACCTCGATCTCCGGACCGAGCCGTGCGCGCGCCCCGGCCACATCGCCGGGGTCGGCCACCACGGTGACCGGCTCGAAGCGGCGTACGGCACGGGCGACCGACGCCCACGCGGTACGGGCCTCGGCCAGCACCTGAGCGTCCTCGAACGTCGGGTTGGCACCGGGCCACGCCATCCAGGTGCGCTCGTGCGGCGCCCACTCGGGCGGCATGTGCGGGGCGGCGGCGTCGGACGTGCGGTTGCTCATGGGGGCGATTCCTCGGGGTGTCGTCAGATGTGGGTCAAGAGCTCGGGAGCTCAGAGGAAGTAGAGGCGGTTGAGCGGGACGCTCTCGGCCGCCTTCGAGCGCAGCGGCTCGCCGTCCAGCGTCACCAGACCGGTGCGCTGGTCGACCTCCACCGCGCCCAGCCGCGCGTTGTGCACCATGTCGGCGGGGCCGATGCCGCGCGTGCCGCGTACGGCGACCCGGCGCCGGCGCGTCGGCAGCGTGTCGCCGCCCCGCTCGACGGCGGCCTGCGAGACGAAGGCGACGGACAGCTCGGCGGGCGCCCCGCCGTGCGCCCCGAACAGCGGGCCGAGCACCAGGGGTTGGCTGGTGTCGGTGGCGGCGTTGGGGTCGCCGGTGACGCCCCAGGCGGGAAAGCCGGACTTGAGGACCAGCTGCGGTTTGGCGCCGAACCAGGCCGGGTGCCACAGCACGATGTCGGCCAGCTTGCCCGGCTCCAGCGAACCGATCTCGTGCGAGAGGCCGTGTGCCAGGGCCGGGTTGAGGGTGAGCTTGGCGATGTAGCGCAGGACGCGCGCGTTGTCGTCCGTACCCGCTTCGCGGAGGCGCGCCGCGTCCTCCAGCTCGCCCCGTTCCGCCTTGAGCTTGGCCGCCATCTGGAACGTACGCCGCACGGTCTCGCCGGCGCGGCCCATGCCCTGCGCGTCGGAGGAGGTGATGCCGATGGCGCCCAGGTCGTGCAGTACGTCCTCGGCGCCCATGGTGCCCGCGCGGATGCGGTCGCGGGCCATGGCCGCGTCCCCGGGCAGGTCGGTCTTCAGGTCGTGCACCGAGACGATCATCCCGTAGTGCTCGGCGACGGCGTCCCGGCCGAACGGCAGCGTCGGGTTGGTGGAGGAGCCGATGACGTTGGGGACCCCCGCCATCCGCAGCACATTGGGGACGTGGCCGCCGCCGCAGCCCTCGATGTGGAAGGCGTGGATGGTGCGGCCCTCCAGCACAGCGAGGGTGTCCTCGACGGCCAGCGCCTCGTTCAGCCCGTCGCTGTGCAGCGCGACCTGTACGTCGTACTCCTCGGCCACCCGCAGCGCGGTGTCCAGCGCCCGGTGGTGTGCGCCCATGTCCTCGTGCACCTTGAAGCCGCAGGCACCGCCCTCGGCCAGCGCCTCGACCAGCGGTGCAGGGTGCGAGGAGGAGCCGCGGCCCAGGAAGCCGATGTTGACCGGCCAGGCGTCGAAAGCGGAGAACGCGTGTCCCAGCGCCCAGGGCGAGTTGACGCCCACGCCCCACACCGGGCCGAACTCCTGGCCGATGATCGTGGTGACGCCGGAGGAGAGCGAGGCCTCCATGATGCGCGGCGAGAGCAGATGGACATGGGTGTCGACGGCGCCCGCCGTGGCGATCAGCCCCTCGCCGGAGACGATCGAGGTGCCGGTGCCCACGACGACGTCCACGCCGTCCACCGTGTCCGGGTTGCCGGCCCGGCCGATGGCGTGGATGCGGCCCTCGCGGATTCCGATGGACACCTTGCGTATGCCCTGCACGGCGTCGATGACCAGCACATTGCTGATCACCACGTCGCAGGTCTCGCGGACGGCCGCCGCCTTGAGGTGGAGCCCGTCGCGGGCGGTCTTGCCGAACCCGGCCAGGAACTCGTTCCCCGGCTGCTGGGAGTCGGACTCGACGCGGACGACGAGCCCGGTGTCGCCCAGCCGTACCCGGTCGCCCGCGCGCGGCCCGTGTACGGCCGCGTACTCGTGTGCGTCCACGCTCATGCCTCTCCCTCTCCCTTTCCCTCTCCGGCCCGGCCGCCTTCGGCCTCGGCGCCCAGATAGCCGCAGGCCGCCGCGCGCCGCAGAGCCTCCTCGCGGGCTCCGGGCGCGTCCAGCGGGCCGTCCACCAGACCGGCGAAGCCGATGGCCACCCTCTCGCCGCCCAGCGGGACGAGCCCCACCTCGGCGGTGCCGCCCGGATCGAAGCGCACCGACGAGCCTGCGGGCACGGCGAGCCGCATCCCGTAGGCGGCGGCCCGGTCGAAGGCCAGCCGGGGGTTGGCCTCGAAGAAGTGGAAGTGCGAGGTGACGCTGACCGGCACCTCGGCGGTGTTGCGCACGGTCAGCGAGACCGTGGGCTCCGGCTGTGCGTACGCCGCGCCGGTGCCCTCCTCCTCGCCGGCGGGCAGCACGGCGCCGGGGCCCTGCCCGGTCCCGGAGGCGGCGACGGGGGAGGGGATCACCGCGAGCCGGGAGCCGTCCTCGAAGACGGCCTCCACCTGGATCTCGGTGAGCACCTCGGCCACGCCGGGCAGGACGTCGTCGGGGCCCAGCACGGCGCGCCCCGCCTCTATCGCCTCGCCGAGCCTGCGCCCGTCACGGGCGGCCTCGCAGACGGTGTCGGCGACGAGCGCCGTGGCCTCCGGCACATTGAGCCGCAGTCCTCGGGCCCTTCTGGCCCGTGCGAGCTCGGCCGTGCCGAAGATCAGCAGGCGGTCCCGTTCGGTCGGCCCCAGCCGCACGGCTCTCCCACCTTCCGGTCGTGGTGAATGCGTCCGTCGTGTCTTGCTGCGTGCTCGGCCAGCATTTAGAGCATCGCTCAAATAGTCAAGTCTTCGTATCTCCCCATTGACCCCGCTGCCCCTGATGCTTCAGATTGAGCGCTGCTCAAACCAAATGCCGGCCACACCCCGACAGGGAGCACCATGCAGATCGAGCAGCACGGCGTCGATGTGATACCGGAGGCCGAGCGCACCGGCCGCCCGCGCGACATCGTCAGCTTTCTCATCGGATCGAACCTGGCGCTCGGCGTCGTCATCTTCGGCTGGTTGCCGGTCTCCTTCGGGCTGGGCTTCTGGCCCGCCGTCTCCTCACTGGTGGTCGGCACCCTGGTCGGCACGGTGCTGGTCGCGCCGCTCGCGCTGGTCTCGCTGCGCACCGCCACCAACCTCTCCACCAGCAGCGGCGCCCAGTTCGGCGTACGCGGGAGACTGCTCGGCTCGGCGATCGGGCTGCTGCTCTCGCTCGGCTACACCGCCCTCACCCTCTGGGTCGGGGGCGACGCCATGGTCGGCTCGCTCGCCCGGCTGTTCGGGATGCCCGACTCGGCGGCCGGCTACGCGCTCGTCTACGCGGTGCTCGCCGTGTGCACCGCGGTGTGCGCCGTCTACGGCTACAAGCTGCTGCTGCGGCTGAGCCGGGTGCTCGCCATCGGTATGACCGCGCTGCTGGTCGTAGGGCTGTTCGCGTACGCGCCGCACTTCACCACCCAGGCGCCGGCCGGGACCGAGTACCTGCTCGGCGACTTCTGGACGACCTGGCTGCTGTCCGTCGTCGCGGCCGGACTCAGCGGACCGATCGCCTTCATCACCCTGCTGGGCGACTACACCCGCTACATGTCTCCGGCGCGGCACTCCTCGCGCCGCGTCTACCTGACCACCTGTCTCGGGCTGGTCGCCGGACTGCTGATCCCCCAGCTCTTCGGCACCTTCACCGCCGTCGCTGTGGACGCCGCCACCGACTACGCGGGACCGCTGGTCGCACAGGCGCCGTTCTGGTTCCTGGTGCCGCTGCTGCTGGCCGCCTCGCTCGGCTCGATCGGCAACGCGGGACTGATGCTCTACTCGATGGGGCTCGACCTGGACGCCATCGTTCCGCGCACCACCCGGACCAAGGCCACCTTCACCGTCGCGGCGGTGTCCACGGCACTGGTCTACCTCGGCCACTTCGTGTGGGACGCACAGGACGCGATGACCGCCTTCGTCCTGCTGCTGACCGCCGTTGGCGCGCCCTGGGCCGTGCTCGTGCTGATCGGGCATGTGCGCTGCCGTGGTGTCTACGACGCCGAAGCGCTCCAGGTGCTCAACCGCCGCTCCGTCGGCGGCCGTTACTGGTACACCGCGGGCTGGAACCTCCGCGCGACGCTCGCCTGGGCCATCGGCTCATCCGTCGGCCTGCTGGCCGTCGACACCCCTCTGTACACCGGCCCCCTCGTCCCCCGGCTGGGCGGCTTCGACCTGAGCTTCCTGCTCTCGTCAGCGGTGACGGCCGCCGCCTTCCTCGTGGTGACGGCGGGCGAGAAGCCGACGCTCCTCCCCGTGGCGCCCGCGGCCGCCACCGGTCCTGCGGAGTCCACCGAGCCGGCCGCGCCCGCTCCGGCGACGGCGGGCGGTGACGCGCACGGCCCGGCGGTCGCCCCGAGGTCCTGAGGGGCGCGTCCTGGCCATCCCGAGGGAACGTCCCGGCCGCGCCACCCCTACGGTGGGTGGCCTCCACACCAACACCGGCGGTCGGCGACACGAACAGTCGGCGGAGGGGGCTGTGGAATTCCCACAGCCCCCTCCCCGTCCAATGAGAGGGTTTCGCTCTGCCCAGGCCCCGCCCCCCAACGGTTCTGTCCAGCGCTGCCATGAAAGTGCCGCGGAGACTGTACGAATCTGACGACGGTGATCGGCGCCGCGGTTTCGTAGGGTCTATACATGACCGATCTGTCCCAGCCGTCGCCCCGGACCGAGCAGGCCGACCAGGCCGACGCCGGGGAGCCCGGCTCGCCCGGCTCCGTCCCCGCACAGGACACCCGCGGGCGCGTGGCCGAACTGCACGCGATCCGTGCCCAGGCGTACCAGGGTCCCAGCGAGCGGGCGACCGAGGCGCAGCACGCCAAGGGAAAGCTGACCGCCAGAGAGCGGATCGACCTGCTCCTGGACGAGGGCAGCTTCCGCGAGATCGAGCCGCTGCGCCGGCACCGTGCCACGGGCTTCGGGCTGGAGGAGAAGAAGCCGTACACCGACGGTGTGATCACCGGCTGGGGCACCGTGCACGGCCGGACCGTCTTCGTCTACGCGCACGACTTCCGGATCTTCGGCGGGGCGCTGGGCGAGGCCCACGCCACCAAGATCCACAAACTGATGGACAAGGCGATCGCGGCCGGAGCGCCGCTGGTCTCCCTCAACGACGGCGCGGGCGCCCGTATCCAGGAGGGCGTCGCGGCGCTGGCCGGCTACGGCGGCATCTTCCAGCGCAACACCAAGGCCTCCGGCGTCATCCCGCAGATCAGCGTGATGCTCGGCCCGTGCGCGGGCGGCGCGGCCTACAGCCCGGCGCTGACCGACTTCGTCTTCATGGTCCGCGACACCTCGCAGATGTTCATCACCGGACCCGACGTGGTGCAGGCGGTGACCGGTGCCGAGGTGAGCCAGGACGGTCTGGGCGGCGCCGATGTGCACGCGGCGACCTCGGGCGTGGCGCACTTCGCCTACGACGACGAGGAGACCTGCCTGGAGGAGGTCCGCTACCTCCTCTCCCTGCTGCCGCAGAACAACCGCGAGAACCCGCCGGCCGAGGCGACGGCCGACCCGGCCGACCGGCGCGGCGACGCGCTGCTGGACCTGGTGCCCGCCGACGGCAACCGGCCGTACGACATGCGCAAGGTCATCGAGGAACTCGTCGACGACGGCGACTTCCTGGAGGTGCACGAGCGCTGGGCGACCAACATCATCTGCACCCTGGCGCGGATGGACGGCGAGGTCGTCGGCATCGTCGCCAACCAGCCGCAGTCGCTCGCCGGGGTGCTGGACATCGAGGCCAGCGAGAAGGCGGCGCGCTTCGTGCAGATGTGCGACGCCTTCAACATCCCGATCCTCACACTGCTGGACGTGCCGGGCTTCCTCCCCGGCGTCGACCAGGAGCACGGCGGCATCATCCGGCACGGCGCCAAGCTGCTGTACGCCTACTGCAACGCCACGGTGCCGCGGATCTCCGTCGTCCTGCGCAAGGCGTACGGCGGCGCGTACATCGTGATGGACAGCCAGTCCATCGGCGCCGACCTGACCTTCGCCTGGCCCACCAACGAGATCGCGGTGATGGGCGCCGAGGGCGCCGCCAACGTCATCTTCCGCAAGCAGATCGCGGCGGCCGACGACCCGGAGGCCATGCGCGCCCGCATGGTCAAGGAGTACAAGGCCGAGCTGATGCACCCCTACTACGCCGCCGAGCGCGGCCTGGTGGACGACGTCATCGACCCGGCCGAGACCCGCGAGGTGCTCATCCGGTCCCTCGCGATGCTGCGCAGCAAGCACGCCGACCTGCCGTCGCGCAAGCACGGCAACCCCCCGCAGTGATGGGAGCACAGATGTTTCAGACCCCGAAGGAGCCTGGCAGTACGGGCCCGTTGAGCGACGAGGCGAACAGCGTGGTGCGCGTGGAGAAGGGGCAGGCGAACGCGGAGGAGCTGGCCGCGGTCACCGCGCTGTTGCTGGCCCGCGCGGCTGCCACCACGCGGGCCGGCGAAACGCGGACGACCGCCCGCCGCGGGCGCCCCACCAAGGCGGGGTGGCGCCGACTGGAACGCCAGCACGGCTTCCGCGCCCCCCACAGCTGGCAGGGCTGAAACGGCGCCAAGGGCTGCCCCCGCCTGTCCGCTGCGGGCGCGTCGTGGGCGTTCGCGCAGTTCCCCGCGCCCCTCAGGGGCGCGGGGAACTGCGCGACAAGCCAGAGAACAACCGAGCCTGCAACGTCGAACAGGGGCAGTCCCTGCTCAGAAGCCGTGGGAGGGCTCAGCTCGTGGGGGAGTCCACCAGTACGGTGCGGCGCGGGTTGGCGGTGCGCTCCGGCAGGGTCTCCCCTTCATCGGCGCCACCCTCGTGCGCGGCGACCGCCGCGGTCGTCAGCTCGTCGGCGTCCTTGAGATGTGCCAAGGTGGTGCGCCGCGGGTTGGCTATGTTCCGCATGGTCAGAGTGGACGTCACTGGTGCCCTTACCTCGCTCGGCTTGTCATTTCAATGTGAGATGTAAACGCCGAGAGTAGGCGCGCTATTCCCCACCGGAACGTGATCTAGGCAACGTCCGGCATGTGAGTTTGCTCACGAGGCCGTTACCAAAACCGACATAAGTAATCGTTGAAACCGGCAGCGTAATCGGGCACAGCGGGCCAAGAGGGCATTACACGCGCAGCGCCGGGTAGTTGGGCACGGCATGCGTCGCTCCGCCCCGTGCGCCCCGACCGGGAGAAACCCGGCATTTCGCTACGGATTTCGGACGTGCTGTACATTTTCCTGTGCGTTGCGTTACCGACGCCCAAGGGTTATCCACAGCCCTTGTTGGAGATCCGGCACTGTGCTGGAATTCCACGGACCGCCGCAGGACGAAACAGACCGGAGCGCGTCGCGCACACAGAGCGGCGCCGCGTGACGGTGATGAGGGGACGCGCCGGTCATCACGACCGCCATGGGGGCCTGGACCCCCACGACTCGATACCGTCCCGCCCGTCGCGAGCGGGGGGACGCCTGGTCCAGAGGTTGCGACGCTAGTGCAGGGACGTTTCAAGAGGGATGGCAGCGCTGAGGGAGCCCCGGAGGCGCAAGGCTCGGCCGGCGGTTCCCAGCCCCAGCGCGCCCAGGACGGCGGGCCCGCGGGTGGTGAGCAGGGCACGCCCTCCGGCGCGCAGGTGAGCACCGCCAACGGCGCCGGAAAGGGCGACACGGGCAAGGGTGACAAGCAGGGCAAGGCCGGAAAGGCCGCCAAGGGTGGCGGTGCGGCCAAGGGCAAGGACGCGTCCGAGGGCCCCGACCTCGGGTCCCGGGTAGCCCTGCGCAACTGGCGCATCAGCACCCGCCTGGTCTCCCTCCTCGCGCTCCCCGTCATCGCCGCCACCACGCTCGGCGGCATGCGGATCTCCAGCTCGCTGCAGAACGTCGACCAGCTCGACAACATGAAGCTCCTCACCGAGATGACGGAGCAGGCCACCAACCTGGCGGCGAAGCTGCAGGACGAGCGCGACAAGTCGGCCGGCCCGCTGGTGAGCACCGGCAACGAGAAGGACGAGTCCGTCGTCGCCCAGCGCGAGAAGACCGACAAGGCCTTCCAGTCCTTCAAGAAGGCCACCGGCGACATCGACAGCAGCGACAAGGCGATGGCGGGGGTCAACTCCACCGTCCTGGACATCCTGCGTCAGGTCGAAGCGATCAACTCGCTCCGCGAGCGCGCCTACCAGAACCCGGAGAACGTCTCCCAGACGGTCAACGCCTACAACCAGCTGATCGAATCGCTGCTCTCCCTCTCGCAGGACATGGCGCAGGCGACCAGCAACTCGGAGATGATCCGCAGCACCCGCGCGCTGGCCGCCTTCTCCAACGCCAAGGAATACGCCTCCATCCAGCGCGCGATCATCTCCGCCGGTCTGGCCCACCAGCCCAACCCGAAGCTCTCCGAGAACGACCGGCTCTACGCCCGCACCGCCGAGGACAGCGAGGCGGCCGAGATCGAGAGCTTCGGCCAGATCTACGGCGAGAAGGAAGCCGATGCCCTCCTCAAGCCGCTCACCGTCGGCGATGTCAACGTCCGGCTCGCGGACAACTACAGAAAGCGGATGCTGCACAGCCCGGACGCGATCCGGAAGCAGAAGCGCACCTACGTCGACTGGATGGACCAGGACGCGTCCAAGATCGACAACATGGGGAAGATCGAGCGCACTCTGCTGGAGCAGATGGAGCAGCAGGCGCGCGAGCTGCGTTCCGAGGCCCAGCGCGAGGCGCTGATCAGCGGTGCGCTCATCCTGCTCGTCCTCGGTATCTCGCTGGTCGGCGCCTTCGTGGTCGCCCGCTCCATGGTCCGCTCGCTGCGCCGCCTCCAGGACACGGCGCAGGACGTCGCGCGCAAGCGGCTGCCCGAGCTGGTCAAGCAGATGTCCGAGGCCGAGCCGCAGGACGTGGACACCTCAGTCGAGTCCGTCGGCGTGCACAGCCGGGACGAGATCGGAAAGGTGGCAGCGGCCTTCGACGACGTTCACCGCGAGGCCGTTCGGCTCGCCGGTGAGCAGGCGCTGCTGCGGGGGAACGTGAACGCGATGTTCACCAACCTCTCGCGCCGCAGCCAGGGCCTGATCCAGCGTCAGCTCTCGCTCATCTCCGAACTGGAGTCCCGCGAGGCCGACCCCGACCAGCTCTCCTCGCTCTTCAAGCTCGACCACCTCGCCACCCGAATGCGCCGCAACGGCGAGAACCTGCTGGTCCTCGCGGGCGAGGAGCCCGGCCGCCGCTGGACGCGCCCCGTCCCGCTGGTCGACGTGCTCCGCGCCGCCGCCTCCGAGGTGGAGCAGTACGAGCGCATCGAGCTCAACTCGGTGCCGGCCACCGAGGTCGCAGGGCGCGTCGTCAACGACCTCGTCCACCTGCTCGCCGAGCTGCTGGAGAACGCCACCTCGTTCTCCTCCCCGCAGACCAAGGTCAAGGTCACAGGCCACGCGCTGCCCGACGGCCGGGTCCTCATCGAGATCCACGACACCGGCATCGGGCTCTCCCCCGAGGACCTGTCCGCGATCAACGAGCGGCTGGCCAACCCGCCCACGGTGGACGTCTCCGTCTCCCGCCGCATGGGCCTGTTCGTGGTCGGCCGCCTCTCCCTGCGGCACGGCATCCGCATCCAGCTGCGCCCCTCCGACTCCGGTGGCACGACCGCGCTGGTCATGCTCCCCGTCGACGTCGCACAGGGCGGCGGCCAGAACGCCAAGGGCCGCCCCGGCACGGGCGCGCCCGGCGGCCAGGGAGGACCGCCGCCCCCGCAGACCCGCGGCGGCAGCAAGGGCGGCAACCTCGCGGCGGCGCTCCAGCGCGGCCCGCAGAGCGGCGCCCCCGGCGCACCGGGGCCCGGCCAGGGGAGCGGCGCCGGGCTCGGCGCCGTCGGCGACGCCTCCCGGATGGGCGCCCTGCCGGCGCGCGGCCAGGACGCGGGCGGAGGCCGCCCGGCGCTCCCCGCCAGGGACGGCAACCGCACCCCGGCAGGCACCGGCGGCGGCAGTGCCGTCGACTTCTTCGGCGCGCCGCCCAACCCGGGCCGCCCCGGCCAGGCACCGCCCGGTCCGGGCGCGGGCAACTCGCCGCTGCCCAACCGCGCCCAGAACCAGCCGGCGCCCGAGCTCCCCGGCGCTCCCACGGGCCAGGGGCCGCAGTCGTCCACCGGTACGGGGCAGTTCGCGCTGCCGCAGTCGGGTGGTCCGGCTGCCACGGGTGAGTACGCGCGTCCGGGTTCTCCGTCGGAGGGTCCGGGCAGCACCAGCGAGATACCGCGCATCGCCCCGGACGGTCCGGCCGACACCGGCCAGTACGCCCGCCCGGGTGCGCAGCAGGAGGGGCCGGGCACGGGTCAGTTCCCGCAGATCTCCCAGGGCTCTCCCGCCGATACGGGTCAGTACCCGCGGCCCGGTGCCCCGAGCAGCTCCGGTACGGGGCAGTTCGCGCTGCCGCTGTCGGGTGGTCCGGCTGCCACGGGTGAGTACGCGCGTCCGGGTTCTCCGTCGGAGGGCCCGGGCAGCACCAGCGAGATACCGCGCATCACCCCCGACGGCCCCGCCGACACCGGCGAGTACGCGCCCCCGGGAGCCCCGGACGGGCCCGGCCACACCGGACAGTTCCCGCAGCCGCAGCAGGGCGGCGGCTCCGCCGACACGGCCCAGTTCGCGCGGCCCTCCTTCGGCGACGGGCCGACCGGCCGCCCCGCGGAGGGCGAGCAGAACCGCCCGAGCTGGGCCCGGCCCGAGCAGGGTCCCGGTGACGAGGACACCCCGCGCGGCCACGACGAGCCCGAGGGCACCGGCGAGTACGCGGCGCCGGGGTATCCGGGAGGAAACGCGGCGCTGCCCGGCCGGAGCCAGGACGCCTCCGGCCCGCAGCAGGGCCAGGACCCGGGCGAGGGCATACCCTCCGGCCCTCCGGCGCCCGCGGACGCGCCGACGCCGATCTTCGCCTCCATGGAGTCGAACTGGTTCCGCGGCCCGGGCCGCCAGGCTCCGCAGTCGCCGGAGCGGCCCCAGCAGGCCGCCCCCCAGCAGGCCGGTCCTCAGCAGACCGGCTCCCAGCAGGACCGTCCCGACCAGGCGCGCGGCGCCGGCTCGGAGGGCATCCAGCGCACCGGTGCCGACGGCGCTCCCGGCCGGCAGCCGGGCGCCGCGCCCGCGCCGCGCCCGGGACAGCCCGCCGCTGCCGTTCCCCCGCTGCCGCAGCGCCAGTCCGCCCAGAGCACCGATGGCGGCACCGCCGGTGCGAGCCAGAACGGCGCCGCCGACCCGAGTTGGGGCGCCTCGCCCAACGACGAGCGCTGGCGGCGCGCCGAGCAGCTCCGCCAGCCGGCAGCCGGCGGAGTGACCACCTCCGGTCTGCCGCGCCGGGTGCCCCGCGCCAACCTGGTCGCGGGCACCGCGCAGCAGCAGTCCTCCGCACAGGCCGGTCCCCAGGTCTCCCGCTCGCCGGACGACGTGCGTGGTCGGCTGACCAATCTCCGCCGCGGTATCCAGCAGGGCCGACAGGCCGGTACGGACAACCGCGGCGCAGGTCCCACCTATCAGCAGGAGCGTTAGTTGAGTCCGATGAGCCAGGCTGCGCAGAATCTGAACTGGTTGATCACCAACTTCGTGGAGAACACCCCAGGGGTGTCACACACGGTGGTGGTCTCCGCCGACGGCCTGCTGCTGGCCATGTCGGAGGGCTTCCCGCGGGATCGCGCCGACCAGCTGGCGGCGGTCGCCTCGGGGCTCACCTCGCTGACGGCGGGCGCCTCCCGCATCTTCGAGGGCGGTGGCGTCAATCAGACGGTTGTGGAGATGGAGAGGGGGTTCCTCTTCATCATGTCCATCTCCGACGGCTCCTCGCTGGCCGTGCTCGCCCACCCCGAGGCCGACATCGGCCTCATCGGCTACGAGATGGCGCTCCTGGTGGACCGTGCAGGAAGCGTACTCACTCCCGACGTACGCGCGGAACTCCAGGGAAGCATTCTCAACTGATCATCACGCTCCCCCCACTTGAGCACCACAGTCCGTTCGCCGACCCCATGCCTCGCTCGGAGGAGCCATGACCCCGCCCGCTTCGCACGATCCGTACGGCGTGCACAACTCGCATGCGCCGTACGGAGGTGAGGGCGACCAGCCTCTGGTGCGTCCGTACGCCATGACGGGCGGCCGGACCCGGCCGCGCTATCAGCTCGCCATCGAGGCTCTGGTGAGCAGCAACGCGGACCCCATGCAGCTCCAGGGGCTGCTCCCGGAGCACCAGCGGATCTGCCATCTGTGCCGGGAGGTCAAATCGGTCGCGGAGATCTCCGCGCTGCTCGCCATCCCGCTCGGGGTGGCCCGGATTCTCGTCGCCGACCTCGCCGAGGCCGGGATGGTGGCCATCCACCAGCCGGGCAGCTCCTCGGACCCGGGCGGCGCCCCCGACGTGACGTTGCTGGAAAGGGTGCTCAGTGGACTTCGTAAGCTCTAGCCCGCAGATGGACCCTGCCGGTCGGCAGCCGACCCCGCCGGTGGGGCCGATGGGCTCCATGGGACAGATGAGCCAGCAGGGCTATGGCACGCCCGCGACCGGACGGTCCACGACCTCCGCGAAGATCGTGGTGGCCGGCGGATTCGGCGTGGGCAAGACGACCTTCGTCGGTGCGGTCTCGGAGATCAATCCGCTGCGCACCGAGGCCGTGATGACCTCTGCCTCGGCCGGTATCGACGATCTGACCCACACGGGGGACAAGACCACCACCACGGTGGCCATGGATTTCGGCCGAATCACCCTCGATGACGATCTGATCCTCTATCTGTTCGGTACGCCGGGTCAGGACCGGTTCTGGTTCATGTGGGACGACCTGGTGCGCGGTGCGATCGGCGCCGTCGTACTCGTGGACACCCGCCGGCTGGCGGACTGCTTCCCCGCGGTGGACTACTTCGAGAACAGCGGGCTGCCGTTCGTCATCGCCCTCAACGGCTTCGACGGCCACCAGCCGTACGCGCCCGAAGAGGTGCGCGAGGCCCTCCAGATCGGCCCGGACACCCCGATCATCACCACGGACGCACGCCACCGCGCCGAGGCCAAGAGCGGACTGATCACGCTGGTGGAGCACGCACTGCTGGCCCGGCTCAAGTAGCGCGAACCGGTGCTCCCGGCCGCCCCACGGGCCGGGCCCCGGGCGCGGTGCGGACCGGTGCCCGGCGGGCTGTGTTTTTCGCCATCCCGGGGAACCGTGACGGCTTCACGTTCATAACGTTTCGACAGAGAATTACAACCGCGTGAACACGCCGGGCGCGCGGAACGTCTCACTCTGCGTACGGATCCCGGGTTATTTGGCGCCGCACGGCCCCAATGCCCGTTTTTCCGCGGCCGGGTTTCCTTCTCTTTCCTCGCCCTCCGTAACGCGCCAACTGTTTGGAGGGAGCGGTCGTGACGTGCTGGAATTCCCTGAACTCAGCAGTAGCGCAGGCGCAAGGTGTCAGGGGGCGCCGCGCACCGAGAGGTGAGAAGTCGAGTGAGGCGAACGACCAGGGGTAAGTCGGGACCGGCACAGGAGGGTTCCGCACGGCAGGGCTCCGCGGAGTCCAGGGGCAACTTCACCCCGCCGCAGCGTGCGGCGATGCCGGGCGGTCCGCATGCCTCGGCCCCCCAGCCGCCGCCCGCGACCGGCACCGGCAGCCGGTGGTCCGCGCGCAACTGGCGCGTGCCCACCCGGCTGAACGCGATCCTGCTCATACCCGTGCTCGTCGCCCTCGTCTTCGGCGGCTTCAAGGTCAATTCCGATGTCTCCGCCTGGCAGGACGCCAAGGAGGCCCAGCGTACGGCCGAGCTCGTGGAGGCTGCAGCCGATTACGGCAACGCCCTGATCGACGAGCGCGACCGCACCGCCGAGCCGCTCCTCAAGGGCGAGAAGGACGACCCCGCGGTCAGGAAGGCCCGCGCTGCCACCGACCGCGCCGCCAAGGAGTTCAAGCGCGCCGCCACCCACCTCCCGGACAACCCGGGCCTCAAGCGCCGGCTCGCCGCGTTCGAGAAGGTCGAGCCCCGGCTGCCGGTGCTGCGCGAGTCCGCGTACACCAAGGCCATGAACGGGGTGGAGACCGAAGAGGGCTACGTCACCATCCAGCACCCGCTGATGGAGTTCGCCAACGAGCTCGGGCTGGGCACCGGGAACGTCACCTCCTACGGCCGCACCGTCTACGCCATCTCGCTGGCCAAGGCAGCCGAATCGCTGCAGCGCTCGCTGGGCACCCATCTGATGGTCAAGCCCGGCCCTGCCCGCGAGGACAAGCAGGCCCAGCTCACGGCGCTGGCCTCGTACCACTACCTGGAGCGCATCGCCCTGGGCGAGTTCACCTCGGGCGGACGCCCCGAGGACGTGCGGCTGCTCAAGGAGGAGTCGGCCAAGGCCAAGGCGGCCGGCCGGCAGCAGATGGAGGCGGCCAAGGAGCACGCGGCGGCGAAGGGCGAGAAGTTCGTCCCGCCGCCCTCCATGGAGAAGATGGTCGAGGCCATCGGCTCCGGCGCCGGCCCCCGCAAGCTGCGCGCCAAGGGCATCACCACCGAGAGCTACTTCAAGACCGCGACCGGCACCTTCGACGCCTACCGCGCCGTCGAGCAGAAGCTGGTCGAGAGTGCGGTCGCCGAGACGGAGCAGATCGCCTCCGACGCCCGCAGGAACGCCCTGGTGAACTCGGCGATCGTGCTGGTCGCGCTGCTCCTCGCGTTCGTCATCGCCGGCCGGATGGCCCGCTCGATGAGCCAGAGCATGCGCTCGCTGCGCACCGCCGCCTTCGACGTGGCACAGCAGCGGCTGCCGATGCTGGTCGACCAGCTCTCGCGCACCGAGCCGGGCCGGGTGGACACCCGCGTCCAGCCCATCCCGATCACCAGCCGTGACGAGATCGGCGAGGTCGCACGCGCCTTCGACCAGGTGCACCGCGAGGCCGTCCGGCTCGCTGCCGAGCAGGCGCTGCTGCGCGGGAACGTCAACGCGATCTTCACCAACCTCTCCCGCCGCAACCAGGGCCTCATCGAGCGCCAGCTCGAACTGGTGACGGAGATGGAGAACAGCGAGGCCGACCCGGACCAGCTGGAGAAGCTCTTCCGGATGGACCACCTGTCGACCCGTATGCGCCGCAACGGCGAGAACCTGCTGGTCCTCGCCGGTGAGGAACCGGGCCGCCGGTGGACGGAGCCGGTGCCGCTCGTCGACATCCTGCGCGCCGCCTCCTCCGAGGTGGAGCACTACGAGCGCATCGAGATCAGCGGCATCCCCGAGACGGAGATCCACGGACAGGTCGTCAACGACCTCGTCCACCTGCTCGCCGAGCTGCTGGAGAACGCGGCGTCGTTCTCCTCGCCGCAGAGCAAGGTGCGGGTCACCGCGACGCGGCTGCCGGACGGCCGGATGATGATCGAGATCCATGACAAGGGCATCGGTCTGACCGCCGAGGACTTCGCGGACATCAACCACAAGCTGGCCAACCCGCCGACGGTGGACGCCGCCGTCTCCCAGCGGATGGGCCTGTTCGTGGTGGGCCGGCTGGCCGACCGGCACGGCATCCGCGTCCAGCTGCGCCCCTCCGGCGAGCAGGCGGGCACCACCTCGCTGGTGATGCTGCCCGATGCCATCACCCACGGCGGCGGAGGCGAGGAGGGCCCGGGCCCCGAGGAGGACTTCACCGTCTCCCGGATCGTGCCCGAGCAGCCGCGCCAGGCCGGCGCGCTGGATTCCCGCTCCGCGGCCGAACTCGGCTTCGACGACTCGCGCTACGGCTCGGAGGAGGCGCCCGCACCGCTCGGTGCCGTCAGCCGCTCCCGGTTCCGCGAGGAGCGCCGGGCCGCGCTGGAGGCACCCGGCTCCCAGCAGCAGGAACCGGGGCTTCAGGAACCGGGGCAGCCGGAACCGCAGCAGACCCAGCAGAGCCCGCAGCAGCCTTACGCGCAGGATCGGCCGCAGGAGGACGCCTACGCCCAGGGCGGGCCGTACGACCCGGCGCAGGGCCGGCCGTACGACCCCGGGCAGGGGCAGCCGTACCACCCTTACTCGCAGGGCGACCCGTATCAGCAGGGGTACGAGGCGTACGAGCAGACCGGTGAGATCGCCGCTCAGCAGTACACCGGCGGCTACGACGGCGGATACGGCCAGGGCTACGGCGGGCCTGCCCCCCAGCAGCTCCACGACGCCTCCACGACCGGCACCGGAGGATACGAGCCGCAGCGGCTCCAGCCTCAACCTCCCGGTCACGAACGCCAGTACGCACCGCAGCAGCCGGAAGCGGAATCCGCTCCTGGCGTTCCCCAGCGGGATGATGAGCGTGTAGGTTTCGACCGTCCGGGTTCCCTCCCCAGCGGTTTCGGCTCCACGACGGACGCGGGTCTCCCGCGACGTGACGCGGAGCGCGGGCAGCAGGAGGGGGGACCGGAAGCCCAGCACCAGGCCCGTACGCCGGGCTGGGACGCCCCGGCCGAGCCGGCCGCGGGGCAGCCGTCGCAGGAGGAAACCGGAACCCACCAGTGGAGCGAGAACGACGAACGCTGGAACAGGGCGGGCCAGTTGCGTGCCCCCCAGTCCGGCGGTGTCACCTCGTCCGGATTGCCGCGCCGGGTGCCCAAGGCCAACCTGGTCGCGGGCGCAGCGGAGGAGAGCTCGCAGGGCGGCCCCTCGGTCTCCCGCGCGCCCGAGGACGTGCGCGGCAGACTGAGCAACCTGCACCGCGGTGTCCGCCAGGGACGCACCGCGGGCGACGGCAACCAGAATGACCGACAGGGCTTCGGCCCCGGCAGCACCTACGATCAGGAGCGTTAGTGTGAGCCCGATGAGCCAGGCGGCGCAGAACCTGAACTGGTTGATTACCAACTTCGTGGAGAACACCCCAGGGGTGTCCCACACGGTGGTGGTCTCCGCCGACGGACTCCTGCTCGCGATGTCCGAGGGCTTCCCGCGTGACCGCGCCGACCAACTGGCGGCGGTTGCCTCGGGGCTCACCTCGCTGACCGCGGGCGCATCCCGGATCTTCGAGGGCGGTGGGGTCAACCAGACGGTTGTGGAGATGGAGAGGGGGTTCCTCTTCATCATGTCCATCTCCGACGGCTCCTCGCTGGCCGTCCTCGCCCACCCCGAGGCCGACATCGGCCTGGTGGGGTACGAGATGGCGCTGCTGGTCGACCGTGCCGGAGGGGTGCTGACCCCGGACCTGCGAGCGGAACTGCAGGGCAGTCTTCTCAACTAGGGACAACTGTCCCACGGCAGTGCGCAACGCGGCCGGGCGCCATAAGGTGCCGTGAGCGCAACGGTCGTATGTCCGTGAGTCGGAGGAGGAAACGTGGCAACGCCCCCAGGAGGTCCGTCGTCGTACGGCAGTGGTCATGCCGACCAGCCGCAGGACGTCCAGTCGGCCGCGGCCCCGGGCGGGGACGCGCCCTTCCTGAACCGTTTCAACTTCCCCTCGGCTCCCAGCGAGTACGTCCAGCGGTCGGCCGACCAGCAGCCGTACCCGCACAACCAGCCGCAGCAGCACGGACAGCCGCAGCACGGGGGGCAGCCGCAGCAGCACGGGGCGCCGCCTCCGCACGGCGGTCAGCCCCAGCACGGCGGGCAGCCGCCGCAGCGGCACCCGCAACACCAGCAGGACCCCCAGACCCGCATCCAGCCGGTGCAGCCCGGACCCGGTGACAGGCAGGCAGGCACCCAGCGTGCCGCCGACCAGTCCCCGCCGCCGCAGCAGCCGCTGGTGCGTCCGTACGCGATGACGGGTGGCCGGACCCGTCCCCGCTACCAGCTCGCCATCGAGGCGCTGGTGCACACCACGGCGGAGGCCGCACAGCTCCAGGGCCAGCTCCCTGAGCACCAGCGGATCTGCCGCCTGTGCTACGAGATCAAGTCGGTCGCCGAGATCTCGGCACTCCTCACCATCCCGCTCGGCGTCGCCCGGATCCTCGTCGCCGACCTGGCCGAGGCCGGACTTGTCGCCATCCACCAGCCGGGCGGTGACGAGACCACCGCCGACGGTCAACCAGACGTGACACTGCTCGAAAGGGTGCTCAGTGGACTTCGGAAGCTCTAGCGCCGGGCCCGTCGGGGGTACGACAGCCCGTTCGACGACCTCCGCGAAGATCGTGGTGGCCGGCGGATTCGGCGTGGGCAAGACGACCTTCGTCGGTGCGGTCTCGGAGATCAACCCGCTGCGCACCGAGGCCGTGATGACCTCTGCCTCGGCCGGTATCGACGATCTGACCCACACCGCGGACAAGACCACCACCACGGTGGCCATGGACTTCGGCCGGATCACCCTGGACCAGGACCTGATCCTGTACCTGTTCGGTACGCCGGGTCAGGACCGGTTCTGGTTCATGTGGGACGACCTGGTGCGCGGTGCGATCGGCGCCGTCGTACTCCTGGACACCCGCCGGCTGGCGGACTGCTTCCCCGCGGTGGACTACTTCGAGAACAGCGGGCTGCCGTTCGTCATCGCCCTCAACGGCTTCGACGGCCACCAGCCCTACTCGCCGGAGGAGGTCCGCGAGGCGCTGCAGATCGGCCCGGACGCGCCCATCATCACCACGGACGCACGCCACCGCGCGGACGCCAAGAGCGCGCTGATCACGCTGGTGGAACACGCGCTGATGGCTCGCCTGCGCTAGGGGCTCCCGCTTCCGGGGTGCCCCTGGTACGCACAATCGCGCTGCCCAGCCGATGGCACCCCGCCAGTGCGGTTGCGGTGGGTGGAATACGCTGGGCTCCAGCCCAGTGACCCCCGCATCGAAGGACCCCCGTGCGCATCGCAAGATTCTCTCTGGACGGAACCGTAGGGTTCGGCGTCGTCGAGGGCGAGCCCTCATCCCCTGAGGGCCCCGTCCTCGACATCATCAAGGGCCACCCCTTCGCAGAGTTCGAGCGCACCGGACAGAAGCTCCCCATGCGGGACGAGAAGGTCCGCATCCTGCCGCCCACCCTGCCCAACAAGGTGGTGGCGATCGGCAGGAACTACGCCGAACACGCCAAGGAGCTCGGCAACGAGGTGCCCGAGACCCCGGTGACCTTCCTCAAGCCGTCCACCGCGGTGATCGGTCCCAACGACCCGATCGGCTACCCCTCCTTCTCCCAGGAGCTGCACCACGAGGCGGAGCTGGCCGTGGTCATCGGCCGGCTGTGCAAGGACGTGCCCCGCGAGCGCGCCAAGGACGTCATCCTGGGCTACACCTGCGCCAACGACATCACCGCGCGCGATGTGCAGCGCACGGAGAACCAGTGGGCCCGCGCCAAGGGCTTCGACGGCTCCTGTCCGCTGGGCCCCTGGACGGAGACCGAGCTGGACCCGTCGGACATCGGCATCATGTGCACCGTCAACGGCGAACAGCGCCAGCTGGGCCGCACCAGCGAGATGATCCGGCCCATCGAGGACCTGATCGTCCACATCACCCAGGCCATGACCCTGCTGCCGGGTGACGTCATCCTCACCGGCACCCCCGCGGGCGTCGGCCCCCTGAACGTCGGCGACGAGGTCGCCGTCACCATCGAAGGAATCGGCACTCTCACCAATAAGGTGATCAAGCGTGACTACTGAGTTCTCCGGAGGGGAAGGGACCGCGGACACGGACGTCCGCGTACGTTTCTGTCCCTCCCCGACCGGTAACCCCCATGTGGGTCTGGTCCGTACCGCCCTGTTCAACTGGGCGTACGCCCGGCACACCGGCGGCACCCTGGTCTTCCGCATCGAGGACACCGACGCGGCCCGGGACTCGGAGGAGTCCTACGAGCAGCTGCTGGACGCGATGCGCTGGCTGGGTCTCGACTGGGACGAGGGCCCCCAGGTGGGCGGTCCGCACGGTCCCTACCGGCAGTCGCAGCGGATGGACATCTACGCGGACGTCGCGCGCAAGCTGCTGGACGGCGGCTACGCCTACCCCTGCTACTGCACGGCCGAGGAGCTGGAGCAGCGCCGTGAGCAGGCCCGCAAGGAGGGGCGCCCCTCCGGCTACGACGGCCGCTGCCGCGAGCTGACCGGCGAGCAGATCGCCGCCTACGAGGCCGAGGGCCGCAGCCATGTCGTCCGGTTCCGGATGCCGGACGAGCCGATCACCTTCACCGACCTGGTACGCGGCGAGATCACCTTCCAGCCGGAGAACGTCACCGACTACGGCATCCTGCGTACCAACGGCGCCCCGCTGTACACGCTGGTCAACCCGGTCGACGACGCGCTGATGGACATCACGCACGTGCTGCGCGGCGAGGACCTGCTCTCCTCCACGCCCCGCCAGATCGCGCTCTACAAGGCGCTGATGGAGCTGGGCATCGCCAAGCGTGTCCCGGAGTTCGGACACCTGCCCTATGTCATGGGCGAGGGCAACAAGAAGCTCTCCAAGCGCGATCCGCAGTCCTCCCTCAACCTCTACCGGGAGCGGGGCTTCCTCCCCGAGGGCCTGCTCAACTACCTCTCCCTGCTGGGCTGGTCGATCGCCGAGGACCGGGACATCTTCTCCAGGGACGAGATGGTCGCCGCCTTCGACATCCACGAGGTGAACGCCAACCCGGCGCGCTTCGACCTGAAGAAGTGCGAGGCCATCAACGCCACTCACCTGCGCGAGATGCCGCTGAAGGACTTCGTCGCCGCCTGCGAGCCGTGGCTGAGGGCCCCGTACGCGCCGTGGCCAGAGGAGAACTTCTCCCAGCAGGCGTTCGAGGAGCTGGCCCCGCTGGCCCAGACCCGCCTCACCGTCCTGGCGGACATCACCGACAACGTCGACTTCCTCTTCCTGGACGAGCCCGTGTGGGACGAGAAGTCCTGGCAGAAGGCGATGAAGGAGGGCTCGGCCGACCTCCTGCGCACGGCCCGCACCAAGCTGGAGGGCGCCGACTGGAACTCTCCGGAGGCCCTCAAGGACGCCGTCCTGGCCGCCGGCGAGGAGCACGGCCTCAAGCTCGGCAAGGCCCAGGCCCCGGTCCGGGTGGCCGTCACCGGCCGCACGGTGGGTCTGCCCCTGTTCGAGTCCCTCCAGGTCCTGGGCAAGGACCGCTCCCTGGCCCGCGTCGACGCGGCCCTGGCCAAGCTCGGTTCGTAGCTGCCGAGGTGGGGACGGTGCCCCTCGGCGGGCGCCCGGAACTCGTTTTGGAGCACCGTCCTCGATCAGGTAATGTTCTTCCTGTCGCCGAACGGGGCAGGCCGCAAAGGCCGGAACCGGGAGGCGGTCACCCAGACAAAATCCCCACAGGGGGTTGCGTTTCGGTGGGCTATGGTGTAATTGGCAGCACGACTGATTCTGGTTCAGTTAGTCTAGGTTCGAGTCCTGGTAGCCCAGCAAGATCCGCGTTGTGTTCAGCAGTGTTCACCTTCTGCGAGATCGAGCCCCCGTTGTGTAGCGGCCTAGCACGCCGCCCTCTCAAGGCGGTAGCGCCGGTTCGAATCCGGTCGGGGGTACGGATCCTGCCCTTGCGGCCGGATCATGGTGAGGCCCCCGTTGTGTAGCGGCCTAGCACGCCGCCCTCTCAAGGCGGTAGCGCCGGTTCGAATCCGGTCGGGGGTACTCGATCACGAAGGCCCCGCACCCCAAGGTGCGGGGCCTTCGGCGTGTGCCGCTCGGTTTCAGTCCTCGAACCGCCGCGCGGACTCCTCCACGTGTGCCAGCCGCCGCAGGCTGAGCAGTACCGGCTCGTACAGCACGGTCAGCGCCACGCTCGCTTCCACCTGTGCCGCCCGGTCGGGAAAGCTCTCCAGCAGGTCCAGTTCGGCCTCCGCGGTGCGCTCGGCGGCCCGGGCGCACGTGGTCAGATGGTCCGCGTCACAGGGGTAGCCGAGGCGCGCCAGCGTCGCGACCGCCGCGGTCAGCGCCTGGCCGGGAGGGGAGTCGGGGCCTGCGGCCTGCCAGCCGAGCCGGTCGAGGAGGGCGCTCACCTCGCGCCGCGCTTGCTCCGTCTCGTCCGGTCCGCTCCCGTCCTGATCCGGCGGCACGGGTCCGGGCAGCGCCCAGGCCGCCGTCCCCAGCCGTTCGTGCTGGGAGAGCGACTCGTCGTCCACGGCGGCCAGCACCTCGCGAGCCGTCGCCACCGGCATCCGGCCCACCTGGATCAGCGCCCGGATCAGCCGCAGCCGGCGCAGGTGCTCCTCGCCGTACTCGGCCTGCGTGGCGGCGACCCTGCGGCCGCGCGGGAGCAGCCCTTCGCGCAAGTAGAACTTGATCGTCGCGATCGGGACGCCGCTGTGCTCGCTCAGCTGGGCCATGCGCATGGAACCGCTCCTGGAATTGTCTGGCGCCGAGTGTTGGAAAGTGGCACTATCCAATCATGCCGAAGCGCGGACCGCCCGCGCCGGAACGCACCAGGGGGACAGATGACATCTCGGATACTGAACGGTCGCAGGACGGCGGACACGGCAGGCGAAGTGACGGTCTTCCTGATCGGGATGCGCGTCAACCGGTTCCGCGCGGTGCGGCGTTGGCTTCCGGTGTTCGCGGCGATGCCGAGGATGCTGCGCGAGCTGCGCGCCGACCCCGAGGCGGGGCTGCTCGACAGCAGGCTGGTCACCAGCGGGCCGCGCGAGTTCGGGGTGATCCAGCACTGGGAGTCGACGGAGAAGCTGCTGGCGTACGCGGCCGCCACGGACCGTGAGCACCGGCCCGCGTGGGCCGCCTTCAACCGCCGGGCCCGGGACGCCAAGGGCGCGGTGGGCATCTGGCACGAGACCTACGTCGTACCGGCCGGGTCACACGAGAGCATCTACGTCGACATGCCGCCCTACGGCCTGGCGGCCGCGCACGGCAGCGCTCCGGTGGGGCGGCGGAACGACCGCGCGGGACAGCGGCTGACGGCCGCGTCCTGAAGGCCCTGACGGGCCCGCCGGGCGGCCGCTCCTCCGCGGTGTCGGGTTGTCCTCGGGGATCCTCGTCGGTCCGGTCGCCGCACGGCTGCTCACGCGGTCCGCTCAGCCTCGCAGGGACCCGGTCTCAGCCCGGTCGGCGCAGCGATTCGCTGAGGCGGGCAGCGGCGTCCACGATGGCCTGGGCGTGCATCCGTCCCGGGTGCCGGGTCAGTCGCTCGATGGGTCCGGATACCGAGACGGCCGCCACCACGCGGTTGGAGGGGCCGCGTACGGGCGCCGAGACGGAGGCGACGCCCGGTTCGCGCTCGCCGATCGACTGCGCCCAGCCCCGTCTCCGTACGCCCGAGAGCGCGGTGGCGGTGAACCGTGCGCCCTGCAGGCCGCGGTGCAGCCGCTCCGGTTCCTCCCAGGCCATCAGGATCTGCGCGGCGGAGCCCGCCTTCATGGGGAGGGTGGAGCCGACCGGCACCGTGTCGCGCAGGCCGGAGAGGCGCTCGGCGGCGGCCACGCAGATGCGCATATCGCCCTGGCGCCGGTAGAGCTGGGCGCTCTCGCCGGTCACATCGCGTAGGTGGGTGAGTACCGGGCCCGCCGCCGCGAGCAGCCGGTCCTCGCCCGCCGCCGCGGCCAGCTCGCCCAGCCGCGGCCCGAGGATGAAACGGCCCTGCATGTCGCGGGCCACCATGCGGTGGTGCTCGAGAGCCACCGCGAGCCGGTGCGCCGTGGGGCGCGCGAGACCGGTCGCTGAGACCAGCCCGGCGAGGGTGGCCGGACCGGACTCCAGAGCGCTCAGTACCAGAGCTGCCTTGTCGAGAACGCCGACGCCGCTAGAGTTGTCCATGCGTCGATACTCATGTCTCAGAGTGTGAAACGCAAGTTCAATTTTCCCGGCGACCCGCCAACCTTGAAGAACGGCCGCCGCTTCTCGGGGGTCCCCCCGGCTGAGGGCCGGGGGAGGAACTGGTCTCGACATGTGGTCGGCGGCGCTGCCGGCCGGAGGGAATGCGATGGGACGCACACTCGCGGAAAAAGTCTGGGACGACCATGTCGTCAGGCGTGTGGAAGGCGAGCCGGACCTTCTCTTCATCGATCTGCACTTGCTCCACGAGGTGACCAGTCCCCAGGCTTTCGACGGACTCCGCAAGGCGGGCCGTGCCGTACGGCGCACGGACCTGACCCTCGCGACCGAGGACCACAACACCCCGACCCTCGACATCGACAAGCCGATCGCCGACCCGGTCTCGCGCACCCAGTTGGAGACCCTGCGCAAGAACTGCGCGGATTTCGGGGTTCGCCTGCACCCGCTCGGTGACGTCGAACAGGGCGTCGTACACGTCGTCGGACCGCAGCTCGGGCTGACCCAGCCCGGGATGACGGTGGTCTGCGGCGACAGCCACACCTCCACCCATGGCGCTTTCGGCGCGCTCGCCTTCGGCATCGGCACCTCCCAGGTCGAGCACGTGCTCGCCACCCAGACGCTGCCCATGGCGCCGTTCAGGACCATGGCGGTCACCGTGAACGGCGAGCTGCCCGAGGACGTCACCGCCAAGGATCTGATTCTCGCCATCATCGCCAAGATCGGCACCGGCGGTGGTCAGGGCTATGTGATCGAGTACCGCGGCGAGGCCATCGAGAAGCTGTCGATGGAGGCGCGGATGACGATCTGCAACATGTCCATCGAGGCGGGGGCGCGCGCCGGGATGATCGCCCCGGACGAGACCACCTTCGCCTACGTCCAGGGCCGCGAGCACGCCCCCCAGGGCGCGGACTGGGACGAGGCCGTCGCCTACTGGAAGACGCTGCGCACCGACGAGGACGCCGTCTTCGACCACGAGGTCGTCATCGACGCTTCCGAGCTGGCACCGTTCGTCACCTGGGGCACCAACCCGGGACAGGGTGCCCCGCTGTCGCACTCGGTGCCCGACCCGGCCTCCTTCCAGGACGCCAGCGAGCGGTACGCGGCCGAGAAGGCGCTGGACTACATGGGCCTGAGCGCGGGTCAGCCGCTGCGCGAGGTCGCCGTCGACACCGTCTTCGTCGGCTCGTGCACCAACGGCCGTATCGAGGACCTGCGTTCGGCCGCCGCCGTGCTGGAGGGCCGCAAGGTGGCCGACGGCGTGCGGATGCTGGTCGTACCCGGCTCCGTGCGGGTCGCGCTCCAGGCCGTCGAGGAAGGGCTGGACAAGGTGTTCACCGCGGCGGGCGCCGAGTGGCGGCACGCCGGCTGCTCGATGTGCCTGGGCATGAACCCCGACCAGCTCCAGCCGGGTGAGCGCGCCGCCTCCACCTCGAACCGCAACTTCGAGGGCCGGCAGGGCAAGGGCGGGCGCACCCATCTGGTATCGCCGCAGGTCGCTGCGGCGACAGCGGTACTGGGCCACCTGGCCTCGCCCGCCGACCTGGCCGACGTCCGCGAGCCGGCTGTCGCCTGACGGGCCGACGGACCGAGGAATCCGAAGGGATACGGAAGACATGGAAGCCTTCACCACACACACCGGCCGGGCCGTCCCGCTGCGCCGCAGCAACGTCGACACCGACCAGATCATCCCGGCCCACTGGCTCAAGAAGGTCACCCGCGACGGTTTCGAGGACGGCCTGTTCGAGGCGTGGCGCAAGGACCCGGAGTTCGTGCTCAACCAGCCGGCCCACCAGGGCGCCACGGTGCTGGTCGCCGGGCCCGACTTCGGTACCGGCTCCTCGCGTGAGCACGCCGTCTGGGCGCTGCAGAACTACGGCTTCAAGGCCGTCATCTCCTCGCGGTTCGCCGACATCTTCCGGGGCAACTCGCTCAAGAACGGCCTGCTCACAGTGGTGCTGCCGCAGGAGACGGTGGACGCGCTGTGGGAGCTGACCGAGGCGGACCCGGCCACCGAGGTGACCGTGGACCTGGTGAGCCGCAAGGTGGTGGCGCCCGGCGTCGAGGCGGACTTCGAACTGGACGAGAACGCCCGTTGGAGGCTGCTGGAGGGGCTGGACGACATCAGCCTCACCCTGAAGAACGAGGACGCCATCGCGGAATTCGAGAAGTCGCGGGCCTCCTTCAAACCGCGCACGCTGGCCGCCTGAGCTCTCCCTGGCAAGCGTCCCGCAGCACCACCGCGCCCCCGCCGCACCCGGCGGGGGCGCGGTGGTGTTGTGCGGCACGTGTGCGCGCACGCGTGCGCTGACGATTGACGTGAATTAGTCTTGACGTCGGCTCCTGTCGCACTAAGGCACAGTGTTGTTCGCGACTCGCCCGCACGACTCGCCGGGAGGTGTCAACAAAGGCTCTGCCCAGTGGAGTTGGCGCTCACACCTGGCGCATTCCCGCCTAGGCTGACCCGCTGGAAGCGACAACTCATCCCAGATGGCACAATCACCGCATGGAACGCGACGGTCAACTGGAGCTCTACGACCGACTCGCCGCCCGACTCAAGGAAGCGCACTCCCGGGTGTGCTCCCCGCAAATTCCGCAGAGCGCACGGGTGCCGCTGACCCGGAAGCTGCTCGTCATCACCGCGGCTTCCAAACACGATCTCGCCGACGCCGAACGGCGTCTGGAGCGCCTGATGGCCGACGTCGACGAGGGGCGATTCAGCTCCGGCCAAGGGGACGTGTGCGCGGACGGAACTCCGTGACGGGCGAGTTCGTTGCGGCACAAGGGTGATTCGCCCGTTTCGTGTTTGATTTGCGGTATATATCTGCCTAACGTGCGAAAAAGCTGAACACATTCGTTCCGGCAATGTCTCCGAAGGGGAAGACGTGAACAAGGCGCAGCTCGTTGAAGCTATCCAAGATGACCTCGGTGGACGCCAGCAGGCCGCGGATGCGGTCGATGTAGTCCTGGACGCGATCGTTCGTGCGGTCGTCGCCGGTGAGCGTGTTTCGGTCACCGGCTTCGGCTCTTTCGAGAAGGTCGACCGCCCGGCCCGTTACGCCCGCAATCCGCAGACCGGCGAGCGGGTCCGGGTGAAGAAGACCTCCGTGCCGCGCTTCCGCGCGGGTGCGGGCTTCAAGGACCTGGTGAGCGGGGCGAAGAAGCTCCCCAAGAACGATGTCGCGGTCAAGAAGGCCCCCAAGGGCAGCCTCTCCGGTGGCACCGCCACCAAGAAGGCCACGGCCAAGAAGGCGGGCGCCAAGAAGACGACCGCGAAGAAGGCCACGCCGGCCAAGAAGACCACGGCCAAGAAGACCACCCCGGCGAAGAAGACCACGGCCAAGAAGGCTCCGGCGAAGACCACCGCCGCCAAGAAGACGACGGCGAAGAAGGCCCCCGCCAAGACCACCGCCAAGAAGGCCCCGGCGCGCAAGAGCACCGCCACCAAGGCGCCCGCGCGCAAGACGGCCGCCCGCAAGACCACCGCCAAGAAGACCACGTCGCGGCGGCGGTAACCCGCCTCGCGGGTCAGCTGAGGAATCGATCCCTCCCATGTGGCGGCGCCGCCGTCGACAGAGCAGGGGATCCACCCCGGTCCCACAGCCGGGAGAGAACGCGGCCCTCACGGGCCGTCACGCCAGCGCCGGGCCGGGCTCCCTCGGGGGAGCCCGGCCCGCGGCGTTCGCGCTGCTGAGAACGGCCGTACGACAGCCATCGCAGCGGCCGAAGCGGGCCGCGGGGGCCTCACCGCGCGGCCGCGCGCCTCACAGGGTCTGGAGCGTCACCAGGGTGATACGGCGGTCGTCCCGCTCGCCCTCGACCTCGATACGGACCCGCTGGCCGGGACGGAGCAGGCGCAGCCCGCCCGCGTCGAAGGCGGGGGCCTCGAAGGGAAGCGGGGTGCCGTCGTCCAGCAGCACGCTGCCGGACCGCGACTGAGGGTCGTAGGTGTACGCCGTGGCCTGCATACCGGCAGCCTAGCGGCCCGGCTCCGGGACGGGCCCGGCCAGGAGCGCCGAGGTGGAACCGCCGACTCCCAGCTCCAGCGCGGTGCGCAGATCCTCGGGCGTATCCACGTCCTGGCGCACACTCGCCACCCCCGTCACCGGGAGTTCCACGGCGCCGGACGCCCGGTGCCGGGCCCGGGAAGGGCCGCCGAAAGCGGGGGAAAGCTCAGTCCGTGGCAGGGCCGTCAGCACAGTTGTGCCGATTTCCGCGGCGTCCGGAAGAAAAGCACGGGAAAATCCGGAAGCCGCATTCAGTACCCGTTCCAATTCCGCAGGCCGCAGGGCCGGCAGATCCGCGTTGAGCGCCGCGACGGGCGTATCGGGCTCCGCGGCGCGTGCCGCGGCCGCTCCGTGCGCGAGCGCGGCGTTGAGCCCGTCGCCCGGCAGATCGGGCACCGTGCGTGCCCCCAGGGCCCGCAGTTCGCCCGCCGCCAGTGAATCGTCAGTGACAACCACCACACCGCGCACCGCCGCACACTCCAGGGCCGCGCGCACGGTGTCCTGTGCGAACGCCAGCGCGAGCTCGGGCACAGGGAGGCCCTCCGGGGCTCCCGCCAGCCGACTCTTGGCCCGGAAGAGAGGCTTCAGCGGCACCACGAGAGTCCACGTCACGGGCGTCACGTATGGCTGCATCGGCCCCATTCTCGCCTGCCCGCGAGCGGCGGACCGGGGGTGGGGTTACCGTGTGCCACACAGCCGGGCACGGACAGTGTGCTCGACAGTGAGGCAGTCCGCGGCGACACTTGTGCGGTTGTCGATTTGCCCCCAGAGGAAGGGCCCCACAAGGAGCCCCCTAAGGAGATGGTGTCCGGGTGTCCCGCCAAACCGTGTCCGCCCCGGGAGCAACCCCAGGACCCTCGGCAGGAAAAGCCGAGCCGAAGGGGGAGTGCAATGCCGGGGAGTGACGGTAAACGCAGGAAGATCGGCTTCTGGTACCGCTTGGCGGCGTTCCTGCTGAAACCCCCGCTGATCCTGCTCTTCAAGCGGGACTGGCGCGGAGTGGAGCACATTCCGCAGGACGGCGGCTTTATCACCGTCGTCAACCACAACTCGTATCTCGACCCGCTCTCCTACGCCCACTTCCAGTACAACACCGGCCGGGTCCCGCGGTTCCTGGCCAAGGTGGGTCTGTTCAAGGGCGGCTTCGTGGGCGCCGCGATGCGCGGCACCGGGCAGATTCCGGTCTACCGCGAGTCGGCCGACGCGGTGGGCGCCTTCCGGGCCGCTGTGGAGGCCATCGAGAAGGGCGAGTGCGTCGCCTTCTACCCGGAGGGCACCCTCACCCGCGACCCGCAGATGTGGCCGATGACCGGCAAGACCGGCGCCGCCCGGGTCGCGCTGCTGACCAGGGCGCCCGTCATCCCCGTCGCCCAGTGGGGCGCCAACCTGGCGATGCCGCCCTACGCCAAGGAGAAGAAGCTCAGGCTCTTCCCCCGCAAAACCCTGATCGTGCAGGCGGGACCGCCGCTGGACCTGTCCGCGTACTACGACCGCGAGCCCACCGCCGAGGTGCTTCGCGAGGTCACCGACGTCATGATGGACGCCGTCACCGAGCAGCTCGCCGCCGTCCGCGGCGAGCCGGCGCCCGCCGAGCGGTTCGACATGCGCAAGGCGGCGGTCCAAAGGCGCGAGCAGCGGGCCGCCCGGGAGCGCCCGGCCCAGCTGCGCGGGGCTGACGGACAGCAGGAGCCGGCCGGTCAGGCGCCGGCCACAGCCGAGGCGGCAGAGGGAGAGAAGAACGCGTGAGCCGGCAGGACGGGCAGCAGGACCGGCGGCAAGGGGAACAGCGCAGGAAGGCCGCCGTGTTCGGCACCGGTTCCTGGGGCACCGCCTTCGCGATGGTGCTCGCCGACGCCGGGGTCGAGGTGACCCTGTGGGGCCGCAGGGCCGAGGTCGTCGAGCAGATCAACACCACGCGCCGGAACCCCGGATACCACCCCGACACCGAGCTCCCGGCCCGGGTGCGGGCCACCACCGACCCGGCTGAGGCCGCCCGGGACGCGGAGTTCACGGTGCTCTCCGTACCGTCCCAGACCCTCCGCGCCAACCTGGAGTCCTGGCGCGGGCTGCTGCACCCCGGCACGGTGCTCGTCTCCCTGATGAAGGGGATCGAACTGGGCACCGCCAAGCGGATGAGCGAGGTCATCGAGGAGGTGGCCGGTGTCCCCGCCGAGCGGGTTGCCGTACTGACAGGGCCGAACCTCGCCCGCGAGATCGCCGCGCGCCAGCCGGCCGCCGCCGTTGCCGCCTGCGCGGACGAGGAGGCGGCACGCGCGCTGCAGGGCGCCTGCCACACCCCGTACTTCCGGCCCTACACCAGCACCGACGTGGTCGGCTGCGAGCTGGGCGGTGCCGTCAAGAACGTCATCGCGCTGGCCGTGGGCATCGCCGACGGGATGGGCCTGGGCGACAACTCCAAGGCGTCGCTGATCACCCGGGGCCTGGCCGAGACCACCCGGCTCGGCCTCGCCATGGGCGCCGAGGCCCACACCTTCGCCGGTCTCGCCGGGATGGGCGACCTGGTGGCCACCTGCTCCTCGCCGCTGTCGCGCAACCACACCTTCGGCACCAACCTGGGCCGGGGCATGACCCTGGAGGAGACGATCGCGGTCACCGAGCAGACCGCTGAGGGCGTCAAGTCCTGCCAGTCCGTGCTGGACCTGGCGCGCCGGCACGGGGTGGAGATGCCGATCACCGAGACGGTGGTGGAGATCGTCCACAAGGGAAAGCCGCCGCTGGTGGCGCTGAAGGAACTGATGGCTCGCAGCGCCAAGCCGGAGAACGGGTAGCCGCCTGTTCCGGTCCGATGAAGGGGTGCCCCTTCCTGTCGTACGCGGGCTGTCCGTCCGCAGTGCCCCCAGGGGAGCAGTTCCCCGCGCCCCTTCGGGCGCGGCACAAGGTGTCGGCGGAGTGCCGGGGTGGCGGGACGCGGTAAAGTCCCAGCGATATGAGCAGCCAGAGCCCCGCCCCCAAGCCCCGAGTCGCCGTCGTCTTCGGCGGACGCAACTCAGAGCACCAGATCTCCGTCCTCACGGCCGGCGCGGTGCTCAGCGCCATCGACCGCGACAAGTACGAGGTGCTGCCCATCGGCATCACCGCGGACGGCCGCTGGGCGCTGGCGGCCGACGACCCGGCCCGGATGGCCATCGAGGACCGCGAGCTGCCCACCGTCGAGCAGCTCTCCGAGTCGGACACCGGCGGCGTGCTGCTGCCCGTCTCGCCCGGCAGCCGCGAGGTCGTGCACACCGAGCCGGGGCAGGTGCCCAAGGCGCTGGGTGAGATCGACGTCGTCTTCCCTGTGCTGCACGGGCCGTACGGCGAGGACGGGACCCTGCAGGGGATGCTGGAGCTGGCCGGGGTGCCCTATGTCGGCTCGGGTGTGCTCTCCTCGGCCGTCGGCATGGACAAGGAGTACATGAAGCGGATCTTCACCTCCTTCGGGCTGCCGGTCGGCCCCTATGTCACCGTCCGGCCCCGGGAGTGGGAGACCGATCCGGCCGCGGCGCGCAAGAAGATCGTCGACTTCGCCTCCGAGCAGGGCTGGCCGGTGTTCGTGAAGCCGGCGCGGGCCGGCTCCTCCATGGGCATCACCAAGGTCGAAGGGCTGGGCGGGCTGGACGAGGCCGTGGAGACGGCGCGGCGCCACGATCCGAAGATCATCGTGGAGTCCCTGCTGCGCGGCCGGGAGATCGAGTGCGGCGTCCTGGAGTTCGAGGACGGCCCGCGTGCCAGCGTCCCCGCCGAGATCCCGCCGGTCAGCAACCACGACTTCTACGACTTCGAGGCCAAGTACATCGACTCCGCCTCCGGCATCGTGCCGGCGCCGCTGACCGAGGAGCAGACGGCGCGGGTGCGGGAGCTGGCCGTACGCGCCTTCGAGGCCGCCTCCTGCGAGGGGCTGGTGCGGGCCGACTTCTTCCTGGGCGAGGACGGCGAGTTCGTCATCAACGAGATCAACACGATGCCGGGATTCACCCCCATCTCGATGTATCCGCGGATGTGGCAGGAGACCGGGGTCAGCTACCCCGAATTGGTCGACCGCCTCATCCAGTCGGCCCTCAACCGCCCCACCGGCCTGCGGTAGGCGCTGGGGCGCTGGGTGGGGGCGTTGAGTGGGCGCTGACGCCGCCGGGGGCGCTCCGTGACTCCGGTCAGAGCTGCCGCTTCGGCACCGTGCGCCGGACCGGGTCGCTCAGATCGGCGAGCGCCTCGGCCTCGGGCGCGTAGTCGTCGGGCACGGTCAACTCGACGTTGGCGACGCGGTCGGTCGTGGTGAAGCGGTAACCGCCGTCCTGCTTCTCGATCAGCCAGGAGACCCCGTTCACCTCCGCCGCGTCGGCTGTGGGGTTGTACTCTTCGTCACCTGGGGTGAGCTTGGCGGGCCTGGGCACGCCGCAGCGCAGCTCGATGGCCGGGTCGCCCCACACCGCGGTGTAGTCGGAGGCGGGGTCGGCCTCGCCACGCCGCTGCCCGTCCACACGCGCGGGCAGTGCGTCGTGCAGTGCACGGCAGACCTTCGCCGCCCTGCCGGAGGGGCTGGGCGGGGTGGGACCCGTCTGGCCTGTGACCGAACAGCCCGCCGTGAGCAGGGCCGACGGAACCAGGAGCGCGCCCAGGGCCGCAGCGGGCACGGTCCGGAGGGAACGAGGGGAGGCAGCCCGGCGTCGAATGCTCACCGGGCGAGCATACGGGGGGCCTAGAGATGGACGATCGGGCAGGTCAGCGTGCGGGTGATGCCCTCCACCTGCTGCACCTTGGCGACCACCATGCGGCCGAGGTCGTCCATCGTCTCCGCGCGGGCACGCACGATCACATCGTACGGACCCGTTACATCCTCGGCCTGGATCACGCCGGGGATCTTGGAGACGATCTCCGCGACGGTCGAAGCCTTGCCAACTTCGGTCTGAATCAAGACGTACGCCTGGACCACGGAACCTCCACGGGGGCTGCGAGGATCATGCGGGGCGAGAGAGAAACGCCACCGTACCGCGTCGCCCCCGCCACGGGGAGACCACAGCGCCGCCCTCGTGGCGGCCGGACGCACGGGCAGCAGGGGGCAGCGGCGGGGCGCGGACGGACCGGGGGCACCACGGCGGGTGGGGCAGCCGCCGGACGGACACGTACCACCGGCGGGTGGACGAGGCACGGGAGCACACGATGAGCGAAACGAGCGAAGGGGCAGAGCAATGCGGGATGTGAACGGCGGTACCGCGTCGGAGCCTGCGCACCCCGCGGCGGCCCCCTACGGGCCCGTTCCGGGGCGGACCAAGGGCACCGTGGGCGAACTGGGGGAGTTCGGCCTCATCCGGGAACTGACCTCCCGGCTGACCACAACCCCCGCGGTCCGGATCGGCCCCGGGGACGACGCGGCTGTGGTGGCCGCACCCGACCGGCGCGTGGTGGCCAGCACCGACATCCTCGTCGAGGGACGGCACTTCCGGCGCGACTGGTCGACCGCCTACGACGTGGGGCGCAAGGCCGCGGCGCAGAACATGGCCGACATCGCCGCCATGGGAGCGGTTCCCACCGCGCTGCTGCTCGGCCTGATGGTCCCCGCCGACCTCCCCGCGAACTGGCCCACCGAGCTGATGGACGGCATCCGGGACGAGGCGCAGGTCGCCGCCTCGGCCGTGGTCGGCGGCGACGTGGTGCGCGGCGACACCATCGCCGTCTCCATCACGGCCCTGGGCGATCTGCGCAACCGGGAGCCGGTCACCCGCTCCGGGGCGTGCGCAGGCGACGTCGTGGCCGTCACCGGTTGGCTGGGCTGGTCGGCGGCCGGGCACGCGGTGCTCTCCCGCGGCTTCCGCTCACCCCGCGCCTTCGTCGAGGCGCACCGCCGCCCCGAGCCCCCGTACCACGCCGGGCCCGCAGCCGCCGGGCTGGGCGCGACCGCGATGACCGACGTCAGCGACGGACTGGTGGCCGACCTCGGACACATCGCCGAGGCCAGCAAGGTCCGCATCGACCTGCGCTCCGCCGACCTGGACATCCCCGCGCAGATGGCCGACATCGGGCAGGCCGTCGGTGTCGACCCGCTCCAGTGGGTGCTCACCGGGGGAGAGGACCACGCCATCGTCGCCACCTTCCCGCGCGACCAGAAGCTCCCGGCGCGCTGGCGCGTCATCGGCGAGGTGCAGGGCGCCTCGGCGCGGCCGCGCGTCACCGTGGACGGCGCCCCCTGGGCCAAGGCCGGCGGCTGGGACCACTTCTCCGACGACGGGGAGCACTGAGTACGGTCGTCCCATGGACGATGTGAACTCCCGTGCGGGCGGTGCGCGCGTACAGCGCCCGGGGCCTCCCGGCCCGCCGCCCCGTGTGCTGACCGTCGCCGGGTCCGACTCCGGCGGCGGCGCCGGCATCCAGGCCGACCTGAAGACCATGCTGGCGCTCGGCACCCACGGCATGAGTGTGATCGCCGCCGTCACCGCGCAGAACTCCCTGGGCGTGCAGGGCTCTTGGGAGCTTCCGGCGGAGGCGGTCCGCGCGCAGTACCGCAGCGTCGTGGACGACATCGGGGTGCACGCCGTCAAGACCGGCATGCTGGCCTCGGCCGAGCTCGTGCAGACCGTCGCCGAACTGCTCGCCGGCACCGAGGCGCCGGTGGTCGTCGACCCGGTGGGGGTCTCCAAGCACGGGGACCCGCTGCTGGCCGCAGAGGCGGTGGACTCGCTGCGCGGCAAGCTGCTGCCCGTCGCCACCGTCGTCACCCCCAACCTCGACGAGGTGGCCCAGCTGACGGGCGTCCGGGTCGCCGACGAGACCGGGCTGCGCGAGGCCGCGGCCGCCGTGCTGGCCCACGGATCGCGCTGGGCCCTGATCAAGGGCGGGCACCTGCCGGGCGAGGCCGTGGACCTGCTCACCGACGGCAGCGAGGAGCACTGGCTGCGCGTGCCGCGTCACGACAACCGGCACACCCACGGCACGGGCTGCACCCTGGCCAGCGCGCTCGCCTCGTATCTGGCCAAGGGGCTGCCGGTGCCCGAGGCCGCACGGGCCGCCAAGGAGTACACGACGGGCGCCATCGCGGCGGGCTTCCCACTGGGCGCCGGACTGGGGCCCGTGGACCACGGGTGGCGGCTGGGCGAGCGCGGCTGAGCGCCCGCGCGTACGCGGCGGCGTACGGCTCCATGGAAACGCCCCGGACCTGCGGAAGCCTCCGGACACACAAAAACCGGCCCGCCTGTGCGGGCCGGTTCTGCGTTCGGCTCGGCGTGAGCCGCGCTGCGTTACGTCGAGGACGTCAGCGCGACACCTTGCCGGCCTTGATGCACGAGGTGCAGGCGTTGAGGCGCTTCGGCGTCCCGCCGACCACGGCACGCACGCGCTGGATGTTCGGGTTCCAGCGACGGCGGGTGCGGCGGTGCGAGTGGGAGATGTTGTTGCCGAACTCCGGCCCCTTGCCGCAGACGTCGCAGTTCGCAGCCACGGGTCACTCCAAAGACTTCAGATGCACGTACGGTGAATCCCGGCGACGCAGGACCAGATGACCGGCTGTGCCAGGGGGATCGTTACCGACCGGAACGAAACATCCGGATCAGGCAACCGGAGCAGCATACAACGGACGGTCTCGAACAGTGAAACCACGGCCTTCGTCCCGGTCCCGACCTGGGCTTCCGCCCGGCTCCCCACTAGCCTTCCCGCAACACAGCAGCCCCGGCCGCCCCACCGGTCGCCGGCCCGGCCGCCGCCCCGAAGGAGGTCCCGCACGTGCCGCTACCGCTCGACGCCGCCGCGGTACGCCGCTGGAGCGCCCTCGGCCGCGAGTCGCTGCGCGCTCATTGCGCGCGCATGGACGCCATCAACGTCTTCCCGGTCGCCGACGGTGACACCGGAACCAACCTGTCCCTCACCTTCGAGGCGGCGGTCGCGGCGCTCCCGGCCGGGGAGCCGACGGCAGCACAGCCGACGGCCGCCGAGGCGCTGCGTGCGATGGCGCGGGCCGCGCTGCTGGACGCCAGGGGCAACTCGGGCACCATCCTGGCCGAGTACCTGCGCGGTATGGCACAGGGCCTCGCGGCGGAGGGCGGCGAGCCGTCCGGGGCGCTGCCGCGCGCCCTGCGGTACGGGGCGCGTGCCGCGTACGCCGCTGTCGCGCACCCCGTCGAAGGCACGATGCTGACGGTGGCGGCGGCCGCCGCCGACGCCGCCGAGTCCGGGGGCGATCCAGCGGTCGCGGCGTACGAAGCGCTGGCCGCCACCCCCGGGAGGCTGGCGGCCCTGGCCCGTGCGGGCGTGGTGGACGCGGGCGGGCTGGGCCTGACGGCGCTGGTGACCGCGCTGTGGGCGGCGCTGGGCGAGCGCGTCCCCCAGCAGCCGGCGTCCGCGACGGCGCCTGGAGCGGTGCCCGGAGCGGCGCCCGGTACCGGCCCGGTGGCGTGCGCCGGAGCGGACCTGGCACCGGCGGTGTCCGTCGCCGACGGCTCGCCGCAGGCACCTTTCCACCCCGAGTTCGAGGTGATGTACCTGCTGGAGTCCGCCGACCCCGAGGCCGTCGACGCGCTGCGCGACCGGCTCGACCAGCTCGGGGACAGCCTGGTCATCGGCGGCGGCGAGGGACTGTGGAGCGTGCACGTCCACGTCGGCGACGCCGGGGCAGCCGTGGAGGCGGGCCTGGCGGCGGGACACCCGTACCGCATCCGCATCACCCACCTGCCGACCGCCGAGAGCGGCACCGGGGAAGCGGCGGCTGCCCAGGACGGCGCCGAGGGGGCCGTACGGGGCGGCGCACCCTGTGGCATCGCGGAGGAGACGCCCGAGCAGGGCACCCCGGCGCGTGCTGTCGTCGCCGTCGTGCCGGGGGACGGGCTGGCCGCGCTGTGCCGGCAGGCGGGTGCCGCCGTGCTGTCCGCGGCGGATGCCGTGCAGCAGGACGCGCTGGTCGCCGCGGTACGGGCGACGGGGGCCGCCGAGGTGGCGCTGCTGCCCAACGAGACCGAGCTGCACCCGGTGGCGGCGCGAGCGGCCGACGCGGCGCGCGCCGCTGGCGTCAGGTGCGCCGTCATCCCCACCCGGGCCGCCGTCCAGGGGCTCGCGGCGCTCGCCGTGCACCAGCCCGACCGCCGCTTCGACGAGGACGTCGTCACCATGACCTCGGCTGCCGGAGCCACCCGGTACGGCGAAGTGACCGTCGCCGAGCGGCAGTCGTGGACGACGGCCGGTGTCTGCCAGGCCGGGGACGTGCTCGGGCTCGTCGAGGGAGACGTGGCGGTGATCGGTGGCGACACCGTGCGGGTCGCCACCGAGGTGCTGGCCCGGATGCTGGCGGCCGGGGGAGAGCTGGTCACCCTCGTCGTCGGCGCGCGGGCCCCCGAGGGGCTCGCCACGGCGCTGGAGCACTATGTGCGCACCAGCCACCTCGCCGTGGACACGGTCGTCTACGAGGGTCGGCAGCAGGAGACACAGCTGCTGATCGGCGTCGAGTAGCCACTGTCGGCCGGCAGCTGCTCTCTCCTGGCGAGGAGAAGGCTCTCCTGGCGAGGGACAGCGGCGCTGTCACCCCCGTCCGGCAGGATGGGACCGTGCCCTCGACTGAAACGACGCGAAGCGAACCCCTCCAGGAGCCGCTGAAGGCGCTGCTCGGCGGCAACACCGCGAAGGTGATGTCCGAGCATCTCGGGCTGCGCACGGTCGGCGACCTGCTGCACCACTACCCGCGCCGCTACGCCGAGCGCGGCGAGCTGACCCGGCTGTCCGAGCTGCCGCTGGACGAGCACGTCACCGTCGTCGCGCGGATCCACGACGCGCGAGTGCACAAGTTCAACCGGGGCAAGGGGCAGCGCCTGGAGGTCACGCTGACGGACGGCAGCGGACGGCTCCAGCTCGTCTTCTTCGGCCGCTCGGTCCACTACCACCAGCGCACGCTGCTGCCGGGCAAGCGCGGCATGTTCGCCGGCAAGGTCGGGGTCTTCAACCGCAGGCTCCAGCTCTCGCACCCGGACTACAAACTCCTGGACGAGGACAGCGACGAGGAGACGGTGCAGCAGTTCGCCGGCGCGCTGCTGCCGCTCTACCCGGCGTGCAAGCAGCTCTCGTCCTGGAACATCGAGCAGTCCGTCGCCACCGTCCTCGGTGCGCTGGAGGCCACCGGCTGGCGCGGGCTGAGCGACCCGCTGCCCGGGGCGCTGCGCGAGCAGCGCGGACTGATCGCGCTCCCCGAGGCGTTCGAGAAGGTCCACCGGCCGTGCAGCAAAGCGGACATCGCCGAGGCCCGTGCCCGGCTCAAGTGGGACGAGGCGTTCGTCCTCCAGGTGGCGCTCGCCCGGCGGCGCGCCAAGGAGACCGAACTGCCCGCCGTGCCCCGGCAGCCGGTCCCGGGCGGCCTGCTGGACGCGTTCGACGCGCGGCTGCCGTTCACCCTCACCGACGGACAGCGCGAGGTCAGCCGGGAGATCTTCGCCGATCTGGCCACCGAGCACCCCATGCACCGGCTGCTCCAGGGAGAGGTCGGCTCCGGCAAGACGCTGGTGGCACTGCGGGCCATGCTCGCCACCGTGGACGCGGGCGGCCAGGCGGCGATGCTCGCGCCGACCGAGGTGCTGGCCCAGCAGCACCACCGGTCCATCACGGAGATGATGGGCGAGTTGGCCGAGGGCGGGATGTTGGGCGGCGCCGAGCAGGGCACCAAGGTGGTGCTGCTGACCGGTTCGATGGGCGCCGCGGCCAGGCGCCGGGCGCTGCTGGACCTGGCGACCGGCGAGGCCGGCATCGTGGTGGGCACCCACGCGCTGATCGAGGACAAGGTCACCTTCCACGACCTGGGCCTGGTCGTGGTGGACGAGCAGCACCGCTTCGGCGTCGAACAGCGCGACGCGCTCCGCTCGAAGGGCAAGCAACCACCGCATCTGCTGGTGATGACGGCGACGCCCATCCCCAGGACCGTCGCCATGACCGTCTTCGGCGATCTGGAGACCTCCGTCCTGGACCAACTCCCCGCTGGGCGCTCCCCGATCGCGACCCACGTCGTGCCGGTCAGGGACAAGCCGCACTTCCTCACCCGGACCTGGGAGCGCGTGCGCGAGGAGGCGGAGGCGGGGCATCAGACGTATGTCGTCTGCCCGCGGATCGGCGACGACGAGGAGACGGCATCGGCGAAGGGGGCGGCCGCGAAGCGGGCCGCGGACGAGGAGCAGTTCCCCGGAGGCGACGCGGACGGGGACGAGGGCGCCGACAGCGAGGAGAAGCGTCCGCCGCTGGCGGTCCTCGACATCGCCGACCAGCTCGCCTCCGGCCCGCTCGCCGGGCTGCGGGTCGCGGCCCTGCACGGACGGATGCAGCCCGAGGCGAAGGACGAGGTGATGCGGCGGTTCGCCGCGGGCGAGGTCGATGTGCTGGTGGCCACCACCGTCATCGAGGTCGGGGTGAACGTGCCCAACGCCACCGGCATGGTGATCATGGACGCGGACCGCTTCGGCGTATCCCAACTGCATCAGCTGCGCGGTCGCGTCGGCCGGGGCTCGGCCCCCGGCCTGTGCCTGCTGGTGACGGACATGCCGCAGGAGAGCCCGGCACGGGCCCGGTTGCAGGCCGTCGCGGCCACGCTCGACGGTTTCGAGCTCTCCCGCATCGACCTCGAACAGCGCCGCGAGGGCGATGTTCTCGGCCAGGCGCAGTCGGGGGTGCGCTCCTCGCTGCGGATGCTCGCCGTCATCGAGGACGAGGAGGTCATCGCCGAGGCCCGCGAAGAGGCCACGGCCCTGGTGGCCGCCGACCCGGAGCTGGCCGGCCACCCTGAGCTGCGCACGGCGCTGGCAGCGCTGCTGGACGAGGAGCGCGAGGAGTACCTCGACAAGGGCTGAAGCGCCCGCACGCCAGGCGCGCACCCGGCGTGGGCTCCTGGAGGCAGGGTCCAAGGTTGGACCCTTTGCTACGACGGGCAACGCGCCGCGTGGGATCCTGACCCTGGGTGTCCGCCGAACATGAGCACCCGCACACCACCAATCCACCCACACAAAGGACCCGCACTCATGACCCGCGTCATCGCCGGAGCCGCAGGCGGGCGGCGGCTGGCCGTCCCACCGGGCACCGGCACCCGGCCCACCTCCGACCGGGCCCGTGAGGGCCTGTTCTCCAGCTGGGAGTCGCAGTTGGGGGGCGCCGCGGGCTGGCAGGGGCTGCGGGTGCTGGATCTGTACGCCGGCTCGGGCGCCGTCGGCCTGGAGGCGCTCTCCAGGGGTGCCGCGTACGTACTGCTGGTCGAGACGGACACGCGTGCGGTGCGCACCATCAAGGAGAACGTGCGAACGGTCGGACTGCCGGGCGCACAGGTGCGGTCGGGCAAGGCCGGCCACGTCCTCGCGGGAGAGCCGCCCGAGCACCCGTTCGGCCTGGTCTTCCTCGACCCTCCGTACGCCGTCACCGACGACGAACTGCGGGAGACACTCCTCACACTCCGCGCGAAGGGCTGGCTGGCACCCGGTGCCTTGGCCACCGTGGAGCGCAGCACCAGGGGCGGTGATTTCCGCTGGCCGGAGGGTTTCGAGTCGCTCAGATCCCGTCGTTACGGCGAGGGAACGCTTTGGTACGGTCGCGCCGCCGCGCGGGAAGTTACTCGCGCGTCATGCTGAGATCACCTGAGGCAGGGCCCCGTGCCCGCCGTGAGGAGAGCGAGGAAGTGCCAGTGCGCCGCGCAGTCTGCCCGGGGTCCTTCGACCCCATCACCAATGGCCACCTCGACATCATCGACCGCGCCTCCCGGCTGTACGACGTGGTCCACGTCGCCGTGATGATCAACAAATCGAAGCAGGGGCTCTTCACCGTCGACGAGCGCATCGACCTGATCCGCCAGGTCACCGAGGGCTTCGGAAACGTCCAGGTGGAGGCGTTCCACGGGCTGTTGGTCGACTTCTGCAAGGAGCGCGACATCCCGGCCATCGTCAAGGGGCTGCGCGCGGTCAGCGACTTCGACTACGAGCTGCAGATGGCCCAGATGAACAACGGACTCTCCGGCGTCGAAACGCTGTTCGTCCCGACCAACCCCACCTACAGCTTCCTCTCCTCCAGCCTCGTCAAGGAGGTCGCCACCTGGGGCGGTGACGTCTCCCACCTGGTCCCGGACGCCGTCAACCGCGCGCTGGCCGAGCGCCTCACCGCACCGTGACCCCGGTCCTGCGACCGTGACCTGCCCGGATTCGCCGGTTTCGGGCAAGGAGTAACGGGCCCGCGCCCACTGGCCGTACAGTCGCCTGCGTGGACGTACAGCAGAAACTCGACGAGATCGTGGCGACCGTCGACGGCGCGCGCTCGATGCCCATGTCCGCCTCCTGCGTGGTCAACCGGGCCGAGCTGCTCGGCATGCTCGAGGAGGTGCGCCAGGCGCTGCCCGGCTCGCTCGCCGAGGCCCGCGAGGTGATCGGCGGCCGTGAGCAGGTCGTGGCCGAGGCGCACCAGGAGGCGCAGCGCATCATCGAGGCGGCTCAGGCCGAGCGCGCCGCGCTGGTGTCCGGCACGGAGGTGGCCCGCCGCGCCCAGGAGGAGGCCGACCGCATCCTGGGCGAGGCCCGCAGGGAGGCGGGCCAGATCCGCGCCGAGGCGGACGACTACGTCGACAGCAAGCTGGCCAACTTCGAGGCGGTGCTCTCCAAGACCATCGGCTCGATCGAGCGCGGCAGGGAGAAGCTGCTGGGCAGCGGGCCCGGGGCCGAGGAGTGGCACGAGGAGTACGCGCACGACGCCCCCGAGCGCACCGGCGACCCCCGCGAGCTGCAGCGCCGCGCTGACAGCTACGTCGAGGCGCGGCTCGGTTCCGTCTCAGCCGTGCTCGCCAAGACGCTGGAGGCGGTGGGGCGCGGCCGGCTCAAGCTGCACGGCCATGACCCCGCCGACGAGCTGGCGGCGCACATGGCCGCGCAGGACGGCGCCGAGAACTACAGCGGGCACACCAGCGACGCCGACTACCTCGCCGGGCTCGCCACCACCGACCCGGCGGCGCAGGCGGCCCAGGACCAGCAGCTCCCGCAGCCGCCCGCCCAGCCGCCGCAGGCCCCGCACATCCCTCCGCAGCCGCAGGGGCAGCCGGTCGCCGCCGACCCCTACTACGGGCAGCAGCAGATGCCGTACGACGGCGGTCAGCAGCACCACGACCCTTACGCGTACGCGCAGCAGGCCCAGCAGGAGGCGTACTACGCACCCCAGCAGCACGATCCGTACGGCTACGGTCAGCAGCAGGACGGGTACTACCCGCAGCAGCAACAGCAGCAGCACTACCAGCCGCAGCCCGAGCACGAGCCCCAGCACCATTCACAGCACCAGCACCACTCACCGCACCAGCCACAGGCGCAGCTCGACGAGACCAGCCTCTTCGACACCAGCATGATCGACATCGACCAGCTCAGGGCATACGAGCAGCGGCACGGCCAGGGCGGCTGACCCCCGGGCCCGGTGCGGGGCGGCACCACGGGCGCGGATTGGGTCATGGCGGAGCCGTCAAGTATCCTGTCTCTTCGGCCGTGAGTACGTGCGCGGCCTCGGCCCCACCCCGTAGAAAGCAGGAAGCCCTGAAATCCCCCCTCGACCACCGTGCTCCTCTCGTGTTCGACACGCGCGAGCTGGGGCGGCGTCCTGGTGCGATGAAGCGGCTCACCCGCGAGGTGGAGTCCCCCGGCGATCTTGGTGTGGAGTTCATCAAGGTTCCCGACGGGGCGACGATCGAGCTGGACCTCCGCCTGGAGTCGGTCATGGAAGGGGTGCTCGTCACGGGCACCGCCCGTGCACCGCTGACAGGGGAGTGCGTAAGGTGTCTGGAGCCGCTCGACCAGAGGGTCGAAGCGGACTTCCAGGAGATGTTCTCCTACCCCGAGGCCGACGACCGGGGCCGCCCTGTGGCGGAGCCCGCTGACGGCGAAGGGACCGAGGGGGAAGAGGACACCCTCTTCCTCGAGGGCGACCTGTTCGACCTCGAACCCGTGCTGCGTGACGCGGTGGTGCTCGCACTGCCGCTGCAGCCGGTGTGCCGCGAGGACTGTCCAGGCCTGTGCCCCGAGTGCGGGGCCCGGCTGGCGGACGATCCCGACCACGGGCACGAAGACGCCGTCGACATCAGGTGGGCGGCACTGCAGGGACTCGCCGAGACCATGACGGACGGCGAGAAGGACAACGAGCCCCGCACCGACGGGGATGACTCACAGGAGAAGTAGCCGTGGCTGTTCCGAAGCGGAAGATGTCGCGCAGCAACACGCGCCACCGCCGGTCGCAGTGGAAGGCTGCGGTCCCCACCCTGGTGAAGTGCGAGCGCTGCCGCGAGCCCAAGCAGCAGCACATCGCGTGCCCGAGCTGCGGCACCTACAACAAGCGCCAGGTCCTCGAGGTCTGATCGGCTGGTGACAGGCTCAATGTCCAACGCCGGCACTCCTCAGAACCCCGCTCCCGGGAAGGGAGGAGATTCTGCGGAGCTGGTGGACGCGGCCTCGTCCCACGCGGTTCTGGAAGGGCGGCTCGGTTACCAACTGGAGTCCGCCCTTCTGGTGCGTGCGCTGACGCACCGCAGTTACGCGTACGAGAACGGCGGGCTGCCCACCAACGAGCGCTTGGAGTTCCTCGGTGACTCCGTCCTCGGACTCGTCGTCACCGACACCCTCTACCGGATGCATCCGGACCTTCCGGAGGGCCAGCTCGCCAAGCTGCGGGCCGCGGTGGTCAATTCGCGCGCCCTCGCGGGCGTGGCCCGGGGGCTCGACCTGGGCGCCTTCATCCGCCTCGGCAGGGGCGAGGAGGGCACCGGAGGCCGGGACAAGGCGTCGATCCTCGCCGACACCCTGGAAGCGGTCATCGGCGCCGTCTATCTCGACCAGGGCCTGGAGGCGGCCTCCGAACTGGTGCACCGCCTCTTCGACCCGCTCATCGAGCGCTCCTCCAACCTCGGCGCAGGCCTGGACTGGAAGACCAGCCTCCAGGAGCTGACGGCCGCCGAGGGACTCGGCGTACCGGAATACCTGGTCTCCGAGACGGGCCCGGACCACGAGAAGACCTTCACGGCTGCTGCCCGCGTCGGTGGTGTCGCGTACGGCACCGGCACAGGACGCAGCAAGAAGGAGGCGGAGCAGCAGGCAGCCGAGGCCGCTTGGCGCGCGATCACGGCCCGCAGCGAGGCCGCGGCCAAGAGCGCCCAGGACGCCAAGGGCGCCGCTGCCGACAAGGGCGCCGCTGCCGACAAGGGCGCTCCCGCCGAGGAGGGCGAGTCGGCGGGCAAGGGCGTGCCGGCCGCCAAGAGCGGTGGCTCGGCGCCGTCCGTGCCGGACACCCAGCGGAGCGAGCCGGCGGAGCCCACCGAACCCACCGAGGGCACCACCGCCTCCCGCTGAACGCGCCCGCGCCCGCACCGCACGCACGCCCCGAGCGCCGACCGCGTCGCTCGCACCGGCCGTCCCTCCCGGGGCGGCCGGTGGTGTTCCCGGCCCCGGATGCGGGGCCCTGTCAGACGAGGAGTCCCGTGCCCGAGCTGCCGGAAGTCGAGGTCGTCCGTCGCGGCCTGGAGCGCTGGGCCGGCGGCCGCACCATCGCCGCCGCCGAAGTGCTCCACCCCCGTGCCATCCGCCGCCACACCGCCGGACCACTGGACTTCACCGCGCGGCTGGCGGGCCGTCGTATCGCCGCGGCCAGGCGCCGGGGCAAGTATCTGTGGCTGCCCGTCGACGACGGCTCCCACGCGCTCCTCGCCCACCTCGGGATGAGCGGGCAGCTGCTGATACAGCCGCCCGGCGCCCCCGACGAGCGGCATCTGCGCGTCCGGTTCACCTTCGAGGACGCGGACGGCGGCGAGCTGCGCTTCGTCGACCAGCGCACCTTCGGCGGCCTCTCCCTCCACCCGGCCGCCGAGGACGGGCTGCCCGATGTGATCGCGCACATCGCCCGCGACCCGCTCGACCCGGACTTCGACAAGGCCGCCTTCCACGCGGCCCTGCGCCGCCGCCGTACGACGATCAAGCGCGCTCTGCTGGACCAGTCGCTGATCAGCGGCGTCGGCAACATCTACGCCGACGAGGCGCTGTGGCGCTCCCGGCTGCACTACGACCGCCCCACGGCCACCCTGACCCGGGCGCGGACCACCGAGCTGCTCGGGCACGTACGGGACGTGATGACCGCAGCGCTCGCCCAGGGCGGCACCAGCTTCGACAGCCTCTATGTGAACGTCAACGGCGAGTCCGGCTACTTCGAGCGCTCACTGGACGCCTACGGCCGCCAGGACGAGCCCTGCAGGCGCTGCGGCACCGCGATGCGGCGCAGCGCCTGGATGAACCGCTCCAGCTACTTCTGCCCTCGCTGCCAGCGCGCCCCCCGCGCCACGGCCTGAGCCGCACCCTCAGAAGCCGAAGTCCTGCGTCCACCAGGGGCCGCCCTCGGCGAAGTGGGCACCGACGCCCAGGGTGCGGTAGTCGCAGTTGAGTATGTTGGCCCGGTGGCCTGGGCTGTGCATCCACGAGTCCATGACCGAACGCGCGTTGGCCTGGCCGCGCGCTATGTTCTCGCCACCCAGGTCGCTTATGCCCGCGGCCTCGGCCCGGTCCCAGGGGCTCTTGCCGTCGGGTGAGGTGTGCGAGAAGAAGCCGCGCCGAGCCATGTCCTCGCTGTACTCGCCGGCCAGTTCGGCGAGCCGGCGGTCGGCCTTGAGCGGCCGGCAGCCCGCCTTGGCCCGTTCCTGGTTCACCAGTGCGAGGACCTCGCTCTCGGCGGCGGCCTCCTGATCGGCCGCCGCGGTGCTGCCGCCCGCGGCCTTGCCCGGCCCGGTCCTGGTGTCGTCGTCCGAGCGGGAGCCGCGCCCCTTGCCGTGCGGGCGCTCGGGGGTCTTCGACGGCCGCGACGAGGGGGTGGCCTCCGGCTTCTCACTGGGCCGGGCGTGGTCCCGGGTGGGCGTCGGCCGGGGGCTTGGGCTGCGCTCGTCGTCGTGGCCGGGGGCCGTGGTGGCGGCCGGATCGGAGGGGGTGCCGGTCAGCGGCGGGGAGGCGGGTTCGCCGGTGCCGTCGGCCTGTACCCGGCCGTCCCGCGGGCCGCCGAGCCCGCCGGGCGCGGGTATCAGTCCCGAGGCCACTGCCACGGTGCCCATCGCGAGCGCCGCTGAGGCACCCAGCAGGCCGGTCCGTACCGGGGCCGCCGCGCGTCTGCGGCGTCGGCCCGCATGGTGCCGGGGTGCGGGCTGCCGCTGGGCGGGCTCAGGTGCGGCGGCAGGAGTGGGGGTAGCGCGTCGATGGCGGCCCATCAGTGCTGTCCTCACATTGCTCGGCGGTACGGCGGCACTGTCGCTTCCCTCTTCACCCCCGGGTGTGAGCGAGGTGTGAAGAGAGTTGCCGGGCAATGTACGGCATCCCCACGGGGCCTGATGTGTCCGCTCGGGAATTGTCCGGATAGCGTGCACCTATGGCTGCCATCAACCCGACCGAGCGCACGGACGGCACACCGCGCGAGAAGTTGAGTGAACAACGCGGCGAACAGCTGCCCGAACAGCCTGCCCTGGCACGGCCCGACGAGCCCGCGCGGCTGACCGCCTGGGTGCGGGGCGAGGTGCAGGGGGTCGGCTTCCGCTGGTTCACCCGGGCGGCGGCACTGCGGATCGGCCGCCTCGTCGGCTTCGCGCTCAATCTCGGTGACGGCCGGGTCCAGATCGTCGCGGAGGGCACCAGGGCGGACTGCGAGCGGCTGCTGGAGTGGCTGCGCGGTGACGACACGCCCGGACACGTGGACGGCGTCACCGAGATCTGGGACACACCCCGCGGGGGGTACCGCGGCTTCGCGATCCGTTGATCCAATACGGTTGCCATTCCCGCCGTACCGTGCAAAGCTGCCGCAACGAGTGAGCACCGTGGATCTTCCACCAGCCCCCGCGGACAGCCTTCTCCGGCGCCGGACGCCGTCGAGTCGAGGCAGGCCCGGGGGCGTGACGTGTGATCGTGTTGACCGTCAAACCATTTGGTGAGATCCTGAAACCCCGCGCACCTGAGCTGTTTGATCCAGAGAACCTTTAGTAAAAGTCCAGAACAGACCCTCAACGGTGCGAATCCCTCACGACCCACCAAACCCACGGTCGGTCACTCAGTGTGGAGGACCATCCATCATGGCAAAGGCGCTTCTCGGTCACGTCGGCGGCTACGACCCCCGAGTGCTCGCCGAGATGCGACGGCTACAGCAGCGTGTGCAGGACCTGGAATCCGAACTCGTACGGATGCAGGCCGAGAACGACGCTCTGTCCGCCGCCGCTCGGAACCGCGACTCGGTGTTCGAAGACATCGACGTGAAGACGGCCGAGCCTGCGCTGACCTGATCCACGCCCGCCGGGCAGGACGGGCTGAGCAGGACAGCCGTACTCAGAAATCTCAAGGGACGCTCCGGCGTCCCTTAGTTTTTGCCCGCCGGTCGTCCGCTGGTGTGGGGTGTGTGCTCATCAGGGTGCGTCTCGTTACGTCTCATCTGCCCTGGCCCCCTCCCGGTGAAACCCCCGCGCGAACACGCGCTGGAACCCCTGCGCGAACAGCGGGTGAACCATCCGCGCCGATACCGGGTCACAAGTGGGCGGAAAACCCGGCGCGGGACTCCGGGGCCGTCGGCGCGACATCCCCGGGCCAACCTCGGTAAGGTCCGGACGCGTGCACCTCAAGAGCCTGACACTGCGGGGATTCAAGTCCTTCGCCTCCGCCACGACGCTGCGCTTCGAGCCCGGCATCACCTGCGTCGTCGGCCCCAACGGCTCGGGCAAGTCCAACGTGGTCGACGCCCTCTCCTGGGTGATGGGCGAGCAGGGCGCCAAGTCGCTGCGCGGCGGCAAGATGGAGGACGTCATCTTCGCCGGGACCACCGGGCGCCCGCCGCTGGGCCGGGCCGAGGTCTCGCTGACCATCGACAACACCGACGGCGCGCTGCCCATCGAGTACTCGGAGGTCACCCTCACCCGGATCATGTTCCGCAACGGGGGCAGTGAGTACCAGATCAACGGTGACACCTGCCGGCTCCTCGACATCCAGGAGCTGCTCTCCGACTCCGGTATCGGCCGCGAGATGCACGTCATCGTCGGCCAGGGCCAGCTCGACGGGGTACTGCACGCCGACCCGACCGGGCGCCGCGCCTTCATCGAGGAGGCGGCGGGCGTCCTCAAGCACCGCAAGCGCAAGGAGAAGGCGCTGCGGAAGCTGGACGCCATGCAGGCGAATCTCGCCCGCGTCCAGGACCTCACCGACGAGCTGCGCCGCCAGCTCAAGCCGCTCGGCCGGCAGGCCGCTGTGGCCCGTAAGGCCCAGGTCATCCAGGCGGACCTGCGGGACGCCCGGCTGCGGCTGCTCGCCGACGACCTGGTCTCGCTGCGCGAGGCGCTGCGCACCGAGGTGGCCGACGAGGCCGAACTCAAGCAGCGCAAACAGGCCGCCGAGGCGGAGCTGAAGGAGGCGCTGCGCCGCGAGGCCGACCTCGAACAGCAGGTCCGCACCCTCGCGCCCCGGCTGGAGCGCGCCCAGCAGACCTGGTACGAGCTCTCCCGGCTGGCCGAACGGGTACGCGGCACCGTCGGCCTGGCCGACCAGCGCGTCCAGCACGCCGCCGCGCCCCAGCCGGAGGAGCGCAGGGGGCGCGACCCGGAGGAGATGGAGCGCGAGGCGGCCCGCGTCCGCGAACAGGAGGCCGAGCTGGAGGCCGCACTGGAGGCCGCCACCACGGCACTGGACGAGACGGTCGCACACCGTGCCGAGCTGGAGCGTCGGCTGGAGCAGGAGGAGCGCCGTCTGCGGGACGAGGCGCGGGCGCTCGCCGAGCGCCGCGAGGGGCTCGAACGCCTGCGCGGCAAGGCGGGGGCTGCGCGCAGCCGGGTCGCCTCGGCCCAGGCCGAGATCGACCGCCTGGCCACCGCACGTGACGACGCCCTCCACCGCGCCGAGCAGGCCGAGGCGGAGTACGAGGCGCTGCGCGGCGAGGTCGAAGGGCTCGACGAGGGCGACGAGCAGCTCGCCGACCGCCACGAGCAGGCCAAGCGCGAACTGGCCGAGGCCGAGGCCGGGTTCGGAGCAGCCCGCGAAGCGCTCACCGAGGCCGAACGCGAACGCGCGGCGACCGCGGCCCGCCATGACACCCTCGCTCTCAACCTCCGCCGCAAGGACGGTACGGCGGCGCTGCTGGCCGCCAAGGACCGCCTCACCGGGCTGCTCGGCCCCGCAGCCGAGCTGTTGACGGTGACCCCCGGTTACGAGCTGCCGATAGCGGCCGCGTTGGGGGCGGCTGCCGACGCGGTCGCGGTCACCGATGTGTCCACGGCGGCCGAGGCGCTGCGCCTGCTGCGCAAGGAGGACGGCGGCCGCGCGACGCTGCTGGTGGCGAGCGAGGCGGGTGGGCAATCGTTCCGCCGGGCCGCACCTTCCGGGCCGGGACCCGGCGGGGAGGGGCCCGTACCCGTCGACGGCAGCGGCTCCGCGTCCCCGCACGGCACCCCGGCCGTCTCGCTGGTGACCGCGCCGGAACAGCTCCGCGCCACCCTCGCGTATCTGCTCGGGAACATGGTGGTGGTCGGCACCCTGGAGGCCGCCGAGGAGCTCGTCAGGCGCCACCCCGGGTACCAGGCGGTCACCGCCGAGGGCGACCTCCTCTCGGCGCACCGTGCCAGCGGCGGCTCGGAGGGCGCGCCCTCCCTGCTCGAAGCCCAGGCGGCCGTGGACGAGGCGGCAGCACAGCTCACCGAGCTGGAGACCCGCTGCGAACGGCTGCGGGAGGCCCAGGCCGAGGCCAAGGAGGCCCGCAGGGCGGCGGCGGCCCGGGTGGAGGACCTGGCCCGGCAGCGCAGCAGCGCGGAGCGCGAGAAGTCCAAGGTGGCCGGGAGGGTCGGCACCCTCGCCGGGCAGGCGCGGGCGGCGCGAGGAGAGGCCGAGCGCGCGGCCGCGGCCGTCAGCAAGGCGGAGGAAGCCCTCGCGAAGGCCCGCCAGGAGGCCGACGAGCTGGCCGAGAGCCTCGCCACCGCGGAGGAGGCCCAGGAGAGGGAAGGGACCGACGACCCCGACACCTCCGTCCGCGACCGTCTCGCCGCCGACGGCGCCAACGCGCGCCAGACCGAGATGGAGGCGCGCCTCCAGGTCCGTACGCACGAGGAGCGGGTCAAGGCCATCGCCGGCCGCGCCGACGCACTCGACCGGGGTGCCCGTGCCGAGCGCGAGGCACGGGCACGGGCCGAGGAGCGCCGGGCACGGCTGCGCCACGAGGCCGAGGTCGCGCAGGCCGTGGCCGACGGTGCCCGGCAGCTGCTCGCCTGTGTCGAGGCCTCGCTGGAACGGGCCGGTGAGGAGCGCGAGAGCATCGAGCGGGCCAAGGCCGAGCGCGAGCAGACGCTGGCCGACGAGCGCAGCGCGGGCCGGGCCCTCAAGGAGGAGCTGGACAAGCTCACCGACTCGGTGCACCGGGGCGAGGTGCTCGGCGCGGAGAAGCGGATGCGCATCGAGCAGCTGGAGACCAAGGCCCTGGAGGAACTGGGCGTGGAGCCGGAGGGGCTGGTCCGGGACTACGGGCCCGACCAGTTGGTGCCGCCGTCCCCGCCCGCCGAGGGTGAGGAACTGCCCGAGGACCCGGAACATCCGCGCAACAAGCCGGTGCCGTTCGTCCGTGCCGAGCAGGAGAAGCGGCTCAAGGCGGCCGAGCGTGCCTACCAGAAGCTGGGAAAGGTCAACCCGCTGGCCCTGGAGGAGTTCGCGGCGCTGGAGGAGCGGCACCAGTTCCTCAGCGAGCAGCTGGAGGATCTGAAGAAGACGCGCGCCGACCTCCTCCAGGTGGTCAAGGAGGTCGACGAGCGGGTCGAGCAGGTCTTCACGGAGGCGTACCACGACACCGCGCGCGAGTTCGAGGGCGTCTTCTCGCGGCTCTTCCCGGGCGGTGAGGGGCGGCTGGTGCTCACCGACCCCGACGACATGCTGGCCACGGGCGTCGACGTGGAGGCCAGGCCGCCGGGCAAGAAGGTCAAGCGGCTCTCGCTGCTCTCCGGCGGTGAGCGGTCGCTGACGGCGGTCGCGCTGCTGGTGTCGATCTTCAAGGCGCGGCCCAGCCCGTTCTATGTGATGGACGAGGTCGAGGCGGCGCTGGACGACACCAACCTCCAGCGGCTCATCAGGATCATGGAGGAGCTCAAGGACAGCTCCCAGCTGATCGTGATCACCCATCAGAAGCGCACCATGGAGGTCGCCGACGCGCTCTACGGCGTCTCCATGCAGGGCGACGGTGTCTCCAAGGTGATCAGCCAGCGGCTCTCCTGAAACGGTCGGGAACCGTCAGGAAACGGTCGCTTCACTTCAGAAGTCGAACGATGATCGCTTCTTGTGTGCTCGGATTCGCAGAAGCTGACCTATTGACTTCATAAATTGAAGATTTACAGTCTGAGAAGCCGCCGTTAAGCAGGAGGCCAGCGCGCTACCCCCCGCGCAGGCCCGTCTTCGACCTTTGACGGTGGTGTCCCCGCCCGGCACTGTCGCCGGGGTACCTCAGGAGTAGATCTTGACCAGCACAGCGCAGGAAGCGCCGCAGTCGCGGCCAGGCACCGGAGCGCACACCGCGCCCCTCGGCCGTGTCGTCTTCATCACGGCCGCAGCCGCCATGGGCGGCTTTCTCTTCGGCTACGACAGCTCAGTCATCAACGGAGCGGTGGAGGCGATCCGCGGCCGCTTCGACGTCGGCTCCGCCATGCTGGCGCAGGTCATCGCCGCCGCGCTGATCGGCAGCGCCATCGGCGCCGCCGTCGCCGGACGAATAGCCGACCGCATAGGCCGGATCCAGGTCATGCGGCTGGCCGCGATCCTGTTCATCGTCAGCGCCGTCGGCTCGGCCCTGCCCTTCGCCCTGTGGGACCTGGCGATGTGGCGGGTGCTGGGCGGTATCGCCATCGGTATGGCCTCCGTCATCGGCCCGGCCTATATCGCCGAGGTCTCCCCGCCCGCCTACCGCGGCCGCCTCGCCTCGTTCCAGCAGGGCGCGATCGTGCTGGGCATCGCCGTCTCGCAGCTCGTCAACTGGGCGATCCTCAACCTCGCCGACGGCAAGCAGCGCGGTGACGTCGCCGGCCTGGAGGCCTGGCAGTGGATGCTCGGCATCATGGTGATCCCCGCGGTCGGGTACTTCCTGCTCTCCTTCGCCATCCCCGAGTCGCCGCGCTTCCTGATCTCCGTCGGCCGCAAGGACCGGGCCCGCGAGGTGCTGGCCGGTGTCGAGGGCGAACACGAGGGCCTCGACCTGCGGATCGGTGAGATCGAGACCGCGATGCGCAGCGAGCACAAGTCCACCTTCCGGGACCTGATGGGCGGCCGCTTCGGTCTGCTGCCCATCGTCTGGGTCGGCATCGGGCTGTCGGTCTTCCAGCAGCTCGTCGGCATCAACGTGGTCTTCTACTACTCCTCGACGCTGTGGCAGTCGGTGGGCATCAACCCGGAGAGCTCGTTCTTCTACTCCTTCACGACCTCGATCGTGAACATCATCGGCACCGTCATCGCCATGATCTTCGTCGACCGCATCGGCCGGAAGCCGCTGGCGCTGATCGGCTCGGTCGGTATGACCCTCTCGCTGGCCTCGGTGGCCTGGGCGTTCTCCGCCAAGACCGGCTCCGGCGACAACGTCTCGCTGCCGGACGCACAGGGCGTGGTCGCCCTGGTCGGCGCGCACACCTTCACCCTCTTCTTCGCCCTCTCCTGGGGTGTGGTCGTCTGGGTGCTGCTCGGCGAGATCTTCCCGAACAAGATCCGCGCCGCCGCGCTCGGTGTCGCCGCCTCCGCGCAGTGGGTCGCCAACTGGGTCATCACGGCCAGCTTCCCCAGCCTGTCGGAGTGGAACCTGTCCGCCACCTACGTCGGCTACACGATCTTCGCCCTGCTCTCGATTCCGTTCATCCTCAAGTGGGTGCCGGAGCCGAAGGGCAAGGCGTTGGAGGAGATGGGCTAAGCCCCCCGCCGCCCACTCCTCGTACGGCGCTGCCCCGGCTCCTTCGCCAGGAGCCGGGGCAGCGGGCTGTCCGGGTACCGGCAGGCCGGGGCGACGGTCACTCCTCGATCTCCTTCAGGTGTGGCATGACCTGCTCCACCAGCAGCCGCAGCGACCGCCATCCCTCCCAGGCCGGCATCCCGCCGCACAGCGGATGCAGCAGGATCTGCCGTGCTCCGGCCGGCTGCCGCTCCACCATCGACAGGCACTCCTCGGGGGTGAGGAAGCGGTAGACGCCCTCCGCGCGCAGCTCGGCCACGGTGGTGGCACGCGCCCGCATCACCGAGTGCACATCCGGCGTCTGCCACGAGGCGTACTGCCGTGCCTCGTACAGAAAGTGGTCACCCAGCTCCTCCCACGCCCGGTCCGGGTCCTCGGTCAGATGGACGGCCGGCAGCTCGGGTGGCGGCATCAGACACAGCGGAGCGCCGCCCGCCGCCGCACAGCGCTCCTCGTAGTAGCGCGCGAGCTCGGGCAGGTGTGCGGGCAGGAAGAGGGGCAGCCCCAGCCGTGCGGCGCGGCGCGCGGCGGGCCGCGAGCTGCCGCCGACGAACAGCGGCGGATGCGGACGGCTGTGCGGGCGCGGGGTGACGCGCACCGTACGGCCCCGGTAGCTGAACGGCTCGCCCGTCCAGGCGGCCAGCAGCGTCTCCAGCACCTCGTCCTGGAGGGCGCCGCGCCGGGAGAAGTCCAGCCCGAGCGCTTCGTACTCCTCGGGCCGGTAGCCGATTCCGGCCACCGTGACCAGCCGCCCGCCCCCGGCCAGGTCCAGCACCGCGATGTCCTCGGCCAGCCGCAGCGGGTCGTACAGCGGCGCCAGGATCGCGCAGGCCGTCACCAGCGTGCTGCGGGTGCGGCCCAGCAGGGCGCCGGCCAAGGCGAGCGGCGCGGGGAGCCAGCCGTCCGGCGAGCCGTGGTGCTCCTCGACGATGAGAGACGTCACACCGTGCTCGTCGGCGTAGCCCGCCAGCTCCAGGGCCGCCCGGTAGCGGTCCACCGGCCGCTCGGCCGAATCTCGGCCATCCGGCGGCTGTTCGGGCTGGACGAGGTTGAAGCGGACATTGGTCGTCACGGTCACGAGGACCTCCACCCGGGCAGACGGCAACGGCGAGTGCCGGACCGTAGCCCAGCACGCGCGAAGAGGGAATGGCGGTGAAGCGTTGACGGTGGCCGATACTGGAGCCGCTATGGAAATCGTCATCCTTGTAGTAGTCATCGCTGTGATCGCGCTCGCCGCGATCAGCGGGCTCGTGGTCACCGGCCGCAGGAAGAAGGCGGCCGAGGCCCAGCAGCCCGACACCTCCGAGAGCACCACCCAGACCCCCACCCGCACCGCGGAACCGAAGGTCGGAGAGGAGGCGGAGGCCCCGCCCGAAGGGGCCCGCCGTACGATCGAGGAGGTCGGCCTTCCCGAGGCCGAGGAGGCGGAGGCACCGGCCACCGCCGAGGCGGCGACGGCCGCCCCCGAGATCGAGACCCCGGCACCGACAGCGGGCCGCCTGGTGCGGCTGCGCGACCGGCTCTCCCGCTCCCAGAACTCCCTCGGCAAGGGCCTGCTGACCCTGCTGTCCCGCGAGCACCTGGACGAGGAGACCTGGGAGGAGGTCGAGGACACCCTGCTGACCGCCGACGTCGGAGTGGGCCCCACCCAGGAGCTGGTCGAGCGGCTGCGCGAGCGCGTCAAGGTGCTGGGCACCCGCACCCCCGAGGAGCTGCGCGGCCTGCTGCGCGAGGAGCTGCTCCAGCTGGTCGGCACCGATCTGGACCGTACGGTGCACACCGAGACCCAGGGTGCCGTCGACCGGCCCGGCGTGGTGCTGGTCGTCGGCGTCAACGGCACAGGCAAGACCACCACCACGGGCAAGCTCGCCCGGGTGCTGGTGGCCGACGGCAAGTCGGTGGTGCTCGGCGCGGCCGACACCTTCCGCGCCGCCGCCGCCGACCAGCTGGAGACCTGGGGCACGCGGGTCGGCGCCCGTACGGTGCGGGGCCCCGAGGGCGGTGATCCCGCCTCGGTCGCGTTCGACGCGGTCAAGCAGGGCACCGAGGCGGGCGCCGACGTGGTGCTGGTCGACACAGCGGGCCGGCTGCACACCAAGACCGGCCTGATGGACGAGCTCGGCAAGGTCAAGCGCGTCGTGGAGAAGCAGGGCCCGGTGGACGAGGTGCTGCTGGTGCTGGACGCCACCACGGGCCAGAACGGCCTGGTGCAGGCCAGGGTGTTCGCCGAGGTCGTGGACATCAGCGGCATCGTGCTCACCAAGCTGGACGGCACAGCCAAGGGCGGCATCGTCGTCGCCGTCCAGCGCGAACTCGGCGTTCCGGTCAAGCTCGTGGGCCTGGGCGAGGGCGCGGATGATCTGGCGCCGTTCGAGGCGGAGGCCTTCGTGGACGCGCTGGTCCGCGAGGGCTGAGACCGCTGAGACCATGCACGGTCGCCGCGGCGGAGACGGCTTCGCTCGCGGCGACCGCGCGTTGGGGGTGTGTTCCCCGCGCCCCTTACGGGGCGCAGCTCCGTCCGGCCCGCTGGCACACGTACGCCAGCGTGCCCAGCAGCAGGCGGGCCTGCGGGGGGCGGCCCGCGGCCTCCAGCGTCGGCGGACGCAGCCAGCGCACCGGGCCGAGACCGGCGAGGTCGGACGGCGGGGCCGTGATGTGCTCGCCCTCGCCCCTGCCGCGCAGGTCGAGATCGGCGTCGTCCCAGCCCATCCGGTAGAGCAGCTCGGGAAGCTCGGCGGCCGCGCCCGGGGCGACCAGAAACCATGCCCGACCGTGCGGCGTGGCCGCGACCGGACCGAGCGGCACCCCCATGCGCTCCAGCCGCACCAGCGCGCACTGTCCGGCCCACTCGGCGACCTCGATCACGTCGAAGGCGCGGCCCGTGGGGAGCAGCGTGGCGGCGCCGGGGACCGCGGACCAGGCGCGGGTGGCCTCATCGAGGGTGGCGCCCGCGGGCACCTCGAGCGAGGCGTCGAGCGGGTGGTCGCCGGGGGAGGGGCAGGCACTCGCGCCGCAGGAGCAGGTGACGCGGCCGCCCGAGCGGGTTGCCCGGGCGCCGGGGATCACGTCCCAGCCCCACAGGCTCGTGTATTCCGCGACAGTGGTGCACACCTGGGCGCGTTCGCGCCTGCGTGCGCCGGGCCGCAGCTCGCGGATCTCGCGGATGCCGCTGAGACCGCTGATGGCGCCGATCGTGAAGCCCATGCTCACTCCAACGGGTCCCGAATGCTTATGGTTACGGCAACGTTGCACACAGTGACGGACGGACTCCTGGGTGAGGACGGGAAGAGTGCGGATTCCTCTCCGTGGAGTTTTCCCCCAGGTGTCAAGTCAAGCGCGTCCGAGCGGTTCAGGGTTCATCCGAAGGGGTGGCGAATGGTGGCGATTCTGCAATTACACTCGCCCCACTCGTGATCGTAGGATTACTTTCGGTACACACAGTGGAGAGAGCGCGGCGGCGGACTATGCCGGAGGCATGGCGGGGTCGAGGGTGCGGCGGACGCGCCGGGGAGCGCGGACCGGCCGGCGCCTGAGCGCGTCACCGAGGCGGGATGGGGGCGTTACCAGTGGCTGAGCGAGGCCAGGCGAGCAAGAGCCCGAACGAGCGGCTGGGCTCGTGGTTCATGCGCAGTGGCTGGTCGAAGGGCGAGCTGGCACGCCAGGTCAACCGCCGGGCACGCCGGCTGGGCGCACACCACATCAGCACCGACACCTCCCGGGTGCGCCGCTGGCTGGACGGCGAACAGCCGCGCGAGCCCATCCCCCGCATCCTTTCCGAGCTGTTCTCCGAGCGTTTCGGCTGCGTCGTCGCCGTCGAGGACCTCGGGCTGCGTCCGGCACGGCAGTCCCCCGCGGCCTCAGGGGTGGACCTGCCCTGGGCCGGACCGCAGACCGTGGCGATGATCAGCGACTTCACCCGCAGTGACCTGATGCTGGGCCGCCGCGGCTTTCTGGGCACCTCGCTCAACGTCTCTGCGGGCCCCGCGCTGATCGAGCCGATGCAGCGCTGGCTGGTGCCCGGCACCGGCACCGAGGGCGGACCGACGGGGGACCAGCCGGGCCCGGCCGGGCACACCGTCCCCGCGCCCCGTGACGGACTGCGCGGCAGGGCGGCACGCGGCGGGCAGGGCCCGCACGCGGCGCGGCAGCGGCACGCGTACGGCGAGCAGGCCGAACCGTCTGCCGGTGGCGGACTGCGGCGCGGGCCGCGGCTGTCCGCACCGGAGCTGGAGCTGCTGGAGCAGACCACCGAGATGTTCCGCACCTGGGACGCGCAGTGCGGGGGAGGGCTGCGCCGCAAGGCCGTCGTCGGACAGCTGCACGAGGTCACCGACCTGCTCCAGGAGCAGCACCCCGAGCCCGTCAGGCGCCGCCTCTTCCGCGTCACCGCCGAGCTGTCCGAGCTGGCGGGCTGGATGAGCTACGACATCGGGCTCCAGCCCACCGCGCAGAAGTACTTCGTCCTGGCGCTGCACGCCGCCAAGGAGGCCGGCGACCGCCCCCTGGGGTCGTATGTGCTCAGCAAGATGGGCCGCCAGATGATCCACCTGGGCCGCCCCGAGGACGCGCTGGAACTGGTCCACCTCGCGCAGTACGGCAGCCGCGAGGGCGCCACCCCCCGCACCCAGGCCATGCTCTACGCCATGGAAGCCCGCGCCTACGCCAACATGGGGCAGCCCGGTAAGTGCAAACGCGCGGTGCGGATGGCGGAAGAAACGTTCTCCGACATCGACCGCTCGGACGCCGACCCCGACTGGATCAGGTTCTTCTCCGAGGCCGAGCTGTACGCGGAGAACGCGCACTCCTACCGCGACCTCGCCTACTCCTCCGGACGGAGCCCCACCTACGCCTCGCTGGCGCGCCCGGCCATGGAACGCGCGGTCGAACTGTTCGCACAGGAGGCCCGCGAGTCGGAGGGCGGCGGCCACCAGCGCTCCTACGCGCTCAACCTGATCGGCATGGCCAGCGTGCACCTGCTCCAGCGGGAGCCGCAGGGGTGCGTGGCCCGGGCGAGCGAGGCCCTCGGCGTCGCCAAGCGGCTGCGCTCGGAGCGGGTCAACAACCGGCTGCGCCGCACCACGGCAGGTGCCGTGCGCGAGTTCGGCGAGCTGGCCGATGTGGTGCAGCTGAGCGAGCGGCTCCGCGTGGAACTGGCCGACAGCGAGGCCGTGGCGGGCTGAGACCCCGAGGGCGCTCGGCAGCCACGTGCGGGCGCAGCGTACGCGCGTTGCCGCCGGGCAGCTCACGCTTCATCTCCTCGTAACACCGGCGGGCGGGTTTTCACGGCTTCGAAACACCGGGAGGCGACGGCCGAAACCGGGCTTCGGAAACCTTGCACGCAACCCGCCCCCCTGCCTCCCCGGCCCCGGCCGGGAGGTGCCGCACCGGCCCGCAGGGTCGCGTACCCCGAGGAGACGTCCACATTGAACGGCGCGGATACCACCTTCGTCCTGGTCAGCGCGTTTCTGGTGATGGTGATGACGCCTGGCCTCGCCTTCTTCTACGGCGGCATGGTCCGGGTCAAGAGCGCTCTGAACATGCTGATGATGTCCTTCATCTCGCTGGCGATCGTCAGCGTGCTGTGGGTGCTCTACGGATACTCGCTGGCCTTCGGCCCTGACACCGGCGGCGTCATCGGAAACCTGGACTTCATCGGCCTGAAAGGCATCTCGCCCGACTCCCTCACCGGGAAGGGCGGCATTCCGGTCTTCGCCTTCGTCCTCTTCCAGATGATGTTCGCGATCATCACCCCGGCGCTGATGAGCGGCGCCCTCGCCGACCGCGTCAAGTTCAGCGCCTGGGCGGTCTTCCTCACCCTGTGGGTGACGGTCGTCTACTTCCCCGTCGCGCACTGGGTGTGGGCCGAGGGCGGCTGGCTCTTCGACCTGGGAGTCATCGACTTCGCGGGCGGTACCGCCGTCCACATCAACGCCGGTATCGGGGCGCTGGCCGCGGTGCTGGTGGTCGGCAAGCGCATCGGCTTCAAGAAGGACCCGATGCGTCCGCACAGCCTGCCGCTGGTCATGCTCGGCACCGCGCTGCTGTGGTTCGGCTGGTTCGGATTCAACGCCGGCTCCGCGCTCGCGGCCGACGGCACCGCCGCCACCATGGCGCTCAACACCCAGCTCGCCACCGGCGCCGCCATGCTGGGCTGGCTGATCTACGAGCGGATCAAGCACGGCGCTTTCACCACGCTGGGCGCCGCCTCGGGCGCGGTCGCCGGACTGGTGGCGATCACCCCCTCCGGTGCCGCGGTCAACGCCATGGGCGCGCTGCTGATCGGCGTCGTGGCCGGCGCCGCCTGCTCCTGGGCGGTCAGCCTCAAGTACAAGCTCGGGTTCGACGACTCGCTGGACGTGGTCGGCGTGCACCTGGTCGGCGGCGTCATCGGCACCCTGCTGGTCGGCTTCCTGGCCGTGGACGGCGCCGGCGGCCTGACCCAGTTCGGCAAGCAGGCGCTCGGCGCCTTCTCGGTGATGGCGTTCTCCTTCGTCGTTTCCTGGCTGCTGGCCAAGCTGGTACAGGCCACCATCGGCTTCCGCGCCGACCCGGACGACGAGGCGGCCGGCGTCGACCAGGCCTTCCACGCGGAGACCGCGTACGACTTCAGCGCCGTCGGCGGCTCCTCGGTCCGCGACCGGGGCGGGCTGCCCGGTTCCGCAACCGCGGCCGGTGAGAGCGTGGCCGCGAACACCGCCCGTCACGACAGCCACGACAGCAAGGTGGACGCATGAAGCTCATCACCGCCGTGATCAAGCCGTACCAGCTCGACGAGGTGAAGGAGGCGCTGCGGGCCTTCGGGGTCCAGGGCCTCACCGTCACCGAGGCCAGCGGCTACGGACGGCAGCGCGGTCACACCGAGGTCTACCGGGGTGCCGAGTACACCGTCGACCTCGTCCCCAAGGTGCGCATCGAGGTGCTCGCCGAGGACGAGGACGCCGAACAGCTCCTGGAGATCGTGGTCAAGGCCGCACGCACCGGCAAGATCGGCGACGGGAAGGTGTGGATGGTGCCCGTGGAGACGGCCGTCCGGGTACGGACGGGTGAGCGGGGACCGGACGCGCTGTGAGGGACGCGGCGGCGGCACGGACGGCGGGGGCACCTGACGAGGTGCCCCCGGGGGAGGTCGGCCCGGCCGCGGAAACGCCTGCGGGGGGCGGCCCGGGCCAGGGCCCGGACCGCACGGGCGAGGGGTACGCGGCGGCCCGGGTACGGCTGCTGCGGGACACCGAGCTGTCCGGGCCCGACCGCCGCCGCGCCCTGGCCGGGCTGACCGACCGGTGGCTGGCCGGGCTCTTCGCCGCCGCGCCTGGCGGCACCGCGCTGGTGGCCGTCGGCGGCTACGGGCACGGCGAGCTCTCCCCCCGCAGCGACCTCGACCTTCTCCTGCTGCACGACGGCAGCACCGACGCCGCGGCCCTCGCAGCCCTCGCCGACCGCGTCTGGTACCCGGTCTGGGACCTCGGACTGGCGCTCGACCACTCCGTACGCACCCTGGCCGAGGCACGCACCGCCGCCTCGGACGACCTCAAGGTGCAGCTCGGCCTGCTGGAGGCCCGCCACGTGGCCGGGGACGAGGGCCTCACGGCCGAGCTGCGCACCGCCGCGCTCGCCCGCTGGCGCGCCGAAGCCCGCACCCGGCTGCCCGAACTGCGCGAGTACGCCGCCGAACGGGACCGGCGGCACGGCGAGTTGCGCTTCCTGCTGGAGCCCGACCTCAAAGAGGCACGCGGCGGACTGCGGGACCTCACCGCGCTGCGAGCCGTGGCCGCGTCCTGGCTCGCCGACGCCCCCCGCGAGGGTCTCGCCCAGGCCCGGGACACCCTCCTCGACGTCCGCGACGCGCTCCATCTGACCACCGGCCGCGCCACCGACCGGCTCGCTCTCCAGGACCAGGACCAGGTCGCCTCCGCGCTCGGCCTGCTGGACTCCGACACCCTGCTGCGCCGCGTCTACGAGGCCGCCGGGGCCGTCAGCTACGCCCACGAGGTGACCTGGCGCGAGGTGGAGCGGGTGCTGCGGGCCCGTACCGGCTCCCCGCGCGGTGCCCGGCTGCGCGGCCTGCTGGGCGCCAGGCGCTCCGGCGGACGTCCGGGCGCGCCCGCGCAGGAGCGCACCCCGCTGGCGGAGGGCGTGGTGGAGCACGAGGGTGAGGCAGCACTCGCCCTGCACGCCCGCCCCGACCGCGACCCCGTACTGCCGCTGCGTGCCGCTGCCGCCGCGGCCCAGGCCGGGCTCCCGCTGGCGCTGCCCGCCGTACGCAAACTGGCCCGTACCGCCCCCGACCTGCCCGTGCCCTGGCCCGCCGAGGCGCGCGAGGAGTTCGTCACCCTGCTCGGCGCCGGCGAGGCGACCGTCCCGGTGTGGGAGGCGATGGACGCGGCCGGGCTGATCACCCGGCTGCTGCCCGACTGGGAGCGGGTCCGCTGCCGCCCCCAGCGCAATCCCGTGCACCGCTACACCGTCGACCGCCACCTGGTGGAGACCGCCGTACGGGCCGCGGCGCTCACCCGCCGCGTCCACCGGCCCGACCTGCTGCTGACCGGCGCGCTGCTGCACGACATCGGCAAGGGCTGGCCCGGCGACCACTCGGTCACCGGCGAGACCATCACCCGGGACCTGGCGGCCCGCATCGGGTTCGACGCCGCCGACACCCGGACGCTCGCCACTCTCGTACGGCACCACCTGCTGCTCGTCGAGACGGCGACGCGGCGGAACCTGGACGACCCCGCAACCGTGCGGTCCGTCGCCGACGCAGTGGGCTCGCCCGGCACCCTGGAGCTGCTGCACGCCCTCACGGAGGCCGACGCGCTGGCCACCGGTCCGGCCGCCTGGTCCTCCTGGCGCGCCGCACTCGTATCCGACCTGGTCTCCCGGGTGGCCGCGGTGCTGGCCGGTGAGCCCGCGGCCGACCAGGCAGCGGACCAGGAGCTGACGGCGGAGGGCGAACGCCTGGCGATGGAGGCGTGGCGCACCGGCGGTCCGGTACTGGCGCTGCGCACCCAGAAGGCGGGACCTCCCGACGCGGGCCGGGACGGTGAGCACGGGCCCGAGCCGGTCGGAGTGGAGCTGTCCGTGGCACTGCCCGAGCAGTCGGGTGTGCTCCCGGCAGTCGCCGGAGTGCTGGCCCTGCACAAGCTGACCGTCCGGGCCGCGGATCTGCGACTGGCCCAGCTGCCCGGCGAGGTGGACGGCGAGACCCCGCGCGTGCTGCTGCTCACCTGGCGGGTGGCGGCGCAGTACGGGTCGCTCCCGCAGGCGGCGAGGCTGCGCGAGGACGTCGTCCGCGCCCTCGACGGCTCCCTGGGCCTCGCCTCCCGGCTGGCCGAGCGGGAGGCCGCCTACCGGCCGCGCCGCACCGGGGTGAAGCCACCGCCGCCACGGGCCACCGTCGTCCCGGGCGACTCCGCAGCGGCCACCGTCGTCGAGGTGCGGGCCCAGGACGCCCCCGGACTGCTGTACCGCATCGGCCGGGCCCTGGAGGAGGCCGGTGTGCGGGTCAGCAGCGCCCATGTGAGCACCCTGGGGGCCAACGCCGTCGACGCCTTCTATGTGACGGACGCAGCCGGGGCGCCCCTGACCGACCTGGCGGCGGCGCGCCTCGCACAGCACATCGAGACCGAGCTGCGCTGAACCCGTGCGGGGCCGGGGCGGGGCCGGGCCCTGGCCGGGTGCCGTCCCGGATCCGGACAGGCGGGATGGCCCGGCCCGCGAGGCGGCTACCCTTGGCAGAGATTGACTCCGCCACCGACCCGAGGACCGACGAGCGCTGTGTTCGATACCCTTTCCGACCGCCTGAGTGCGACGTTCAAGAACCTCCGGGGCAAAGGGCGCCTCAGCGAGGCGGACATCGACGCCACCGCGCGCGAGATCCGTATCGCCCTGCTCGAGGCGGACGTCGCGCTCCCTGTGGTGCGCGCCTTCATCAAGCAGGTCAAGGAGCGTGCGCTGGGGGCCGAGGTCTCCCAGGCGCTGAATCCCGCCCAGCAGGTCATCAAGATCGTCAACGAGGAACTGATCGGCATCCTCGGTGGCGAGACGCGGCGCCTGAGGTTCGCCAAGAACCCGCCGACCGTCATCATGCTCGCCGGTCTCCAGGGCGCGGGCAAGACGACCCTGGCGGGCAAGCTGGGCCGCTGGCTCCAGCAGCAGGGCCACACCCCGATGCTCGTCGCGGCCGACCTCCAGCGCCCGAACGCGGTCAACCAGCTCCAGGTCGTCGCCGAGCGCGCGGGCGTCGCCGTCTTCGCGCCGGAGCCGGGCAACGGGGTCGGGGATCCGGTCCAGGTCGCCAAGGACTCGATCACCTACGCGCGTGACAAGCAGCACGACGTGGTCATCGTCGACACCGCGGGCCGCCTCGGTATCGACCAGGAGTTGATGCAGCAGGCCGCCGACATCCGCGACGCGGTCAGCCCGGACGAGGTCCTCTTCGTCGTCGACGCCATGATCGGTCAGGACGCCGTCACCACTGCCGAGGCCTTCCAGGAGGGCGTCGGCTTCGACGGCGTCGTGCTCTCCAAGCTCGACGGCGACGCGCGCGGCGGTGCGGCGCTCTCGGTCGCGCAGGTCACCGGCAAGCAGATCATGTTCGCCTCCAACGGCGAGAAGCTGGACGACTTCGACGCCTTCCACCCCGACCGGATGGCCTCGCGCATCCTCGGTATGGGCGACATGCTCACGCTGATCGAGAAGGCGGAGCAGACCTTCAGCCAGCAAGAGGCCGAGAAGATGGCCGCCAAGCTGGCGAAGGGGCCCAAGGAGTTCACGCTCGACGACTTCCTGGCCCAGATGGAGCAGGTCCGCAAGATGGGCTCGCTCTCCAAGCTGCTCGGCATGATGCCCGGCATGGGTCAGATGAAGGACCAGATCAACAACCTGGACGAGCGCGAGGTCGACCGCACCGCCGCCATCATCAAGTCGATGACGCCCGCGGAGCGCGCGGAGCCGACGATCATCAACGGCTCGCGGCGTGCCCGTATCGCCCGTGGTTCCGGGGTGGACGTCAGCGCGGTCAAGAGCCTGGTGGAGCGCTTCTTCGACGCCCGCAAGATGATGTCCCGGATGGCCCAGGGCGGCGGCATGCCCGGTATGCCGGGCATGCCGGGTATGCCCGGCGGGGGTGGCGGCAAGAAGAAGGGCAAGCAGAAGAAGGCCAAGGGCAAGCGCCAGTCGGGCAACCCGATGAAGCGCAAGCAGGAGGAGCAGGCGGCGGCCGCGCGCCGGGAACAGGGCGGCGAGGGCGGGGCCTTCGGCATCCCTGGCCCCGGCCAGGACCCGGGCAACTTCGAACTCCCCCAGGAGTTCAAGGACATCCTGCCCCCGAAGTGAGCGTGCCGCGGCAAAGGCGGATGATGTCGTTCATGCGCGTATACATCCGCCCTCCGCGGCCCGCCGACGAGCAGCTCTACAGCGAGGCGGTCGTCCGCTCGGCAGACCATCTCCGCCCGTGGAACCCCGTCGAGCCGGACGGCTTCCCGGATCTGCTGCGCCGCCAGGGGCCCGCGCTGCGCACCTTCCTCATCCTCGACCGCGAGGACGAGGGCCTGGTCGGGCGGGTGAACGTTGCCAACATCGTGCGGGCCCGCTTCCGCAACGGCGCCCTGGGGTACGACAGTTACGTGCCCTACGCCGGAACCGGGCGGATGACCGAGGGGCTGCGGCTGGTCGTCGACCGCTGCTTCCAGCCGGGGCCCGACGGTCTGGGGCTGCACCGGCTGGAGATCAACGTCCAGCCGGAGAACGAGCGCTCCCTGGCCATGGCCAAGCGGCTCGGATTCCGGCACGAGGGCTTCTCGCCCCGGATGCTGTTCATCAACGACGCCTGGCGCGACCACGAGCGCTTCGCGCTGACCGTCGAGGAGTGGCCGGGCCTGGACTGACGGGTGACGGACGGTGCGGGCGGCGCCGTACGGCAGGGGCGGCCCGGGCGGCAGGTCACGTACGGGCGACGACGTACCGGAACAGGTTCGGCATCCACACGGTGCCGTCCGCGCGCAGATGCGGGTGGAGCGCCTCCACCAGCTCCTTGAGCACCTGCTCCTCGTCGGTGGCGCGCACCGCGCTGTCGTACAGCCCGGTCGACAGCAGCCCGCGCACCGCGGCGGCCATGTCCGCGTAGCCGAACGGGCAGGCGACCCGCCCCGACCCCTCGAGCCGCAGCCCACCGCCCGCCGCCAGCTCCTCCAGGTCGTCCCTGCCGCACCAGTCGGGTCCCGCCTCGGCGGGCTCGGCCAGCCGCGTCGCGACTCGCAGCGCGGGCGCCACCGCGCACCGCTCCATCGGCCCCCACCCGGCCAGTACGACAGCGACACCCGGGCCCAGCGTCTCCCGCAGCCGTACGAGCTCCTCCTGTCCCGGGAGCGTGCCGAACGCCGTCACCAGCGTCGGCCGAGCGCCGGCGGCGACCGCCTCCAGCGCCGTGCCGTGGGTGAGCCGCGCTTCCCGGTCCGGGCCTTCTCCCTCAGGGCCGAGCAGCCGCTGCCCTGCGAGTTCGAGGCGGGCGGTGTCGGTGTCCGCGCCGTGTACGCCCGCGCCGCGGGCGGCGGCCAGCAGCAGCGCGAGCCCCGTACCACAGCCCAGACCGAGCACCCGGCTCCCCGGCCCGGTCTCCATCCGTTCGTACACCGCTTCGTAGAGCGGAACCAGCATCCGTTCCTGGATCTCGGCCCAGTCCCGCACCCGCGCCGCGCTGCCGGCGCCGGGAAGGCGGATCGGGTGCTGGTGGTGTACGAGCGTGGGTGTCATCGCAACGCCCCAATCCGAAGATCCGTCCAGCGATTTGGTCCCCCGAGTGGTGCCCGTGCCCCGTATGCCAGGGAACTGCGTATCCTCCCCTGAGTCCAGGGGGTGCGCCGGGTTGTCTTCCACGCCCCCCCGCGTGCGCCCCTCGGCGCCCGGTGATACGTCCCGGCTTGGGGCGGCTGCGTGGGTTGGGCGGGCTGCGTGAGTTGGGAGAGCTGCGCGGGTTGCGCCCACATCTGCGTACCCGCACCCATCTTCCCGTGCATCACCGAGAACTGACTGGTACGTGCAAAATATTTGCGATGGCCCGTAATCGGAACACGAAGGCACCTCCGCTCGTTGGAGACGACGTGAGCACGACACCACCAGTTCTCGCCGCCGAGCTGGCAGCCGCCTGGGCCGACATTCAACGGCACCACCCCGAGCTGCCGGATCTGGCCGCGCCCGAATCACTCATCGGAGAGTCCTCGTCCGCCTGCGGCACCGGGCTCTCGTTCGAACGGCTGCTCCATGAGGCAGTCCACGGCATCGCCGCGGCCCGCGGCATCCGGGACACCTCACGGGCGGGCCGCTACCACAACCGCCGCTTCCTGGCGATCGCCGAGGAGCTCGGCCTTGATCACCCTGAGGAGCCGCACCCCAGCAGCGGCTTCTCGCTCGTGGTGCTCACGCCCGAGACGAGAAGGCGATACCGCCCCACCGTCGAGCGCCTCCAGCGGGCCCTGAAGGCGTACAGCGCCGCCACGGAGACCGACACCGGGCGCAGCTTCCGCGGCCCCGCCGCGCGGCACGGCTCCTCCGGGGGTGGTGTCCGGGTCAAGGCCGTCTGCGACTGCGGGCGCAACGTCCGCGTCGTCCCCTCCGTGCTGGCCCAGGCCCCGATCATGTGCGGAGCCTGCGGAAAGCAGTTCCGTATCCCCGCAGAGCCGGCCCCGGCGCCGGCTGCGGAGCCGATGGCCGTCGGCTGACCCCCGCGCGTCCGCCCGTCCGGGCCCGGGGCGGTTTCTGCCGGGCCCGTGCGGTGTGGCATCATGGTCGGCTGAACTCGGCAGCCGCACAGGACCCCTCTCTCCTCCGGCTGACGCGTCCATTCGGGCACCCGGCGCTACAACCCCACGTGGCAGTCCGCCGTGTCCACCCACGTCAAGACCAGGAGACACCACACCCGTGGCAGTCAAGATCAAGCTGAAGCGTCTGGGCAAGATCCGTTCGCCTCACTACCGCATCATCGTCGCCGACTCCCGTACCCGCCGTGACGGCCGGGCCATCGAGGAGATCGGCCTGTACCACCCGGTGCAGAACCCCTCGCGCATCGAGGTCGACTCGGAGCGTGTCCAGTACTGGCTCGGCGTCGGCGCCCAGCCGACCGAGCCGGTCGAGGCCATCCTCAAGGTCACCGGCGACTGGCAGAAGTTCAAGGGTCTGCCGGCCCCGGAGCCGATGAAGGTCGCCGAGCCGAAGGCCGACAAGCGCGCCCTCTTCGAGGCCGCTGCCAAGGAGTCCGCCGACGAGCCGAAGGGTGAGGCCATCACCCCCAAGGCGAAGAAGGCTGACAAGGCCGACAAGAAGGCGGACGCCGGCGAGTCGACCGACGCTTCGGCCGCCACCGAGTCCACCGAGGCCTGAGGATGCTCGAGGAGGCCCTCGAGCACCTGGTGAAGGGCATCGTCGACCACCCCGACGAGGTGCAGATCGCGTCCCGCAACCTCCGTCGCGGCCGTGTGCTGGAGGTCCGGGTGCACCCCGACGACCTCGGCAAGGTGATCGGCCGTAACGGGCGCACCGCGCGCGCTCTGCGCACCGTCGTGGGCGCGCTCGGCGGGCGGGGCATCCGCGTCGACCTCGTCGACGTGGACCAGGTCCGCTGAAGCGCAGCATGCAGCACCGGCACGGGCCGGGGACGGCAGCCAAGCCGTCCCCGGCCCGTTGTCGCGCCCGCACCTTTCTGAGACCAGCGACACCCCTGAGACCACCGACACCCATCGAGCACGGAACCGAGCACGGAGAAGCACAGTGCAGCTAGTCGTCGCGCGGATCGGCCGCGCCCACGGCATCAAGGGCGAGGTCACGGTCGAGGTCAGGACCGACGAGCCCGAACTGCGGCTCGCCCCCGGTGCCGTGCTGACCACCGACCCGCCCACCGCGGGACCGCTCACCATCGCCTCCGGGCGAGTGCACAGCGGACGGCTGCTGCTGCGCTTCGAAGGCGTGCACGACCGCACCGCGGCCGAGGCCCTGCGCAACACCCTGCTCGTCGCCGAGATCGACCCCGACGAGCGTCCCGAGGACCCCGAGGAGTTCTACGACCACCAGCTGGAGGACCTGGAGGTCGTGACGGTGGACGGCACGGTCGTCGGCCGTATCGAGAGCGTCGCCCACCTGCCGGCCCAGGACCTGCTGGTCGTACGCCGCGAGGACGGCGGCGAGGTGCTGATCCCGTTCGTCAGCGAGATCGTCCCCGAGATCGACCTGGAGGCGCAGCGCGCGGTCGTCGACCCGCCGCCCGGGCTGCTCGGTGAGGAGACCGGAGAGGCAGACGAGGTCGGCGGGACCGATGAGGCCGGTGGGCCCGGTGAAGCCGAGGAGACCGGGGAGGCCGAGGAGACCGGGGAGGCCGAGGAGACCGGCGGGTCGGGCGCGAACGGCGAAGCCGGGGGCGGGGCGGCGGGGCCGGGCCGGGAGAGCACCCGGTGAGGCTCGACGTCGTCACGATCTTCCCCGAGTACCTTGAGCCGCTGAACGTCTCACTGGTCGGCAAGGCCCGGGCGCGCGGCGTACTCGATGTCCGCGTGCACGACCTGCGGACGTGGACACACGACCGGCACAACACCGTCGACGACACGCCCTACGGCGGCGGCCCCGGCATGGTCATGAAACCGGAGCCCTGGGGCGAGGCGCTGGACGAGGTGCTGGCGACGGGCGAGCCGGATCAGGAACCGCCCGTGCTCGTCGTCCCCACTCCCAGCGGCCGCCCGTTCACCCAGGAGCTGGCCGTCGAGCTGGCGGACAAGCCGTGGCTGGTCTTCACCCCGGCCCGCTACGAGGGCATCGACCGCCGCGTCATCGAGGAGTACGCGGACCGGCTCGATGTGCGCGAGGTCTCCATCGGCGACTATGTGCTCGCCGGCGGGGAGGCCCCCGTCCTGGTCATGGTCGAGGCCATCGCCCGGCTGCTGCCCGGCGTGCTCGGCAACGCCGCCTCCCACCAGGACGACTCGTTCGCACCGGGCACCATGGCCAACCTGCTGGAGGGCCCCGTCTACACCAAGCCGCCCGAGTGGCGCGGCCGTGGCATCCCCGAGGTGCTGCTGAGCGGCCACCACGGCAGGATCGCCCGCTGGCGGCGCGACCAGGCGTTCGCACGGACGGTGGCCAACCGGCCGGACCTGATCGAACGCTGCGACCCGGAAGGCCTCGACAAGCACGACCGGGCCACCCTGGAGGGGCTGGGCTGGCGGCAGGGCACGGACGGGCGCTGGCACCCGGCGGAGTAGGGGCGCCGGGTTCGCAGGTGTGTCCCCCGGCTTCGGGTGAGGCCCGGCCGCCGGTGAGGCCGTGCGGAACAGGCGGCCGATTTTGGCCGCGCGTGCTGCCCATGGAAGAATGAGCTGTTGCCTCACCTCCGGCGCGCGACCCTGCCACAGGGGGACCGACGCCCGCCGAGAGTGGCGGCTCCCAGGATCACCACCACGATTCCGTTGATGACCTGTGGCATCAGCGAGGAAAGCAGACGGACATGTCCCACCTTCTCGACAGCGTCGACTCCGCCTCCCTGCGCAAGGACGTACCGGCCTTCCGCCCCGGTGACACGGTCAACGTGCACGTCCGCGTCATCGAGGGCAACCGCTCCCGTGTCCAGCAGTTCAAGGGCGTCTGCATCCGCCGCCAGGGCTCGGGCGTGCGGGAGACCTTCACGGTCCGCAAGGTCAGCTTCAGCGTCGGCGTCGAGCGCACCTTCCCGGTCCACACCCCGATCGTCGAGAAGATCGAGGTCGTGACCCGCGGTGACGTCCGTCGCGCCAAGCTGTACTACCTGCGCGAGCTGCGCGGCAAGGCCGCCAAGATCAAGGAGAAGCGCGAGAGCTGAGCTCGCGTCCTCGGCGCCCGGCGAGCCGGTTAGGCTTCCGCTCGATGGAGACCGAGGAACAGCACGACACACCGGAGCGCGACCGTTCCTCCTTTCCCGTACCGGGAAAGAAGGACAGGTCGCGCTCTGTGCGTCTGGGGCTGTCGGTGGGATCCGTGCTGGTGGCGCTCTTGCTGACGAGCGCGTTCATCGTGCAACCTTTTCTGATCCCGAGTTCCTCGATGGACCCGACCCTGCGCGTCGGGGACCGGGTGCTGGTGAACAAGCTGGCCTACCGGTTCGGCGACGGTCCGCAGCGTGGGGACGTCGTGGTCTTCGACGGCACCAACTCCTTCTCAGGGGAGGCCGACCCCGACGCGAACCCGGTGATCACGGCGCTGCGCAAGGCCGGCGCCGCGACGGGGTTGGTGCCGCCCTCCGAGACCGACTATGTGAAGCGCGTGATCGGAGTCGGCGGCGACCGGGTGCGCTGCTGCGACAGACGGGGGAGGATCGAGGTGAACGGCCGGCCCGTGGACGAGGACTACCTGCACCCGGGCAACGCGCCCTCCGCAGTGCCCTTCGACATCAGGGTCCCCGAGGGACGCCTGTGGGTGATGGGCGACTACCGCTCACGCTCCAGCGACTCCCGTGACCACCTCGGCGACCCCGGCGGCGGCACCGTTCCGGTCGAGCGGGTGATCGGACGAGCCGACTGGATCGGCTGGCCACTGAGCCGCATCGGATCGGTGCCTGCGGGGGCAGGCGGCGGCGATGGCTGAGCCGGAGCGCCCCTTCGGGGACTTCGGGGATTTCAGGGACTTCGGGTATGAGGGTCCCGGTGGGTACCGGGCGGGGCCCGGGTGGTACGGGGCACCCGGCGCGTACGACCGGTGGCAGCAGCCTCGGCAGCCGTCCGGCTCTGATCCGGCCGGCTCGGACCCGTCCGCTCATGGTTCGCCGTACTCGAACGCGGAGCCGTATCCGCCGAGTGCGGAACCGTATCCGAACGAGCCGTACCCGAGTGCCGAACCGTATCCGCACGCGCGGCCCTATCCGCAGGCCGAGCCCTATCCGTACACGGAGCCGTACGACTATTCCCAGCCGTACCCCGACCCGGCACCCCCTGTGCGACCCGAGTCGCACGTGCCTCCCGAGGCGCACGCGCAGCCCGCGGCCCGTGCTCCCGGGGCCGGAGAGCCCGCGAGCGCGCTCGGGGACACCGCGACCAGCGGCGCCGAGGACCAGGAGTCGCCGCTGCGCCGGGCTGGCCAGGGGCGGGCCGATCGCCGTCGTGCCGCGAAGCGCATCAAGCGCCGCCGCAGGCTCTCCGCGACCAAGGAGATCCCGATACTCGTCGGCGTCGCGCTGCTGATCGCGTGGGTGCTCAAGACCTTCCTCGTCCAGGCGTTCGTGATCCCCTCCGGCTCGATGGAGCAGACCATCCGGATCGGGGACCGGGTGGCGGTGGACAAGCTCACCCCCTGGTTCGGCGCCAAGCCGCACCGCGGGGACGTGGTGGTCTTCCAGGACCCGGGCGGCTGGCTGAAGGACGAGAAGAAGGACACCGCGGACCCGCCGGCGGGGGTCAAGCAGGGCAAGGAGTTCCTGACGTTCATCGGGCTGCTGCCCTCGGACGACGAACAGGATCTGATCAAACGTGTTGTCGGCGTCGGTGGGGACACCGTGCGCTGCTGCGACAAACAGGGCCGCGTCACCGTGAACGGCAGGGCGCTGGACGAGCCGTACATCCATCCGGGCAACAAGCCGTCCCGGATGAAGTTCAAGGTGACCGTACCCGTGGGACGCGTGTTCGTGATGGGGGACCACCGCGCCAACTCGGCCGACTCCCGTTACCACTTGGAAGAGCCCGACCGAGGAACGATCGGGGAGGACCGAATCGTTGGCAGAGCGATTGTCATCGCCTGGCCGTTCGACCATTGGAGGCGGCTCGAAGAGCCGGATACCTATGCTTCGGTGCCCGATCCCGGTGGCGTGGCCGCCGCCACCTCCGTGAACCGGGACAATCGAGTGGCGCAACTCCCGTTCTCAGCGGAACTTCCGCTCGTTATGGGAATGGTGGGCCTGTACCGCTGGAGGAACAGGCGAATGCGCAGTGTGAGGAGTGGATGTGGGGGACTTGGCGGTCGGCAAGCGGTCCGGTTCCGGGTACCCGGAGGACGAACGTCCTGGTACGGACGGCAGGACGGGCGACGAAGGACCACCGGCCGTGGAAAGAGAGAGTGACAGTGTGACCGCCGATACTGACGGGACGGCAGCGAGCTCGGGTGCCGACGGGGACGGCCCGCGGGGTCCCCGCCCCGGCCCTGACCACCGGGCGCCGGACTCGGACGCGGGAGCGGCTTCGCCGACGGAGGGCCCACGCCTCCACAAGGACGTGGGCGACCGGAAGGGTCCGGATGACCAGCAGGATACGGACGGCAGGAACGATCCGGATGGCGAGAACGATCCGGGTGGCAAGAAGCCGGTGAAGAAGCAGCGCGCGTTCTGGAAGGAACTGCCGATGCTCATCGGCATCGCGCTCATCCTGGCCCTGATCATCAAGACCTTCCTCGTCCAGGCGTTCTCCATCCCCTCCGACTCGATGCAGAACACGCTGCAGCGCGGTGACCGGGTGCTGGTCGACAAGCTGACCCCGTGGTTCGGGTCCACGCCCGAGCGCGGCGAGGTCATCGTCTTCCACGACCCGGGCGGCTGGCTCCCCGAGGCGCATGTCGAGGAGAACTTCCTCCAGACAGCGCTCAGCTTCATCGGCCTGATGCCGTCCGCCAACGAGAAGGACCTGATCAAGCGGGTCATCGCGGTCGGTGGGGACACCGTCGAGTGCAAGAAGGGCGGCACGGTGCGGGTCAACGGCACCGCGCTGGACGAGTCCTCGTACGTCTTCCCCGGCAACTCCTCCTGCGACGACAAGCCGTTCGGTCCGGTCAAGGTGCCCAAGGGCAAGCTGTGGGTGATGGGCGACCACCGCCAGGACTCCCTCGACTCCCGCTACCACCAGAACCAGCCAGGGGACGGCTTCGTCCCGGAGAAGCAGGTGGTCGGCCGGGCGATCGTCAAGGCGTGGCCGATCGACCGCTGGGGCACGCTGCCGGTGCCCGAGACCTTCGACCAGCAGGGTGTCCAGTCGCGCGCGCTGAGCGCCGCGCCCGGCGCGCTCGGGCTCGCGGGCGCCGTCCCGCTGGTGCTGTGGCGGCGGCGCCGACGGCTGCACCAGGCGGCGCCCGCGGCGGGGACGAAGGCGGCCGCTTCCCCGGCCGGGACGGCTTCCCCCGCGCATTCCTCGTCCTACCCGTCGGCCGAGGGCTGACGGCCTCCTGTACTCCCCGGTAGGGTCAGCGGTCTGCGCCGAGGCAGACTGACGAGGCCTTCGGGACGCTCCGGAGAGCGGCGGGCGTCCCGGAGGGCGGAGGAGTGCGGAAGTGAGCAGTACGGAACGAACCGAAGAGGGCCGCAGCCGCCTGGGCAACCGACTGTCCGGGCTGGCCGTGGCCCTCGGGTCTGTGCTCTTCCTCGGCGGCTTCATCTGGGCTGCCGTCTTCTACAAGCCCTATACGGTGCCCACCGACTCCATGGACCCGACCGTCCGCTCCGGCGCCCGGGTGCTGGCCGAGCGGGCGGACGGCGACGAGGTGCGTCGCGGCGATGTCGTCGTCTTCCGGGACTCGGTCTGGGGCTCGGTGCCCATGGTCAAGCGCGTGGTGGGGGTCGGCGGCGACAAGGTGGCGTGCTGCGACCGGAAGGGACGGCTGACCGTCAACGGCGAGCCGGTCGACGAGCCCTATCTGCGCACCCACGGCAGCGACTCGCAGCGTCCCTTCGAACCCACGCGTGTGCCCAAGGGCAAGCTCTTCCTGCTGGGGGACAACCGGGAGGCCTCTCTCGACTCCCGGGTGCATCTGGAGGACGCCGACCACGGTGCCGTGCCGCGCTCCGCGGTCGAGGCCCGCGTCGACGCAATAGCCTGGCCCGTCGGCGCCTTCGGAATGCTGCCGGAGGCGGGCGGGTTCGCCGACATGCCCGGCGGGACCTCGGATCGCGGACCGCTCCCGCTGGCGCTGACCGCCGTGATCGCGGGGGCCGCGCTGGTGCTGGGCGGTGCCGCGTACGGACCGCTCGCGCGGCGGCGCGCGACATCGGCCCGACGCCGCCCAGGGTGACGCACAATGGGGGGACGCACGGCTGAAGGGGAACATGCCATGAGCGCCGAGGACCTCGAAAAGTACGAGACCGAGATGGAGCTGAAGCTCTACAGGGAGTACAGAGACGTCGTCGGGCTGTTCAAATACGTGATCGAGACCGACCGGCGTTTCTATCTGACCAACGACTACGAGATGCAGGTCCACTCGGTTCAGGGCGAGGTCTTCTTCGAGGTGTCGATGGCGGACGCGTGGGTCTGGGACATGTACAGGCCGGCCCGGTTCGTCAAACAGGTACGAGTGCTCACGTTCAAGGATGTGAACATCGAAGAGCTCAACAAGAGCGAGCTGGACCTGCCGGAGGACTCGGGCTTCAAGGGCTGACCTGCCCGCTCACCCGGCCGTTCACCCGGCCGTTCACTCCGGCGGGTGACGGAGTTGTCCACAACCGCCGGGTTCTCCACAGAAGCAGAGCAAGATCCCCAAGCCACCTCCGATGCCGCCACAGTCGGCGTCGGAGGTGGTGCCGTATGAACACCAGCGAGACGCGGAAGAGCGGCCGCCCGGGCATGAGCCGGGACCGTGCCGGGCAGCGGAATGTCGGCCGGGCGAGTGCGGGGGAGCGGAACCCCGGCCGGAGCGCCGGAGAGCGGAACGCCGGTCGGGGGAGTGCTGGAGGGCGGAGTGCCGGTCGGGGGAGTACCGGCCCGGGGAGTGCCGGACAGCGGACTGCCGGGCAGCGGACTGCCGGGCAGCGGGGCACGCGGCCTCGCCGGGCGTCGGCCCCTTCCTGTGCCAAGGGGGCTCTGGGGCGGTACGGAGAAGACCTGGCGGCGCGGCGACTGCGCGAAGCCGGCATGGCGATCCTGGAGCGGAACTGGCGCTGCGCCGAAGGCGAGATCGACATCATCGCGCGGGATGCGGACGCGGTCGTGATCTGCGAGGTCAAATCCCGCCGTGCCTCTCCCTTCCAGCACCCCATGGAGAGCCTGCCACCGATGAAGACGGCCAGGCTGCGGCGGCTGGCGGCACGCTGGCTCAGCGAGTGCTGGGTCGCCCGCTACGGCCGCCCTCCCACCGGCGGGGTGCGGATCGATCTCGTAGGGGTGGTCCTGCCGGACCGGGGCGCCCCCGTGGTGCAGCACGTGCGAGGGGTCGGCTGATGGCATTCGCCCGTACGTACGCAGTCGCACTGGTCGGGGTCGAGGGGGTGCCGGTCGAGGTGCAGGCCGATCTGGAGCCGGGTGTCGCCGCCTTCACCCTGGTCGGACTGCCCGACAAGAGCTTGACGGAGAGCCGGGACCGGGTGCGGGCCGCGGTGGTCAACTCCGGTGTGCCCTGGCCGCAGAAGAAGCTCACCGTCGGCCTCAGCCCCGCCTCGGTGCCCAAGGGAGGCAGCGGGTTCGACATCGCGGTCGCCTGCGCGGTACTCGCGGCGGCGGAACGGATCGACCCACGGGAGATCGCCGGTGTCGTGATGATCGGCGAACTCGGGCTGGACGGCCGGGTACTGCCGGTCCGCGGTGTCCTCCCCGCCGTGCTGGCGGCTGCCGATGCCGGATACCGGCAGGTGGTCGTGCCCGAGCAGACGGCAGCCGAAGCGGCGCTGGTCCCGGATGTCTCGGTGCTCGGCGTCCGTAGCCTGCGCCAGCTCATCGCGGTGCTGACCGACGAGCCGGTGCCCGAGGAGCCCGACCCGGCCGCCGAAGGACTCCCGGAGGCCGCACACGCCGGTCTGGCCGGCCTGCCCATGGCGGCACCGGGCCTCACCGGCCTGCTGGGCGAGGAGCGCCCCGTGGACCTCGCCGACGTCGCAGGACAGAGCCATGCGCGCCGCGCCCTGGAGATCGCTGCGGCCGGACGGCACCACATCTATTTCAAGGGCCCTCCCGGGGCCGGGAAAACCATGCTCGCCGAACGGCTGCCGGGGCTCCTGCCCCCGCTCAGCCGGAAGGAGTCGCTGGAGGTCACGGCGGTGCACTCGGTCGCGGGCGCCCTGCCGCCCGGCCAGCCACTGGTCGCCCGGCCGCCCTACTGCGCACCCCACCACTCGGCCACCATGGCGGCGCTGGTCGGCGGCGGCTCCGGGCTGCCGCGCCCCGGTGCCGTCTCCCTGGCGCACAACGGAGTGCTCTTCCTGGACGAGGCTGCCGAATGTGGAGCTCAGGTGCTGGATGCCATGCGGCAGCCGCTGGAGTCCGGGTATGTCGTCGTGGCACGGGCTGCGGGGATGATGCGGATGCCCGCCCGGTTCCTGCTCGCGCTGGCGGCCAACCCGTGTCCTTGCGGACGGCACGGCAGCACTGTGGGCGGGTGCGAGTGTCGGCCCGCCTCGGTGCGCCGCTACCGGGCGCGGCTGTCCGGGCCTCTGCTGGACCGTGTCGACCTCCGCGTCAGCGTGGAACCGCTCGCCCGCTCCGAACTGGCCGCTGTGGACGGCCGGGCCGAGTCGACAGCCGTTGTGGCGGCGCGGGTGCTGGAGGCCAGGGAGCGCGCGGCGGCACGGTACGCGGGCACTCCGTGGAAGACCAACAACGAGGTGCCAGGGCACGAACTGCGCACCCGTCACCCCGCCTGTCCCAAGGCCCTCACCGAGGCCGAGGACGAACTGGAACGGGGCCTGCTGACAGCGCGCGGCCTCGACCGGGTGCTACGGGTCGCCTGGACGGTCGCCGACCTGGCGGGCCACCCCCGGCCCACCCGGGACGACGTCAACGTAGCCCTGGCACTGAGGACCGGCGTCCGCCGGAGCCCCGCCCTCGTCCCGGACATCCCCGCATGACGGCCCGGAACCCGCGGCCGGGGACCGGCCGGACGGAAGCGGACGAGCCGGCAGCCGCTCCCCAGCACCGACGCAGCGAGGAGCGGCCACCCCAGAGGGCCGCACGCCCCAGGACAGCCGTGCGGCACCGGCCACGACCGCACTCGGCCACCTCCGCACCGACCACGCGACGGACCCACCCGGGCACCCGCACGGTGAGCCCGCCGGGCCGCACAGACGGGATGGACCCGACGGCCCGAACGGAACGGGTGGACCAGGCGGACCGGATGGAGCAAGCGGGGCGTGCGGACCGAGCGGACGGAGCGGGCCGGGCGGATCGGATGGGCCGGGCCGCCCGAGTCGACCGGACGAGCCGAGCCGACCGGGCTGACCGAGCCGACCGAGCCGACAACGGCGGCCCGGTTGACCCGGTGGGCCCGGCCGCGCCGGAGCGGGACCGTAGCGGTGCGGTGCCGGGGCCGGTTGAGGCGGAGCGGCTCGCGCGAGCGGCGCTGACGCGGATCGCCGAGCCGGGGGACGAACTGGTCGGACGGTGGCTCGCCACCTACGGGGCGTGCGAGGTGGTGGAGGCGGTGACCGGCAGCGGTCCGCCGCTCACCGGCGCCGGGGAACGGCGCTGGGCGGGACTGCGGCTGCGGGCCGCCCGTGCGCAGCCGCACACGGATCTGGCCGCCATCGTGGGAAGCGGCGGCCGCTTCGTCTGCCCCGGGGACGCCGAATGGCCCCGGCAGCTCGATGACTTGGGGCACGCGAGGCCGTTCGGACTGTGGGTGCGGGGAACGGCCTCGCTCCGGGTGTGGGCGCTGCGCTCGGTGGCCGTTGTCGGAGCCCGGGCCTGCACCGAGTACGGGGCGCACTGCGCGGCCCTGCTGGGCGCGGGGCTCGCCGAACGGGGCTGGACGGTCGTCTCCGGCGCCGCCTACGGGGTGGACGCCGCCGCGCACCGGGGAGCCCTGGCCGTGCGCGGGCCCACCGTCGGGGTGCTGGCGTGCGGCGTGGACGTCGCCTACCCGCCGGGCCACCAGGAGCTGATCCGCGCGCTGGGGGAGCGCGGTCTGCTGGTCGCCGAGCTCCCGCCGGGGGACCATCCCACCCGTAGCCGGTTCGTGCTGCGGAACCGGGTGATCGCCGCGCTCACCCGGGGAACGGTCGTGGTGGAGGCGGCTCTGCGCAGCGGAGCCCTGGTCACCGCCCGTCGCGCCCTCGGGCTGGGTCGGCACCTGATGGGGATGCCGGGTCCGGTCACCTCCGGGCTCTCCCAGGGCGTGCACGAACTCCTGCGCGGCGAGGCGACCGTGGTCACCGACGCCGCCGAAGTGATCGAGCAGGTGGGCATGGTGGGCGAGCTGGCTCCTGAGCGGCGCGGACCGGCCGTGCCGCGCGACGCCTTGAGTCCCGATGCGGCGCGGGTCCTCGAAGCGCTCCCCGGGCGCGGGGCGTACGACCCCGCCCGCATCGCGTGCTCCGCGGGCGTGCCACCGGGTGAGGTCCTCGCGCGGCTCCATGAGCTGCGGGCACTCGGCTTCGTCGAACGCGACGGGGACCGCTGGCAGTTGGCCCCGCGCCGCAAGGGGCACTCCATCGAGTGATGAGGCGGTCCTTGACCTGGGGCTATCGGGTGAAAGGCTGAGCTGTGCGCGCTCGCCGGGGCGGCACGGTCCCCGCAGGGCACCGCACCCTGGCCCCGTGCCCGGTCATCCGCACCGCGTCCGCTTCCGGCGCTGCCGAGCCACCGCGGAAAGGAGCACGCCAGCGCAGACTGAAAGAACGATACGTCGCAGACTGCGACGCCGTGGTCACGCTACGCTCACATCATCTCGCAACGAGACACACCAACCGCACACCAACAGACCACCACTACCCAGCAGAACGGCTCAAGGCGACGTATGCCTCAGCACACCTCCGGGCCCGACCGCACAGCCGCAGCGGCCGCCGCAGCCGCACGCACCGTGGTCGACGACGACACGCCCAGGACTGCGCCCAGCTCGCTGGATGAACTCTGGCGGTCCTACAAGGCCACGGCGGACAGCAGGCTGCGCGAACAGCTCATCCTGCACTACTCGCCGCTGGTCAAGTACGTCGCGGGCAGGGTGAGTGTCGGCCTGCCGCCCAATGTGGAACAGGCCGACTTCGTCTCCTCCGGAGTCTTCGGACTCATCGATGCCATCGAGAAGTTCGACCCCTCCCGCTCCATCAAGTTCGAGACCTACGCCATCACCCGCATCCGGGGGGCCATGATCGACGAACTGCGTGCCCTGGACTGGATCCCCCGCTCGGTGCGGCAGAAGGCACGCGCCGTGGAGCGCGCCTACGCCACTCTCGAAGCCCGGCTCCGCCGCAGCCCCTCCGAGGCGGAGGTAGCCGAGGAGATGGGTATCGAGATGGAGGAACTGCACGGTGTCTTCAGCCAGTTGTCGCTGGCCAACGTCGTGGCCCTGGAGGAGCTGCTGCACGTCGGCGGCGACGGCGGTGACCGGCTCAGCCTGGTGGACACCCTGGAGGACACCGCCGCCGACAACCCGGTGGAGGTCGCCGAGGACCGCGAGCTGCGCCGGCTGCTCGCACGCGCCATCAACACCCTCCCCGACCGCGAGAAGACCGTCGTGACCCTCTACTACTACGAAGGGCTCACCCTCGCCGAGATCGGCCAGGTGCTCGGCGTCACCGAGAGCAGGGTCAGCCAGATCCACACCAAATCGGTTCTGCAGCTCCGCGCCAAACTGGCCGACGCCGGCCGCTGACCGGACCGGTCGCCCCGCACCCGTGCAACTCTCGACCTCCTCTTCGTAAGCTAGGGGCGTGCCCAGGATTCGAGCGGCCTCCGTGGCCGAGCACCGGACCATGCAGCGCGCGGCCTTGCTGGACGCCGCCAGGTCTCTGCTGTCCGAGGGCGGTACGGAAGCCCTGACCTTCCCCGCCCTCGCCCAGCGGACCGGCCTCGCGCGCTCCTCCGTCTATGAGTACTTCCGCTCCCGCGCCGCAGTGGTCGAAGAGCTGTGCGCCGTCGACTTCCCGGTGTGGGCCGCCGAGGTCGAGTCGGCCATGCGGGCCGCCGCGAGCCCGGAGGGCCAGGTCGAGGCCTACGTCCGCACGCAGCTCGCCCTCGTGGGCGACCGCAGGCACCGCGCCGTCGTCGCGATCTCCGCCGGCGAGCTGGACGCGGGGGCCCGTGAGCGGATCCGCGCCGCGCACGGAGGGCTGATCTCCATGGTGGTCGAGGCCCTCGGCGAGCTCGGCCATGCCCAGCCCCGGCTCGCCGCCATGCTGTTGCAGGGCGTGGTGGACGCGGGGGTGCGCCGTATCGAGCTCGGGGCGGCCGAAGATCCCGAAGAGATCGCCGAAGCCGCCGTCTCCATGGCGCTGAACGGCGTGCGGGGCTGACGAGGAACCTGGGGAAGCCGCCCGCTCCGCGGTCTCCGGCCGACCGTCCTGTGCGGCGGGCGGTACCGGAGTCGGTGCCGCCGCCCCGCGCCGTGCCGCACAGCCGCCGGTGCGCCCAGGCCGCGCCCAGGGCGAGTGCCAGCGCCGCCACCCAGCCCGTCGCGCCCTGAGGCCTGCCCGGGGCCGCGGCCCACGATCCCGGGGCGAGCTGCAGGTCGGCCTCCCTCTCCGGCCGCCCGCCGCCGGAACCCGGCAGTGGCACTCCAAGGACCGGCAGCAGCCGCGAGGGGCCGCCGAGGAGCGCGCCCGGTAGGAGAGAGAGCGGGTCGAGGTAGCGGTCCCCGCGCAGCAGCCCCCAGTGCAGACAGGTGTGCGGACAGTGGCCGCCGCGCTGCACAGTCCCCACCTGCTCACCGGCCCGCACCCGATCCCCCTTGCGCACCGACGGCCGCACCGGCTGATACGTCGTCCGCAGCGGCGGTCGCCCGGTGCCCCTGAGCTCGATGGACACCACACCCCGCCCGGCCACCTTCCCCGCGAACGAGACCCGGCCGTCCGCCACCGCCCGCACCGGTCGGCCCGGACGGGCCGCGAGATCGACTCCGCGGTGGCCCGCCGCCCACGGCTCAGGCGGCGGATCCCAGCCGCGTGACACCCAAGGGCGTCGCGCACCGTCCGCACCCTCGACCGGCCACGCCCGCCCGGCCACCGCGCCGCCCCGCCGGTGCCCTGCGCGACGGTGTCCGACCTCCCGGCCAGCGCCGGTATTCGCGTCGGCGGGTATGACTCCCGCACCCGCGGGCGTGAGGAGATCGTCGGGTGCGGGAGGCCTCGTGGCCCGGACGGTGCCGGGCAGGGCGGCGGTCGCCTGTCCGGGCAGCCAGGCCACAGGCAGGACGGCGGCCAGTACGGCGACCAGCAGGGCCACCGCCGACACCGCGGCGCACCACACTGCCCGGCGTCCCACCCGGGGCCGCACCGGACCACCCGGCCGCCGAAGCCTCCGGCCGGACCCGGCCTTCTGGTCCAGGCCGGACCCAGCCCTCTCGTACTGGAGTCTGTGCTGATCCATGCCGAGAACGGTGGCGCGGTTTGCCCGTCGGCGGGGATCTTGGCCAGGATCTGTGGGTAACTGCCCAGTTGTGGACAACGCCGTCACCCGTCCGAGCGGATATGGCCGCGCACCGGCCGGCCCCCTGCCGGACGGCTGTCGGCCCCCGCCGGGGCGCGGCCGACCTCCCCGGTCCCGTACACTGCTGGTGCGGCCCGGGTGACCGGGCTGACTTCGCACGCCCCGCCACCCTCACCCGGTGGCCGCGCATCTCGGTCCCAGGAACGGTCCCGGCCCAGCCGGACCTCCCGGGCGGCGCGCCAGGGGCGTCAGGCAAGCGGGGGCCGTCCGGCCTCCGCTGACGACAACCGAGTAACCAAGGAGAACGGCCATGGCCGTCGTCACGATGCGGGAGCTGCTGGAGAGCGGCGTCCACTTCGGGCACCAGACCCGCCGCTGGAACCCGAAGATGAAGCGCTTCATCTTCACCGAGCGCAACGGCATTTACATCATCGACCTGCTCCAGTCGCTGTCGTACATCGACCGCGCCTACGAGTTCGTCAAGGAGACCGTCGCGCACGGCGGCTCCATCATGTTCGTCGGCACCAAGAAGCAGGCCCAGGAGGCCATCGCCGAGCAGGCCACCCGCGTGGGCATGCCCTACGTGAACCAGCGCTGGCTCGGCGGCATGCTGACCAACTTCTCGACGGTCTACAAGCGGCTGCAGCGCCTCAAGGAGCTGGAGCAGATCGACTTCGAGGACGTGGCCGCCTCCGGCCTCACCAAGAAGGAGCTGCTGGTCCTCTCCCGCGAGAAGGCCAAGCTGGAGAAGACCCTCGGCGGTATCCGCGAGATGCAGAAGGTGCCCAGCGCCGTCTGGATCGTGGACACCAAGAAGGAGCACATCGCCGTCGGCGAGGCGCGCAAGCTCAACATCCCGGTCGTCGCGATCCTCGACACCAACTGCGACCCCGACGAGGTCGACTACAAGATCCCGGGCAACGACGACGCGATCCGCTCCGTCACCCTGCTGACCCGCGTGATCGCCGACGCCGTGGCCGAGGGCCTGATCGCCCGCTCGTCGGGCGGCGCCGGTGAGGGCAAGGGCGAGAAGGCCGCCGGTGAGCCGCTGGCCGAGTGGGAGCGTGACCTCCTGGAGGGCGAGAAGGCCGCCGAGAAGCCGGCCGCCGAGGCCGCCGAGAAGCCCGCCGAGGGCGAGGCCCAGCCCGCCGCCGAGGCGCAGCCGGCCGCAGCCGAGGGCGAGCAGACGGCTGCCCCCGCCGAGCAGGGCTGACCCACGGGCCACGTGGATCACGTGGACCCCACAGGTTCGCGGTGAGACGGCGGGGGCCGGGCGCCCCCGCCGTCCAGCCGTGAGCTGAGCCGGTCCATGTGACTCCGATCCAACCCCACCGACTTTCTCACCGACTTTCCGAGAAGAGATTCACAGACCATGGCGAACTACACCGCCGCCGACGTCAAGAAGCTCCGGGAGCTCACCGGCGCCGGCATGATGGACTGCAAGAAGGCGCTGGACGAGGCCGAGGGCAACGTCGACAAGGCCGTGGAGATCCTGCGCGTCAAGGGCCAGAAGGGCGTCGCCAAGCGCGAGAGCCGTACGGCCGAGAACGGCGCGGTCATCGCCCGGATCGCCGACGACAACTCCGCCGGCGTGCTGGTCGAGCTGAAGTGCGAGACCGACTTCGTGGCCAAGGGCGAGAAGTTCCTCGCCGTGGCCGAGGCGATCGCCAAGCACGTCGAGGCCACCTCCCCGGCCGACATCGACGCGCTGCTCGCCTCCGAGATCGAGGCCGGCACGACCGTCCAGGCGTACGTCGACGAGGCCAACGCCACCCTCGGCGAGAAGATCGTGCTGGACCGCTTCGCGCAGTTCTCCGGCGCCTACGTCGGCTCCTACCTGCACCGCACCAGCCCGGACCTGCCCCCGCAGGTCGGCGTGCTGGTCGAGCTCGACGGGGCGAACGAAGAGATCGCCAAGGACGTCGCGCAGCACATCGCCGCCTTCGCCCCGGCGTACCTGACCCGCGAGGACATCCCGGAGGAGACGGTCGCCAACGAGCGCCGTATCGCCGAGGAGACCGCCCGCGAGGAGGGCAAGCCCGAGCAGGCCCTGCCGAAGATCATCGAGGGCCGGGTCAACGGCTTCTTCAAGGAGAACACCCTCCTCGACCAGCCCTTCGCCAAGGACAACAAGAAGTCCGTGCAGAAGGTCCTCCAGGAGGCCGGTGTCTCGCTGAAGCGCTTCGCCCGCTTCCGCGTCGGCGCCTGAGAGCCCGTTCCTGACGCATCCCGCAGGCCGGTTCTGTTCGCTCGGAGGTGGATACACCGAGCACCGCGCACAGAACCGGCACGGGCCCGATAAGGTCGGGCACAGGGCAGTTGTGACGAGGAGGCCATTGCCGCAGAGGGAACCGCGAGGATCCGACGGCAGTGGCCTCTTTCGTATGTGCACGAGGAGATCTCCATGACCAGCAATGACACCGGCAAAGACAGTGACCATCGGCGACGCTTCCTGCTGAAGCTCTCCGGCGAGGCGTTCGCCGGCGGCGGCGGACTCGGTGTCGACCCCGATGTCGTGCACAAGATGGCCCGGGAGATCGCCTCGGTCGTCCGTGACGGCGCCGAGATGGCCGTCGTCATCGGCGGCGGCAACTTCTTCCGCGGCGCCGAGCTCCAGCAGCGCGGTATGGACCGGGCCCGCTCCGACTACATGGGCATGCTCGGCACCGTCATGAACTGCCTGGCGCTCCAGGACTTCCTGGAGAAGGAGGGCATCGACTCACGCGTCCAGACCGCCATCACCATGGGCCAGGTCGCCGAGCCGTACATCCCGCTGCGCGCCATCCGGCACCTGGAGAAGGGCCGTGTGGTCATCTTCGGCGCCGGTATGGGCATGCCGTACTTCTCCACCGACACCACCGCGGCCCAGCGTGCTCTGGAGATCAACGCCGAGGTGATGCTCATGGGCAAGAACGGCGTGGACGGCGTCTACGACTCCGACCCGGCGCGGAACCCCGCGGCGGTGAAGTTCGACGCGCTCGAGTACGGCGAGGTCATCACGCGCGACCTCAAGGTCGCCGACATGACAGCGATCACCCTCTGCCGTGACAACAAGCTCCCGATCCTCGTTTTCGAGCTGCTCGCCGAAGGCAATATCGCCCGCGCGGTCAAGGGTGAGAAGATCGGCACTCTGGTGAGCAACCAGGGCACCCGGGTCTGAGCGGCCCCGTCGACGGCCTCGCGGTCCGGCGGAGCGGCGTCCGCCGGGATCGTCCGGCTCCGTCGGCAACACCGTGGCGTACGAACGGCCCGGTACGGGGATGGACAACAGCCTGCCGGTCGGACACCGTGCAGGAATCAGGGCACTGCGGGGGCCGGGGCTCCCGCGGGGCGGCCGTCAGCTCACAGCCCCGGATGAAGCAGTCAGGCTCATTCATCGAACCAGGAGCACGTGGTGATCGAAGAGACCCTCCTCGAAGCCGAGGAAAAGATGGAGAAGGCGGTCGTCGTCGCCAAGGAGGACTTCGCCGCTATCCGCACCGGCCGTGCGCACCCGGCGATGTTCAACAAGATCTTGGCGGAGTACTACGGCACGATGACGCCGATCAACCAGCTGGCGTCGTTCTCCGTCCCCGAGCCCAGGATGGCCGTGGTGACTCCGTTCGACAAGAGCTCGCTGCGCAACATCGAACAGGCCATCCGCGACTCGGACCTGGGCGTCAACCCGTCGAACGACGGCAATATCATCCGGGTGACGTTCCCCGAGCTGACCGAGGAGCGCCGTCGGGAGTACATCAAGGTCGCCAAGAGCAAGGGCGAGGACGCCAAGATCTCCATCCGCAGCATCCGGCGCAAGGCCAAGGAGACCATCGACAAGGCCATCAAGGACGGCGAGGTCGGTGAGGACGAGGGCCGCAGGGGCGAGAAGGAGCTCGACGACACCACTGCCAAGTACGTCGCACAGGTGGACGAGCTGCTCAAGCACAAGGAGTCCGAGCTGCTCGAAGTCTGAGCCCACCGTCTCAAGGTCCGAGGTCGAAGGCTGCAATCTGTGAACGACTCATCCTGGGGAGCGCCGCAACCGGACGCGGGGAACGCCCGGTACTGGGGTCCGCCCGAGCCGGGCCACGCCACCCCTTCGGCGATGCCCCGCCCGGGCGATGGTCACCTGTCCGCCCACGACGTGACCGGCACCGTGCACGATGTGGGCGGCGGCGCGTCGCAGACTCAGCGTATGCCCATGGTGTCCGACCCCGGGAGCCCCGGTGACGCGTCAGACGGCCACGAAGGCCGCCACCGTCGCCACGGCCCCGGTTTCACAGGCCCCGCCGGTCCACCCGGCGGCCCGCAGCCGAACGACCCGAACGGGGCGGAAGGCGCCTCCCGGCAGCCGGGCGCCCCGTCGCCCGCGCCCTCCGGAGAGAGCAGGACGGGCCAGGGCAAGAAGCGCGCCGGCCGGGATCTGCGCGCCGCCATAGGGGTCGGCCTGGGGCTCGGCGTGGTCATCCTGGCTGCGCTCTTCTTCTACAAGCCGGTCTTCCTCGGCGTCATCGTGCTGGCGGTCGTCGTCGGGCTGTGGGAGCTGACCTCGCGGCTGCGGGAACGCAAGAGCATCAGAGTGCCGCTGGTGCCGCTGGCGCTCGGCGGCGCGGCCATGACGGTCGCCGGATACGTACGGGGCGCGGAGGGCGCGTGGGTGGCCATGGCGCTCACGGCGCTCGCCGTACTGGCGTGGCGGATGACCCAGCCGGCGGCCGACTATCTGCGGGATGTGACCGCGAGCCTCTTCGCCGCCTTCTACGTCCCCTTCCTCGCCACCTTCGTCGCCCTGATGCTGGCCGCCGACGACGGGCCGAAGCGGGTGCTGACGTTCCTGATCCTCACCGTGGTCAGCGACACCGGCGCCTACGCGGTGGGCTGGCGCTTCGGACGGCACAAACTGGCGCCCCGGATCAGCCCCGGCAAGACCCGCGAGGGGCTGATCGGCGCGGTGACGTTCGCCATGGTGGCGGGAGCGCTGTGCACCCAGTTCCTGATCGACGGCGGAAGCTGGTGGCAGGGCCTGCTGCTGGGCCTGGCGGTCTCGGTCAGCGCCACCCTGGGCGACCTGGGCGAGTCGATGATGAAGCGGGACCTGGGCATCAAGGACATGGGCACCTTGCTGCCGGGACACGGCGGCATCATGGACCGCCTCGACTCGCTGCTGCCGACCGCTCCGGTGGTGTGGCTGCTGCTGGTGATCTTCGTCGGCGCGGGCTGAGCGTACCTGGTACCCGGCCCCGCAGCCCGGGGCCGGGGACGCCCGCGGGTCTGCGACACTGGTGAAGTTATGCCTGCCCCTGGAGAACTCACGTTCGTCGCCCCGCGCGGCGCGAAGAAGCCGCCCCGCCACCTCGCCGACCTCTCCCCCCAGGAGCGCCGGGAGGCGGTCGCCGAGATCGGTGAGAAGCCGTTCCGCGCCAAGCAGCTCTCGCAGCACTACTTCGCGCGGCTGGCGCACGCCCCTGAGCAGTGGACCGACATCCCGGCCGCCGCCCGGCAGAAGCTCGCGGACCAGCTGCTGCCCGACCTGATGAGCGTGGTGCGGCACATCAGCTGCGACGACGACACCACCCGCAAGACGCTGTGGCGGCTGCACGACGGGACGCTCGTGGAGTCGGTGCTGATGCGGTATCCGGACCGGGTCACCATGTGCATCAGCTCGCAGGCCGGATGCGGGATGAACTGCCCGTTCTGCGCCACCGGGCAGGCGGGTCTGGACCGGAACCTGTCCACCGCCGAGATCGTCCACCAGATCGTCGACGGAATGCGCGCCCTGCGGGACGGCGAGGTGCCGGGGGGACCGGCACGGCTGTCGAACATCGTCTTCATGGGCATGGGCGAGCCGCTGGCCAACTACAAGCGGGTGGTCGGCGCCATCCGGCGGCTGACCGACCCCGAGCCGGACGGCCTCGGGCTCTCCCAGCGGGGCATCACCGTCTCCACGGTCGGCCTGGTGCCCGCGATGCTGCGCTTCGCCGACGAGGGCTTCAAATGCCGGCTGGCGCTCTCCCTGCACGCGCCCGACGACGAGCTGCGTGACACCCTCGTCCCGGTCAACACCCGCTGGAAGGTGCGCGAGGTCCTGGACGCCGCCTGGGAGTACGCGGCCAAGTCCGGGCGCCGGGTCTCCATCGAGTACGCGCTGATCAAGGACATCAACGACCAGGCGTGGCGGGCCGACCTGCTGGGCCGGCTGCTGAAGGGCAAGCGGGTGCACGTCAACCTCATCCCGCTCAACCCGACCCCCGGCTCCAAGTGGACGGCCTCCCGGCCCGAGGACGAGGCGGAGTTCGTGCGGACGCTCGAATCGCACGGTGTACCGGTGACTGTGCGGGATACCCGGGGCCAGGAGATCGACGGTGCGTGCGGTCAGCTCGCGGCGACCGAGCGCTGACCTCTGACATCTGGCTTCCGGCCGCTGATCTCTGGCCGAAAAGGCCCGACTGATAGTGTTCGAACGGGCCGCACCGGCGGCCCGCCAAAACCGAACAGCCGACAGGGGAGCGCTCACAGCGCTGAGAGTGCGACCGTACGCCCCGTACGCGTCGCAGACCCTCGAACCTCGCCCGGGTCATGCCGGGTAGGAAGTCGATGCACTGATGATGAAGCACGCGCGGCGCGCTGCCGCCGCCACCACTGCTGTCCTCACCCTCGCCCTCCTCGCCACCGCGTGCGGTGGCTCCGGTGACAGCGGGGACCCCAAGACCGTCCGACTGGTCACCCACGACTCGTTCGCCGTCTCGAAGTCCGTGCTGAAGGACTTCGAGAAGCGCAGCGGCTACAAGGTCAAGGTGCTGCGAGGCGGGGACGCCGGGGCCGCCGTCAACCAGGCGGTGCTCAACAAGGGCAACCCCCAGGGCGACGTCTTCTTCGGCGTCGACAACACCCTCCTCTCGCGCCCCCTCGACAAGGGCGTCTTCACCTCCTACAAGGCCAAGGGGCTCGACAAGGTCCCCGAGCGGCTCCAGGCCGACCCGGACAAGCACCGGGTCACCCCGGTCGACACCGGCAACGTGTGTGTCAACTACGACCGGGAGTGGTTCGCCGACAAGAAGCTCGACCCGCCGCGCACCCTGCGGGACCTGACCAAGCACCGCTACAAGAACCTGCTGGTGACCGAGGACGCCGCCAACTCCTCGCCCGGCCTGGCGTTCCTGCTGGCGAGCGTCACCGAGTTCGGCGAGAAGGACTGGCAGGACTACTGGAAGAAGCTGCGCGGTAACGGGGTGGAGGTCGCCGGCAGCTGGGAGCAGGCCTACAACGACCGCTTCACGGGCTCCCGCGAAGGCAAGGGCAAGGGCGACAAGCCCCTGGTCGTCTCCTATGCCTCCAGCCCGCCCGCCGAGGTCATGGGCGTGAAGAACCCGCCCGAGCAGGCGCCGACGGGTGTCGCCAAGGGCACGTGCTTCCAGCAGACCGAGTACGCCGGGCTGCTCGACGGCGCGAAGAACACCAAGGGCGGCAAGGCGCTGCTGGACTTCCTGCTCAGCAAGCGGTTCCAGGAGGACCTGCCGCTGAAGATGTTCGTCAGCCCCGCCCGCGCGGACGCCGAGCTGCCGAAGCTGTTCACCAAGTACGGCGAAACGGTCGACGACCCGGCCACCCTGGACCCGAAGAAGATCGCTGAGCACCGTGAGCAGTGGATCAAGACGTGGACCTCGCTCGCGGTGAAGTAGCGGGCCCGGGCTCTTCCGCCCCCTCGGGCTCTTCCGGCGCCCAGGGCACCTCCGGCACCCCGGAAGTGCCTGGGGCGCCGGATCCCTCAGGTCTCACGGGCCTGCCCGCCCCCTCGCCGGGAGAGGCCGTCCCCTCGCCGGGAGCGGCCGCCGCTGTGCCGCGCCGCCGGGGCGCAGGCTGGGTGCGGCTCGCGCTGATGGCCGTACCGATGGCCTTCTTCGCGGTCTTCTTCGGCTACCCGGTGGTCGCCATCGTGGGGCGCGGGCTGCGCGAGGGCGGACAGTGGCAGCTCGGCCGGATCGGGCAGGTGCTGAGCGACCCGGACATCCTCCAGGTGCTCTGGTTCACGCTCTGGCAGGCCGCCGCCTCGACGGCGTTGACGCTCGCGCTGGCGCTGCCCGGCGCGTATGTGTTCGCACGGTTCGACTTTCCGGGCAAGCGGCTCCTGCGTGCCGTGGTGACAGTTCCGTTCGTTCTGCCGACCGTGGTGGTCGGCTCCGCCTTCCTGGCGCTGGCCGGACGCGGGGGAGTGCTGGACGAATGGCTGGGTGTGCGGCTGGACACCAGCGTGTGGGCGATCCTGCTGGCGCACGTCTTCTTCAACTACGCGGTCGTCGTGCGCACTGTCGGCGGCCTGTGGTCCCAGCTGGACCCGCGCCAGGAGGAGGCCGCACGTGTGCTGGGAGCGGGCCGGTTCACCGCCTGGCGACGGGTCACCCTCCCGGCACTGGCGCCGTCCGTGGCAGCCGCCGCGCTGATCGTGTTCCTGTTCACCTTCACCAGTTTCGGCGTCATCCAGGTGCTGGGCGGCCCGCGTTACGCCACGCTCGAAGTGGAGATCTACCGGCAGACCGCCACCCTGCTGGACCTGCCCACGGCGGCTGTGCTGACGCTCGTCCAGTTCGCCGCCGTCGCTGCCCTGTTGGCGGTGCACGCCTGGTCGCTGCGCAAGCGCGAGACGGCGCTCAGTCTCGTTCCCGCTGAGCACACCGCACGGCGTCCGGCCGGTGCCCGCCAGTGGACGCTGCTGTGCTCGGTGCTGGGGGTGCTGCTCCTGCTGACCGTCGTACCGCTGCTGGTGCTGCTCCAGCGGGCCTTCGAGGGGCCGGACGGATTCGGGCTGGCCTCTTTCCGCGCACTGACGGCACAGTCGGACAGTGCGACCTTTGTCGTCGCACCTCTCGCGGCCGTCGGCAACTCCCTGGCGTACGCCGCCGTCGCGACCGCCATCGCCCTGGTGGTGGGCGGGCTGGCCGCCGCCGCGCTCACCGTTCCGCGCTCCCGGTTCCGCTCGAACGAGGGGACCTCCAGGGCGGAACGGCTGGTGCGTGGTTTCGACGCCCTGCTGATGCTGCCGCTGGGCACCTCGGCCGTCACTGTCGGCTTCGGCTTTCTCGTCGCACTGGACGAGCCCCCGCTCGATCTGCGGTCGAGCTGGATCCTGGTGCCCCTGGCGCAGGCGCTGGTGGGCGTCCCGTTCGTCATCCGCACCATGCTGCCCGTGCTGCGCGCCGTGGACGTACGGCTGCGCGAGGCCGCCGCCGTGCTGGGCGCCTCACCGCTGCGCGCCTGGCGTGAGGTGGACCTCCCGCTGGTACGGCGGGCGCTGTTGGTGGCCGCCGGGTTCGCCTTCACCGTCTCGCTGGGCGAGTTCGGCGCGACAGTGTTCATCGCCCGCCCCGACACCCCCACCCTGCCGGTCGCGGTGGCCCGGCTGCTGGGCCGCGCGGGGCAGTCCAGCTACGGCCAGGCCATGGCGCTGAGCACCATTCTGATGCTCGTCTGCGCGGGCGTGCTGCTCGCGCTGGAGCGCGTACGGACCGAAGGTCAGGGGGAGTTGTAGATGCTGCGGCTTGACGGTGTGACCGTGCGCTTCGGCGAGCGGACGGCGCTGGACGCGGTCGATCTGGAGGTGGCCGAACACGAGACGGTGTGCGTACTCGGGCCCAGCGGCAGCGGCAAGTCGACCCTGCTGCGCGTCGTCGCCGGTCTCCAGCAGGCCGACGCGGGCCGGGTGCTGCTGTCGGGACGCGACCAGACGGGGGTGCCCGCGCACCGGCGGGGCGTCGGCCTGATGTTCCAGGACCACCAGCTCTTCCCCCAGCGCGACGTCGCGGGGAACGTCGCCTTCGGTCCGCGTATGCACCGGGCGGGCCGCGCCGAGACCGAGCGCCGCGTCGCCGAACTGCTGGAGCTGGTCGGGCTGCCGGGCGCCGGCCGGCGTGCCGTGACCGCGCTGTCCGGAGGCGAGCAGCAGCGCGTCGCGCTGGCCCGCGCGCTCGCGCCCGAGCCGAGGCTGCTGATGCTGGACGAACCGCTGGGCCAGCTCGACCGTGGCCTGCGCGAACGCCTCGTCGTGGAGCTGCGCGGCCTCTTCCAGCGGCTGGGCACCACCGTTCTCGCCGTCACACACGACCACGGGGAGGCGTTCGCACTCGCCGACCGTGTGGTGGTGATGGAGAACGGGCGCATCGCACAGACCGGCACCCCGCTGGAGGTCTGGCAGCGCCCGGCCTCCCCGTTCGTCGCCCGCTTCCTGGGCTTCCGCAACATCGTCCAGGCCACCGTGCACGGCGAGACAGCCGCCACCGTCTGGGGGAAGCTCCCGGTCCCCGAGGGCACCCCGCAGGGCAGCACGCTGCTGCTCGTCAGGCCGGGCGGGGTGCTGCTGCGCGCACCCGAGGAGGGGCTGCGCTGCACGGTGGAGGCCCGGACGTTCCGCGGCGGTGACGCGTCCACGGTGACCGCGCTGCTGCGCCCGGACGAGGGACCGGCACTGGAAGCCGCCTGCACCCTGCGGGACGCGCCGGAAGAGGGCGCCGAAGTGGGTGCCCTCTTCGACCCGCGCGAGGTCGTCGCGCTCAGTGCGGAGGCAGCGCAGTGAACATCCCGGCCAGCACGGCCGGCCCCGCGAAGACCACCGAGGTGACGCAGGCGCGCAGCAGCGTCACCGCACGCACCAGCCCCTGGGGCGCCCCGATCCGCTCCAGCAGCCCCCGCAGCGGCGCGCGGGCTCTCCTGGCCCTGACCAGCGCGGCCAGCGCCGCCCCGGCGACGCAGCACCCCGACAGCGCCACCGAAGCGCCCACCAGCGGCCCCGGCAGGACGGCTGCCCCGGCATCGGTGAGCCGCGCCCGGACGAGGGCCACGAGGGCCGCCCCGACCGCGCTCAGCGCACCCAGTTCGCGCCCCAGGAAGGGCGCCTCACGGATCAGCGTGCGCCCCGTCAGCAGTCGTACCGGTCCGGGCCGCACGGCGCCCAGCAGCCGCCCGCTCAGCATCACCAGACCGGGACCGGCCAGCACCAGCCCGAACGCGGCGAGCAGCCACCCGGCGGCCAGCGGTGAGGCCGCCACGTCCTCAGCGGGGAACGTCCAGCCTCCCAGCCCGGGGGAGCCGCCGGCGGCCGCGTCACGGGCCGCGTAGGCCGCCAGCAGCAGCCCACCGGCGGTGAGCACGGCACCGACGAGCAGCCCGACCCGGCAGGAGACCTTCCGTGGCTCGGTGGTGGCGCGGGTTTCGGACCCGGCTCCGGCCGCGGAGGCCGCGGCCGCCGCTCCGGTGTCCTCCGTTCCTGTCCACGGCCGCGGGGCGCCGGGCCTGGCTCCCCAGGCGGCCGCGAGGGCGGCCAGCAGCGGCACGGTGCTCAGCAGGGTGGCGGCAGCGGGTGTGGGCAGCGACAGCTCGGGCAGTGGGAGCCGCGCCAGGGCGTCGGGCAGCTGCGGCACGGTCAGCACGCCGGAGCTGCCCGCGATGCCGCTCCGCGCGGCCACCAGCAGTGCTGCCGCGCTGCCCGCGACGGCGGGCAGGGCGGCGGTACGCGCGACCAGCAGCGGCAGGCGCGCCGGCCCCAGTCCGGCCGAGTCCAGCCCGCAGCGGGCCTCGGTGCCCGGCTCCGTACGCGCGAGGGCCGCGGCCAGGTGCGCGGTGACGGCGAGGGGGACCAGGCACCACGCGAGCCGTACCAGCGCGGCGGCCCGCTGGTCGGGGTTGTCCAGGGCGAAGGAGAGCGTGGCCAGCAGGAGCAGCCCCAGTCCTGCCGAGGCGCACACCAGCAGCAGCCGGAGCAGGAGTGCCAGGGGTGGCGCCGCGAGGGTCAGACGGAGAGTGAGCACGCTGCCGCGCTTTCTGAGCCCGCGGGGACGGCGGCCGGGGTGCCGGGGGGCGGGGTGCGCGCCCGGCGGCCGTCGGTGAGCCCGACGATGCGGTCGGCGAGCGCGGCTCCGGTCGCGTCCGCGGTGCGTGCCGCTTGGTCGAGCGTGAAGTCGTGGCTGGCCAGCAGCACGGTGATGCCGTGTGAGCGGGCCGCCGCGCTGAGCGCCCGCAGCACCTGGGCCCGGTCGCTCTGGTGCAGCGGTGCTGTGGGCTCGTCGGCGAAGAGCACGGTGGGGGAGTGGACCAGGGCGCGTGCGACGGCGACACGCTGGCGCTGTGCCTGGCGCAGTGCGGAGGGAGGTTTGCTCGCGCAGTCGCCGACATCGAGCCGCTCCAGCCAGGCGTGCGCCGCGCTGCGGGCGGCGCGGTAGCTGCTGCCGTGCAGCAGGAGGGGGAGTGCGGCGTTCTCCCAGACTGTGAGTTCCGGGACGAGGCGTGGGCTGCTGTCGATCCAGCCGAAGCGGTGCAGCCGCAGTCGCTCGCGCGCTGCCCTGCCGAGGGTGTGCACCGGGGCGCTGTTGAACCAGACCTCGCCCTTCAGGGGCAGCAGCTGTCCGGACAGACAGCGCAGCAGTGTGGTTTTTCCGCTGCCCCGGGGACCGGCGACGGCGACGATCTCGCCCTCCCTGACACCGATCGAGACGCCCTGCAGCGCGGGTGAACCGTCGTAGGCGTAGTGCAGTCCTCGCGCCCAGAGCACGTCGTCCGGCGGGGCGGCCATGGGGCACCTCCACTCAACATCGCGAGCCGTCATTCCCTCCGGAGGGTGAAACGAGGGGCGGGGGCATCGGTCACTTAACCGATGCCCCCGCCCCTCGTGCGGCCGTGCGCGCCTGCCGACCGGTGAGGCGCCGCCGGTTACAGCTTCGTCCACGCCTCCGTGAGCACGGCGCGCAGGATCTGCTCGGCCTCGTCGAAGACCTTCTGGTCGGAGATCAGCGGCGGGGCGAGCTGGACCACCGGGTCGCCCCGGTCGTCGGCGCGGCAGTACAGCCCGTTCTCGTACAGCGCCTTGGACAGGAAGCCGTACAGGACGCGCTCGGACTCCTCGTCCGTGAACGTCTCCTTGGTGGCCTTGTCCTTGACCAGTTCGATGCCGTAGAAGAAGCCGTTCCCGCGTACGTCGCCGACGATCGGCAGGTCGTGCAGCTTCTGCAGGGTGCTGTAGAAGTTGGCCTCGTTGTCGAGCACGTGCTGGTTGAGGCCCTCGCGCTCGAAGATGTCGAGGTTGGCCAGGGCGACGGCGGCCGAGACGGGGTGGCCGCCGAAGGTGTAGCCGTGCAGGAAGGTGTTGTCACCCTTGTAGAACGGCTCGGCGATGCGGTCGGAGATGACCGCGGCGCCTATCGGCGAGTAGCCGGAGGTCATGCCCTTGGCGCAGGTGATGATGTCGGGCACGTAGCCGAACTTGTCGCAGGCGAAGACCGTGCCCAGCCGGCCGAAGGCGCAGATGACCTCGTCGGAGACGAGCAGCACGTCGTACTGGTCGCAGATCTCGCGGACCCGCTGGAAGTAGCCGGGCGGCGGCGGGAAGCACCCGCCCGCGTTCTGCACGGGCTCCAGGAAGACCGCGGCGACGGTCTCCGGGCCCTCGAAGAGGATCTGCTGCTCGATCTGGTCGGCGGCCCAGCGGCCGAACGCCTCCGGGTCGTCACCGTGGATCGGGGCCCGGTAGATGTTGGTGTTGGGCACCTTGTGCGCGCCGGGCACCAGCGGCTCGTACGGCGCCTTGAGGGCGGGCAGCCCTGTGATGGCCAGGGCGCCCTGCGGGGTGCCGTGGTAGGCGACGGCGCGGGAGATGACCTTGTGCTTGAGCGGGTTGCCGGTCAGCTTGTGGTACTGCTTTGCCAGCTTCCAGGCGGTCTCGACGGCCTCGCCGCCGCCGGTGGTGAAGAACACCTTGTTCAGGTCGCCCGGGGCGTGGTGTGCCAGCCGCTCGGCCAGCTCGACGGCCTTGGGGTGCGCGTAGGACCAGATGGGGAAGAAGGCGAGGTCCTGGGCCTGCTTGTTGGCGGCCTCGGCCAGCTCGGCGCGGCCGTGCCCCGCCTGGACGACGAACAGGCCCGCCAGGCCGTCGAGGTAGCGCTTGCCGTCGGTGTCGTAGATGTAGACGCCCTCGCCGCGGGCGATGGTCGGAACCGGCGCCTGCTGGTACGACGACATGCGGGTGAAGTGCATCCACAGGTGGTCGTTCGCGGTGCGGGAGAGGTCCTTGCTCCCCTGACCGGCGTGACTGTCCTTGCTCACTGTTATCGCGTTCCCCATGTGTAGGTCTGCTTGCGCAGCTTGAGGTAGACGAAGCTCTCCGTCGACCGCACGCCCGGCAGCGTCCGGATGCGTTTGTTGATCAGTTCGAGGAGATGGTCGTCGTCGTGGCACACGATCTCGACCAGCAGGTCGAACGAGCCCGCCGCGATCACGACGTAGTCGACCTCGTCGATCTCGGCGAGCGCGTCGGCGACCGGTTCGACGTCCCCGTCGACGGTGACGCCGAGCATCGCCTGGCGCATGAAGCCGACGGTGAGCGGATCCGTCACGGCGACGATCTGCATGACGCCCTGCTCCTGGAGCTTCTGGACGCGCTGCCGCACCGCCGCCTCCGACAGGCCCACGGCCTTGCCGATGGCGGCGTACGGACGCCGTCCGTCCTCTTGGAGCTGTTCGATGATTGCCAGGGACACGGCGTCCAGGGATGAGGAGCCGCCTGTCTTCTTCGAGTCGCGAGCCACGGTTGCCACTGTGCATGAGACATCCTCCGTCCCGCAACCCTGGAGCGATGTAATCCGCAGACAATCGGGCGACTAAACACTGATTCCGTTGTTCGGTGGCGTTGGGCATATCGAAAACGTTGCCCGGCCGGTTAGGGTGGCAGTCTCACCCAATGGACAACGGAGCAGGAGGGGTGCAAGTGACCACCGAGCTGCGTCGACTGCGCAACTACATCGACGGGGAGTTCAGGGACGCCGCTGACGGCCGGACCACCGAGGTGGTCAACCCGGCGACGGGTGAGGCGTACGCCACGGCGCCGCTGTCCGGCGCCGCCGACGTCGACGCCGCGATGGCGGCGGCCGAGGCCGCCTTCCCCGCCTGGCGGGACGCCACGCCCGGCACCCGGCAGCAGGCCATCCTCAAGATCGCGGACGCGCTCGAGGCGCGCGCCGACGAACTCCTGGCCGCCGAGTGCGAGAACTGCGGCAAGCCGCTGGAGCTGACCCGGCAGGAAGAGCTGCCGATGATGCTCGACCAGATCCGCTTCTTCGCGGGAGCGGCGCGGATGCTGGACGGCAAGTCCGCCGGCGAGTACATGGAGGGCCTCACCTCCTTCGTGCGGCGCGAGCCGATCGGGGTGTGCGCCCAGGTCGCGCCGTGGAACTACCCGGCGATGATGGCCGTGTGGAAGTTCGCCCCGGCGCTCGCCGCGGGCAACACCGTCGTGCTCAAGCCCTCGGACACCACCCCCGCCTCCACGGTCTTCATGGCCGAGGTGATGGGCGAGATCCTGCCCAAGGGCGTCTTCAACGTGGTGTGCGGCGACCGGGACACCGGCCGGCTGCTCGTCGAGCACAAGACCCCGGCGATGGCCTCGATCACCGGTTCGGTGCGCGCCGGTATGGAGGTCGCGGCCAGCGGTGCCAAGGACCTCAAGCGCGTCCACCTGGAGCTGGGCGGCAAGGCTCCCTGTGTCGTCTTCGACAACGCCGACATCCAGGCGGCCGTCGAGGGCATCAGGGACGGCGGTTTCTTCAACGCAGGGCAGGACTGCACCGCCGCCACCCGCGTACTGGTCCAGGAAGGGGTCCACGACGAGTTCGTACAGGCCCTCGCCAAGGCAGCCGCCGAGGTCAAGACCGGCGACCTGAGCGACGAGGACTGCTTCTACGGCCCGCTGAACAACCCCACCCACCTGGAGAAGGTCGAGGGCTTCATCGACCGCCTGCCCGCACACGCCAGGGTGGAGACGGGCGGCGAGCGCGTCGGCGACAAGGGCTACTTCTACGCGCCCACCGTCGTCTCCGGGCTCAAGCAGGACGACGAGATCATCCAGAACGAGGTCTTCGGCCCGGTGATCACCGTCCAGAAGTTCACCGACGAGGCGCAGGCGGTCCAGTGGGCCAACGACGTCGAGTACGCACTGGCGTCGTCGGTGTGGACGACCGACCACGGCACCGCGATGCGGATGTCCAAGGCGCTGGATTTCGGCTGCGTGTGGATCAACACCCACATCCCGCTCGTCGCCGAGATGCCGCACGGCGGCTTCAAGAAGTCGGGCTACGGCAAGGACCTGTCGATGTACGGGCTGGAGGACTACACGCGCGTCAAGCACGTGATGACGGCGCTGTGAGCCGACCCGCTCACTGAGAGCACGTACACATCGGGGCCCGCACCCTCTCGGGATGCGGGCCCCGTCGTACGTGCCCGGCGTCCCGCCTCAGGACTGGTACGGGTTCTGCGGCTGCTGCCCCGCGAACGGGTTGCCGCTCTGGGCGCCCGGCTGCGGCGGGACTCCGCCCATGCCCTGCTGCCCACCCGGCATGCCACCCGGAGCGGAGCCCTGGGTGGTGCCCTGGGCCAGCAGCTGCTCGGCCGACTCCTTGGAGATCTCCGTCTGCGCGCCGCAGAAGGTGCACTGGATCGAGTGCTTCGCAGGCGCGATCGGGAAGAGCGGGATGAAGAAGAGCGAGAACTTGGTCACGCGCTTGCGCAGCGGGTGCGCGGACGGGTTGCCGCAGAAGCCGCAGAGCAGGTTCAGCATGGCCAGCTGCACCAGCTTGCTGCTCGTACCAAAAATGATCACAGCGGTTTCCATTCACGAGTGCGTAGACAGCGCATACGAGCCAACCATCCGCAGACGCTCGCCGTAAGCCACTTCATGTAACAGCACTGCCCCAACTGGCGCTCCCGCTGCCGGCACTGCCCCGACTCCGGCGCCCCGGAGAGGATTCCAGCGCACTCACCAGGCGGGCGATGTGGTTGGTGGTGATCGCGTCGACGCCCATCGCGGCCAGCCTGCGCATGGTGCGTACCCGGTCGGCCGTCCAGGCGGAGACCAGCCGCCCTTCGGCGTGCGCACGGGCGACCAGCTCGGGGGTGAGCAGCCCGAAACGGTAGTTGAGCCAGCGGGGCCGCAGATCCTCCAGCAGCGTAGGACGCACCGGCGCCGCACGCTCCCAGGTGAGCGCCACCTCGGCGTCCGGATCCACGGCCCGCACCCGCCGCATCGCCTCCGGACCGCCGCAGTAGTAGACGCGCTCCGCGGCGTCCGCCTCGCGCACCGCGGCGACGGTGGCCCGTACGGCAGCCGGGTCCGGCAGATCGACCAGCGTGCGGACCCCCTGCGTGACTGCCAGCGCGTCGGTCAGCGTGGGCACTGCCTCCGCCAGCTCCGCCAGCCGCTCGTGGGTGAGCGACGAGAGGGGTACGTCGTGCCCCCACAGCCGCTCCAGCGTCCGGTCGTGCAGCACCACGGGCACCCCGTCCCGGGTCAGCCGTACATCCACCTCGACAGCGTCGGCGCCCGCCGCGACGGCGGCACGGAACGAGGGCAGGGTGTTCTCACGCGCCGCGAAGGGCGCCCCCCGGTGTGCCACCGCGGCCGGCCTGGCGCGGGGGCCGCCCAGCGGTGGCCCGGCTCCCTCGGCGCCCTCCGTCACCTCGTGCGCTGCCAGGTCGCCAGGTAGCTGTCGATCTCCTCGCACAGCCGGGCCTTGCCCGCGTCGTCCAGGAACGACACCTTCACCGCGTTCCTGGCGAGCGTGGCGATGCCGGGCGCGTCCAGGCCCAGCAGCCGCGCGGCGATGCCGTACTCGGTGTTCAGGTCGGTGCCGAACATCGGCGGGTCGTCGCTGTTGACGGTCACCAGGACCCCGGCCTTGGCCATCTCGGCGATGGGGTGGCTCTCCAGCGTCTCCACGGCCCGGGTGGCGATGTTCGAGGTGGGGCAGACCTCCAGCGGAATGCCGCGCTCGGCCAGGTGTTCCAGCAGCCTGGGGTCCTGGACGGCGCTGGTGCCGTGGCCGATGCGCTCGGCGCGCAGCGAGGTCAGCGCGTCCCAGATGGTGCCAGGACCCGTGGTCTCGCCGGCGTGCGGAACGCTGTGCAGCCCGGTGGCCAGCGCGCGGTCGAAGTAGGGCTTGAACTGCGGCCGCGGCACGCCGATCTCCGGCCCGCCGAGCCCGAAGGAGACCAGCCCGTCGGGTGCCATCTCGGTGGCGATCCGGGTGGTCTCCTCGGCCGCCTCCAGCCCCGCCTCGCCGGGGATGTCGAACGTCCAGCGCAGCACCACACCCAGCTCCCGCTCGGCGGCGCGGCGGGCGTCCTCGATGGCCTCCAGGAAGGCGCCGTCCGGGATGCCCCGGCTCACCGAGCTGTACGGGGTGACGGTCAGCTCCGCGTAGCGGATCGACTGCCGCGCCATGTCGCGGGCGATCTCGTACGTGAGCATGCGCACGTCTTCCGCGTCCCTGATGAGGTCGACGACCGACAGGTAGACCTGGATGAAGTGCGCGAAGTCGGTGAACGTGAAGTACTCGGAGAGGGCGTCGGCGTCCGCCGGGACGCCGGCCTCGGGATGGCGGGCCGCGAGCTCGGCCACGATCCGCGGCGAGGCGGAGCCGACGTGGTGCACGTGCAGCTCGGCCTTGGGCAGCCCGGCGATGAAGGCGGCCAGATCGGAAGGATGGGACAAGAGAGGCCTCCGGCTGAGTTGCGGGTCCGGATCATCGTAGGCGGCCGGGGCGGGAAGCGGTGTCCGAGATGCGGCATAGCATGAAGGACAGGGAACGGGAGGAGAGGAGAGGGACGCGATGGACAAGGGGGCAGGGCATCTGCCGCCTGCCGGAGCGCCCGGGCAGGCGAGTGGGGGGACGAGCGGCGGACACGGCGGCGGTCAGGGGGACGAGAAGCCGCCTCCGATACCGCCCGCGCCGGACGGCCCCGGCCGGTCCTACGGCGCACAGGCACCACCCATGTACGGCCCGCAGGGCGGCGCTGCCGCAGCGGGGGCCCAGGGGGCGCAGAGCGGATACGGCGGCGGACCGGGTGGCTATGGCGGCGGACCGGGTGGCCATGGAACGGCCGGCGGGTACGCGGGCTACGGCGGGCAGGCGGGATATGGGGGCCAGGCCGGCTATGGTGCCGGGCCCGGCCAGGCCGGTTACGGCGCCGGAGCGTACGCACCGTACGGATACGGGTACGGCTGGCAGGGGCCGCCGCCTCCGGTCGGCAAGTCGGTCGCGGCCATGGTGGTCGGCATCGCCAGCGTGGTGCTGGTCGTCACCTGCTGGGGCAGCTTCCTCGCCGTCTTCTCCTCCGTCGTCGCACTGGTGCTGGGCGTCAGCGCCCGGCGCGGAGTGGAACGCGGGGAGCTGGGCGGCAGCGGGCAGGCGACCGCGGGGTTCATTCTCGGGATCGTCGGGCTCGTGCTCTCGGTCGTGGTCAGCGTGCTGCTGATCCTCGGCCTGACGGTCTGGTCGGACGACTCCGAGGGCGGGTCGGGCGGCGGCGGTAGCGGCGACTCGTATGACGCGCGCGGCTCGCACGCCGTACTGGTGCTCAGGCGCTGAGCGTCCGCGCCTGCTCAACATGAGCGCGGCGCAGGAGGGTTGTGGCAGGGCGGCTTCTTCCGCGGAGGGCGGGAGGGGCCGCCCTTCGGCTGTCCCCCCCCCGCACGTGTGTGGCCCTGTCGCCCGGCGCCGCCGCAGAGCCGCAGCGGGCCTTCCCATCGCGCGGTGAAAGGTGCATCGGAGTATCGATTCCGTGGCGTAATCAAAAGATAACTACGGAATCCCTTGTTGGATGGTCGAACCCCTGTCAGGATCGGCTGCCAACAGTGGTCCGGGCAACGGTGCCGTGTCAGGTGAGCCGTGCTTCAGGACCACCGGAGAGGCCGTACGCCGCAGTGGTCAGGAGTCCCGATGGTCCAGCGCTTCGATGTGTCCGAACGGTTCGCCGCGGGCGCCCAGTACGTCGCGGGAAGGCTCGGTTCCGGAACGTCGGGCCGTTCGCACGCGGTGGTGGACCCGGCGACCGGCGAAGAGCTCTACGCCTTCGAACTGGCGAGCGCCGACGACGTCGACACCGCCGTCCGCGCGGCCGAGGAGGCGCTCCCCGAGTGGGCGGGCGCCACCCCGGCAGAACGCTCCGAGGCCATGCACCGCTGGGCGGCACGACTGGGCGAGCTGACGGACGAGTTCGTATACGCCGAGTCCCTCCAGTGCGGCAAGCCGGTGAAGCTGTCCGCCGAGTTCGACGTCCCCGGCTCCTTCGACAACGTCGCCTACTTCGCGGGCGCCGCCCGTCACCTCACCGGCACGGCCGCGGCCGAGTACAGCGGCGAGCACACCTCCTCGATCCGCCGCGAACCGCTGGGCGTCATCGGCTCCATCGCCCCCTGGAACTACCCGCTCCAGATGGCGGCCTGGAAGATCCTCCCGGCCGTGGCGGCAGGCAACACCATCGTCCTCAAGCCCTCCGAACTCACCCCCCTCACCTCGCTGATGTTCGCGCAGGCCGCGCACGAGGCGGGCATCCCGGCCGGAGTCGTCAACATCGTGACGGGCGCGGGCCGGGACGCGGGCGAGGCACTCGTCGCCCACCCCGGCGTCGCCATGACCTCGTTCACCGGCTCCACAGCCGTCGGCAGGCGGGTGGCCGAGATCGCCACCACGGCGTCCCGCGCCGCCAAGCGCCTCCACCTCGAACTCGGCGGCAAGGCACCGTTCCTGGTGTTCGACGACGCCGACCTCGATGCCGCGGCACACGGCGCGGTCGCGGGCGCGCTGATCAACACCGGCCAGGACTGCACAGCGGCGACCCGCGCCTATGTCCAGCGCCCGCTCTACGACGCGTTCGTCGCCGCCGTCGCCGACCTGATGAGCCAGGTACGCGTCGGCGACCCGTTCGACGCTCGGACGGACCTGGGGCCGCTGATCTCGCACGCCCAGCGCGACCGGGTGGCCGGCTTCGTGGACCGGGCCCGCTCCTACGCCACCGTCGTCACCGGCGGCGAGGCCCCCGGCGGTGAACTCGCCAAGGGCGCCTACTACCGGCCGACCCTGATCACCGGAGCGCCGCAGGACAGTGAGGTGGTCCAGCAGGAGATCTTCGGCCCCGTGCTCGTCGTCCTCCCCTTCGACACCGACGACGAGGGCCTCGCCCTGGCCAACGACACCCCCTACGGCCTCGCCGCCTCCGCCTGGAGCCGCTCCGTCTTCCGTACCGGCCGTGCCGCGCGGGAGCTCCAGGCCGGGTGTGTCTGGCTCAACGACCACATCCCGATCATCAGCGAGATGCCGCACGGCGGATACAAGGCCTCCGGCTACGGCAAGGACATGTCCGCCTACTCCCTCGAGGAGTACACGCAGATCAAGCACGTCATGTCGGAGACGACGGGTGCGGTGCGCAAGGACTGGCACCGCACCGTCTTCGGGGACCGCTGAGTCCGGACCCCGCCGAGCGCCTGCGCTGCCGCGCCTGCTCTTCGCTTCCCACCCCGCCGCTTCCCGTCCCCTCTCCGCTACGCCGAACCCCCCACACACCACCCCACACCCCCTTCCCCGTTCTCCTTCCAGGAAGGCGGTCCCCATGGACCTGTACGAAGGACTGCCGGAGCCCGTCGCCAAGGCGTGGGAACGCGGTCTGACCAGTGGCCGCGCCGCGATGTCCCGGCGCCGGCTGCTGAAAGCCGCCTCCCTCGCAGCGGCCGGCTCCACCCTCGCCGCCTGTGGCATACCGCCCGCCGCCGGCAACAAGGGCGGCGACGGCCCCGAGGACACTCCCGACCACTCCCGCGAGGAGAAGGTACTCAACTTCGCCAACTGGCCGCTCTACATCGACGTCGACGAGAAGAACAAGAAAAAGCGCCCCACCCTCGACCGCTTCGAACGACAGAGCGGCATCAAGGTCAAGTACGTCGAGGACATCAACGACAACAACGAGTTCTACGGCAAGATCAAGCCGCAGCTCGCCGCGGGCCAGGACACCGGCCGCGACCTGGTGTGCCTCTCCGACTGGATGGCGGGGCGGGTCATCCGCCAGGGCTGGGCGCAGCGCCTCGACCCGGCCCACCTGCCGCACGCGGTCACCAATCTGGAGGACCGCTTCCGCGCCGCGGCCCACGACCCCGGGCGCCAGTACAGCTACCCCTGGGCGGGCACCGCCTGCATCGTCGCGTACAACAAGAAGGCCACCAAGGGGAAGAAGGTCACCAGCGTCACCCAGCTGCTGGAGGACGAGTCCCTCAAGGGCCGGATATCCATGCTGACGGAGATGACCGACACGATCGGGCTGACGATGCTCGACATGGGGGTCGATTCCGAGCACTTCTCCGAGGACGACTTCGAGGCGGCCATCGCCCGCATCCAGAAAGCCGTCGACCGCAAACAGCTCCGCCGCTTCAGCGGCAACGACTACATGGACGAGCTCAACTCCGGCGACATCGCCGCCTGTCTCGCCTGGGCAGGTGACGTGGTACAGCTCCAGCTCGACAACCCCGATGTGGAGTTCGCCGTCCCGGAACGCGGCTACCTCTTCGGTACGGACGACCTGCTCGTCCCCGCCAAGGCCCGGCACCGCAGCAATGCCGAGGCGCTGATCGACTACTACTACCAGCCCAAGGTGGCCGCCGAGCTGGCCGCGTGGGTCAACTACATCTGCCCCGTCACCGGCGCCAAGGCCGAGATGGAGAAGATCGACAAGGAGCTGGCCGACGCCCCGCTGATCTTCCCCGACGAGAAGATGATCGCCAAGGGCAAGAACTTCCGGCCGATGAGCGCCAAGGAAGAAGCACGGTACGAGGAGAAGTTCTCCAAGCTCATCGGGGCCTGAGCCGCCCGCGTCCCTGCCCGCCGGGCCTGCTCCCCTCCAGCTGTGGGACCGGCCCGCCTCCCCGAGGACCGGCCATGACCATCACTCTTTCCGGTATAACCAAGACCTTCGGCGACTTCACCGCCGTCCATCCGCTCGACCTCACCGTCCCCGAGGGCTCCTTCTTCGCCCTGCTGGGCGCCTCGGGCTGCGGCAAGACCACCACCCTGCGCATGATCGCGGGCCTGGAGGAGCCGACGTCCGGCAGCATCCTGCTCGGCGACGACGACATCACCCACCTCCCGCCGCACAAGCGCCCCGTCAACACTGTCTTCCAGAACTACGCGCTCTTCCCTCATCTGGACGTCTCGGAGAACATCGCCTTCGGGCTGCGGCGCCGCGGGGTGAAGTCCGTGAGCAAGCAGGTCGCGGAGATGCTCGACCTCGTCCAGCTGGGCGATATGGCCCGCCGCAAGCCACGCCAGCTCTCCGGCGGACAGCAGCAGCGCGTGGCACTGGCCCGCGCGCTGATCAACCGCCCTCAGGTCCTCCTCCTCGACGAACCGCTGGGCGCCCTCGACCTCAAGCTGCGCCGCCAGATGCAGCTGGAGCTCAAGCGCATCCAGACGGAGGTCGGCATCACCTTCGTGCACGTCACCCACGACCAGGAAGAGGCCATGACCATGGCCGACAGCGTCGCCGTGATGTACGGCGGGCGCGTCGAACAACTGGGTCCGCCCGCCGAGCTGTACGAGAACCCCCGCTCCACCTTCGTGGCCAACTTCCTGGGGACCTCCAACCTGATCGAGGCGCAGGTGGTCTCCGGTGCCACCGCGGAGTCGGACGAGCTCCGCCTCCGGACGGTGGGCGACGACACCGCCCTGCGGCTGCCGGCCGCCCGCTGCGCCGTCGAAGGCGTGGAAGAGGGCGCGAAGGTGCTGGTCGGCGTGCGGCCGGAGAAGATTTCCCTCACCCACACCGACGGCCCGGACACCGCCTCCGGAAGCGCTGCGGAAGGCGTTTCCGCAGGTGTTCCCGCAGATGTTCCCGCTGGCGTTCCCGAGGGCCACAACCGGCTCACCGGGCGGATCACGGACGCCAGCTACCTCGGCGTCTCCTGGCAGTACCTCATCGAGACCCCGGCGTGCTCCGAACTCACCGTCTACGAGCAGAACGTGGCGCGGGACAGCCGTCTCACGCCCGGCGCGCACGTCGTACTCCACTGGCGCCCGGAGCACACCTTCGCGCTGGACGCGGCACAGGACGCGGCGGCGGGCGAGGAGGCCATATGACTGCCGTAGCGCCCCCCTCGCCCTCCGGTCCCGCATCCGCAGGCGCGGCGCCCCCGGCCGGGAAGGACCCCGACGGCGCGGTCACCGACGCCGGTGCCGGCCGGGCGCGCCGGAGACTGACCCCCTACTGGCTGCTGCTGCCCGCCGGGCTCTGGCTCGCCGTCTTCTTCGTCGCGCCGCTCTTCTACCAGGCGTCCACCTCCGTGCAGAGCGGCTCGCTGGAAGAGGGCTTCCGCGTCACCTGGCAGTTCTCGAACTACACCGACGCCCTCGGCACCTACGGCGAGCACTTCGTCCGCTCGTTCTGCTACGCGGCCGTCGCCACGGCGCTGTGCCTGCTCATCGGCTATCCGCTCGCCTACATGATCGCTCTGCGAGCCGGCCGCTGGCGCAACCTGGTCCTGGTCATGGTGATCGCGCCGTTCTTCACCAGCTTCCTCATCCGCACCCTGGCCTGGAAGACCATCCTGTCCGACGGCGGCCCGGTCGTGGGCGCCCTCAGCTCCCTGCACATCCTCGATGTGACCCACTGGCTGGGGCTGACCGCCGACGACCGCGTGCTGGCCACTCCGCTCGCGGTGGTGTGCGGGCTGACGTACAACTTCCTGCCGTTCATGATCCTGCCGCTCTACAGCTCGCTGGAGCGGATCGACACCTCGCTGCTCGAAGCGGCCCGTGACCTCTACGCCAAGCCGTCCACGACGTTCCGCAAGGTGACCTTCCCGCTCTCGCTGCCCGGCGTGGTGGCCGGCACCTTGCTCACCTTCATCCCGGCTTCCGGCGACTACATCAACGCCCAACTGCTGGGCTCCCCCAGCGAGCAGATGGTCGGCAACGCCATTCAGAAGCAGTTCCTCAACGTCCTCGACTACCCGACGGCGGCGGCGATGTCCTTCATCCTGATGGCGCTCATCCTGATCATGGTCAGCGTCTATATGCGCAAGGCGGGAACGGAGGAGCTGGTCTGATGTCCACCACCGCCCCGACCTCACCCCGAGCCGGCTCCCACGCGCCGGCCGCACCGGTGCGCTGGCTGCGCAGGAACGCCGTCGTGCTTGTCGGATGCGCGGCCCTGGCGTATCTGCTGGTGCCCAACCTGGTCGTACTGGCGTTCTCCTTCAACAAGCCTGCGGGCCGCTTCAACTACGCGTGGCGCACCTTCTCGACCGACGCCTGGACGGACCCCTGCGGCGTCGCCAACATGTGCGGCTCGCTGGGGCTCAGCCTGCGGATCGCGGTACTGTCCACGCTGATCGCCACGGCGTTCGGGACCTTCGCGGCCTTCGCACTGGCCCGCTACCGCTTCCGGGGCAAGAGCACCACCAACGCGCTGATCTTCCTCCCGATGGCCATGCCCGAGGTCGTGATGGGCGCCTCACTGGGCACCCTCTTCCTCAACACGCGCGTCCAGTTCGGGTTCGTGACCATCCTGATCGCGCACGTCATGTTCTGTCTGAGCTTTGTGGTCGTCGCCGTCAAAGCGCGGGTGATGAGCATGGACCCCCGCCTCGAAGAGGCCGCACGCGACTTGTACGCCGGGCCCTTCCAGACCTTCTGGCGGGTCACGCTGCCGCTCGCCGCGCCCGGTATCGCCGCCGGCGCGATGCTCAGCTTCGCCCTGTCGTTCGACGACTTCATCATCACCCAGTTCAACGCGGGGCCCTCGACGGTGACCTTCCCGATGTTCGTCTGGGGCGCGGCCCAGCGCGGTGTTCCCGTACAGGTCAACGTGATCGGCTCGGCGATGTTCGTGCTGGCGCTCGTCATCGTCCTGGGAGGCCAGATCGCGGCCAACCGCCGCAAGAAGGCCTGACCGCCGCGGATCGGTCCGAATACCGCCAAGCCCCCGAACTTGCCGGACCGCCCACCGCGAAGCCCGCGGGAACAGAGAAGAACGAAACGAAACCAGGAGCCGATGACCGTGAGCAGTACCACGAGGAGTCGATAACCGTGAGCGATGCCGTGGCTTCCCAAGCTGCCCTCCGCTCCCTCGCCGACGCCCAGCCAACCCCGTACTGGCTGGACGACCCCGACCACCGGCCCGCCCCCCGCCCGGCACTCGTCGGTGACGAGGAGTGCGACCTTCTGGTCGTAGGCGGCGGCTACAGCGGACTGTGGACCGCGCTGCTGGCCAAGGAGCGCGACCCCGACCGCGACGTGGTGCTCATCGAGGGCGAGGAGGTCGGCTGGGCCGCCTCAGGGCGCAACGGTGGCTTCTGCGCGGCCTCCCTCACCCACGGCTTCGGCAACGGACTCGCCCGCTGGCCGGGCGAGATCGCGGAGCTGGAGCGGCTGGGAGCGCGCAACCTCGACGCCATCGAGGAAGCCGTCGCCCGCTACGGCATCGACTGCGACTTCGAGCGCACCGGCGAGATCGCCGTCGCGACCGAGCCCCACCAGGTGGCCGAACTGGAGGAGTGGGAGCGGGAAGCACGCGCCCTCGGGGTGGGGGAGGGGCTGACGCTGCTGGACCGCGACGCGGTGCGCGCCGAGGCCGATTCCCCGACCTTCCTCGCCGGCCTCTGGGACCGTACGGGTGTGGCCATGGTCAACCCGGCCCGGCTCGCCTGGGGCCTCAAGCGCGCCTGCGAACAGGCCGGCGTCCGCTTCCACGAGCACAGCCCGGCCACCCGGCTGGGCGCCCACGACGCGGGGATCGGCGTGACGACCCCCTACGGCCGGGTACGCGCCAGGCAGGTCGCCCTCGGCACCAACGCCTTCCCCTCCCTGCTGCGCCGGGTGCGGCCCTACATCGTCCCCGTGTACGACTATGCGCTGATGACCGAGCCGCTCAGCGAGGAGCAGCGGGCGGCGATCCGCTGGCACAACCGCCAGGGCCTCAGCGACAGCGCCAACCACTTCCATTACTTCCGCATCACCGCGGACAACCGCATCCTGTGGGGCGGCTACGACGTCCTCTACCACTACGGCAGCCGCATCTCCCGCGACTACCACCAGCGCCCCGAGACCTTCGCCAAGCTCGCCCGGCACTTCTTCCGCTGCTTCCCGCAGTTGGAGGGCATCCGCTTCACCCACAGCTGGGGCGGCGCCATCGACACCTGCTCGCGCTTCTCCCCCTTCTTCGGCACCGCCATGGACGGCTGCGTCAGCTACGCGGCCGGCTTCACCGGGCTCGGTGTCGGCGCCACCCGCTTCGGCGCCGAGGTGATGCTCGACCTGCTCGCGGGGGAGCGGACGGAGCGCACCGCGCTGGAGATGGTGCGCAAGAAGCCGCTGCCGTTCCCCCCGGAGCCGGTGCGGTGGGCCGGAATCGGCCTCACCCAGTGGTCGCTGGCCCGCTCCGACGCCCAGGCCGGACGCCGCAACCTATGGCTGAAAACCATGGACAAGGTGGGCCTGGGCTTCGACAGCTGAGCGGTCGTTACCGGCGTTCGTCTGCCATCTGACCGTCCCCGGTGTTCCGTTGCCCGCTGTGGGTTCGGCGGGCGGTCGCGGCTGCCGCGTACAGCAGCAGCACGCTGAGGCACCAGCCGGCCACCACGTCCAGCGGCCAGTGGTAGCCGCGCCACACCAGACCCAGCCCGTTGCCGACCACGAGCGCGGCCACGAGCGTCCACACCGGCGCTCGGGCCGCGCGGGGCAGAGCGGGGGACAGCAGAAGCAGCGCGCCACCGAGCGCCACAGCCGCTGTGGCCGCATGCCCTGACGGGTAGAAGCCTCCGCCACCCAACGGGCCCGAACGGTCCGTCCATGCCTTCACACCCGCCACCAGCGGTGCCATCAGCCCCACCGCGACCGCGCAGCACAGGACCGGCGGCCAGGTGCGGCCTCGCGAGCGCAGCAGCGACAGTGCCATCGCGACGGCGAGCAGCGGCAGCGCCACCTCCATGTTGCCCACGTCCGCCAGCACCTCGGCGAGGGCACTGGACGGTGCCGTACGGCGCATGGCAGCGCCCAGATCCTCGTCCCCGCGGGCCAGCGGTCCGTGCGTGAGGACCTGCCAGGTGCCCAGAACCAGGACCAGGGCGCACAGGGAGCAAAGGGTGCGGACCCACGCTCCTGCGCGCCGGGCAGGGCGTCGTGGGGCGGGTGCGGCGGAACGGGCCGGGAACGTGGCCGGCCGCCCGGGAACCGGGGGGACAGTTCCAGGGCGGCCGTGTCGACCGGGTTTCCGCCGGTCCCGGGGGGTGTGGGACAAGCGGCTATCCGATCGGTGAGGAACGTGCGCGAGGGCACGACCGGGCCTGCCTTGGGGAGAGACCGGCTCGGGCCAGGAGGCTGGAGGTGGCCCTCCATACCTCTCGGCGACTCCTGAAACCGTACGGCAGCGGGGCAGGGCCCGACAGGCGCATTACGCACCGGACATCGGCCCCGCACACATTCTTCACCGGTACCGCTCCCCTGCTGGTCACCGCGCTCATGCGCCGCCTGTGCCGCCCCACGGTACAGGGCGGCACAGGCGGCGGAACGCGAAAGTGCGGGCGCCGGAGCGCCCGCACTTGGACCGCGCCCGGACCGTACTCGGACCGCGCGGCGGTCGGATCGGACCGGGCCGGGCCGGACCGGATCCGACCGGATCGGAATGGAGGTCAGTGAGGCGAGGGCCTCACGGGCAAGGCCTCACAGACCGGTGATCGCGTCCTCCAGGACGTCGAGGCCCTCGTTCAGCAGGTCCTCACCGATGACCAGGGGCGGCAGGAAGCGCACCACGTTGCCGTAGGTGCCCGTGGTCAGCACCAGCAGGCCCTGCTGGTGGCAGGCCTTGGCCAGCGCGGCGGTGGCCTCCGGGTTGGGCTCCTTGCCGCCCGGCTTCACCAGCTCGATGGCGAGCATGGCGCCCCGGCCGCGGACATCGCCGATGATGTCGGACTTCTCCGCCAGCTTCTCCAGCCGCGGCTTCATGATCTCCTCGATGCGCCGGGCCCTGGCCGGCAGGTCCAGCTCGCGCATCGTCTCGATGGAACCGAGCGCCGCGGCGCAGGCCACCGGGTTGCCGCCGTAGGTGCCGCCCAGGCCGCCGCTGTGCGCGGAGTCCATGATGTCGGCCCGGCCGGTGACAGCGGCGAGCGGCAGACCGCCCGCGATGCCCTTCGCCGTGGTGATCAGGTCCGGGACGAGGCCCTCGTCCTCGCAGGCGAACCACTGGCCCGTACGGCAGAAGCCGGACTGGATCTCGTCCGCCACGAAGACGATCCCGTTGTCCCGCGCGAACTGCTGGATGCGCGGCAGGAAGCCCTTCGCCGGGACGATGAAGCCGCCCTCGCCCAGCACCGGTTCGATGATGATGGCCGCGACGTTGTCCGGGCCGATCTGCTTGGTGATCTGGTCGATCGCCTGGGCCGCGGCCTCCTCGGCGCAGTTCTCCGGGCCGGTCAGCCAGCGGTAGGGGTAGGCGACCGGAACGCGGTAGACCTCAGGCGCGAACGGGCCGAAGCCGTGCTTGTACGGCATGTTCTTCGACGTGAGCGCCATCGTCAGGTTGGTGCGGCCGTGGTAGCCGTGGTCGAAGACGACGACGGCCTGCCGGCCGGTGTGCGTACGGGCGATCTTGACGGCGTTCTCCACCGCCTCGGCGCCCGAGTTGAACAGCGCGCTCTTCTTCTCGTGGTCACCCGGCGTGACCTTGGCCAGCTCCTCGCAGACCTGCACGTACGGCTCGTACGGCACGACCATCGCACACGTGTGGGTGAAGTCGTTGAGCTGCTCCGTCGCCCGGCGTACCACCGCCTCGGCGCTGTTGCCGACGGAGGTCACGGCGATGCCGGAGCCGAAGTCGATGAACGAGTTGCCGTCCACGTCCTCCAGGACGCCGCCGCCGGCCCGCCGCGCGAAGACCGGCAGCACCGTCCCGATGCCGTTGGCCACCGATGCCTGCTTGCGCGCCATCAGCTCCTGCGACTTGGGCCCGGGGACGGCGGTGACGACACGCCGCTCCTGGGGGAGGGCAGGCCCTCCGGACAGTTCCGTCTTTCCGGTCATAGCGCACTCCTCGGGAGGAACGGGGGTCTGGCACTTCGCAGGCTAGGGGCACGCGCGCGGCCGACACATGCACCGCTCCGGAGAAGTACGGGCGGTTTGTTGGCCACCACGGACATAGGCGCGATCGCGAGGGCGATCGCGCCCGGCTGGTGTGGCCGGAGCGGCCGGTGCGCGCTCACGTCCGTTTCCACGCCTTTCGGGGGGCTGCGGCAGCACCGTCCCGACGGGCGAGACGCTGCCACGGGCCAACTGACGTGGTCGGCCGCTAGATTGGGTGCAGGAGGGCGTCGGCCCGCGAGAGCCGACGCGTCGGGGCGTCAGGGAGCTGAGGCAGCACATGGACATGGGGCTTCCCCACCGGAAGCAGGGCACAGGCAGCACGCACCACACTGCCCCCGCCCCCACCGGCCCGCCCCCGGCACCGCCCACGCCCGCACCGCCGCCCCCTGCTGCCCCGCCAACCGTTGACCCACCCACCGTTGACCCACCCACCGGGGGCGCCACCATTCCCGCCGCGCGCGGGGTCGAAGCGGGCTCGGCGGGACCGCCCCCCATGCCCCCGAGCGCGCCCCAGGCAGGCCCCCCGCTGGCCGACTGGCTGCGGCTGCCCCGCCCGGAGGCGGCCCCCGGAATCTGGCGCTGCGGCTACACCCCGCGCCCCCCGGAAGACCCCGACCGCATCCCGGCCCGCCAACTCGTCAGCGGCGCGATCATCTCGTTCCTGATGGGGTGGCTGCTGTGGTCGTTGCTGTGGAACGGGTATCTGGGCAGCTACTGGAAATGGCCTCTCCTCGCCCTCACACCTGAGTCGTGGCGGGAGGAGGACGGTAACCAGATTCTGTTCGTCTGGTCGACATGGCTGTACAGCGGCGCGCTCCTTCTTGGCCTCGCCTTCTTCTTCGGCCGCATCGGCCGCTGGGACGAGCTCGCTCGCCGCGTCTGGGCGCGGATGAAGGGCGAGGGAGGCCGACGGTCGGGCGGGTTCGTCCCGGACGAGGTGCCGGCCGCAGGGGCGGCGCAGGCCCCGGCCCCTCCCGCGCACCTCGACCCCGTCCAATGGCCCGACCTGCGGGCCGGAGGTGCGAACGAGGCGGCCGAGCGGCTCGCCGAGGATCTGCGGGCGGGGAGGATGTCCGACGTCGACCATGCGCGTATCGAGCGGGCCTGGCAGACCGTGCGGGCCAGGCCGCAGCGGCTGGGCGCCTTCGTGGAGAACGTCCTGCAGCAGGGCGCGGCGGCGTGTGGGCACCCGTCGGGTGCCCGGGATCTTACGGTGCGGGCCGCCCGGCACGATCTGTCGCTGCGCCAGGTGCGGATCGGGCGGGCGGCCGATTCCGACCGGAACCCGCACGACTACCGGGGCGCGGGCATCGCGCTGGACCCGTCGCTGCTGGGCACATCGGCGCTCGCGGTGGGGCCGCCGGGTACGGGGAAGACGAGCAAGCTGGCCCGCCCGGTGGTGGAGTCGCTGTGTCTGCAGGCGCTGGCGGGGCAGGCGGCCGTGATCGCGGTGAGCCCCGCGGGCTCGCATTTCGTGCCCGACGACTCGTTCGACCTCGTCCTGCGGCTGGGCCACGCGGGCTCCACGCACGATCTCGACCTCTACGGCGGTACGACCGATCCGGACGAGGCGGCGGGGATGCTCGCCGAGGCGCTGGTCGGGGATCTGGTGGCCGCGCTGCCAGGGGGCGACAGCCGGCGCGCCGCCACGACGCTGGCCCAGCTCATCGGGCCGTTCGCGGCGGTGCACGGGCGGTTTCCCGCCGTTCCGGAGCTGCGTGAGCTGCTGGACGGCGCTCCCGGCGCCCTCGACGCGCTGCGGGAAGCGCTGCGTGCCGACGGGCAGCAGGGGCAGCTGCGCGAGCTGGACGCGTTCGAGCGCCAGTCCGGGCGGGCGGGGGACATCGCCGCGCTGCTGGCGGACCGGATCGCGTTGCTGGACAGGCCGGCCTTCGCCGACTTCTTCCTGCCGGAGGGCAGCCCCAGGGCCGAGGGGCGGCGCCCGTTCTCGCTGCGGGCGCTGGAGCATCCGCTGCGGGTCCGGATCGACCTCCCGGAGCGGGCGCACGCGGAGGCGTCGCGCATTCTGGCCCGGCTGGTTCTGGCGCAGTTCACGGAGTGTGCGGTGGCGCGCGGTGATCAGTCGCTGTTCGCCTGTCTGGTGCTGGACGACGCGGCGCAGACGGTCACTCCGCAGGCCCTGCGGGGGCTGCAGCGGCTGCGCTCGGTGCACGCGGGTGTTCTGCTGACGCTGCGGGCGCTGGACGATGTGCCCGAGCCGCTCCGTGGCCCGCTGCTGGGTGCGGTGGGGTGCCGGATGGTGTGTGCCGGGGTGACCCCGTGGGACGCCGAGCGGTTCGCCGAGGTGTGGGGTACCGAGTGGGTGCAGACGCGTACGGTCACCAACCGGCAGCTGGTCTCGGACGAGCCCGTCACGCGCGTCCTGCACGCGGTGCGGCGGCTGGCGACCGGCAAGCATGTCACAGCCGAGTCGGTGACCGTGCGCAGCGAGCAGCGGGAGCGCTGGTCGGCCTCCGATCTGGCCAATGAGCTGCAGCCGGAGCACGCGGTGCTCTCCGTCACCACGGTGCGGGGGGAACGTACGCCGCCGATCCTGACAAAACTGGGAGAGTGAGCCCAGGGCTGGGGGAGTGAGCGCAGGAGGGAGCCGCAGCCCTGAACCGAGGCCACATAGGTGAGGGGCCGAATACAGGCAGACGGCTGTACGGTGAAGTGCGTTATGCCACCGACTCTTGCCACGCTCGTCCAGAACTCCGCGCTCCGCCTCTCCGTGCTCGCGGGGCACGACAGGCTGGATGCCGCCGTGCGGTGGGCGCACGCCAGCGAGCTCGCCGATCCGACGCCGTACATGGACGGCGGGGAGCTCATTCTGTTCACGGGGCTCAAGCTGGACGCGGCCGACCCCGAGGCCATGCGCGCCTACGTGGAGAAGCTGGTGAGCAAGGGCGTGGTGGGGCTGGGCTTCGCCGCGGGCGTCAACTACGACGGCGTCCCACAGCCCCTCGTGGACGCCTGTCGGGAGGCGGAACTCCCGCTGCTCGAGGTGCCCCGGCGCACCCCGTTCATCGCGATCAGCAAGGCGGTCTCGGCGGACATCGCCGCTGAGCAGTACCGCGCTGTGACAGCAGGTTTCGACGCACAGCGCGAGATGACCCGCGCCGCGCTCTCCCGGGAGGGGCCTTCCGCGCTGCTCGCCCGGCTGGCCTCGCAGGTCGACGGATGGGCCGCGCTCTACGACGCCTCAGGTTCGGTCGTCGCCACGGCCCCTGCCTGGGCGGTGCGGCGGGCGGCCCGTTTCGTCGGTGACGCCGAGCGGCTGCGGGACCGTCCCACGCCCGCCAGCGCGGTGGTCAGCGAGGCGGACAGCGGGGACGACCGGGTCGAGCTCCAGTCGGTCGGCAGCGGCCGACGCGCCAAGGCCGTGCTGGCCGTGGGCACGGCGGCGCCGCTCGGTACGGCCGAGCGGTACGCGGTGAACTCGGCCATAGCGCTGCTGACCCTGACCATGGAGCGGTCCCGCGCGCTGCAGGAGGCCGAGCAGCGGCTGGGTGCGGCTGTGCTCAAGATGCTGCTCGTCGGCGAGGGCGAGCACGCGCGCGCCGTTGCGGGGCAGCTGTACGGCGGGCTGCTGGACGCCCCGATGCGGGTGATCGTCGCAGAGCCCGCGTCGGCTGCGGCGGCGCGCTTCGCGCAGGAGTCCATCGCGGCGGTCCACACCTCCGCCTCGTCGCCGTCGGCCCCGGCGGTGCCCACCCCGTCCGCGGCGCGTCCTTCGCCGGTGTCCAGCGGCTATCTGGCCCGTGCGGGCGAGCCGTGCGGGCTGGCCGACCTGGCCGCCACGGCGGGCACGCCCGGGGCCGTCTCGGCCGCCGCCGATGCCGCCAGGGCCGCTGTCCCGAAACCGGCGGGGAAGCCGGCCACGGCGAAGGGCGCCACAGGGAAGTCGTCGGCGGCCGATCCCGCGGCCGCGAGAACCGGTGCAGCCAAGGGCGCCGCGTCCCGGCCTGCCGCGCAGTCGGCGAAGTCGCAGGCTGCCGCCGGGCGGGACACCTCGGCGTCGTCCGCGGCGTCGTCCTCGGTTCCGTCCGTAGCGTCGGGGACCTCGCCGACGTCCTCCGTACCCGCCACCGTCACCGCTCACCTGTCCGCCGCCACGTCGTCCACCGCCTCCGGCACCGCTCCGGCGGCCTCCGGCGTGGTGGTCGGCGCGGGTGGCGGCCCCCAGGCCGACGCGTCCGACACCGGGCGGCTGGGCCGGATCGTCTGGCCTCTCGAAGAGCTCGCCGACGCGGTCGAGACCGCGGCGGCGCGCAACGGCGAGGCCGTGCTGGTGGTGCCCGACGGGGCGCGCCTGGTGGTGCTCGCCTCGGACGGCGGCGCGGCCGTGGCCGCCTGCGCGGAGTTCGCCGCGACGGCTGACGCCGCGCAGCCGGGCCGCCGTCCCGGTGGGGGCGGCGAGGAGGGGCTGGCGATCGGTGTCTCCGCGCCCGTGGGCCTGTCCGCCGCAGCTGTCGCGTTCAAGCAGGCCGACCAGGCGCTGTCCGTGGCCAGGCGGCGCGGTGTGGCCCTGGTGGAGCACGAGGATGTCGCGGCGGGCTCGGTGCTGCCGCTGCTGGCCGACGACGCGGTGCGGGCTTTCGCCGACGGACTGCTGCGCTCGCTGCGCGAGCACGATGCGAACGGCAGGGGGGATCTGGTCGCCTCGCTGCGTGCCTGGCTGTCCCGCCACGGCCAGTGGGACGCCGCCGCCGCCGAGCTGGGTGTGCACCGTCACACCCTGCGGTACCGCATGCGCCGGGTCGAGGAGATCCTGGGCCGCTCCCTCGACGACCCGGACGTGCGTATGGAGCTGTGGCTGGCCTTGAAGGCGACCGGCTGAGCGCCTCCTGTCCCGTCCCGGAAGCCCCCTCCGCTTCCGACCAGCCCCCGACCGCATCAAGGCACCCCCGCGCACCCACTGCCGCGGGCGTCCTACGGCGCGACCGTCGGCCCTCACGAAACACCGGTAGGGGACATCGCGGGGGTCTCCGGCGTACCGGGACAAGACGTACAGCGACAATCCGTAGTGCCGCGCCGTCCAAGTGCTCCATCCCGGCGAAGAAGCGGGCGGGCCCCGACGCCCTACCGTGGAGCTGGAACTGAGCCCCTCTCCCGCATCCGGAAGGCGATCCGCAGTGACGACAGCGACTTCTCCTCACGCATTCTGGCTCGCCGGCCGCAAGGCCACCGGCGACAGCACGCTCGATGTCACCTCGCCCTGGGACGGCAGGCACGTCGGCACCGTCAGCATCCCCACGTCCGAGCAGGTGGAGGAGGCCGTGGCCGCCGCGGCCGGGGTGGCCGACGAGTTCTCCGCCACCCCGGCGCACGTCCGTGCCGCCGCGCTCGACCACATCACGCGCCGTCTCGTGGAGCGTACGGACGAGATCGCGCAGCTGATCTCGGCGGAGAACGGCAAGCCCATGAAGTGGGCGCGCGGTGAGGTCGGCCGCTGCATCTCCGTCTTCCGCTGGGCTGCCGAGGAGGCCCGCCGCTTCAACGGGGGCGAGGCCCAGCGGCTCGACTCGGACGCGGGCGGCACGGGCAGGCTCGCCTTCACCCGGCGCTTCCCCTACGGCCCGGTGCTGGGCATCGCGCCGTTCAACTTCCCGCTGAACCTGTGCGCCCACAAGGTCGCCCCGGCGCTCGCGGTCGGCACCCCGATCATCCTCAAGCCCGCGCCCGCCACCCCGCTGTCCGGGCTGATCCTGGGCGAGCTGCTGGCCGAGACGGAGCTGCCGGCCGGTTCGTGGTCGGTGCTGCCGGTGCCGAACGACCAGATGCCGGGGCTGGTGCAGGACGAGCGGCTGCCGATCATCTCCTTCACCGGCTCGGCGCCGGTCGGCTGGTCCATCCTGGACTCCGCGCCGCGCAAGCGCGTCACGCTGGAGCTGGGCGGCAACGGCGCCGCTGTCGTCCTGGCCGACTACTCCTCCGAGGCGGACCTGGACTGGGCGGCCCAGCGGATCGCCACCTTCTCCAACTACCAGGCGGGCCAGTCCTGCATCTCCGTGCAGCGGGTGGTCGCGGACGCCTCGGTCTACGACCGGCTGGTGCCCAAGGTGGTGGCGGCCGTCGAGGCGCTGAAGACCGGTGACCCCTCGGACGAGACCACCGATGTGGGCCCGCTGGTCAGTGAGGACGCCGCACGCCGTGTCGAGTCCTGGATCGGCGAGGCCGTGGCCGCCGGCGCCAAGGTGCTCACGGGTGGCAAGCGGGACGGTGCGACGGTGGAGCCGACCGTGCTGGAGAACGTGCCCGCCGACACCCAGATCGGCTGCGAGGAGGTCTTCGGTCCGGTGATGTCGTTCGTGAAGGTGAACGGCGAGAAGGAGGCGTTCGCGGCCGTCAACGACTCCAAGTACGGGCTGCAGGCCGGTCTGTTCACCCACGACGTGCAGGTCGCCTTCCGTGCGCACCGGGAGCTGGAGGTCGGTGGTGTCGTCGTCGGCGACGTGCCGTCCTACCGTGCCGACCAGATGCCGTACGGCGGCGTCAAGGAGTCGGGTGTGGGCCGCGAGGGTGTGCGGTTCGCGATGGAGGACTACACCTACGAGCGCGTCATGGTGCTGACCGGCCTCGACCTCTGAGTCCTCCGAGTCCCCCGAGCCCTCCGAGCACTCTGAGTCCTCCGAGTTCTCGGCGTCTCAAGAGCCACTTCCGGGTCCGACCGCCTGTCGCCTGTCCGGCCGACTCCTGCCGGGCAGGCGGGCGGATACGGAACGCGACTGCTGCCGCTCCCCCCTCCCCCTGCGGCAGCAGTCGCGCGGTCGTTTCGGGGGACGGCTGTACTGGTGTTGTGTACCTACCAGTATGTACAGTGTTGCCATGAGCGGTACCGACACGGCCCGGAAGCTGATCGAGGCCACCCAGGAGCTCCTGTGGGAGCGCGGCTACGTGGGCACGAGCCCTCGCGCCATCCAGCAGCGCGCGGGTGCCGGCCAGGGCAGCATGTACCACCACTTCGGAGGCAAGCCCGACCTGGCACGGGCAGCGGTGCGCAAGAGCGCCGAGGAGATGCGCGCGGCAGCCGACGCCGACCTCTCGCGCGAGGGGAGCGCCCGGGAGCGCGTACGGGCCTATTTGAGCCGCGAACGTGCCGTGCTGCGCGGCTGCAGGGTAGGCGGACTCGCCCAGGACCCGGACGTGATCGCGGACCCCGGGCTGCGCGCCCCGTTGCGGGAGACCTTCGACTGGCTGCGCGGCCGACTGACGGAGGTACTGGAAGAGGGGCGGGCGGCAGGCGAGTTCGGCCCGGGCTTCGACCCGGCCGCCACGGCGGCCACCATCGTCGCCGTCGTCCAGGGCGGCTATGTACTCGCGCGCTCGGCCGGCGACCCCGGCCCCTTCCACCAGGCGGCCGACGGCCTGCTGCGGCTGCTGGACGCCACCGCGACCAGTGGGGACGGTGCCTCGTGAAGCACGGCGAAGAGCGGGCGGTCCCGGCCGTCCGCACCGTGGAGGGCGACATACCGGGTACGGAACTCGGCGTCTGCGACGCGCACGACCATCTGTTCCTGCGCAGCCCTCAGCTCCCCGGCCAGGAACTCGCCGACTCCGAAGCCGCCGAGCAGCAGCTGCGGGCGTTCGCCGGGCACGGCGGGCAGAGCCTTGTGCAGTGGACGCCCCACGGGATGGGCCGCCGCTCCGGGGCGCTGGTGGAGCTGGCCCGGCGCACGGGCGTACGCCTGGTCGCCGCGACCGGGCTGCACCAGGCACAGCACTACCCAGGGGAGCTGCCGTCCGATCCGGCGCGGCTCTTCGTCGAAGAGCTGACCGAGGGGGTACGCGGTGCTGTCTGCGGTGAGTCGCCCAGGGCGGGCTTGATCAAGGTCGCAGGCGACTTCCACGGGCTCGGCGCCCACGCGCGGCGGACGATGGCGGCGGCGGCCGAGGCACACCACGCGACAGGTGCGCCGATCGCCGTCCACCTCGAACTGGGCACCGGCGCGGCGGACGTTCTGGCGTTCCTGTGCGACGAGCACGAAGTGCCGCCCTCCAGCGTGCTGCTGGGCCATCTGGGGCGCTGTCCGGATGTGCGGATGCAGCGCGAGGCGGCGCGGTCTGGTGCGTGGCTGGTTTTCGACGGCCCTTCGCGCACCCATCACGCCACTGACTGGCGCCTTTTCGACAGCCTCGCCGATCTGTTGGAACAGGGCTACGGCAGCAGTGTGCTGCTGGGCGGTGACACGGTGACGGTGACCGCGCGAGCGGAGACCGGAGTGCCGTATGTGACGCGTGTCCTGCGGCCCCGCGTCGCCAGGGAGCTGGGCGACGAGGCGGCACGGCGGATCTTCGTGGACAACCCCGCCCGCGCTTTCGCCGTCCATTGGAAGAGCTGAGCGCCGTCCACGGGATGAGCCGAGCACCGCGGTCCGCGATCCAGGGGTGATCCGACCGCGGGCCCTGGAAACCCACCAAGCGGGATCGCCGCCGAGCGGAACTCGAAGTGCACGCCTGAGCCACACGACGAAGCGAGGACCAACGAATGTTCGCCTTTGCGCAGTTCAGCGACATCCATCTCGGCCAGGACAGGGGAGACGGTGGCGCACGCGCCCGCGAGCGCACCGAACGCGTGCTCGCCTACCTGGCCGGACTGCCTGGCAAACTCGACGCAGTCCTGCTCACCGGGGACATCGCCGACCACGGCGAGGAGGCCGAATACGCCCTGGCGGCGAAGCTGTTCGCCGACCACGGGGTGCTGCCGCTGATCTGTCCGGGCAACCACGACGCACGCGGCCCCTACCGTTCCGTCCTGCTGAACGGTGATGCGGCCGATGTCTCACCCGTCAACCAGGCGCACCAACTGCTGGGCGCTACCTTCCTGATGTGCGACTCCAGCGTGCCCGGCAAGGGCCACGGCTATCTGGACGACGCCACCCTCACCTGGCTCGACCAGGCGCTGGCCGGAGCGCCGGACGACAAGCCCGCCTTTGTCTGCTTCCACCATCCGCCGCTCGCACTGCACGGACAGTACGTCGACCCGATCCGGCAGTTCGGCGAGGAGCGGCTGGCAGAGGTGGTCGGCAGGCATGGCAATGTGGCGGGACTGTTGTGCGGGCACAGCCACACCCCGGCCGTCACCACCTTCGCCGGCCTGCCGCTGGTCGCGGCGCCCGGCGTGGTCTCCACCTTGAAGATGCCCTGGGAGGGCGAGGAGGGCGGCCCGATCGACTACGAGCTGCCGCCGGTGATCGCCTTCCATGTGTACGACGACGAGGGCAGGCTGACGACCCACTTCCGTGTCGTGCCTGAGTGATCTCCCCCCTGCGCGCTGTCGGATCGCACTACAGTGCTTCGAGAACGCGGGTTTGAGGTACTCGTGTGCGATCGGCGGCTCGGAGACCCGCAGGGGAGATGGGGTTCATGCGGCTACGCGAGGAGTGGCGGCGCCGAGGGCTCGGCCGCGCCCTGACCATCGGCATCGCGGTTGTCGCACTGCTGCTGTTGGTCGTCACAGTCGTGCTGATGCTCAGCGGCCACTCGGCGGCGTCGAACAGCACCACGCCCTGAGGCTGCTCTGCGGCCACGGTTCCCCCGTTCCGTGACCCGCCCCCGTCCCTCGGGGCGTGGCGCTCTTCCTGACATCCGAAGGTACGCGGCCCGGGTTGGCCGGTCGTCACCGTACGGCGGTAAGTGGAAGCTGTCCTTCTGCGGTACTGGACGACCGCCCTCGTACCAGTGCGGTAGGCAGCGGCTGCTCCACACAGCGCGTCCGGTGGATGAGGGCGCCGCGGGTGGGTCGTTACGCTGCGACGATGCGGAGCACGACGGCCTGGACCCGACTGCGCCAGTGGGCTGAGCGCGTGCCGGCGGTGGCGTACGACAGCGCCATCACGCTCGCCATCACGACGGTCAGCCTGCTGCTGGGCAACGACCGGGTCCCGGCGGGCTGGTCGGGGCTCGACGCCACGGGCGTGGCGCTGACCTGTGCGGTGAACCTGCCGCTGGTCGCCCGCCGCCGCATCCCGTTCACGCTGTGCCTGGTGGTACTGGCCGTCTGGACCGTGTACGTGGCGCTCGACTACTGGCCTGTCGTCAACACCCTCGGCCCGCTCCTCGCCCTCTACACGGTCGCCTCGATGCGTCCCCTTCGCGAGGCGGCGCTGTGCGCGCTGCTACTGGCGGCGGTGTGGAACTTCGCGGGAACGACAGGCCAGGAGAGCTCGTGGGCCACCGTGCTCGGCCAGAGCGTGCTCTACACCAGCGTCATCTGCGGCTTCGGCTATCTGGCGCGCAAGTCGGCGCAGCGCAACGTCGAGCTGGCCCGGTTGACCGGCCAGTTGCGCCGTGAGCGGGCGGGTGCCGAACGGCGTGCTGTCGCCGAGGAGCGGGTGCGTATCGCGCGTGAACTGCACGACGTGGTGGCACACCACATGTCGGTGATATCGGTGCAGGCGGGGCTGGCGGGCTATGTCTTCGACACCGACCCGCAGACCGCGCGCGGCGCGCTGGGCACCATCGCCGACACCTCGACCGAGGCGCTGGCCGAGCTGCGCCGTCTGCTGGCAGTGCTGCGCGTGGAGGGCGGGGACCGGCCAGGGGACGGCGGACCGCGGCTCGTCCAGGGCACCGACGACCAGGCGGAGTTCGGCCCGGCGCCCGGTCTCGACCAGCTCCCGGAACTCGCCGACCGGGTACGCGGCGCAGGCGTCCCGGTGCAGTTCACCGTCGTCGGCGAGCCGCGCCCCCTGGCGCCCGGCGCGGGGCAGTGCGCCTACCGCGTCGTCCAGGAAGCGCTCACCAACGTGCTCAAGCACGCCTACCCGGCGCAGGCCGCCGTCACCGTCACCTATGAGCCGCGGGAGTTGACGGTGACGGTCACCGACGACGGCGGCGCACACCACGGCCGGCACCGAAGCCCCACCGGCGGCCGTACACGCGGCGACGCGAAAGGGGACCGCGCCGAGCGCGCGGGCCATGGCGCGGTCGGCGCGGGCCGCCGGGGGCTTCCCATACCGCCGGGTACCGGCTCGCCGCCGCCGGGCGGGCACGGCTTGATTGGGATGCGGGAGCGCGCAAGGATCTACGGGGGCCGGCTGCATGCCGGGCCACGGGCGAGCGGTGGATTCGAGGTACGGCTGATCCTCCCCGCCTGACGGCCAGGAGGGGACACACACGGTGACGACCAGGGTGCTCGTCGTCGACGACCAGGTGCTCATCAGGGCGGGCGTCGCCGCTCTGCTGCGCGCCGCACCGGACATGGAGGTGGTCGGCGAGGCGTCCGACGGTGACGAGGCCGTCCAACTCGCCGCAGAGCAGCGGCCCGACGTCATTCTGATGGACATCCGGATGCCCGGCACCAGCGGTATCACCGCCACCGAGCGCATCCTGGAGGCGAGTGACGAGCCCCGCCCCCGCATCCTGGTGCTGACCACCTTCGACCTGGACGAGTACGTCTACGCCGCGCTGCGCGCGGGGGCCTGCGGGTTCCTGCTCAAGGACACCGGGCCGCAGCGGCTGCTGGCGGCCATCGCCGCCGTCGCCGAGGGCGACACCCTGTTCTCGCCGAGCGTCACCCGCCGCCTGATCGAGGCGTACGCTCCGCAGCCGGACCCCGCGGGCCCGCCGCCCGAGACGCTCGATGTGCTCACCGGCCGGGAGCTGGACGTGCTCCGTCTGGTGGCGGGCGGGCTCTCCAATCCGGAGATCGCCGAGGCCCTGGTCATCAGCGAGTCCACGGTCAAGACGCACCTCAACCGCACGATGGCCAAGCTGGACATCGGCAGCCGCGCGCAGGCCGTCGTGCTCGCCTACGAGACCGGGCTGGTCACCCCGGGCGGCGGCCACACCGGCGGCCCGGGAGCCTAGCGCCTGTCCGGCGGACCGCGCCTGCCCCGCAGGGGGCGTAGGGGAGCGCAGAGGTGCGCGCCCCGGAGAGGCGCGGGGAACCGCGCGACCAGCCACGATCCACCCGCAGCCTGCGACGGGCCGCAAGGGGCAACCCATTCCCAGCCACATCCGCCGGGCACGCCCCAGTGGCGCAGCAGGTCCGGGCTTCTCGTGCGCGGCGTCTGGTACGTCCGGGATGAATCGGGTACATACGACCGAGTAGCACCCGTCGGTAGTCGCCGGGGCGGTCCGGTCACCGTCCGTCCCGCACCGCGTACCTCCACACCGTTTCGAGGTGAGTGAGATGACCGTCTCCGAGCGTGAAGCACGCGAAGTCGCCGAGGCAGCCCGGGAGAAGGACTGGCGCAAGCCCAGCTTCGCCAAAGAGCTGTTCCTGGGCCGTTTCCGCCTCGATCTCATCCACCCGCACCCGGAACCGGCGGCCGACGACGTGGCACGCGGCGAGGAATTCCTGACCAGGCTGCGCGAGTTCGCCGACGCGAAGATCGACGGTCCGCTGATCGAGCGCGAGGACCGGATCCCGGACGAGGTGCTCACCGGCCTCAAGGAGCTGGGCGCGCTCGGTATGAAGGTCGGCACCGAGTACGGCGGCCTCGGCCTCACCCAGGTGTACTACAACAAGGCGCTGGCGCTCGTCAGCTCCGCCAGCCCCGCCGTGGGGGCCCTGCTGTCCGCGCACCAGTCGATCGGCGTGCCGCAGCCGGTGAAGCTGTTCGGCAGCCAGCAGCAGAAGGACACTTTCCTGCCACGCTGTGCGCGCAGCGACATCTCCGCCTTCCTGCTCACCGAGCCGGACGTGGGCTCCGACCCGGCCCGGCTGGCCACCACGGCCGTGCCGGACGGTGAGGACTACATCCTCGACGGGGTGAAACTGTGGACCACCAATGGAGTGGTCGCCGACCTCCTGGTCGTCATGGCGCGTGTCCCCCGGCCCGCCGAAGACGACCCGCGCCGCGCCGAGGGCCACAAGGGCGGTATCACGGCGTTCATCGTCGAGGGCGACTCGGAGGGGATCACGGTCGAGAACCGCAACGCCTTCATGGGACTGCGGGGCCTCGAGAACGGCGTCACCCGCTTCCACCGGGTGCGGGTGCCGGCCGCCAACCGGATCGGCCCCGAGGGCGCCGGCCTCAAGATCGCGCTGACCACCCTCAACACCGGCCGGCTCTCGCTGCCCGCCACCTGTGTGGGATCCGGGAAGTGGTGCCTGAAGATCGCCCGCGAGTGGTCGCAGGCGCGGGTCCAGTGGGGCAGGCCGGTGGCCGAGCACGAGGCCGTCGGCAGCAAGATCTCCTTCATCGCGGCGACGACGTTCGCCCTGGAGGCGGTGCTCGACCTGTCCTCGCAGATGGCCGACGAGGACCGCAACGACATCCGTATCGAGGCCGCGCTGGCCAAGCTCTACGGCAGCGAGATGGCCTGGAAGATGGCGGACGAGCTGGTGCAGATCCGGGGCGGCCGCGGTTTCGAGACGGCCGAGTCGCTCGCGGCCCGCGGCGAGCGCGGCGTCCCCGCCGAGCAGCTGCTGCGCGACCTGCGGATCAACCGCATCTTCGAGGGCTCGACGGAGATCATGCACCTGCTGATCGCCCGGGAGGCCGTGGACGCGCATCTGTCCGTCGCCGGTGACCTCATCGACCCGGACAAGTCCCTCACCGACAAGCGCAAGGCAGCCGTCGCTGCGGGCACCTTCTACGCCAAGTGGCTGCCCAAGCTGGTCGCAGGACCCGGGCAGCTCCCGCGCACCTACGCGGAGTTCGGCACGCTCGCCGGACATCTGCGCTACGTCGAGCGCACCGCGCGCAAACTCGCCCGCTCGACCTTCTACGCCATGTCCCGCTGGCAGGGCCGGATGGAGACCAAGCAGGGCTTCCTGAGCCGCATCGTGGACATCGGCGCCGAGCTGTTCGCGATGAGCGCCGCCTGCGTACGGGCGGAGAAGCACAGCCGGGACGGCGGCGACGGGCAGGCGGCCCGCCAACTGGCCGACACGTTCTGCCGGCAGTCACGCCTCCGCGTGGAAGAGCTGTTCGGACGCCTGTGGAGCAACACCGACGACCTGGACCGCAAGGTGGTCCGCGAGGTGCTGGACGGCTCCTACACCTGGCTGGAGGAGGGCGTCATCGACGCCTCCACGGAGGGCCCCTGGATCGCCGACGCCGCTCCCGGACCGTCCCGGAAGGAGAATGTGCACCGCCGGATCCCGTAGCCGTCCCTCAGCGCTCCGGTGCGCGCAGGCCAGGGTCTCCGGCAACCGCGCCCGGCGAGCCGTCCGGCCCCGTGGTGCAACTGCCCGTCGAAGCGCCGTTCTTCGAGGACCGCGACGACTAACAGGCCACCGTGACACGGGCGCTCGGGGCGCGGCGGGGGCGCCCCGGCGGGGTGGTGCGCCCCCTGGTGGTCGCCGTCAGCGGAATCGGCGGTGTCGGCAAGAGCGCACTGGGACTGCGGCTTGCGCACGCGATCTGCCGCGAGCGGGGGTGCGACGCGCTGTACGTCGATCTGGACGACGTACGCCGGGACGGCGCGGTGGCCCCCGCACGCACTGGCCGACCTGGCGGAAGAGGCGGGGGACCGTGAGACGGCCGGGACCCACCGCGCGGCCGCCCACGCCATCGAGACGCGCGCGGGCGGCACCGTGGGCTCCGCCTAGCCTCACGCTGTCTCCGGCACGGGGAGGGGGCGCAGGACCGCCACCACGCGCTGCCCTCCCACCTCGCACCGGACCCGCTGTCCGGCAGGCACGGCAGCGGGGCGTTTCACGAGCCAGGCGTGCACCCCGCACAGCACCGCGACCGGATCGATCGCAGCCGCAGCGTGCGCCCCGCCGTCGTCCTCGCTCTCGCCCTCCCAGTGCACAGCCAGCAGCCCACCGTCCCGCACCCGTAGCACACACCGGTTGCCGCCGACCACCGCTGCGGCGGTACGGCACGCCGGATACGCCGCGAGCACCTCCGCGCTCCACTGCCGCACCGAGGCCGGGGCTGTGCTCCGGTCCCAGTGCCGGTACAGCAGCCCGGCGCTCTGCACATGGCGCAGCCCGGCCCAGTCCTCCTCGGCCGCCAGATGGTCGCCCGGTTCGCCGGACACCGGGCGCCGCATCACCCGCACAGCGGCCCCGTCGGACTGCTCCCCGCCGCCGTCCACCTCACAGTCCACTGCGAAGGTGCACAGCGCGGGCGAGCGCAGCGCCACGGCGTCCGGCACCGGCAGCGGTTCGGGTTCGGCGGGCACGCGCGGCGGGGAGAGCTCCAGCAGCGCGTACAGGCGCCGCTGCAGCTCTTCCACCGCCCTGCCCTCCCGGGCGAAAGCCTCGGCGGCAACCTCACGCACGGCCTCGCCGCTGTGCCCGGCCAGTGCCCTTTCCAGTTGCTGCCGGAGGGGCTGCCGCATGTCGAGCCGGGGAGCCGACTCCAGCAGCCGGGCCATGGGTGTGCCGGGCAGCAGCTCCTCGCCGCCGTCGCAGGCGCCCAGCACAGGGAGGCCGAGCGCGGCCGCGTACAGGGCGGTGGAGCCGTGGTCGGTGACGACACAGTCCGCCGCGACCAGCAGAGCTGCCCACTCCTCGTACGGTCGGGGCAGCAGGACCCCGGCCTTCCGCTCGGGAGTGAGGTCCTGGCTGAGCCCGAACTGCTGTTTGCATGCGTGCACGTTGGGGTGCAGCACCAGTGCCGTCCGGTAGCTGTCGTACGGCAGCTCTGTCGCCAGCCGCAGCGGCAGCTCGGGACGGCGCTCCAGCAGCGACTCGGGCCCCCAGGTGGAGAGGACGGCGACCAGCCTGCGCCCGGCGACGCGCAGTGCGTGCCGGTAGCGCTCTCTGCGCGGCAGCGACTCCAGCAGCCGGTCGAGCGTCGGATCGCCGACGACGGCGGCTTGTGCGGCGGCTCGTGGCGACTGTGCGGCGAGCCGGTCGAGCTGTCCCGGGTGGGCGAGGGCGTGCAGCTGTGCGAGCGGTCCGCTGTCGGGGCGCAGCAACTCACCGGCGTTGAGGCCGTTCGGGGCATCAGGCCCTGCCGCTCGGCCCACGGTGACGGGTATGCGCTTGCTGAAGCCGGCACCGTGCGGAAGCAGGGTCAGCGGGCCACGCAGCCGGTGGAGTTCACCGCGCGCGGAAGCCGCGAGTATCAGCGAGAACGGCCGCTCGGTGGCCTCTTCCCACGGCAGCTGCCGTGCCCGCAAGGCCTCCAGCGCCGCCAGCGCCTCGGCACAGAACCGCGATCCGGGCACGAGCGTGAAAAACGGCTCGATCCGCCGGTCGCCCGCGAGTGCGGGCGCCGCGTCCAGCAGCCGGTGCAGCGTCGTCGCCGTCCTGACGACGAACAGCACACTGCGGCTCTCGGTCGCCGCGCGCCTCACGCCCCGGCTCCCGGCTCCCGGCTCCCGGCTCCCGGCCGAGCATCAATCCTGGTGGGCCGTGCGCGACCGTGAATGCCACTTCGCTGACCGAGTGGGGGCCGGGGATGATCGCTCGACGGCATGAGCGCGATCGTATCGACCGACAGGCCGGTCGAGGTCCGCGGTCGCAGAAGTCCCGTACGGCACTCGCGGCAGACGCGTTGCGAGCCGTGCTCCTCGCGTGCCCGGCCTCGCACCCGGTGCGCTGTGAGGGCGCGTCCGAGGAGCGGACACAATAGGGGGCATGACCGACTCCCTCGCTGACCCGCATCTGCGCTACCCCGGCACCGAGCCTTCGGAGCACTCCGGAGACGGCACTGGCCCGGGAGCGGAGTCGCAGGCGGGTGCACCGCGCGACATCGTGATCCTCGGCTCGACAGGTTCCATCGGTACGCAGGCCGTCGATGTCGTGCTGAAGAACCCCGGACGTTTCCGGGTCACCGCGCTGGCCGCCTCCGGCGGCCGGGTCGGACTGCTGGCCGAGCAGGCCCGCCGGCTGGGGGTGCGCACGGTCGCCGTGGCCCGCGAGGAGACGGTGCCCGCACTCCGTACGGCGCTGCGCGAGGTGTACGGCGGCGCCGAGCCGCTGCCCGAGGTGCTGGCGGGTCCGGACGCCGCCACGGAGCTGGCCGCCTCCCCGTGCCACACCGTGCTCAACGGCATCACCGGCTCCATCGGGCTCGCTCCGACCCTTGCCGCGCTGAAGGCGGGCCGGGTGCTGGCGCTGGCCAACAAGGAGTCCCTCATCGTCGGCGGGCCGCTGGTCAAGGCGGTGGCCAGGCCCGGCCAGATCGTGCCCGTCGACTCGGAGCACTCCGCGCTCTTCCAGGCCCTGATGGGCGGCGCCCGCTCCGAGGTGCGCAAGCTGCTTGTCACCGCTTCCGGCGGCCCGTTCCGCGGCCGGAGCAGGGCGGAACTCGCCGATGTCACCCCGCAGGAGGCGATGGCCCATCCCACCTGGGACATGGGCCCGGTCATCACCGTCAACTCAGCCACCCTGGTGAACAAGGGGCTCGAGGTCATCGAGGCCCATCTGCTCTACGACATCCCGTTCGACCGGATCCAGGTCGTGGTCCATCCGCAGTCCGCGGTCCACTCGATGGTGGAGTTCACAGACGGTTCCACCCTTGCCCAGTGCGGCCCTCCGGACATGCGGCTGCCCATCGCGCTCGGCCTGGGCTGGCCGGAGCGGGTGCCCGACGCCGGACCCGTGTTCTCCTGGACCGAGGCGATGTCCTGGGACTTCTACCCGCTGGACCGGGAGGCGTTCCCCTCCGTCCCGCTGGCCTGCCGGGTGGGCGCGCTGGGCGGCACCGCGCCCGCCGTCTTCAACGCGGCCAATGAGGAGTGCGTCGAGGCGTTTCTGGCCGGAAGGCTGCCGTTCACAGGCATCGTGGATACGGTGGCGGCTGTGGTCGACGAGCACGGCACACCGGACGGAACCGGGCTGACCCTTCCCGATGTCCTCGCCGCAGAGACCTGGGCGCGAGCCCGCGCCCGTGAACTGGCGGCAGAATCCGCCACAGCGACAGCGGAGGCCCGCGCATGACGGCGTTCATGACCATTCTCGGCATAGTCGTCTTCGTCGTCGGTCTGCTCTTCTCCATCGCCTGGCACGAGCTGGGGCACTTCTCGACGGCCAAGATGTTCGGGGTCCGGGTGCCGCAGTTCATGGTGGGCTTCGGCCCCACCCTGTGGTCCAAGCGCAAGGGCGAGACCGAGTACGGCATCAAGGCCGTTCCGCTCGGCGGCTACATCCGCATGATCGGCATGTTCCCTCCCGGCGACGACGGTGCCGTGCGGCAGCGCTCCTCCTCGCCCTTCCGGGGCATGATCGAGGACGCGCGTGCTGCCGCGTACGAGGAGCTCAAGCCCGGTGACGAGCACCGGATGCTCTATACGCGCAAGCCGTGGAAGCGCGTCATCGTGATGTTCGCCGGGCCGTTCATGAACCTGGTGCTGGCGGTGGTGATCTTCCTGACGGTGCTGATGACCTTCGGCATCAACACTCAGACGACCACCGTCTCCACCGTCTCGGAGTGTGTGATCCCCGCCTCCGCGCAGACCGACAAGTGCCCCAAGGACGCCAAGGACTCCCCGGCCAAGGCGGCGGGACTCGAGCCGGGTGACAAGATCGTCGCCTTCGACGGGCGGCCGGTCGGGGAGTGGGGCACGCTCCAGCAGCGCATCCGGGACACCACGGGCCCCGCCACGCTCACCGTGGAGCGGAACGGCGAGAGGCGCACCCTGCACGCCGACCTGATCGAGAACAAGGTCGCCAAGTCCGACGGCCACGGCAGCTACGTACCCGACGAGTACGTCACAGCCGGCTTCCTCGGCTTCACCCCGGCCAGCGGCATCGTGCAGCAGTCCTTCCCGCAGGCCGTGGACCGGATGGGCGACATGATGGCCAACGGCGTGCAGGCGCTGATCGACCTGCCGGGCAAGGTGCCCGACCTGTGGAACGCGGCCTTCGACGGAGCCGAGCGCAAGCAGGACTCGCCGATGGGCGTGGTGGGCGCTGCCAGGGTGGGCGGCGAGGTCTTCTCGCTCGACATCCCGCCGAGCCAGCGGGTGGCGACGATGCTGTTCCTGGTCGCCGGGTTCAACCTGAGCCTGTTCCTGTTCAACATGCTGCCGCTGCTGCCGCTGGACGGCGGTCATATCGCCGGTGCCCTGTGGGAGTCGCTGCGGCGGAATCTGGCCAGGGTCTTCCGCAGGCCGGACCCGGGCCCCTTCGATGTCGCCAAGCTGATGCCGGTGGCCTATGTGGTGGCCGGGATCTTCCTCTGCTTCACTCTTCTGGTGCTCGTCGCGGACGTGGTGAATCCGGTCAAACTGACCGGCTGATCGCACGGAAGTTCCAGCCTGGACGCCCGTGTGATTCCTGCACGGGCGTCACCTTTTGCGGCATTCTCCAGTGAGCGATGTGCTCCGCGCCAGGCCGGTGCCGTAATCTCGGGGGCCTGGAGCCCGTCGAACCCGGGACTTGAACGACACCGTTGGGGTTGCACGCTGATGACAGCGATTTCGCTCGGAATGCCGGACGTCCCGGCCAAGCTCGCCGACCGCAGGGTCAGCCGGAAGATCCAGGTAGGAACGGTCGCGGTCGGGGGAGACGCGCCCGTGTCCGTGCAGTCCATGACCACGACCCGCACCTCTGACATCGGCTCGACACTGCAGCAGATCGCCGAGCTGACGGCCTCCGGCTGTCAGATCGTCCGAGTGGCATGTCCCACACAGGACGACGCCGACGCGCTCGCCACCATCGCCCGCAAGTCGCAGATCCCGGTGATCGCCGACATCCACTTCCAGCCGAAGTACGTCTTCCAGGCGATCGACGCCGGCTGCGCGGCCGTCCGTGTCAACCCGGGCAACATCAAGCAGTTCGACGACAAGGTCAAGGAGATCGCCGCGGCGGCCTCCGCCGCCGGCACTCCCATCCGGATCGGCGTCAACGCCGGCTCGCTCGACAAGCGGCTGCTGGAGAAGTACGGCAAGGCCACCCCCGAGGCGCTCGTGGAGTCCGCGCTGTGGGAGTGCTCGCTGTTCGAGGAGCACGGCTTCCGCGACATCAAGATCTCCGTCAAGCACAACGACCCCGTGGTGATGGTCAACGCCTACCGGCTGCTGGCCCAGCGCTGCGACTACCCGCTGCACCTCGGCGTCACCGAGGCGGGCCCCGCCTTCCAGGGCACCATCAAGTCCGCCGTGGCCTTCGGGGCGCTGCTGAGCGAGGGCATCGGAGACACCATCCGGGTCTCCCTCTCGGCACCGCCCGCCGAGGAGGTCAAGGTCGGCATCCAGATCCTGGAGTCCCTGGGGCTGCGCCAGCGCGGCCTGGAGATCGTCTCGTGTCCGTCCTGCGGCCGGGCCCAGGTCGACGTCTACAAGCTCGCCGAAGAGGTCACCGCGGGCCTCGAGGGCATGGACATGCCGCTGCGCGTCGCCGTCATGGGCTGTGTCGTCAACGGCCCGGGGGAGGCCCGCGAGGCGGACCTGGGCGTCGCCTCGGGCAACGGCAAGGGCCAGATCTTCGTCAAGGGCGAGGTCATCAAGACGGTGCCCGAGTCCAAGATCGTCGAGACGCTGATCGACGAGGCCATGAAGATCGCCGAGCAGATGGAGAAGGACGGCGTCGCCTCCGGCGAACCTGTGGTGACGACCGCGGGCTGACCCGCCCCCGCCCCCGTCCGCCCCTCGCGGAAACCGCCGTGCGGCCGGACACGGCCGCGCGGCGGCGGCCTTCCGTATGCCCGGGTACAGTGCCAACAGATTGTTCCTTACGCCCACGGGCCGCACGGTGAGGCACCGAGACCGTTGTTGACCACCACTTCCCTCAAGGTCGTCGAACCGGCCGAGCTGGCGGACGCGCTCGCCGTTCTGCGCCGGGAGCCGGTCAACAACGCGTTCGTCGCCGCCCGGGTGCAGAACTCCGGACTCGACCCCTGGCGCCTCGGCGGCGAGATGTGGGGCTGGTACCGGAACGGCAGACTGGAAGCCCTCTGCTACAGCGGAGCCAACCTCGTCCCCCTGTGCGCCGGCCCCGAGGCCGTCCGCGCTTTCGCCGAGCGGGCCCGCCGCCAGGGCCGCCGCTGCTCGTCCATCGTCGGCCCGGCAGGCCCGACAGCGGCGCTGTGGTCGTACCTGGAGCCGCACTGGGGCCCGCCCCGCGAGGTGCGCCCCCACCAGCCGCTGCTGGTCACCGACCGGGTGCCCGGGGACGTGGCCCCCGACCCGCTGGTGCGCCGTGTCGCCAAGAACGAGATGGACCTGGTGATGCCCGCCTGCGTGGCGATGTTCACCGAGGAGGTCGGCATCTCCCCGCTGGCCGGTGACGGCGGACTCGTCTACCAGGCACGGGTCGCCGAGCTCGTCACCACAGGACGCTCCTTCGCGCGCATCGAGGACGGCCGCGTCGTCTTCAAGGCCGAGATCGGTGCCGTGACCGCCCACGCCTGCCAGATCCAGGGCGTCTGGGTGGCCCCTGAGCGGCGCGGCGAGGGCCTGTCGGAGACCGGTATGGCCGCCGTCATCGACTACGCGCTGCGCGAGGTCGCCCCGCTCGTGAGCCTCTACGTCAACGACTACAACGCCCCGGCGCGCGCCGCCTACCGGCGCGTCGGCTTCCGCGAGGTCGGCGCCTTCATGAGTGTGCTGTTCTGAACGTGGCGCGCCCCGCGCGTGCGCTCGAGCGCCGGCGGCGCCGCTTCCGTGGCGGCGCCGCCGCACAGGAAGTAGCCTCCCGGCCATGCCGCACACAGCCGGGGGACAGCTCCCGGATCCCCGGACAGTGGTCACAGGGCCGCTCGACCTGGCAGCCCGCGTCGACGAGGCGCTGGCCGTACAGGCCGTCGCCTTCGGACTGACCGACGAGGAGATCGGGGTCCGCAAACACATCGTGCTGCGTCATATGACCTCACCGGACGCGCGGGCCCTGGGCGCGACCACCGAGGAGGGCCGCCTCGTCGGCTTCGTCTACGGGATGCCCAACGACCGCTCCCAGTGGTGGTCGACGGTGGTGGAGCCGTACTTGCGCGAACAGGGCTGTGAGGACTGGCTGGACGACACGTTCGTCATCACGGAGCTGCATGTGCACCCCGCCTTCCAGCGCCGCGGCATCGGACGTGAGCTGATCACCCGTCTCACCGACGCGGCCACCGAGCCCCGCTCCCTCCTGTCGGCCCTCGACCTGGACAGCCCGGCCCGCGCCCTCTACCGCAGCCTGGGCTACCGCGACCTGGCCCGCCGGGTCCAGTTCCCCAGTGCTGTGCAGCCCTATGTGGTGATGGGGGCGTGGTTGCCGTTGGCGCGGGGGTGAGGTGAGGCCCCGGGAGGGGCCGATCTCGTTTCCGTGCGGGCGGGCCGGGCCGATAGGCTCCGTATCGACGTGTTCCGTCACTCATCGCGAGTACAGCCCCGAGCAGGAGTCCCCATGGCAGCCCGTGTCCAGCGTTTGTCCAGGTCGATGCTGAAGACGCTGCGTGACGACCCGGCCGACGCGGAGACGCTCAGCCACAAGCTGCTGGTCCGCGCCGGGTACGTACGCCGTACCGCCGCCGGGATCTGGACGTGGCTCCCGCTGGGCAAGAAGGTGCTGGAGAACGTCACCCGTATCGTCCGCGAGGAGATGGACGCCATCGGCGGCCAGGAGGTGCTGCTCCCGGCGCTGCTGCCCAAGGAGCCCTACGAGGTCTCGGGGCGCTACGAGGAGTACGGCGACCTGCTCTTCCGCCTCAAGGACCGCAAGGGTGGCGAGTACCTCCTGGGCCCCACGCACGAGGAGATCTTCGCGCAGGTCGTCAAGGACCAGTGCACCTCGTACAAGGACCTCCCGGTCATCGTCTACCAGATCCAGACCAAGTACCGGGACGAGGCACGTCCGCGCTCGGGCATCCTGCGCGGCCGTGAGTTCACGATGAAGGACTCCTACTCCTTCGACGTCTCCGACGAGGCGCTGGCCGAGTCCTACGCCGCGCACCGCGTCGCCTACCAGCGCATCTTCGAGCGCCTGGGGCTGGACTACCGCATCGTCTCGGCTGTCTCCGGCGCCATGGGCGGCTCCGCCTCCGAGGAGTTCCTGGCACCCGCCGCGGCCGGCGAGGACACCTATGTGCAGTGCCCGCAGTGCGGTTACGCGGCCAACACCGAGGCCGTCTCGGTCACCGTGGCGCCGTCCTCCACCGAGGGCCACGACCCGGTGGAGAAGCTCGACACCCCGGACACCCCCACCATCGAGACCCTGGCCGAGTACCTGGGTGTGCCGGCCTCGGCGACGCTGAAGAACCTGCTGGTGAAGGTCGACGGCGAGATCACGGCGGTCGGCGTCCCCGGCGACCGCGAGGTCGACCTGGGCAAGCTCGCCGAGCACCTGGCGCCCGCCACGGTCGAGGTCGTCACCGCCGAGGACTTCGAGGGGCGCGGCGACCTGGTGCGCGGCTACATCGGCCCGCAGGGCGGCATGGCGGGTAAGGCGTTCCGCTACCTCGCCGACCCGCGCGTGGCCCCCGGCACCTCCTGGGTCACCGGCGCCAACGAGGAGGGCAAGCACGCCCGCAATGTGGTGTGCGGCCGGGACTTCGAGGTCGACCAGTACCTCGACGTCGTCGTGGTCGAGCCGGGCGACCCCTGCCCCAAGTGCGGTGCGGGCATCGAGTTGGACCGTGCCATCGAGATCGGTCACATCTTCCAGCTCGGCCGCAAGTACGCCGACGCGTTCGAGCTGGACGTGCTCGGCCAGGACGGCAAGCCGGTCCGCGTCACCATGGGCTCCTACGGCATCGGCGTCTCGCGCGCCGTGGCGGCGCTGGCCGAGCAGCACGCCGACGAGCAGGGCCTGTGCTGGCCCCGCGAGGTGGCGCCGGCCGATGTGCACGTGGTCGCGGCGGGCAAGGCGCAGCAGACCGAGGCGGCGCTGGAGATCGCCGAGCGGCTGGGCGAGGCAGGTGTGCGGGTGATCGTGGACGACCGTACGAGCGTCTCCCCGGGCGTGAAGTTCACCGACGCCGAGCTGATCGGCGTGCCGACCATCCTGGTCGCCGGACGGGGCATCAAGGACGGCCTTGTCGAGCTGAAGGACCGGCGCACGGGGGAGCGCGAAGAGCTGCCCATCGACGAGGCGGTCGCCCGCCTCAGCCAGGGCTGAGGGCCCACAGCGGAACAGCAGCAGTGGGGCCCCGCGAGAGCAGGGGCCCCACGCCGTCACAGCCAGGCGGCGAATTCCAGCAGCATCTCCGCGTCCGCCGTGCTGCCACCCGCGTACTGTCTGCACGCCGACTCCACCGCGCGGTACAGCGTCCACTGGCGCACCCTTTCGCGCGGTACGTCCAGCGAGTCGGCGAGTTTGTTGACGCGGCGACGGGTGACGGCAGGGGCGCCGGAGGACGCCATCAGATCGTGCAGCCGGTCCCGGACCAGCCGCGCCAGGTCGTAGGCGGGCTCGCCCACCAGAGGGTCGGGCCCCACGGTCAGCCAGTGCGCCCGCTCCCCGGGCGCGGAGGCGGCCAGTACGGCGCCCTGCCGGAAGTCACCGTGCAGCAGCACGGGCTCGCCCTCGGGAGGCTCGGCCAGCATCGCCTCGCGGGCTTCCAGCGCGGCGGCCACCAGCGGCTCGGCGTCCGGCGGTACCGCGGAGCGCATCTGTTCCGCCTCCACGGCGGTGTGCTCGGCGACCGTCTCCAGGTCGTGGTCGACGGGCGGCGGCACCCACAGGCGGCGTACCACCGAGACCGCCTCCAGGGTCGCCTTGGCCTCCGGTAGCGAGCGCAGCGAGACCTCGCACCGCAGACGTTCCAGCAGCAGCGCGCCGTCGTCCGGCGCCGCCCGCAACACCCGTACCGCACCCAGTCCGTGCCAGGCGGTGAGTGCTTCGTACTCGCGTGCGGTCCGTACCGGCGCGGGTGCGCCGTCGGGGGCCGGCAGTTTGAGCGCCGCCGGTGTGCCGTCCGCCTGCCGCACCAGTACCACCACACTGCTGCGCCCGCCGGGTGTCACCACCCGTTCGGCCACCAGCTCCCACTGCTCCAGCCACCGCTCCAGGAGTGCGGAGAGCCCACGCAGCCAGTCCTGTGCCGCGGTGGCAGCGGCGGCGCCCTGCTGGGCGGCCAGGGCACGCACCAGCCGCTGCGGGGGTTCGAGGGGCAGCACGGAAGCCATTCCTCACGGGCCTTTCGTCAGGGCTTGCGAACGTGTGCGCACGGCTTGCGCACACGGCGGCGTGGTCACAGGGCGCCGGGCGCTTCGGAGCCGGTCGGTGCTCCGGAGGGGGAGGCCGGCGAGTCCCCGGCGCCCAGTTCGGTGAGGCCCGGGAAGGCCACGCCGCCGCCCTTCCAGCGCACCGAGCGGACGGCGGCCTCGCGCAGCGCCTCGGCGGCGGTGCGCCGCCGCGCCCCCTCGCTTGCCCGCACCAGGTCCGCGTACACCCCCGCTATGCGGTCCTCCAGCTGGGCAGCGAGGCGTACGGCGGCCTGGCTGTCGGGCACCGCGAAGGGCAGCGCGTAGGCGGCCGCGGCGGGCTCCGGCTCGCCGTCCAGCGAGCGGACGGAGCGGCGCAGCGCGTTCCGGCGGGTCCGGTGTGCCTCGTAGCACTCGCGGACCTGGCTCTTGCGGCTCTCGTCGATCCGCCCGCCGACGACTCCGTAGCCGTACACGGCGGCGTGTTCGGCGCGCAACGCGGCCTGGAGTGCGGCCAGTTCCCTGGTGCGTTCCGTTTCCCTGGTGTGTTCCGTCATCTGTCCGCCGCCCCCTCGTCGGCCCCGCCGCTGTCCCCGCTCGCCTTCTTGCCGTGCTCGTCCAGCAGATACCTGTGCGCCGCGCCGCAGGCGGCCACCGAGGCCAGCAGGCGGGCGAACTCGGGCGGCGCGCTCTCCAGCGCCCTGGTACGCGCGTCGGCCAGCCGGCGCTCGGCCTCGGCGAGCGCCGCGAACGCGGCCTTCTCGCTCTTGGGCACGGACGCGGTGTCCGGGCTGGGCGGCCGCTCGGAAGGGCTGTTCCTCCCGTCAGGCCGGCCCGAGCGGGTCGGCCTGGGCGAGCCGCCGGAGGGCGACCTGGTCCCCGGCGAGCCGGACGGACCCGGCGAGGGCTCGGTGGTGCCGGACTCGCGGCCCCGCAACACCCGCACGTGGCGGGCGACCTCCTCGCGCAGCGGGCGCAGCGGTGCGGCGAGCGCCGGGTGCACCTTGATGGTGCCGTCGTAGCGGGCGAGCAGGTGCTCGCTGTCGCGAGCCGCGCTTCCGCGCAGCCGGCGCGCCGCGTCCGCGCTCTCCCCGTCGGCGCTCTCCGGGCCCTCCTGGTCCGTACAGGCCGATACGAGCGGCAGGCCGAACGCGGCGGAGGTGGCGCTCAGTGCGCCGGTCAGTATCGACCTGCGGCGTGGTCGTGCCGCCGCCGGTGACGGCGTGAGCGACATGTGCACTCCCTGGATGTGGGCGAACGAACGGCCAGACGGACTGCGGCCTCGCCCGGACTTGTGACCGCAGTGGGGCGCTGGTCACGCCCCGCGAGGGTACCCGGGGATGTTCCCGCGGCCGCCCGGGGCCACCCTGTGCCGGGCCGCTCCGCACCCGTACGCCGTACAGTGCCGCGTGCCGATCCGGTCGTGCGTTTCCCCACCGGGTCGGCGCAGCCCGCCACAGACGATAGGCTTGGGCGGCGACACGCCCCTGTCACAAGGCCCCCTACAACAGCACACGCGGCCGAGGAGTCACCCGGATGAGCACCACCCAGAGCGAGAGGCTGCGCGGACTGCTGGAACCGCTCGTCAGCAAGAGGGGGTTGGATCTCGAAGAGATCGATGTGACCCCGGCCGGAAAGCGACGCGTGCTGCGTGTCGTCGTGGACGCCGATGACGGGGTCCAGTTGGACACCTGCGCGGAGCTGAGCCGCGCCTTCTCCGAAGTGCTCGACGAGAGCGACGCGATGGGTGGCGCCCCCTACGTGCTGGAGGTCACCTCCCCGGGAGCCGACCGCCCGCTGACCGAGCAGCGGCACTTCCGCCGCGCCGTCGGGCGGCTCATCAAGGCGCAGCTGACCGAGGCGGCCGGCGGCGGCGAGCTGACGGCCCGCCTCACCGCCGTCGACGACGCGGGCGTGGATCTCCAGGTGCCCGGCGTCAAGGGGCGCAAGCCCACGGACCGCAGACTCGCCTTCGACGAGATCGCCAAGGCCCGGGTCGAGATCGAGTTCAACCGCAAGGCCGCGGAGCAGCCGCGGCGCACCTCCGCGGCCGGCGACGCCGAAGCCGCCGGGAACGAGAACGAGGAGGAGGCGTAGCCGTGGACATCGACATGAGTGCCCTGCGCGGGCTGGTCAGGGAGAAGGAGATCTCCCTGGACCTGTTGGTCGAGGCGATCGAGTCGGCCCTCCTCATCGCGTACCACCGCACCGAGGGCAGCAGGCGGGACGCGCGCGTCGAGCTGAACCGCAAGACGGGCCACGTCACGGTGTGGGCCAAGGAGAGCCCCGAGGAGCTCGAAGAGGGCGCCGAGCCGCGGGAGTTCGACGACACCCCCACCGGCTTCGGCCGGATCGCCGCGACGACGGCCAAGCAGGTCATCCTGCAGCGGCTGCGGGACGCCGAGGAGGAGGTCACCTTCGGCGAGTACGCGGGCCGCGAGGGCGATGTCGTCGCGGGCGTCGTGCAGCAGGGCAAGGACCCCAAGAGCGTGCTGGTGGACATCGGCAAGCTGGAGGCCATCCTGCCGCCGCAGGAGCAGGTCCCCGGTGAGGACTACGCGCACGGCACCCGGCTGCGCACCTACGTCGTCCGCGTCGCCAAGGGCGTGCGCGGGCCGTCGGTGACCCTCTCGCGCACCCACCCCAACCTGGTCAAGAAGCTCTTCGAGCTGGAGGTCCCGGAGATCGCCGACGGCTCGGTGGAGATCTCCGCCATCGCCCGCGAGGCCGGCCACCGCACGAAGATCGCCGTACGGTCCACCCGCTCCGGACTGAACGCCAAGGGCGCCTGCATCGGTCCGATGGGCGGCCGCGTGCGCAATGTCATGGCGGAGCTGCACGGCGAGAAGATCGACATCGTGGACTGGTCCGAGGACCCGGCCGAACTGGTCGCCAACGCCCTCTCCCCGGCGCGGGTGAGCAGGGTGGAGATCCTCGATCTGGCGGCACGCTCCGCGCGGGTCACCGTGCCCGATTACCAGCTGTCACTGGCCATCGGCAAGGAGGGCCAGAACGCCCGGCTCGCAGCCCGGCTCACCGGCTGGCGGATCGACATCCGTCCTGACACCGCCGAGGCGACGAGCGGGGACGATCACTCCCAGGGCCGCGCCGCCGAGCAGGGCTGAGCCGACGCGCAGCAACCCAGCTGAGTCGCCCGGTAGCAGCCTGTAGCGATCACGGAGCGCGTCCGGGCGGGCGCGTCCGGCTGCGAATGAGTAACGGCGCCCTTACCCCCCAACGGGTTTCGGGGCTTCGGGGAGGTAGACTTAATCAGTGTCTGGCCGGACGCGTGGTCGGGCGTGCCCTCAGCGGACCTGCGTGGGCTGCCGGGAGCGCACCGACAAGGATGTTCTGCTGCGAGTGGTGCTGATCGGGGGAAGCCTGATCCCCGATCTTCGCGGTAGGCTGCCCGGTCGGGGTGCATATGTGCACTCCGTTCCGTCCTGTCTCGAGCAGGCCGTCCGGCGCCGGGCATTCAACCGGGCCTTTCGAGGTCCGGGTCCGTTCGACCTCGCGGAGCTGCGGGAGCACGTGGAGCGGAACGCACAGACCAGCACCGAAAGACTGTAAGCACAGCCCGTACGGAACCTCCGTTCGGGGAGAGGTACCTCGCGAGTGGGAAGTAGGTCGAGATTGCGATGAGCACTCGATGAGTACGCGATGAGTACGCCCATGCATCAGTAGCGAAGGTCCGGCGGACGATCCCCCGGGCCGTAAGGAGCGAAGTGGCTAAGGTCCGGGTATACGAACTCGCCAAGGAACTTGGAGTGGAGAGCAAGGTCGTCATGGCCAAGCTCCAAGAACTCGGTGAATTCGTCCGTTCGGCGTCCTCGACGATCGAGGCGCCGGTAGTCCGCAAACTGACAGACGCGTTCGACGCGGGCTCCGGCGGTGGCGCCAAGAAGTCCGCAGCGAAGCCCGCGGCGCCCAAGAAGGCTGCCGCCAAGCCCGCCGCACCCAAGCCGGGTGCGAGCGCGCCGAAGCCGGGTGCACCGAAGCCCGGTGCCCCCAAGCCGGGCCCCGAGGCCCCGGTGACCCCTGCCCCGAGCCCCGCACAGGGCGAGACGGGTGCGGCCGAGGCTCCTAAGCCCGGTGCCCCGAAGCCCGGTGCGCCCAAGCCGGGGCCCGCACAGCCCGCAGCGCCCGCGAAGCCGGACTTCCAGGCGCCGCCCGCCACGCCGGGCGCCCCCAAGCCGGGCCAGGCACCGCGCCCTGGCGGCCAGGCTCCCAAGCCGGGCCAGGCCCCCAAGCCGGGTCAGACGCCGCGTCCGGGCGGCCAGGGCCGTCCGCAGGGTGGCCAGGCCCCCAAGCCGGGTGCGCGCCCCTCAGGGCCGCGTCCGGGCAACAACCCCTTCACCTCCGGTGGCTCCACCGGGATGGCGCGCCCGCAGGCGCCTCGTTCCGGCGGTGCCCCCAAGCCGGGCGCTCCGAAGCCGGGTGCGCCCAAGCCGGGCCAGGGTCCCGGCGGCGCGGGCCAGGCGGGTCCGCGTCCGCAGGCTCCGGGTGGCGGTCGCGCCACGCCGGGCAACATGCCTCGTCCGCAGGCCCCGCAGGGCGGTGGCCCGCGTCCGGGTGGTGGCGGCGGTAACCGTCCGAACCCGGGCATGATGCCGCAGCGTCCCGCCGCGGGCCCGCGTCCGGGTCCCGGCCGTGGCGGTCCCGGCGGCGGTGGCCGTCCGGGTGGCGGCGGTCGTCCCGGCGGTGGCGGCGGCTTCGCCGGACGCCCCGGTGGCGGTGGCGGCGGTCGTCCCGGTGGCGGCGGCGGTTTCGCCGGTCGTCCCGGCGGCGGTGGCCGTCCCGGTTTCGCCGGTCGCCCGGGTGGTCCCGGTGGCCGTGGTGGCACGCAGGGCGCGTTCGGCCGTCCCGGCGGTCCGGCCCGTCGTGGCCGCAAGTCGAAGCGGCAGCGGCGCCAGGAGTACGAGCAGATGCAGGCGCCGTCCGTCGGCGGTGTGATGCTGCCGCGCGGCAAGGGCGAGACCGTCCGGCTGTCGCGTGGTGCCTCGCTCACGGACTTCGCGGAGAAGATCAACGCCAACCCGGCGTCGCTGGTCCAGGTGATGTTCAACCTGGGCGAGATGGTCACCGCGACCCAGTCCGTCTCCGACGAGACGCTGCACCTCCTCGGCGAGGAGATGAACTACGTCGTCCAGATCGTCAGCCCGGAGGAGGAGGACCGCGAGCTTCTCGAGTCCTTCGACATCGAGTTCGGCGAGGACGAGGGCGGCGAGACGGCGCTCATGCCGCGTCCGCCGGTGGTGACCGTCATGGGTCACGTCGACCACGGTAAGACGAGGCTGCTGGACGCGATCCGGAAGACCAACGTCATCGAGGGCGAGGCCGGCGGCATCACCCAGCACATCGGCGCGTACCAGGCGTCGACCGAGGTGAACGACGAAGAGCGCAAGATCACCTTCATCGACACCCCCGGTCACGAGGCGTTCACCGCCATGCGTGCCCGCGGTGCCAAGTCGACCGACATCGCGATCCTGGTGGTCGCGGCCAACGACGGCGTGATGCCGCAGACCGTCGAGGCGCTCAACCACGCCAAGGCGGCCGACGTGCCGATCGTCGTCGCGGTCAACAAGATCGACGTCGAGGGCGCCGACCCGACCAAGGTCCGCGGCCAGCTGACCGAGTACGGGCTGGTGGCCGAGGAGTACGGCGGCGACACGATGTTCGTCGACATCTCCGCGCGCCAGGGCCTGAACATCGACGAGCTGCTGGAGGCCGTGGTCCTGACCGCGGACGCCTCGCTCGACCTGCGGGCCAACCCCGACCAGGACGCGCAGGGCATCGCGATCGAGGCCCACCTCGACCGCGGCCGCGGCGCCGTGGCGACCGTGCTGGTCCAGCGCGGCACGCTGCGGGTCGGCGACACCATGGTGGTGGGCGACGCCTACGGCCGGGTGCGCGCGATGCTCGACGACAAGGGCGAGAACATCAAGGAAGCGGGTCCCTCGACCCCCGTCCTGGTGCTCGGTCTCACCAATGTCCCGGGCGCCGGCGACAACTTCCTGGTGGTGGACGAGGACCGTACGGCCCGGCAGATCGCCGAGAAGCGCGCGGCGCGCGAGCGCAACGCGGCCTTCGCCAAGCGGACCCGCCGCGTCTCCCTTGAGGACCTGGACAAGGTGCTCAAGGCGGGCGAGGTGCAGCAGCTCAACCTCATCATCAAGGGCGACGCGTCCGGTTCGGTCGAGGCCCTGGAGTCCTCGCTGCTCCAGCTCGACGTCGGCGAAGAGGTGGACCTGCGCATCCTGCACCGCGGTGTGGGTGCGGTCACCGAGACCGACATCGACCTGGCGACCGGCTCCGACGCCATCGTCATCGGCTTCAACGTCCGCGCCGAGGGGCGTGCGACACAGCTGGCCGAGCGCGAGGGTGTGGACGTCCGCTACTACTCGGTGATCTACCAGGTCATCGAGGAGATCGAGGCGGCCCTGAAGGGCATGCTCAAGCCGGAGTACGAAGAGGTCGAGCTGGGCACGGCGGAGATCCGCGAGATCTTCCGCTCGTCCAAGCTGGGCAACATCGCGGGTGTCATCATCCGCTCCGGCGAGGTGCGCAGGAACACCAAGGCCCGCGTCATCCGGGACGGCAAGGTCGTGGCGGAGAACCTCAACATCGAGGGCCTGCGCCGCTTCAAGGACGATGTGACCGAGATCCGCGAAGGCTTCGAGGGCGGTATCAACCTCGGAAACTTCAACGACATCAAGGTCGACGACGTCATCGCGACATACGAGATGAGGGAGAAGCCGCGAGGCTGACCTGCTCCCTCGAACCGGGGCCGACCGGCGGAAGATATTTCCGTCGATCGGCCCCGGCCGTTGCGTGTACGGTGCCAGTGACTGGCACGCCCAGCCTCCGCTGGGCGGTACCCCAAGGCCCCACGGGTGGCATGACCCGCACTGTATGTACGTAGGGACGCTGTCCTTCGATCTGCTTCTCGGCGACGTGCGGTCGCTCAAGGAGAAGCGCTCCGTCGTCCGCCCCATCGTCGCCGAGCTGCAGCGCAAATACGCGGTCAGCGTGGCGGAGACGGGCGAACAGGACCTCTACCGCCGGGCTCGTATCGGGCTGGCGGCGGTGTCCGGGGACGCGGGGCACCTCAGTGACGTGCTGGACCGCTGCGAGCGGCTGGTCGCCGCGCGTCCTGAGATTGAACTGCTGTCCGTGCGGCGGCGGTTCCACGGCGACGACGATGACTAGCCGCTCTGTCGCGGTTGGTCGGAAGCGGTCGCGGCTACTCAGAACAGCAGTAACGCAGGATGCAGCAGCGCGTGAGCGCATGGCGCAGAGCAAGGAGACGGACCAGTGGCCGACAATGCGCGGGCGAAGAGGCTGGCGGACCTCATCCGTGAGGTGGTCGCCGAGAAGCTGCACCGGGGGATCAAGGACCCGCGGCTCGGCACACACGTGACCGTTACGGACACCAGGGTCACCGGCGACCTCAGGGAGGCGACGGTCTTCTACACCGTCTACGGCGACGAGGAGGACCGCAAGGCCGCGGCAGCGGGTCTGGAGAGCGCCAAGGGCGTGCTCCGCTCCGCCGTCGGCTCGGCGGCCGGCATCAAGCACACGCCGAGCCTCACGTTCGTCGCTGACGCGCTCCCGGAGACCGCCAAGACCATCGACGAGGCGCTCGCCCGGGCCCGGGCCGCCGACGAGGAGGTCCGCAAGGCCTCCTCCGGTGCCTCGTACGCGGGCGAGCCCGACCCGTACCGCAAGCCGGGCGAGTCCGCTCTCGACGACGAGGAGCCGCCCGCCGATGCGGACGGCGGGGATGCTTCCGGCGGCAAGGACGAGAGCGCCTGACCTGTGGCACGCAAGAGAGACAACGGACCCGGCGGGCTGATCATCGTCGACAAGCCTGCCGGGTTCACCTCGCACGACGTGGTGGCCAAGCTGCGCGGTATGGCCCGCACCCGCCGTGTCGGGCATGCGGGGACCCTCGACCCGATGGCCACCGGCGTACTGGTCATCGGCACCGAACGGGCCACCCGGCTGCTCGGCCACCTCGCCCTGACGGAGAAGGAGTACGTGGCGACCGTCCGGCTCGGTCAGGAGACCGTCACGGAGGACGCCGAGGGCGAGATCACCGCCGCGCGGGGCGCCAAGGACCTGGACCGGGAGCGCGTGGAGGCAGCGGTGGCCACGCTGACCGGACAGATCTCGCAGGTCCCCTCTACCGTCAGCGCGGTCAAGGTGGACGGCAGGCGCGCGTATGCGCGGGTGCGCGAGGGCGAGGAGGTCGAGCTGGCCGCCCGGCCGGTCACCGTCTCCTCGTTCGTGGTGCACGACGTGCGGGAGGAGACCGCCGAGGACGGCACTCCGGTCACCGATCTGCTGGTGTCCGTGGTGTGCTCGTCCGGCACCTATGTGCGCGCACTCGCCCGCGATCTGGGCGCAGCGCTGGGCACGGGCGGCCATCTGACCGCACTGCGGCGCACCCGGGTCGGCCCGTACGGGCTCGACGGTGCCCACACCCTGGAGCGGCTCCAGGAGTACGTGGACGCCGAGGAGCCGCTGCCCGTACTGCCGTTGGGCGAGGCCGCGGCCGCCGCTTTCTCCCGCTGGGACGTGGGCGAGGAGCAGGCGCGGCGCATCGGCAACGGCGTCCAGCTGCGGATGCCGTCGGACGCCGTCGGACCGGGCCCTGTCGCGGTGTTCGGCCCGGGCGGGCAGTTCGTCGCGCTGGTGGAGGAGCGGGGCGGCAGGGCGAAGAGCCTGGCGGTCTTCGTGTAGCGGCTCACGGTCTTGTGGCTCCCGGTCTGGCGGCCCACGCTGCCGGGGCGACTCCCCCGACGGGTGAAGCGGCGGGGATATCCCTGTTCGCCGGTCGGTTCACCCGAGTGGGCGGGCGCTCGGGGTGAAGCGCGGGCGCGGGTGGGGGCGCGTTCGGCGCCGGACCTGTCGCCACTGATCAACTCCGCTCTACGGTCGACGCGGCGGTGAGGGCCGGCGCGGAGGTTCGAGCGATGTCGACGGTGTGCGGGAGACCCACCCTGGTTCGCATCCGCGATCTGGCGGGACGGCCGCGCGGTCTGGGCTTCGTCGCCGACGGACTCGGCACGGTCGTCACCAGCCACGAGGCGGTCGACGGTCTCGGCAGGGTCGTCCTGCACGCCGGGGACGGCACCCGCAGCACCCTCGTCGCGGGCGACCGCGACATCACGCCGGTGCCGCGGTGGAACCTGGCACTCATCCGCACACCTGGACTGCACCACCTCGACCCGCTGGTCATCGGCGGAGAACGGACACACCCAGGCACCCCGGCGGTACTGCTGACCGAGGACGAGGCGGTGCGCACCACGCTGACCGGGACCGTGTCCGCCACCTACACCTCCACCGCCCGCTACCACGCCATGGAACGGGTGCTCCAAGTGGAGCTGCCGGAGGCCGCCGGTGTCCCGCTGCGGCTCTCCCGCACGGCGTCGGGAGCCCCCGTCGTGGACGCCTCGACCGGGGCCGTCCTCGGCGTCCTGGGCACCGCCCTGCACGCGACCTCGGGGCGGCGCGGAACGTTCGCGGTGCCGCTGCGGGCGGCGGGCACGGCGGCACCCGACGGCCCGCTCGGGGTGCTGCTGCGGCGCAACGGGGCTGCGGTGCCCGGATTCGGGCCCGATCTGAACCTGGCCGGCGTGCTGCGGCTGACGGCCGCCTGTGTGGGCCCCGCGGTCGAGCGGTGCGCCCACGCGGTGACCCGGCCGGAAGTCGCCGAGGCCTTCGAGATGTTCGCACACAGCGGTGCTTCCGTCCTCGCACTGGTAGGCGCCCCCGGTACGGGCCGCACCACCGAACTGGCCGCTGCGGTCGCCCGGAGGGCCCGGGCGGCCGCCCCCGCGCCGAGCGTCTGGCTGCGCGGCGCCGACCTGCGCCCGGACGACACGGGCCTCGGCGACGCGGTCGGCCGCGCGCTCGCAGCGGTCGCGCCCTGCCCCGGAGACGCCCACAGTGCGGACCCCGATCTGGTGGCCCGTCTCGCGTCCGCTGCCGGCCGGCCGCTGCTCGTACTGCTGGACGCGCCCGAGGAGATGCCCCTCCAACTCGCGAACGCGCTGCCGCAGTGGACCGCCCGTACGGCGAGCTGGCTGAGAGCCTCCGGAGCGCGGCTCGCCGTCGCCTGCCGCCCCGAGCACTGGGAACAGGCGGCCGCGCTCTTTCCCGCCGACATGCTCTACGCACTCGCCGGTACCGACGGCAGTGTCCGGGTGGGCGGTCTGCCGAGACGGCAGGCCGCCCGCGCACAGACCGCCTACGGACTGCCGGACGGCCTCCTGGCACCCCGCGACGCCGGGCACCCCCTGGCGATGCGGATGCTGTCCCAGGTGCGTGCCGCGCAAGGCGCACTGTGCGGACGGCGACCACCGGGTGGGTCGGATGCGGACCCGGCCGACGGGGAGGGTGAGCGGGCCCCTGCCCGGCACGAGATCGTCTCCGCCTTCCTCGACCTGCTGTGCCTCCGTATCGCGCAGCGCCTCACCTCGTGCACCGAGGGCGAGGGTTCGGACGGTGAGGGCTCGGACGGCGAGGGCTCGGAGGGAGAGGACGCCGGGGCCGTACGGCGGCTCGCGGCCCGCGTCGCGGGCCGGCTGCACGAGGCCGCGCGGCGCTGCCTCGGGTCGGGGCAGGGAGACCTGAGCCGCGCCGCCTTCGACGAACTCTTCCCGCGGCGCGGTGGCTGGGCGTCCGCCGTGCTGGCGGAGGGCGCGCTGGCCCCGGCCGGCGAGGGATACCGGTTCGTGGACGAAGAATTCTCCGACTGGCTGCAGGGCTGCCACCTGGATCTCGATGGTGCGCTGGACGCGCTCGTGGGCAACCGGGGCCAGGGCGACGCGACCGAGGCGCCGCCGGTGCCGCACCACCGCATCGGACCGGTCGTCCAGGCGTTGCTGCTGTGCGACCGGAGAGACGGCGCGGTCGCGCTCACTCCCCGGCTGCGACGGCTGGCCGACTGCTTGCCTGGACAGGCTCCTGCACCTGGCGAGGCGGTCTGGTGGGCGGTGCACCTGCTGGCCGGGACGCTTCCGCTGCTGCCCGACGCGAGCCCGTATACGCAGGTGCTGGCGTGCCTGGCGCGGCGAGTGGCAGAGCGGCAGGAGAGCGCCATGGTGCGGGAGCACTTCGGGCCCCGTTTCTGGCGCGGACTGCCGCTCACGGTGACCGACAAGGCCGAACTGCTGCGGCACCTGCTGCCCGCCGACCCACCGGCGGACCGACCGTGCGAACAGGGCCGCAGCCTCGACCTGCTGGAGGAACTGCTGATCGCCGAACCGGTCGCCGTGCAGCGGCTGTTGTGCGAGTGGTTCAGCGACCAGCGGCCGCTGCGGCGGCGTACGGACGTGGAAAGCCGCACCGTGCCCACCGTCGCGACCGCGGCGCAGGCGCTGCTGTACACCCACCGGAACCGCGCCGCCGACGACCTTGCCGACGCCCTTGTGGACGCCGCACACCCGCGCGCCGACGAACTCCTGGCCGAGCTGGTGCACGACGAACTCTCCGTCATGTGCCGAGCTGTCGAGCGGTGGGCCCATGACAGCCGAGACGGCCGCGACAGCCGCTGGACGGCCGCCGCCCGCCACGGCGTTCAGGCCGCGCGCCTGGCCCGGAGCGAGACCGACCGGAAACCGCTGCGGTCCGCCGCGCTCGCGCTGCTGCACCGCCGCGCGGGCACCGACCTGCGCACGGCTGCTCTCACCATGCTCGTACGGGACCCGCATCCGCGTGGCCGCACGCGGCACATGGGGGCCGCGCTGCGCCGCTTCTCCGACACCGGGGACGCACAGCTGGCCGCTTCCCTGGGTGCCGCACTGACCACGCACCCGGAGCCGGTCCTCGCCGCCTTCCGCTCGCTGCTGACCGAGCCCGGCGACCCGTCGGCGCAGTCGGAGGCCGTACGGGCGCTCGCACGCGTACGCACCCCGGCACTGGCCCGCCGGGCCGCCGCGCTCGTACGCGCATACGCCGAGCTCCGTCCGTGGCGGGCGCGCGAGGACGTGGCCGCCTACGTGGGCCACCGGCTGCGGCACGGGCCTGGCGCCCGCGCGGTGCTGCTCCCCCTGGTGGCGGAGCTGCTACGCGAACAGGAGCCGCCCCTCAGGGCGGAGCTCGCGCGGGTGCTGGGCATGGGGGAGGGGCCGCTGCGCGACGAACTGCTGGACCTGCTGCTCGCCCAGGAGCGCGACGTGTCCGTCCTGGAGGCCGCCCTCGAGGCCGTGTCCCGACGTGCGACCGCCCCCCGTCCGCGGCGCCTGCCCACAAGCGGAACCGGCCCGCCCAGCGGCAACGGCCACAGGGCCGAGGCATGGGCCGACAAGAAGGCGGTCAAGAGGGCTGACAGGAGGGATGACCAGAGGGCCGACCAGAAGGCCGGCACAAGGGCCGACCAGAGGGCCGGGGAGGCGCTGGTGCGGCACATCGGGACGGAGGGCCGGTACGGCGCCGAGAGCGGTCTCCTTCGGCGGGGCGCTCACGGCGCCCACCCGTGAGCCGCCCGGAGGTGGGTCCGTGCGGGCCGGGGGTGCGGGGCATGGCACCCTTGGACCGGCGAGACCCGCCATCACCATGGGCACAGGCACTGGCGAACTAGGTAGCGACGAGGAGCAGACGTGCAGCGCTGGCGTGGCTTGGAGGACATCCCCGAGGGCTGGGGGCGCAGCGTCGTCACCATCGGCTCGTACGACGGGGTGCACCGGGGGCACCAGCTCATCATCGGGAGGACGGTGGAGCGCGCCAGGGAACTGGGCGTCCCGGCTGTCGTCGTCACCTTCGATCCGCACCCCAGCGAGGTCGTCCGGCCGGGCAGCCACCCGCCGCTGCTCGCACCGCACCACCGACGGGCCGAACTCATGGGCGCGCTGGGCGTCGACGCGGTCCTCGTCCTGCCCTTCACCTCCGACTTCTCCAAGCTGTCGCCCGCCGACTTCGTGGTCAAGGTGCTCGTCGACAAGCTGCACGCACGCAGCGTCGTCGAGGGCCCGAACTTCCGCTTCGGCCACAAGGCGGCCGGCACCGTCGCATCCCTCACCGAGCTGGGCGAGACATACGACTACGACGTGATCGTCGTCGACCTGTTCGAGCGCACGGAGAGCGGCGAGGCCTTCTCCTCAACGATGGCCCGGCGACTGGTGGCCGAGGGCGACATGCGCGGCGCGAGCGAGGTGCTCGGCCGTCCGCACCGCGTCGAGGGCTTGGTGGTGCGCGGAGCACAGCGCGGACGCGAGCTCGGCTACCCCACGGCGAACGTGGAGACGCTGCCGCACACCGCCGTCCCCGCTGACGGCGTGTACGCGGGCTGGCTGACCGCCGCTGGCGAGGCGATGCCCGCCGCGCTCTCCGTCGGCACGAACCCCCAGTTCGACGGCACCGAGCGCACCGTCGAGGCGTACGCCATCGACCGGGTGGGCCTGGACCTGTACGGGCTGCACGTGGCCGTCGACTTCCTGGAGTACATCCGGGGCCAGGAGAAGTTCGAGACCCTCGAAGCCCTCAAGGCCCGGATGGCGCAGGACGTCGACGAGGCCCGGCGCCTGGTGGCGGCGGTGGCGGAAGACTGAGCCCGCGGGGGCGTGGCCGCGGGCTCACGGGCCCGCAGCCTGCCCCGGGTGCGTGACGAGGTGAGGGGCGGCGGACCACGGTCCGCCGCCCCTCACCTCTGCTGCCAGCCGCTGCCGGGCTGGGGCTGTCCCGGGTGCCCGGGGGCCCCGGGGTGCGGCTGCCCAGGCTGCGCGGGGCCCGGATACCCGTAGCCGCCGCCCGCCCCGTACGGCGGTTGGGGCTGCTGCTGTGCGGGCGGCGGACCCGCGGCAGCACCCGGGTGCCCGGGCTGTGCGGGCTGGCCCGGTACGCCGCCCTGCCCCGGCATCGGCGGGGCCAGCTGCGGCGGCGGGTTGCCGTCCGCTGTCCACAGACCCTGCTCCTGCTGGGCGCGCGCGAAGTCCTCGGCGACCATCGCGGAGAGGTTGAAGTACGCCTCACGGGTACGGGGCCGCATCATGTTCAGATCCAGCTCGGCGCCCGCCGACAGGTGCTCGTCGAACGGGACGGTGATCACACCGCGGCACCGGGTCTCGAAGTGGGCCACGATGTCCTCGACCCGGATCATCTTTCCGACCTCGCGCACGCCGGAGATCACCGTGATGCTCCGCTGCACCAGCTCCGAGTAGCCGTGCGCGGCGAGCCAGTCGAGCGTCGTACTGGCGCTGCTCGCACCGTCGACGGACGGCGTGGAGATGATGATGAGCTGGTCGGCGAGGTCCAGCACACCGCGCATCGCCGAGTAGAGCAGGCCCGTTCCCGAGTCGGTCAGGATGATCGGGTACTGCCTGCCCAGCACATCGATGACGCGGCGGTAGTCGTCGTCGTTGAACGTCGTCGAGATCGCCGGGTCGACGTCGTTGGCCAGGATCTCCAGCCCGGACGACGCCTGCGAGGTGAACCGGCGGATGTCCATGTAGCTGTTGAGATACGGGATCGCCGTGACCAGGTCGCGGATGGTGGCACCGGTCTCGCGCCGCACCCGGCGGCCGAGCGTACCCGCGTCCGGGTTGGCGTCGATGGCGATCACCTTGTCCTGGCGCTCGCTGGCCAGCGTCGAACCCAGGGCCGTGGTGGTGGTCGTCTTCCCCACACCGCCCTTGAGGCTGATGACCGCGATCCGGTAGCAGGACAGCACCGGAGTGCGGATGACATCCAGCTTGCGCTGCCGCTCCGCCTCCTCCTTCTTGGCGCCGAACTTGAACCGCGAGCTCTTGTGCCCCGACTGGGGGCGCGGCTTCTTCTTGTTGTTGATCAGCCGGTCGGAGGAGAGCTCAACTGCCGCCGTATAGCCCAGCGGTGACCCCGACTGGTCCACCCGGCGCGGGTCAACGGCGCCGGGATGCGGCTGCAGGGGCTGCTGTGCCTGGGCTGGTGGCTGTGCCTGAGCCGGTGGCTGGGGCTGGGGTGCGCTGGGCTGTTGAGCATGGCCGGGTGGCAGCTGCCCTGGAGCCGACGGCTGGCCCTGACCCGGCGCGGGGGCCTGGGGCTGCGGCTGGGACGGGGGCGGCTGGGGCGGCTGGGACTGCTGCTGCGGCTGTGCCGGGCTCGGGGCCTGCTGTTGCTGGGGCGTTCCGGGCTGAGGCTGACCTGGGTAGCCGTAACCGTGCTGAGGCCGACCGGCCTGCTGCGGACCGGCCTGCTGCTGACCGTGCGGCGGCACGGGCTGGTTGGGCCCCTGCTGGTGCTGCTGCCCTGGCTGGGCCTGGCCGGGCACCGAGTGCCCCGGTTGCTGCTGCGCGGGTGGCATTCCGGCGCCGGCCTGGGGCTGCTGCTGCCCTGCCTGCGGATAGCCGTAGCGGCTCTCCTGCGGCTGGCCGCCCGGCTGTTGCCCCTGGCCCGGGGGCTGGTGCGGGAACTGCTGCCCCTGGCCCTGCCCCTGGTGCGGAGGCTGTTGTGCGTGGTGCGCCTGGTGCGGGATCTGCGGCGCCTGCGGATTCTGCCCGGCTTGCTGGGGCTGCGGCTGCTGGTGTGCGTACGGTGCCGACGGCATCCCCTGCGCCGCCGCAGGCTGCTCGGCCGCGCCCGGCCATGCCGTGCCCGGCGGCGGTGCGGCGGCAGGCTGGAAGTCCGGCGGCAGCGGCGGCAGTTCCTGTGCGCCTCCCGCACTGCTTCCGTCACCCTCGCCGGACGGGGCCGCCCAAGGGGCCGCCTCCTGCGGTACTGCGGGGGCGAGGGGATGGGGCGGCACAGCGTCCTGCGGCTCCGCGTCCTGCGGCTCTGGCGGCGTCGGTGCGGGCGCTTCCGCGTACCGACGCTGCTCGGAGGGTGTGTCCAGATCGAAGTCGTACGCGGCGGGGATCGCGTCCTGCGGCTCGTCCGGTTCGTCCGTCTCCCGCGGTTCGGAGCGGTCGACCGCGCCTTCGCCGTCACCGCCCTCGGGCTGTGCCGGATTCGCGGAGGCCTCTTCGCTCTCGCGCTGTTCCTTGGCGGCGTACGCGGCCATCTCCCGGCGCAGCGCGGACGCGGAGAAGCGCATGGTGGCGCCGTCCTCGGCCGGGCCCGGGGACGGCGGTTCCTCGGTCTCCGGTGCCGTGGCGGACGTGACGGGAGCCTGCGGCGGCTCGACGGGCTCCGGAGCAGCGGAGGCCGCTTGACCGGGTTCATCCGTGGGCTGTTCGGGCTCCGTCACGGCAGGAGAGGGAGCGCGCCAGCTCGGCGCGGCCGCACGGTCCACATCCGCACCGTCCGCGCCCGCCAGGTCCGCGTCACCACGCGCGGCATCGCGACCGGCCACATCACCGTCGGCCGCATCACCGTCCGCCGCATCGTCACCGGCCACATCCGCACCGAAGGAGTCCGGCCCCAGGTCGTCAGCAGTGTCGGCGGGCATGCCGGTGAGCGGACGCTCACGCTCGGCCTCAGCCGTCGTCGCGGCTTCCGCAGGTCCCGAAGCGTGCTCCGGCTCCGACTCGTCCGCCGCTGCTTCCGGCTCGTCGGCCCGCGGCTCGCTGAACGGCTTCAGCGAGGGGAAGGCGGGCAGCTCCGCTCCCGGTGCTTCGCCCTCGGTGGAGCCGGAGGTGCCGTAGGTCCCGGCGGCACCAGGCGACTCGGCCGGCTCGAAGCCTGCCGAGGGAGCGCTGTCGGCCGACGGCGGAACGTCCGCAGTCGACGGGCCTGCCGGCGGAGACGGCGGACCGGACGAACTCGCCCACCAGTCACCGTCGTTGAATCCCGCACTGCCGTAGGCCGGTTCGCCCGCAGCGCGGCCTTGCTGCCCCGTTCCGGGCATCGGTGCCGACGCGTCGGGCGCCGGTGCGCTCGGCGGCGGCGGTGCACTGGGAGGCGTCGTCTCCTGCGGCTCGGGCCTGCTCGCCGCGTCCTGGGTGTACCAGGCAGGCGGCGTGTAGTCGATGGTGAACTGGCCCGTGGCCTCCGGCTCGCTCTCGGCATCCGCTTCCGCGTCGAGCTGGTCGGAGCCGGGCATGGTCCCGCGGACGCGGATCTCGTCCCGGTCGCTGCTCACAATGCCTCCTGCTGTGGTCATTCACCCCGGTTTGTCACGCGCCCGCCCACGCGCGTCAGTCCAGCCTAATCATCGCAAGTGTCACTCGGGCAGTGCGGTCCGGCGACCGGCGTCAGTCCAGCCGTCGCGGCGTCCCCAGCAGCCCCGACTCCGCGTCGGTCGGCTGCGTGAGCGCGTACTGCCTCTCGCGTCGTGTGCACCAAAGAGTGACACCGTCGCCCAGCGTGGAGAGCGCCTCCACCTCCTGCGGCGGCAACTGCATGATGCGGCCGATCTGCTGCGCCTCATCCGGTGAGACCCGCTGAACGCCGACCAGCGCCGCGCCGCGCAGCAGCCGGGGGGCGACAGGGCTCAGATACGGCAGCAGTGTCAGCACCGACTGCCACGGCATCGCCGCGACACGGCCGCGTGGAGGCCGCATGCCGCAGTCCCGGATGACCAGCACCGGGCTGCTCACCGTGGGGCCCATGGGCGGTACCCGGCCCACGTCGTAGAGCGAGATGCACTCCTGGCCGGCGCCCGCCGCCTGCACCAGATGCGTCCACACCTGTGCCCGGCCGGTCTCCACCGCCACCCGTGCGCCCGTTCCGGCCAGCCGCAGCGCCAGCACCTGCGCCGTCCACAGGCCGCCGACGAGCACCACGTCGTACGGGGACGGGTGGTGGAAGCCGATCACCTGGGGGCGGCCCTCCGCGTCGTTCCCGACGACCACGCCGTCGTCCCCGATGGGCAGCGACAGTGCGCCCAAATGGTCCGCGGGCACAGCGTGTTCCATACGGTGCGGCCCCAGCAGCCCTTGCGTGTAGCGGCTCGCCATCAGCGCACACCCCCCAGCGGCAGCGTCGCGAAAGCGCCCGGCAGCTGCTCCCGGTCGAGGCGCACCAGCCCGACCCGCGCCGAGCGGGCGGCCCGTTCCAGATGCCGGCGGGCACCGGCCAGCTCGTTGTCCGATCGGCCGGTCAGCCGCACATGGCCGCTGACCGTGACCGCGCTGCGGCGCGCCGAGCGGCCCAGCGTCACGCTGAACGTCGTGGTGAGCGTCGGCGCCGAGGTCAGCAGCGCCACCAGGCGCGGCAGCGGGGTGGCAGCACGGCCCAACTCGGGCCAGCGGCCGACCGCGTAGGTGGTGTGCCACCGGTCGTCGCACCGCCAGGTGCGCGCCGACTCGGCGGTACGCCGCGCGGGAGCCGCGTCCGGGCGGCTCGCCCTGGCCGTTGCCGCCGGGCTCACGCAGGCGGAGGTGGCGACCGCGGCCGTCAGCTCCTGCTCGTTGAGCACCGTGGCGACGAAGCCGGCTCCCGTCACCCGGCTGGCCAGATGGTCGGCGGCGCGCACCAGGCAGCGCTGCGCGCCCTCCAGGCCGCCTCCGCGCGCCTCGACCGCCTCCGGGCACAGCTCCGGATCGAACTTCAGCGCCACCCAGGTCAGCCGCAGCGCGGGCGACCCGGTCTGCTCCTGCAGCGGCTCGTAACTGCGCCGTGCCACCGACTGGTCCGGCAGGTGGGGCGCCGGTGCGGGCTGTACGTGCTGCACCAGCTGGACGGACTCCAGCGCGATGCCGTCCACATCGAGCGCGTCGTGCATCAGCCCCAGCGGCAGCGCCCGCGCCCCGAAGGCGGGGCGCAGCGCGCTGGGTGCGGCCTCTATCCGCACGACGGCCGTCAGGAAGGTGCCGTCACCCAGCATCCCTGTGGTGCGCCGCTTCTTGTCCACATAGGCGTATGTGCGCAGCGCCGGAGCGCACTCGACCAGCGGGAGGAAGCTGGCGTCGACCCGCTCGCCCTCCTCGTTCAGCACCATCGCCGGCGTCAGCGGCTGGGACGCCGAGCGCTTGCGCGCCCGCAGCGCCAGCAGCGTGCCGAACCAGTCGTGAACGGAGCGCTGATGCCTGCGGATCACGGCCAGCGCCACCAGCACGGCGGCGACGACGACGCCGGGCACCAGCAGCAGCCGGTCGATGGCGGCCGCGATCAGCAGCACGGCGGCGGCCAGCTCCAGCAGCACCAGTTGTTGCAACTGAAACGGTCCCAGACGGCTCGTACGCGACTCGGTGCGCAGCGTCGTCGAGGCAGGCACCCGAGGGGCCGGCCGTGGGGCCTGAGACCCCCGGGACGCGGACGCGGCGGCTCCCGGGCGCCGGGACGCACCCGGCCCAGAGCGGCTCGTGGCGCCGGCCGCACCGCGCGCCCGCGTCGCAGATCCCATCCGAGAAGGCCCCCTCATGTCCGAATTCGCCCCACTCGTCGGGGGCGTTGGGCGGGCGATCACGATACCGGAGCGGCACAAGGCAATCCCCAACCGGCATAGTAGGTGCCCGGTCCGACAATCGGCAGCGCCCGCGAGCGTCGCGCGGACCGGCGAGCGGTACCGTTCCGGACCGGCCGGGGCTCTCAGGGTCCCTCAGGGCCGGACGGTGCGGGGGACAGCAGGTACTTCAGGGGAGCGTCTTTCACTCATGGCATCACGGCGCGACGAGCTCAATGCCTATACCTTCGCCAAGAAGCGGCTGGTGGCGGCGTTCCTCCAGCCGTCACCGACCGGCACGGAGGAGGGCGCACCCCGCCCGTTGCGCGGCATCCTGCCCGGCGTCGTCGTCGGCGCGCTGATCCTCGTCGGGTTCGGCGCCTGGGGCATGTTCAAACCGAAGGCCCCAGAAGGCTGGGACACGCCCGAGGAGAAGGTCATCATCGGCTCCGAGTCGACCACCCGGTACGTGGTCCTCAAGACCAACGGGAAGCCCCAGCTCCACCCGGTGCTCAACCTCGCCTCCGCCAAGCTGCTCCTCGATCCGGGCAAGGGCGAGGTCGTCAAGGTCGACGAAAAGGTCCTCGACAAGGGCGACATCCCGCACGGCGCCACCCTCGGCATCCCCTACGCCCCCGACCGGCTCCCCGAGGAGAAGGAGGCGGGCGAGAAGAAGCGCTGGGCCGTCTGCGTACGGCCCAGCCAGGGCGACCGTGCCGTCCAGAAGGCAGCATTCGTCCTCGCCGACCGCGACCAGGACAAGGTCGAGGGCAAGAACCGGCTGCGCAAGGGTGAGCTCATCTTCGTGCAGGGCCCCGACGACCGGCTGTACGTGGTCGACAAGGCCGGCTGGAAGTACCGCATCGCACAGGACGACACCCTGCTGACCATCCTGGTGGGCAACCGCAAGCCGCAGCGCGTCTCCCGCGAGTGGCTCGCCACCCTGCACACCGGCCGCCACATCTCCTTCCCCCAGGTCCCCGGCCAGGTCGGCGCCGACGCGGGCATCTCCGGCCTGGACCCGAACACCAACAAGGTCGGCACCGTCATCAAGGCGCCGTCCGGCAACCACATGCAGCACTACATCGTGCTGTCCGGCAGGGTCCTGCGGATCAGCGACTTCATGGCACAGCTCCTGCTCTCCTCCAAGCAGCTGCTGCCGCTCAAGCAGAACGGCGAGGCCATCAAGGTCAACGCCAGCGCCTTCTCCGCGTCCGGGGACTGGGGCGAAAGCCTCAAGTGGCCCAAGGACGAGAGCTACGCCGTCAACTCCGCCAGCACCCGCTCCGGCAGCCGCAACGTCGCCTGCAACGTACTGCGCAAGGTCGACAAGAAGACCGGCGCCACCACGCTCAGCACCTGGGTGGGCAAGGAGTTCCCCGAACAGCTCCCCGCCGGCACCTCCAGCGCCTACGTCACCCCCGGAACCGGCCAGCTCTTCCGCCAGTTCAAGGGCCGCAGCCCCGGCGACGGCGGCATCTTCCTGGTGACCGACACCGGCCTGCGCTACGCGATGCAGAACAACACCGACAGCGAGGAGGGCGAATCGGGGATCGGTGAGGACAAGAAGTCCGAGAAGAAGCAGCAGCAGACCGAGACCCAGAACGCCCAGCGCCGGCTCGGATACGAGAAGGTCAAGCCCGCGCCCATCCCCGCCACCTGGGCCGCCTTCCTGCCCACCGGGCCCCGCCTGTCCACCGGCGACGCACGACAGCCGCAGGGCTCCTGAGGGGTGGCACGGATGGACAGGATCGACGGGGCGACGAGGCCCAGTAGCAGCCGCCGTACGACGACACCCGTGAGCGGGGACCGGCGGCCCGGCAGCGCACTCCTGTGCCGACTGCTGCGGCTGCGCCGACTGGGGGCGGTGGCCGCGGCGACAGCCGTCACAGCCTCCACCCTGACCGTCACCGCGGCCCCTCCGGCAGCCGCGGACGCCAGCACCCAGTGCAGCTTCCCCGCCAAGCCCTTCAAGGGCCGCCCCTGGTCGCTCCAGCGGGTCCTGCTCAACGAGCTGTGGCAGAACACCGACCAGGGCGCGGGCGTCCGGGTCGCGGTCATCGACACCGGTGTCGACATCAAGAACGAACAGCTCAAGGACGCCGTCGACGCCGACGCGGGCAAGAACCTGCTGCCCAAGAAGCCGAAGAAGGACGAGGAGACCGGCCGTGCCACGCCCCGCGGCAAGGCCAACGGCACCAGCGACGAGGTCGGCCACGGCACCAAGGTCGCCGGCATCATCGCCGCACGTCCGGCCGAAGGCACCGGCTTCGTGGGCCTCGCCCCCAAGGCGACGATCATCCCGATCAAACAGAACGACGCCAACGGCAGCGGCACCGCCGCCACTCTGGCCGACTCGATCGACTACGCGGTCGAGGCCGACGCCGACATCATCAACATCTCCCAGGACACCGCCGAGGCGCTGCAACCGGACTCCGAACTGGAGCAGGCGGTGCGGCGGGCAGTAGAGGCGGACGTCGTGGTCATCGCCTCAGCGGGCAACGACGGCCTGGGCGGCAGGGACAAGAAGACCTACCCCGCCTCCTACCCCGGCGTCCTCGCCGTCGCGGCCTCCGACCGCAACAACGAGCGCGCCCCGTTCTCCCAGGCCGGCGACTTCGTGGACGTGGCGGCCCCCGGCGTCGACATGGTCTCCACCGTCCCCGGGGGCGGCCACTGCGTCGACAACGGCACCAGCTTCTCCGCCCCCTACGTGGCCGGAGTCGCGGCCCTGCTCCGCGCGAAGCACGGCAAGGGCCCCGACAAGTGGACCCAGCAGAACATCGTCGCCCAGATCGAGCAGACCGCGGAGCGCTCCATCCCCGGCCACGACCGCCTCGTCGGCTGGGGCGTCGTCGACCCGGTGGCGGCCCTCACCAAGGACGACAAGCGCATCACTCGCCCAGTGGCCGAAGAAGGCGTCGAAACGGTCGAGAAACCGACCCCGGCCAAGCTTCAACTCGGCGAAACCGAGCAAGAACGGAACGAGAGGCTGGGAACCTACGTCCTTGTAGGGGGCGGCACCCTCGTCGCGGTGGTCGCGGGCTCCTCGCTCATCTACCGCGACTGGCGCCGCCGCAAGCGCCCGGCGACCACCCGCTGAACGGGAACCGACACCCCACCGGTGTCGGAGGCGGCTGATAGAAGAGAGGCATGTGCCACGCCTGTGTCACACGTTACGGTCCTGCTACGAGCAACTACTCACAGCTCATTTGCAGTTGGAACGTGCCGGACACAACTACTACAGTGACATGAGCGCTGCCCGGCCGGACCACGAAGACCGCCGGACAGCGGATGAAACGGGGCAGAAGGGGGGAGCCCATGGGGCAGTTGGGGCCCGACGGCAAGGAGATGCCACCGCCGGTGCTGTCGCCGGTGAAGGCGTCGCCCTCCTCGAAGGAGGGCCTGGAGCGGCGTGCGGAAGCGCTGAAGAAGCTGAAGACGCGTATCGACGGGGTCATCTCGGAGTTGGACACCTCCCCCGCCGCGAAGCACAAAGTCTCCTGCAGGCGCGTCACCAGGAAGTCGCTCAGCGGGGAGAGTATCCCCTACACGGAAGCGGACGACCTCTTCGCCAAATACGCCGAGGTGCACGAAACCCTCACGCTCCTCTCCTCCACCCTCCGGGACCAGATCGACGCGACGGGCATCGCCATCAAGGGTGCTGACGAGGGCTTCGACGCCTTGGATGAGGAAGAAAAGCGTCGCTTCTGGCAGATCCAGGCCCGGGTGGAAGCGGCGGAGAGGAAGCTGAAGCACCCGGACGGTGAGGGGCAGCACGGCGGCAAGGGTCAGGACAAGGGTGGCGAGACGCCTACCGAGAACAAGCCCAGAGGAAACGCCGACGAGATCGAACACTGATCGGCAGGCGCACACCCGGATTCAGGAGGACAGATGGGCGACAAGGGGAAAAAGGAACCTGTTGACCCGTTCACAGGGCAGGGGTACACGGCGGACGAGATGCCGGAGGACCCCACACTCCCGATGGAATTCAGCCCTTTCCTGCAGCCGCCGACCACGCAGAAGCCCGAGCTTTTCCGTGCTCCCGGCGCCGGCCCCTTGGCCCCACCCGCTGCCGGCTCGAGTGGAACCACGGACTTCGAGCCCTACCGCCTCAACCAGATGGTGGATCTCGTCGAGGACGCTTCCCCGCAGGACCTGGAGGACGTCGGGGATGCCCTCTGGGACGCTGCTCGCGCCATCAGGAAGGCCGCGGAGGAGCTGAAGACCTACTTCGACGGGGTGGAGCCCGACTGGAAGGGAGAGGCGAAGGAACAGTTCTCCAAGTGGGCCACAGGCCTTCACCGGGACACCCTCAAGCTCAGCGAGTACGCGGGTGCCGCGGGCACCCAGCTCAAGGCGGCCGGCTTCGGTCTGTCCATGGTCAAGGCCTCGATGCCGAAGCGGGACCCGGAGGAGGACAAGGTTTTCGGGCCTTACCTTCCTCCCAAAATCACCAGCAAGTCCACGCCGAAGGCACGCGAGCGGGAGAAGAACCGCCAAGAGGCCATCCAGCAGATGAACAAGCTGAGCTCCTACTACAAGGTGGCGCTAACGAACATCCAGGCCGCGGAGAAGAACAAGCCGGTGTTCGGAACGATGCCGGACGTGGGAGTGCCTCCGGCATCTCGGGGAGATTTCCTCCCTTCCCCTCCTGGCGGTGCTGGTGGAGGCAGGGATGGCGCAGCAGCGCCCCATGCCGCTGGAAGCCCGGCGACGGCAACCCCCCATGCAGCTGCGCCCTACGTGCCGCATGGCGACGAGGGGGTCAGCAGGGTCGATTCCGTCGCACCCCACTATCGCCCTCAGGCGCCTGTTCTTCCGGAGGCGTCTGTCGGGACGGACATCGACAGCGCTCCTCCCGCACCCGTCGTGAAGCCGATGGAGCCCGGCACTCCACCCCAGATGCCTCCGACAACCAGCCAGCCCGGCCTGCCGCCCGGTGGGCCTCCCAGCCCTGGTCCTGTCATCGTGCCGCCGGGTAGTGCGCCTCCTGGCCGCGTAGGCCCTGGCCGAGTGGGTCCCACCGGTCCTGGACCGCAACGTCCCTACGTGCCACCGCCCATGAACCCGGGCCGCACCGGACAGACGGGGCCGACTGGTCCCGTCGGACGCCCGGGGCCGATGCGCCCGGGCCCGGTCGGTCCGGTCCCGCCGCCCGGGCAGGCCGGCCGACAGGCCGGCAACAACAACGGACCTCGGCCCCTCGGGCGCCCGGGAATGATGGGCGTTCCGCCGGCCACGACGGGGCCCACTACCGGCGGTCGAGGAACGAACTCCGGCGCCCCTCGGGCTGTTCAGCGCGGCGGAATCGTCGGTGGTACACCGAACCAGTCCGGATCCGGTGCGAAGCCGTCGGCCTCACAACGGCCGCAGGGCACGGTCATCGACGGGCAGGGAACTCCGGCTGCTCGGCGGCTCACCGGCATGGCCCCGCCTGTCAATGCTCTGGGCTCGGGGGGAGTCGGCGGCACGGGCGGCGGGCGTTCGGAGAAGAACCGTAGACGACCGAGCGACCGGAACGGCATTGTCGGAGAGCCGCGCGACGGTACCGGGAATCAGGAGCCCGATCCTCGCAGGTCCATCCCCGGCGGTTCCGGTCTCGTCATCGGAGGACAGACCTCTTCGCCGAAGAAGCAGCGTGAGACGCCGCGGCGCACGGACCCCTCGTCAGAAGAGGGACAGAAGAGGCCGACCGGACAGCGTGGCAGTGTGCCGCCAGTCATCGAGTAACCAAGTGAGAGCAACAATGACGGCAAGTTTCCGGCAACACCGACCAAGGCGTCGTCTCCTCACTTGGGTTGCCGCAGTCGGAGCTTGGGCGGTCTGCACGGTCGGGCTGGCTCCGGCCGCCAGCGCGGACGGAATCCAGTCCAAGGAGTGGCACCTCAAGGTCATGCAGGCCGAAAAGATATGGAAGGTCAGCACCGGCAGCGGAGTCAGAGTAGCCGTTATCGACGGCGGAGTTGACCCGTCCAGCAAGGCGCTCGAAGGTCGTGTCCTGCCCGGGAAGGACCTTTCGGGAGCTCCTGGCGATGAAACGCGTGATGAGAGTGGCCATGGGACGACGATGGCCGAATACATTGCAGGATCCGGCAAAGATGGCAGCATAAAGGGTCTCGCGCCAGATGCGAAAATCATTCCATTTCGGACCACTATCAAGGGAATGAAAGGCGCGGACACCACCAAGGACAACCTCGGCAAGGCCATCAGGGCGGCGGCTGACAGCGATGCCAAGATCATCAACATGTCGCTCGGCGGGGCTCCTCATCCTGCCGTCAAGGAAGCCGTTCGGTATGCGACGAATAAGGGGAAGCTTCTTATAGCCAGCACCGGAAATGATGCCAAGAAGGGCAACCACGACAACTATCCGGCAGCATATCCTGATGTGGTGGCCGTGGCGGCTACCGATAAGGCCGGAAAGGTCGCTGACTACTCCAACTACAGTCAGCACACGGTCCTTTCCGGGCCGAGCGTGGATCTCCCTGCCTGGTGTGATGGCAAGAAGCAGAAATACTGCCCCGGAGGCGGCACCAGCACGGCGTCCGCCCTCGTCTCGGCCTCCGCAGCCCTGATCTGGTCCCACCACCCGGACTGGACCTCGAACCAGGTGCTCCGCGTCATGATCAAAACCGCCGGCCTGAAGGGGGACAAGCCCAGCAAGTACGTGGGGTACGGAGAGGTCCGCCCACGTATGAACCTCCTGGAGGGCGAGGGCGATCCCGGCGACCCCGACATCAGTCCGCTCACTGGCGAGCGGACACTCAACACGAAACCGGACAAGTCGAGTTCAGAGGCCAAGGGCTCCGACAAAGAGGCTGCCCCGGACAAGGTCAAGGTGGCAGACTCGGAGCGGGAAGGCGGCGGCAACTCGGGATTGTGGGTGGCTGCTGGTGCGGGTGCAGCAGTGCTTGTCATCGGAGGGGGAACTGCTCTCGCGATCAGGCGCGCTCGTCGTGGATAACCACAATGGCTAACCACAACATCAACACTCAACCGGTGCGCCGAAGGCGCATGAACCGTAAGGAGGCGCAATGGGTGACAGGCAGAATGTAGATGACGAGACTCTCAAGTCGTTGGTGACCGAGCTCGAAGGAATGATGGGGGGCATCTCGGGGCGAGTCAGGCGCCTGAATGAGCTCATCGACAACCTCGAGGGTGCTTGGCAGGGAATCGGAAAGGGAGCCTTCGACCGCGTCCAAAGGGGGCTGAACGACGACCTGCGCGTCCAGCGCCGGATCATGGAAGGCTTCGTCGGATCGATCCACGGGAACCTCGGCATCAAGAACTCGAACGAGGATGACATCGTCCAGAGCATGCAGAAGCTCGGAAGCAGCGGTGAAAACTTCTCGGCGACCGGGCCTGACACCACGCAGGGTTCACTGGCCGGAGCCTACTCCTCCAAGCTCAGCCAGATGTGACAGTCGCGCCAGCGCCGACTCTCCAGAAACGAGCCGCAGTAACACAAACAGCTCAGCGCGGCATCATGGCCGCGCTCCTTTCAGGTCGCGAGCCGAGATGTAGGGGAATCACATGGGGTACAACAACGGCGATCATCTCAAGGTCACATACAGCAGCCTGGAAGCTGCCGCCGATGCCATCATGAAGGAGGCGAAGAACCTTCGAGCTGACATGGAAAAGGTTCAGCAGAAGGTTCGCTCTGTCTCCGAGATCTGGGAAGGCGAGGGACAGCAGGCCTACCAGCAGGCTCAGCACGGCTGGGATCAGAAGGCTGACGACATCCAGAACCGCTTGCTGGCCATCGCTGCCGAGGTCCGGCGCGCCGGTCATCTGTACCTCGCAGGGGACAAGCGTGGAAGGGCGCTGTTCGAGCAGTACAACCAGTAGCTGACCGAGCAGCATCTCGCTTGTTGAGGCGAGTCGGGGTGGGCGAGTGCGGGAGGCGCCCACCCCGGAAGTTGAGCAGCGCCAACGCCACCCGCACCGGACTGCGGCAAGAAGCTACTCCCGATCGGGTGGTAAACCAGGCAAGGAGGAGGGCACGCCACGTGGAGGCGCTGCGCCCAGATGACCCTCGCGTTCTTGGCCCGTACCGGCTATTGAGCCGCTTGGACGATCCGTTCGGCGTTGTCCCTCCCGCGTATCAGCGATTCCTCGCCCGGGCGACGGCCGACCAGACGACAGTGGTCATCACCAGCCTTACCAACGAACTGGCCGCGGACACCGAATATCGGGCCCGATTCCGAGCCGAAGCCGAGAATGCCCGTCGCCTGGCGGGGGCAGCCATCGGACTCGCGTCGATCGTGGATGTCTCAACGCCTCAGGAACCCAGGCCGTGGTACGCCGTGTCGCGGGTGCCCGGTATCGCCCTGCCCAGCGCCCTGGTAGCGCAGAAGGGCCCCCTTCCAGAGCGCACGGTCCGGGTCATGGGGGCTGTGCTGGCCGAGCGCCTTCGGCAGTTGCATGCCGCCGGTCATGCCCATGCTGGTGTGACCCCGCTTGCGGTCTTCCTGAGCGCAAGCGGCCCGGTTCTGAGTGACTTCGGCGCCGTACGGACAGCCGGCCCGGACGGTGAAGAGCGGTCCCGCGCGGCTGGTCTGCTCGCGGAGTGCACGCCACCTGAACAACTGGCCGGAGGGCGACCACGTCCGCTCGGAGATGTTTTCGGGTTGGGGTGTGTCCTTGCCTACGCTTCAACCGGTCAGCTGGCTCCGGAATTGCCCGAGGTTCCGCTCTGGGTGCGGCCTATTGTGTCCGCATGCCTCAGCGCTGATCCAGCGGCACGGCCGCAGCCGTCATCGGTTGCTGAGGAACTGATGGACGGCATCACCGGTGGGCCCGGTGGGACACTACCAAGCGGCACCCAGGAGTACGCAGCCGACGCGGTGAGACGCGCACTCTCCTACGGGTGGTTGCCCGCACACGTCGTCAGGGCACTTGCGGAGCAGACCGTCCACCTCCTGGCGGCCGAACCGCAACCTCAACCCGCCGTGGGGATCTCTCAACAGGGCGAACAGCAAAGACTACAGCGCGGTACTGACCAGGTCTCTCACTCCGCAGCCACACAGTCCGCGACTACTCATGAGGCAACAACGACGGACCGTGCGGCCGGTGCAGTCAAGGCCGGTGCGGTCAAGGATCGTCCGACCGCAGTCGACGCGCCGGTGGCCCCGGCCGCGAAGTCTTCTCCGATCTCGCGGCTCACCCCTTCCCGGCGTCTCGTCCTCACTGGGCTGACAGCGGGCACGACAGGGGCAGCAGTCGGGTTCGGGATGGTCGCGGGCGGCGCTTTTGGAAAGAAGCGCAAGACCGTGAGCGGCCAACGCGTCGAGGGTGTCGCACCACGCCCCCTCTGGCAATTCCGCCTCAAGGACTCCGCACCGAGCAAGCTGAACCCTTTTGTCTGGCGGGACCGAGTCGTTGTCGTGGGCGAGGGGATTGATACGGCAGGAATCGACCTGCGCAACGGCAAGCGTCGCTGGACGGTTGAGGATCTCCTCTTGGAGGAACAGCCGGTGGACGCCGGTAACGGCATTGTCTTGCTACAGGGAGAACCGCCTACCTTTGTCTCCGCGTGGGGAGGCGCTGTTCGGTGGCAGGAGCGGAAATACGATACGAGTGACGTGAAGTTGGTCCGCTCTCTCGGGGTCAAGGGTGGCGTGCTGTTCTGCTTCCTCACTGTCGAAGATGAAACCGGCCTGGAAGAGCATCCGTTCGCTGCCGCCTACGATGTCGTGAAACATCGTGAGATATGGCGGACGAAGCTGCCCAAGGGGTTCTTCGATCCGGGCGAGGAGTGGGCCTCGGCGGGTGGCTCCCCTGATGGCGATGCTTTTATTTCGCTTAAGGACACGATCGTCGTTCCGCAACCTCCAGCAGCAGGCGGCATTGCTGCGGGCAGCACGGAGGAGGAGGGTGCGCACAAGCGATTCATTGGTTTTGACCGCCGCGACGGCTCCGAGCAGTGGTCGAGGAGGTACAAAGGTACGCCGGCTACGGCGTCCGTGCATCGTCTACCGACAAGTTCGGGCCATGCTGTGTTGTCGTCGACGGGCGCTGAACTGCGGTCTTTCGACGTCACCTCAGGGAGGACCTTGTGGGTGGCGAAAGTCCCCGCCGGCTCGAATGACGGGTCATACAGTAAGCCGGTTGTTCACGGTGGCCGGATCTATGTCGCTGACGGGGGCGCGGCCGTGACAGCCTTCGACGTGCGCACGGGTCGGGTTGTATGGCACCGAGATCCCGGAAGCCTTACGGGCGGCACCGAGGGGGAGCCCGAGGTCGCTGTATCGGGCTCTGGCCGCACCGTGCTGGTATTGCTAGGGCCCGAAGTTCTCACTTTCTCCGCGGAAGATGGGCGCATGGTGTGGCGCTTCACTGACGAGCCAGGCCGTGCGGGCGACGGTGAGATGTCCTTGCGACACATGGGGCTGGCGAAGAACACACTGCTGGTTCTGAACGGGCGGACGTTGCACGCGCTGCCCGTCACATGACCGGCTGGAGACGCATGAGGAAGGGCTGCTGGGGCGCCCTTCCGTGCGCCCGGAAACCGAGTGCGTCGCATTTTCTGGAAGGAGAGGGCCGCGTATGGAGCCCCCTCAGCACAACGACTCGTTTCGTGTCCTCTGTTCCTGGGAAGCCAGGCCGGACCAGCAAGGGGTGGCGCACACCGTTTTGCATATTGCGTTGAGGGAGACCGAAGTCTCCTCGCTCGGCCCGGTTTTCTTGTGCGCGCTCTCCCCGCGCTTCGCAGAGAACCCTGCGTATCGAGTCCGGTTCCGCGCAGAGAGCGAGAAGGCACGGCGCATGGCTGGCCCAGCCGCGGTTCCGGTCGTCGACGTCGCACCGACTCGGGCTCAGGTGCCGTGGTCCGTATCTCCGTACGAACCCGCGCTGCCGCTCCCTGAGGCCTTGAAGGCGCAAGGTGGCCCCTTGCCGCAGGCGACGGTTCGGGCGCTCGGTGCTGCAGTGGCCCGAACACTGGCGCGCGCTCACGCCGACGGTCTCGTGCACACCGGGATTGCCCCCTCCAGCGTCCTGCTGACCGGGCGGGGCGTCTTGTTGTTCGGATTCGGGGCCATGCGCGTAGCCGATGCGGGTGCGGACAGGAACGAGCTGCAGAACAGCTCCGAGTCGCACACCCCACCCGGCGACATTTTCAGCTTGGCTGCCCTTCTTCGTCACGCGGCTACGGGTGGGAGCAGCAGCCGGCTCGGGTCCGACTGGCCGGCCGATTCCCAGGCCCTACTGGCTGCCTGTATGGCGGATAAGCCCTCCGATCGTCCGACCGCTGCTGCTCTCGCGGCACAGCTCGGCCCTCTCCCCGAGCAGGGGTGGCTGCCTGAGACGGTCAGTCGTGCATTGAGCGAGCAGGCGCAGACGGTACGCACAGCTCAACGAGAGCGGCGGGTCGCACCCGACTCCTCCCGCTCCGCGGTGGACGAGGACAGCACCCGTCAGCTGCCGCGCAACCGCGACCGGACTCGCCGGGCGCTACTGGTCGGAGGCGCCTCGGCGTTCGCTGGACTTGCGTCCGGCGGAGCTGTCGCGTTTGCCGTGAGCGACGCACCGGTGCGGAGGCCACGGCCCACCCCGGGCAGACGGTCCCCGGGAGTGGCCCCGAGGCCGCTGTGGCAGCTGGACCTGCCCGGACCTCCCTCGAGATCGACAGAAGTGCTCACCTGGCGCGAGGATGTCGCGGTTTTTTCGCACACGAAGGGGGCCACAGGCGTGAATCTGCGTACAGGTGAGCGCATATGGGCCTATGCAGAAGCTCCGGTTACCGGCACGCCGCTGAGACTCGGACCTGAACGGGTACTCCTTCCCGGACGAGTCCCCAAGGTCGTTTCCGAACGAACCGGTGATGTCGTGTGGTCCGGCGATGCCTATGGGCCGGGCGAATCCCTCGCATTTCAGTCGGCGCTTGCGGCGGCCAAGGACACCCTCTGGTTCCTGGCCCGCTCGGAGCAGGGGCACGAGGCGGTCGCCTACGACGTGAGTGAGCATAGGCAGCTCTGGCGGAGGAGGATTTCCGAGAGAGACGGGAGCATGGCGCTCCTGCTGCCCAAGGTCCTTCTTATCGGCGACACCAAAGGCACTTGTCGGGTGCTTGACAGGAAGAGTGGTGACAAGCTGGGGAAACGCACGTACAACGACGTTCCGCAAGGTGGATCTGCCACATATACGGCCATATCAGCCAATCGGCTTCTGATCGCAGGGGCAGGCGCTCTCGCCTCGTATCGCGTAGCCGGTGGCGACCCCGAGTGGACCCTTCGAGCTGAGGAGAAGACCGCCGTTTTCGGCCGCCCGCTGTTTGCACAGAGATCTCCCGGGATTCTCTACGTCACCGACAGCCTCGGAACCACGCGTGCCCTGAACCGGGCAACCGGCGACACCCGCTGGGAAGAACGGGCGCTCTTCGAAAGCGAGGCCGACGGCGAGGCTCCTTTGTCCGCCCTGAGCGCGTCGGGACGGACGCTCCTCGCTGCCGACGGGGCCTCCATCGATGCATACAGGGCGCGGGACGGACAGCCCCTGTGGCACTACACGCCCGTCAGCAGCGGCCGCCGGAAGAGGTACGCAGGCCGACTGATCGGCCGGGCGCCGAGGATGGTGCTGGTAGCAGATCAACGACGCGTTCATGCGCTCCCGGTGGAGTGAGATGCCTGTCTCTCCTCTCACCAAGGACGACCCTGACGAGCTCGGCCCCTACCAGCTGCTCGGACGCCTGGGCAGCGGCGGCATGGGCACCGTCTACCTCGCACGCTCCGGAGGCGGTCGGACCGTAGCGCTCAAGACGATGCACGCGTGTCTGGGAGCCGACCTGGAATTCCGCAGGCGGTTTCGCCTGGAGATCGACGCGGCGCGCGTACTCGGCGGACGCTACGGAGCAGCGGTCGTGGATGCCGACCCGCACGCGGATACGCCTTGGTTGGCGACCGACTACGTTATCGGCCCCCCTCTCGACAACGCTGTGGAGCGGCACGGAAACCTTCCGGAGGCCTGTACGCGTGCCCTGGGGGGCGAGTTGTGTGCCGCGCTCAAACAATTGCACGGGTCTGGAGTGGTTCACCGGGACCTGAAACCCTCCAATATTCTCTTGACCGTACATGGACCGAAAGTTATCGACTTCGGGATCGCTCGCGCCGTCGGCGACACTCGGTTGACCCGGCCTGGAGCCGCCGCCGGGACTCCCGCCTTCATGTCGCCGGAGCAGGCAACGGGCGGCGAACACGGTCCTCCGGGCGATGTGTTCGCCATCGCAGGAGTCCTGGTCTTCACGCTCACCGGAAGAGGCCCCTTCGGAGGAGGACAGACCGCTGACCTGCTCTACCGCGTCCGTTACGCGGATCCAGACCTCACCGATGTGCCCCACGGACTGGTCGATCTGCTGTCGCACTGCTTTGAGAAGGAGCCGGAGAAGCGTCCCTCCGTGGAGCGGTTGAGCGAAGCCTTGCAGGAAGCGACTCGCTCCGAGACCAGTGATGACGAGTCGGACGGCCGCAAGGAACTGTTCGCCGCTCTCCTGCCCGAGCCGGTACTCCACGACATTGCTCTGCGCTGTGAGGAGGCATGTGGTCCTGCTCCGGAGAGGGCGGTACCTTCCACAAATGAGCAGCTCGGTACAGAGGGTGGCGTCTCTGAGGCCGGTCTCGGTCGCCGTCGAATGCTTGCACTGTCCGCTGCTGGTGCGGCGGCCCTGGCGGGAGTCGCCTACGTTGCCCATACCTTGTTGGACGACGGGACGGAGGCACGGGACCAGGGCAAGGCGGCGGACGGAGCCTCGCCCAGCGCACGTCCCCCCGGCACACCACCACGCCCCGTCTGGCGGCAGTCGATCCCGGAAGCCGGCCCGGAGGCGGCTCCGTCTGCGGTAGGAGACGCTGTCATCGTTCCGACCCGGCGAGGGCTCGTCGGTCTGGATGCCAAGGGCGGCAAGGAATTGTGGATGCTCGAAGGGATAACGGAGGCCTCGCAGTTGGCCCTCGACGGCCGACGCCTTTTTGTACCGCGTGACGCCGCCGCGGGCGAACTTCAGGTGGCGCAGGTCGATTTCCATGGCGGAGCCTTCGAGCGGACAGTGGTAAAGGACAAGCAGTTCCAAGCGTCCGGTGCCATGCTGCTGGCCGCGCGGGACAACGGCCTGTATCTCATTGCGCAGCTGAGCGACTCCGATCCGACCGCGCACGAAGGGTGGCGACTGCTGCGATACGACATCTCGTCAGGGAAGGAGCGCTGGCGCCGCCGTCTGGCCGCGCAGTGGACCCCTGACACAGCAACCAAAGGTGTCGCCGCGGCACTCTCGGGAAAGTTCCTCATCCTCCTGCGGGACGGAAGAGCGGGGGTCGTGGACACGCAGAACGGCCGAACGTTGTGGGAGAAGAAGATCCCCACTGAGAAGCGGGAACGCGACAACGGCCCCAGGCCGGGGCAGCTTGCGTACTCCTCCGCACACCTTTTTGTCGGCTCGAACGAGGTTCTCGCACTACGTCTGCGTGATGGACATGTTTCATGGCGGTTCGGAAAAGACCGCTCAGACAAACGGGGGAAGGGCTTTGAGGAGGGAGAGGACCGCCGCTACGGACCACCCACCCTCAAGGACGACGTGATCTATGCGATGGAAGGCATGCGCGGCTGGGTGGCTTTGGACGCGCAGGACGGGCGACTTTTGTGGGAGGAGAAGGAGACCGGCCAGCCTGCCGAGATGTACAGCGCTCCCGTTGTCGGCAAGAAGAACGTGTACGGGACGGTCGACAGCAGCCGCTTCGTCTCGGCAGTAGGGCGGCGGTCCCACTCTGCGGCCTGGACTCTCAGCGGCACCCGGCCGCGGGGGCTGGGGCGGGCCATAGCAGTGCATCCCGGCCGGAAGCTCGTCGTTGCGCTCACGGGAAGCACGGTCATCGCGCTCCCTCTGGAATGAACCGGGGCCACCCCCTCCGACGACAGCCGACCGCTGTCAACAACAACGAGTACCTGCCATTCGTAGGAGACCGTACGTGAGACCTCTTGGCCCCGGAGACCCTGTTCGACTCGGCCCGTACCGGCTCATCGGTGTACTTGGGGCGGGCGGTATGGGTCAGGTGTACCTGGGACGGGACGGCTCTGCGGCCCTTGTCGCGGTCAAGGTCCTCAGGCCCGAGTTCGCCGATGAGGCCGCGATGGTGCGCAGATTTGTCCGGGAAGCCGAGATGGCTCGGGCCGTCACGAGCGAGGGAGTGGCCCGGGTACTTGCTGCGCACGTGGACGACGGGCGTATGTGGATCGCCTCGGAGTTCCTTGCTGGACCGACTCTGGAAGACGCGGTGCAGCGTCACGGCCCGCTCGGTGCGGCAGCGCTGGCCTCTTTGGGAGCCGCGCTGGCGGTCACCCTCCGAGACATCCACGCCACCGGCCTTGTGCATCGCGATTTCAAGCCGTCGAACATCGTGCTCACCTCTGCCGGGCCCCGCGTGATCGACTTCGGTATCGCGCGGCCCGAACACGGACTCACCCTTACCTCAACCGGACAGACACCCATCACTCCGGGATATGGCTCTCCGGAACAGGCGCTGGGCCGACGCTCCGGGCCGAAGGCAGACGTGTTCTCACTCGGAGCTGTCCTGGCATATACGGCACAGGGCCGACCCGCATTCGAAGGCACCCATGTTGCTGCGGTGCAGTACGAGGTGGTGCACGGCGAGCCGAAGCTGGACCGAGTGCCCGCACATCAACGGGCGTTGATCGCCGCTTGTCTGGCCAAGGAGCCCGGGCAGCGGCCCTCTCCGGAGGAGATCGCCGCGGGTCTGGCGCCGTCCCGTCACGTGGTCTTGCCGTGGCGGACAGAGCCGTGGGCACACGAGATTGCAGCGCGCGAGGAGACTGCCAGGCGGGCAGCCACCTTTCCCGGCGATCCGCCCGGCAGGCGTGACGGGACGAGCCGCCGTAGGGCGCTGGCATTGATGAGCGGTGGTGGCGCCTTGCTCGCGACCTTGGGCGGCGGTGCGTACTGGCTCGGGGCCGGTCGTCAGCAGGAGAACGCCGAGTCCACCAAGCCGACAGGGAATTCCTGGCAAGCCGAAGTACGCCCTGAGCCGACAACTCAAGGTGAGACTCCCCAGGCGCTGTGGGGGCCGACCAAGGCAGAGAGCGGCACGAAAGGGGCGGCCACAGTTCTCAGATGCGCCCGCGACGTCGTCCTCGTGGGCGGAGAAGAAGGATTGCACGCCTACGGGGTTATGGACGGAAAACCCCGCTGGAATCTTCAGGAGGCCGATGCCGCGGCGGGTTGTCTGACAGTCTCGGATGCTCTGGCGCTGAGCGTCGACCGGAACGGCCGGCTCCTCGGAATCCGGCCCAGGGACGGTCAACAACTCTGGTCCACAACGGCGGACGCCGCCCACCTGCTGGCTTCCGAGGGGGCAGCTGCCTACTGCGTGACCCGGGACGGGCGACTGCGCGCCGTGAATTTGAAGCACCGCGAGACCCTGTGGACGGTGCGTTCCCCCGCACGTTCCACCGAAGACGACCCCGTTCGAGCTACCGCGGCGCACGGACTGCTCGTGCTGTGCGGTACTGACGGGACAGTGACCGCTGTGCGGACCCGCACCGGCAGGCGCGCCTGGACCGTACGTGGACAGTCAGACAGCGCGCTGCTGCCGGCGATCCACGGACGCACTGTCTTCCTCGGCGGCCGGTCACTGATCGCCCTGGGGCTGGGAGACGGAAAGAAGAAGTGGTCTCGCCCCTCCGACTCTCCCAGCAAGCAGGACGCACCAGGCTGGACGGCTGCCACGGTCTCGGGGGCCGCGTTGTACGCGGCCGATGGCACCGAACTGCGCAAAATCGCGCTTTCCGACGGCCGCCAGATATGGGGGTGCCCCCTGCCGATCGACCTGCCTCCCACCGATCCGCCCGTGGTGCAAGCCCGCAGCGTGTGGATCGCCCTCGACCGTTCCGGAGGGGCTGGGGTCATGGCCGTACGGGCGAGAGACGGGAGCAGCGCATGGCGATATGGGGCAGGCCCTGAGGGGAAGCTCCTGCTGACGGCCGCCGATAAGCGGGTCTTCGTGCTGCGCGGGGAGGAACTGACCGCGATGCCCGTCTTCTGACGCAGCACCGCGAACTCTCATTCCTGCGCCGCCGTCCCCCCATCCCCCGGCGCCCGCTCCAGATCGAACTCCCCGTCCCGTGCCCCCAGCACGAACGCCTCCCACTCGGCGGCCGTGTAGCGCAGCACCACGTCCGGCTCTTTCGAGTTGCGCATGGCGACGGCGCCGCCGGGGAGGTGGGCGATTTCGACCCGCTCGTCCTCAGGGCTGCCGGGGGCGCTCTCCCAGACCGCGTCGGAGATGTCCATGGCGTACAGCTCTTCCTTTTCCTGCTGAGTCCCCACAGCAGTTCTCCTTCCTGGAGTTTCTCGAGTTCCTCGAGTTCCTTGAGCCTCCGGCTTCGGAGTGTCAGCCTACGTGGACGCGGCGCGACCATGCGCCGCGTCCAAGGGCTCACGTCTCGTCCGGCAGCCATCCCAGTTGCACCAGCGGCGTCCCCCGCTTGCGGGAGACGAAGAAGCCGCGCCCCGGCGGCATGGGGTGGGGGCGGACATTGCCGAGCAGGTCGCCCTCACCTGGATCGCCGGACAACACCACGCCCTGTGCTCCGAGTTCCTTGATGCGGGTCATGAAGGACTCGAACATCGACCGGGAGGCGCCGGCGGAGCTGCGGGCGATGATGAAGCGGACGCCGACGTCGCGGGAGAAGGGCAGGTGCTCGGTGAGGACGGCGAGCGGGTTGCCGCTGGAGGTGGCGACCAGCTCGTAGTCGTCGACGATGATGAAGATCTGCGGGCCCGTCCACCAGCTGCGGTCACGGAGCTGCTGCGGGGTGACGTCGGAGGACGGGGCGCGGCGGTCCATCAGATCGCGGAGCGCGTTCATGTGCGTCTCCATCGTGTTGGACATCGGCGCGTACTCCAGCAGATGGCTGTCCGGGATGGCGCCGAGGAGGGAGCGCCGGTAGTCGCCGACGACGATCTTCGCCTCGTCGCCCGAGTACCGCTCGGTGATCTGCTTGACGAGCAGCCGCAGCAGCGCCGTCTTGCCGGATTCGCTCTCGCCGAAGACGAGGAAGAACGGGTCTGTCTCGAAGTCGACGAAGACGGGCTCCAGGTTGTTCTCGTCGATGGCGAAGGCGACCCCGCGCTCGGGGTGCGCACCGCCGCCGGGGAGGCGGCCGGCCGGGAGTTCCCTCGGGAGCAGCCGGACCTGGGGCGCCGGGTCGCCCTGCCAGTGGGTACTGACGGCGTTGCACATCTCGGCGCTGGCGTCGGCGAGTTCGTCGTCGGAGTCGACGCCGTCGATGCGCGGGACGCCGGCCATGAAGTGCAGCGCGTCCATGGTCTGACCGCGTCCTGGCACGCCGGGCGGGACGTTGGCCGCGACCTTCCGGTTGAACTCGGAGTCCATGGTGTCGCCGAGCCGCAGCTCCAGCCGGTTCATCAGCAGGTCCTTGAGCGCCGCGCGCACCTCCATGTTGCGGGACGCTGTGACGACCAGGTGGACGCCGTAGCCGAGGCCGCGGGCTGCGATGTCGTTGACGATGTCGCCCAGGCCCTCGTAGTCGTTGCGGAAGTTGCCCCAGCCGTCGATGACCAGGAACACATCGCCCCACGGCTGGTCGGTGATCTCGCCCCGGGAGCGGCGCCTGCGGTAGGTCGAGATGGAGTCGATGTTGTTGGCGCGGAAGTACTCCTCGCGGCGGTTGAGGATGCCGTAGACCTCGGCGACCGTGCGCCGTACCCGTTCGGGGTCGAGGCGGGAGGCGATGCCGCCCACGTGCGGCAGTCCGGCGACGGCCGACATGCCGCCACCACCGAAGTCGAGCCCGTAGAACTGCACCTCGGCGGGGGTGTGGGTGAGGGCGAACGACGAGATCAGCGTCCGCATCAGGGTGGACTTGCCGGACTGCGGACCGCCGACGACGAGCATATGGCCCGCGGCGCCGGAGAAGTCGAGGTACAGCGGGTCGCGGCGCTGTTCGAAGGGCTTGTCCACGAGGCCGACGGGGACGACGAGCTGTCCGCGCCGGGGGTAGTCGGGCGCCGTCAGACCGCGGCCCTCGACGGGCTCCAGCGGCGGCAGCAGTTCGTCCAGGGGCGAGGCGTTGTCCAGCGGGGGCAGCCACACCTGGTGCGCGGGGGTGCCCTGGCCTTCCAGCCGCCGTACGACGACATCCAGCACGGTGTCGGCGAGCGCGTCGTCGTCGGCGCCGGTGTCGGGCTGCGCGGGCACGGGCGCTGTCTCCGGGTCGGGCCGCTGTACGGGCACCTCGGCGGCTGTGAACAGCACGGGCCGCCGGTTGGGGGCCAGCGGTCCGGCCGGCAGGTCGTCGCCGCCGGCCCGGTAGACGCCGGAGACGTAGGCGGCCTTGAAGCGGGTCATCTCGTCGGTGCCGAACTTCAGATAGCCGGAGCCGGGCACCGAGGGCAGGTGGTAGGCGTCGGGGACGCCGAGCGCGGCGCGGGACTCGGCGGCGGAGAAGGTGCGCAGGCCGACCCGGTAGGAGAGATAGGTCTCCAGGCCGCGCAGCCGGCCTTCCTCCAGCCGCTGTGAGGCCAGCAGCAGGTGCACACCCAGGGAGCGGCCGATGCGGCCGATCTGGATGAACATGTCGATGAAGTCCGGCTTGGCGGTGAGCAGCTCGCTGAACTCGTCGATGACCAGGACTAGCGACGGGATGGGGGAGAGGGGGGCTCCGGCGGCGCGGGCCTTCTCGTAGTCGTGGATGTTGGCGTAGTTGCCCGCGTCGCGCAGCATCTCCTGGCGCCGGTTGAGCTCGCCGCGGATGGAGTCGCCCATGCGGTCGACGAGGGTCAGGTCGTCCGCGAGGTTGGTGATCACGGCGGCGACGTGCGGCATGTGCGCCATTCCGGCGAAGGTCGCACCGCCCTTGAAGTCCGCGAGGACGAAGTTCAGGGTCTCCGAGGAGTGGGTGACGGCCAGGCCGAGCACCAGGGTGCGCAGCAGCTCCGACTTACCGGAACCGGTCGCGCCCACGCACAGCCCGTGCGGCCCCATGCCGTCCTGCGCGGCCTCCTTGAGGTCGAGCATCACCGGCTGGCCGTCCTCGCCCACGCCGATGGGCACCCGCAGCCGCTCGGCCTGCGAGCGCGGCCGCCAGGTGCGGGAGACATCGACGGAGGCGGCGTCGCCCAGGTTGAGCAGGTCGGTGAACTCCAGTTTGGCCAGCAGCGGTTCGTCACCGTCGTCGCCGGAGCCGACCCGCAGCGGTGCCAGCTGCCGCGCCACCGCCTCGGCCGCCTCGTAGGAGAGGAAGTCGGGGGTTCCCTCGTAGACCATGCCGTGGCCCGACTCCAGACGCAGGGTGCGCGGCTGTACGACGACGGACAGTCCGCCGCGCGGTGCGTCGATGTCGCCGGGGACGATCTCGACGATGGTGACGCCCTGGAGGCCCTCCTGCGCGGCCAGCTGGGAGTTGGGGAGCACCGTCGTGCCGTCCAGGACGACGACGAGGTGCGGCGCTTCCAGCACCGGGTCGGCCGCGGCGCTGAACCGGGGCCGTCCCTCCAGCCGGGCGGCCAGCAGTTCCTCGAGCTCGAGGGTGTCGCCGACGATCAGCCGCCGCGCTCCCGCACCGTCGGCCTGGTCCTTGGCCTGCGCGTGCGGCAGCCACTTGGCCCAGTCCCAGGCGCCGTAGCTCTCGCGGTTCGCGGCGACCGCGATGACCAGGTCCTCGGGGGAGTGCATCGCGGCGAGTGAGCACAGCAGGGCACGCGCCGAGGCGTACACGGAGTCGGGGTCGCCGCTGACGGTCATGTGGTAGAAGGCCCGCAGCGACACGGCCATCGGCAGCCCGTCGAGGGTGGCGTGGGTGTTGATGAACTGGTGCATCGCGCCGGCCGTCAGCGGCTCCAGCTCGTCGACCGGCGCGGTGTCCGGACTGATCAGCGGAGTGGCCAGCTGCTGTACGCCGAGTCCGACGCGCACCTGGCCGAAGTCGACGTCGGAGGGGCGCCGCTCCCACACCCTGCTGCCCTCGGCCACCAGGGACCACAACTGGTCGGGCGCGGGGTGCAGATAGAACTGGGCGTCGCGCTGCTTGAGCGCGGTCTTGCGGACCGCGCGGCGGGTCTGGGCCAGGTACCTGAAGTAGTCGCGCCGCGACTGCGCCATCTCGCCCTGGGTGCCCCGGCGCATCCGCACCACCATGGCGATGACCATGGTGACCGTGGAGAACAGCATCAGGACACCCATGATCTTCATCATCGGGTGGGAGTTCATGCCGGGCATGAGGAAGTAGACGCTGGAGCCGCCCATGCCGAGCATCGGCAGCACCTGCATCCACATGCCCTCCTGATTCGCCTTGGGCAGCTCAGGGGGCGGCTCCAACCGGAGCTCCTCGGCGGGCACTTCGGGAGGCAATGCCCGAGGCGGACGCTTGACGACGATCTGGGTCACTCGCGCACCAATTTCCCTTGCGTTCCCTAGGGTTCCCTGCGTCCGGGTTCCCCGCGTCCCTGGTGCGGAAGGGACGGTTCGGTGCCGGCACCCGGTGGCGACGGTCCCTTCAGGACGGTCCCCCTCCGCGGCTGGCGATCCTAGTGGCACAGTGAGTTGACCGGGAGCGGTAGGGTGTCGCGCGCTGCCGCGATGACCGTGGCGGCGGCCCAGGGGCTCGCGAGCGGACGCCCGGCCCACTGACGCCCAGCACACGTTCGAGCAGGTGCCCAGCAGGCTCTTCGAGGGGGACACACAGGTGAGTACGACGGCTTCCGCCGCGGCCACCGGATCCGGCGGGCAGCCGGGTTCCGGCGGTGCCCGAGGTGCGGCCGGTCCGTCCGGCCGGGCAGCCGGGTCGGCACTGGACACCGGCTTCAGCCGGGTGACCATCGTCGCACCGGACAGCCGGATCGATGTCGCGCTCCCCGAGGACATCCCGGTCGCCGACCTCTATCCCGAGATCCTGCGGCTGTCCGGGCAGAGCCCGGCCGAGGGCGCCCCGGTCGGCTACCACCTGGTGCGCCGCGACGGCACGGTCCTGGACAGCTCCCGTTCGTTCGCGGCCCAGCGCATCCTGGACGGCGAGGTGCTCAGCCTGCGCCCGTTCGCCGAGTCGCTGCCGCCCGCCGTCTTCGACGACGTCTCCGACGCGGTCGCCTCGGCCGTCACCCGGGACCGCCGGCTGTGGGGCGACGGGATGCTGCGCGCCGCCGGGCTGATCGGCGGTGGCGTACTGCTGGCGCTGATGGCGCTCGTGCTGTGGTTCTCCGACCCGGCCGGGCACGACATGCACGGGCTCGCCGGCGTACTGGCCGCCGTCGCGGGTGTGCTGCTGATGGCACTGTCCGCCGTGCGGGCCCGCGTCTACGACGACCGGGCCACCGCCATCGCGCTCGGCCTCGCCGCCATGCCGCACCTGATGGTGGCAGGGAGCGGGCTGCTGCCCCTGGAGGACGGGCTGGGCATCGGCAGGCTGCAGTTCCTGCTGGGCTGTGTGACCGTGCTGCTGGCCTCCAGCATCCTGATCGCGCTCACCCCCAACGGCGACGGCCCGTTCGTCGCCGCGGCCTTCACCGCCACCATCGGCACCCTGATCACCTTCATCGCGATCGTGAGCGACCTGCGCCCGGTCGAGACGGCCGCCATCTGCGCGCCCGTCGCCGTCGGCGTCCTGGCGTTCCTGCCGGGCCTCTCCACCCGCTTCGCGCGGCTGCCCATCGGCTTCGAGGCCACGCGCACCCAGATGAGTGACTACGACGCCGACCCGGACGCCGCCCCGCAGACCCAGGGGCCGATCGACGCGGAGCGGATCGCGGCCCAGGCGCGGCGCGGCCACGAGCTGCTGGTCGGCCTGGTGGGCGGCTGCGCCGCCGTGGTCGTCGTCTCCAGCGCGGTGCTCAGCTTCTCCGGCTCCGGATGGGGGCAGCTGCTCACCCTGGCGACGGGCATCGCGATGCTGCTGCGGGCCCGCCTCTTCCGCTACACCTCGCAGGTCAGCAGCTCCCTGGTCGCCGGTCTGGTGGCGCTGGTGCTGCTCGGGGCCGGTCTCGCCGGGGATTTCCCGGCCGGCGGTGACGCGCTGCGCACCGTGTGGCTGAGCGCCGCGCTCGCCCTGGCCGCGGTGCTGGCCGTGGCCATCGGGCTGACGGTCCCCGACAAGGGTGTGACCCCCTTCTGGGGCAGGTTCGTGGAGATCATGGAGACGTTCGTCCTGCTCACGCTGGTACCGCTGTGCCTGGCGGTGATGAACGTCTACTCGGCGGCCCGCAGTCTCACCAGCTAGCCACTGGTACCCTGTACCGGCCTCCCGAGTATCGAAGCCTCCCCTGTGAAGAAGACCAGGGGCGCTCGGCGGCCAGAACCCCGAGGAGTACGAGTGTCGTCTCTCGACGCCGCGACGAAGAAGCAGATCATCTCCGAGTTCGCCACCAAGGAGGGTGACACCGGCTCCCCCGAGGTCCAGGTGGCGCTGCTCTCCCGTCGCATCAGCGACCTGACCGAGCACCTGAAGACCCACAAGCACGACCACCACTCGCGCCGTGGTCTGCTGCTGCTGGTCGGCCAGCGTCGCCGCCTGCTGCAGTACCTCGCCAAGAAGGACATCCAGCGCTTCCGTGCGCTGGTCGAGCGCCTCGGCATCCGCCGCGGCGCGGCGGGCGCCCGCTAGTACGTGACGAAGGGAGCGGTTCCCGGACCCGGGAACCGCTCCCTTCGCCGTATCGCAGTACGGCCGCTCGCCACATCGCAGTACGACAGCCTCTCGCGGACCGTCGAAGCTTTGTAGTCTTGTCACGCGAGACAAAGTCGTAGGACAGCACAGACAGCATGAGGAAGGAGCGCGCCCGAGACGCCGGTCCTCGGTAGTGGCCCCCGGACCCGTGGAGACCCCGCGGAGGCACCGGGAGCTTCGATCGAAGACCGGCCCGCACCGGGAGCGCTCCGCCAGTACACAGTCCGCCGCAGACGAGCAGCGGACGCAGACGAGGAGATATTCCTGGTGGAGAACGAGACCCACTACGCCGAGGCCGTCATCGACAACGGCCCCTTCGGCACCCGTACCATCCGCTTCGAGACCGGCCGCCTGGCCAAGCAGGCCGCCGGTTCGGCCGTGGCCTACCTGGACGACGACACCATGGTGCTGTCGGCCACCACCGCCTCGAAGCAGCCCAAGGACCAGCTGGACTTCTTCCCCCTGACTGTCGACGTCGAGGAGCGGATGTACTCGGCCGGCAAGATCCCCGGCTCCTTCTTCCGGCGTGAGGGCCGCCCGTCCGAGGACGCGATCCTCACCTGCCGCCTGATCGACCGCCCGCTGCGCCCCTCCTTCAAGAAGGGCCTGCGCAACGAGATCCAGATCGTCGAGACGATCATGGCGCTCAACCCCGACCACCTCTACGACGTGGTCGCCATCAACGCCGCCTCCTGCTCAACGCAGCTGGCCGGCCTGCCCTTCTCCGGCCCGATCGGCGGCACCCGCGTCGCCCTGATCAAGGGCCAGTGGGTCGCCTTCCCGACCCACACCGAGCTGGAGGAGGCCGTCTTCGACATGGTCGTCGCCGGCCGTGTGCTGCCCGACGGCGACGTGGCCGTGATGATGGTCGAGGCCGAGGCCACCGAGAAGACCATCGAGCTGGTCAAGGGCGGCGCCGAGGCACCGACCGAGGAGGTGGTGGCCGCCGGTCTGGAGGCCGCCAAGCCCTTCATCAAGGTGCTGTGCAAGGCACAGGCCGACCTCGCAGCGAAGGCCGCCAAGCCCACCGGCGAGTTCCCGATCTTCCTCGACTACCAGGACGACGTCCTGGAGGCGCTCACCGAGGCCGTCCGCGACGAGCTCGCCCAGGCGCTGACCATCGGGGGCAAGCAGGAGCGCGAGAGCGAGCTGGACCGCGTCAAGGCGCTCGCCGCCGAGAAGCTGCTCCCGCAGTTCGAAGGCCGCGAGAAGGAGATCTCCGCCGCCTACCGCGCGCTGACCAAGAACCTGGTGCGCGAGCGCGTCATCAAGGAGAAGAAGCGCATCGACGGCCGCGGCGTCACGGACATCCGTACGCTGGCCGCCGAGGTCGAGGCCATCCCGCGGGTGCACGGCTCGGCGCTGTTCGAGCGCGGCGAGACCCAGATCCTGGGCGTCACCACGCTCAACATGCTCCGCATGGAGCAGCAGCTGGACACCCTCTCGCCGGTGACCCGCAAGCGCTACATGCACAACTACAACTTCCCGCCCTACTCCACCGGTGAGACGGGCCGCGTCGGCTCGCCCAAGCGCCGCGAGATCGGCCACGGCGCGCTCGCCGAGCGCGCCCTGGTGCCGGTGCTGCCGACCCGCGAGGAGTTCCCGTACGCGATCCGGCAGGTCTCCGAGGCGCTGGGCTCCAACGGCTCGACGTCCATGGGCTCGGTCTGCGCGTCCACGATGTCGCTGCTGAACGCCGGTGTGCCGCTCAAGGCCCCGGTCGCCGGTATCGCCATGGGCCTGATCTCCCAGGAGATCGAGGGCGAGACCCACTATGTGACGCTGACCGACATCCTCGGCGCCGAGGACGCGTTCGGCGACATGGACTTCAAGGTCGCCGGCACCAAGGAGTTCGTCACCGCGCTCCAGCTCGACACCAAGCTGGACGGCATCCCGGCCTCCGTGCTGGCCGCGGCCCTCAAGCAGGCCCGCGACGCCCGGCTGCACATCCTCGATGTGATGACCGAGGCCATCGACGTCCCGGACGAGATGTCCCCGAACGCGCCGCGGATCATCACCGTGAAGATCCCGGTGGACAAGATCGGTGAGGTCATCGGCCCCAAGGGCAAGATGATCAACCAGATCCAGGAGGACACCGGCGCCGACATCACCATCGAGGACGACGGCACCATCTACATCGGTGCCGCCGACGGCCCGGCTGCCGAGGCGGCGCGCGCCACCATCAACGGCATCGCCAACCCGACGATGCCCGAGGTGGGCGAGCGCTACCTGGGCACCGTCGTCAAGACGACCACCTTCGGCGCCTTCGTCTCGCTGCTGCCCGGCAAGGACGGTCTGCTGCACATCTCGCAGATCCGCAAGCTGGCCGGCGGCAAGCGCGTGGAGAACGTCGAGGACGTCCTGGGCGTCGGCCAGAAGGTCCAGGTCGAGATCGCCGAGATCGACCAGCGCGGCAAGCTGTCCCTGATCCCGGTCCTCGACGAGGCCGAGTCCGACAGCGGCTCCGCCGCCGAGGGCGCCGAGGCGTCCGAGTCCACCGGAACCGAGGACGAGACCGCGAAGTGACGCGTACGTTCCGCACGACGGCCCGCCCCGCCATCCCGGCAGGGCGGGCCGTCGCCCGTACCAAGACCACGGCGAAGACCCGCACCCGGACCCTGATCCCCGGGCAGAACGGCGCGGGAACCGTCCGCAAGAGCGTGCTCCCCGGCGGGCTCCGGGTGATCACCGAAACGCTGCCGACCGTCCGCTCGGCCACCTTCGGCATCTGGGCACACGTCGGCTCCCGCGACGAGACGCGGGCGCTCAGCGGTGCCACGCACTACCTGGAGCACCTGCTCTTCAAGGGCACCGAGCGGCGCAGCGCGCTGGAGATCTCGGCGGCGCTGGACGCGGTGGGCGGCGAGATGAACGCCTTCACCACCAAGGAGTTCACCTGCTACTACGCGCGGGTTCTGGACGCCGACCTGCCGCTGGCCATCGACGTGGTCTCCGACATGCTCACCAGCTCCGTCATCGACCCGGCCGAGGTCGAGTCCGAGCGCGGCGTGATCCTCGAAGAGATCGCGATGACGGAGGACGACGCGGGCGACTGCGTCCACGACCTGTTCGCGCACACCATGTTCGGCGACACCCCGCTGGGCCGCCCTGTCCTGGGCACCGTGGACAGCGTCAACGCCCTCACCCGCGACCAGGTGGCCCGCTTCTACCGAAAGCACTACGACCCCACCCGGCTGGTGGTCGCCGCCGCCGGAAACCTCTCGCACGAGAAGGTCGTCAGGCAGGTGCGGGCCGCGTTCGACCGTGCCGGAGCCCTCGACCGCACGGCCGGCGCCGATCCGGTCGGCCCCAGGTCCGGCAGCCGGACCCTGCGCGGCGGCGGCCGCGTCGACTTCCTGGACCGGCCGACCGAACAGGCCCACCTGGTGCTCGGCATGCCCGGCGTCTCCCGCCACGACGAGCGCCGCTGGCCGCTCGCCGTGCTCAGCTCGGCGCTCGGCGGCGGTATGAGCTCCCGGCTCTTCCAGGAGATCCGCGAACGGCGCGGCCTGGCCTACAGCACCTACGCGTACACCTCCGGCTACGCCGACTGCGGCCTCTTCAGCGTCTATGTGGGCTGCCGCCCCAGCCAGGTGCCCGACGTGCTCAAGATCTGCCGTGAGGAGCTCGACAGCGTCGCACAGCACGGGCTGAGCGACGACGAGGTACGTCACGCCATCGGCCAGCTCTCCGGCTCCACGGTGCTCGGCCTGGAGGACACCGGTGCGCTGATGCACCGCGTCGGCAAGAGCGAGCTGTGCTGGGGCGAGCAGATGTCCACCGACGACATGCTCGGCAAGATCGCCGCCGTCACCCCGGAGGACGTCCGCGAGGTCGCCCGCCAGGTGCTGGACCGGCGCCCCTCGCTGGCGGCCATCGGGCGGCTCACCGACCGCCAGACGGCCCTCCTGCACGAGGCCGTGGCCTGAGTCCAGAGTCCTGAGCCGGAGCCGGATGTCCCCGGCCTCTCCCCCTCTCACACGTAAGGAACGAGCACAATGAGCAAGCTGCGGGTAGCCGTCCTCGGTGCCAAGGGCCGGATGGGCTCCGAGGCCGTACGCGCCGTCGAGGGCGCCGACGACATGGAGCTGGTCGCGGCCCTCGGCAGCGGTGACCCGCTCAGCGCGCTGACCGAGGCGGGCACCCAGGTCGCCGTCGACCTGACCCGCCCGGACGCCGTCATGGGCAACCTGGAGTTCTGCCTGGCCCACGGCATCCACGCCGTCGTCGGCACCACCGGCTGGACCGACGAGCGGCTGGCGACCGTACGCGCCCAGCTCGCCGAGTCGCCCGGCACCGGAGTGCTCATCGCCCCGAACTTCGGCATCGGAGCCGTGCTGACGATGCGCTTCGCGCAGCAGGCGGCCCGCTTCTTCGAGTCCGTCGAGGTCGTCGAGCTGCACCACCCCGGTAAGGCCGACGCGCCCAGCGGCACGGCTGTGCGCACCGCCCAGGTCGTCGCCGAGGCCCGCGAGGCCGCCGGTCTGCCGGCGCAGCCCGACGCGACCACCACCTCGCTGGAGGGCGCACGGGGCGCCGACGTCGACGGGGTGCCCGTGCACGCGGTGCGGCTGCGCGGCCTGGTCGCGCACCAGGAGGTCCTGTTCGGCGACGAGGCCGAGACGCTCACCATCCGGCACGACTCCCTGCACCGCAGCTCGTTCATGCCGGGCGTGCTGCTGGGCGTACGGAAGGTGCCTTCGACCCCGGGGCTCACCTTCGGGCTCGAGCACTTCCTCGACCTGGACTGACCGGACGACGGAGCACAGCAGCATGCGCGCGAAGATCACCTACTTCCTCCTGGCCGCCGTCCTGGTCGTGTACTTCGTCCTGGTCGGCAGCCGGGGCGTGCTGCTGATCGAACAGGGCACAGCCGTCACCGTCGCCTTCGGTGTCGCCGTACTGGTGCTGCCGCTGATCGGCGCCTGGTTCCTGTGGCACACCACGCGCTTCGCCCGGCGAGCCGGTCGGCTCGCCAGGCAGTTGGAGGCAGAGGGCGGGCTGCCGGTCGACGAACTCGAACGCACGCCGTCGGGCCGTATCGACCGTGCTTCCGCGGATGCGGTGTTCGCGCGGCGCCGAGTCGAGGCGGAGCAGAACCCTGACGACTGGCGCTCCTGGTTCCGGCTCGCCGTTGCTTACCACGACGCCCGCGATACGCCGCGGGCGAGGAAGGCGATGCAGCACGCCATCGCTCTGCATGAGGCCGCCGCCCGCCACCGGTGAGGTGGTGCTCCTGAGGGGGTGCCCCTCTGCGCTTGGGCAGTCTGCGCCAGGGGCGCAGGGTGGGCAAGCGCAGCCGCCCAGGCGGGGCACGCGAACGTCACCCGCCCGTACGGGACTCCGCCGCCCAGGCCTCAATCACGTCGGCCGCCCGGTCAAATGCGCGCTGCCGGGACAGAAAGTCGGCATTGTGGCTGGTCAGCAGCGCCCGCTCGGAGCCGCCCGGCACCGTGGCAACCAGCGCCTGCCCCTGCACCGTACGCGGCAGCCCCAGCCACCGCACCGGCCGCTGCACCGTACGCACCGCCGCCACCTCGCTCCAGCGCAGTGTCGCTGTACGCAGCAACCCCACCTGCCGCAGTCCGTGGGAGCTGACCCACACACCGCAGCGCAGCAGCCGCACCGCGAGTACGACCAGCAGTACGCCGCAGCCCGCGCATATCGCGCCGCTCGGCAGCCCGCCGGCCAGGGTGATGATCAGTGCGGAGAAGAGCACATAGGAGGAGAGCAGCAGCAGAAGCGCGCCGCTGCCCACTCGCCAGGGGCCCGGTCGGTAGGGGCGTCGCCACAGATCGCGGTCGGCCTCGGCGAGGGTTACCGACTGGGCCGCGAGTACGCGGTCTTCACGGTCGGCTGTCAGAAAGGGCAGGGGCACGGCAGGGTCCTCGCTCGGTCACGACAGGCTGGGCCCACGGCTGCTCGCCGCAGCGTGTGAGTGGTGTGAGCGGTGACATTAGCGAGACCTGACGGACCCGGCCACCCCCGGGTGCGTTCCCGGGGGTGGCCGTGGGGTCATCGGCCCTCGGCCGCTGCCGGAGGCTGGTGCGAGGGCGTTTCGTGGTCGCTGAGCGCCGGCAGACCGAGCAGCACCGAGCCCACGAGCCCGGCGACGACGGTCAGCCCCACCAGGGCGCTGCCCGCGACCTCGCGGAAGCTGCGGCGGGCAGGGGGCGGCGGGGTGACATTGCTGCGGAACCGGTCGGCCTCGGCTATGAAGGCGAACGGGACGGACTCTCCGCGGCGGGACATGAAGGTGCGCTCCTGCAGTGATCGTTCTGGGTCGGTTATGGCTCTGCGTTGGTTATGAGGTGAACGTCCGGGTCGGCGTCCGAGTGCCCGCAACCGCCGGACCACATGTGAAAAATATCAACCGGGACGCAGAGGTATGTAACCGGGGTCGCGTTTCTTCGTCCTCGGACTCGTTTGTCCGCAAAAACATGGGCAAAACAGGCTACTCGCTCCGCTGTCAGCGCCTCCCCTTAGGCTGGCCCCGCTCAGCCAGACGTACGTGGAAGGACCAGCCGGTGACCGAAACCCCCGCCCCACCCGCCCCCAGTTTCCGCAGCGACATGACCGTCGAGCTGGTCAAGCACAGCGCTTCCGACACCGATGTGCTCTGGGCGGCCCGGGTCTCCACCGCGGGCGAGCAGTCCCTGGACGAGCTGAACAAGGACCCGGAACGCTCCAAGGGCTTGATCAACTATCTGATGCGGGACCGGCACGGCAGCCCCTTCGAGCACAACTCGATGACCTTCTTCATCAGCGCCCCCCTCTTCGTCTTCCGGGAGTTCCACCGTCACCGTGTCGGGTGGTGTCTGGCTGGTGACACAGAGATCACACTGGAGAGCGAAGCGGGGAACCTCCGGCGCAAGACGATCAAGGACTTGTACCAGCAATGGCACCACGGTGTGGAGGACCAGCTCCCTTGGTCCGCAGGGGGAGTGACCTGGCACACCAAGGCGGGCAAGTGGATGGCCCAGGTAAGGCGCCAGGGCGCTTGTCACTACCTCGGTCTCCACGAGAGCCGGGAGGCCGCCGAGAGCGCGGTACTGGAGTTCCGGGAGCAGCACCCGACCACCCGGTTGCCAAGGCTCGGCTCGGTGCGCCGCAACCACGTGCGGTGCTACGACGAGGAGACGCTCACCGCCCAGCGCGCTCGGATCGTCGACGTGATCGAGTCCGGGGTGAAGCGGCTGATCAGGATCACGACTGCTTCAGGCCGCGAGCTGCGTTGTTCGGTCGATCACGCGGTCTTCACCCCTGAGGGGTGGCGCAAGGCCGGTGAGCTCGCGGTGGGAGACGCCGTGATGGCCGCCGGCACGGCGGCGCGGCCGAGTGAACGGCTCGTACCGCCGAGTCTGCGCCGGGGCATCGGCGTGTGGACCTCGATGCAGCGTGAGCGTCTCATCGCCGAGCAGGATTCCTGCCATCTCTGCTCGCGTCAGTTCGCCCGGCAGGACCTCGCCCTCGACCACGTCATTCCTGTGGCGGACGACCTGTCGCGCGCTTTGGACGAAAGCAATCTCGCCCCCGCCTGCGCTGACTGCCATGCGACCAAGAGTGCGGGGGAGCAGGCGCGGGCGAAACGAGGCGGCAAGGTGGCGGTGGCCCGCCCGGACGAGATCGTCGCGGTGATCGAAGACGGTGAGGAGATGACCTACGACCTGTCGGTCGAGGGCCCCTGGCACAACTTCCTCGCGAACGGAATCGTCGTCCACAACTCGTACAACGAGGAGTCGGGCCGTTACCGGCAGCTCCAGCCGGTCTTCTACATCCCCGACGCGTCCCGCAAGCTCGTCCAGCAGGGCCGCCCCGGCAAGTACGAGTTCGTCGCCGGCACCGCGGAGCAGCACGAGCTGACCAGCCGCTCCATGGCCGAGGTCTACCGGAAGGCGTACGAGACGTACGAGGAGATGCTGGCGGCCGGCGTGGCCCGCGAGGTCGCCCGCGCGGTCCTGCCGGTGGGGCTCTACTCGTCGATGTACGCCACCTGCAACGCTCGCTCGCTGATGCACTTCCTCGGCCTGCGCACCCAGCACGAGCAGGCCAAGGTGCCCAGCTTCCCGCAGCGCGAGATCGAGATGGTGGGGGAGCTGATGGAGGAGCAGTGGGCCAAGCTGATGCCGCTGACCTATGCCGCGTTCAACGCCAACGGCCGCGTCGCACCCTGACCGCTGCCCGGTGCGAACCGTGCCGCACCCCTACCCGCCGGTCGGCGGGGTGTGAGAGGTGTCCGTATTGCACCCTTTGAAGAAGTTCATCTAGGGTGATTGTGCGGTCCCGGCACTGCCTGAACCCCCGAGCAGGCAGTGCCGGGGCCCCTCCGCACTCCCCACTCAGCGCCGGACCCCAGCCACCTCCCCGTCGCCTCCCCGCCGATTTCCCGGCGGATCTCCGCCCTATCGGCAGCCCCGAGGGAGCGTCGCGGGGTGCGCTGCGAGTAGCGTGGACCCTATGGCTCCGACCTCCACACCGCAGACGCCCTTCGGGCGGGTCCTGACCGCGATGGTCACGCCGTTCACCGCGGACGGCGCGCTCGACCTCGACGGCGCGCAGCAGCTCGCCGCCCACCTGGTGGACGCCGGCAACGACGGCCTTGTCGTCAACGGCACCACCGGTGAGTCCCCGACCACCACCGATGCGGAGAAAGCCCAGCTGGTCAAGGCGGTCGTGGAGGCCGTGGGAGACCGGGCCCATGTGGTGGCCGGAGCCGGCACCAACGACACCGCACACAGCCTCGAGCTGGCCCGCGCCGCCGAGAAGGCAGGCGCACACGGCCTCCTGGCCGTGACCCCGTACTACAGCAAGCCCCCGCAGGAGGGCCTCTACCAGCACTTCACGGCCATCGCCGACGCCACGGACCTCCCGGTGATGCTCTACGACATCCCCGGCCGCAGCGGTGTGCCCATCAACACCGAGACCTTCGTCCGGCTCGCCGAGCACCCCCGCATCGTCGCGAACAAGGACGCCAAGGGCGACCTCGGCCGCGCGAGCTGGGCCGTCGCCACCAGCGGCCTCGCCTGGTACAGCGGTGACGACATGCTCAACCTCCCGCTGCTGTCCGTGGGCGCCGTCGGCTTCGTCTCCGTGGTCGGCCACGTCGTCACCCCGGAGCTGCGCGCTCTGCTGGAGGCCCACCTGAGCGGCGATGTCGCCAAGGCGACCGAGATCCACCAGAAGCTGCTCCCGGTCTTCACCGGAATGTTCCGCACCCAGGGCGTCATCACCACCAAGGCAGCGCTCGCCCGTCTGGGCCTTCCCGCGGGACCGCTGCGCCTGCCGCTGGTCGAGCTCTCCCCCGAGGAGCTGGAACAGCTCAAGCACGATCTCGCTCACGGCGGGGTACATCTGTAGATCTCAGACTTCACAACTGCATACCGCCGGACAACGGCAGCAGTGCACAACCGTGCATGACCCAGCAGAACCAGCACGACACGTACGTACGAAACGTGCGTCCGCGTGCGCATCATGAATATCGCGCGCCACGTGCCCAGGCGGGTGCGTGGCGCGCGTGGTAAGGAGAGTCTTTTGAGTCATCCGCATCCCGAGCTTGGCCCACCGCCAAAGCTCCCCGAGGGCGGCCTACGGGTCACCCCGCTGGGAGGCCTCGGCGAGATCGGCCGCAACATGACCGTCTTCGAGTACGGTGGCAGGCTTCTGATCGTCGACTGCGGTGTCCTCTTCCCGGAGGAGGAACAGCCGGGCATCGACCTCATCCTCCCCGACTTCACCAGTCTGAGGGACCGCCTCGACGACATCGACGGCATCGTCCTCACCCACGGTCACGAGGACCACATCGGCGGCATCCCCTATCTGCTGCGGGAGAAGGCCGACATCCCGCTGATCGGCTCCAAGCTGACCCTCGCCCTGATCGAGGCAAAGCTCCAGGAGCACCGCATCCGGCCCTACACCCTCGAGGTGGAAGAGGGACACCGGGAACGCATCGGCCCCTTCGACTGCGAGTTCCTCGCGGTCAACCACTCCATCCCCGACGCCCTCGCCGTCGCGATCCGCACCCCGGCCGGCATGGTCGTCCACACCGGCGACTTCAAGATGGACCAGCTGCCGATGGACGGCCGGCTCACCGACCTGCGGGCCTTCGCACGCCTCGGTGAAGAGGGCATCGACCTGCTGCTCAGCGACTCGACCAACGCCGAGGTGCCCGGCTTCGTGCCGCCCGAGCGCGAGATCTCCTCGGTGCTGCGCCAGGTGTTCGCCAGCGCCCAGAAGCGGATCATCGTGGCCAGCTTCGCCAGCCATGTGCACCGCATCCAGCAGATCCTCGACGCCGCACACGAGCACGGCCGCCGGGTCGCCTTCGTGGGCCGCTCCATGGTCCGCAACATGGGCATCGCCCGCGACCTCGGCTACCTCCAGGTCCCGGCCGGCCTCGTCGTCGACGTCAAGACGCTCGACGACCTTCCGGACGACGAAGTCGTGCTGGTCTGCACCGGCTCCCAGGGCGAGCCCATGGCCGCCCTCTCCCGGATGGCCAACCGAGACCACCAGATCCGCATCGTGCAGGGCGACACGGTGATCCTGGCCTCGTCCCTCATCCCGGGCAACGAGAACGCCGTCTACCGCGTGATCAACGGGCTGACCCGCTGGGGCGCCAACGTGGTGCACAAGGGCAACGCCAAGGTGCACGTCTCCGGCCACGCCTCGGCGGGCGAGCTGCTGTACTTCTACAACATCTGTCAGCCGCGCAACCTGATGCCCGTCCACGGCGAATGGCGCCATCTGCGTGCCAACGCCGAACTGGGCGCGGCGACCGGCGTGCCCCACGACCGCATCGTGATCGCCGAGGACGGCGTCGTGGTCGATCTGGTCGACGGCAAGGCCAAGATCAGCGGCAAGGTCCAGGCCGGTTATGTGTACGTCGACGGTCTCTCGGTCGGCGACGTCACCGAGTCCTCCCTCAAGGACCGGCGCATCCTCGGCGACGAGGGGATCATCTCGATCTTCGTCGTGGTCGACAGCACCACCGGCAAGATCGTGGGCGGCCCCCACCTCCAGTCCCGTGGCTCGGGCATCGACGAGTCCGACTTCGCCGCGGTCATCCCGAAGCTCGACGAGGCCCTCGCCAAGTCGGCGCAGGACGGCGTCGCCGAGACGCACCAGCTCCAGCAGCTGGTGCGCCGTACGGTCGGCAAGTGGGTCTCCGACACCTACCGCCGACGTCCGATGATCCTCCCCGTGGTCGTAGAGGTCTGACGCCCCGTCGGCCCCAACACCTGCGTACGTTCGTGCGGGTGTTCGGGCCCATGGGTGGGCGGGGCGCCTCGATTTGCCTCCGGGCGCCCCGCTCAAGTACGTTTACATCTCCACCGCATCGGGAACCCGGAGCCGCCACGGCCCGGGGAAGGCCGATGGACAGGAATCCGAAATCGACTCGGAAACGAGCCGGAAAAAGATTCTGGTAAGGTTGGAGACACCGAAAGGGCAAACGTCCGGAGAGACCGGTGAAACGGTTTCGAAGTAAGCGTCCGTTCCTTGAGAACTCAACAGCGTGCCAAAAGTCAACGCCAGATATGTTGATACCCCGGCCCATCCTTCAGTGGTGGGTTGAGGTTCCTTTGGAAAATTAACAGCGAGGACGCTGTGAACCGTGGGGATTATTCCTCCCCTGGTTCCGCTCTTCCGCGAAGCGATAAGCATTCACGGAGAGTTTGATCCTGGCTCAGGACGAACGCTGGCGGCGTGCTTAACACATGCAAGTCGAACGATGAAGCCGCTTCGGTGGTGGATTAGTGGCGAACGGGTGAGTAACACGTGGGCAATCTGCCCTGCACTTCGGGACAAGCCCTGGAAACGGGGTCTAATACCGGATATGACCACCGGCCGCATGGTCTGGTGGTGGAAAGCTCCGGCGGTGCAGGATGAGCCCGCGGCCTATCAGCTTGTTGGTGGGGTGATGGCCTACCAAGGCGACGACGGGTAGCCGGCCTGAGAGGGCGACCGGCCACACTGGGACTGAGACACGGCCCAGACTCCTACGGGAGGCAGCAGTGGGGAATATTGCACAATGGGCGCAAGCCTGATGCAGCGACGCCGCGTGAGGGATGACGGCCTTCGGGTTGTAAACCTCTTTCAGCAGGGAAGAAGCGCAAGTGACGGTACCTGCAGAAGAAGCACCGGCTAACTACGTGCCAGCAGCCGCGGTAATACGTAGGGTGCGAGCGTTGTCCGGAATTATTGGGCGTAAAGAGCTCGTAGGCGGCTTGTCGCGTCGGATGTGAAAGCCCGGGGCTTAACCCCGGGTCTGCATTCGATACGGGCAGGCTGGAGTTCGGCAGGGGAGATTGGAATTCCTGGTGTAGCGGTGAAATGCGCAGATATCAGGAGGAACACCGGTGGCGAAGGCGGATCTCTGGGCCGATACTGACGCTGAGGAGCGAAAGCGTGGGGAGCGAACAGGATTAGATACCCTGGTAGTCCACGCCGTAAACGTTGGGCACTAGGTGTGGGCGGCATTCCACGTCGTCCGTGCCGCAGCTAACGCATTAAGTGCCCCGCCTGGGGAGTACGGCCGCAAGGCTAAAACTCAAAGGAATTGACGGGGGCCCGCACAAGCGGCGGAGCATGTGGCTTAATTCGACGCAACGCGAAGAACCTTACCAAGGCTTGACATACACCGGAAAGCGCTGGAGACAGTGCCCCCCTTTGGGTCGGTGTACAGGTGGTGCATGGCTGTCGTCAGCTCGTGTCGTGAGATGTTGGGTTAAGTCCCGCAACGAGCGCAACCCTTGTCCTGTGTTGCCAGCAACACCTTCGGGTGGTTGGGGACTCACGGGAGACTGCCGGGGTCAACTCGGAGGAAGGTGGGGACGACGTCAAGTCATCATGCCCCTTATGTCTTGGGCTGCACACGTGCTACAATGGCCGGTACAATGAGCTGCGATGCCGTGAGGTGGAGCGAATCTCAAAAAGCCGGTCTCAGTTCGGATTGGGGTCTGCAACTCGACCCCATGAAGTCGGAGTCGCTAGTAATCGCAGATCAGCATTGCTGCGGTGAATACGTTCCCGGGCCTTGTACACACCGCCCGTCACGTCACGAAAGTCGGTAACACCCGAAGCCGGTGGCCCAACCCCCTTTGTGGGGAGGGAATCGTCGAAGGTGGGACTGGCGATTGGGACGAAGTCGTAACAAGGTAGCCGTACCGGAAGGTGCGGCTGGATCACCTCCTTTCTAAGGAGCATCTTTGGCCGCTTCGGCGGTCCAGAGGCCCACTGCGTCAGCGAGTGTCTGACGGTGGGTTGCTCATGGGTGGAACGTTGACTATTCGGCACGGTCAGGGTGTCTGTTAGTACTGCTTCGGCGTGGAACGCAGGTGATCTGGTCGTGTCGGGCGCGCTGTTGGGTGTCTGAGGGTGCGGCCGTTGGTGGCTGTCCTTCTGCGCCGGTCCCAGTGAACTCAGCTTGTGTGGTTGGGGTGGTGGGTGGCTGGTTGTTGTTTGAGAACTGCACAGTGGACGCGAGCATCTGTGGCCAAGTTTTTAAGGGCGCACGGTGGATGCCTTGGCACCAGGAACCGATGAAGGACGTGGGAGGCCGCGATAGGCCCCGGGGAGCTGTCAACCGAGCTGTGATCCGGGGGTGTCCGAATGGGGGAACCCGGCAGTCGTCATGGGCTGTCACCTGCCGCTGAATGTATAGGCGGTGTGGAGGGAACGCGGGGAAGTGAAACATCTCAGTACCCGTAGGAAGAGAAAACAACCGTGATTCCGGGAGTAGTGGTGAGCGAAACCGGAGGAGGCTAAACCGTATGTGTGTGATACCCGGCAGGGGTTGCGCATGCGGGGTTGTGGGACTGCGCTTCAGTCGTCTGCCGGCGGCTGGGTGAGTTAGAAACCGTGTGGATAGGCGAAGGGCATGCGAAAGGCCCGGCGTAGAGGGTAAGACCCCCGTAGCTGAAATCTGCACGGCTCGCTTGTGTTGTTCCCAAGTAGCATGGGGCCCGAGAAATCCTGTGTGAATCTGGCGGGACCACCCGTCAAGCCTAAATATTCCCTGGTGACCGATAGCGGATAGTACCGTGAGGGAATGGTGAAAAGTACCGCGGGAGCGGAGTGAAAGAGTACCTGAAACCGTGTGCCTACAAGCCGTGGGAGCGTCGCAGGCAGTGTTCGCACTGTCTGTCGTGACTGCGTGCCTTTTGAAGAATGAGCCTGCGAGTTTGCGGCATGTTGCGAGGTTAACCCGTGTGGGGGAGCCGTAGCGAAAGCGAGTCCGAAGAGGGCGTTTGAGTAGCGTGTTCAAGACCCGAAGCGGAGTGATCTAGCCATGGGCAGGGTGAAGCGGAGGTAAGACTTCGTGGAGGCCCGAACCCACCAGGGTTGAAAACCTGGGGGATGACCTGTGGTTAGGGGTGAAAGGCCAATCAAACTCCGTGATAGCTGGTTCTCCCCGAAATGCATTTAGGTGCAGCGTCGTGTGTTTCTTGCCGGAGGTAGAGCACTGGATAGGCGATGGGCCCTACCGGGTTACTGACCTTAGCCAAACTCCGAATGCCGGTAAGTGAGAGCGCGGCAGTGAGACTGTGGGGGATAAGCTCCATGGTCGAGAGGGAAACAGCCCAGAGCATCGACTAAGGCCCCTAAGCGTGTGCTAAGTGGGAAAGGATGTGGAGTCGCAGGGACAACCAGGAGGTTGGCTTAGAAGCAGCCATCCTTGAAAGAGTGCGTAATAGCTCACTGGTCAAGTGATTCCGCGCCGATAATGTAGCGGGGCTCAAGTACACCGCCGAAGTCGTGTCACTCACACAATAGCTCTAACGGGTGTGTGGGTGGGTAGGGGAGCGTCGTGTGCCGGGTGAAGCAGCCGTGGAAGCGAGTTGTGGATGGTTCACGAGTGAGAATGCAGGCATGAGTAGCGATACATGCGTGAGAAACGTGTGCGCCGATTGACTAAGGGTTCCTGGGTCAAGCTGATCTGCCCAGGGTAAGTCGGGACCTAAGGCGAGGCCGACAGGCGTAGTCGATGGAGAACCGGTTGATATTCCGGTACCCGCTATGCAGCGTCAAACATCGAATCAGGTGATGCTAAGTCCGTGAAGCCCCTTCTGCTCTTCGGAGTGGGAGTGTGGTGGAGCCGACGGTCCGAGCTTGTAGTAGGTGAGTGATGGGGTGACGCAGTGAGGTAGTCCAGCCCGGGCGATGGTTGTCCCGGGGTAAGGGTGTAGCCCGTCAGGTAGGTAAATCCGCCTGGCATAGGGGTGAGACCTGATGCCGAGCCGTTTGTGGTGAAGTGGGTGATCCTGTGCTGTCGAGAAAAGCCTCTAGCGAGTTGTGTGGCGGCCCGTACCCTAAACCGACTCAGGTGGTCTGGTAGAGAATACCGAGGCGTTCGGGTGAACTATGGTTAAGGAACTCGGCAAAATGCCCCCGTAACTTCGGGAGAAGGGGGGCCACGCCTGGTGATCCAACATGCTTGGTGAGCTGGGGGTGGCCGCAGAGACCAGCGAGAAGCGACTGTTTACTAAAAACACAGGTCCGTGCGAAGCCGTAAGGCGATGTATACGGACTGACGCCTGCCCGGTGCTGGAACGTTAAGGGGACCGGTTAGTCAGGATTCGTCCTGGTGAAGCTGAGAACTTAAGCGCCAGTAAACGGCGGTGGTAACTATAACCATCCTAAGGTAGCGAAATTCCTTGTCGGGTAAGTTCCGACCTGCACGAATGGCGTAACGACTTCTTGACTGTCTCAACCATAGGCCCGGTGAAATTGCAGTACGAGTAAAGATGCTCGTTTCGCGCAGCAGGACGGAAAGACCCCGGGACCTTTACTACAGCTTGATATTGGTGTTCGGTTCGGCTTGTGTAGGATAGGTGGGAGACTGTGAAGCGGGCACGCCAGTGTTCGTGGAGTCGTTGTTGAAATACCACTCTGGTCGTGCTGGATGTCTAACCTGGGTCCGTGATCCGGATCGGGGACAGTGTCTGGTGGGTAGTTTAACTGGGGCGGTTGCCTCCTAAAGGGTAACGGAGGCGCCCAAAGGTTCCCTCAGCCTGGTTGGTCATCAGGTGGTGAGTGTAAGTGCACAAGGGAGCTTGACTGTGAGACTGACGGGTCGAGCAGGGACGAAAGTCGGGACTAGTGATCCGGCGGTGGCTTGTGGAAGCGCCGTCGCTCAACGGATAAAAGGTACCCCGGGGATAACAGGCTGATCTTCCCCAAGAGTCCATATCGACGGGATGGTTTGGCACCTCGATGTCGGCTCGTCGCATCCTGGGGCTGGAGTCGGTCCCAAGGGTTGGGCTGTTCGCCCATTAAAGCGGTACGCGAGCTGGGTTTAGAACGTCGTGAGACAGTTCGGTCCCTATCCGCTGCGCGCGTAGGAGTCTTGAGAAGGGCTGTCCCTAGTACGAGAGGACCGGGACGGACGGACCTCTGGTGTGCCAGTTGTTCTGCCAAGGGCATGGCTGGTTGGCTACGTTCGGGAAGGATAACCGCTGAAAGCATCTAAGCGGGAAGCCTGCTTCGAGATGAGGACTCCCACCCCCTTGGAGGGGTTAAGGCTCCCTGGAGATGACGGGGTTGATAGGCCGGATCTGGAAGCCCAGTAATGGGTGGAGGTGACCGGTACTAATAGGCCGAGGGCTTGTCCATAGAGGCTCGCGTCCACTGTGTTGGTTCTGAGACAACAACCTGGTTGTTGTTTCGCCGTGTTTCGGTGGTCATAGCGTGAGGGAAACGCCCGGTTACATTCCGAACCCGGAAGCTAAGCCTTTCAGCGCCGATGGTACTGCATGCGGGAGCGTGTGGGAGAGTAGGACACCGCCGAACTATCTTTGGAAGTCGTGGTCCCTGGACGTCAGTTCAGGGACCACGACTTTTTTGTGCGTCGTCACCGGCAGTTCACATTGCGTGGACATGATCCGACCATGGGGACAACACAGCTGACCGCAGCGGGCATCGGCGCCGGGGACGAGGTCGTGGTTCCGTCGTTCGGCGGGGCCGACGTGGCGCGAGCCGTCCAAGAGCTCGGAGCACGGCCTGTCTTCGCCGACATCGATGCCCACACCTACTGTCTCGATCCCTCGTCCGCCGAAGGTGCGGTGACCGCGCGGACCGCGGCCATCGTTCCCGTTCATCTCTTCGGCCAGGCCGCGGACATGGCCGCGCTGCGGGCCGCCGGCGAGCGGCGCGGTGTCCCTGTGGTGGAGTGGGAGCCCCTGCCCCGTACGGACGCGATCGACGCGGTGCGGCGGCGTCAGTACGCCACCTACCTCGGGCGCCGGCTCCGGGGTGTCGTTGTGCCGGAGGTCGGGGACGGTGCCGAGCACGCGTTCTCGGCGTATGCGGTCCGGGTGCCGGGGAACGGCAGACCGGATCGCGATGCCTTCCGCAGGGCGCTCAGGCTGCGCGGTGTCGAGTCCGACGTTCCCGTCCGGGTGCCGGCCCACCGGCTGCCGGAGTTCGCGCAGGATGTGCAGCGGACCGAGTGGTGCCCGTCCCTCCGGCTGCCCGAGGCGGAGCGGGCTGCTGACGAGTGCCTGACGCTGCCGCTGAGCGCGGCGATGACGAAGAAGGACCTGCAGCGCGTGGTGTCGGCCTGCAACGCGCTCGGGGGGCTGCTGCGGGAGCGCGTGAGCTGAGGTGTGGGCCGGTCCGGCGCCAGTTCGATCCATCGCCGTGGATCGGGTAAGATCTCTACCGCTGGCCGCGCCCCAATAGCTCAGTCGGCAGAGCGTCTCCATGGTAAGGAGAAGGTCAACGGTTCGATTCCGTTTTGGGGCTCTCTAGAAGCAAGTTGAAGGCCCCCGCCGTACGGCGGGGGCCTTCTTGTTTCCGGCCGCTCCTGTTCACAGCTGCTTCTGCTCCCGGCCACTCCTACTCCGGGACGCGCATCGCCAGGATGGCCATGTCGTCCGAGGGGGCGTCGCTGGCGAAGCGTTCGACGGCGCGCATGATGCGGGCAGCCACCGCGCCGGCGTTGAGGCCCGTGCAGGTGCCGAGGACGTCGGCCAGGCCGTCGTCGCCGAGCATCCGAGTGCCCTCGCGGCGTTCGGTCACGCCGTCCGTCACACACAGCAGCACGTCACCTGGGTCGAGGGACACGGTCTGCTCGTAGAGTTCCAGGTCTTCCATGACGCCGAGCAGGGGCTGGGGGTCGGCGGCGGGTTCCACGGTGCCGTCCTGGCGCAGGCGCAGCGGCAGCGGGTGGCCGGCGCAGACGACCTTCAGTTCGGCGCTGCCGTCCTCCTGGGGGCGCATCTCGCCGTAGAGGAGGGTGAGGAAACGGCTGCGCGCCCCCTCGTCCAGGATGGCGGTGTTGAGGCGCTCCAGTACGGCCGGACCGCCCAGGCCCTCCCGGGCGAGCAGCCGCAGCGCGTGCCTGGCCAGCCCGGTGACGGCGGCGGCCTCGGGGCCCGTACCGCAGACGTCGCCGATGGCGAAGCCGTAGACGCCTTCGCGGATCTCGAAGAGGTCGTAGAAGTCACCGCCGACCTCGTTGCCCTCGCCTGCGGCGCGGTAGATGACCTCGCGCTCGATCCCGCCTGTGATGTCGGGCAGTTCGGGCGGCAGGAGGCTGCGCTGGAGGGACTGGCTGATGGCGGTGCGCTCGGAGTAGAGACGTGCGTTGTCCAGGGCCAGCGCGGCACGGCGGGAGAGGTCCTCGGCCAGCTCCAGGATCTCCTGGCGGAACCGTTCGTCGGTGGGCTTGCCGAGGGTGAGCATGCCGATGACGCGGTTGCGCGCCACCAGGGGCAGCACGACGGTCTCGCCGCCGACCGCGGCCGCTGTGGCCAGGCTGGTGCCGGGGGAGAGCTGGTGGTCCTCGCCGTCCAGCGAGACGTTGCGCAGCGAGGTGCGCATGGCGGCGGAGTGCGCGGCCTCGGTGGGGGCCGCCCAGACGCGTGCTCCGGGGGTGGGGACCGGCTCGGGCGGCTCGACCTTGGCGAGCAGCGCCTTGAGGTTGTCGATGCGGTCCTCGTCCTCGTGCAGTACGTACGACAGCTTGGGGTCCGAGCCCTGGTCGGCGACGGTGTAGACGGCACACCAGGTGGCCAGGGTGGGGACTGTCATCTGGGCCATCAGGGCGAGCGTCTGGTCGCGGTCGAGGGTGCCGGCGAGCAGGTCGGAGGCTTCGACGAGGAAGGAGAGCGAGCCGCGGCGCAGGCGCTCCAGCTCGGTGAGGCGGGCCCGTTCGACGGCGAGGGCGATGCGGTCGGCGGCGAACTGGAGGCGCAGCGCCTCCTCGTTGGTGTAGCGCCCTGGGGCCTCGGTCGCGACGCCGAGGGAGCCGGTGAGCCTGCCCTCGACCTTGAGGGGGACGGTGACAACGGAACGCATGCCGGTGCCGTCCAGGAGCGGTACGGCGCCGGGGACGACGGTGAGGTCCTCGTGCACGGACGGCATCCGGGCCGATCCGTAGCGTCCGCTTCCGGTCTCGACGGGGACGCGGGCGAACCGCTGGCGGGCCGAGGGCAGGCCGGTGGAGGCGCGGACCTCCAGTTCGGTCTCGTCGTCGGTGGCCAGCAGCAGATAGGCGGAGTCGCCGTCGAGCATGTCCCTGGCGCGTTCGACGGTGCGCTGCAGGAGGCCGTCGAGGTCGTCGGGGGCCGGGGAGCCGATGAAGACCTCGAAGGGGTCGTCGGCCGACTGGTCCTGGGAGTCGCCGGCGGTGCCGGTGTTGTCGTGCGAGTGGACCCGGGGCGGGGACTGCAGGACAGCGCGTTCGTGCTCGCGCACCAGCAGACAGACCGTGGAGGGCTCGCCGTCGCTGTCGCGTACTCGCAGGTGGGAGGCGTAGACGGGGATGGTGCGGCCGTCCGAGCCGCGCATACCGTAGGAGCCCTCCCAGCGGGAGAGGCGCAGTGCCTCGGCGACGCCTGTGCCGGTGCCGGGGGTGTGGGGCCAGGCGGCGAAGTCGGTCAGGGGCTTGCCGACGACCTGGTCCGCCGGATAGTCGAACAGTTCGGTGGCGTCCTCGTTCCAGGCGCTGATCGAGCCGCTGCGGTCGACCTGGATGACGGCGACGCGGACGCGGGTGTCGGTGACCGGCAGCGCCGTGTCCGGGAGCGCGGGGCCCGCCGTACGCGTGCCCACCGGGCGCTCGGGAAGGTCGAGTCGGAACCAGACGCGCTTGTCCGACGCGGTGTAGTCGACGCCCCAGCGGGTGGCCAGCGCCGAGGCCAGCAGCAGCCCGCGGCCGCCCTCGCGGTCGGGGCCGGCGGGCTGCGGGTTGACCTCCTGGAGCGGCAGTTCGCGCTCCGGGTAGCGGTCGATGACCTCGATGCGGATGCCGTCCTCGTCGCGCAGACACAGCACCTCGGCGGCGGTTCCGGCGTGCACCACGGCGTTGGTGACCAGCTCGCTGGTGAGCACGACGGCGTCGTCGACGATGTCGGACAGGCCCCAGCCCTGGAGGGTGTCGCGTACGAAGCCGCGCGCGGTGGCGACGGAGCGGCCCACCGGTTCGAAGGTGGCGGCGGCTCGTGCGGTGATCACTGGTCTCCCCATGGATGTCCTGTCGGCCAGGCGCACTGGTGTGCGCTGTGCGGTCAGGGCCGCCGTGACGGTCCCCGCCTCCTCGTTCGGGCCTTGTTGTGAGCCCAGGGCGTCCGGGGGGACCCCGGTGGGGAGGCCCCCGCGCTCGGCGCTCTGCTCTTGCGTCACCGCAGCGCCCCTCCGTCGCCCTTCGTACTCACACCGCTGCCCCCTGCGAAGCCCCTACCCATTTGACCCGGTCGGGCACCCCGCCGACATGGGGGTGAACGGACAGCCGGGTGCCAGGTTACTTACGTATCCACGGCGAGTGGCCGCCGGATGCGGGTGATTTCCCACCGGGTCCGCGAACGCAGTGCGATATGCCATGCTGCCGAACTGTTATCGCCGGGTTCGGGCAGGGTGAAACACTGGGAAGGCTCGGAGTACAAGGGCCCGGGCAGGAAGGTCGACCCGCAGGAGGGGCAGTGGAGTCTGGCACCACAACCGCGCGTAGCGGCAACACGCGCGCGAAGGGCGGACGGTCCCGTCGAAGCGGGACGGTCGAGGTGGACGCCGCGGCCCTCAACAAGCTTCTGACCGGGCTGACGGCGATGCGGGACGGCAATTTCCGCAAGCGGCTGACCGTGACCGGTGAGGGCCCGATGGCCGAGATCGCCGCGGTCTTCAACGAGGTCGCGGACCAGAATCTGCACCTGACGGGTGAGCTGTCCCGGGTGCGGCGGGTGGTCGGACGTGAGGGAAAACTCACAGAGCGGCTGCAGACCGGCACGTGTGAGGGCTCCTGGGCGTCGGCGATCGACGCGGCGAACGCGTTGGTGGACGACCTGGTGTGGCCCGTCTCCGAGGTGGGCAGGGTGCTGACGGCCGTCGCCGACGGTGACCTGGAGCAGCGCATGGACCTGCGCTCGCGTGGGGCCGAGGGCGGCGGGCATCCGCTGCGGGGGGAGTTCCTGAAGGTCGGCCGTACGGTCAACGGCCTGGTGGACCAGCTCTCGGCGTTCACGGACGAGGTGACGCGGGTCGCCAGCGAGGTCGGGACCGAGGGCAAGCTGGGCGGCCAGGCGCGGGTGCGCGGAATGTCCGGTTCCTGGAAGGACCTGACTGATTCCGTCAACACCATGGCGTCGCGGCTGACGGCTCAGGTGCGGGATATCGCTCTGGTGACCACGGCGGTCGCCAAGGGTGACCTTTCACGCAAGGTGACCGTTCATGTCGCCGGCGAGATGCTGGAGCTGAAGAACACCGTCAACACGATGGTGGACCAGCTCTCCTCCTTCCAGTCCGAGGTCACCAGGGTCGCGCGCGAGGTCGGGACCGAGGGCGAGCTGGGCGGCCAGGCGCGGGTGCAGGGCGTCGCGGGCGTGTGGAAGGACCTGACGGACTCCGTCAACCTGATGGCGGGCAATCTGACTTCCCAGGTGCGCGAGATCGCCCAGGTGACGACGGCGGTGGCCAACGGCGACCTGTCGCAGAAGATCACCGTGAACGCGCGGGGCGAGGTGGCGCAGCTCGCCGAGACGATCAACGCGATGACGGACACGCTGCGCACCCTGGCGGACGAGGTCACGCGGGCCGCCAGCGAGGTCGGCACGGACGGCGTGCTGGGCGGCCAGGCGGTGGTGCCGGGGGCCGCCGGGATCTGGAAGGACCTGACGGACTCGGTCAACTCCGCGTTCCGGAATCTGACCGCTCAGGTGCGGGACATCGCTCAGGTGACGACTGCGGTGGCGAACGGTGATCTGTCGCAGAAGGTCACCGTGGATGTCTCCGGTGAGATGCAGGAGTTGAAGAACACCGTCAACACGATGGTCGACCAGCTCTCCGCGTTCGGCGCCGAGGTGACCCGGGTCGCCCGGGAGATCGGCGTCGAAGGTGAGCTGGGCGGGCAGGCGGCCGTGCCCGGCGCGGCCGGCACCTGGAAGGACCTGACGGACTCGGTCAACACCGCGTTCCGCAATCTCACAGGGCAGGTCCGCAACATCGCTCAGGTGACGACTGCGGTGGCGAACGGTGATCTGTCGCAGAAGGTCACCGTGGATGTCTCCGGCGAGATGCTCCAGCTGAAGAACACCGTCAACACGATGGTGGACCAGCTGTCCTCCTTCGCCGAGCAGGTGACCAGGATGGCCAGGGACGTGGGCACCGAGGGCCGGCTGGGCGGCCAGGCCCGCGTGGACGGCGTCTCGGGCACCTGGAAGGACCTGACGAACTCCGTCAACTTCATGGCCAACAATCTGACCTCCCAGGTGCGGCAGATCGCTCAGGTGACCACGGCGGTCGCGCGGGGTGACCTCTCGCAGAAGATCGAGGTCGATGCGCGCGGCGAGATCCTGGAGCTGAAGAACACCATCAACACGATGGTCGACCAGCTCTCGGCCTTCGCCGACCAGGTCACCCGGGTGGCCCGTGAGGTCGGTACGGAGGGCAGGCTGGGCGGTCAGGCGCAGGTGCCGGGCGTCGCGGGCGTGTGGCGGGATCTGACCGATTCCGTGAACGGTATGGCCGGCAATCTGACCAGCCAGGTGCGCAACATCTCGCAGGTGGCCACCGCGGTGGCCCGGGGTGATCTGTCGCAGAAGATCGACGTGGACGCGCGCGGCGAGATCCTGGAGCTGAAGACCACGCTGAACACGATGGTCGACCAGCTCTCGTCGTTCGCCGAGGAGGTCACCAGGGTCGCCCGCGAGGTGGGAACGGAGGGCATCCTGGGCGGCCAGGCGGAGGTCAAGGGTGTCTCCGGCACCTGGAAGGACCTCACGCAGTCGGTGAACTTCATGGCGAACAACCTGACCTCGCAGGTCCGCAACATCGCCGAGGTCACCACGGCTGTCGCACAGGGCGACCTGTCCAAGAAGATCACCGTCGACGCCAAGGGCGAGGTGCTCGCCCTGGTGACGACCGTCAACACCATGGTGGACACCCTGTCGTCGTTTGCCGAGCAGGTGACCCGGGTGGCCCGTGAGGTGGGCACCGAGGGCATTCTCGGCGGCCAGGCGCGGGTGCGTGACGTGTCGGGTATCTGGAAGGACCTGACCGACAACGTCAACATCATGGCCAACAACCTCACCAGCCAGGTCCGCAACATCTCCCAGGTCGCCACGGCGGTCGCCGGGGGTGACCTGACCAAGAAGGTCACCGTCGAGGCCAGCGGCGAGGTGGCGCAGCTCGCGGACACGGTCAACACGATGGTCACCACGCTCTCGTCGTTCGCGGAGCAGGTGACCCGGGTGGCCCGTGAGGTGGGCACGGACGGCGTGCTGGGCGGCCAGGCGCGGGTGCAGGGCGTCGCGGGCACGTGGAAGGACCTGACCGAGTCGGTGAACTCGATGGCGTCCAACCTGACCGGCCAGGTGCGGCAGATCGCCATGGTCACCACCGCCATCGCCAAGGGCGATCTCACCAAGAAGATCGACATCGAGGCCAACGGCGAGATCCTGCAGCTGAAGACGACCATCAACACGATGGTCGACCAGCTGTCGTCGTTCGCCGAGCAGGTCACCCGGGTGGCCCGCGAGGTGGGCACCGAGGGCCAGTTGGGCGGTCAGGCCCGGGTGCCGGGAGTCGCCGGTACGTGGAAGGACCTGACCGACTCCGTCAACGAGATGGCGGGCAACCTCACCCGTCAGGTGCGGGCGATCGCCGAGGTCGCCACCGCGGTGACCCGTGGCGACCACAACGTCCGTATCGACGTCGAGGCGGCCGGGGAGATCCTGGAGCTGCAGGGCTACATCAACACGATGATCGCCAACCTGCGGGACACCACGCAGGCCAACCAGGAGCAGGACTGGCTCAAGGGCAACCTGGCGCGCATCTCAGGACTGATGCAGGGCCGCCGCGATCTGCGGGACGTGGCGGGGCTCATCATGAGCGAGCTGACGCCGGTGGTCTCCGCGCAGCACGGCGCGTTCTTCATCTCGCTGCCGGAGGGCACTCCGGAGGGCGCGGTGGGCGTCGGCGCGGGGCCCGGTGAGGACGGCAAGTACGAGCTGCGGATGCTGGGCAGCTACGGCTACTGCACCGACAGCATGCCCACCTCCTTCCTGCCGGGCGAGTCGCTGGTCGGCACGGCGGCGAAGGAGAAGCGCACCATCGAGATGGGCAATGTGCCGCCCGGCTATCTGAAGATCTCCTCGGGGCTCGGCGAGGCGCCGCCCGCGCATCTGGTGGTGCTGCCCGTCATCTTCGAGGGCACGGTGCTCGGTGTGATCGAGCTGGCGTCCTTCCAGCCGTTCGGACAGATCCAGAAGGACTTCCTCAACCAGATCGCCGAGATGATCGCCACGAGCGTCAACACCATCAGCGTCAATATGCGTACCGAGCGGCTGCTGGAGCAGTCGCAGGAGCTGACGGCGCAGCTGAAGGAGCGCTCGGCGGAGCTGGAGAACCGGCAGAAGGCCCTCCAGGAGTCCAACGCGGCGCTGGAGGAGAAGGCCGAGCAGCTCGCACAGACCAACAGCGACATCGAGATCAAGAACCGGGAGATCGAGGAGGCGCGGCAGGTCCTGGAGGAGCGTGCCGAGCAGCTCTCGGTCTCGATGCGCTACAAGTCGGAGTTCCTGGCCAACATGTCGCACGAGTTGCGCACGCCGCTCAACTCGCTGCTGATCCTGGCCAAGCTGCTGGCGGACAACGCGGAGAACAACCTGTCGCCCAAGCAGGTCGAGTTCGCCGAGACGATCCACGGCGCGGGCTCCGACCTGCTGCAGCTGATCAACGACATCCTCGATCTGTCGAAGGTCGAGGCGGGCAAGATGGACGTCAGCCCGACGCGGATCGCACTGGTGCAACTGGTCGACTATGTGGAGGCCACCTTCCGGCCGCTGACGGTGGAGAAGGGGCTGGACTTCTCGGTGAGTGTCTCGCCGGAGCTGCCCGCCACGCTCCACACCGACGAGCAGCGGCTGCTGCAGGTGCTGCGCAATCTGCTGTCCAACGCGGTGAAGTTCACCGACAGCGGCGCCGTCGAGCTTGTGATCCGCTCGGCCCGCTCGGATGTGCCCGGCGCGATCCGCGAGCAGATGCTGGAGCACGGTTCGCTGCGGGACCCGGACTCGGAGCTGATCGCCTTCTCGGTGACGGACACCGGCATCGGGATCGCGCAGAGCAAGATGCGGGTCATCTTCGAGGCGTTCAAGCAGGCTGACGGCACCACGTCGCGCAAGTACGGCGGCACGGGCCTGGGGCTGTCCATCAGCCGGGAGATCGCACGGCTGCTGGGCGGTGAGATCCACGCGGTCAGTGAGCCGGGCCGCGGCTCCACCTTCACCCTCTACCTGCCGCTGCACCCGACAGAGCTGCCGCCGCAGGGCTACGGGCAGCTCGCCTCGGGCAGCGCCCCGTTGAGCCTGCCGGAGGCGCGTACGGGAGTCGCGGAGGCGCCGGCCGCCGAGCAGGAGGAAGCGGCGGCGCAGGCCGGGCCGGGCAAGGGCACCGGGACGGCTCCCGCGGCCCCCGAGCAGACCGCGGAGGAGGCGGCGCACTCACTGGCCGACCGGCGGCGGATGCGGGACGCCAGCGGCCAGGCGCAGCCCGAACTGCCCCCGGAGGCACGCCCGTCAGCACCGTCGGACAACGGTGCCGGCAGTGCGAACGGGACCGCCAACGGGGCGGTACGGGGCAACGGCGCGGCTGGGCGAGTGGCGGGCGCCGACGAGCAGCAGGGCGGCGCGGTGGCCGAGAGCGGCGGCGCGGCCGCCGAGGCACCGGGGCGGGAAGCGAGCGGGGGAGCGCAGGAGGCGCCCTCCACCGCGACGGGCGGCACCGGCGATCTGGCGGGCCGGAAGGTGCTCATCGTCGACGACGACATCCGCAACGTCTTCGCGCTCACCAGCGTCCTGGAGCAGCACGGCCTTCAGGTCCTCTACGCCGAGAACGGCCGGGAGGGCATCGAGGTGCTGGAGCAGCACGACGACGCGGCAGTGGTGCTGATGGACATCATGATGCCGGAGATGGACGGTTACGCCACGACGGCGGCCATCCGCAAGATGCCGCAGTTCGCCGGTCTGCCGATCATCGCACTGACCGCCAAGGCGATGAAGGGCGACCGGGAGAAGAGCATCGAGTCCGGTGCTTCCGATTACGTCACCAAGCCGGTGGACACTGATCACCTGCTGGATGTCATGAGGCGGTGGATGGACGGCGGGTGAATATGACACCGTGTCGATGAGGGCCATATGTTGACTCAGTGTGGTCAAGCGCGTGTGGAAACGCGGTAAACCGGGAACCTTTTGGTCCCCTGGGGCGTTTCTGCTACGTGCACAGTGACATCTCGGTGACAGGGTGTGGCGGACCGCAGGGTGCGGCTACCATGACCGGCACAAGGACGGGCGGCGGCGACAGGAGGCCGCTCCCAGGGGCGGCGTCCGAAAGGCTGCCGGGGCGAGGAGGACGGGCCATGGTGCAGAAGGCCAAGATCCTCCTGGTCGATGACCGGCCGGAGAATCTGCTGGCGCTGGAGGCCATTCTCTCCGCGCTCGATCAGACGCTGGTACGGGCATCGTCAGGGGAGGAAGCGCTCAAAGCGCTGTTGACCGACGACTTCGCGGTCATTCTGCTGGATGTCCAGATGCCGGGCATGGACGGCTTCGAGACAGCTGCCCATATCAAGCGCCGCGAGCGCACCCGCGACATCCCCATCATCTTCCTCACGGCCATCAACCACGGTCCGCACCACACCTTCCGCGGCTATGCGGCAGGCGCTGTCGACTACATCTCCAAGCCGTTCGACCCCTGGGTGCTGCGGGCGAAGGTCTCGGTCTTCGTCGACCTCTATATGAAGAACGTGCAGCTGCGCGAGCAGGCGTCGCTGCTGCGGCTGCAGTTGGAGGGCAACGGCGGCGAGCGGCGCACCGGCGCGAACGAGGACGGCGACGAGGCACAGGGCCTGCTGGTCGAGCTGTCCGCGCGCCTTGCCGCCGTCGAGGAGCAGGCCGAGGCGCTGACCAAGCAGCTGGGCGACTCGGCTGACGCAGCGGCAGTGGCGACCGCCGCCCACTTGGAGCGCAAACTGGCGGGGCTGCGCAGCGCACTTGACGCGCTCGGCCCGGGCGCGGACGGCGACCCCTCGACCCAGGTGCCCTCGCAGAACTGAGACCCCTCGCAGCACCGGGAGGGAGCAGTACGGCGCGCTTGAGGGGGAGCAGTACAACGCACTGAGCGGGAGCAGCACACCGCGCGCCCGGAACTGACGACGGGTCGGGGCCCGGCTGCGGAACGGCAGTCCCTGTGAGCTCATGCGGTACCCCGGTCATCCGTGCCTCGGATGCCCGGCCCAGGTAACCTCACACCTATGGCCTCACGCGCGTCGGGAACAGGAAAGGCTGCCAAGAAAGCACCCGCCAAAAAGGCTGCCCCGAAAGCCGCGAAGGCGGCCCCGGCGAAGAAGGCGCCGCCCAAGAAGGCACCCGCCAAGAAGGCGCCTGCCAAGAAGCCCGCGGCCAAGGGCGGCAAGGGCAAGGGCGCGCCGTCCCCCAGCAGCGGTGTGCTGAGGGTGCTCAAGGCCTGCTGGCTCGGCCTCGCGCACGCGGTCGGCGCCGTCCTGCGCGGTATCGGACGCAGCGGCAAGGCGCTTGACCCCGCACACCGCAAGGACGGCCTCGCACTGCTGCTGCTCGGTCTGGCGCTGATCGTGGCCGCCGGTACCTGGTCCAACCTCCAGGGCCCGGTCGGCGATCTGGTGGAGATGCTGGTGACCGGCGCGTTCGGCCGGCTGGACCTGCTGGTGCCGATACTGCTGGCCGTCATCTCCGTACGGCTGATCCGCCATCCGGAGAAGCCGGAGGCCAACGGCCGTATCGTGATCGGCCTTTCGGCGCTGCTCGTCGGGGTGCTGGGGCTCGTCCACATCGGTTGCGGCGCCCCCGGCAGGGGCGAGGGCGAGGACACGCTGCGGGACGCGGGCGGCCTGGTCGGCTGGGCCGTCTCCCGGCCGCTGATCGCCACCATGGGCGAGATGCTGGCGGTGGCGCTGCTCGCGCTCGTCACCGTCTTCGGGCTGCTGGTGGTGACGGCGACTCCGGTCAACGCCATCCCGCAGCGGCTGCGGGCCGCCGGGGTACGGCTGGGCCTCGTCCAGCCGGTGGCCGGGTACGACTACGACGTCGAACCGGACGAGGAGGAGCCGACTCCCGGGCGCCGGGCGCACAGCATGCGCAAGGAGCAGATCGCTCCCGCGCTCGCCGAGAAGGAGGCCCTCGATCGTCGTCGTCGCGCAGGCCGGCAGAGCAGGCGGGGTGCCGGAACGCAGGAGCCGCTGCCCGAGGACGGCGCGGTGGTCGGTGCGAGCGCCGGGGAGACCGAGCGGACGCTGGACGCGGTCGATCTGGCCGCCGCCGCTGCGGCCTCGCTGGACGGCGCCGTGGTCAACGGCATCCAGCCCTCGCCCGTGGTCGCCGATCTGACCAGCTCGGTTGCCAAGTCCCGCGGCAGGAAGGGGCAGGCCACAGGCGCCGACTCGGTGCCCGGTGCCCGGGGTGGGGGACGGAGCGGCGGGCGGGGTGGCGCGGACAGCGCCGGTGCCCGGCCCGGCCACGCCGACGACGAGGTCACCGAGCGGACGCCGGTGCCGGACCTGACCAGGGCGCCCGCGCCACCGGAGCCGGCCGAGCTGCCGCCGCGCGCCGAACAGCTCCAGCTGTCGGGGGACATCACCTATGCGCTGCCCTCCCTCGACCTGCTGGAGCGGGGCGGGCCCGGACGCTCCCGCAGCGCCGCCAACGACCAGGTGGTGCAGTCGCTGACCACCGTCTTCACCGAGTTCAAGGTGGACGCGGCGGTCACCGGGTTCACCCGCGGCCCGACGGTCACCCGCTACGAGGTGGAGCTGGGCCCCGGTGTGAAGGTCGAGAAGATCACCGCGCTGGCCAAGAACATCGCGTATGCCGTCGCCAGCCCCGATGTGCGGATCATCAACCCGATCCCCGGGAAGTCCGCAGTCGGTATCGAGATCCCCAACAGCGACCGCGAGATGGTCAATCTCGGGGACGTGCTGCGCTCGGCGGAGGCGTCGGGCGAGCACCATCCGCTGCTGGTCGGGCTCGGCAAGGACGTCGAGGGCGGCTACGTTTCCGCCAACCTGGCGAAGATGCCGCACATCCTGGTCGCGGGTGCCACCGGCTCCGGCAAGTCCTCGTGCATCAACTGCCTCATCACTTCGGTGATGGCCCGCGCCACCCCCGAGGATGTGCGGATGGTGCTCGTGGACCCCAAGCGGGTCGAGCTGACGGTCTACGAGGGCATCCCGCACCTGATCACGCCGATCATCACCAATCCGAAGAAGGCGGCCGAGGCGCTCCAGTGGGTCGTACGCGAGATGGACCTGCGCTACGACGACCTTGCGGCGTTCGGGTTCCGCCATATCGACGACTTCAACGAGGCGGTGCGCGCGGGCCGGGTCTCGGCTCCGGAGGGCAGCGAACGGGAGCTGACGCCTTACCCCTATCTGCTGGTCATCGTGGACGAGCTGGCCGACCTGATGATGGTGGCGCCGCGCGACGTGGAGGACGCGATCGTACGGATCACCCAGCTTGCGCGGGCGGCGGGTATCCACCTGGTGCTGGCCACCCAGCGGCCGTCGGTCGATGTCGTCACCGGCCTGATCAAGGCCAATGTCCCCTCCCGGCTCGGCTTCTCCACCTCGTCCCTGGCCGACAGCCGCGTCATCCTCGACCAGGGCGGAGCCGAGAAGCTCATCGGCAAGGGCGACGGGCTGTTCCTGCCGATGGGCGCCAGCAAGCCGATCCGGATGCAGGGTGCCTACGTCAACGAGCACGAGGTCCAGGCGGTCGTCGAGCACTGCAAGGCCCAGATGACGCCCGTCTTCCGGGAGGATGTGACCGGCGGCCAGAGCAAGAAGAAGGAGATCGACGAGGAGATCGGCGACGACATGGATCTGCTCTGCCAGGCGGCGGAGCTGGTCGTCTCCACCCAGTTCGGCTCCACCTCGATGCTCCAGCGAAAGCTGCGGGTGGGCTTCGCCAAGGCGGGGCGGCTGATGGACCTGATGGAGTCGCGGGGTGTGGTCGGCCCCAGCGAGGGCTCCAAGGCGCGGGACGTCCTGGTCAAGCCCGAGGAGCTGGACGAGGCGCTGACGGTCATCAGGGGCGGCGAGTAGGCCCACCCGGCACTGGCGGCACCCGCTGCACGGCGGGCACAGCTCACTCGAAAGGGCGAGCGAGGCAACCGTTTCCGTGGTCTATACGTCAAGTTGAGGGAAGGGACGGCTCAGGCGTCGGCGCACCAGGTGCGTGTGGGCGCCACCCGGCGCAGCTCGGTCATACGTACGCCATACATATGGCGTACAAAGTTGCTCCGCCCGCTTGCCCCACCCTTTTGCCCCGCCCCTAGACTGAACCTCCAGCAGGTGGCTACACGCTCGAAAGGCGCCCCCGTGTCCATCGGCAACTCCCCCCAAGAGGACCGGCCCCCGGTCGGTCGAGCCCTCCAGCAGGCCCGGATCGACGCACGGTTGACCGTGGAGGAGATCAGTACCTCCACGCGGGTGCGAGTCCCGATCGTGCATGCGATCGAGCAGGACGACTACTCCCGGTGCGGTGGGGATGTGTACGCGCGCGGCCACATCCGTACGCTGGCGCGCGCCGTCGGGCTGGACGGTGACGCCCTGGTCGCCCAGTACGACGAGGAACACGGCGGCCGTCCCGAGCCGACCCCACCCGCGACCCTGTTCGAGGCGGAACGTATCCGCCCTGAGCCGCGCGGGCCCAACTGGACGGCTGCGATGGTCGCCGCCATCGTCGCGGTGATCGGCTTCGTCGCCTTCACCCTCGTCAGCGGGGGTGGTGGGGAATCCGGCCAGCAGACCGCCGAGAAGGCGCCGTCCCCGACTCCCTCCAAGGGAGCCTCCGAGGAACCGTCCCCCTCCCGTTCGAGCGACCCCAAGCCCTCCGAGAGTGCCATCGCCGGGGCGCCCGCCGACAAGGTGACCGTGCGGATGACCGTGGAGAAGGACAGCAGCTGGGTCTCCGCCACGGACCACAACGGGCGGCTGGTCCACGAAGGAGTGCTCAGGGCGGGCCAGTCCAAGACCCTCACCGACGACAAGCGGCTCGACCTGGTGCTCGGCAACCCGGGCAGGGTGAAGCTGTACGTCAACGGCAAGGAGGTCAAGCACCCGAGCGAGCCCGGTCAGGTGCAGCGGCTCAGCTACACCCGTGGCGACCCGGAGGCCGGCTGAAGCGCTGACCGAGGCCGGCTGAAGCGCTGACCGGCGGATGCCGCGCTCGCTGACCGGTGGGCGCCGCGCTCCGGGTGACGAATCCCCCCGGAGCGGTGAGCTGCGCGGCCGGAACCTGGCGGCGGGCGGTGCCGGGGGGACGAAGTAGGCTGAGCCCATGCCCGAACGCCGTACCGTCGCCCTTGTCACTCTCGGCTGCGCACGTAACGAGGTGGACTCGGAGGAGCTCGCAGGCCGCCTGGCGGCGGATGGCTGGGATCTCGTCGAGGACGCCTCCGACGCCGATGTCGCCGTCGTCAACACCTGCGGCTTCGTCGAGGCCGCCAAGAAGGACTCCGTCGACGCGCTGCTGGAGGCAAACGACCTCAAGAGCGCGGCCCAGCAGGGCGAGGGAAGAACCCAGGCCGTGGTGGCCGTCGGCTGTATGGCCGAGCGGTACGGCAAGGAGCTGGCCGACGCGCTGCCCGAGGCGGACGGAGTCCTCGGCTTCGACGACTACGCGGACATCTCCGACCGGCTCCGGACCATTCTGAGCGGCGGAGTGCACGCCCCCCATGTGCCCCGGGACCGGCGCAAGCTGCTGCCCGTGAGCCCCGCCGAGCGCCAGGGTGCCGCAGTCGCGCTCCCCGGACACGGCGCTGCCGCGGGCGAGGGCACCTCCGCGGCGGGTGAGGGGCTCGGTGCCGAGGGGGCGTCCCATGCGTCCCAGGAGACCACCCGGGAAGCGGTCGCCGCTTCCGCACCTGCTGACCTGCCCGAGGGCCTCGCGCCCGCCTCGGGGCCGCGTGCCCCGCTGCGGCGACGGCTGGGCAGCAGCCCGGTCGCCTCCGTCAAGCTCGCCTCCGGCTGTGACCGGCGCTGCTCCTTCTGCGCCATTCCCTCCTTCCGGGGCTCCTTCATCTCCCGTCGTCCCTCCGACGTCCTCGGGGAGACCCGCTGGCTGGCCGAGCAGGGCGTACGCGAGATCATGCTCGTCTCGGAGAACAACACCTCCTACGGCAAGGACCTGGGCGACATCCGCCTGCTGGAGACGCTGCTGCCGGAGTTGGCTGCCGTCGACGGCATCGAGCGGGTGCGGGTGAGCTACCTCCAGCCCGCCGAGATGCGGCCCGGGCTGATCGACGTACTGACCGGCACCGAGAAGGTGGCGCCCTACTTCGACCTGTCCTTCCAGCACTCGGCGCCCGGCGTACTGCGCGCGATGCGGCGCTTCGGCGACACCGACCGCTTCCTCGGGCTGCTGGAGGAGATCCGCAAGCGGGCCCCGCAGGCCGGTGTGCGCTCGAACTTCATCGTCGGCTTCCCCGGCGAGAGCGAGCAGGACCTGGCCGAGCTGGAGCGATTCTTGACCGAGGCCCGCCTCGACGCGATCGGTGTGTTCGGCTACTCGGACGAGGAAGGCACGGAGGCCGCCTCCTACGAGGAGAAGGTGCCGGCCGACGAGGTCGCCGAGCGGCTCGCACACATGTCCAGGCTCGCCGAGGAGCTGACCGCGCAGCGCGCCGAGGAGCGTGTGGGCGAGACCGTACGGGTACTGGTCGAGGCTGTGGACGAGGAAGAGGGCCCGCTGGGACGCGGCGCGCACCAGGCCCCCGAGACCGACGGCCAGGTGCGCCTCGCGCTGCCTGCGGCCCTCGCCACGGAGACGAGCGAGGCCGGTGAGGCGGACGAGGCGGGCCCGGTGCCGGCGGTGGGCCGGATGGTCGAGGCGCGGGTCGTCGCGGCCGAGGGCGTCGACCTGGTGGCCGAGCCGCTGGTGACGGCTTCAGCGGGGCACGGTGCCGTGCCGGCCGCCCGCTCGGGTGCGACTGGAGTCAGTGGTGCCGCCGGTGTGCCTCGCGAGGTGAGCGGGGAGGCGGGCAGATGACCGGAGTCCCGGCCTCCGCGGCCCGGCGTGGCACCGTACCGAAACCCAAAGCGGCGAGCACCGTACGCCCTGTGAGTCTGTGGAACATCGCGAACATCCTGACCATGGTGCGGCTGCTGCTCGTGCCCGCTTTCGTGCTGCTCATGGTGGCCAACGGCGGGCACGACCCGGCCTGGCGCTCGTTCGCCTGGGCTGCCTTCGCCATCGCCATGATCACCGATCTGTTCGACGGTGAGCTGGCCCGGCGGTACAACCTCGTCACCGACTTCGGGAAGATCGCCGACCCCATCGCCGACAAGGCGATCATGGGCGCCGCGCTGATCTGCCTCTCCGCCCTCTCCGACCTGCCCTGGTGGGTCACCGGTGTGATCCTCTTCCGCGAGCTGGGCATCACGCTGCTGCGCTTCTGGGTGATCAGACACGGGGTGATCCCGGCCAGCCGCGGCGGCAAGATGAAGACCCTCGCGCAGGGCGTCGCCGTGGGCATGTACGTGCTGGTGCTGACCGGCCCGCTGGCGACCCTGCGATGGTGGGTGATGGCCGTGGCTGTCGTCCTGACCGTGGTCACCGGCCTCGACTACGTACGCCAGGCCGTGGTGCTGCGCCGGGCCGGGATGGCGGCCGAGCGGGCCGGTGCGGTGGCCGGGCCGGCGTCCGAAACGGCGGAGTCGGCCGGGGGCGGTGACGAGATGGCGGCCGACAGCGGCGACGAGGATGACGCGGGCCGGACGGGGAACACGGGAGACTCAGGAAGCGCCGGAGACGCCGGGAACGACGGTGAGACCGGAAACGGTGAGGTCGTCGGGACCGGCGGAGGCGAACAGGACGCAGGAGACGCGGGGAACACAGGGGGTGAACGGCCCTGACGGAGGTGAAGTCGCGGGTCGGCGGTGTACTGGCGCTGCTCACCGAGCGCGGTCAGACGCTCGCCGTTGCCGAGTCACTGACCGGCGGCCTGGTCGCCGCCGAGATCACAGCTGTCCCTGGGGCCTCGCGAGCCTTCCGTGGTTCCGTCACGGCGTACGCGACCGCGCTCAAGAGGGATGTACTCGGCGTGAACCGGGCACTCCTTGAGGAGCGGGGTGCTGTCGACGCCGAGACCGCGTGCCAGATGGCGCAGGGCGTACGCAGCGCACTGGGCGCCGACTGGGGCCTCGCGACAACAGGTGTGGCCGGGCCCGAGCCCCAGGACGGGCAGCCGGTCGGAACGGTTTTCGTCGCTGTCGCCGGTCCCACGTCCGGGGCAGTGGTGGAGAAACTGCGGCTCGAGGGCAGCTTGAGCGGCGATCGAGCCGGTGACACTGGTGAGGAAGCCGGGGAACGTGTGCGTGCCGGTATTCGTACGGAGAGTGTTCGAGGAGCACTGGAGCTGCTCTACAAGGAACTGATCGAAAATGCTGGAGGGCAGGATAGGGAACAGACCGGGGGGAATGGATGTTTGCAGCCCTGAGTGAACACGACATCGCTCCCCGCACGGCTGCGTGCCAAGGCGGTACGGTGGAGCCTGAAGGAGTCGGGGCCAACTGGCCGTCCCGATACAGGCTGTGGAAGACGCCGCGCGTTGAGAGGGAGGAGCACCGATGATTCTGCTCCGTCGCCTGTTGGGTGACGTGCTGCGTCGGCAGCGCCAACGCCAGGGTCGTACCCTGCGCGAAGTCTCTTCGTCCGCCAGGGTCTCGCTCGGTTACCTCTCCGAGGTGGAGCGCGGCCAGAAGGAAGCCTCGTCCGAACTGCTCTCATCGATCTGTGACGCGCTCGATGTGCGGATGTCCGAGCTGATGCGAGAGGTCAGTGACGAGCTGGCGCTCGCGGAGCTGGCCGAGTCCGCGGCGAGCGACGCCGTGCCCGCGCCCATGCGGCCGGTGCTCAACCCGCTGTCCGTCACCTCGGTCACCGGAGTGCCCGAGGAGCGGGTCACGATCAAGGCGCCGACGGAGGCCGTGGACGTGGTCGCGGCCTGAGGGCCGTGTGCCGGTCCGTGGTGCGCCCGCGGCCGAGCCCGCTCCGGCGTACGACGTACGGGGCGTGGCAGGCGCCGTGTGAGACGTGCGACGACAGGTCCCGCTGGAGGACACCCGGCGGGGCCTTCGTGCATCTGGAGAGGCCCTGTGGCGGCTCGTACCTGGTGCCTCGCGCAAGAGTCCTGGGTTGAGGATTGAGCCTCTTGCGCGAGGCCGAGGAGAAGAGGGCGCTCGCCGCACGCAGACGTGCACGGAGCGTTCGTCGCACTGTGTGACCTACGTTCCGTGGTCGCGCGGTCGCCAGGAGTGCGGGACGATGGCGGGGTACTCGACTTGGTCGACGGTCTCGCGTCCTTGCCGCACACGGCGTTTCCGCCCGGTGCGGACCGGCACCGTCGCGGGAGGTGGCGGCATGACGGCTGTGAGGCCCTTGCTGCTGTGCCGCTGGGTGCTCGGCAGCGCTTGTGCCGTCGGGTGGCTGTGCGCGATATGGCGGGTGGCCGTCGGGGAGGGCGGCCCGGTCGAAGCCTCGGTGACGGCCGGGGGGTGGGGGCTGAGCGTGCTGCCCGTACACGTGGCGCAGGATCTGCCCCGTCGTGAAGGGCGCGGCGTCCGAGGCCAGATGCAGCACCGTATGCGCGACTTCCAGCGCCTCACCGACCCTCCCAGGCGGTGACATCCGCGACAGCGTCTCCTCGACGCGTCGGCGGCTCGCCGCGTCGTCCCATTACGTCATAAGAGTGCGCACCCAGCCGGGTGCCACCGCGTTGACCCGGATGCCGTGCTCGCCGTTTTCGGTGGCGAGGCTCTCCTGGTGAGCTGGACCACGGCGGCCTTGGCTGCCCCGTAGCACAGCAGCCCGGCGGAACCGGTGTCGACCGCGCCGAGCGCCGCGCGGTCGGGTTACGTCCGACGGATGCGTCCAGGCTTCGCCGCCGGCTTGCGTGATCAAGTCCGCTGTGCGAGTCAGCCTTCTCGTCCCGGTCAGCGCAGTGCACCGCTGCGCCCGCCTGCGCCAGCAGGACGGCGGTCGCGCGGCCGCCGCCGGCGGCGCCCGTCGCCAGAGCGGTGCGTCCGGTCAGGCCGTAGGCCGGAAGCCTGCCGGGGGCCGGTTGGCGGCCGTGTGCCCGGGAGTCTCATGGTGAACGACGCCGAAGAAGCTGGCGGGTAGTCAATTGGTCTGCGGAGCTGGACCCTTGTGGGATGCGCCGGCCGGTGGCGGTTGACAGTGCGGGCAGTACCAGACGGTACGTGGACGCTCCGGCGGCCCGTGGGAGCCCGTGCGGACAGGCGTACCGCAGCGGTAGCAGGGGCGGTTCTCCCGGCCGTAGACAGCCAGATTGCGGTCGGGTCGCGGGCTGTTGGTCGTACGTCGGCGCACGCTGTCCTTGTTCGCCTCCAGCAGCCGCTTGGCCGCCGCGAGCAGCCGGGCGGGCAGCGGATGCGGCAGCGAACCCACCGGCGCCCAGGGCGAGGTCCGGGCCAGAAAGCACAACTCGGCCGCGTAGACGTTCCCGATGCCGGCCAGGTTGCGCTGGTCCAACAGGGCCTCGACCAGCGGCCGCTCCGGGTCCCGGAGCAACCGCCGCTCAGCCTCGGCCGTGTCCCAGTCGGGACCCAGCAGATCAGGGCCCAGATGTCCGACGACGGAGAACTCCTCCACCGTCCGCAGCAGTTCGAGCACGGGCAGCCGGATCCCGGCCGCCGTGTGCGCGCCGGTGGCCAGCAGCGCACGGATCTGATGGGACGGCCCGAATCCACCGGAGAGGCTGTCCTTGCCCACGGGATTGGCCCTGACCCGCCAGGCGCCCTCCATGCCCAGGTGCGAGTGCACCGTCAGACCGCCCTCGATCCGCATCAGCAGATGTTTACCGCGCGGGGTGACGTCCAGCAGCGTACGGCCGGCCAGATCGACCGTCGCCAGTCGGGGCACCCGGAAATCGGTACGGGTCAGCGCGTGCCCGGCCAGCGCGGAGTGCAGGGTGCGCGCCGTACGCCAGACGGTGTCTCCCTCGGGCATCCGACCGCCATCCCTTCCATGATCTACCGGCATGCTGGGGGCATCACATGCCTTCACCGGCCCTTGAGGACATATGCCCATGATCGCAGGAGCCACCGACACAACCAGGGGCAGCGAGGAGAAGTGGGAGACGATCACGGGATACGATCCGGGGCCATGGGGCAGTGGGGATATGAACGACAGCACGACGCGCTCGACGTGGACGGAGAGGCCGAGGCCGAGCGGAGGGACGCGCTCGAGGGAGTGCGGGACTGGGTCGACGACCATGTGGACCGGTGGCAGCCGGTGCTGCCCTCGCTCAATCCCCACATCGAGGGCGCCGTCACCCGTATGCAGTTCCTCGCCGACCACCTGCGGCGTGCGGGGGAGCGCGCACTGGCGGAGCTCGGACTGCGCCGGGAGGAGCACGAGGCGCTGCACATGCTCGCCGGGCACGGCGGACGCAGGAACCTGACCCAACTCGCCCTCGACCTGGGGGCGGCCCCCAACACCCTGGCCGAACGGCTGGACGTGCTGGAGAAGCGCGGCTTCGTGACCCGTACGGCCACCGGCGGCAGGGGCGCTGCCGCAAGCGGGCAGGACGACGAACTCGAACTGACCGAAGAGGGCCACTCCACCTGGCTCGCCGCCATCGAGGCGGCAGGCGAGGAGGAACGCCGCCTGTTCAGCGCGCTCGACTGGCACGAACAACGCCTCCTCGCCGGACTGCTCCGCCAGATCATGCTGGCGACCGGGTCCTACGAGGCGGACGGCGAGGCCGACGAGAGCGGGGACGCCTAGAGCCTTCCGGCGGATCACGCGTACCTCGCATGGGGCTCGCTTGTCGGCCCCCAAGCGCGGTGCAGGGGTGCGCGCCCCGAGAGGGCGCGCGGACAACCGCTAACCCGCACGCAGCCGCAGGCCGCGCGGGGTCGGGTGGAAGCCCGCGGCCTCCAGCGTCGTGGCCAGCGGTGAGGAGAGCGCCGCCGTGCCGTTGACGCGCTCCACAGTGACGGTACCCAGCGCACCCTGGCGCGCTGCCAGGGCCAGCGCCTCGACGGCGGCCGTGAGCCGGGCGGCACCGGCCTCGCCGTCGATTCCCGCAGCCGACAGCGGCTCCGCGTCCCCGGCAACGCCCTCGGGCGTCTCGGGGCCGTGCGTCCAGGCGAGCAGCGTCTTGCCGCCCCGCTCGACGTACAGCGTCAGCACACCGTCGACCACAACCACCAGCGCGCCCGCCTTGCGTCCCGGCTTGTGCGTGGCGCCGGGCGGGGGCGGCGGCCAGGGCAGGGCGGCCCCGTAGGCGTTCGCAGGGTCGGCGGCAGCCAGCAGCAGCGCACGTGGCCCCGTGCGGGCGCCGGTCGAACGGCCGCGCCCGCGCGATCCGGCGTACGCATCCTGAGCTCCGTCTGGGAACGTACCCAGGGCGCCGCCCTCCCGTTCGCGTGCCGTACTGACGGCGCGCAGCCTGTCCACAGCGCCGTCCATCGCGAACTGTGCGGCGCCCAGGCCCTCGACCACATAGCCGCGCCGTGCCTGCCCGCTCTCCTCGAAGGCCGACAGCACCCGGTACGCGGCGGAGAACCCACCCTCCACCCCCTCGGCGGCCACCGCGCCGCGCGTCACCACACCGTGCCTGTCGAGCAGGGTGTGGGCCAGCGCGTGGGCCCGGTGGGTCGGTTCGCTCTCCGGGGCGGGCAGCAGCGACCAGCGGCCCGCGACGGTCGGCGGAGCCGAAGCCGGCGCCCGCCCAGGACCCCGGCGGCCCACACCGCTGCCCGCGGCCACCGCCGCCGCGGTGAACGACCCGTAACGCCCGCGCGGTGTCGGCCGCTTGGCGCGGTGCGCCGTCGAACCCGCCGTACGGCCCGAACCCAGCAGGGCCCGCAGCGGCGCGAGCGTGTCACCGGTGACCCTCCCCGACCACACCAGGTCCCACAGCGCCTCGGTGAGCTGCGGATCGGTCGCCTCCGGCTGCGCGGCGCGGGCCCGTTCCGCGATCTGTCGGAAGAAGAGACCGTATCCGCCCTCCAGTGCGGAAAGCACCGCCTGGTGCACCGGAGTCAGCTCCAAAGGATGCGGCTCGGGCAGCAACAGCGGGGCCGTTTCGGCGAGGTGGAGGGAGATCCAGCCGTCCTTGCCCGGCAGCGCGCCCGCGCCCGCCCAGACGACCTCTCCGGAAGCGGTCAGCTCGTCCAGCATGGGGGCGGCGTAGTCCGCGACCCGGCCCGGCAGCACCAGCTTCTCCAGCGCGGACGCCGGAACGGGCGCTCCCTGCAACTGCTCGACCGTGCGCAGCAGTCCCTCGACGCCGCGCAGGCTGTTGGTGCCCACGTGCTGCCACTGCGGCAGAAAAGCAGCCAGTGCCTGCGGGGGGACGGGCTCCAGCTCCTGCCGCAGCGCCGCCAGGGAACGGCGGCGCAGCCGGCGCAGTACGCCCGCGTCACACCACTCCTGGCCGATCCCGGACGGATGGAACTCGCCCTGCACCAGCCGCCCGCCGGCCGCCAGTCGGTGCAGCGCCCCGTCCGCGACAGCGGTACCGAGCCCGAAACGGGCAGCGGCGTCGGCCGAAGTGAACGGGCCGTGCGTGCGGGCGTACCGCGACAGCAGATCCCCCAGGGGGTCGGCGACCGGCTCGGTGAATGCCTCGGGCACGCCGACGGGCAGCGCCGCACCCAGCGCGTCCCGCAGCCGTCCCGCGTCCTCCACGGCCGCCCAGTGCTCCTGCCCCCCGATCCGTACCCGGATGGCCCGGCGTGCCGCCTCCAGCTCCGGCGCCCAGCCGGGCTCGGCCCCGCGCTCCGCCAACTCCCCGGACGTGAGCGGGCCCAGCAGCCGCAGCAGATCCGCCACGCCCTCCACGTCCTTGAGCCGGCGGTCCTCGGTGCGCCACTGGAGCTCCGCCTCCAGCTCGTGCAGTACGTCGGCGTCCAGCAGCTCCCGCAGTTCGGCCTGTCCCAGCAGCTCCGACAGCAGCCGTGAGTCCAGGGACAGCGCGGCGGCCCGGCGTTCGGCCAGCGGCGAATCGCCCTCGTACAGATACTGCGCGACATAACCGAACAGCAGGGAGCGCGCGAACGGGGACGGCTCCGCTGTGGTGACCTCGACAACCCGCACCCGGCGGGACTCGATATCGCCCATCAGCTCCGTCAGGCCCGGCAGGTCGAACACGTCCTGCAGGCATTCGCGCACCGCCTCCAGGACGATCGGGAAGGACCCGAACTCGCTGGCCACCTGCAGCAGCTGAGAGGCGCGCTGACGCTGCTGCCACAGGGGAGTGCGCTTGCCCGGGCTGCGGCGAGGCAGCAGCAGCGCGCGGGAGGCGCACTCGCGGAAACGGGCCGCGAACAGCGCCGAGTTGCCCACCTGGTCGGTGACCGTCTGCTCGATCTCCGACTTGTCGAAGAGCACATCGTTCACACCCAGTGGCGGCTGGTCCAAGTCGGCACCCGGCTCCTGCGCCGTCGAGAGCCCGGCCTGGGGCAGCGGGCCGAGCTCCTGGCCGGGCGTGCGCGGGGGACGCGGCTCGCCGTCGAACAGGTCGAGATCCATCAGCTCGGCGTCCGGCAGCCGCAGCACAAGACCGTCGTCGGCATGCATGACCTGGGCGTCCATGCCGTACCGCTCCGTCAGGCGGGCACCGATGGCCAGCGCCCACGGCGCGTGCACCTGCGCGCCGAAGGGGGAGTGCACCACGATGCGCCAGTCGCCCAGCTCGTCGCGGAACCGCTCCACCACGATCGTCCTGTCGTCCGGCACATGGCCGGCCGCCTCGCGCTGCTCCCCCAGGTAGGCCAGCAGGTTGCTGATCGCCAGCGCGTCCATGCCGGAGGCCGCCAGCCGCTCCTCGGCCTGCTCGCGGGTGAGCGAGCCGATCTCGCGCAGGAAGGCGCCCAACGCCCGGCCCAGCTCCAGCGGCCTGCCCAACTGGTCACCTCGCCAGAACGGCAGCCGGCCCGGCACCCCCGGCGCCGGGGTGACCAGCACCCGGTCCCGGGTGATGTCCTCGATCCGCCACGTCGTCGTGCCCAGGGTGAAGACATCGCCCACCCGGGACTCGTAGACCATCTCCTCGTCCAGCTCACCGACACGGCCGCCGCCCTTCTTCGGGTCGGCACCCGCCAGGAACACCCCGAACAGTCCGCGGTCCGGAATCGTGCCGCCGGAGGTGACGGCCAGCCGCTGCGCACCGGGGCGGCCGCTGACCGTGTTCGCCACCCGGTCCCACACCAGACGCGGGCGCAGCTCCGCGAACGCGTCGGAGGGATACCGCCCGGCGAGCATGTCCAGTACCGAGGTGTAGGCCGACTCCGGGAGCGCGGCGAACGGGGCCGCTCGCCGCACCAGGGCCAGCAACTCGTCCACATCCCAGGAGTCGACCGCCACCATGGCGACGATCTGCTGGGCGAGGACGTCCAGCGGGTTGGCCGGGATGCGCAGCGCCTCGATGGCGCCCTCGCGCATCCGCTCGGTGACCACGGCGGACTGCACCAGGTCGCCCCGGTACTTCGGGAAGACGACGCCCGCCGAGACGGCACCCACCTGGTGGCCCGCTCGCCCCACGCGTTGCAGCCCGGAGGCGACCGAGGGCGGTGATTCGACCTGCACCACCAGATCGACGGCGCCCATGTCGATCCCCAGCTCCAGGCTGGAGGTGGCGACCACGGCGGGCAGCCTGCCGGCCTTGAGGTCCTCCTCGACCTGGGAGCGCTGCTCCTTGGAGACCGAACCGTGGTGCGCGCGGGCGATCAGGGGCGGCGCACCGGTGACCGCGCCCGCGTTGCCCATCAGCTCGGCCGGGGAGTGGTCCTCCGGCATGGGCTCGCCGGTGGCGCGCTCATAGGCGATCTCGTTCAGTCTGTTGCACAGCCGCTCGGCCAGTCGCCGGGAGTTGGCGAAGACGATGGTCGAGCGGTGCTCCTGGATGAGGTCGGTGATCCGCTCCTCAACCGACGGCCAGATCGACGGCTTGCCGCCCCCGCCCGGTCCGGAGCCGTCAGGCCCCGCCGCGTCCTGTGCCGGGGAGCTGCCCAGCTCGCCCATGTCCTCGACGGGCACCACGACCGAGAGCTCGAACCGCTTGCCCGAGGGCGGCTGCACGACCACGGCGTTCCTCCGCGGCGAGAGGAAGCGGGCCACCTCGTCCACGGGGCGCACGGTGGCCGACAGGCCGATACGCCGCGCCGGGCGCTCCAGCAGGTGATCGAGTCGCTCCAGGGAGAGGGCCAGATGCGCGCCGCGCTTGGTGCCGGCCACCGCGTGCACCTCGTCGACGATGACCGTCTCGATGCCGGAGAGCGCCTCCCGGGCGCCGGAGGTCAGCATCAGGAAGAGCGACTCGGGCGTGGTGATCAGGATGTCCGGCGGACGGCGGGAGATGGACCTCCGTTCGGCCGCGGGGGTGTCACCGGAACGGATGCCGACCTTGATCTCCGGCTCCGGCAGGCCCAGCCGCAGCGACTCATGGCGGATACCCGTGAGCGGACTGCGCAGGTTGCGCTCCACATCGACGGCGAGCGCCTTCAGCGGGGACACGTACAGCACCCGGCAGCGCTTGAGCGGGTCGGCCGGCGGCGGTGAAGCGGCGAGCCGGTCCAGCGAGGCGAGGAAGGCGGCCAGCGTCTTGCCCGACCCGGTCGGCGCCACCACCAGCGCGTCCGACTCCTCGGCCAGCGCACGCCAGGCCCCCTCCTGAGCAGCGGTGGGCTCGCTGAAGGCGCCCGTGAACCATGCACGGGTCGCCGGTGAGAAGGCGTCCAGCGCCGATGTCCGACCCATGCTCCCCATCGTGCAGCACGGCACTGACAGCGGCCGGGCCGCGGGTGCGGGCGGCCGTGCCGGGCCGGGCGGAGAATGGGGAGCATGGCCCAGGGGGAGACGGAGAGCGCGCACTACTGGCAGTCACCGAAGCTGCCCGGTGTCGACCTGCTGCGCGCCCGCTACATAAGCAAGATCTTCTCGCGGCACACCCATGAGACCTATGTGATCGCCGCGATCACCGAAGGTGTGGAGGCGTTCCACCACGGTGGAGACGTGCACAAGGTGGGCCCGGGAGGACTGGCACTGATCAACCCGGACACGATGCACACGGGGCACGCAGGAACGCCCGAGGGATGGTCCTACGAGGTCCTCTACCCGGACCCCTCCCTGGTGGCCGGGATCGCGGCCGAGACGACCACCATCCGGGGCACCCCCGGATTCAACGTAGCGGCGGCCGACGATCCCGTCTCCTCCCGCCAGGTGCAGGCCATACACCGGGCGCTGGAAGAGGGCAACGCGCTGGCCGCCGACACCCTCATGCACGCGGTTGTCGCCCGGCTGCTGCGACTGCACGGCGGCCCGCTGCCCGAACGCACGATCCACACGGCGGGCGCCCGGTACGCGCTGCGGGCCCGCGCGGTCCTGGAGGAGCGGATGGCCGACCCGCCGTCCCTGGAGGATCTCGCCGCCGAACTGGGGACCAGCCCCTTCGCGCTGCTGCGCGCCTTCCGCCGGATGTACGGGATGCCGCCGCACACCTGGCTGACGGACGCCAGGGTGCACCGGGCGCGCGCCCTGCTGGACGCGGGACTCCCGGTCGCCGAGACCGCCACCGCTGTGGGCTTCACCGACCAGTCCCACCTGACGCGGCACTTCGGACGGATCATCGGCGTCCCGCCGGGCGCCTACCGGCGTGGACGTGCAAGAACGTACAAGAACGCGGGGCGCCCCATTTCCTAGCGTGAGCGCGTGCCACAGCAGAGAGAAACCTTCGACCCACCGGAGGCGCCAAACGCCTCCGCCCCGGAAACCACCGGCATACCGGACGCATCCGAGCAGACGCTGTCCGAGCAGGCTCTGTCAGAGCAAGCTCTGTCCGACCAGGCTCCGTCAGAACCCACCCAGGACGGCCGGGACGACCGCGCTGTCGTACGGGACGCGCTGGGCGTCGGGATCGCCGTCGGACTCTCCGGCTTCGCCTTCGGCGTCACCGCTGCCGGTGCCGGAATCTCCCTCGCCCAGACGTGCGCGCTGAGCCTTTTCGTCTTCACCGGTGCCTCGCAGTTCGCCCTTGTCGGCGCGCTGGCCGCCGGAGGCGGCCCGCTGACAGCCGCTGCCGGTGCCTTCTTCCTGGGCTTCCGGAACGCCTTCTACGGGCTGCGGCTGTCCCGGCTGCTGGGGCTGCGCGGCGGTGCGCGGATCGCGGCGGCGCACTGGGTGATCGACGAGACCTCCGCCGTCGCCCTGGCCCAGCGTGGCCGGCACGCGGTCCGGCTGGGCTTCACCGTCACCGGGGCGACGCTCTTCACCCTCTGGAACCTCACCACCCTGCTCGGCGCGCTGGGCGCGGAAGCGCTGGGCGACACCGACGCCTGGGGCCTGGACGCGGCAGGACCGGCGGTTTTCCTCGCACTCCTCGCACCGATGCTGCGCACCGGGGTCGAGCGGACGACGGCGGGCCTCGCCGTCGTCCTGGGCCTGGGGCTGCTGCCCGTGCTGCCGGCAGGCGTGCCGGTGCTGGTAGCCGCCCTTTCGGCGCCCCTCGTCCTTGTGGCGCGCAGGTTGCCGGCGGGCCGCGGAGTGCTCTCCGGGCAGCGGGGAGTGCTCTCGGGGCAGCAGGCGGAGCATGACGGGGAGCGGACAGCGAAGGAGGAGTCCCGGTGAGTGTGTGGATCGCTATCGGAGTCACGGCCCTCGGCTGCTACCTGGTGAAGCTGCTCGGCCTCTCGGTGCCCGCAGGGGTGCTGGAGCGGCCGCTGGTCCAGCGGCTGGCCGCGCTGCTGCCCGTCGCGCTGCTCGCGGCGCTGATCGTGCAGCAGACCTTCGCCGACCGGATGACACTGGTGCTCGATGCCCGGGCCGCGGGGCTGGCCGCCGCTGCTGTCGCGCTGGTGCTGCGGGCACCGTTCCTGGCGGTCGTCGCCGTCGCCGTCCTGGTCACCGCAGGCATCCGGGCTCTGGGCTAGCCGCCCGGTGACGGGCTCGGGCCGGAGCGAGCACTGGACCGGCTCCGAGCCCGTCACCGAAGCACTAAAGACGCCCGTACGCGCGCAAGGTGTGCAGTGCCTCAAGGGTGACCAGCGGGCGGCCCTCGAGAGCGGTCCCGGGCGCCCATCTGCGCCAGTTGATGTCCCAGCCGCCGTCGTCCTGCTGGCGGCTCAGCAGGTGGTCGAGTCCGCGTTCCAGTTCGGCGTCCGAGAACCAGCGGCGGGCCAGCGAATCGGGACTGCGCGCGAAGTCGGTCACGTAGGAGTACTCGCCCGGCGCATAGCCGTCGGGGAGCGGGAAGTCCGCCGTGCGCCTCGGGTCCGTCACCACCAGCCGCTGCTCGCGCACCAGCGTGCCGAGGCGCCCCGCGGCGGCCTCGGCGCGGGGGCGGTCCGGTACGCCGTCGAGGAAGGCGAGCGCGGCGCGCACCTCGTACGGGTGGGTCTTGTCCAGGGTCTCGATGGTGTTCCAGCAGTAGTCGGTGGCGCGGAACAGCCAGGCGTGCCAGACGCTGTTGCGGTGCAGCGTGCCGACCACCGGCCCGGTCGCCAGCAGATCACTGGGCGGTGAGTCCGGCACCGGGATCCAGGGCGCGGCGGGATAGCCGCGCAGCGAGGGATGCACGGCGGGCAGGGCGCCCTCAGGGGTGGAGACCGCCGTCAGATAGCGGCCGATGCGTTCCACCCGCTGTCCTGCGCAGCGGCCGATGCTGTCCAGTACCCGCACGGCGGCGGCGGTGTGCAGCGGCTGGCTCACGGGACCGCGCAGGTCGGGCTCCAGCGCGTGGCCGTAGCCGCCGTCGGCGTTGCGGTAGGCGTCCAAGGCCGTCTCGACAGCGCTCGGGTCGCCGTTCAGGAAGTCGTGCTCGAAGCGCCGCTGTTCCAGCACGCGCGCTGTCAGCCAGATGAAATTCTCCGCGCGGGAGAGAACCGATCCACAGGGAGCCATTCTCCGACCGTAGGCCCGAGCGGTCGCCAGGTCACTGCTGTCGGCGAGAGCCAACCCTTGAGGGCGGGATACTGGAGTCATGCGGTTGACGGACTTCTGGCAGCGGATGGCGGAGCACTTCGGCGAGGCGTACGCCGACTCCTTCGCGCGTGACCATGTGATGGCCGGTCTCGGTGGCCGGACGGTGCACGAAGCGCTCGCCGCGGGCTGGGACGCGAAGGACGTCTGGCGCGTGGTGTGCGAGGTCATGGAGGTCCCCGCGCACAAGAGGTGAGCCCCGCGTACCGGAGCTTCGCTCCGGCCGTGCGTGTGACGCTCTTCGCCTTCGGGGGCGGTATCCGGATGACGAACGGGGTGGATGAACGGGGCGGTCCGGGCTCGGCGTACGGTCACTGGCACGTGTACCGGCACGTTCCTGACCTGCGGTTTTCCGTGTTTTCCACAGGAAGGCGGGGTGACTTGACGCCAAAATCGAACATGGATTCTTATAGAGACTCCGGCGAGCACGCCCGCTCAGGCCACGGCCCAGTGAGCGCGGGTCCGGACCGATTGTCAGTGGCAGGCGCTAGCGTCTTGAGACGTGAAGCGATCGACTCAAGCAAACAACCGGGTGGCACCCATGGCAGGAACCGACCGCGAGAAGGCGCTCGACGCCGCGCTCGCGCAGATTGAACGGCAATTCGGCAAAGGCGCCGTGATGCGCATGGGCGAGCGGCCGAACGAGCCGGTCGAGGTCATCCCCACCGGGTCGACCGCCCTTGACGTGGCCCTCGGAGTCGGCGGCCTCCCCCGCGGCCGCGTCGTCGAGGTGTACGGACCGGAGTCCTCCGGTAAGACGACCCTGACTCTGCACGCGGTGGCCAACGCCCAGAAGGCGGGCGGCACGGTCGCCTTCGTGGACGCCGAGCACGCGCTGGACCCCGAGTACGCCAAGCGTCTCGGCGTCGACACCGACGCACTGATCCTCTCCCAGCCGGACAACGGCGAGCAGGCCCTCGAGATCACCGACATGCTGATCCGCTCCGGCGCGCTCGACCTGATCATCGTCGACTCGGTGGCGGCCCTGGTGCCCCGCGCCGAGATCGAGGGTGAGATGGGCGACTCCCACGTCGGCCTCCAGGCCCGGCTGATGAGCCAGGCGCTGCGGAAGATCGCCGGTGCGCTCAACCAGTCCAAGACCACCGCGATCTTCATCAACCAGCTCCGCGAGAAGGTCGGCGTGATGTTCGGCTCTCCGGAGACCACCACCGGTGGCCGCGCGCTGAAGTTCTACGCCTCGGTGCGGCTCGACATCCGCCGCATCGAGACCTTGAAGGACGGTACCGAGGCTGTCGGTAACCGCACCCGCGTCAAGGTCGTCAAGAACAAGGTGGCACCGCCCTTCAAGCAGGCCGAGTTCGACATCCTCTACGGCATGGGGATCAGCCGCGAGGGCGGCCTGATCGACATGGGCGTGGAGAACGGCTTCATCCGCAAGTCCGGCGCCTGGTACACCTACGAGGGCGACCAGCTCGGCCAGGGCAAGGAGAACGCCCGCAACTTCCTGCGGGACAACCCCGACCTCGCCAACGAGATCGAGAAGAAGATCAAGGAGAAGCTGGGTATCGGCGTACAGCCGCAGGAGCCGGCGGGCGAGCCCGGAGCGGACGCCGCGGGCAGCACCCCGGCAGCGGCTCCCGCCGGGAAGGACGACGCGGAAGCGGCAGCGGCCAAGGCTGTTCCGGCCCCGGCGGCCAAGGCGGCGAAGACGAGCAAGGCGTCCAAGGCCGCCGCGGCCAAGAGCTAGTCCGTGACACGGCGCAGCGACTGGCCGGAGTACACCCCTTCCCCGGACCCGCCGCCGTCCTCCGCCCCTTGGGGCGACGGCATCGTGGCGGACATCCAGGACGGCGATGGTCCCGCTTTGTCGAGGGCCGAAGCGGGGCCATCGCCTGCGTCACCCCGGCGCGGGGGCCGGGGCCGGGCCGGGGACCGGGCCCCGGAGCGGGAAGCCGAGCCGAAGGACCCGGTCGAGCGGGCCAGAGCCATCTGCCTGCGGCTGCTCACCGGCACGCCCAGGACGCGCCGGCAACTCGCCGACGCGCTGAGCAAGCGGGAGGTGCCCGAGGAGGCGGCCGAGGAGGTGCTGGCCAGATTCGAGGACGTCGGCCTCATCGACGACGCCGCCTTCGCCGACGCCTGGGTGGAATCCCGGCACCACAGCCGGGGGCTGGCCCGCAGAGCGCTCGCCCGCGAGCTGCGGACCAAGGGCGTGGACTCCACAGTGATCGACGAGGCCGTCGGTCGGCTCGACTCCGAGCAGGAGGAGGAGACGGCACGCGCCCTGGTGGCGCGGAAGCTGCGCTCCACCAGGGGGCTCGACAGAGAAAAGCGCCTCCGACGGCTCGCCGGGATGCTGGCCCGCAAGGGCTACTCCGAAGGCCTCGCCCTCCGGGTCGTCCGGCGCGCGCTGGAGGAGGAGGGCGAGGACCCGGAGTTGCTGGAGGAGCACTTCCCCGGCGTGTGAGGCCGCACTTCGGGGCGGAACGGCGGGGCGCACCGGCACCTGGGGCCGGGGGAGGCCCCGGCCTGGGGCGGGGGATACCCGGTGCCGGTGCTGGACGGCGGCAGCCCAACGGAGTGCGCGCACTCCGCGCGGCCGGTCCACGGTGGTGTGCTCAGCCCCTGGACGGGCAGAGGCGCCGCGCCTTGGACTCGTTCTTGAGCTTCGCGTCCACGCAGCCGCCCGGGAGCCCGGCGTATGCCTTGGTGCCGAAGTTGGCCGTCACGGTGAGGGTGCCGCGCCCGAAGACGGAGCGCTGGACCTGGTGGTCGCCGGTCAGTCGGCGGAAGTCGGTCATCCGTTCGGTGCCCGCCGCCCGGTGCAGAGGCGCGAAGTAGCGCTGCAGTCTGGCCATCTCCTTACCCGTCGATTCCAGGTTCGCGTCCCCCAGCACGAAGTTGAGAGGGGTGTTGTAGAGCACCGACATCAGCGCGCGGTCCGACTTCTGCGCTGGGAGCTTGTCATAGGGGATCTCCCAGCGGTCCGTGTTGACCACCGAGTCGTGCAGCGCCGTCTCGTACAGCGGGACCCGATAGGCCGGATCGAACATCGACTTCGCCAGTGACGTGGGCAGCTCGGTCGCCTTGAAGAACTGGCCGGGCGCGTCGGCCGGATAGTAGCCGCCCCACTTCTTCTTGTCCTGCTGGAAGGCCCACAGGCCGTCGTTGACCGGGGTCTGTGCGCCGTGGTCGAACGCGAGCACCGGTGCGGACCAGGAGACGGCGGACTCCGAGCCGACGACGAAGCCATGCTTCTCGGCGAGGGTGCGCATGCGTGCCATCCGGTTTGCCCGGTCCTGCTTCCTGGTCATCGGGTGAGCCTCGGAGAAGTCGCTGAAGAGCTCGCCGGCGGCGTCGACGTCCAGGAAGACGCTGTTGGCGCCGTTCCTGGTGATCTTCTTCGTATGTGCGGCCAGATAGTGCTTCGTGGGCTCGGACCTGGCGAAGGCCTCGGAGCTCAGGTAGCAGCCGCGACCGCCGAACCCTGTCTTGGGCTCGCCCTTCCAGTTGCGTACGCAGTAGTCGGGGTAGACCGATCCGGGCCACTTCGCCACCGGGGTGTCGGCGGTCTTCGGGTCCTGGCCGTTGGCGTAGGAGTCGTAGGGGCCCACGAGGTAGCCCTGCTTCTTGGCCGCCGTCACCGCCTCTCTGCTCATGGGATGGCCGTCGGCGTCGTAGCCGAGCCACAGCCGGGTGTTGCCCTGTTCGCGCAGCCTGCGCACGGCTTCCGCGCTCCGGGCCTTGCCCCAGAGATAGGCGTGCTGGGCGCCGAGCAGCTTTGCGACCCGGGGGTTCTCGGCGATCTTCTGCTTGAGTGTGTGCAGTTGGCCGTGCTCGCGGAGCCAGCGGTGATAGTCGGCGGCCGGTGCGACGGGCGAGGCCGAGGTGAGGGAGAAGGTGACGGTGTAGTCGAGGGTCTTCTCCCGGCGGGAGAATGCGTGCTTGGCGGTCGCGTGCAGCTTTCCGCCCGTGGATGCGAAGGCCAGTGAGGTGCCCACGCTCTCCGGGACGAGATAGCTGACGCCGTGTCCTCGCGTGGTGTAGCCCCACAGCGGCAGGGTGAGGGAGCCGGTGGCCAGGTCGGCCTCGGTGCCGGCGAGGCCCGCCTGCTCGGAGTTCCAGAACGTGTCCCTGGCCGGTACGGACAGTCCCTCACCGCGGGGCACCTGTAGCGCGGCGTCCTTCCCGCCCGTTCCGGCGCCCTTGCCGGTGACCGGCCATGCGAGCGTGCCGTCCCGCTGCGAGCGCACTGTCATTCGCAGCCGTCCCCGTTCGCCGGCCGCCGTGACCCTCAGCCCCTTGGCGGGGTACGACCAGGAGGCGCGGGTGCCGTCGACCTTGACGGCGCTCGGCTTGCCCAGCTTCTCGGCGTGGGCCGCCGCGCCGGAGACCGGTACGGCCGCGCCGCTGTCGGTACGGCCGGTCACCCGCAGCGAGGCGGTGTCGACCGTGGTGGTGCCGCCCGCCACCGGAATGTCGACCGCGCTTCCGTGGACGCGGGGCGGTGCGGAGCCGGGGGCGTTCCGGCCGGGGCCGACGCCGGGACCGGGGCCTGCGAAAGCGGCGTAACCCGCCGAGGCGGTGGTGACCGTCACGGCGAGCGCCGCTGCGATCCCGAGGGCGCGATTGCGGCGTCGGCGCGCGGCCCCGGGTTGTTGGGTCTCCCCGTGCGGGGCGTTCTCCGGTTCTTCCATGGTTGGTCAGCATGGAGAGGGCGGCTAAGAGGTTTCTAAGAGCAACCCGGGTGGCGATAGCGCACGCCTCTCACGAGTACGCCCCTCCGCGTACGGCCTCCGCGCAGGTGCGCAGGGCGTTGAAGCGTCCCGCCGGGAAGGCCGCTGCCAGATGCCCGTCGGCGCGGATGGCCAGCACGGTGTGCGCTGCCGCCCCGGGGTAGTTCTCAGCGACCAGCAGTGTGGCGCGCAGCGGCAACCCGGCAACAGCGGCGGCCAGTTCGGGCATCATGCCCGCTGTCAGCCAGTGCCGGCTGTCCCAGACCCCGGTGCCTGGTGCCACCAGCAGCACCAGCAGCTCTCCGCCCGCGCCGCCCAGCCACTCGTACAGGGCGCCGCGCGAGCCGTCAGTAGCCGTGACGGAAACGTCGCACACGGGTGCTCCCGGCGCCGTCCCGACGGTCACCTCGGCAACGCTTCCGCGCCCCGGAGTCAACGGCGTACGGGTGTAGGCGGGCGGGGCTCCCAGCAGCCCCCGCCCGAGGTGGCCGTCGGTCAGCAGGCCCAGGTGGGTGCGTGCGCCACCGGGCAGCAGCGCGCGCAGTCCACCGCCGCGGCGTACGACCGGCAGCGCCTGGTCGACGGCGCGCAGCCGGGCGACCATGGCGCCGCGCCGTTCCGTCTCGTAGCTGTCCAGCAGCGTGTCCGCCGCCGCGCCGTGCCCGTGGTGCCAGGCCAGCGCGAGTTTCCAGGCCAGGTTGGAGGCGTCCCGCAGACCTTCGTCGACGGCCTGCACCCCCAGCGCACCGGTCAGGTGTGCGGCGTCCCCGGCGAGGAAGACGCGGTCCACGCGCCAGTGCCGGGCCAGCCGCTGGTGCGCGGTGTGCACGCCGGTGTCGACGAGCTCGTACGGCCCGATGCCGCTGCTCGCACCCGCTCCGTCGGGGCCGGCTCCTGGTCCGCCCCCAGCGGCGGGCCGGCGAGGCGTGCCGGACGTGCCGGGCCTGCCCGCTCTGCCGGCCCTGCCGCCGACCGGTGCGGCAGCCGCCTTGGCCGACTCACGCAGCGATTCCTCGGACCAGACGGCGAGGGTGTCCGCCACCCGTTCCAGCATCTCCTCGGGCGTCACCAGCTCGCCGCGCGGAGGCAGCAGCCAGTCCAGCCGCCACCGGCCCTGGGGCAGCGGGCGGGCCGTCACCTCACCCGGCGTACCGCCCGGGTCGCGGTGCAGGAGTGCCGCTCCCACGTCTCCCGGCTCCCACGCGCCGTCCTCGTCGTACTGCCCCTCCTCCCAGGGCAGCCGCACCCGCAGGGCCGCGACCGCGTGCCGTTCGACGGCCGTACGTCCGGGGAAGCGCACCCCGAGCAGTTTGCGGACCATCGAGCGTGCGCCGTCGCAGCCGACGGCGTAACTGCCCCGCCACCAGGTGCCGGAGGGGCCCCGGGTGTGTGCCGTGACACCGGTCGCGTCCTGTTCGAGCAGGTCGACATGGCTGTCGGTGACGATCCGCGCCAGCTTCTCCTCAGCGAGGGCGCTGCGCAGCGTGCGCTCCAGCGCGTGCTGCTCGACGTGCACCGGTGCCTGCTCCGGTGCGAGCTCGATCTGCTCGACCTGCTGCGTGCGGCGCCGGGTGCGCCAGGAGCGCCAGCGCAGCCCGGGCAGCGGGGGCAGCACGGCAGCGGTGTCCGGACGCAGTATGCAGCTGCGCGCCGCACGAGGTGGCGGGTTGCCGTCGGTGGAGTCGAGGACGAGGGAGGGGACGGCGTGCCGGGCGAGCGCGAGGGAAAGGGCGAGCCCGACGGGACCGGCCCCGACGACGATCACCGGATCCACAGTGTGGAAACCTCGCAGCCCTGCTGGTGCTGACGGGGGCCGGGTTTCTCCGGTGGTGGAGCCTGGTGCACGATCACGCTGGTATGCAACCCATTGCCTGAGCATGCGTCAAGTGACGCCATAAGATGCCGACGCGGCCCATGGAACGGGCGGGTGCCCGCGCCATGGACCGCGTCGGAGTGGTGTACGGCGGACTGGTGTACGGGAGGCAGGGTCCCGGACTCGCTCAGTCCTTGGACACGTCGCTCGGCTTTGCCACGTCCCCGGGAGCGGCGACCTCCTCGGGCTGCTCGGCTGCCGCGGGGACGATTCCCGCCTTGGACCTGCGCCCGCGCTGCTCGACGAACTTCGCCAGCCAGGCCAGGACGAGGCACAGCCCGATGTAGATCGCGCCGAAGACGATGACTGTCTGCACGGTCGGATAGACGCCGCCCACCGGGGTGTTGTTGGCGATGAGCCGGGCCGAGTACAGCAGCTCCGGGTAGAGGATGATGTAGCCCAGCGAGGTGTCCTTCAAGGTCACCACCAGCTGGCTGATGATCGACGGCAGCATGGAGCGCACGGCCTGCGGAAACAGTACCGAGGCGGTCACCTGGGTCTTGCGCAGACCGAGCGCGTAGGCCGCTTCCACCTGTCCCTTGGGCACCGCGTTGACACCGGCGCGCAGCACCTCGGCCTGGACGCAGCCGTTGTAGATCGTCAGGCCCAGCACGAGCGCCCACATGGGCGTCATGTCGCCGAGAATGCCAACCCACAGCGCGAAGATGGTGATGAGCAGTGGGATCGACCGGAACAGGTCGATGAAGACGACGGCCACCCAGCGCACAGGCTTGTGGTCCGACAGCCGCGCCACACACAGCACCACGGCGAAGGCCAGGGAGAACACGCCCGCCAGCGCGAACACCTTCAGGGTGGAGAGCAGGGCATCGAAGATGTTCTGGCGGATGCCCGCGTAGTTGAAGATGTCCCACAGCTCGCCCGCGAACTGCCCCTTGTCGTACAGCCGGTAGCAGACCCAGGCGATCAGGGCGACGAGGCCGATGCTGCCGACGACGGAGTAGATCAGGTTGCGGACGCGCGCCTTCGGGCCGGGCGCGTCGAACAGGACGCTCGCACTCATCGGGCGACCTCCAGACGGTTCTCCAGCAGCCGGAAGAGGCCGTTGATGGCGTACGTGATGATCAGGTAACCCACGGTGATCCAGATGAAGATCACAGCGATGTCGTAGCCGTCGTTGCTCAGCGTCTTCTGGATGTTGAACAGGTCGACGTTGTCGAAGGCGCCGGCGATCGCGGTGTTCTTCGTCAGGGCGATGAATATGCTGCTCATCGGGGGCACGACCGTACGGGTGGCCTGGGGGAGCACCACGATCCGCATGGTCTGGGTGAAGGTCATGCCGATGGCGCGGGCGGCTTCCGCCTGGCCCATGGGCACGGTGTTGATGCCCGAACGGACGGCCTCGGCGACGAACGACGAGGTGTAGAAGCCGCACGCGCACACGGCCAGAATGAAGGAATCGACGCCGGGGAAGAGCACCTTGGGCACGACGAAGAAGGCCACCAGGAAGAGCAGCGTCAGCGGGGTGTTCCGCAGGACGTTGACCCACAGCGTGCCGAATATGCGCAGCGGGGGCACAGGCGAGACGCGGAAGCCCGCGATCACCAGACCGAGCACCAGGGCGAGCAGCGCACTGACGACCGTCAGCCACAAGGTGCCGAGGAATCCCTCGCGGAACAGCGCCAGGTTGTCGAGAAGTACGTTCATGAATTCTCCGCGAGGAGTCGCGTAGGGGCGGCGGGAAAGGCCGGACCGGGCACGGGTTGGTCACCCGGCGGGTGGGAGGGAACGCCGGAGCAGACAATGTGCCCGGAACAGAACCACGCCCCGCCCCGCGCGGCGCTGAGGCCGGGGAGCGGGGCGTGGGTCATCACTTCTCGGTGATCTCGGGCGGCGTCTTGAACTTGGAGCCGGACTTGCCCAGCGTGGCTTCGAACGCCTTCTTGTAGTCGCCGTTGTCCTGGTGCTTCTTGAGCGCGTCGGCGACGGCCTTCTGCAGCGCCTTGTCGCCCTTCTTCAGACCGACACCGTAAGGCTCGTCGGAGAACGGCTTGCCGACGACCTTGAGCTTGCCGGGATTCTGCGCGGCGTATCCCATGAGGATCGCGTCATCCGTGGTGACCGCGTCGACCTGGCCGTCGAGCAGCTGCGAGACGCACTCCGAGTACTTGCTCAGCTCCGTGACCTTGGCGCCGTACTTGGGCTCCTTGATGGTCTGCAGCGGGGTGGAGCCGACGATGGAGCAGACCTTCTTGCCCTTGACGGAGTCCGGGCCTGTGACCTCCTTCTCGTCCTTGCGGACGAGCAGCGAGGCGCCGGCGTGGAAGTACGGGCCCGCGAAGTCGATCTGCTTCTTGCGCTCGTCGTTGATCGTGTAGGTGCCGATCATGAGGTCGACGTCGCCCTTGGAGACGGTGGTCTCGCGAGCGCCGGAGTCGACCGTCTTCCACTCGATCTGCTTGGGGGTGAAGCCCAGGTCGGCCGCGATCATCTTGGCGATCTCGATGTCGAAGCCGGAGTACTTCTTGGTCGACTGGTCCTGGAAGCCGAGGTAGGGCTGGTCGGCCTTGGCGCCGATGACGATCTTGCCGCGCTTCTGGGCCTTCTTCAGGACGGCCGAGTCGATCTTGACGTCCTTGGCGACCTCGTACTTGGGCAGCGCCTTCTCGTCCGTCTGGTCCTTGGGCTTGTCGCCCGCGGAGCCTTCCTTGCCACCGCAGGCTGCGGTGGCGGCGAGAGCCAGGACAGCGGCTGCCGCCGCGGCGGTCTTGTGGAACTTCATGGTGAACATCCCTTGCTTGAACAGTCGTTGGCCCGGTGCGCTGCCCGCCCGGCGCCCTGCCCCGGAGGGGCGGGGTCGTACGTGCGGGCCTCAGCGGTGAAGACTCGGCGGTGACACCGAGTGGTGCAGGCTGACGGTGCAGGTCTGGCAGGGCAGGCCTGACGGTGCAGACCCGGTGGCGCCCACCGGGGGGTGGGCCCGTGGTGCGGGCTCAGTGGTGCAGGATCTTCGAGAGGAAGTCCTTGGCGCGGTCGCTGCGCGGGTTGCTGAAGAACTGATCCGGGGTGGCCTCCTCCACGATCCGGCCGTCCGCCATGAAAACCACGCGGTTCGCGGCTGACCTTGCGAAGCCCATCTCGTGCGTGACGACGACCATCGTCATTCCGTCCCGGGCCAGTTGCTGCATGACCTCCAGGACTTCGTTGATCATCTCCGGGTCGAGGGCCGAGGTCGGCTCGTCGAAGAGCATCACCTTCGGGTCCATCGCCAGTGCCCGGGCGATCGCGACGCGCTGCTGCTGGCCGCCGGAGAGCTGTGCGGGGTACTTGTCGGCCTGGTTGCCGACGCCGACCCGGTCGAGCAGCGTACGCGCCTGCTCCTCCGCCACCCGCTTGTCCGTCTTGCGGACCTTGATCTGGCCCAGCGTGACGTTCTCCAGCACCGTCTTGTGCGCGAAGAGGTTGAAGGACTGGAAGACCATGCCGACGTCGGCACGGAGCTTGGCCAGGTCCTTGCCCTCCGCGGGCAGCGGCTTGCCGTCGATCGTGATGCTGCCCGAGTCCACCGTCTCCAGCCGGTTGATGGTGCGGCACAGCGTGGACTTGCCGGACCCGGAGGGGCCGATCACGACGACGACCTCGCCGCGGGCGATGGTCAGGTCAATGTCCTGGAGGACGTGCAGCGCACCGAAGTGCTTGTTGATGTTGTCCAGCACGACCAGCTTGTCGGTCGCGGGCTCGGGACCGCCTGCGTCCTTGGTCACCGATACTTCGCTCATCGACGTGTAGCTCCGTCCTCGTCGGTTGCGAGGACCTTAGTGAGCGGCCGGCGTGACCGTCATTATATCTGAGCTGAAATTGAGCATAACGATCCGGCTGCGGCCCGGCACAGTGGGTAGAGGGGGCAGTGAAGGGGGCGACGCGGGGTGACCGGGGCTTCTCCGGACCGTCCGCCCCCTGGTCGGGCAGCGGGCCCGGAGGCCGTTGTGGCTGTATGACGGTCGTCGTACCGGCTGTATAACGGATGCCCGCCTGTTCCCGGTGACCCCTTGACTCACCTGCGCCGATCGGCGTGGATGCACTGTCGGAATCGTTCGCCGGAGGCGGTGGGAAGAACAGGAGGGCGTCGGGTGAGACTGCTGCTCGTCGAGGACGACGACCGCGTCGCCGCGGCGCTCTCCGCGGTGCTGGCGCGGCACGGCTTCGAGGTCACACATGTGCGCAGCGGCGCCGAGGCGCTCCAGGAACTGCTCGTCGGCGGTCAGGAGGGGCCCGGTTTCGCCGTCGTCCTGCTCGACCTGGGCCTGCCGGACCAGGACGGTTTCGAGGTGTGCGGCCGCATCCGCCGTACCAGCTCCACCCCGGTGATCATGGTGACCGCACGCGCCGACGTACGGTCCCGGATACACGGGCTCAACCTGGGCGCGGACGACTACGTCGTCAAGCCGTACGACATGGGCGAGCTGCTCGCCCGTATCCACGCAGTCAGCCGCCGCACGGCCGTCGAGGAGGCCCCCGCGGCCGGGGAGCGGACGGCAGCGCAGGGAGCGGACGGAGCCGGCACGCTGCGGCTGGGGGCCGTGACCATCGAGCTGCCCACCCGGCAGGTCAGCGTGGACGGCGCGCCGGTGCCGCTCACCCGCAAGGAGTTCGACCTGCTGGCGCTGCTGGCCCAGCGCCCCGGTGTCGTCTTCCGGCGCGAGCAGATCATCAGCGAGGTCTGGCGCACCAGCTGGGAGGGGACCGGCCGCACCCTCGAGGTGCACGTGGCCTCGCTCCGCTCCAAGCTGCAGCGGCCCGCCCTGATCGAGACGGTACGCGGGGTGGGCTACCGCATGGCCGCTCAGGGCGACTGACCCCAGGCCCGGACCGGACCGACGACGTGCGCAGCCGCCTCCTCCCGCTTCTGATCATCCTGCTGGCCGGAATCCTGCTCGCGCTGGGCTTCCCGCTGGCGCTGAGCCAGGCACAGGCACAGCAGCAGCGCGTGGTGGTCGACAGGATCGACGACACCGCGCGCTTCGCCTCCCTCGCGCAGTTCGTCACTTCCACCAGCCAGCCCGACGAACGCCGCGCCACCCTGCAGCACGAGCTGAACCGCTACCACGACCTCTACGGCATCCGGGCCGGCGTCTTCTACCGGGACGGGCGCACGATGGCCGCCTCTCCCGCCGACTGGCGAGTGCCAGGAGAGGGGCAGGAGGGCGGGAAGAAGGGCAGGCCGGACGGGGCACGCGCCTTCGCCGAGGCGCTGGCCGGACGACGCAGCCACGACCCGCCCCAGGTGTGGCCCTGGCAGAGCGACGGCCGGATCGCAGTCGCCTCTCCGGTCATCAGGGACGGCGATGTGGCGGCCGTGGTGCTGACCGACTCGCCCACCGGGCCGATGCGCTCGCGGATCATGCGCGGCTGGCTGGCCATCGCCGCCGGGGAGGCCGCCGCGATGCTGCTGGCCCTGGCGGCGGCGCTGCGCCTGACCGGGTGGGTGCTCAAGCCCGTGCGGACGCTGGACCGGGCAGCGCACGAGATCGCCACCGGGAAGCTCACCTCCCGTGTCGTCGATTCGGTCGGGCCTCCCGAACTGCGCAGACTGGCGCACTCCTTCAACGAGATGGCGGGCAATGTGGAGAGCGTGCTGGAACAGCAGCGCGCCTTCGTCGCCGACGCCTCGCACCAGTTGCGCAACCCGCTCTCCGCACTGCTGCTGCGTATCGAACTGCTCGCCCTGGAGCTGCCCGAGGGCAACGAGGAGATGGCCTCCGTACGGGCCGAGGGCAAGCGGCTGGCACGGGTGCTGGACGATCTGCTCGACCTGGCCCTGGCCGAGCACTCCGACACCGCACATGTGCAACTGACCGATGTCGCCGACATCGCCGCGGAGCGCGTCGCGGCCTGGCGCCCAAGTGCCGAACAGAAGGGCGTGGAGCTGACACTGGCCGGGCAGTCGGCCGCCACCGGGTGGGCCGACCCGGTGGCGCTCTCCAGCGCGCTGGACGCCGTCGTCGACAACGCGGTGAAGTTCACCCCTGACGGCGGAACCGTCACGGTCACCGTACGCGCGGAGGGCGACAGCGTGACCGTCGAGACGGCCGACGCCGGGCCCGGGCTGACCGACGAGGAGCTGGAGCGGGTGGGTGACCGCTTCTGGCGCAGCAGTCGCCACCAGAACGTCTCCGGCTCCGGGCTCGGCCTGTCCATCACCCGCGCGCTGCTGGCCGGGAGCGGCGCGGTGCTGTCCTTCGCGCACAATGACCCGCGGGGCCTGCGGGTGCTGATCACCGTGCCCCGGAACGCCCCAGACGCAGAGTGAGGATCTGGAAGGGCCGCAGTGTCACCCGTACCCCGGCCTCCTCCACGGTGTGGTGCGCCCGGGGGTCGGACAGTGGGCGCTCCAGCAGGTCGGTCTCGGTCACCGAGGTGACGGGGAAACCGGGAGCCAGCAGCGCGCTCGCCCGCCCGCCCAGCGACTCGTAGAGGCGGACGACCACATCGCCGCTGCCGTCCTCGGCCAGTTTCACGGTCTCGGCGACGATCCGGTCGGCCTGTTCGCCCTCCAGCGAGATCAGGGGGGTGACGTGGCTGCCGTCGCCTTGGACGGTCCGCTCGGGCAGGTTGATCCAGTGGCCCTCGCGTACGGCGTCCTGGAGCGTGGCGCCGGGAACGAGTCCGTAGCGCAGCCGGTGCCGCCCCTGGTCCGTCTCCGGGTCCGGGTAGCGGGGAGCGCGCAGCAGCGAGAGGCGGACCGTGGTGGTCTGGCCGCCGTCCTCGCGGATGTCGCGGGTGACGTCGTGCCCGTACGTCGAGTCGTTGACCAGCGCGGCGCCCCAGCCGGGCTCTTCCACGTGCAGCCAGCGGTGCGCGCAGATCTCGAACTTGGCAGCCTCCCAGGAGGTGTTGGTGTGGGTGGGCCGGAAGACGTGCCCGAACTGTGTCTCCGCTGCGGAACGGTCGGCCTTCACATCGAGCGGGAACGCCGCCTTGAGCAGCTTCTCGCTCTCGTGCCAGTCGACGTCGGCCTCCATGAGCAGCACCGAGCTGCCGGCCTGGAGAGTCACTGTCTGCACCACGGCCGACCGGCCGAAGGACCTGGCGACCCGGACGGTGGCACTGTTCCCGTCGGCCTCGGCGACGGTCAGCTCATCGGCGTGCGTCAGATCGGTGGCAGTGTGCCGGTAGAAGACGTCGACATCCCAGGCGTCCCAGTGGTTGGGCAGGTCCGGATGGAGCTGGAGGAGGTTGGCCGCCTGTCCCGGTGCGAGGGCTTCCCGCCCGGAGCGCTGGTCGAAGACGGAGACGACCAGACCGCGGCCGTCCACCTCCACGCGCAGCAGTCCGTTGTCCAGCGTCCAGCCGCCGCGAGCCCGCTCCGCCACGGTGACGGCCTGTGCCGTGGTTGCCTGCGCGACCCGGCCGTCGAGGGGTCGGGCGCCGCCCGCCGGGACGCCCCGGCGGCGATGCGGGGAGCCGTTGAGGACCAGCTCCCGGTCCCCGCGCCCGGCGAGGGCCTGCTGCGCCTGGTCGATGATCTCCGTCAGTTCCTCGGCCACGCGCGCGTACGTCTCGCGGGCCTCACGGTGCACCCAGGCGATGGAGGAGCCCGGCAGGATGTCGTGGAACTGGTGCAGCAGCACCGTCTTCCACAGCCGCTCCAGCCGCTCGTACGGATAGGCGTAGCCGCTGGTGCGCACGGCGGCGGTCGCGGCCCACAGCTCGGCCTCGCGCAGCAGGGACTCCGAGCGCCGGTTGCCCTGCTTGGTCTTGGCCTGCGAGGTGTACGTACCCCGGTGCAGTTCGAGGTACAGCTCGCCCTGCCACACGGGGGCGTTCGGGTACTCCTGGTGGGCCTTCTCGAAGAACGCAGCCGGCTTCTCCACGGTCACCCGCGGTGAGCCGTCCAGATCGCGCAGCCGGGCGGCGCGGCCCAGCATCTCGCGGGTCGCACCGCCACCGCCGTCACCGTGGCCGAAGGGTACGAGGGAGCGCGAGGCCGCCCCCTTCTCGCGGAAATTGCGTGCCGCGTGCGCCAGTTCCTCGCCGCTGAGGGTCGAGTTGTAGGTGTCCACCGGAGGGAAGTGGGTGAAGATCCGTGTGCCGTCGATTCCCTCCCACCAGAAGGTGTGGTGCGGGAAGGGGTTGGTGCTGCTCCAGGAGATCTTCTGGGTGAGGAACCAGGTGGACCCGGACAGCTTCACCAGCTGCGGCAGTGCCGCCGTGTAGCCGAAGGAGTCGGGCAGCCACACTTCGTCCGTCTCGATGCCGAACTCGTCCAGGAAGAACTTCTTGCCGTAGAGGAACTGCCGAGCCATGGCCTCGCCGCCGACCATGTTGGTGTCCGACTCCACCCACATGCCGCCCACCGGGACGAACCGGCCCTCGGCGACCTTCCGCTTGACCTTGGCGTACACCTCGGGCCGGTGCTCCTTGATCCAGGCGAACTGCTGGGCCTGCGACATGGCGAAGACGAACTCCGGATGGTCGTCCATCAGCGCGACCATGTTGGACGCGGTCCGGGCCACCTTGCGCACCGTCTCGCGCAGCGGCCACAGCCAGGCGGAGTCGATGTGCGCGTGTCCCACCGCGCTGACCAGGTGCGCCGACGCCCGCGCCGGGGCCGTCAGCGTGTCTGAGAGCCGCTCCCGCGCCCGGCCGGCGCTGCCGGGCACGTCCGCCAGGTCCAGGGCGTCCAGCGCCCGCTCCAGGGCCCGCAGCAGCTCCCAGCGGCGGGCGTCCTCCAGCGGGAGCTCACGCATCAGCGAGCCCGCCACCTCCAGGTCCAGGGCCAGCTCCCACACCTGCGGCTCGAAGACGGCCAGATCCATCCGTGCCAGCCGGTAGAGAGGCGTGCTGTCCGCCGTGCGGATGTCGCCCTGGTGGGTCGGTGTCTGCGGGGTGTTGACGATCGGATTGGAGGCGGCCTCGATGTACAGCTCGATCTCCTCGCCGCCGGCGGCGGTGTCCGCCAGCCGCACCCAGGAGTTGCGCGGATGCAGCCCTTTGACCGCTTCGCCGTCCGCCCGGTAGACGAGTCCCTCGCACTGGAAGCCCGGCATGTTCCGCTCGAAGCCGAGGTCCAGTACGGCCTCCACCGTCCGGCCCGCCCATGCGCGCGGAACCTGTCCCGTCACCCGGAACCAGGTCGTGCCCCAGGCGGGTCCCCAGGTCTCGCCGACCGCGGCCGGCCCGTAGGGCGCCGAGACGCCCTGTGCGACCGGCACCGGCTCTCCCGGCGCCTCCCAGCGTTCGACGGTCAGTGGCAGCGCGGAGGTGTGGACAGCGGGGCGTACCCGCTCGTCCAGTGCGCGGCGCAGCCGGTCCTCGACAGTACGGCGGTCGTCATGCATCGATCGGCTCCTTGGTGGGGTCGGGGCCTGGCGTCGGCAGCGACGTTCCGGTCAGGGCTCGGCCGAGCGGTGCAGGTCAGGGCTTGGCCGAGCGGTAGTAGCGGCGGGCACCCTCGTGCAGCGGCACGGGATCGGTGTAGATGGCGGTTCGCAGATCGACCTTCTGGGCGGCGTGCACCTCCCGTCCGATCTGGTCCCTGCTCTTGATGACGGAGCGGGTGATGCCCTCGGTCAGTTCGGGGTCCGTACTGTCGAGGGTCACCAGCAGGTTGGCGATGGCCACGGTCTTGACCGACCGTCCGCGCTGCACGGTGGGGTAGGCGTCGGGCGCCATCACGGCAGCGCGGTAGTAGCGCGTCTCGGGGCGCTGTTCGTGCAGCCGGGGCAGCAGGTCGCCGAGTTGCACCAGACGTATGTCGGTCCGCTCCGCCAAGCGCTCGATGGCGCCCGTCGGCAGCCCGCCCGACCAGAAGAACGCGTCCAGCTTCCCCTCGGACAGCAGCTTTGGCATCGTGTCGATGCCCTTGCGCACGGGGTGCACATCGTGGTCCATGTCCAGCCCCGCGGCCTTGAGCAGCCTCTCGGTCACCAGGGCGACCCCGGAGCGCCGCTCGCCGACTCCGACGCGCAGCCCCTTGAGGTCCTTGGCACTGTCGACCGGTGAGTCCCTGCGTACGACGAGGTGCATGTAGTCGTCGTACAGCCGGGCGCACGCCCGGATGTGAGAGGCCTTCTTGCCGCCCTTCTCCCGGTAGGCGGCGAGCGCGTCGGAGGCGGTGATGGTGAAGTCCGCCTCGCCGGAGACGATCCGCGCCAGGTTCTGCACCGAGCCCTGGCTCCGCTGCAGCGTCAGGTCCACCCGGGGCAGATCCCGCGCGAGCCGCTTCTTGAACAGGGTGCCGTAGCGCTCGTACACGCCGGTGCGCACCCCGGTGGCGAAAGTGATCTCTCCGCCGGGGGAGGGCGTGGGTGTCGGCCGCAGCCACCACACCAGCAGTCCGCACACCACGAGCACGGCGGTCGCGGCCCACAGGACGCGTTGCCGACCGGTGCTGAGTCCGCCCGGGCGGCGCATCGGACGGGACACCGTTCGCGGACGCAGGCTGGCCATGGAAAGGGATACTGCCAGCACCGCGGCCACGACGGGAATGGTGCGAGTCACCCCGTCGAGACGCCGGGTGCGAACGCGCCGATTCGCGAACTGCAAATTTCACACTGTCGCTTGCTGAGTGGAACTGCAGGGGCCATAGTGACGGTCAGACCACGTGTCACGGCCCTTCCGCGGGGCCGGGACCAGCTCGACGGAAGGCGCCTCCACGTGTACGCCGCCCCCGCTCGCAGGGATCCCGCAACAGCCTCCACAACAGCGCCTCCGGCGTCCGGCGGCGCCCCGCACCCGGCGGCGCCGCCCGGACGTACCGAAGACCCGGCCTGGCAGTTGCGTTTCCCCGCCCGGGAGCAGTACATAGGCCGGGCACGCGACGCCTTCGCCTCCTGGCTGCGGGAGCGCAAGGACCCGTCGATATCCGACGAGGTGGTCGACGATGCCGTGCTCCTGCTCTCCGAGCTGACGACCAACGCCGTCGTGCACACCCGTTGTCTGCCCGACGCCGAGCTGGTCTGCCGCGCCGCTCTGGCACCCCGCGAGACGCCCCCCGCCGCACTGCTGCGCATCGAGGTGCACGACCACGCCGAAGGTGACGACAGGCCGGAACTGAAGGACAGCGAGGCCGCCGACGAGAGCGGCCGGGGCCTGTGCATCGTGGCCGCGCTCGCCGCTGACTGGGGCGTGCGGCCCTCTTCCGTCACCGACGGGAACGCGGTCTGGGCGACTCTGCGGCTGCCTTCCGAACACGCCGCACAGTGACGTGAGTCACAGTGTGCCGTCCGGTGTCCGAGCGCACCCGACCAGGCGGCCGTGGCGGTCGGTGCGAACGCCTACCCTTGTCGCATGAGCAGTAGCGACCGGAGTCAGGCAGTGGACGTCAAGGGGACGTACGAGGTGCGCACCTTCGGGTGTCAGATGAACGTCCATGACTCCGAGCGGATGGCGGGCCTGTTGGAGGACGCCGGCTATGTCCGGGCGCCGCAGGGGGCCGAGGCCGCCGATGTGGTCGTCTTCAACACCTGCGCCGTACGCGAGAACGCCGACAACCGGCTCTACGGCAACCTCGGGCAGCTCGCCCCCAAGAAGGCCGCGCGCCCCGGTATGCAGATCGCTGTGGGCGGCTGCCTGGCGCAGAAGGACCGGGACACCATCGTCAAGAAGGCCCCCTGGGTCGATGTCGTCTTCGGCACCCACAACGTGGGGAAGCTGCCCGTGCTGCTGGAGCGCGCCCGCCTGCGCGACGAGGCACAGGTGGAGATCGCGGAGTCCCTCGAGGCCTTCCCCTCCACGCTGCCCACCCGCCGCGAGAGCGCCTACGCGGCCTGGGTCTCGGTCTCGGTGGGCTGCAACAACACCTGCACCTTCTGCATCGTCCCCCAGCTGCGCGGCAAGGAGAAGGACCGCCGCCCCGGCGACATCCTCGCCGAGATCGAGACGCTGGTCGACGAGGGCGTCAGCGAGATCACCCTGCTCGGCCAGAACGTCAACGCCTACGGCTCCGACATCGGTGACCGCGAGGCGTTCAGCAAGCTGCTGCGCGCCTGCGGACGCATCGAGGGCCTGGAGCGCGTGCGCTTCACCTCCCCGCACCCCCGCGACTTCACCGACGACGTCATCGCCGCCATGGCCGAGACGCCCAATGTGATGCCGCAGCTGCACATGCCGCTGCAGTCCGGCTCCTCGCGCGTCCTCAAGGCGATGCGCCGCTCCTACCGGCAGGAACGCTTCCTCGGCATCATCGAGAAGGTCCGGGCCGCCATCCCCGAGGCCGCGCTCTCGACCGACATCATCGTCGGCTTCCCCGGTGAGACGGAGGAGGACTTCGCCGAGACGCTGCACGTGGTGCGCGAGGCGCGGTTCGCCCAGGCCTTCACCTTCCAGTACAGCAAGCGCCCCGGCACGCCCGCCGCCGAGATGCCCGACCAGGTCCCCAAGGAGGTCGTCCAGGAGCGCTACGAGCGCCTGGTGGCCCTCCAGGAGGAGATCTCCTGGGAGGAGAACAAGAAGCAGGTCGGCCGCACGCTGGAGCTGATGGTCGCCGAGGGCGAGGGGCGCAAGGACGACGCCACCCAGCGGCTGTCCGGCCGCGCCCCGGACAACCGTCTGGTGCACTTCACCCGGCCCGACGAACCGGTGCGCCCGGGCGATGTCGTGACCGTCGAGGTCACCTACGCCGCACCTCACCACCTGCTCGCCGAGGGCCCGGCCAAGGCCGTGCGCCGCACCCGCGCGGGCGACGCCTGGGAGCGCCGCACCGCCGCGCCGCAGGAGCGGCAGGGCAGCGGCGTCATGCTCGGCCTGCCCACCGTAGGGGTCCCGGACCCGCTGCCCGCCGCCACCGGCGGCTGCGGCCTGGACTGACGACACGGGCGCGCCCCGCGCGCGCCCGGCGTGCCGGCGCATCCCGCCTCGGGTGCGCCCCCGGAGGCGCCCTGCCTCGGCGTACGCGGCAGGACGCGTCGGTGTCACGTGTTTCAGCCGATCTCGCACGCTCGGGTGAGTCACGGCGCGGGCAGGCTGGGAAGTGGTGCGTACGGCACTTAAGCTGCGCGCCATGCTTGTCGCCGCAGCCGTATGTCCCTGCCCCCCGCTGCTCGTGCCCGAGGTCGCGGGTGGTGCCGCTCCCGAGATGGACGCGGCACGCGCCGCCTGCTACGACGCCCTCGGCGTCCTGGCGGCGGCCCGCCCCGACCAGTTGTATGTGCTCGGCCCCGCGGAGCCCTCGGGGCGTGGCCCGCACCCACAGGGTGCGCGCGGGTCGTTCGCCGGGTTCGGCGTTCCCATGGAGGTGAGTCTGGGCAAGGGCGAGCCGGCACGGCGCGAGTTGCCCCCGTCACTGGCTGTCGGCGCGTGGCTGCTGGAGCGTACAGAGTGGACCTGCTGCCCTGTTGAGGGGCTCGGCATCGGGGAACCGCTCCCCAGGGCCCGCTGTGCCGAGACGGGACGCGAGCTGGCCGCCCGCGCGGACCGGGTGGCGCTCTTGGTGATGGGGGACGGCAGCAACTGCCGCACGCTCAAGGCGCCGGGCTACTTCGACGAGCGGGCCACCGCCTTCGACGCGGAGGCGGCGCGTGCGCTCGGCGACGCAGACAGTGCCGCGCTCCTGGCCCTGGACGAGGAGCTGGCCTACGAGCTGAAGGCCGCAGGGCGCTCGTCCTGGCAGACGCTCGCCGGCGCCGCGCAAGGGGCCGACCTGGCCGGCCGACTGCTCTACGACGAAGCGCCCTACGGCGTGGGCTACATGGTCGCGAGCTGGTCGTAGGCCGTCGTAGCCACAGTCCGGGGCGCTGAGAGTTCCGGCGTACGGAGAAGACGTCGCATACGGAGAAGGACAGGACGCTCACACAGGGCAGCGGGGGTGTGCGGTGCGCGTACGCACCGTTCACCCCCGCTGAGCGCCGACCGTTCCCTCCGGCCGGGATCAGGTCCTGGGCCCGCCGCTGCTGCTGCCGCCGCCCGCACCCGTGTCGGGGCCGCTCGAACCGCTCGGGCCGTTGCCCGAGCCGCCCTCGCCGCGACCTTCGTCGGCCAGCCGCTGCGCCGCGTCCTTCGCCTTCCGGGCGCCGGAGTCGATCTTGTCGCTGTACTTGCCCTTGGTCTTGGAATCCGCGAGCTTCGCGGCCTTGTCGACGCCCTGCTGGACCTTGTCGCCATGCTGGCCGAGCATGCCCTTGACCTTGTCCATGAAGCCCATCGCGATCCCCTTTCTCGACGCTGTCGCCGTACCGTACGGCGTTCGCCGCACGAGCCTATTGGCGGGCGTTCTCGCCCGTCTCGCTGTCGGCGGCCTGGTCGGCGGACGGCTGCTTGGGAATCCCCGGGTTCCCCGCACCGGACTCTGCCACCGCGTCCGCCGCCGGTGCTTCGGCCGCCTGGGCCTCCTCCGCCGAGCCGCCACTCGCGGCTGCCGCGTCACTCGTGGCCGCCGCTTCGTCACCCGCGGGCGCGGGGGCTTCGGTCTCGGCGCGCCGGGTCTCGCCCCGCTCCGCGCCGGGCTCGTCCGCTCCCGTTTCCCCCGCAGGGGTGGCCCGCTGGCTGTCCTGTGTTGACCTGCTGGACGAACGACGGAGAAGCTTCGCAAAAACGCCCATATCTACTCCAGATCCTACTCGTGTGGGCGAAATCCCGCGCCTTGCGGAGCGTCCCATTGCGCCGCCCCTGGGCACCGGTGCGGAAACCGGCTGTCGGAACCTCGCAACGGGCAACGACCCCGCGGGTGCCCCGTCACGTCGCTCGTTCGAGGAGCATCAGGCGGGTTTGCGAGACTTGACCCGTGAATGACGCAGCCGCCCCCCTTCCTGTCTCATCGGACTCCCCGCCGGTCGTCGCCGTCGTGGGCCCCACCGCGGCCGGTAAATCCGACCTGGGTGTCTTCCTCGCGCGAGAGCTGGGCGGCGAGGTCGTCAACGCCGACTCGATGCAGCTCTACCGAGGGATGGACATCGGTACCGCCAAGCTGACCGTGGAGGAACGGCGGGGCGTGCCGCACCACCTGCTCGACATCTGGGACGTCACCGTCGCCGCGAGCGTCGCCGAGTACCAACGGCTGGCCAGGGCCGAGATCGACAGGCTGCGCGCCCAGGGCCGGGTGCCCGTACTGGTCGGCGGCTCCGGACTCTACGTACGCGGCGCACTGGACGCCATGGAGTTCCCCGGAACCGATCCCCAGGTGCGGGCCCGGCTGGAGGCGGAGCTGGCCGAGCACGGCCCCGGCATTCTGCACACCCGGCTGGCGGCGGCCGACCCTGAGGCCGCTCGCGCGATACTGCCCAGCAACGGACGGCGCATCGTGCGGGCCCTGGAGGTCATCGAGATCACCGGGCGCCCCTTCACGGCCAATCTGCCGGGCCATGAGGCCGTCTACGACACGGTGCAGATCGGGGTGGACGTGGCCAGGCCCGAGCTGGACGAGCGGATCGCCCGCCGGGTGGACCGCATGTGGGAGACCGGGTTGGTGGACGAGGTGCGCGAGCTGGAGCGGCAGGGGCTGCGGGAGGGGCGTACGGCCTCGCGTGCCCTGGGGTATCAGCAGGTGCTCTCGGCGTTCGCGGGGGAGTGCACCCTGGAGGAGGCACGGGCGGAGACGGTCCGCGCGACCAAGCGCTTCGCGCGCCGTCAGGATTCCTGGTTTCGCCGCGATCCACGGGTGAACTGGCTCAGTGGGGCGGCGGCCGACAGGCGGGAACTGCCGGGTGCCGCGCTCGCGTTGCTCACGAAAGCGGTTACAGCCTGATCACGTGATGGCATCGGGAAGCCCTGAGCGACCGTCCCGTTACCCCTGGCGTGCCATCATCGACCATCGTTGACTGCCGTGAAGCCGGAGTTGGGAGGGCGCGTGGCAATGGAGGCCAGCCCTCGGGACAACTCCTCTCCCGCGGAAGCGGAGCCCCTCTCGGACCGTGAGCTGCTGCCGGTCGGTGACGAGCCCTTGGCCGACCGTGACGACACGGAAGAGCAGGAGCCGCTGCCGGGTCCGGAGCCGTCCTCGGGCCGTGAGCCGGACGAGTCCTCCGACGGGGAGCCGGGCCCGGAGCTCGACCCGCCGGTGGAGCCGCACGAGCTGCGCCCGCAGCGCAAGCTGCGCCTGTGGCAGCTCGCACCGATCGTGGTGCTCGGCGCGCTCGGCTCGCTGATGTTCGCCTTCCCGCTCGCCTTCGAGCCGGGCGGCAGCTCCGGAGCGGTCGTCTCGATGCTCGGACTCCTGCTGTGCGGCTGCGCCGCCGGCTGGGGCGTGATGGCGGCCCGCAGGGTGGGGCACACCTGGCCCGGCCTCCCGGCGCGCGGCTCCGGCGGGCGCCCCGACTGGCGGGTGGTCCTGATCTACGCCGTCGTCGTCTGCACCGTCGTCGTGCTGGCCGTCTGGCGAGTCGCCCGACTGCGCTGACCGGGCGGCCTCCGGATTCCCGTACGATCGGCAGCGTGACCAGCGCACCAGGCGTGCCGTTCCTCAAGGGCCACGGCACAGAGAACGACTTCGTGATCATTCCGGACCCGGACGGGCTGCTCGACCTCTCCCCGGAAGCGGTGGCCCGGCTGTGCGACCGGAGGGCGGGCATCGGCGGTGACGGCGTACTCCGCGTCGTCCGCTCGGCCGCCCACCCCGAGGCCAAGGACATGGCCGACGAGGCCGAGTGGTTCATGGACTACCGCAACAGCGACGGCTCCGTCGCGGAGATGTGCGGCAACGGTGCCCGGGTCTTCGCCCGCTATCTGGAGCGCGCGGGGCTGGCCCGGCCCGGCGAGGTCGCCATCGCGACCCGGGCGGGTGTGCGCAAGGCACACATCGCCGAGGACGGCGGCCACGTCACCATCGCCATGGGCGCGGCCGAGCTGACGGAGCCGGACGACGGAACGGACGAGATCACCGTCAGCGTCGCGGGGCACACCTGGCCCGTGCGCAAGGTGGGCATGGGCAACCCGCACGCGGTCGCGTTCGTCTCGGACCTGGCGGACGCTGGCCGGCTGCTGGAGGCGCCCACGGTGCGTCCGGCTGCCGCCTACCCGGCCGGGGTCAATGTCGAGTTCGTCGTCTCCCGGGGGCCCCGGCACGTCGCCCTGCGGGTGCACGAGCGCGGCGCGGGGGAGACCCGCTCCTGCGGCACGGGCGCCTGCGCCGTGATGGTCGCGGCAGCCCGCAGGGACGGAGCCGACCCGCGCAGGGACGGTGCGTCGGTGACCTACACCGTGGACGTGCCCGGGGGCCGACTGGAGATCACCGAGCGGCCCGACGGCGAGATCGAGATGGCCGGTCCCGCGGTGATCGTCGCGGAAGGCACCATCGACCCCGCGCTCCTCCCCTGAGGCTCGCGCTCTGACGGCCCGGACCGCACTCTGACGGCCCCCGCCCGCCCGACGGGCCGCCGACCCGCCGTCGCACGATGGGGTGATCCGCCTCACGCTCGGCCGGACCCGGTCAGCGGCCCGTGATGGGCTCGGTACCATCGCACCCCCGGCCCGGGGTGCACAGGAGCGGGAGGTGCCCATGAGCGCGGTGCGCAGTCTGCGGAAACTCAGCAGAGCGGCACTGCTGGGCGCCACGCCACGGGACTCCCTGCCGGACGCCATCGAACACGTCGCCAAGGTGCACAAGGCGCACCACCCCCGGGCCGATCTGCGACCGCTGCGCAAGGCCTACATGCTGGCCGAGTCCTCGCACAGGGGACAGATGCGCAAGAGCGGCGAGCCCTACATCACCCATCCCCTCGCGGTGACCCTGCTGCTGGCACAGCTGGGCGCCGAGACCACCACGCTGACCGCGTCACTGCTGCACGACACGGTCGAGGACACCGCCGTGACGCTCGAACAGGTGCGACGGGAGTTCGGCGACCAGGTCTGCTATCTGGTGGACGGCGTCACCAAGCTGGAGAAGGTCGACTACGGTTCGGCCGCGGAGCCGGAGACGTTCCGCAAGATGCTGCTCGCGACCGGCAACGACGTACGGGTGATGTCCATCAAGCTGGCCGACCGGCTGCACAATATGCGCACCCTCGGCGTGATGCGGCGTGAGAAACAGGTGCGCATCGCCAAGGTGACACGGGATGTACTGATCCCGCTCGCGGAACGGCTCGGCATCCAGGCGCTCAAGAGCGAGCTGGAGGACCTCGTCTTCGCGATCCTCCACCCGGAAGAGCACAGCAGGACGCGCGAGTTGATCCGTGAGCACAACTCGCACCCCGACCCGCTGACGGGTTTCGCCGCACAGGTGCGACGCACGCTGCGCGAGGCGGGCATCGCCGCACAGGTGCTGATCCGCCCCCGGCACACCGTCTCCGTGCACCGGCTGCGGCTCAAACGCGGGCAGCTGGGCGACTGCGACTTCGCCCGGCTGCTGGTCCTCGTGGACGAGGACGCGGACTGCTACGCGGTGCTGGGGGAGCTGCACACCTGCTTCGCCCCCCTCGTCTCGGAGTTCAAGGACTTCATCGCCGCGCCCAAGTTCAACCTCTACCAGTCGCTGCACACCGCGATCGCCGACGACGAGGGCAAGGTCGCCGAGGTGCTCGTACGCACCCGGCGGATGCACCAGGTGGCCGAGACCGGCGTCATCGCCCTCGGAGACCCGCACGCGGCCGCCGAGACAGCCCCGGACGCCGCCGAGGCGGGCGTGTCGGCCGGGACAGCGGACGGGGCGGGGGAGCGGACCGATCCGACCCGGCCCGGATGGCTCTCCCGTCTGCTGGAGTGGCAGAGCCACGCGCCCGATCCGAACACCTTCTGGCAGGAACTGCGCGACGAACTGGCGCAGGACCTGGAGATCACCGTGTACTGCTCCGTCCCCGGCGCGGAGGGCGTGGCCGGGGGCGCGCTGCCGCTGCCCGCAGCAGCGACCTGTGTGGACGCCGCCTACGCCCGGCTGGGCAAGGCGGCCCACCGCTGCATCGGGGCCCGCGTCAACGGGCGGCTGGCCGCACTCACCACGGTGCTCCGGGACGGGGACGCGCTCCAGCTCTTCCTGGAGTCCGGCAGCGGCGCCCCCTCGGGCCCCTCCCCGGAGTGGCTCGACCACGTACGCACGCCCTCCGCGCGGCTGGCCATCAGGGAGTGGCTCGCCGCACACGGCCGACGGGAGGCCGACCAGCCGTACGACGAGCGCCCCTTGGCGCCGGAGGACACGCGACAGGTGGCCGGCCAGAAGGTGTCCGAGAGGTCCTCCGGAGCAGTGCTCCCCGGAGCAGCGCACGACGAGCGCCGGCCGGAGCCGCAGGAAGACGCACCCCAGCAGCCGGACGCACCGCGGTGGGACGCTCAGCAGCCCCCGGAGGAGTACACCGAGTACGCGGAGTACGGCGAGAACATCCCCGTGGTGCCCGGCCACCCCGGCACACCCGTGCGCCTCGCCCGCTGCTGCACACCCGTGCCGACGGACTCGGTCACCGGTTTTCCGGTCCGGGGCGGCGCTGTGACGGTGCATCGCGACAGCTGCCAGTCGGTGGCCCGGATGGCCTCCGCCGGACGCCTCACCCTGCCGGTGCGCTGGGAGCAGGGCGAGGCAGGGTGCAGGGTCACCCTGCGGGCCGAGGCGTTCGGGCGGCCGCATCTGCTCGCCGACCTCACCGAGACCATCGCGGCCCAGGGAGCGGCGGTCGTCTCGGCCGATGTCGAGCCGCCGCGCGAGCAGCGGGTGCGGCACACCTACACCCTGCAACTGCCCGACGCGGCGGGGCTGCCCGCGCTGATCCGCGCCATGCGGCGCGTGCCGGGGGTCTACGACGTCACCCGCTCGGTCAGGCAGACCGCCGCGAACTGACGGCCCGTCCGCCCGGTGGTCGCACCCGGGCGGAGTGCGTCCCCTTTCGGGTGGACGCGCACCGGTGACGTCAACAGCGGCACCGGCCGCTGGTAGCGATGTCCCATGGCCCTCACAGCCCATACACGCTCACCCGCCGGACCACGCTCACCCGTCGGACGGCGCAGTGCCCTCGCCTGTACGGTCACCGCCACAGCGCTCGCCCTGGTCGGCGCAGCGCTGCCCGCGCCCGAGGCGGTCGGGATCGGCGATCACCTCTTCCCACACCTGGGCAATCCCGGCTACGACGTCCGTGCCTACGACATCTCCTTCGACTACAGCGGCGACAACAGCAAACCGCTCACCGCACGGACCGTCATCGACGCGCAGGTCACCGCCGGGCCCATGGACAGGTTCAACCTGGACTTCGCGGCCGGGGACATCCACTCGGTCGAGGTCAACGGGCAGGGCGCGCGGTACGCAAGGGCGGGGGAGGACCTCGTGGTCACCCCCCGCACTGCCCTGCGGCGCGGTGGCCATCTGCATGTCGAGGTCCGTCACACCAGCGACCCCACCATCAAGAACGGCGGCTGGGTGCGCACCAATGACGGCGGTCTTGCCATGGCGAACCAGGCCGACGCCGCACACCGGGTCTTCCCCTCGAACGACCACCCGGCGGACAAGGCCATGTTCACCTTCCGGGTGCGGGCACCACAGGGACTGACCGCAGTGGCGGGCGGACTGCCGGCCGGGCGGGCCCGCGTGGGACAGGACACCGTCTGGACGTACCGGATGAGGCACCCCATGGCCACCGAGCTGGCTCAGGTGTCGATCGGCCGCAACACTGTCGTGCACTCCGCAGGACCGCACGGGCTGCCGCTGCGCCACGTCGTCCCCACCGGTCAGCGCAGGGCGCTGGAGCCCGTACTGAACGAGACGTCGCGGCAGGTCGCCTGGATGGAGCGGCGGGCGGGGAAGTACCCGTTCGAGAACTACGGGCTGCTGGTCGCCGAGGCGCGGACCGGATTCGAACTGGAGACACAGACGCTCTCGCTGTTCGAACAGCAACTGCTCTCCTCCCGCAAGTACCCGGACTGGTACCGCGAGTCACTGATGGTGCACGAGCTGGCACACCAGTGGTTCGGCAACAGCGTCTCGCCGCACCGGTGGACCGACCTGTGGCTGAACGAGGGACATGCGACCTGGTACGAGTGGGCCTACGCCGCCGAGCGGGGCGGCTTCTCGGTGGAAGCGCGGGCACGCGCCTCGTACGAGCAGTCCGACGCCTGGCGCAAGCGTTACGGGCCGCCTGCCGCGCTGCTTCCCGCGCGCAAGAGCGGGAAGATCCAGCTCTTCAGCCCGATCGTGTACAACGGTTCCGCAGTGGTGCTGTACGCGCTGCGTGAGCGGATCGGCGAGGAGGCGTTCGCCCGGCTGCAGCGCCTCTGGCCCGGCCTGTACCGCGACTCCAACGCCACCACCGCCGACTTCATCGCCCTGGCCGGCAAGGTCTCCGGCCAGGACCAGAGCGCGTTCCTGAAGAAGTGGCTCTACGGGAAGACCACCCCGCCCATGCCGGGCCATCCCGACTGGACCCAGAAGGAGCCGGTCAAGGTTCCGACGGGCCGGGCGGGGGCAGGCTCGGCCAGGTCGCTCCCCGGCGTGGCCGAGCACCACCACCGGTAGCAGCCGCCAGGAGTCCCTGGACAACCTGGGGGCCCTGGGGCCGTGGGGGAGACGCTCGAAGCCCCCGAGCCTCCTCCCGATTCCCCCCGAGCCCCCTCCCGAGGCCTCTCCCGAGGCCCCGCGGAGACGGGCGAAGCGGCGGCAAATACGGGTGACGGCGCCGCCGCGCCGTGCGACCATCCTTGTGGCCGCGCGGCGCGGCGGCGCGGGAGCGGCCCTCTCGCACCCGGGCCCGGCGCCGGGGAATCTTCCCCGCAGCCGGAGCGTTGTGCGGTACACAAGCTTCCCTCGACCTTAAGGATCCACTTGACCCACTCCTCTTCCCTTCCACAGAACGGCCAGCGCCTCGCCACGACGAACCGCCGAGCCGACGCCCTGATGGAAGAGGACGTCGCTCTCAGTCATACGTTCGACGAGATCCGTGACGGTGATCAGCTCGACCGCTCCGACCGGGCGGCGCTGCGGCGAGTGGCCGGTCTCTCCACCGAGCTGGAGGACGTCACAGAGGTTGAGTACCGGCAGCTGCGCCTGGAGCGCGTGGTGCTGGTCGGCGTCTGGACCTCCGGTACGGCACAGGACGCCGAGAACTCCCTCGCGGAGCTGGCGGCACTCGCCGAGACGGCCGGAGCACTGGTGCTCGACGGCGTCATCCAGCGCCGGGACAAGCCGGACGCGGCCACCTACATCGGCTCCGGCAAGGCCGCCGAGCTGCGGGACATCGTCCTGGAGACCGGCGCCGACACTGTCGTCTGCGACGGTGAGCTGACGCCTGGCCAGCTCATCCACCTCGAAGACGTCGTCAAGGTGAAGGTCGTCGACCGCACGGCGCTGATCCTGGACATCTTCGCGCAGCACGCCAAGTCCCGGGAGGGCAAGGCGCAGGTGGCGCTGGCACAGATGAACTACATGCTCCCCAGGCTGCGCGGCTGGGGTCAGTCGCTCTCCCGGCAGATGGGTGGCGGTGGCTCCGGTTCCGCGGGCGGCGGCATGGCCACGCGTGGTCCCGGTGAGACCAAGATCGAGACGGACCGGCGGCGCATCCGCGAGAAGATGGCGAAGATGCGCCGCGAGATCGCGGAGATGAAGACCGGCCGCGAGGTGAAGCGGCAGGACCGCCGCCGCAACAAGGTGCCCTCGGTCGCCATCGCCGGCTACACCAACGCGGGCAAGTCCTCGCTGCTCAACCGGCTCACCGGTGCAGGCGTGCTGGTGGAGAACGCACTGTTCGCCACCCTGGACCCGACCGTGCGCAAGGCGGAGACGCCCAGCGGCCGGTCCTACACGCTGGCCGACACGGTCGGCTTCGTCCGGCACCTCCCGCACCACCTGGTGGAGGCGTTCCGCTCCACCATGGAGGAGGTCGGTGACGCCGATCTGGTCCTCCATGTGGTCGACGGCGCACACCCGGCCCCCGAGGAGCAGCTCGCCGCCGTACGCGAGGTGATCCGTGACGTGGGCGCCGCGGACGTGCCCGAGATCGTCGTGGTCAACAAGGCGGACGCCGCCGACCCGCTGGTCCTGCAGCGGCTGCTGCGCGCCGAGAAGCACGCGCTCGTCGTCTCGGCCCGCACCGGGCAGGGCGTCGATGAGCTCCGTGAGCTGATCGACAACGAGCTGCCGCGTCCCTCCGTCGAGCTGGAGGTGCTGCTGCCCTACACCGAGGGCAAGCTGGTCTCCCGGGTGCACAACCAGGGCGAGGTGCTCTCCGAGGAGCACATCGAACAGGGCACCCTGCTCAAGGCGAGGGTGCACGAGGAGCTCGCAGCCGAGCTGCGCGCCTTCCAGCCGCTGGCCGCCCGGCAGTAGCCGAGCACAGCGGTAGCGATCGCAGACAAGGGCCCGTCCCTCCCGGAGACCGGGAGGGACGGGCCCTTGTGTGTACTCAGCGGCGCCGAATGAGTGCTGTGCCGGTCAGCCTTTCGGTTGTGCCGGTCAGCCCTTTCGGCTGGCGGCGTTGAAGACCGCCTTGGCCGTCGGGCCCAGCCGCGGTCCCGCCAGCCAGGTGGCAGGGCGCGGGCCGATCGAGTTGACCGAGATCAGCTCCGGCTTGCCGCCCTTGCCCTTGATCAGCCAGGCGCCGCCCGAGGAGCCTCCCGTCATGGTGCAGCCGATGCGGTACAGCGCGGGCTGCGACGGGTCGATCGTCAGCGCGCCGGGACGGTCGGTGCAGGAGAACATCCGGGCGCCGTCGAAGGGCGGCGCCGCCGGGTAGCCGTAGTTGCTCACGCCCCGGATGCGGGACGACGAGGGGGCGTGGAAGTTGACCTTGACGGCGTTGCCCACGGTCTCCTCGAGCGACTTGCCGGACTTGTTCACCGGCTCGACGCGCAGCACGGCGAAGTCCTGCTGGGAGCCGCCGCCCCCGGACCTGGCGCCCTTCTGGATCCAGTAATTGCTGGTCTGGGCCCACTTCACCCACCACTCGCCGTACGGGGCGACCTCCTGCGGCGGGGCGCTGTTGACCGCGGGCATGGAGCGGCCCTTGTCGTTGAAGGCCGGGATGAAGGTGATGTTGCGCAGCCAGCCGCCGCTCCTGCCGGAGTGCACACAGTGGCCGGCCGTGGCGACGAGGTTGGACTTGCCCGGGTGACGCGGGTCCTTGACGACCGTGCCGGAGCAGACCATCGGACCTTCGGGAGTGTCCATGAAGACCTTGCCGGCCGGGGCCGCGTTGCGCGTGTACGGGGTCTTCACCGCCTCAGCCTTGACCGGGCGGGGCTCCGCCGTGTTCGCGGCACCCGAGGTGCTCTCGATGTCCTTGGGGACCTTCTTCTCGTTGTCCTCGGCCTTCTTCATCCGCCCCAGGTCCCAGTGGCCCTTGATGTAGGGGTTGACGAAGTCCTTGGCCTCACGCACCCACTGGTCCTTGTCCCAGTTCTTCCAGGCGCCGTTCTTCCACTTGTCGAGGTCCTGCAGGGACGTGGGAAGGTCCTTCGGCAGCTTGTCGGGGATGCCGATCTTGTCCTCGTCGCTGCCGGAGTTGTCGGCGGACTCGGAGGCGGCGGGCTTGGCGTCAGCCTTCTTCTCGCCGTCGTCGTCCCCGGTACAGGCGGTGGCGGTGAGCGCGAGGGTCGCGGTGAGCGCCGCCGCGACCAGGACCGGACGGCCGCGCCCGGCGGGTCGTATGCGTGACATGGTGGAAGGTCCCCCCGAAGAGTGGTGTGCGAAGCGCGCGTCAGGCGCACGGTGTTCCGGACGCACGGGAGCTCAGCTCTCCTTGCTGACCGAGTCGAAGACCGCCTTGGCCTCCTTGCCGAGACGGGCGCCGGCCAGCCAGTCGGCCGTGATCGGGCCGATGGAGGTCACCGAGAGCAGCCGGGTGCCCGAGGCGTCCAGCCAGGGACCGCCGGACGAACCCGCCGTCATGGTGCAGCCGATGCGGTACATCGAGGGCTGCTCCGGGTCGATCGTCAGCCGTCCGGGCTTGTCGGCGCAGCGGTACATCCGGGCGCCGTCGAAGGGCGGCGCGGCCGGGTAGCCCACCGCGGTGAGGCTCTTGAGCGACTTGACCCGCGGAGTGCTGAAGGAGGGCTTCACCGCTCCGCCGGCCTTCTCCTCCAGCGATGTGCCGCTGGTCTTGTCCTCGGGCTGCACCTGGAGCACCGCGAAGTCCTGCTGCGCGCCCTTGCCGCCGCGCTCGGCACCGTTGTTGATCCAGTGCTTGGTGGTACGGGCGCGCTTGGCCCACCAGATGCCGTCGGGGGCCACGTCACTCTTGGAGGCGGTGGCCAACTGCTGGTTCGACAGTCCCTTGGGGTTGTAGTCCGGCACGAAGACCACATTGCGGTACCAGCCCTTGCCCGCGCCGCCGTGCACACAGTGACCGGCGGTGGCCACCAGGTTGGACTTGCCCGGGTGGCGGGGGTCCTTCAGGACCGACCCGGAGCAGACCATCGCACCCTTCGGAGTGTCCATGAACACCTTGCCGACGGGCAGGTCGTCCGAGGTGTACGGAGTCTTGACCGCCGCGGCCTTGACCGCGTCCGGGGTCGGGTCGGTGACGCGCTCGTCCTCACCGGTGCCGTCGTCGCCGCCGCTGGGGTTGTCGTCGATGTCCGAGTCGTCGACCTTGCGGTCGTTCCCGTCCGCGTCCTTCATACGGTCCGGGTCCCACAGGTCATCGATGATCGGGTTGAAGAATTCCTTGGCCTCCTTCATCCACTTGTCCCGGTCCCAGTTCTTCCAGGCGCCCTTCTTCCAGGCGTCCAGGTCGTCGAGGGAGGTCGGCAGATCCTTCGGGAGGTCGTCAGGGAGACCCAGGTCCTTCTTGAGGTCGCGGCTCGGCTTGTCCTCGGAGGCCGCCTGGCTGGGCTTGTCGTCGGCCTTGTCGTCCTCCGGGCCGCAGGCCGTCGCGGTGACCGCCAGCACGGCGGCGACCGCTGCCGCGGCCAGCGCCGGACGGCGCCGCGCGGACCTGGCTATCGATGGCATCGCTGAACTCCCCCTGATGTGGATCTCGTGCTCTTGACTTGTCATGCACCGCGCCGGGCGGGGCGGCCCCCACTATGCCCGGTGGTGTTCGGGACGGGCACACCAGGGTCAGCGGTTCCCGGGCGCACGTGGAGTCGCAGTGCGCCCCCGGATTGCCGCGCATTTCGCCCCAACCGGAGGGGGAACTTCAACTGGCCCGTGATCCCGAGACGTTCACCTCGTTGATGCGTATGGGGGACAGTGGCTCGCTGCCCGGCGCGCCCAGTCGACACCAGCGGAGGAAACTTCAGTGAACGCGCGCTCCGGAGCCGACGAGCCGAAGGAACCGGTCCGTCGGAGGCTCGCCGACCTGATCGAGCCGATGGTTCCGCAACAGGAGCGGCGCCTCGCTGCCCAGCAATGTGAATCACCGGCGCACAGCGAACACACGCAGCCGCACGAAGCGCCCGAGGCGCCCGGGCCCTTGGAACACGCAGGACCGGGGCGCGCCGAACCGGAGTCCGCGGCGGTGGAGTCCGGCGAGCCCCGGCCGGGCGATCCGGCACGTGAACAAGCGGCCGAACACCTTGAGGCAGCCGAACCCCTGGAAGCCCCCGAACACCTGGAACCGGCCGAGGACCGAGGAGCGGCCGAGTACCGGGAAGCGCCCGACAGCGGACTTCCGCAGGACCCCGACCCGCTGGAGCACCCGGACGCCCGGATGGCGGCCGACGCCGCGGCGTTGGAGAACCTGCTGCGCTGCTGGGTACGGGAGACGGCCCCGACCCGCCCCAAGGACGATCTGCTGCGCATCCCGCTGCCCGCCAGCGGCACCGCGCTGCTGGTCCCCGTACGGCACTGGTCGCCCGTCGGCTGGCACCGTTTCGACCCGCCGTACCTGGACGGGGCCCCGCGGGGTGCGGCACCGCTCCAGGCCGTCGCCGTCGCCGCGCTGATCGGCCGCGAGGCGGCCCACGCGGCACACGCGGCACCCGTGACCCGCGGCGCCCTCGGCACGGGCCTCGCCGGCGGCGCGGACGGAAGCCCCACGCGCCCCGCCGCCGCGGACACGCGCCCCGCCGAGGCAGACACGTCCTCAGCCGACGCAGGCCCGCACCCAGCCGCCGCAGGCTTGCACCCAGCCGAGGTGGAGGGGAACCTCACGGACGGCGCCAGAGCAGCCGAGAACACCGCGCTGGTGGGCCGCGTCGCCGACTCCGTACAGCGCACCGCCCGGTTCCTCGCCGACCGCCGCGAGCATCCGGCACCCCCGCCCGGCACCGGTCCGTTCCTCGACGCCGAGCAGGCACTGATCTTCGGCCATCCGCTGCACCCCACCCCCAAGAGCCGCGAAGGCTTCTCGGAGGCCGAAGAAGCCGTCTACTCGCCCGAACTGCGCGGCAGCTTCCCGTTGCACTGGCTGGCGGTCCACCGCTCGGCCCTCGCGGGGGATTCGGCGTGGACGGACCGGGGCAAGCCCGTCACGGCCCCCCAGCTCGCACTGCGCCTGTGCGGGCAGGCGCTGGCCGGGCGCGTACCCGAAGAGTGTGTGCCCCTGCCCGTGCATCCCTGGCAGGCCCGGGAGCTACGCCACAGCTCCGCCGTCCGCGCGCTGCTGGAGGCCGGACTGCTGCACGACCTGGGGCAGGCGGGGGAGCGGTGGAGCCCGACATCCTCGGTGCGCACCGTCTTCCGGCGGGACAGCATCGCGATGCTCAAGCTCTCCGTCGGGCTGCGGATCACCAACTCCCGGCGCGAGAACCTCCGTAAGGAGCTGCTGCGCGGCGTGGAGGTGCACCGGCTGCTCCGGGGCGACCTGGGCCGGGCCTGGCGGGCGGCCCACCCGGGCTTCGACATCGTGCGCGACCCCGCCTGGCTCGCCGTCGACGTACCCGGCGAAGGACGGCTGCCCGGCTTCGACACCGTCATCCGGCACAACCCGTTCGGCGCGGGCGACGACGCCGTCTGCCTCGCCGGTCTGACCGCGCCCGTTCCCAGCGCACCCGACCCCGGGGCGCACGACCCCGAGGCGCACGACCCGCCCGGTCAGCTGCGCTCCCGGCTCGGGCGGGTGGTCCGCGCGCTCGCCCGCGAGACCATGCGACCGGTGGGAGCGGTGGCCGCCGAGTGGTTCCTCCGCTATCTGGACGCCGTCGTACGGCCGGTGCTGTGGCTGGACGCGCACGGAGGGATCGCCCTGGAGGCCCACCAGCAGAACACCCTGGTACTGCTGGACGGACAAGGCTGGCCGCGCGGGGGACGCTACCGGGACAACCAGGGCTTCTACTTCCGTACCTCCCACCGGGAGGCGCTCAGCCGGCGACTGCCCGGTGCGCGGCTCGGCGTGGAGAGCGACACCTTCGTCGACGACGAGGTCACCGACGAGCGGTTCGCCTACTACCTGGGCATCAACAACGTCCTCGGCCTCATCGGCGCCCTCGGCTCACAGCAGCTCGCGGACGAGCGGCTGCTGCTCGCGGCCTTCCGGCGCTTCCTGCAGGGCGCGGCCCGCGAGGAGCCAGGCTCGCGGCTGCCCCCGCTGCTGCTGGAGTCCCCGACGCTGCGCTGCAAGGCCAATCTGCTCACCCGGCTGCACGGCATGGACGAACTCGTCGGCCCGGTCGACACCCAGTCCATCTACGTCACCCTCGACAACCCGCTCACCCCTTGACCACCTGGCCCCCGGCCCCTCGCAGAGAGGAGACGTCGTCATGCCGCACCCCCAGCCGGGCTCCGCACCGCCGGCCGGTTCCCCCGGCGCGGACCCGGCGGCGCCCGGCTCCCCCACCAGCAGCGACGACCCCCTCACAGCCCCCCGCGACGCGGACACCCTCCATCTAGGAGTGCCGCAGAAGTGGTCGCAGCCGCCCGTACAGCGCGACGGCCGCTCCCACACCTCTCCCGCGCCCCCTTCCACCCGCGCCCCCCTCACCCACCTCACCGGCGCCGATCAAGCAGCCGGTCAGGCGCACACCCCTCTGCTCGAGGCGCACACCCCTCTGCTCGGCGTCCCCGCCGACTGGCCCGCCGTCCCCACCGAAGCGGGTCTCTTCCAGTTGATGCCGGTGCGGCTGCCGCGCGATCTGTCGCTGCTCTCCGCCTGGATGAACGACCCCGCGGTGGCTGCCTTCTGGGAGCTGTCCGGTCCTGAGCGGGTCACCGAGGCCCATCTGCGCCCCCAGTTGGAGGGTGACGGACGCAGCGTGCCCTGTGTCGGAGTGCTCGACGGCGCCCCGATGAGCTACTGGGAGCTCTACCGCGCCGACCTCGACCCACTCGCACGGCACTGCCGCATCCAGCCGAACGACACCGGGGTGCACCTGCTCATCGGGTCGGCGGCGCACCGTGGGAGGGGGCTCGGCACGCTGCTGCTGCGTACGGTCGCGGATCTCGTCCTGGATCAGCTTCCCCGGTGCGCACGTGTGCTGGCCGAACCGGACGTGCGCAACGTCCCCTCCGTGGCGGCCTTTCTGGGCGCCGGCTTCCGGCTGGGCGCCGAGATCCAGCTCCCCGGCAAGCGCGCGGCCCTGATGGTGCGGGACCGCGAGCTGCGCCACCAGCTGTGAACCGGTGGCCGCGGTCCGTGTGCTCCGCGGCCACCGCCATCTGAATCCACGCCTCCCACAAGGAGCAACTCCCGTGTCCCGAACCTCTTCTTCCTCGTCCCCCTCCTCTGATCTAGCCCCGCCAGCCGTTCCTGCGGGTCTCGCAGCGGGGCTCGGCCACTGGAGCCGCGCGTCCCGGCGGCTGCTCGCCAAGATGATCGCCGAGTTCTCCTACGAGGAGATCCTCCAGCCGCAGCCCGCACCCGGTGCCGCACCGGGGTGCTACGTCCTCCCCGTGGACGACGAGCTGACCGTCCGCTTCCGCGCCCGGCGCGGCGCGTACGGCCACTGGAACGTCGATGCCACGTCGCTGGAGCCGGCGCTGGACCCGCTGGGCTTCGTCTCCCGCGCCCAGCGGCTGCTGGGCCTGAGTGGCGAGACAGCCGGCCACTACATCCGCGAGCTGACCGCCACGCTCACCGCCGACACCCGGCTGCTGGCCTCCGAGCTGCCCGTCGCCGACCTCGCCACGCTGGGCTACGCCGAGTTGGAGGGGCACATGTCGGGGCACCCCTGGCTGGTGGCCAACAAAGGGCGGCTCGGTTTCTCCGGCAGCGACACATCCCGCTGGGCGCCCGAGGCCCGTGCCCCGCGCCCGCTGCCCTGGCTGGCCGTACACCGGCGGCTGGCCGAGTACCGCGGCGTGGGCGGGCTGGCCGACGCCGACCGGCTGTACGCGCGCGAGCTGAGCGACCGGACACGAGCCGCGTTCCAGCAGGCGCTGCACGCGCGCGGGGTGGCGCCCCAGGACTACCTCTGCATGCCTGTGCACCCCTGGCAGTGGGACGAGACCGTGGTGCCACTGTTCGCCTCGCAGCTGGCCGCCCGGGAGATCCTCCCGCTGCCCAGCGACGGCGACCTGCGACTGCCGCAGCAGTCCATCCGTACGTTCCTCAACCTGAGCAGGCCGGACCGGCACGCCGTGAAACTGCCGCTGGCCATCCTCAACACCCTGGTGTGGCGGGGCCTTCCGACCGACCGTACGGTTGCCGCACCGTCCGTCACCGGCTGGGTGCAGGGGCTGTGCGACCAGGACCCGTTCCTCTCCGACGAGTGCCGGGTGATCCTGCTGGGCGAGGTCGCCTCCGTGGCCGTCTCGCACCCGGTGTACGAACCGCTGGGCAGCGCGCCGTACCAGTACCGCGAACTGCTCGGCTGCATCTGGCGCGAACCCCTCCTCCCGATGCTCGGACCCGATGAGCGGGCCCGCACCCTCGCCGCCCTGATCCACACCGACGCGGACGGCAACTCCCTCACCGCCGAGCTGGTGACGCGGTCCGGGCTGGCGCCCGAGATCTGGCTCAGGCACCTGTTCGCTTCGCTGCTGCCGCCTCTGCTGCACTTCCTCTACCGCTACGGCACCGTCTTCTCGCCGCACGGGGAGAACGCCATCGTCGTCTTCGACGAGCGCGATGTCCCTGTCCGGCTGGCCATCAAGGACTTCGTCGACGACGTCAACGTCAGCGCCGATCCGGTGCCCGAGCTGGACTCCATGCCGGAGGACGTACGGCGCGTCCTGCTGACCGAGCCGCCCGCCTTCCTCACCCAGTTCATCCACTCCGCGCTCTTCGTCGGCGTCTTCCGCTATCTGGCGCCGCTGTGCGAGGCCCAATTGGGCGTGAGCGAGGACGACTTCTGGTCACTCGTACGGGCGGAGATCGACCGCTACCACGAGCGGTTCCCCGGGCTGAAGCCGCGCTTCGAGACCTTCGACCTGCTGACCCCGCGCATCGAACGGCTCTGCCTGAACCGCAACCGGCTGCACGCCGACGGCTACCGGGACAGATCCGAACGTCCGCACGCCGCGGTGCACGGGACGGTACGCAATCCGCTCCATTGAAGCGGTTCCGAGCACCGGAAGTACCCGTGTGCGCACGGACCGCATGTGCGGGGGCAGAGCCGGTCATGGCCGGAAGGAACCGTTCGCCTGATGAAGTAGCGGGGCGGAGTGTCACCGGTGCCGCGTAAGGTGTCTGGTCTATGAGCAAGCCCGCCGTCACCGAACTCCTCCAGGCCGCAGTCACAGCCGTCGCAGGCACCGAACGCCCAGGTCAGGCCGCTATGGCCGAGGCCGTCGCCGAGGCTGTCGAGGCCGGCCGCCACCTCCTCGTGCAGGCGGGCACCGGCACCGGAAAGTCGCTCGGCTATCTGGTCCCCGCGCTCGCCCACGGAGAGCCGGTGGTGGTCGCCACCGCCACGCTCGCCCTCCAGCGCCAGCTCATCGAGCGTGACCTGCCGCGCACCGTCGAGGCACTGCATCCGCTGCTGCGCCGCCGCCCGGAGTTCGCCATGCTCAAGGGCAGGTCGAACTACCTGTGTCTGCACCGGCTGCACGAGGGGGTGCCGCAGGAAGAGGAGGAGGGGCTGTTCGACCCCTTCGAGAGCGCCGCCCCCACTTCCAAGCTCGGCAAGGATCTGCTGCGGCTGCGTGACTGGTCGGACGAGACGGAGACGGGCGACCGGGACGACCTCAAACCCGGCGTCTCCGACCGCGCCTGGGCCCAGGTCTCCGTCTCCTCGCGCGAGTGTCTGGGGGCCAGCAAGTGCGCGTACGGCGCGGAGTGCTTCGCGGAGGCCGCCCGGGAGCGGGCCAAGCTGGCCGACGTGATCGTCACCAACCACGCCCTGCTGGCCATCGACGCCATCGAAGGCGCCCCCGTGCTCCCCGGCCACGAGGTGCTGATCGTCGACGAGGCACACGAGCTGGTCTCCCGTGTCACCGGCGTCGCCACGGGGGAGCTGGCCCCCGGCAGTGTCAACCGCGCGGTGCGCCGCGCCGCCAAGCTGGTGGACGAGAAGGCCGCCGACCAGCTCCAGACCGCCTCGGAGACCTTCGAACGGCTGATGGAGCTGGCTCTGCCGGGCCGGCTGGAGACCGTTCCGGAGGATCTGGAGTACGCCCTGATGGCCCTGCGGGACGCCGGGCGCACCTGTCTGAGCGCGCTCGGCAACACCCGCGACAAGTCCGTCCAGGACGAGGACGCGGTCCGCAAGCAGGCCAAGGCCTCGATCGAGAACGTCCACGACGTCGCCGAACGCATCCTGGAGCACTCCGAGTTCGACGTCATCTGGTACGAGCGGCACGAGCGCTACGGAGCCTCGCTCCGGGTGGCGCCGCTCTCGGTCTCCGGCCTGCTGCGCGAGAAGCTCTTCACCGACCGCTCCGTCATCCTCACCTCCGCCACCCTCAAACTCGGCGGGGACTTCAACGGGGTCGGCGCCTCGCTCGGCCTCGCCCCCGAGGGCATCGGAGGCGAAGCGGACGGCGAGGAGGCCGAGACACCGCCCTGGAAGGGGCTGGATGTCGGCTCCCCGTTCGACTACCGCAAGCAGGGCATCCTCTACGTCGCCAAGCATCTGGCGCCCCCAGGGCGGGACGCTCAGCGCAACGACATGCTGGACGAGCTCTCGGAACTGGTGGAGGCGGCAGGCGGCCGCACGCTGGGACTCTTCTCCTCCATGCGGGGCGCGCGGGCCGCAGCCGAGGAACTGCGCGGCCGGCTGGGACTGCCGATCCTGCTCCAGGGCGAGGAGACGCTGGGAGAGCTCATCCGGCGGTTCGCGGAGGACGCCGAGACCTGTCTGTTCGGCACCCTCTCGCTGTGGCAGGGCGTGGATGTGCCGGGCCCCAACTGCCAGCTGGTGGTGATGGACAGAGTGCCCTTCCCCCGCCCGGACGACCCGCTGATGAGCGCCAGACAGAAGGCCGTCGAGGAGGCGGGCGGCAACGGCTTCATGGCGGTGGCGGCCACCCACGCTGCCCTGCTGATGGCGCAGGGCGCGGGCCGGCTCGTACGGGCGACGGGGGACCGGGGCGTGGTCGCCGTGCTGGATCCCCGCCTGGAGCGGGCCCGCTACGGCAGCTTCCTGCGCGCCTCCATGCCGGACTTCTGGTACACGACGGACCGCAACCAGGTCCGCCGCTCCCTCGCCGCCATCGACGAGGCGGCCAAGCGGGCGTAGGAGCGCGCACGGCTCGGCACCGTACGGCCCAGTGGGTTGGGTGGGGGCGGCATACGACCGTGTGGTGCCGCACAACGGTGTGGTGCGGCACGTCGGTGTGGCCGGGTGCCGCATGACGGCGTGCCCGGGTGCCCCCCCCCCCGCGACGGCGTCTGCGTACGCAACACGGCGGGCCGCCGGTTCCGGTGTGGAGGGAGGGAACCAGCGGCCCGTATGCCTGCTCTTGTGGCGCTGCCGTACGCCGCGGGGTCGGGAAGCCGGGGCTCAGACCCTGCGCAGCACGGCGACGACCTTCCCGAGGATCGTGGCGTCGTCACCCGGGATCGGCTGGTACGAGGAGTTGTGCGGGAGCAGCCACACATGTCCGTCCTCGCGCTTGAAGCGCTTCACGGTGGCCTCGCCGTCCAGCATCGCCGCCACGATGTCGCCGTTCTCCGCGACGGGCTGACGCCGTACCGTCACCCAGTCGCCGTCGCAGATCGCGGCCTCGACCATCGAGTCGCCGATCACCTTCAGGACGAACAGTTCGCCGTCGCCCACCAGCTGGCGCGGCAGCGGGAAGACGTCCTCGACCGACTCCTCGGCGAGGATGGGACCGCCGGCGGCGATCCGGCCGACCAGCGGAACGTAGGAGGCCGACGGCTTGCCCGTGGTGTCGGCGGCGGCCTGCGTGCTGCTGGGGGCGTCCGAGCCACGCACCTCGTAGGCGCGGGGCCGGTGCGGGTCGCGGCGCAGAAAGCCCTTGCGCTCGAGCGCCATCAGCTGGTGTGCCACCGAGGAGGTGCTGGAGAGCCCGACCGCCTGGCCGATCTCCCGCATGGACGGTGGGTAGCCGCGCCGCTGGACCGAGTCACGGATCACCTCGATCACCCGGCGCTGCCGGTCGGTGAGTCCCGAACTGTCGGCGCGGATGCCGGGAGGTCGGCCGGGAAGCGATCGCTTCGCTTGTTGGCCTTCCTGCATCTCTGCGTTCATGGCGTCATTCACGGGCTGAATTTCGTCAATTGGCTGAGCTGTCGGCTGAGCTGCGCGGTTCTGGGAGGTGATGGTGGCGCTGTCTGCGGTCGTGGTCACGTCGGCCCCTCTCGAGAAAGTTCTCCCTAGCTGGACAACGGTAGTTGGTTTCGAAAGGTTGCGCCAAACACACGTTCGAGTGAAAATCCGGAGTTCGCCTGACTTCTACAGCTCGATGGGTGTATAGGCGAGCCGCCTGTCGCGCCGGGCGTGGCGGGCCCTTTCGGAATATGTGGACGTCTCGCGCCTCAAGTGCGTCACACGAACCACATACACCGCGTACGTCGTTTTCCAGCTGTTCGGCCTCAGCGGTGCGTGTCGCCGCCGAGGGTGTTTCTACGTCCCGTTTCCCGTCGCCGCCCGTCGCTGTCCGTAATCATTTATATCGCCGAACTTCAGTCCTGCCGCGCCACCACTTTCGGGTGCCGCGGCGCCGCCCTCGGCCGGGTGGCACCCTCCGGCGGCCGGGTGGCGCCTGCCGCCGCGATGCACGCCCTCTCGACCGGTGCGCTGCCGCTGACCCGCACAGTCTGGCAGGCGTGCCCCGGCGCCCTCCCGCCACCCCGCTTCGCGTAGGCTCGGGGGCCGCGCCGGGGGGCGACACGCTTGGTGACCGCCTTGACCATCGGCTACCAGATCTAGTGGTTGGATGAGCGCGCGCCACCAGAAGTTGTGTCCCCGAGTGCTCACGCCGGGGGGACTTCGCCTATGCTGGTGGCCCGTCGAGGGGCCCCTGTGACGGGGGTGTCGCGGCGTGATCTGTCATGCACGGTGAGGGCCCTGTGAGCCCTGGGAGGGTGGAAACGATGCACTGCCCCTTCTGCCGGCACCCCGACAGCCGCGTGGTCGACAGCCGGACGGCCGACGACGGAGCGGCCATCCGGCGGCGGCGCCAGTGCCCCCACTGCTCCCGCCGCTTCACGACCGTGGAAAATGCGTCACTCACAGTGATCAAACGGAGTGGTGTCACCGAGCCCTTCAGCAGGGACAAGGTGATCGCCGGAGTCCGTAAGGCATGCCAGGGTCGCCCCGTCACCGAGGACGCTCTCGCCCAGCTCGGACAGCGGGTCGAGGAAGCGGTCCGGGCCACCGGAAGCGCGGAGTTGTCCACGCATGACGTCGGGCTCGCCATACTCGGCCCGCTCCAGGACCTCGACCTGGTCGCCTATCTGCGGTTCGCCTCGGTCTACAAGGCGTTCGAATCGCTGGAGGACTTCGAGGTCGCGATAGCCGAACTGCGCGAGGCGCACCCGCGCGCCGCCGGACCCGAGGCGCGGCAGGGCGAGGCCGGCGGGCCGGAGGGCGAGACCGCCGATGGGCGGGAGGAGGCCGGCGCCGGTCAGAGTGCCGGCGTCCGGCCAGCAAAGGGCCGAGGCGCCCAGGGGGAGGCCCAGGCGGGGCCCGGAGTGACCTCGTCGGCCGTTTGTGGAACCCGGGCCGAGAGCCCCGGAGGGCAGGTCGGCGAGGCCGACGGCGCCCCCGCGACCGCTGCCGCCGACTGAGCGGCGGCCGGCCCGGCACTGCTGGGCCCACAGGCCGGGGCGGCTCCCGGCACACACAGAGACCTGGCCCAGGCACGCACCGTGTCCGGGTCATCAGACAGGCACAGTTCTCGGGGAAGAACCGGGGCATGTTGGGGCGTTATGCCCCACACAGGGAGGCGGAATGACAGAGACGACGAGCGGCCCGGCACGCGGCTCCCGCGCAAAGGGCAGCAAGGCGAACAACGGACTGCGCATCGAGCGCATCCACACGACCCCCGGAGTGCACCCGTACGACGAGGTGAACTGGGAGCGCCGCGACGTCGTCATGACCAACTGGCGCGACGGCTCGATCAACTTCGAGCAGCGTGGCGTCGAATTCCCCGACTTCTGGTCGGTGAATGCGGTCAACATCGTCACGAGCAAGTACTTCCGCGGCGCCGTGGGGACCCCGCAGCGGGAGAACAGCCTCAAGCAGCTGATCGACCGGGTGGTGAAGACCTACCGCGCGGCCGGTGAGAAGCACGGGTACTTCGCCTCCCCCGCGGACGCCGAGATCTTCGAGCACGAGCTGGCCTACGCCGTGCTGCACCAGATCTTCGCCTTCAACTCCCCGGTGTGGTTCAACGTCGGAACCAAGCAGCCCCAGCAGGTCAGCGCCTGCTTCATCCTGTCCGTCGACGACTCCATGGAGTCGATCCTCGACTGGTACAAGGAAGAAGGCATGATCTTCAAGGGCGGCTCCGGGGCCGGCCTGAACCTCTCCCGTATCCGCTCCTCCAAGGAACTCCTCTCCTCGGGCGGCAACGCCTCCGGTCCCGTCTCCTTCATGCGCGGTGCCGACGCCTCCGCCGGCACCATCAAGTCGGGCGGTGCCACCCGCCGTGCCGCCAAGATGGTCGTCCTGGACGTCGACCACCCGGACGTCGAGGCGTTCATCGACACCAAGGTCAAGGAGGAGGAGAAGATCCGCGCCCTGCGGGACGCGGGCTTCGACATGGACCTGGGCGGCGAGGACATCGCCTCGGTCCAGTACCAGAACGCCAACAACTCGGTGCGCGTGAACGACGAGTTCATGAAGGCCGTCGAGTCCGGCTCCAAGTTCGCGCTGCGCGCCCGGATGACCGGCGAGGTGGTCGAGGAGGTGGACGCCAGGCAGCTCTTCCGCAAGATGGCCGAGGCAGCCCACGTCTGCGCCGACCCCGGCATCCAGTACGACGACACCATCAACCACTGGCACACCTCGCCGGAGACGGGCCGTATCACCGCCTCCAACCCGTGCAGTGAGTACATGCACCTGGACAACTCCTCGTGCAATCTGGCGTCGCTCAACCTCATGAAGTTCCTGCGCGACGACGACAAGGGCAACCAGTCCTTCGACGCGGAGCGCTTCGCGAAGGTGACCGAGCTGGTCATCACGGCGATGGACATCTCCATCTGCTTCGCCGACTTCCCGACCGAGAAGATCGGCGAGACCACCCGCGCCTTCCGCCAGCTGGGCATCGGCTACGCCAACCTCGGCGCCCTGCTGATGGCCACCGGCCACGCCTACGACAGCGACGGCGGCCGCGCCCTCGCCGGTGCCATCACCTCCCTGATGACCGGCACCTCCTACAAGCGTTCGGCCGAGCTGGCCGCCGTGGTCGGCCCCTACGAGGGGTACGCGCGCAACGCCGAGGCCCACCGCCGCGTCATGAAGCAGCACGGCCACGCCAACGACGCCGCCACCCGGATGGACGACCTCGACACCCCGGTGTGGGCGGCGGCCACCGAGGCGTGGCAGGACGTCCAGCGGCTCGGTAAGAAAAACGGTTTCCGCAACGCCCAGGCATCGGTGCTGGCGCCGACCGGCACCATCGGCCTGATGATGGACTGCGACACCACCGGCGTCGAGCCCGACCTGGCCCTGGTCAAGTTCAAGAAGCTCGTCGGCGGCGGCTCGATGCAGATCGTGAACAACACGGTCCCCAAGGCCCTCAAGCGCCTCGGCTACCAGCCCGAGCAGGTCGAGGCGATCGTCGAGCACATCGCCGAGCACGGCAACGTCGTGAACGCGCCCGGCCTCAAGCCCGAGCACTACGAGGTCTTCGACTGCGCCATGGGCGAGCGCTCCATCTCCCCGATGGGCCACGTGCGGATGATGGCGGCTGCCCAGCCGTTCCTGTCCGGCGCCATCTCCAAGACGGTCAACATGCCCGCCAGCAGCACCGTCGAGGACGTGGAGGAGATCTACCTCCAGGGCTGGAAGCTGGGCACCAAGGCGCTGGCCGTCTACGTCGAGAACAGCAAGGTCGGCCAGCCGCTGTCGGCGAAGGCCAAGGAGGAGAAGAAGGCGGAGGCGCCCGAGCCGGAGAAGGTCGTCGAGTACCGGCCGGTCCGCCGCCGGCTGCCCAAGGGCCGCCCCGGCATCACCACCTCCTTCACGGTGGGCGGCGCCGAGGGCTACATGACGGCCAACTCCTACCCGGACGACGGCCTCGGTGAGGTCTTCCTCAAGATGTCCAAGCAGGGCTCCACCCTCGCGGGCATGATGGACGCCTTCTCCATCGCCGTCTCCGTCGGCCTCCAGTACGGCGTGCCGCTGGAGACGTACGTCTCGAAGTTCACCAACATGCGCTTCGAGCCGGCCGGGATGACCGACGACACCGATGTGCGGATGGCGCAGTCGATCGTCGACTACATCTTCCGCCGTCTGGCGCTGGACTTCCTCCCCTTCGAGACCCGTTCGGCGCTCGGTATCCACTCGGCGGCCGAACGCCAGCGCCACCTGGAGACGGGCTCCTACGAGGCGTCGGAGGAGGAGTTCGACGCAGACGCCCTGGCGCAGTCGGCCCCCAAGGCCGAGCAGGCGGGCCAGTCGGCACAGGCCGGCCAGTCGTCCGCGAAGGAGGAGGTCAAGGACGCCAAGGACGCGCAGCGGAAGGCCAGTGAGCCCGAGGCCGCGGCGCCCGCGCCGAGGGAGGCGCACAACTCCACGGAGCTTATGGAGATGCAGCTCGGCCTCAACGCCGACGCCCCCCTGTGCTTCTCCTGCGGCACCAAGATGCGCCGCGCCGGCAGCTGCTACCTGTGCGAGGGCTGCGGCTCGACCAGCGGCTGCAGCTGAGGCAACGGGGCGGGAACCGACTGCGGTCGGTTCCCGCCCCGGCACGTATGCATGAGTGAGCGGGGCCGGGAGCTGAGCCGTCACCGGCCGGTTCGTGGGTGCCCTGGCTGAGCGAGCCGGGGCACACCAGTGCGGGCCGCGGGGCGCGCTCGTGCGGCACGGGGGTTCACCTGGATGGCCGTACGATAGCGCGGTGCTGGTCAAGTGGATGCGCTGCACCGTCGTCGATCGCCCGGGGTTCGCACGGGCACAGCGGAAATGGGCGGGCCTGCTCGGCGAGCCCGGTTTCCGGGGGCAGGGCGGCGGGTGGAGCCGGTCCCGGGAGGGCGTCGTCCACCTCTTCGGCTTCTGGGAGAGCCGGGCCTTCTACGACTCCTTCATGGCGCGCTCGCACGACCGGCTGCACGCCGCCCAGCTCGGTACGTACAAAGAGATGCAGGTCAGGCTCTTCGAGTACCGGTTCGATGTGAAGACGGGCTTCCGCCCCGTCTTCACGGACGCCGACCTGCTGCGCGTCGCCCACTGCCGGGTGAGACCGGAGCGGATCGACCACTACACGCTGATGCAGGAGAAGGTCTGGAACCCGGCGATGGCGGGTTCGCCCGGGATGCTGCGCGGAGTATTCGCGCAAGCTCATACAGAGGACGAGTTCCTGGTCCTCTCGATGTGGGACTCCACCGCCGAATACGGAAAGTACCGGGTGGAGCGCGTGGAACGGCTGGCTCTGCGCGCCCAGACCGGGGCCGACATCCTCCGCGTCACCGGGGACGTGATCGATCTGGAGCCGTCCTGGACCGTCTGACCTAGGGTGGGGCTCATGGCACGTCCTCGCCGTATCGTCCTGCTGCGCCACGGAGAGTCGGAGGGAAACGCCGACGACAGCATCTACGAACGCGTGCCCGACCACGCTCTGCCACTGACCGAGCGCGGCCTGCGGCAGGCGGAGGAGGCGGGAAAGCGGCTCCGCGAGGTCTTCGGCGAGGAACGGGTCTCGGCCTATGTGTCGCCCTACCGTCGCACTCGCGAAACCCTCGCCGCGCTCGGTATCGGCCCCGAGCAGATGCGGGTGCGCGAGGAGCCCAGGCTGCGCGAGCAGGACTGGGGCAACTGGCAGGACCGCGAGGACGTGCGCCAGCAGAAGAAGTACCGCGACGCCTACGGCCACTTCTTCTACCGCTTCGCCCAGGGCGAGTCCGGCGCCGACGTCTACGACCGGGTCGGCGCCTTTCTGGAGAGCCTGTGGCGCAGCTTCGAGGCGCCCGACAACCCACCGAACGTCCTGCTGGTCACCCACGGCCTGACCATGCGGCTGTTCTGTATGCGCTGGTTCCACTGGACGGTGGAGGAGTTCGAATGCCTCTCCAATCCGCGCAACGGTGAGACCCGCGCGCTGCTGCTGGGCCCGGCAGGCCGCTACCACCTCGACCGGCCCTTCGAACGCTGGCAGAGCCCCCGCCCGTACGAGAGCCGCTCCCCGCGAAACCCGCCGCTGACCGGCGGCCGCGGCTAACATCGTCGCGACATGAGCGCTCCATCCGATCCTTTCTCCGATCCCGCCCGTGGTGAGCGGGTCTCCCGCGCCCTCGCCTGCCTGCGCGGACTGGCCGTGGGGGATGCCCTGGGCTCCCAGTTCTTCGTCCCCGCCAACCTCTCGCATCTGCGCCGCCGGGAGCTGCCACCCGGCCACTGGCAGTGGACCGACGACACCGAGATGGCCGCCTCCGTGGTCGCGGTGCTCGCCACGCACGGCCATATCGACCAGGACGCGCTGGCCGCCTCCTTCGCCGAGCACCACGACTTCGACCGCGGCTACGGCCCCGCGGTGAACCGGATGCTGCGCCTGATCCGCCAGGAGGGCGGCGACTGGCGCGAGTTGGCTTCCGCACTCTTCGACGGCCAGGGCTCCTGGGGGAACGGCGGCGCCATGCGGGTGGCCCCGCTCGGCGCCTGGTTCGCCGGCGACCCCGAGCGGGCGGCTGACGAGGCAGAACGCTCCGCCGAGGTCACCCACCGGCATCCCGAGGCCGTCGCCGGCACGCGCGCGGTCGCCGCCGCAGCAGCGCTCGTCGCGGCCGGAACCCCAGGCCCGGGTTCCGGGGAAGACGGGCCGACCGCGCCGCTCGGCGCCGAGGAACTGCTGGCCCGCGTCCAGGAACTCGTCCCGCGCAGCGCGGTGCAGGCGGGGCTGCGCCGCGCCGCCGACCTGCTCGACTACGCCGATGTCGGCACGGTCGCTGCGGTCCTCGGCTGCGGCCGCCGCACCAGCACCCAGGACACCGTTCCGTTCACACTCTGGGCCGCCGCCCGGAACCTGGGCGACTACCGCTCGGCGATCTGGACCACGGCGAGCGCGGGCGGTGACGTGGACACCACCTGCGCCATCGTCGGCGGCATCGTGGCGGCCGCCGGCCCCGCCTCGGCTCCCCCCGGGGAATGGCGGGAACGCACCGAGGGATTTCCCGCCTGGCTGCTCGGTGCGGTCGGCTGATCCCTGGCGGCGGAGCCCTATGGAACCGGAAGTCGACAGCCCGCTTCCCCTTTTCGCGGACTCTCCGTCACCAATTCACCCCTTTCCGCGATCACTGAAGCCTTGTCCCGACTCTTTCACCGTCTTCGGCTCTCTTTTGCGGACTCCCCTGAACTCGCCGCCCCCGCAGCGGATACGCTAGTTATTGCCATGCCGTACGAGTCTCCAACCCATCGCGTCGAGCGTTCGCTCCGCGCCACCACCGGCGCCAAGATCGTCGCCGGAGTGGATGAGGTCGGCCGTGGAGCCTGGGCGGGACCCGTGACGGTCTGCGCCGCGATCACGGGCCTACGCCGTCCCCCCGCCGGCCTGACCGACTCCAAACTCATCCCCGAGCCGCGTCGCAGCGAGCTCGCAGCAGAACTGACCAGCTGGGTCACCGCCTACTCTCTCGGTCACTCCACGCCGGAGGAGATCGACGAACACGGCATGACCGCCGCCCTCCGGCTCGCCGCGATCCGCGCCCTGGACGGTCTGCCCCAGCGCCCGGACGCCGTGATCCTGGACGGCAAGCACGACTACCTGGGGGCGCCCTGGCAGGTGCGCACCGTCATCAAGGGCGACCAGTCGTGCGTCGCCGTCGCCGCCGCCTCGGTCATCGCCAAGGTGCGGCGCGACGCCCTGATGGCCGAACTCGCTCCCGAGCACGCCGAGTTCGGATTCGAGGACAACGCCGGGTATCCCTCCCCGGTGCACAAGGCCGCCTTGCAGGAGATCGGCCCCACCCCGCACCACCGGCTGTCGTGGGCATATATGGACGCCCTGACCCGCTGGAAGCATCTCAAGCGCTACAGGAGCGAGCCCCCAGAACAGATCGGCCTCTTCTGAACCGGCACCGTCGAACAGCGCCGTCACGAAGTACCGGAACTCCTCCGCGGGAATACCCGCGTAACCCGTACCCGCTGACACGTCTGTTTCCGTCATTTGATAGACAACACCTCATGCCTCTCACTCCCGAGGAGCCACAGATTTACGAGAGCGTCCCGGGCACCCGCGCCTCAGCGGGAGCATCCCGAACTCCGCAGGCATCCCGCACCGCAGCCCCTGTTCCCAGCCCTCGTCAGGCGCCGCGCCCCGCGCCGCCGCGCACCGACAGCAAAGGCCCCAGCACCCCCGGCCGTCCCGGTAACCCCCGCCAGGGGAATCCACCGGCCTCGGCGAAGCGCGCCTCCCCGGCCGCCACGGCCCGGATCCACCTGGTCGCCGCGACCGACGCGACCGCGGTGGAGGTCGCCGACGAGACAGTCGACAAGCTCCTCGACGAGGGCCGGGCGCCCGGCGAGATCCTGCTGCTGACCACCGGGGGCAACCACCCGTGGGCAGAGCACGAACTCTCCTTCGGTGAGGACTCCTACTGGCGCCAACTCACCGACGCCGAGGACGTCTTCTGCGCCCACACCTCCGCCGTGGCCCGCACCACCCAGCGCCCCATCGTGCTGCTCGCCGTCAACGGAGGCACCGACCCCGAGGCGGCGGCCGCACTGCCCGCGGCTCTGGAGAAGGCCACCGAGCAGCTCATCGTCTGCGGCGACCCGGACCGGGTGCGCGGCCTGCTCTGAGTCCCTGAGCTCGGCCAGCTCCGAGCAGCGACATCGAGTCGGCACCGGGGAATTGAGGGGTGCGGTGGCACTCGCCCGCTGATCGCTCCCGGGAAGACGCCCTGGGATGAGTGCCGCCGGATTCCGTCCTCTCAGTTCTGGGTCGCGAGCACCAGCGGCAGCACCTCCTTCGCTCCGGCCTGGCGGAGCAACCGCGCGGCTACCGCCAGGGTCCAGCCCGTGTCGGTGTAGTCGTCCACCAGCAGCACCGGGCCCTCAAGTGCGGGGAGAGCCTCCGCCAGCTCCGGCGGCAGTCGCAGAGCCTCCTGGACAGCGCGCAGCCGTTGGGCGCCATTGCTGCGCGCTGCGTTCATCATCCCGAACTCGTCCGCGCACACCACCGCTCCGAGCAGTGGGATGCGTCCGACGTCCGCGATCCGCTCCGCGAAGGACCGCACCAACTGCGGTCGGGTTCGGGAATCGACCGCCACGATGCCCGCCGGTCGATCGGACGCGTCCGGTGCCCCCGATGCCCAGCCGCCGGGGCCCTTGGCCCAGTCCGCGAGGACCGTCACTGCGCCGTGCAGTACATCGTCCGGCACCGGCCCGTCTCCTCCCTGAGCCGACAGCAGCGGGCGCAGCCGGTTGCCCCAACCGATGTCGGACAGCCGACCCAGGGCCCGGCCGGGCGCTGCCTGCTGCTGCTCGGGGATGCGTCCCTTGAGCTCCAGGCCGACGGCCTGCATACCGGTGGGCCACATCTTCCGGGGCTCGACCCGCACCCCAGGCCTGCGCAGCTCTCCGCGGGCTGCCACGACGAGGGACTCATCGACCTGCGGGGCGAACCGGCTGCCCGCGCAGTTGTCACACCTGCCGCAAGGCGCCGCCGCCTCATCGTCCAGCTCACGCCGGAGGTACTCCATCCGGCATTCGGTCGTCTCGGCGTAGCGGCGCATCGCCCGCTGCTCGGCCTGGCGTTGCCGTTCGACCCACTCGTACCGGTCGGTGTCGTAGTGCCACGGCCGGCCCGTGGAGATCCAGCCGCCCTTGACCCGCTGCACGGCACCGTCCACATCGAGGACCTTCAGCATCATCTCCAGCCGGGAACGGCGCAGCTCGACCCGGGGCTCCAGTGCGGGCAGCGACATCGGGCCGCTGGAGGCCGCCAGCACATCGAGGGTGCGCCGCACCTGGTCCTCGGGAGGGAAGGCCAGGCTTGCGAAGTACCGCCAGATGGCCTCGTCCTCCTGCCCGGGCAGCAACAGCACTTCCGCGTGGTCCACGCCGCGGCCTGCCCGGCCGACCTGCTGGTAGTAGGCGATGGGGGAGGAGGGCGAGCCGAGGTGTACGACGAATCCGAGATCCGGTTTGTCGAACCCCATGCCCAGTGCTGATGTCGCCACCAGGGCCTTGACACGGTTGGCGAGCAGATCCGCTTCGGCGGCTTCACGGTCGGCGTTCTCCGTCCTGCCCGTGTACGAGGCCACCTCATGGCCGCACTGGCGCAGGAAGGCCGCAACTTCTTCGGCTGCGGCGACGGTGAGGGTGTAGATGATGCCCGACCCCGGCAGCGACTTGAGGTTTTCTCCCAGCCAGGCGAGGCGGTGCGGCGCGTCCGGCAGCCGCAGGACGCTGAGGCTCAGACTCTCCCGGTCCAGGGAGCCGCGCAGGACCAGAGCCGCTCCCCGCTGCTCGCCGCTGCCTCCCGCCGGGCCTCCGGTACCGAGCTGTTCGGCGACATCAGCGGTGACACGTGCGTTGGCCGTGGCGGTTGTCGCCAGCACCGGCACGCCGGTCGGCAGTTCGGTGAGCATGGTGCGCAGCCTGCGGTAGTCCGGACGGAAGTCGTGGCCCCAGTCGGAGATGCAGTGTGCCTCGTCCACGACGAGCATGCCCGTTGAGGCGGTGAGGCTGGGCAGCACCTGATCACGGAAGTCCGGATTGTTGAGGCGCTCCGGACTGACCAGCAGCACGTCCACCTGCCCGGTGGCCACCTCGGACTCGATGGTCCGCCACTCCTCCGGGTTGGCGGAATTGATCGTGCGGGCGTGGATCCCGGCTCGGGCGGCGGCTTCCACCTGGTTGCGCATCAACGCCAGCAGCGGCGAGACGATCACCGTCGGACCCGCTCCGCGCCTGCGCAGGAGAGCGGTCGCGACGAAGTAGACGGCCGACTTCCCCCAGCCGGTGCGCTGGACGACCAGCGCCCTTCTCTTCTCCGCGACCAGCGCCTCGATGGCCCGCCACTGGTCGGTGCGCAGCCGGGCCGTACTCTCGCGGTCGCCCACGAGGTCGGCGAGCACCGAGTCGGCTTCTTGCCGCAGCTGTGTGTCACTCATGCGTCCATGCAACCCGATGCCTCCGACAGCCGAGGACCCGGGCTGTGGATAACCAACAATTAATCTGACAAAAACATGAGTCGGCTTCGCTGTGGATAACTCGCGACCTCGAATTCGCGCTTTGGTCCACCGTCGAGGCATGACACACCACGACCGCGAATCACGCGGCAACGAACCGACCCCTTCGTCCTCATCGGACCAGACATCCCCGCAGCCCAGCGTCTCTCTGCGGGACCCCTCCGAACTCGCCGAAGCCCTGCCGTACCTGCTCGGCTTCTACCCGGACGACTCCTTGGTCGTGGTCGCCCTCCACGGGGAGCGGGGACGCTTCGGCGGCCGCCTCAGGATCGGAATTCCCGACGACGAAAGCGGCTGGGCGGCTTTCGCGCCGCAGATCGCCGAGTGCCTGGAAACCAGCTCACGCGCCAGGGGCGACCGGCCCGACGGCGCTTTGATCTTCCTCTGCCAGGAGCCCGGCGAGGGCCACTCCGGCCGCGACGTCATGGAACGGCTGCACCCCCTCGTGCAACAGCTGCGTCGTGCCTGCGGGGAACTGGAGATGCCCGTCTACGAGGCTTTGTGTCTCTCGGAAGGCAGGTACTTCTCCTACTGCTGCCCCGACCCACGCTGCTGCCCGCCCGAGGGCAGGCCACTGGCGCAGTCCGGTACCTCGGCCATGGCAGTCGCCGCCGCGTACGCGGGGCTGCCGATGCACGGGTCGCTGCGCGAGATGGAGAAGCGGCTGACCCCACTGGGCCCGCCGTTCGCCGAGGAGCAGATTCGGGTCCTGGACAGCGTCAGCGCGGAGCTCAGCCCTCGGATGCTGTCCGTCGAGGGACGACCGCAGGTGCGGACCGAGACCCTGGCTCTCCTCGGGCAACTGCTGGAACGCTTCCAGCGGTGCTCACCGACAGCGGAGACGACGCTCGGTCAGGACGCGCACGACGACGGTTTGCTCAGCCACGACGAATGTGCCGCAGCGGTCCTCGGCCTCCAGGACCGGGAGACCCGGGACCAGGCGGCGGAGTGGATGGAGGGCGCGGACGTGGCGCCGGCCTTGCGACTGTGGCGAGCCTTGGCCCGGCGCTGTGCGGGCCCCTACCTCGGCTACTCGGCGGCCCTGCTCACGCTGGCCGGCTGGGTCGCCTGGTCGGGCGGCGATGTGCCGACGGCCCGCGTCGCCCTGGGCCTGGCGCTGCGGACCGACCCCGACTACCTCTTCGCTCAGCTTCTGCACCACGCGTGCAACGAAGGGCTCGACCCCAAGCTGGTGCGCCAGTGTCTGAGGAACGAGGAGGGACTGAAGGAGGCGGAAGGGAAGCGCGAGAAGCCGGACGACGCGGCGGACGACGCCGGCTGCTGAAGACCTTCGCACCCGTTCGTGGCGGCAGCCCGGTCATCGGCAGCGGCCTTGTCACTCACCGCGGGACAGCTCATTGCGAACAGCGTGAAGGAGGGCGAGTGCTGCTGCGGAACGGACTGTTTATCGTCAAGGAGACGACTATGATCGCGCCATGCCCTATGACCCGTCGGCCTTCCCGCCCTTTGCCGTCACTGTCGACCTCGTGGTGCTCACCGTGCGTAAGGACGCGCTGTATGCCCTGGTCGTACGCCGGGGTGAGCCTCCGTATCAGGGCAGGTGGGCGCTGCCGGGCGGCTTCGTGCGGGGCGACGAGGACTTGGAGGCGGCGGCCGCGCGCGAACTCACCGAGGAGACCGGACTGCGCTCGCAGGCCCTCGAGGACCAGGACGCGGGCGCTCATCTGGAACAGCTCGCCACCTACGGCGCACCGCAGCGGGACCCCCGGATGCGGGTGGTCAGCGTCGCCTACCTGGTCCTCGCCCCCGACCTGCCCTCGCCCATCGCGGGCGGAGACGCGCGCAGTGCCCGGTGGGCTCCTACGGACACGTTGCTGGGCGTGGGTGATGGAGGGGGATGGGAGGCGGAGCAGCAGGCCCCGCTCGCTTTCGACCACGACCAGATCCTTCGGGACGGGGTGGAACGGGCGAGGTCCAAGATCGAATACTCCTCGCTCGCCACCGCCTTCTGTCCTCCTGAGTTCACAGTGGGGGAGCTGCGGCGGGTCTACGAGGCCGTATGGGGTGTGGCGCTGGATCCGCGCAACTTCCATCGCAAGGTGACCGGCACACCCGGGTTCCTGGTGCCCACCGGCGGGACGACGACCCGTCAGGGCGGCCGGCCGGCCCAGCTGTTCCGGGCCGGAGGGGCCACGCTGCTCAATCCGCCCATGCTGCGGCCGGAGGTCTGAGGCCGGGCCGGGCGCCTGGGCTGCGGGCGGCGGCCGCGCCGGAGCTGTGAGGCAGGGCCCCGGAGGCGAGAGGGGCAGTGGGGCGCGGTTCGTGGCGGGGGCTGGCCGAGCGGCTACCCGGAAAGTCGGAAATGTCGCGTTATCTTGCAGTGGTGCGTCTGCCACGCGTTCTGCGGGAGAAGCGATGATTCAGGCCATCGGACTCACCAGCACGGTCCGGCGCAAGCGCCTGCCGCGTGTCGACGACCTCACCTTCGAGGCGCGCCCCGGCCAGGTCACTGTGCTGCTGGGCCGGGCTGGTTCGGGGAAGAGCGAGGCGCTGCGGCTGATGCTGCAACTCGTTCCGGGGCGTGGCGTGGCGCTCTTCCGCGGGCGGCCGGTGCAGCGGATCCCGCATCCCGCACGGGAGATCGGTGCCCTGCTCGGCGATGTGCCGGGTCATCCGGCCCGTACGGCCCGGGGCCATATGCGCATGCTGACCGCTGTGGCAGGCGTGCCGGTGGAGCGGGCCGATGAGGTGCTGGACGTCGTGGGGCTCAGCGGGCTGGCCGACCAGCGGCTCGGGGACTTCTCGCTCGGGATGGACCGCAGGCTCGGGATGGCGGCGGCGCTGCTGGGCGACCCGCACACGCTGGTGCTGGACGAGCCGACGCGGGGGTTGTCGCCGCGGGAGGCGAGTTGGCTGCACGGATTGCTGCGCGGGTTCGCGGAGCAGGGGGGAGTGGTGCTGGTCACCTCGCGGGACGCGAGGGAGACCGCCCGGACCGCGGACCGGGTGGTCTCTCTCGACCGCGGTCGGCTGATTGCCGATCAGGCGGCGGCCGACTTCTCCAGGACCCGGCTGCGGCCTCGGGTGGCGGTCCGGACGCCACACGCGGAGCGATTCGCGGCCGTGCTCTCGCAAGAGGCGCGCAGTGCGGAGCGGTCGAGCAGCGGAGCGTTCGAGGTGGTACGGGAAGGAGGCAGCAAGGTCGCGGTCTACGGGAGCAGCTGTGCGGCGGTGGGCGAGTCCGCCTTCCGGCACGGAATCCTCGTCCACAGGCTGGCCGAGGAGATCGGGGACACCGGTGACGGTTCCCGTCCCGGGCCGCTGAACCGGGCGGACGGACGAGCCGCCCGACGGGGGACGCCCGCGGGGGCGGGCAACTCGGGGGCCGGTACGGCCGCCGAGAGCACGGGGGAGCAGGCGAAGGGGGCAGGTGTGGGGGTCAGTTGTGTGGGCGAGGCGAGTCAGGTGGTGTGCGGGGACACCCCGACCCGGGAGGGGGAGGTCGCTGTCGGGCAGGCCTCGGTTCCCGCACCCGGTGGTTCCTCAACGGGGGGAGCGACCCAAGTGCGGGGTGGGGAAGCCGCTGGAGCGGAGCCGAAGGCCGGCCCCGGAGCGGGACGCGGTACCGCCCCCGAGGCGGGCGGTGAGCAGGGCGCAGAGGCGGGGCCGGGCGGCGCGGAAGCGCACCCCGCGGTGGCGAGGCACCCGGCGGGGGAGCGGGAGCCGACGGACGAGGGCGGCCCGGTGCCGGAGGGCGCACTCGTGGCGGCTGGACAGGAGCAGTCACGGACCGCTGCCGGGGGCTCGGCTGGTGATCCTGTGCGCCGGTCGCAGCGAGCGACGGGTCTCTCGTCCGGCGGATCGGCCCCGGTAGCACCTGATCCCGCTCCCGCGCCGTCCTCCAAGCGTGACCGGGGTCGTCCTTCGGGCGCCGATGAACCCTCGGTGGGCGAGCGGGAGTCGGTTCCCGGTGCCGCGCCTTCCGCCCGCCCGGGGATGAGGAGTGGGGGAACGAGGAGCGGCGCGGGGGCGCTGCTTCCGGAGTCGCCCGTGGTGCGCAGGCCGGGACCAGTGGCACCGCTGCGCTACGAACTGCTGCGGCTGTTCGGGGTGCGGACGCCGTGGGTGCTGATCGTTCTGGCGCTGGTCTCGGCGCTGGGGATCTCCCTGGTGGTGGCCGGAACGGACGGCGGGGAAACGGCCGATGCGGCGGCGGGGAGTGCGCCCGGACTGAGACTGCTCATGGGATGGCCGCCGGGCTCGCCGTTCTTCGTTCCGCCGGCCGCTGTCGTGGCGGGGCTGCTGGGGGCCATGGCGTTCGGCCAGGAGTTCCGCTATCCGGCGCTCGTGCCGGCGCATGTTCCCGTGCCGCGCAGACTCGGGCTGTTGGTGGCCAAGCTGGGGGTGACGGCGGCCACGGCAGTGGCCCTCTGCTTGGTGACCGCGCTGTGCAACGCGGCGGCGCTGACCCTGTGCTATGGCGCGGACAGCCTGGCCTACTCGTTCCCCGACCACACATTCGACATCGCAAGCCTCACCAGCCTCTCCTCTCCTGAAGGGCCGGAAGCCGGGATCACGGTGCCCTCGCTGGGGGCGCAGTTCTTGGCGGTGCTGGCGCTCTGCGTGGGGTGCGCCTGGGCGGGGCTGCTGGCTGCCGGAGTGTTCAGATCGACGGTGCTGGGAGTGGCCGCCGTCGCGGCTGTGCCCACGTTGGTGGCGCCTCTGGTGCGGAAGGCGGCCGTTGCCGGGGCCGGGGGCGAGTCGTTCGAGGGGCTGCCGGAGCGGCTGCGCTCCCTGCTGCTCTTTCCCTGGCCCTCGGCGGCGGAGCAGTCGGGCGCCGTGGCGGTGGGAATCGTCTCGCAACCGGTGGGCCGGGCCCTCGCCTTGTCGGTCACCGTGCTGTTCTGCGCCTACGCCCTCACATCGCTGCGCGGCCGGCCGAGACAGCGGTAGCGAGCGGCCCGGGCGCGAATTCCACGGTCTGGACGGCCGTACGGCGGAGCGGGGTTGAGCCGTCGTGCGCCGGAAACGCCGTAAATCCGCCAGTTGTTCACATGCCGTCGGGCCCAATCCGGTGCTCAAGGGCGGCAGATGGCTCTGACCACCAGTGATGTGGTCCGTTCTTTCCGATAAGGCGTCAATTGTAAGGAAGCCAGCGATCACCCTTTCGTGTGCTTTTCACCAAAGCCCTCAAGACCGCGCTGACCTCGGCCGACACAAGTGGTCGTGACTACCCTTGCGCACTCCATGATGACCGCGGCTCGCCCCGTCGACACCGGCCTCGTAGGCCCGGGCGAGCTGGACCGCTACGCATACGCCGAGTCCACGGGAACGGCGCGCACCACAACCAACGCCTCGGCGTGGGAGGGTTCCGAGGCTGAGATGAATCGAGTGGGACGACGTGCGTCCGGTAGCCGAGGCAGGGGCCTGCACGGCCAACTCGTCCAGCAGCTCGGCCAGATGATCGTCTCGGGAGACCTGGGCGCCGACCGCCCGCTCGTCCCCGAGGAGATCGGCCAGCGCTTCGAGGTCTCGCGTACCGTCGTACGCGAGTCCCTGCGTGTCCTCGAGGCCAAGGGCCTCGTGAGCGCGCGGCCCAACGTCGGCACCAGGGTCAGGCCTGTCAGCGACTGGAACCTGCTGGACCCCGACATCATCGAATGGCGGGCCTTCGGCCCCCAGCGGGAAGGGCAGCGGCGTGAGCTGTGCGAGCTGCGCTGGGCCATCGAGCCCCTCGCCGCCCGCCTCGCCGCCGGACAGAGCCACGACGACATGCACCAGCGCCTCGCCGACATGGCGGAGATCATGAGCCACGCTCACACGCAGGGCGACGCCCTCACCTTCTCGCGGGCCGACGCCGAGTTCCACGGGCTGATCCTGCAGGCGGCGGGCAACCGGATGCTGGAGCACCTCTCCGGCATCGTCTCCTCCGCTCTGCAGGTCTCCGGCGGGGCGACCGCCTGCTGCGAGCAGCCGACCGAGAGCACCGTCGCCAACCACCGCCGGGTCGTGGACGCGATGGTCGCCGGGGAGGCGGCCGTCGCGGAGGCGGCCATGCGTCAGGTGCTGAGCGGGCAAGCCGAGTCGGTGCCCGCCGCGCAGCCCGCGCAGGGCGCTCCCGCCCCCGCCGCCTCGGGTCAGCCCGCCCAGGCGGCGCAGTCGGCCCAGGCCGCCCAGCCGGGGACCCACGGGGTGCCCGCCGGAGCCGGCCAGCCCGGTCAGCCGGGCAGCGCGGGTGCCGCCGGCGGGGCGGACCATGTGGTGCCCGCCCCTCGCGAGCACTGACCGGAGCGGGCACGCTCGGGCAGGCCGAACGGCTCGCTCGGCTTTCTCGACGGCGCCCGCCCGGCGATCCGCGCCCTGGTACGGCCCCGGGCTGCAGCCGGACGGCCCGGCCCGGGGCTCGGCCTTCCGGTCCCACTGCGGACCCGTTCTGCCGGGATCGGCAGGGGAGTCAGGGGGGTCGGGACCGGGCGCCGGGCGCCAGGCGATCCGCCGCCCGACTCCTGGCCGGACCCGGCGAGGGATCCGCACGGCAGGTCGGCAGGACCCCGGCGAGGGGCTGGTGCGGAAGCTCGCCGGACCCGGTGCAACCCGGGGCGGGCCCCGGCCCGGGCCTTGCCCTACGGGGAGCGGCCCCGGCCCCTCGGGCGCGGAGTCTGGGCCCGGGGCAGGCGCCCCGCACCGAGGCGGCCGCCCACACCGAGGCGGCCGTCCCCAGTGCGACGGCTCTTCCTCCGGGGACGGCTCTTGGCACCGGGTTGGCTCTCGGTACCGGCAGGGCTCACCTTGCGGGCGGTTTCTTGCGGGTCCGGCTCTTGCGGGGCCGGGGCGTTGGCGGGTCCGGCCCCCTCGCTGGTCGGCTTTCCGCATGGGTCCGGCTTCCGTCGCGGGATCGGGCTTCCACAGGGCCAGGCTCCTTCGCGGGCTCCGCTGCCCGTGCGGGTCCGGCCCTCCGCGAGGTCGCCACTCGCACGGTCGGCTTCCGCAGGTTCGGCGTCCCACGGTCGCCGTGCCGCAGGGGTGCCCTCCTGAGTCAAGCCGAGCCAAGCCGGGCCGGGCGAGCTCGCCCGGTGCATTGGTCTCCGTATGCGGTCGGGCTCACCCGCCGGGCCGGTTCTCCGTACGCGGTCAGGCTCACAAGCCCGGGCCGGTCTCAGTGGGCGGTCCGACTCACCCGCCGGATCGGTTCTCCGTACGCGGTCGGGCTCACCCGCCGGACCGGTTCTCCGCTCCGGGCTCGTCCCCCGGCCGGGGCCGGGGCCGGGGCCCGGTTCACCGGGGCACCACGGTTCTTGACGGCCGTGCCTCCGTTCTCCGGCGGCACGGCCGTACCCACGAGTTCGGGCTCAACCCCGCACTCACCCACACAGGGCACCCGCTCTCACCCACACGAGCACCCGTTTCATCCGGTTATCACCGTGTAGGACCGGGTATGCGGTGTGACTCGGGCCACGTGAATTGGGCGTAACGCTTCCCGTCCCCATGCGATGACTCAAGAGGTGACAGCGGAGGAGGGAATACGGGCGCTCCATACGGGGCTCTTGTTCTTACCCGTTATTTCTCCACTGCTCCGCCCGCGCCGTCGGTTCATCCCCGCCGGCGGTCCGCCGTTTCCATCGTTCCGAGAGGTTGTTCGTGTCGGCCAGCACATCCCGTACTCTCCCCGCGGAGATCGCCGAATCCGAGTCCGTGATGGCGCTCATCGAGCGGGGGAAGGCTGAGGGGCAGATCGCCGGCGACGACGTACGTCGGGCCTTCGAGGCTGACCAGATTCCGCCAACCCAGTGGAAGAACGTTCTGCGCAGCCTCAATCAGATCCTCGACGAGGAGGGTGTGACGCTGATGGTGAGTGCAGCCGAGGCGCCCAAACGCACCCGTAAGAGCGTCGCAGCGAAGACCCAGGCCAAGCGCACCGCCACCAAGACGGTCGCTGCCAAGACCACACAGGCCAAGAAGGCCACCCCGGCGAGCGCGGCTCCGGCTGCTCCGGCCGCCACCTCCGCCTCCGCCACGGGTGCCGCCCCGGACGCCGGGGAAGAGGCCGCGCCGAAGCCCGCGAAGAAGGCCGCGGCCAAGAAGACCGCGGCGAAGAAGACCGCGGCCAAGAAGACGGCAGCGCCGAAGAAGACCGCAGCCAAGAAGTCCGTCGTCGACGAACTGCTCGAAGGCGACGAGGAGCTGGTGGAGGACATCGCCGCCAAGCCCTCGGGCAAGCCCGGTCCCGAGGAAGGGCCCGCCGTCGAGGTCAAGAACGAGAACGAGGGCTTCGTCATCTCCGACGATGACGAGGACGACGCGCCGGCCCAGCAGGTCGCCGCAGCGGGGGCGACGGCCGACCCGGTCAAGGACTACCTCAAGCAGATCGGCAAGGTCCCGCTCCTCAACGCGGAGCAGGAGGTCGAGCTCGCCAAGCGGATCGAGGCCGGTCTCTTCGCCGAGGACAAGCTGGCGGCCGAGGAGAAGCTGGCCCCCAAGCTGCAGCGCGAGCTGGAGATCATCGCCGAGGACGGGCGCCGCGCCAAGAACCACCTGCTGGAGGCCAACCTCCGTCTGGTGGTCTCGCTGGCCAAGCGCTACACGGGCCGCGGCATGCTCTTCCTGGACCTGATCCAGGAGGGGAACCTCGGTCTGATCCGTGCGGTCGAGAAGTTCGACTACACGAAGGGCTACAAGTTCTCGACCTACGCGACGTGGTGGATCCGGCAGGCCATCACCCGCGCCATGGCCGACCAGGCCCGCACCATCCGTATCCCGGTGCACATGGTCGAGGTCATCAACAAGCTGGCCCGTGTCCAGCGCCAGATGCTCCAGGACCTGGGCCGCGAGCCCACTCCGGAGGAGCTGGCCAAGGAGCTGGACATGACGCCCGAGAAGGTCGTCGAGGTCCAGAAGTACGGCCGGGAGCCGATCTCCCTGCACACTCCGCTGGGCGAGGACGGCGACAGCGAGTTCGGTGACCTGATCGAGGACTCCGAGGCGGTCGTCCCCGCGGACGCGGTCAGCTTCACGCTGCTGCAGGAGCAGCTGCACTCCGTGCTCGACACGCTCAGCGAGCGTGAGGCGGGCGTCGTCTCGATGCGCTTCGGGCTGACCGACGGCCAGCCCAAGACGCTCGACGAGATCGGCAAGGTCTACGGCGTGACGCGTGAGCGCATCCGTCAGATCGAGTCGAAGACGATGTCCAAGCTGCGCCACCCGTCCCGCTCCCAGGTGCTGCGCGACTACCTGGACTGACGTCGCCGTGGGCTGAGGAACAGCGCCGGACTACGCGGAGGCCGGTGAACCCGAACGAGGGTTCACCGGCCTCCGCGTTGTTCTCCCTCTGTCCCTTCCTCCGTCCCTCTCTCCGTCCGTCCCCCTCCCTTCCGCTGCTGCCGTTCGCCTGACCCGGCATCCGCACATCTGTGCGGTCCCCGGGGCGCGTCCCGGTGCGTCCGGGATGCGACTCGCTTGATCTCGGAACACCCTGGGTAGTCACACAGTTCCGTACGGTCAGGAGGTCGGTCTCATGCGATCGATGCGCTGTAAGCGAACAGGCGCCAGCCGCACCCCGAGGCGGTCGGAAAGTCGTTTTGTCGCCCTGGGGGTGGCGCTCATAGCGACGCTGCTCGCTCCGGCAGCCCCGCAGGCCGCCGCGCACGCCGCCCACGCCGCGCACGACAACGGATCCGACCGCGTCGTCGTCGGCGGCGGTCCGGTGAGCGCAGAGGCCCACCCGTGGGTCGTGGCCCTCTCCAGCCGTACCCGGTTCGGCCCGCAGCGCTCGGGCCAGTTCTGCGGGGGCGCCGTCGTCGGCCCTCGTACGGCGGTCACGGCCGCGCACTGCCTCAGCCGGGAGGTGCTGGGCGCCGATCCCGCGCAGGTCGACGACCTGCGGGTGATCACGGGGCGCGGGGATCTGACGAGTACGGCGGGCAAGGAGATCCCGGTCGAGTCCTCGAAGGTCAACCCGGACTACGACTCCAGGACCAACAGGGGGGACATCGCCGTGCTGCGGCTGGCATCCCCGGTGCCCCAGGGGTCCGTCATTCCGATGGCCCACCGGGGCGATCCGGCTTACCGGGCCGGTACCCCGGCCTCGGTCTACGGGTGGGGCGACACCACGGGGCGCGGGAATTACGCGACCACGCTGCACGCCGCGCGAGTGAAAGTACTGCCGGAGGCGGACTGCAAGAAGGCCTACCCGGGCTCCGTGGAGGGCACCTACGACCCGGTGACCATGATGTGTGCCGGGCTGAAGCAGGGAGGCAGGGACGCGTGCCAGGGGGACAGCGGCGGCCCGCTGGTCGCCCAGGGCAAGCTGGTGGGCCTGGTCTCGTGGGGCATCGGCTGTGGTGAGCCGGGCAAGCCCGGCGTCTATACGCGGATCTCCGCGACCGAGTCCGTGGTCCAGGGCCAGAATGGCGCGGCCTCGCCCTCAGGGACCTGAGGGGCCCTCTGAGGCCCCTGTCGGGGCTGCCTGGGCGGCGAGCGGGCAGTGGGCCGGCCGACGCGTACGAAGCGCCCGGCCCCGCAGAGACCCGGCCCCGCAGAGAAGAGACCCGGCCCCGCAGAGAGGGGTCGACAAGCGTGGCCGACAAGCGGCCGGCGAGAGCGGCCTGAAATGACGAGGGCGGACGGTCCTCCCGGGATCCGGGAAGACCGTCCGCCGGTTTCCGGCCTGTGCCGGGATAGCTCGTCGGACGTGGACGCGAAGGCGTCGGGTCAGCAGGTCATCGTTCGTCATCGCCTGCGGTGGCGGGAGTCGCGGTGAGCTTCTCCGTCTCGTCCTGTATCTCCGCGGCGATCTTCTTGAGTTCCGGCTCGAACTTGCGGCCGTGGTGGCCGCAGAACAGCAGCTCTCCGCCGCTTACGAGGACAACGCGCAGGTACGCCTGTGCGTTGCACCGGTCACAGCGGTCGGCTGCCGTCAGCGGAGTCGCGGGGGTCAGAACTGTAGTCACGTCGCCTCTTCTCTAGCTCGACGAGCTGTCGTACCAGGGTCAACATCCAACCAGGCCGAAAACGTTCCCGCACTGGCCTTCATTCCCGGACTTTTTTGGCCGGGAGGCCGGATAGTTGCCGGGTGGCGGCGAATGGGCCGTATTGCAGGGGTTGGGAGCTTTCCGTCGGTGTCCGTCGATGTGTTCGGTCTGTCGTTGGGTCTGTGACGGTGTGTGGTGGCCGGCTCTGCCAGTGGCGCTGGCAGGTCTGCTTCGTGCCGTTGTGTGGTCTTCCGACTCCGGGCTGTCCAACCCTTCGTTGTGGAGGACGTGCCCGGAGCCTAAATGGTTCATGCCTGGATGGGAACGTGATGTTTGCGGCACGGGGGTCGGCATCCATCGCCTTATCGAACAGAATATCGAACGTGAGCTAGCATGGCAGTTCTCCTGATCCGTCTCCCGGGTCGCACACTTCCGTCTCCTGGGTCGCACGCCACGTGCCGTCTTGGGCCTCGGTACCCTCTGACGCGGCAACCCAGCCGTCTCAAGCAGAATTCAGCGAGGAGCGAACCGCGTGACCGCCGACATGTCCGTGCCGTCCACCGCACTGCTGACCGGGGCAGACCGCGAGGGCGGTTCCAATTACACCGCGCGGCATCTGCTCGTCCTGGAGGGGCTGGAGGCCGTGCGCAAGCGGCCCGGTATGTACATCGGCTCCACCGACAGCCGTGGCCTGATGCACTGCCTCTGGGAGATTATCGACAACTCGGTTGACGAAGCCCTGGGCGGGTACTGCGACCGGATCGAGGTCACCCTGCACGAGGACGGCTCGGTCGAGGTCAGCGACAACGGCCGGGGCATCCCGGTCGACGTGGAGCCCAAGACGGGGCTCTCCGGCGTCGAGGTCGTGATGACCAAACTGCACGCCGGCGGCAAGTTCGGCGGCGGCGCCTACGCGGCCTCCGGCGGTCTGCACGGTGTCGGTGCCTCGGTCGTCAACGCGCTCTCCTCCCGGCTGGACGTCGAGGTCGACCTCAACAGCAGGACCCACAGCATCAGCTTCCGCCGCGGTGTGCCCGGCATCTTCACCGAGTCCGGGCCCGACGCGCCGTTCGACCCCTCCAGCGGGCTGCTGAAGGGTAAGAAGATCCCGAAGAACCGCACAGGCACCAGGGTGCGCTACTGGGCGGACCGGCAGATCTTCCTCAAGGACGCCAAGCTCTCCCTGGAGACGCTGCACGCGCGCGCACGCCAGACCGCGTTCCTGGTGCCCGGCCTGACGATCGTCGTACGGGACGAGCGCGGGCTGGAGGAAGAGGGCGTCGTCGAGGAGACGTTCCACTACGACGGCGGCATCAGCGAGTTCTGCGAGTACCTCGCTCCCGACAAGGCCGTCTGCGACGTGCTGCGGCTGCAGGGCCAGGGCACCTTCAAGGAGACCGTGCCGGTCCTGGACGACCGCGGCCACATGATCCCCACCGAGGTCCAGCGCGAGCTGGGTGTGGACATCGCGCTGCGCTGGGGGACGGGCTACGACACGACGCTCAGGTCGTTCGTCAACATCATCGCCACCCCCAAGGGCGGCACCCATGTCTCCGGCTTCGAGCGCTCGGTCACCAAGACGGTCAACGAAGCGCTGCGCACCCACCGGCTGCTGAAGGTCGCCGACGACGACGTGATCAAGGACGACGCCCTCGAAGGGCTGACCGCCGTGGTGACGGTCCGGTTGGCCGAGCCGCAGTTCGAGGGCCAGACCAAGGAGGTGCTGGGCACCTCGGCAGCCTCCCGGATCGTCGCGCAGGTGGTGGCCAAGGAGCTGAAGTCGTTCCTGACCTCCTCCAAGCGCGACGCCAAGGCGCAGGCCCGCGCCGTGCTGGAGAAGGTCGCCGCCGCTGCCCGTACGCGTATCGCCGCGCGGCAGCACAAGGAGGCGCAGCGCAGGAAGACCGCGCTGGAGTCCTCGGCCCTGCCGGCCAAGCTGGCCGACTGCCGCGCCGACGACATCGACCGCACCGAACTGTTCATCGTGGAGGGCGACTCGGCGCTCGGCACCGCCAAGGTGGCGCGGAACTCCGAGTTCCAGGCACTGCTGCCGATCCGCGGCAAGATCCTCAATGTGCAGAAGTCCTCCGTCTCGGACATGCTGAAGAACGCCGAGTGCGGTGCGATCATCCAGGTCATAGGAGCCGGGTCCGGGCGGACCTTCGACATCGACCAGGCGCGCTACGGCAAGGTCATCTTCCTCGCCGACGCGGATGTGGACGGCGCGCACATCCGCTGTCTGCTGCTCACCCTCTTCCAGCGCTACATGCGGCCGATGGTGGAGGAGGGCAGGGTCTTCTCCGCGGTGCCGCCGCTGCACCGGATCGAGCTGATCAACCCCAAGAAGGGCCAGGACAAGTACCTGTACACCTACTCGGACAACGAACTGCGCCAGACGCTGCTGGAGCTGGAGAGCAAGAACATCCGCTACAAGGACTCGATCCAGCGCTACAAGGGCCTGGGCGAGATGGATGCGGACCAGCTGGCCGAGACGACCATGGACCCGCGCCACCGCACCCTGCGGCGGATCAACATCAGTGATCTGGAGGCGGCCGAGCAGGCGTTCGACCTGCTGATGGGCAGCGAGGTGGCGCCGCGCCGGGAGTTCATCAGCTCCTCCGCCGCCACGCTGGACCGCTCGCGCATCGACGTCTGAGCGCTGGGACGGGCTCCGCTGCCCCTCTCCAGCGCAGTCCCGTCCTTCACACCCGGAGCAGTTGTCACCTGAAGGTGTGAAGGGGCGGGATTGCGCTGAAAGTGATCTGTGGCCTGCGCTCATTCTGGGGCATGTGCATCGACGATCCCTGGCACGACGTCCTGGCCACGGGCGGTCACGAATCCGGCGGCGCCCCTTTGGCCGCACTTCCCCGGCAACGAGCGCCGATGCCGCGCGGCGAGCACGGGCTGCCGTCGGTCGAGCATGGGCTGCGGGCCGACGACCGGGGCCCGGCCCCCGGCGAGCTCGACGTCTATCCGGCTGTCCAGCGCAGCGCGGCCTTCCAGCAGCTCCGCCGCCGGCACCGGCGCTTCGTGCTGCCCGTCGGCGCGGCGTTCCTGCTGTCGTACCTCGGCTTCATACTGCTCACTGTCGCCGCGCCCGGGCTGATGGCCAGACCCGTGGCCGGTGTGCTGAACGCGGGTATGGCGGCCGGGCTCGCACAGTTCGCCGCCGTCTTCCTGCTGACCTGGCTGTACGCCCGCCACGCGCGGCTGCGCAGGGACCGGCTCGCGCTGGAACTGCGCTGGGAGACCCAGGAGATGACCCGCGGGGCCGCGTCCCTCGTGGCCGTTGCGTCCGCCGCATCCGCCGCGTCCGGCAAGGGTGGCCCGCGGTGAGCGCCGGTCACCTGACGCTGACGCTGCTGCTGTTCGGCGCCGTGGTGGTCGTCACGCTGGCCGTCACCAACGCGGCGGCTCGCAGGCGGCACCGGCGCTGCTCCCCGGAGGAGTTCTACGCCGGCGGCAGGCTTTTCACGCCGCTGGAGAATGGTTTCGCCATCGTCGGGGGCCACATCTCCGCCACCGCCTTTCTCGGCATGGCCGGACTGATCGCGCTCTACGGCTACGACGGGATGCTCTGGGCCGTGGGCTTCCTGGTGGCATGGGTGCTCGTGCTGCTCGTCGTGGAACAGGTGCGCAATTGCGGGCGCTTCACGCTCGCCGACGTCGTGGCCGCCCGGGTGCGCGAGCGGCCTGTGCGGGTCGCGCTGGGCTGTTCGTCGGTGACCGTCTCGGTGCTCTACCTGGTGGCGCAACTGGCCGGTGCGGGCAGCCTGGTGGCGCTCCTGCTGGGCAGCCACGGGGGAGCGGCCCGCACCTGGACGGTGCTGGTGGTGGGCGCCCTGATGGTCTTCTCCGTCGTCTTCGGCGGGATGCGGGCCGTCACCTGGATCCAGATCGTCAAGGCGGTGCTGCTGCTCGGCGGTGGGCTGGTCCTGAGCGTGCTGGTGCTGCTGCGCTTCGACGGCGACCTGACCGCGCTGCTGACCAGTGCCGCCGAACACAGCGGTCACGGCGACGACTTTCTGGCGCCCGGGCTGCTCCATGGGGACGCGGACCGGGCCTCCCGGCTCGACTTCCTCAGCCTCGGCCTGGCGCTGGTGCTCGGTACGGCGGGGCTGCCGCACCTCCTGGCGCGGTTCGCCACCGTGCCGACCGCGGGCGCCGCACGTCGCTCGGTGATGTGGGCCATCGGGCTGGTGGGGAGCTTCTGTCTGATGAGCCTCATCCTCGGCACCGGTGCGGCGGCCCTCGTGGGCGCCGACACACTGCGCGGCTCAGGCCCTGCGGGGAACACCGCTGTCCCGCTGCTGTCGGCCGAGTTGGGCGGCGGGGCGGATTCCGTCTCGGGAGCCGCCCTGGTCGCCGTGGTCGCGGCGGTCGCCTTCGCCGCCACTGTGGCGGTGGTCGCGGGAGTCACCCTCGCCGCCTCGGCGTCCGTTGCGCACGACCTGTACGCGTCACTGGCCCGGCACGGCCGGGGGAGGGCCGCAGCCAGGAGCGGGCGCCGCGGCGAGGTCGCCGTCGCGCGGGTGGCCGCCGTCGGGGTCGGGGCGGTCGCCGTCGGGGCGAGTCTCCTGGCGCGGGAGTTGAACGTGGTGCTCCTGGTGGGGCTGACTTTCGCCGTGTCCGCCTCGGCCAACCTGCCCGTGCTGCTGTACGCGCTCTTCTGGCGCCGTTTCACCACGCGTGGAGCCGTCTGGTCGGTCTATGGCGGTCTGCTGTCCGCCGTCACGCTGGTGGCGCTCTCTCCGGTCGTCTCGGGCAGTCCGAACGCGCTGTTTCCGGGCCGGGACTTCGTCTGCTTCCCGCTGGAGAACCCCGGGCTCGTCTCCATCCCGCTGGGCTTCCTCGCGGGCTGGCTGGGCACCCTGCTGTCCCGCGGGAGCGCCGACGCGGCGCGGCACGCCGAGACGGAGGTGCGCTCCCTCACGGGTGCGGGTGCGGTCTGACCCCTGGCGGCAGCTCCTCGATCCGTACGGCAGCCGTCCGTACCTGGCTGGTCGGGGCGGCACCGCAGCTCGAGGGCACGGCAGGCCCCTCGGTTGTCTCGGCGAGGGTGACCCGCCATCCGCGGCCGTCCTGATGCGTGACGGTCACCAGCCGGCGCCCGGCTTCCGGCTCCTCGCGCGTTTCGGTGACGTCCAGCGCGTGCGCGCCCGTCTCGCCCGTGTGTTCCCGTACCGCGAGTTCGGCGGCCTGGCCCGGACGGTCCCAGGCCGAGCGGCCACGGCAGCCCTCGGTCAGTACGTGGCCGTCCCGGACGGCGTCCAGCACGCTTTTGACCGCGGGGGCGCCGAGCCGTCCGTACGCGTACCCGTAGGGCAGCACCAGGAGGGTGGGCGCGAAGCGGTGGCCGCCGATATGGGTGATCTCCCAGACGTTCGCGCCGCCGGACGCTTCGAGCTCGGCCGCCAGCGGCCTCCCGAGGAGCGCGCAGCAGCGGTCCCGTTTGCCGTTGGTGCACACCAGGGCGAGCGGGTCGCCCGTATACGGCTCCCAGCCGGGCCCGGGCACCGGGGGGCCGCCTGTGCCGGAGGGAGCCTCCAGCGCCGCGAAATCCAGCCCCCGCAGCGCGCTCAGACCGGCGGCGGACAGTTCCGTCGTCCACACCCAGGAGTCGCCGGGGACCGTGCCGGCGAGGTAGACGCGGTGCCGCGCGGTGGGGGAGTTGTCGGCGTGCCGCCCGGGCCGCCGGATCAGCGCCACCCGGCCGCCGTGCGCGCTCGCCGCCGTGTCGAGGGCCCGCCCGAGCTCCGGATCGAAATGGCTCTGGGTCAGCGCCTTCTTGCCCCAGGGACCCGGCTGCTCGACCAGCAGCCAGGTACGGGCTGTCGCCGCCGTCCCCGCGAGGGGCTCGGCCAGGGCCTGGGAGGCCGTCGCGCACATGCTCACACAGGCGAGCCTAACCTGCGTTCCCGTGGAGTGCCGGGCAGGCCGCAGCGCGCCGCCGGAATCCCGGCGCCTGAATCCGGCAGGGGGCCGGGGCGCCCTGAACGGGGAACCGGAGAGATCCGTTCGGTACGATCGGCAGCCGTTCCGCGGGTGTTCCGGGGGAACCGCGCCGGGGGTGTTCCGGGGGTCGCGACCGAGGCCACGGCAGCACGGCGACGCGCGAGCAGCGGAGCAGCACGAGGCGGCGGCAAGCCGGCACGGGGCGCGGACAGCCGCAGGGTGGAGTCGGACAGGAGGGGGCGAAGCGTTGCGCGCTACGGAGGCCGGTGCCCAGCGGGGCGCGGTGGGCGGCCGTATCCCGGTCGTCGTACTGGCCGGTTTCCTCGGCTCGGGAAAGACCACCCTCCTCAACCATCTGCTGCGCCGGGCGAGAGGCACCCGTATCGGGGCGATCGTCAACGACTTCGGCAGTATCGAGATCGACGCCATGGCGGTTTCCGGCCAGGTCGACTCCATGGTCTCCCTCGGTGACGGCTGTCTGTGCTGCGCGGTGGACACCAGCGACATGGACGAGGTCCTCGACATGCTCGCGCGCCCCGCGGCCGGTATGGACGTCATCGTGATCGAGGCTAGCGGAGTGGCCGAGCCGGAGACGCTGATCCGGATGGTGCTGGCCAGTTCGAGCCCGCACATCGTCTACGGCGGGCTGGTGGAGGTCGTCGACGCGGCGGAGTTCGAGGCCGTCCGCACACGCCACCCCGAGCTGGAGCGCCATGTGCGGGCGGCCGATCTGCTCGTACTCAACAAGGCCGATCGGGTCACCGACGAGCGCCGGGAAGCCCTCGGCGCGGAACTGCGGCGGCTCAGTCCTGCCACGCCCGTCGTCCCCGCCTCGTTCGGCCGCGTCGACCCGACGCTGCTGTTCGACCGCGTACGGCGCGAGAGGCCACCCGTCGAGCAGCTCTCGTTCGACTCGCTGCTGTACGGCGACGACGAGGACGGCTGCGATGTGGACGGCTGCGACGGGGGCGGCTGTGACGGTGGCGGGGACGGGAGCCACGCGGCACACCTGCACGCTGCCTACGAAACCGTGGAGTTCACCTCGGAAGCGCCGCTGGACCCGCGTCGCTTCCTGGAGTTCCTGGACGCCAGGCCGGAGGGGCTGTACCGGCTCAAGGGCTATGTGAACTTCGGCGTGGCCGACCCCGACAACGTGTACGAGGTGCACGCCGTGGGCGGCTTCCTCCGGTTCGCGCCCCAGCGGCGGCCCCGGTCCGAGGAACGGCCGACGGAGCTGGTGCTGATCGGCTCCGGAGTGGACGGTACGGCGCTGCACAACGGGCTGACCGCCTGCGTCGCCGGACCCGAGGGCCCTGACGAGCGCGCCATGTGGGGAGTGCTCCGGTACGTCGACACCCGCGAGGACGACCCGGAAGAGCCGGACGGCGTGGACGACGCGGCCGACACGGACGACACGGACGACACGGATGTCCCGGACGACCCCGACGACGAGCCGGCTGCCGAGATCGGCGCCCCGGTCGGGGCCGACACCGCCTGGGGCACCCCCGTATGACGGCGGCGGTGCCGGGGCCTCGCCCCGGCACCGCCGCACCTCCCAGCCGTCACCCTCAGCCGTCGCCCTCAGTCGTTGCCCCGGCCAGTCACAGCGGCCGCTACACCGGCCCCGCCACCGCCGCGATCTGCTTCTTCAGCGGCAGCCCCGAACCGTCCCTGCGGGGGTCGGGCTCGGGCAGTTCGGCGGGGGCGCCCGTCTTGGTCGCCGCCAGCGCGGGTGTGGAGCCCGCCCACGCCAGCCGCAGCCGGTCCTCGCCCTTGAGGAAGCGCTGGCAGCGCACACCGCCCGTCGCGCGCCCCTTGCGCGGGAACTGGTCGAAGGGGGTCAGCTTGGCGGTGCTCAGCGAGTCGTCCAGCGTGCCCTCGGCGCCGGCCGCGGTGAAGACGGCTCCTTCGGTGGCCGGGTCGACGGCGCCGAAGAAGATCACCTTCGCGTCCTGCCCGAGCTTGATGCCCGCCACGCCGCCCGCCGGACGGCCCTGCGGGCGCACCTGGCCGGCCTGGAAGCGCAGCAGCTGCGCCTCGTCGGTGATGAAGACCAGGTCCTCCTCGCCGGTGCGCAGCTCGGCGCCGCCGACGATCCGGTCGCCCTCCTTGAGAGTGATGACCTCCAACTCGCCCCGGTTCGACGGATAGTCGGGCACCACGCGCTTGACGACGCCTTGCTCGGTGCCGATCGCCAGCCCAGGCGAGGACTCGTCCAGTGTGGTCAGACAGATCAGCGTCTCGTCGTTCTCCAGGGTGAGGAACTCCGAGATCTGGGCTCCGCCCGCCAGGTTGGGCGCGGTGGCCGTCTCCGGCAGCTGCGGCAGGTCGACGACCTGGAGCCGCAGCAGGCGGCCTGTCGAGGTCACGGCGCCGACCTCGCCGCGCGTGGTGGCGGGCACGGCGGAGACGATCACATCGTGCTTGACGCGCTTGGCGGACTCGCCGAACTCCATCCCGCCGTTGGCGGTCCGTGCCAGCAGACCCGTGGAGGAGAGCAGCACCCGGCAGGGGTCGTCGGCGACCTCCAGCGGTACGGAGGCCACCGGAACCTCGGCCGAGTCCAGCAGCTCGGTGCGGCGCGGAGTGCCGTACTTCTTGGCGACGGCGGACAGTTCGGAGGAGACGAGCTTGCGCAGCTCCGCGTCCGATTCGAGGATGCGGGTCAGCTGCTCGATCTCGCCCTTGAGCCGGTCGCGCTCGTCCTCCAGCTCGATGCGGTCGAACTTGGTGAGCCGGCGCAGCGGGGTGTCCAGGATGTACTGGGTCTGGATCTCGCTGAGACCGAAGCGGGAGATGAGCGAGGCCTTCGCCTCCGCCGCGTTCTCACTCGACCGGATGATTCTGATGACCTCGTCGATGTCGACGAGCGCCACCAGCAAGCCTTCCACCAGGTGCAGCCGGTCGCGCCGCTTGCCGCGCCGGAACTCGCTGCGCCGCCGCACCACCTCGAACCGGTGGTCGACGTAGACCTCCAGCAGCTCCTTGAGGCCGAGGGTGAGCGGCTGGCCGTCCACCAGGGCGACGTTGTTGATGCCGAAGGACTCCTCCATCGGCGTCAGCTTGTAGAGCTGCGAGAGGACGGCCTCCGGGTTGAAGCCGTTCTTGACCTCGATGACCAGACGCAGTCCGTGCTCCCGGTCGGTGAGGTCCTTCACATCCGCGATGCCCTGGAGCTTTTTCGCGTTGACCAGGTCCTTGATCTTGGAGATGACCTTCTCGGGGCCGACGGCGAACGGCAGCTCGGTGACCACAAGGCCCTTGCGCCGGGCCGTGACCTGCTCGATCGACACCGTGGCGCGGATCTTGAAGGAGCCGCGCCCGGAGCGGTAGGCGTCCTCGATGCCCTCCCTGCCGACGATCTTGCCGCCGGTCGGCAGGTCGGGACCCGGGATGAAGTTCATCAGGGTCTGCAGGTCGGCGCCCGGGTGCTTGATCAGGTGCCGGGCTGCCGCGATGACTTCGCTCAGGTTGTGCGGCGGCATGTTCGTCGCCATGCCGACCGCGATCCCGGAGGAGCCGTTCACCAGCAGATTGGGGTAGGCGGCGGGCAGCGTGACCGGCTCTTCCTCGCTGCCGTCGTAGTTGGCGCCGAAGTCGACGGTCTCCTCGTCGATCGACTCCACCATCAGCCCGGCGGCCGGCGCCGAGCGGCATTCGGTATACCGCATCGCGGCGGGCGGGTCGTCGTTGCCCAGCGAACCGAAGTTGCCGTGCCCGTCGACCAGCGGCAGCCGCATCGAGAAGTCCTGTGCCATACGCACCAGGGCGTCGTAGATGGGCGAGTCACCGTGCGGGTGCAGCTTTCCCATCACTTCGCCCACGACGCGGGCGCACTTCACATACGACCTGTCGGGGCGCAGGCCCATCTCGTGCATCTGGTACAGGATCCGGCGCTGCACGGGTTTCATTCCGTCGCGGGCGTCGGGGAGCGCGCGCGAGTAGATGACCGAATACGCATACTCCAGGTAGGAGCCCTGCATCTCGTCGACGACGTCGATGTCGACGATGCGCTCCTCGAAGTCCTCTCCCGGCTCCGGTGCCGGTGTACGGCTTTTACTGCGGCGGGCCATCGCGGCTGCGGCTCCTTCGCTGCTTCGTGCTTCGCTCTTGTGCTGTCGCTCTTGTGCTGTCGGTCGACCATTGTGGACCGGCCCACTGACAGGGCGGTCGCTCGGTAGACCGTACGGGAACTTCGCACCTTGTCGGCGTGGTTGCATACAGTGACAGGGCCGCCGGTCGCGTGAGGCGCCAGGCGGCCGGCAGTTCCCGGCGCCCGGCCGGGATCCCCCGCTACCGAAGGGACTCCACGCCCATGGGTCACACGGCCACGCCCCCGCCGGCCACCGGTGGGCTGACAGCGACGGAGCACCGGCTGGCCAACGGCCTGCGAGTGGTGCTCTCCGAGGATCACCAGACCCCCGTTGCCGCTGTCTGCCTCTGGTACGACGTCGGTTCCCGCCACGAGGCAAAGGGCCGCACCGGCCTGGCCCACCTCTTCGAGCACCTGATGTTCCAGGGCTCGGCGCAGGTGAAGGGCAACGGCCACTTCGAGCTGGTGCAGGGCGCGGGCGGGTCGCTGAACGGCACCACCAGCTTCGAGCGCACCAACTACTTCGAGACGATGCCGGCCCACGAGCTGGAGCTCGCCCTGTGGCTGGAGGCGGACCGGATGGGGTCGCTGCTGGCCGCGCTGGACGAGGAGTCCATGGAGAACCAGCGCGACGTGGTCAAGAACGAGCGCCGCCAGCGCTACGACAACGTGCCCTACGGCACCGCGTTCGAGCGGATGACCGCCCTGCTCTTCCCCGAGGGCCACCCCTACCACCACACCCCGATCGGCTCCATGGAGGACCTGGACGCGGCCTCCCTCCAGGACGCGCAGGAGTTCTTCCGTACGTACTACGCGCCCAACAACGCCGTGCTGTCGGTCGTCGGCGACATCGACCCGGAGCAGGCACTCGCCTGGATCGAGAAGTACTTCGGCTCCATCCCGGGCCACGACGGCAAGCGCCCGCCGCGGGACGGCTCGCTGCCCGAGCTGATCGGCGAGGAGAAGCGCGAGCTCATCGAGGAGGACGTGCCCTCCCGGGCGCTGATGAACGGCTACCGGCTGCCGCACGACGGCACCCGCGAGGCGGACGCGGCCGATCTGGCGCTGACCGCCCTGGGCGGCGGCGAGTCCTCCCGCCTCTACGCCCGGCTGGTGCGGCACGATCGCTCGGCCGTCGCTGCCGGCTTCGGCCTGCTGCGGCTGGCGGGCGCCCCCTCGCTCGGCTGGCTGGACATCAAGGCCTCCAGCGGCGCGGAGCTCGCCGACATCCAGGCCGCCGTCGACGAGGAGCTGCGCCGGTTCGCCGAGGAGGGCCCCAGCGAGGAGGAGATGGAGCGGGCCCAGGCCCAGTTGGAGCGGGAGTGGCTGGACCGGCTGGCCACGGTCGGCGGCCGCGCCGATGAACTGTGCCGGTACGCGGTGCTCTTCGGCGACCCGCAGCTCGCGCTCTCGGCGGTGGGGCGCGTGCTGGAGGTGACCCGCGAGGAGGTGCGGGAGGTGGCTGCGCGGCGGCTGCGCTCCGACAACCGGGCCGTGCTCGTGTACGAGCCGCTGGCGCACGAGGACGAGGCGGGGAACGACGAAGAGGAGACCGGGCAGTGAGCGAGACACCGGCGAGCAGCAGCCAGAGCGCCGCGGCGACGGCGGGCGCGAGCCCCGCGGGGATCGCGGAGACAGCAGGGAAGAGCATGGAGTTCCACCCCCAGCCGCCCAGCGGCATCCCGAAGCCGTGGGCCTTCCCCACGCCGGAGCGCGGCACGATGGCCAACGGGCTGACGGTGCTGCGCTGCCACCGTCCCGGCCAGAAGGTCGTCGCCGTCGAGGTGAACCTGGAGGCGCCGCTGGACGCGGAGCCCGAGGGGCTGGACGGGGTCGCCACCATCATGGCCCGCGCGCTGAGCGAGGGCACGGACAAGCACACCGCCGAGGAGTTCGCCGCCGAGCTCGAGCGGTGCGGCGCCACGCTCGACGCGAACGCGGACCACCCCGGGGTGCGGGTCTCGCTGGAGGTGCCCGCATCGCGGCTGCCCAAGGCGCTGGGGCTGCTCGCCGACGCGCTGCGCGCCCCGGCGTTCCCCGACAGCGAGATCGAGCGGCTGGTCGCCAACCGGCTGGACGAGATCCCGCACGAACTGGCCAACCCGGCCCGCCGTGCGGCCAAGGAGCTGTCCCGGGAGCTGTTCCCCGCCGAGTCGCGGATGTCGCGGCCGAGGCAGGGCACCGAGGAGACGGTGCGGCGGATCGACGCGGCCGCCGTGCGCGCCTTCTACGAGGCGCATGTGCGCCCCGCGACGGCCACCGTCGTGGTGGTCGGCGATCTGGAGGGGATCGAGGGCGGAGTCGAGGCGGCGCTCGACGAGTCCCTCGGCGGCTGGACGGGGGCCGCGGTGGCGCCGAGCCCGATGTCGCCGATCACCGCGGACGACACCGGCCGGGTCGTCATCGTGGACCGGCCGGGCGCTGTGCAGACGCAGCTGCTGATCGGCCGGGTCGGCCCCGACCGGCACGACCGGGTGTGGCCCGCGCAGTTGCTGGGCGTCTACTGCCTGGGCGGCACCCTCACCTCGCGGCTGGACCGGGTGCTGCGCGAGGAGAAGGGCTACACCTACGGCGTACGCGCGTTCGGGCAGGTGCTGCGCTCCACAGCGGACGGCGGCGGTGCCGCGCTGCTGGCCATCAGCGGCTCGGTGGCCACCGATGTGACCGGGCCCGCGCTGGACGACCTGTGGCAGGTGCTGCGGAAGCTGGCAGCCGAGGGGCTGACCGACGAGGAACGCGACGTGGCCGTGCGGAACCTGGTGGGCGTCGCGCCGCTGCGCTACGAGACGGCAGCGGCCGTCGCCGGGACGCTGGCCGACCAGGTGGAGCAGTACCTGCCGGACGACTTCCAGGCGCGGCTGTACGCCCAACTCGCCGAGACCGGCACGGTTGAGGCCACGGCCGCCGCGGTCAGCGCACTGCCCGCCGACCGGCTGGTGACGGTACTGGTCGGCGACGCGTCCCAGATCGCCGATCCCGTAAGGGAGTTGGGCATCGGCGACGTCAAGGTGGTCTCCGGCTCCTGAGCCCGCCGACGGGGCCGGGACGGCAGACGAAAAGTGGGGCCCGGGAGGAGGAATCGCTCCTTCCGGGCCCCGCGTGATGTCCCTTTCTGTCGCGATTGCTGCTGAGTTGGAGTGTGGCGAACGCGACAAAGTCAGGGATTCGTTTGCCGCTCGGAGTTGGCCCCGATTAGCGTCGTTGCCGCTGTCCGTCAGAAGTGACCGCACCCGCGGCCGACGGAGAGCGATCGCCGAATCCCCGAGGCGAAGTGCCGAGGGGGACCGGGGACCCAGGTCCCATTGGGGTGAATCGGACGGCCTCGCAAGAGGCGGCCCGTAGGAGACCTTCCTGCTCCGAACCCGTCAGCTAACCCGGTAGGCGAGAAGGAAGGAAAGGAGTACGCCTCCGTATGGCGTTCACCCGTGCCACTGGCAAGCACAGGCGTCCGAGCAAGGCCCGCAGGGCCGCAGGGGGAGCAGCAGGCATAGCCGGGCTCGCCACCGTGGGCGTCGTCGGGTCCATCGCCTCTCCCGCCTTCGCCGCGAGCGGAGACCAGAACCACGCCCCCGTCCAGCCCGACGCGAAGGTGAGCGAGGCCGTCGGCGGCCCGATCTCCGAGACGCTGGACGAGCAGGCCTACCAGCAGGCTCTCCACGCCGAGCAGGCCAAGGCGGAGACAGACGCCAAGGAAGAAGCTGCCAAGGCGAAGGCCGAGGCCAAGCGGAAGGCCGACGAGGCCCGGCGCAAGGCGGCGGCCGAGAAGGCGGAGAAGGAGCGCGAGGCGAAGCGCAAGGCGGCCCGGGAAGCGGAGCGGGCGAAGCTCAACGCCTATGTGCTGCCCGTCGAGGGCTCCTACATCTCGACCGGCTACAAGCAGGGCGGCGGCATGTGGTCGTCCGGCAGCCACACCGGCGTGGACTTCCACGCGGGCATGAACACCCCGGTGCGTTCCGTCGCCGCCGGTGAGGTCGTGGAGGCCGGCAACGGCGGGGCCTACGGCAACAACATCGTGATCAAGCACAAGGACGGCACGTACACGCAGTACGGCCACCTCAACTCGATCGGTGTCTCGGTCGGCCAGGAGGTCAAGTCCGGCCAGCAGATCGGCCTCTCCGGCTCGACCGGCAACTCCTCGGGCCCGCACCTCCACTTCGAGGCCCGTACCGGTCCCGACTACGGGTCGGACATCGACCCGGTCGCGTACCTGCGCCAGCACGGTGTGAAGCTCTGACCGAACGCTTGGGCCGAGGCCGTCACCCATTCCGCCGGACTCTCTGGTCGGTGGTTGCGCTCCCCCAGCCTCCGGCTGGGAGGTACCCCCAGTGACGGCGGACTTATGGCGAGGGGCGCTGGGCCTGGCGGCCCAGCGCCCCTCGCGCTCCCAGCGTCCGGCTGAGGCCCGTCACGCGCACGGCTGGGACGGGGAGCACGAGGGGGCGCCGCACCGTCAGGTGCGGCGCCCCCTCGTCAATTGCCCGCCGCGACGGTGAGCAACCACAACGGCGAGGCCCGGCGGAATCCGCGACGGCCTCAGCCCGAACGCTCGGTCACACCGTTTCGGGCAGCTCTTCCAGGCCCTCGGAGACCAGCTTCGCGAGCCGGTCGAGGGCCTCCTCGGCGCCCTCCGCCTCGGAGGCGAGGACGATCTCCTCGCCTCCCTCCGCGCCCAGGCCGAGCACACCGAGCATGGAGGCCGCGTTGACGGGGTTGCCCTCGCCCTTCCGGACGGTGACCGGGACCCCGGCAGCCGAGGCGGCACGGACGAAGATGGAGGCGGGGCGGGCGTGCAGCCCCTCGGCCCAGCCGACGGTGACGCGGCGCTCAACCATGGTGTTGCCCTTCGATCGTTATGGTTGTCTAGACCAGTCTTGCACGGTCGCCGAGGTGCTCCATGAACCGGCGGACGCGGTCGCGGACGCGGGTGCGGAAGCTGCGGCGCTCTTCCCGCGACGATACGACGCACTGCCGCATCCCTGAGCACGCGCCCTCCCCGAGCCGTACGCTGGCCCCATGCCGAGCCCCGAGGAGCGCGCCTATCCGGCCCACTGGGAAGCCGACATCGTGCTGCGTGACGGCGGTACCGCCCGGGTCCGGCCGATCACGCCCGACGACGCGGAGCGGCTGGTCAGCTTCTACGAGCAGGTGTCCGACGAGTCGAAGTACTACCGGTTCTTCGCGCCCTATCCCAGGCTGTCCGACCGCGACGTTCGCCGCTTCACCCACCACGACTACGTCGACCGTGTCGGCCTGGCGGCGACGATCGGCGGCGAGTTCATCGCGACGGTCCGCTACGACCGCATCGACGAGTTCGGCCGCCCGGCCGGCGAGCCGGCCGACGAGGCCGAGGTGGCCTTCCTGGTCCGCGATGACCAGCAGGGCAGAGGGGTGGCCTCCGCGCTCCTTGAGCACATCGGTGCGGTCGCCAGGGAGCGCGGCATCCGCCGCTTCGCGGCCGAGGTGATGCCCGCCAACACCAAGATGATCAAGGTGTTCACGGACGCCGGGTACTCCCAGAAGCGCAGCTTCGAGGACGGTTCGGTCCATCTCACCCTGGACCTGGAGCCCACCGAGCGTTCGCTGGCCGTCATGCGGGCCCGTGAGCAGCGTGCCGAGGCGCGGTCCGTCGCCCGGCTGCTGGCTCCCGGTTCCGTCGCCGTCGTGGGGGTCAGCCGTACCCCCGGCGGTGCGGGGCGTGCGGTCCTGGGAAGCCTGCTCACCGGCGGCTTCCCGGGACGGCTGTACGCGGTCAACCACGCGCTGGACCCCGGGGCGACCTCGGACATGCCGGCCGGGGTGCCGGGCTACCGTTCGGTGAGGGAGATCCCCGAGCACGTCGACCTGGCCGTGCTCGCCGTCCCCGCCGACCAGCTGCACACCGTCATCGGCGACTGCGGTGAGGCGGCCGTGCAGGGGCTGGCCGTCCTCTCCGAAGGGGTCGGCCGGGACGAGCAGCGCGAGCTGGTACGGCTCGCCCGCTCCTACGGGATGCGGCTGATCGGCCCCGGAGCCCTCGGACTGATCAACACAGCGGACGACGTACGGCTCAACGCGACCCCCTCGCTGCGGATGCCGGCGCGTGGCAGGATCGGCGTCTTCACCCAGTCCGGTGCCATCGGCATCGCCCTGCTCGACGGGCTCGACCGGCGCGGCGTCGGGCCCTCCTCCTTCGTCTCGGCGGGCAACCGCGCCGACGTCTCCGGCAACGATCTGCTCCAGCACTGGGACGAGGACGCGGCGACCGACGTCGTGCTGATGTACCTGGAGTCCATCGGCAACCCCCGCAAGTTCACCCGGCTCGCCCGGCGTACCGCGGCCCGCAAGCCGGTCGTCGTCGTCAAGGGAGCCCGGCAGCGCGGCAGCGCGCCCCCGCCGGGTCACGCGGCTCCGGCGTCCCGCACCCCCGACGCCACCGTCTACGCGCTGCTGCGCCAGGCGGGCGTCCTGATGGTCGACACCTTCACCGAGCTGCTGGACACCGGCGTTCTCCTCGCCGAGCAGCCGCCGCCGGCCGGCCCGCACGTCGGCATCCTCGGCAACACCGACGCGATGAGCCTGCTGACGTACGACGCCTGCCTCACCGACGGGCTGCGGCCGCGCCCCGTCGTGGCGCTGCCCACCTCGGCCGCTCCCGACGACTTCGGCCGGGCGCTGCGCGAGGCGCTCATCGACGCGGCCACGGACGCCGTGCTGGTCACCGTCATCCCCACCGTCCCCACTCAGCTGCCGGGCACGAGCGGCGCGACCGGCGCGACGACCGACCCGGCCCCGCCCCAGAGCCCGCCCGACGGCCATGTCGAGGCCCTCGCCGACGCGCTGCGGGAAGCCGTCGAGGCCGTCGCCACCACCGAGGGCGCCCAGCGCAAGCCGGTCGCGGTGGTACATCTGGCGATGGAGGGGCTGCAGAAGGCGCTGGCCAGGCGCGGACTGCCCTCCTATCCGACGCCCGAGCGGGCCTCCCGCGCCCTGTCCGAGGCTGTGCGCTACTCCCGGTGGCGCGCGGAAGCCGGTGACCCCGGCAAGGTGCCCGACCTGGACATCGACGAGTCGGCGGCCGCTGACCTGCTGGCCCGCTTCACGCCCCCGGCCCCGGGCCGCGGCCGTGCCCTCACCGACGAGGAGACGGCACACCTGCTGCGCTGCTACGGCATCGCCGTCCAGCCCACCCTCGCGGCGCCCGACGCCGAGGCGGCCGTGGCGGCGGCCCGCACCCTGGGGTTCCCCGTGGCGCTCAAGACGACGGCCCCCCACCTGCGGCACCGCGCCGATCTGGGCGGGGTGCGGCTGGACATCGCGGGGGAGGCGGGGCTGCGCCGCGCCTACGGGGAGCTGACCGAGGCGCTCGGGGCTCCCGAGGAGCTGCGCCCGGTGGTGCAGTCCATGGCGCCGCGCGGGGTGGGCACCGTGGTACGGGGCACCCTCGACCCGGCCATCGGCGCCGTCCTCTCCTTCGGGCTGGCGGGGGCACCCTCCGAACTGCTGGGCGACACCGCGCACCGTCTGGTGCCCGTCACCGACAAGGAGGCCGCCGGGCTGGTCCGCGCCATCCGGTCGGCGCCGCTGCTGTTCGGCTGGCGCGGGGCCGAGCCCTCGGACACCGCCGCGCTGGAGGAGGTGCTGCTGCGGGTCTCGCTGCTGATGGACGATCACCCGCAGGTGGTCGCCGTCGAGCTCGACCCGGTGGTGGTGGCGCCCCGAGGGGTGACGGTACTGGACGCTGCTGTCCGCGTCGCCGACCCCGGAACCCGTCCCGACCTGGGCGCCCGTAGGCTCCCGGCGTACTGAGGGCGCGGGCGTGGCAGACGCGGTGGCGTACAGGGGGGAGCGGGCCGGGGCTGCGTCGCCGTACGGCCCTTAGGATGGCTGTCATGGCGAAGACCGGTACGACGACGCAGGGGCTGCGTGAGGCGATCGAGCGCAGCGGCTACTACCCGGCCCTCGTAGCCGAGGCTGTCGAGGCGGCGGTGGGTGGGGAGCCCGTGGCCTCGTACCTCGTGCATCAGGAGACGACATTCGACTCCAACGAGGTCCGCCGCCACGTCACGGTCCTGGTGCTCACCCGCACCCGCTTCCTCGTCAGCCACACCGACGAGCAGGCGGCCGACGGCACCTCGCCCTCCCCTTACGCCACCACCTCGACCGAGTCCGTGAAGCTGGAGCGGATCTCCTCCGTCGTGCTCTCCCGGGTGGTGGCCAATCCCGAGTCCTACACCCCCGGCACCCTGCCCCGCGAGGTCGTCCTCACCATCGGCTGGGGCGCCGTCTCCCGCCTCGACATGGAGCCCGCCACCTGCGGTGACCCCAACTGCGAGGCCGACCACGGCTATACGGGCTCCGCCACGGCGGACGACCTCTCGCTGCGGGTCAGCGAGGCGGGCGACGGCCCGGACACCGTCCGCCAGACCCTCGCCTTCGCGCAGGCGCTCTCCGAGGCCACCGCCGGCGCCACCCGGGTCGGACCCCCGCAGTGACCTTCGAGCACACCCCGCACCCGCTCCCCACGGCCCCGCACACCCCGCACGGCGGCGCTGTGCCGGGCGCCCCGCTCGACCCCCGAACCGCGCCCGTCCCGCGCTACGGCTCCGGCTCGCTGGCCGATCTGCTGCCCTCCCTCGCCGCCGGGCTGGGCGTCCCCGGTATGACGGCCGGACTGCCGCTGGTGCCCGCCGACCGCGTCTGTGTCTTCCTGGTGGACGGCATGGGCTGGGAAGCCCTCAAGGCGCACCCCGGGGAAGCGCCGTTCCTCACCTCGCTGCTCCCCAGCTCCACCGCGGGCACCGGGGAGCCGATCACCTCGGGCTTCCCCTCCACCACAGCCACCTCGCTGGCCTCCGTCGGCACCGGACGCGTCCCCGGCGCGCACGGACTGCCCGGCTACACCGCGCTGGACCCGGCCACCGGCCGGCTGATGAACCAGCTCCGCTGGCAGCCCTGGACCGACCCGCACGTGTGGCAGCCGTACCCCACCGTCTTCCAGCAGGCCGAGGCCGCGGGAGTGGCCGCGGCTCAGGTGACGGCCCCGCACTTCGAGCACACCCCGCTCACCAAGATCGCACTGTCCGGCGGGACCTTCCTGGGCCGGCTCTCGGCCGAGGACCGCATGGACCTGGCCGCCGAGCGCCTCGCCGTCTCGGGCCGCTCCCTCGTCTACACGTACTACGCGGAACTGGACGGCAACGGCCACCGCTACGGCATGGACTCGGACGCCTGGCGCGGCCAGCTGATGTACGTCGACCGGCTCGCGCAGCGGCTGGCCGAGCAGCTGCCGCCGCGCTCGGCGCTCTACATCACCGCCGACCACGGCATGGTCGACATCCCCGGCACCCCCGAGGCCAGGATCGACTTCGACGAGGACTGGGAGCTGAGCGCCGGCGTCGCTCACCTGGGCGGCGAGGGCCGGATGCGGCACGTCTACGCCGTCGCCGGTGCCGCCGGTGATGTGCACACCGTCTGGCGCGAGGTGCTGGCCGAGCAGGCGTGGGTGGCCACTCGCGAAGAGGCCATCGAACTGGGCTGGTTCGGGCCCGGCGTCGAGCCGAGGGTACGCGGCAGAATCGGCGATGTGGTCGCCGCGATGCACGACGACGTCGCGGTGGTCGCGACCCGGCGGGAGCCCAAGGAGTCCGAGCTGATCGGCATGCACGGCTCCGCGACCGCCGCCGAGCAACTGGTCCCGCTGCTGGAGGTCCGCAGCTGACGGACAACCCCTCCGACCCGCCCCGCGCACGCCTGCCCCGCGTGCTCCGGGCGCCGGCCCCGAGCCCGCGGGGCACCCCCGAGGAACCGCACGAGAAAGGCCCGAACCACCCATGCCAGAGCTGGTGTTCTTCTCCGGCACGATGGACTGCGGAAAGAGCACGCTCGCGCTCCAGATCGAGCACAACCGCTCGGCGCGCGGCCTCCAGGGCATGATCTTCACCCGCAACGACCGCGCGGGCACCGGCAGGCTCTCCTCCCGGCTCGGCCTGGTCGCCGAGGCCGTCGAAGTGGCCGAGGACCTCGACTTCCAGCACCACCTGGTCCGCCATCTGACCGCCGGAGGGCGCACCGACTACGTGATCGTGGACGAGGCGCAGTTCCTGGCGCCCGAGCAGGTCGAGCAGCTCGCCCGCGTCGTCGACGACCTGGGCATCGACGTCTACGCGTTCGGCATCGCCACCGACTTCCGCACCCGCCTCTTCCCCGGCTCCCAGCGGCTGATGGAGCTGGCCGACCGGCTGGAGACGCTCCAGGTGGAGGCGCTGTGCTGGTGCGGAGCGCGCGCCACGCACAACGCGCGGACCGTCGGCGGTCGGATGGTGGTCGAGGGAGCCCAGGTAGTGGTGGGCGACGTGGGCGAACCCAGCGGTGAGGTCGGCTACGAGGTGCTGTGCCGGCGCCACCACCGCAGGCGGCTCACCGCGGCCTCGGCGGGCGCGGGAGCGCTCTCGCCGGACGTCCTGCCCGTCGACGAGCCCGCCTCCGCTCCGAAGGTGCCGCCGGGGCGCGGGCTCAGCGATCCGCTGCGACGGGCCGGATCACACTGAAGTGCGCACCCTCCGGGTCCGCGAGCGTCGCCAGGCGTCCGTACGGTGAGTCGTCGGGCCCGCGCACCACATGGCCGCCCAGCCCCTCGGCCCGGTCCGCCATCCCGTCCGGGTCCTCCACCGCGAAGTACGTACGCCAGTGCGGCCCCCGGTCGCGCGGCAACGCGTCACCCACACCGTGGATACCGGCCACCGGCGCACCGTCCGTGCACAGGGTCAGATAGTCGAAGCCCGGCGCCTCGATGCTCTCCACCTCGTAACCGAACACCGCCTGGTAGAACTTGACCACCGAGCCCGTCTCCCGGGTGACGAGCTCGAACCAGACCGGAGCGCCCAACGTGCCCCGCGGCGCCGTCCCCAGGCCCGGAACGTGCATGTCCTGCCACAGCCCGAACGGGGCACCGTGCGGATCGGAGACGATGGCCATCCGCCCGGCCGACTCCGCGTCCAGCGGGCCCACCGCTACCGTGCCACCGTACGAACGGACCGCCGACGCCGTCTCGTCGGCGTCCGCCGTGGCCAGATACGGCAGCCACGCGACCGGCAGCTGTCTGCCGTCCGCCTTCTTCCCCAGCCCCGCCACCTCGTGCCCACCCGCGACCGCCCGCACATAAGGTCCCAACTGCTGGGGCCCGGCCCGGAACTCCCAGCCGAACAGGGACTGGTAGAACTCCTTGCCGGCCTCCAGCCCGTGCACCATCAGGCTCGCCCACGCGGGCGCGCCAGGCGTGTGCCGTAGCCGAGTCGCTGCCTCGGTCATCTGCTTCGCTCCTTGACCATCATCGATGCGGTCGTGCGGTGGAAGTGCCCGGCGTCCTTGCCGGAGCTCCGTGACTACTCGCCAGTGCAGATGCTGTCACCACCTGTCGTGCCGCGCTCCCCGGCCGCGCCGCTTTTCTCCGCTTCCGGGCGAGAATCCCCGATCCGTGTGCCGTCGCCGGACCCCCGGCCCGGCGGGCGGGCGACTGCGCGAAGATGGCGCCATGACAGCCATCATCTCCGTACCGGCACTCGCGAGCGACCTCGCGGGCTCGGCGGCACCCGTGCTGCTCGACGTCCGCTACAGGCCCGGTGACCCCCCGGGTCTGCCCGCGTACCAGAAGGGCCACCTGCCCGGAGCCGTCTATATCGACCTGGAGAGTGAACTGGCCGACCGGCCGGAACAGGGGACCGGCCGCCACCCGCTGCCGCCGCTGGAGGTCTTCGGCGACGCCATGCGCCGCGCGGGTGTCACCGCCGGCCGGCCCGTGGTCGTCTACGACGCCGGTGGCCTCGGCGGCGGCTGGGCGGCGGCCCGCTGCTGGTGGCTGCTGCGCTGGGCAGGCCACCCGGACGTCCGGGTCCTGGACGGCGGCCTGGAGGCCTGGCAGAGCTACCGCGACCCCGAGACGGGGAAAGCGCTGCCGATCAGCACCGAGACCCCCGAGCCCGCAACCGGTGACTTCACTCCCTCGCCGGGCTGTATGCCCACCCTGGACGCGGAGGAGGCCGCGGCTCTGGCCCGGCGCGGGGTGCTGCTGGACGCGCGCGCCGCGGAGCGCTACCGCGGGGAGGTCGAACCGATCGACCCCGTGGGCGGACACATCCCCGGCGCCGTCTCCGCGCCCACCACGGAGAACCTCACCGACGCCGGTACGTTCCGCTCGGCGACAGCCCTCGCCGAGCGGTTCGAGGCCCTGGGCGCCGGTCCCGGCACGGAGGTGGGGGTCTACTGCGGCTCCGGCGTCTCAGCGGCGCAGGAGGTCCTGGCACTGCACCTGGCCGGCATCGAAGCGGCCCTCTACGTCGGCTCCTGGAGCGAGTGGGTCGCCGACGGCCGCCGCCCGGTGGCCACGGGCCCCGAACGGGGCTGAGGGCTGCCTGGTCCGCCAGGGAGCACGAGGGGAGGGGCGCCGCACCGCCAGGTGCAGCGCCCCTCGCCCGGCCTCATTCCTTCTTGCGGCGGGTACCGAAGACGATCTCGTCCCAGCTGGGCACGGCCGCCCGGCGGCCCGGCCGGACGCCGTCGGCCTCCGCCTGCCGGTCGGTGTTGCCCTTGAGGCGGTCCCGGTGGGCGCCCACCGAACGAGGCATCAGCACATCCGCGTACGCGGACCCGGCGCTCGCGGCGGGCGCCGGCGGCTCCACGGCCTCCGGCTCCTGCTCCTCCTCGCGCTCGCTTTCGGTGCCCTCGACCGTCTCGGCGGAAGCGGCGGCCTCGCCGTCCTCGTCCGCGCCGGCGGGCTTCGACTCGGGGACCACCAGGTCGCCCCGGAAGCTGGGCACCGCCTCCAGGAGGCTGGTCAGCGAGTCCGGGGTGCCGCTGCCGTCCTCGACGCCGGGCGGCAGCTGGTCGTCCTCGTCGCCGGGCGCGGGCGCCAGGGACGCGGGCTCCAGCTCGTGGCGGCCGGTGCCGGAGCGCTCGCCGCGGTCCGTACGCTCCCGGGGCAGCCGGGCGATCCGGGGCACGAACGGGAAGCTGGGCTCCGGTGTGTCGTCGGTCTCCCCGATGAGCGCCCTGGCCTCGTCGTCCACAGCCTGCACCAGCCGGCGCGGCGGGTCGTAGGTCCAGGTCGCCGAGTGGGGCTGGGCTGCGACGCGGTAGGCGAGCAGCACCTCCCAGGTGCCGTCGTCGCGCCGCCAGGAGTCCCAGTGCACGGAGTCCTTGTCGGCGCCGCGCAGCAGCAGCCGCTCGGCCACTGCCTCGCCGAGCTGCGGTCCGACGTTCTCGCCGGGGCGGCGCACGGGGGTCTTGCGGGCGCGCTCGGCCATGAACGCGCGCTCGGCGAGCACGGGGCCCTCGAACCGGCGTACGCGGTCGACGGGGATGCCCGCGAGGGACGCGACCTCCTCAGCGGAGGCACCGGCTCGTATCCGGGCCTGGATGTCGCGAGGCCGCAGGTGGCTCTCCACCTCGATCTCGATCTGGCCCAGCCGCGCCCGGTCGTTCCGGACGGCGGCGCGCAGCCGCTCGTCGATCGGAAGCGTGTATTCCGTGCTGTCGGCAGCTTTGAGCACCAGTCGTGTGCCGTCGTTGCTGACGGCCACGACACGCAGTTCGGGCATGGGGACCTCCCGGGTGGTGCCTGCCGACGTCACGTGCGTCGCTGCTCCCGCTAGACGAGTGTGGCCTGCCCGGGTGCAGCCTGCCACAACCTTGCCGACTTCCTCGGGGTCCGAGGCTGTGTCCAGATCGTTGTTCGAATCGTTGGAACTGCCCAGAACCGCCGCTATGGCACGGTTACCTCCTCACAACGCACAGTCACCGAGGTGGTCACTGTGTGCAGCCAGCGCCGGGTCAGAACCGAGACCAGGGCTCGTCACACTACTCCATTAGGGCCACCCGGGTGGACCGGCGCGCCACCGAAGTTGCTCCGGAGTAAGGGAGTTGACGCCCCAAGAGTCCATTTGGCCTGGATACGGGGGTGGGAAGCGTCACAGAACCACCCGAAATGGAACCTTCCCCTTCGCTCGAAAGTCCCCTAATCGTGCACAGTGCTTGGAGTGTGCGATCAAGGGCGGTAGATGGACAAGAGCGACAAACGACCTGCGTCCCCCAGGGAAACCCCTCAACAGGAAGAGAGCAAGAGTGCCGGCAAGCTGGATCTGAGCGTGGCCCAGGTGCTGGGCAGCGCCGTCGCCGCGGTGATCGCCGCGTTCGCGGCGGGGCAACTGGGGGTGTACGGCACCTTCCTGGGCGCCGGCGTGATGAGCCTCGTCGCCACCAGTGGCGGCCCGGTCTTCCAGCACTTCTTCCGCAAGACCGGCGAGCAGATCAAGGAAGTCACCGTCCCGCCCAAGGCGCGGCAGGCCCCGGTGCGGGACCCCGCCGCGGGCTGGAAGGAGGACGAAGGCCACCACACCCGCCAGGCCCTCCACAACGCGGAGGCCCTGCACGACACCGGGGCCGCGGCCACCCAACTGCTCCCCACCGCGGGAGGGACGGCCGAGGACGCGACCCGGGTGCTGCGCAGTGTGGACGCCACGCGGAGGCCGCGCCATGACGACGCCACGCGCGTACTGGGCACCGTCAGGCGCCCTCCGGACGGTGCGGACACGATGGACGGCGACGAGGTCCCCGGTGACGGGGAGTTCACCGAGGCCACCACGCACGGCACCAAGTGGCGCGGCTGGCGGCGTACGCTGCTGCCCGCCGTCGTGGTGTTCGTGATCGCGATCGGTGGCATCACGCTGTACGAGGCGATATCCGGCCACAGCGTCTCCGGTGGGAAGGGCACCTCCCTCAGCGATGTGTTCCGGCCGGACCACGGCTCCTCCACCGGCGACACCCCCAAGGCCCCTGGGGTCGGTACGGATCAGGACGGGACGGGGAACAGCGAGAGCCCGAGCCCCACTCCGGAGAGTTCCCAGCAGTCCACGGAGCCGGGCGACCGCGACAGCAGGGAGAGCGGAAAGACCGGCTCCACGGACACCGACACCACGTCCGGCCCGACGCCGGACCCGTCCCACTCCCCGTCGGACGGGACGGAGGGCTCGGGGGACGGCTCCAGCAGCGACCCCGGCTCCGGCGACACCAGCGGCTCGGACAGTGGGCAGGACGGCGACGGAACGAGTTCCGGACAGAGCGACGGAGCAGGCAGCGGCTCCCAGCTCCCCCAGGGACAGCAGCCCGGACTCTCCTCGCAGGGCTAGTCCCCTTCCGCGACGCAGCACACGGACCCCGCGCCGCACACGGGCCGCACCGCACGTCTGCACAGACGGTGGTGCGGCCCGCTCCGTACGCCCGGGGCCGCCCTCGTAAGCCGGGGGCCGCCCTCGTACGCCCGGGGCGTACGAGGTCAGTCGCCCAGTACGCGCCGCAGATAGTCGTTGCCGAAGACCCTGTCCGGGTCCAGGCGGTCGCGCAGGGCCGTGAACTCCTCGAACCGGGGATACACCCGCGCGAGGTACTCGGCGTCCCTGCTGTGCAGCTTTCCCCAGTGGGGGCGGCCGGCGTGCGCCGTCATGATCCGCTCGACCGCGCTGAAGTACCCCTGGTGGGGCGTGCCCCGGTACAGGTGCACCGCCACGTACGCCGTCTCGCGCCCGCTCGCCGTCGACAGCGGTATGTCGTCCGCGGGCGCCGTACGCACCTCGACGGGAAAGCTCACCCGGAAGTCCGACCGCTCCACCAGCGCCTTCAGCTCCCGCAGCGCCTCCACCAGCGCGGCACGCGGAATCGCGTACTCCATCTCCACGAAGCGCACCCTGCGCGGGCTGGTGAAGACCTTGTAAGGGATGTCGGTGTAGCTGCGTGCGGAAAGGGCGCGGCTGGAGATACGGGCGACACCGGGAACGGTCGCGGGCACCGCCTTGCCCAGGGCGCAGGCCGCCTGGAAGACCCCGTTGGAGAGCAGTTCGTCGTCCACCCAGCCGCGCACCCGGGGGAGCGGGGCCGCGGGGCCCGCGCTGCGGTTGTTGCGCTTGGTGTTGCAGCGGTCGGTGTGGGGGAACCAGTAGAACTCGAAGTGTTCGTTCTCTGCGACCAGTTGCTCGAACTCATCGACGACCCGGTCGAACGGCATCGGCTCCTCGTGGGCCGTGAGCAGGAACTCCGGTTCGACCCCGAAGGTGATCTCGCTGACGACGCCCAGCGCCCCGAGCCCCACCCGGGCCGCTTCGAACAGCTCCCGCTCCTGTGGCGTCCCCTCCGGCGAGCAGCGCACCACCGAGCCGTCGGCCAGCACCAGCTCCAGGCCCTTGATCTGGGCCGCTATCGAGGCCGAGTCCCGGCCGGTGCCGTGGGTGCCGGTGCTGACGGCTCCGGAGACGGTCTGCTCCATGATGTCGCCCATGTTGGTCAGCGACAGGCCCCGCGCCGCCAGCGCGGCGTTCAGGTCCTTCAGCGGGGTGCCCGCTGCGACGGTGACCTCTCCCGCCGCCCGGTCCACGGCCCGTATCCCCCTCAGCCGTTCGGGACGTATCAGCACCCCGTCCGTGACGGCGGCGGCCGTGAACGAGTGACCGGTTCCCGCGGCCTTGACCCGCAGCCCGTCGGCGGCGGCGCGCCGCACCACCTCGGCCAGCGCCTCCGTGGTGGAGGGTGAGACCGTCCGCTGCGGCGCGGCCGTCACATTGCCCGCCCAGTTCCGCCATGTCGCCGCCCGGCCGCCCGCCGCCCGTATGCCCGATCGCGCGCTCATCTGTGACCGTCCCCTCTCGCCGCGGCGCCGGCCGGGGTTCGGCCGGCGGTGGCCGAGGGCCGCGCCACAACCGCCGACGCCCCCGCTCCGGCGGGCCCCCACCAGTTGGAGAGGGATCATACTCACGGGTCTCCTCCGGTCTTCCGTTCGGACACCGGCGCTCCGGAGCCGAGGGCGGCGGCTTCCGCCGCGCACCGGATGGCAGGATCGAGACATGTCCGATGCGCTCCCCACCGAATCCTCCGGCTCCGAGCCGGACGCCTCCCCGGCGCCCTACGACGCGCTCCTGCTGCTGTCCTTCGGCGGTCCCGAAGGACGCGAGGACGTCGTCCCGTTCCTGCAGAACGTCACCCGGGGACGAGGCATCCCCACCGAGCGGCTCGAAGAGGTGGGGCGGCACTACTACCTCTTCGACGGGATCAGCCCCATCAACGAGCAGAACCGGACGCTGCTGACGGCGCTCCGCGACGACTTCGCCGAGCACGGTCTCGACCTGCCGGTCTACTGGGGCAACCGCAACTGGGACCCGTATCTCACCGACGCGCTGCGCGAGATGACGCGTGACGGACACCAGCGGGTCCTCGTACTGGCCACGAGCGCGTACGCGTCCTACTCGGGCTGCCGCCAGTACCGCGAGAACCTGGCCGAGTCGCTGGCCGCCCTCCGGGACGAGGGGCTGCGTCCGCCGCGGGTGGACAAACTGCGGCACTACTTCAACCACCCGGGCTTCATCGAGCCCGTCGTGGACGGCGTACTCGCCTGCCTGGAGGACCTCCCGGCCCAGGTGCGCGACGGTGCCCACCTCGCCTTCACCACCCACTCCATCCCCGTCGCCGCGGCCGACACCTCGGGCCCGGTCGAGGCACACGGCGACGGCGGCGCCTATGTGGCACAACACCGCGACGTGGCAGCGCTGATCACCGAAACCGTCCGGGAGCGCACCGGAAGGCAGCACTCCTTCAGCCTCGTCTACCAGTCGCGCAGCGGCCCGCCGTCGGTCCCGTGGCTGGAGCCGGACATCTGCGACCACCTGGAGGAGCTGCACGGGCAGGGGGTTCCCGGTGTGGTCATGGTGCCGATCGGGTTCGTCTCGGACCACATGGAGGTCCGCTACGACCTGGACACCGAAGCCATGGCCAAGGCCGCCGAGCTGGGCCTGCCGGCACGCCGTTCGCCCACCGTCGGCGCCGACCCCCGGTTCGCAGCGGCGGTTCGGGACCTGGTGCTGGAGAGAGCCGCGAGTGAGCGGGGCGAGCAGCCCGCACGGTGCGCGCTGGGCGCGCTGGGCCCGAGCCACGATGTGTGCCCCGTCGGCTGCTGTCCGGCGCGGACACCCAAGCCGGCGGCGGCCGGCGCCGACGCTCCGGCCCTGTGAGGACGCTCTGGCCCCGCAAGGCCCTGCACCGTCCAACGACATACACCCGCCACACACGTACCGACTGGAGCAGCGACAACAGTGACTGACACCTCGCGGTCCGACACCGCGCAGTCCCCGACCGAGCCCGCCGACGACGCGCTCAAGGCCGAACTGCTCACCCTCGCCCAGGAGGCCGCGACCCGCGCGGGCGCCCTGCTGCGCGACGGCCGCCCCGCCGACCTGGGCGTCGCCGCGACCAAGACCAGCCCCATCGACGTGGTCACCGAGATGGACCTGGCCTCCGAGAAGCTGATCACCGGCTTCCTCACCGAGCACCGCCCGCACGACGGCTTCCTCGGCGAGGAGGGCGCCTCCAGCGCCGGCAGCTCCGGAGTCCGCTGGGTGATCGACCCGGTGGACGGCACCGTCAACTATCTGTACGGACGCCCCGACTGGGCCGTCTCGATCGCCGCCGAGTTCCACGGCGAGCGCGTCGTCGGCGTCGTGGCGGCGCCGGTGCGCGGGGAGACCTGGCACGCGGTCAGCGGACAGGGCGCCTTCCTGGACGGTCACCGGCTGCGGTGCCGCCCCTCGCCGCCGCTGGAGCAGGCGCTGATCGGCACCGGCTTCGGATACGTCACGGAGCGGAGGGTCGCGCAGGCAGCCGTGGCCCAGGAGCTGGTTCCCAGGGTGCGGGACATCCGCCGGGGCGGCTCGGCCGCCATCGACCTGTGCGATGTGGCCACCGGACGGCTCGACGGCTTCTACGAGCGCGGCCTCAACCCCTGGGACCTCGCCGCGGGGGAGCTCATCGCACGGGAGGCGGGCGCCGTCACCGGTGGCCGGCCCGGTGAGCCCGCCGACGGGGAACTGACCATCGCCGCCTCGCCCGGCGTCTTCGAGGCTCTCCAGCCGCTGCTGGACCGGCTGGGCGCCTGGCACGACTAGATGAGTGAGTCCGATGTGTGTGCTGGTCGCGACCATGGCGAAGGGCGCCCGTTGGTCAGTGTGTGAAGACAAACCTGGACGCCCTTCTGGCGGCACTGTACGTGTTCATCGACGACCATGTGGCGCCTTGTCGCCGGATCGGGCGACCACCGAAACTCACGGACGCCGAACTGCTGTGCCTGGCAGTCGCCCAGGTCCTGCTGGGCTTTCCCTCGGCCCGGCACTGGATCCGCTTCGCCCACGCCCGGCTCGGGCACCTCTTCCGCTACCTGCCCCAGCAGTCGGCCTACAACAAGCGCCTCAACGCGGCCGGACCGCTGATCAGCCAGGTGGTCGAGATGCTCGCCCGGCAGGTCCCGACCTGGGACGACGACCTGCGCCTGATCGACTCCACCCCGCTGCCGTGCGCGGCCTCCCGCGAGACCGTCAAACGCTCCGACCTGGCCGGGCATGCCGGCTACGGCTACTGCCGCAGCCATTCGCGCTTCTTCTGGGGCTTGCGCCTCTACCTGGTCACCACCGCCGAGGGCATGCCCGTCACCTGGTGTCTGGCCACCCCGAAGCTCGGCGAGCGGGAGGTGATGGCCGCGCTGCTGGAACGCGATCACCACCTCATCCGCCAGGGACAGGTGATCCTCGCGGACAAGGGCTTCGCCGGGAAGGAGTTCGAAGCCTTCGTGAGCGAGCGGTTCGGTGCCCGCCTCGTGCGGCCGGACCGCAAGGACGAGCCGGTCCGGCACGGGAAGATCGCCCGGGTCCGGCAGTGGATCGAAGCCGTCATCGACACCCTCAAAGGCCAGCTCAGCCTCGAACAGCACGGCGCCAGATCCCCGGCAGGGGTCTTCGCCCGCACCGGCCAACGACTCCTCGCCCTCGCCACCGGCATCTGGCACAACTGGACCACCGGCGCCACGGTCAAACGATCCCTGATCGCCTACGACCACTAAGAACATCGGACTCAATCATCTAGGGCGCGCCCCTGGGCGCGAAAACGCGCCCCCTGACGGGGTACAAAAAGGTGCGGCCCCCGGTCGGGGGCCGCACCGTCGGTTGTGTGAAGCGCGCCGTCAGGCGACCTGTACGCCGTGTTCGGCGGCGAGACGGCGGAGGTCTTCCAGTTCCGACTGCTCGACGTCCACGAGGAAGTCGTCGCCCGATTCACGTGCGCGGTGCAGGTCGGACTCGGTGGTCCGTATACGCTGCAGGATGCCTGCGGTGAATGCGTCCATGGTGTGCCCCCTCGTCGCGGGTCGGTGGCACGGGGTGTGCCGAGGGATTGTGGTGCTTCCCCGATCACGGCGTGGTCCCCGGACTTGCGTCAGCGGTACGTCGTGGCACGCTGCGCACAGGGCGTGATCGTGGGTGGTGCTCAGGTCCTCCCCAACCGGAACCTCAGAGAAACCTCAAGCGCCCTGAAAAAGTGCCACGGTCCCGTGCCGGAGTCCCTCCCCACCCTCTCACCTCGGCTCTTACCGCCGATTTACCGGGGGTCGAGGCACGATGGAGAGCAACGATCCCCCTTTCGTGTCCAGGGGAGTCCATCCGTACCCAGGGAAGGAACAGCGCCGTGCGCGTACTCGTCGTCGAGGACGAGCAGCTGCTCGCCGATGCCGTGGCGACGGGCCTCCGCAGGGAGGCCATGGCCGTCGATGTGGTCTACGACGGCGCGGCAGCGCAGGAGCGCATCGACGTCAACGACTACGACGTGGTCGTACTCGACCGCGACCTGCCGGTCGTCCACGGTGACGACGTCTGCCGGCGGATCGTCCAGCTCGGTCTGCCCACCCGGGTGCTGATGCTCACCGCCTCGGGGGACGTCAGCGACCGGGTGGAGGGCCTGGAGCTGGGCGCCGACGACTACCTGCCCAAGCCCTTCGCCTTCTCGGAGCTGACGGCCCGGGTGCGCGCGCTGGGACGGCGCACCACAACGGCGCTGCCGCCGGTGCTGGAGCGGGCCGGTATCCGGCTCGACCCCGGCCGCCGTGAGGTCTTCCGGGACGGCCGGGAGATCCAGCTGGCACCCAAGGAGTTCGCCGTACTGGAGGTGCTGATGCGCGGGGAGGGAACCGTCGTCTCCGCGGAGCAGCTGCTGGAGAAGGCGTGGGACGAGAACACCGACCCGTTCACCAATGTGGTGCGCGTGACGGTGATGACGCTGCGCCGCAAACTCGGTGAGCCGCCGGTGATCGTGACCGTGCCCGGCGCGGGGTACCGGATCTGACGTCGATGGCTTCCTCACCCTCCCCCACAGGGGCCGGCCCCGGCGCGGGCGACAACGGCGGCCCGCGCCAGGGTCAGATGCCGTCGACTCCGCCCAAGCCGAGCTGGGACCCGCGCGAGACGACACGCCCCTCACCCTGGCTGCGGCCCACCATCCGGATAAGGCTCACGCTGCTGTACGGCGGCATGTTCCTGATCGCCGGCATGCTGCTGCTGACGATCATCTATCTGCTGGCGGCCCAGGCCCTGGACGACGCCAGCCAGCTTCCGTTCCGCATCCTCAACGGAAACGCGCAGCCGACCTCGGACCGCTGTCCGGGGCTGACCGGGACGCTGCCCAGCGATGTGTTCATGCAGCGTCTGTCGGCGTGCGCGGAGGAGCAGCGCAGGATGGCGCTCGACGGGCTGCTGCGCCGCTCGCTGCTGGCCCTGCTCGGGCTGGCCGTGGCCGCTTTCGCCTTCGGCTATGTGATGGCCGGACGGGTGCTCTCGCCGCTTGGCCGTATCACTCGTACGGCTCGTCAGGTGGCCGGCTCCGATCTGCACAAGCGGATCGAGCTGGAAGGCCCGGACGACGAGCTCAAGGAGCTGTCGGACACCTTCGACGAGATGCTGGACCGCCTGGAGCGCGCCTTCACGGCCCAGCAGCGGTTCGTCGGCAACGCCTCGCACGAGTTGCGCACCCCGCTGACGATCAACCGCACGCTGCTGGAGGTGCAGCTCGCCGACCCGGGCGCCTCGCCGGAGCTGCGGCAGCTGGCCAAGACGCTGCTGGCCACCAATGAGCGCAGTGAGCAGCTCGTGGAGGGCCTGCTGCTGCTGGCGCGGAGCGAGAACGAACTGGTGGACCGCAAGCCGGTGGACCTTGCCGAGGTGGCCTCGCAGGCGGTCGAACAGGTGCGCGGGGAGGCCGAAGGCAGGGGCGTCGAGTTGCGCGGAGTGCGGCAGCCCACATATGTCCAGGGCAACGGGGTACTCCTGGAGCGCGTCGCACTGAATCTGGTGCAGAATGCCGTGCGCTACAACGTGCGGGAAGGCGGCTGGGTGTCGGTGAGTACCGAGGCTCAGCCGGGGCAGGCGGTGCTGGTCGTCGAGAACACCGGGCCGGTGGTACCGGCCTATGAGGTGGACAACCTCTTCGAGCCGTTCCGGCGTCTTCGCACGGAGCGGACGGGCAGCGACAAGGGCGTCGGGCTCGGGTTGTCGATCGTGCGCTCGGTGGCGCGGGCGCACGGCGGCGCGGTCTCGGCCGTGCCGCGCGAGGACGGCGGCCTGGTGATCCGGGTGACGTTGCCGCTGTGAGAGGGCGCGGAAGCCGTGCGGGACCGCGGCGCTCGGTGAGGCCGTGGCAGGAGTGAGCGAAGGCGAGAGACGTGGAGGTGACGAAGAGTGACTGAAAACAGCTCGACGTAGCCAGGATGTCGTTCGCTATATGCGGAATTCACGGCTTCGCACCGCTTACGACCGAGCTGTGATCGATCACACACGCGAATCTTTCAAGAGGTGCGCACTGTGGCCACCGGACGGGAACAAATCCCGGAAAGTCCAGGTTTCCGCAGGTGGAGATCGTGGGCAGTACCCCGGATGGCGTGTGTGGAGCACTACCGGGGACCGTTTATGGTCCTCCTCGGCAACCGACATGATCACCTCTTCAGGGGTGCGGTTGGGTGTCGATTGAGTAACAGACCTTGATGTGAGGCAAAATCTCCGCCTCAGGCCGGGCACAAGTCCGGCCTCTCACGCGTTACGTGCGCTGGAGACACCACAGACACCCAGAGGGGGAGAGCGACAATGGCTACGGATTACGACACTCCACGCAAGACCGACGACGACGTCAATGAAGACAGCATCGAGGAGCTGAAGGCCCGGCGGAACGACAAGTCCGCGTCCAATGTCGACGTGGACGAGTTCGAGCAGGCCGAGGGTCTTGAGCTGCCCGGTGCCGACCTCTCCAACGAGGAGCTGTCGGTGCGGGTGCTGCCCCGCCAGGCGGACGAGTTCACCTGCATGAGCTGCTTCCTGGTGCACCACCGCTCCCAGCTCGCCGCGGAGAAGAACGGTCAGCCGATCTGCCGCGACTGCGCGGCCTGACGAGCGGACCGACTGCTCGTGGCGGTCGAAGGTGCACGTGACGACGAGCGAGGCCCTCATGACCGGTCGGCCTCGCTCGTGCCGTACCAGGGCGGCCCCGAGCCGCACACAGGTGGCACAGCGCTGTCCGCGCTGCCCGGCGGCGACCTGAACGGAGCCGGGGGTGAAGGCCGGCGCGGCAGGGCGGCCCTGTGGCGTGCCGGGGGGCGCCGTGCCCGGGTCTTTCTGCACGCCGTCGCCGAGCGCATCATCGAGACCGCGCCGCGTGTGCCGGTGCGGGATCTGGAGACACTCCGCACGCAGTTCCCAGGGCTCGGCACCGAGGAGCTGGCCGAAAAACTGGTCGCGGGAGCCACCAAAGGCTCCGCGACCGTGGGCGCCGGAGTCGGCGCAGCCGCCATGCTGCCGGTGCCGCCCGCCATGCCGGCCGAGCTGGCCGCCGAGATCGTCGGCGTCGCCGGCGTCGAGCTCAAGCTGATCGCCGAGCTCCACGAGGTCTACGGCCGCCGCGCGCCCGGCAACGCCCGCGAGCGTGCCACCGCCTACCTGGGGTCCTGGGCCTCCGAGCGGGGCATCGAGCTCACCCGGCCCGCCACTGTGAGCGTGGCCATGGGCGGGGAGCTCCGCAGCCGCCTGCGGCAGCAGATCACCAAGCGCACGCTGCGCAATCTGCCGAACCTCACGCCGTTCCTGATAGGAGCAGCCGTCGGCGCCTTCGCCAATCACCGGGAGACCGCGAAGCTCGCCGAACGCATCCGCGCCGACCTGCGCACCGGCCGGCCTCCAGGAGCCTAGGCTCCAGGGGCAGCCTCAGGACTAGGACGTGGAAGCCGCACGGGCGGCGCGCAGCGCCGCGGCCAGCCGCTCCGGGTGCCGGGTGGAGACGTAGACGTACGGCGTCGGGTCGTCGGGGTCGGTCACCGGTATCCGCACCGCCGTCGGGACGTAGCCGCGCAGCACCATGTGCGCACGGGTGTCCGCCTTGTACGTACGCCACGCGCGCGCCGCCTCGGCGTCCAGCGGCTCGGCCTCGCCCAGCGCCGAGACGGGGATACGCGCCTCACCCGCGACCAGCGAGCCTGCCACCACCCGCACCCGGACGCCGCCGTACGCGCTCACGCACACAGCCGCCAGCGCGGTACCGCCCACCAGCCCGCACAGCAGCGGCAGGGGGCTGAAGGGGAACAGCACCAGTGCGCACGCCACACCGATACCGGCGGCGATCAGCCACCAGGACCGGGGAGCGGTCAGGCGTTCGTCGTAGGGCGGGGGCGCGGAAACCATGCGTCCAGCTTGGCACGGCGCCGCTTCGCAGCCCGCACGGCGGTAAGGTCTGCACCCGTGAGTGCAGTCAATCCCCCCGGTCCCCCGAAGTCGTCCCTGGTGCCGCCGCCCGACGCCGTACCTCCGGTCCGCCATCCCGAGGCTCCCGCGCCCGGCGAGCCCCTGGGCGCCCACTACGACATGTGCTTCGGCTGCGGCGGGGGGCAGCCGCACGGCCTGCACTTGGCGGCGCGGGCCGGTGAAGGGGTGAGCGTCACCGCCGAGTTCACGGTGCAGCCCGCCCACCAGGGCGCTCCCGGGCTCGCGCACGGCGGGGTGCTGACCACCGCGCTGGACGAGACGCTGGGCTCGCTGGGCTGGCTGATGCATGTGATCGCCGTGACGGGCCGGCTGGAGACCGACTTCCTGCAACCCGTCCCGCTGGACACGCTGCTGCACATCGAGGCCCATGTCACCGCGGTGCACGGGCGCAAGATCTACTCCACGGCCACCGGCAGGATCGGCGGTCCCGACGGGCCGGTTGCCGTGCGTGCCGACGCCCTCTTCATCGAGGTGAAGGTCGAGCACTTCATCGAGAACGGCCGCGAGGAGGAGATCCGCGCTGCCATGGACGACCCCGACCAGATCAGGCGCGCACGTGCCTTCGAGGTGAACCCGTGAACGAGAGCGTCGAGGTACTGCTGCGCCGCGTCGACCCCGAGGTGCCGGTGCCCTCCTACCAGCACCCCGGCGACGCCGGCTGTGATCTGGTGACCACCAGGAGCGCACGGCTGGCACCGGGGGAGCGGGCCGTGCTGCCGACCGGAGTCTCCATCGCCCTCCCGGACGGCTACGCCGCGTTCGTCCACCCGCGTTCCGGTCTCGCGGCCCGCTGCGGCGTCTCGCTGGTGAATGCACCGGGAACGGTGGATGCCGGGTACCGTGGTGAGATCAAGGTGATCGTGGCCAATCTGGATCCGCGCGAGGCTGTGCGGTTCGAGCGGTTCGACCGTATCGCCCAACTCGTCGTCCAGCAGGTGGAGAAGGTGCGTTTCCGCGAGGTTGAGGAGCTGCCCGGCTCGGCACGGGACACGGGCGGATTCGGCTCCACGGGCGGTCACGCGGCAGCCGGCCCGGCCCAGCGGACAGCCTCCGCCGACGAGCCGGGCGCCACCCGGCAGACAGCCGCACAGCAGAAGGATTACGTTGCGGTCGGTGCCGATCGAGCTTCCGACCTGAGAGGACAGTGACGTGTTCGGACGTCGTCGCAAGAAGAGCGAAACGCCCCAGAAGGGCACCTCGGACGAGTTCGAGACGGAACAGGACGGCCAGGACGAGCCGCAGGACAGCGTGGAAGCCGACTCCGGTGACATGACCGAGACCGGCGAGACCCGCGTCAAGCTGCCCCCGGCGCCCCGGCCGGACGGCCCCTGGGACATCGAAGAGGTCACCGAGCCCGCCTCCGGGCGGGTCGATCTGGGCGGCCTGTTCATCCCCGGTGTCGAGGGAATGGAGCTGCGGGTCGAGGTCGCGGGCGACGCGATCGTCGCGGCGACCGTCGTGCTCCAGGACAGCGCCGTTCAGCTCCAGGCCTTCGCCGCGCCCAAGCGCGAGGGCATCTGGGACGAGGTGCGCGAGGAGATCGCCTCCGGCATCACGCAGCAGGGCGGTGTCATCGACGAGGTCGAGGGCCCCCTCGGCTGGGAGCTGCGGGCCCAGGTGCCGGTGCAGCTGCCCGACGGCACGGGCGGCGTCCAGGTCGTACGGTTCGTCGGCGTGGACGGCCCGCGGTGGTTCCTGCGGGGTGTGATCTCGGGCCAGGGCGCGGTGCAGCCGCAGGCCGCGGGGGTGCTGGAGCAGATCTTCCGGGACACGGTCGTGGTGCGCGGCGACGGGCCGATGGCTCCGCGTGACCCCATCGTCCTCAAGCTGCCGGAGGACGCGCAGATGGTGCCGGACGGTGTGCAGCAGGAGACGGTCGAGGAAGGCTCCCGCTTCGCGGGCGGCCTGGACAAGCTCCAGCGCGGACCGGAGATCTCCGAGGTCCGGTAACGCACAGCGCACCCGCCGCGGCGCACAGACTTTCGGCGGCTCTTTCGGCGGCCGGGCCCTGTCACGGGTCCGGCCGCCGTCGCGCTCCTGCCCCCCCCTCCGGCCTGGTCAGGACCGCCGCCGTCCGGGATCCATACGGAACTCTGACGTCCCCCCGGCCCTTCGGCGGCCGGTCGCGCCCCGGGAGCGGTGACAATGGGAGGCATGTCGTCTGGAGCACAAGCGCGGCGGGGCCGACTGCGGGTCTTCCTCGGCGCTGCGCCCGGCGTCGGCAAGACGTACGCCGTACTGTCCGAGGCGCACCGCCGGGTGGAGCGGGGCACCGACGTGGTGGTCGGGTTCGTCGAGCACCACGACCGGCCGCGTACCGAGGTGCTGCTGCACGGGCTCGAACAGATCCCGCGCCGTGAGCTCACCTACCGCGGTGCCGTGCTCACCGAGATGGACACCGACGCGGTGCTCGCACGCCGCCCCGCCGTGGCCGTCGTGGACGAGCTGGCCCACACCAACGTGCCCGGCTCGCGGAACGCCAAGCGCTGGCAGGACGTGGAGGAGCTGCTGGCGGCGGGGATCGACGTCGTCTCCACCGTCAACATCCAGCATCTGGAGTCGCTCGGTGACGTGGTCGAGTCGATCACCGGCGTACGGCAGCGCGAGACCGTGCCGGACGAGGTGGTGCGGCGCGCCGACCAGATCGAGCTGGTCGACATGTCACCGCAGTCGCTGCGCCGCCGGATGGCGCACGGCAACATCTACGCGCCGGACAAGGTCGACGCCGCGCTGTCCAACTACTTCCGCCCCGGCAACCTGACGGCCCTGCGCGAGCTCGCACTGCTGTGGACGGCCGACCGGGTCGACGAATACCTCCAGCAGTACCGCACCGAGCACCGCATACGCTCCACCTGGCAGGCCCGCGAGCGGATCGTCGTCGGCCTCACCGGCGGGCCCGAGGGGCGCACCCTCATCCGCCGTGCCTCCCGGATGGCGGCCAAGGGCTCGGGCAGCGAGATCCTGGCCGTCCACATCTCCCGGGCCGACGGGCTCACCTCGGCCTCCCCGAAGGAACTCGCCGACCAGCGCACCCTCGTCGAGGACCTGGGCGGCACCTACCACCACGTCATCGGGGACGACGTGCCCCAGGCGCTGCTGGAGTTCGCGCGCGGTGTCAACGCCACGCAGATCGTGCTCGGCTCCTCGCGCCGCAAGACGTGGCAGTACGTCTTCGGCCCCGGGGCCGGCGCCACCGTGGCCCGGGACTCGGGCCCGGACCTGGACGTGCACATCGTCACCCACGAGGAGGTCGCCAGGGGCCGCGGGCTGCCCGGGGCGCGCGCCGCCCGGCTGGGCACGGGACGCGTCGTCGCCGGCCTGCTGACCGCCTTCGCGGCACCCTCGCTGCTGACGTTCCTGATGCTGGCCGGTGACCCCGGCATCGGCTTCACCAACGACGTCCTGCTCTTCCTGGTGCTGACCGTGGCCGCCGGACTGGTGGGCGGGCTGCTGCCCGCGCTCGCCTCGGCCGCCGTGTGCTCGGCGCTGATGAACTACTACTTCACAGAACCCGTCCGCACCTGGACCATCAGCGACGGCCGCAACATCGTCTCGCTCGCCGTCTTCTTCGCCGTGGCCGTCGCCGTCGCCTCGGTCGTCGACCTCGCGGCCCGCCGCACCCAGCAGGCGGCCAGGCTGCGCGCCGAATCGGAGATCCTCTCCACCCTGGCCGGCAGCGTGCTGCGCGGCGAGAGCCGCCACGGCACCGGCACACCCGGCGCCTGGCCCAGCCTCGACGCGCTGCTGGAGCGGGTGCGCGAGACCTTCGCCATGGACTGTGTGGCGCTGCTGGAGCGGACCGACGAGCGGGCCGCCTGGACCTGCGCCGGAAGCGTCGGCGCCACCGCGTCCGGCAGGCCGCCGGCCACCCCGGAGGACGGCGACACCGACATGCCCGTCGGCGACAACATGATGCTGGTGCTCTCCGGGCGGGTGCTGCCCGCCGAGGACCGCCGGGTGCTCGCCGCCTTCGCCGCGCAGGCCGTCGGAGCGCTGGACCGGCAGCGCCTGCTGGGCGAGGCCGAACAGGCACGCGAACTGGCCGAGGGAAACCGCATCCGCACCGCGCTGCTGGCCGCCGTCTCGCACGATCTGCGCACCCCGCTGGCCGCCATCAAGGCGTCCGTCTCCTCGCTGCGCTCGGGCGATGTGGAGTGGTCGGCGGAGGACGAGGCGGAGCTGCTGCGGGCCATCGAGGAGGGCGCGGACAAGCTCGACAACCTGGTCGGCAACCTGCTGGACATGTCCAGGCTGCAGACCGGCACCGTCAAGCCGCACATCAAGGACATCAGCCTGGAAGAGGTCGTGCCCAAGGCGCTGGGCGGGGTGCCCGACGGCAGTGTGCGGCTGGCCGTCGCCGAGGCGCTGCCGCTGATCGCCGTCGACCCCGGGCTGTTGGAGCGGACCGTCGCCAATCTGGTGGAGAACGCGGTCAAGTACAGCCCCGAGGGCAAGAAGGTGCTGGTGCGGGCGAGCGCGCTGGCCGACCGGGTCGAGGTCCGCGTCACCGACCGCGGTCCCGGTGTGCCCGACAGCGACAAGGACCGCATCTTCGAGCCCTTCCAGCGCTACGGCGACGCCCCCGGCGGCGCCGGCGTCGGGCTCGGCCTCGCCGTAGCCCGCGGCTTCGCCGAGGCGATGGGCGGCACCCTGGAGGCCGAGGACACCCCGGGTGGCGGGATGACCATGGTGCTCACCCTGCGCGCGGCACACAGCCGGGGGCCCGTACGCGCCCGCCCGTCCGCGCGGACCGGCACACCGGCTCCGACACAGCCGGGCGCGCCGCGGCCGGGCCCGTCCCAGCCCGTGCCGCGTCCCCAGCCGCAGCGCTCCGGCGCCTGAGCGGCCACAACGGAATCGAGAGGAAACCAGCATGCACCGGGTGCTCGTGGTCGACGACGAACCGCAGATCGTCCGTGCCCTCGTGATCAACCTCAAGGCACGCAAATACGAGGTGGAGGCCGCGCAGGACGGCGCGACCGCGCTGCGGCTCGCCGCCGACCGGCACCCCGACGCCATCGTCCTGGACCTCGGCCTGCCCGACATGGACGGCGTGGACGTCATCCGCGGCATCCGCGGCTGGACCCGGATACCGATCCTGGTGCTCTCCGCGCGGCAGACCTCGGACGAGAAGGTCGAGGCGCTGGACGCGGGGGCCGACGACTACGTCACCAAGCCGTTCGGCATGGACGAACTGCTCGCGCGGCTGCGCGCGGCCGTCCGGCGCGCCGAGCCCCCGGCGGGGATGCCGGACGGCGCGGGCGTCATCGAGACCGACTCCTTCACCGTCGACCTGGCGGCGAAGAAGGTCCACCGCGACGGCGGCGACGTAAGGCTCACCCCCACCGAGTGGCACCTGCTGGAGGTCCTGGTGCGCAACCCCGGCCGGCTGGTGAGCCAGAAACAGCTCCTGAAGGAGGTCTGGGGGCCCTCGTACGGCACCGAGACCAACTATCTGCGCGTCTACATGGCCCAGCTCCGCCGCAAGCTGGAAGCCGACCCCTCGCACCCTCGGCACTTCGTGACGGAGGCGGGGATGGGGTACCGGTTCGAGAAGTGAGGGGGCGGGGGTTGTCCCCCGGGGAAATGCAGCGTGACGGAGGCGGGGATGGGGTATCGGTTCGAGAAGTGACACAAGGCTCGAGACTGCCCGAGCACGGCGGGAAGGACGTAGCACGGGTGGGGGAGACGGGCGGCCGTCCGGCGGTACCCTGGCGGTTATGACTGGCGCCACCCGAGAGCAGCGGGGCACGGGAAGCGGGCGGTTCCGAAGGTTCCTGGAACGGCTCTCCTCCTCGGAGGAGGACCTGCGCTCGGCCGAGCTGCGTGAGGAATCCGAGGACACGGGATGTGCCCGCATCTCCGAATGCACCGACCGCGAGATGGTGCGGGTAACCGGTACGCTGCGCACCGTGACCCTGCGGCCACGCGCCGGAGTGCCCACCCTGGAGGCCGAACTGTTCGACGGCTCGGCCTCGCTGGACGTCGTCTGGCTGGGCCGCCGCTCCATCGCGGGGATCGAGCCGGGCCGCAAGCTGATCGCCTGGGGGCGGATCACCGTCAACCACGGCCGTCCCGTGTTGTTCAACCCCAAATACGAGCTGCGACCCCTCGGACAGGAGTAGCGGGTGACCTCTCCCGACAAGCGGACGACCGAAGCGGAGGAGCCGGCCGGCCGGCCGGCCGGTGAGACCGGATCGCACGCGGTGACGGAAGCCGCGCTGTTCGAGGCGTTCGGCGGCGTGCGGGGCCTGGTCGAGACGACCGTGCCCGGCCTGCTGTTCATCGCGATGTACACGGTGAACAAGGACATCCACCTCGCCGCCATCACCGCACTGGTGATCTCCGGTGTGATGGTCGTCGTCCGGCTGCTGCGCAAGGACACCGTCAAGCACGCGTTCAGCGGGATCTTCGGCGTCGGCTTCGGTGTGCTCTTCGCGATGATGACCGGGAACGCCAAGGACTTCTATCTGCCCGGCATGCTCTACACGCTCGGGCTGGCGCTCGCCTACATCGTCACCTCGCTGGCGGGCGTGCCCCTGCTCGGGCTGGTGCTCGGCCCGGTGTTCAAGGAGAACCTGTCCTGGCGCAAGCGCAACCCCGGCCGTAAGAAGGCGTACACCAAGGCGAGTTACGCCTGGGGGTTCATCCTGCTCGGCAAGTCCGCCGTGCTCTTTCCGCTCTACTTCTGGGGCGACACCACACAGTTCGGCTGGGTGACGGTCATCCTGAAGATCCCGCCGTTCCTGCTGGCGGTCTACCTCACCTGGATCTTCCTGGCCAAGGCGCCGCCGCCGATCAACGTCATCGCGGAGATGGAAGCCGAGGAAGAGGCCGCCAAGGCCGAGAAGGCGGCAGCGAAGGCCACCAACTCCTGAGAGCGCTCGCGCTGAGCGCTTGCGGCGCGGCGAGTGTGTCCGCCGGTTCCGCACCGGCCGCGGCCGCTACTCTCGGCGGGACGGAGGCGATGCGGCATGGAAGAGTCCACCCGACGCGAGCAGCCCGCCCACCGAGCGCCCCGCAGAGCCGTGCTGCGCACCGCGCTGGCGGCCGGCACCGGCGGCCTCCTCGCCGCCGCCTGCGGGCCCGGTGGCGACGACGACGCGTCCCCGTTCACCGGGGAGCGGCGCACGGGCGAGCACGTACTGGCCGTGAAGGTCGACAACGTGGCCGCTGCACGTCCGCAGACCGGGCTCCAGCACGCCGACATCGTCTACACCGAGCAGGTCGAGGCGGGCCTCAGCCGCATACTCGCCGTCTTCGCCTCCGACATCCCCGCCACCGTCGGGCCCGTCCGCAGCGCCCGCGAGTCCGACATCGAGCTGCTGCGCCAGTTCGACCGGCCCGCGCTGGCCTTCTCCGGCGTACAGGGCAAGCTCCTGCCCACCCTGAAGGCGGCCCCGCTGCTCCCGCTGTCACCCGGCGAGCTGACCGACGGCTACGAGCGCGACCCCGGCCGCCGCGCCCCGCACAACCTCTACCTCAAGGCGCGCCGTGCCGAGCGGGCCGCCGACGACGCCTCCGCGCCCCGCGACATCGGCTTCCGGTTCGGTGCCGCGCCCAAGGGCGGCACGGCCACGGACCAGGAGACCGTCCGCTACCCCGCGGCCCGCACCACCTTCACCTGGTCCGCCGACCGCCGCCGCTGGCTGGTGGCGATGGACGGCGCCCCGGCACGCTCCCGCGGCGACGGACGGCTCGCGCCCGCCACCGTAGTGATCCAGTACGTGACCGTGCGCTCCTCCCGCTTCCACGACAGCTCCGGCAGCGTCACCCCGTACACCGAGACGGTGGGCTCGGGCGACGCGCTGGTGCTGCGGGACGGCAAGGCGTACGAGGCGCACTGGTCCCGGCCCTCGGCGAGTGGCGGCACCACCTTCACCGAGGCGGAAGGAGGGCGCCGCCTGCCCTTCGCGCGCGGCCAGGTGTGGATCGCGCTGGTGGAGAAGAAGGGCTGAAGCCGGGGGAGGGGCTGAGGGGCCGGCCTGTCAGCAGGGCCGCCTCTCAGCGCGCCGAGAGCAGCTCCTCCAGCTGTTCCTCGCGTGCGGGCGCGGCGACGAACAGCAGCTCGTCACCGGCCTCCAGGACGTCGTCCTGGTCCGGCGTCAGCACCCGGGAGCCCCGGATGATCGTCACCAGCGAGGTGTCCTCCGGCCAGCTCACATCGCCCACCCGGGTGCCGGCCAGGGTGGACTCCGGAGGCAGCGTCAACTCGACGAGGTTCGCGTCACCCTGCGAGAAGCGCAGCAGCCGCACCAGATCGCCGACGCTGACCGCCTCCTCGACCAGCGCCGACATCAGGCGCGGCGTCGAGACGGCGACATCCACGCCCCAGGACTCGTTGAACAGCCACTCGTTCTTCGGGTTGTTGACCCGGGCCACGACCCGCGGCACCCCGTACTCCGTCTTGGCCAGCAGGGAGACCACCAGGTTGACCTTGTCGTCACCCGTCGCGGCGATCACCACATGGCAGCGCTCCAGCGCCGCCTCGTCGAGCGAGGTGATCTCGCAGGCGTCCGCCAGCAGCCACTCCGCCTGCGGCACCCGTTCGACCGAGATGGCCGTCGGCGCCTTGTCGATGAGCAGCACCTCGTGCCCGTTCTCCAGCAGTTCGCCCGCGATGGAGCGACCCACGGCGCCCGCTCCGGCAATAGCGACCCTCACGACTCCGGCCCCCCAGTGAAAATCTCCTCGACCCGTGCGACCTCGTCGCAGCGCATCATCACATGCACCAGGTCGCCTTCCTGGAGGACCGTTTGGGACGTGGGCAGTATGGCCTCGCCCAGCCGGGTGAGGAAGGCGATGCGCACACCCGCCTCCTCCTGGAGCTTGCTGACGCGCTCGCCGACCCACGCTGCGGAGGTGTGCACCTCGGCGAGCTGCACCGTGCCGCTCGGGTCGCGCCACAGCGGCTCGGAGCCGGACGGCAGCAGCCTGCGCAGCATCTGGTCGGCGGTCCAGCGCACGGTCGCCACCGTGGGAATGCCCAGCCGCTGGTAGACCTCGGCGCGCCGCGGGTCGTAGATGCGTGCGGCCACGTGCGTTGTGCCGAACATCTCACGTGCCACCCGGGCCGCGATGATGTTGGAGTTGTCGCCGCTGCTGACCGCGGCGAACGCTCCCGCTTCCTCTATCCCGGCCTCGCGCAGGGTGTCCTGATCGAAGCCGATGCCTGTGACCCGGCGGCCGCCGAAGCCCGAGCCAAGGCGCCGGAATGCGGTGGGGTCACGGTCGATGACCGCGACCGTATGGCCCTGTCGCTCCAGGGTCTGCGCGAGCTCCGCTCCTACTCGTCCGCAGCCCATGATCACAATGTGCAACGCCCGTCCCTTCGTCCCGTACAGCGGGCCGTCTCAGCATCGCACGACTGACCGCATACGATCCTCTGCGTGTCCAGGATGACCGACGTACCGAAACGACTTCTCCTCGGGAGGGCTCTCCGCAGCGACAGGCTCGGCGAGACGCTCCTTCCCAAGCGTCTCGCTCTCCCCGTCTTCGCCTCGGATCCGCTGTCCTCGGTCGCGTACGCGCCGGGCGAGGTACTGCTGGTCCTCTCGGTGGCGGGGGTCTCCGCCTACAGCTTCAGCCCGTGGATCGCCGTCGCGGTGGTCGTGCTGATGTTCACAGTGGTGGCCTCCTACCGGCAGAATGTCCGGGCCTATCCGAGCGGCGGCGGCGACTACGAGGTCGCGACGACCAACCTCGGCCGGAGGGCGGGTCTCACCGTCGCCAGCGCGCTGCTGGTCGACTATGTGCTGACCGTGGCCGTCTCGATCTCCTCCGGAGTGGAGAACCTGGGTTCGGCCATCCCCTTCGTCGTCGAGCACAAGACGCTCTGCGCGGTCGCGGTGATCGTGCTGCTGACGCTGATGAACCTGCGGGGCGTACGGGAGTCCGGCAAGCTGTTCGCCGTACCGACCTACTGCTTCGTCGTCGGCGTCTTCGGACTGCTGGTCTGGGGAGTGGTGCGCGGCGTCATCCTGGGCGACGAGATGCGCGCTCCCACCGCCGACTACGAGATCCACACCGAGCAGTCGGGCATCGCGGGCTTCGCGCTGGCCTTCCTGCTGCTGCGCGCCTTCTCCTCCGGCTGTGCGGCGCTGACCGGCGTCGAGGCGATCAGCAACGGCGTGCCCGCCTTCCGCAAGCCCAAGCCGAAGAACGCGGCGACCACGCTGGCCATGATGGGGCTGATCGCGGTCACCATGTTCTGCGGCGTGATCGCGCTGGCGCTCGCCACCCACGTCCGGATGGCCGAGAACCCGGCCAAGGACCTGCTGATCGACGGCCGGCCGGCGGGCGCCGACTACACCCAGAACCCGGTCATCTCGCAGGTGGCGGCGGCCGTGTTCGGCGACGGGACGCTCCCGTTCGTCTATCTGGCTGCGGCCACCGCGCTGGTGCTGTTCCTGGCCGCCAACACCGCCTACAACGGCTTCCCGCTGCTCGGCTCGATCCTGGCGCAGGACCGCTATCTGCCGCGTCAGCTGCACACCCGCGGCGACCGGCTGGCCTTCTCCAACGGCATCGTGCTGCTGGCGGGCGCGGCGACGATACTCGTGGTGGTCTACGGAGCCGATTCCACCCGGCTGATCCAGCTGTACATCGTGGGCGTGTTCGTCTCCTTCACGCTCAGCCAGACCGGCATGGTCCGGCACTGGAACCGGCTGCTGACCACCGAGACCGACCGCTCGCGCCGCCGCCACATGTACCGCTCGCGGGCCATCAACACCTTCGGCGCCTTCTTCACCGGGCTGGTGCTCGTGGTGGTGCTGGTGACCAAGTTCTCCCACGGAGCCTGGGTCTCCCTGGTGGGCATGGCGCTGTTCTACGCCCTGATGACCGGCATCCGCCGGCACTACGACGGGGTCGCCGAGGAGCTCGCGGCCGAGGACCCGGGCGAGGCGAAGCTGCGCCCCTCGCGGGTGCACTCGTTCGTGCTCGTATCCAAGATCCACAAGCCGACGCTGCGGGCGCTGCGCTACGCCAAGCTGCTGCGCGCGGACACCCTCGAGGCCGTCACCGTCAACATGGACCAGGCGGAGACCGAGCAGCTGCGCAGGGAGTGGGACGAGAGCGACATCGACATCCCGCTCACCATCCTCGACTCGCCCTACCGGGAGATCTCCCGGCCGGTCATCGCCTACGTGAAGCGGCTCCGCCAGGAGCAGCCCCGCGATGTGGTGAGCGTCTTCATCCCGGAGTACGTGGTCGGCCACTGGTACGAGCACCTGCTGCACAACCAGAGCGCGCTGCGGCTCAAGGGCCGGCTGCTGTTCACGCCCGGCGTCATGGTCACCTCCGTCCCCTACCAGCTCGAATCCTCCGAGCTGGCCAAGAAGCGGGCCAGGCGGCGCGAACAGTGGAACGCGCCGGGCTCCGTGCGCCGTGGCCCCGTCATCCAGCCGCGCAAGTCCCAGAAGGACGGCAAGTCGCAGAAGGACGGCAAGGACGGCAAGAGCAAGCAGGGGAAGGGCGGCAAAGGCCCCGGAAACGGACCGGGACCGGCGGGCAGTCTGACCCGGCAGCGCGGGAAGTAGACTGGACGGCTGCGGCCACGACCGCCGGCCGGCCCCTCACGCCCCTCCCCCTCCGCACCTCTTTCTTGGAGCCACTCACCGATGCCCGAAGCCAGCGCGTCCGCCAGCGCCTCAGACCAGCTCGCTCCCTCCCTGGTGGGGGAGGAGTACGAGGTCGAGGTCGGCCCGGTGGCGCACGGCGGCCACTGTGTCGCCCGCACGGAGAGCGGCCAGGTGCTCTTCGTACGGCACACACTGCCCGGCGAGCGGGCCGTCGCGCGGGTGACCGAGGGCCGTGCCGACTCCCGCTTCCTGCGGGCCGACGCCGTGCGGGTGCTGGAGGCCTCCAAGGACCGCGTCGAGGCGCCCTGCCCCTTCTCGGGCCCCGGGCGCTGCGGCGGCTGCGACTGGCAGCACGTCAAGCCCGGCGCGCAGCGCCGACTGAAGGCCGACGTGCTGGCCGAACAGTTGCAGCGGCTGGCCGGTATGACCCCTGAGGACGTCTCCTGGGACGGCACTGTCGAGCCCGCACCCGGCGACAAGGTCGCCCCCGGCGAGGTGCCGGCCTGGCGCACCCGGATGCGCTACACCATCGACGACGAGGGCCACGCCGGGCTGCTCAAGCACCGCTCGCACGAGGTCCAGCGCATCGACCACTGCCTGATCGCCGCGCCGGCCGTCGAAGAGCTGGGCATCGAGGAGCGCGAGTGGCCGCAGATCGCCACCGTCGACGCCATCGCCGCCACCGGCTCGGCCGACCGGCAGGTCGTCCTCACCCCGCGCCCCGGGGGCCGGCTCCCCATCGTGGAGCTGAACCGGGAGGTCTCCGTACTCCGGGTCGGTGAGAAGGACCGCGCCGTACACCGCGTACACGGCCGCGACTTCGTACGCGAGCGTGCCGACGGCCGCACCTGGCGCGTGGGCGAGGGCGGCTTCTGGCAGGTGCACCCGCAGGCCGCCGACCTGCTCGTCGACGCCGTGATGCGCGGCCTGACCCCGCGCAAGGGCGAGACCGCGCTCGACCTGTACTGCGGCGTCGGCCTGTTCGCCGGAGCGCTGGCCGACCGCATCGGCGAGAAGGGCGCGGTGCTCGGCATCGAGGCGGGCAAGCGGGCGGTGGCTGACGCCCGTAAGAACCTCGCCGACTTCCCGCGCGTACGCATCGAACACGGCAAGGTCGAAAAGGTCCTGCCCCGCACCGGCATCACCGAGGCCGACCTGGTCGTCCTCGACCCGCCCCGCACGGGCGCCGGCAAGCAACTCGTGGACCACATCGCAGGGCTGGGCCCCCGCCGCATCGCCTACGTCGCCTGCGACCCGGCCGCCCTCGCCCGCGACCTCTCCTACTTCTCCACCGCGGGCTACCGCCCCCGCTTCCTCCGCGCCTTCGACCTCTTTCCGATGACGCAGCACATGGAGTGCGTGGCGATCCTGGAGCCGGCGGAGAAGGGCAGCTGAGCCACTCACGCGCCCGACCGCAGAGGTGGCTCAGAAGGCGACGACGATCTTTCCGGCCAGGCTCCCGGCGAGGAAGCGTTCGTGCGCGGCCTCGATCTCGTGGAGACCGAAGGTGGCGTGCACACGCAACCGCAAGGAGCCTTCGTCGACGAGCTTGGTCAGCTCGCCCAGCCCCGTTCCGTCCTCACGCACCTGGTTGACGGTCGTACGGGCACCGCGTGCGGACAGGTCGGGGACCGGGCCCGCTTGCGTGGCGACCGATGCGTACCGGCCGCCGTCGGCCACGGCCTCGGTGAGGAAGGCCCCGAAGGTGTCGAAGACCGCGTCGTAGCCCCGGTCCTCAAAGCCGTCGCGATCGGTGGTGACGAAGTCGGCACCATGGTCACGGGCGAAGGTGGCCTGGGCGTCCCGTGAGACCAGGGCATCGACTTCGACGCCTCGTGCGTGGGCGATCTGCAGCGCCGACCCACCGACCGCGCCGGCGGCACCGGCAATCAGCAGCCGCTGGCCTGCGGATGCCTCGAGCCAGTCCAGTGTCTGCAAGGCCGTCAGCCCCGGAAGCGGGAGAGTGGCAGCCTCCAGCAGGCTGGCCGCCTGCGGTGCTGCGGCCACTGCCTCCGCCGGAAGGGCAACCAGCTCGGCCCACGTCCCGCGGCCCGAGCTGAGGTGGTGCGACATCGCGATCACGCGCTCCCCGGTGCGGAAGCCGCTGTCGCCCGGGTCGACCACGATGCCGGCCAAGTCCCATCCGAGTCTCATCGGCAGCGGCGGTGCACCCTCACCGATGGCTCCCTCCCGCGTCTTGTCGTCAACGGGATTGATACTGGTGGCGACGGTCCTGATCAGGACCTCCCCAGGCCCTGGCTCGGGCTGGGGAACCTCGACAAGGCCGAGGACGTCGGGTGCGCCGAAGCGATCGATCTGTACAGCTCGCACGGAGAGTCCTTCACACGACTACTGCTGACGCGTGATCCAACCGACGTGCTGATCACAGCATTCCCACCCGCAGGCCCCAATTGCCTAGCGTGGACGCTCGGCCCGGCGCCCGGCCTGGTGGCCTTCCTGGTAGAAGGCGTGGACGGTGAAGCTGATCCACTCGGGGTTCTCCCAGGTGGCCCAGCGGGCCCGCACGGCCTTCTCCAGGACTGCGGCCGCCTCGTCGGCCGGGACGCCCGTCGCGCGGAGGCGCTCCGTCTCGTCGCGGACATGGCGGAGGTAGTCGCGTACGTCGCGGAGCAGCGAGCTGTCGGTCACCTCGCCATGGCCGGGTACGACGATCCCGGCGTCCAGGGTGAGGAGTTGGTCGAGCACCGTGATCCAGCGGTGGGCGTCGATATCGGTGTCGTGGGGTGGGAAGTAGGGGGCGATCGGAAACATACGGGTCTCGAACAGGTCGCCGCCGAACAGGACGGAGTCGTCGATCAGTACGGTCTGGTCGGAGGCGGTGTGCGCGGGGCCGACGGCGCGGAGCGTCGCCCGGTGCCCTCCGAGGTCGATCTCGGCACGGCCGTCGTGAACGATGTCCGGGTCGACGAATTCGACACCCTCCAGCTGCGCCGCGATGTGCGGGCCGAGGCCCCTGAACATGTCGAGGTAGCCGGCGCCCTTGCGGCACAGCTCGTCGCGCTGGCCGCGGTTGCAGACGATGGTGGCCACTCCCTTGAACACCTGGGCGCCGAAAGCGTGTTCGGGATGGAAGTGGGTCGTGGTCAGGTAGAGCCGCCGGTCACCGGCCAGCCGCTTGGCCTGGTCGAGGACGTAGGCGCCATTGCGCGGTCCGGCCCCCGTGTCGATGACCAGCGCGGCGTCGTCGCCGACCACGATGCCGATGTTCGGGACGAGTGGCACCCGGTTGTCGGGGATCACATGGACCCCGTCGGCAATCCGCACCGGTTCGCCCCGCACGAGGGGTGCCGGTGCGCTCCGTATGTCGGGCGGTGCGTGCCCGGCCTGCGGGCCCGGCGGCTGTGGCGGCTCGGTGTCGGTCGTGCTCGGGGAGGGTTCGACAGCGCACATGACGGCTCCGGTCTGTCAGCGGTCTGAGCAGTGTTCAGATTGTCTTGTGCGGCGAGCATAGCAAGGATCTGAACACTGCTAAGATCGCCGACATGGCGAGAAGGCGCTACCACCACGGAGACCTGCGGACCGCACTGCTGGACGCCGCCGAGGCGCTGGTCCGCGAACGCGGCGCCCAGGGCTGGTCGTTGCGGGAGGCGTCCGCTCGGGTGGGGGTCAGTCCGAGCGCCGCGTACCACCACTTCGCCTCCCGTGACGTACTGGTGCGTGCGGTGTCCGAGCGGGTGCTCGCGCGGCTCGGGACACGTATGAGTGAGGCCGCCGGACGGGCGTCGTACGACGCCACCGAGGACGATCCGCTGCGGCGGATCGTCGCCGTCGGCCGGGGCTACGTCCGCTGGGCTGTTGAGGACCCGGCCGTCGCCCGACTGGTGTTCGGCGCGGGGGTGACGGACTCCGAGAGCGCCGTCTCGCCGCACCCCCACGATGTGCTCGCCGCCGAGCTCGACCGGCTCCACGCGAGCGGCGGCCTGACCGCATCGGCCCGCGAGGGCGCCGAGTTCGTCGTCTGGGCAGCCGTGCACGGACTCGCCACGCTGCTCATCGACGGGCTGATGCGACTCGACGGCACGCAGGAGATCGACCGGGAGGCCGAACGCGTCGTCCGCGCCGTCGTCCGCGGCCTGACGACGGAGACGGCACCGCCCCTGCCGTGGCCGGCCCCGCAGTCGGCGCACACCGAGCACCAGGCCGCCGTACGCTTCGGTACGGCGGCGCCTGGAGAGGCCAACGAACCCCGCTCAATTGACAGTTGAACGAATCTGTTCACGGGCGTGCGGGACTGGCAAGCTTGGCATGTCCCCGGCGAACCCCACCTGGCCGGGGCATCGGGCTCGTCCCCCTCGGAGGTTTCATGAGAATGCGCCGCCGTTACGCTGTCCCGCTCACCGCCGCCGCTCTGGCGCTTCCCGCCGTACTCGTCCCGGCCGGCTCCGCTTCGGCAGCCCCCGCCGACAAACTGCAGGTCCTCAGCTCGTGGACGCAGACCAGCGCGTCGAGCTACAACGCCTGGTACGCCGCCCGGCAGAACCAGGGCGACTGGGCGGCGTACGGGTTCGACTGGTCGACGGACTACTGCAGTTCATCGCCTGACAACCCGTTCGGCTTCCCGTTCCAGAACGCCTGCGCCCGCCACGACTTCGGCTACCGCAACTACAAGGCGATCGGCGCCTTCTCCGCCAACAAGTCCCGAATCGACTCCGCGTTCTACGAAGATCTCAAGAGAGTGTGCAACCGGTACTCCGGGGCGACGAAAGCCGCCTGCAACTCGACGGCGTGGACCTACTACCACGCCGTCGATATTTTTGGCCTGAAGGGCGCCGACAAGGCGGCTGCCGCCGCCGGCGGCTCCTGATGCGCTAGCGGGGCACCCTTTCCCCACCGCAGCGGTACGCAAGCACCGGGGTCGAACCCGGCGGTGCCGTTGCGGCGGGAACCCGCCGTTGGGCTGTTGCCGGATGCCGGATGCGCGTGCTTCGTGGCTGGTGGCACAGTTCCCCGCGCGCCCCTGAGGGGGCGCCCCTCACTTGCGGGTGAAGACCCAGGCGCGGAAGAGGAGAAACCGCAGCACCGTGGCGGCGAGGTTGGCGCAGACGAGGACGGCCAACTCGGCGCTGTGCGGAGCACCGGCCGCGGCAGTGTCCAGCGCGGCGAGCGAACCACTGGTCAGCGCCAGACCGACGCCGAACACGAGCAGCCCCTGGGCCTGATGGCGTACGGCGCGTTCCCGGCCGCGTACGCCGAAGGTGAGCCGCCGGTTCGCGGCGGTGTTCCCGAGCGCCGACAGCAGCAGGGCGAGCGCATTGGCAGCCTGGGCGCCCATGCCCTGCCGGAGCAGTGAGTAGAGCGCCAGATACAGCAGCGTGCTCAGCGCGCCGACGAGGCAGAAGCCGATGAGCTGCCGGGGCAGCCCGCCGGGCACGTCGGCGAGGTGACGGTCGCGTGGGTCGTCGCCGAACGGGCGGCGCAGCCGGTCGAGCGGCAGCGCCCCGCTCGCAAGCGCCCGTCCGACCCGCCAGACACCCTTGAGGTCGTCGGTCACGGTGCGCAGTATGTCGACGCGCGAGTCCGGGTCGTCCACCCAGTCGACGGGCACCTCGTGGATGCGCAGCCCGGCACGCTCGGCCAGTACCAGCAACTCGGTGTCGAAGAACCAGCCGTTGTCCTGCACCAGGGGCAGCAGCCGGTCCGCCACCTCCCCGCGTACGGCCTTGAAGCCGCACTGTGCGTCCGAGAACCGGGCGGCCAGCGAACCGCGCAGCAGCAGGTTGTACCCGCGCGAGAGAACCTCGCGTTTCGGGCCGCGTACGACACGCGAACCGGAGGCCAGCCGGGTGCCTGTGGCGACATCGGAGTGGCCGGAGATGAGTGGTGCTACCAGGGGCAGTACCGCGTTGAGGTCGGTGGACAGATCGACGTCCATATAGGCGCGCACCGGAGCGTCGGAGGCGGCCCACACAGTGCGCAGGGCGCGCCCCCGCCCCTTCTCCTCCAGACGTACCAGCGAGACGGAGTCGAACTCCTCCACCAGCTCGCGTGCCACCTCCTGGGTGCGGTCCCGGCTGGCGTTGTCCGCGACGGTGATGCGGAAGCCGTAGGGGAAGTGGCGGGTCAAGAAGGTGTGCAGCCGCCGGACGCAGGGCCCCAGGGACGCCTCCTCGTTGTAGACGGGCACCACCACGTCCAGCACGGTGGTGGGCGTCCGGGACGGCAGATGACGGCGGGCCGGAAGGGCACCGCCCGCGGTGAGATCGGTTTGAACGCTCATGCGACCGACCGTCGCGGGCGGGCCTGTCAGCCCGGTGTGGCCAGGCTGTGAGGCGCCTGTGAGCTGTCGGAGCCGGCACAACTCGCGGGCAGGTGTACGGTGAACACGGTGCGGCCCGGACGGCTGACGACCCGGACGTCGCCCTGGTGCGCAGCCACCACGGCGGCCACGATCGCCAGCCCGAGCCCGGTGCTGCCATGGTGACGGGAGCGCGAGGCGTCACCCCGCGCGAACCGTTCGAAGACCCGCTCCTGTACGTCCGCGGCGATACCGGGACCGTCGTCCACGACCCGCACCTCGACCTGTTCGCCGTCGAGCGCGAGTCGGGTGGTGACGGTTGTCCCGGGTGGGGTGTGGGTACGGGCGTTGGCCAGCAGATTGGCCAGCACCTGCCGCAGCCGCCCCTCGTCGCCCGTCACCGACAGCGGCGACGAGGGCATTTCCAGCCGCCACACATGCTCGGACCCGGCCACCCGCGCGTCGCTGACCGCGTCGACCACCAGCGCGGAGACGTCCACCGGGCGGCGCTCCAACGGGCGCCCCGCATCGAGCCGCGCCAGCAGCAGCAGATCCTCCACCAGCCCCGTCATGCGTACGGCCTCGGACTCGATCCGTTGCAGCGCGTATCCGGTGTCCGCCCCCGCGTGCGAAGCCGAACCGGGAGGCGGGTCGCCCTGCTTCCGGCGCGACAGCTCCGCGTACCCGCGGATCGACGCCAGTGGGGTACGCAACTCGTGGCTGGCGTCGGCGATGAACCGGCGCAGCCGCTGCTCGCTGTCGTGCCGAGCCGCGAGGGCCGATCCGACGTGCCCGAGCATCCGGTTGAGGGCTGCGCCGACCTGTCCGACTTCCGTCTCCGGGTCGGTGTCCCGCACCGGTACCCGCTCGCGCAGCCGCACCTCGCCGCTGTGCAGCGGCAGTTCGGAGACCCGCGTCGCGGTGTGCGCCATCCGCCGCAGCGGCCGCAGTGCGACCCGTACCGACGCCGCGCCCGCGAGCCCGGCACCCAACAGCCCGGCGCCGGCCACACACGCCTCGACCACGACCAGGGTGCTGATCGTGTCGTCCACCGAGGCGGTCGGCAGGCCGACCAGCAGCGTGCCGTCCGCCACGTGTACGGAGGTCACCCGGTAGCTGCCCAGCTGCGGCAGGTCGGCCGTGTGCGGCCGGCCGTCCCGCGGCACCGCGGCGAGCGCCGCGGACTGCTCGCTGCTCAACGGCCGGATGCCGACGCCGGGCCTGCCGTCGGCCGGCTTCTGCTGCACGCTGCGCGCCGCGGAGTCGAACGCGCGGCTGGATGCGCGGTCGGAGGTGCGGTCGGACGCGCGGTCGGAGGTGCCCTTCTCGGACTCCTCGGCAAAGGCTCCGATGGTGCCCACCGGCTGCCCGCCGACCTCCAGGAAGCGCAGCTTCTCCAGCCCCGGCGGCCGCGGATGGCCCGGGGGCCCCGGTCCGGCGGCGCGGAAGGAGACGTCTGTGAGCTGGTTGTCGAGCTGCTGGTACAGATACGTGTGCAGGGCGATCGTCGTCACCGTACCGATCACCGCGGCCACCACGGCGATCATCGCCACCGCCGAGAACACCAGCCGGGCCCGCAGGGAGCGGCGCATCCGCAGCCGGGCCCGCAACCGGTCCCAAAGCCGGCCGAAGAACCGGGACATGTCCGTGTTCCTTCGCTCTTCCCTCACTCGGCGGCGGGCTTGAGCAGATAGCCGGCCCCACGCCGTGTGTGGATCATCGGGGACCGCCCCGCGTCGATCTTCCGCCGCAGATACGAGATGTAGAGCTCCACGACGTTGCCCTGACCGCCGAAGTCGTAGGACCACACCCGGTCCAGGATCTGGGCCTTGCTCAACACCCGGCGCGGATTGCGCATCAGATAGCGCAGCAGCTCGAACTCGGTGGCGGTCAGCTGGATCTCCGTTCCGCCCCGCGTCACCTCGTGGGTGTCCTCGTCCAGGGTCAGGTCACCGACCACCAGCAGGGACGACGGCTGCCCTGCAGCGGTGGCACCAGCACGCCGCAGCAGTCCCCGGAGCCGCGCGATCACCTCTTCCAGGCTGAACGGCTTGGTCACATAGTCGTCCCCGCCCGCCGTCAGCCCAGCGATCCGGTCCTCGACCGCGTCCCGCGCGGTCAGGAACAGCACCGGAATCCCCGGCGTCACCGCGTGCAGCCGCCTGAGCACGGTCAGCCCGTCCACATCGGGCAGCATCACATCGAGCACCACGGCATCCGGCCGCCACTCCCGCGCGGCACGCACGGCCGCATCCCCACCGCCCTCGGCCCGCACCTGCCAGCCCTCGTACCGCAGAGCCATCGACAGCAGCTCCGTGAGCGACGGCTCGTCATCGACCACCAGAATCCGCACGGGGCTGCCATCCGGCCGCCGCAACGGCTCCTGCTCCAGCGCACCAGCACGCGCACCGGAACCCGCCTTCTCGTCCATGCCCGCAGCCTGCACGCCGAACCTGAGAGAACCCTGTGAAAGGGCTGGGGGACGGCTGAGAAGGCGGCTCGCTGGCGCCTGGCTCGCTGGCGCGGGGCTAGCTCGCGCGGGGCCGTCCGTCACGGCGGGCTCACCCGCCGATGCCGAGTGCCTTCCGACTGCGCGCGTTCAGCTCCGCGACACGTGCGCTCAGCACTTCGGCGTGGGTCAGGAGCTGGACGCGGTCGGGGCCCGCGTCCCACTCCCGACCGCCCCCGAGCGGCCGGAGCTGGAGGAAGGGACCCTCCCGCGCCATCACGACGCCGACCCGGGAACTGCTGAGGTCCCGTACGGTCGAACCGACGATCGGCTCCACGGGCGTGGTGGTGGCGGGCGCCTGTGGCTCCGTTCGTCCGCTTGTCACCGCTCGGCACCGCGTGCGATCACGGCCGCCAGCGCGAAGGCGACGGAGGCGGAGCAGACGCCGAGATGTACGAGGGCGTACCGGGCCGCCGTCGCCGAGTGCGCCTCGGGCTCCTCGTCGCGGCCTTCGATGGCGTCGCGCCACGGAGTGCGCACGTCCATCGCGGGGAGCTGGATGCCCGCGCGAGTGAGGGCCTCGGCCAAGGCGTCGCGCGCCTCCACCGCCTCCCGCACCTTGACGGCCCCGGCCGGGGTCCGGCCCGCCGTCCAGCCCTGGAGTTCGTTCTCGTTTGCGTTCTCGTCGCGGTCGGCTTGCTGAGGGCTTGCCATGAGGGGGCTCCTGAACATTTCAGAGTTTGTTCTGATATTTCGCCGCCCGGAGTGCACCGTCTGGACTACCGTGCGTGATGGGCGCATTACGAGAATGCGGCCTCGCTGAGCTGCGCACACCTCGGACCGGTTGTGCTTCCCCGGCAGACCAGCGCATGTTCCACACCTTCCACGGAGCACACCATGCCGACGAGGCGAGCGGTCACCGGCCGCAGCCGCGAACCACGCGCCCGGTTCGCGGAGGAACTGCGATATCTGCGGGCGCAGCGCGGGGAGAGTCTCCGCCAGCTCGGCGAACGGCTGGGCTGGGACTGGTCCCTGTTCGGAAAGATGGAGAGCGGCGAGACCCTGGGCGGCCCCGAGGTGGTCGAGGCCCTGGACCAGCACTACGGCACGCCGGGCTTGCTGCTGGCCCTGTGGGAGCTGGCCATCAACGACCAGACCCAGTTCCGCGAGCGCTACCGCCGCTACATGGAATTGGAGGCCAAGGCCACCAGCCTTTGGCACTTCGCGGTCAGTGTGCTGCCGGGGCTGTTGCAGACCCCGGGGTACGCACGCGAAGTGCTCGCCGCTGGAGGGCTGAAGGGGCTGGAGCTCGAACAGCAGGTTCAGGCCCGAATGAGCCGTCGCTCATTGCTCGAGGGCGACGACGCACCACCGTTCCGCACCATCCTGTCGGAGGCCGTGCTGCGGACGCCTTTGCGGGATGCGGGGGAGTGGCGGGCGCAGTTGGAGTACGTGGGGGAGGTGTCGGAGCGAGGGAATGTGACGCTGCATGTGTTGCCATTCACCAGTGGCCTGCATGGCTTGGTGGGCACGGACATGTGGTTCCTGCGGCTCCCAGACGCACGTACGGTGGCGTACAGCGAGAGCACCTACCGTGGCGACCTCATCGAGGAAAACGTGTCGGTTGAGCGTTTGCAACGTGCGTACGATGCGTTGCGCGACCTGGCGTTGTCCCCGACTGAGTCGCGGAAGTTCGTCCTACGCATGCTGGAGGAAGTACCGTGCGTCCCCTCGACCTGAGCGCTGCGACCTGGCGCAAGAGCTCGTACAGCAACCCCGATGGCGGCGCGTGCGTCGAGGTCTCGGATGACTTCGCCTCCATCGTCCCCGTCCGTGACAGCAAGGCCCCGCACGGGCCGGTGCTGACGTTCGCCGCGGACGACTGGTCGTTGTTCGTAACGGCAGTGAAGGCGGGCGAGCTGGGCGGCTGACCCGTCCTGGTCACCAGCAACGCAGCGGCCCCCGCGACCGGTTGACGGTCGTGGGGGCTCTGCGGTAAGTGACATCGGAGAGGAGGCGCCCGTGCGAACCTTCGAACCCAGCGCCGTCACTTGGCGCAAGAGCAGCTACAGCAACCCTGACGGCGGCGAGTGCGTGGAAGTTGCCGCCGCAAGCTGGCGCAAGAGCAGCTACAGCAACTCAGACGGTGGCGCGTGCGTCGAGGTCTCCGACGACTTCGCCACCCTCATCCCCGTCCGCGACAGCAAGAACCCGCACGGCCCTGTCCTCACATTCGCGGCGGATGGCTGGTCGGCGTTCGTGTCGGCGGTCAAGGACGGCGAACTGCGGGCCTGATCCACGACTGGCGCAACAAGGCGGCCTCCGCGTGTGCGCTCAGTCGTCTCGCTCTGCGGGGCGCAACGGACACCCCGTACCGACGCGCGCTGCGAGGTCGGCCCGCAGGGTGGCGAGCTCGGCCATGCGGGCGTCGATGAGTTGGATCTTCTCCGCCAGGAGAGCGGACAGCGCCTCGGCGGAGTCCGGTGCGTCGCGCAGTTCCTCGCCGTGCTGTGCGATCTCGGTCAGCGAGAAACCGAGTTTCTTGGCGGTGCGCACGTACTGCAGCCAGAGCACCGCTTCCGGCGGGAAGTCGCGATAACCGTTGGGCAGTCGTCGGCCGGTGATGAGTCCGGCCTTTTCGTAGAAGCGAATGGCGTCCTTGCTCAGACCGCTTTGCGCGGCCAACTCCCCGATACGCATGAGCCTCTGCCCCCTCGGACTTGACCTTGGAGCGTACTCCACTCTTTAACGTGACGCTGTCCTTGCCGAGAGCGCAGTAGAACAGCGGGAGCCCTGAACCATGGCGTATGCACTCCACCCTTCCGGTCGCAGTTACCTCCGCGTTGTACGCGCGAGCGCCTGGTATGACGTCCTCGTCACGGCGGGATTCGCGACACCCTGGACGTACACGCTGCTGCACGGCCTGCTCTCGTCGGTGGGCGATGTGCTCGGGCTTGGCGCGCTGCCCGCCCTCGACCCGATGCAGACTTTGTACGCGAACCTGATGGGTTCGGTGGTGGTCGTCTGGGCGCTTCTGCGGATCCTCAGGCCACTGCCGGTTCACGGGCTGTTCGACGGTGTGGCGCGGGTGCTGTTCGCGACGTGGCAGGTCTACGCGCTGACGCACGGCGTCACAGGGCTTCTGTGGGCATTCCTCGTCGTAGAGGTGTCGTTCGGTGCCGTCCAGCTTCTGCCGTGGTGGCGCTCCCGGGGCTCGATCAACGAACCAGCGCAGCAGCGGGTGTAAACCCTGGCTGTAATCCGCCGGGCGGTGCCTGTGCGGGCTACCGCGCTCGGGGGACAAGGGAATTCGACCCGTGGTTGCTGTCCGTCGGGGTCCGTGCCGCGTAGCGTTCTCGCCGTGTCGATCTCTTTCGGCACGGAAGGGGGAACACGTCAAATGAAGGCTCTGCGGAAGGCAGGTATCGCGATCGGTACCGGCTGCCTCGTCGCCGGCGGATTCACCGTACTCCCGGCTCAGGCCGCGCCGAGCGCGGCCTCCGCGAAGGTGGACAGCTACATGGCGGCCGTCCCGAACGGCACCAAGCTGAGCAACAACGAGATCGCCTACGAGGGCGGCCAGGTAAGGGTGCTCATGAACGCCACCGCGAAGTCCTGCAAGCCGGGATGGTACTGCGTGTGGGAGCACAGCAACTGGCGTGGCGCGATGGGGAAGTGGAAGGCCTCGTCCGAGAATTGCAAGAAGTTCAAGTTCACGAAGTACTGGCGGAACAAGGTGTCGTCGTTCTGGGCGCGAGGCGGGTGCCCGAGGCAGAACTACTTCCTCAAGGACGCGAAGAAGTGGCAGCCTGACCCGTTCGAGCCGTTCGAGGGCAAGAAGGCGTACGTCCGCTACAACGACCGCTACGACTACGCGGCCCGCGGCTATACGGACTGACGGGAACTCCTCTTCGCCCCGCTCGTCGGGCGGGGCGAAGAGCCCGGGAGCCGGCCGCCGGGCGGGCGCGCAGCGCGTGATCTCGCAGTTCAGCTTCTCCGAGCGCGCTACCGTGCGCCCCTTGTTCACCCCATCGAGTCATGTGACACTCCTGCCGTGACGACCCGGATATATACGGAAGGCCCGGAATGGCAGCGAGTCGCAGCGGTCAATCCGGAACTGCTATCCGTAGAAGTGACAGAGCAGTTCTTCCACGGCGGCATTGGCGACGATAGCGCGGCACAGTCAGACGGCGGGGACTACATCTACACCGTCACTGTGACGCTGGCGTTAGCACCTTTTTTGCAGTCTGTCGTGGGCGCGTTGGGGAATAAAACGGGCGATGCGCTGACCAGGAAGATCCCCGAGCGGCTGGCCAGCGTACTTCGCAGACGACGAGAAGAGACCGCCCCTACAGTGGGGGCACGAAACTTCCAGTACACGCTGCAAGTCGAGGAGACGCAGGTCAAGGTGGACCTGCCTCTCGAAGATTCCGAGCTCGTGAAGGCTGTGAATCTGCTGCCCGAGGCACATTTGACCACTTCGGCGACCAACCTGCCGGACTGTCCTGGGACGCTCACCGCGGAACGTGGCAGGCGTGGGTGACTGAGGGGGCAGGGATGCAGCTGTGGTATTGGAGCACGGAAAACCGGAAATGGGTGCGGCCAAGTCAGTTGTGAGTCTTTTCCTATGCGCGGGGACATGTACAACTCCGCGTCCTCGCGGAAGGCTCTGCGCCGCGCCCAGCGGGGCGGGGGCAAAGAGGTGGTGAAAGGCCGCCTCGCCATTTCTTGGTGGCCCGCCGTCCGCCTGTAGCGGGGGACGGTAGTCAGGCCAGGCCTTCGTCGGTCAGGCCGTGCTGGCCGACGACGGAGGCGTCGAGAGCGTCTCCTACTCGTAGTGCTCCTGTCGCCGGCCCTCCGCCGCCCCTGACGAGGCGATCACCACCAAGGTGAAAATCGTAACTGCGAGCGCCGTATCCGCTTCTCTCCTGCGCAGGCGCCACTCACTCGCGACGCGACCGGCCCGGCTGGGTATCCTTGATCCCTCGTCATCCGCGGCCCGCCGGGCTTCCGCTCTCCCTGACCGGAGACACACGGACACGCCCCCACCCGCACGAGTCTCGTCGTGTTGCCTGGGGGCATTTCTTGTTGTTCCGCGCGTCCGCCAAGACGGTTGCCGCCATGGTTCTTGACGGTTCGCTCTTCCTCCACCTGAACGAACAGTTCGCCCACCATCACGGGTACCGGGTCGGCCCGGCGGAAGCCCAGTCCTGGGAGCGGAGTATCCCGGCCCTGGTGAACGCGCTGAACGACGCGGGGCTCGGGGACGTAGAGGTGCTGCTGGAGTACGCGTTGCCGTTGAACAGCAGGCGCGCCGACGCGGTACTCGCCGGCCGGCATCCCACGACCGGCGAGCCTTCCTACGTGGTGGTCGAACTGAAGCAGTGGAGCCAGGCCGAACCGGACGCGGAGGACCCGGAGCTCTGCCACGTCCACGGCAACGACCGCTCCCGACCGAAGCTCAACCCGATCGAGCAGGTCCGCCGATACTGCGAGTACCTCGTCAACTTCAACGGCGCACTGGCCGAGCACGGGCACCGGGTGAGCGGTGTGGCCTATCTGCACAACGCGACAGAGTTCGGTGTCGCGGGGCTGCGCGCAATCGAGTCGGATGAGTGGGGCCAGCTGTTCACAGAGCAGCATCGGGGCGGGTTTCTGGAATATCTGCGCGCCAAGCTGAGCCGTGCGGTCCCCGGGGCTCCCGTGGCGGATGAGCTTCTCAGCGGGAAGCAGGTCCCTTCCAAACAGCTCATGTCGGTTGCTGCCCAGGAGGTGCGCGAACGCGAGCAGTTCGTCCTCCTGGACGAGCAGCAGGTCGCCTACCGCATCGTGCTCAATGCCGTACGCAGGGCCAAGCAGGCAGATCACAAGGAAGTCGTGGTTGTCGAAGGCGGTCCTGGTACGGGAAAGAGCGTGATCGCGCTCTCGCTGCTCGGCGAGCTCTACCGGCAAGGCGACACCGCGCTGCACGCGACCGGCTCACAGGCATTCACCAAAACGATGCGGAAGGTCGCCGGCGCCCGGAAGCGTGACGTGCAGGACCTGTTCAAGTACTTCAACAGCTTCATGGCCGCGGAGAAGAACGCCCTCGACGTGCTCATCTGCGACGAGGCACACCGGATGCGGAAGACATCCGCCAACCGCTACACCCCGGCCAGGCTTCGCACCGACAAGCCTCAGGTGGAAGAGCTGATCGACGCCGCCCGCGTTCCTGTTTTCCTCCTCGACCAGCACCAGGTGGTGCGCCCCGGCGAGATGGGCACGGTGGAAGAGATCGAGGCGGCCGCCAAGAAGCGGAATCTGGCCTGCACCGTCGTCCATTTGGACAGTCAGTTCCGCTGCGGAGGCAGTGATGCCTACCTTCGCTGGGTCCTCCGGCTCCTCGGGCTGGAGCCGGGCGGGCCCGCGCTCTGGGAACCCGACGATCGGATGGAACTCCGCGTCGCTGACAGCCCGGAGGAGATGGAGCGGTTCCTCGATGACTGCCGTGCTCAGGGATACGGAGCCCGCATCACAGCTGGCTACTGTTGGAAATGGTCGAAGGAGCCGAAGCCGGGGGACCCGTTGCCCGCCGACGTGGTGATCGGGGACTGGGCACGGCCGTGGAACCTGAAGGGGGAGCGGGGCGTGTCCGGCGCGCCACCGTCCGCGCTCTGGGCCACCGATCCAGCGGGCTTCGGGCAGGTCGGCTGTGTCTACACAGCCCAGGGCTTCGAATACGACTGGTCGGGCGTCATCATCGGTCCTGATCTTGTCTGGCGCGGTGACCGGTGGATCACTGATCGTGCGGCGTCGAAGGATCCGGCCTTCAACAAGTCGACGTCCGACGACGACGTCGACCGGCTCATCCGCAACACCTACAAGGTTCTGCTGACACGCGGCATGGTCGGCACCGTGGTCTATTCGACCGATCCGGAGACGCAGGAGAAGCTGCGTGCATTGGTGGGCGCCCAACGCGAGGTCGCTGTCGGCTGACGCCGATCGACGCGAGCCGGCGCCGGTGTTCATTAGGATCGTCGGGAACGGTTGCGGCCCGACGGGCTTCCAGCAGGACATGCCCCCACCCGCACGAGTCACTCGTGCCCTGGGGGAACAGAATCCGTGTCCATGCTCCTGCTGAAGCTCTCGGCGGAAGACCTGCTCACCCTGGACGAGCGGCATCGCATGGTGCCGCACCTCGCCGAGCGGTGGAAGCGCTTCCGGAAGAGTGACGCCTCCGATGGGGAGCGCGCCGCCTGGGCGGAGAGCCTGGTGGAACTGGCCCGCACCATGGTGGACGCCGGCCGTGGGCATGTCGAGATGGTTGTCGAGTGCGCGGCCACCATCGGACAGAGCCCCAAGAGCGTTCCTATCATCGATGTGGTGCTCCTCGGCAGCCATCCCGAGACCGAGGGTCTCTCGGTGCAGCTTGTCGAGCTGAAGCGGTGGTCGTCGGTGACGCAGGTGGACTCCGCGACAGCCACGGAAGTCGTCGTGCCGGGGCTGGGTAAGAAGCCGCACCCTGCACTGCAACTCGAGGCGAACTACCAACGCTTCGTGGGCGAAACCGGCCCTTTGCGCAAGCTGTCATTCGAATCCGGAGGCTTCACCTACCTGCACAACGCGACGGAGGAATCGGTTCAGCCGCTGTTGGGCATCAATGCGCCGATGGGCGCGTACTCCGCCGTCTACACGCGGGACAGACGTGAGCAACTGATGAAGGACCTGCGGAAGCACTTCGGCGAGGACAGCGGGTACTCCCACGCCGAGATCCTGCTTCGCCGGATGGGTGTCCGGAACACACCGCTGCTCGACGCGATGATTATGTCGAGAGGCGAAGACACCGTCTTCACCCTGCGGCGGGAGCAGCGGACGGTGGCGGACCATGTCAAGGACAGGGCCGCGAAGGTGCTGGACGAAAACGCCACGGACCTCGAGCGGGCGGTGTTCGTCGTCACGGGCGGTGCGGGCACCGGAAAGAGCGCCATCGGTCTGCAGCTCAAGGCTGAGTTCGAAGCAGCAGGATTGGAGGTCCGCTATGCGAGCGGGTCCAGAGCCTTCAACGGTGCGATGCAGCGGCATGTGGGTTACGGTGACCGCGAGTTCCAGGAGAGCTTCACCTACTTCAGTAGCTTCATGGACCCTCCCGAGGAGCCTCTGGACGTCCTGATCTGCGATGAAGCGCATCGGCTCAGGGAAATCTCCGAGACCCGATCAGGCGAGAAGGGGACAAAGCCACAAGTCGAAGAAATCCTGGACGCTTCTCGAGTCGCTGTGTTCTTTCTCGATGAGGGGCAGTCGGTACGGCCGAACGAAGTCGGCACCCAACAGTTCATCGTGGACGCTGCCGAAAAGTACGGAGCTCCGGTCGTTCCTCTCGACCTGCGGGCACAGTACCGGTGTGGAGGCAGTGATGCCTACGTGAACTGGGTCCACGACCTTCTCGGCCTCTCGGACAAGGAACCGGGGAGGTGGGTCCCCGACGGGCTGATGCACATCGAGGTCGCCGATTCACCGGAAGAAATGGAAAGGATCATCCACGCGGAAGCCCGTGCTGGGGCAACTGCCCGCATGGTTGCAGGGTTCTGCTGGCCCTGGAACCCACCGCAGGGTAAGGAGAAACGCCTCGTGGCCGATGTACGCATCGGCGACTGGCACCGCCCGTGGAACGCGAAAGGCGACAGCTACTGTGAGAACGGCGCTGTTCCTCCGGGCACGCTGTGGTCCGTCCACGAAGGGGGCATCGGTCAGATCGGATGCGTATATACCGCGCAGGGGCTCGAGTGGGACTGGTGCGGCGTCATCATGGGCGACGACATGGTGAGGCGGGACGGTCAGTGGGTGTTCCAGCGGGGAAAGTGGAGGATGGACAAGGAGACCGGGTACAGGCGCGTAGCCGTACCGGGTTCGCTGGACGATGAAGTCCGGAACAGCAACCTCAGTGATGAGGAGTTTCGTCAGTGCGTCCGCAACGCCTACCACGTGCTGCTGACCCGAGCCAGCCGGGCCACGGTGCTCTATTCAACGGATGAGGAGACGCGAGCGTACCTGAGAGAGCTGGTCGGCGAGGTGCAGATCCATGGGTTGCGGCCTTCCTGGCAGGAACTCCCACCGGCGCTGAGGGTCCCGCACCAGAAGCGACCGGAACGACGACGTTCCGGAAAGAAGAAGCCCCAAGCCCCGGAGGGCCAGGAACCTCTCTTTTGAGGTCTGTCCGACTACGGCACCTCGGGAGAGCGAAGAGACGTGGCGGGTTCCCGTACCCGCCACGCGCCGCCTCAGAAGAGGAGGCGGGAAGCTGCCGCCACCAGCGCCGTCACCAGCAAATTGGTGACGGTCTTGGTAGCGACGTCGAGCAGGACCTTGCGGATCCATGCGCGACGCGCAGACTTGTACTCGACCGGGTTCATATACCACTCCACAGATGAGTCGGCGGAATGGTGAAGCGGCTGCCCCACCGGGCAATCGCAGTGGTGCCGTACTGTTCAGCACGGCGGACCATTCGCTCGCACTCAGTGCAGTGGATCAGAACTCGGGCCTCGTACCTTCCGGGAAGGTGCGCAGCGCAAAAATCCTATCTCATAGGGGCGTTGGGTTTGGGCGAAGGGGGTGCAGTGCCGTGACGGCATCACCCCGGCACCGGCGGGGAGTCGCGAACCTCGGGGAATCAGGAGCCGAAAGATCGTCGTCCACCAGCTCAGGTGTCACCGGTCCGGAGTTGACGGCCCTCGGGTGGGCTTTCCGGACGGGTGTACGTGGTGGACAGGGCAGGGCGCGGCAGGGTGCGTTCGGCGCGCTGCCGCCTGTCAGGCGGCGCGCCTGCCTCGGTCACTGCTCGGACGCGGCGGTCAGCGCACCGAGTTGTGCGGCTCCGCTGTCCCTCAGCACTTCTTCGAGCTGCTGTGCCGGCCGCACCAGTGCGAAGCGGGTACTGCCGTCAGCGGCGCGCCAGAAGCCGTGCACGGCGGGGCGGGGAAGGCTGTTGTACTGGAAGGGCGTGGAGAAGTAGTAGGCGCCGGTGTCCCACAGGGCGACCACGTCGCCGGGTTCCAGTTCGGGCAGTGCCTTCTCGCGCGCCATCAGGTCCCCGGCGAAGCAGCACGGTCCTGCGACGTCCTGCACCACCTCGGGTGTGCTCTTCGGTGCGCCCTGTGCGTCGAAGGCACCCACCCGAAGGGGCCATGACTCAGGGGCGAACGCGGTGCGCGTCGCCACGTGTGCTCCCGCGTGGGTGATGGCGATCCGTCGGCCCCCGGAGGTCTTGGTGTACTCCACCAGTGCGGCGATGAAGCCCTGTTTGGCCAGCAGCGAGCGGCCGAACTCGGTGACGAGGGTGTACCGGCCGTCGAACAGGCCCGGGACGGTGCGGCGCAGCAGTCGTGCGTACGCGTCGAAGGACGGCTCGGTCTCGTCACCCGTGAAGTTGACCGGGAGGCCGCCGCCGATGTCGAGGGTGTCGATCTGCTGTCTGCCCGCCGCTCCGTTGATCCGTTCGGCCAGTTCGAAGACGACCCGTACCGACTCGGCCATCAGTTCCAGGGGTACGCCCTGTGAACCGGTGTGGGTGTGCAGCCGGGTCAGCCAGGGGCGGGCCAGAAAGCTGTCGACGATCCACTGTTCGGCACCCTCGTCGCGCAGTGCCACCCCGAACTTCGAGGTGGCCGTCGCGGTGCTCATGGCGCCGATGGCGCCGGTGCCCACCTGGGGGTTGATCCGCAGACCGAGCGGGGCGCCGGGAGGCTGCCCGGCGGCGGAGCGCTCGGCGACCAGGGTGTCGAGGCGGGCGAGCTCCTGCGGGTTGTCGGCGTTGACCGCGACGCCGCTCTCCAGCGCGTCCCGCAGCTCGGCCACGGTCTTGGCGGGGGAGTCGAGGACGGTGCGCTCGGCGGGTACGCCCGCAGCGCGGGCGAGTGCCAGCTCTCCCGGGCTCGCCACCTCGCAGCCGATCCCCTCGGCGGCCAGCAGCTCCAGCACGGGCACCAGCGAGGCCGCCTTGACGGCGAAGGTGTGCAGCACGGGGAAGGGGCCGGCGAACGCGGTGTGCAGCTGCCGGGCTGCCTCCCGGATGCCCTCCACGTCCAGCAGGGCTACGACCGGAGCGTGCGGGCCGAGCAACCGCTCGCGGACTGCTGCGACGATCGCGTCCTGTCTGCGCGTCACGCTGTCCAGCACCATTCGTCGCTCCCTTCTCGTGCGCCGGTCGAGTAGATCGAACCAGGCGGTCGCCCAGGTAGTCGAACCGAGCGGTGGCCCAGGCAGTCAACCAGGCGATGGGCCGAGAGGTCGAGACCAGTGGGGACGGAATCAGCGCGAGGACGGTACCCGTCCGCTCCGTGCCACGAACACCGGGACACGGCCCGAGGACGGCCCGGCAGCCGTGCCGTGCCGGGCGGGCGGGGCGGGCGGGGCGACCGGGGCCGATGGGGAACCGGGCGGCGTCACAGTGGCTCGTTCCACTGGTCGAGGAGGCTGTCGGTGTCCTGCTCGGCACTGTTCCCCTCGGGGTGCAGGTTCTGCTCGGTCCACATCACCTTGCCGTGCGGCGTGTAACGGGTCCCCCAGCGCTCGGCGAGCTGGGCGACGAGGAACAGGCCGCGCCCACCCTCCTCGGTGGCGGCCGCGCGGCGCAGATGGGGCGAGGTACTGCTGCCGTCGGCGACCTCGCAGGTGAGGGAGGTCTGGTAGAGCAACCGGACCCGGATGGGTTCGCTGCCGTAGCGGATGGCGTTGGTGACCAGCTCGCTGAGGATGAGCTCGGTGGTGAAGGAGGCCTCCTCCAGCCCCCACTCGGTCAGCTTGTGGTTCACCTTGGCGCGCAGCGGGGCCACCGCGCCGGAGTCGGCGGGCACGTCCCACTGCGCGACCCGGTCCGGCGCGAGCACCCGGGCGCGGGCCACCAGCAGTGCCACGTCGTCGCTGGGCTCGGCGGGCAGCAGGGCGTCCAGCACGGCCCGGCAGGTCTCCTCGGGGGATCTGCCGGGGTGACCGGTCAGCGTCTCGTGCAGGAGGGCGAGACCGTCGTCGATGTCCCGTTCGCGGTCCTCCACGAGGCCGTCCGTGAAGAGGACGAGCCGGCTGTCGCGGGGCAGCAGCAGCTCGGCCGTCTCGAACGGCGCGCCGCCCAGCCCGAGCGGCAGCCCGACGGGCACGTCGGGGTACTCCACGGTGCCGTCGGGCAGCACGAGAGCGGGTCCCGGGTGGCCGGCGCGGGCCACGGTGCAGCGGCCGGAGACCGAGTCGTAGATGGCGTACAGACAGGTGGCTCCGGTGACCATCGCGCCGTTGCTCTCGGCTGTCTGGTCCTGGTCGATCCTGTCGACCAGCTCGTCCAGGTGTGCCAGCAGTTCCTCGGGGGTCAGGTCGAGGGAGGAGAAATTGAGCACTGCTGTGCGCAGCCGGCCCATTGTCGCGGCGGCGTGCAGCCCATGGCCGACCACGTCGCCCACCACCAGCGCCACCCGTGCGCCGGGCAGCGGGATGACGTCGAACCAGTCGCCGCCGACCCCGGCTCTGGTGGGCCGGTAGCGGGAGGCCACCTCGAGGGCGTCCTGTTCGGGCAGCCCGCGGGGCAGCAGGCTGCGCTGGAGGGTGACCGCCATGGCGTTCTCGCGGGTGTACCGGCGGGCGTTGTCGATGCTGACCGCGGCGCGCGCCGTCAGCTCCTCAGCGAAGGCCAGGTCCTCCTCGTCGTAGGGCTCGCTCTGGTCGGTACGCCAGAAGTCGGCGGTGCCCAGCACCTTGCCGCGCGCCCGCAGCGGGGTGCTGATCAGCGAGCGGATGCCGTACTCCAGGGCGCGCCTGCCGTGTTCGGGGTTGTGCGCCAGCCAGTCGTGCGCCTCCCTCAGATCGGTCTCCAGCACGGCCTGCCCGCTCTCCTCCACAGCCTGGCCGGTGCTGGGAACGGTGACGCTGCGGACGGTAGCCCCCACCGGGCGGAGGGGCACGTCGTCGCGGATGCCGCTGATGGCCGCACGGCGGATGTCGGTGCGGGCGGCAGTGGGCTCCTCCCCGCGCAGCACAGGGTCCAGCAGCTCGACGGTGGCGAAGTCGGCGAACCGGGGCACGGCCACCTCGGTCAGCTCCTCGGCGGTGCGCACCACATCCAGCGTGGTGCCGACCCGCACCCCGGCCTCGTACAGCAGCCGCAGCCGCTCCCGTGCCCCCTCGGCGCGGCCTTCCAGCGCGTGCAGCTCGGTGGTGTCCCGCAGGGTCGCCACCCGGCCCCGAGGGCCCTCCCCGCCGCGGGTGGAGCGGACGTTGACGGCCAGCAGTCTCCCCCCGGCCAGGTGCACCTCGTCCGAGGCGGTACGGCCCGAGGCCAGCAGTGCCGCCATTCCGGCACCCAGGCCGACCTCGTCGACGCGGCGGCCCTCCGCGTCCTCGGGCAGCTCCAGCAGCCGTCTGGCCTCGTTGTTGACGAGCACCAGCCGCCCCGTGTCGTCGAGAATGAGCACGCCCTCCCGCACGGCGTGCAGCACCGCGTCGTGGTGCTCGTACATGCGCGTCATCTCTTCGGTGCCCAGCCCGTGCGTCTGGCGCCGCAGCCGCCTGCTCACCAGCGCGGAGCTCCCGGAGGCGAGGGCCAGCGCCCCGGCGGCCGACATCAACAGGACGGGGAGCTGGTTCTTCACTCCCTGGTTCACCCGCGAGACGGTGACTCCGGTGGACACCAGCCCGATGAGGGTGCCGTCCGGGTTGTTGACGGGAACGGCGGAGTTCACGGTCGGGCCGGGTGCCGCCTGAAGGGTCTCGGTGGTGGAGCGTCCCTCGCGGGCCTCCTCGACCACGTCCTTGAAGGGCCCGCTGACACGCTTGCCGATCAGACCGGGCTCCGGCGCTGTGACCCTGATTCCGTCGGGCTTCCAGACGACGACATAGGACACGTCGGTCGCCGCGCGTACCGCCTGCGCTCGGGGCTGGAGCTTGGCCGTGGGGTTCTTCCCGTCCAGTGCGGAGATCACTTCCGGTGACTGGGCGAAGGTCCTGGCGACGGCGAGAGCCTGTTTGCGAGCTTGGCGGATGTTGTCCCACCGGGCGTGCAGTACGAAGGCGATGACGACGGCGACCATCAGCAGCACGATGACCGTCACCTGGAGGACGAAGACCTCTCCGGCGACGGTGCGCGGGCCGAAGGGGAGCCGGAAGCGGCGTTTGCGGGGCGGTGGCTGCCCGGCGTCCTCGGACGTTCCCGGTTCCGTGGTGCGCTCGGCTCCGGGGCCGCGGGAGCGCGCGGAGGCGGGCGGCAGTCGGCGGTGCCGCTCGCGCCGAGCCGACCGGCGCCCGAAGAGTCCGCGCATGCCCCTTTTCTAGCAGTTAGTCGGATTCTGAGCCTCCGTCGACTCGGGCGTTCACCTCCGGGGGACGGGCAGTCGGGGGTCGCGAGCAAGGGGCTTGTCAAAAATCCAGGATTCTGTTTACTGTTCCCTCGTGAACGGTTACGACGAGCGGTTCCTGACCCGCAACGGCCTGGCTGCGCGCCAGCTCGCGCTCCTCCTGCTCGAGTACGAGCCGGAGACGCGGCTGCCCCGGGTGCGGGATTTCGCCGAGGAACTGGGGTGCGGCAACGGCACCGTGCAGGCCGCGCTGCGGCTGCTGGAGGAGGCCGGGGCGATCGAGATCGCCGCACGCGGCCATCTGGGCACCTTCCTCGTCCGGTCGGACCGCTCGGTCCTGTGGCGGCTCTCCGGCCTCGGCACCCTGCTCGCCGCCATGCCGCTGCCCTACTCCCGCCGATACGAGGGGCTGGCCACCGGGCTGCGCGCCGCCTTCGACGACGCCGGGACGCCGTTCGCCATCACCTTCATGCGAGGTGCGGGCAGCAGGGCCACGGCGCTGCTCGAGGGCAAGGCGGACCTGGTGGTCCTCTCCCGCTTCGCCGCCGACCGCCTGATCGAGGAGTATCCGGAAGACCTGTCCCTGGTGGTCGACCTCGGCCCCACCACCTATGTGGGGGCGCACGGGGTGCTGCTGCGGGAGGGCGGCTCGCTGGACGAACCCGGGCTGCGCGTCGCGGTCGACCACGCCTCGGAGGACCAGCGGATGCTCGCCGAACGGGCGTTCGCGGGGCGGGACGACGTCGAGTGGATCGAGTGCTCCTACATGCAACTGCCCGACCTGCTGGCGCAGAACAAGGCGGACGCCACCGTCTGGAATCTGGACGAGGTGCAGGGCCGGATCGACGCGGGCATCGAGGTGCTGCCGCTCGGCGACGAGATAACGCGTGACCTCTCGCTGCGGAACTCCAGCGCGGCGGTCATCGGCAGAGCAGAGAGCGTGGCCGCCCTGCACGCCATACGGGACGCCATCGACACCGAACGGGTGACAGAGCTTCAGGCCGAGGTCGTAAGAGGAGACCTGATGCCCTCGTACTGACCGGCCCCGTGCCCGTGTGGGCGCGGACGGAGAGGGCTCGGGCCGCCGTGAGAATCCAGAATCCAGATTTCTGCCGTTTTCTGTCGCCGTCGAGGAGAACCCGTGGACGATCAGCTCGCACTCCGCCTCCAGCTCTTCCGCGAGGGCGGCCAGGTCCGGCCGGACGTGGTCGACTTCGTGACGGCCGAGCTGTCCGCCCTCGCCGCCGAGGGCGCCGACGTCACCGAGGAGACGGCGGGCATGCTGACGAGCCATCTGGTGATGGCCCTCACCCGGCTGCTGGACGGCGAGCCCATCGAGAAGTTCCAGACGGACGAACAGATCACCGCCGAGCTGGCCGACCACCCGGCCGCCGTAGAGCGGGCCCGCCGCGTCGCCGCCCGTGCCGAGGCGGAGCTGGGCGCCACGCTGCCCCGTTCCGAAACCAACTTCCTCGCCCTGCACCTGGCCGTTCTCGCCCAGCGCATATCCGGCTGAGCCACCCGGCCTCCACTCACCCCACCCGACGGGCCGCACCCCGCACCCGCCCCCCACCGGTCACAGCGCACATGAGAGGCACCCAGCCATGACAAAGATCCTCACCGGCGGAGTCGGCAAGACCGAGGTCGCGAACGCCGTCGACGCGCTCGGTCTCGACGGCCTCGAAGTCGCGGTCTCCAGCGACATGGACGCCGCCATGAAGCTCCGCTCCGGCCAGGCCGACTACTTCCTCGGCACCTGTCACACCGGCGCCGGCGCCTCCCTCGGTGTGCTGGTCGGCCTGCTGGGGCAGCCCGCCTGCCACACCTTCGGGCGCTCGGTGCCCACCGAGGAGCAGGTCGCCGCGCTGCTGGCCGACGGCAAGAAGGTCTTCGGCTTCTCCATGGACCAGATCGACACCATCGCCCCCCTGCTCGCCCGCGCCGTCGCCGCGCGCGCCTGACCGGGTCCGGCACAGACACCCCGGGCGTGAAGGAGCGACCCCGTGAGCCTCAAGAGCACCGCCGGCCTCCAACTGGCCGCTGACGCCGGACTGGACCTCTCGCTGCCGCAGCAGCTGACCGTCATCCTCCTGTGTGCGCTGACCGCGTTGGTCTCGCACATGGCGCTCGCCGTCTTCAACGACGGAGTGCGCCCCTTCATGCTGGACTTCATCCACGGGCGCACCACCCGCTCGGCCACCACGGCGGTCTCCTTCGGGCTCTCCGCCGGCTTCATCTTCGGACTCGGCGCGCCGATGGCGCTCTCCTCCGGCGTCCTCAACCCGTGGCTGCTCTTCCTGCCCACCGACATCCTGGGTCTGTTGGCGCCCAAGAAGTGGCTGGCGCCGCTGCTGGGCGCCGGGTGGGGAGCGATCGTCGTCTTCGGGCTCAACGGCGCCAACGAGGTGGCACACGACCTGCCCGTCGACTTCCTGACGGCCATGCAGCAGATGTCGACGCCGATCCTCTTCCTCTTCACGCTCTTCCCGGTGCTGGCCATCACCAAGCAGTTCGGCCGGGCCTGGGGCGCGGCGGCGGGCGTCGCCGAACTCGCCCTCGTGGTGCTGACGATGAAGGTGTGGCCCAACATGTTCGCGGGCGCTCTCGCGATGGCCGTCGGCGTGCTGCTGCTGATCGGTCTCGCGGTGCGCCGGGACCTGGCGCACCGCAAGGCCGACCGCGAAGCCCAGGCCAAGGCCGGTCGTGTGGCCGATGCCGGGGGTGTGGCCGGGGCCGGGGGTGGGGAAGGAGCCGAAGCCGGAGCCCGGCCGGAGGCCGCTGCCCCGGCCCCGGCCGAGGATGACCCGATGGCCTCGCTGTTCACCAGCAGCGCGGCCCGGCTGCGCCGCTACCTGCCGCTGTTCATGGTGCTGGGCGCCGGTGTCTGTGTGCTGGCACAGATGCATATATTCGGCGGCGGTGAGGCCACCAGCTTCCTGATAGCCAAGGGCCACATATCCGAGGCGGCGCAGGTCGACTTCTACCGCTTCTTCGGCTTCCTCCCGCTGATCGCGACGACGGCGCTCGCCTCGGGCGCCTACGGCATCGCCGGTTTCACGCTCGTCTACCCGATCGGCTATCTGATGCCGAACCCCGTTCTGGCGGCGATAGCCGGAGCGGCCGTCTTCGCCCTGGAGATCCTGGCCCTCTCCTCGATCGGGAAGGTCCTCGGCAAGCTGCCCAGCGTCCGCGACTCGTCCGAACATCTGCGCAACGCCATCGGCGAGAGCCTCCGGTTGGCGATCCTCTTCGGCTCGCTGATGGCGGCCAACGCGATGGGCGCTGGGCTCGGCATCCTCATCGTGGGCGGGCTCTACCTGCTCAACGAAGCGATGGGGCGGCCCGTCGTACGGATGGCGGCGGCGCCCGCCGCGGTGCTCGTCGGCGGTGTCCTGCTGAACGTCCTCCACTGGCTCGACCTGTTCACCCCGCTCAAGAGCTAGCCCACCGGCCCGCTCCCAGGGCCGGCCCGGCCGTCATGGGCTGCCCCCGCCAAGGGGCAGGCCCCCTCCCGGCCGGTGTCCCAGGCCGCGCTGCCACAGGAAGGCCCACCATGAGCTCCACCGCCACCCCCCATGGCCCCGAACCGCTGCTGCGAACCGTCGCGGGAGCGCTGCCCGCAGCCTCCGTGGGCGGCCCTGCGCTGGCCCATGAGCACCTCGTCCTGGACCTGGACCTCAAGGGCGACGGCGCCGCCGTTCTCGACGCGCGGCGGCACGGCCCGGCCGTCAGCCGCGAGCTCGCCGAGCTGCGCGAGGAGTTCGGGCTGGCTCTCGTCATCGAGCAGACCTGCCGGGGCATGGGCCGGGACCCGGGAGCGCTGGCCCGGATCGCCGAGGAGAGCGGGGTCGCCGTCGTCGCCGCGACCGGGTGGTATTACGAGCCGTTCCACCCGGCTGCGGATCTGGCGGGCGCCTCCGTCGAACAACTCACCGCCACTCTGGTGCGGGAGATCCACGAGGGGATCACCGGGCCGGACGGCAGACCGACCGGAATCCGGCCCGGAGTGCTCGGCGAGGTGGGCAGCCACGGAGAGGTCCCCAGCGAGCCGGAGACCCGCTCGCTGCGCGCGGCGGCGCGGGCGGCCGTCGCCACCGGCCTGTCCGTCGCCACCCACGCCCAGCTCGGCCACGGCGGACTCGCCCAGCTCGACGTGCTGACCGGCGCGGGTCTCGCCCCGCACCGGATCTGCGTCGGCCACCAGGACCTGCTCACCGCCCCGGCCGTCCACCAGCGGCTCGCCGCCGAGGGCGCGTACGTCGCCTTCGACACCGTCGGCAAGGAGAGCTACCAGAGCGACGAGGTGCGGCTGCGACTGCTGCTCGCACTGCTGGAGGCAGGCCACGCCGACCGGGCGCTGCTCAGCTGCGACATCTCCCGCCACGGCTATCTGCGGTCCGAGGGCGGCCAGGGCTACGGCCACCTTTTCCGCTCGTTCCTTCCCGCGGTCCGCGCCGCGGGAGTCGACGACGACCTGATCGATGTGCTGACCCGGCGCAACCCGCTGCGCTTTCTGACCGGCGCGAGCCCGGAGGAGGGCTGAGATGGCCGAGACACCAGCCAACGAGAGGCCGGCCACCGAGAGGCCGGCCACCGAGACGCCGGCCACCGAGACGCCGGCCACCGAGACGCCGGTCACCGAGAGACCGGCCACCGAGACGCCGGCCACCGAGACGCCCGGCAACACCGCCCCGACGGCCGCCCCCGGGCCGGTGCCTCCGCCGCTGCCCCCTACCTTCCCGCTGGCCACCGTTCCGGTCGAGGAGGCGGTCGAACAGCAGTTCCGGCTGCTGGAGGCAACCACCGCGCACTTCGGCGGGACACAACTGTTCGCCGCCGACGCCGGTGTGGTGCCCGGACTCGGGCGGCCGCGGACCACCGCGCGCGTCGAGGCCGTGCTGGCCACCTACTTCGGGGCCGAGGACGCCGCGCTGGTGCAGGGCGCGGGCACCGGCGCGATCCGGGCCGCGCTGAGCGCCGCCGTCGGACCGGGCGAGCCGCTGCTCATCCATCGGGCACCCGTCTACCGCAGCACCGCCGTCACCCTGCGCGGGCTGGGCGTCGAGACCGTCGAGGCCGACTTCAACGACCTCGGCGCGCTGCGGGCCGCACTCGCCACCGGCCGCTTCCGCTGGGCGTACGTCCAGCACACCCGGCAGCGTCTGGCCGACTCCTACGACCCGGGCGAGGTCCTGGCCGCCTGCCGCGAGGCCGGGGTCCGTACGGTCACCGACGACAACTACGCCGTCTTCCGGGTGCCCGCCTCCGGTGTGGAACTGGGGGCAGACGCCTCCTGCTTCTCGCTGTTCAAGCTGCACGGCCCGGAAGGCGTCGGCGCGGTGGTCGGTGCCGCGGACCTGGTCGCCCGGGTGCACGCCGACAACTACTCGGGCGGCGGCCAGGTCCAGGGACACCAGGCACTGGACGCGCTGCGCGCCCTCACCCATGTGCCGGTGATGTGGGCGGTGCAGTCCCGCGTCGGCGCCGAGGTCGCCGAACGCCTCGCCGCCGGGGAGGTGCCCGGAGCCGCCGATGTGCGCGTGGCCAACGCGCAGGACAGATGCCTGCTCATCCAGCTCGACGCGCCCCTGGCCGGCCGACTCCCCGAGGTGGCGGCCCGGTTCGGTGCCGCGCCCTACCCGGTGGGCTCCAACTCGCGGTACGAGATCGCGCCGCTGTTCTACCGGATGTCCAGCTCGGCCCTGGAGGACGCACCGGAGCTGGCCGACTGGGTGGTCCGCGTCAATCCGATGCGCGCCGGAGCGGATCTCGTCCTCGAGATCCTGCGCCGCTCCCTGGAAGCGCTCCGCGCCGAATCACCCACTGCCGCCCCGCACGAAGCAAAGAAGCACCGCACAAAGGACTGACGTGTTCCTCGACAGCCTCCTCGCCCGCAATCCGGAGCTCGCCGACACCGCGGCCGACCTCCACCGGCGCGGCGAGATCCCGCCCGACACCTACGTCATGGACCTGGACGCCGTCGCGGAGAACGCCACCCTCCTCGCGGGCGAGGCCGAACGGCTCGGCCTGTCCCTCTGGTTCGTCGTCAAGCAGTTCGGCCGCAACCCGGAGCTGATCCGCGCCGTCTCGCGCGCCATTCCGTCCTTCGCCGCCATCGACCCCGTCGAGGCCCGCACGCTGCACGCCGCCGGTGCCCGCGCGGGCAACCTCGGCCACCTCGTGCAGATCCCGCACCGGGCGCTGCCCGAGATGCTCGGCTGGCGGCCGGAGGCCGTCACGGTCTTCGACCTGGCCAACGCACGAGCCGTATCGGCGGCGGCCCAGCGCCTCGGCCACGTCCAGGACGTACTGATCCGGCTCGAGGGCGCGGCCGGCGCCGGCTACCCGGGGCAGGAGGGCGGGGTCCCACTGTCCGCGCTCGACGCGTTCGCGGAGGAGGCCGAGCGGCTGCCGGGCATCAGAATCGCGGGCGTCACCGCGTTCCCCTGTGTGCTGTGCGACCCGGAGACCGGCGCCCCGGCCCCCACCCCGAGCTTCGACGTCGCCCTCAAGGCCCGGGAGCTGCTCGCCGCACGTGGCCACCAGGACCTCAAGCTCAGCGCGCCCAGCGCCACCTCCATGGCCAGCCTGCCCCTGCTCGCCCGGCTCGGCGCCACCCATGGCGAGCCCGGTCACGCCCTCACCGGCACCACGCCGCTGCACGCGCTCGATCCCGGTCAGCCCGAGCGGCCCGCGTATGTGTACGTCACGGAGGTCGCGCACACGCTGGCCGACGGCCGCCCGGCGGTGTTCGGGGGCGGGTTCTACCCCCGGGCCCGTATCGCCTCGGCGCTGCTGCCGCGTACCGGCGTGCGGCTGTCCGTGCAGAGCGCGCCCGCCGAGAACATCGACTACTACCGGCTGTTGTCCGCGCCAGCGCCCGCGCCCGCGCCCGGGGACGGGGCGCGGGAAGACGGACAGGTGCGCGCCGGTGACCCGGTGCTGCTGGCGTTCCGTACGCAGATCTTCGTGACCCGCTCCACGGTGGCGGTGGTGGCCGGCCTCTCGTCCGGAAGACCTCGGCTGACCGGACTGTACGACGCACACGGGAGGGCGCTGTGACCAGCGGGACCCAGGAGGCGCCCGGCCGGGGGCGTACCGTCATCGTCGTCGTCGACGGGTTCGGCATCGGCGCGATGCCGGACGCCGGGGCGCTGCGGCCCGGCGACGCCGCCGCCGACACCTGCGGCCATGTGCTCGACCATGCCCGCGAGGCGCTCGGCCGGCCACTGCGGCTGCCGGTGCTCGGTGCGCTGGGCCTCGGCCTGGTCCACCCGCACCCCGACCTCGCGCGCACTGCCCGGCTGCCGGTGGCGGCAGGCAGGGCCGCGCTGGGCTACCCCGGCGCCGACACGTTCGCCGGCCACCAGACGATGATGGGCGCGGACTTCAGCAGGGTGACGGTCGCGCGGCTCGGCGACCACCTGGGGGAGGTGACGGCCGCGCTGCGGGCGGCGGGCCACCGTGTCGAACGCCTCGACGGCAGGGCGCTGTTGCTGGTCGACGGCAGCGTGCTGGTGCACGACAACCTGGAGGCGGACCCCGGAATCAACTGGAACGCCTCGGCCAGGCTCGAGGACCTCGGCTTCGACGGCATCCTCCGCGTCGCCCGCACGGTGCGCGAAGTGGCTCCGGTGGCCAGGGTCATCGCGGTCGGCGGCCACGCGGACGGCCCGCTGCACGAGTTCGTCCGCGACGGCGACGGCGGAACGGTGGGCCTGGACACCCCGGCCAGCGGCTTCTACCGCAACGGCGGCCTCCAGGTGCGGCACCTGGGCGCGGAGCTGGACCACACCCGGCAGCTCCCGGAGCTCGCCGCGCGGGCCGGAATCCCCGTCACACTCGTCGGCAAGGCCGCGGACATCCTGGCGTGCGAGGCGGCCGTCCGCTGTCCCGCCGTGGCCACATCCGAGGTGCTGGCGCACACCGTGGAGGCCGCTCGCGCGCCGGGCGAGTCGCTGGTCGTCGCCAATGTCCAGGAGAGCGATCTGGCGGGTCATCAGCGGGACCCGGAGCGGTACGCGCGCATCCTGGAGCAGGTCGACGCCGGCCTGGCCGCACTGGTCGCGCTGCTGGACCGGCCCGGCGACCGCCTCGTCGTCACCGGCGACCACGGCAACGACCCAACCATCGGGCACGCCTACCACACCCGGGAGTATGTGCCCCTGCTCATCCACCGGCCCGGCGCCGCCACCGTCGATCTGCTGCCGGACACCGGAAGCCTGGCCAATGTGGGCGCCACAGCGGCGGCGGCCCTCGGACTCGACCCCGCGGGCCTCGCCAGCGGGAGGCGGATACCGGAGGGCGCGGCCGCCTGAGCGATCAGCGGCTGCCTGGGCGATCAGCGATCCCCTGAGCGATCATGGGTCGGAGTCCGTGCAGTACCGCCGCCCAAGGAAAGGACCGCGAACGTCGTGCGCACAGTGAACCTTCCCTCAGGTACGCCCGTCCCGGCGCTCGGCCAGGGCACCTGGCACATGGGCGACGACCCCTCCCGGCGCGCCCAGGAGCTGGACGCGCTGCGCACCGGCATCGACCAGGGCATGACGCTCATCGACACGGCCGAGATGTACGGCAGCGGCGCCGCCGAGGAACTGGTCGGCGAGGCCGTCAAGGGGCGCAGGGAGGACGTGTTCCTCGTCAGCAAGGTGCTGCCGTCCAACGCCGACCGGCGCGGCACCGTCGAAGCCTGCCGGGCCAGCCTGCGCCGGCTGGGCACCGACCGCATCGATCTGTACCTGCTGCACTGGCGTGGCGGCGTCCCGCTGGCGGAGACCGTCGAGGCGCTGGAGGGGCTGGTCGACGCGGGAGACATCCGCTTCTGGGGGGTCAGCAACCTGGACACCGACGATCTGGCCGACCTTCCGGATGGGGCCGTGCCCGCCACCGACCAGGTCCTCTACAACCTCACCCGGCGCGGCCCGGAGTTCGACCTGCTGCCCCGCTGCCGCGATCTGTCGGTGCCCGTGATGGCGTACTCGCCCGTCGAGCAGGGGCGGCTCCTGGACCACCCGGCGCTCCGCTCGGTCGCGGACGCGCACGGTGCGACGTCCGCGCAGGTGGCGCTGGCCTGGGTGCTGCGCCACCCGGACGTCATCGCGATCCCCAAGGCCTCCTCCCGCGCCCATGTCGAGGAGAACCGCGCGGCGGCCGACCTGCGCCTGACCGAGGAGGACCTCGCCGCGCTGGACGAGGCGTTCCCGCCGCCGAGCCGCAGGCGCCCGCTGGAAATCCTCTGAGGGCTCCGCCGCACGCGGCCCGGACAAATCAGTGGCACATCTCAGCCGCATGCGGGGACCCTGACGCCATGCCGGAACCGCCCAAGTACCAGATACGCGCCGTGCACACGGCGTCCACGGTCACCGTCTACCAGGCGTACGCGCCCCGGATCGGCCTGCCCGCGGCCCGCGACGGGCGGTTTCCCGCCGCCTGGAAGCGGGACCGGATGACCTGGATCAAGCCGTCCTTCCTGTGGATGATGTACCGCTGCGGCTGGGGCACCAAGCATGACCAGGAGACCGTACTGGCCGTGGAGATCACCCGCGAGGGCTTCGAGTGGGCGCTGCGCAACGCCTGCCTGTCGCACTACGACGCGGCCCGGCACGGCGACCACGCCGCGTGGAAGCAGCAGCTGCGGCAGTCACCGGCCCGGGTGCAGTGGGACCCCGAGCGGGATCTGCGCCTGAGCCCGCTGCCGCACCGCTCCCTCCAGCTGGGCCTGGCGGGCGAGGCGGCGCACCGCTATGCCGACGAGTGGACCGTCTCCCTCACGGATGTCACCCCGCTCGCCCACCAAGTGCACGCCGCCGTGCGGGACGGCGACCTGGAGGCGGCCCGCGCCCTGCTCCCCGACGAACGCCCCTACCCCGCACCGCCCGCCCTGACCGCCCACCTGACCGGCTGAGCCGGACGCCGGAGAGGAGCCCGGGCGGTGCCCCGGGAGACGGCCTACCCCTGGCGCTGGCCCGTGCGGCCCCCCGCGGGGAAGGAGCGGGGGCCGCGGCCCTGCGGGGCGAGGACCTCCACCATTTCGGCCAGATCGTCGCAGGCGGCGGCGATCCTGCGGTGGGTGTTGCGCTTCTCCGCCGTGACGGCGGCCAGTAGCAGGGTCGTCAGCGCTGCGGAGCCGTTGAGCGCCTGGAGTGTGACCATGTCCGTGATCAGGTCCTGCCGCGCGAACACCCCGGCACGGTCGGTGGCTCCCCAGGTGGCGGCGATGGCGAGGATGGTCGTGCTCACCGCGCTCCCGGCGAGCTGGAAGCGCAGCGCCGCCCACACCAGCAGCGGGAAGACCAGGAACAGCAGGTCGATCGGGGCGCGGGTCACCACGATGGCCACCGCGGTGGTAGCCGCCGCAAGGCCGACCGCTTCGCCGGCCTGCACCCAGTTGCGCGGGCGGCCCAGCTTGGGCAGCGACAGCAGCAGGGGGGTGACGACCAGGACACCGACCGCGTCGCCGGCCCACCACGCCGACCAGACCGGCCAGTACTCCCGCAGCTGCAGATTGCCGCCCGCGACCAGCATCAGGCAGCCCACGGTCGCGCTCACCAGCATGCCGAGGAGCGCTCCGAGGAAGACCAGGCTCACCCCGTCCCTGAGCCGGTCGACCTGCTCGCGGAAGCCCACCCGGCGCAGCAGGAAGCAGGCGACGACGGGCGCGAGCGTGCTCCCGGCCACGGACCCGGCGGCCGTCCAGCTCAGCGGTCCCATGTAGAGGAGCACCAGCAGCGAGCCCAGCGCCACGCCCGGCCACACCCGCAGCCCGAAGTAGAGCAGGCCGGCGACGGCGATACCGGTCGGCGGCCAGAACGGGGTGACCACCGCTCCCTCGACCTCCACCCGCCACAGCAGGCCGAGCCGTCCGCCCGCGTAGTAGCACAGGGCCAGTACGACGATGCACAGCGCGTACGCGGCGACCAGGCCTCCTCTGGTGCCGCCGGTCAGTGGCCGGACCGGGAAGGGGGAGGGCTCCGGTGTCCGGTCCGCCGTCGTCTCGTTGGGTGGTGCCACACCGTTCATCAGACAACGCCGGGTGCCGTGTCGGCCGTCTGACACGCCTCCGGCCCGTCATAGCTGAGCACCAGCACCGCCGCGTCGTCGGTGTGGCCGGTCTTCTCCGCCACATCCATGACGCGGTCGGCGAGCACCTCGGGGTCCTCCCGGACGCCGTCCCGCAGCACCCGCGCCACCTGGGCCAGGCCCTCCTCGAGCGGGAACCGGGGCCCCTCCACCACCCCGTCGGTCAGCAGTGCCAGCGCACCGGGCTGGGTCAGGTGGTACTCGGTCACCGGGTAGCTCTGGCACTCCATGACGGCCAGCGGGAGGCCGATCTCCTCCGGGGGGTGGTCGATGACCCCGCCCACCCCGTCGGCCCGTGCCCACACGGCTCCCGTGTGTCCGGCCCGCGCGGTGTGCACGCTCCAGGTGCGCGGGTCGAAGCGGAGGAAGACGCAGGTGGCGAAGAGCGGATTGTCCGTGGCGGCGAGCAGCTCGTTGGCGGTGTGCAGGATCTCGCCCGGGTCCGTTGTGCCCATGGCGGCCACGGCGCGCAGCGCGATCCGCACCTGGCCCATGTAGGCGGCGGCCTCCACGTCGTGCCCTTGCACATCGCCGACGGAGAAGCCGAGGGTGCCGTCGGACAGCCGGAAACCGTCGTACCAGTCGCCTCCGATGTCCAGGCCGTTGCGGGCGGGGGCGTAGCGGGCCGCGACGCGCAGGCCCGGTGCGGTGGGCAGGGTGGAGGGGAGCATTCCGCGTTGCAGGGCTTCGGCCAGCTCGACTCGGGCGCGCTGGACCTCGACCTCCTCGCGGACCCTGGCCGTGAGCCGTCCGAGCTGCGAGAGCAGATCGTCGGCGCTCGCCGGCCGTGCATGACGGTGCCGACCACCCATGTCATGAGCGTAGCCGCGGCCCTGCACCCTCGCCCGGCGAGCGCGTCCGGCCCGCGCACAGCGCCGCCACCGACAGCGCGCCCCAGCCCACCGAGACGGCGACCGCCTTGGCGCGGGCCTTGCGGGGGAGCGTCGCGCCCAGCAGCGCCGCGTCACCCAGGTCGGCGGCGGCACGCAGCCAGGCGGCGGTGGTCAGCGCCGGGCCCTCGGGCGCCAGCATCAGGGCCGCTCCGCAGGCCGCGTCCCGCCAGGCCAGCGGGCGCAGAGCGGTGCGGGTGTCCTGCGGGGTGCGGCCGTCCTCGGTCACCAGTCCGGAGGGCTTGGCCAACAGCTGCGGCCAGGCTGCGACGGCGACTCCGTAGCAAGCGGTCGCCGCGCCCACGGCCCTCAGCAGTCCCACGCGCGTCACAGGTTTCACCCGTCCTCCCTCTCGCAGCCCTCTCCCCGCGGTGCCCCGGTCCACCCGCACACCGTGCCCCGCGGCCGGCGGGCCAACCAGCCGTATCGCCGAACTTCGCGAACTCGGCCCGTACGTACGGTAGTCGTGCGCATACTTGCCGCATGCAGGGAGAGTGTGACGGGGCGGATCGCGTACCGCCCTACCGGACGATCAGAGTGGCCCCCCTGGCGGAGCCGGTGGCCGCCATGGCGGATGAGGAGGCGTGGCTGGCGCGGGAGCGCTACCCCGTACTGATGGGGTTCCGCCCCGTCTTCGGGCCGGCCAGGGAACGCAGGACGGAGGCGGACGGGAAGGCCCGCTGGCAGTTGCTGTCGTACTTCGGCGCGCCCACCCCGCAGAGCGCCCGCGACGGGCTGGGCTCGCACTTCCGCCGCCGCGCCCACGAGGCACGGGAGGCGGGCGATGAGGAGACCCGGGCGGCCTGCCAGGCGGCCGCCGAGCGCCTGGACCGGGAGGCGCTGGACGAGCTGACCGTGCTCGGCGAGCGCTACCGCGTGGTACGGGCCGAGAACGTCATCCGCTCAGGGCCGGCGGGCCCCGAGCCGCCCCGCCCCTCCGACCCCGACCCGGCCGCGCCCGGCACCGCGCGCCGGCTGCCCGACCGTACCGCCGGGTTCGTACTGGACGCGGCCGCACCCACCGGCCCCTCCGAGGGCATCCTCAAGGCCGAGCTGCTCGCCTCCGCCCACCGCGAGGGGGACGAACCCCAGGTCCGCGAGGACGCACGGCGGGCCGCCGTCACCCATCCGGGGGGTGTGCTGCTGCCCCCGGCGTTCCTCTTCGCCGAGGAGGAGTGCGGCGCCTGGCGCTCCGAGACCGGCGACAGCGGCACCCCACAGGAGGCCCGCGACTCCCTCACCATGCTGCTGCGGGTGCTGGCACCCGCCTTGCAGAACTTGGACGAGGCCACCCGCGCCGTCTACAAGGAAGCGGCCGACCGGCTCGACGAGGAGCGCGGCGTCGAGCTGCGCTTCGCGGGGCGCCGGCTGCGCCTCGTCCGCGTCGAACGGTTCGTCCGGATCGGCCCCGACGGTCCGGAGGGCCCCCGCCCCAGCGACTACGACCCGGACGAGCCGGTCCTGGTGCAGGACGAGCGGATGCGGGCCGAGGAGGTGGACGTCGAGGACGAGGACGAGGCCGACGATCCCGAGCTGGCCGCCCGGGTGGCGCTGCTCCAGCGGCTCACGGAGGAGGAACTGGCCCGTCGCAACGGCGACACCTAGGGCAGGGGCGCCCCCTTACCGGGCTTGCCGGACCAAGGAAGGGGCGGATTCCGGCGCGGGGGCGGCCCCCAGCCGTGAGCGGCGCCGGCCGTACGCCGAGTACACCAGCGCTCCGACGGCGACGAAGACGGCGAACTGCATCCAGGTCACCAGCGGCAGCCCGGACATCAGGTACAGGCTGAAGGCCACGCCCAGCAGCGGGGCCACCGGGTAGAACGGCACCCGGAACCTGCGCTGGAGGCCGGGGTGCGAGCGGCGCAGGGCGAGGACGCAGATGTTCACCACGGCCATGATCGCCAGCGTGCCGATGACCGTCATGTCCAGCACCACGTCCAGGGGCACGACGGCGGCCGGGACGGCGAAGACGACAGCGACGATCCAGGTGTTGGCGACCGGTGTCGAGGTCTTCGGCGAGACCCGCTCGAACACCTGCGGCATCAGCCCGTCCCGGGACATCGACAGCAGGATGCGGGTCTGCCCGTACATCACCGCCAGCACCACCGAGGCGATGGCCACCACGGCACCCAGCGCGATCACCGTGGAGCCGAAGGCGGAGCCGGTGGCGTGGTCGACGATCAGCGAGAGCGCCGCCGGCTTGCCGCCGACCTGCTCCCAGGGCATCGCACCGATCGCGGCGACCGACACCAGGCAGTACAGCAGCGCCACACAGCCGATGGTCACCATGATGGCCAGCGGTATGTTCCGGCGCGGGTTCTTGACCTCCTCACCGGCGGTGGAGATCGCGTCGAAGCCGATGAAGGAGAAGAACGCCAGCGAGGCGCCCGCGCCGATACCGCCGATGCCCTCCGGCGCGAAGGGCGTCAGGTTGCCCGCGTCGTAGGCGGTGAGGGCGATGGCGCAGAAGAGCACCAGGATGCCGACCTTGATCACCGCCATCACGGCGGTGGCCCGCGCGCTCTCCCGCACCCCGCGCACCAGCAGCACGGCGGCGAGCAGCATCACCACGACGGCGGGCACATTGACGACGCCGCCGTGTCCGGGAGCGTCGGCGAGGGAGGCGGGGATGCGCAGGCCGACGGTGTTCTCCAGCAGCTCGTTCAGATACTGCCCCCACCCGATGGCGACGGCGGAGACGGAGACCCCGTACTCCAGCAGCAGGCACCAGCCGACCAGGAAGGCCGCGCGCTCGCCCAGGGAGGCGTAGGTGTAGGAGTAGGAGCTGCCCGAGACGGGGATGGCGCCGCCCAGCTCCGCGAAGGAGAAAGCGGTGAAGACGCAGGTCAGGGCGGCGAGGAGGAAGGAGACGACGACGGCGGGTCCGGCCTCGGCCACGGTGTCGGACAGGCCGACGAAGATGCCGGTTCCCACGATCGCGCCGATGCCGAAGCACACGAGCTGGAACGGGCCCAGGGTGCGCTTGAGGCCGTGTCCCTCCAGGTCGGCGCCGGATTCGGCGACCAGCAGATCGGGGGACTTCAGGCGCAGGCCGGTGCGGGGCATGGAACTTCCAGGGCGGTGCGGGGTGTGCACGGGGTGGTGTGCACACGCGGACGTGCACAAGGGAAGGGTCCGGGCGGTGGCCCGGACCCTTCGAGGCTGGAGTCCATCGTAACGGCGAACTCTGCATGATCCCGCACTCAGCCGTATGACTATGCACACATGCACACATGGCGAGGTCGCCTCCGTCAGGGGCGAGGCCGCCCTGACGGCCTCAGCTCAGTGTCGCCACCAGGACGGCCTTGATCGTGTGCAGCCGGTTCTCGGCCTGGTCGAAGACGACCGAGTGCTCCGACTCGAACACCTCGTCGGTGACCTCCAGCGAGGTCAGCCCGTACTGCTCGTGGATCTCCCGAGCCACCGTGGTGCCCAGGTCGTGGAAGGCGGGCAGGCAGTGCAGGAAGCGCGCCCGGGGGTTCCCGGTGGCGCGGAGCACGTCCATGGTCACCGCGTAAGGCCGCAGCAGTTCGATCCGCTCGTCCCATACCTGCTTCGGCTCGCCCATCGAGACCCATACATCCGTGGCGAGGAAGTCGGCGCCGCGCACGCCCTCGGACACGTCCTCGGTCAGGGTGATCCGGGCCCCTGTCTCCTCGGCCAGCTCCCGCGCCCGCGCGGTCACCGACTCCTCGGGCCACAGCGAGCGCGGCGCCACGATGCGTACGTCCATGCCCAGCAGCGCGCCCGTGACCAGGTAGGAGTTGCCCATGTTGTTGCGCGCGTCGCCCAGGTAGGCGTACGCCAGCTCGGACAGTGCCCGGTCGGGGGCGCCCGGCGCGTGCTCGGCCATGGTGAGCACGTCCGCGAGCATCTGGGTGGGGTGCCACTCGTCGGTGAGCCCGTTGTAGACGGGGACGCCCGCGTGTGCGGCCAGCTCCTCGACGACCTCCTGGCCGCTGCCGCGGTACTGGATGCCGTCGAACATCCGCCCGAGTACACGTGCGGTGTCCTTCACGGACTCCTTCGCGCCCAGGTGCGATCCGGTGGGGTCGAGGTAGGTGGTGTGCGCGCCCTGGTCGGCGGCGGCGACCTCGAACGCGCAGCGGGTACGGGTGGAGGACTTCTCGAAGATCAGTGCGATGTTGCGTCCGCCCAGCCGCGGACGCTCGGTCCCGGCCCGCTTCTCGGCCTTCAGCTCCGCCGCGAGCCGGACCAGGGCGCGGAACTCCTCCGGCGTGAAATCCAGCTCCTTGAGGAAGTGGCGGCCTGTGAGGTCTGCTGCCATGAGGGCTCCTAGCTGCACGCGCTGAACGGTAGGGCTGCAATAGTATACGAGCTACCGAATTCCTATACGACCGGGTCGCGCTCCACCGGGCAGCTCATACAGCGCGGCCCGCCCCGCCCCCGCCCCAGTTCGCCGCCCGGGATCTCCACCACCTCGACGCCCTGCCGCCGCAGATGGGTGTTGGTCGTCACGTTCCGGTCGTACGCCAGGACGACACCGGGCTCGACGGCCAGCACATTGCACCCGTCGTCCCACTGCTCCCGCTCGGCCGAACGCACATCCTGCGTCGGTGTCAGCACCCGGACACGGTCCAGCCCCAGCGCGGCGGCGATGGCGTGGTGCATGTGCTCGGGCGGGTGGTCGGAGACCTTCAGCTCGGCCGCGCCCGAGCCCGGCTCGATCGTGTACGAGCGGAGCATCCCCAGCCCCTCGTACTGGGTGAAGGTCTCACCGTCGACCATCGTCAGCACCGTGTCCAGATGCATGAAGGCGCGGCGCTTGGGCATGTCCAGCGCCACGATCGAACGGGCCGACCCCTGCTCGAACAGCCCCCGGGCCAGCGTCTCCACGGCCTGCGGCGTGGTGCGCTCACTCATCCCGACCAGCACCGCGCCGTTGCCCAGCACCAGGACGTCACCGCCCTCGATGGTGGCCGGATACGCCGACTGGCCGCCCGCCCAGGTGTGGAAGCCCCCGCCCGTCCCGCCCTGCCCGGGCGCGGCGAAGAGCGGATGGTGCCGGTAGACGGCCTCGAAGTGGACGGTCTCGCGCTGCCGGGCCGGCCACCGCATCGCGTTGATGCACACTCCGTCGTAGACCCAGGCGGAGGTGTCGCGGGTGAAGATGTGGTTCGGCAGCGGGGCGAGCAGGAAGTCGTCCAAGTCCATCACATGGAAGCGCACGGAGGACGGTTCGGGACAGCGCTCCAGATACTCCCGCTTGGTCATGCCCCCGATCAGCGCCTCGGCCAGCTCGGCGGTCGGCAGCCGGTCGAAGGAGTCGCGCAGATGGTCGGTCGCCAGCAGCCCGTACTCCTTCTCGTCGAAGACCCGGTCCAGGACCAGGGCGCGGGCCGCCGGTACGTCGAGCACCTCCGCCAGCAGCTCCCCGAACAGGTGGACCTCGACACCGAGTTCGCGCAGCGTGCCGGCGAACGCGTCGTGCTCCTCCAGGGCCCGGCGCACCCAGAGCACGTCGTCGAAGAGGAGGTCGTCCTTGTTGGTCGGGGTGAGCCTCTTCAGTTCGAGCCCCGGCCGGTGCACGATGACGCGGCGCAGCCGCCCGGTCTCGGAGTCGACATGGAATCCCATGTGGCAATCCTCGCGGAGCGTCGGCCGCTTTGCGAGGACGCCTGCGATTTGCGGGGTTTGCGGGGAGGGGGTGCCCCGGCGGTTGTTACCGGTCTGCGGGTCGGTTTGTGGTTTGCCGCGCAGTTCCCCGCGCCCCTTCGGGGCGCAGTACCTCTCCCAGCGCGGCGACGGCGTCCGGGCCCACCCGGCAGCAGCCGCCGATCAGTCGGGCACCACGCGCCACCCACTCGGCGGCGAGCGCCGCGTCGAACGAGGCCGCACCCGTCCAGGCCGCGCGCGCGGCGTCCCAGCCCTCGCCGCTGTTGGGGTAGGCGACCAGCGGCACACCCGGGCATGCCGCAGCGGCCGCCTGCAGCGCCCCGCCGACATCCTCGGCCGCACAGCAGTTGACACCGACCGCGAGCACCTGCGGATTGCCGGCTGCCACGGCGAAGGCCTCCGCCAGCGGCTGGCCGGCACGGCTTTGGCCGCCCGCCACCGTGTAGCTCAGCCATACCGGCACCCCGCAGCCGTCCGCTGCCCGCAGCAGGGCCTCGGCCTCCAGCGCGTCCGGCACCGTCTCCAGTGCGAGAACATCCGGCTCCGCCGCGACCAGGGCCTCGATACGCGGACGGTGAAAGGCGACCAGCTGCGCCACGCTCAGCCCGTACCGGCCCCGGTATTCGCTGCCGTCGGCGAGAACGGCACCGTACGGGCCGACCGACGCCGCGACCCACACCTGCTCGCCGGCTGTGGTGCCGGAGGCCGCACGGGCCAGCTCCACGCTGCGCCGGAACAGCGCCGCCGACTCCTCCTCCGACAGGCCACGCCGCCCGAACCCCTCGAACGACGCCTGGTAGCTGGAGGTGATCAGCACCCGGGCACCGGCCCGTACATACGCGGCGTGCGCGGCCTCGATCTCCCCGGGCGCCTCTGCCAGCAGCCGGGCCGACCACAGCTCGTCGGACAGGTCGTTGCCCTGCGCCTCCAGCTGGTTGGAGAGCCCGCCGTCCAGCAGCACGGTGCCGTGGGCGAGCGCGTGGGCGAGCGGGGTCGCGGCGTCGGCGGCCGTCACGAGAGCTTGGCCTGCACCTGGTCCGCGATCAGCGCCAGGTGGTCGAGGTCGCTCAGATCGAGGATCTGCAGGTAGATACGGGTACTGCCGAGCTCGCCGTAGCGGCCGATCTTGTCGATGACCTCCTCGGGCGTACCGGCCAGGCCGTTCTCCTTCAGCTCGTCCACCTCGCGCCCGATGGCGGCGGCGCGGCGGGCCACCTCCGCGTCGTCCTTGCCGACGCAGGCCACCAGCGCATTGGAGAAGGTCAGCTCCGAGGCGTCACGGCCGCGCTCCTCGGCGGCGGCCCGCACCCGGTCGAACTGCCGCTCGCTGTCGGCCGGCGAGGCGAAGGGCACATTGAACTCGTCCGCGTACCGCGCGGCCAGCTTCGGTGTCCGCTTGGCACCCATGCCGCCGACCAGGACCGGGATACGTTCCTGATGCGGCTTGGGCAGCGCGGGGCAGTCCTTGAGCTGGTAGTAGGTGCCCTCGTAGTCGAACTTCGCACCGACCGGGGTCTTCCACAGCCCGGTGATGATCTCCAGCTGCTCCTCCAGCCGGCCGAACTTCTCCCTGGGGAAGGGGATGCCGTAGGCGGTGTGCTCGGCCTCGTACCACCCCGAGCCCAGCCCGAAGTCGACCCGGCCGCCCGACATGGCGTCCACCTGCGCGACCTGGATCGCCAGCGTCCCCGGCAGCCGGAAGGTCCCCGCCGTCATCAGCGTGCCCAGCCGGATGCGGCTGGTCTCACGGGCGAGGCCGGCCAGGGTGATCCACGCGTCGGTGGGCCCGGGAAGACCGTCCGAGTCGCCCATCGCCAGATAGTGGTCGGAGCGGTAGAAGGCGTCGAAGCCGAGGTCCTCGGTGGCCTTGGCGACCTTCAGCAGCGTGTCGTAGTCGGCCCCCTGCTGGGGCTCGGTGAAGATTCGCAGTCGCATGGTCCCATCTTGCCGCGCCGGTGGGACAGGACCGCCGCCCCTCCTGCCGGATCCGCGCCCGCTGCTGCCGACCCGGCCCCGAAGGGCGTTCCCTCACTCGGCGCCCAGCAGGCGCAGCACGCTGATGCGGAGGGTGTCTCTCGCCTGCCGAGGGGAGAGCCGACCGCCCTCCACCTGTTCACTCGCGGCGTGGGCCAGCGCGATGGTGGCGGTGACCAGCCAGTCCGTCGGGAGGCGGTCGTCGAAGTCGCCGCTCGCCTGCCCGCGCCGGACGACGCGCTCCAGCAGGGCGGTGACCGGGGCGTGCCGCTCGGCGTCGTCCGGAGGGCTCACGGGCAGCGTGCCGAGCAGCCGGACGAGGGCCGGATACGCCCCGGCGGTCTGCTCGGCGGCGTCGAGCACGCGCAGCAGGGCCTCGGCGGGCGGGCCGGAGTCGGGGTCGGCCGCTGCCATGGCGGCGACGGTCCGCTCGGTGAGCCGGTCGAGCACGGCGGTCAGCAGCTGCTCGCGGGAGGGGAAGTGGGCGTAGACGGTCTGCCGGGTCACGCCTGCGGCTGCGGCGATGGCTTCGACGCTGGCGTCGGGGCGGTCGTTCAGCAGCCGGATCGCGCCGTCGAGGATCGACGTCCTGCTGCGGCGGGCGTCGGCGCGGCGGTTCCGGGTGGTCCGGGTGGTCCGGGTGGTCCGGGTGGTCCGGGGGGTGGGCGGAGGAGTCATCATTGACACCTTGTCAAAGTTATCGCTGGGGTCATATCTTACAACTCATACAGCGTGTAAGACTTCCTTGGAAAGCCGAGGCCCCATGCGCCCGTTCGACGCGAACGACCCCGGGCGGTTCATCGCCGACTTCCTCACGGGGTTCCACGAGGATCTGCTCAGCAGTGAGGAGGACGCCGAAGCGGTCGTCGACCGGTACCACACCCCTGACGTCGTGCAGGTCGCCGACGGCCATTGGATGGACCGCGCGAAGCTCGTCGCCCACACCCGTCCCATCCGTAAGCGACGGCCCGGGCTTCAGGTGTCCGTGCACGAGGCGTTCGCGGCCGATGACCGGCTCGCGGCCCGCTATACGATGCATGTGCGGGACCCGAAGCGTGAACTGGAGCTCGAGGTCTGCTACTTCGGCCACTTCGCCGCCGACGGGCGCCTGCGGCGAGCCCACATGCTGACGCGTGCGGTGCCTGTGGCCGGGTGACATCTTGCGTACCCCTGCCATTCAGCGGCGCGGCAGCCTCAGGCGAGGCTGCCGCGTTCGCGCATGGAGAGTGTCCGCAGGATCGAGGCGATCCGGTCGCCCGACTCGTCCGCCGCGTCGATGGCTTCCATGCACTGCCAGTACAGCGTCTCGTCCTCGGCGGTGACGGCCACCCCCACCAGGGCGACCCCCGCCTCGCCCAGCAGGGCGCCCAGGTCGTCCAGCGTGCGCCGGGGGTCCTCGATGGCCGAAAGCTGTGCGGCTCGTACGGCGCCCGCGCGCAGCGCGTGGTTCCTGGACTGGCCTGCTCTGCCGCCCACCTCGCTCAGCCCCAGCGCCTCGGACCGCACTGCCGGAGGACCGCTGATCGCGAGGTGGCTGCCCACCGCCGCTGCGATCGCCTGCGCCTGCCAGGCCTCGGCGAGGATCTCGGACACGTCCGCGCTGAGCGCGAGGGCCTGGCGCGTGGCGGCGATGAGCCGGACTGCATCCATCTGCCTACCCCTCACTGGTCGTTACCCAGCGTGACTGCAAATGGTCAGCTCCGCCAGGAGGTTTCGGAATTACCTGGATAAAAGGCTCGTGTGAAGAAGTTCGTCACTCCATAGAGTGACCGGTTCCGGGCTTCGGGAAACGCGTTTCGTTCCTCTCGATCTTTGCTTCCAGTGCCACGAGGGGGTCGACACCCACCACATGGCAGAACTGGAGGAGGTAGGCGAGGACGTCGGCGACCTCGTCCTCGACCCGCGCGGCCGCCTCCGGGTCGGTCATCACCCGGGCCGACTGCTCCGGCGTCAGCCACTGGAAGATCTCCACCAGTTCGGCCGCCTCCACGCTCAGCGCCGCGGACAGGTTCTTGGGGGTGTGGTACTGCCCCCAGTCCCGCGCCTCCGCGAACCGTGCGAGGCGCTGCTGCAGCCCCGCGACCGTGCGGGGGGCCACTGCCGGGCCGTCCTGGTTTCCGGTGTCGCCGGCCGTCTGCTCGGCCGCTCGTGTCTCGTCGTGCTCTTCGTTCACCTCCCAAGGTCTACCAGGGCCAGGCCCTCGGTCCGCGCCGCCTCCCGCGCCAGCGCACCTCCCGACGGGCCGGTCGCCAGCAGCCGCACATGGCCGCGCCGCGCCATCCGGCCCGCCAGGGCCAGCAGTTCGGCCGTCTGCCGTGCGTCCAGCGCCCGGTCCAGGCCGTCGGCGAGCACCGTGAGCGCCTGCCGCGCCGCCGGTACCTCGTCCACCGTCTGCACCGACAGCACCCCGGGGCCGGTCACCAGCACCAGAGCCAGCGCCAGGAACCGCAACTCGCCCTCGCCAAGCCACTCCAGCGGAGTGGCCGGTGCGCTGCCGCCCCGCTCCCGCACACCCCGCTCGAGTACTCCCCGCACCAGGGCGCTCCCCGCGCTCCCGGTCGTCTCGGTACGCAGTTGGGTCACCGGCCCGGCGCAGCCCTCGCGCACCACCGCTAGCAGCGCGGCGTGCCGGGTGGCGCACTCCGCGTGCGTACGGCGCAGTACGTCGGCCAGGTTGCCGCAGTCGCCGCGCAGTCTGCCGTCCCGGGCCGCGACGGGCTCCCGTATCCGCGCGGGCACCGGGTCGCACCAGAAGACCGAGCGCAGGGCGACGACGACCTGTTCGACGGCCGCCAGCAGCGCGCGGTCCTCCGCGGTGTTGCCCGCCACGCGCAGCGGGAGCAGCGGGAGGGTGAGCCGGTCGTCGGGGAAGGGCGTCCGCAGCGCCCGGCTCACCCCCGCCACCTGCCGGGTGGCGGTCACCGAGTGCCGGGCCGGGTCCAGCAGGGCTGTCGCCACCAGCGTCTCGCCCGTGGGGCGTGACAACCGCTCGCCCACGACCCGCAGTTCGGGCTCGGCCTGTACGGCGACGTCGAAGTGCAGTGGTCCGGCCGGGCCCGTCACGGCGCAGCCCAGCCGGAACCCGCGCCGCCCCTGCCGGTCGGCCCGTGCGGTGTGCGGTACGTACGGGGAGGGGCGGCCCGGCGGGGTGGCCCGCTGCCCGAACACCTCCTCCAGCAGCCCGCCCTGCCCGAGCCGGGCCAGCGCCTCGTACGCCTCCAGGACCGTCGACTTGCCGCTGCCGCCAGGTCCGGTCAGCACCGTGACGGGGCCCAGTGGGACGGTACGGGCGCGCAAGGACCGGAAGGCGGACAGGCGCAGCGCGCTGACGGCCGGTGCCCGGACGCTCTGCCCGGGGCCGCCCGGAGCGGCCACCGGACCGTCCAGGGCGGCCGTCGGGCCGGCCTGCTGTGACGCTCCCATGGCGGCGACCGTACGCACGCCGCCGCGCGGCGAACCGTTCCCGCACCCGCCTGCTCCCCCGATCGGATGACGCGCGAGTGGGCTGCTGCGGCGGGCAGTTGGGCTGCGGCGCGGTATGGCACGACCCGTCGCATGTGCCGAGGGGGAGGCATCCACGGCTATCGCGTACTGGTGACGACAGTCACAGACGAGTGATACGTTCGCCGAGTGGAGCCGCACGCCCCCGTGGCGGTTCGCGGATGCACGGTTCGCCGACGGAGCGACGGAGGCTGCGGAATGAGCCCGTTCACCGGATCAGCGCGGCGCACCGAGGAGTGGCGGCATCTGCGCGTCGAGGAGCAGGACGGGGTCACCACCGTCACGCTCGCCCGGCCCGCGAAGCTGAACGCGCTGACCTTCGAGGCGTACGCCGACCTGCGCGATCTGCTCGCCGAGCTGTCGCACCGGCACCGCACCCGCGCGCTGGTGCTGGCGGGGGAGGGGCGCGGCTTCTGCTCGGGCGGCGACGTGGAGGAGATCATCGGCGCCACGCTCGGCATGGACACGGCGCGGCTGCTGGACTTCAACCGGATGACCGGGCACGTCGTGCGGGCGCTGAGAGAGGCGCCGTTCCCCGTGATCGCCGCGGTGCACGGCGCCGCGGCCGGCGCGGGCGCGGTGCTGGCGCTGGCCGCGGACTTCCGGGTGGCCGACCCCACGGCGCGGTTCGCGTTCCTGTTCACCAAGGTGGGCCTGTCCGGCGGCGACATGGGCGCCGCCTATCTGCTGCCCCGCGTCGTCGGGCTCGGCCACGCCACCCGCATTCTGATGCTGGGCGAGCCCGTGCGGGCGCCGGAGGCCGAACGGATCGGACTGCTCAGCCAGTTGGTGTCCGAAGGCGAGACCGAGCAGGCCGCCCACGCGCTGGCCCGGCGGCTGGCGGACGGCCCTGCGCTCGCCCACGCGCAGACCAAGGCGCTGCTCACCGCCGAACTGGACCTCCCGCTGGCCGGCGCCGTCGAACTGGACGCGGCCACCCAGGCGCTGCTGATGCACGGCGAGGACTACAAGGAGTTCCACGCGGCCTTCACCGAGAAGCGGCCGCCCGCCTGGCGGGGCAGGTGAGACAGCCGTGACGGTGCCACGGGCCGGGGGCCGGCCGCTGCGGGTGGCCGTCATCGGCGGCGGCCCCGGAGGGCTGTACGGGGCGCTGCTGCTCAAGCGGCTCGACCCGGCGCGCGAGGTGACCGTCTACGAACGCGACGCCCCCGGGGACACGTTCGGCTTCGGTGTGGTGCTCTCCGACGAGACGGTCGGCGGTATCGAGAACGCCGACCCCGAGGTGTTCGCCACCCTGGGCGAGCACATGGTGCGGTGGGACGCGATCGAGGTCGTCCACCGCGGCCGCACCCTCAGCTGCGCCGGGCACGGTTTCGCCGCGCTCGGCCGCCGTACGCTGCTGTCGGTGCTGCACGCGCGCTGCCGACGGCTCGGTGTCACCCTGCGCTTCCGCACCCAGGCGCCGCCGGCGGCGGAACTGGCCCGCACCAACGACCTGGTGATCGCGGCGGACGGGGTGCACAGCGCCACCCGTACGGCACACGCCGACATCTTCCGGCCCACGGTCACCACGCACCGGTGCCGCTACATCTGGCTCGCCGCCGACTTCGCCCTCGACGCCTTCCGCTTCGAGATCGCCGAGACCCCGCACGGCGTTCTCCAGCTGCACGCCTACCCCTATGCCCACCCGTCACCCGACCACCACCCCTCATCGTGGCCCTCCGGGCCGCAGGTCCATCCGTCACCCGACCACCACCCCTCATCGTGGCCCTCCGGGCCGCAGCTTTCGACCGGCCGCTCGACCGCCGTCGTCGAGACCCGTGAAGAGGTGTGGCGGGCCGCCGGCCTCGACCGGCTGGACGAGGACGGCGCCGCCGAGCGGTGCGCCGCGCTCTTCCCGCACACGCTCGGCGGGCGCACGCTGCGCGGCAACCGCTCGCAGTGGACCGCCTTCCGCACCGTCGTCAACGAGCGCTGGTGGCACGGGACGGACGCCGGAAAGATCGTGCTGCTCGGCGACGCCGCGCACACCGCGCACTTCTCGATCGGCTCGGGCACCAAGCTCGCCGTCGAGGACGCTCTGGCGCTCGCCGCCTGCCTGCGGGAACAGCCCGACCTGTCCTCCGCACTGGCCGCGTACGAGGCCGAGCGCCGCCCGGTCGTGGCGTCCACGCAGCGCGCCGCGCACGCCAGCCTGACCTGGTTCGAGGAGCTGGCCGGGTACACCGCTCAGCCGCCTTACCGGTTCGCCTTCAATCTGCTCACCCGCAGCCGCCGTGTCACCCACGCCAACCTGCGGCTGCGGGACGCCGGTTTCGTCGCCGCCACCGAGCGCGAGGCGGGGATACGGCCGAAGACCCCGCCCATGTTCACCCCGTTCCGGCTGCGCCGTCTCGAGCTGCGCAACCGGGTCGTGGTCTCCCCGATGGACATGTACAAGTCGCGCCGGGGCGTGCCCGGCGACTTCCACCTCGTCCACCTGGGCGCGCGGGCGCTCGGCGGGGCCGGGCTGGTGATGACCGAGATGGTGTGCGTCTCGGCGCGGGGCCGCATCACACCGGGCTGTGCGGGGCTGTGGGACGACGAGCAGGAGGCGTCCTGGCGGCGCGTCACCGACTTCGTGCACCGCCAGTCGCCGACCGCCGCGATCGGCCTGCAACTCGGCCACTCGGGGCGCAAGGGCTCGACCCGACTGATGTGGGAGGGCATCGACGAGCCGCTGCCGGAGGGCAACTGGCCGCTGGTGGCCGCATCCCCGCTGCCCTACCGTCCCGGTGTCAGCCAGACCCCGCACGAGCTGACGCCGAAGGGGATGGCCGCGATCCGGGAGGAGTTCGTCGCCGCGGCCCGGCGGGGCGCACGCGCCGGGTTCGATCTGCTGGAGCTGCACTGCGCGCACGGCTATCTGCTCTCGGGCTTCCTCTCGCCGCTGACCAACCGCCGCACCGACGCCTACGGCGGCTCGCTTGCGGCACGGCTGCGCTATCCCCTGGAGGTCTTCGACGCGGTGCGCGAGGTCTGGCCCGCCGAACGCCCCATGACCGTACGGATATCCGCCACCGACTGGGCTCCGGGCGGTACGACGGGGGACGACGCGGTACGGATCGCGGCCGCCTTCGCCGAGCGGGGCGCGGACGCGATCGACGTCTCGACCGGGCAGGTCGTCGCCCATGAGCGGCCCGACTTCGGGCGCTCGTACCAGACCCCGTACGCGGACCGCATCCGCAACGTGCTGGGCGTCCCCGTCGTCGCGGTGGGTGCCGTCTCCTCCTGGGACGACGTCAACTCGCTCGTGCTGGCCGGCCGCGCCGACCTGTGCGCGCTGGCCCGGCCGCATCTGTACGACCCGCACTGGACGCTGCACGCGGCGGCCGAGCAGGGGTACGAGGGGCCGGGTGCGCCGTGGCCGGAGCCGTACCAGGCGGGCAGCCGCAGACCCCCCACCGGGCGCACAGACGCCCCCAAGCCTCGGCTGGCGCTCTGAGCACAGTTGGCACATACCGTACGGTATGTAGTGATCCCCAGGTATTCGGGCCCGCAGCGGGTCTAGGCTGAGCGGTCTCGTTCGCGAACCCCGGCCTCCGGGTGGCAGGCGCCCCGGGGGGCGAACGGGCGAGCCAGCGCGGACACCCGCCGAGAGCCGGAAAAGGGGGAGATGTGCCCGCTGAGAACCAGGTCGAACTGGTGCTGGTGCACAGTCCGCTGACCGGAGACCTCGTCTGGCAGCCGGTCGCCGACGCGCTGCGCGCACGGGGGCGCACCGTCAGCGTTCCCTCCCTCGCCGGCGCCTTCGACGGTCCGGGCCCGTACTACCCCAAGCTGCTGGACGCCCTCGCCGGACAGGTGGCAGCGCGCCCGCCCGACCCGGCGCCCGCGCCCCTGTGGCCGGTCGTACTGGCGGGGCACAGCGGCGCCGGCCCGCTGCTCCCCGGACTCCGCGCCCGCCTCACCCACGGCCACTCCCCGCCGCGCACGGTCGCCGGCACGGTCTACGTGGACGCACAGTGGCCGCACCCCGGCCGCAGCTGGCTGGAGGCGGCCCCGCCGGACCTCGCCGAGCAGCTCCGCGAACTGGCCGTGGACGGGATGCTGCCGCCCTGGGACGCCTGGCTGCCGGAGCGGATGCTGAGCGACGAGGTGCCCGACCCCGAGCTTCGCGAACGGTTCCGCGCCGGACTGCCCCGGCTGCCCCTGGCCTACTTCCAGGAGCGCGCACCGCACGCAGCGCCCGACCCCGACCACGTACGCACCGCCTATCTGAGGCTGAGCCCCCGCTACGAGGACACCGCGATGCGCGCCGAGGCCATCGGCCACCGCGTACTGCGGCTCACCTCGCACCATCTGAGCCCGCTCACCGACCCGGAGGCCACAGCCGACGCCCTGGAGAAGCTGGCCCGGCGCTTCGCCGTGTGCCCCGACTGACGGCCGCGGGCCGCCGCCGTACGGTGGAAACATGTACGCACGAAGGCGGCGGCGGTATTTCACGCTGATGGCCATCTGCCTGGCACTGTTCATCAGCGCCTGGGCCTTCGTGCGGCTGTGGTCGGTGCCCGCCGCCATCGGAATGTGCGTCGTCGCCATGGTCATCCCGCCGCTCGCCGCGATCGTCGGCAACCGGCGGGAGTCCGACGACCGCTGGTGGGACGAGCCGCCGGACGATCAGGGACCGGACGATCCGGGACCCGACAACCAGGGAAAGGACGACCACGGAAAGGACGCCCCGTAAGGGGCGAGCCCGCACTCAGCGGCCGAGCGCCTCCGCGTGCGTCTCGCGCACATACGCGAGACCGGCGTCCCGCAGCTTCTCGTGCAGCGTGAAGAACACCTTCGCCGAACGCTCGCCCGGCCAGCGCGCCGGCAGCAGCGCGGGCGGCAGCCCCGGGTCCGCGTACGGCAGCCGCCGCCAGGCGTCCAGCGCCGGCAGGTAGTCACGGTAGGCGGCCTCGCCCGGTACCCGGCTGCGCCGCGCCCAGCGGCGCAGCACCGGCTCGTGCTCGGCGAGGAACGCGCGGTGCCGCTCCGCCACCGCCGCCAGGTCCCACCAGCGCGCCACCGCCTCGGCGGTCGGGGTGAAGCCGGTGTGGCGGCCGCGGAACAGGTCGACGTAGGGCGCCAGTTCCAGCCGGTCGAGGGCGTGCCGCGCCTCCTCCTCCAGGTGCGAGGGCGCGATCCACACCCCCGGAGCCGCGTTGCCGAACCCGAGCCGGGCCAGCCGGGAGCGGAGCAGATGCCGCCGGTCGCGTTCGCTCTCGGGCACGGAGAAGACGGCCAGCAGCCAGTCGCCGTCCGGTTCGGGACGGCTGTAGATCCGGCGGTCACCGTCGGCGAGGAGTTCGGCGGCAGCGGGCGAGGGCCGGTATCCGGCCGCCTTGCTGCCGGGTCTGTCCGCGGTCAGCAGCCCGCGCCGCTTGAGCCGGGAGACCGCGGAGCGGACCGACGGTGCGTCGATGCCCACGGTGCCGAGCAGCCGGATGAGCGCGGCGACGGGGACGGTGCCGGTACGGCCGTCCGCGCTCTCCAGTTCGCGCCCGTAGGCACCGTAGAAAGTGAGGATGAGGGAACCGGGTGAGGGCTTTCTCGGCTGCGGCGCACCGGGGGCCTGAGCAGCCTCGTCGAGCTGCGGAAACACGTTCTGAACCACGCCGTCACTCTAGGGCTGCCGCCCGCCAGGACCGCCGCCAGGCCGCGGCAGGCCCGCGCGCTCGCGCTCCAGCTCCCGCAGGCGGAAGCGCTGGAGCTTGCCGGTGGGCGTGCGCGGCAGCGCGCCGGTGAAGACGAACCGGTGCGGGCACTTGTATCCGGCCAGCTCCGCCTTCACGAACTGCCGCAGCCGCTCGGCCGTCCCGCTGTCGGGCTCTACCCCGGCCGCGAGCACCACATGGGCGACCACCAACTGTCCCCGGCGCTCGTCGGGGCGGCCCACCACGGCGGCCTCGCACACGTCGGGGTGGCGCAGCAGCGCCTCTTCGACCTCGGGGCCCGAGACGTTGTGCCCCGCAGAAATGATCATGTCGTCGGCGCGTCCCACGAAGCGGAAGTAGCCCTCCGCGTCGCGCACATAGGTGTCCCCTGTGAGGTTCCAGCCGTCGCGTACGTACGCGCGCTGGCGTTCGTCCGCCAGGTAGCGGCAGCCGACCGGGCCGCGCACCGCCAGCAGCCCCGGGGTACCGTCTGGCACCGGTACCAGCGATCCCCGCTCGTCCTGGGCGACGATCCGCGCCTGGTAGCCGGGCACCGGGACTCCCGTACGGCCGGGGCGGATCGCCTCGTCGGCTGCGGAGATGAAGATGTGCAGCATCTCGGTCGCCCCGATCCCGTCGATGATCCGCAGCCCCGTGCGCGCGTGCCAGGCCTCCCAGGTGGCGGCGGGCAGATGCTCACCGGCCGAGACGCAGCGGCGCAGCGAGGACAGGTCGTACGGACCGCCGGGGCCGGGCGCGTCCAGCAGCGGCAGCATCGTCCGGTAGGCGGTCGGCGCGGTGAACAGCACCGACAGCCGGTGTGCTGTGATCGCCTCCAGCGTCCGGGCCGCACCGCTCCACTGCTCCAGCAGCGCCGAGGCGCCCACCCGCAGCGGGAAGACCACGAGCCCGCCCAGCCCGAAGGTGAAGCCCAGCGGCGGTGTTCCCCCGAACACGTCGTCGGCGCCGGGCCGCAGCACCCGTGCGGCGAAGGTGTCCGCTACGGCGAGCACGTCCCGGTGGAAGTGCACACAGCCTTTGGGGTCGCCGGTGGTGCCGGAGGTGAACGCGATCAGCGCCACGTCGTCGGCTGCCGTGTCCACCGCCTCGAACCGGTCGGGCATGGCGGCCGCCGTGCGCAGCAGATCGTCCTCGTCTCCTCCCGGGCGCTGGGGAGCATCCCCGGTGCCGAACAGCCTCGTACGCAGGCCCGGCACCTCGGCCCTGGCCAGCTCGTCGGCCACCCGCGCGTCACACAGCGCGTGCGATATCCGTGCCAGTCGGCAGACGGTGGCCAACTCGCGCGCCCGGTGCGCCGCCAGCACGGTCACCGCGACGGCGCCCGCCTTCATCACCGCCAGCCAGCAGGCGGCCAGATAGGGACTGGTGGGCCCGCGCAGCAGCACTCGGTTGCCGGGCACCACCCCCAGCTCCCGCGTCAGCACATGGGCCAGCCGGTCGACGGTCGCGCGCAGTTCGCCGTACGACCAGGTGGCGCGCGGTGGCGGCCCGTCCTCCCCTTCCGCCGCCGGGAGTCCGCCGGAGTGGAACGCCGGACGGTCGGCGCCGAGCCGCTCGATGGTGCGGTCCAGCAGTGCGGCACCGCAGTTGAGGCGGGCCGGATACGCCAGGTCCGGGTCGTCCAGCAGGAGCTCGGGCCACTGGTCGCGGGGTGGCAGATGGTCCCGTACGAAGGTGTCGACGTGCGCGGACGGAGTCGGAATCATGACCGGTCTACCCCCTCGCGGGCGGCCTTCCGAACGCCGGCCGACGCTCGGCGGGCCGCCGACGGCGCCGGGTGCGGCAGTGGCGATGAGCGTAACGCGTTGGTGACGGCAGTCAATGGTCCGCGATAGACAGGAGGTGGTGGCCCGCGCGTGCGGGCCGCACCGGGTCGCACCGGGCCACGGCCGAGGGAGCAGCCATGACCACCACCCCGCCACCCACCTCCTCGTTCGCGCTCACCCCCGAACAGCGCGCCTGGTGCGCACAGTTGCGCGTGCTGGGCGCCGAACGGCTCGCCCCGCTGGCCGCCGAAGGCGAGGCCGGGCGCGTCAACCGGCCGTTGCTGCGGGACCTCGGCGAGCTCGGGCTGCTGGCCCGAGCGGTACCCGGCGCACCCCCGTGGCGCCGGGTCGCCGCCCTCGACCTGTGTCTGCTCCGCGAGTCCCTGGCGTACTCCTGCCCCGAGGCCGAGACGGCGCTCGCCCTCCAGGGACTCGGTGCGGGGCCCGTCGCGGACGTGGGAACGGCCGAACAGCGGGCACGCTGGCTGCCCGCCGTCGCCACGGGGGAGGCGGTCGCGGCGTTCGCACTGAGCGAGCCCGACGCGGGCAGCGACGCGGCGGCGCTGGCGCTGCGCGCGGAGCCGGAGGTGCGGGGCGGGAAAGGTGCGGGTGGTGGCGACGGGGTCGAGGGGGCCGGGGAGACCGGCGGTACGGGCGGCTGGCGGCTTACCGGGACCAAGACCTGGATCTCCAACGCGCCATGGGCGGACTTCTACACCGTCTTCGCCCGCACCGGCGAGGCGCCCGGCTCGCGCGGAGTGACCGCGTTCCTCGTCCCCGCCGACCGGCCGGGGCTCAGCGGCGAGCCGCTCGACATGCTGGCGCCGCACGCCCTCGGCACCCTCACCTTCGACGCCGTACCCGTCACGCGCGCCGACCTGCTCGGCGAGCCGGGCGAGGGCTTCCGGGTGGCCATGCGCACCCTCAACCTCTTCCGGCCCAGCGTCGGCGCGTTCGCCGTCGGCATGGCGCAGGCCGCGCTGGACGCCTCGCTGGCCCACGCCGGCCGGCGGCCCGCGTTCGGCGGCGTCCTGCGTGATCTCCAGGCCGTCTCGCACCAGTTGGCGGAGATGGCGACCCGTACGGAAGCGGCGCGGCTGCTGGTGTACGCGGCCGCCTGCGCGTACGACAGCGAGGGGGCGGGCGGCGAGGACGTGGCGCTGCGTGCGGCCATGGCCAAGCTGCTGGCGACCGAGACCGCGCAGTACGTGGTGGACGCCGCAGTCCAGATCCACGGGGCCGCAGCGCTCCAGCGTGGGCATCTGCTCGAACACCTCTACCGGGAGGTGCGCGCACCCCGCATCTACGAGGGCGCGAGCGAAGTGCAGCGCACCCTCATCGCCAAGGAGCTCTACAAGGAGACGCACAAGGAGGCGCGGCACCCATGAGCAGCACGAGCCCCGATTCCGCCGACGGCAGCGCCCTGCACCGGATCAACCCCGTCGAACTCTCCCCGCCGCGCGGCTTCTCGCACGCGGTGACGGCGGCCGGCTCGCGGCTGGTCTTCCTCGCGGGCCAGACGGCCCTGGACGGCGACGGCCGCATCGCCGCGCACACCCTCCCCGGCCAGTTCCGCACCGCGCTCACCAATCTCCTCGCCGCGCTCGCCGCGTGCGGCGGTGCCCCGGAGCAGCTGGCCCGGGTAACCGTCTATACGACCGACGTTCCCGCGTACCGGGCCCACGCACCCGAGCTCGGCCGCATCTGGCGGGAGCTCGCGGGCCGCGACTACCCCGCGATGGCGGTCATCGGCGCGGTCCGGCTCTGGGACGAGGAGGCGCACATCGAACTGGACGGCATCGCGGTGCTGCCGTAATGACCACCAGGAAGGGGCACACCCTCCCGGCGCGCACTCACCCCTCGCGCCGTCTACGACGCCGGTGCTCAGCGACGCGGCTCCGCGTGGCGCAGGTCCGCGAACAATAGCGCTGCGGCGCACCGGGCCCGGCCCCGAGAAAGAGCCGTCGGCAGCCCGGCGCCGCGCACTCGCCCCAGGCGACACCGCCGCGCTCGCTCAACAGCCGCGCGAGAGCCAGCGCGGCACTCGCGGTGAACCAGTCGGCCCAGCTCGCGTCGTCGCCCCGGTCGACGTGCAGATGCCAGGCATGACCGTCATGCCGGCTCAACCGAGGGCGTGCGGCACAGCGCTCCAGCAGCGTGTTGAGCGCCTCGGCCGCGCGGTCGGTCTCCGTCTCCGCCAGCACCCGCTCCGTCAGCTCGGCGACCGCGCGGCGCAGCGCTGCCGCCTCACCCTCCGTCAGGCCGCGCAACTCCCGTTCCGTCTCGCCGTGCCTGGCCAGGACGGCGGCCATCACCTCCCGGGGAAGCTCCGGGTCCGCGCGTACGGCGTTCGCCAGCTCGATCAGCCTCTCGCCGGGCCGGAACCCGCCCCAGGGTTCCCCATGCTGCTCCATGTAACGCATTATAGAAGTAAGCCGTTACACATAGGTACCGGAGCGGGAGCCGCGCGGATGAAGACGTACCTGGCCACGGCCTTCCTGGCACGGCTCGCGGACGAGGGCGTCGGCATCGCGCTGGCACTGCTGGCCGTGGAGCGGACGGCGGGCCACAGCCCGGAACTGGGCGCCTACGTCCTGGCCGCCTGGCTGGCACCGCACGCGGTGGCGGCCCCGCTGGTCGGCGCTCTGGCCGAACGAGCCGGAGCGCGGCGCCTCTTCCACGGCTGCGCGCTGGCCGTCTTCGGCGCGGCGATCGCCCTGCTGGGGCTGACCCTGGGGCGGGCACCGCTGCCGCTGACCCTGGCCGCCGCACTGGTCGGCGGCAGCGTGGGACCTGTCGTCACCGGCGGCCTCTCCAGCCTGGTGGCTTCCCTCGGCCCCGCCGGACAGCCCCGAACCCGGGCCTTCGCGCTGGACGCCACCACCTACAACGCCGCCGCCGTCACCGCACCGGCCGCCGTCAGCACCATCGCGGCAGCCGCCTCCGCGACCCTGGCAACGGCCCTGCTCGCCGCCTCAGCGACCGGCGCGGCCCTGCTCTCCACCGGCCTGCGGCTGCCCCCGCACCGGCACACGCCGGGCGCGCCCGCCCCCGCCCCCGGGGGCCAACCCCCGCCCGGATCCGCGTCCGGATCCGCGTCCGGATCCGCGTCCGGGTCCGTGCCCGCGTCCGGGACCCGATCCGTGCCCGGGTCCGTGCTCGGGTCCGTGCTCGGGTCCGTGCCTGGGCCCGCGCCCGCGCCCGCGTCCGGGCCGGAGTCCGGGGGCGGGTCCGAGTCCGCGTTCGGGGGCGGGTCCGCGCATCCGCCCGCGCCCAGGCCCGGCTCCGCGCCCAGGCCCGGCTCCGCGCCCAGGCCCGGCTCCGCGCCCAGGCCCGGGTCCGCGCCCGTACCCGGGCCTGGGCCCGGTGCGCTCACCATCGGCTTCCGCGCCCTGTGGCACGTCCGGCCGTTGCGGGCCATCACTCTCGCTACCTGCGTGGCCTTTCTGGGTGTCGGTGCGCTGCCGGTCACGGGTGTGCTGCTCGCGCAGGAGCGGGGCGAACCCGGCGCGGGTGGGGTGCTGATGACGGCGTTCGCGGTGGGCGGGCTCGCCGGTTCGCTGGGGACGGCGCGGTGGCGGCGGGCGCCAGGGCCCGCACGGCTGGCCCTGTTCAGCCTGCTGCTGACCGCCACCGCGCTGGCGGGTGCGGCGCCGGCCCCGCAACTCCCGCTGACGGTCGTACTGTTCGCCCTCGCGGGGCTGGGCGACGGTCCGCTGCTGACCGCCACCCTGCGTCTGCGCGCCGACCACGCACCCGAGGGCGCCCGCACGCAGGTCTTCACCCTGGGCGCCGGACTCAAGCTGACCTCGGCAGCGCTGGGCACCGCACTCGTCGGCACCCTCGCCCACCTCCCCGCCGGAGCCCTCACACTTCTCGTCGCGGCGCTGCACCTGGCCGCCGGTGTGCTCCTGTGGGCACTGGGCACTGGGCACTGGGCCCCGGCCACAAGCCGGCCGGTCCGGGGGCCAGCACCGACGGGCCGTTGACGCCTGACGTGCCAGGTGATGGCCTGTGACGGTGGAATCAGGTCAGATCGGCTTGCCGGCCGCCCGGGCGGAGGAGGCAGCGTGCGAGTTGTCGTGATCGGGGCCGGGATCGTCGGCGCGGCCGCGGCGTACGAACTGGTACGGGCGGGCGCCGAGGCGGTCCTGGTCGACGCCGTACACGAGGGCCGTGCCACCGCGGCGGGCGCGGGCATCATCTGCCCCTGGACCGGCCGGGTGGCCGACCCCCTCGCCGTGGCCGGTGCCGGTCACTACCCGGGCCTCCTCGCGGCCCTGGCCGAGGACGGCCGAACCGATGTCGGCCACCGCAAGGTCGGCGCCCTCGTCCTGCTCCCGCCCGACGGGGAAGCCGCCGAACAGGTGCGGACCCGCGTGACGGCACGCGCGGCGGCCGACCCGCACGCGGGCGAGGTCACCACTGTCGACGCAGCCGAGGCCCGACGGCTGTTCCCCGCTCTGGGCCACAGCGGTGGCGGCTTCGCGGGCACTGCCCTCCACCTGTCCGGAGCCGCCCGGCTCGACGGCCGCAGACTCCAGGCCGCACTGGTCGCCGCCGCCGAACGGCACGGACTGCGCGCCCTCTCCGGTACGGCAAGCCTGGAGGTCCGCGACGGCCGGGTACGCGGCGTACGGGTGGCCGGTGAACTGGTGTCGGCCGACGCCGTGGTGGCAGCGGCAGGCGCCTGGTCACCCGCGCTGCTGGGCCCTGCCGGGGTGCACATCGACGTAGTACCGCAGCGAGGCCAGATCGTGCACCTGCGGCTGCCCGGCTCGGACACGTCCGACTGGCCGGTCGTCCTGCCCAGCGGCAGCGGCCACTACCTGCTCACCTTCGACGACTCCCGCGTCGTCGTCGGCGCCACCCGCGAGGACGGCACCGGCTTCGACCACCGTGTCACGGCGGGCGGCCTCGCCGAAGTCCTCCGGCACGCTCTCGCGGTGGCCCCGCGCCTGGCGGATGCCACACACCTGGAGAACCGGGTCGGCTTCCGCCCGACGAGCCCGGACGGGCAGCCCCTGCTGGGCACCGTCGCCGCGCTGGAGGGCCTGGTCGTCGCGAACGGCCTCGGTTCAGGGGGCCTGACCGCCGGTCCGTACGCGGGTACCGTCGCCGCCCGCCTGGCCCTCGGCCGCGCCCCGGAACCCGACCCCGCCGTCGAGCTGGACCTGTCACCGTACGACCCGATGCGGTTCGCCCCGGCCTGACGCCGCGCACGGCCCGGTCACCCCCTTGGGCGCTGTCCCCTCGCGCGGCGATCCCGGCCGAGGGAGGGTGAGAACTCCCGGCATCCCACCCGTGAGGAGACCGCGCCATGCGCATGCTGCTGAAGGCCAGGCTGGACACGGAAAAGGGCTCCGAGCTGATCGCGAGCGGCAAGATGGGCCAGGTGCTCGAATCCCTGCTGCAGCGACTCCAGCCGGAAGCCGCCTACTTCACCCCGGACAGAGGGCACCGCAGCTGCCTGTTCGTCTTCGACATGGAGGACTCCTCCCAGCTGGTGACCCTCACCGAACCCCTCTTCCGGGAGCTGGGCGCAGAGGTGACGGTCCAGCCTGCGATGAACGTCGACGACGTCAAAGCGGGCCTTGCCTCCCTCAAGGGCTGATCCCTTCTTGCAGCACGGCGCGGACGGTCTTGCCGCTCGGTGGGTAGGGCACGGTGTCCCAGTGGTCGGCCAGGGCGGCGACCAGGGACAGACCGTGCCCACACGTACGCAGCGCACCGGACTCGGTCTCCGGCGGCGGGAGGTGCGGCCACAGCTCCCCGCGTGCATCGGTGACCTCCACACGCAGGCGGGCCGCCGACGGGTCGAAAGCGAGCGTGAGCCGGAAGCTGCGACCGGGCACGCGGCCGTGGAGCGCGGCGTTGGCAGCGAGCTCCGCGACGACGATTTCAGCACGCTCCGTAATGTTCTGCGGAACGCCCCAGCGGCGAAGTTCGGCCACGCCGAGCAGCCGGGCGAGCCGGGCGCCGCGCCGCGTCGATGAGAGCAGTTGAGTGAAGGTGCGGAGGGCGGCGTCGAGTTGGGTAACAGATCGGTCCATGGAGCCAGCGTGGCGGCCGGAAACCGATGGGTGCGAGCGTGGCGCCTCGTACGCGGAGTGAGCGTACGGGCACTTGGGGTGGACAGTACGCAGAAGGTCTCGTCACTCTGAGTCGTGAGCGCGACGGCTGTGAGGGGCCGTCACGGTGCGGACAGAGAGGGGCGGGCGTATGGACATCGCTGAGGAAGACGCCGACGGGCGGCCGGTTCCGGAGGGGGAGTGGGAGCGAGAACCCCACCCGTCGGACAGTGTGCGCACCTTCGGGGCGGTCGTCCAGGCCCTGCGCGAACACGCGGGGCTCAGCCGTACGGAACTGGCCACCCGCGTGCGGTTCTCCAAGCACACGGTGGAGTCCGTCGAGTTGGGACGCCGCATGCCGGACAAGGAGTTCGTGGAACGCGCGGAGGAAGCACTGGGCAACACCGGCGCCCTACGGAAAGCCGCCCGCCACCTCACCCGGGGTGAGGCGGGACTCGCCGCGTGGTTCCGCCGCTGGGCCCGGCTGGAGCGGAAGGCGGTGAGCCTGTGCACGTACGAGTGCCGACTGGTGCCGGGGTTGTTGCAGTCGGAGGCGTATGCAAGAGCCGTGTTCGACGGCACGATCCCCCTGCGGACCGACGACGAGATGGAGACGCAGCTCATCGCCCGAATGGAGCGACAGGCGACGATGAGGGAACGGCCGAAGGTGCCGTTCAGCTTCATCGTTGAGGAATATGTCTTCCGGCGGCGGTTCGGCGACGCGGAGGCGATGCGCGAGCTGTTCGACCACGTCTTGGAGCGCAGTGCCCCGAGGAATGTGACGCTTCAACTGGTTCCGCTGGAGGTTGGGTTGCATGCGTGTCTGGACGGGCCTGTGCAGATCTTGGAGACTCCTGCGGGACAGCGGCTCTGCTACTCCGAAGGGCAGCGGAACGGTCGGCTGATTTCGGACCGGAAAGAGGTAAGTCTCCTCTGTCAACGCTATGACACACTGCGCTCGCAGGCCCTGAGCCCCACGGAATCCCGGGCCCTGCTGGAGCGACTGCGAGGAGAGCTATGAGCAGCGGTATGACGGAACTTGCCTGGTTCAAGTCCAGCCACAGCGGCAGTGACGGCGACAGCTGCGTGGAGGTCGCGATCGCCGAACAGGCTGTCCACGTGCGGGACTCGAAAGACGCGTCCCGTCAGCCGTTCGCGGTGGGCCGTGAATGCTGGAGCCACTTCGTGCGGTTCGCGGCGGGGCGCTGAGGGCGTAGCTCAGCTCCAACTCGGTGTGGGCCCGACCAGCCCTCTGAACGGAACCGGTCGGCCCGTGATGGCGTCGAGCAGGACCCGGTCCCGCAGGGGCCGGTCCAGCTTCACCGTCACCTGTTGCAGCTTTGCCTGCTTGGTGCAGTGGCCGCCCTTCTCCCGTTTGCCGACGGTGGCCGACAGCACCACGCTGTCGCGCGTCTCGAGCGCCTTCACCACGGGTCCGCTGTCGCAGGCACCATGCTGGGCGACCACGGTCACCGAGTGGCCATCGTCAGCGATGCGCACCAGGTGATGGAGGCTGAACCCGGACACGTCGCTGGTCGGCTTGATCGGGGGCGTGGGGAGCTTCGACGGTACGACAGCGGCGCGTTTGAGGGGTGAGCCGTACCCGTCCAGGCTGAACAACCAGGCGGGCACGGTCGCCTTGCCCCGGCTGGTGTCCAGGGTCATCGTGCCCAGCTTCGCCCCGGTCACCGTCAGGTGTGGCCGTTCACCCCCACTCCCCGCCAGGCTCTTGTACGCCTCGCGGGCCCCGATCACGGGCCGTTCGAGGGATCGGCCACCTTCCCAGGTCACCTTGCCGTCCTTCGGCGAGGTGTCGGGAAGCTCGCCCCGCAAGACGAGGTTCCGATCCCTGAGGGCCTGCTTGTCGGCCCGGCTGTGCAGGCCACCGCTCGGCAGCTGGATCACATCTCCCATGGGGTGGTAGCCGGCTCGCCATTCGGCAGTGGCGGTTGCCCCGTCCCAGGCTTCGGCGACCTGCCGGGCCCGGTGCGCCAGTTCGTCCTCATCGTCGCCGCTGGACGATTCCTGCTGGCTGCCGCACCCGGCAAGGCCACCGAGGGCAGCCATGAAAAGGGCGCACGCAGCGAGTCGGCCAACGGTACGCGATGCTCTGATGCGCATGTGAGCTCCAGAACGGACGACGAAATGGGAGCGCTCTTCTGACGCAGCCGGACCAGGGCGGGTTTCACCGGCGGAGACGGCTGGGACGGCGGCGCGCCGTCAGTAGACGTGCAACCCGCGCTCGTTCAGTACCCGCTGCACCGGTTCGAAGTAGTTCCAATAGGTGCCGCTGGAAGAGGAACTGCACTTCGTCTCGTCGGTGCCCCCGGAGAGCAGGCCCAGCGCCGTCGACCCGGTGAGCAGGGGGCCGCCGCTGTCGCCGTGCAGAGCACAGACATTGGACTCGTGCATGCCGTACATCTTCTTGCCGTCGATGGTGACCGTCACTTTGACGTTGGTGATGATGCCCGTCTTGTCCTGGCTGGTGACGCCGATCCGGTCGACGCTCTCGCCCCCTACGCCGAAACGGGACTTGGTGATGTCCTTGTAGGTGCCTCCCCAGTACCGGACCGAGCCAACCGGGTGGATGCCGGAGTCACTCGCCCGGACCGTGGCACAGTCGCCGCACCGCCAAGGGGACGCATCGGTTCCGCCGCCGTTCCGGTAGAAGTTCTGGTTGCCGATCCTCTGGTCGTTCCAGTTCATGTACCAGGTGTTGCCGGTGCCCGGTACGCAGTGGCCGGCGGTGAGGGTGTAGATCGCTCCTGAGGAGTTCTTCGCGTTGAACCCGGCTGAGCAGAGCATGCCCGAGGAGTAGATCCCGTTGCCGCCGCGGATATCGGTGGCCTTGAAGCTCAGTTTGCTCCTGACCCGGTCGACGCGTATCGCGTCGGAGTGCGCCGCCGCGACCTTCTCGATCCGGGCCCGGCCGGCGGCGGGCGCCCCGTCGAATATCTTGACGTGCACCCGGTTGGTCCTGGCTTCGGCGGCCCACGCGGTGTTGTCGATGGTCCCGAGGCTGTCGAGCTCGTTGCGGAGGGCCGTGAGCTCTGCCGCGCTGCGCTTCACGCGCTTCGCGGTTCCCCCGGCATTCCTGACGGTACGTTCGGCGGCCTGGTCGGTCACCGTGACGACGAGGCGCCCATCCTGGTAGTAGACACCGCCGGTCCGGTCCTCGCCGAGCTTCTTCGCCAAGGCTTCCGCCCGAGCGGGGTCCGTAAGTGGCTTCGACGACCCATCGGCGGACGCAGGCACCGCTGCGGCGACGGTGACGAGAAGCGCAGCGGCGCCCATCTGTAAGAGTCTCTTTCCGACCTTCCCCACGTGCTGCCTCCCAGGGCTCTTGTGACACCAGTAGCTGTCATGTGCACCAAGGCAGCGAGCTTAAGCGAGGGAGCAGACAATCGACGCCTGTGTGACGCAAGGTGGCAGTGGGAGTTCCGCTTCCGCCACTGCGTTCAAGCCACAGCTGGGCCTGGGCCCGCCACGCACAACAAGCGGCAAACGGCTGGGGAGACCCAGCCCTTCAAGACCCCTCAGTCATCATCTGAGGCGTTTCGATAGCAGGGCGATACCAGTGTTACGGCGAGCAGGGGCGGCGCGGAGCTGCCATCCGGCCTCAAGCGCAACGACGCCTTGAGAAAGAACCCATCCTCGGGGCGACTGGCAACAATCTCAGGATTATTGTTGGGGGAGCCGTCGGGCCCGTCCTTCGAGATCTCCCAGCCGTTCTCCGGAAGACGCTCCCGAAGGCGATCCATGCCCGCGCGCAGTTCCGCCCTCGGTAGCTCATAAATGCTCCAGGCGTGTCGAACCCGGAATGTATTGTCCCCGCCGGGGCAATCAGCGTATCCGTCTACGAGCGCGCCGGGCTCTGTGGTCTTGCCAGCGATGTCGATCAGGTCTCGGATGCGACTGGAGACCTCCTCTGTATGATCCTGTGCGCTCTCTTCGGTGCGTGACTCATATTCGGGGTTCCCCATCCCTGCATCGCCCTTCCCGCACCCGCTCAGCACTCCGACCACGGCCAGAGAAGCAGTTTCCCCTAGCCTGGGCCCTCGCGCCTACTGCGCGTTCAGGCGGGCAAGGTGTCTGCAGCAGTTCAGTTGTGCTCGGTGGGCGGGGGATTATCCGGCAGTTGACGACCCGTCGGCCCGCCCTCGTCGACGAGCCGACGATTGCTCTCGGCTACGCGCGTCCAGCTCGGCACGCAGCTGCGCGCGGCGTCATGTCGTATGCGCTGTAGGCGAGTTCGAGGACGAAGAAAGCGTGGGGAAGAGGTGCAGAGGAATGGCGTCCGACGAGTGGCCCGTGGAGGAAGGGCTGATACCGGAGTGGTGGAGGCGGCAGCCGGAGCGGGCGAAGAGGCTGGCGGCGCGAGTTGTGCGATGGAGCCTGCCGGCGGCGTTCCTCATCGGCTCGGTTGTCTCCGTGCTGACCGGTATCCATGTGCAGGATGAGGCCGCCCTCCCGGCCGGTCATCCGCCGGAGGCGTGCGGCTCCGTCCTTTTCCCTGTGAACCGTCACATCGACGGCGACTACCGAAACGCCTTTGGTGAAGCCGCTGCCAAAAGGGCGGTCACCTGGCACGTCAGCCTGTGCGAGCCTGCGCGGAGCGCCCGGCTGGGCTGGACCGCGCTGCTTCTGGTGGGAGCGATCGCCACTGCCGTGCCCGCCACCGTGGTCGAGACGCGGCGGGCGGGGCGCCCGAAGGCGCACCCGCCCGCAGTAGCCCGCTGAGCGCGCGGGCGCGGCGGCAGCCGCCGCTCAGATGTCCCGGAACGTCTCGATCTGCGCTCCCACCTCGTTGAGGCGTTCGGCAAGGTCCTCGTAGCCGCGGTTGATGACGTACACGTTCCGCAGCACCGAGGTGCCCTCCGCCGCCAGCATGGCCAGCAGCACCACGACGGCCGGGCGGAGCGCCGGGGGGCACATCATTTCCGCTGCCCGCCAGCGGGTGGGGCCCTCGACCAGAACCCGGTGCGGGTCGAGCAGTTGGAGCCTGCCGCCGAGGCGGTTGAGGTCGGTCAGATAGATGGCGCGGTTGTCGTAGACCCAGTCGTGGATGAGGGTCTTGCCCTGCGCGGAGGCGGCGATGGCCGCGAAGAACGGGACGTTGTCGATGTTGAGGCCGGGGAACGGCATCGGGTGGATCTTGTCGATGGGCGCTTCCAGCTTGGACGGCCGCACCGTCAGGTCCGTCAGCCGGGTACGGCCGTTGTCGGCCGCGTACTCCGCGCTGCGGTCGAAGTCGAGGCCCATCTCCTCCAGGACCGCCAGCTCGATCTCCATGAACTCGGCCGGCACCCGGCACACCGTCAGCTCCGACTCGGTGACGACGGCGGCGGCGACCAGGCTCATCGCCTCGACCGGGTCCTCGGAGGGCGAGTAGTCCACGTCCGTGTCGATGACGGGCACGCCGTGCACCGTCAGCGTCGTCGAGCCGATGCCCTCGATCCGTACGCCCAGCTGTTCCAGGAAGAAGCACAGGTCCTGGACCATGTAGTTGGACGAGGCGTTGCGGATGACCGTGACGCCGTCGTGCCGGGCGGCGGCCAGCAGCGCGTTCTCCGTGACGGTGTCCCCGCGCTCGGTCAGTACGATCGGCCGTTTGGGTGCGACCCCGGCCTCCACCTCGGCGTGGTAGATGCCCTCGGTCGCGGTGACCGCCAGGCCGAAGTGGCGCAGCGCGCTCATATGCGGCTCGACCGTACGGGTGCCCAGGTCGCAACCGCCCGCGTACGGAATCCGGAAGCGGTCCATCCGGTGCAGCAGCGGGCCGAGGAACATGATGATGCTCCGGGTGCGGCGCGCGGCCTCCTCGTCGATGGAGTCCAGGTCGAGTTCGGCGGGTGGCACGATCTCCAGGTCCGCGCCACCGTTGATCCACCGGGTGCGCACCCCGATCGAGGAGAGCACCTCCAGGATGCGGTAGACCTCCTCGATACGGGCGACCCGACGCAGCACCGTACGGCCGGAGTTGAGGAGCGAGGCACACAGCAGGGCCACGCAGGCGTTCTTGCTCGTCTTGACGTCGATACTGCCGGAGAGGCGCCGTCCGCCCACCACGCGCAGGTGCATCGGGCCCGAATAGCCCAGCGACACGATCTCGCTGTCCAGCGCCTCGGAGATGCGGGCGATCATCTCAAGGCTGATGTTCTGGTTCCCGCGCTCGATCCGGTTGACGGCGCTCTGGCTGGTGCCGAGCGCCTCCGCGAGCTGGGACTGCGTCCAGCCCCTGTGCTGCCGGGCATCGCGGATCAACTGGCCGATACGTGCGAGGTAGTCGTCGGTCATGGAGGAAACCGTATCTCAGATCTGAGATAGGAGCGCGCCCGGGGGTGGTGAGGTGCGTGTGGCTGAAGGGCAACCGCCCGAATGCCGCAGCCGACTTGCGTACCTGGCGGTTCCGGTGCATGCGAGCGGCGGTCGTTCCTGGCCGTTCCTGGTGCATGCGCCTGGGTCGTTCGAGTGGATGCCACGACCCGTACGGCCCAGCGCTCGCCTCCGGGCGGACCCGTGCGGCGGTCACAGCCGCGACCCGCCCGGGTCCTCGCCGCGCGCCCTGAGCACCAGTTTGTTGACGGCCCACAGTGCGACGCCCAGCAGCACCAGGACGCCCGCCCTGAGGTAGACCCCGGCGGAGCGGTCCGCCAGCGGGCTCGCCAGGATCAGCGCGGTGACGGCGCCGAGGACCGGCAGCGGGGTGGGGGCCCGGAAGTGAGGGTGCGCCACCTGGTCGCGGCGCAGCACGAGCACGGCGACGTTCACCACGGCGAAGACGCACAGCAGCAGGAACGACGTGGTGTCCCCGAGCCCGGCGATCTCGCCCGTCGAGACCAGTCCGAGGGCCAGCAGCGTCACGAAGACGATGCCGGCCACAGGGGTGCGGCGGCCGGGCAGCACTCTGCCCATTCCGCGGGGCAGGATGCGCTCGTTGGCCATGCCGTAGCACAGCCGCGAGGCCATCATGATGTTGATCAGTGCGGAGTTGGCCACCGCGAACAGGGCGATCACGGCGAACAGCCGGTGCGGGAAGGCGACCCCGCCCGCCTTGACCACCTCCAGCAGCGGCCCGCTGGAGGCCGCCAGCGTGCTCGTCGGCACCAGCAGCGAGGAGACCAGCGCGACGAGGACGTAGACGGTGCCGGTGACCGCTACACCGATGAAGATGCCGCGCGGGAAGGTGCGCTGCGGGTCCACCGTCTCCTCGGCCATGTTGACCGAGTCCTCGAAGCCCACGAAAGCGAAGAACCCCAGCGCAGTGGCACCGAGCACCCCGGACAGCAGCGCGTAGCCGGTGCCCCCGGTCTCCACGTTGCCCAGCCTGGCCGGCTCGCCGTCACCGGTGAGGACGGCGGCGAGGCCGATCCCGAGGATGACGAGCAGACCGGTCAGCTCGACCAGGGTGAAGACGACGTTGGCCTTGACCGACTCCGAGACGCCGCGCAGGTTCAGCGCTGCGAGCGCCAGGATGAACAGGACGGCTGCCAGGGTCGCCGGCACGGTGCCGTTCGTCAGCTCGTCCAGGTAGTCCCCGCCGAAGGCCAGCGCTGCCGCGCTGGCCGAGGACAGTCCGGAACACATCACCATGAAGGCGACGAGGAACGTCACGAAGGGCACGTTGAACGCGCGCTGGGTGTAGAGCGCGGCACCGGCCGCCTTCGGGTACTTGCCGACCAGTTCCACGTAGGAGGCGGCCGTCAGTATCGCCACGGCGAAACCGATCGCGAACGGCAGCCACAGCGCTCCGCCGACCTTTCCCGCGACCTTGCCCGTGGTGGCGTAGATGCCGGTGCCCAGGATGTCGCCGATCACGAACAGGATCAGCAGTCTGGGCCCGATGGCCCGCTTGAGCGTCGGCTCGTGCGGCTCTCGGGGGCCGAGGGGTGCGGTGTCGGGCGGGCCGTTGCTGGACACGGAGACCACTGTGGGGCAGCCGCGGCCTCCCGTCCACGGGGCCCCCGTCCACGGGCCCGCGCGTGTCGGAGCCGCGTACGTCGGCGCCGCACCGGACCGGCGCCGCACGTGTCGGCGCCGCGCGCCGTGGGCACCCGGGGGCAGGCATGACCGGCGGGCGGTCGTGTACTAGAGTTATCTCGACATCGAGATAACTGGCGACGGCATACGTCGCGGTCGCTGTCGCAGGGCGAGATCGAGTTGGCGTCGGTAGTGACGTCGGTAAGAGTTGGTAAGGCTTACCTAACTTGCGTCCCGCTCACCATAGCGCACCGGCGGCCGATGCACTCAAGGCACTGAAGGAGACTGTCGTGTCGGCGAACAGCTTCGACGCCCGCAGCACGCTGCAGGTGGGCGACGAGTCGTACGAAATCTTCAAGCTGGACAAAGTAGAGGGTTCAGCGCGGCTGCCCTACAGCCTGAAGGTCCTGCTGGAGAACCTGCTCCGTACCGAAGACGGCGCCAACATCACCGCCGACCACATCCGCGCGCTCGGCAACTGGGATCCCGCGGCCAAGCCCAGCCAGGAGATCCAGTTCACCCCGGCCCGGGTGATCATGCAGGACTTCACCGGAGTGCCCTGCGTCGTGGACCTGGCGACCATGCGCGAGGCCGTCAAGGAGCTGGGCGGCGACGCCAACCGGATCAACCCGCTGGCCCCCGCCGAGCTGGTCATCGACCACTCCGTGATCGCCGACACCTTCGGCACCTCCGACGCGTTCAAGAAGAACGTCGAGCTGGAGTACGGCCGCAACCGCGAGCGCTACCAGTTCCTGCGCTGGGGCCAGACCGCCTTCGACGAGTTCAAGGTCGTCCCGCCCGGCACCGGCATCGTCCACCAGGTCAACATCGAGCACCTGGCCCGCACCGTCATGGTCCGGGACGGCAAGGCGTACCCCGACACCCTGGTCGGGACCGACTCGCACACCACCATGGTCAACGGCCTCGGCGTCCTGGGCTGGGGCGTCGGCGGCATCGAGGCGGAGGCCGCGATGCTGGGCCAGCCCGTCTCGATGCTCATCCCGCGGGTCGTCGGCTTCAAGCTCACCGGCGAGCTGCCCGTCGGCACCACGGCCACCGACCTGGTGCTCACCATCACCGAGATGCTGCGCAAGCACGGCGTCGTCGGCAAGTTCGTGGAGTTCTACGGCCAGGGTGTGGCCTCCGTGCCGCTGGCCAACCGCGCCACGATCGGCAACATGTCGCCCGAGTTCGGCTCCACCGCGGCGATCTTCCCGATCGACGAGGAGACCATCAGCTACCTCAAGCTGACCGGCCGCAGCGCCGAGCAGCTCGCGCTGGTCGAGTCGTACGCCAAGGAGCAGGGCCTGTGGCACGATCCGGCCCAGGAGCCGGAGTACAGCGAGTACCTGGAGCTGGACCTCTCGACGGTCGTCCCGTCCATCGCGGGCCCCAAGCGCCCGCAGGACCGCATCGCGCTCGCCGACGCCGCGCACAAGTTCGGCCAGGATGTCGTCAACTACGTCTCCGAGGCCGACACCGACGAGGCGGGCAAGGAGTCCTTCCCGGCCTCCGACGCACCGGCCGTCTCCAACGGCGTGCCCAGCAAGCCGGTGCAGGTCACCAGCCCTGACGGAGTGACCTACGAGCTCGACCACGGCGCCGTCGCCGTCGCGGCCATCACCTCCTGCACCAACACCTCCAACCCGTACGTCATGGTCGGCGCCGCGCTGCTGGCCAAGAAGGCGGTGGAGAAGGGCCTGACCCGCAAGCCCTGGGTCAAGACCACCCTTGCCCCCGGCTCGCAGGTCGTCATGGACTACTACGACCGCGCCGGTCTCACCCCGTACCTGGACAAGCTGGGCTTCAACCTCGTCGGCTACGGGTGCACCACCTGCATCGGCAACTCGGGCCCGCTGCCGGACGAGGTCTCCAAGGCCGTCAACGACAACGACCTGGCCGTCGTCTCCGTGCTGTCCGGCAACCGCAACTTCGAGGGCCGGATCAACCCCGACGTCAAGATGAACTACCTGGCGTCCCCGCCGCTGGTGGTCGCCTACGCCATCGCCGGCTCGATGAAGATCGACATCACCACCGAGGCGCTCGGCACCGACCAGGACGGCAACCCGGTCCACCTGTCCGACCTGTGGCCCTCCGAGCAGGAGGTCGAGGAGGTCGTCGCCTCCTGCATCGGCCAGGAGATGTTCACCAAGGACTACGCCGACGTCTTCGCCGGCGACGCCCAGTGGCAGGCCCTCCCCGTCCCCACCGGCAACACCTTCGAGTGGGACGCCGAGTCCACCTATGTGCGCAAGCCCCCGTACTTCGAGGGCATGGGCATGGACCCGGCCCCGGTCGAGGACATCTCCGGCGCCCGCGTACTGGCCAAGCTGGGCGACTCGGTCACCACCGACCACATCTCCCCGGCCGGTGCGATCAAGGCCGACACCCCGGCGGGCAAGTACCTGACCGAGCACGGTGTCGAGCGCCGCGACTTCAACAGCTACGGCTCGCGCCGCGGCAACCACGAGGTCATGATCCGCGGCACCTTCGCCAACATCCGGCTGCGCAACCAGATCGCGCCGGGCACCGAGGGCGGCTTCACCCGGGACTTCACCCAGGACGGCGGCCCGGTCTCCTTCATCTACGACGCCGCGCAGAACTACCAGGCGCAGGGCACCCCGCTGGTCATCCTCGCGGGCAAGGAGTACGGCTCCGGCTCCTCCCGTGACTGGGCGGCCAAGGGCACCGCGCTGCTGGGCGTGCGCGCCGTCATCGCCGAGTCCTACGAGCGCATCCACCGCTCGAACCTCATCGGCATGGGCGTCCTGCCGCTCCAGTTCCCCACCGGCGGCTCCGCGCTCGACCTCGGGCTGACCGGCGAGGAGACCTTCTCCATCACCGGCATCACCGCGCTCAACGACGGCAGCATCCCGGAGACGGTGAAGGTCACCACGGACACCGGCGTCGAGTTCGACGCCACCGTCCGCATCGACACCCCCGGCGAGGCCGACTACTACCGCAACGGCGGCATCCTCCAGTACGTGCTGCGTTCGCTGATCCGCGACTGAGTCCGTACGGGCGAAACGCCCACCACGAAGGGCCGCACCCCGCGAGGGGGGCGGCCCTTCGTCCGTCAGTGCCTGCCCAGGAGCTCCAGCTCCGCCAGGCGGGCTCCCGGCCGGGTGGGGACCAGGCGGTAGGTGCGGTAGCGGGCGGGGTGGGGGAGGGCGAAGACGCGGGTCTGGTTGTCCCAGCGGAACGTCTCGTCCGTGCGGCGGTCCACGGTGCGCCACCGCTTGCCGTCCCGCGAGCCCTCCAGCCGCCAGCCGCCGGGGGCCTTGGTGTGGTCGTCGGAGGTGAGGGTGTACGAGGTGACACGGGCGCCCTCGTGCACGGGGACGGGGTCGGGGTCGGTGCTGACGTCGGCGGCCGTGCTGGAGGTGTTGTCCAGCAGCGGAGAGCCACCGGGCTCGCTGACGTCAGCCTCCGGTGAGGGCACCTTGTCGTCGCGGGTGAGGGAGGAGGGGGCGCTGCCGGGTCCCGAGCCCCACTTCGACGGCTTCGGCCCCATGGCGAACTCCAGGGTGCCGCCCTTGGCCAGCAGCTTGTGCGGCAGCGCGGTGGAGTGCCACGCCTTGCCGTTGACCTTCAGCCCCTGTACGTAGACGTTCCGTGCGCTGTTCTTCGGCGCCTCGACCACCAGGTCCCGGCCGCCCTCCAGATGGACGGTGGCCTTGGTGAACAGCGGGGAGCCGACCGCGTATTCGGGGGAGCCCATCACCAGCGGGTAGAAGCCCAGCGCGCTGAAGACGTACCAGGCCGACATCTCCCCGTTGTCCTCGTCGCCGGGGTAGCCCTGGCCGATCTCGCTGCCGACGTAGAGCCGGGAGAGCGCTTCGCGGACCTTGGCCTGCGTCTTCGACGGCTGCCCGGCCGCGTCGTACATATAGGCGATGTGGTGCGACGGCTGGTTGCTGTGCCCGTACATGCCCATCCGCACGTCGCGGGCCTCGGTCATCTCATGGATGACGCCGCCGTAGCTGCCCGCGTACTTCTCCTCGCCCGTCTCGGGCGTGTCGAAGTAGCGATCCAGCTTCTTGGCGAGCGCTGCCCGGCCGCCGTAGAGGTTGGCCAGGCCCTTGGTGTCCTGAGGCGCGGTGAAGGCGAAGTTCCAGCCGTTGGTCTCGGTGTAGTCGTAGCCCCACACCCGCGGGTCGTACGCGTCGGGTGCGAGCCGCCAGGAGCCGTCGCGGTCGCGGCCCTGGAAGAAGCCGACCTTCTGATCGAAGAGACGGACGTAGCCGCGGGCGCGCTGGAGGAAGTAGGCGGACTCCTCCTTGTAGCGCTTCTTCCCGGTCTTCTTGTGGAGCGCCTTGCCCAGCTGCGCGATGCCGAAGTCGTTGAGGTAGCCCTCCAGCGCCCAGGACATGCCCTCCTTGGTGTCGGTGCTGGTGTAGCCCAGGAAGGGGGAGGTGGCCATGCCCTTGCGGCCCACGCCGGGGTCGGGCGGTGCCACGGTGGCGTTCTTGACGGCGGCCTCGTAGGCGGCCTCCGCGTCGAAGTCGACGCCCTTGAGATACGCGTCGGCGAAGGCGACATCGGAGGAGGTGCCGGTCATCAGATCGGCGTAGCCGGGTGAGGACCAGCGGGAGATCCAGCCGCCGTCCTTGTACTGCTGTACGAACCCGTCGGCCATCCGGCCCGCCTGCCGGGGCGTGAGGAGGGAGTACGCGGGCCAGGTGGTGCGATAGGTGTCCCAGAAGCCGTTGTTGACGTACACCTCGCCCTCGACGATCTTCGACCCGGTCTCGGTGGGGGAGTCCGGCTTCTCGGCGGGGGAGAAGGGACTGGCGTAGCGCGTCCTGCCGCGCTCCGTCCTCTCGTGGCCGGCGTTGGGGTACAGGTAGAGCCGGTAGAGGTTGGAGTAGAGCGTGGTGAGCTGGTCGGGGGTTGCGCCCTCGACCTCGACGACACCCAGCAGCTCGTCCCAGCGCTGCTGCGCCCGCTTCTCGACCTGTGTGAAGGAGCGGCCGGCCGGGATCTCCGCCCGCAGATTGGCCTTCGCCTGTTCGACGCCGATCAGCGAGGTGGCTATCCGCATGGTGACGGTGCGGTCGGCGCCGGGGTCGAAGCGCAGATAGCCGGCGGCGTCCTTGCTGCCGCCGCCCGCCAGCTTGCTCCCGCCGGTGACCGGCGCGTCGAACTCGGCGTAGACGAACATCCGGGTCGCTCCGGCCGACAGCCCGCTCCTGACGTCGGACCAGCCGTGGACGACGCCCCGGCCGGTGTCGAGGGTGAGCCCGGCGTTGTCGTCGACGTTGTCGAAGAGCAGCGCGGCGTCCTTCCCCGGGAAGGTGAAGCGCATCATCGCGGCGTGGTCGGCCGGGGTGACCTCGGCCCGCAGTCCGTTGGTGAAGGTGACCCCGTAGTAGTGCGGCCTGGCCGTCTCCTCGGAGTGCCGGAAGGGCAGCGCGCGAGCCGTCCGCGAGACATCCGGGGTCCCCTTCGCCGCGGACGGCATGACCTGGAACGTCTGCCGGTCGCCCATCCACGGGCTGGGCTCGTGGCTGGCGCCGAGGGCCTGCAGCGTCGGCAGGTTGTCGGCGTTGTTCCTGCGCGCGTACTCGTACAGCCAGTCCTTGGCGCCCGCGTTGGTCACCGGCGTCCAGAAGTTGAAGCCGTGCGGAACCGCCGTGGCGGGGAAGTTGTTGCCGCGCGAGAACGAGCCGCTCGAATTGGTGCCACGCGTGGTGACGACGTGGTCGGACAGGTGCGCCTTCGGCTCGGTCGGCCGCTGCGGGGCGAGGCGGACGTCGTCGAGCCAGCCGCGGAAGGCGCGGGTGCCGCTCGCCGGTCCGGCCGGAGCGTCGTAACCGAGCAGTACCCTGTCCACGGTCCTGCCCTCGGCGACGCGTCCGATCGCGGCCTCGACGCTGTTCCACTGGTTGACGTACAGCGTCTTGGCCGCACCCTGCGCGGCCGGGCTCAGCCGATTGCCGTGCTGGTCGGCGGCGTGCAGCTCGCTGAGCCGGCTGCCGTCGGTGAAGACGAGGTCGACGGCCACGTGGGTGGCCGCGTACGAGCGGTCGTCCCCGGTCATCTCCGGGAAGAGCCGGTAGGAGAGCACGGTGTCGCGGGTGACCGTGACATCGACGTCGAAGACCTTGTTGTACGCGTACCCACGGCCCGGCACCGTGTGCTCACCCGCGAAGCGCAGCGCGTGCCTGCCGGTGAAGCCCGCCCGGGCCTTGGCCGTGGGCGAGGAGACGGGCCCGCTGCCGGTGCGGGTGGCCAGCCCCGGCTTCCCGTCGGCGGTGACACCGTCGGCACGGGGCCTGCCGTCGGGGCCCGTCTCGACTGTGTCGTTCCAGTCGGGCGCCGGGGTGTCGGGCTCGAACGACGACGCGAACCGCGTACCGCGCGGACCCGTGCCCGGGTCGGGTGCCGCCGTCGCGGTCGTCACCTGCGCGGTGCAGGTGACGAGTATGGCGAGCACCACGGCGAACGCCCATCGCCGGGCCCGCCGGGAACAGGGCGGTAGGGGGCTGCGGCGCACGCGGACCTCTCAAACAGGCCGACAACGTTGTCAGGTTGTGAATTTCAGCGACCAGTAACGTACGTATACGCCCTGGTGTCAAGGGAGTTGGAGATGTCGGAAGAAGTGGAAATCCGCACAGGTCTCAACTCGGGAAAGATGGCGGGACGGAACGTTCTCGATCTTGCCCAGGTGGCGAAGAGTGGACTATACCTGTCCCACCTCGAACGGTACCCGCGCGCGGGCGCCGTTTCACTGGCGCACCATCCGCAAGATCCGCACCACCGCACCACCCAGCTTGAACTGACCCGCGGTGTCGGGCCCTTCGCCGGTGGCGAGTCGACGGGAGACCGGTACACCGCCTGAGTCCTGGAGAAGGCGAGGACTTGAGCATGGGAACCAACAGCGTCAACCGTCGCGATGTCGTCAAGGCCACCGCGGCCGGACTGCTCGCCGTGCCGGCCCTCGGCTCGCTGACGTCCTGCGCCACCGGCGGCGGTGACGACAAGAAGGCCGAGAAGGGCAAGAAGTCGGCCGAGAATCCGCTCTCCGTCAAAAAAGACGCCGCATTGCAGGTCTACATCTTCAACGGCGGATACGACGACAAGTACGCGCGCTTCGTCAGCGACATGTACGAGAAGCAGTATCCCAAGGCGGAGCTCGACCAGAAGAAGACCGAGCGAATCGCCACTCAGGTTCAGCCGCGGATCATCAAGGGCGATCCGCCGGACGTGGTCAACAACTCCGGCGCCGAGATGATGTCCATCTCCAAGCTCGTCAAGAACAAGCAGGTCAGCGATGTGACCGAACTGCTCGACGCGCCGAGTTGGGACGACCCGGACGTCAAGGTGCGCGACACCCTGGTGCCCGGCGTCCTGGAGATGGGCCAGTTCGGCAGCGACGCCTGCTACCAGCTCAACATCGCCCAGACCGTCTACGGCATCTGGTATTCGGACACGATGCTCCGCGAGAAGCTGGAGACGGAGTACCCGAAGACCTGGGACGACATGCTGGCCCTCTGCAAGAAGGCCAAGAAGAAAGGGCTGCACGGCTGGACGTACCCGGCGGGTCACCCCCGGTACATGTTCTTCAGCATGTACGCCATGTTCGGCCAGGCGGGCGGCCGCAAGCAGCTGGACGCCTTCGACTACCTGGAGCCGAACGCCTGGAAGACCGACGCGGTCAAGCAGGTCTTCGAAGCCTACGAGGAACTGCTCGCCAAGAAGTACGTGCTCACCGGTTTCGACGGCAAGAACGCCCACATCGAGGCGCAGACCGCCTGGACGAAGGGCAAGGCCGTCTTCATTCCGGACGGCTCCTGGGTGGAGAACGAGGCGAAGGACACCACGCCCAAGAACTTCGAGATGCGGGTCGGCGCGACCCCCTCCCTCGACAAGGGCGACGCGATGCCCTTCGGCACCCTCTACGCGCCGCCCGGCGAGCCGTACATCATCCCGGCCAAGGCCTCCAACCGGCAGGGCGGCCTGGAGTGGATGCGGATGATGTACAGCAAGAAAGCCGCGGTGAACCTCTTCCGTGAGGTCTCCTCGATGCCCGTGGTCAAGGGCGCCATCGACGGCATGGAACTCCCGCCGGGTGTGAAGAGCGCGCAGCAGGCGGTCAAGGCCGCAGGCGACAACATCGTGATCGCGTTCTTCAAGGAGTGGTACGCCGATCTGTGGCGGGTGGACTTCGACGCCGTCATCGGGAAGTTCATGAACGGCGAGACCTCGGTGAAGGAGGCCATGAGCGCGATGCAGAAGGCTGCCGACCGCACCGCCAAGGACCCCGACGTCACCAAGATCAAGAAGTCCTGAGCGGACGGGGTGGCGGCGGAGCCCCGGGGAGAATCGGAGCGGCGTGAAGACTGAGACACGGCCGGCCACGGGCGGCCAGACGAGCGGGAAGCGGCCTTCCGGGCGGGCACGGACGAGTAGCCAACTGGCCTTCGCGGTGGCCGTCGTCCTGCCACCCCGGTTCACCCCGGAGCGGGTGCGCAACGACCGCAGATACCGCACGCTGGACAAGTACCGGTTCATCGTGGGCTTCCTGGCTCTGCCGCTGCTGTTCTACGCGGTCTTCGTCATCTCCCCGTTCCTCCAGGCGATCTACTACTCGTTCACGGACTGGGCGGGCGGCACCACGGCGAACTTCGTCGGCGGCGACAACTACGTGAAGATGTGGAACGACGAGAAGTTCTGGGACTCGCTGCAGTCCAGCCTGCTGCTCCTGGTCGTCGTTCCGCTGATCACCCTGGCGCTGGGCATCTTCTTCGCCTACATGATCACCGCGGGTGGACGGCACCGCAGGGGCCGGGCGGTCTCGGGCGTGGCGGGCTCCTCGCTCTACAAGATCGTCTACTTCTTCCCGCAGGTGCTGTCCATCGCGCTGATCGCCGTCGTGTGGCAGCAGGTCTACAGCTCCCGCAGCGGCCTGCTCAACGGTCTGCTCGGCTCCGTGGGCCTGGAGAGCCTGGAGCAGCGCTGGCTGGGCGGCGACTACAAGCTCGCGCTGTTCTCCACCATGGCGGTGATCGCCTGGAGCTTCGTCGGCTTCTACGTGGTGCTCTTCTCCGCAGCCATGGGTGCCATCCCCAAGGACATCTACGAGGCCGCGCTGCTGGACGGCGCCGGGCGCGCGGCCACCTTCTTCCGGGTCACGCTGCCGCTGATCTGGGACACCGTGCGCACCGGCTGGATCTATATGGGCATCCAGGCACTGGACGCCTTCGCAGTGGTGCTCATCATGGTGCCGCCGCACGCGCTGAAGGTGACCCCCGTCTATCTGTACGAGCGGTTCCGGGAGGGCCAGTTCGGCTACGCCACGGCCATCGGCGTGGTGCTCCTCGTGCTGAGCATGATCTTCACGCTGATCGTGATGAGGATCGGACGCCGTGACCAGATCGAGTACTGAGAAGCGGGAAGCGAAGCGATGAGTGCCGAACCGATGCCCACCGACGCCGTCACCGACCAGTCGGCCGGTGCCCCGCCCTCCGCAGCCGCCGCGTCCGCCTCCCCGGCCCGCTCCGCGGCCTCGTCCAAGGGGCCCGGGCGCGGAGAGAGCGGCGTGCTGAACGTCTTCTCGCACGCCTTCCTGATCGCGTGGGTCGTCATGGCAGCGGGTCCGCTGGTCTGGGTCGCGCTGACGGCCTTCCGGCCAACGGCGGACTTCCTCAACGACCCGATGGGCCTGCCGACCTCCATCCACTGGCAGAACTTCACCAACGCCTGGACCGAGGCGAAGATCGGCCGGTACGCGTTCAACTCCCTGATCATCCTGGCGGGCTCACTGACCGGCACCATGCTGCTGGGCTCGATGGCGGCCTACGTCATCGCCCGCTTCACCTTCCCCGGCAACCGGTTCATCTTCCTGCTGTTCGCGGGCGGCATGATGTTCCCGGTCATCCTGGCGCTGATCCCGCTGTTCACGATCATGGACAACATGTCCCTGCTGGACACCCGCCCCGGCCTGATCATCGCGTACATCGCCTACTCGCTGCCGTTCACCACCTTCTTCCTCACCTCGTTCTTCCGGACCCTGCCCAGCGGGGTGCAGGAGGCGGCGATGATCGACGGGGCCTCGCACACCCGGACGTTCTTCCAGGTGATGCTGCCGATGGCCAAGCCGGGGCTGGTGAGCATCGGGATCTTCAACTTCCTCGGTCAGTGGAACCAGTACCTGCTGCCGCTGCTGCTCAACAACGAGGACGAGAACAACTACGTCCTGCCGCAGGGGCTGGCGGCGTTGACGGTCTCCCAGGGATACGCGGGAGACTGGGGCGCCCTCTTCGCGGGGCTGACCATCGCCATGGTCCCGGTGCTGGTGGTCTACGCCGTCTTCCAGCGTCAGGTGCAGGCGGGACTGACCGCGGGCGCCCTGAAGTAGGCGGCCGGGCATACCCTCGGACCGCCCGCCCGAACCTGCGGCGCCCGGCAGTGATTTCAGGTTGGCCACGAAAGTGGCCTAGACCTGTGCGGCGGAATATGCCGTGAGTAGTCTCTGCGCCGTAGCGGCACGGGGATCACCTCGCCAAGCAGTTCGGGGCTCTCCTCGCCCGACGTTGCCTGGGGGATCCGGGTCGCGCCCGGAGTGACGTACCACCTGCGAGCAAGTCGACACCGATGTCGAAGGGTTGAGCAACATGAACAAGAGAGCAGTGGCGGCCGGTGCCGCAGTGCTCGCCATGGCACTGAGCGTCACCGCCTGTGGCGGTGACGACGGGGGCTCCGGGGACAAGAACACCATCAAACTGGTGGCCGCCGACTACGGCGACAAGAAGTCCAACGCCTCCAAGATCTACTGGGACGAGGTCGCCAAGGACTTCGAGAAGAAGCACAAGGACATCAAGGTCGACGTCCAGGTCATCAACTGGAACGACATCGACAAGCAGGTCAAGACGATGATCCAGAGCGGAAACGTTCCGGATCTGCTGCAGACCGGCGGCTACGCCGACAAGGTCGCCGACGACCTGCTGTACAAGGCCGACGACGTGCTCTCGCCCGAGACGAAGCAGAACCTCATCCCCTCCTTCGCGAAGGCCGGCGAGGTGGACGGCACCCAGTACGGCATCCCGTGGGTCTCCTCGTCGCGGGTGCTCTTCTACAACAAGGAGATCTTCAAGAAGGCGGGCGTCAAGAACCCGCCGAAGACCTGGGACGAACTCGCCGACGCGGCGAAGAAGATAAAGAAGTCCAAGGCCGCCGACACCCCCTACGCGCTGCCCCTCGGCCCCGAGGAGGCGCAGGGCGAGATGATGATGTGGGAGCTGGGCAACGGCGGTGGTTACACCGACGGCAGCGGCAAGTACACCATCGACAGCAAGAAGAACGTCGAGACCTTCAAGTGGCTCCAGAACAACCTGGTCAAGCCCGGTCTGACCTACTCCAACCCGGGCACCACCGACCGTAAGGAAGCCTTCGCGGACTTCGCGGCGGGCAAGGTCGGCATGCTCAACGGCCACCCGAGCCTCGTCCAGATGGCCAAGGACGGCAAGGTCGACTACGGCGTCGTCACCATCCCCGGCAAGGACGGGCCGCTGAAGTCCACGCTCGGCGTCGCCGACTGGATGATGGCGTTCAAGGACGGCGGCAAGCAGAAGCAGATCAAGAAGTTCCTCGACTTCGTGTACTCGAAGAAGATGCTGAAGTTCGACGAGATGTACAACTTCCCGCCGGTCACCCAGGACGCGCTCAAGACGATGCAGTCCAACGGCAAGCACGAGGACCTCAAGCCCTTCTTCGACGAGCTGGAGAACGCGAAGTTCTACCCGCTCGGCGACCCCGCCTGGGACATCGTCTCCGCGGAGATCAAGAAGACCGGTGGCAAGGCGGCCAAGGAGGACCCGAAGAAGGTCCTCGGCGACCTGCAGAAGAAGGCCGAAGAAGCCGCCGCCAACAAGTAGGCCCCGAACGTACTGGCTGGGGCCGCCATTGATTCCGCCGGACCCTCGCCGTCGTGGCGCGCCGCCGTTGCGGCGGAAAGGGGGTCCGGGGGCTCCGCCCCCGGACCCCCGGCTGCGCTCGCGGCTCACCGGCAGTACCACCCCGCACCGCAAGGAGACCCCGTGTCAATGAAGGCCCCGCCGGTCCGCCGCACCCGAGGCGGACTGGCCCGGCTCGGCCCGCTTCCCTGGATCGCCCCCGTCGTCCTGCTCATTCTCGCTGTCGTCGTCTGGCCCGTCATCGAGCTGATCAGGACCTCGTTCCTGAACATCAGCATCGCGGGGATCGTGCGGGGCTCGGCCGGCACCGACAAGTACAAGAAGCTCTTCGACGAGACCGACTTCGGGCACGTCCTCCTGTGGACCGTGCTGTGGACGGTCGTGGTCGTCGGCGTGACGATGCTCGTCTCGCTGGGCCTGGCCCAGCTGTTCAACCAGCGCTTCCCGGGCCGCCGCGTCACGCGCTGGGCCCTGATCGCGCCGTGGGCCGCCTCGGTGCTGATGACCGCCATCGGCTTCAAGTGGATGCTCAGCCGCACCGCCGGCGTCCTCAACACCGTGATGATCGACCTCGGCCTCATCGACCGGTCCAAGGACTGGCTGGGCTCGGCGGGCACCGCCTGGCCCTGGATGATGTTCGTGGCGGTCTTCGTCTCGCTGCCCTTCACCACCTACACCCTGCTGGCCGGGCTCCAGACGATCCCGGGGGACGTCTACGAGGCCGCGCGGATCGACGGCGCGGGCGCCTGGCAGACGTACCGGGGGATCACGCTGCCGCTGCTGCGGCCGGCGTTCCTGGTCGGCGTGGTCATCAACCTGATCAACGTCTTCAACTCCTTCCCGATCATCTGGGCGATGACGCAGGGCGGCCCGGGCAGCGACACCGCGACGACCACGGTGTTCATGTACAAGCTCAAGGAGACGGACATCGGCGAGTCCGCGGCGATGTCGGTGGTCAACTTCGCGATGGTCGTCGTACTCGTGCTGATCTTCTTGAAGGTCAGCCGGTGGAACGAGGAGGACTGATGGCGACCGCGACACAGACCGCAGCACCCGAACCGGTCGAGAAGCAGCCCGCCGGAAGTGCTCCGCGCCCGGCGCGGACGAAGCGCACCTTCCGGCCGCGCACCCTGGTGATCACCGCGGTCGCCTGGCTGCTCGCCGCGCTGTTCCTGGCGCCCTATCTGGAGATGATCGTCACCGCGCTGCGGCCGGCGGACGAGCTGCGCGACCGTACCTATCTGCCGGACAAGCTGCACTGGTCCAACTTCATCGACGTCTGGAAGGAGTCCTCGCTCGGGGACAACCTCCAGGTGACGCTGTTGATCTCCGGCGGCGCCACGGTACTGGTGCTGCTGGTCTCGCTCCCGGCCGCGTACTACACGGCCCGGATGCGGTTCAAGGGACGCAAGTGGTTCCTGCTGCTGGTGCTGGTCACCCAGATGTTCCAGCCGACCGCGCTGCTGGTGGGTCTGTACCGGGAGTTCCACCAGCTGGAGATGCTCAACTCGGTCTGGACGCTGATCCTCACCAACGCGGCGTTCAACCTGGCCTTCGCGGTGTGGATCCTGACCGCCTACATCGGGTCGATCCCGGCGGAGCTGGAGGAGGCGGCGATGGTGGACGGCACCAGCCGCTTCGGAGCGATGATCAGGGTGACGCTGCCGCTGGCGCTGCCCGGCGTCGTCACCGCGGTGATCTTCACCTTCATCACGTCCTGGAACGAGTTCGTGATGGGGCTGACGCTCTCCACCGAACCGGACAAGCAGCCGCTGACCGTCGGGATCAACAACTTCATCGGTGCCTACACGGTGCAGTGGAACTACCTGTTCGCCGCTTCGGTCGTCGCGATCGTGCCGGTGATCGTCCTGTTCGCCTTCATCGAGCGGCACGTGGTCTCCGGACTGACGGCGGGCTCCGTGAAGTGACCGTACGGACGCCTGACAGGTGCCCGGTCGCCTGACAGACCCCGCAGCTCCGACGGGTCCCCGGCCTCCAGGGCCGGGGACCCACCGCGTTTCCCCCGTTTCCCTCCGTATGATGATCACAAATGAGCGCCGACCGTTCCCAGCCGAGCTCGAAGGGCTTGACGGGAAGAATCGCCGGGGCTCTCCTTAGGGTTCAGATGTTGGAGACAAACGGGGAGTGAACAGTGGTGGAGACTCCGGGGTCGCAGTCCTCGCTGCACCGGGCGAATCTCGAGCGCGTGGTGCGGGCCGTCCGCATGGCCGGCTCGCTCACCCAGGCCGAGATCGCCCGCACCACCGGGCTGTCCGCCGCGACCGTCTCCAATATCGTCCGTGAGCTCAAGGACGCCGGAACGGTGCAGGTCACCCCCACCTCCTCCGGAGGGCGCCGGGCCCGCGCCGTCTCGCTCAGCGCGGACGCCGGGATCGTCGTCGGCGTCGATTTCGGCCACTCGCACCTGCGCGTCGCCGTCGGCAACCTGGCGCACACGGTGCTGGCCGAGGACGCCGAGCCGATCGATGTGGACGCCTCGGCCGACCAGGGCTTCGACCGCGCCGAGCAGCTGGTGCGGCGGCTGGTGGGGGAGAGCGGCATCAGCCCGGCGAAGGTCATCGGCATCGGCCTGGGCGTGCCGGGCCCCATCGACATGGAGACCGGCGTGCTGGGCTCCACCGCCATCCTCCCGGGCTGGGTGGGCACCAATCCTCGCGACGAGCTCGCCGCCAGGATGGGCGTCCCGGTCTACGTCGACAACGACGCCAACCTCGGAGCCCTCGGGGAACAGGTCTGGGGTGCCGGCCACGGAGCGCGCGACCTGGCCTACATCAAAGTCGCCAGCGGTGTCGGCGCCGGGCTGGTGATCAACGGCCAGATCTACCGGGGCCCTGGCGGCACCGCGGGGGAGATCGGCCACATCACGCTGGACGAGTCGGGCCCGGTCTGCCGCTGCGGCAACCGCGGCTGTCTGGAGACGTTCACCGCGGCCCGCTATGTGCTGCCCCTGCTGCACTCCAGCCATGGCACCGACCTGACCATGGCCGGGATGGTGCGGCTGGCGGCCGACGGCGACCCGGGCTGCCGCCGGGTCGTCGCCGACATCGGCCGGCACATCGGCAGCGGTGTCGCCAGCCTGTGCAACCTCCTCAACCCCTCGCGGGTCGTCCTCGGCGGCGACCTCGCCGACGCCGGAGACCTGGTGCTGGCTCCCGTACGGGACTCGGTGGCGCGTTACGCCATCCCCAGCGCGGCCCGCCAACTGAAGGTGCTGCCCGGTGAACTCGACAGCCGCGCCGAGGTGTTGGGCGCGCTGGCCCTGGTACTCAACGAGATGGGCGACACCACCTTGGTGGACGCGGCGGCTTCGGCTGTCGTCTGAGGCCCCCACCAGCTGTCCTCGGGCCACCCATGGGTTCCCTCGGGGCACCCATGGGTTTCTGTCTTCAACAGATGGCATCGTTGTCATCTCGTTAAGGATTTGCTTATTGACCGCTGAGTCACCGGCGAGTTGACTTCCCGCTACCTCGGCCGCACCGCCGCGGCCCCGTCAGGGAGGTCTTACGAAATGCACGCAGCGCTGCGCGGCATCGTCCTCGGCACCGTCACACTCTCGCTCGCCCTCACCACCGCCGCCTGTGGCAGTGCCGATCAGGCGGACGGCAAGGACGACAAGAAATCCAAGAAAGGCCAGCTGACCATCGGGCTGCTGCTGCCCGAGAACCAGACGGCGCGCTACGAGCGCTTCGACCGGCCGCTGATGGTCAAGAAGATCAAGGAACTGGCGGGCAAGGACACCAAGGTCCTGTACGCCAACGCCAAGCAGGACGCCAACCTTCAGCAGCAGCAGGTCGAGACGATGATCGCGAAGAAGGTCGACGCGCTCATCGTGGACGCCGTGGACGCCAAGTCCATCTCCAGCTCGGTCAAGAAGGCGGACGACAGCGACATCCCGGTGGTGGCCTACGACCGCCTCGCCGAGGGCCCCATCAAGGCGTACACCTCGGTCGACAACCCCCGCGTCGGCAGGATCCAGGCCCGCTCCCTGCTCAAGGAGCTCGGCGACAAGGCCGACAAGGGCAAGATCGTCATGATGAACGGCTCCGTCACCGACCCCAACGCCAAGATGTACAAGGACGGCGCCCACTCCGTCCTGGACGGCAAGGTGAAGATCGGCAAGGAGTACGACACCAAGGAGTGGAAGCCGGAGAACGCCAACGAGAACATGAAGGGCGCCATCTCCTCCCTGGGCAAGAAGAACATCGTGGGCGTCTACTCGGCCAACGACGGCATGGCGGGCGGCATCATCACCGCGCTCAAGCGCGCGGGCTTCGACAAGGACAACCTGCCCCCGGTCACCGGCCAGGACGCCGAGCTCAACGCCGTGCAGCGGATTCTGGCCGGCGAGCAGTTCATGAGCGTCTACAAGCCGTACGTCCCCGAGACCTCCGCAGCCGCCGAGTTCGCCGTCGCGCTGGCCCGCGGCGAGTCGCTGGACAAGATCGCCACCTCGAAGACCGACAGCGAGTCCACCGAGGACATCCCGACGAAGATCGTGACGCCGCTGCCGCTGGTCAAGGAGGACATCAAGAAGTACGTCGGCAAGTCCGGCTTCTTCACGGCCAAGGAGATCTGCACCGCCGACTTCAAGAAGGCTTGCGCCGAGGCGGGCATCAAGTAGACCACCTCCGGTGGCCGGCACCCCGCCGCCGAGGCGGCCCGCGGTGCGATGGCCCAGGGGCATAAGGAGTGATTCACGTGTCCGCTACGCCCGTGCTGGCGTTGCGCGGTATCTCCAAGCGGTTCGGTGCCGTCCAGGCGCTCACGGACGTCGAGCTGGAGGTCCACCCGGGCGAGGTCGTCGCGCTCGTCGGCGACAACGGTGCCGGAAAATCCACCCTGGTCAAGGCCATCGCGGGCGTAGCCCCGGCCGACGACGGAACGGTGGAGTGGGACGGCCGACCGGTCCGTATCGAGCGGCCGCACGACGCCCAGGAACTGGGCATCGCCACCGTCTACCAGGACCTGGCGCTGTGCGACAACCTGGACGTCGTCGGCAACCTCTTCCTCGGGAACGAGATCAAGAGCCGCACGATCCTCGACGAGGTGGAGATGGAGCGCCGCGCCCGCGAGCTGCTCTCCACCCTCTCCATCCGCATCCCCAGCGTCCGCGTGCCCGTCGCCTCGCTCTCCGGCGGGCAGCGGCAGACCGTCGCCATCGCCCGCTCACTGCTGGGCGAGCCCCGTGTGGTCATCCTCGACGAGCCCACAGCGGCCCTCGGCGTGGAGCAGACCGCGCAGGTTCTCGACCTGGTGGAGCGGCTCCGGGAGCGGGAGCTGGGAGTGCTGCTGATCAGCCACAACATGGCGGACGTGCGGGCCGTCAGCGACCGGGTGGCCGTGCTGCGGCTCGGCCGCAACAACGGAACCTTCACGGTGAGCGAGACCAGCCAGGAGGAGATCGTCTCCGCGATCACCGGTGCGACCGACAACGTCGTCACCCGCCGCAACGCCCGTACCGCGCAGAGCGCACCCACCACGGAGGTGCACAAGTGACCACCGGCACCCCCACGGACGGCACGCCGGCCGACAACACGTCCGTGGACATCGCGAAGGCCCCGCGGGAGGGCGCCGCCGCGGATGACACGGCGGCCCCCGACTCGTCCGCCGCCACCGTCGATCCCCGGCTGCTGGTGCGGCAGCAGGGCTTCGCCGGCTACCTGGAGGATCTGCTGCGCCGGCTGCGCACCGGTGAGCTGGGCTCGGTCCCGGTCATCGTCGGCCTGCTGGTGATCGGCGTGGTCTTCCAGCTCCAGGACTCGGCCTTCCTGAGCTCCAACAACCTCAGCAACCTGTTCGTGCAGAGCGCGGGGACCGGGCTGATCGCCGTCGGGATCGTCTTCGTGCTGATCCTCGGGGAGATCGACCTGTCGGTCGGCTCGGTCAGCGGAATGTCCGCCGCGGTGCTGGCCGTCCTCAACGTCCAGCACGGGATGAACGAGGTCCTGGCGGTCCTCCTGGCGCTCCTCACCGGTATGGCGGCAGGCGCCGTCCACGGCTTCTTCTTCGCCAGGATCGGCGTCCCGGCCTTCGTGGTCACCCTGGCGGGCCTGCTGGGCTGGAACGGTCTGATGCTCCAGATACTCGGGCCCAGCGGCACCATCAACCTCGACGACGACGGCCTGGTGGCGCATCTCACCAACTACTACTTCTCCGACAAGGCGGCGGCCATGGGCCTGGCCACCGTCTGTGTCCTGGCCTTCCTCGGCTTCTCCCTGCTGGAGCAGCGCCGCCGCAAGGCCGCCGACGTGCCCAGCCGCCCGCTCAGCGAGATCCTGCTGCGCACGGTGGTGCTGGCGGTGCCCGCCTATGCCGTGGCCGCGGTCTTCAACTCCTACAAGGGGCTGCCGCTGGCAGTGGTGATCTTCCTGGGCGTGGTGGTGCTCGGCGACTTCGTGCTCCGCCGCACCAGCTACGGCCGCCAGGTCTTCGCCGTGGGCGGCAGCAGCGAGGCCGCCGCGCGGGCGGGCATCAGCGTGCCCATGGTGCGGATCACCGTCTATGCCATCGCCGGGACCATGGCGGCCGTGGGCGGACTGTTCTTCGCGTCACAGATCAACGCGGCCAACCAGTCCTCCGGCGCCGGCAGCCTGCTGATGAACTGCATCGCGGCAGCCGTCATCGGCGGCACCAGCCTCTTCGGCGGCCGGGGCAAGACCTGGTCCGCGCTGCTGGGCGCGCTGGTCATCCAGTCGATCAACTCCGGCATGGCGCTGCTGGGCACCGGCTCGGCGCTCCGCGACATGATCACCGGCGCGGTCCTGCTGGCGGCCGTCGTGATCGACTCCGTCTCCCGCAGGACGCAGAAAACGGCAGGCCGGGCGTAGCGCGGCTGCGTCGGCGCAGCGCGCAGCTGCGCAGGCGTCGGTCAGGCAGTCGGTCAGGCAGTCGGTCCAGCTCGTCGGTCCAGGCAGCGGAGAGCAGAACTCCGTGCCTGGACCGACGTGTGAGGCGGCGCCCTAGCGCCCGGCCTCCCTCTGCTCCCTCGCGAGCTCTTTCTGCTCGGACTTCTCCTTCGGCTCGTGCAGCCGCTCGTACGCTTCCTTCCACGCCGGGTCGGGCTTCTCCTTCTTCTCGGCCTTGTCGGGCTTGTCACCGCCGGCGACCGACGCCGGGCCGGCGGCCTGGGCCGGTGTGCCGGCCAGGGTCAGGGTGAGTGGAGCGGCAACCAGGGCCGCGACCGCGAGGGTGCGCTTGAGTCGGTTCGGCATCGGGCCTCCTGTGCGTCGGGACGACGCCGTGGAACGGGCATCGTTGTCTTCTGTCCGTTATAAGCACATTAGGGCCAAATCGGCTATATATCCCCCTCGATCGGGTGTACGGGCTCCGTGCGGGACGCTTGCGAGGGGCGGGTGCAAGGGGGCGGAGTCAACTCCTGTCACTTACACGTATGTATGCACCGCGGCTCGAGCGCGTGCTGGCATTCGTGTGAGTGAGATGGCACTGTCCGGTGAACCCGGGTGATGGCGGAACATTAGACTCTGGGGAATCAGCACGGTCCGACAACGACGGCTCGACAGCGTTCGATCACGCTTGACGCAAGGAGGTACGGGTGGCGTTGCTGACCCGCATCAGGGGACCACGCGATCTGGACCGGCTCACCCCGGAGCAGCTGGAGAGCCTGGCCGAGGAGATCCGCACCTTCCTGGTCGAGGCGGTCTCCAAGACCGGCGGCCATCTGGGGCCGAACCTCGGCGTGGTCGAGCTGACCATCGCCCTGCACCGTGTCTTCGACTCCCCGAAGGACAAGGTGCTCTTCGACACAGGGCACCAGTCGTACGTGCACAAGCTGCTGACCGGGCGGCAGGACTTCTCCAAGCTGCGCGCGAAGGGCGGCCTGTCGGGCTACCCGTCCCGCGCCGAGTCGGCGCACGACGTGATCGAGAACTCGCACGCCTCCACGGTGCTGGGCTGGGCGGACGGTCTGGCCAAGGCGAACGAGGTGCGGGGGCGTGACGACCATGTCGTGGCGGTCATCGGTGACGGCGCACTGACGGGCGGGATGGCCTGGGAGGCGCTGAACAACATCGCCGCAGCGAAGGACCGGCCGCTGGTGATCGTGGTCAACGACAACGAGCGGTCGTATTCGCCGACCATCGGCGGCCTGGCCAACCATCTGGCGACGCTGCGCACCACTGACGGCTATGAGCGCTTCCTGGCCCGGGGCAAGGACGTCCTCAACCGCACCCCGGTGGTCGGCAAACCCCTCTACGAGACGCTGCACGGCGCCAAGAAGGGGCTCAAGGACTTCATCGCGCCGCAGGGCATGTTCGAGGACCTGGGCCTGAAGTACGTGGGCCCGATCGACGGGCACGACATCGCGGCCGTGGAGTCGGCGCTGCAGCGCGCCAAGCGGTTCGGTGGCCCGGTACTGGTGCACTGCCTGACCGAGAAGGGGCGCGGCTATCAGCCGGCCCGCCAGGACGAGGCCGACCAGTTCCACGCCGTCGGCGTCATCCACCCCGACACCGGACTGCCCGTCAAGTCCTCCGGCGCCGACTGGACTTCCGTCTTCAGCGACGAGATGGTCAAGCTCGGCCGCGAGCGCGAGGACATCGTCGCCATCACGGCGGCCATGATGCGGCCCGTCGGCCTCCACGCCTTCGCGCAGGAATTCCCCGAGCGGGTCTACGACGTCGGCATCGCCGAGCAGCACGGCGCGGTCTCCGCCGCCGGGCTCGCCACCGGCGGCCTGCACCCGGTCTTCGCCGTCTACGCCACCTTCCTCAACCGCGCCTTCGACCAGCTCCTGATGGATGTGGCGCTGCACAGGTGCGGTGTGACGTTCGTGCTGGACCGGGCAGGGGTCACGGGCTCGGACGGCGCCTCGCACAACGGCATGTGGGACATGTCCGTCCTGCAGTGCGTCCCGGGCCTGCGACTGGCCGCGCCCCGCGACGCCGACCAGGTGCGCGCCCAGCTCCGCGAGGCCGTCGAGGTGGACGACGCGCCCACCGTGGTGCGGTACTCCAAGGGCGCCGTCGGCCCGGCCGTCCCCGCGGTGCGCCGGGTCGGAGGCATGGATGTGCTGCGCGAGCCCGCCGACGGCGCTGGGGCGGATGTCCTGGTGGTGTCGGTGGGGGCGCTGGCCCCGATGTGCCTGGAGGTGGCCGACCTGCTCGACAAGCAGGGGATCACCGCCACGGTGGTGGACCCGCGCTGGGTCAAGCCGGTCGACGAGTCGCTGCCGCCGCTGGCCGAACAGCACCGGGTCGTCGTCACCGTCGAGGACAACAGCCGCGCCGGGGGCGTCGGCTCCGCCGTCGCGCAGGCGCTGCGGGACGCGGGTGTGGACGTTCCGCTGCGGGACTTCGGTATTCCCGAACGCTTCCTGGACCACGGGTCCCGGAAGGAGATCATGGCCGAGATCGGCCTGACAGCGCCGGACATCGCCCGCCAGGTCACGGGGCTCGTCGCCAAGCTGGACGGGCGCTTCGACGCGGAGCGGGCCGAGGTGGCCCGCGACTGACCGCTTTCGCGGGGTGCCTTTCTCCGGCTCCGGGGAGGGGCACCTCCGCGTACCCCTCGCCCCTGAATCGCCGCTCCGCGAAGCGGAGGGTGGGCAGCGCAGCGCACTGTGCCCGGTGGCGCTAGATTGAGGGGATGCCGTTGTCCTCTCTTGCGGAGCGCCACACCACCGCCGCGAGTCACAAGGAACCCGCGGTGAACTGGACGCGGCTCATCGCCGTTCTCCTCGCCCTCACGGTCGTCACCCGTATCCCCTCCTTCGTACGCACCCCATGGAATCCGGACGAGGGGTATCTGGCCACCCAGGCGCGCCAACTGGCCGACGGCGGCGTGCTCTACGACACCGTGGTCGACCGCAAGCCTCCCTTCGTGCCCCTGCTCTACCGCGGTGCCTTCGCCGTCTTCGGTGACGGCTCGCTGTGGCCGGTGCGGATGGCGGCCATCGTCGCCGTGCTGGTGGGTGCGGCCCTGGCCGCCTCGATCGCGGCGCGGCGCTGGGGGCAGCGGTCGGCGTGGACGGCCGGTGCCTGCTACGTCTTCCTGACGATCGGGCTCAAGCCGGAGGACACCCAGGCGGCAACGTTCGAGGTCTTCATGCTGCCCTGGACGGTCGCGGCGATCTGGTACGCCGAGCGGGCCCGCTGGCTCGGGGCCGGGCTGGCGGCGGCCGGAGCGGTGCTCTCGAAACAGACCGGTGGTGCCGTACTGCTGCCGGTCCTCGTCCTGCTGTGGCAGCACCGGGCGGGCTGGGGCGCCTTCGCCCGGGTCGCCGCGGGAGCGGCGCTCCCGGTCGTGAGCGCTGCTCTGGCCTTCGACCCGGGCCGGTTCCTGTACTGGATCGCGACCGGGTCGGGCTCGTACCTGTCCGCCGAGGGCGCCGGGCTCAAACCCGTGCTGCGCGCCCTCGCCGGCGTCGGGCTGCTGACGCTCGCCGCTCTCCCGCTGGTGGTCGCCCTCGTCCGCGTCGTACGCTCGCGCGCCGCCGTGCCGCCCGCCGGCCGGGCCCCGCTCAGCGGCACGGCAGATCTGTGGATCTGGCTGGCCGCCTCGCTCGGCGCCGCCACCGTCGGCTTCCAGTTCTTCGGGCACTACTTCCTGCAACTCGTCCCGCCGCTCGCGCTGCTGGGCGCCGCGGCGCTGCACGAGCTCACCGCCCGCGCCGCCACCGCGGCGCTCACCGCCACCGCACTGGTGGCCTGCGGCTACGTCGGCTGGGGGTTCACCGACAGCCGCGCCGAGGTCGACCACGCGCGCCGGCTGGCCGACACCGTGCGCTCGTACACCGACCGCAAGGACCGGGTGCTGCTGTGGGGCATGCACCCGGAGGGGTACTGGCTGTCCCAGCGCTCGCCCGCCTCCCGCTATCTGACCGCCGGGTTCCTCACCAACTTCAGCGGCGGCCGGGGCGAGGCGCGGGTGGGCGAGCGGTACGCGATGGACGGCGCCTGGCCGCACTTCGAACGGGAGCTGCGGCGGCGCCCGCCCGAGCTGATCGTCGACGACTCGCGCGGCAAGCGGTACGGCGTCCAGCAGATCCCCACCCTTCGCCGGCACCTCGCCCGCCACTACGAGAAGGTGGCCACCATCGACGGCTCCTCGTTCTACCTGCGCAACCGCCCGGAGATCCGCACCTCCCGGGCCGGCCACGCGCCACACCGCCGCTGAGGGTGCCACGCGCGCCGGGCCGTGTTCGCTTGTCCAGTTGCCGCTCCCTTGTTGATCGTCTGCTGTTTCCCTGCGGTGGCTACGGTCGCCCCGCGTGCGTCGCGTCGATGCGCGCGGGGGAAGTCCCACGACGCAGGGCTACGGGGAGGACAGCTTGTCGTTCGAGCAGGAGTGGGCCGGGCTCAAGGCCGCGTACGCGCCCGAGGGGACGGCGCACTTGCGGCTCGCCGGGGCCGACGGGCTCCAGGGAGGCGGCGGTGGTGGCATCGGAGGCGGGCCGAACCCGAAGCAGCGACTCAATGTGACCGGATCCGTGCTGCGGGGTCGGGCGGGCCGTGCGGAGACCGTGCGGGGACAGTTCCTCAAGGCGGACGACGAGGTCATGCGCGAGACCGGGCAGATCACCGGAACCCTCAAGGGCTTCCGTACGGACGCCGCGATCGCCACCTTCCAGGAGCGCTGGCGCGACCAGATGAGCTACGTCAAGCAGCAGTTCAGCAGCACCGCTTCCGCGCTGCGTACCGCAGCGGGCGCGTTCGAGACCGAGGATCACCGGCGCAAGAAGGACATCGACCGTGCCGCCGGTACGAAGGACAGCCACGCACCGGCCGGAGGTGGCCGCTCGTGAGCGACCAGCTCGGCTACACCGACGTACGTCATGCCGACCTCACCCCGCTGGACGAGGCGGTCGGCAAGTGGAAGAACGCGCCGGGCAAGTTCCAGCAGGTCGCGACCAACTTCCAGACCGAGGTCGTCAAGGGCCTGGCGAACTCCGACTTCGAGGGGGAGACGGCCGAGGCGGCGTGGCGGAAGTTCCGCGCCGTCAAGGCCGAGCTGCTGGCGGCACAGGAGGAGTCCCGGCGGGTGCACACGGTGCTGTCCGAGGCGCTGTCGAAGTTCCGTGCCGCGCAGAAGGAGCTCGAGGCCATCGAGGACGAGCTGGAGGGGCACAAACACCTCAAGCTCAACAAGAAGGACGGCACCGTCGAGCTGAAGCTCACGGACGAGGAAGAGAAGTCCCGTGTGGCTTACTCACAGGCGTACAGCGCGGTCATCGCCGGTTACTGGTTCCGTACCAGCGCGGCTCTCGAAAGCGCCGACCAGGCCGACCAGGACCTCGCCCAGGCGCTGACCACCGACGTCAACGGCGCCGCGCGCGGCTTCAACGACCACGCGTACGACAGCCTCAAGGCCGCCCGCGAGCACTCCGCGCAGGACCTCAAGGAGGCCCTGCACCTGGCGAAGGCCGAGAACGGCAAGATGTCCTCCGACCAGTTCGAGCGGCTCACCGCGCTGGTCACCCGGCACAGCCAGGACCCGGAATTCGCCGAGCGGTTCGCCACCAAGCTCGGCGCCCAGCGGACGCTGCAGCTGTGGTACAACGCCACCCACCCGCACAATGAGCTGTACCCGGACACGAAGATCGACGACAAGGCGTGGTGGAAGTCGGCCAGGACGCTCCAGGACTCGCTCAGCACCACGCTGGCCACCGCCTCGCACGCGGACTCGCCGCAGATGCGCCAGTGGCAGAACGACATCATCGCGCTGGGCGACAAGCGGCTGGAGAGCAGCGGCGGCAGGACCCACCCCTTCGGCTTCCAGCTGATGAGCAACCTCATGCACTCGGGCACCTACGACAGCGGCTTCCTCAACCGCTACGGTGACCGGCTCGTCGCCTGGGACAAAGAGCTCAACACCCGTGAAAACTATGCCTACTGGGCCAACAGCGCCGATACCGACGACCTCGACCCGTCCGGTGAGCCCGGCGACACCGGCCACGACGCGATGGTCGGCTTCCTGGAGGCGCTCGGCCACAACCCCGAAGCCTCCACCGAGTTCTTCGCCCAGCCGGACTCCGTCAACGGCGCCGTTGACCGGGACTCCGAACTCAACGACCACCTCAAGTATCTGACCGAGGACCGCAACTGGATCTTCGACGGCAACACCCAAGCGGGCCCGCGCCGGCTTCCCGGACACGAGGCGCTCGGCCACGCGCTCACCGCCGCCACGACCGGCTACGCCTGGGACGATCCGCAACTCAGGGGCGCGGACCCGGAGATCTTCGCGCACGGCGGCAACCGGCGCACCGCGGCCACCGCCGGGGTGATGGAACAGGTCGTCCACGTCTACAGTGGCGAGGACGGCCCCAAGCTGCTGCACGACCAGCCGGCCCTCGCCGCAAGCCTGGGCGCGATGGGCGGCGCCTATGTGGACGACATCAACCGTGCCGTCTCCGGCGTGGGCGACTCGCTGCAGAGCGACGGTGCCTTCCCGCCGGGCTACCGGTCCCCGGCACAGTTCAGCCGCGACCAAGCGGTGGATTTCCTCAGCGTCCTCGGCCAGAACGAGACCTCGCACGGCCTGATGAACCAGGCCGAACACCTCTACACCCTGGACCGGTTGGCCCACGACCCGCCCTCCGGCAGCGACGAGGCCTGGGCAACGGGGCGGCGGGTGCTGCTGACCGAGGCCGAGGCACGGGGCACGCTGGACCACTCCCGGGTCCAGCAGATCGAGGCCCGGTACGCCGCCGACAGCGCCGAGGCACAGAAGGCGTTCGCGGAGTCGGCCGACTGGACCCGCGTCGGTATGAGCACCGGGGCGCCGGCGCTCGCCAACGGAATACTGAGCGTGGTGGGCAAGAGCGGGCCCTGGGGCGTGCTCGTTCCGCTCGTCCAGGCGGGCGGCGTGGAATGGGCGAAGCAGTTCCACGACGACGTTGTTTTCGGGGGGCCGGATCTGCCCGATCCACCGCGGAACAAAGATCAGTTCTTCGCTCGCGGTGAGCACGATCTCGGCGCCACCGCCGAAAAATACCTGGAGAAGTACGGCAAGGGTCCCGATGTGACCGGAGATCTCGCCGACGACATCAAGTCCAAGTACCTGGCCATCGGCCCGCAGGGCAACGCCTTTGAAGGCCGCGAGCCCTATACAGGGTGAAAGAGCCCTGCCCTGCCCTTGAAGGAAAACACCGGCCGAAACCACGGGCGAAACCCGATAGAAACGGCGGAAGGGCAGGGCAGGGTTACCGCCTTACTCGGGGATGCTGGCCAGTCCCGGCTCCAGGAAGCGGCGCCCGGTGGCCCGCTCGCTGACACCCGCGCGGTCCAGGTAGGGGGTCACTCCACCGAGGTGGAAGGGCCACCCGGCACCGGTGATCAGGCACAGGTCGATGTCCTGGGCCTCGGCCACCACGCCCTCGTCCAGCATCAGCCGGATCTCCTCGGCGATGGCGTTCAGCGCCCGCTCCCGCACCTGCTCCTCGGTCAGCACGGTGCTGCCGACCTCGAACAGCGAGGCGACCTCCGGGTCCAGCTCCTGGGTGCCGGGAACGTACAGGTTCCGCTTGCCGGCCTCCACGACCCGCCCCAGGTTCTCCGAGACGGCGAACCGGTCGGGGAATGCCTCGTGCAGCGTGCCGGCGACGTGGTGTGCGACGGCGGGGCCCACCAGCTCCAGCAGCTGGATCGGCGACATGGGCAGCCCCAGCGGCGCCAGCGCCCGGTCGGCGACCTCGACAGGCGTGCCCTCGTCGATGGAGCGCAGCACCTCGCCGAGGAAGCGGGTCAGCACCCGGTTGACGACGAACGCGGGTGCGTCCTTGACCAGTACGGCCGTCTTCTTCAGCTTCTTGGCGACGCCGAAGGCGGTGGCCAGCGAGGCGTCGTCGGTCTTCTCGCCCCGCACGATCTCCAGCAGCGGAAGGATCGCCACCGGGTTGAAGAAGTGGAAGCCCACGACCCGCTCGGGGTGCTTGAGCTGCGAGGCCATCTCGCTGACCGACAGCGAGGAGGTGTTGGTGGCGAGAATGGCGTGCTCCGGCACGGCCGCCTCGACCTCGGCGAACACCTTCTGCTTGACGCCCATCTCCTCGAAGACGGCCTCGATGACGAAGTCCGCGTCGGCGAACGCGGTGGCCTTGTCCAGGGAGCCGGTCACCAGGGCCTTGAGGCGGTTGGCCTTGTCCTGGTTGACACGGCCCTTGAGCAGCAGCTTGTCGATTTCCTCGTGGCAGTAGGCCACGCCCTTGTCGACCCGCTCCTGGTCGATGTCGGTCAGTACGACCGGCACCTCCAGACGGCGGGCGAACAGCAGCCCGAGCTGCGAGGCCATCAGCCCGGCGCCGACGACGCCGACCTTGGTGACCGGACGCGCCAGGTCCTTGGAGGGGGCGCCCGCCGGGCGCTTGGCGCGCTTCTGCACCAGGTTGAAGGCGTAGATGCCGCTGCGCAGTTCGCCGCCCATGATCAGGTCGGCCAGCGCCTGGGTCTCCTCCTCGAAGCCCTTGCGCAGGTCGCCGTTCTTGGCCGCGGCGATGATGTCCAGCGCGCGGTAGGCGGCCGGGGCCGCACCGTGCACCTTGCTGTCCGCGATCTGCTTGCCGCGCTCGACGGCCGCGTCCCATGCCTCGCCGCGGTCGATCTCGGGGCGTACGACGTCGATCTCGCCCTTGAGGACGGACGCCGTCCAGCGCAGCGACTCCTCCAGGAAGTCGGCGCCCTCGAACAGGGCGTCGGCGATGCCCAGTTCGTAGACCTGCTTGCCCTTGAGCTGGCGGTTCTGGTTGAGCGAGTTCTCGATGATGACGCTGACCGCGCGGTCGGCGCCGATCAGGTTCGGCAGCAGCGCGCAGCCGCCCCAGCCCGGCACGAGGCCCAGGAAGACCTCGGGCAGCGAGAAGGCGGGCAGCGCGGCCGAGACGGTGCGGTAGGTGCAGTGCAGCCCCACCTCGACACCGCCGCCCATCGCCGCGCCGTTGTAGTACGCGAACGTCGGCACGGCCAGGTTGGCGAGCCGGACGAAGACGTCGTGGCCGCCCTTGCCGATGGCGACCGCCTCCTCGTGCCGCTTCAGCAGCTCGACGCCCTTGAGGTCGGCGCCGACGGCGAAGATGAACGGCTTGCCGGTCAGCCCGACGCCGACGATCTCGCCGTCCGCCGCCTCCTTCTCCACCTGGTCGATGGCGGCGTTCAGATTGGCCAGCGACTGCGGCCCGAAGGTGGTGGGCTTGGTGTGGTCAAGGCCGTTGTCCAGCGTGATGAGGGCGAACCTGCCCGCCCTGCCGGGCAGGTCGAGGTGGCGTACGTGCGCCTGGGTGACGACCTCGTCAGGGAACAGCTCGGCCGCGCCCTTCAGCAGCTCAGCGGTGCTCATTCTTACTTGCCCTCCCAGTGCGGGTTCTCCCAGATGACGGTCCCGCCCATGCCGAAGCCGACGCACATGGTGGTCAGGCCGTAGCGGACGTGCGGCTGCTCCTCGAACTGACGGGCGAGCTGAGTCATCAGCCGCACGCCGGAGGAGGCCAGCGGGTGGCCGAAGGCGATGGCGCCGCCGTACTGGTTGACGCGCGGGTCGTCGTCGGCGATGCCGTAGTGGTCCAGCAGCGCGAGCACCTGGACGGCGAACGCCTCGTTGATCTCGAACAGACCGATGTCGTCGATCGACAGACCGGCCTTCGCCAGCGCCTTCTCGGTGGCCGGCACCGGGCCGACGCCCATCACCTCGGGCTCCACACCGGCGAACGCGTAGGACACCAGCCGCATCTTGACCGGCAGCCCCAGTTCCTGCGCCACGTCCTCGGCGGCGATCAGCGAGGCGGTGGCGCCGTCGTTGAGCCCCGCGGCGTTGCCCGGGGTGACCCGGCCGTGCGCCCGGAACGGGGTCTTGAGCCCGGCCAGGTTCTCCAGCGTGGTGCCCGGCCGCATCGGCTCGTCGGCCGTGGCCAGACCCCAGCCGGTCTCACCGCCCTCGGGCGAGGTGCGGCGGATGGAGATCGGCACCAGGTCGGGCTGGATCTTGTCGTTCGCGTACGCCTTGGCCGCCTTCTCCTGGCTGCGCACCGCGAAGGCGTCGGCGCGCTCCTTGGTCAGGTGCGGGAAGCGGTCGTGCAGGTTCTCGGCGGTCATGCCCATGAACATCGCCGACTCGTCGACCAGCTTCTCAGAGACGAAGCGCGGGTTGGGGTCGACGCCCTCGCCCATCGGGTGGCGGCCCATGTGCTCGACGCCGCCGGCGACGACGAGGTCGTACGCGCCGAAGGCGATCGAGCCGGAGGTCGTGGTCACGGCCGTCATCGCGCCCGCGCACATCCTGTCGATGGAGTAGCCGGGGACGGTCTTCGGCAGCCCCGCGAGGATTCCGGCGGTGCGGCCCAGGGTCAGCCCCTGGTCACCGATCTGGGTGGTCGCCGCGACGGCGACCTCGTCGATGCGCTCCGGAGGCAGGTCGGGGTTGCGGCGCAGCAGCTCACGGATGCACTTGACGACCAGGTCGTCGGCGCGGGTCTCGTGATAGATGCCCTTGGGGCCCGCCTTGCCGAACGGTGTGCGAACGCCGTCGACGAAGACGACGTCCCTTGCGGTACGAGGCACTTTGGCTCTCCTCCAGGTGCGGCCAGGGGTCTGTCACTCCCCATGCTACTTGCCAGTAACCGCCTGGCAAGGGTCGCCCTCGTCACGGCTCACCATGTGCCGGTTGTGGGCATCTGTTCCGGGGGTGCCCCCTTACGCGGAAGCGGTCAGCGCCACGCGCAGCAGCTCCGCGGTTTGGGTGATCTGCCATTCGCGGGCGCCCAGCGCACGCAGGGCCGCGGCAACCGAGTCGACGGAAACCTCCGCCGGAGGCTCCCAGCACAGGCGCCGCACCGTGTCAGGCGTCAGCAGATTCTCCTGCGGCAGGTTCAACTCCTCCGCGTGCTGTGTGACCGCCGCGCGCGCTGCCGCGAGCCGGGCCGCCGCCGCCGGGTCCTTGTCGGCCCAGGAGCGCGGCGGGGGCGGCCCATTGGTCGCCTGCGACTGCTGCGGCAGCTGCTCCTCTGGCAGCGCGCGGGCCCGCTCGACGGCCGCCTGCCACTGGTCGAGCTGCTTGCGGCTCATCCGCTGCCCGAACCCGGGCAGCGCGGCCAGCGCTCTGGCGTTGGCGGGCATCGCCAGCGCCGCCTCCACGATGGCGGCGTCGGACAGCACCTTGCCCGGCGAGACGTCCCGCTTGCGCGCCACCGCGTCCCGCGCCTGCCACAGCTCCCGTACGACAGCCATCTGGCGGCGCCGCCGCACCTTGTGCATGCCGGAGGTGCGCCGCCACGGGTCCTTGCGCGGGGGCGGGGCCGGGGCCGCGGCGATGGCCGCGAACTCCTCCTGGGCCCACGCCAGCTTCCCCTGCCGGGACAGCTCCTGCTCCAGCGCGTCCCGCAGATCGACCAGGAGTTCCACGTCCAGTGCCGCGTACCGCAGCCAGGGCTCGGGCAGCGGCCGGGTGGACCAGTCCACGGCGGAGTGGCCCTTCTCCAGGGCGTATCCGAGTACGTTCTCCACCATGGCGCCCAGCCCGACCCGGGCGAACCCGGCGAGGCGTCCGGCCAGCTCGGTGTCGAAGAGCCGCGTGGGCCGCATGCCTATTTCCCGCAGGCACGGCAGATCCTGGCTGGCGGCGTGCAGCACCCACTCGGTGCCCGCCAGGGCCGCGTCCAGGCCGGACAGATCGGGGCACGCGACGGGGTCGATCAGCGCGGTGCCCGCGCCCGCGCGGCGCAGCTGCACCAGATAGGCCCGCTGTCCGTAGCGGTACCCGGACGCGCGTTCGGCGTCGACGGCCACCGGGCCGCTCCCCACGGCGAAGGCGTCCGTCACCCGCGCCAGCTCCTCGGCCGTCACGGTGACGGGCGGGATCCCCTCGCGTGGTTCCAGGAGAGGGACCGGCGCCGGCGCTGCGTCCTGGAGGTGGGCCTGAGCTGCGGATGCTGATGCGGTCTCTTGGGCGTCGGTCACCAGTCAAGGGTATCCGCGCGCACGCAATGGCGAGCGCCCGCCGACGGAACGTTACGTCGACGGGCGCCCGGAAAGCCGAAAAGCGAGGGAGGCAGGGGGGTACCGGAGAGTAGGGGTGGGGGGATCAGTGGATGATGCCTGTCCGCAGGGCGACGGCGACCATCCCGGCACGGTCGCCGGTGCCCAGCTTGCGGGCGATCCGGGCGAGGTGGCTCTTGACCGTCAGCGCCGAGAGGCCCATCGACACACCGATGGCCTTGTTGGACTGGCCCTCGGCCACCAGGCGCAGCACCTCGACCTCGCGGCCCGACAGCTCCCGGTAGCCGCCCGGGTGGCCGGGGCCACCGGGGCCGCCACCCGGCCTGCGGTGCATCCGCGCGGCAGCGGCGGCGCCGATGGGTGCGGCACCGTGCCGGGTGGGCAGCGGGCCGCCCAGGTTGGTGCGGGTGCCGGTGACGACATAGCCCTTGACGCCGCCGGCCAGGGCGTTGCGTACGGCGCCGATGTCGTCGGCGGCGGAGAGCGCCAGGCCGTTGGGCCAGCCCGCCGCTCTGGTCTCGGACAGCAGGCTGAGCCCGGAGCCGTCGGGCAGGTGGACGTCGGCCACGCAGATGTCGCGTGGGTTGCCGATTCGGGGACGGGCCTCCGCGATGGACGACGCCTCGATCACGTCCCGTACGCCGAGAGCCCACAGGTGGCGGGTCACGGTGGAACGGACGCGGGGGTCGGCCACGACGACCATGGCCGTCGGCTTGTTCGGGCGGTAGGCGACCAGGCTTGTGGGGTGCTCAAGGAGAACAGACACCGGGCCTCCTGGGGGAGTGGCTGTGGGGGACGGATCCGAACGAGTCGGGTATTCCGCGTGAAGGGTCACAGACTCCTTCGGCACCTTCTCCACCCCTCTTTAGAGAAAGATCACGAATTAGTGACCCGAATTTCCACAATGCCGTTTCCCCGGGCATTTTCCACCGCTGGAAAGATTCCTTTGTCTACACAGAGACCGACGGTCCGGTGCCTGGAATTGTCCAGCGTCTTTGTAGACAAAACGCCGCACCCGAAGGGTGCGGCGATGCAGAGAGGGCGCGCCCCGTCCCGCCCGACTCAGCAAGGGGCACCCCCTCATCAGCACAAGGGGGTGCCCGTCAGTACAGCGGAGGGGTCAGGCCCTAGCGCGGCCCCCGGCGCTGCGGCAGCTGCACCACCGACGTACCCTCACCTGTCTCGGGCGGCAACCCCGCACACTGGCAAAGGAGTTCGCACCACGCCGTCAGATGCGCGGCCGCATCCGGCGTGGCGCCCTCCGGCGTCCAGCTCGCCCGGATCTCCAGCACCTCCTCGGCGGCACGCTCCGCCAGCCCGCCGAAGTACGCGGAACTCGACCGTGTCACCGTCCCGCTCGGCTCCCCGTACCCGGCGCCCCGCGCCTCCAGCGCTCCGGTCAGCCATGTCCAGGTCACCTCGGGCAGCAGCGGGTCACCGGCGATCTCCGGCTCCAGCTCGGCCCGGCCCAGGGTGACCACCCGGAAGGTGCCCTGCCACGACTCCTGGCCCTGCGGATCGTGCAGCAGCACGAACCGCCCGTCGGCCAGCTCGGCCCCCGCGTCGTCCGGCTCCGTCACCGTCGCCTCCAGTGCGAAGGAGTACGGTGCCAGCCGCCGGGGCGCGGGGAGCGTCGAGAGCCGGACCTCGGGGCGCGGCCGGGTCTCGCTCAGCGCCTCGACAGCCGCCCGGAAAGGGGGCGGCGAGGAGTCCCCGCCCCCGCCGCCGGAGCCTCCCGTCCCGCTGGTGTCTTCCACTCCGCCGGAGCCTCCCGCCTTCGCCGCCCGAGCCGCAGTCATGGCCCGAAGAGTAGGCGGACGGCGGGCCCGAGGCTGGTAGGGACACCCCATTAGGCCATGGGAGACTTCGGGTGTGAGTGGAAACGACCGCCCTGAGGGCCAGCCGACGCAGACATCTCACGCCGCAGCGGGCGCCGCGGCGGACAAGACGTCCGCACCGTTCCTCCGCGCTTGCCGACGTGAGCCCGTGCCGCACACGCCGGTGTGGTTCATGCGACAGGCCGGCCGCTCACTGCCGGAGTACCGCAAGGTGCGCGAGGGCATCGCGATGCTCGACTCGTGCATGCGGCCCGACCTGGTCGCCGAGATCACCCTGCAGCCCGTGCGCCGGCACAAGGTGGACGCCGCGATCTACTTCAGCGACATCGTCGTCCCCCTCAAGGCCATCGGTGTCGACCTGGACATCAAGCCGGGCGTCGGCCCCGTCGTCGAGAAGCCCATCCGCACCCGCGCCGACCTGGAGCGGCTGCGTCCCCTGGACCCCGAGGACGTCTCGTACGTCACCGAGGCCGTCGGCATCCTCACCCGGGAGCTGGGCGCCACCCCGCTCATCGGCTTCGCCGGTGCTCCCTTCACGCTGGCCAGCTACCTGGTGGAGGGCGGCCCCTCCAAGAACCACGAGCGCACCAAGGCCCTGATGTACGGGGACCCCGAACTGTGGGCCGATCTGCTGGACCGGCTCGCCGACATCACCGCCGCGTTCCTCAAGGTGCAGATCGAGGCCGGCGCCAATGCTGTGCAGCTGTTCGACTCGTGGGTGGGTGCGCTCGCCCCTGATGACTACCGGCGCAGCGTCCAGCCCGCCTCCCGGAAGGTCTTCGAGGCCGTCGCCGGCTACGGGGTGCCCCGCATCCACTTCGGCGTCGGCACCGGTGAGCTGCTCGGTCTCATGGGGGAGGCCGGCGCCGATGTCGTCGGCGCCGACTGGCGGGTGCCGGTGGACGAGGCCGCACGCCGGGTCGGCCCCGGCAAGGCGATCCAGGGCAACCTGGACCCGGCCGTCCTCTTCGCGCCCCGCGAGGCCGTGGAGCGCCAGGCCGCGCACATCCTGCAGGCCGCACGCGGGCTGGAGGGGCACATCTTCAACCTGGGCCACGGGGTCCTCCCGGACACGGACCCCCAGGCCCTCACGGACCTGGTGGCGTACGTGCACGAAAACAGCTCGCGCTGAGGGCGGACGGACTGGTTCCGGCCCACAGCCCGGGGGGTCAGCTCTCCCGGACGGCGGCGGCCGCCTTGCGGGCCGCAACGAGCACCGGGTCCCACACCGGGCTGAACGGCGGGGCGTAGCCCAGGTCCAGAGAGGTCATCTGCTCCACCGTCATACCCGCGTGCAGGGCGACCGCGGCGATGTCCACCCGCTTCCCCGCGTTCTCACGGCCGACGATCTGGACGCCGAGCAGCCGCCCCGAGCGGAGTTCGGCGAGCATCTTGACGTGGATCGGCCGGGTGCCCGGGTAGTACCCGGCCCGGGTCGTCGACTCGATCACCACGCTGGTGAAGCGGAGCCCGACGGCGGCGGCCTGCGCCTCCAGCAGACCCGTCCTGGCGATCTCCAGGTCGCACACCTTGCTGACCGCCGTGCCGACCACGCCGGGGAAGGTGGCGTAGCCGCCGCCGATGTTGGCGCCGATGACCTGGCCGTGCTTGTTGGCGTGCGTGCCCAGCGGCACGTGCTGGGCACGCCCTGAGACGAGGTTGAGGACCTCCACGCAGTCGCCGCCCGCCCAGATGTTCTCCTGGCCGCGCACCCGCATCGCCAGATCCGTCAGCAGCCCGCCCGACTCGCCCAGCGGCAATCCCGCCTCGCGCGCCGGCTCGGTCGCCGGCCGCACGCCCAGCCCCAGTACGACGACGTCGGCCGGGTACTCGGCGTCCTGGGTGGCGACCGCGCACGCGCGTCCCCGCTCGTCGGTACGGACCTCGGTGACGGCGGCGCCCAGCACCGTCTCGATGTCCATCGAGCACATCGCCTCGTGCACCAGCTTGCCCATGTCCGGGTCGAGGGTGGACATCGGCTGCTCGGCCTTCTCCAGCACCGTCACCTGGTAGCCGCGCCGCACGAACGCCTCGGCCATCTCCACGCCGATGTAACCGGCGCCGACGACGACCGCCCTGCGCGGGGAGTCGCCGCCGGACTCCACCCTCCCCTCCAACGCGTCCAGCAGCCGCTGACCGTCGTCCAGCGTCTGCACCCCGTACACGCCCTCCGCGTCGATGCCCGGCAGCGGCGGGCGTACCGGGACGGCGCCGGTGGCCAGCACCAGCTGGTCGTAGCCCACCCAGCGCTCGGCGCCCTCCTGCTCCCTCACCCGGACCCGCTGGCCGGCCACATCGAGCTCGACCGCCTCGGTACGCATCCGCAGATCGATGCCGCGTGAGCGGTGCTCCTCGGGCGAGCGGGCGACGAGACTGTCCCGCTCGGCGACCTGACCGCCCACCCAGTAGGGGATGCCGCAGGCCGAGTACGAGGAGAAGCGGCCCCGCTCGAAGGCCACGATCTCCAGCTCTCCCGGGCCCTTGAGCCGGCGTGCCTGCGCGGCGGCCGACATGCCCGTCGCATCCCCGCCGATGACCACCATCCGCTCCGCTGCCGCCATCGCGGACGCTCCTTTCGCCGTGCGGGCCGCGCCGCCCACCGGACCCGCTGTCACTGACAGGGCCCACGCTATGCGCCGGATACCGTTCTGCGAGACTTGCCCGTATGCACGTACTTGTCATCGGGGGCGGTATCTCCGGGCTGGCCGCCGCGCACCAACTGCTGGCGTCCGGCGCGCGGGTGACCCTCGCCGAGGCCGACACCCGGCTCGGCGGCAAGCTGCGTGTGGGCAGCATCGCCGGAACGGCCGCCGTCGACCTGGGCGCCGAGTCCATGCTGGCCCGCCGCCCCGAGGCGGTGGAGCTGGCGCGCGCCGTGGGTCTGGGCGAGCAGCTCCAGCCGCCGTCCGTCGCCGGGGGCGCGATCTGGACGCGCGGCGCCGTACGGCCCATGCCCAAGGGACATCTCATGGGCGTACCCGGCGATCCGAGCGCGGTCAGCGGGGTGCTCTCACCCGAGGGGCTGGCCCGGATCAGCGAGGACGGGCGGCTGCCGCGCACCGAGCTCGGCGCCGACGCGGCCGTGGGCAGCTATGTCGCCGAGCGGCTCGGCCGGGAGGTCGTCGACCGGCTGGTGGAACCCCTGCTGGGCGGGGTGTACGCCGGTGACGCGTACCGCATCTCGATGCGCGCCGCCGTCCCGCAGCTGTACGAGGCGGCGCGCGGCGAGCGCTCCCTGCTGGCCGCGGTACGCGCCGTGCAGGACCGCGCCGCCGCCACGCCCGCACCCGCGGGGCCGGTCTTCATGGGCATCGAGGGCGGCGTCGGACGGCTGCCCCAGGCCGTGGCCGACGCCTGCGCCGCCAAGGGCGCCGACATCCGGCTGAACACTCCGGTGCGCGAGCTGCGTCGTACGACCACCGACGGCGGACCCGGCTGGCTGGCCGTGACCGACTCCGAGGTGCTGAACGCCGACGCCGTCGTACTGGCCATCCCCGCACCGGCCGCGGCCAGGCTGCTGGCACCGCACGTGCCCGCGGCGGCCACGGCGCTCGACGCGGTCGAGTACGCCTCGATGGCCCTGGTCACCCTTGCCTTCCGCAGGTCCGAGGCGGACCGCGTACCGGACGGCAGCGGCTTCCTGGTGCCGCCCGTGGACGGCCGCGCCATCAAGGCCGCCACCTTCTCCGCGCACAAGTGGAGCTGGGTCGCCGAACAGGACCCCTCCCTGTTCGTGCTGCGCACCTCGCTGGGCCGCTACGGCGAGGAACACCTGCTCCAGCGGGACGACGCCGAACTGGTGGAGCTGTCGCTGCGCGACCTGCGCGCAGCCACCGGGCTGGACGCGCGCCCCGTCGACACCCTTGTCTCCCGCTGGGACAGCGGACTGCCGCAGTACCCGGTCGGACACCTCGAGCGCGTGGCCGCCGTACGGGCGGCCACAGACGCGCTGCCGGGCCTCGCCGTGGCCGGCGCCGTCTACGGGGGCGTGGGGATTCCCGCCTGCGTGGCCGACGGCCGGCGAGCGGCCCGGCACGTACTGCAAGCAGCCGCATCGGCTGAGTCGGTCAACGAGAACGGTGAGAAGACACGCCATGAGTGAGGCACCGCAGAAGTCGCCCAACGCGGGCAAGAAGGCCAAGGACCTCAACGAGGTCATCCGCTACACCCTCTGGTCGGTCTTCCGGCTGCGCGACGTACTCCCCGAGGACCGCGCCGGGTACGCGGACGAGGTGGAGGAGCTGTTCGGCCAGCTCGCCGCCAAGGACGTGGTCGTCCGCGGTACGTACGACGTCTCCGGGCTGCGGGCCGACGCCGACCTGATGATCTGGTGGCACTCGGAGGACTCCGACGCGCTCCAGGACGCCTACAACCGCTTCCGCCGCACCGGGCTGGGCCGCGCGCTGGAGCCCGTCTGGTCGAACATGGCGCTGCACCGCCCCGCCGAGTTCAACAAGTCGCACATCCCGGCCTTCCTCGCCGACGAGGAGCCGCGCGCCTATGTGAGCGTCTACCCCTTCGTGCGCAGCTATGAGTGGTACCTGCTGCCCGACGAGGACCGCCGCCGGATGCTCGCCGACCACGGCAAGATGGCCCGCGGCTTCCCGGATGTCCGGGCCAACACCGTGCCGGCCTTCTCGCTGGGCGACTACGAGTGGATTCTCGCCTTCGAGGCCGACGAGCTGTACCGCATCGTCGACCTGATGCGGCACCTGCGCGGTTCGGAAGCGCGCAGGCATGTGCGGGAGGAGATCCCCTTCTTCACGGGCCGCCGCAAGGCGCTGCGCGAACTGGTCGCGGGGCTCGCGTAGCCAGGACCCTTCCGGACAGGGCACCTCTTCCCGGCCCCACTAGCGGAGCACTCCCACACCGGCGCCCGGCAGCGCACGTTGCCGGGCGCCCGGCTTCGGCTCGGGCCGCGCCGCGCACTCCGCGTGGGTGCCCGGCGTCTTGCCGTCGAGGAGGTACCGCTCGATGTGGGCGTCCACGCAGGGGTTGCCGCCGCTGACCCCGTGGTTGCCGGCGCCGCGCTCGGTCACCAGGGCGGACCCGGCCAGCCGGCGCTGGGTCTCCAACGCGCCGTTGTACGGCGTGGCCGCGTCGCGGGTGGCGGCCACCAGCAGTACGTCAGGGAGCTCACCCGCGTCGGCGCCGACGTCCAGCGGCTTGTCCGGCTGCGTCTTCCAGTAGGCGCACGGCAGGTTCATCCAGGCGTTCTCCCAGGTGTTGAACGGTGCCACGGCAGCCGTCGCGGAGTTGTCCCTCTCCCAGCGCTCCCAGTCGCGCGGCCAGGGCGCGTCCTGGCACTCGACCGCGTTGTAGACGGCGTTGCCGTTCTCCTCGCTCTGCGCCTTCTCCATCTTGGGCGCGGCCAGCTTCACCAGCGGTTCCGGGTCGCCGTCGCGGAAGTCGGAGAGGGCCTGTGCGTACGGGGCCCAGGTGACGTCCGCGTATCCGGTGTCCAGATAGGTGGCGATCAGTTCCTTGGAGCCGACCGTGCCGCCCGCGGGCCGCCGGTCGACGGCCGCCCGCACCGCGTCGAAGGAGCGCTGCACCTCCTGGGCCGTGTGTCCCAGGTGGTAGGTGTCGTGGTGCCGGGCGACCCAGCTCTTCCAGTCCGTCCAGCGCCGCTCGAAGGCGCGGTTCTGGTCGAGGTTGGCCTGGTACCAGACGCTGTCCGGCGAAGGGTCGACCACGCTGTCGAGCACCAGGCGGCGGACGTGGCCGGGGAAGAGCGTGGCGTAGACGGAGCCGATGTAGGTGCCGTAGGAGACCCCGAGGTAGTTGAGTTTGCGCTGCCCCAGGGCCGCGCGCAGTACGTCCAGGTCGCGGGCGTTGTTCGGCGTGGTGTAGTGCCGCAGCCGGTCGGGCTGGGCCTTGGCGCAGCCGGCGGCGTAGGCCGCGGCCTTCCGCTTCATGGCCTGCTTGAACTCCGGGCCGGGGCGCTCGGGGGAGTGGTTGGGGCCCTTGAGGAACTCCGCGGGGTCCTGGCAGGAGAGCGGGTCGGAGCGGCCGACGCCTCGTGGCGCGTAGCCGATGAAGTCGTAGCTCGCGTTCAGGCGCTTCCACAGGCCGCCGAGCTTCGAGTAGAGGGGGAACTTCATGGCGCTGCCCCCAGGGCCGCCCGGGTTGTAGACGAGCGCACCCAGGTGCTGGTCGCTGCCGCCGGTGGCCCGGGCCCTGCTGACGGTGAGGTGGATCTGCTCGCCGTCCGGCCGGGCGTAGTCGACCGGGACCGAGACGGTGCCGCACTCGATGAAGCTGGGCAGCCGCTCGGCCGGGGGGCAGTGCCCCCACTCGATGCCGCGATCCACCGCGTCGGCGGCCGCAGCCTTGACACCGGCCGACTCCGGTACGCGCCCGGACGGCGGCCAGGCGCCGCGGTCGGCCGCCATGGAGGCGGGCGCCAGGGTGAGGGCCAGGGCACCGACTGTCGAGGGGATCGCTGCTGCGCGCACTGAGGCTCCCGCTGTGTGTCGCTGTCGCTCCGTCAGCCATGCCCCAGGGCACCGCCGCTCATATTTGATGCTCAGCGGCTCATACGCAGATGTAAAGGATCACCTACCGGTGTCGCGGAACACCGCCCGATCGGGGCGATCCGGGCGAGGGTGGGGGCCGGCGCCGGAGGCCACCGTCGGCGGGGCTGATATCAGCGTGGCCGCGGGCCCGCGCGGTGCTTGTACCAGCGCTTGAGCTCCCTGCGCGAGCGCCGGGGGAGCCGGGCCTCCTCGAGTGCGTACGCGGCGAAGTGCAGTGCGTCCCAGCGGTAGTTGGCCGTCATGGGCCGCCCTGTCGCGTACGCGGCGAACAGGGCGCGGTACTCCTCCTCGCCGAGGAGCTCCGGCAGCTGAGGCGCCACCTTCGCGACGATGTCGGCGCGCTTGGCCCGCAGCGCCCTGGCCTGGATCTCCAGCCTCTGCCGGTCGAAGCCGGGCGGCGCGGGCGCGCCGGCGACCAGCGCCGACAGCAGCGCCGCCTGGTCACGGCTCAGCCGGGCCCGCGCGTCATCGGACACCGGTGGCCCCCTGCCGCGCGGCGTCGGCCGCGGCCTCGGCCACAGCGCGGATCCGGTCCAGCTCCGCTGCCAGCTCCGCCACCGGAGGGAAGTTCTCGTCCCGCTCCAGCAGCACCCCGGGCGGTACCGTCCTGGCGCACAGCTCCGCCAGGACGTCCAGCACGGGTCCGGTCACCGGGTGCCCATGGCTGTCGTGCCAGACGCCGCCGCGTTCGACACCGCCCGCCACATGGACGTAGCCGAGTGCCTCCAGCGGCAGCCGGTCCAGCGCGGCCACCGGGTCCTCGCCGCGGTTCACCCGATTGGTGTGCAGGTTGGCGACGTCGATCAGCAGGCCGACGCCGGTGCGCTCGACCAGCTCGGCCAGGAACTCGCCCTCGGTCAGCTCCTCGTGGGGCCAGCTGACGAGTGCTGCGATGTTCTCCACGGCCAGCGGCACCGGCAGCGCCTCCTGCGCGATACGGATGTTCTCGCACAGCACGTCCAGCGCGTCCCGGGTGCGGGGCACCGGCAGCAGGTGACCGGCCTCCATCCGGGGGAGGCCCGTGCTGCCGCCGCCGGCTCTGACGAACGCGATGTGCTCGGTCACCAGTGGAGCGTCCAGCGCCTCGGCGCACGCGGCGAGTGCGGCCAGCCGCTCGGGGCAGGGGCGCTCGGCGCCCCCGAGGCCGAGCGTCACTCCGTGCGGCACCACCACGGTGCCGCGCTTCCGCAGCCGCAGCAGCGAGTCGGGCAGATGGCCCGGACACACGTTCTCGGCGACGACCTCGACCCAGTCGATACCCGGCAGCGCCTCGATGCCGTCCGCGATCTCGGGACGCCAGCCGATCCCGGTGCCCAGCCTCTCCATGGCCCGCTCCTCCCCCGTGGCTGCGTCAGGACTCCTGCTCCGCGAGCACCGGTTCATGCGCGGAGCACGGCTGTTCAGAGCTGAACTTGAGCTTCGGGCGGACCGGACCGAGCTTCGTGCGCGGCCTTCGGCGTGACCAGGGTCAGCCCGCGGGCCGCAGCGCCGGGTGCTCCGCGACGACGGTGCACGAGCCGGGCGCGACCTCGGTGAACCCGGCGTCCCTGACCACCGGGAGCCCGCCGCCGGTCAACTCCGCCCAGTGCGCGGGCCCGTGTGCCGGGCGCACCGCCAGGGGAAAGCCCGCCGCGCCCCACTCGGTTCGCGCGGCGGCGTCCAGCTGCCACCAGGCGAGCTGCGCGGCATGGCCGGCCTGGGCCATGGCCTTGCCCGCCGACATCTCCACCTCCGGATTGAGCCACAGCACCGGCGTACCGGCGGCGGGCGCGGCCGGCGGCTGAGGATCGTCCAGCTCGGTACCCGACACCTGGAGCCGCGCCAGCTCCTTGGGCCAGCCGTCCAGCGGAACCGGCGGGAAGACCCGCACCTGGGCCGTACGCCCCGACACGGTGATGCCCTCCAGCGGCTCGGTGCGCCGCCACTCAGCACCGCGGGCCCGGCGTACCACCTTGCGGATCTGCCGCTCCTCCCACAGCCGCACCCGCTTGTGCCACTCGCCGGTCTCCTCGGCCGTACGCGGGTCGGCCAGCAGCGTGAGCACCGCGCGGGCCGCTGTCTCCAGGGCGTCCGTACGCGCCGGCGGTGCCGTGCGCTCGATACGGACGACGAGGGGCAGGACGAACCTGTCGGGTTCGGCGGGGTGCGGTGCTGCGGATTCGGAGACGGTCACACCGTTCAGTCTGCCAGCGGCCGGTGCCGCTCCTAGGATCGGGCCCATGAGGCTGGAGAACGTGGGCCGCCGCTACCGTGCGGGCGGCCCCTGGGTGCTGCGCGGGGTGAACCTCGACCTGCGCGCGGGCACCCTGCTGCGCGTGGAAGGCGGCAACGGAACCGGCAAGTCCACCCTGCTGCGGCTGATGGCGGGGATCGACGCGCCCAGTGCGGGGCGGGTGCGCGCACGCCCGCGCACCCGCGGCTACGTTCCCGAACGCTTCCCCGCCGCACTCCCGTTGACAGCGCTCGGCTACCTCACCCACCTCGGCCGCGTGCGCGGACTCGGCAAGCGCGCGGCAGCCGAGGAGGGCGCCGCCTGGCTGGAGCGGTTCGGCGCCGGGCAGTACGCCGCGACCAGGATGCGGGAGCTGTCCAAGGGCAGCGCACAGAAAGTCGCCGTCGCACAGGCCCTCGTCGGCAGCCCTGGGCTGCTGGTGCTCGACGAGGCCTGGACCGGCCTCGACCAGCGCGCCCGTACGGTGCTCGACACCGTGGTACGCGGGCGGGTGGCCGCCGGTGCCACCGTGGCCTTCGTCGATCACGACCCGGCCCGGCTCGCCGGTGCCCCGGACCTCACCGTGCGGGTCGCGCCCGGGGGCCTGGTCACCGCGGCCGAGCCGGTGGAAGGCGCGCGGCGGCCCGCGATGACGCGCATCGAAGCGCTGGGGGCGCCCGGCGCCGGGGCGCCCGAGGGCCTGCCGGGAAGCGCGCGGCGGCGGCTCGCGCCGGATGGCGAGCTGGCGCTGACGGTGCCGGACGCCGACTCCGACGCGGCGCTGCGGGCCCTGCTGGCGGCCCGGCCGGGCTGGCACATCCGTTCCGTACGACCGCTCGGGGAGCGGGAAGGGGACTCCGTATGAGGGCGACACGATGAAGGCCACGCTCGCACTGACCCGCTACCAGCTGGCCCTGCTGGTGCGCTCCCAGCGGTGGCTCGCGCCGCTGCTGCTGTACGTGGGACTGCTGGCCGTCGGTGTCCGCGCCGGGCAGCCGGTGCTGGACTCGCTCGGGCTCGCCGCCGCGGCGCTGCTGCCCGTCGCCGCGTGGCTGGTACGCGGCTGTGTGACGGCCGAGCCCACCGCTGCCAGACACTGCGCCGCCGCTGCGGCCGGAGCCTGGCGCGTGCATCTCGCGGGCGTCGCCGCCGGGGCGGTCATGGCACTGCTGTTCGGGTGCGCGGGTGCGGGAGCTGTGGCCTGGCTGAGCGCGCCGCGGAGCACCGACGGCTCCGCGGCCGTGCCGCTGCTGCCCGCCGTGGCCGCCGGCCTGTGCGGGGTGCTGGCCTGTGTACTGACGGGGGCCGCGGTGGGGGCCCTGGGCAACCGGCCGTTGATCCGCTCGCGGGGCTACGCGGTCTGCGCCACCCTGCTGGGGAGCGTCGCAGCGCTCGCGTTGGGCGCCTCTCCCGCCAACGCGGCGGTCACCGGGCTGGTGCACGGCTCCGCACGGGGCGAGGTGCAGGTGCCTTGGCTCGCGTTGCTCGCCGCGGTCGTGGCTGCGGGCTTCGCCGCGCTTACGGCGTGCATTGCGGCTGCCCGCCGCGGATGAGGGGGCGCCCCCCTTCGGGGCGCCCCCTCAGGCGTGCGGTCTCAGTGTTTCCAGGGGCCCGTGACTGCGAACGTGGTGCCCGGCGTGTAGCAGTTGACGTACATGGTGCGGCCGTCGGGGGAGAAGGTCACGCCCGCGAACTCGCCCCACTCGGGTTCCTCGGGGGTGCCGATGTTCTGGGCGCCCCGCGCCATCGGGTAGACGGTGCCGCGCCGGGTGAGGCCGAAGACGTGCTGGGCGCCCGCGCCGTCCTCGCACACCATCAGTCCGCCGCCGGGGGCGAGGCAGATGTTGTCGGGCTCCTCGCCGGGCAGTTGCACATCGGTGTCGGGTCCGAAGACGACGACCAGGGTGAGGCGGTGGCACCGCGGATCGTAGCGCCACACCTGGCCGAAGTGGTCACCCTGCGAGCCCTCCGAGCTGCGCGCGTAGCTGGAGACGAAGTAGACGCAGGAGCCGCCCCAGTAGCAGCCCTCCAGCTTCTGCGCGTGGGTGATGCCGCCCTTGCCGAAGTCCTGGAGACGGATGGGGGTCTCCTTGGCGAGCGGGTCGGGGACCTCGACCCATTCGACGCCGTCGAAGGAGGTGCCCGTCTCGGTGACGGCCGAGAGGTCCGGTACGCCCGGCACCCGCATGGCCTCCAGCGTGCCGCCCGCGTGCAGCGAACCGTAACCGCCCTTGGGCTTCTTGGGCAGGAAGCGGTAGAAGAGCCCGAAGGGCTTGTCGAAGGCGTCCTCGGTCTCGTAGACGACGCCGGTACGCGGATCGAAGGCGACCGCCTCGTGCTGGAAGCGGCCCATCGCCTTGAGCGGCTCGACGGAGGTGGGCCTGCGGCGGTCGAAGCCGACTTCGAAGATGAAGCCGTGGTCCTTGGTGTAGCCGTCCTCGCCGGCGCGCAGCTCGGTTTCCTCACAGGTCAGCCAGGTGTCCCAGAGGCTCGGCCCGCCCGCGCAGTTGGTGGAGGTGCCCGCGATGCCGACGCGTTCGGTCAACACGTCACCGTCGCGGTCCACTTCCAGGACGGTGCAGCCGCCCTTGGCCGCGGGGTCGTAGGTCAGCCCCTCGACCGTGGGGACGGACACCCGCGCGTTCATCCGGTTCTCGTGGTTGCGGACCAGCCAGGTGCGGCCCCGGCGGGCACCGGCGAAGGCGGCCATGCCGTCGCAGTTGCTGGGCACCTTGCCCTCGCCGGAGCGGAGCGGATCGCCCTCGCGGGAGAGCACCTTGTAGTGGAAGCCCTTGGGCAGGTCGAGCAGCCCGTCGGGGTCGGGGACGAGCGGGCCGTAGCCCGCGCTGCCGCCGGTGGACTGGGCCGCGGCGGTTCCTGTGAACAATTCCGAGAGCGCGCCGCTGAAGGCGACTGCCGCCCCGGCGGCTCCGGTTCTTGCCAGCAGTTGACGTCGGCTCGTGGGCATCGGGCACTCTCCCCTGTTGGCGGACAGGTGACCCAGCGTGTTTACCATGCGCACCAGCGTGCGCACACCGCTCAGGACGCAACCGACATGAACTCGGCCCCACCGACCATGCACTCGGCGGTGTCGGCGGGGTCGGCGGTGTCCCCGGCGAGCCGGGCCGGGTCAGCCGTCGGCGCCGACCAGCGCGCCGCCGTCCCTGGCGAGCGCGGTCAGCCGGGAGATGGCCCGGAAGTACTTCTTGCGGTACCCGCCCTTGAGCATGTCCTCGCTGAACAGTTGGTCGAAGGGCACGCCCGAGGCCAGTACCGGCACCTCGCGGTCGTAGAGCCGGTCGGCGAGCACCACCAGGCGCAGCGCGGTCGACTGGTCGGGGACCGGCGTCAGCCCCGTCAGGCAGACCGCCCGCACACCCCGCACCAGCGCGCCGTAGCGGCTGGGGTGGACGCGTGAGAGGTGGCCCAGCAGGGCGGGGAAGTCGTCCAGCGAGGCGCCGGGTATCCGGTGCGCGGCCCGGGTGACCTCCTCGGCGGCGTACGGCTCGGGTGCCTCGGGCAGCCCGCGGTGGCGGTAGTCCTCACCGTCGATGCGCAGGGTGCGGAAGTGCGCGGACAGGCCCTGGATCTCCCGGAGGAAGTCGGCGGCGGCGAACCGCCCCTCACCCAGCTTGCCCGGCAGGGTGTTCGAGGTCGCCGCGAGCGCCACGCCGTTCTCCACCAGCTTGGCCAGCAGGCTGGAGACGAGCACCGTGTCGCCCGGGTCGTCCAGCTCGAACTCGTCGATGCACAGCAGCTGGTGGTCGCCGAGGGTCCGCACGGTCTGCTGAAAGCCCAGTGCGCCCACCAGGTTCGTCAGCTCCACGAAGGTGCCGAACGCCTTGCGCCCGGGCGCGGCCGGCGCCGCGTGCCACAGGGAGGCGAGCAGATGCGTCTTGCCGACGCCGTAGCCGCCGTCCAGATACACCCCGCGGGGGCCGGCGGGCGCCGCCTGCTTCGGTACCCGGCGGAACCAGCGCCTGGGCCCGCCGCCGTCCGCGCTCCGCGAGGCGCCGCCGAGGCGGTCCGCGAACGCGCTGAGCGCCCCTACCGCCTCGGTCTGGCTGGGCTGTGCGGGGTCGGGTATGTAGGTGGCGAAACGCACACCGTCGAAGCGCGGAGGCGGCACCATCTCGGCCACCAACTGGTCGGCCGGGACGTGCGGCTCGCGTGCGGTGAGGGCGACGGGTGCGTCGCCGGGGCCGCCGGAGGCCTCGGAGCCGGTCTCGGATATGTGCGCTTCGGTCGTTGACACGATTGTCATGCTAGTCGGCCCGCCCCCGCGCACGTGCCGCCCGCCGGGCGTGCGCCGTGCCACACTGCGCGCATGCGACGCCTGTTCCCATCGAGCACAGCCCCCGTACCCGCCGCTGACGCCGCCGACGCTCCCGCGTCCCCCGGTCGCGGGCGCATGCCGCAGGCGGCGGACCCGGAGCGGAGCATCGCTCAGATCGCCGAGGAGTACGCCTACCCGCCGGTCGGCGAGGGTGCCGACGAGGCCGACCGGTGGCTGCGCGCCAACATGGTCGCCTCCCTGGACGGCGCCATCCACCACGGGGGGCGCTCCCAGCCGCTCTCCTCCAAGGCCGACATGTGGATCTTCGGGGTGCTGCGGGCGCTCGCCGACGTGGTGGTCGTCGGCGCCCGCACCGTACGCCAGGAGGGGTACCGGCCCGCCAAGCGGCGCAGCGGCTTCGCGGACCGGCGTGCCGCCGCCGGGCAGCCGCCGGTGCCCGCCATCGCCGTGGTCAGCGCCAGCCTGGAGCTGGACTTCTCGGCCCCGCTGTTCACCGAGCCCGTTGTCCCGACGCTGCTGCTCACCGGCAGCGGCGCCCCCGCCGACCGGGTGGCGCAGGCGAGGGAGGCCGGCGCGGAGGTGATCTTCGCAGGTGAGGGTGGTGCCGCGGACCCCGCGCGGGTGCCTGGCCTGCTCGCCGAGCGGGGGCTGCGGCGCCAGTTGACCGAGGGCGGTCCCACTTTGCTGGGGGAATTCGCCGACGCGGGGGTACTCGATGAGCTATGTCTGTCGATCTCTCCGAGGATCGTGGCCGGATCGGCGCCGCGCATCATGAACGGGCCCGTGCTGCCAGACCCGGACGAGTTCACGCTGGAGGGGGTGCTGGAAGAGGACGGCTTCCTCTTCACGCGTTACCGTCGGTTGCGGAACGTCGCGGAATGAGACGTTCCGCTTTCGTGTCGCTGGGCAGACTGACAATCGCAGGACCCGTGGGCACACTGCAGCAGGGTTTCTTTCCGACCGTTCGACCGGAGAAGGGGCGCCCGTCGTGATCACGACAGTGCTGATGATCGAGAAGCCGCTGGTGTCCGCCGACGCGGAAATGGTGACGACGCTGCACGGCGAGGAGCCGGTCTCGTTCGTCGTCCTGATGCAGCCGCGCGGCGACCAGGACCGGCTGCTGCGAGCGCTGGACGATGTGGCGCTCGGCGAGCTGGACCAGGTGGTGCGCGAGGCGCGGGAACCCGAGGGCGGCGAGGCCGTGGGCCCCGCCGAACAGGCTCTGGAGCTGTCCCTCAAGCGCCTCAGAGACGCCGGCTGCGAGGCTGTCGGCCAGATCATCGAGGAGCACCCCCTCGACGTCCTGAAGTCGGTCGCGGAACAGACCCACGCCGACGAGGTCATCGTGCTGACAGCCCCCCACCTGGTCGAGGAGTTCTTCCACCGCGACTGGGCCTCCCGCGCGAGGCACAAGGTCGGTGTCCCGGTACTGAAACTGTTCGCGCACAACGAGGAGTGAGGGGCCTGCGCCGCCGAGGGGCCTGCGCCGCCGAGGGGGCGCGCCCCGAAGGGGCGCGGGGAACTGCGCGATCAACCACAACGAACCCGCAGCCCGGGTAGGGCAGCCCGGGGCAGGCGCTTCCCGGCACGGGGGCGAGGGCTCGCATCCTGCCCGGCGGCGCACCGCATAGGCTTGCGCTGTCCCTCGTGAACCGCCGAGCAAGCCAGGAGAGGTCCGTATGACCGCTGCCGCCACTCCCGCCCTCCCTTCCACCATGGAGCGGCCGCACTTCGTCGGGATCGGTGGCGCGGGGATGTCCGGCATCGCGAAGATCCTGGCGGTGCGCGGTGCCCGTGTCGCGGGCAGCGACGCCCGGGAGTCGGCGACAGCCGACGCGCTGCGTGGCTTCGGCGTGACCGTCCACATCGGTCACGCCGAAGCGCATCTGGCGCCGGACGCGACCGTGGTCGTCGTCTCCAGCGCCATCCGCGAGGACAACCCCGAGCTGGTCGAGGCCAACCGGCGCGGGCTGCCCGTGCTGCACAGGGCCGACGCGCTGGCCGCGCTGATGGAGGGGCTGCGGCCGCTGGCCGTCGCCGGTACGCACGGCAAGACGACGACCACCTCGATGCTCGCCGTCAGCCTGGCCGACCTGGGCCTGGACCCCTCCTACGCGATCGGCGGCGACCTGGAGGGCCCCGGTTCCAACGCCCACCAGGGCACCGGGGAGATCTTCGTCGCGGAGGCGGATGAAAGCGACCGCAGCTTCCACAAGTACGCGCCCGAGGTCGCCATCGTCCTCAACGTGGAGCTCGACCACCACGCCAATTACGCGTCCATGGAAGAGATCTACGCGTCCTTCGAGACGTTCGCCGCACGCATCGTGGACGGCGGCACCCTGGTGATCTCCGCCGACCACGAGGGCGCGCGGGAGCTCACCCGTCGGCTGCGCGCCGCTCCGCGCGACCGTGCGCTCACCATCCGTACCTACGGGGTGGCCGAGGACGCCGACGTACGGGTCCTCGAGATCACCCCCAAGGGCCTGACCAGCGAGGTCACGGTGGCCCTCGACGGTGCGGAGCTGACCTTCGACGTCTCGGTCCCCGGCAACCACTACGCCCTCAACGCGGTGGCGGCCCTCGCCGCCGGAGCGGCGCTCGGGGTGCCCGCGCGGGATCTGGGCCGGGCCCTCGCCTCGTACACCGGCGTCAAGCGCCGCCTCCAGCTCAAGGGGCTGACCCGCGGTGTGCAGGTGATCGACTCCTACGCCCACCACCCCACCGAGATGACCGCCGATCTGGAGGCCATCAGGGGCGGCGCCGACAACGGCCGGGTGCTGGTGGTCTTCCAGCCGCACCTCTTCAGCCGCACCCAGGAGCTGGGCAAGGAGATGGGGGAGGCGCTGGCGCTGGCCGACGGCTCGGTCGTGCTGCCGATCTACCCGGCCCGTGAGGACCCCATCCCGGGCGTGACCAGCGCCCTGATCACACACGCGGCGCAGGCGGCGGGCGCGGCCGTACGGGCCATGGACACGCCGGGCGAGGCCGTGGAGGCGGTCGTGGGAATGGCGGAGCCCGGCGATCTCGTTCTCACCATGGGAGCGGGTGACGTCACGGAACTGGGCCCCAGGATTCTCGCCCGGCTCGCGGAGTGACCACCCTTCCTACGACGTGCTGAGGAGCCGAGATGGCCTACGAGATCGACAAGCCCGAGGAGCAGTGGCGCGCCGAGCTGTCGCCCGAGGAGTACCACGTGCTGCGCGAGGCCGGCACGGAGCGCCCATTCACCGGTGAGTACACCGACACCGAGACCACCGGGGTCTACCAGTGCCGGGCCTGCGGCGCCGAGCTGTTCCGCTCCGACACCAAGTTCGCCTCGCACTGCGGCTGGCCCAGCTTCTACGACCCGGCCGACTCCGCCGCCGTCGAACTGCTGACCGACCGCTCCCTGGGCATGGTCCGCACCGAGGTCCGCTGCGCCCGCTGCGGCTCCCACCTCGGCCATGTCTTCGAGGGCGAGGGCTATCCGACGCCGACGGATCAGCGGTACTGCATCAACAGCATCTCGCTGAAGCTGGTGCCCAAGGAGCAGTAAGCGGACCCAAGCGAGGCGGACCCATCCGCCTCCGAGGGAATGACGAGCAGCCCCCGGCAGTTCATTTGTACGCTGCATAGAGATTGTTGACTGCTGGACAGCGAGAGAGCGGGGGGCCGCGCGTGGGCGCCGGGGACGAAGTGCGGGCAGACGGAGCGGGCGGCCGGTGGATCGTCCCTGTACTGGCCTTCGGCGGGATCTCCGTCGCCATCATGCAGACACTCATCGTGCCGGTGATCGCCCAACTCCCGGAACTGCTGCACACCTCGACCTCCAACGCCTCCTGGGTGATCACCTCCACCCTGCTCTCCGGCGCCGTCGCCACACCCATCATGGGCAGGCTCGGCGACCTGTACGGAAAGCGGCGCATCGTGCTGCTCAGCCTGGGGCTGATGGTGCTCGGCTCGCTGGTGTGCGGCTTCACCTCCGCGCTGGTGCCCATGGTGGCCGGGCGGGCCGTGCAGGGGTTCGCGATGGGCGCCATCCCGCTGGGCATCGGCATCATGCGCGACGCGCTGCCCCCCGAACGGCTGGGCTCGGCCATGGCGTTCATGAGCTCGTCGCTCGGCGTGGGCGGCGCGCTGGGCATGCCGCTGGCCGCCTATGTCGCCCAGTACACCGACTGGCACGTGCTGTTCTTCGGCGCCGCGGGCATCGGCGCGCTCGCCATGGCGCTGGTCGCGCTCCTGGTGCCGGAATCCCCGCTGCGTACCCCCGGCCGCTTCGACGTGCTGGGCACCCTGGGACTGACGGCCGGCCTGGTGACGCTGCTGCTGCCCATCTCCAAGGGCGGCGACTGGGGATGGGGCAGCGGGACGGTGCTCGGGCTGTTCGGCTCCTCCGTGGTGATCTTCATCGGCTGGGGCCTGCTGGAGCTGCGGACCGAGGACCCGCTGGTGGACCTGCGTACGACGGCGCGCCGCCAGGTGCTGCTGACCAACCTCGCCTCCATCATGGTCGGACTCGCCTTCTACGCCCTCACGCTGGTGCTTCCCCAACTCCTCCAGCTCCCGGCGGCCACCGGGTACGGGCTCGGCCAGTCGATGGTCGTCTCCGGGCTGTGCGTGGCTCCGATGGGCATCGCGATGATGCTCGTCTCCTCGCTGTCGGCCAGGCTGTCGCGGGCACGCGGGCCGAAGGTGTCGCTGATGACGGGGCTGACGATCCTGGCCGTCTCCTACCTGGCGGGCACCCAGTTGATGTCCGCCGTGTGGCAGACGGTGGTGTTGGCCGTGCTGATCGGGGTCGGCATCGGCATCGCCTACTCCGCGATGCCCGCGTTGATACTCGGGGCGGTCGACCCCTCCGAGTCCGGCGCGGCCAACGGGCTGAACACTCTGATGCGGTCGATCGGCACGTCGACGTCGAGTGCGGTCGTCGGGGTCGTCCTGGCCCATATGACCAGCCCGCTCGGCCGCACCCAGGTCCCCAACCTGGACGGCTTCCGCACGTCCTTCCTCATCGCGGCCGGCGCCGCGCTACTGGGCCTGCTGATCGCGGCGTTCCTCCCCTCGTCGTCCAACCGCAAAAGTGCTGAGGGACGCGCCCCGACAGGGGCGCGGGGAACTGCGCGCGCAACCACAACGCACCCGCAGCCCGCGAACGGCCAATAGGGGCACCCCCTCCCCGGGACTGTCAGCGCAGCACGGCGGCGGACTGCGGCGGCAGCCGCACCGTACCGTCCACCTCCCGCGTCTCCGGCTCCCAGGCCGCCAGCAGCGACACCGCATGCCCGGAGGGCACCCGCACCGTCGCCGTACGGTCCTCCGCGAGGTTCACCGCGACGTACAGCGGCCCGTTGCGCAGCAACAGCCAACGGCCGTCGTCGCCGTCCGCCCAGCGGACATCCGCCTCGCCCAGTGGCAGCTGCGCCAGCACAGGATGGGCGCGGCGTATCCCCGACAAGGTGCGGTGCCATTCCAGCAGCCGGGCGTGCGGCTCGCGCAGCGGTTCGCTCCAGTCCAGGCACGAGCGCCCGCGCGTGGCCGGATCCTGCGGGTCGGGGATCTCCTCGGCGTCCCACCCATGGCGTGCGAACTCCCGCCGCCGCCCCTGCCGTACGGCCTCGGCCAGCGCGGCGTCCTGGTGGTCGGTGAAGAACTGCCAGGGTGTGCGGGCGCCCCATTCCTCGCCCATGAACAGCATCGGCGTCCCCGGCGCGAGCAGCACCAGCGCGGCGGCGCACGCCAGCAGTCCTGGCGCCAGGGACGCGGACAGCCGGTCGCCCAGCGCGCGGTTGCCGATCTGGTCGTGGGTCTGCGCGTACGCCAGGAAGCGGTGGGCCGGGGTCTCGGCGCCGCCGGGACGGCGTACCGGCAGGCCGTGCCCGCGGCCGCGGAAGCTGGAGTACGTACCGTCGTGGAAGAAGGCACCGGTCAGCGTCTTGGCGAGGGCGGCCAGCGGGTCGCGGGCGAAGTCGGCGTAGTAGCCGTGTGCTTCGCCGGTCAGCGCGGTGTGCAGCGCGTGGTGGAAGTCGTCGTTCCACTGGGCGTGCATCCCGTGGCCGTTGACGGTGCGCGGGGCGATGGTGCGCGGGTCGTTCAGATCGGACTCGGCGATCAGGAAGAGGGGGCGCCCGGTGTGCGCGGCCAGCGTGTCGACGGCCTCGGAGAGCTGGGCGAGGAAGTGCTCGGCGCGGGTGTCGGCCAGCGCGTGGACGGCGTCCAGCCGGAGCCCGTCGAGGTGGTAGTCGCGCAGGAAGGCCAGCGCGCTGCCGATGAGATGGGCGCGCACCTCGTCCGAGCCCGGTGCGTCCAGGTTGACGGCCGACCCCCAGGGCGTCTGGTGGCGGTCGGTGAAGTACGGCCCGAAGGCGGGCAGTTGGTTGCCGGAGGGGCCCAGGTGGTTGTGGACGACGTCGAGGACGACCCCGATGCCGTGTCCGTGCGCGGCGTCCACGAACGCCTTGAGCCCGTCTGGCCCGCCGTAGGGCTCGTGCACCGCCCACGGCGCCACGCCGTCGTACCCCCAGCCGTGGGTGCCGGGAAACGGGCAGACGGGCATCAGCTCGATGTGGCTGACGCCCAGCCGGGCCAGGTGGCCGAGGCGTTCGGCCGCCGCGGCGAAGGTGCCCTCGGGGGTGAAGGTCCCGATGTGCAGCTCGTAGAGGACGGCTCCCGGCAGCGGCAGTCCGCGCCACGGGTGCCGCCAGGTGTACGCGTCGTGGTCGACGACGGCGCTCAGCCCCTCGGGCCCGTCCGGCTGGCGGCGCGAGCGCGGGTCCGGCAGTACGGGGCCGCCGTCGAGGGCGAAGCCGTAGCGGGTGCCGGCCGCTGCCGGTGCCTCGGCCTGCCACCAGCCCCGGTGGGTGGGCGAGTGGGTCATCGGGATGCCGGGAGCGGGCGGGAGGTGGAGGGTGACGGTTCGCGCGGTCGGAGCCCAGACGTCGAACAGCATGCACACCATTGTTGCCCGCACCCATCCGCCCGGCACCCGGTGCGCTTCGCCGGGTGCCGGGCAACCGGCTGCGCGCTCAGGCGTGTTGGTGCAGGCCCCGTCCCGCCAGGGTCAGGAAGGTCTCGCCCACCGCCTCGCTCAGCGTCGGGTGCGGGTGGACGTGCTGGGCGATGTCCGAGGGGGAGGCGTCCCAGGCGACGGCCAGCTGGGACTCGGCGATCATCTCCGAGACGTGCGGTCCCACCAGGTGCACGCCCAGCACCCGCCCGTCCGGGCCCGGTTCGGCGACGACCTTCACCATGCCGCCCTGGCCGTGCACCATCCCCTTGGCCGTCGCGGTCAGCGGCAGCGTGTTGACGGCCACCTCGTGCCCGGCGGCCCTGGCCGCCGCCTCGCTGAGGCCGACCGAGGCCGTCTGCGGGCTGGAGTACGTCACCCGCGGGACGGCGGCGTAGTCCACCGGGCGGGGCGTGAGCCCGGCCAGCGTCTCGGCGACCACCAGTCCCTCCGCGAACGAGGCGTGCGCCAGGCCGAGGGAGGGCGGCGGGATCAGGTCTCCGACGACGTGCACACCCGGTGCGGCCGTCTCCAGGGTGGACCAGTCGGCCGGTGGCACATGGCCACGCTCATCCGTCCCGACACCGGCCGCCGCCAGGTCGAGTCCGTCGGTGACGGGTACCCGGCCCACCGCCACCAGCAGCCGCTCCGCCGTGATCATGGTCTCGTCCCCGCGCGCCGGCCGTACCCGTGCCCGCACCTGTCCGCCGGTTCGCTGCGCGTCCAGCAGCCGGGCGCCCGTCAGCACGGTGATGCCGCGCTTCTTCAGCGCGCGGGTCAGCTGGCGGCCGACGTCCGCGTCCTCCAGCGGAAGCAACCCCTCCGCCGCCTCCACCAGCGTGACCTCGGCCCCCATGGAGCGGTGGAAGGAGGCGTACTCGACGCCGATGGCGCCCCCGCCCAGCACGAGTACGCTGCGCGGCAGCCCGGGCGCGAACAGCGCGTCGTCGCTGGTGACGATGTGCTCCCCGTCCGGTTCGAGACCCGGCAGGGTGCGCGGACGGGAGCCGGTCGCCAGTACGAGACCGCGCCGTGCCGTCCACTGCTGCGTGCCCCCGGCGCCGGGCACCTCGACGCGTACGGTGCGCGGGCCCGCGAGCGCGGCGGTGCCCCGTACGACCGTTACTCCCGCCGCCGACAGCTGGCCCTCGACCCCTTTGTGGTTGCGCGCGACGATGTCGTCGCGGGTGGCGACCAGCGCGCTCCACTCGACGCTGTCGAGCGTCGCCTTGACCCCCCACCGCTCGCGGGCCTCGGCCACCCCGTCGACCAGTTCGGCCGCGTGCAGCATGGCCTTGCTGGGCACGCAGCCCCGGTGCAGACAGGTGCCGCCGACCAGATCCCGCTCGACGAGGGTGACCCCGAGCCCGAGATGTGCGGCGCGAAGTGCCGTGCTGTAGCCGCCCGTTCCGCCGCCGATGACGATCACGTCCGTGGTGTTGCCACTCATGACACCCACCCTCCGCCCGGTGCGGTGATGAGTCCAACGCAATGATTCTATGGTTGTGATGAGAACTGTTCATGGGCTTCACTCGTGACTGGGCCTGGCTGGTGGACTGATGGGCCATTTCTCGAAGACAGGCCATGGGGGGAATCGCGGTGCGTGGCAAGAAGCTCGCTTGTTCGCTGGTATGTCTCCTGACGCTGCTCGGCGCTGTCGGATGTGCCGGCGGTGAGGGCGGCGACGGCGGCGGGGGAGGCCCGAGCGACAAGGACACCGCGGAAGCCTCCGAGAAGACCGGACCGGACGAGTCCGCTTCGCCGTCGCCGACCGGGCGGCCGCTGTCGGTCGCCGAGGCCCGCAGCGCGCTGCTGAAGGCGGACGATCTGTCCGGCGGGTGGACGGTGGGCGAGGAGAGCCTCGATGGCAAGGACGACCTGGAGAAGACCAACCTGCGCGGGATGAAGGGGAAGAGCGCGGGCTGCCGCGCCTTCCTCACTCGTACCAACCGGTCCATCGGCCTGCCCGTGGTCGCCGTCGAGCGAAGCCTGGAACACACCTCCGACGGCGAGATCACCGCGCGTCTCGTCAGCTACCGCGACGACGAGGCTGCCCGGCGCGCCATGCGTCAGATGCGGGAAGCCCCCGGCAAGTGCGCCGAGGGCGGCACCAAGGACGGTGTGGAGATCGCCATCCAGCCTTGGTCGGCACCACAGGCCGGTGACGAGTCCGTAGGGCGCCGCCTGGTGGTCATGGGCGCCCCTTTCGGAACCGTCCAGGCGCGGGTGGGCTCCTCCGTCGTCGACCTCACGTTCGTCGGGAACGGCGACGACAAGGCGCTGGTGTCCCGCGCGACCCGCGAGGCCGTCGAGCGGCTGCGGGAAGTGGCCGGAAAGTAGCGGGATCCGAGGGGAGCGGGACTGTGAGTCTGCGGCAGATGGAGTATCTCGTCACGGTCGTCGAGGAGACCTCGTTCACCCGCGCCGCCGAGGCCCTGCACGTCACCCAGTCGGCGCTCTCGCACCAGATCAAGGCCCTGGAGCGGGAGGTCGGTGGCCCGCTGCTGGAACGGCTGCCGCGCGGGGTGCGGCTGACGCCGATGGGCCGGGCCTTTCTGCCGGACGCCGAGCTCGCCGTGCGCAGTGCCCGACAGGCGCGCCGTGCCGCACGGGCCGCGGCCGGTGCGGGAGGCGGCGAACTGGAGATCGCCACCGTGCACGGCCTCGCGGTCGGCGTACTGACGCGAGCCGTCGCCAGGATGCGCCGGCTCCATCCGCAGGTGACGCTGCGGCTGCACGAGTACGCGACCGAGGACGAGCTGCGCGACCGGATGACACGCGGCATCGCGGACCTCGCCGTCGGCTACCGGACCGACGACTGGCCGGGGCCCAGCTGGCAGATCGGCGAGGAGAGGATCGTCCTCGTCGTCCCGCCCGACGACCCGCTGTGCGACCGCGCCGGAGCCGACGGTGAACCGGTCGCGCTGGAGGAGCTGGCCGACCGCGGCTGGGTGCGGTGCGGGATGGAGCCCCGGATCGAGGGCACGCCCTTCGTCGATCTGGTCTGCGGCCGGGCCGGGTTCGTCCCGCGGACGGCGCTGCGGGTCGAACACCCGACGACAGCGGCGCGGATGGCGGCCGTCGGCGCGGGCATCTGCCTCGTCTCGGCGCATCTGACCCCGGATCTGGTGCCCGCCGGGCAGATTGTCGACATCGGCCCGCCCTGGCGCCGCCCGCTGACTGCTTTTTGCCGGTCGCAGCCGTGCGGGGTGGCGGAGGCCTTTCTGGATGTGCTGCGGGAAGGGTGAGCGCCACCGGCGCCTCTGACGGGTGCGCTCATGTCTTCCTGGTCAGCAGGGCAACCGGAGCTCCCTCGAAGAGCTGGTCCAGCGGCACGGTGCCCGTCAGCTCGCGCGCGCCGAGAGCGTCCTGCCAGGTGCCCGGTGGGAGGGCCAGCCGGGTACCGCCCCAGCCGCCGTGCTGCTCCAGGCGGAGCGAGAGCCGGGTGACCGCCGTCAGTACCGAGCCCGACCGTACGAAGGCCACACAGTGCGCGGCCCGCTCGCCCTCCGCGTACAGCGGCTCGTATGCGGCCCCGGCGAGGAACAGCTCAGCACGCTCCGCGCGCAACCGCAGCGCCGTCGCCGTCAGCCGTGCCTTCTCCGCGTCCAGCGGGCTGTCCTCGGGCCGCTCTCCCAGTTCCGCCGGAGCGCGGTTGTCCGGGTCCACCAGCGCGCGGTGGACCCGCTCGGTGCCCTGGTAGAGGTCGGGTACGCCCGGCATCGTCAGGTGCAGCAGTGCGGCGCCCAGCACATTGGCCCGTACGGCGGGGGCGATGTGCTGTGCGAAACCGGCCAGCGCCCGGGCGCCCGCGCTGTCGCGCTGTGCCGTCACGAACCGCTCGACCGCTGCCTCGTACTCCGCGTCGCCTTCCGTCCAGGTGGTGCGCAGCCCGGCCTCCCGCACGGCCTTCAGCAGCGCGGGCACCAGCCGCCGGGGCGGCGGCGGGTACGCGCCGAGAGCGAGCGCGGTCTGCCAGTAGACCCATGCGGTGTGGCGGTCGGGCGCACCGGAGTGCTCCGCTCGCTCCAGCAGCGCTGCCCACCGCCCGGGGCATTCGCTCAGTACGGCAAGGGTGGCGCGTGCGTCGCCGCTGCGCTTGGTGTCGTGCGTGGACAGTGCCGTACCCGAGGTGGGCCGGTCGCGCTGCGTACGCGAGCAGTGCGCGTGGAACCGAGCGGGCGCCACCGCCGGCAGCGCGGGCTCGCCGCCGACCTCGCAGGCCGACAGCAGCGGCACATAGCGGTAGAAGGCCATGTCCTCGACCGACTTGGCGCGCAGCGCGGACGAGAGCTGAGCGAACCGCGCGGGGAACCCCGTCGCGGCCGGGCCGCCACCGGGAGCGTCGCCCAGGGCGAGGCGCAGCACGGTGTCCACCGCCGCGGCCTCCTCCGGCACCTGGAACGCCCCACGGGCGCCCTCGGCTGCCCCTTCCAGCAGCGCGGCGTCCCGGGGCGCGGGCGTCACCCCGTGCGCCGTGTACGGCCGGTACACCGGCAGCCGCAGCAGCAGCTCGCACAGCGCGGTGCGCAGCGCCCAGGGCGCGTGGTCGCGCAACGACAGCTCGGGGGAGGCGGCACATGCCCGTACGGCGGTACGGGTCAGCCGTTCGGTCTCGGCCGCCAGATCGTGCGTCAGGACGCGGTGCGCGGCGCGCCGCCGGGTCGGCTCCCACTCACCGCCCAGGTCCGCCGGCGCACCGGTGAAGGACCGGTAGTGGTCGGCCAGTTCGGCGTGCCCTGGGGGGTCGACGAAGAGGCCGTCCACCTGCCGCAGCGTCTCGTACCCCGTCGTCCCCGCCACCGGCCAGGAGCGGGGGAGCTGTTCGCCGTCGGCGAGGATCTTCTCCACCACGGTCCAGCGTCCCCCGCTCTCCCGGTGCAGCCGCCGCAAGTAGCCGCCCGGGTCGGCGAGTCCGTCCGGGTGGTCGACGCGCAGCCCGTCGGCGACCCCCTCGCGCAGCAGCTGGAGGACTTTGCCGTGCGTCGCTGCGAACACCTCCGGGTCCTCGACGCGGACCGCGATCAGACCCGAAATGGTGAAGAAGCGCCGGTAGTTGAGCTCGCTCCTGCCCAGCCGCCACCAGGCCGGACGGTAGTGCTGCGCCGCGCACAGCTCGGGCAGCGGCAGCCCCTCCGAGCCCTCGCGCAGGGGGAGCACATGGGCGTGGTAGCGCAGGGTGCCGTCCTGAACCCGCATATGGGGCAGCACCTCGTCCAGCCGTTCCCCCAGCACCGGCAGCAGTATCCGGCCGTCCCCCGCCGCCCAGTCGATGTCGAACCAGCGCGCGCTGGGCGAGTCGGGCCCGTCCCGCAGCACCTCCCACAGTGGGCGGTTCAGCCGCAGATCCGCGGGAACGGCCATATGGTTCGGCACGATGTCCAGGATCAGCCCCAGGCCGTGCGCCCGTGCGGTCGCCGACAGGGCACGCAGCCCGTCCTCGCCCCCCAGCTCCTTCCGTACGGTGCCATGGTCGGTGACGTCGTAGCCATGGGTGGAGCCCGGCACGGCCGTCAGGACGGGGGAGAGGTGCAGATGCGACACGCCGAGCCGGGCCAGTCGGGGGACGGCGTGCTCGGCGGCGGCGAACGGGAAGTCCGGCTGGAGCTGGAGGCGGTAGGTCGCGGTGGGTACCGACGCCGGTAGCGTGCCCTCAGGTGTGATGCCCTCAGATGTCATATGACCCCCTCACACCGGACGTTGCAGCACCGCCATGCTGCGGGACTCCAGGCGCAGCGGCTCGCCCGCTGCCACCTTGGGACCCCCACCCCTTGTGGGGGTTTCCTCCTGCGCCGTGTCGACGATGACCTCCCACTCCCTGCCGTGGTTGACGGGGATGACGAAGTCCAGCGGCTCGTCGTGGGTGTTGAACAGCAGCAGGAACGAGTCGTCGGTGATGCGCTCCCCCCGCTCGCCGGGCTCGGAGATGGCGTTGCCGTTGAGGAAGACGGTCAGGGAGCGGGTGTGCTCGGCCTGCCAGTCGCGCTGCGTCATCCCGGCGCCCTCGGGGGTGAACCAGGCGATGTCGGAGAGCTCGTCGTGGGTGCCTTCCATGGGCCGCCCGTGGAAGAAGCGGCGGCGGCGGAAGACGGGGTGGTCACGGCGCAGCCACACCATGGCGCGTACGAAGTCGTACAGCGCCTGGTCGGGTGCGCCGGACCAGTCGGCGGGTGCGCCGTCGCCCGGCCACCGCACCCAGGCGAGCGGCCCGTCCTGGCAGTAGGCGTTGTTGTTGCCCTGTTGGGTGCGGCCGAACTCGTCACCGTGGCTGAGCATCGGCACCCCCTGGGACAGCATCAGCGTGGCGATGAAGTTCCGCTTCTGTCTGCGCCGCAGTTCCACCACAGCCGCGTCGTCCGTGGGGCCTTCGACGCCGCAGTTCCACGACCTGTTGTAGCTCTCGCCGTCCCGGTTGTCCTCGCCGTTGGCCTCGTTGTGCTTGTCGTCGTAGGAGACGAGGTCGTGCAGGGTGAAGCCGTCGTGGCAGGTGACGAAGTTTATGGAGGCGAGCGGGCGGCGCCCGTCGTCCTGGTACAGGTCGGAGGAGCCGGTGAGCCGGAAGCCGAACTCGGCCATCGCGCGCGGGCGGCCGCGCCACAGGTCGCGCACGGTGTCGCGGTAGCGCCCGTTCCACTCCGTCCACAGTGGCGGAAAGTTGCCCACCTGGTAGCCGCCCTCGCCCAGGTCCCACGGCTCGGCGATCAGCTTCACCTGGCTGACGACGGGGTCCTGCTGCACCAGGTCGAAGAAGGACGAGAGCCGGTCCACCTCGTGGAACTGGCGCGCCAGGGTGGCGGCCAGGTCGAAGCGGAAGCCGTCCACGTGCATGTCGAGCACCCAGTAGCGCAGCGAGTCCATGATGAGCTGGAGGACGTGGGGGCTGCGCATCAGGAGTGAATTACCCGTGCCCGTCGTGTCCGTGTAGTAGCGCGGGTCGTCCGCGAGGCGGTAGTACGAGGCATTGTCCAGTCCGCGGAAGGAGAGCGTGGGGCCGAGGTGGTTGCCTTCCGCCGTGTGGTTGTAGACGACGTCGAGGATGACCTCGATGCCTGCCTCGTGCAGGGCCCGTACGGCGTGTTTGAACTCCTGGACCTGCTGCCCGCGCTCGCCCCAGGAGGCGTAGGTGTTGTGCGGGGCGAAGAATCCGATGGTGTTGTAGCCCCAGTAGTTGGTCATTCCCGCCTCGGCGAGGCGGTGGTCGGTGACCGATTGGTGCACCGGCATCAGCTCCAGCGCGGTCACCCCCAGCTCGCTCAGGTGCCGGATGACGGCCGGGTGCGCCAGTGCCGCGTAGGTGCCGCGCAGTTCGTCGGGCAGCTGGGGGTGCAGCATGGTGAGGCCCTTGACGTGTGCCTCGTAGAGGACCGTGCGGTGGTAGTCGGTGCGCGGCGGCCGGTCGTCGCCCCAGTCGAAGTAGGGGTTGATCACCACGGAGGTCATGGTGTGCGGTGCCGAGTCCAGGTCGTTGCGCCGCTCCGGATCGTCGAAGTGGTAGCCGAAGACGGCCTCGTTCCAGTCGACGGAGCCGCTGATGGCCTTCGCGTACGGGTCGAGCAGGAGTTTGGCGCTGTTGCAGCGGCGGCCGGTCCCGGGCGCGTAGGGGCCGTGCGCGCGGAAGCCGTAGCGCTGTCCGGGCAGCACCCCGGGCAGGTAGGCGTGGCGGACGAAACCGTCCGACTCGCGCAGCTCGACGGCGGTCTCCGAGCCGTCCTCGTGCAGCAAGCACACCTCGACGCGCTCGGCCGCCTCGGAGAAGACGGCGAAGTTGGTGCCGGCGCCGTCGTAGTTGGCGCCCAGGGGGTACGCGTGTCCCGGCCAGACCTGCATAGGAGTGTCTCTTCCCCATCGACGTGTCGGTACGGCACCGCGGCGGGCGCGGTGGTCCCTGTCGTCATCTTCCCCCGTCCACCCGTACGGGCACCGGAAGTTGCCAGGGGTTCCGGATGCACCCCCAAGGCAGCCGCAGTAGTCTTCCTTGATCGAACAGCGGGGGCCGAGACCGGGCGTGGAAGGCGGTGCGCAGTTGGGCGCGGGAGGGTTTGAACTCCCCCCAGGCGAAGGCGGTGAGGGACCGGACGGCGGTGGTGCCGCATCGGAGCCCGGAACGGCGGACGATCCGGCGGGCGGGCCGGGTCTGCCGGGGCCGCCAGGACGAGGGCTGGGGGAGGTCGGGCCGCAGCCGGGCGCCGTTCCGCTGGCCCGCCCCATGGAGATCGGCGCCGACGTGGGCTGGGGCGAGGACGACTGGGCCGAGGTGCGCACCAGGGCGCAGCGCGCGGGGCGGGCCTATGTGTGGCTGAATCTCGTCGAGCAGCGGATGCGCGCTGTCGTCGCCGCCGTACTGCGGCCGATCTACGAACCGGTGCACGGCGAGGAATGGGTGATCGCCGCAGCCGGTCCCGCCGGTCAGGAGTGGGTCCAGCGGGCCGTGGCCGTACGCGAGGTCAGCCGCCGCAAGGGCTACCTTCTCGACCCGGCCGACGACACCCTGATCTCCTTCCTGACGCTGCCGCAGCTCCGTGAGCTGATGGTGCAGCACTGGCCGTGTTTCGAGCCGTACTTCGACGAGCGGCGCGAGGTGGAACTGGCGCTGGACGAGCTGGAGGTGGCGCGCAGCGCGGTGGCGCGAAATCGCGCGCTGTCCGAGACGGTCCTGGCACAGGCCGAGCGGATGTGCCGGCGCCTGCTGGAGCTGCTGGGGGCCGCGCCCGAGGGTGCGGCGGCTGCCGGGCGGCTGCCGGTCGACGCGGTCGAGGAGCTGGTCGGGGACCGGTTCGCCGATGTGGTCGGCGTGCACGGCGACCGGGTGCGGCTCCAGCGGCAGCTGCCGGCCGAGGATCTGTTCGGCGGGGCGCGTCGGCTGGACGCCATCGGGATCGGGCTGAATCTGCTGGTGCAGAACTACAGCGGGCGCCGTCTGGTGCGGCTCGCCGAGGCGGGCTGCCGGGTGCGTCTGCTGTTCCTCAACCCGGCGAGCAGCGCGGTGAAGCGGCGGGAGCGCGAACTGGGCCTGAAGAAGGGCGAGCTGGCCCGCTCGGTGGAGACCAACATCCTCCATATGCGACGGGTGCGCGCCCGGCTGCGGGACCAGGGGGCTTTCGAGATCCACGTCTTCGACGAGACTCCCCGGTTCACGGCGTACATGGTCGACGGGGACGGGCCCGACGGCCTCGCCGTGGTGCAGTCGTATCTGCGCGGCGCGCGGGGTATGGAAACCCCCGTTCTGGTGCTGCGCGGGCCCGGCCGTACGGTGCCGTCGGCGGTACGCGACGAGGGGGAGGCTGCCCTCTTTCCCGCGTACCGGGAGGAGTTCGAGGCGTTCTGGGGGGACTCGCGGCCGGTGTCGTAGGTGCCCGGACGGGCACCGGCGAGGGCCGCGGCCGTACTGTGTCGTGTCTGTCACAGTCCCCCAAGTCACTTGAGCCACAGGGAGCAATCCGACAGGGTTTCGAACGATCCATCGACGGATCGTTCGACCGCACACTTCGGAGGACTCCCTCGGCATGGCACAACACGGGGCACGCCACACCAAACGCCGGATATCCCTCGCCATCGGCGCCGCAGTCGCCGTCGCGGCGGGCGCGACACTGCTGACGCTCCCCGCCGGGGCCTCACCCGCCGAAGGCACCGTCCTCGGCGCCGGCGCGAAGGGCGCGGTCAAGGGCGACTACATCGTGCTGCTCAAGGGCGACCCCGCCAAGGGCACCGGCGTCAGGGCCGCCACCGAGGCCGATGACCTCACCGAGGAGTACGGCGGCAAGGTCGAGCACACCTACCACGCCGCGCTCAACGGCTACTCCGCCAAGGGGCTCAGCCCCCAGGAGGCGCGGCGGCTGGCGGCGGACGACAAGGTGGCGAAGGTCGTCCAGGCCCGCGAGATCACCGCGCACGCCACCCAGACCCGGCCGCCCTCCTGGGGCCAGGACCGGGTCGACCAGGCGTCGAAGTCCCTCAACAAGAAGTACACCTACCCGGGCAGCGCGGGCTCGGGCGTGACGGCCTACGTCATCGACAGCGGAGTGCGCGTCAGCCACCAGGACTTCGGGGGCCGCGCCGCCAACGGCCGCGACATCGTGGACAACGACAAGACCGCGCAGGACGGCGCCAACCACGGCACACACGTCGCGGGCACCATCGCGGGCACCAAGTACGGCATCGCCAAGAAGGCGAAGATCGTCGCCGTGCGCATCCTCGGCAACGACAACCGGGGCAGCACGGCCGACGCCGTCGCCGGCATCGACTGGATGATCAGGCACCACAAGGCCAAGGGCGGCCCCGCGGTGGCCAATATGAGCGTCGGCGGCTTCAAGGACTACGCGCTGGACGAGGCCGTCAAGAGAGCCGTCGCCGCGAAGATCACCGTCGTCGCCTCGGCGGGCAACGACAGCGGCAACGCCTCCGCCGCCTCCCCCGCCCGGGTGACCCAGGCCATCACGGTCGCGGCGAGCGACCAGAAGGACCGGCGGGGGAGCTTCTCCAACTACGGGAAGGTCGTCGACCTTTACGCACCCGGCGTGGACATCGTCTCGGCCAGCAACAAGAGCAACACCGCCGCACGGACCATGTGGGGCACCTCCATGGCAGCCCCGCACGTCTCGGGCGCCGCCGCGCTCTACCTGAGCAAGCACAAGACAGCCACCCCGGCGCAGGTCGCCAAGGCGCTGACCGACGGCGCCACCAAGGGCGCCATCGCCAACCCGGGCACCAGCACGCCCAACAAGCTGCTGCGCGTCCCCAGGTGACGTCCGTGCGGCCGGGAGCAAACCGCTCCCGGCCGCACGCACGCACCCGGATCCCCCCACAACCCACCAGAAGAGGTACCCCGCCCATGGCAACCCACGTGGCCCGTCACACCAAGCGCCGGATCTCACTCGCGATCGGCGCGGCACTCGCCGTCGCGGGCGGCGCGACGCTCCTCACCCTCCCGGCGGACGCGGCACCGGCCGAGGGCACCGTCGTCGGCGCCCACTCAGAGGACGCGGTCAAGGGCAGCTACATCGTCCTGCTCAAGGGCGGCACCGGCGGCTCGCTCCGGGCCGGGAGCGCGGGCGAGGACCTCGCCGAGGAGTACGGCGGAAAGGTCAGCCGCACCTACGACTCGGCCGTCAACGGCTTCAACGCCACCGGCATGTCGGCCCAGGAGGCGCGCAGGCTCGCCGCCGACGACAAGGTCGCGCAGGTCTACCAGAACCAGCGGATCACCACCACGGGCACCCAGACCAACCCGCCCTCCTGGGGGCTGGACCGCATCGACCAGAAGACGAACAAGCTCGACCGGGAATACACCTACCCGGCCGCCGCCGGCAAGGGCGTGACCGCGTACGTCATCGACACCGGCGTACGCATCAGCCACCGCGAGTTCGGCGGCCGGGCCTCCTACGGCTACGACGCCGTGGACAAGGACAGCACGGCCCAGGACGGCAACGGCCACGGCACCCACGTCGCCGGCACCATCGCGGGCACCACCTACGGAGTCGCCAAGAAGGCGAAGATCGTGGCCGTACGCGTGCTCGACGACGAGGGCACCGGCACCACCGCGCTCGCCGTTGCGGGCGTCGACTGGGTCACCAAGCACCACAAGGGTCCCTCGGTCGCCAATATGAGCCTCGGCGGCGGCAAGGACGCGGCGCTGGACGCCGCCGTCAAGCGCTCCATCGCCTCGGGCGTCAGCTACGCCGTCTCGGCGGGCAACGAGAGCGCCGACGCCTCCGCCTCCTCACCGGCACGGGTCAGCACGGCGCTCACCGTCGCCGCCAGTGACCGCAGGGACCGGCAGGTGTCCTTCTCCAACTACGGCAAGCGTGTGGACCTTTACGCGCCCGGCGTGAACATCGTCTCCGCGAGCAACAAGAGCGACCGCGGCACCGCCACGATGTCCGGAACCTCCATGGCTTCCCCGCATGTGGCAGGCGCCGCGGCCCTCTACCTGAGCGGCCACCGGAACGCCACCCCCGCCGATGTGGCCTCCGCTCTCACCAAGGGCGCGACCCCCGGCGCGATCGCCAACCCCGCCAAGGGCACCCCCAACAAACTGCTCCGCGTGGTCAAGTGACGTTCATTCACGGTCATTTCTGACCCCCGCCCGTGCGTAACCCCGGATTTCCGGGTAAGCGCACCACAGGCCCGCCGTGCCCTTCCCCCACGGGGCACGGCGGGCTTCTTCGCGGGCCGCAAGAGCCGGCAGCGCAGTTCCCCGCGCCCCGAAGGGGCGCGGGGAACTGCGCGACAAGCCACGACGTGCCCGCAGTCCGCAACGATCGGGCAGGGGCAGCCTCGTCACGCCGCGACGGCAGAGCGCCCCCCGAAGAAAGAGCCCCCAGCGACAGCGGTATAGCGCTCCGCGACCACCCGGGCCATCTCCGGTGCTGCGCCCAGTACGGGGGCCAGGATGTCGGCGCCGGACTCGCGAGCCCCGGCCGCGATGCGGTCGGGGAGGCGGCCGGGGGCCAGGACGTAGGGGGCGACGGCCACGCGGTGGCAGCCGTCGGCGCGCAGGGCCCGTACGGCGTCCGCCGTACGGGGTTGAGCAGCGGAGGCGAACGCAGGCCGCACGGCACACCAACCGGTGGTACGCCGCCACTCCCGCGCGATTTCAGCGATCACTGCGCTCGCCTCCGGGTCGGAGGAACCGGCGGACGCCAGGACGACGCCGGTCGTGGGCGCGGCACCGGGCGTCAGCCCGGCCGCGCGCAGTCGCCGCTCCAGGGCGGCGGTCAGCAGGGGGTGCGGGCCCAGCACCTCGGCCTGCCGGACGGCCAGGTCCGGCAGCGCGGAGGTCGCCTCGGCCAGCACCGCGGGGATGTCGGTCTTGGCGTGGAAGGCCCGGGTGAGGAGCAGCGGGACGGCGACGACCTCGCGCACGCCCGCCGCGTACAGCCGTCCCAGCGCTCCGTGCACCGACGGTACGTCGAAGTCCAGGTAGCCCGCCTCCACCCGGACGCCCGGCAGCAGCCGCCGCACCCGCGCCGTGAGCGCGGTGACCGTCGCGGCGTGCCGGGGGTCGCGGCTGCCGTGCGCGACCAGCAGCAGCGCGGGCGGCCCTCCTGGAGCGGCGGGCACCCCTCCGGGAGCGGTGATCAGTGGCGCGTGGACCATCAGCGCAGCAGCCCCCGGTGGCGGAGCACCCGCCGCTCCACGGGTGCGAAGATGAGCAGTTCGATACCGATGCCGACCAGCAGGATCAGCAGGATGGCACCGAGCACCAGCGGCATGTCCTGGTAGGAGCGTCCGGTCTCCAGCAGCCTGCCCAGTCCTACGCCCAGTTCCGGCGAGGTGGCGATGAGTTCGGCCGCCATCAGGGAGCGCCAGGAGAACGCCCAGCCCTGCTTGAGCCCGGAGATGTAGCCCGGCAGCGCGGCGGGCAGCAGGACGTGCCGTATGCCGCGCAGTCCGGTGGCACCGAGCACCTTTCCGGCACGCAGGTGGAGCGGGTCGATCCGGTCGACGCCCGCGACCAGCCCGTTGGCGATCGAGGGTACGGCGCCGAGGAGCACCACGGCGTAGATCGTCGCGTCCGTCAGCCCGAACCAGATGATCGCGGCGGGCACCCACGCCACCGACGGCAGGGACTGCAGCCCGGACAGGATCGGCCCGATGGCGGCGCGCACCGGCCGCACCCTGGCCACCAGGAGCCCCAGCGGCGTACCGACCAGCAGCGCAACCGCGAAGCCCAGCGCGCCGCGCGAGACGCTCTGCCAGATGACGCCGAGAATCGTGCCCTTGTACCACTCCTCGGCCAGCGCGTCCCACACCATCAGCGGGCTCGGCAGCTGGTAGTCCGGCTTCAGGTGCAGTGCGAACGCCGCCTGCCACAGGCCCAGTACGAGGACGACGGCCACCAGCGGGGGCAGCGCCTTGCGCCGCAGCAGCACCGGCAGCGGGGTGCGGTCGGTGGTGCGGGTGTCGAGCGCGTCGAGCCCCGCTTCGAGCCCCGCCAGATCGCCGCCCGCCTCCTCGGCGCTCTTCGGCCCGGCCCCGACTGCGGTCCGGGGGGCGGCTGTCCGTTCGGCGGCTGTCTGTGCGGCGGCGGTCTCGCCGGTCGCGGTCCGCGCGGCCGCGGACGACCCCTCGGCGGTCGTGACCGCCGACCCCTCGGCGGTCGTGACCGCGTTCCCGGTGTGCCGGGTGCCCTCGGCACCCTCGGTCTGCGGCTGTGTCTCAGTGCTGGCCATGACGGCGGATCTCCCCCCGGAGCTGTTCGGTGATCTCGACGGACAGCCCGGCCACGTCCGCGTCCTCGATCCGGCGCGGGTGCGGAATGCCGACCTCCCACTCGCGGGCGATCCGCCCGGGCCGGGAGGAGAGCAGCACCACGCGCTGGGCCAGGCGGACGGCCTCCCGGACGTTGTGCGTGACGAACAGGACGGCGACGTTCGTCTCCGACCAGATGCGGGTCAGTTCCTCGTGCAGGACGTCCCGGGTGATGGCGTCCAGTGCCGCGAACGGCTCGTCCATCAGCAGCAGCTTGCTGTCCTGGGCCAGCGCGCGGGCGAGCGCCACGCGCTGCCGCATCCCGCCGGACAGCTCGTGCACCCGCTTGCGGTACGCGCCCTTGAGCCGTACGAGCTCCAGCAGCCGCTCGGCCTCGGCCGGGCGGTCCGCCTTGGGCATGCCGCGCAGCTTGAGGGCCAGTTCGATGTTCTTGCCCGCGGTCAGCCAGGGGAACAGCGCGTGCTCCTGGAACATCAGCGCCGGGCGGCCGCCGGGCACCTCCACGGTGCCCGAGGTGGGGGTGTCGAGTCCGGCCACGAGGTTGAGCAGGGTGCTCTTGCCGCAGCCCGAGGCGCCCAGCAGCGTGACGAACTCGCCGTCGGCGACATCGAGGGTGATGTCGTCCAGCACATGCTGCTTGCCGAACGTCTTGGAGACACCCGCGATACGGGTGGCGGCGCGGATGGGCGTGGTGACGGTCACCGGTTCACCTCCTGTAGTGGTCATGGGCTCTCGTCCCGGCCCAGCCCGGCATCGGTCACAGCGGGGCGGCCCTCGCTTCTGAGGACCCGGTTCAGCGGGTCGAGGTCGTAGATCCCCGCCAGGTCCGCGTTCTCCAGCAGACCCACCGAGGCCGCGTGGTCCGCCTGTTCGCGCAGCGTCGCGGCCAGCGGGTCGTCCGTGACGTCGATCCGGGCGAACGCCGCGTCGAGCACCTTGTCCGGCAGCCGCTTGCCCGCGTCCCGCTGGAGCGCGTCGTTGATGTACTTCTTGGCCGGTTCGGGGTGCTTGCGGATCCACGCGTTGGTCTTGACGGAGCCGCGCAGCACCGCCTGGACCGCGTCCGGGTGCTCGTCGAGGAAGTCCTGGCGCACCACCAGGTTGGTGGTGACGAACTTTCCGCCCTTCCACAGCTTCTTCTCGTCCAGCAGGGTCTTTCCGCCCTCGCTCCGGAGCTTGGAGGCGGTCGGCTCGGGCACCCATGCGCCGTCGACGCCGCCCTGCTGGAAGGTGGTGGGGATCTCCTTGTTGTCCTGCCGCAGTACCGAGGTCTCACCCTCGCCCGTCTCGGGGTCGACCTCGATGCCCTTGCCCTTGAGGTAGTGCAGCAGGGCGACGTCCTGGGTGTTGCCCAGCTGCGGGGTGGCGATCTTCTTGCCCTTGAGGTCCGCGAGCGACGTGACCTTCTTCGGGTCCACGACGAGCGAGACCCCGCCGGAGGTCGCGCCCCCGACGATGCGCAGGTTCCTGCCCTTGGACTTGACGTATCCGTTGACGGAGGGCGAGGGGCCCACCCAGGCCATGTCCACGGCCTTGGCGTTGAGCGCCTCGATCGCGGAGGGGCCCGCGTTGAAGACCTGGGTCCTGAGCCTGGTGCCGCCCAGCTCCTTCGGGATCAGGCCGCCGGAGCGCAGCCCGACCAGGGGCGTGGCGTGGGTGACGTTGGGGAAGTAGCCGACCTTCACCTCGTCGAGCCCGTCGACCTTCTTGCCGCCCACGGGCTTCGGGTCGCCGCTCTCCACGGCCTTGGAGCCGTAGCCGCAGCCGGCGGCGGCCAGCAGCACCGGAAGAGCCACCAGGGCGGTGAGGGCACGCCGAGCGTGGCGTGACCTCACAGGGCGGACAGGGGGCATGGGAGGGGTCCTCTCGGGAGCGGAAGGGGGCGCGGACGGGAAGGGCGTACGGACGCACGCTCGTCACCGCCGGCATCGCCCCACTCCGCCCTGGCCGCTGCCGCGTGCGCCGCTGCCGATGCGGCCACCGGTCTGGTCGAAGGTCGAGAAGACCTCTCCTGGGATGCCCATGGGCCTAGAAGTCCCAGCCGTCGTCTTCGGGCGCCTCGGCTGCCGCCACCTGTGCGCCGGCGAACGCCTCACCGGCCATGCCGGCCGTCAGCGTGGAGCCGTCGGCGGGGTCGATCAGCAGGAAGGAGCCGGTGCGCCGGGAGCTCGCGTACGGGTCGACGGGCAGCGCCTCGGCGGTGCGCAGCACGACGCGGCCGATGTCGTTGGCGGCCAGCTCGCCGGGCGCCGGGTGGTGCGAGAGGTCGGCCAGGGTCAGCCGGGTGGGGATCTCCTTGACGATGGCCTTGACGGTGCGGGTGGTGTGCTTGAGCAGCACCCGGTCGCCGGGCTTGAGCGGCCTGTCGTGCAGATGGCAGACGGTCGCGGTCAGGTCCTGGCTGGGCCGCAGCGTCGCCTCCGCGGGTGCGATCAGGTCACCGCGCGAGATGTCCAGGTCGTCGGCGAGCCGGATGGTGACCGACTGCGGCGCCCAGGCGACGTCCACCGACTGGCCCAGCGCGTCGATCGCCTCGATGGTGCTGGAGCGGCCCGACGGGTGCACGGTGACGCGGTCGCCGACGCGCAGCACTCCGGAGGCCAACTGGCCTGCGTAGCCCCGGTAGTCGGGGTGGTCGGGGGTCTGCGGTCGGATGACGTACTGGACGGGGAAGCGCGCCGGGTCGTCGGTCGGGTCGTGGGTGACCGGGACCGTCTCCAGGTGCTCCAGCACGGTCGGCCCGCTGTACCAGTCCATGTGCGCGGAGGGGGTGACCACATTGTCGCCCTCCAGCGCGGAGATCGGGATGGCGGTCACCTCGGGCACGCCCAGCGAGGTGGCGTAGCCGGAGAACTCGTCCGCGATCGTGGCGAAGACGTCCTCGGCGTAGTCCACCAGGTCCATCTTGTTGACGGCCAGCACCACGTGCGGGACGCGCAGCAGCGCGGCCACGGCGGCGTGCCGACGGGTCTGCTCGACCACCCCGTTGCGGGCGTCCACCAGCACGACGGCCAGTTCGGCGGTGGAGGCGCCGGTGACCATGTTCCGGGTGTACTGCACATGCCCCGGGGTGTCCGCGAGGATGAACCGCCGCCTGGGCGTGGCGAAGTAGCGGTACGCCACATCGATGGTGATGCCCTGCTCGCGCTCGGCGCGCAGTCCGTCGGTGAGAAGCGCCAGGTCGGGTGCCTCCTGGCCGCGCGCCTGCGAGGCCCGTGAGACGGCCTCCAGCTGGTCGGTCAGCACCGACTTGGAGTCGTGCAGCAGGCGGCCCACCAGGGTGGACTTGCCGTCGTCGACGCTTCCGGCGGTGGCGAACCGCAGCAGCGAGGTGGCCGCCAGCGCTTCGGCGGCGAGGGCTGTGTCGGCTGTGGTGCTCATCGTCTAGAAGTAGCCTTCCCGCTTGCGGTCTTCCATCGCGGCCTCGGAGAGCTTGTCGTCGGCGCGGGTGGCGCCGCGCTCGGTCAGCCGGGAGGCGGCGATCTCGGCGATCACCTTCTCCACGGTGTCCGCGTCCGAGTCGACGGCGCCGGTGCAGGACATGTCGCCGACGGTGCGGTAGCGCACCAGGCGCTTCTCGACCCGCTCGCCGTCCTTGGGGCCGCCCCACTCGCCGGGTGCCAGCCACATCCCGGAGCGGGAGAAGACCTCCCGCTCGTGCGCGTAGTAGATCGAGGGGAGTTCGATCTTCTCCCGCGCGATGTACTGCCACACATCCAGCTCGGTCCAGTTGGAGAGCGGGAAGACCCGCACATGCTCGCCGGGGGCGTGCCGGCCGTTGTAGAGCTGCCACAGCTCGGGGCGCTGCCGGCGCGGGTCCCAGCCGCCGAACTCGTCCCGCAGCGAGAAGACCCGCTCCTTGGCGCGCGCCTTCTCCTCGTCCCGGCGCCCGCCGCCGAAGACCGCGTCGAAGCGGTGCTCGTTGATGGCCTCCAGGAGCGGCAGCGTCTGCAGCGGGTTGCGGGTCCCGTCGGGCCGCTCGCGCAGCGTGCCGTTGTCGATGTACTGCTGCACCGAGGCGACGTACAGCCGCAGCCCGTGCTCGGCCACCGTCTCGTCCCGGAAGCGCAGCACCTCGGGGAAGTTGTGCCCGGTGTCCACGTGCAGCAGCCCGAAGGGCAGCGGCGCAGGGGCGAACGCCTTCAGCGCCAGGTGCAGCATGACGATGGAGTCCTTGCCGCCGGAGAAGAGGATCACCGGGCGCTCGAACTCGCCCGCGACCTCGCGGAAGATGTGCACCGCCTCCGACTCCAGCGCGTCCAGGTGGGTCAGCGCGAAGGGGTTGTCGGTCTCCTCCGGTGCGGTCACCGCCGTGGTCATAGCAGTCCCCTCTCCTTCAGCAAGGTGTGCAGCGCCGTGGCGGATTCGGCCACGTCGCGCCCGTGTGTCTCGAGGCGCAGATCCGGGTCGGCCGGCTCCTCGTAGGGGTCGTCGACACCCGTCAGCCCACTCAGTTCACCGGCGGCCTGCTTCGCGTAGAGGCCCTTCACATCGCGCTGTGAGCACACCTCGACCGGCGTGGCCACATGGATCTCCAGATACGGCGTGCCCTCGGCCATATGGCGCTTGCGCACCGCCTCCCGGCTGTCCGCGTACGGGGCGATGACCGGTACCAGCACGATCACCCCGTGCGAGGCCAGCAGCTCGGAGACGAAGCCGATGCGCTGCACATTGGTGTCCCGGTCGGTACGGGAGAAGCCGAGGCCCGCGGAGAGGAAGGTGCGGATCTCGTCGCCGTCCAGGACCTCGGTCCGGCGTCCCTCGCCGCGCAGCTGCTCGGCGAGGGCAGTGGCGATCGTCGTCTTGCCCGCACTCGGCAGGCCGGTCAGCCACACGGTGGCGCCGCGTGCCTCGCTCATCGGTCTCCCCTGGTCGAATTGCCGCCGGTTGGCACAGTTCTGCCCGTCATGTGTGCAGCCCGCACTCGGTCTTGCCGCTACCGGCCCAGCGCCCGGCGCGTACGTCCTCACCCGCCAGCACGCGGCGGGTGCAGGGGGCGCAGCCGATGGAGGCGTAGCCGTCGGACAGCAGCGGGTTGGTCAGTACGCCGTGCTCGGCGATGTAGCCCTCCACGTCCTGCTGGGTCCAGCGGGCGATGGGGGAGACCTTGACCTTCTGCCGCTTCTCGTCCCAGCCGACCACCGGGGTGTTCGCCCGGGTCGGGGACTCCTCGCGGCGCAGCCCCGTGGCCCATGCGTCGTACCCGCGCAGCCCCTCCTCCAGCGGCTGCACCTTGCGCATCGCGCAGCACAGGTCGGGGTCGCGGTCGTGCAGCCTGGGGCCGTACTCGGCGTCCTGCTCGGCGACCGTCCGGCGGGGCGTGAGGGTGATGACCTCCACGTCCATCACGGCCTCGACGGCGTCCCGGGTGCCGATGGTCTCCGGGAAGTGGTAGCCGGTGTCCAGGAAGACCACGCGTACGCCCGGGAAGACACGGGAGGCCAGGTGGGCGACCACGGCGTCCTCCATGGAGGAGGTGACGCAGAACCGGTGTCCGAAGGTCTCGGCGGCCCAGCGCAGCACCTCGAGCGCGTCGGCCTCCTCGAAGTCCCGGCCCGCCTGCTCGGCCAGCGACCGCAGCTCTTCGGGAGAGCGCTGCTCCGTTATGTGCGCGGTGCTCATGAGGTGGGGTCCTCTCCGTCGGAGTGTGCCGACCGCAGCCCGGAGGCCAGCAGCCCGAGGAACTTCAGCCGGAACGCCCGGTTGCAGGCGACGCACTCCCACGCCCCGGGGCCTTCCTCACTGGGGCGCAGATCCTCGTCACCGCAGTACGGGCAGTAGAACGGCGCGGCCCTCTCACTCATTTGAGATCACTCTCAGCCGCGCGCGCCGCCCACTGGGCGAACCGTTCGCCGTCCTCGCGCTGCGCCTGGAAGGCGCGCAGCACACGTTCGATGTAGTCGGGAAGCTCTTCGGCGGTCACCTTCAGCCCGCGCACCTTGCGGCCGAAGCCGGGCTCCATGCCCAGCGAGCCGCCGAGGTGCACCTGGTAGCCCTCGACCTGGTTCCCCGAGGCGTCGGTGACCAGCTGGCCCTTGAGTCCGATGTCCGCGACCTGGATACGGGCGCAGGAGTTCGGGCAGCCGTTGAGGTTGATGGTGACGGGCTGGTCGAAGTCGGGGAGCCTGCGCTCCAGTTCGTCGATCAGCCAGGACCCGCGGCCCTTGGTCTCCACGATGGCCAGCTTGCAGAACTCGATGCCCGTGCACGCCATCGTGCCGCGCCGGAAGACGGACGGCCGGGTCGTCAGGTCGAGCGCCTCCAGGCCCTCGCGCAGCGACTCCACCTGGTCCTGCTCTACGTCGAGCACCAGCATCTTCTGCTCGACGGTGGTGCGCACCCGCCCGGAACCGTGTGCCTCCGCCAGATCGGCGATCTTGCTGAGCGTCGTACCGTCGACCCGGCCCACCCGCGGCGCGAAGCCGACGTAGTAGCGGCCGTCCTTCTGCTCGTGCACGCCGATGTGGTCGCGCCACTGCTGGGCCGGCTGCTCGGGAGCCGGGCCGTCGGTCATCTTGCGGCCCAGGTACTCGTCCTCCAGCACCTGCCGGAACTTGACCGGCCCCCAGTCGGCGACCAGGAACTTCAGCCGGGCGCGGTTGCGCAGCCGCCGGTAGCCGTAGTCGCGGAAGATGCCGGTGACGCCCTCGTGGACGTCGGCGACCTCCTCGACCGGCACCCAGGCGCCCAGCCGGACGCCGAGCTTGGGGTTGGTCGAGAGAGCGCCGCCGACCCACACGTCGAATCCGGGGCCGTGCTCGGGGTGCACCACGCCGACGAACGCCACGTCGTTGATCTCGTGGGCGACGTCCAGCAGCGGCGAGCCGGAGACGGCCGTCTTGAACTTGCGGGGCAGGTTCGAGTACGCGGGATTGCCGACGACGCGGCGGTTGATCTCCTCGATGGCCGGGGTGCCGTCGATGATCTCGTCGGCCGCGATACCGGCGACGGGGGAGCCGAGGATGACGCGCGGGGTGTCGCCGCAGGCCTCGGTCGTGGACAGCCCCACGCCCTCCAGCCGGCGCCAGATCTCCGGCATGTCCTCGATGCGGATCCAGTGGAACTGCACGTTCTGCCGGTCGGTGATGTCGGCGGTGCCGCGGGCGAACTCCTGCGAGATGTCCCCGATGACCCGCAGCTGCTCGGTGGTCAGCCGCCCGCCGTCGATGCGGACGCGCAGCATGAAGAACTCGTCGTCCAGCTCCTCCGGCTCCAGTACGGCGGTCTTGCCGCCGCTGATGCCCGGCTTGCGCTGGGTGTAGAGGCCCCACCAGCGCATCCGGCCGCGCAGGTCGGCACCGTCGATGGACTCGAAACCGCGATGAGCGTAGATCGTCTCAATTCGTGTCCGCACGTTGAGACCGTCGTCGTCCTTCTTGGTCTGCTCGTTGCCGTTGAGCGGCGTGAAGTGACCAGCGGCCCACTGCCCTTCGCCGCGGTGGCGTCCCGCCTTGCGGCGGGCGGGGGCTGGAGGCACCCCCTGCTCGGAGAGCTTGGGGGAGGGGCGCTCGGAGGTGTCGGCCATGGCGGGAGATCCTTCGGGCAGGGGGCGCGGGCACACGTCGGGCGGGTGCGGTCGGGGCGCGCCGGGCGGGTCCGTCTCACGGGGAGCGGCTCGAGGGCCCGTGCGCAGGGGTTTCGGCACCGGTCCCGGGCGGCTCGCCCGCGACGGTGAGGGCGGCGGCTGCGGTTCGGCGGTACCTGGTCGGCGTCGGAGGACGTCAGGAGGGGGGTGTCAGAACGGCGGTGCTGTGACTGTCAGCTCGCCGGACAGATGGCGCTGGACACGCGAACGAGGTCGACGTGACGTCGACTCACCAAGGCGATTCCAGCGCGAGACATGACGGAAGCCTCGCACGCGCGTCTGACCTCAGTCCACTGCCGTCCGCATGGCGGACAGAAGTCGCTCGCATGATGAGAAGCCCTCTTGTGTTGCCGCGGTCGGCGTCCCGCCGTGAGGGGCTTGTGGCGTCTTCCGTGTGCGGCAGGGTGCCGGGCTGAGCGCGCCGTTCCCCGCGCCCCTTCGGGGCGCAGTTCCCCGGGCCCCGTAAGGGGCGCGGGGAACTGCGCGACAAGCCACGACGTGAGCGGCAGCCCGCCACGACCGGCAGAGGCACCCCCTCACGCACCCGGCCAGGGGCCCGGCGGGGCTACCCGTGGCTGCTGCCCAGTTTCCGTGCGGTACACACGGAACCCGCGCCGCTCATAGTTGGCCCGCGCGTGGCGACCGTCCAGAGAACAGGTGTGCAGCCAGACGAGTCCGGTCGCCGGGTGGCCCTCCCAGCGGTCGGCGAGGTCCCAGGCGCGGGCGACCCCGACCGAGAGCAGGTGGCCACCGATGCCCCGCCCCCGGAAGGCCGGCAGCAGCCCGAAATAGCTGACCTCCACCGTGCCCGCCTCCGCGGCGCCGTCCAGCTCGATGAAACCGGCCGGGGTGCCCCGCACATAGGCGACCCACGTCTCGACCCCCGGGCGCTCCAGGAAGCGCCGCCACTGCTCGTACGGCCACGGCAGCCGGTCGATCCAGGTGTTGTCCGCGCCGACGGAGGCGTACAGGAACCGGCTGAACTCCGGGCTGGGCACCTCGGCGCGGTGGACGGTGACCCCGGCGGACGGATCCGGTACCCGGGCGGGTGTCAGTTGCCCGGGGGCTGTCTGCTCCAGATACCAGGTGGTCACGGTCACGGTGTCGCTCATGACGCCACCCAACCATGCCCCCTCAGCGGAGCATCCGCAGCCCCCGGACGCGGTTGATCGCCGCGGCGGTCTCGAACCGCCGGGGTACGGCGAAATCCTCGTCCCGAATACTGAGAAGCGGCCCCGTCGCGCCGTCTGCGAGCAGCTCGTCCAGCTGGTCCAGCGCCTGCGCCAGCGTGCGCTGCCCGTCCAGCAGTCCGCGCCGCACCATCAGCTCCAGCGCCAGGCCGATTCCGGTGACCTGGCGCGGGTCGGCGATCTGCTCGACGGCGCGCAGGTCCACCTCGTGGTCGCCGAAGGAGAGCACGTCCTCGCCCCGCGCCCGGATCCGGGGCCGCCCGCGCACCTCGGCGTCGAGCGACGAGGGGTCGGGCACCCGCGCCACCACGCCGGGGAACGACTCGGCCTCGGCGTGCCGCCCGGTGGGCACCGCCGCGATCTCGCGCGCCCGCTCGGTGACGTCCGAGGGGCGGTAGGCGTCCATCATCACGACGCGGTCGGCGACCTCCAGATAGTCCCCGGAGCCGCCCATCACCAGCACCGTCGAGACGCCGTGGTCGCGGTGGAGCGAGCGGATGGTGTCCACCAGCGGGGTCAGCGGCTCGCGGTCCTTGGCGACCAGCGCCTGCATCCGGGCGTCCCGGATCATCAGGTTCGTCGCGGCGGTGTCCTCGTCGATCAGCAGCACCCGCGCACCGGCCTCCACGGCCTCGCACAGCGAAGCGGCCTGCGAAGTGGAGCCCGAGGCGTTCTGGGTGGAGAAGTCCGAGGTGTCCGAGCCGTCCGGCAGGTGGTCGACGAAGGCGTGCACATCCACCCGCTCCACGCGGCGGCCGTCCTCGGCCCGCAGCTTCACCGTCTCGCTCCGTGAGACGACCAGTTCGCGCCCGTCGCCCGGCACGTGGTCCCAGATGCCCGTCTCCAGCGCCCGCAGCAGGGTGGACTTGCCGTGGAACCCGCCGCCGACGACCAGGTTCACCCCCTCGGGGACGCCCATGCCGGTCACCGCGCCCGCGTGCGGCAGCTCGACCGTCACCCGCAGCTGTTCGGGCGAGGTGAAGGGCACCACGCCGCTGCCGGTGGCCGGCCGGTCGTCCACGCCGCTGCGGCGCGGCAGCACCGCGCCGTCGGCGACGAACCCCACCAGGCCGCGCTCTGCCAGCGCCTCCCGCAGCGCCACCGAGTCCTCGACCGTCTCCACGAACCGCCGCACTTCAGCCGCGTCCAACGACGCGTAGCGCAGCGCCTGTTCGGCCACGCGCGGCAGCACCTGGCACAGCAGCCGCTCGGCCTCCCGCGCGTCGATCCGGCGCCCGTGTCCCGGCAGCGCGGCGCCCAGCCGCAAGGTCACCGAGCCGTCCTCGCCGCTCACGGTGCACGAGCTGCGCTCCAGCACCTCCTGGCCGCCCGCGTCCACCCGCAGCGCCTTCTCGCCGCGCACGGCCGCCGCCGCCTGCCGCGCCAGATACGAGGACAGCGCGCGGCGCCGGGTCGCGGTCCGCCACAGCTCGGGCGGCAGCGCGGCGAGCCGGTCCGGCACATGGAGGGCGACCCTGGCGGGCGGCGCGTACGGGTCGGACTGGCCGCGCACCAGCTCCAGCAGCAGGCCGCCGGGCATCTCCCAGCGTCCGACCAGGCCCTTGTAGCGCCCGTACTGCGCACCCTCCAGCGTCCGCAGCTGCGCCGCCAGCCCGGTACGGACAGCGCGCGGCCGGTGCTCGTCGTAGCCGGAGCGGCCGGGGTGCTCGCGCGGCGGGCCGCCGTGCCCGCGCGGCCGGTGCCCGCCGCGCGGTCCTCCGTGGCCGCCCCTCGAGTAGGGCCGCCCGCCGCCACGCCGCTGCCCGCCGGCTCCAGAGGACTGCTCCCGCACGCCGCTCGCCTGCCTTTCCGTCGTTGGTCGGGTGTTGCGCGGAACCCGACGATACGGGGCCGAACCGACAGCTGTGCAACGCAGTCCCGGCCGGGCCGAGGCGGTCCGGCCGCTGTGGCGCGGCCCCGGGCCCGTGCTGCTGCCCGGGTCCCCAGAAGGGGTCAAATTCCAGTACACTCCGTCTTCTTGGGGAAAACCCCCATATTCTCTCGTTCCGTGGGGTCGCCGCAGGCGAGCCGACCTCGCCCCGGCCGACCACCGTGGCGACCACGAGAGAGGGGGCACCATGTCCGCGCTGCGCTGGGCGGCCGCCCTCGGCAACGCCGACTGGCACCTGGCCGCGCCCCTGCTCGCCGCTCTCGCCACGGCCTGGCACACGGACATCGCCACCGTCACCACCGGGCTGGCCGCCTACTCCCTCGGCCAAGGGCTCGCCCTGCCCCTGTGGGGCTGGTTCGCGGACCGCTACGGACCCGGCCGCAGCCTGCGCACCGGGCTGCTGGTGGCGGCGGCCGCCTCCGTCGGCTCGGCCCTGTGCCCGGGTCCGGCCTGGTGGATCGCGCTGCGTACGGCCGCGGGCGCCGGCTTCGCCACCGTCACCCCCTCCGTCTCCCTCTGCTACGAGTCGCTCAGCCCGGCCCAGGCCAGACAGCGCGCGTTCGCCACCCTCACCACCGTGACGGCGGCGAGCGCGATCGCCTCTCCCGTACTCGCCGACACCGTGCTGCGCTGCGGTTCCTGGCGGCCCGCGTTCGCCGTCATCGCCGTACTGACCGCGGTCACCGTCTGCCGCATCCGTGCGGCCACCCGCCCCCTGCCCGGCCCGCTGCCCGACCCTCCAAAGGTGGCCCGCGCGGCCCAGGACCCGCCCCGCGCCGGAGCGCGTGGGGCCCGCGCCGCGTACTGCACCGTGCTCGGTCTCGGCGCGGCCGAGGGCACCGTCATGCTCGGGCTGCCCGCTCTCCTCGCCCCCGCGCTGGCCACCGCGGGAAGCCGGACCTCGACCACCGCCGTGCTGGTCACCTACGCCCTCGGTGTCCTCACCAGCACCTTCGTACTGCGCCGGCACGCACGGGTATGGGGGCCCAGGAGGCTGCTGGCCACCGGTGGCTCGATGGGCGTCACGGGTGCGCTGCTGGCCGCTGTGGTGCCGGGCACGGCGGTCCTGATGCTGTGCGCCGCGCTGCTGGGCACCGCCTGGAGCTACCTCCACACCACGCTGCAGACCTGGCTGCCCCGGCTGCTGCCGCCCCCGGCCCGGGCCCGCGCCGCCTCCCTCTTCTCCGCCTCGGCCATACTGGCCAGCTCCGCCGCGGTGGCGCTCACCAGCTCACTGCTGCAGGACGGCCGGCACGCCACCGTCTTCGCCGCCGGCGGCATCCTGTGCGCGGCCCTCACCTGCTGGACGCTGCTGGTGGCCCGCCGCTGGGGGTGACGGCCCCGCGCCGGTGCGGCTCAGCCCGGGTCGCCGCCGTCCGGCAGCGGCGCGCCCGACGGCATACCGGCGGCGACGTAGGCGTCGTAGCGGGCCTGCCAGTCGCTGGCCGAGCCCGCCGCGTGCGGGCCGGACGGGCTCCCGCCGTTCAGCAGTTCGGACAGCTCGTCCAGGCACACGTCCCAGCCGGCCGCGTTGCGCGCTGCCGCCTCGCGGTCCTCGAGTACGTCGGTCAGGGCGAGCACACACCCCTCGCCGCGGCGGCCGAGCTCGAAGAGGAGTTCGTCGTCACCCCAGGTGTAGGCCAGACGGCGCGGCGGATCGAACTCCAGGACGGTCCCGGAGTGGTCCTCCGCGTACGGGTCACCCGCGAAGTCGACGCGTCCGCCCACCATCGGCTCGATGTGCACGGTGGGCGAGGGGAACCACGCCGCCATCCGGTCCGGTTCCGTCAGCGCGCGCCACACCTCTTCCGCGCTCACGGCGAACGGGCGCTCCAGCCGTACGGCGGGCAGGCCGTCCCGCTCCACCAGAATCCCCAGCTCCATACTCATCTCACGCACCGCCTCCGCCTGGCCGGGCCGCCCCGGGCGCCGGGCGCGACCGTCCCGCCGAGTCTCCCGCCGCGGCCCGGCGCCCGCGCCCGGGGCGGGTCCGTACGGGGGAGCCGGGACTCTTCCCGATCACCCCGCACCGGGCCCGGCCGCTCGCTAGGCTCCCGGTATGTCAGCAACCTGGGAACCCGGGGCACCGGGGGTGCTGCGCCTGCCGTCCGGTCGGCTCGTCCGTGGGCGGGGGCTGAGTCGGCCCCTGCCGTCAGGCCCCGCACCGCACTTCGGCCTGTACCTGCTGAGCCGCCCACCGGCCGGCATCGACTGGGAGTCCCGCTGGCTGCGCTGGCCCGACTTCCGCCTGCCGAGCGACCGCGCCGAGGCCCGCGAGGCCCTGGGCCAGGTGTGGGAGCGCGCCGGGACCGAGCGGGTCGAGGTCGCCTGCGGCGGCGGTCAGGGGCGTACGGGCACGGCGCTGGCCTGCCTCGCGGTGCTCGACGGCGTCCCGCCGGACGAGGCGGTCGGGTATGTCCGTGAGCACTACTCGCGCCGCGCGGTCGAGACCCCGTGGCAGCGCCGGTATGTGACACGCTTCGGGTAGGCGCGGCACCAATCCGCGGTCTGCGATCCGCAGCCGGGGCGCCCCCCCCCATCGGCTTCAGCCGCCCCGGCGCCGCGCCGCGTCCACGCGGGCCGTCAAGCGCGCATGGTGGGCGCCCGGCCAGTACAGGCGCCCACATGAGGCACAGCGCGTGAACGTGTCGTACGTGCGCCGGGTGCCGGGTGGAAGCTGATCGGCGATCTCCTCCTTGGCGACGGCTGCCAGCGAGCCGTTGCACGCCGGGCAGCGCGTCCAGGGGGCGAGCGGGGGATCGAACCGTTCCAGTACGTCGGTGGTCTGCTCGTCGGCCCGGCTGCCGCGCACGAAAGCGCCCAGCCACAGGGTCCGCCTGCGCAGCAGCCCCCGGTCCTGGGTCAGCAGGACGCGCCGCTCGGCATTGGCCTGCTCCACCAGCTGAGGGTCGTGCGCGTCGTTGCGGTAGGCGGTGTCCACGCCCAGCAGCCGCAGGCGCCTGGCCAGTGACCCCAGGTGGACGTCGAGGACGAAGCGCGGCGGCGAGGGCGCGGACGGCGGGAGCGGCTGCGGACGGTGCACCGGAACCAGCGTGATGTGGGCGCCGTCCGCCGGCCGGTGGGAGTCGGCGACGGGCTCGCCGTCGGCCCGCAGCCCGGCCACCTCCGTCAGCGGCACACCCAGCGACTGCACGACGTGCCCCAGCGAGGACGTCCCGTCGTACGGGCAGTGCACGCCCTCCGGCTCCCCGGCCCGGCGGCGCAGCCGCGTGGGAAGGAAGAAGCGCAGCTCGTCGGGTACGTGGACGTGGAGCCGGAGCCGCTCGCCCGCAGCCGGGCGGTGCTCCGGTCCCGTCACCGGTCCCGGCCCCGCGAGAGGGCGGTGGTGCGCACCTCGAAGGTGGCGTGCCCCTGCGGCTCCTGCTCGGTCACCCTCACGTCGTCGACGAAGGCTGCCGGTGGCCCCTCGTGCGCCCATTCCACCAGTGCGTCGACGGCGTCCGGCTCTCCCTCGAAGAGGGCTTCCACGGTGCCGTCGGGCAGGTTGCGCACCCAGCCGTGCACGCCGTGCGCCGCTGCCGTCTGCCGGCAGGTGTCCCGGAAGAACACCCCTTGGACCTGTCCCGTCACGATCACGCGCTTGGACGTCACAGCCATCAGTTCACCTCAGCCGTCGCGTGGTGGGTCCCCGCCATGGTCGTCCTCCATGGTCGCGCGAACGCCGTCGCCGGGCACACCCGCGGCCCTGTGCTGCCGCCGCTTCACCGGCTGCGCTGCCGGGCCCGGCGGGCGGGGGCCGGGGTGGGGGCCGGGGTGCTCAGATGGCCGGTGGCCAGATGGTCGAGGAGCCGCAGGAACGTCTCCCGGTCGCCGTCCGGCAGCGCCTCCAGCGCCCGTTGGTGCACCTCGTCGACGATCTGCTGGCTGCGCTCGGCCGTCCGCGCGCCCTCTTCGGTGACGGCGATGATCCGTGCCCGGCGGTCGGTGCTGGAGGGGCGGCGCTCGGCGAGCCCGGCCTTCTCCAGGGCGTCCACGGTCACGACCATCGTGGTCTTGTCCATGTCGCCGATCTCGGCGAGTTCGCTCTGACTGCACTCGCGCTCCAGCGCGTGGACGAGCACGCAGTGCATCCGCGCGGTGAGCCCGATCTCGGCGAGTGCCGCCGCCATCCGGGTGCGCAGCACATGGCTGGTGTGGTCCAGCAGGTAGGAGAGGTCCGGCTGGGTGCGGGTCGGTGGCGTCATGGCGGTCATGGGACCAGCCTACCGGCAAATTCGATCCGAAAAATATCGTCTACAACGAAACTATCTGCTACGGTCTCGCTATCTGCTCCACCGCCGCTCCACCTCCGCTTCGCTCCCCCTCGCCTCCACCCGCGTTCGCCGGGTGTGCGACCAGAGAGGCCGTCATGTCTGCCATATCGCCCAAGACCACCAAGACCACCAAGCCCGCCAAGCCCTCGAAGTCCTCGAAATCGGCGCTCACCACTCGACGTCCACGCGGTCTCGCCCTCGGCGTCATCGCTGCCGGAACGCTGATGATCATCCTGGACGGCTCCATCGTCACCGTGGCGATGCCGGCCATCCAGCGCGACCTCGACTTCAGCCCCTCGCAGCTGAGTTGGGTCGTCAACGCCTACCTCATCGCCTTCGGGAGCCTGCTGCTGCTCGCCGGCCGGCTCGGCGACCTGATCGGCCGCTGGGGGCACCCCCGGCCGGAGGTTGGGGGAGGATGTTCCTCGCCGGTACCGGCGTCTTCACCGCGGCCTCACTGCTGGCCGGGTTCGCCACCACCCCCGCCGTCCTGCTCGCCGCCCGCTTCCTGCAGGGCGTCGGCAGCGCCATGGCTGCTGCCGTGGGGCTCGGCATCCTCGTCACGCTCTACCCCGGACGCGGCGAAAGAGCCCGTGCCATAGCCGTGTTCAGCTTCACCGGCGCCGCAGGCGCCTCCATCGGCCAGGTCCTCGGCGGTGTCCTCACCGACCTGCTCAACTGGCACTGGATCTTCTTCATCAACCTGCCCATCGGTGCCGCCGTACTCGCCCTCGCCCTGCCGGCGCTGCCCTCCGACAGCGGGCTCGGACTCCGGGCCGGAGCCGACGCCTGGGGAGCGCTGCTGATCACCGTCGGCCTGATGGCCGGAATCTACGGAGTCATCAACACCACCAGCCACGGCTGGAGCTCACCGCACACCTTCCTCCCGGTGCTGCTCGGTGCGGCGCTGCTCGCCGGCTTCTTCCTCCGCCAGGCCCGTGCCCGTACGCCGCTGATGCCGCTGCGCATCCTGCGCTCGCGCACCGTCGCCGCCGCGAACGTCGTCCAGATGCTGATGGTCGCCGCGCTGTACTCCTTCCAGGTGCTGGTGGCCCTCTACCTCCAGGGCGTGCTGGGCTACGGCGCCGCGCGTACCGGTCTCGCGATGCTGCCGGCAGCGCTCGTCATCGGCGTCGTCTCGCTCGGCGTCTCGGCCCGGCTGGTCGCACGGTACGGGGAACGCGCCGTACTGCTGACCGGCCTCGGACTCCTGATCGGCGTGCTCGCGCTGCTCACCCGGCTGCCCGAGCGCGCGTACTACGGCACCGACCTGCTGCCCGTGATGCTGCTCGCGGCAGGCTTCGGACTCGCGCTTCCCGCCCTCACCGCGCTGGGCATGTCCGGCGCGAACGCACGCGACGCGGGGCTGGCCTCCGGGCTGTTCAACACCACGCAGCAGATCGGTATGGCCCTCGGCGTGGCCACGCTGTCCACCCTGGCCACCGCCCGCACCGAAGCGCTGACGGCCTCGGGCAGTTCGCGTGCCGCAGCGCTGACCGGGGGCTACCACGTGGCTTTCGCCGCCGGGACGGGGCTGCTCGTCGTGGCGCTCGCCGTCGCCTTCGTGGCACTCCGGAAGCCCGCAGCCACCGCAACCACCGCCGCCGCCACCGGCACCGCCACGGCGGAGGCGGCGCAGACATCGGCCACCGCCGAGCGGCAGCCCACGGGCTGACCTCCGCGGTCACCCCGAGGACGCCCCCCCGCAGCCGTTACGCCGCGCCCTCCGAGGCGCACCCCGTACCGCAACCCGCCCCGTGAAAGGAAACCCCCATGTCCGGCCCCGCTCCGCGCCCGCTCACCGAGTCCGAACTCCACCGTCTCCTCGCCGAGCAGCAGTTCGGCGTGCTGGCCAGTGTCCGCAAGACCGGCCATCCGCACCTGACCACGGTCCTGTACCGGTGGGACGAGTCGGCGCGCGTCCTGCGGATCTCCACCACCCGCAACCGCCTCAAGCCCCGCCACTACCGCGCCGATCCGCACGCAGCGCTCCATGTGAGCCGGGATGTGTGGACCTTCGCGGTCGCCGAGGGCGAGGCGGAGGTCTCCGCGCCCACGACGGTGCCCGGCGACGCCGTCGGCCGCGAACTCGCCGCCATGGCCGGGGGATTCGCCTCAGCCGCTGACGAGGCGGCGTTCCTCGCCGAGGCGGTCGAGGAGGAGCGTGTCGTCCTCCGTATCCACGTCTCGCGGCTGTACGGCACGACCCTCGACATCGGCGAGGCCGGCTGACCGCGGCTCCGCCCCCTCAGGCGTGCGGCCGGAGCCTCGGTTCCGGCCGCACGCGAAGGATGATCACGGGCCGTCCAGCAGGCCGGCGAGCTTGCCGCGGCTGCGTTCGAGCGCGTCGATCCGCTCCTCCATGGCTGACAGCTCACCGTTGAGGATCTCGCGCAGTTCCGCGCACCAGTGGAGGACAGGCTGCTCACCCCGGGCACACGGCAGCACCGTACGGATCACCTCGGTGGACAGACCCGCCCGCAGCAGCGCACGGATCTGCCGCACCACCACGACGCTGTCCTCGTCGTAGCGGCGGTAGCCGTTCGGCCCGCGGGTGGCTGTCAGCAGCCCCTGCGCCTCGTAGTAGCGCAGCAGTCGGCTGCTGACTCCGGTACGCCGGGACAACTCCCCGATCAGCATCTGAGCCGTGACCTGCCTTCCGCGGTTGACCTTCGCACTGATGTCAGGCCCTAACGTCCCCGGCGTGAACACACATTCCAACCGCGCCGACGAGCAGCGCCCTGAGAAGTCCCGGCCCGCCGCTCCCACCCTGTACACCGCGCAGCTCGACGGCCGCCCGGCAACGGCGGAAGAGCTCGCCCCGCTGGCCTTCGCCGGTTACGCGCACTTCACCGCGGTGCAGGTGCGGGACGGCCGGATGAGGGGGCTCGATCTCCACCTGGCACGGCTGCGGTCCGCCTCGGTGGAGCTGTTCGGCCGGGCGCTGCCGGACGACCGGGTGCGGTCGCATCTGCGGACGGCGCTGGAGGGCGGCCCGGCCGATGTCTCCCTGACGGCGACCGTGTACTCGACGGCGGGCGAGTTCACCGCAGCCGGTGACCAGGCCGGGCTCTCCCTGCTGGTGCGGACAGGACCGCCCGCGTCCGGCCCGGCGGGTCCGCTCGCGCTCGGCACGGTCGCGTACGAACGGCCGCTCGCGACGGTGAAACACGTCGGAGAGGTGGCCAAGACCTACTACCTCAGGCAGGCGGTGGGGGAGGGGTTCGACGACGCCGCATTCGTCGACGGGCGGGGGCGGCTCAGCGAGGGAACGATCTGGAACCTCGCCTTCTGGGACGGTGAAACCGTGCTGTGGCCCCGGGCCGGAATGCTGGGCGGGACCATGATGGGCGTGGTCCGCCGGCAACTGACGCGCCTCGGCGTACCCCAGCGGGACCGCGAGATCACCCTCGCCGACCTGTCCGCGCTCGCCGGAGCCGCCGTGCTGAACTCCTGGACGCCGGGCGTGGCGGTGCACCGTATCGGTCCCGAACCCGTTCCCCCGGCACCGGCGTTCCTCGACCTGCTGCACCGCGCCCACCGGGCCGAACCCCTCACCTCACCCTGAGAGCGGGCGGCGGCGCCGGTAGACGACGCTGGGGCGGAGCGGGCCCGGCGGAACGGTGGGGTCCTCGAAGTCGTCGGCGGGGTCGTGGGTCATCCCCAGGCGGCGCATCACCGCCTGGGAGGGGAGATTGGTCGCCGTGGTGATCGCCACGATCTCCGGCAGCCCCAGGGACTCGAAGCCGAACTCCAGCGCCGCCCGGCCCGCTTCGGTCGCATAGCCGTGGCCCCACGCCGAGCGTGCCAGCCGCCAGCCCGCCTCCACCCCGGTGACCGGAAGCTCCTCCTCCACCGGGTCCAGCCCGGCGAACCCGACGAACTGTCCGGTCGGCCGCACCTCGACCGCCCACCAGCCCCAGCCCCGCGCTTCCAGATCCCCCTGGAACCGCGCGACGGACGCGTCACTCTCCGCCCGGCTGAGCACTCCGGGGAAGTGCTCCCGCACCTGAGGGTCGGCGTTCAACGCCGCCCACGGCCCGAGATCACTCTCCCGCCATTCGCGGAGCAGCAGGCGTTCGGTTCGCAGCATTTTCACAGTGCGAAGCTAACGGCCCGCAGGAGGGAGCGCGACGGAATAACCGCGACGGAACAATGCGGCCCCGCCGGTCAGCCGCGCAGCCGCTCCCGCAGCTCTTCCACGTCGGTCAGGAACCAGGTCTGCTGCCCGCGGTTGCACTCCCGTACGAAGTCACGGAGCGACGAACTGGCCTCGAGTTGCCGGGAGATGTCGCCGACGACCGCGAGGCGCAGCCCGTACTGGACGAACTTCTGGACGACGTCCCCGGCCAGCCGGGTGCGCAGTCGGAAGAACGCCTCGTCCAGCCGGGAAGCCGGGATCACCGCCCATTCGGCGCCCTGGTACGAGGTGTTGCCGATGACATCGAGGGCATCGCTCTCGCTGCCGATGGTCTCGCCGTCGGCGTCCCATATCAGGACGGTGACACCGTTGATCGTCTCCAGGCCGCTGCTGCTCATGGCCGTCAAGGCTAGAGCGGTCGACGGGCGAGGGCGACCGGGTTTCGGCGGCGGCGCGCTCAGCCCGCCGCCGGTTCCCGCACCGGTCCGTGACCCTGTTCCGTGTCGTCACGGCTTCCGTGCGGGTGGTGGCCAGGCGTACGCCGGCCACCTGGGGCTTCGTGCCGGTGGTGGTCGCAGCGGGCCGCGTGCGGCACCTGGGTGAACGCTCCGTCCGTGTGCTCCACCAGCAGCCGTCTGCCGTGCGCCAGCACAGCGCCTGGCTCAAGGCCGGTCAGACTCGCGGCGGTGTGGACGGCGCTGAGGCTGGCGAGGTCGTGCACGATCCCGATGCTGAACAGGGACCGGGTCTCTGCGATGGCCTCGTGGTCGCCCGCCCGGATGACGACGCGCAGTTGGTCGGCGACGGCCCGTGCGGCGACGGCCACCGAGATGTTGTCCAGGTCGTCGGAGGCGACGGCGGCCATGGCCTGGGCCCGGTGGAGGCCGAGCTTGCGCAGTACGAACCGGTCCTTGGCGTCCGCGACGACGACGGGCACCCCGAGTGCCTTCGCCAGCCGCAGGTTGGGCGCCGCCGGGTCGCGTTCCACCGCGATCACCCCCAGGCCGAGCCCCTGCAGGCGGGTGCACAGCCGCAGCCCGACCTGGCCGAGCCCGACCACCACCACATGGCCGGAGCGGGGCATCGCCCTGGGGCCCACCATGCCGATGGAGCGGGGGGCCAGCAGCCGGTCGACCATCCCGGCGGTGAAGACGGCGGTGAAGACGATGGTGGCCAGCATGGCGAGGCCGGCGAACACCAGGTAGCCCGGCGAGCCGTGCGCGGCCGCCGGGCCCACGGTGGCCAGCGTCCGCGCGGCTTCGAAGAAAGCGTCCACCGGCGGCCGGTGGTTGAGGGCCACCGACCATGTCCAGTCGGCCAGCAGCACGGCGAACAGCCCGGCCAGACCGGAGAGCATGATCCGCGAGCTGCCGTCGTGCGGTCGCAGCTGCCCCCTGATCTTGCCCAGCCGTGCCCGGTATCTGAGCGGGCGCGGCGGCCGGTACGGTTCGAGCCGTACCGTGTCCTCCTCCCAGCGGGCGCCGATGTGTCCCGAGGCCGTCCGGTCGAGGGCCAGCAGATCGGGCTGGAGACAGGCGGCCAGCAGGACGGGGGCCGCGACCTCGGCAGGTGAGGTGACCCGGCAGTTGGGCACCGTGGTCTCGAGTTGGTCAGCGACCGTCCGGTCGAAGATCGTCACCACCAGATGTACTCCGGGGCGGATGTGTTCGACGGCCAGCGCATAGCGCAGGGACTCGGCGTCGTCGTCGAAGAGCACCGCGACGCCCGCCACCTCCCGGATGCGGCCCGAGTGCCGGCTCTCGTCGGGCCCGGAGCCCACGGCCCGGTGCAGCGCCGCGTCCGTGGGATAGGCCAGATGGCACACGCTGTGCCCGGCCGCCTGCAGATGGCCGCAGACCCTCCGCGCCGCATCGTCGCCGATCACGACGTAGTGCTTCCGCTGTGTCCGGTCGACGGGGCGTTCGCCGGAAGCCTCAGACGGCGAAGGCACAGTCATCGGACCGGTAGGGGTCGCAGTCGAGGCAACGGAGGCTCCGGCAGCCGTCGCACCTGGTGAGCAATCGGCCGCAGTGGCACCTGGGGCCGCTCGTGTCAGTGGGTTCCGTTTCCGTTGCCGGGCGCCCGCTTGCGGCGCTCATGAACGCTCCAATCAGGGAGTTCGGAAAAAGGTGAGCGGGAGGGCGGGGGCCACAAAGGGGCCTGCTCCCGCACACGGTGGTCGGCCTGGATGCTCGGCCGAGCGGACCGGGCGTACGTGGCTCCTTGGCCGCCCGGCCCGCCTCGCTGCTCCGGACGTCGCGGCTGCGCTCCAGGATTCCGGCGTGCGCAGCGAGCGCGAGCAGCGCGGACGGAAAAACTCCCACCGTCCGTGGCGGACCGGGCCGGCCGGCGGAGAAACCGGGGGTCACCCGGCGCGAATCTCGCGCACCCCGACGGTAGGGGTGGCACCTCCCCCGCACTATGTACAGATGTCACACCTCTGCGGCCCGGGCTTGGACAGATGCTCAAGGGGCGCCCCCCCCGTGCGGGGCCGGTGACCGCGGGCAGCGGTGGCCGGTCACTGCTGTCGGGGGGGGGCCGGTCAGGGCTTGCGCGGGGCCCACTCGTAGGCGCCGCCGCCCCGCCAGTCGATGAGGGAGGCGTCGTCCAGCCGGATGTGTTCGCGGTCCATACCGGCGTCTTCGAGCAGGTTCAGCAGTTCCATGACGTTGTGCGCCGTGCCGAGGATCCGGTCACGGGCCACGACGCGTCGGCCGCCCTCGGCGTCGGGCGGGTGCACGGTGACGGGTGCCGCCATGGGTCCACGGTGCGGTCGCGAGGCGCCGTCCGCATCTCGGGGGCAGTAGACACTGTCTACGCAGCGCTGGTAGACAGTGTCTATGAGAAAACCGAACGCCCGTACCGGGCCGCCCGGAGGAGCGCTGCGCGCCCTCACCCTGCTCGCCGGTGCCACCGGGGCCGCCGTCGTGGCGCTGGACGGCACCGTGCTCGTGGTCGTCCAGCCCGCCATGCGGCACGAGCTGGGGGGCACGCTCGCGCAGTTGCAGTGGGCCGGCACCGGCTATCTGATCGCCGTGGCGAGCCTGCTGGTCTTCGCGGGGCGGCTCGGCGACCGGTACGGGCACCATCGCCTCTTCGCGCTCGGCATGCTGGGCTTCGGCGCGGCCTCGGCCGGTATCGGGGTTGCCGACGGCATCGGCTGGGTCATCGGACTGCGCGCCGTGCAAGGGGTGTTCGGGGCGCTGCTGCAGCCGGCCACGCTCGGCATGCTGCGCGCCGTCTTCCCGCCGGAGCGGCTGGGCATGGCGATCGCCGTGCGGACGAGTGTGATCGGGCTGGCGGCCGCTGTGGGGCCGGTGCTGGGCGGGGCGCTGGCCGCGGGACCGGGCTGGCGGGCGGTGTTCTTCCTCAATGTTCCGGTGGCGGTGGCCGTGGGGATCCCCGCGCTGCTGGCGGCGCGGAGAGCGCCGGGAAGGACGGCGCGGGACGCCGGTCTCGACCTGCCCGGCGCCTGCCTGCTCGGTGTCGCACTGCTCTGCCTGGTGCACACACTCGTCGCCGTGCCCGATGGCGGCTGGACGACGGTGAACGGCCTCGCGGCGGCCGTCGGAGCCGTGACGGCCGCCGTCTTCGTCCGGCACGAACGCCGGTACGCCGCAGCGCCGTTGGTGCCCGGGGGGCTGCTGCGCACGCCGGGCATCACGCCCGCGCTGGCGCTGCTGCTCGTGAGTTCGGCGGCGCTGCACGGGACGCTGTTCGTCGGCACGTACTTCCTTCAGGACGTGGTCGGACTCGACCCCTTCGAGTGCGCGGTACGCACGCTGCCGCTCGCGGTGACGATGGTGCTGGGCGCTCCGCTGTGCGCCGTACTGTTGCGGCGGTACGGTCCGCGCCGTACGGCCGGGGCAGGTGCGGTGGTGCTGGCTGCGGGGGTGGCGCTGTTGTCCCGGGCGGGGGCGGAAGCGGGTGCGGGGACGGTGGGTGCGGCCTTCTTCGCGCTGGGCGGGGGCTTCGTGGCCGTCATGGTCACCGCAACCTCCGTCGTGGTGCGGCAGGCACCGGCCGGGCAGGCGGGGGTGGCCGGCGGTCTGAAGCAGACGGCGGTGAACGTGGGCCCCGTGCTGGGAGTTGCCGCGGCCACCACGCTGATGTCCGTCCGTTCGGCTACCGGACAGCCGCCCGATACGGCCTTTCTGGCGGCGATGGCCCCGACCCTTGGCTGCCTGGCGCTCGTCGCGGCCATCGGGCTGCTGCCGGCCGGCCGCTTGCCGGGCTCCGACTCCGGCTCAGGAACAAAAAGTTACCGACGAGTTGACAGTGTTTCCCGCCGCGCTCACTCTTAGCTGCGCCGTGTACATGCCATCTTCACCCAGTGGAGGTGGTGTCTGTACAAGTCACGCGAGGAGAGACGTATGGGAACTCAGGGGGACGGCACCGGCATCAGCAGACGGACGGTGCTCGCGGGCGTCGGCGGCGCGGGCGCGGCCGCCGTACTGGGCGGCGCCGCACTGCCGCGGTCGGCGTACGCGGCCGAAGGCGGCGTCGACAAGCTGCCGATGCCCGACAAGGCCGAACTGACCCTGCTGCTGACCGGCGACGCGGGCACCGGCGAGGACGGCCAGTGGAAGGTCGCCGACGCCGCCCGCGCGGTGTGTGCGCGGCGCGGCGTGGACCTGGCGATCGGACTCGGCGACAACATCTACGAGAACGGCCCCGAGAGCGACACCGACGACGAGTTCCAGTCCAAGTTCGAACGCCCCAACACCGGACTCGACGTCCCCTGGCTGATGGTGCTCGGCAACCACGACACCAGCGGCATCATCCCCGGCAGCGGCGGCTGGCCCTCGCGGGGCGACCACGAGGTGGCCTACCACGCGCACTCGGCCCGCTGGTACATGCCCGGCCGCTACTACGCGGTGGCCGTACCCGGTGGCGCCACCGAGCCCGTCGCCGAGTTCTTCGCGCTCGACACCACGCCGCTCTCCTCCTATGTGCTCCAGACCGACCCCCGCTACTACTGGGACGGGCCCTTCGCGCGCGAGCAGCGTGCCTGGCTCACCGAGTCGCTGGCCGCCTCCCGCGCCCGCTGGAAGTTCGTCTTCGCCCACCACCCGCTCCGCAACAACGGCACGCACCGCAACGCCGGCGAGTACGAGGGCGTGACCTGCGGCGACTACCTCAGCGGCAAGCACGTCAAGGAGCTGTACGAGCAAGTCGTCGTCGGCAAGGCGGAGTTCATCCTCTCCGGCCACGACCACACCCTGCAGATCCTGGACACCGGCGCCGACTACCGGGGCACCCAGCAGATCGTGTGCGGCGCGGCGGCCAAGACCAAGGGCCGCGCGGACAAGCCCAGCAACAAGGCGTTCTGGGAGGCCTACGACACCCTCGGCTTCATGCTGCTGACGATCAACGCGCAGCAGGTCGTCGTGGACGCCTACACCGTCGACCCCGGCACCGGCGAGCACACCCACGCCTACCGCCACACCCGCACCGACCGGCTGCCCGCCACCGCGGGAGCCGTCTCGTAGGCGCCGATTCCCGCACCATGATCGGCCCGGCGTAGATTGGCCCGATGGCGGAGGGGACGAAGACCACAGTCGGGGTGGGGGACGAGCCGGTGGCGGCCGCGGCGAAGCCGGGACTCGCCAGATCATCGTTGCTGATGGCGGCCGGTACGGTCGTCTCGCGCGCCACCGGACTCATCCGGCAGGTGCTCCAGGCGGCGGCACTCGGCACCGGGCTGCTGGCCAGCACGTACAACACGGCCAACACCGTGCCGACCAGCCTGTACACGCTGCTGATCGGCGGCGCGCTCAACGCCGTGCTGGTGCCGCAGCTGGTCCGGGCGCGGGCCACGCACCCGGACGGCGGTCGCGCGTACGAGCAGCGGCTGGTCACCCTGGTCGTCACCGTGCTCGCGCTCGGTACCGCGCTCGCCGTCTGGGCGGCGCCGCAGATCGTCGGCCTCTACATGCGGGACACCCCGGCCCGGCACGAGGCGTTCGAGCTGACCGTCGTCTTCGCGCGCTTCCTGCTGCCGCAGATCTTCTTCTACGGACTGTTCGGGATGCTCGGGCAAGTGCTCAACGCGCGCGAGAAGTTCGGCGCGATGATGTGGACGCCCATCCTCAACAACGTCGTCCTGGTCGCCATGTTCGGTGCCTACCTGGGGATGATGACCGTCCCCGAGCGGGTCGCCGACATCACCGAGGGGCAGGTGCGGCTGCTGGGCCTCGGCACCACCGCCGGGATCGCCCTGCAGGCCCTGGCACTGATTCCCTTCGTCCGTGCCGCCGGGTTCCGCTTCCGGCCGCGGTTCGACTGGCGCGGCACCGGGCTGGGCAGCAGCGCCCACGCCGCCAAGTGGACGCTGCTGTTCGTACTGGCCAACCAGGTCGCGCTCACCGTCGTCACCAACTACGCCAACGCCGCCGACCAGGCACTGCCCGAAGCGGGCGCCGGGTACTCCGCGTACACCTACGCGCAGACCATCTGGATGCTTCCGCAGTCCATCGTCACCGTCTCGCTGGTGACCGCGCTGCTGCCCCGGATGAGCCGCGCGGTGGCCGAGGGGCGCCCCGCTGACCTGCGCGCCGATCTGGCGAGTGCGCTCCGGCTCACCGGCGCCGTGATCGTCCCGACCGCCTTCCTCTTCCTCGCGCTCGGACCGCAGATCGCCGCGCTGCTGTTCGCACACGGCGCCGCTGACGCCCAGTCGGCGCAGCCGCTGGGACAGATGCTCCAGGCGTTCGGCCTCGGGCTGATCCCGTTCTCGGCGCAGTACCTGCTGCTGCGCGGCTTCTACGCGTTCGAGGACACCCGGACGCCGTTCTTCATGGCCGCCTTCATCGCGGCCGTCAACATCGCCCTGGCCACCTGCTGTCATCTGGCGCTGCCCGCGCGGTGGGCCGTGACCGGCATGGCCGCGGGCTATTCGCTCTCCTACGCGGCCGGGTTCGCCCTCACCGCCTGGCTGCTGCGCCGTCGGCTGGCCGCGCCGCTGGACCCCTCGGGGCGCGTGCTGGGCGTGTACGGGCGGCTGTTCCTGGCTTCGGCTGCCGCGGCGGGGCTCGCCTGGTGGGCGGCGGACGTGGTGCGGGGCGCGACGGGCGGGGGCACGGCCGGCTCGGGCGCGGCCCTCGCGGCGGGCGTGGTGGTGCTGGCGCTGGGCCATGTGCTGCTGGGGTGGGTGTTGCGGGTGCCGGAACTGCGGGGGTTGGGGGGCCGGCTGAGAGGGCGCGCCCCGAAGGGGCGCGGGGAACTGCGCGACTAGCACAGCTCGCCCGCACCCGGGCGAACAACCTCGGCCCCGACAGCGGCTTCCCGCCACCCGGGGCGCCGTACCCAGCATGAACGTACCGTAGTGCCGCCGAGAGGCTGGACCGTACCAAGGTGAAAGGGCCGAGATGACCGCTGAACACCCCATCGCCGTACTGGGCGAATGCGTCGCGGACGCCTTCGTGGCGCCGCCGCGCGGCGAGGACCCCGCACCGCTCGCGCTGGATGTCTTCCCCGGCGGCGGCCCGGCCAACACCGCGGTGGCGCTGGCACGGCTGGGCACCCCGACCCGCTTCCTCGGCCGGCTCTCGCACGACGTGTTCGGGCGGCTGTTCGCCTCCCGTCTCGCGGAGTCGGACGTCGACGTGAGCCACGCGGTGCGCGCGTCCGAGCCCAGCACCCTGGCCGTCGCCGACGTCGCCGAGGACGGCAGCGCCGACTACGCCTTCCACGCCCAGCAGACCGCCGACTTCCAGTGGACCGACGAGGAGCTGGCCTCCGGCACCGCCGACCCCCTCTCCTGCCTGCACACCGGCTCGCTCGCGCTGGTGCAGCAGCCCGGCGGTGCGGCTGTCGAGCGGCTGCTGGCGAAGATACGTGACCGCGCCACCGTCTCCCTCGACCCCAATGTGCGTCCCCTGCTGGTCGACCCGGCCGTCTACCGCGAGGCGCTGCCCCGCTGGTGTGCGGCCGCCGACATCCTGCGGCTCTCCGACGACGACCTGGCCCATCTGCGGCCCGGCGCAACGCCGGACGAGGCCGCCGACGCCTTCCACGCGGACGGGGTGCCGCTGGTGGTGGTCACCCTGGGTGCGGAGGGGGTCATGGCCTCGTTCGACGGCAACCGCTTCCGCGTTCCGACGCCGCCGACCGAGGTGGTGGACACCGTCGGTGCGGGCGACTCCTTCATGGCGGGCTTCCTGCACGCCCTTCGGGGAGCGGGCGCGTTGGGCGGCAGACTGGATTCCCTCACGGGGGAGCAGGTCACCGAGGCCCTGACGTTCGGCGTACGGGTCGCCGCCGCGGTCGTCTCCGTCCGCGGCGCCAACCCGCCCTGGGCGCGGGACCTCGGTTAGAGCCGCGCCCCGCGCCGACAGGGGCACCCCTCCCCGGAGGCCGGCCGCCTCAGGGGCAACGCACCACCTGGCCCGCCCAGGAGAGGCCGCCGCCGAAGGTGAGGAGGAGGACGGGGGCGCCCGGTGGCAGTTCGCGGCGCTCGACCAGCTTGGCGAGGGCCAGCGGTACGGAGGCGGCCGAGGTGTTGCCGGACTCGACCACGTCGCGGGCGACCACCACGTCCTCGGCGAGCTCCAACTGACGCACCAGGGCCTCGATCATGCGCAGGTTGGCCTGGTGGGTGACCACACCCGCCAGGTCCCCCGGCGCCAGCCCGGCCCGTTCGCACGCGCGGCGGGCCACCGCCGGAAGCTCGGTGGTGACCCAGCGGAAGACGGCCTGGCCTTCCTGGGCGAAGCGCGGCTGCCAGTCGTCCAGCAGCCGTACGGTGTCGCCGCGCGTCGGGTCCGAGCCCCATTCGACGGGCCCGATACCGTCCGGCTCCACCGCGTCGGCGCCGTCCGGTACGGCGCTGACGATCGCGGCGCCTGCCCCGTCGGCCAGCAGGACACAGGTGGTGCGGTCGGTCCAGTCGGTGACGTCGGACATCTTCTCCGCGCCGATCACCAGCGCGTGGCGTGCCGCGCCCGCGCGCACCGAGTGGCTCGCGGAGGCGAGCGCGGTGCAGAAGCCGGCGCAGCCGTTGTTGAGGTCGTAGGCGACGGCTGAGGGGATGCCGAGCGCGCCCGCGACCTGGGCCGCGTTGCTGGGGCAGCGGTCGCGTGCGGAGCAGGTGGCCAGTACGACCATGTCGATGTCGGCGGGGTCCAGGCCGGAAGCGGCCAGCGCCTTGCCCGCCGCCACCGTGGCAAGACCTGCGACGGTCTCGGACTCCGCCGCGATCCGCCGGGTGACGATCCCGGTGCGCTGACGAATCCACGCGTCGCTGGTCTCGACCATGCCCGCGAGGTCGTCGTTGGTCAGTACGCGGTCGGGCTGGTGGTGGCCCAGCGCTGCGATACGGGTTCCCGGCACGGTGCTGTTCTCCTCGTCGAGGGGACGGTGTGGCGGGAATATAGCAACCGATCGATCGGAAGTTAAACCGCTCGGGCCGGTTACGATGGGTGCATGAGTCCACGCAAGTCCGCCGCCGAGGCCCGCAGAACGCGCGAGCGGATCATCGAGCGCAGCGTCGCCATCGGCTCCGTCGAGGGGCTGGAGGGGCTGACCATCGGGCGGCTCGCCACCGACCTCGGTATGAGCAAGGCGGGCGTGCTCGGCCACTTCGGCTCCAAGCAGGCCCTCCAGCTGGCCGCACTGCACGGCGCCTCGGGACTCTTCACCCGCCTGGTGTGGGAGCCGGTCGCCGGGCTGCGGCCCGGGCTGGTCCGGCTGCGGGCCTTCTGCGAGGCGTGGATCCGCTATCTGGAACGGGAGCGCACCGCCTTCCCCGGCGGCTGCCTGTTCACCGCCGCCTCCGTCGAGTTCGACGCGCGCGGCGGCCCCGTGCACGACACGGTGGCCCGCTTCATGCTGCGCGGACGGCGGCTGCTCGTGAACGATCTGCGGATCGCCGTCGAGGTGGGGGAGCTCCCCGGCGACGTGGAGCCCGAACAACTCGCCTTCGAACTGCACGGCCTCTACATGGGGCTGAACCAGGAGCTCCAGCTCTTCGCCGACGCCACGGCTCCCGCCAGGACCCGCCGCGCCCTGGACCGGCTGCTGGGGCCGCCGCCGGGCGGCTGACGCCTGGCACAGGGGGCGGCTGCTACGAGGGTGCCCCTGCCTGTGTGTTGCAGGCTGCGGCGATCCCTGGTTGCGCGCGCCGTTCCCCGCGCCCCTTCGGGGGCGCGCCGTGTGCCTGCGGCGCCGTCCCACGAGGGTTCCGTACTGTGACCCGTGGGGTGTGCCGGACAGGCGAACGGGCACCCGGGCGCCCCGCACGCGGCACGCTGGAGGCAGGCACAGTGCACGACGAGCACAGCGAGCAACAGACACCCGAACCCGCCGCGGCCCGGATCTTCTTGCGACCGGTTGCCAGCAGCCTTCCGCTGGGCCTCTTCTCCTTCGGCATGGGCACGATCCTGCTGTCGGCCGACCAGCTGCACTGGGTGCCGCTGCGGCACACCGGCCAGCTGTTCGTCCTGATGCTGGTGTTCGTCGTACCGCTGCAGCTGCTCGCCGGAGTGCTGGCCTTTCTCGCACGCGACTCCGACGCCGCCGCCTCGATGCCCACGCTGGGCGCGACCTGGGGCGGGACGGCCGTGCTGTCGCTGCTGCAGCCGCCGGGAGCGCGCAGCCTTGCCCTGGCGGTCTTCCTGCTGGCCGCCGCCGCCTTCGTGCTGATGCTCGGGCTGGTCGCGTTCGCCGGGAAGCAGGTGCTCGGCGTGCTGCTGACGCTGGCGGCCGTGCGGTACGCGCTGGACGGCGTCTACGACCTGACGGGCGTCGGCGCCGTACAGACGGCGTCCGGCTGCCTCGGCGTGGCTCTGGCGGTCATCGCACTGTACGGGGGGACAGCGGCGCTGCTGGAGGAGATGACCGAGCGGTCACCGCTGCCCCTCGGCAGGCGGGGCCGGGCACGGACAGCCGTCGCGGGCACCCTGTCGGACCAGCTCGTCACCGTGCGGAACGAGGCAGGAGTCCGCCGCCAGCTGTGACCGCCCGGCCGCGGCCGGCCAGGACAGGACCGGCCCTATGTCACCGGCAGCGCCCGCTCCACGATCCCCGCCAGGTCCAGTCCTGAGGGCAGCGTGCCGAAGGCCGCGCCCCAGTCGCCGCCCAGCCGGGAGGCGCAGAAGGCGTCGGAGACCGCCGTCGGCGCGAACCGCACCAGCAGCGAGCCCTGCAGCACCAGCGCCATCCGCTCCACCAGCCGCCGGGCCCTGGACTCGATCCCCTCCAGGTCCGCCAGCTGGGAGAAGACATCCTTGGTCGCCGCGTCCAGCCGATGGTCGGCGCCGTGCGCCTGCCCGATCTCGGTGAGGAAGGCGTTCAGCGACTCGGGGGAGCGCTGCAGCGCCCGCAGCACGTCCAGCGCCTGGACGTTCCCCGAGCCCTCCCACAGCGAGTTGAGCGGCGACTCGCGCAGCAGCCGCGGCATCGGCGACTCCTCCACATAGCCGTTGCCGCCGAGGCACTCCAGCGCCTCGCCCGCCAGCGGAACGCCCCGCTTGGTCACCCAGTACTTCGCCGTCGGCAGCGCCAGCCGCAGGAAGGCGCGGTCAGCCGCCGCCTGTTCGCCCTCACCCGCCGCGCTGTCGTACGCGGCGGCCAGCCGCAGCGCCAGCGTGGTGGCCGCCTCCGACTCCAGCGCCATGTCCGCGAGGACGTTTCGCATCAGCGGCTGCTCGATCAGCAGCTTGCCGAACGCCGAGCGGTGCGCGGTGTGGTGGACGGCCTGGACGACGGCCTGCCGCATCAGCGCGGCCGATCCCGTCACACAGTCCAGCCGGGTCGCCGCCACCATCTCGATGATCGTCGCCACCCCCCGGCCCTCCTCACCGACGCGGCGCGCCCAGGTGGTGCCGTCGAACTCCACCTCGCTGGAGGCGTTGGAGCGGTTGCCCAGCTTGTCCTTGAGCCGCTGGATACGGAACGCGTTGCGCGTGCCGTCCGGCAGCACCCGTGGCACCAGGAAGCAGGTGAGCCCCCCGGGCGCCTGCGCCAGCACCAGGAAGACGTCCGACATCGGCGCCGAGCAGAACCACTTGTGGCCCAGCAGCGTGTACGCGCCCTCGCCGCTGCCCTCGCCCGTCAGCGGCACGGCCTCGGTCGTGTTGGCCCGCACATCGCTGCCGCCCTGCTTCTCCGTCATGCCCATCCCGGCGATCGCGCCCAGCTTGGCGCTCGCCGGCCGGTCCAGGCCCCAGTCGTAGGAGCGCGAGCTCAGCCGCGGCTCCCACTCGGCGGCCAGCGCGGGGTCCTTGCGCAGCGCGGGCACGGCCGCGTGCGTCATCGAGACCGGACAGCTGTGCCCCGCCTCCACCTGGGACCACACATAAAAGCCCGCCGTACGCAGCAGCTGCCCGTCGGGCCGCGACCACGCGTCCGTCAGCCCGGCGCCCACCGCCCGCTCCATCAGCCGGTGCCAGGAGGGATGGAACTCCACCTCGTCGATCCGGTGCCCGTACCGGTCGTGGGTACGCAGCACAGGCGGGTACTCGTTGGCCTGCCGGCCCCACTCCTGCGCCTCGGCCGAGCCCGCGGCGCGGCCCAGCTCCGACAGCTCGGCGCGGGCCTCCTCCGCGTGCTCGGGGGCCACATGGCGGGCCACGCCTTCGGCCAGCGCGGGGTCGGCGGCGAAGACGTCGTAGTCGACCAGCGGCGGAGCCTGGTTGGTCACGGTGTGTGTCGAGGGTGGCATACAGATACGTTAAAGAGGTGCGTGCAGTCGAGGAAACCCCTGAGCAGACCGCCGGACGGGCCCCGCGGTGGGCTCCCCGGCGGTCCCACAGCCAGTTCCGCAGGGCGCGGGTGAAGTACCGGGACGTCCCCAAAAGGAGGATGGCCTGGCTGCTGCTCAAGGACACTGTCAACTCGTGCATGGAGTACCGCGTGCTCGGGCTGGCGGCCGAGGCGGCGTTCTTCACGCTGATCTCGATCCCCCCGCTGCTGCTCGGCGTGATCGGCCTGCTGGGCTACCTGGACTGGATCGGCGCCGACACGATCGAGATGATCCGGCGCAACTTCCTTGACGCCTCCGCGACCGTCCTCTCCGACCGGGGCGTCGACCAACTGGCGCGCCCGCTCATCGACGACGTGATCAAGGGCGGGGGCCCCGACGTGATCTCGCTGGGCTTCGCGCTGGCCCTGTGGTCGGGCTCGCGGGCCGTCAACGTCTTCATCGACACCATCACCGTGATGTACGGACTGGACGGCCGGCGAGGCATCGTCAAGACCCGGCTGCTGGCCTTCTTCCTCTACCTCGTGGCCCTGGTGATCGGCGCCGTGGCGCTGCCGCTGATGGTGGCGGGACCGGACGCGGTGCTGCGGCTGGTCCCGCAGGCCGAGTGGGTGGTCGGCGTCTTCTACTGGCCCGTCGTGCTGCTGCTGTCCATCGTCTTCCTCACCACCCTGTACCACGTCTCCGTGCCGGTGCGCTCCCCCTGGCGGGAGGACATCCCCGGCGCGCTGGTGGCGCTCGTCATGTGGGTGCTCGGCAGCTTCCTGCTGCGGCTGTATCTGACGAACACCGTGGAAGGCCCCACCATCTACGGCTCGCTGGCCGCGCCGGTGGCGGTGCTGCTGTGGATCGGCGTCTCGGCATTCGCCGTGCTGGTGGGAGCGGCCGTGAACGCGGCGATCGACCATGTCTGGCCCTCGGTGGCCACGGCGGCGGCACGGCGCGCCAACGAGCGGCGCCGGGAGGAGGCGGCCGCCGAGGTCGTCGCCGCGGTCGCCGCGCGGCGCCGCCGGATGGAGGAGTACGAGGACGGCGAGGGGGACGGCTTCGACATGGACGCTCCCGCGGAGTTCCCTGAACGCTGGACCAAGTTCCTGCCGCCCGAGGACGTCCGGGGCCGTCTCCTGCGCCCCCGGGGCCGCGACCGGGGCGACGACAGCGAGGGATGAAGCGAGGGATGAAGCGAGGGATAAACCGGTGGCGGCGTGGCACCCTGCCGGGCTACTGTCCGACCGGACCCGCACGGTGGCGCACAAGTCCGCCGTGCTCTGCGACAAGAACGGAGGTGTCACTGATGGCTGTCATCGCGCTGGGCGCTGCCCACAACCAGTCCGTCACATTCACCTCCGCGGCCACCGGCTGACTCCTTCCCACCCGGAGCCGGGGCCGCCCTTGTGAAGGGTCAACCCCTTGTCGCAGCACATCTCTCATCCTTCTGCCCACCCCCGCGCTCACGCCTCCGCACAGGACCACGCCGTACTGGCCGCCTACGGCTGGGACGCCGACTGGCAGGCGGCGTACGACCGGGCGATCGCCGACCCGGCCACCGCCGGCCCCGACCCGCTGCCCGGCAGGGTGGTACGGGTCGACCGTGGCCGGTGCGACCTGGTCACCCCGGCCGGCACCCTGCGCGCCGACACCGAGTTCGTCGTCCCACGCGACCCCATGCGGGTCGTGTGCACCGGCGACTGGGCGGTCGTCGACGCGGACGGCGCCCCGCCGTACGTACGGACGCTGCTGCCGCGCCGTACCGCGTTCGCCCGCTCCACCTCCTCCAAGCGCTCGGAGGGCCAGGTACTGGCCGCGAACGTCGACCACGCGCTGATCGCCGTCTCCCTCGGCGCCGAGCTGGACCTGGGACGCATCGAGCGGTTCATCTCGCTGGCGTGGAGCAGCGGCGCCCAGCCGCTGCTCGCTCTCACGAAAGCGGACCTCGTCCCCGACGCCGTGACCGTCGGGCACCTGCTCGCGGACGCGGAGACCGCAGCGCCCGGCGTCCAGGTGCTGCCGGTCAGCGCGGAGACGGGCCAGGGGATCGACGTCCTCGCCGCGGGCCTCGCGGGCGGCACCACGGCGCTGCTCGGCCAGTCCGGGGCGGGCAAGTCCACGCTCGCCAACGCGCTGCTGGGGCGCCGGGCGCAGACCGTCCAGGCCATTCGTGACCGGGACGGCAAGGGGCGGCACACCACGACCACCCGCAATTTGCTGCCTCTGCCGATGCAGCTGGGCGGCGGCGTCCTCATCGACACCCCCGGCCTGCGTGGGGTGGGCCTCTGGGACGCCGAGGAAGGGCTCGGCCAGGCGTTCTCCGAGATCGAACAGCTCGCCGCCGAGTGCCGGTTCCAGGACTGCGCGCATCGGGAGGAGCCCGGCTGCGCCGTGCTGGCCGCCGTAGAGGACGGCACCCTCCCTGGGCGCCGCCTCGACAGCTACCGCAAGCTGCTGAGGGAGAACGCCCGCTTGGCCGCCCGTACGGATGCGCGGCTGCGCGCTGAGCAGCGGCGGGTCTTCAAGCAGCGGCAGGCGTTGGGGCGGCACATGAGTGAGCGCAAGCGCGGGCGCCGCGGTTGATGGTGCCGCGCGGTTCTTGGGCCCCCTCCCGTGTTTCTGGGGAGGGGGTGCCCCTTGTGGGGCGCCCCGACGGCCCTGTCCGATTTCCGCTAGCCCTCGCTCTGGCGCCCGCCCACACTGGAGGGCGTGACCACACAAGACAGCAGGTACGAGGCCGTACGCAGCAGGGACGCCCGGTTCGACGGGGTGTTCTTCCTGGGCGTACGCACCACCGGGATCTACTGCCGGCCCAGCTGCCCGGCAGTGACGCCGAAGCGGGAGAACGTCAGCTTCTACCCCACGGCGGCGGCCGCCCAGGCCGCCGGCTTCCGTGCCTGCCGCCGCTGCCGCCCGGACGCGGTGCCCGGTTCCGCCGAGTGGAACGTACGCGCCGACCTGGTGGGCCGCGCGATGCGGATGATCTCCGACGGGGTCGTGGACCGCGAAGGCGTCGCCGGACTCGCCCAGCGCCTCGGGTACAGCCCACGCCAGGTGCAGCGCCAGCTGACCGCGGAGCTCGGCGCGGGTCCCGTCGCGCTCGCCCGAGCGCAGCGGGCGCACACCGCGCGTGTGCTGCTCCAGACGACGCCGCTGCCCGTCACCCAGGTCGCGTTCGCGGCCGGATTCGCGAGCGTACGGCAGTTCAACGACACCGTCCGCGAGATCTACGCCCGTACGCCCAGCGAGCTGCGCGCCGCCTCGGCGCGGGGCGGGCACGGCCCGGCGGGCCGCCCCGAGGTGCGGGACGCGGCGACGCACGGTGGCGGGGCCGCCGCAGGGGTCCCGCTGCGGCTGGCCTACCGGGGCGCGTACGCGACCGAGCAGGTCTTCGGCTTCCTCGAGCACCGCGTCATACCGGGCGTCGAGGAGGTGCTGGGCGAGCCCGGCAGCCGCACCTACCGGCGCACGCTGAACCTGCCGTACAGCACCGGCATCGCGGAGGTGGACGAGTGCCCGGCACGCAGCGGAAAGGGCTGGCTCGAATGCCGGCTGCACCTGGGCGACCTGCGTGACCTGACGACCGCCGTGCAGCGCATTCGGCGCCTCTTCGACCTGGACGCCGACCCGTACGCGGTCGTCGAACGGCTCGGCGGCCGCACGGCGCTGGGCGAGTTGGCCGCCCGCACACCGGGGCTGCGCTCACCCGGGGCCGCCGACACGCACGAGCTGGCGCTCCGCGCGGTCCTCGGCCAGCAGGTCACCGTCGGTGCCGCGCGCACGCTGGGCGGCAGGCTCGTCGCCGCGTACGGCAAACCGCTCGCCTCTCCCGACGGCACCCTCACCCACCTGTTCCCCGAGCCCGACGCGCTCGCCGAGGCACCACTGACCGAGCTGGGCATGCCCGAGACCCGCCGCCGCACCATCCGGGCCGTCGCGGCCGCCCTCGCGGACGGCACCGTCGTGCTCGACCCGGGCGCCGACCGGGAGGAGACCGAACGGGCACTGCTGGCCCTGCCCGGAGTCGGCCCGTGGACGGCCGGCTACATGCGGATGCGTGCCCTGGGCGACCCGGACGTCTTCCTCCCCGGCGACGCGGGCGTACGGCACGGACTGGCACTGACCGGGGCCGCGCCCGGCGACGCCGACCAGTGGCGCCCGTGGCGGTCCTACGCGCTGCACCACCTGTGGTACGCGACGGGCCTCACTCCTCCGCCAGCCCCCAACTGTGCACCTTCCGCGGGTGAATGACGATCAGCTCGTCACTGAAGTGCGGACCCAGGTCGTGCGGCCCCTCGCGCAGCTCGGCCACGCCCCGGATCTCCACGCCGCGCACCCGCCACGGCTTGAGACTGACGATGTCGTCCACGACCAGCGAGAGACGCGGCTGGGTGCGCAGGTTGCGCCACTTCTTCGTCGTACCGAGCGCGTAGCCGCCCACCAGGATCGTGCCGTCGTCCTGCGGGAAGAACCCGACCGGATTGTTCTGCGGCTGCCCCGCCGTATCCACCGTCGCCAGCCGCCCGAGCCGCTGGGAGGCCAGGAACTCCCGCTCGGCGGGGGAGAACTCCCAGCCGCCGGAACCGGCGGGAGCGGCACCGGAATTCTGTGTCACCTGTGTCATACCGGCAGTGTCGTACCCCCCACTCGGCCCCACATCGGAACCCGGTCGTACCCCCACCCCCGCCTTCTGCCCTAGGTCCTGCCCCACCGGTGCCGTACCGACCGGCGGGAGGGGGACAATGAGGCCATGAGCCGACAGGGGGCACAGGGTGGTGGGCAACCCCGGGACTGGTGGGCGCAGTTGTACGACCCGCGCGCTCCCGATACGGGCCGCGCGCGGGCCTCGGACAGCCTGGATGAGCGCTACCGCTCGGTGAGCCGCACCCTGACCGACGCCTCCGGTGCGGAGCCCGGCCCTTCTGGGACCGTCGACCCGGAGCCCTCGGGGGTGCTGCCGGTGACCGATCCCGGCTCGGTGGCCGAGGTGGTGCCGGACACGGTGCTGGAGGGGACGCGGTACGGGTGCACCGCGCTGCGAGCGGCTTCGGTACGCGGGGAAGCGGCGCGGCGTGCGGGGGAGTTGCGCACGGACGCGCTGTTGGTCGTACGGTTCGGAGCCGGCGAGGACGGGTTGCTGCTGGCCGCAGTGGCGGCAGGGGCCAGGTCGGGGCCCGGCGGGCACCGGGCCGCGCGCGAGGTGTGTCACTCGATAGCGGCGGCCGTCGGCCGCAGCAGCGCGCGGCTCGTGGCGGATCTGCGCGCGGACCGCAGGAGCGAGCTCCAGCCCGGCCTGCACCGGCTGACGGACCGGACCTTCGGCAGGCTGCGCGCCAAGGCGGCGGCACTGGGTCTTGAGCCCGGCGGGTACACCGCCGACCTGCGGTGTCTGCTGCTGCCCGCCGATCCCCGGTGTCGTACGCGCGTCGCCTTCGGCACCGGCGGGGGCGGGCTGTTCAGGCTGCGCGGCGGAGCCTGGCAGGACATCGAGCCCCCGGCCACCGTGTCACGGCCGCCGGAAGGGGATGCGGTGATCGGCCGCGATCCGGCCGCCGGCGCCGCGGCGGCCCGGGACGGGTTCACTCCCGCGCAACCGCCCGAGCCCGCCCCAGCCGAGCCGTTCCGCTTCCGCTCCTGCGCCTCGGACCCCGGTGACGTGCTGCTGCTGTGCGGCCCCGGTCTGGCCGAGCCGCTGCGCGTCGCGCTGTCCCATGCCGGGGAGCCGCACGCCGAGCCGACCCTCGCGGACCGGCTCGCCGCCCGCTGGGCGCCCCCGGGAGGGGAACTGCCCGGACCCGGGGCGTACCTCGATGAGTTGGGGCGCGGCGTCGAGGGCTTCGACGGGGACCGTACGGCGGTCACCGTCTGGGAGAGCTGACCGGCAGCCTCACGCCTGCGGCGCCCTGGTGGCCCGTACCGCCTCCAGGTACTCGGCGATGGCGTCCCGGTTGCGGCTCAGGCACTCCACGCGTGCCGTCATGCGCTCCAGTTGGTCCTCGAGGGTGGCGAGCATCTCGGGGGTGGCGTCCTGGAAGTGGATGACCCTGGGCTTGTCGAGGCACGGCAGGATCTGTTTGATGATCCGGGTGGGGAGCCCCGCGTCGAGCAGTCCGCGGATCTGCAGTACGCGGTCGACGAACCGCTCGTCGTAGTCGCGGTAGCCGTTGGGCAGGCGGTCGGCGACGATGAGGCCCTGCTCCTCGTAGTAGCGCAGCAGGCGCCTGGGCGTTCCGGTGCGCTCCGAGAGTTCTCCGATCCGCATACGGCCGCCCCTCGATCTCTCCGGCTCCGGTTCGGGTTCCGGGACTGCTTCCGGCTCCGGTTCTGGTTCCATTTGACCTTCACATCAATGTGAGGGTTCGAGCATACCGGCCATGCGAACCGACACCGCGCGTGCAGCGCACACCGGGACCGGGGCCACGCCCCCGACTCCCCCTGAAACCGCCGCTGTCCGCTCCGGCGACCGCCGGAGCCTCCCGCTCGCCGCGCTGCTGGCGCTGGCGACCGCCGTCTTCATCACCAGCCTCACCGAGACCCTGCCCGCCGGACTGCTGCCCGCGATGAGCGCGGATCTCGCCGTCAGCGAGTCCGCCATGGGCCAGACGGTCACCGTCTACGCGGTCGGTACCGCTCTCACGGCCATCCCGCTGACGGCGTTCACCGCCGGGTGGCGGCGCAAGCGGCTGCTGCTGACGGCGATGGCGGGCTTCGCCGCGGCCAACACCGTCACGGCCGTCTCCACCGACTACACCCTCACCATGGTGGCGCGCTTCGTCGCCGGGGTGGCCGCCGGGCTCGCCTGGGCGCTGCTGGCCGGCTACGCGCGCCGCCTGGTGCCCCCGCACCTGGGCGGCCGGGCCATCGCGATCGCCATGGCGGGTATCCCGGTGGCGCTCTCGCTGGGCGTCCCCGCCGGCACCTTTCTGGGCAAGGCGCTGGGCTGGCGGGTCGCCTTCTGGGCCATGACGGTGCTCACCGCCGCGCTGCTCGCCTGGATCACGGCCGCCGTCCCCGACCAGCCCGGGCAGCGTCCGGAGGCGCGGACACCCATGCTGCGCGTCCTTCGGATACCGGGCGTGGCACCCGTACTGTTCGTCACGCTCGGCTACGTGCTGGCCCATACGGTGCTCTACACCTACATCGCGGCCTTCCTGGGCGACGCGGGCCTGGGCGGTCAGGTCGACCGGGTCCTGCTGGTCTTCGGCGCCGCGTCCCTGGCCAGCATCTGGTTCGTCGGCGCGCACATCGGGCGCAGGCTGCGCGCCCTCACGATCGGGGGCGCGCTCCTGGTCGCCGTCGCGGCAGCCGTGCTGGCGGTGGCGGCCGACAGTACACCGCTGGTGTACGGCGCGGTCGCCGCGTGGGGACTCGGCTGGGGAGGGGCACCGACGCTGCTCCAGACGGCCGTCGGAGAGGCGGGCGGTGAGTCCGCCGACGCCGCGCAGGCGATGCTCGTCACGCTGTGGAACTCGGCCATGGCGGGCGGTGGCGTGGTGGGCGGCCTCCTGCTGGACGCCCTGGGCGCCGGGGCCTTCCCATGGAGTGTTCTGGCGCTGATGGCGCCGGTGCTGGCCGTGGTGCTGGTGGCCCGCACCCACGCCTTCCCGGCACGGCGCGCCACCGCCACCGGGTGAGGCGCCACGTCACGCCCCCGGTGAGTGCCGGGGGCGTGACCGTACCGTCAGCCGAACTGGCGCTCGATCTGGGCCAGTTTCTCCTCCAGCGTGTCGAGCCGGGGACTGGCGGCGTTCTTCTCGCCGCCGATCCCCTCCCGGCCGAGGTCACCGCGGGCTGCGGCGCTGTCGTCCCCCACGGCCTGCAGAGCGGGTCTGCTGCGCGGCACGGGCGCGGCGCTCACCGCTGGCAGGTCGGCGGGGCGATCGCCGGGGACCGGCGAGGCGGCCGGGGACGCGGGGGGCGAGGCCGCCGTTGCGGGGCTGCCGATCTCGACCTCCACATGGGGTCCCGGCTGGCCGCGGCCCATGCTCCAGCGCCGGTGCTGCCGGTTGATGGCCTTGACCCGGGCCCGGTCCAGGCGCTCCTGGTCCTTGCGGCGCAGCCGCTCCTGCTCGCGCCTGCGCCGGTCGTCGCGCACCTCGTCGACGGCCTCGTCCAGCGTCCGCACGCCCTCCAGCAGCATCAGTGACCACGCCCCGAACGTCTCGCGGGGCGCCCGCAGCCAGCGGACGATACGGATCTGCGGCAGCGGCCTGGGCACCAGCCCCTGGTCGCGCAGTGCGGCGCGGCGGGTCTGTTTGAGCGCGCGGTCGAACAGGATCGCCGCCGAGAGGGACATGCCGGCGAAGAACTGCGGGGCGCCGTCGTGCCCGACTCCGCGCGGCGCGTGCACCCAGTTGAACCACGCCGCGGCGCCCGCGAAGATCCACACCAGCAGCCGCGATCCCAGTGAGGCGTCACCGTGGCTGGCCTCGCGTACGGCGATCATCGCGGAGAACATCGCGGCCCCGTCCAGCCCGAACGGGACCAGGTACTCCCAGCCGCCGCTCAGCCCCAGGTTCTGCCTGCCGAAGCCGACCAGTCCGTGGAAGGAGAGTGCGGCGGCCACGGCGGCGCAGCAGAACAGGAGCAGGTACGCGGCTGTCGCGTAGAGGGTCTCCTTCCGGCGGCGCCGCTCCTCCATGCGCTCCCAGGAGTCGGGCTGTCCGGGCTGGCCCTGCGCCGTGGCCGCGTCGTCCCCGGCTGAGGCGCTGCTCTCGGCGGAGGAGCTGTGGCGGCGCGAACGTGCCATCACGAGCACCGCGGTCAGAGTGCCGACGAGCAGTACGGCGCTCGGCAGCACCCAGTTCAGCGATATGTCGGTCAGTCTCATCGGGTGTGCCCCTTGCCGCGCGGTACCGGGGCGCGCACATCACGGACGCCGCGTACGGGTCCGTATGTGCGCGGGGCGGTGCCGCGCTCGCGCTCTGGCTTGCTTCGTGTTGCCGAGCATCTTTACGGCAGCGCGGTACCCCTATGGGGGGTTTCGGGGCAAGAGAACGCCAAAAGGGGGGCACCGGGGGCCGACAGAGGTACGTGGGGTCGAACTCCTCAGCGAGTGCCGGTCATCCGCTCGATACGTTCCGCGTCGCACGTACGGGGGCAGGTGACACAGGTGTCCTCGGGGCGGAGGGTGTAGAAGAGGCAGCAGCTCGCCCGGTCACGGGTGGTCAGCGCGGAGCCGTCGGGCGCTGACAGCCGGCGGAAGCCCGCCGGCTGGGCGAACGGTTTCAGCGAGCCGGGGAGCAGGAGTTCGGCCTCCGCCTTCGCGCGCGGCTCCTCGCCCAGCAGATGGCCCAGATACCAGAGCCCTTCGGTGATCTCGTCGGTGGCCATCCCCCACAGCGCCCGCGAACCGCGCCGCGTCCGCGGCCTGAACCCCTCGAGCACCGGCCCCAGATGGGCCGCCACAGCGCTCCGCACCTCGGCGCGCAGGGCCTCCTCGCCGGAGACCACGCGGGCCCCGGGCGCGGATGCCGCCGGGTCGTCCGGCAGGCACGCGAACTCCTCGATACGGACCGCCAGCCGGCCCAGCGACCGCTGGAAGGCCACCGCGTCGACGGGCAGCCTCGGCACCCGCCGCTGCAGGAACCAGGGGATCGTCACGAGCAGGCAGACGGGCCAGGCGTAGCGGTGCAGCCCGAAGCTGGCGATCACGTCCGGGCGGCCCGGCTGCCCGTAGTCCCGCAGGATCTGCTCCTCGTCCCAGGCCAGGAACGAGTCGAGCGCCTCGCCGCCGGCCGCCAGGGTGCTCGCGCGCACCCAGCCCGCGCCCTCGGGCAAGGGCTCACCGGCCGTGGTCTCGGTCACACGCAGCGAGGGGAACACCTCGGTCAGCCGCGCGTACGCCGCACGGAAAGGGGAGACGTCAGGGGCTACGCGGGCGAGGGTGGGCACAGCCATGAGGACCACCGAATCGACGATCGTTAGCAGGTAAGCCTTACCTTAGCTGATTGTGCCCGAGGTTTGATCTCGTGTCGCGTCGGCCTAGGGTGCACGGCAGCCTGCACTGGTGATGACGTACGGAGAGTGCTGGGGGCCATATGGAGCAGAGCCGAGCGCGGTCGGCAACGGCGCCGACAGCCGTCTCGCGGACCGCCGTCGCACCGACAGCCGTCGTGCCGACCGCCGCGTGGGCCGAGAGCGTGCCGGACGCGGTCCCCTTCGCGTCGCCCGAAGCGAGTACCGCGCGGCAGCCGGAGCCGGCCACCCGCGGCGAACACACCCACAGCGAGCCGACGCCCCCGAAGGTGGTGCCACAGCGGCACTCCGTGCGCGACCAGATCTTGGAAGCCCTGCGCGACGCCCTGCTCTCCGGCGAACTCGTCCCTGGCGAGGTCTACTCCGCACCGGCCCTCGCGGAGCGCTTCGGAGTGTCGGCCACACCCGTACGGGAGGCGATGCAGCTCCTGGCGAGCGAGGGCGCCGTCGAGACGGTGCCCAACAGGGGCTTCCGCGTGGCCCGGCACAGCCCCCGCGACCTGGCGGAACTCACCGAGATCCGCGCCCTGCTGGAAGTGCCGGCCGTACTGGCGCTCGCCCGGTCCCAGCCCGTGGAGCGCTGGACCCGGCTGCGGCCGCTGGCCGAGGACACCCTGCAGGCGGCGGCGTGCGGGGACCGCACCGCGTACGCCGAGACCGACCGCGCCTTCCACCGGGCCGTGCTGGAGCTGACCGGCAACCGGCAGCTGGTCGCGGTGGCCGAGGACGTACAGCGGCGGGCGCATCTGTCGGCCCTGCGCGCCTCGCCCGCACCCCGCACCACCGACCTGCTGGCCGAGGCCGCCGACCACCTCGCACTGCTGGACGCGCTGACGGACCAGGACCTCCCCGCAGTCGAGCGCCTCGTACGCGGCCACTTCTGACCTGCGAGCGACCCCGTGTGGCGACCGGTACGCGGTCGCTCAGGACGTGCGGCCGACGGCTCGCGAGGCCGGAGCGCCGGCCGCCGCGTCACCCCTCGTCCGGTGGCGCCCCCTCAGCGGCGGCGTCCGCGGTGGCCTCGCTCTCGGCTCCGCCGGTGTGCGCCTCGCTCTCGGCCGCGTCGGGCAGCCGGCCCGCTAGCCAGGTCGGCACCCCGCCCAGCAGCCGGAACAGTCGCCCCGCCTCCCGGCGCAGCCGGGTCGCCTCCGGCTCCGGCTGTACGTCGGCGAGCGAGGCGAGCGCGGGCGCCATACCGACCAGGAACCCCAGCTCCTCGCGCAGCCGCAGCGACTCGGCGAAGCCGTGGCGCGCCTCGGCCAGTTCGCCCTCGCGCGCCGCGAGCCCGGCCAGATGCCGCCAGGTCGAGGAGCACAGCAGCAGGTCACCGCGTGCGGTCGCGCCCGCGTGCGCCCTGCGGTACGCGGCACGCGCCGACTCCGGGGTCTCGCTCAGGTTCTCCGCCAGCAGCCCGCGCCGGAAGTCCAGCATGGCGCGGCCCGGTGCGTTGGGCTCCAGCAGCGCAGCGGCCCGGCCGAGCGCGGCCCGCGCCTCGTCGGTGCGGTCGCGTACGCCCAGCACGGTGGCCGCGTAGGCGAGTTGGCCGCGTTCGCAGGCCGCGGCGCCGCGGTCGTCGTCCACCTGCGCGACCGCCTCGGCGACGCGCAGCGCGTCCTCGGCCGCCGCCCAGTCGTCCGCCGTGTACATGCACCGCTCGACGAAGAGCGCGGCCCGGCCGAGCGCCGCCTGCGGGTACTCGTGGGCGTACGGCTCCAGCAGTGCCGCCGCGTCCTCCCAGCAGCCGCGTGAGCGCAGTCGCCACACGGCCCGGCCCAACGGGGTGTCAGGACCCATCGCAGGTGGGCGCCCCTCGCGCTTCGTGGGTCCTATGGGGTCTGTGGTGCCTGCGGGATCCAGCCTTTCCGAACGTGACATGGCGGTGTCCGCCACAGTGCCCTCCCCAAGCGCGCCGTCGAGCCGGATGTGATCGCATCACAGCACGGGTGGAGCCGCCCGGCCAAGAGGCTGGTGTGAATCAGTTCACAAAGTTTTACCGGCGGCCACGGTCTGCCAAGGAGAGGGCAGGGCTCGGAGAGCGGCCGGAAGCGGGAGCCAGAGGGCCGGAAAAGGGCAGCACGGAGCTTGAGCGGCAGCACAAGGGGCAGCGCAAGGGGCAGGGCACGGGGTAGACCCAGCTCTACCCCAAGTCGGCAGCCAACTGTGGCGATCTTCGCCGCGAAGAGCGGTTCGCTGGCCGGGTGAACACCTCAGCCGCACGTCATGCCGGATACGCGGTCCCCGCCCTGTGGGCCGGATGTGCCGTCTTCGCCGCTCTCACCGCCGCGGTGACCACGCTGCCACCACACCGGGTGTGGGGCGCGTTCGCCGCATGCGGCTACGCCGCTGCCGCGCTCGCCTCGCTGGCCGCCACCCGGCGCGCCCGGCGCTTCCCGCGCGCCCTGCGCTTCCGGCACACCCGGCGCGCCCGGCGCGGCCCGGCGCCGGGCGTGGCGTGCCGGGCCGGTCCGCCGCCACTTCGCCGCACGCCGCCACCCCGCCGCACGCCGCTGACCCGCACAGCCGCGTACCTGTGCTGCGCGTCGGCGGCCCTGGTGCCGCTGCTCGTGCTCGCGTTCACACACAGCGCCCAGGAAGAGGTGCACGTCGTACACCGCGCCGCCGCCCGCCTGCTGGCCGAAGGCACGCCCTATCCGAGCCCCGGCCGGCTCGCCGGTGCCGACTACGAGGCATACAACCCCTATCTGCCCGGCATGGCACTCTTCGGCGTACCGCACCAACTCATCGGCCTGGACGCGCGGTTCTGCTTCGCCGCCGTCTTCTGGCTCACCTTCGCCCTCAGCCTCCGGATCGCCGGGGCCCGGTCCGTCGGCCGCCGTACGCTGCTGCTGACCGCTTCGCCGTTGATCGCGCTGCCCATGGCGGTCGGCGGGGACGACCTGCCGGTGCTCGGCCTCGTCTGCCTCGGGCTGGCACTGGGGTGCCCCGGGCCGCCGTCATCGGGCCGCACCCCCGCGTGGTACGCGACATCCGCAGGACTCGTCCTCGGCGCGGCCTGCACCCTCAAAGCGACGGCCTGGCCCGCGCTCGCGGTCGCCGCGGCGCTCCTCGCAGCGCGCGGTGGGCGGCCCGCGGTGCTGCGGCTCCTCGGCGGTGCGGCGCCGCCCCTGGCAGCCGGGCTGGTGCTGCCCGCGCTGGCCGACGGACCCGGCCTGATGGCCAATGCGGTCCGCTTTCCGCTCGGCATGGCGGAGGCCGACTCGCCTGCGGCATCCCCCTTGCCGGGCACGCTGCTCGCCACCCTCGGCCCGGCCGGACACCTGTGCGCCGTCGCCGCGCTGGTGCTCGCCGCCCTGCTGACAGCCGCCTCGCTGCTGCTGCGGCCGCCCCGGGACGCGAGCCGGGCCGCTCTCCGGCTCGCGCTGGGCCTGCTGCTGGCCATGGCACTGCTGCCCGCTTCCCGCTTCGGCCACGCCGTCCACCCCGCCGTACTCGCCCTGTGGGCCCACTGGAGGACCCTCGATGCCCGACGAGAAACCCGACCGGATACCCGCCCCGATGCCCGGCGAGACGAACCAGCCCGACCGACCCCTGCCGGGCCGCACGCTGATCGTGACGAACGACTATCCGCCGCGCCGTGGCGGCATCGAGACGTTCGTCCACGAGGTCGCACGCCGGTTTCCACCCCATGAGGTCGTCGTCTACACGGCGGCCCAGCCCGGCTCGGACGCCTTCGACGCGGCCCAGCCGTTCCCCGTCGTCCGGGAGCGGGTCCGCACGCTGCTGCCGACGCCGCGGGTGGCGCGGACGGCCCGGGCGCTGGCCTTCCGCTACGGGTGCGACCGGGTGTGGTTCGGCGCGGCCGCCCCGCTGGGACTGCTCGCGGGACGGCTCGGACTGCCCTCGGTGGCCACCACGCACGGGCACGAGATGTGGTGGGCCGCGCTGCCCGGCACCCGGCAGCTGCTGCGCCGGATCGGCGAGACCGCCGGGGTGGTCACCCACCTCACCGCCTACTCCCGGGCCCGTACGGCAGGCGCGTTCGGCCCCCGCGCCCGAGCGGCCCGCCTGGTGCCAGGCGTCGACGCGGAGCTCTTCCGGCCGGGCGGCCGGGACCAGACGCGGGCGATACGGCGCGAACTGGGTGTGGGCGAGGGGCCGTTGATCCTCACCGTCTCGCGGCTCGTCCGCCGCAAGGGGCAGGACACCCTGATCCGCGCCATGCCCCGGGTGCGGGCCGCCGTTCCTGGCGCCACCCTGCTGATCGTCGGCTCAGGGCCCCACGAGCGGGCGCTGCGCCGGATGGTGCGGCGGCTGCCGGGGCTGCCCGAAGGCGCGGTCGTCTTCGCCGGCTCCCGGGCGCACGAGGAGCTGCCGCCCTGCTACGCGGCAGCCGACATCTTCGCCATGCCCTGCCGCACCCGCCGCCTGGGGCTGGAGGCCGAGGGGCTCGGCATCGTCTGTCTGGAGGCCGCTGCCGCCGGACTCCCCGTGCTCACGGGGAAGTCGGGCGGCGCGCCCGAGGCCGTCCTGGACGGGGAGAGCGGCCATGTGGTCGACGGGCGCGACGTCGACGCCGTCGCCGTCAGGCTCGTCGGACTGCTCGGCGCTCCCCGGACAGCCGCCGCGATGGGCGCCCGGGGCCGCGCCTGGGTCACGGCCGAGTGGAGCTGGGACGCCACCGCCGGTCGGCTGCGCTCGCTGCTGTCCCATACGGTCGAGACGTGGTGAGCAGCGATAGGAGGGTGGCTACGCGGGCGGCGGAGGCCCCGGCCGGGGACGCCGCAAGTGTGTGGCAGGCACTGGCGGGCGGGCCCGTGGGTTTTCTCGGATCGCTGTGGCCGCTGCGTGCGTTGGGCTATCTGCTGGCGGGCGGTGTGCTGGGGCTCGGCTGGCTGTTCCTCGCCGTGGGCCTCGTGGTGGTGGGGATTCTGCTGCTGCCGACCGGGATCGGAGTGGTCGCGCTGCTGTGCGTACCGGCGTCAGCGGCGGGGCTCGCCGGGCTGGAGCGGCGGCGGCTGCGCTGGCTCGACCGGCGGGACGCGCCGTCACCGCACCAGGACGCGTCCGACGCGGCCCGCGGCGAACCGGGCGCGGTACCGAGGCCCCGTGCTCTGCGCAGGCTGTGGCGGCGCACCAAGTCGCCTGCCACCTGGGTGGAGTTGGGCTTCGCCGTGCCCAACGCGCTGCTCTCGCTGCTCGACCTGCTGGTGGCCGTGGTGGGGCTGGGCCTGGTCGCCAGCCAGCCGTTCGCGCTGTTCACCGTGGTGGGCGGGGACCGGGTGATGTACGGCGAGGGCATCGTGCTGACCGAGCCGGGGCAGGTGCTGCCGTGGCTCCTGCTGACCCCGGTCCTCGCCGCGCTCGCCTGCTATCTGTTCGCGGCGCTGGCCGGAGTGCGGGCCACGCTCGCGCGGGCCGTGCTGGTGGGGCCGCGCCGTGAGAAGGAGCTGGACGCGCGGCTGACGGAGGTGACCGCGTCCCGCGCCCGGCTGGCCGACGCGTTCGAGGTCGAGCGCCGCCGTATCGAACGCGATCTGCACGACGGTGCGCAGCAGCGGCTCACCGGGCTGATCATGACGCTGGGACTGGCCAAGCTGGACGCAGATCCGGCGCTGGTGGCCAGGGCGCAGGACGAGGCCCGTGCCGTACTGGCCGAACTGCGGGACCTGGTACGCGGTATCCACCCGTCCGTGCTCACCGACCGGGGCCTGGGCGCCGCGGTCGAGGCCCTGGCCGAAAGCTCGGCCCTTCCCGTACGGGTGGTGGACAGGACCGGTGCCCGGCGGCCCGCCGAGGCGCTGGAGGTCGCCGCGTACTTCGCCGTCGCCGAGGCGCTCACCAACGCGGCCAAGCACAGCGGTGCCTCGTACGCGGCAGTGACGGTACGCGGCGGCGAGGAGCTGACGGTGGAGGTCCGCGACGACGGGCGGGGCGGCGCCGACCCGGACCGCGGCACCGGCCTGACGGGGCTCGCCGACCGGCTGGCTGTACACGGCGGACGGCTGCGCCTCTCCAGCCCGCGGGGCGGCCCTACGGTGGTGCGCATAGAGCTGCCGTGGACCGACGGGCAGGATGGGCGGGGGACGGTATGAGAGGCACGGGGCCGGGGGACCGGGCGGGGGAGCAGAAGTGCGACTGGTGATCGCGGAGGATTCCGTACTGCTGCGCGAGGGGCTGAGCCAGATCCTCGCGCGCTTCGGCCACGAGGTATGCGCGGGAGTCGGTGACGCGTCCGCGCTGCTGGAGGCGGTGGCCGAGCACACGCCGGACTGCGTCGTCACGGATGTCCGGATGCCGCCGGGGCTGCGTGACGAGGGGCTGCGTGCCGCGCTCCAACTGCGCGCCGAGCGGACTGCGTTGCCGATCCTGGTGCTGTCGCAGTACGTGGAGAACTCCTACGCGGCGGAGCTGCTGGCCACCGGCGACGGGGTCGGCTATCTGCTCAAGGACCGGGTGGGTGACGTCGCGGAGTTCACCGAGGCGCTGGAGCGGGTGGCGGCGGGCGGCACCGCCATCGACCCCGAGGTGGTCAGGCGGCTGCTGGCCCGGGACCGGGAACCCGCCGAGCTGCGGCGGCTGACGCCCCGGGAGCGCGAGGTGCTGGCCGCCATGGCGGAAGGCCGCTCCAACGGGGGCATCGCCCGCGCGCTGGTCATCAGCGAGGCGGCGGTCGTCAAGCACGTCCGCTCCATTCTGACCAAGCTCGACCTGCCGCCCGCGCCGGACGACCACCGTCGGGTGCTGGCCGTCCTGGCGTATCTGCGAAGGCCCCGGGCTGTCGGGTGAGAGGGCGTCCCCGCCTGCCGGTTCCGCCCCTCAGCTCATCCGCCCCTCAGCTCATCCGCAGCGCCAGGAAGAAGTCGAGCTTGTCCTCCAGGCGGGACAGGTCCCGGCCGGTGAGCTGTTCGATGCGGCTGACGCGGTAGCGGAGCGTGTTGACGTGCAGATGGAGGCGGCCCGCACAGCGGGTCCAGGAGCCGTCCGAGGAGAGGAACGCCTCCAGCGTTGGCACCAGTTCGGCGCGGTGCTTGCGGTCGTACTCGCGCAGCGGGTCCAGCAGCCGCGCTGTGAAGGCGCGGCGCACGTCGTCCGGTACGAACGGCAGCAGCAGCACATGCGAGGCCAGCTCCTCGTGACCCGCGGCGCGGACCGCGCCCGCGCGTGCCGCCGCGACCCGGCGGGCGTGCCGGGCCTCCTCCAGGGCGCCCCGCAGGCCCTCGGCGGAGTGCACGGCGGCGCTCACCCCGAGCGTCAGCCTGCCGTCGTCGGCCAGGGCGCGCCCCAGCGGCTCGCTGACCTCGGCGAGCAGCGAGTCGGCGTGCAGCCCCTCGCCGCCGTGTGCGCCGGTGAGCCCGGCAGGCTCCTCCCCGGCCGGAGCCGTGCCGCGCCCGGCGGCCTCCCCGGCGCCGTCCTGGGAGCCCTCGGTGCCCTGGCGTCCGTACGTGCCCTCGGGCACGGCCGGCTCCTCGCCGGTCAGCGGCACCAGTGCGACCGCCTCGCCGTCCACCTGTGCGACGGCGATCCGGTCCGAGCCGTCAGGGCCGGTCGTACGCGGGTCGACCAGCAGCTCCTCCAGCAGCGACTGGGCGATCGACCCGCCGTCCAGGGCGCGTGCCGGGTCCGGCTCGTCCCATTCGACGCGGGCGACGATCACCTGCCAGGCGGGTGCGGCACCCTGGCCTGGCAGCAGCACAGGGGCCGCCACCCGCAGGCGTGCGGCGATCTCTGAGGGCGGCGCGCCGGTCTGCACCAGCTCCAGCACCTCCTGGGCCAGCCGGCGCCGCACGGTGCGGGCGGCATCCCGTCTGTCGCGCTCGACGGCGATCAGCTGGGTGACGCCGTGCAGCAGGTCGAGGCGTTCGGCGGGCCAGTCACCGGTGTCGGCGGCCACGGCCAGCAGCCAGTCGGACAGGACGGTGCGGCGCGGGTCGCCGGTGGCGCGGCTGACGGGGAACAGGGAGTAGGCCACGCCCTCGTCGGTGGTCCGGTGCGGGCTGCGCCGTCCGGCGCGTACGGCGGCCATATGGGCGCCCGCCAGCCGGGCCGCGGTGGGGTGCGGCAGCGCGGGGCCCTGACTGGGTCCCGCGATCTGGCGGCCGGTGGGGGAGAGCACCCAGGCGGCCAGGTCGAGATCCGAGCCGAGCAGGTCGAGCACCACGTCGGGGCCCCCGCCGGCGGGGCCGGAGGACATCAGGCGGCGGTGCCGGTCCACGACGGCGGCCAGGTCGCCGGCGCGCTCGGTGGAGACCTGGCGGACGACGTGCTCGGTGATGGTGGCGAAGGCGACGGACTCGGTGACGGAGAACAGCGGCAGCCGGTGCCGGGCGCAGGCGTCCACCAGGTCCTGGGGGACGGGGCCGAGCTCGGCCTCACCCGCGGCGAGGCCCGCGACGCCGGCCGTGGCCAGGATCTGGACGAAGGGCTCGGAGTCCTCGGGGGAGCGCCGCCAGGCCAGTCCGGTCAGCACCAGCTCGCCGCCGGACAGATAGCGGCTGGGGTCACGCAGGTCGGTGGTCATGACGCCGCGCACCGTCCGGTCCAGCTCGTCCTCGCCGCCGAGCAGTCCGAGGCCCAGCGAGTCGTTCTCCAGGAGCGCGCGCAGCCGCATCGTCTCGTCGCCTGCCGTTCGTGTGTCGTGATGTGCTGGTTGGTGCAGAGGGCATGGCCGTGCCGCGGGGGGTGGCCGTGGCCGTGCCACGGGCGTGTGACCGTGAGGAAGCCGTGAGGTTACCTGTTCCCGGCTTTCGTCTGAATCTACAAGACCGGATGGCCGACCAGCCAAACGCTTCATGTTTTCGGTGACTGCACCGGAGCGGGTACCTGTCGGTGTACTGACCGCATCCCCCCACGACCACCTCCCACTCCATCGCACCACTCCGGATCGCACACCAGTACAGGACCCCCGCGGCGGCACTCGTACAGCACCTGTCAGCACCCCCGCCAGTACACCGAGAAGAGACACCATGGAGTTCCTGCGCCCGGCCAGTTGGGAGGAGGCGCTCGCCGCGAAGGCGGAGCACCCCTCAGCCGTGCCCATCGCGGGCGGCACCGACGTCATGGTCGAGATCAACTTCGATCACCGCCGCCCCACTCACCTCATGGATCTGAACCGGGTCCGGGAGCTGCACGAGTGGGAGGTCGGCGACGAGACCGTCCGGCTCGGTGCCTCCGTCTCCTATTCGGAGATCATCGATGAGCTGGCCTCTGTGCTGCCGGGTCTCGCACTGGCTGCGCACACCGTGGGCTCCCCGCAGATCCGCAACCGGGGCAGCGTCGGCGGCAATCTCGGCGCCGCCTCCCCCGCAGGGGACTCGCACCCCGCGCTGCTCGCAGCGGGCGCCGAGGTCGAGGTGGAGTCGGTGCGGGGCACCCGGTCCATCCCCGTCGAGGACTTCTACACCGGTGTGAAGCGCAACGCGCTCGCCGAGGACGAACTGATCAAGTCGGTCCACATCAGGAAGGCCGACGGGCCGCAGCAGTTCTCGAAGGTCGGCACCCGCAACGCCATGGTCATCGCCGTGTGCGCCTTCGGTATCGCGCTGCACCCCAAGGCCCGCACCGTACGGACCGGCGTCGGCTCGGCGGCCCCGACCCCGCTGCGGGCCCGCGCCGCCGAGGACTTCCTGAACGCGGCGCTGGAGGACGGCGGCTTCTGGGACAACGGCAGGACGATTCCGCCCTCCGTCGCGCGTGAGTTCGCCGAGCTGTGCTCAGGCGCCTGCAACCCGATCGACGACGTACGGGGCAGCGCCGCCTACCGCCGCCGTGCCGTGGGAGTCATGGCCCGCCGCACCCTGGGCTGGACCTGGGAGAGCTACCAGGCCGGCGGGAACGGCCGCACCACCGAGGGAGGCGCCCGATGCGCGTGACATTCACCGTCAACGGACGGCGGCACGAGGCCGACGACGTGTGGGAGGGCGAGTCCCTGCTGTACGTGCTGCGCGAGCGGATGGGACTGCCCGGCTCCAAGAACGCCTGCGAACAGGGCGAGTGCGGCTCCTGCACGGTCCGGCTGGACGGCGAGTCGGTCTGTGCCTGCCTGGTGGCCGCGGGCCAGGCCGAGGGCCGCGAGGTCGTCACCGTCGAGGGCCTGGCCGAGTACGCGAGGGAGCGCGACGGCTCCGCGCCGACGGGCGGCAGCGGTGACCTGGCACCGGTCCAGCAGGCGTTCCTCGACGCCGGCGCCGTGCAGTGCGGCTTCTGCACCCCCGGTCTGCTGGTCGCGGCCGACGAGCTGATCGAGCGCAACCCGCGGCCCTCGGACGCGGACATCCGCGAGGCCCTCTCGGGCAACCTGTGCCGCTGCACCGGCTACGAGAAGATCATGGACGCCGTCCGCCTGGCCGCTGCCCGCGCCGACGACAGCGCGCAGGAGGTGGTCTGAATGGCACCCGCGACCGGGCCCACCGGCACCCCCTCCAAGCTGGAGCAGGGCGCCGGAGCCGAGGCCGGGGTCGGCGACTCCCCGCTGCGTCCCGACGGCACCCTCAAGGTGACCGGCGAGTTCGCCTACTCCTCGGACATGTGGCACGAGGACATGCTGTGGGGCTGCACGCTGCGCAGCCCGCACGCCCACGCGGAGATCGTCTCCGTCGACGTCGGCGAGGCGCTGGCGCAGGCGGGCGTACACGCCGTGCTCACCTACGACGACCTCCCGACCGAGGTGAAGAACTACGGCCTGGAGATCCAGGACACCCCCGTCCTGGCCCACGGCCGGGTCCGCCACCACGGCGAGCCGGTGGCGCTGGTGGCGGCCGACCACCCGGAGACGGCACGCCGCGCAGCGGCCAAGATCAAGGTCGAGTACCGCGAGCTGCCCGTGGTGCACGACGAGGCATCCGCGCTCGCCGAGGACGCGCCGCTGCTCCACCCGGGCCGCGACGATCACCATGCCGCGCATGTCCCGCACCCCAACGTCGTGCACCGCCAGCCCATCGTGCGCGGCGACGCGAAGGCGGCGGCCGAGCGCGCCGATGTCATCGTGACCGGCGAGTACGAGGTCGGCATGCAGGACCAGGCCTTCCTCGGGCCCGAGTCGGGGCTGGCCGTGCCCGCCGAGGACGGCGGTGTGGACCTCTACATCGCCACCCAGTGGCTCCACGCCGACCTGCGCCAGATCGCCCCCGTCCTCGGGCTGCCCGAGGAGAAGGTACGGATGACGCTCTCCGGCGTCGGCGGCGCCTTCGGCGGGCGCGAGGACCTGTCCATGCAGATCCACGCCTGCCTGCTGGCGCTGGTCACCGGCAAGCCCGTCAAGATCGTCTACAACCGCTTCGAGTCCTTCTTCGGACATGTGCACCGGCACCCGGCCAAGCTGTGGTACGAGCACGGCGCCACCCGCGACGGCGAGCTCACCCATATGAGGTGCCGCATCGTGCTGGACGGCGGGGCCTACGCCTCGTCGTCTCCGGCGGTGGTCGGCAACGCGGCCTCGCTCGGCGTCGGCCCGTATGTGGTGGACGACGTCGAGATCGAGGCGCTGGCGCTCTACACCAACAACCCGCCCTGCGGTGCGATGCGCGGCTTCGGCGCGGTGCAGGCGTGCTTCGCCTACGAGGCGCAGATGGACAAGCTCGCGGCCGAACTGGGCATGGACCCGGTCGAGCTGCGGCAGAAGAACGCCATGTCCCAGGGCACCGTGATGCCCACAGGGCAGACCGTCGACTCGCCGGCCCCGGTGGCCGAGCTGCTGCGCAGGGTCAAGGCCATGCCGCTGCCGATGGAGGCGCAGTGGGAGAACGTCGGCGGTGAGCCCGATGTACGGGCGCTGCCGGGCGGCCTGTCCAACACCACGCACGGCGAGGGCGTCGTACGAGGTGTGGGCTACGCCGTCGGGATAAAGAACGTCGGCTTCTCCGAGGGCTTCGACGACTACTCGACGGCGCGGGTGCGGCTGCAGGTCGTCGGCGGGGAGCCGGTGGCCATGGTGCACACGGCGATGGCCGAGGTGGGCCAGGGCGGTGTCACCGTGCACGCCCAGATCGCCCGCACCGAGCTGGGCGTCGCCCGGGTGAACATCCAGCCCGCCGACACCAGGGTCGGCTCGGCCGGCTCGACCTCGGCTTCCCGGCAGACGTATGTGACCGGCGGCGCCGTCAAGCACGTGTGCGAACTGGTGCGCGAGCAGGTGCTGGAGCGCGGGCGCCGGAAGTTCGGCACCCACCACCCCGCCTGGGCCACGGCCGAACTGCTGCTGGAGAGCGGCAAGGTCGTCACCGACGGCGGCGAGGTGCTGGCCTCGCTGGCGGACGTGCTCGGCGACGAGCCCGTCGAGGCCGAGGACGAGTGGCGGCACCGGCCCACCGAGCCCTTCGACCTGCGGACCGGTCAGGGCTTCGGCCACGTCCAGTACTCCTTCGCCGCGCACCGGGCCGTGGTGGAGGTCGACACCGAGCTCGGGCTGGTCAAGGTCGTCGAACTGGCTTGCGCACAGGACGTGGGCAAAGCGATGAACCCGCAGGCCGTGGTGGGCCAGATCCAGGGCGGCACCACGCAGGGGCTCGGGCTCGCGGTGATGGAGGAGATCGTGGTCGACCCCACGGCCAAGGTCCGCAACCCCTCCTTCACCGACTATCTGATCCCCACGATTCTGGACACGCCCACCATCCCGGTGGACGTGCTGGAGCTCGCCGACGAGCACGCCCCCTACGGGCTCCGCGGTGCGGGCGAGGCGCCGACCCTGTCCTCGACACCGGCCGTGCTGGCGGCCATCCGGGCCGCGACCGGTAAGGCGCTGCCCCGGGTGCCGGTGCGGCCCGAGCACATCGTCGAGGTGTGAGGCGCAGGGGGCCCCGGCCCCCCCCAACCCCCCGTCTTCCCCGCTCGCGCGCCCCTGCGCGGGTGGGCGGGGAAAGAGCAAGACGCGGGCCGTCCCCCGGGTCGTGCTTCCCAAATCCTCGGTATCTGCCGAGGTGCCCCTATGAACCTTGGGAGTCAGCACAATGACCCAGTCGAAAGTAGGGCCGACGACGACACCGGAGGATGCGGGTCCTGGGTCCCGTATCCCCGCGGGGCGCTCGTGGCTCGACAGGTACTTCCACATCTCCGAGCGAGGGTCGACCTACGGCCAGGAGATACGTGGCGGTATCACCACCTTCATGGCGATGGCGTACATCGTCCTGCTCAACCCCGTCATCCTGTCCGTGCCCGATGTGCACAAGCACACCCTGGACGGCGGGCAGGTCACCACGGCGACGGCGTTCGCCGCCGCGGCGACCACCATCGTGATGGGCTTCATCGGCAACGTCCCACTGGCCCTGGCGGCGGGACTGAGCGTCTCGGCCGTGATGGCCTTCCAGGTCGTGCCCGAGATGAGCTGGGGCAACGCCTGGGCGATGTGTCTGATCTACGGTGCCGTGATCGTGCTTCTGGTGGTCACCGGGCTCCGTGAGCTGATCATGAACGCGATCCCCCTGGCGCTCAAGCACGCCATCACCATGGGCATCGGACTGTTCGTCTGCCTCATCGGGCTCGTCCAGGCCGGCTTCGTCACCTCGATGCCAGGACCCGGCGGCATCCCCGGGCAGAAGCCCATCCAGCTCGGTACCGCGGACATGCTCACCGGCTGGCCGGTGCTGTGCTTCGCCTTCACGGTGCTGCTGATCTTCGCGCTGCAGGTCCGCAAGGTGCCCGGAGCCATCCTCGTCGGCATCGTCAGCGGCACGGTCCTGGCCGCGCTGATCCACCAGTTCGCCGGTCTCGACAAGAAGGACTGGGGCGGCAGGAACGCCCCGGAGCTGCCCGGGTCGATGGTCAGCTCCCCCGACTTCGGGCTGTTCGGGTCCATCTCCTTCAACGGCCTGGGCGATGTCGGCGGCATCACCATCGGCGTCATCGTCTTCACCCTGGTGCTGGCCGGGTTCTTCGACGCCATCGGCACCATCATCGGCATCGGCCAGCAGGCCGGCCTCGCCGACAGGGACGGCCGGATGCCGGGCCTGAACAAGGCGCTGACCATCGACGGTGCCGGCGGCATGATCGGCGGTCTGTCCGGCGCCTCGGGCCAGACCGTGTTCGTGGAGTCCACCGCCGGCGTCGGCGACGGCGCCAGAACCGGCCTGGCCAGCGTCGTCACCGGACTCGGCTTCGCCGCCTGTCTGTTCTTCACGCCCCTCGCGCAGGTGATCCCTCCGCAGGTGGCGGCCGCGGCGCTCGTCGTCATCGGATCGATGATGATGACCAATGCCATGCACATCGACTGGACCGACCCGGCGACCTCGATCCCGGTCTTCCTGACGACCGTGCTGATGCCGTTCACGTACTCCATCACGGCCGGTATCGGCGCCGGTGTCATCGCCTACGTCCTCATCAAGGCCGTGCAGGGAAAGATTCGCGAGCCCGGATGGTTGATGTGGGTGTTGTCGCTCGTCTTCCTGGTCTATTTCGCCCTGAACCCGATCGAGCAGTGGCTGGGGGTCAAATAGCTCCCTAGCCTCTGCTCCCCGGCCCGGGCGGGAGCGGGTGCGGTCTCCCTGGCCGTTCCCGCTCCCGTCGAGGCCGTTGTCACCGCCGAGGAGAGAAGCACATGCTTGACATCGCCGCTGAGCTGCACCGCTGGTGCCAGGAGGGGCGGGACTTCGCCGTCGCCACCGTCGTCGCCGTCGGCGGCAGTGCGCCGCGGCAGCCCGGCGCGGCGCTGGCCGTCGACGCGGACGGCGAGGCCGTCGGCAGCGTGAGCGGCGGCTGCGTGGAGGGTGCCGTCTACGAGCTGTGCCAGGAGGCGCTGGCCTCGGGCGGCAGCGTCCGCCAGACCTTCGGCTACAGCGACGAGGACGCCTTCGCCGTCGGTCTCACCTGCGGCGGCGTCATCGACATCCTGGTCACCCCCCTCCGCGCGCGGGCGGCGGAGCGCGAGGTGTTCGCACAGGCCGCGGCCGAGGCGGTCGAGGGCCGTACGGCAGCGCTCGTACGGATCGTGGAAGGGCCCCAGGAGCTGCTGGGCGGCGCCCTGTGGCTGGACGCCGAAGGGCAGCCGCACGGAGCGCTGGGCGGGGCACCCGAACTGGACGCAACCGCCGCCGCCGAGGGCCGGGCGCTGCTGGCGGCCGGCCGTACCGCGACGGTCACCGTCGGCGCGGACGGCAGCATGTGCGGGCAGCCGGTGACGCTGCTGGTGGAATCCAGCGTCCCGCCGCCGCGGATGCTGGTCTTCGGCGCCATCGACTTCGCGGCAGCGCTGGTGAGGATCGGCAAGTTCCTCGGCTTCCACGTGACGGTGTGCGACGCGCGGCCCGTCTTCGCCACGGCCCGCCGCTTCCCCGGGGCCGACGAGGTCGTCGTCGACTGGCCGCACCGCTACCTCGACTCCCAGGACCTCGACGCCCGGACGGTCGTCTGTGTGCTCACCCACGACGCCAAGTTCGACGTGCCCCTGCTGGAGAGCGCGCTGCGGCTGCCGGTCGCCTACGTCGGCGCCATGGGCTCCCGGCGCACCCACCTCGACCGGCTGGAGCGGCTCCGCGAGGCCGGGCTGACCTCGCTGGAGCTGGCCCGCCTGCGCTCCCCGATCGGCCTGGACCTGGGCGCCCGCACCCCGGAGGAGACGGCGCTGTCCATCGCAGCCGAGATCGTCGCCACGCGGCACGGCGGCAGCGGAGTGCCGCTCAACGGGGCGCACAGCCCCATCCACCACGACAGCGGCCCCGCCACGCCGATCACCGGGGGCGGCGCCGACCGGGCCGCCGGCTGAGCCCCGGCAGCTGTCCCACAGCAGTTCGGAGCCGCCTCACAGGAGCTTCACGTTCACCAGCAGCGCGCGGTGGTCGGTGCCCCGCAGGTCCAGGAACTTCCCGTCCACCGGCAGCAGGGTCTCGCTCAGCAGCACATGGTCGATCTGGGCACCGAGCAGCGGGGTGGTGCGGGTGGGCCAGGTGGGGGTGCGGGAGTTGCCCAGCATGCGGGCAGCATCGCGCATACCCGTCTTCAGGATGGCGCGGAAGGCGGCGTGGTCCTGCGAGGAGTTGAAGTCGCCGGCCATCAGCGTCGGCAGCTTCCCCCGCGCGTCAGCGGCGGCCCGCAGCCGGTCCAGCTCCACCCGCCACGCCCCCGTGCCGGCGGGCATCGGCGGCATCGGGTGCGCGACCTGGAGGGCGACCCGCTCGCCGTGCACGTCCGCGACGGCGCCGGGCATCGAGAGCCTGCCGCGCACCTCGCTGCGGTTGTGCAGCGGATAGATGCTCAGCAGCGCGGACCCGCGCGCACCCCCGCCGCCGGTGATGATCCGGTGCGGGTACTCCTCGCGCAGCACGGGGTCGCGCAGTTCCCTCGCACACCGCGCGTCGCACTCCTGGAGGGCGACGATCTGCGGTCGCTCCCTGCGCACCGTCGCCACCAGATCCGCGGTGGCGGCCCCGTACTTCAGATTCGCCGTCAGCACCCGGAACTGGGCCTTCGCCGGCCTGCCCGCCGCGTCGCCGGGCGCGGGTGGCCCGTACGGCCGCAGGAACCACCCGGTGCCCGCCAGCACGGCCAGCGCCCACAGCAGCACCAGCCACCGGCGGGCGAAGGCCGCCCCCAGCGCCGCCAGCCAGGCCGGGGCGAGGAACCAGGGCAGGAACGCCAGCAGTTGCGGCACCGGCGTCGGCCCGTCCTCGTCGCCGGCCCGGAACGCCAGCGGCACCGAGAGCACCAGCAGGGTCAGTACCGACAGCGCCGCGACGACGGGCCGGCGCCGCCCGCGCCGCCGGGCGCGGCCCAGCCCGACCCCGTCCGCCGCTTCCCGGTCCCCGCGTGTGCCGGCCCCCGTGTACACGTCTCCGATGATGCCGCACCTCCTGTCACATGCGCGTAAGCCCCCGGCCGGGGGTGGTGCGCGCGCGGGTGGACGTACACGATGGCTCCCAACGCCCGCAGCACCCCGCTGAGCAGGAGGAAACATGGTCCCGTCCACGCCCACCGAACAGTTCCGGGCCGCCCGCGACACGCTGCTGCGACACCGGACGGACTACGAGGCCGCACGCGCCGCCTTCAGCTGGCCCCGGCTCGAACAGTTCAACTGGGCGCTGGACTGGTTCGACCACATCGCCGCCGGCAACGACCGGCTCGCGCTGCACATCGTCGAGGAGGACGGTACCGAGCGGCGCGTCACCTTCGACCAGATGCGGACCCGCTCCGACCAGGTCGCCAACTGGCTGCGCGACCGCGGCGTGGCACCCGGCGACCGGGTCATCGTCATGCTCGGCAACCAGGTCGAGCTGTGGGAGACGCTGCTGGCGCTGATGAAGCTGCGCGCCGTCGTCATCCCCGCGACCCCGCAGCTGGGCCCCCGCGACCTGGCCGACCGCGTCACCCGCGGCGAGGCCCGGCACGTGGTCGTGCGCGCGGCGGACACCGGGAAGTTCACCGGCACCGACGTGCCCGGCGACTACACCCGCATCGCCGTCGGCAGCGGCGGCACCCCGGCCTCCGGCTGGCTGGCCTACGAGGACGCGTACGAGGCCGCGAGCGCGTACGACCCGCAGGGCGTCACACGCGCCGACGACACCCTGCTGCTGTACTTCACCTCCGGTACGACCGCGCTGCCCAAGCTGGTCGAGCACACCCATGTGTCGTACCCCGTCGGACACCTGGCGACGATGTACTGGATCGGTCTGCGGCCCGGCGACGTGCACCTGAACATCTCCTCGCCCGGCTGGGCCAAACACGCCTGGTCCAACTTCTTCGCGCCCTGGAACGCCGAGGCGACCATCTTCATCCACAACTACACCCGGTTCGACCCGAGCCGCCTGATGGCCGAGATGGACCGGGCCGGCGTCACCAGCTTCTGCGCCCCGCCCACCGTCTGGCGCATGCTCATCCAGGCCGACCTCAGCCGGCTGTCCGCCGTCCCCCGCGAGGTCGTCGCCGCCGGTGAGCCGCTCAACCCTGAGGTCATCGAGCACGTCCGCCGGGCCTGGGGCGTCACCATCCGGGACGGCTTCGGCCAGACCGAGACCGCCGTCCAGGTCGCCAACACCCCGGGCCAGCCCCTCAAGCCCGGCTCGATGGGCCGCCCCACGCCCGGTTTCGAGGTCACTCTCGTCGACCCGGTCACCGGCGAGGCGGGCGTCGAGGAGGGCGAGATCTGCCTCGACCTGTCCGCCCGCCCTGTCGGCCTCATGGTCGGCTACCGGGGCGACGCGGAGCGCACCGCCGAGGCGATGGCCGACGGCTACTACCGGACGGGGGACATCGGGGCGCGGGACAAGGAGGGCTACCTCACCTACGTGGGGCGCAGCGACGATGTCTTCAAGGCGAGTGACTACAAGGTCTCGCCGTTCGAGGTGGAGAGCGTGCTGCTGGAGCACGAGGCCGTCGCCGAGGCCGCGGTTGTCCCCTCGCCGGATCCGGTGCGGCTCGCCGTGCCCAAGGCGTATGTGGTCCTGGCGGACGGCTTCCGCGCCGACGCGGAGACCGCGGCCTTGTTGTTCGCGCACTCGCGGGAGCGGCTCGCGCCGTACAAGCGGGTGCGGGTTGTCGAGTTCGCGGACCTGCCGAAGACGATTTCGGGGAAGATCCGGCGTGTGGAGCTCCGCGCGCATGCGGCCGGCGAGGCCGGCACCCCCGGCACGGAGTACCGGGACCGGTAGGGGGGTGCCCCTTGCTGCGCGTCGTGGACTGCGGGTGTGTTGCTGGTTGCTCGCGCAGTTCCCCGCGCCCCTGAAAGGGGTCCCGCATCAACGCGGCGTACGGATCAAGTGCTCCGCGGCTTCGTTGACGGCGCGCGGCGTCCCCGTCAGGTCGAGGACGAACAGCGGGAGCCGCAACTCGTCGGCGCGCCCCCGCGCCTCACGCAGATACCCCGCAAGGGCAAAGCACACGGCGACGACCGAGTCGTTCAGCCCGTTGAGCCACAGCGTCTCGACGTCCCGCACCCCGGCAGGGGAGGTGGACGGGTCGACATGCGCGACGACCGACGGACCCCGCACATCGACACCCGAGGCGGGCGTCCGCTCGGCGACGCGTATGCCCTCGAACCCGAGCCACCGCAGGTACTGCGCCGCGGCGAGCTTCGCGTCGTGGGCCGTGCGGATGGTGACGGGCCGGAAAGGCGGCCGCGGCACGGGGGCACGCGCGGCGGAGGCGGGCTCCGGGCCGGTCGGCGGCGCCGAGGCCGGCTCCTCGGCGGGCGGCGCAGCCACCCCGGTACGGCCCCTGGCGACGGGCACCCGCAGCGTCGTACCGCAGCCGCAGCCCAACTCGGGCTGCGGCCACTCGTCCACCCGCCCGCAGGACGGGCACCGCACGGAGATCCAGGACCCCGCCCAGGTGCGGTGCCGCACCTGGATGGCGGCGGCGGAGGACAGCAGCGGCAGGGCGACCGGCGCGCCACAGCCGCAGGGGTAGACCGGCGCGGTGTAGCTGTGCTCGCGCCGGCACACCGGGCAGCGCACAAGCACTCTCTCAGCCATCGTTCGGCTCCTGGCACGGGTGGTCCGGTGGGCACTGCCCTGAGAGCATGCCCGGTCGCCCCCCAATCGTCGCCGATGGGAGCGGTTTTACGAAGGGGCGGGTGCCGGGCCGGGCGCCGGTGGGGGAGGATGGCACGGGTATGCCCCCGCGCGGGACGGCCACCCCTCATCAACTGGACCGTCCCGCACGGGGGCGCGCGCCGGGCCGACCTCCCAATCAGCCCGGTACGCCGTTTGGCGCGCGCCTCTTGCCGGCGCGCCGGTGGAAGGGGGGCGCTCAGCCCTCCTGGAGCTCGCGCACCGCCGCCTCCACGCGGCGCCCGTAGTCCGGGTCGGCGGCGGTGAAGTGGGCGATGTTCTTCTCGATGACGTCCTCGCGGGTCACCTGGGAGAGCCCGCCGGCGATGTTGGCGACCAGGCGGCCCTTCTCCTCCTCCGACATCAGCCGGAAGAGCTCGCCGGCCTGGAAGAAGTCGTCGTCCTTGGTGTGCTGCGGGGCCTCGTGGGTGCCCCAGTAGCCGGTCACCGGGCGCGGCGCGGACAGCGGGACGCCGGTCTCGACGGGGCCGCCGTAGGAGTTGGGCTCGTAGTTCTTGGCGTACCGGTCGTAGGCGTTGGCGGCCATGAAGCCGTCCCTGCCGTAGTTGTTCGCCTTGCCGGAGGGGACCGCCTTGGGCGCGTTGACCGGCAGCTGGGTGTGGTTGACGCCGAGCCGGTAGCGGTGCGCGTCGGCGTAGGCGAACAGCCGGCCCTGGAGCATCTTGTCGGGCGAGGGGCCGATGCCGGGCACGAAGTTGTTGGGCGAGAACGCGGACTGCTCGACCTCGGCGAAGACGTTGTCCGGGTTGCGGTCCAGCACCAGGCGGCCCACGCGCTGCAGCGGGTAGTCCTTGTGCGGCCACACCTTGGTCAGGTCGAACGGGTTGAAGCGGTAGTCGGCCGCCTCGTCGGCGGGCATGATCTGCACATACAGCGTCCAGGACGGGAAGACGCCGCGCTCGATGGACTGCAGCAGATCCGTCTGGTGGCTGTTGGGGTCGGTGCCGCACAGCTCGGCGGCCTGCTCGCTGGACAGGCAGCGGATGCCCTGGTTCGTCTTGAAGTGGTACTTGACGTAGAAGACCTCGCCCTGGGGGTTGGTCCACTGGTAGGTGTGCGAGCCGTAGCCGTTCATGTGCCGGTACGAGGCGGGGATGCCGCGGTCGCCCATCAGCCAGGTGACCTGGTGGGTGGCCTCGGGGGAGTGGGCCCAGAAGTCCCAGACGTTGTCCGGCTCCTGCTTGCCGGTGAACGGGTCGCGCTTCTGGGAGTGGATGAAGTCGGGGAACTTCAGCGGGTCCTTGATGAAGAAGACCGGGGTGTTGTTGCCGACGAGGTCGTAATTTCCCTCTTCCGTGTAGAACTTGAGAGCGAAGCCGCGCGGGTCGCGGGCCGCGTCGGGGCCGCCGAGGTTGTCGGCGACGGTGGAGAAGCGCAGGAACGTCTCGGTACGGCGGCCGACCTCGCCGAGGAAGTGGGCGCCGGTGTAGTCGCTGACCTCGTCGGTCACCTCGAAGTAGCCGTAGGCGCCGGAGCCGCGGGCGTGTACGACACGCTCCGGGATGCGCTCCCGGTTGAACCGCGCCAGCTTCTCCAGCAGGTGCTGGTCCTGGAGCAGGAGCGGGCCACCGATGCCGGCGGAGGTGGAGTTCTGGTTGTCGGCGACGGGCGCGCCCGCCTCGGTGGTCAGCGTGGGCTTCGGCGACTTCGACATGGACGACCTTCCTGGGCGAGATCTGCGCGGAAAACAATTTCCGCATCATGGAGCGTAGGGAGACCCGGAAGGGTAGTCAACAGTTTGTTGAAACTTTGGCCCGCCGCCTCCGGCGAAGCGGCGGGCGGGGAGTCGTCAGTCGCTCTTGACCTGTGAGTTCTGCGTGGCGCCGATCTTCCCGTCGCCGTCTCCCTCGGCCAGCACATGCAGCGGCCGGCCCTCGGGTACGTCGGGGAGCGGTTGGCTGTCCGGGGAGAGGGGCCGTCGGCGTACGTCGACGCTCATCGTCCGTTCCTCCGTTTCCTCGTTGTGCGTCGGTCGGTGTTCGCCCGTTGCGGGTCAGCGGCAGGAGCCCTCAGGTCAGCGGTAGGAGCCCGCGCGCAGATCGGCAACGGCGTCGGGGTGCCGGGGCCGCCAGCCCAGTCGGCCTTGCGCCTGCTCGCCGCTGACGGACTGGTCGAGGGCCAGCGCGTCGGCGAACTGCGTGCCGAGCTCCGCACGCGCCTCGTCCAGTGGCCACACCCGCGGCTCGCCGGAGACCCCGGCGGCTTCGCCGGCGGCCGTGGCCAGTTCCCGGACCGGGACCGCCGACTGGCTCACGCCGTGCCACACCGTCCCGGCCGGCGCCTGCTCCACCACCTTCGCGAAAAGGTCGGCCAAGTCGTCGACGTGCACCATCGGCCAGCGCACCGCCGGGTCGCCGACGACCACGGGGGCCTTGTGCTTGCGGGCCAGATCGACCAGCAGGGCGGGAATGCCGCCGCCGCGTCCGTGCACGATGCCGGGGCGGACGACGCCGGCGCGGACACCGTCGTCGGCGGTGGCCAGCACCTGTCGTTCGATGTCCGGTCGGTACCCCACGATCGGGATCGGGTCGGTGGGTGCGTCCTCGTCGGCGGTCGAGGCCCCGGTGGCACCCAGGACCCAGATGCCGCTGGTGTAGACGAACGGGCGCCCGGTGCCGCGCAGCGGGTCGGTCAACGCTGCGACGGCCGCGGCGTCGGTGTCGGCGTCACCGGTGGGCGTGGCCAGATTGATGACTGCGTCGATGTCAGGGGTGACCGCTGCGGAGAGCGAGTCCGGGTCGCTCAGGTCGCCGATACGCCGCTCGTACCGCCCTTCGGGCCGTTCGTTGCCCGGGCGGACGAGTTCCACCACCTGATGCCCCAGTGCCATCAGCCTGTCGGCGGCGGCCGAACCAAGGTAACCGTGCGCTCCAACGATAAGAGTGTGCATGTCGCCTCCCTCGAAAACTTCGATGACGAAATATTAGAGACGGGTGCTCGTCCCGTCAAATTATTCGACATGGAAGTATTAGACTGCGAGGGATAGTGCTTCGCGAGGGAGGAAAACCGTGACGGAGACGGACCAACAGGACGGAGTCGACGTGATCGTTCAGGAGTGGCAGGCAGTGCGGCCCGATCTGGACTGTTCTCCCATGGCCGTCATCGGCCGCCTCTCCCGTGCGTCACGACTGCTCGAACGCGCCCTCAAGGACGAGTTCGCCGAGCATGGCCTCGAATCGTGGGAGTTCGACGTACTGGCCACGCTGCTGCGCGCCGGCCCACCCCACGTGCTCACCGCCGGTGAACTGAGCAGTGCCGCCATGGTGAGTTCGGCGGCGCTCACCAACCGGGTCGACCGGCTGGTGAAGAGGGGACTGGTCGACCGCGAGGTGGACCCCGCGCATCGGCGACGGGTGCTGGTCTCCCTGTCGGAAGAAGGCCTGCGCCTGGTCAACAAGGTTGTCGAGCACCACCTGGCCAACGAACGCCGCCTGCTCACGGGGCTCCCCGTCGCCGAATGCGACCAGCTCGCGACACTGCTGCGCCGTCTGCTCATCTCCCTCGGAGACGGCGGACGGCAAGGGGCGGACGTCTGATACGGCGGCGTCCGGCCGGACGCCACGGCCCCGCCCCCCCCGCGGTCGCGGTGAGAGGGCGGGGCAGGCGGGCTCTGGGAGGAGGAGCGCGGCCTCAGCCCAGCGGCACCGTCGCCGTCGGCGCATGCGCAGCCTCGCTCGCCAGCTCCTCGAACTCGTTGACCGAGGCGATATCGGACCCGCTCATCGAGATATTGGTGATCCGCTCCAGGATCGCCTCCACCACGACGGGCACCCGGTACTCCGCGGCGATCTTCTTCGCCTCCTCGAAGGCGGGCAGCAGCTGGTCCGGCTCGGTCACACGCAGCGCCTTGCAGCCCAGCCCCTCGGCGACCTTCACATGGTCGACGCCGTAGCCGCCCAGCTCGGGCGCGTTGATGTTCTCGAACTCCAGATTGACCTGGAAGTCCATGTCGAAGTTGCGCTGCGCCTGCCGGATCAGACCGAGATAGGAGTTGTTGACCAGCACGTGCACATAGGGAATGCGGTGCTGCGCGCCGACCGCCAGCTCCTCGATCATGAACTGGAAGTCGTAGTCGCCCGAGAGTGCCACGACACTCGCCTGGGGGTCCGCCTTGGCGACACCCAGCGCCGCGGGAACGGTCCACCCCAGCGGACCCGCCTGACCGCAGTTGATCCAGTGCCGCGGTCGGTAGACGTGCAGGAACTGCGCGCCGGCGATCTGGGAGAGACCGATGGTCGACACATAGCGCGTCTCAGGACCGAAGGCCCGGTTCATCTCCTCGTACACCCGCTGCGGCTTGAGCGGCACGTTGTCGAAGTGCGTACGCCGCTGGAGCTCGCCCTTGCGCTCGCGCGCGCCGGCCGCCCACTTCGACAGGTCCGTCAGCTTCCCGCTCCGCTTCCGCTCCCTGGCGATCTCCACGAACAGTTTCAGCGCCGCGTGCGCGTCCGAGACGATGCCGTAGTCCGGCGCGAAGATCTTGCCGATCTGCGTCGGCTCGATGTCCACGTGCACGAACTTCCGGCCCTCGGTGTAGGTGGCCAGCGCGCCCGTGTGCCGGTTGGCCCAGCGGTTGCCGATCCCGAGCACGAAGTCGGACTCCAGGAACGTGGCGTTCCCGTAGCGGTGCGAGGTCTGCAGCCCCACCATGCCCGCGTGCAGCGGGTGGTCGTCCCCGATCGCGCCCCAGCCCATCAGGGTCGGCACGACGGGGATACCGGTCAGCTCGGCGAACTCCACCAGCAGCTCGGACGCGTCCGCGTTGATGATGCCGCCGCCCGCAACGATCAGCGGACGCTCGGCCTCGGCCAGCATGTCCATGGCCTTCTCGACCTGCCTGCGGCTCGCCGCCGGCTTGTGCGGCACCAGCGGCTCATAGGTGTCGGGGTCGAACTCGATCTCCGTCATCTGGACATCGATCGGCAGGTCGATCAGCACCGGACCCGGCCGGCCCGAGCGCATCAGGTGGAACGCCTCCTGGAAGACGCCCGGCACCTGTGCCGCCTCCTTGACGGTGGTGGCCTTCTTGGTCACCGGGGCCGCGATCGAGGCGATGTCGACGGCCTGGAAGTCCTCCTTCTCGATCACGGCCACCGGAGCCTGCCCGGTGATGCACAGAATCGGGATCGAGTCGCCGATCGCCGAGTAGAGGCCGGTGATCATGTCGGTGCCCGCAGGGCCCGAAGTGCCGATGCACACCCCGATGTTGCCGGGCGCCGTCCGGGTGTAGCCCTCGGCCATGTGCGAGGCGCCCTCGACGTGGCGGGCGAGCGTGTGCTCGACGCCGCCCGCGGCGCGCAGCGCCGCGTAGAAGGGGTTGATCGCCGCACCCGGCACGCCGAAAGCGGTGTCCACACCCTCACGCTTGAGGATCTCAACTGCCGCGCGGGCAGCGGTCATACGAGCCATCGAACTCTCCTGGTTCGGTGCAGGTGGTATCCGGGCGGCGGCGCCTGGGCGCGACAGGACAGTGTCGACGCCGCCGCCCGGAGTCTGTGGGGAGGGCCCCGGAAGCGGGGCGGCCCTCAGTTGGCGCCGTCGGGGTTCTCGCCCGACAGCCGCTTGACGCCGCGCACCAGCGCCGAGTGGTCGAGCCCGCCGTCACCCTGCGCCCGCAGCGCCGCGACGAGCTGGGCGACCAGCGCACCGGCGGGCACGGCGGCGCCGACCGCGCGGGCCGCGTCGGTCACGATGCCCATGTCCTTGTGGTGCAGGTCGATCTTGAAGCCGGGCTTGTAGTCGCCCGCCAGGATGCTGTCCTTCTTCCGGGTCAGCACCGTGGAGCCGGCCAGTCCGCCGTTGAGCACGTCCAGCGCGGCCTTGAGGTCCACGCCGGACTTCTTCAGGAAGACCACGGCCTCGGCGACGGCCTCGATGTTCACCGCGACGATGAGCTGGTTGGCGGCCTTCACCGTCTGCCCCGAGCCGGCCGGACCGCACAGCACGATCGTCTTGCCGAGCGCTTCGAGGATCGGCTTCGCCGCGTCGAAGGTCGCCTGCTCACCGCCGACCATGATGGACAGTACGGCCTCGATCGCACCCGCCTCGCCGCCCGAGACCGGCGCGTCCAGCGCCTTGATCCCCTTGGCCTTCGCGGCCTTCGCGACCTCGATCGAGGTCTGCGGGGTGATCGACGACATGTCGATGAGGGTGCCGCCCGTACGGAGGTTGTCCAGGACCCCGCCCTCGTGCAGGACGACCGCCTCCACATGGGGAGAGGCCGGGACCATCGTGATGACGACATCGGCGTCCTTGGCCGCCTCCGCCACGGAGGCCGCGCCCTTGCCGCCGTCCTTGACGAACTCCTCGACCTTCTCGGTCTCCAGGGTGTACGCCGTGACGTCGTAGCCGGCCTTGAGCAGGTTACGGGCCATGGGAGCGCCCATGATTCCCAGACCGATGAAACCGATCTTGGTGTTGCCGGGCGTGTAAGTCATTCTCTCGCCTTTCGCAGATCTGAAAAGTGGGGCCGCCGCCGACCCCGCGAATCCCGGAGGGGATCAGGAGCGCCAGCCGAAGGCCGCCGCACTTCCGCCGTCGCCGGGCTTGTACTCCAGCCCGATGAACCCCTCGTAGCCCGCCTTGTCCAACCGGCCGAACAGGTCCTCGAAGTCCAGCGACCCCGTCCCCGGCGCTCCGCGCCCGGGGTTGTCCGCGATCTGTACGTGCGCGGTCTTGCCGGTGTACGCGTCGATCGCCGCGCCGAGGTCCTCGCCGTTCATGGACAGGTGGTAGAGGTCCATCAGGAAGCGCGCGTTGTCCAGTCCGGTGGCCTTGTTGACCGCGTCGACGACCTCGATGGCGCGGGGAGCGCTGACGAGGGGGCACTTGGGGGACTCGGGCGCGTTCAGCGCCTCGATCAGGAGCACGGCCCCCGCGCGGTCCGCCGCCTGCGCCGCCAGGGCCAGGTTCTCCAGCGCGAGAGCGTCCTGCTCGGCCTCCGTGGCACCGTCGACGCGGTTGCCGTAGAGGGCGTTGAGCGCCTTGCACCCCACGGAGCGGGCGAATTCGGCGGTGACCTCGAGGTTGGCGCGGAACTTCTCCGACTCCCCGCCGGGTACGGACAGGGCGCCGCGGTCGGGACCCGGCAGCTGCCCGGCGTAGAAGTTCAGCCCGGTGAGCTGGACCTGAGCGTCCTCCAGCGCGCTGCGCAGCGCGTCGAGCTCGGCGCGCGCGGGCACGGGTGCGTCGACCCAGGGCCACCACAGTTCGATCTTGTCGAAGCCCGCGGCGGCGGCGGCCGCCGGGCGCTCCAGCAGAGGCAGCTCGGTGAAGAGGATCGAGGCGTTGACGGTGAACCGGTCCGAGGAGACCACAGCGACCGCCCTCCCTTCCTTCGGAGATCCGTAAGCCAGAAGCTTTAATTTTCGTATCGTGAAACTCGTATTCTGCTCACTGGAAGATTGCTCTGTAGTCGGCAGTCCTGTCAAGGGCCGACTTCCGGGCCCCGGCGCGCCAGCGCCGCCCGCGGGTAGGCAGGCAGAAGCCCCGGGTCCCGTCTCGGCGACGGGACCCGGGGCGGGGTGTCCGAAATGGCCGATGCTGTGCCGGGCGAGCCGGGCGAGCGGAAGCGGAAAGGAGCCAAGGCGCCCCTCAGTGCTTCAATCCGACCCCTGCGCCCCGATCAGCGGGGCGTGGGGGTGGGCAGGTGCAATTGCAAGGGCACGGGCATCCGCACAGGCAGGTGCAAGGGCAAGTGCAGGCGCCCGTAGTTGCCCTCCGGGGCCGGGGCGCCTACATTCTCGTCTTCAACTACTGTGCCCGGGAGGCTGGTTGCCGGGTTGGCGTTGGGGGAGTATGGGAAGCTCCGCGCGGAACGGCCGTGCGGTGCCCGCGTATTCTCCCGGTACCTGTACCGGACCGGTACACCGGTGCCACACTGTTGTGACCGCCCAATAACCCTTGGGAGTCGGAATGCCCGCCATGATGCAGCCGTCCGGTGAACCGTCGCTCCGCTCCGCCCAGGAGCAGTCGAACGGGCCAACCGCGCTGCGGATCATCCTGGGCGTCAAGCTGCGCAGGCTGCGCCAGTCACTCGACATCTCCCGGGAGGCAGCGGGCCGGGCCATCCGCGGCTCGCACGCGAAGATCACCCGGCTGGAGCGCGGACAGGTCGGCGCCAAGGAGCACGATCTGCGGGACCTGCTGACGCTCTACGGCGTCCACGGCACGGACGAGCGCGAGGAATTCTTCGATCTGGCCCGGCAGGCCAACTCGCCCGGCTGGTGGTGCCAGTACTCGGACGTACTGGAGGACTGGTTCGAGCTGCATCTCGGACTGGAGGACGCGGCTTCGCTGATCAGGACGTACGAGGTCCAGTTCCTGCCCGGCCTGCTCCAGACCGAGGACTACGCGTTCGCCGTCAGCCGGCTCGGCTACCCGACCACCGAACCGCGCAAGGTCGCCCGGATCGTCGAACTGCGCATGGCCAGGCAGAAGCTGCTGGAACGGGCCGATCCGCCGCGCCTGTGGGCCGTCGTGGACGAGGCGGTGCTGCGGCGTCCCTTCGGCGGCCCCGAGGTGATGCGCGAGCAGCTCGAACATCTGCTGAAGGTGATCAAGCTGCCGCATGTGACGCTGCAGGTCGCGCCGTTCGAGGTGACGGCGGCCGCTGCCGGCACGCCCGTGACCCTGCTCCGCTTCGCCGACCCCGACCTGGGCGACAAGGTGTATCTGGAGCATCTGACCAACGCGGTCTACCTCGACAAGCCCTCCGAGGTCGACCAGTACACGCTGATCATGGACCGGCTGTGCGCCGAGGCCCGGCAGCCCGCGGAGACCGCCGCCTTCATCGAGGGCATCCTCGACGGGCTGGGCTGACCCCCGAGCCGCCCGCGCTGACCTGCGGCGCAAGGCGGCGTTCTCGGTACTGTGGCTCCATGAGGCGATTGCGAGTGGAGTTCACGACGGAGCCCTTCGATCTGGACGAGGCCCCCAGGCACGCGGTCGTGGCCCGCGAGGTCGTCCAGTCGGCGGCACTGGATGCCGTGGATGTCGGTCCGTTCGGCAACACCGCCGAGGGCTCGGCCGACGAGGTGCTGGACGCCGTGGCCGCGCTGCTGCGCAGTTCGCTGGAGGCCGGGGCGACCCGGGTCTCCCTCCAGGTGAATGTGATCGGGGAGGGCGAGGGCTGATGGGCCAGGACGAACACGCCTCGGGGCCCACGGCAGGCGGCGGATCCATGGCAGACGGCGGACCCGTAGCGGGCGGGGCCGCGTCCGGGCATCCGTTCGTCGTCGCGATCAAGCCGCTGGTGGACGCCATGGGCGGCGCGATGGTGGCCCCGCAGGAGGCGCAGGGCGACGATGTGGTGCTCGCCTGGGAGGGCGAGGACGTGGTGGCCGTACAGCTGCCGCACCTGTCCGACTCCCTCGACCACATCCTCGCGGAGCTGGAGCGGCGGCACGGGGTGCCGCTCGCGGAGCTCGACCGTAAGACGAAGCAGTCGGTGGTGCGGATCCTGGAGACGCGGGGCGCCTTCTCGGTGCGGCACGGCGTGGAGACGGTGGCCAGCGCGCTGGGCGTCTCCCGCTTCACGGTCTACAACTACCTCAACAGGGAGAACGGCCGGACAAGCTGAGCGCTCCCGCCCTTGGAGGGCGCCTCCGGGGGCACGCTGAAGGCGTCTCCGGGGCGCCCCGAAGGCGCCCTCGGACGGCTTCCGCATCGCGGGCTTCGTTTTCCGGAAAGTCGAAAGACCTTCAACAAACTGTTGACGTGCTGTGCGCTGAGGACTTAGCTGTTCCCAGCCCGAACAGCACCACGGCCACGGAGGTCCCGTGACTTCGCGCTCGACGCCAGGCCTCGCCTGGTTCAACTCCGCAGCGGACGCCGAGGCGCGCGCCGCGCTCCACGAGGTGTGCGCCGCCCGGGACTGGGGGAGCGCGCTGCTCGCCCAGCGTCCCTACGACAGTGCCGATGCCCTCTTCGCCGCGAGTGACGAGGCCACCGCAGCCCTCACCGACGAGGGGCTGGACGAGGCCATGGCCGGGCACCCACCCATCGGCCGCCCGAAGCCCGGCGACCCGACCTCGTCCCGCGAGCAGCGGGGCATGGCCGGCGCCTCCGAGGAGCTGAAGGCCGAAATGCTCGAACTGAACCTGGCATACCAGGACAAATTCGGGCATGTGTTTCTCATCTGTGCCACCGGCAGAAGTGCCGAGGAGATGAGGGACGCCGTTCGTCACCGGATCGACAACACACCGCAACAGGAGCGGGAGATCGTGCGGCGGGAGCTGGCGAAGATCAACCGCCTTCGGCTCACCCGGCTCGCGGAGGAAGGACCCACGGCATGAGCGACGGGACGAGCACCTCGGTGTCGACGAGCACTTCGGTGTCCACGCACATCCTGGACACCAGCCGCGGCCGCCCGGCCGCCGGGGTCGGCGTACGGCTGTCCGTACGCCAGGGAGACGAGCAGGCCGCATGGGTCGCGCACGGGGCGTCGAAGACCGACGCCGACGGGCGCTGCAAGGACTTTCCGGCGCTGCCGGAAGGCGCCACCCACGTACGGTTCGAATTCGAGACCGAGCCGTACTTCGTGGAAGAGCACAGTTCGAATCCGCGCAGCCAGCGCGAAGCCGCGGAACAGCAGGACGCCCCCCGCGTAAGGGACAGCGCACCAGGCAGCTTCTTTCCCGAGGTCACCATCGTCTTCGCGGTGAACCCGGGTGAGCACTACCACGTGCCGCTGCTGCTCAACCCGTTCGGCTACTCCGTGTACCGAGGGAGCTGACACCATGCCCACGATTCTCGGCCAGAACCAGTACGGCAAGGCAGAGAACCGCGTCGTCAAGATCACGCGGGACGGCGACACCCACCACATCAAGGATCTGAACGTCTCCGTCGCCCTCAGCGGCGACCTGGACGACGTCCACTACTCCGGCTCCAACGCCCATGTGCTGCCGACCGACACCACGAAGAACACCGTCTTCGCCTTCGCCAAGGAGCACGGCATCGAGTCGGCCGAGGCGTTCGGTGTCCTGCTCGCCCGGCACTTCGTGGAGAACACCGGGCCGATCCACCAGGCGCGCATCCGCATCGAGGAGTACGACTGGGAGCGCATCGAGACCTCCGACGCCAACTCCAGGTTCATCGGCGCCGACGAGGTCAAGCACTCCTTCGTACGCAAGGGCCAGGAGATACGCACCGCGCAGATCACCTTCGACGGTGCGAGCGTCGAGGTGCTGTCCGGACTCAAGGGGCTGACGGTCCTCAACTCCACGAACTCGGAGTTCTGGGGCTACATCAAGGACCGCTACACCACCCTCAAGGAGGACTACGACCGCATCCTCGCCACCGAGGTGGCCGCCGTATGGCGGCACAACTGGACCGGCGCGGAGGGGGAGCGGACGCCCAACTGGGACAAGTCCTACGCCCAGACGAAGAAGCACATGCTGCACGCCTTCGCCGAGACGTACTCGCTCTCGCTCCAGCAGACGCTGTACCAGATGGGTTCGCGCGTCATCAACAGCCGGCCCGAGATCGACGAGATCCGGTTCTCGATGCCGAACAAGCACCACTTCAAGGTCGACCTGTCGCCGTTCGACATCAAGAACGAGGCAGCCGACGGTGCCGTCTACTACGCGGCTGACCGGCCGTACGGCCTCATCGAGGCCACCGTCCTGCGCGATGGGGCGACCCCTCGCATACCCGTGGACATGACGAACCTGTAGTTCCTTCTCTCCTCACCCCGCCCCCACCGGGACAGACTTGAGCCCCGGTGGGGGCGGGGGAGGGGGCACACCCCCAAGCGAGGACACCCCATGGCCTATCCGGAACAGACCACAGGCCGCATCGTCATCGAGAAGTGCGCCATCGCGACCGTCGACGCTCACGACACCGAGTACGCGACCGGCCACCTGGTCATCAACGGCAACCGGATCGAGTCCCTCGGTCCTGGCGACGCGCCCGAGGCCCTGGGGAACGTCACGCGCCGTATCGACGGCACGGGCCACCTGTTGACCCCGGGCCTGATCAACACCCACCACCACTTCTACCAGTGGATCACCCGCGGCCTGGCCCAGGACGCCAACCTCTTCAACTGGCTCGTCGCCCTCTATCCGACCTGGGCGCGGATCGACGAGGAGATGGTCTACGCGGCGGCCCGGGGCTCCCTCGGGATGATGGCGCGCGGCGGGGTGACCACCGCGATGGACCACCACTACGTCTTCCCGCGCGGGGCCGGCGACCTGCTCGGCGCCGAGATCCGCGCCGCAGCCGAGCTGGGGGTCAGGTTCACCGCGGCGCGGGGCTCCATGGACCGCGGGGAGTCGGACGGCGGCCTCCCGCCGGACTTCGCCGTCGAGACTCTCGACGGCGCCCTCACCGAGACCGAGCGGGCCATCGACACCTACCACGACGCCTCGTTCGGCTCGATGCTGCACATCGCCGCCGCACCCTGTTCGCCGTTCTCCGTCTCGACCGAACTGATGCGCGAAGCAGCCGAGTTGGCCCGTCGCAAGGGCGTGCGGCTGCACACGCACGGCTCGGAGACGGCGGAGGAGGAGAAGTTCTGTCACGAGCTGTTCGGCATGGGCCCGACCGACTACTTCGAGTCCGTCGGCTGGCTCGGCGAGGACGTGTGGATGGCGCACTGCGTCCATATGACCGATGAGGACATCGCCGCCTTCGCCCGCACCAGGACGGGCGCCGCGCACTGCCCCTCGTCCAATGCCAGGCTCGGGGCGGGCATCGCCCGGGTACCCGACATGCTCGCCGCGGGCGTACCTGTCGGCCTCGGTGTGGACGGCACGGCGTCCAACGAGTCGGGCGAGCTGCACACCGAACTGCGGAACGCGCTGCTCGTCAACCGCCTCGGCCCGCACAGGCAGGACGCGCTGACCGTGCGCCAGGCCCTGCGGCTCGGCACCTACGGCGGCGCCCAGGTGCTGGGCCGTGCCCAGGAGACGGGCTCGCTGGAGGCGGGGAAGCTCGCCGACGCCGTGCTGTGGAAGCTGGACGGCATCGGACACTCCTCCATCGCCGACCCGGTCGCCGCGCTGGTCCTGGGCGCCGCGGCGCCGGTCACCCTCTCCCTGGTGGGCGGCAGGCCGATCGTCGAGGACGGTCATCTGCTGCGGGCCGACGAGGAGGAGATCGCCCGCGACGCACGGGACGAGGCACGTCGTCTCGCCCGGATCGCGGCGGACGCGGGCTGACCGCCGGCACCGCCTGCACCGCCGGCTGAGGCGCCGCCGCGCAGCGCGGCGCGGCTTCGGCCGGCCCCTTGGACACCGGCCGGGAGGGACGGCTCCCGGCCGGTTCGCCCCACCTCCATCCGGACTCCTGTCATGTTCCGGACATTCGTGGGCGCACTCGCACCACAAATTCATCACCAGTACCACCTTGCACACCGCACCACCTCCGGAAACCGTGTGCCGCACGGCGCCGAAAACGACAGGAGGACCCCGTGGCCAAGACGCCCAGGTTCACCAAGCAAGGAAAGACGGCAGACGGCAGTGGGGGCGAACGGGGCCGGGAGCCGCGCGGGACCGCGCAGCCCAAGCACCCGGTCGACCAGGGCATGCCACCGCTGAAACTGTTCACCACCGGCCTCCAGCACGTCGCCGCGATGTACGCGGGGGTGGTCGCACCGCCGCTCGTCATCGGCGCAGCCGTGGGCCTCTCGCCGACCGAACTGACGTTCCTGACCGGCGCCAGCCTCTTCATGGCCGGTATCGCCACCCTGCTGCAGACCCTCGGGGTCTGGAGGATCGGCGCCCGGCTGCCGTTCGTCAACGGGGTCACCTTCGCCACCGTCGCGCCCATGCTGGCCATCAACAAGGCCGAGGGGCCCGCCGACGCACTGCCCGTCATCTTCGGCGCCACGATGGTCGCCGCCGCGCTCGGCTTCCTCATCGCCCCGTTCTTCAGCAAGCTCGTCCGCTTCTTCCCGCCGGTCGTCACCGGCAGCGTCATCACCCTCATCGGTGTCTCGCTGATGCCCGTCGCCTTCAACTGGGCGCAGGGCGGCAACGCCGAGGACCCGCACTACGGGGACTTCTCCAACATCGGCATGGCCGGCGCCACCCTGCTGATCGTGCTGCTGCTGCGCCGTTTCACCAGCGGGTTCCTCAAGCAGATAGCCGTGCTGATCGGGCTCGTCGTCGGCACCCTGATAGCGATACCCGTCGGCATCACGGACTTCACCGCGATCAGGGAAGCCGACATCGTCGGCTTCCCCACCCCCTTCCACTTCGGCGCTCCGCAGTTCGCCCTCGCCGCGATCATCTCCATGTGCGTGGTGATGCTCGTCTCGATGACCGAGTCCACCGCCGACATGCTGGCGCTGGGCGAGGTCGTGGAGCGCCCCTCCGACGAGAAGACCATCGCGGCCGGGCTGCGCGCCGATACGCTCGGCTCCTTCGTCAGTCCCTTCTTCAACGGCTTCATGTGCAGCGCGTTCGCACAGAACATCGGCCTGGTGGCGATGACGCGCATCCGCAGCCGGTTCGTGGTCGCCACCGGAGGCGGCATCCTCATCCTCATGGGCCTGTGCCCGCTCGCCGCCGGCCTGGTGGCGGCCGTACCGCAGCCGGTCCTCGGCGGGGCCGGAGTGGTGCTGTTCGGCTCCGTCGCCGCGAGCGGCATCCAGACCCTGCTCAAGGCGGACCTCGGCAAGGACAACAACGTACTGATCGTCGGCACCGCGCTGGCCGTCGGCATCATCCCCATCGCGGCGCCGGACTTCTACCACGCGTTCCCCGAGAGCGCGAAGATCATCCTCGACTCCGGGATCTCCACCGGGTGTCTCACCGCCGTCGTCCTCAACCTGGTCTTCAACCACCTCGGCCGCTCCCGCCGCGACGAGGAAGTGGTCGCCCACCCGATGGAACCGGGCGAAGGCATCCCGCACCCCCGTGAGACCACCCCGGCCTGAGCGCAGCTCTCCACCGCTTCGCCGCCGCGCCGCCATGACCCATGACGGCGCGGCGGCTCGATGACGACGCGCGCGACGGCGCGCGGGGAGCATGGCCGCTCGCGATGGATGTTCGAGCAACCAAATCACTCTTACGGTCAGTTCAGCGGAGAAGAAGGCTAAATGGTGTAAACACGGGCCAGTTATGCAGGTGTCTCGGCCAGGCGGAAGTTCTGGCCCACCTGAAAGGGTTGGTGAAGTGCCCAAGAAGCGACGCGTACTGCTCAGCGCCACCGCACTGCTCGGCCTCGCCGCGACGGGACTGGCCACGTCGGTGCCCGGCGCCTCCGCTGACGACCGGGCGGCGGCTGCGGACACAGTGATCGTCCACTCGGCGAAGAACTCCCGCCTCGTCATGGATGTCCAGGGTGCATCCAAGGCGAACGGCGCCCGGATCATCCTCTATCCGCGGCACGGCGCCGCCAACCAGCGCTGGCAGATCGTCCCCGGCCAGGGCGACTGGTTCCAGCTGCGCAGCGTCAACAGCGGCAGGTGCCTGGTCAACGCCTACCACAGTGTGCAGAACGGTCATGGCCTGACGCAGATGGGCTGCAACTCCAGCTATGAGGACCAGTTCTGGGCCCGGGTCCCGGTCGGCAACGGTGACAAGTTCACCCTCGTCAACAAGTACAGCGGCAAGTGTGCCGACCAGACGCTCGATGGCAGGCCGCGCACGCAGGTGATCCAGTGGACCTGCCACGGCCTCTCGCACCAGCTCTGGACGGCAGAGAAGGCGTAGCTCCACTGAAGGGTCCGCGGCGCCCCCGGTCGTCCGGCGGTGCCCTATCCGCCCCGGAACCGCCCAGGCCCCGTCGGGGCGGCGGTGCCGGGGCGTCCGCCTGGACCGGGCACAGGAGTCTCCGTGCGGGCGGGGGCCGATGCCGGTGGGCGATTGCGGCCCAGGCGTTCATGCGCGGCCACGAACTCGTCGGCGCTGACGGCGGACAGCGTGGACAGGTCGAGCGCCAGCGCGAACCCGGCGATGATCTCGGCGAGGCGGGGTGCTCCTCCGGGCCCGGCGCAGCCGAGCATGTCCAGGAGGGCGTGCTGTGCGGGAAGCCGGGTACCGCCGCCGACCGTGCCCACGATGAGGGCTGGGAGCACCATCGTCGCCCGTACGCCGTCGCCTGCGGCCTCCAACTCCAGGTGGCCCAGGCTGGATTCGTGCACCGAAGCGATGTCCTGGCCCAGGGCCGTGAACATCCCGCCGATGACATTGGCGATGCAGATGTCGTTGCCGACCATCCCGCCGTGCACAGCGCCGCCGCGCTGGAAGCGGTGCGTCTCCAGCAGCCTGTCCCGGGTGGTCTTGAGTACGCCGCCGAGGACGTCGGCGGACACCTCGGCCTCCGCGACCACGCGGGTGCCGCGGCCGTTGAGGAAGCTGTGGTACGTGACCTTCTTGTCGCCGCTCAGGTTCCCCTCCACCCGGAACCGGACGATGTCCGTCGCCGTTTCCGCCGGGAAACGGGTGAGAATCCACTGACAGGCGTGCCAGGTGCACGCCGAGGTCATGTTCTGCCCGGCTGCATCGCCGGTCTCATAGGAGAAGACCACGTGCACGGTGCGGCCCGTCATGACCGGACGGATGTTCACGAGCACGGCATGCCCGGAGATCTGGGCCGCCTGGGCACGCAGCTGAGCGACGCGTTCGCTGATCCACTCCGCGAACGCGGCGGCCCGGTCGAGTGAGCCGAGTTGGAAGACAGGGGCCCGGGTCATGACCTGGGCGACCGCGTGCGTACGCACACCACCGGACTGCGAGAGGGCGGTGGCCCCACGGGAGGCCGACGCGACAAGCGCGCCCTCAGTGGTGGCCAGCGGGGCGTACAGACAGCCGGAGACGTGCGTCCCCGAGAAGGCCAGCGGCCCGGCCAGGCCGACCGGGACCTCCACCGCCCCGATGAGGTTCTCCACGTTGCCGACCAGGTCTTCCGCGCGTGTCCGCATGTACTGCACAGGCGTCAGCGGCGCTCCCGCCTGGGTGCGCAGCCAGTCCAGCCGCCGTCGCCGTGCGGCCTCTGTGTGGCTGTCGCGCTCGGGGATGGCGGACATGTCGCCGGGATCGGGCTCGGTGGGGCACATGGGGACTCCACGTCCTGTCACTCGCTCTGCTCTGCAACAGCCCCTCGCCGAACGGAAACGGGGAGCGGCCTGTTCCCACCGCTCTCATATGCGGAAGCCCCAACGGGAGTCTTTCCGGGCGTCAGTGCGTGAACGCGTTGAACGCGCCCGTTGAGAACTGCAGGAGGGCTCCTCCGCCCTCAGCCCTCGACGGCCTGCCAGAAGTGGGTGAGGATCTCCTCCAGGAAGGCCCGCCCCGCGTCCCGGGACGAGGCCGAGGCGGGCTGTCCCCAGCCCAGCGAGGCGGCGGTCGTGGAGTGGTAGGCGCCGTGCAGGCCACGCAGCCCCTCCTCGACGTACTCGCGCGGCAGCGGAACCAGTTCACGGACGGCACCGACATACGCCTGCCACCGGGTGGTGGCGGCCTTGCGCAGGAGCTGCGCCAGTTCCTCGTCCCGTCCGGTGAACTCGATCAGCGCGGGTACCGGCAGCCGCAGCACCTCGGCCAGTGCTTCGGCCTGCCGCGCGCTGCCGGTCCACGCACCGGTTTCCTCGACCTGTGCGTACTCCTGAGGTGCCATACCGATCTCACGGGCGACGTCGGTGGCCGAGGCGCCGCGTGCCAGCCGGTACTCCCGCAGGGTTCCGGGCCGGCCCATCAGGTCGGCCGCCGAGCACCACAGGGCACCGGCGAGCGCGGTCAGCTGCCCTTCGTCGGGTGCGGCGTCGCCCGCCTCCCACGCCGCGACCGTCCGCGCGTCGATCTCCAAGCCGTACGCGGCACGCATCCCGTACGCGACATCCTCCGGTGACAGTCGCAGCCCTTCGCGCAGTCGCCGCGCGGCCGAGCCGTCGAACGAACTGCCTGCCTGCCCCCGTGACGTGCCGTAGTGCATCGGCACACCGTAGGGAGCGGGGCGACCGGCTGCCTACCGTGCGTTCAGCCGAAGCCCGAGATCGTAGGAACCTCCGTCGCCGGGGCCACCTCAGCGCTGTCGCAACATGTCCACCAGCCCGGCCAGTCCCTCGTCGCCGTAGCCCCTCGCGTCCCGCTCCCGCATGGACGCCATGAAGGGGCCCAGCAGTTCCCGGCTCACACCCTGTTCCTCCGCGGTGGCCTCGAGGGTGGCGTTGCCGGCGGCCATCATGGCCAGGTTGGAGGTGACCCCCTCGGTGTAGTCGCCGCTCTCCAGCTGCTGGGCCATGGACTCGGCCATCCCGAGCATGGCGCGCAGCCACTCCGTCAGCAGTGGGGCGAAAGCCGTCGGCTTCACCTCCTGCTCGGGCCGCATCAGGGCGAAGGCGTGGGTGATGCCCGCGAACATGCCTGTCATCGCGCTCAGCAGCGCCACATCGTGGAGCGCGGCGTGCCCGGGGTCGGAGCCGACGTAGCGGGTGGCCGCCGGAACGGCCAGCGTGTCGCGGTGCTGCTCGAACAGCGCGTGGTCGCCGCTGTAGAAGATGTAGCCGCCCGCCTGCGGTGTGCCGATCATCGGGGGTACGGCCATGATGCCGCCGTCCAGGAAGCGGGCTCCGCGCTGCCGGGCCCACGAAGCACGCTCCCTGGCCTGCGCCGGGGTGCCGGTGGTGAGGTTGACGATGTCCTTGCCGGTCAGCTCGGCCGCCGCGAGGGCCTCGCCGACGGAGGCGTCGTCCAGCAGGCAGACGACGACGAGGTCGGCTGCCGACACCGCGTCGGCGGCGCTCGCCGCGACCCGAGCGCCCTCCGCGGCCAGGGGTTCGGCCTTGGCGGCTGTGCGGTTCCAGACGGTGAGGGAGTGGCCGGCGGCGAGCCAGGTGTGGGCCAGTGCGGTGCCCATGTCGCCGAGTCCGAGCAGGGCGAGCGGGGTTGCGGGGGTGTTGTCCGTCGTCATGCTCTACAGGCTCGTGCCGGCTCGGACCATGATCAAGTACGCACTTCTCAGTGCGTGGTTACCGTAAAGTGAGTGCCCGGCGAGGACCGGGGGAGGCAGCAGCCATGACCAGGCGCGGCACATATGTGTGCGGCATCGACGCCGCGATCGATGTGGTCGGCGGCAAGTGGAAGGTCCTCATCCTCTGGGCGCTGGCCCAGCAGCCGTGCCGCTTCGGCGAGCTGCGGCGGGGCATCCCCGGGGTCACCGAGAAGGTCCTCGCCTCGCATCTGCGCGAGTTGGAGGCGGACGGGATCGTCTGTCGCGAGGAGTCCTACGAGGGGGCGGTGCGCAGGGTGACATACGAGCTGACCGAGCTGGGGACCTCCCTCAACGAGGCGCTGGCACCCCTTGGCGCGTGGGGGAGAGAACATTTGCTGAGTGAGGGCGCCTTGTAAGGGGCGCGGGAACGGCGCGCGCGACCACCACCGGAGCCGCAGCCCGCATGCCTCGGACAGGGGCACCCCCTCGCCGGCCCGAGAGCGCCGGGCAAGCGCTACGCGCCCAGCGCTTTCAGCGCGTCGTCCGTCAGCCGGTAGACCGTCCACTCGCTCTGCGGCCGCGCGCCCAGCGCCTCGTAGAAGGCGATGGAGGGGGCGTTCCAGTTGAGGACCGACCATTCCAGGCGCTCGTAGCCGCGCTCGACGCACAACCGCGCGAGCTCGGTCAGCAGCGCCTTGCCGTGGCCGCCGCCGCGCGCCGCGGGGCGGACGTACAGGTCCTCCAGATAGATGCCGTGCACGCCGCGCCAGGTGGAGAAGTTGAGGAACCACAGGGCGAAGCCCACGGGGTTGCCCTCCGCGTCCTCGGCCAGATGCGCGTACGCGGCCGGGTGCTCGCCGAACAGCGCCTCGCGCAGCTGCTCCTCGCTCGCCCTCGCCTCCTCCAGCGCCCGCTCGTACTCGGCGAGCTCGCGGATCATGGTGTGGATGGCGGGGACGTCGGCGGGGACTGCGCTGCGAATCATGCCCACAGCGTATGCGGCGCGGCCGACGGGGGCGCGGGCATTATGCATGCCCGGCATGCAGCGCATTGCCCGTTATGCTGCGGTTTGCCCTGCAGGTGACCGAGGAAGGGGCGCGCGGCATGCCGACCGAGGCCGAGTCCCGAGAGGCTGAGCAGCAGCGCGGGTTCACCTTCCCGAGCGCGCTCACGGTGCTGGCGATCGTCACGCTGGCCGTCTGGGTGCTGGCGTTCTTCGTGCCCTCCGGCAGCTATGAGCGCGGGCCCGACGGCGCGCCCAAGCAGGGCACCTACCATCGCGAGCCGGCCGGACTCGGTGTGCTGGGCCGGTTCGACGAGCTGTTCCTCTCCCCGGTCAATGGCCTCTACGGCGTACAGGACCAGCGGACCGGGCAGGTGGGCCCGGACCTCACCGGCGAACTCTACGGAGCCGCCGGGGTGTTCTTCTTCGTACTGGCCATCGGCGCCTTCATCACCGTCGTCTTCGCGACCGGCGCCATGGACCGGGGCATCGGCCGCCTCGCGCACCGGCTGCGGAACCGGGGCGCGCTGCTGATCGTCGCCGTGATGCTGGTCTTCTCGCTGCTGGGCACCGTGGAGGGGTTCGCCGAGGAGACCTTGGGCTTCTACGGGCTGCTCGTCCCGCTGGTGCTCGCGCTGGGATACGACCGGATGGTGGCGACCGGCACCATCATCCTCGGCGCCGGGATCGGCGTGCTGTGCTCGACCGTCAACCCCTTCGCGACGGGGGTGGCCTCCTCGGCGGCGGACATCTCGCTCGGCGACGGAATCGCACTGCGGGCGCTGATGTGGCTGGTGCTGACGGCGGTCACCATCGGCTATGTCGTCCGGTACGCACGCCGGGTGCGCGACCACCCCGAACGCTCGCTGTCCGGCCACCGCCCCGGTGACCTGGACCTGTCCGCTGTACGCGACGACACCCACGAACCGCCGCCGCTCACCGGGCTGCACAAGGTCGTCCTGGTGACGGTCGCGCTGGTGTTCGCCTTCATGATCTTCTCGGTGATCCCCTGGGCGAGCGCGCTCAGCGGGGAGGCGGACGCGGCACCGTACAGCTGGGAACTGGGCTGGTCCTTCCCGCGGTTGGCGGCGCTGTTCATCTGCGCGGCGATCCTGGTGGGCCTGCTGACCCGGATGGGAGAGCAGCGCTTCACCAGTACCTTTGTGCGGGGGGTCGGCGAGTTCGCCTCACCCGCGCTGGTGATCGTCCTGGCCCGGGGGGTGACGACGATCATGAACAACGCGAAGATCACCGACACCCTGCTGCACTCCATCGAGGGGGCGGTCACCGGAGTACCCTCCGCGCTTTTCACCGTCATGATCTTCATCGTCAACCTCCCCCTCGCCTTCCTCATCCCCTCCACCTCCGGCCACGCCACGCTGGCCATGCCGATCCTGGCGCCGCTCGCCGACTTCGCCGGCGTCTCCCGCGCGGTCGTCGTCACGGCCTGGCAGGCGGCCAGCGGCTGGATGAACCTGTGGGTGCCCACCACCGCCGTCATCATGGGCGGCATCTCCCTCGCCAAGGTCCGCTACGACCGGTACCTGCGCTTCGCCGCTCCGCTGCTGGGTCTCCTCGCCCTGCTGATCACGGGCTTCGTCGCGCTGGGCGCGGTGCTGACGTAAGGGCGAGGGCCGAACGGCCACGTTTGCCCCGCCCGAACGTGGGCAGCGGAATCCGGATGAGTACGGGGACGGGCGAAGGGGGACTCATGACGGTCACACTCGGTGAGGAAGTCACGCTGCTGGCGCTGGAGGACGACACCGGCGCCGCGAAGAGCCGTTCCGCCGCCGGGTGGGCCGTCGCCGGCGGCATCCTGCTGGACCTGAGACTGGCCGGGCGGCTGGCCGTCACCGACGGGCGGCTCACCGTGAGCGACCACACGCCGACGGGCGACGACCTGCTGGACGGCCGCCTGGAGAAGATCGCCGAATGGACCGCGCGTGACGCCAAGGGCGCGGTCGGCGACTGGCTCGCCAAGGACCAGCCCAAGGCGCTCGACGCCGCCGTGGAACGGCTCTGCGCCCGGGGCATCGTCACCGAGCACAAGCGCCGCACGCTGGGAATCTTCACCACTCGCCGCTATCCGGAGGTGGACGGCTCGGCCGAACGCGAGCTGCGCCACCGGCTGGAGGACGTGGTGCGCTACGGCGCGGAGCCCGACGAGCGCACCACCGGGCTGATCGCCCTGCTGCACGCGGCGCGGCTGTACGAGGTGGCCTTCCCCGGCGTCCCCCGCAAACAGGTGGCCCCGCGGATGGAGGCCATCGCCGAGGGGCAGTGGGTCACCGAGGACATCCGCGAGGCCATCAAGGAGATGGAAGGGGTCCTGGTGGCCGTCATGGTGGCCACCACGGCCGCGACGACCGTGGCAGTGATGTAGGAAGCGTCCACAAGACGCAGTTCCCCGCGCCCCCCGGAAGGGGCGCGGGGAACTGCGCGACCCGCCACGACGCACGCGCAGCCTGCGACGGCGGAACAGGGGCAACCCTTCAGCAGCCCTGGTTCAGCCCCGCAGCATCTGGTACGCGGGAGTGGTCAGGAAGTCCTCGTACTGCTCGTCGAGGGCGACCCGCAGCAGCAGGTCGTGGGCCTCCTGCCAGCGGCCCGTGGCGAAGGACTCCTCGCCGATCTCCGCCCGGATGGCGGCGAGTTCGTCCGCGGCGACCTGCCGCGCCAGCTCGGCGGTGACTTCCTGGCCGGTGTCCAGAACGACCCCCGCGTTGATCCACTGCCAGATCTGGGAGCGGGAGATCTCCGCCGTCGCCGCGTCCTCCATCAGATTGAAGATGGCCACCGCGCCCAGTCCGCGCAGCCACGCCTCGATGTAGCGGATGCCCACCTGCACGGCGTTGCGCAGCCCCTCGGACGTCGGGCGGGCCTCCAGCGAGTCGACGGCGATCAGGTCGGCGGCCTTGACGTCGACGTCCTCACGCAGCCGGTCCTTCTGGTGCGGCCGCTCTCCCAGCACGGCGTCGAACGACGCCTTGGCCACCGGCACCAGGTCGGGGTGCGCCACCCAGGAGCCGTCGAAGCCGTCGCCGGCCTCCCGGTCCTTGTCGGCCCGGACCTTCTCGAAGGCGACCTCGTTGACCTCGGCGTCCTTGCGGGAGGGGATGAAAGCGGCCATGCCGCCGATGGCGTGCGCGCCGCGCTTGTGGCAGGTGCGCACCAGCAGTTCGGTGTACGCGCGCATGAACGGCGCCGTCATCGTCACCGCGTTGCGGTCGGGCAGCACGAAGCGCGAGCCCGCGTCCCGGAAGTTCTTGACGATGGAGAAGAGGTAGTCCCAGCGGCCCGCGTTCAGCCCGGCGGCGTGGTCGCGCAGCTCGTAGAGGATCTCCTCCATTTCGTAGGCCGCGGTGATCGTCTCGATCAGGACCGTGGCGCGGATGGTGCCCTGCGGGATGCCGCAGTAGTCCTGCGCGAAGACGAAGACCTCGTTCCACAGCCGCGCTTCGAGGTGCGACTCGGTCTTGGGCAGGTAGAAGTAGGGGCCCTTGCCCAGGTCGAGCAGCCGCTGCGCGTTGTGGAAGAAGTAGAGCCCGAAGTCGACCAGTGCGCCGGGCACCGGCTTCCCGTCGCAGACCAGGTGCCGCTCGTCCATGTGCCAGCCGCGCGGCCGCACCACGACCGTGGCCAGTTCCTCGGCGGGGCGCAGCGCGTAGCTCTTGCCGGTGCGCTCGTCGGTGAAGTCGATGCGCCGCTCGTAGGCGTCGGTCAGATTGAGCTGGCCGCCGATCACGTTCTCCCAGGTGGGTGCCGAGGCGTCCTCGAAGTCGGCGAGCCACACCCGCGCGCCGGAGTTGAGCGCGTTGATCGTCATCTTGCGGTCGGTGGGGCCGGTGATCTCGACCCTGCGGTCCAGGAGCGCGGGCGGGCAGTCGGCCACCTGCCAGTCGCCCTCGCGCACATGCGCGGTCTCCGGGAGGAAGTCCAGGGTGCTCGTACGTGCGATCTCGGCGCGCTTCTCGGCGCGGCGCGTGAGCAGTTCGTCGCGGCGCCCGGCGAACTTGCGGTGCAGCGCTGCCACGAACTCCAGCGCGGCGCCGGTCAGAACCTCGTCCTGCCTGGCGGGCCGCTGCCCGGGGTCGACGCCGACGATTTCCAGCGGGGAGGGCGCTGGTGCGGACATGGTGGGTCACTCCTTCGACGAGCGGTGAACTGCGGCCGCCGGGCGATGTGCGGCGCGAGGCGGCGCGGTGTGGCACGGGGTGTCGCGCCCCGCGCCGGGCACGCGGGACACGTTCAGGGCACCTTCGGGACAGGAAGGTGCTTCTGATCAGTGGAGATTAGTTTCCTCATAGTGGAACTTCAAGAGTTTGTTGACGTCGAGATATCCCTCACGCCGATTCGCCCCCGGAACCGGCCCCTCCCTGGCCCCGGGTGCCACCCCCCGGCCCGCGCAGTCGGTGCAGGTCCTGCGGGGTGTCGATATCGGCGGGGTCGGCGATGTCGGCGCACTCGACCAGCGTCAACTCGCTCTCCCGCGCGCGCAGATAGCCGCGTGCCCCCGCGTCCGCCGACGCGCCGCGGGCGATCCCGTCCCAGTGCGCGGCGCCCAGCAGCACGGGGTGGCCGCGGCGGCCGTCGTACGCGGCCGAGGCGAGAGTGGCCGGGGAGCGGTAGGCGGCCCGCACCCGTGCCACCGCTCGGGCACCGATACCGGGCTGGTCCACCAGCAGGACCAGCACCGCGTCCGCTCCGGAGACCGCCGTCAGCCCGGCCCGCAGCGAGCCGCCCATCCCCTCCGCCCACCCCGGGTTGTCGACCAGGACGCAGCCGGACAGCTCCGCCGTCTCCCGCACCTGCTCGGCGGCCGCGCCCACCACCACGTACACCGGAGCGCAGCCGCCCTCCCGCAGTACCCGCACCGCGTGCTCCACCAGCGGCCGGCCGCCGTGCCGCAGCAGCGCCTTCGGGCGGCCGCCCAGCCGCCGCCCGCCACCGGCGGCCAGCAGCAGCCCGGCCACGCGCGGCTGTGCACCGACCCCCCGGTCATCCGATGTCTGTTCCCGCTGCGTCATGTGTTCATGGATATCGCACGTGAGGGGGACCTCGGCCGTCATCCTTGGGGACGATCATCCGAAAAGGCACCCTGAAATCTCGCGTTCCGTGTGGCGCCACACGCGTAGAGTGGCGTTTACTGTCGGAATCTCCGGCAGGAGGGGCCAACTCCTTGGAGGAAAGCGGTACTCGCGCTTCACGGGCGCGGGACATCCCATGTGGGGGGAGAACGTGCGAAGCGAGACTGTGGGGAAACGGCGGGTGGTGGCCGCCGGGCACGACGCCGGCGCCGACCCGCGTATCGAGGCGCTGAGCCGGGCCGTGCACCGGATGCGGCGCGCGTTGGACGGGCATCCCGCTGAGCTGCGTGACCGTCGGGAGGCCGAACGGGAGCTGGAGGCCCTCGCCGCAGCGGTCCGTTCCGGAGCACCGGTCGCGGAGGAGCTGAGGCACTCGCTGCTGCTGCTCGCGGCCGCTGTCGGCTCGGTGAGCGCCCTCGCGCGCCCGCTGGTCGCGGTCCGTGAGGCCGTCGAACTCTTCGGCACCGGCCGACGCCCGACGGGCACCGGCTGACCGCCCGACGGGCACCGGCTGACGGAGCCGGCGGGCGCCGGGCACGAAGGCCGAGGGCCCCTGTTGGTTATTGGCTCCCCGCGGAGCTGGCCAGCGCGGCCGAGAGGTCGGCGGCGACCTCGTGCAGCAGAGGGACGAACTTGTCGGTGGCCGCCTCGGTGACGCGGCCGGCCGGGCCCGAGATGGAGATGGCCGCCGAGGTGGGGGAGTCGGGCACGGAGACGGCGATGCAGCGCACGCCGATCTCCTGCTCGTTGTCGTCGGTGGCGTACCCGGCCTCGCGGACGTGTGCGAGCGCCTCCAGGAAGCCCTCCGGGGTGGTGATCGTCTTCTCGGTGGCCGCGGGCATGCCGGTACGGCTGAGCAGGGCGCGGACCTGGTCGTCCGGGGTGTGCGCGAGCAGCACCTTGCCCACCCCGGTGGAGTGCGGCAGCACCCGGCGGCCGACCTCGGTGAACATCCGCATCGAGTGCCTGGAGGGCACCTGCGCGACGTAGACGACCTCGTCGCCGTCGAGCAGTGCCATGTTCGCCGTCTCGCCCGTCTCCTCCACCAGCCGGGCCAGATAGGGACGGGCCCAGGTGCCCAGCAGCCGTGCCGCGCTCTCCCCGAGCCGGATCAGCCGGGGGCCGAGCGCGTAGCGCCGGTTGGGCTGCTGGCGGACGTAGCCGCAGGAGACGAGGGTGCGCATCAGCCGGTGGATGGTGGGCAGCGGCAGCCCGCTGGCGGCCGAGAGCTCGCTGAGCCCGACCTCGCCCCCGGCGTCGGCCATCCGCTCCAGCAGGTCGAAGGCCCGCTCGAGGGACTGCACCCCGCCGGAGTTGGCGGGTGCCGTGGCAGCCTGGGGGGTGGTTGTGTGCTCTGCGGACGGCGGCACGTCGCGTTCCTTTCCTGGCCTGCGGTCAGGCGCATGGTATCGAGGGCGGGAGCCCCGGGGGCTTTCCCCGGGAAGTTCGCCCTCCTTGTACACGCCCGGGCGCGGGCGCCGGTTTCCGTATGACGGCAGCCCTTCCTTCTGCATGACGAAATTCTAGTTCCATTTTGCGGACTTCTCCAGAGGGAACCCCTTGACGGGCCCACCCGGCCGCATGAAGATTCGTACGACCGAACCTTTCAACAGAACGTTGAAAGTGCTGCTGGATCTGGAGGAGGTCGGCCTTGTCCGACGTGCGGCTCGCCCTGCGCTCACGGCGCGTTCTCACCCCGGAGGGAGAGCGTCCGGCAACCGTGACGGTGAACGGCGAGGGCCGGATCGCCGCTGTGCTGCCGTACGACGCCGAGGTGCCCCCCGGGGCGGCCCTGGAGGACATCGGCGAGGACGCGCTGCTGCCCGGCCTGGTCGACACCCACGTCCATGTCAACGATCCCGGGCGCGCCGAGTGGGAGGGCTTCTGGACGGCCACCCGCGCCGCCGCGGCAGGCGGCATCACCACGATCATCGACATGCCGCTCAACTCGCTGCCGCCGACCACCACGGCCGAGAACCTGCGGATCAAGCGCGCGGTCGCCGAACCCAAGGCCCACGTCGACGTCGGCTTCTGGGGCGGAGCCGTCCCCGGGAACGTCGCCGAGCTGCGACCGCTGCACGAGGCGGGGGTCTTCGGCTTCAAGTGCTTCCTCTCCCCCTCAGGGGTGGAGGAGTTCCCCGAACTCGACCGCCCGCGACTGGCCGCCGCCATGGCCGAGATCGCCTCCTTCGACGGGCTGCTGATCGTGCACGCCGAGGACCCCGGCAGGCTGGCCGCAGCACCGCAGAAGGGCGGCCCCGCCTACGCCGACTTCCTCGCCTCCCGTCCCCGGTCGGCCGAGAACGACGCCATCGCGCTGCTCCTCGGACTCGCCGCCGAGCACGGCACCCGGGTGCACGTACTGCACCTCTCCTCCGCCGACGCGCTGCCGCTGCTGGCCAAGGCCAGGGCCGAGGGGCTGCCCGTCACCGCCGAGACCTGCCCGCACTTCCTCACCCTCACGGCCGAGGAGGTCCCCGACGGCGCCACCGAGTTCAAGTGCTGCCCGCCCATCCGGGAGAAGGAGAACCAGGACGCGCTGTGGCAGGGCCTGGCCGACGGCACCCTCGACTGCGTCGTCTCCGACCACTCGCCCTGCACCACCGACCTGAAGACCGGCGACTTCGGCACCGCCTGGGGCGGTATCTCCTCCCTCCAGCTCGGCCTGCCCGCTGTCTGGACCGAGGCACGCCGCCGCGGGCTCGCCCTGACCGACGTCGCCCGCTGGATGTCCGAGGCGCCGGCCGGGCTGGCCGGCCTGCGGAGCAAGGGCGCCATCGCACCGGGCCTGGACGCCGACTTCGCGGTCCTCGCCCCCGAGGACACCTTCACCGTGGACCCGGCCCGCCTCCACCACCGCAACCAGGTGACCGCCTACGCCGGCAGGACACTGCACGGCGTCGTCCGCTCCGCATGGCTGCGCGGCGAACGCGTCGCCGACCACGGAGTGCCCACCGGCAAGACCGGACGACTCATCGAAAGGAAGACCGCATGACAGCGGCGCAGACCGCAGGCATACCCGCCTACACCGGCGACGCGGAGCCCTACCAGGGCGGCGACACCTACGCCGACTACCGCGCGCCACAGGGCGGGTTCCCCTTCGCACACCTCCCCGATCTGGCCGACCGCAGGCTGGGCGCCACTGTCATCGCCGCCAACGACGAGTTCTTCGCCGAGCGGGAGAATCTGCTCAACCCCGAGCGCGCCGAGTTCGACCCGCACGCCTTCCAGCACAAGGGCAAGGTCATGGACGGCTGGGAGACCCGCCGCCGCCGCGGGGCCTCGGCCGAGATCCCGCACCCGGCCGACGACGAGCACGACTGGGCGCTGGTCAAGCTCGGCGCGCCCGGTGTCGTCCGCGGCCTGGTGGTGGACACCGCGCACTTCCGCGGCAACTACCCGCCGGCCGTCTCCGTCGAGGCCACCTGCGTACCCGGCGCTCCCTCGCCCGAGGAGCTGCTGGCCGACGACGTGAAGTGGACGACGCTCGTCCCGCGTACCCCCGTCGGCGGCCACGCGGCCAACGGCTTCCTGGTCACCGAGGAGCGCCGCTTCACCCACCTGCGGCTGCGCCAGTACCCCGACGGCGGCATCGCCCGGCTGCGGGTGCACGGCGAAGTGGTCGCCGACCCCGAGTGGCTGGCGGCGCTGGGCACCTTCGACCTGGTGGCGCTGGAGAACGGCGGACTGGCCGAGGACGCCTCCGACCGCTTCTTCTCCTCGCCGGTCAACAGCATCCTGCCGGGCCGTTCGCAGAAGATGGACGAGGGCTGGGAGACCCGGCGGCGCCGCGACACGGGCCACGACTGGGTCAGCTATGCCCTGGCCGGACAGGGCCGGATCCGCGCCGTCGAGGTCGACACCGCCTGCTACCGGGGCAACGCCGCCGGGTGGGTGAGCCTGGTGGGCAAGGACGGCGAGACGGGGGAGTGGACCGAACTCCTGCCCCGCACCCGGCTCCAGCCCGACACCATCCACCGCTTCCTGCCGGCCGACGCACCGCCGGTCACCCATGTGCGGATGGACATCTTCCCGGACGGTGCGATTGCCCGGCTCCGTCTGCACGGCTCGCTGACGGAGGAGGGCGCGAGCCGACTGCGCGCCCGCCACGCCGAGCTGAGCTGACGCTGCGTCGTGCTGACGTCAGCGGTTCCCGAGGGGGCGGGCGGCGCACACGCCGCCCGCCCCCTCCGTCTCGGCTCACTTACGTGTGAACGAGCGGCAAAATTCCGCGAGTTGGCATTGACATGCCATCTACGCGCGTCACCATAGGGTGACATGAGATTCCCCCCACGCCTCAGCCGTATCGGTGCCGTCTCAGCACTCGCCGCCGCCGTGTTCGTCGGCGGCCCGGCCCTCACCACTGCGCCCGCGTCCGCGGCGCCGGTGGCGCACTCCGCGGTCGCGGCACCGCAGATCACCGCCGTCGGCGACATCTGTCAGTCCAAGCTCCCGCCCGAGGCCCACGACACCCTCGATCTCATCGAGCAGGGCGGCCCCTACCCCTACCCCCAGGACGGCACCGTCTTCGAGAACCGCGAAGGCATCCTGCCGGACCAGGACCAGGGCTACTACCACGAGTACACCGTCAAGACGCCGGGCTCCGACGACCGTGGCGCGCGCCGCATCGTCACCGGCGAGAAGGACCAGGAGGACTACTACACCGCCGACCACTACGAGTCCTTCGATCTGGTCGACTACACCTGTTGATCCCGGCGACGTTGTGCTCCGCGGCTCTGCTGCGGAGCACACACGTGTGTGGGGCGGAGATGTGCCCCGTCAGGGGCGCGGGGAACTGCGCGAGCAACCGCAGCGCACCCGCAGTCCGCGACGGCGCGCAGGGGCACCCCCTCCCCGGAGCCGGAGGAGGCGCATCCCCTCCCGGCGGCGCGAGGGCGTCACTCGGCGGTTGTCCTGAATGGGACAACCGCCGCCACTTTGCGGGTAACGTACGGTCCTTACCCAGTGTCCCGCCCCCCGGGGGGGTGGCTTACCCGGCGTAAACGGGTAACGTTCCCCACAGAGAGTGATGCGTGGGCGGTAGATATGGGGAGTTACCGGTGAGAAACGGCCCGGAGGCGGTCACCTGCGGTGAGGCCATGCTGCTGATGCTCGCCGAGCCCGGCCTCCCATTGGAACGCGCGGCACACTTCCGGCGTTCCGTGGCGGGTGCCGAGTCCAACGTGGCGGCAGGACTCGCCCGGCTGGGCCACTGGGCCCGCTGGATCGGCCGCGTCGGGGACGACCCGGCCGGCGAGGCCGTGCTGCGGGAACTGCGCGCCGACGGCGTGGACGTCTCCTGCGCCGAGATGGACCCCGAATCACCGACCGGCCTCCTGCTGCGCGACAGCCATCCGCATCGCGCCATCGACGTGCAGTACTACCGCACCGGTTCGGCCGCTTCCCTGCTCAGCCCCGCCCAGATCACCCCCGAAGCCCTCGCCGGAGTGCGGCTCGTCCACGTCACCGGCATCACCCCGATGCTCTCCGAGGACGCCGAGCAGGCCACCTACGCGCTCATCGAAGGGGCCCGGCAGACCGGCGCCACCGTCTCCTTCGACCCCAACGTCCGCCGGAAGCTGGGCAGCGACCACGAGTGGATACGGCGCGTCGGCCCGCTGCTGCGCGAGGCCGACCTGGTCCTCGCGGGGGAGGACGAGATCGAACTGCTGCTGGGCGCGGGTCCCGAGGAGGGCGCCAAGGCCCTGCTGACCCTCGGCCGCGCCGGCACGGTCGTCATCAAGCACCGCGACCACACCGCCGTCGCGCACACCGCCGAAGGCCAGTGGCGTCAGCCGCCGTTCGAGGTTCCGGTGGTGGACCCGGTGGGAGCCGGTGACGCGTTCGCGGCCGGCTGGCTCTCGGCCCGGCTGCGCGGACTCGACCACCAGCGGGCGCTCGCCGAAGCGGCCTGCGTGGCGGCGCTCGTCGTCCAGGCGCCCGGCGACACCGACGGGCTGCCCACGGCCGCCGCGCGTGACCGCGCCCTCGAGGCATTTACCCGGGGCACCGACCCGGTGCACCGCTGACCGCACCCCAGGGACACCACGCACCCCACACCTCAAGCGCTCCAGGCACCTCAAGCACCCCAGACATCTCAAGCACTCCAGGCACCCCGAGCACACCAGGGACCCGAGGCACACCCCAGTAGGCCCGGTACGGCGAGGGCCGGCCCCCATCCGACAGATCAAGAGAGGCGGCGAACTGCCGTGTACCGCTGGGAGATCACCAGAGCGGCGCTGGAACAGCGCGTCATCGCCATCGTCCGCGCGGACAGCTACGAGAAGGCCACCGCGACAGCAGACACCCTGCTCGGCGCGGGGCTGACCAGCCTGGAGATCTCACTGACCACTCCCTACGCGCTGGACGCGATCAGCACCCTGCGCCGCGAGACCGGCGACGACTCGGTGATCGGCGCCGGCACCGTCCTCGACAGCGCCTCGGCCCGCCTCGCCATCGACGCCGGCGCCCGCTATCTGGTCTCGCCCAGCCTCGACGAGGAGGTCATACGCACCGGACACCGCTACGGCGTACCGGTCTTCCCCGGCGTCTCCACCCCCACCGAGATGGTCAGGGCACTGGAGATGGGCGCCGACGGGCTGAAACTCTTCCCCGCCTCGCTGCACGGGCCCGGCTGGCTGCGGGACGTCACAGCCGCGCTGCCGCAGGCACCCGTGGTGCCGACCGGCGGGGTCACCCTGGAGTCGGCGCCCGAGTGGATCGCGGCGGGCGCCGTCGCCTGCGGAATGGGCTCGGCCCTCACCGCGGGGGACGAGTGGGAGCCGGTCGCCAAGCGGGTGACCGAACTCCTCCAGCGCCTGGAGGACGCCGCACCGGGTGACCGGGGAGCGGGCGCTCGCTGACGACGGCCTGGCCGAAAACGCCCCGGTGAAGTTCCGGAAGACCGCTCCTACGCTCACCGTATGGCCGACCGGAGCGTGCTGGAAAAGATCCCGGAAACCGACGGCGTCGTCGATCTCGCCGCGCTGGGGGACGACTACGTCCGCGACCCCTACCCCGTATACGCCGCACTGCGCCGACGCGGGCCCGTCCACCATGTCCGCACCCCGGAAGGGGTGCTCGCCTGGCTGGTGGTCGGCCACGACGCGGCGCGGGCGGCCCTCACCGACGAACGGCTCTCCAAGAACTGGGTCAACGCCTCGCCCGAGGCCGGCTCGCTGACGGTCTCGCCCGGCCGCCACATGCTGATCAGCGACCCGCCCGACCACACCCGGCTGCGCAAGCTGATCGCCAGGGAGTTCACCCCGCGCCGTATCGCCGCGCTGGAGCCGCGTATCCGGGAGCTGACAGCCGGGCTGCTGGACACGATGCTGGCGCACCCCGAGGGACGGGCCGATCTGGTCGCCTCGCTGGCTTTCCCGCTCCCGATCGCGGTGATCTGCGAACTGCTGGGCGTGCCCGACCTGGACCGGGAGGCCTTCAAGAAGTGGTCCGACCACGTACTGAGCTACGCGCCCGAGGAGGAGAAGCGCGGCTCGGTGCAGGCGCTGGCCGGCTATCTGACGCAGCTGCTGGACCACCAGCGCGCCCACCCGGGCGACGACCTGCTGAGCACGCTGATCCGCACCAGCGACGAGGACGGCGACCGGCTCTCCACGAACGAACTCCTCGGTATGGCCTGGCTGTTGCTGATCGCCGGATACGAGACGACCGTGGGGCTGATCGCCAACGGCACCCTGGCGCTGCTGTGCCACCCCGACCAGCTCGCCGCGCTGCGCGCCGACCCCGCGCTGCTGCCGGACGCCGTCGAGGAGATGCTCCGCTACGACGGGCCCGTCGAGGTGTCCACCTACCGCTTCACCCTGGAACCGATCGAGATCGGCGGCACGCTGATCCCCGGGGACGGCCAGCTCGTCCTGCCGGTGCTGGCCGACGCGGACCGCGACCCGGACCGCTTCCCCGACAGCGACAGCTTCGACATCCGCCGCCGGACGCGCGGCCACCTCGCTTTCGGCCACGGCATCCACTTCTGTCTGGGCGCCCCGCTGGCCCGCCTGGAGGCGCGGGTCGCCTTCGAGCTGCTGCTGAGCCGCACGGCCCGGCTGGAGCTCGACGCCCACCCCGCCGCGCTGGAGTGGCGGAGGGGTACGGTGCTGCGCGGGGTGAAGAGCCTGCCCGTGCGTTTCGGGTGAGTACGCGCCGCTTGTCCCGGCGGGGTACGGGTGAGGTGCGTCGGTGGAGTGTCGGCCGGGGAACGTGTTGTGAAGCCTGGACCACTGCTCGGACCTGGCTCGTAGGCTACCGGCATGCGGATCAGTCAGTGCCGGCAAGAAGACCTCGAGCTGCTCGACCAGCACATGCCGTTCCGTGTGGCGTCCGCGCAGTACGAGGCACGCTACGCGCGGCAGCGGGAGGGCCGCGCCACCGTTCTCGTCGCCTGGCGGGAGCGGCGGCCGGTCGGCAGCTGCGAGGTCCGCTGGGAGGGGTGCGAGGCGCCCGAGGTACGCGCGGCACACCCCGGCTGCCCCGAGGTGAACGGGCTCAGCGTATGGCCCGAGGCGCTGCGCTCGCTGGGCGTCGGCACGGCCCTCATCCGTGAGGCGGAGCGGCTGGCCACCGGGCGGGGCTGTCGCGCCATCGGACTCGGCGTCGAGAAGAACAACCCGCGCGCCAGCGCGCTCTACGGCCGCCTCGGCTACCGCGCCTCCGTGCCGTATCTGGACTGCTGGAGCTACCAGGACGGCGCCGGGGTCGCGCACCGGGTGGCCGACGCGTGCGTCTTCATGGTGAAGCCGCTGTAGCCACCTCCTGCTGCGGCGCGCCCCCCCGGGCCGGGTCGAGCCGGGCCGGGTCGAGCCGGGCCAGGCCGGGCCGGGGCGCGCCGGAGGAGGTTCAGTCGGCAGGAGCCGGCTCGGGCGCGTTCGCCAGGGTGGCGACCTCCACCGGCGTGCCCGTCGCGCGTGACACCTCGCAGGCTTCAGCGGTCAGGAGGGCGGCGAGGGCTTCCCGCCCGTCGCAGGGATTGGGTACCTCGCCGCGTACGGCCCGGATGAAGGTGGCGATCTCCGCCTCGTACGCGGGGCCGAAGCGGTCGAGGAAGCCGGGCCAGGGCTTGTCGGGCGCCCAGGGCGCTGTCGGCTCCAGCGAGGTGAGCGGCGTACGCGCGTCCAGGCCGACGGCGAACTGGTCCAGCTCGCCCGCGAGTTCCATGCGTACGTCGTACCCGGCGCCGTTCACCCGGGTTGCGGTGGCCGTGCACAGGGTGCCGTCGTCCAGGGTGAGGAGCGCGGCGGCGGTGTCGACGTCGCCCGCTTCGCGGAACATCGCGGGTCCCGCATCGGAGCCCGCCGCGTAGACGGAGACGATCTCGCGTCCGGTCACCCAGCGGACGGCGTCGAAGTCGTGGACGAGGCAGTCCCGGTAGAGCCCTCCCGAGTGCGGCAGGTACTCGGCGGGCGGCGGCGCCGGGTCCGAGGTGAGGGCCCGCACGGTGTGCAGCCGTCCGAGCCTGCCGTTGCGCACGGCCTCCCGCGCCGCCGAGTAGCCGGCGTCGAAGCGCCGCATGAAGCCGATCTGCAACAGGGTGCCCGCCGTCTCGACTTCCGCCAGCGCCTCCCGGGTGCCCGCCAGGTCCAGGGCGATCGGCTTCTCGCAGAAGACGGGGAGTCCGCGCCTGGCCGCCGTGCGGATGAGTTCGGCGTGGGAGGCGGTGGCCGAGGCGATGACCACGGCGTGGATGTCGAGGGAGAACAGCTCGGCGACGTTGGGTACCGAGGTGGCGTCGAGTGCGGCGGCGACCTCGACGGCGCGCATCGCGTCCGCGTCCGTGACCACCAGCTCGGTCACCTCGGGATGCGCGCTGAGCGTGCGGGCGTGAAGGGTTCCGATCCGGCCGGTGCCGATGAGTCCGATGCGCATGGCCCTACGCTGGCGCGGATCACTCAGCCCTGTCAACGTTTTGTCTTTTCGTCCTGACAATCGAATGTACGGTTCCCGAGCGAACGGAAGAGCACTACGCTCCTCCCGTGGCCAAGAATGATCCGGTGGACCTGCAGCTCAGTGTGGACCGCGCCAGCCCCGTCCCGCTCTACTTCCAGCTCTCCCAGCAACTGGAGAGCGCCATCGAGCGCGGGAAGCTCGCGCCGGGGAGCCTGCTGGGCAACGAGATCGAGCTCGCCGGCCGCCTCGGACTGTCCCGGCCCACCGTCCGGCAGGCCATCCAGTCCCTCGTCGACAAGGGACTGCTCGTGCGCCGCCGCGGGATCGGCACCCAGGTCGTGCACAGCCAGGTCAAGCGGCCCATGGAGCTGAGCAGCCTCTACGACGACCTGGAGGCGGCGGGCCAGCGCCCCGCGACCCAGGTGCTGCGGCAGTGCGTCGAGGAGGCCACGGCCCAGGTCGCCGCAGCGCTGGCGGTGCCGGAGGGCGCCGAGGTGCTGCTGGTCGAACGGCTGCGGCTGGCACACGGCGAGCCCATGGCCCATATGCGCAACCATCTGCCGGCCGGTCTGCTCACCCCGCGGGAGGGCGAGCTGGAGAGCACGGGGCTGTACCGGCTGATGCGCGGAGCGGGGGTGACGCTGCACTCGGCGCGGCAGACCGTGGGCGCCCGGGTCGCCGACGCGGCCGAGGCGAAGCTGCTGGGGGAGACAGAGGGGGCCCCGCTGCTGACGATGGAGCGCACGACGTACGACGACACGGGGCGGGCCGTCGAGTACGGCTCTCATCTCTACCGCGCTTCCCGCTACTCCTTCGACTTCCAGTTGTTGGTGCGTTCCTGAGGTCCCTGAGAGGTGTCATGTGAGTGTGAGAGAGCCTGGCGCCGGTCCCCTTGACGGTCACCCCCCGCGCGGCTACGCATCCGGGGCAGGCCGGGCGCCGGCGGACCCGTCGGACGGTTTCCGGCCACCGTGGCGGATACTTGTGCGAAGATCCGCGGCGGTCCCCGGCCGCGGCCGTACCGACCGTGTCCCTACCCAGAGAGCAGAACAGGTGGCCAGCGTGCAAAGGTCCCGTACGTCCCGCAGATCCATACGCGCGATGGGGGCCGCGGTGGCGGCGACGCTGGTCGCTGTGGTCGCGCTCGCCGGGTGCAGCAGCACCGGCGGCAAGCGGGCCGAGGAGGCGCGCGAGAAGGCGGCCTCCGGCAAGGCCAATGTCACCACCCCGCGCTGGAAGTTCGCGATGGTCACCCACTCCGGTGACGGCGACACCTACTGGGACATCGTGCAGAGCGGTGCCAAGCAGGCCGCGGCCAAGGACAACATCGAGTTCCTCTACTCGCACGACGAGGAGGCCGGCCGCCAGGCCCAGCTCGTCCAGACGGCGATCGACAAGAAGGTGGACGGCCTGATCGTCACCCTCGCCAAGCCCGACGCCATGAAGCGCGTCGTGAAGAAGGCCGTCAAGGCAGGCATTCCGGTCATCACCATCAACTCCGGTCAGGAGGTCTCGCAGAAGTTCGGCGCCTTGACCCATATCGGCCAGGACGAGGTGCTGGCCGGCGAGGCCATCGGCCGGGAGCTGAACAAGCGGGGCAAGAAGAAGGTCCTTTGCGTCATCCACGAGCAGGGCAACGTCGGCCACGAGCAGCGCTGCGACGGCATCGACAAGACCTTCGACGGCAAGGTGAAGAACCAGTACGTGGACGGCACCAACATGCCGGGCGTGCAGTCGTCGGTGGAGGCCAAGCTCCAGTCCGACAAGAAGATCGACGCCGTTGTGACCCTGGGCGCGCCCTTCGCGGCCACCGCGGTGAAGGCCAAGGAGAACGCCGACAGCGACGCCGAGATCGACACCTTCGACCTCAACGACAAGGTCGTCGCCGGGCTCAAGGACGGCACGGTCGGCTTCGCCGTCGACCAGCAGCCCTATATGCAGGGCTACGAGGCCGTCGACCTGCTGTGGCTCTACCGCTACAACGCCGACATGCTCGGCGGCGGCAAGCCGGTGCTCACAGGCCCGCAGATCCTCACCAAGAAGGACGCCGGCAAGCTGGAGGAGCTGACGAAGCGGGGGACCCGATGACGGTCACGACCCAGCCCGGCAACCCCGAGGGCTCCACCGAGCCGCAGGAAGCGGCCCCGGGCCCCGCCGCCATCGACGACCGCCTGGTGCACCGCCCCCTGCCGGTGCGCCTCCTGCGCCGCCCCGAGCTGGGCGCCGTGGTGGGCGCCGTCGCGCTGTTCGTCTTCTTCGCCCTGATCGCCGACAGCTTCCTGCGCCCCTCCAGCCTCTCCACCGTCCTCTACTTCTCCTCCACCCTGGGGATCATGGCGGTGCCGGTCGCGCTGCTGATGATCGGCGGCGAGTTCGATCTGTCGACCGGCGTGATGGTGACGTCCTCGGCGCTGGCCTCCTCGATGTTCAGCTACCAGATGACCGCCAACACCTGGGTGGGTGTCGGTGTCTCGCTGCTGGTCACGCTGGCGATCGGGTTCTTCAACGGCTTCATGCTCACCCGCACCAAGCTGCCCAGCTTCATCATCACGCTGGGCACCTTCCTGATGCTGACGGGCCTCAATCTCGGCCTCACCAAGCTGATCAGCGGCACCGTCACCACCAAGAGCATCAGCGACATGGAGGGCTTCGAATCGGCCAGGGCCGTCTTCGCCTCCACGCTGACCATCGGTGGCGTCGACCTGCAGATCACCATCCTGTGGTGGCTGGCCCTGGTGGCGCTGGCCACCTGGATTCTGCTCCGTACCAACGTCGGCAACTGGATCTTCGCCGTCGGCGGCGGAGTCGACGCGGCCCGCGCGGTCGGTGTCCCCGTCGCCCGCACCAAGATCGGCCTCTATCTGGGCGTCGCCTTCGCCGCCTGGATCTCCGGCCAGCACCTGCTGTTCAACTACGACACCGTCCAGTCGGGCGAGGGCGTCGGCAACGAGCTGATCTACATCGCCGCTGCCGTCATCGGCGGCTGTCTGCTGACCGGCGGCTACGGCTCGGCGGTGGGCGCCGCCATCGGCGCCCTGATCTTCGGCATGGCCAACAAGGGCATCATCTACGCGCAGTGGGACCCCGACTGGTTCAAGTTCTTCCTCGGCGCGATGCTGCTGCTCGCCACGCTGCTGAACGCGTGGATCCGGAAGCGGGCGGAGGCGACCCGATGACTGAGAACGAGAACCTGCCCACGCAGGACCCCGGCGCCGATGCGGCGACCCCCCTTGTGGAGCTGGCCGGGGTCGGCAAGTTCTACGGCAACATCCGCGCCCTCGCGGGCGTCTCCCTGCGGGTGCAGGCGGGCGAGATCACCTGTGTGCTCGGCGACAACGGGGCCGGCAAGTCCACCCTCATCAAGATCATCTCCGGGCTGCACCAGCACGACGGCGGCACCTTCCGCATCCAGGGCGTGGAGACGCGCCTCGCCTCCCCGCGCGAGGCGCTGGAGCGCGGCATCGCCACCGTCTACCAGGACCTCGCGGTGGTCCCGCTCATGCCCGTCTGGCGCAACTTCTTCCTCGGCTCCGAGCCGACCGTGGGCCGGGGGCCCCTGCGCCGCCTCGACGTGCAGTACATGCGGCGCACCACACACAGTGAGCTGCTGCGCATGGGTATCGACCTGCGCGACGTCGACCAGCCCATCGGCACGCTGTCGGGCGGTGAGCGGCAATCGGTGGCCATCGCCCGCGCGGTCCATTTCGGGGCGAAGGTCCTGGTGCTGGACGAGCCGACCGCGGCGCTCGGTGTGAAGCAGAGCGGCGTCGTACTGAAGTACGTGGCCGCTGCGCGGGATGCCGGGTTGGGGGTGGTGCTGATTACGCACAATCCGCACCATGCGTATCTGGTCGGGGACCGTTTCGTGCTGCTCAAGCGCGGGGCGATGGCCGGCGCCTACGAAAAGGAAGAGCTGGAGCTGGAAGAACTGGTCCGCCAGATGGCAGGCGGCAGCGAACTGGAAGAGCTCACCCACGAACTCCGCTCCGCGGGGTAACTCCGTCGGTACCCCCGCCCTTGGTGCCCCCTCTCTTCGGGGTGCCGTGGGTTGTGGACGCACGCCCCGTTCGTGTCCCGGCTCGCCGCCGAGTGGTCGTGTCGGGGGGCGAACCCCTCACGGGTGGCCCGCCGCGTTGTGGACGCACGCCCCGTTTGTGTCCCGGCTTGCCGCCGAGTGGTCGTGTCGGGGGGCTCCGCCCCCCAACGGCCCCCCGCCAGGTGGGCTTCGCCCCCCCTAGAACCCCCCTGCCGCGTGGGACTACCCCATTGCCGTAAAGAGCGTCCCCTCAGTGGTGCGGGTCCGTGGACCGGCCGGTGACGACCCTGCGGGAGTCACCGGCCGGTCCAAGGGCCTCAGGCATGAGCCGGGATGAGTGAACGTCTACCGGGTTGTGCTGTTGCGGAAGGGGGCTCCTAGGGGGGCGAAGCCCCCGTAGCGGGGGGTGGTTGGGGGGCGGAGCCCCCCAGCGCCCGTCCGGCGAGGACCCGGGGGTTTGGGGGCGGAGCCCCCATAAACGACAGACGGTCAGAGGGCTGAGCCCTCAGCCAATGGAGGCGGCACCATCCCCGAAGGGGCATGGCAGAATCGGGCAGGCGGCCCATAAGACCCCTCCCAGAGAGACGACCACTCTTGAACGCGGACAGCTTTCAGCGAGCAGACAGGGTCTACCGACGGCGGACGGGCCCCAGCCCCAGCGTCCTGCGCACGGTCAGCACCCGCGAGCGCCGCTCGCACCTGTCCGCTCCCCGCGTTCCCACCGTCGGCATCGACATCGGCGGCACCAAGGTGATGGCGGGCGTGGTCGACGCCGACGGGACGATCCTGGAGAAGGTCCGCGCCGAGACGCCGGAGAAGTCCAAGAGCCCGAAGGTGGTCGAGGACACCATCGCCGAGCTGGTCCTGGATCTCTCGGACCGGCACGATGTGCACGCCGTCGGCATCGGCGCGGCGGGCTGGATCGACGCCGACCGCTCACGGGTGCTGTTCGCCCCGCATCTGGCCTGGCGTGACGAACCCCTCAAGGACGCGCTCACGGCCCGCCTCGCCGTGCCGGTGATGGTCGACAACGACGCGAACAGCGCGGCCTGGGGCGAGTGGCGGTTCGGCGCCGGGCGCGGCGAGGACCATCTGGTGATGATCACGCTGGGCACCGGGATCGGCGGGGCGATCCTGGAGGACGGCCGGGTCAAGCGGGGCAAGTACGGGGTGGCCGGCGAGTTCGGTCATATGCAGGTGGTTCCCGGCGGCCACCGGTGCCCCTGTGGCAACAGAGGGTGCTGGGAGCAGTACAGCTCGGGGAACGCGCTGGTGCGGGAGGCCCGCGAGCTGGCGGCCGCCGAGTCGCCGGTCGCTTACGGGATCATCGACCGCGTCGGGGGCCAGGTCGGCGATATCACCGGGCCGCTCATCACGGAGCTGGCCCGCTCCGGTGACGCCATGTGCACGGAGCTCTTCCACGAGGTGGGCTCCTGGCTGGGCGTGGGTCTCGCCAACCTCGCGGCGGCCCTGGACCCGTCGTGCTTCGTGATCGGCGGCGGGGTCAGCGCGGCCGACGAACTGCTGATCGAGCCCGCGAGGGAAGCGTTCCGGCGGCAGCTGACCGGGCGCGGCTACCGCCCCGAGGCCCGTATCGTGAAGGCGCAGCTGGGTCCCGAGGCCGGTATGGTCGGTGCGGCGGACCTCGCCCGCCTGGTGGCGCGCCGCTTCCGGCGCGCCAACCGCCGCAGGCTGGAGCGCTACGAGCGCTACGAGCGCGCGGCGGACAACCTGCGCCGGGCCGTCGGCCAGTGACCAGGGCCGACAGCCGCTTCGACGACATCCACCCCACCTCCCGAGACGCCTAGCGCCATGCCGCACACGGACGACAGTTCCCCGCCCCGCGATCCCGAGCGCCCGGACAGCTCCTGGCCGGTCACCGCCGGCGAGCGCCCTCCGCACAAGCCACGTCACCGGGTCTTCGTGCTGCTGATCGTGGTACTGCTGATCGCGCTGCCCGCTGGTTACCTGGTGCAGTCCGCCTTCCAGAGCCGCGCCAGCGGCAAGGACAAGGAGCGGGCCGCCGCGGCGACGAGCCTGGTCTACGGGTATCCCCCCAGAGTCAGCCAGCGCATCTACCACGTCCCGGTGCCGGTCTCGGCGACCCGGGTGGCCTTCTACGAGGCGAACGCATGGCAGAAGAGCACGATGTGGGTCCAGTTCCGCACCAGCCCCAAGCGGCTCACGGAGTTCCTCGGCGACCTCGGCAGCAGCCCCTCCGAGCTGACGAAGGGGGAGGTCGCCATCAGCGACAAGTACGCCAGGAAGGTCGGCTGGCTCTTCGACGAGCCGAAGAGCCACTACCGGAGCCTGCGCATCGAGCAGCCGAAGAGCAAGCCCGATCTGTCGGTCACGGTGGATATGACGTACCCGAGCAGACCACGTGTCTACGTCGTCTCCACCGCCGAATTCTGAGCTCTCACGCCATCTCCACGGCCTGCCCACGCCCCTCGCACGCCCCGCGCACACCGTCTGTACGGCCGCTTCCTGCGGCACCGCGCGGGCGCCCCCGCGCGGTGCGGCCCGGACGCCGCTCGATAGCGTGAACGGGTGAGTAACGGCCGCCCTTCCCCCACCCTGTCCCGAACGCCTGCCCGAGGTGAATCACGGTGACCCCCGCCCAGACGCTTCAGCACCGGACCGACGGACCCGACAACGCGCCCGTACTCGTTCTCGGCCCCTCCCTCGGTACCACCTGGCACATGTGGGACCGGCAGATCCCCGAGCTGACCCGCAACTGGCGGGTGCTCAGGTTCGACCTGCCGGGACACGGCGGCTCCCCCGCCTACTCCGCCGACTCGGTCGACGCCTTCGCCGAGCGGCTGCTGGCCACGCTCGACCGGCTGGGCATCGAGCGGTTCGGCTACGCGGGCTGCTCCCTCGGCGGCGCCATCGGCGTCCAGCTGGCGCTGCGGGCCCCGCAGCGCGTCACCTCGCTGGCGCTGATCTCCTCCTCGCCGCGGTTCGCCACCCCCGACAGCTGGCGGCAGCGCGGGGTCGTCATCCGTACCAACGGGCTCGACCCGATCGCCCGCACCACCCCGGAGCGCTGGTTCACGCCCGGCTTCGCCGCGGCGCAGCCCGCCATCGTCGAGTGGGCCGTGCAGATGGTGCGCACCACGGACCCGGGCTGCTACATCGCGGCCTGTGAGGCGCTGGCCTCCTTCGACGTACGCGAGTCGCTGGACCGGATAGGAGTGGGAACGCTGGTCGTCGCCGGTGCCGAGGACGAGACGACGCCGCCCGCCGAGGCCCGCGCCCTCGTCGCCGGTATCCCGGATGCCCGGCTGGCCATCGTGCCCGGCGCCTCGCATCTGACGCCCGTCGAGCAGCCCGGTGCCGTCACCGACCTGCTCATCCGGCACTTCACCACCACCTGGCAGGAGTCGGCCGCCGGGCCGCCGGCGCCGGCCCCGGTCATCAGCCCCGTACCGCAGCAGGCGTCAGCGGTGGCCGAGCTGGAGTCGGGGGAGCGGGCCGCGCTGCGCACGGACGCGTACGACGCGGGGATGAAGGTGCGCCGCGAGGTGCTCGGGGACGCCCATGTGGACCGCTCCGTGGAGGGGACGGACGACTTCACCGAGGACTTCCAGAACTTCATCACCCGCTACGCCTGGGGCGAGGTGTGGACCCGCACCGGCGTCGACCGGCGCACCCGCTCGGTGATCAGCCTGACCGCGCTGGTGGCCCGCGGCCACTACGACGAGCTGGCCTCCCACGTCCGCGCCGCGCTGCGCAACGGACTGACCCCCGAGGAGATCAAGGAAGTGCTGCTGCAGACGGCGGTCTACTGCGGGGTGCCGGCGGCCAACTCGGCCTTCGCCGTCGCCCAGCGCGTGATCCGCGAGGAGACCACTCCGGAGGACCGCAGAGGGGCCCGGGAGGATAATGAGCCGCATGGGAACTGACGCCACCGAAGCGCCTGCGAAGCTGACGAAGCAAGGCCACGCCTGCGTCCGCCTGGAGAAGGGCGGCCGCAGCCTCGTCATCGATCCCGGGGGCTTCAGCGAGCAGGAGGCCGCGCTGGGCGCGGACGCGCTGCTGGTCACCCACGAGCACCCGGACCACTTCGACGAGCTGCGGCTGCGCGCCGCCATGGAGGCCAATCCGGAAGCGCGGATCTGGACGCTGCGCAGCGTCGCCGACCGGATCTCGGGTGCCTTCCCCGGCCGTGTCCACACCGTCGGCAACGGCGACACCTTCGAGGCGGCGGGCTTCGAGATCGAGGTGCACGGCGAGCTGCACGCCGTCATCCACCCCGACATCCCGCGTATCACCAACATCGGCTTCGTGGTCGACGGCCTGGTCTTCCACCCCGGCGACGCGCTCACCGTGCCCGAGCGGCCCGTCAAGACGCTGCTGCTCCCGGTGCACGCCCCGTGGAACAAGTTCTCCGAGGTCCTCGACTACGTGCGTGCCGTCAGCCCCGCGCAGGTCTACGACATCCACGACGGTCTGCTCAACGACAACGGCCTCGGCGTCCTCGGCCGGATGCTGGGCGAGGGCGGTCCTGGAACGGGTGGCGCGGCTCACCACCACCTCCACCCTGGCGAGGCTGTCCGACTGGCGCGGTAGCCTGCATGCTCCCGGGGGACGACCCCCGTGACCCCCGACGGAGTCTGCATGCGTATTGCCACCTGGAACGTCAACTCGATAACGGCCCGGCTGCCCCGCCTGACCCAGTGGCTGGAGTCGGCCCAGCCCGACGTGCTCTGTCTGCAGGAGCTGAAGGTGTCCGACGACGCCTTCCCGCAGCAGGAGCTGCGCGCGCTCGGCTATGAGTCGGTCGTCAGCGCGCAGGGCCGCTGGAACGGTGTCGCCGTCCTCTCCCGCGTGGGCATCGAGGACCCGGCGCTGAGCCTGCCGGGCGCGCCCGCGTGGGAGGGCGTCGTCGAGGCCCGCGCCGCGGCCGCCACCTGCGGCGGGGTACGGGTGTGGTCCCTGTACGTGCCCAACGGGCGCGAGGTGGGGCACCCGCACTACGAGTACAAGCTGCAGTGGCTGGCAGCCCTGCGGGACGCGGCGGAGAAGTTCGCCTCGGCCGCGACGCCGTTCGCGGCGCTGGGTGACTTCAACATCGCCCCGACCGACCGCGACGTCCACGACATCGCGGAGTTCGAGGGGTCCACCCATGTGACCTCGCGGGAGCGGGAGGCGCTGGCGGCGCTCGAGGCGGCGGGCGTCTCGGACGTGTACCCGCGCCCGCTCAAGTACGACGTGCCGTTCACCTACTGGGACTACCGGCAGCTGTGCTTCCCCAAGAACCGCGGTATGCGCATCGATCTCGTCTACGGGAACGAGGCCTTCACCACCGCGGTCCAGGACGCCTATGTCGACCGGGAGGCCAGGAAGGGCAAGGGCGCCTCGGACCACGCCCCGGTCGTCGTCGACCTGGAGCTGTGACGGCTCCACCGGCGCGCCCACCCGCCCCTGAGGGGACGGGTGGGCGCACCGTGCTCCCGTAGTGCTCAGCCCGCGAGCAGCCGCAGGTCCACCGACTCGCCGATGGCCCGCAGCCCCGCGTCGCCGGGGTGCAGATGGTCGCCCGAGTCGTACTTCGGCAGCATCCGCGCGGGGTGCGAGGGGGCGCGCACGACAGCGTCGAAGTCGAGAACGGCGTCGAAGCGACCGCCGTTCTCGCGGACGAAGGCGTTCACCTTCGTCCGCTTGGCGTCCACCTCGGCCGTGCAGTCGTGGTACCCCTCACACGGAGTGATCGTCGCCACGACGACCCGCAGCCCGCGCTCCTTCGCCCGCGCGGCGATGGCCCTCATACCGGCGATGACCTCCTCGGCCGAGGCGCCCCACCGCACGTCGTTGATGCCCTCGAACAGCACCACGGTGCGGGCACTGGTCTGGGCGAGCACGTCCCGCTCCAGGCGGTGCTGGGCGCTCACCCCCGCCGTGTCGGTGCTGACGCCGTCGCCGGGGTAGCGGTCGGTGACGATGCGGTTGGCGGAGATGCCGTGGTTGAGGACGCCGAACCGCGGTACGTCGCTCTGCGCCAGCAGCCGGCTCGCCAGCACGTTCGGCCAGCGCCGGTTGGCGCCCTCGGTGGAGCGGACGCCGTCGGTGATGGAGTCGCCCAGGGTGACCACGGAGCCGGGGCCGCCCCGGACATCGACGCCGGTCAGGAACGGCCACATGGTCAGCGAGCGGGTGAAGGCGCCGCCGCCGGCCTCACCGGTGCGGTCGCCGCTGCCGCCCTCGCTCAGATACGAGCGTTGCAGCGCCTTGCTGTGCACGGGCGCGGCGGGGACGGGATCGGGCAGATGGATGCTCACCAGCAGATTGGTGTCGGAGGGCACGTCGAAGCCCACGGGATCGCTGACGGCCCGGGCGCCCGCGGGGATACGGGTTCCCGCGTGCCCCCCGTCGAAGGTGACCGGGGTGGGGCGCCGGTGCGCCGCGGCGCCCTCCTTCTGCACGGCGATGGAGGCGTGGCCGATGCGGACGGGCTCGGCCGCGAAGGTGTTCTCCAGCCGGATCCGGGCCCGCGGGCCGCCCGCCGAGGTGTGGACGACCAGCCGCAGCGTCTGGTCGCGCCACTGCCCGGTCCCGGTGTAGCCGCCGGTGCTCGCTGACCAGCTCCCGGTCCAGCCGGTGGCTTCCGGGCGTACGGCGATGTCGAAGATGTGGAGGTCGGAGTCGGGGCCCGGGTCCTTCGGGAGGGTGACGGAGTGGACGTCGCGACCGCGTTCGAGCGGCACGGTGACCGCGTAGAGCTTCGCCTTCTCGGTCAGCTGGTCGCCCTGCCGGGTGTTGAGGTGGGGGAGCGCGACGGCCTTGGTGGCGAGCGGGCCGCCGCGCCAGTCGCCTGCCGTGAGGGTGTAGGAGCTGTGGGAGCCGTCCCGGTAGCGCACGGTTCCCTTGCCGCTCGCGGCCTCGGCCGGCCCGTGCGGTGAGGTGGCGGCGACCAGGAAGGAGAGGGCGTTGCCGTGGCCGCCGACGCGTACCCGCTGTCCGTCGGCGACGACGTTGTCGGGGCGGCCGGGGGCCCGGTCGGGCAGGCGCAGCGGGGCCGCGTCCAGATCGAGGCGGGTGCCGGGTGCCCAGCCGGCGGCCCTGAGGTCCTGCGCGGACAGGGAGCGGCCCGCGCCGTCGAAGTCGGCGGCTGAGGGGTCGGCGTCGTCGCTGACGGCGCGGTTGTCGTAGAGGCGTTCCAGGGGGAGTGCGTGATCGGTGGGGGCGGTCGGCTGTGCTGTCCGTGTTGCCTGCGCTGTCTGTGCCGGGTGCCGCGTGCGGTCCTGCGCGGTGGCGGTCGCCACCAGGGTCGGTGCCGTCGCGGATACGGCGGCCACCAGGACGGTGAGGGATCTGATCCAGATACGTCTGCGCACGTGATGCCCTCTCGTGGGACTCCAACGGCCTTGTGTGCACCCCGGATTCCACCGAGGCGGGGTGAAATTAGGGAGGCGCTGACGCGGCGTCAAGATGTCCTGCGGCCCAAACCGGGCAGGCTCTTCACACAGCGCGCCTATGGTGCCCAGTGGCGTGAGAATGCCACGCTGATGCTCATGCACTTCCCCTTTCTGGACAACTGGCGCAAGCCCCACCCGGATGCCGAAGGGGCGGCCGCATCGACCGACCAGCTTTCGGAGGATCCGGAGAGCGCGGCGCAGCTCTTGTCCGAATGTGAACTGCTGCGCGAGCAGGCCCGGGGGGCCGGTGTCGAACTGGACGACTCCGTCGAGTCCTTGAGAGCGCTGGACCAACTGCTGCCGCACTGGCGCGAGGACCCGGAGGTCACGCCGTGGCTCGGCGCCGACGCAGGGCTCTACCTGGGGACCGTGGTGGTGCGCACGGTGCCCGGCGCCCGGTGGGTGCTGTGGCCGGACGGACAGCCGGTGGTGCGGCTGCCGTCCGGGCGGGAGGTGGATGTGCTGGAGGAGGGCGGGGCCTGGGCCGAGACGGGGTCGCCCGAGCTGTCCCAGGCGTACGCGGAGGTCAGCGAGGGCTGACGTACTCCACCGGGTGTACCGTCTTGTCGCGTGTCATCCCGGTGATGACCCATTCGGCTCGATAGCTTCCCTTTCTTATGGGATCGCTGCCTACCGACTCACCGCCCACGCACTCGCCACCGGGCGAACCGCTCATCGAGCTGCGGGGAGTCAACAAGCACTACGGCGCACTGCATGTGCTCAGGGACATCGATCTGACCGTGGGCCGCGGTGAGGTCGTCGTCGTCATCGGTCCCTCCGGCTCCGGCAAGTCGACGCTGTGCCGCACCATCAACCGGCTGGAGACGATCGGGTCCGGCACCATCACCCTGGCGGGGCGGGCCCTCCCCGCCGAGGGACGGGAGCTGGCCCGGCTGCGCACCGAGGTGGGCATGGTCTTCCAGTCCTTCAACCTGTTCGCGCACAAGACCGTGCTGGCCAATGTGGCGCTGGCGCCCATGAAGGTGCGCGGCAAGAAGAAGAACGAGGCGTATAGGAGGGCCGGCGAACTGCTGCGCAGGGTCGGCCTTGCCGAGCACGCGAACAAGTACCCGGCGCAGCTGTCGGGCGGTCAGCAGCAGCGGGTGGCGATCGCCCGTGCGCTGGCCATGGATCCGCAGGCGCTGCTGTTCGACGAGCCGACCTCCGCACTCGACCCGGAGATGATCAGCGAGGTGCTGGAGGTCATGCAGCAGCTGGCCCGGGACGGGATGACGATGGTCGTCGTCACCCACGAGATGGGCTTCGCCCGCTCGGCTGCCAACCGTGTGGTGTTCATGGCCGACGGCAGGATCGTCGAGGACCGCTCCCCGGAGGAGTTCTTCACGGCGCCGCGCAGCGAGCGGGCCAAGGACTTCCTCTCCAAGATCCTCAAGCACTGAGAGGGGCCCGGTCGTGCGCACGCCCACTCCGCCCAGCGGCACCACGGCTGCCTGCGGTGCGCTGCTCGTCGCGCTCCTGCTGACCGCCGCCACCGCCTGCGGCGCCGCAGGCAGCCCGCCGGCGCGCGGCCCGCAGCCGGGCGAGCTGCCGCACTACGCCGTCGCCGAGGACTTCTCCCTCCCCTCCTCGCCCACCTGGCGGAGCGCCCACCGGAAGGGGAAGCTCACGGTCGGTGTCAAGGAGGACCAGCCCGGCATGGGCGAGAAGAATCCGGCCACCGGCGAGTACACCGGCTTCGATGTGGAGATCGCCAAGATGATGGCCGCCTCGCTCGGCTTCGACCCGGACGAGCAGATCACGTACAAGGCCATCGCCTCGGCCAACCGGGAGACGGCCCTGCAGAACGGGCAGATCGACTACTACGTCGGCACCTACACCATCAACGAGGGCCGCAAGAAGCTGGTCGGCTTCGCAGGGCCCTACTACATCGCCGGGCAGCGGCTGCTGGTGCGCCAGGACGAGAAGCACCTCAAGGGGCCGCAGGACATGGCGGGCAGGAAGATCTGCTCCGCCGTCGGCTCCACCCCGCTGCAGCGCATCGAGTCGGACTACCCGCGCGCCGTCGCCGTCGCCTACGACAGCTACGCCATCTGCGTCGACAACCTCCTCAACCACCAGGTCGACGCGGTCACCACGGACGACACCATCCTGCTCGGCTACGCGGCCAAGGACCCCGAGCAGCTGAAGGTGGTGGGCAGGGCGTTCTCCGAGGAGCCGTACGGCATCGGCGTTCCGCACCAGGACCGGGCCCTGGCCAGGGCGCTGGACAAGGCGTTGACCGCCCGCGAGCGCGACGGCGACTGGAAGCGGGCCTATGAGGCCACCCTCGGCCTCTCCGGCCGGCCGGCGCCGAAGCCGCCACGCATCGACCCCTCGCTGACGCGCTGACGCGCAGACGGGCTGACGTGCTGAGAGGAACACGAACGGCTCCATGGACGTACTGACAGAGAACTTCTCCCTCTACGGCGAGGGCTTCTGGGGGACGGTGAAGCTGACCGTCTACTCCTCGCTGCTGGCGCTGGGCGTGGGGGTGGTGATGGCGGGGTTCCGGGTGGCACCGGTGCGTGCCCTGCGCGTGGTGGGCACCACCTGGGTGACGGTGCTGCGCAACACCCCGCTGACGCTGCTGTTCTTCGCGATGCTGCTGGGGCTGCCCCGCTTCGGGGTGGCGCTGCCCTTCGAGCTGTTCGCGGTGCTGGCGCTGGGCTGCTACACCTCCTCGTTCATCTGCGAGGCGGTGCGCTCGGGCATCAACACCGTGCCGGTCGGGCAGGGCGAGGCGGCCCGCAGCCTGGGGATGACCTTCGGCCAGACGCTGGGCACCGTGGTGCTGCCGCAGGCGTTCCGCAGCGTCATCGCGCCGATCGGCTCCACCCTGATCGCGCTCGCCAAGAACTCCGCGATCGCCGGCTCCTTCAGCGTCGTCGAGCTGCTGAGCACCTACAAGACGCTCAGCGAGAACGGCTACAGCGTGGTGTGGAGCTTTGTGTGGATCGCGCTGGGCTATCTGATCCTGACCCTGGCGATCAGCGCCCTCTTCCATCTGCTGGAGCGGCGCTGGGGGGTGCCCCGATGAGCCTGAGCGTCCTCAGCCCGAAGCGTGCGCCGACCACCGGACAGGCGGCACCCTCGGCGCTCTACGACGTCCCCGGACCCAAGGCGCGGGCCCGCCATCTGGTGTACGGCGTCGTCGCGAGCCTCGCCCTGCTCGCCCTGGCGGCGTGGGTGATTCATCTCCTTGTCGACACCGGCCAGTTCGCGTACGTCAAATGGCGGCCGTTCGGCTACGTGGGCGTTCAGGAGCTCCTGCTGCGCGGCCTGGGCAACACCCTCAAGGCGTTCGCGCTCGCCGCCGTCCTCGCGCTCGCGCTGGGCGCTGTGCTGGCCGCCGGACGGCTGTCCGAGCACCGGCTGCTGCGCTGGGGCAGCACGCTGCTGGTGGAGTTCTTCCGGGCCATGCCCGTACTCGTGATGATCTTCTTCGTGTTCGTGGCCCTTCAGGTGCAGGCGCTGCCCGCGCTGGTGACCGGGCTGACCCTCTACAACGGCTCCGTCCTCGCCGAGGTCTTCCGCTCCGGAGTCAACTCCGTCGACCGGGGCCAGCGGGAGGCCGCCTACGCGCTGGGCATGCGCAAGACCCAGGTCATGGTCCATGTGCTGGTGCCCCAGGCGGTGCGGGCCATGCTGCCCACGATCATCAGCCAGCTGGTCGTCGCGCTGAAGGACACCTCGCTGGGCTTCCTGATCACCTACGAGGAGTTCCTGCACGCCGGGCGGCTGATCGCCATCAACATGGACTACACCATGCCGTTCATCCCCGTGGTGATGGTGGTCTCGGCGATCTACATCGGGTTGTGCATGCTGCTGTCCTGGTTCGCCAACCGGGTCGCCCGCCGCGAGCGCGGCAACGTCAAGAACGAGGCCGTCCCGGTCGGCCCGGCCGAGGCAGCGCCCACCATGCCGGGCACCCGTATGTGAGCGGCTTCCCGGTCCGCCCCGATCACTCCCGGGCCGTCGTCGCGGCGCGGGTCACATCGGCGACCAGCTCCACCACGTCGGGGCCGTACGCCTCTGAGTTGACGACCCTCAGCATCAGGCAGAAATCACCGCCCCGCCCGTACTTCCTGGCCAACCGCACATGATGCCGCACCAGGTACCGCGCCGCCGCCTGGTTGGTGATGGACCGCTGGCCGCAGATCAGAAAGACCGGTCGCGGGTCCTCCCGGTCCTGACTGCCGGTCAGCCGCGCGAGCAGCACGTACTCGACGGCGCCCTTCCGCGCCCGGTACCGCTCCTCGCCGACGACGAAGACGCCCGGCTTCTGCTCCACCTCCAGCTCCATGGAGAATCCCGGCAGCAGCGAGCCGAGATGCGCCGCCGTGCGCCGGTTGGAGGCAGGCCCGCCCAGACAGATCTCCGTACGCTCCCCGAACCCCTGCCGAGCCGCGTCGTGGCCGACGACCTCCGCCCTCGCGCCGCAGTCCTTGATGAGCGCGGACAGCTCCAGCAGCGCGAAGACGTCGTTGGGCGCCACCGTCCACTCGTCGACGCCGGGGTCCCGGTTGATCACGAGCAGACACGTCGAGTTCGCCGGCATCCCGAAGAAGCGCTGCTTGCGGCGGAGTTGGCGGCGCCACAGCGAAGTGCGGGCCAGCCAGCCCGCCGATGCCGTGATCGCGGCGGCGACCAGACCGAGCACGATCTCCCGCAGGTTCTCGTCCATGACCGGGCAGCGTAGGCCCTCCCGGGCGGCGCGGACCGACCGGGTGACCGATGGCCGCCACCCGCCGCGCGGTACTGACGCATTCGCGTCAACCGCATTACGCTGCGCGGATGATGTCCAACGAGAGGGCCACGTCCCACCAGGAGCGCGGGGAACTGCTCCCCTGGGGGCACCTCCCGGCCGGAGGCTGGGGGACTCCGGCCGGGAGGTACCCCCACGAACCACAGAACACCGGCAGTCCGCGGGCGTCGGGCAGGGGTAGCCCCTCTCGGTGTTCCCGCGCGGTACGCCGTGTCATCGCCGTACTCGGCACGGGGGCCGTGGTCGCCGGAGTCATCGGCGCCGCACCCGCACACACGGCGGCGGAGCGCGGCGCGGGAAGCGGGACCTCGCCCGCCAAGACCCCGGTCGCCACCGGCTACGGCGGCGCCGTCTCCAGCGTCGACGCCGACGCGTCGGCCGCCGGCCTCCAGGTGCTCAAGCGGGGCGGCAACGCCGCGGACGCGGCCGTGGCGACGGCCGCTGCCCTCGGCGTGACCGAGCCGTACTCGGCGGGCATCGGCGGCGGCGGATACTTCGTGTACTACGACGCCTCGGACCGCCAGGTGCACACCATCGACGGCCGTGAGACGGCGCCGCTGAGCGCGGACAAGCACCTGTTCACCGAGGACGGCAAGCCGATCCCGTTCGACGAGGCGGTCACCAGCGGCCTCGGCGTGGGCACCCCGGGCACCCCCGCCACCTGGGAGAAGGCGCTGCGGACCTACGGCACCACATCGCTCGCGAAGGCCCTGCGGCCCGCCACCAAGCTGGCCAGGCGCGGCTTCACCGTCGATGAGACCTTCCGCGAGCAGACCGCGCAGAACGAGGACCGCTTCCGCGACTTCCCCGCGACAGCCGACCTGTTCCTGCCGGGCGGCAAGCTCCCCGAGGTGGGCTCCACGCTCAAGAACCCCGACCTGGCCCGCACCTACCAGGAGCTGTCCCGCAAGGGCACCAAGGCCCTCTACCGGGGCGAGTTGGGCCGCGACATCGTACGGACGGTACGCAAGCCCCCCGTGGCCGAGGGCGCCGGGCGCACGGTGCGGCCCGGCGACATGACGGCGAAGGACCTGCGGGCCTACCGGGCACTGTCCCAGCAGCCGACCCGTACCGCCTACCGCGGCCTGGACGTGTACGGCATGGCGCCCTCCTCCTCCGGCGGTACCACCGTCGCCGAGGCGCTCAACATCCTCGAACGCGGCGATCTGGGCTCCCTCAGCGAGAAGCAGTACCTGCACCGCTATCTGGAGGCGAGCCGTATCGCGTTCGCCGACCGGGGGCGCTGGGTGGGCGACCCGGCACAGGAGGACGTGCCGACCAAGGGACTGACCTCGCAGCGGTTCGCGGACTCACGGGCCTGCCTGATCGACGATCAGAAGGCCCTGCAGAGCCCCGTCGCACCGGGCGACCCGCGCGACCCGGAGGAGTGCGAGCGCGGCGACGCCGACCAGGCGGCACCCACCACGTACGAGGGGCAGAACACCACGCACCTCACCGTCGCCGACAAGTGGGGCAACGTCGCCGCCTACACGCTCACCATCGAGCAGACGGGCGGCAGCGGCATCACCGTGCCCGGCCGCGGATTCCTGCTCAACAACGAGCTGACCGACTTCTCCTTCGCGCCCGTCAGCCCCGGCGTCCACGACCCGAACCTGCCAGGACCGGGAAAGCGCCCTCGCTCCTCGATGTCGCCGACCATCGTCCTGCGGCACGGCGAGCCGGTGCTCGCGCTGGGCTCACCGGGCGGCTCCACCATCATCACCACAGTGCTGCAGACCCTCACCAACCACCTCGACCGCGGGATGCCGCTCCTCGACGCCATCGCCGCGCCACGCGCCAGCCAGCGCAACGCCGCACAGACCACCGTCGAACCGGAACTGATGAACAGCCGGGTGCGGAAACAGCTGGAGGCGCTGGGCCACTCCTTCAAACAGACCCCGGAAATCGGCGCGGCCACCGCGGTGCAACGGCTGTCCGGAGACCGCTGGCGCGCGGCGGCTGAACCGGAGAGGCGCGGCGGCGGCTCGGCGATGGTCGTCAGGCCGACGGGAGGCTGACGGGCCCGGCGCACGCGGGCCCACGCACCGGGCCGTGCGCCCCCTGACGAGGTCACCAAGTGCCGGGCGGCTCCGACGTATTACGTACCACGGAGTCGCCCGGCATACTTCGACCGTACGATTTCGACAGGAGACTCCGCGAGCCTGCCCGCCGCACAGGCCGAGGAAGGGCGAACGCGCCCTTCTCCGTACGCACCGCGCGTGGTTGCCACCTGATCACAGGCCGTACGATCGCTCTCCATCAGCTGTGTGACGGCCCGAGGCGGCCGAACGGACCGGGGGAGAGGCCATGAGGTCGCTGCGCGCGGACGACCCTGAACGCATCGGTGACTACCGGCTGTTGGGGCGGCTCGGTGAGGGCGGGATGGGCAGCGTCTACCTCGCGCAGTCCCCGCGCGGCCGCACCGTCGCCGTCAAGCTCGTACGGCGGGAGCTGTCCGAGCACGAGGAGTTCCGGCACCGCTTCGAGCAGGAGGTCGGCGCGGCGCGCCGGGTCGGCGGCGAGTGGACGGCACCGGTTCTGGACGCGGACACCGAGGCCGATCCGCCGTGGGTGGCCACCGGCTACATACCGGGCATCACCCTGTACGAGGCCGTCGCGGGCCGGAAGTCGCCGCTGCCCGTGCGGACGCTGCGTATCCTCGCCAACCGGCTGGCCCGGGCCCTGGGCGCCATCCATGAGGCGGGGCTGATCCACCGCGATGTGAAGCCCTCGAACATCCTGGTCACCATCGACGGGCCGCGCGTCATCGACTTCGGGATCGCCCGCGCGCTGGAGACCGTCGCCGACGCCCATCTGACGCGGACCGGTGCCGTCGTCGGCTCGCCGGGCTTCATGTCGCCCGAACAGGTACGCGGCGACCGGCTGACCGAGGCCAGCGACATCTTCTCCCTCGGCTCCGTGCTGACCTTCGCCGCGACCGGGCGCGCCCCCTTCGAACGCACCGGGGTCGCCGGGCATGTGCAGATGTACCGCATCACCCAGGAGGAGCCCGATCTGGAGGGCGTTCCCGAGGAACTGCGGGAACTGGTCGCCGCCTGCCTGGCCAAGGACGTGGCACAGCGGCCGGGGCTGCCGGAGATCCTGGAGCGCACGGCGGACCCGGACGACGAGCCCGGCCCTGGCGCGTCCGGCTCCGACGGTTCCGAAGCGGCGGAACCCTGGCTGCCCGGCGGCCTGGTGGCCCAGCTCGGGCGGCACGCGGCACGGCTGCTGGACGCCGAGGTTCCCGGGGCGCAGGCGGCCGCCGAGCGCGCGGCCGAGGCCCCCGCCGTGCCGCCGCGCCCCGGGGCTGAGCCCTCGCTGACGACGGTGGAACCCCTCTCCGGAGGCTCCTCAGCGGCGGAAGCGGCCCAGGACGCTTCGCACACCGGCGCGCAGCCGGAGCAGGACGGCTCCTCGGACGGGCCGGAGCGGGAGCAGGACGGCTCACCGGACGGGCCGGAGCCGGAGCAGGACGGCGCCGAGCCCGGTGAGCATGCCTCCGGCGACCACCCTGCGGGGCAGGGCGCCGCACCCGACCAGACGGGCACCGGGCAGGCAGGACGGGTGCCGCCTCCGCCGCCGGCCCTGGGCGAAGCCGAGATGCACGGCATGGCGACCGTCACCGGGGCCGCGGCGCACAGCACCCCGCCGTCCGGCCAGTGGCCGCCGCACACCGACCCGTACGGACCACAGGGCGGCTCAGGTCCGCAGCCGGCGTACGCGCTGCACGGTCCGGCGGCACCGCAGCCGTACGCGCCCGAACGCCGGCACGGGCGCGCGGTGCTGCTCGGAGCGCTCGGGGTGGTGCTGGCGCTGGTGTCCGGCGTCGGCACGTTCGTCGCGCTGCGCGTGTACGACAAGGGCGACGACGGCAAGTCCGGCTCCGCGGCGAAGCAGACACCGGGCCAGGAGCGTGAAGCGTCCCGTAAGCCCTCTCCCAAGGACATCAGCAGCCCGGCACCCGGCGGCGCGCTGCCCAAGGGCTATCTGGGCGCCTGGCAGGGCAGCGTCCAGGACTCCGACGGTTCCACCCTCACCCGGCGGTTCGAGATCCGGCAGGGCGAGGAGGGCGAGGTCGTCGCCAAGACCGTCAACATCCGGGCCGGCATGATGTGCGAGGGGGAGGCCGTCCTGGTGGCCTTCGACGGGGGCTCCGTCGGGCTGCGGGTCACCAGCCGGATCACCGACAGCCATCCCGCGTCCAAGCCCTGCTCCCCGTACAAGGAGCAGAGGTTGAGACTCCGCACCGACGGCACCCTCTCCTGGGTCTACCCGTCCGGCTCCCTCTCGGCCAGGCTCCGCAAGGTGGGCGATCCGGCGGCTCCGGTGCCCGCCCGGATGGCGGGCGAGTGGCGCGGCCGCAACCAGCGGGGCGAGGAGCGGACCCTGACCCTGGAGCGGGGCCGGGTCGGCACCGCCACCCTGCGGGTGTCCGGCGAGTACGCGGGCGTCAACTGCGTGTGGCAGCACACGCTCGGCGGCGCGGACGGGGACACCCTGGTGTACGGGCCCGACAGGGTCGTCGAGGCCATCTCAGGTCAGGGCTGCACCTCGTCCGCCAGCTCGCTGACGATCACCGCGGCCGGTGACGGTGAGATCCGCGTCTCGGCCGTACGCGAATCGGACGGCGCCCCGCGCACTTACCGCCGGGCCGCCGCTGATTAGGGCTTGCCCCTCCCCCGGATCCGGGGAGGGGCTGCCCCTTGTCGTCCGTTGCGGACTGCGGCGCCGTTGTGCCTGCTCGCGCAGTTCCCCGCGCCCCTGAACGGCTGCCCGGCGAAGCTTGGGCAGCTCAGTCCCGTGTCGGCACCGTGACCTGCGACGGGTCCCCCTTCGGCGAGGAGAACGTCAGGTGCGCGCCGTCCGGGTTGTACTCGGCGTAGAGCGGGTCGACGGTGTCGATGACGACGGCGAGCCGGTGGCCCTTGGGCACGTCGTACGCGGTCGAGAACAGCTCCAGGTCCACGGCGAACGGCTTGCCGGGGGTGCGGCCGTGGAAGGTCTGCGGCGCGTGGCTGATCAGCTTGCCGGTGCCCAGCGGGCCGACGTCGTAGAGGTAGGCGTAGTAGGTGCCGCTCTCCTTGTCGCTGGTCACCGTCGTGTGCAGCTTCGGCGTGCCGCGCACCGGGGTCTTGTGCGCATAGCGCTCGGACTGCCATACGGCGGCACGTGAGCGCGGCAGCAGCGGTACGGAGACCAGCGGCGGCAGTTCGAGGAACTGGTCGAGGATGCCGGTCAGGAAGATGGTGCCGCCGTTGGCCCCGGAGTCCTTGCCGGTGGCCAGCTCCTTGGTGCCGTCCAGGGAGACGGTGCGGTTCCCGGAGGGGACGTCCCGCCAGCTCCGGTACCCCTCGTAGTCCCCGTTGGAGCGGGACTTGAGCTGGACGGGCGCCTCGGTGTCGATGCCGTTGTGCTCGCCCTTGAGGTAGCGGTCGAACCAGCGGCGGGCGTGGGACCAGGTGTCGTTGGGCAGTCCGAGCAGCCCGGTCGCCTCGGCGGTCGCGTGGTCGCCGGGGCGGAACTCCAGCCGCTTGGGGCCGCGCAGTTTCTCGTAGAAGTCGGCGTACTGGTTGGGCGGGAAGATCGAGTCGTTCCAGGCGTTGCCGAGCATGATCGCGGCGCCGTTGTCGTTGATCTGGTCGAGGTAGGTCGCGGGGGAGCGCTTCTTGCCCCACGCGAGCATCTCGTCCTCCTTGTCCAGGTTGGACGAGAGGAAGTTCTTCATGATCTCCCGCAGTTCAGGGCTGGGCCGGCCGGTGAGTTCACCGGAGGCGCCGAGCATCCCGGCTGCCTGAAGGTGCTGGGTACGGCCGCTGTAGATGGCGCCGATCAGGTCGGCCCAGCCGCTGAGCGCGGTGACGGCCTTGATCCGCGGATCGTGCCCGGCCGCCAGCAGGCTGATGCCGGCGCCGTAGGAGACGCCGCCCATGCCGATCCGGTCCTTGTCGGCGGGCGTGTGGGCCAGGGCCCAGTCGATGACGCGGGAGGCGTCGGCCACGTCCTTGGGGCCCGCTGTCTCGATCCGGCCGCCGGACTGCCAGAAGCCGCGGGAGTTGTAACCGACCACCACATAGCCGGAGTCGGCGAGCTTCTTGGCCTGGGCGAGGTATTCGATCTGCGGGCTGGCCCAGCTGGTGGGCAGCACGATCAGCGGATAGCGGCGGGCGGAGTCCATGGTGGCGCCCTCGGGCAGGAACACATTGCCCTTGAGGGTGATTCCGCCGTCACCCTTGATGTCGACGAAGTCCACGCCTGAGGCGGCGGAAGCCGCTGCGGCGGCCGGCTGCGCCGTCGCGGCCGGTGCGGCGGCGAGACCTGTGGCGGCGAGCGTCCCGGAGAGGAGGACGGCGGCCGTACGAATGTGCCCTGAGGTGGGGGAGGGGCGCATGCACTGCTCCAGTTGTTCGAGGGTGTCCCAGGGGTGGGGGAGAGAAAGTGACTGGAGAGTAAGCGCGTTGGGCTACCGGGGGTAACCCGTCGGTAGGTTACGGACCGGTAAAGAGGCGGGCCGCTCGCCGCTCCGCACGGGTTCTTGTCAGGCGGGCAGAGGGGACTTACGGTCTCAACCTCACGTATATCTACGCGTGTCGAACAGGCTGCCGTATCCGAGAACCCCTCGCGAAGGAGCCGCTCATGCCCGACCTTGTACGTGCCGCGCTGGTTCAGGCGACCTGGACAGGCGACACCGAGTCGATGATCGCCAAACATGAGGAGCACGCCCGCGAGGCCGCTCGCCAGGGCGCGAAGATCATCGGATTCCAGGAGGTCTTCAACGCCCCCTACTTCTGCCAGGTCCAGGACCCGGAGCACTACCGCTGGGCCGAGCCGGTCCCGGACGGGCCCACCACCCGGCGGATGCGGGAGCTGGCGAGGGAGACCGGGATGGTCATCGTCTCCCCGGTCTTCGAGATCGACGGCTCCGGCTTCTACTACAACACCGCGGCCGTCATCGACGCGGACGGCACCGTGCTGGGCACCTACCGCAAGCACCACATCCCGCAGGTCAAGGGGTTCTGGGAGAAGTTCTACTTCCGACCGGGCAACCTCGGCTGGCCGGTGTTCGACACGGCCGTGGGCAAGGTCGGCGTCTACATCTGCTACGACCGCCACTTCCCCGAGGGCTGGCGCGCGCTGGGCCTGGCCGGAGCGCAGCTCGTCTACAACCCCTCCGCCACCTCGCGCGGCCTCTCCGCCTATCTGTGGCAGCTCGAACAGCCCGCGGCCGCCGTCGCCAACGAGTACTTCGTCGCCGCCATCAACCGTGTCGGCACCGAGGAGCTGGGCGACAACGACTTCTACGGGACGAGTTACTTCGTGGACCCGCGCGGCCAGTTCGTCGGGGACGTCGCCTCGGACAAGGAGGAGGAACTGCTGGTGCGGGACCTCGACATGGGGTTGATCGACGAGGTCCGGCAGCAGTGGGCCTTCTACCGGGACCGACGTCCTGACGCCTACGAAGGGCTGGTGCGGCCGTGAGCGGCGGCAGCCAGGGCGAACGCCCCGGCGTCCACCGCGCACTGCACGCCCGCCACCGCGCCGTACTCCCCGACTGGCTGGCGCTCTACTACGACGAGCCGCTGGAGCTCACACACGGCGAGGGCCGGTACGTGTGGGACGCCGAAGGACGCCGCTATCTGGACTTCTTCGGCGGCATCCTCACCACCATGACGGCCCACGCGCTGCCCGAGGTCACCAAGGCCGTCGCCGAGCAGGCCGGCCGGGTCCTGCACACCTCCACCCTCTACCTCAACCGCCCCATGGTGGAGCTCGCCGAACGCGTCGCCGCGCTCTCCGGTATCCCCGACGCGCGGGTCTTCTTCACCACTTCGGGTACCGAGGCCAACGACGCCGCGCTGCTGCTGGCCACCACCTACCGCAGGTCCAACCAGGTCCTGGCGATGCGCAACAGCTACCACGGACGGTCCTTCTCCACCGTGGGCATCACCGGCAACCGCACCTGGTCGCCCACCTCCCTCTCGCCCCTGCAGACCCTCTATGTACACGGCGGAGTGCGCAGCCGGGGTCCGTTCGCACACCTGGACGACGCGGAGTTCATCGAAGCCTGCGTCGCCGACCTGACGGACGTGCGCGGCCAGACGGGTGGGGAGGTCGCCGCGCTGATCGCCGAACCCGTCCAGGGCGTCGGCGGATTCACCTCGCCGCCCGACGGGCTCTACGCCGCCTTCCGCGAAGTCCTCCAGCGCCACGGCATCCTGTGGATCAGCGACGAGGTGCAGACCGGCTGGGGCAGGACCGGCGACCACTTCTGGGGCTGGCAGGCCCACGGCGCCGCAGGGCCGCCCGACATGCTCACCTTCGCCAAGGGCATCGGCAACGGCATGTCCGTCGGCGGTGTCGTGGCGCGCGCCGAGATCATGAACTGTCTGGACGCCAACTCCATCTCCACCTTCGGCGGCAGCCCGGTCACCATGGCGGCGGCCAACGCCAACCTCGGCTACCTCCTCGAACACGACCTCCAGAGCAACGCGCGCCGCGTCGGCGGTCTGCTGCTGGAGCGGCTGCGCGCCGCTTCCGCCGGACTCGGCGTCGTCCGTGAGGTCCGCGGGCGCGGGCTGATGGCCGGGATCGAACTGGTGGTGCCCGGTACGGATACGCCTTCGGCCGAGGCCGCGTCATATGTGCTGGAGGCGGCACGTGAGGGCGGCGTCCTCATCGGCAAGGGAGGCGGCCACTCCACCTGCAGCGTGCTGCGGATCGCGCCGCCGCTCACGTTGACTGTCGCCGAGGCCGAGGAGGGTGCCGCCGTGCTGGGGCGCGCGTTGCGCGCCGCCGACAGTGCGATGTGAGGGCCTGCTGCTGACTGTTGAGGGGCTGCCCCTTGCTGCCGCGTGCAGTCTGCCGGTGCGTTGTGGCCGCTCGCGCAGTTCCCCGCGCCCCTTCGGGCGCTGAGCTTTCAGGAGGGCAACCGTATGACCCGGACGACCCTGATCAAAGGCGGCCTCGTCATCACCGCCGCTGAGGAAATGCCCGCGGACGTCCTCATCGAGGACGGCCGCATCGCCGCGATCGCCGCCCAGAACAGCGCCCTCGCGGCATCGTTCAGCGCCGACCGCACCCTGGACGCCACCGGCCGCTATGTCGTCCCGGGCGGCGTGGACGCGCACACCCATATGGACTTCCCCTTCGGCGGCACCTTCTCCAGCGACGACTTCGAGACCGGCACCCGTGCCGCGGCCTGGGGCGGCACCACGACCATCGTCGACTTCGCCGTCCAGACCAAGGGCCATGCCCTGCGTGAGGGGCTGGACCAGTGGCACGCCAAGGCGGACGGCCGGTGCGCCGTGGACTACGCCTTCCACATGATCCTCTCGGACGTGCACGAGGACACGCTCAAGGAGATGGACGCCCTGGTCGAGGAGGGCGTGACCTCCTTCAAGATGTTCATGGCGTACCCGGGTGTCTTCTACAGCGACGACGGCCAGATCCTGCGTGCCATGCAGCGCACCGCCGCCAACGGCGGGCTGACGATGATGCACGCCGAGAACGGCATCGCCATCGACGTCCTGGTCGAACAGGCCCTCGCCGCCGGCCGCACCGACCCGCGCCACCACGGTGAGGTCCGCAAGGCGCTGTTGGAGGCCGAGGCCACCCACCGTGCCATCCAGCTCGCCCGGGTCGCGGGTTCACCGCTGTACGTCGTACACGTCTCCGCGAGCGAAGCCGTCGAACAGCTCGCCGCCGCACGGGGTATGGACCTGCCCGTCTTCGGCGAGACCTGCCCCCAGTACCTCTATCTGAGCGCCGACAACCTCGCCGAGCCCGACTTCGGCGGCGCCAAGTACGTGTGCAGCACACCGCTGCGGCCCCGCGAGCACCAGGCAGCGCTGTGGCGGGCGCTGCGCACCAACGACCTTCAGGTCGTCTCCACCGATCACTGCCCCTTCTGCTTCACCGGTCAGAAGGAGCTGGGCCGGGGTGACTTCTCCAAGATCCCCAACGGGATGCCCGGCGTCGAACACCGGATGGACCTGCTCCACCAGGCCGTCGTGGAGGGGAACCTGACCCGGCGCCGCTGGATCGACCTGGCCTGCGCGACCCCCGCGCGGATGTTCGGGCTCTATCCGAAGAAGGGCACGCTGGCGCCGGGCGCGGACGCGGACATCGTCATCTACGACCCGCACGCCCAGCAGACCCTCTCGGCCGAGACCCACCATATGAACGTCGACTACTCCGCCTACGAGGGCAAACGCGTCACCGGCCGCGTCGAGACCGTGCTCTCCCGGGGCGAGCCGGTCGTGGAACGGGGCGACTACACCGGCCGGGCCGGGCACGGGAGTTACGTCCCGCGCGGGATCTGTCAGCTGCTCGGCTGAACACGGAAACGGACTCAAAGGGGCATGCCCATGGACTTCGGACTCGTCCTCCAGACGGACCCTCCCGGCTCCGCGACCGTCGCGCTGATGCGGCATGCCGAGCGCAACGGCTTCCGGTACGGCTGGACGTTCGACTCGCCGGTGCTCTGGCAGGAGCCGTACGTCATCCACAGCCGCATCCTCGCCGAGACGGAACGGCTGGTCGTCGGGCCCATGGTCACCAACCCCGGCACCCGCTCCTGGGAGGTCACCGCCTCCACGTTCGCCACTCTCAACGAGATGTACGGCAACCGCACGGTGTGCGGTATCGGGCGCGGCGACTCGGCGATGCGGGTCGCCGGGCGCCCGCCCACCACCCTGGCCAGGGTGGGCGAGGCCATGCGGGTCGTCCGTGATCTGGCCGAGGGGCGCGAGGCCGTGGTGGACGGCACCGCGCTGCGGCTGCCCTGGGTCCGCGACGGGCGGCTGCCGGTGTGGATGGCCGCCTACGGGCCCAAGGCACTGGCGCTGGCCGGGCGGGAGGCGGACGGCTTCATCCTGCAGCTCGCCGACCCGCTGCTGACGGCCTGGATGGTCGGCGCCGTACGCGAGGCCGCCGCGCGCGCTGGACGGGACCCGGGCGCCGTCACCATCTGCGTGGCCGCACCCGCCTATCTGTGCGAGGACACCCCCGAGGCGCTCGCGCACGCCCGGGAGCAGTGCCGCTGGTTCGGCGGCATGGTCGGCAACCACGTCGCCGACCTCGTCGCGCGCTACGGCGAGCACTCCGACGCCGTGCCCGCCGCGCTCACCTCCTACATCAAGGAGCGCGCCGGGTACGACTACGCGCACCACGGGCGGGCCGGCAACCCCGACACCGCGTTCGTGCCGGACGACATCGTGGACCGGTTCTGCCTGCTGGGCCCCGCGCAGGCGCATCTCGCCCGACTGCGGGAGCTCGCGGAGCTGGGCGTGGACCAGTTCGCCCTGTACGCGATGCACGATGCCAAGGAGGACGTCGTGGACGGCTACGGCACCCGGATCATCCCGGAGCTGGCCCAGGTGTGTTGACGGAGCGCGGCCCCGACGGGTCAGCCGTTCTGCTTCTCGATGACCAGCGGCTGGTAATCCGGGTGCTTGCGGATGTAGTTCGCGAAGAACGGGCAGATCGGTGCCACCTTCTCGCCCGCCTCCTGCGCCGTCTCCAGGATGTGGTGCGAGAGGGCGCCGCCCACCCCCCGGCCCTCGTACTCGGGCTCGACCTCCGTATGGGTCACCGCGATCACGCCGGGCGCCCTGAGGTACTGCGCGATCCCCGCGAGGGAGCCGCCGATCCGGGCCTCGTAGCGGCTCTCGGCGGGGTTGTCGGAGATCTCCGGCTGCTGCTCCCCGGCCATGCTGCTCCTCGCTGTCGTCGGCTGCCGGCTGTCACTCGGCGGCGTCATGGATCCGTCCCGTGAACTGCTCGGGCGGCACGGGCTCCGACTCGCTGTCGCCCAGCCTCGCGCCGCCGGTGCCGCGCGGCAACGGGGGAGCGCCCAACGGGGTGGCCGCCCGTCCGCCGAGGCACCCGGCCCACGAGAAGTTGACTTGAACCTCGCTTCAACTTGCAGGGTGTGAGGACACGGCGGCGCCCGGCCCCCCGGCCGGCAGCCGCCGGCCCAACCACCCCGGCACAGCCCGGACGTAGGCAAGGAGCGCGGTCATGATTCTGGTAACCGGAGCGACAGGCAAGGTCGGCGGACAGGTGGCAGCTCAGCTCGCGGCGGCGGGAGCGCCCGTACGCGCACTCGTCCGCGACCCGGCGGCCGCCGTGCTGCCCGACGGCGTCGAGGCCGTGCGCGGTGACCTCGCGGACCCCGCGAGCCTGACCGCGGCCGTGGCCGGGGACGTGCGGGCCGTCTTCCTCGTGTGGCCGCTGGCCGACCGGCAGGGTGCGGCCGAGGTCGTCGCGACGCTCGCGGAGCACAACCGCCGCATCGTCTACCTGTCGGCCCGGGGGGTGACGGACGACGAGCAGGCCGAGCCAGGCCACGACATCCTCGGCAACCACACGGCGCTGGAGCGGCTCGTCCGCGCCTCCGCCGCCGAGTGGACCCTGCTGCGGCCCGGCGGATTCGCCACCAACACCCTGCGGTGGGCCCCGCAGGTGAGCACGGGCGGTCCCGTCCGCACGGCGTACCCCAAGGCGGCACGCACCCTGGTGCACGAGGCCGACACCGCGACAGCGGCCGTACGCGCGCTGCTGACCGACGACCTGGTGGACACGGCCCCCGAACTCACCGGGCCCGAACTGCTCACCCAGGCCGAGCAGATAGCCACCATCGGCGAGGTCGTCCTCGGCCGCCCCCTCGAGGTCGAGGAGCTCTCCCGGGACGAGGCCCGCGCCGAGTTCCTCTCCTCCGGCCTGCCGCCCGCCTACGTCGACGCCATCCTCGACGCGCACGCCGAGATGGAGACCGACCCCGAGACCGTCGCGCCCGGGGCCGCTGAACTGCTGGGGCGCCGGCCGCACACCTACCGCGAGTGGGTCGCCGACCACATCGCCGACTTCCGGTGACCGGCGGTCGTCGCGCCGGGGAGCGGGGTCACGGTACTCGCGCGGTCCACTCCTCGCTGCTGTACTTGGTCAGAGCCAGCTCCTCGGCGCGTGCCAGCTCCTCGGGCGTCACACGGCCCTCGGTGAGGCCGTAGCGGGCGCGGAAGGAGCCGATCATCCGTTCGATGACCTCACCGCGCGGAAGTCCGGTCTGCCGACGCAGGGGATCGACGCGCTTCTTGGCGCTCCTGGTGCCCTTGTCGGACATCTTCTCCTTGCCGATGCGCAGCACGTCGAGCATCTTCTCGGCGTCGATGTTGTACGACATGGTCACGTGGTGCAGGACGGCTCCCGCTCCGGCCGTGAGCCGCTTCTGCGCCGCCCCGGCGATCTTGCCCTCCTTGGAGGCGATGTCGTTGAGCGGCATGTACCAGGCCTTGATGCCCATGTCGCCGAGGGCGCCCAGCACCCAGTCGTCGAGATAGGCGTAGGAGTCGGCGAACGAGAGGCCGGAGACGAGCGAGGCGGGCACCGAGAGGGAGTAGGTGATGGTGTTCTCGGCCTCCACGAACATGGCACCGCCGCCCGAGATCCGGCGGACGACGGTGACGCCGTGCCGGGCGGCGCCCTCGGGGTCCACCTCGTTGCGGAGCGACTGGAAGCTGCCGATGATCACGGCGGGGGAGTCCCACTCCCAGACCCGGAGCGTGGGCGCCCGTCGCCCGGCGGCGACCTCGGCTGTGAGGACCTCGTCCAGCGCCATGTGCAGCGGCGGGGACTGGGGCGGCTCGTGGACGAGCTGCCAGTCGTAGTCGGTCCAGTCGGTGGCCCGGGTCAGCGCACGGCGGACGGCGACCGCCACCCCCTCGGCGGTGAGGCCGTACATGGCGGTGCCCGCGGGGAGCGCCGCCTCGATCCGGGCGGTCAGTCCGGCGGCGTCGGTGTCGGAGGGAGCGCCTTCGAGGGCCTGGTCGATGGCGGCGAGCGCCTCGTCGGGTTCCAGGAAGAAGTCACCGGCGACCCGGACGTCTCGCAGCACCCCGTCCTGGTCGTCCAGATCGACCACCACCAGCTTGCCGCCGGGGATCTTGTACTCGCCGTGCATGGCTGACCGCCTGTCCTCCTCGCCGCGGCCGGGTCCGCGCTGTCCGTCCCGGCCGCCGATCAGCCTACGACGGTGTGGACACCTCGGTGACGAGTCGTCGGGACCGCCGGGTATGGCTGATCAGCAGGAAGGTGGACATCACCAGCGTGACCGCCTCGGCGACGACGGCGAGCCGTTTGTCGTCGTACCAGACCGGCTCGTACATGTCGGGGAACGGCCCGAGCTTCCCCACGTCGATGTAGGCGTAGATCAGCAGCAGTGCCAGCCCGCCCGCCGAGACCAGCCAGGCGAAGGCGTCCGAGGCGGTGCGCCACCACACGGCCACCAGCAGCGCAGCCAGCGCCGACACCCCCGCCTCGATCCGGAAGAGGTCACCCTGGCTGATGCCTGCGCTCACCGCGTCGTACTGGTCGGCGAGGGTGGCGTGCAGATAGGCGTTCACGCCGAGCCCGCCGGCGGCGAGCGCGCGGGCACCGCCCTGGATGATGCGGTACGCCTGCCCGTGTGGTGCGGGTGGTGGCGCGGAGGTGTTCGCGCTCATCGCCTCTCCTGCCGTGCGGGTGTGCGGGGCACCGGCCGTGCTCAGTAGCCGCCGTCGGTGTTCTTCGGCTTCTCGGAGGGCTTCTCCTTCCGCTCCTTCTCCCCTTTCTCCTTCTCACCCTTGGTGATCTTCTTGCCGGACGGCGCGAGGACGAACCACTCGGCGCCGAACTGGTCGAGCGCCTGGCCATTGGTGTCCCCGGGCTTGTCGTCGCCCGCGTAGAGGTAGAGCGGGTGACCCTTGTAGGTGACCTGCCGGTCGCCGTCGTCCCGCTTGCTGGTCCCCAGCAGCCCGCTCTTGACGCCTGAACCCGCCTTGGGCTTGGCCTTGCCCTTGACGAGGACGGGCGGCCAAGCCTGCGCACAGCCCCCGTCGCACGTCGACTTGCTCGACTTGTCCGCCTCGAAGAGGTAGATCGTGCGGCCCGAGCCGTCGACCAGGATCTTGCCCAGATCGGTGGAGCGCAGCTGCACCGTCCCCGCGTTCTTCGAGGGCGAGGGGGAGGGGGACGAGCCGCCCCCGCCGTCGCCGTCCGAGCAGCCGCCCAGAGCGGTGGCCCCCAGCAGGGCTGTCACGGTGAACACGGCTGTCCTGGCGGTCGTTCTCATGAGGTCCTCCGGCTCGGCTGTCCCGCAGCCTGGAGAGGGCTGCGGGACCAGAGCACCATGCGCCCGGACCGGCGGCCACTGGGCGGGGTCCGTTCCGGGTAACCGGGCCTGCTGCCGCGGTAACCGGGCCTGCTGCCGCCGCGTCAGGCGGCGAAGCCGCCGTCCACCGCGAGCACGGCGCCGGTGACGTACCGGGCGCCGTCGCCGACGAGGTGGGCCACCGAATGGGCGACCTCCTCGGCCGTTCCGTACCGGCCCAGCATCGTGAGCGCTGCCTGTGCCGAGGCGCCCTCGGCGTCGGCGGGGTTCATATCGGTGTCGATGGGGCCGGGCGAGACCTGGTTGACGGTGATGCCGCGCGGCGCCAACTCCCGTGCCAGCCCCTTGGTGAGGCCGGTGACGGCCGACTTGCTCATGGCGTACAGCGTCATCCCGGGGAAGGGCACGCGCGCTGACACACAGCTGCCCACGTTGACGATCCGGCCGCCCTCGGCCAGCCGGGAGGCCGCCGCCTGTGCGACGAGGTAGGCACCGCGCACATTGACCGTCAGTACCCGGTCCAGCTCAGCCGGCCGCACCGTCTCCAGCTCCCCGAAGGCGCCGGTACCGGCGTTGTTGACCAGGATGTCCAGCCGTCCGAACTCCTCGGCCGCGCCGTCGACGGCGGCCCGTACGGAGCCCTCGTCGGCCAGTGCGGCGCGTACCGTCCACGCCCGGCCGCCGCGCTCCTTGATCCGCTCGGCCACCTCGCGGGCCGACTCGGCACCGGACTCGTACGTCAGCGCCACATCCGCGCCGTCCGCCGCCAGCCGCAGCGCCACGGCGGCGCCGATGCCCCGGCTGCCGCCGGTCACCAGAGCGGCCTTTCCGCTGAGGGGTCTGTCGTGGGAGCCGCTGCCGTCGCGCATGATTTCCGCCTGCCTGTTCGAAGTCGTCTCTGTTGTCGTGTCACTCGTCGTTCCGGTTGACATGACTCGATCCTCGGGCGGCGGGTGAGGGCGTGCTGGCGCTATTCGGACCGCGCATTCCTGGTCTCGTACGCTGCACCTGCTGGTACGGTGGAGTGAACCGACCCAGGAGTGACACACCCCCATGCACACCACCGAGGAATGGCTGGCCGCCGCCTCCATCGACCCGTCGGTCGGCGCCCTGCGCCCCGACTACCGCGCGCTGCTGATCGTCACCGAAGGGCTGCACCCCGGACCGAGCGACGCCTTCAGCGAGAAACTGCTCGCCGAGGCCGAGGCGAAGGCGTGCGACCCCGACCAGCACCCGCACATCGCCGCCTGGCACGAGGCGTTCCGGGCGTTCGGCGCCAAGCCCAAGCGCACCCGCCCCAGCGCCGACGCGCTGCTGCGCCGCGCCCCCGAGGGGCTGCCGCGGATCGACCGGCTGACAGACCTCTACAACGCGGTCTCCGTCGCCCACGCCGTACCGCTCGGCGGCGAGGACCTGGACCGCTACACCGGACCGCTCCGGCTCACCCGCGCCGAGGGAACAGAGCCCTTCGTACTCATGTCGGGCGGCGAGCCGGTGACGGAGAACCCGCGCCCGGGCGAGGTGATCTGGCGCGACGACGAAGGCGTCACCTGCCGCCGCTGGAACTGGCGCCAGTGCGTACGGACCAGGCTGACGACCCGGACCACCCGCGCCGTCTTCATCCTCGACGCGCTCGGCGCCATGGACGACTCGGCACTGGAGGCGGCCGGCCACGCCCTGACCGACGCGCTGCGGGCCGGCAGCCCGGGGGCGGTCACGCTCTCCCGCCTCCTGAGCGCCTGAAGCACACCCGCGCCGTCCCGGCCGAGCGCCGGGGCGCGGCTCCGTGCTTCCATGGGGACGTGATCGACGACGAGCTGATGGCAGCGGTGGAGCAGGCGGTCCTGGAGACCGTGGAGGATCAGGTCATGCCGCGCTGGCGGCAGCTCGCCGAGCACGAGGTCGAGACCAAGACCGGCAGCCACGACCTGGTCACCGTCGCCGACCAGCGGGCCGAACAGCAACTGTCCGAGGCGCTGCGCCGGTTGCTGCCCGGTTCCGCCGTCGTCGGCGAGGAGACCGTGCACGCGCACCCGGCCACCTACGCCGCGCTCGAAGGACCCGACCCGGTCTGGATCATCGACCCCATCGACGGCACCCGCCAGTTCGTCGCGGGCGACGAGGGCTTCTGCACCATGGTCGCGCTCGCCCACGACGGCGAGACCCTGGCCGGCTGGATCGTGGCGCCCGCGCTGCGGATGACGGCCACCGCGCGGCGAGGCGGCGGAGCGTTCCTCAACGGCACGCCGCTGCGGGCCGGTTCACCCGAAGCGGGCGCCCCGCTGCGCGTCGCCGTCTCGCACCCGGACTACACCGACGACTTCCAGGAGCGCGCGCTGCGCAGCCTGCGCACGGTCGGCGTGGACGTACGGCCCACCGGCTCCGCGGGGCTCGAATACGTCGCGATCGCCCACGGGCGGCTGGACGCCGTCGCCTACACCTGGGAGTCCGCCTGGGACCACGCCGCCGGACTGCTGACGGTGGCCGAGGCGGGGGGCGCCAGCAGCACCGTCGCCGGCGCACCGTTCCGCCTCGCGGGCGGCAACGCGCTGCCGTTCACCGCGGCGCGTGACGCGGACACGACGCGGCGTATGGTGGGGCTGCTGCGCGACGAGAGCGACGATCCGCCGCACACCGACAGCGACGACAGCCACCGGGGCCGACCCGCCTGACCGGGCGGGGCGAGCCGGGCGAGGGGAGCCGCAAGTGCCATCGATCCGGGACGCGGTGGTCGTGGGAGCCGGCCCCAATGGACTGACGGCGGCCGTGGAGCTGGCCCGGCGCGGCTTCGAGGTCGAGCTGTTCGAGGCCCGTGACACCGTGGGTGGCGGCGCACGCACCGAGGAGCTGACGCTGCCGGGCTTCCGGCACGACCCCTGCTCCGCCGTCCACCCCACCGGAGCCGTCTCACCCGCCTTCCGCGCCATGCCGCTGGAGCGTTACGGACTTCAGTGGCTGCACCCCGAACTCCCCATGGCACACCCGTTCCCGGACGGCAGCGCCGCCGTACTGGCCCGCTCGGTCGGTGAGACGGCCGCCTCCCTGGGCCCGCGCGACGCGGGCGCCTACCGCCGCCTGATCGGCCCGTACATCCGGCGCTGGGAGACGCTCGCAGAGGACTTCTTCGGCTACGGCTCCGCGCTCAACGGCCGCTTCCCCACCGACCCCGTACAGCTCGTGCGCTTCGGCCTCGCCGGGCTCCAGCCCGTCACCTGGTCCCGAATCCGCTTCCGCGACGAGAAGGCCAGGGCGCTGCTCGCCGGAATGGCGGGACACGTCATCGCACCCATGAACAACCCGTTCATGACGGCTCCCGCTCTCGTCTTCGCGCTCGCCGGCCACGTGGTCGGCTGGCCGGTGGCGCGCGGCGGCTCGCAGTCCATCTCCGACGCGCTGGCCGGATATCTGCGGGCGCTCGGCGGCACGATCCACACCGGCACCGAGGTCAAACGCCTGGACGAGCTCCCGCCCGCCCGCGCCTACATCTTCGACACCTCGCCGACCGCGCTCGCCCGGATCGCGGGACTGGGCAGCACCTACGACAACGTCCGCTACGGCGCCGGCCTCTTCAAGATCGACTACGCGCTGGACGGTCCCGTCCCCTGGACCTCCCCCGACGCAGCACGCGCCGGAACGGTGCACGTCGGCCCCACACTGGACGACATCGACACTGCGATGCGCGACGCCGTCGTACGCGGCCGGGCCCCCGAGCGGCCCTTCCTCATCACCTCCCAGCCCAGCCTCGTCGACCCCACCCGCGCCCCCGAGGGCAAGCAGGTCTTCTGGGCGTACGGCCATCTGCCGAACGGCTGGGAGGGCGACGCCACCGAAGCCGTCGAGCGGCAGCTCGAACGGTTCGCGCCCGGCTTCCGTGACCGCGTACTGGCCAGGGCCACCGCCGGGCCGCCCCAGCTCGCGGCCCGCAACGCCAACTACGTGGGCGGCGACATCGCCTGCGGCTCGGCCGCCGGACTGCGGCTGCTGATCCGGCCCAAGCTCAAGCGCGTCCCGTACGAGACCGCACACCCGTCCGTCTACCTGTGCTCCTCCGCGGCTCCGCCGGGACCCGGCGTCCACGGCATGGCGGGCCACCACGCGGCCCGGGCCGTCTGGCGCCGCCTCCGTCACGTACGGTGAGCAACGCCTCCCCTCGACAGGTGGCCCATGGTCGAGGAAGGCGTCGGAAAGATAGGGTCCCCAAGGCGCGACTGCCTGTTCGACCAACAGAGAGACCCAGGGGCAGAACAATGACAACGACGGCCCGGACCACACCGGCGCGCGTGCTGATCGCCGCGGACAAGTTCAAGGGATCGCTGACGGCCGTCGAGGTCGCAGAGCATCTCACGGCCGGAATCCGCAAAGCGCGCCCCGAGGTGGAGGTCGAGGCCCTGCCGGTGGCCGACGGCGGGGACGGCACCGTCGCGGCAGCCGTCGCCAATGGCTTCACCCGCCACGAGGTCGAGGTGACCGGCCCCCTCGGCGCCACCGTCACCGCCGCGTTCGCGCTGCGCGAGGGCACCGCCGTGGTGGAGATGGCCGAAGCCTCCGGCCTCCAGCACCTGCCGCCCGGGGTCTTCGTGCCGCTGACTGCCACCACCTACGGCGCCGGCGAGCTGCTGCTGGCCGCCGTCGAGGCCGGAGCGCACACCATCATCTTCGGCGTCGGCGGCTCGGCCACCACCGACGGCGGCGCCGGCATGCTCGACGCGCTCGGCGCCCGGCTGCTGGACCAGGACGGCGACTCCATCCCATGGGGCGGCGGCGGGCTGCGCGAGCTGGCCTCAGCGGACCTCTCCGAGATGGACCCGCGGCTGAAGAACGTCGAGGTCATCCTGGCGAGCGACGTCGACAACCCGCTCACCGGGCCCAAGGGCGCCGCCGCCGTCTACGGCCCCCAGAAGGGGGCCGCCGAGGAGGACGTCAAGCTCCTGGACGCCGCACTCGCCCACTTCGCCGAGGTCCTCGGCGAGCAGGAGGCCGCGGCCTCGCCCGGCGCCGGTGCCGCGGGCGGCATCGGCTTCGGTGCCCTCGTCGGGCTCCGCGCCCGGTTCCGGCCCGGCATCGAGATTCTGATGGAAGAGCTCGGTGTCGAACCCGCGATCGGGCGGGCTTCGCTCGTGATCACGGGAGAGGGCTCCCTGGACGAGCAGACGCTTCATGGGAAGGCCCCTGCGGGTGTCGCGGCTGCTGCGCGCCGCGACGGTAAGCCTGTGGTTGCCGTTTGCGGGCGGCTCGCCATCGGTGCCCGCGAGTTGCGGGCCGCCGGTATCGAGAGGGCGTACGCCCTCACGGAGATCGAGCCCGATGTGGAGCGTTGCATCGCCAATGCGGGGGCTCTCTTGGAAACCGTCGGCCAAACCCTTGCCGCCAACCATTTGTGACCGCCGCCAATGGCTGAGGGCCCGGCCCTCTGGCTCCCTCTCGTTTATGGGGGCTCCGCCCCCAAACCCCCGGGTCCTCGCCGGACGGGCGTTGGGGCGGCTCCGCCCCCCAACAGCCCCCCGCTACGGGGGCTTCGCCCCCCTAGGAGCCCCCTTCCGCAAAAGGGCACCCCTGTTCACATTCGCTCCTCCCGGTTGATGGCGGATGCCCTTGATTCGGCTGGTGACTCCCGCAGGGTCGTCACCGGCCGGTCCAAGGAGCCGCACCACTGAGGGTGGGCTTGAAAGGCAATGGGGTTCGGGATTGCGGCAGGGGGGTTCTAGGGGGGCGAAGCCCACCTAGCGGGGGGCTGTTGGGGGGCGGAGCCCCCCGACACGACCTGTCGGCGTAAGCCGAAGCAACAAACGGGGCGTGCGTCCACAAGCGGGGGGCCACCCCGTGAGGGGTTCGCCCCCCGACACGACCACTCGGCGGCGAGCCGGGACAGAAACGGGGCGTGCGTCCACAAGCGGCGGGCCACCCCGTGAGGGGCCCGCGTGCGTCCACAACCGGGGGCACCAAGGGGAGGGGCCGCAACGCAAAGGGGCCCGCCCCGAGGGCGGGCCCCAATGGGAGGGTCTCAGCTTTGGGCGGCGGCCCTCGCCTCGCGGCGGTTGTCCCGAAACGCGTTCACCCTCCGCGCGGTAGCGAACAACGGAATGACCGCCCCGAGAACAACCTGCAACGCACACCCGGTCTGCAGCAGCAGCTCACCCCCAGGGGCGTCGAACGCCCAGGAGGCCAGCATCCCCATGCTGAGCACGATCCAGCACAGCATGGCCACCGCCAGCCTTCCCCGCGGCTTCGGGTACTCCACGCGGCTGACCATCAGCCACGCGACCCCGAGAATGCCCAGCGCGGTCGGCACGAAGGGCAGCCCCAGCAGCACGATGGAGATGACGGTCAAGGCGCCAAAAGGCCCTGGCATGCCCTGGAACATCCCGTTCCGCATGGGCACGCAGGAGAACCGCGCAAGCCGCAGCACCACCGCCAGCAGCACCACGACCGCGGCGACCACGGAGATCCGCTGGTGCGCGTCGTCGGCGACCATTCCCCAGACCGCGACGAAGTAGGCCGGCGCCAGCCCGAAGCTGATCAGGTCGGAGAGATTGTCCAGCTCGGCCCCCATGGCCGAGCTGCGCAGCTTCCGTGCGACCAGCCCGTCGAAGAGATCGAAGACCGCGGCCATCAGCATCAGCACCACGGCGGTGGCGGCGCTGTGCCGGGCCATGCCGCCGTCCTCGCTGCCGGTCAGATGCGGGATGAGGACGCCGGTGGTGGTGAAGTACACCGCCATGAAGCCGCAGGTCGCGTTGCCGAGCGTCAGGGTGTCCGCGATCGACAGCCGGGTCGACAGCGGCATCTCGTCGTCGGCGTCGTCGTCGGCGTACTCGGCGTAGTCCCCGTCCGCGTACTCAGCGTACTCCGCGTAGTCACCCTTGCGGTCCTTGGCCGGGGCCCAGGCCGCCGCCTTCGCATCGGGATCAATCACGGTCAAGGCGAGTCACCCCCGCTGTCGTGGTCTGACCGACCTCCACGGCCGTCTCGACGCCCTCGGGGAGGTAGATGTCCACCCGGGAGCCGAACCTGATCAGCCCGAGGCGCTCACCCTGCTCGACCTTGGCACCACTGGGCACATACGGCACGATCCGCCGGGCCACCGCACCGGCGATCTGGACCATCTCGATATCGCCCAGCTCGGTGTCGAAGTGCCAGACGACGCGCTCGTTGTTCTCGCTCTCCTTGTTGAACGCGGGAACGTAGCCGCCGGGGATGTGCTCGACGGACGTCACCGTGCCCGCCAGCGGAGCGCGGTTGACGTGGACGTTCAGCGGGCTCATGAAGATGGCGACGCGGGTGCGGCCGTCCTGCCACGGCATGATGCTCTGCACCACGCCGTCGGCCGGGGAGATCACCCGGCCCTGGCCGATTTCCCGCTCCGGGTCCCGGAAGAACCACAGCATCCCGGCGGCGAGCGCCGTCGCGGGTACGGCGACCAGCGCGGCGCGCTTCGACTTGCGGGCGCGGGCCAGGCTGAGCGCTGCCGTCGCGACGGTCGGTGCGAGCCACGGCGAGGCTCCGCGTGCGAGGCGCACGCGAGGGGCGCGGGGTGCGCCGGAGCCGGGGCCGTCAGCGCCGGACGAGGGAGAGCCGCTGGGTGCTGTGGATGGGCTGTGGGGCATGAATGACCTTCGTAGCGGAGGGAGCCGCGTAGGTGACAGGGGGACGGCGGCTTTCCCGGGATGCTATCGGTTTCTGATGGCAACTGGGCAAGCCAGCGGGCCAGTCAGTGGCCGAAGTCCCGGTTCGGGGTGTGATCTTGAATCCCAAGAAAACACCCCGAAAGGGACATTCAGCCCTGGCTGCGGTACTCCTCCAGGAGCCGCCGGCCCACGATCATTTTCTGGATCTCTGCGGTTCCTTCGCCGATCAGCAGCATCGGCGCCTCCCGGTAGAGCCGCTCGATCTCGTACTCCTTGCTGAAACCGTACCCGCCGTGGATGCGGAAGGAGTCCTCCACGACCTCCTTGCAGTACTCGGAAGCGAGATATTTCGCCATTCCCGCCTCAAGGTCGTTGCGCTGGCCGGAGTCCTTCTTGCGGGCCGCGCCCACCATCAGGGCGTGCGCCGCCTCGACCTTCGTGGCCATTTCAGCCAGCTTGAACTGAATGGCCTGATGCCCCGAGATGGGCTTGCCAAACGTGTGACGCTGCTGGGCGTAGTCGATACCGAGCTCGAAAGCACGCTGTGCGACGCCGCAGCCACGCGCTGCGACATTCACCCGGCCGACCTCGACCCCGTCCATCATTTGGTAAAAACCGCGGCCCGTCGCGCCGCCGAGTACGCGGTCGGCCGGAATCCGCAGATCGTCCATGATCAGCTCGGTGGTGTCGACCCCCTTGTAGCCCATTTTGTCGATCTTCCCGGGGATCGTGAGCCCCGGCCTGACCTGGCCGAAACCGGGCTCCTTCTCCACCAGGAACGTCGTCATCGACTTGTGCGGAGCCGTGCCCTCCGGGTGCCCCTCGTCCGTGCGGCACAGCACCGCCACGAGCGTGGAGGAACCTCCATTGGTCAGCCACATCTTCTGCCCGTTGAGCAGGAAGTCGCCGGAACCGTCGGCGGCACGCACGCCCTTGGAGGTGATGGCCGACACATCGGAGCCCAGCCCCGGCTCCGACATCGAGAACGCGCCACGGATCTCGCCCGCGGCCATCTTGGGCAGGAAGTAGTCCTTCTGCTCCTGCGTGCCGTGCTGCTTGAGCATGTACGCCACGATGAAGTGGGTGTTGATGATGCCGGAGACACTCATCCAGCCGCGGGCGATCTCCTCCACGCACAGCGCGTAGGTGAGCAGCGACTCACCCAGACCGCCGTACTCCTCCGGGATCATCAGCCCGAAGATCCCCAGTTCCTTGAGGCCCTCGACGATCTCGGTGGGGTACTCGTCCTTGTGCTCCAGCTCCGTGGCGACCGGGAGTATCTCCTTGTCGACGAAGTTCCGCACCGTGGTGAGGATTTCCCGCTGTATCTCCGTCAGGCCCTCGGTCTGTGCCAGCCGGCCCATCTCACTTACCGCCCTTCGGTGCCGGCTCGCGCAGTTCGGGCCGGCCCGGCTGTTCCCCGCCGCGCTCCTTGACGTAGGTCTCGGTCGGCACCATCACCTTGCGCCGGAAGACGCACACCAGGGTGCCGTCCTGCTTGTAGCCCTTGGTCTCGACGTGCACGATCCCGCGGTCGCTCTTCGACTTGGAGGGAACCTTGTCCAGCACCGTCGTCTCGCCGTAGACGGTGTCGCCGTGGAAGGTCGGCGCCACGTGCTTGAGCGACTCGATCTCCAGGTTGGCGATGGCCTTCCCCGAGACATCCGGGACCGACATCCCCAGCAGCAGCGAGTAGATGTAGTTGCCCACCACCACGTTCCTGCCGAAGTCGGTCGTCGACTCGGCGTAGTTGCTGTCCATGTGCAGCGGGTGGTGGTTCATGGTCAGCAGGCAGAACAGGTGGTCGTCGTACTCGGTGACGGTCTTGCCTGGCCAGTGCTTGTATGTCTCGCCGACGGTGAACTCTTCATAGGTACGTCCGAACTGCATGGCTCAGTCCTCCGGAGGGGTGCTGTTGTCTTCCGGGGAGCGACCCCCCGGACCCCCACGAACCGCCCCGGCGACGGGCTTGTGCCCGAACGCTCTCGTGAGGTGAATGTCGGTCGAGGTGTCGAAGCGCCGCATGCTCAGTCCTCCGGAGGGGTGAAGGAGGTGGTGCGCTGCATACCGGCGGCGCGGCCCTTGCCGGAGATGACCAGCGCCATCTTGCGGCTGGCCTCGTCGATCATCTCGTCGCCGAGCATCGCCGAGCCCTTCTTGCCGCCCGCCTCGGAGGTGTAGTACTCGTACGCGTCCAGGATCAGCTCTGCGTGGTCGTAGTCCTCCTGGGAGGGCGAGAAGACCTCGTTGGAGACCTCGACCTGGCCCGGGTGCAACACCCACTTGCCGTCGAAGCCGAGCGCGGCGGCCCGCTGGGCCACCTTCCGGTAGCCCTCCACATCGCGGATCTGCAGATAGGGCCCGTCGATCGCCTGGAGGTCGTGGGTACGCGCCGCCATCAGAATCCGCATCAGGATGTAGTGGTAGGCGTCGGCCGGGTAGCCGGGCGGCTGTTCGCCGACCACCAGCGACTTCATGTTGATGGACGCCATGAAGTCGGCCGGGCCGAAGACGATGGTCTCCATCCGGGGCGAGGCGGCGGCGATCTCGTCGACGTTCACCAGGCCCTTGGCGTTCTCGATCTGGGCCTCGATGCCGATCCGGCCGACGTCGAGGCCCATCGTCTTCTCGATCTGGGTCAGCAGCATGTCCAGCGCCCGCACCTGCGCCGCGTCCTGCACCTTCGGCAGCATGACGCAGTCCAGGTTGGCCCCGGCGCCCTCCACGACGGTGACCACGTCGCGGTAGGTCCACTCGGTGGTCCAGTCGTTGACCCGTACGACGCGGGTCTTGCCACTCCAGTCGCCCTCGTTGAGGAACTTCACGATGGTGTGCCGCGCCTCCGGCTTGGCCAGCGGGGCGCAGGCGTCCTCCAGGTCGAGGAAGACCTGGTCGGCGGGGAGGCCCTGCGCCTTCTCCAGAAACCGCGGGTTGCTGCCCGGCACGGCCAGGCAGGAACGGCGCGGGCGGAGCGCACGCTGCCGGTTGTCGCTGTTCACGAGGTGACCTCCAGTGGTTCTCGCTGATCGCGCTCGCTGTGCTCATCGCGTGTGGCGAGCTTGTGCTGTGTCCGGATCTCGTCGACGATACGGCCGATGATCCGGGTGATCCCGAAGTCCTTCGGGGTGAATACGGCGGCGACCCCCGCCTCGCGCAGCGCCCGCGCGTCCGCCGACGGAATGATCCCGCCCACGATCACGGGGACGTCGCTCGCGCCCGCCTCCCGCATCCGCTCCAGCACGTCGGGCACCAGTTCGGCGTGCGAGCCGGAGAGGATGGACAGGCCCACGCAGTGCACGTCCTCGGCGAGCGCCGCCGAGACGATCTCCTCCGGGGTGAGCCTGATGCCCTGATAGACCACCTCGAAGCCCGCGTCCCGGGCCCGGACGGCGATCTGTTCGGCGCCGTTGCTGTGCCCGTCGAGACCCGGCTTGCCCACCAGCAGCCGCAGCTTCCCGACGCCCAGTTCGTCGGCGGTGCGCTCCACGTGCCGCCGCACCTCGGCCAGCTCCGAGCTCGCCTCGGCGCTCACCGCCACCGGGGCCGAACTCACCCCGGTCGGCGCGCGGAACTCGCCGAAGACCTCGCGCAGCGCGCCCGCCCACTCCCCGGTGGTGACCCCGGCGCGGGCGCACTCCAGCGTGGCCTCCATCAGATTGGCGTTGCCCGCCGCCGCCTCGCGCAGCGCGGCGAGAGCCTGCTCGGCGCTCGGGTGCAGCCCCGGCTCCCGGGTGCCCTCCCGCCAGAACGGCTCGTCGCGCGTCTCCCGCCAGCGCTTGACGGCCTCCACGGTCGCCGCCTCGCCGGCCGGGTCGACCGTCAGGATCGCGGTGTCCAGATCAGCGGTGAGCGGGCTCGGCTCGGTCCCCTCGAAGCAGTTGACGCCGACGATCTTCTCCTCGCCCGACTCGATCCGGGCGCGCCGCTCCGCGTGGGAGGCGACGAGCTGGGACTTCAGATAGCCGGACTCGACGGCCGCCATCACCCCGCCCATCTCCTCGATCCGCGCCATCTCCGCCAGCGACTCGGTCACCAGCGCGTCCACCTTGGCCTCGATGACGTGCGAGCCGGCGAAGATGTCCGCGTACTCCAGCAGGTCGCTCTCGTACGCCAGCACCTGCTGGATACGCAGCGACCACTGCTGGTCCCAGGGGCGGGGCAGGCCCAGCGCCTCGTTCCAGGCGGGAAGCTGTACGGCGCGGGCCCGCGCGTCCTTGGAGAGGGTGACCGCCAGCATCTCCAGCACGATGCGCTGCACGTTGTTCTCCGGCTGCGCCTCGGTCAGCCCGAGCGAGTTGACCTGCACCCCGTAGCGGAAGCGGCGCTGCTTGGCGTCGGTGATGCCGTAGCGCTCACTGGTGATCCGGTCCCAGATGCGGGTGAAGGCCCGCATCTTGCACATCTCCTCGACGAAGCGGACCCCGGCGTTGACGAAGAACGAGATCCGCGCAACCACCCGGCCGAACTCCTCGGGCGGCACCTGCCCGCTGTCCCGTACGGCATCCAGCACCGCGACCGCCGTCGCCATCGCGTAGGAGATCTCCTGTACCGGTGTGGCCCCGGCCTCCTGCAGGTGGTAGCTGCAGATGTTGACCGGGTTCCACTTGGGCAGCTGGGCGACCGTGTAGGCGATCATGTCGGTGGTCAGCCGCAGCGAGGGCCCCGGCGGGAAGACGTGCGTCCCGCGCGAGAGGTACTCCTTGACGATGTCGTTCTGGGTGGTGCCCGACAGCTGGGATATGTCGGCGCCCTGCTCCTCCGCGACCACCTGGTAGAGCGCCAGCAGCCACATGGCGGTGGCGTTGATGGTCATGGAGGTGTTCATCTTCTCCAGCGGGATGCCGTCGAAGAGCCTGCGCATGTCACCCAGGTGGGAGACGGGGACCCCGACCCGGCCCACCTCGCCGCGGGCGAGGACGTGGTCGGGGTCGTAGCCGGTCTGGGTGGGCAGATCGAAGGCGACCGACAGCCCGGTCTGGCCCTTGGCGAGGTTGCGCCGGTACAGCTCGTTGGACGCCTCGGCCGTGGAGTGGCCCGCGTATGTCCGCATGAGCCACGGCCGGTCCTTCTGACGCTCAGTCATCGGGCCGTCTCACACGTTCCCGCTGTGCTTGCTGGTCCGCTCGCCTTCGGCTTCGCGGAACAGATTGATGGCGTCGATGTGCCGGGCCCGCTTCTCCGTGTCGCGCACGCCCAGGCCCTCCTCGGGGGCCAGGCACAGCACGCCGACCTTGCCCTGGTGGACGTTGCGGTGCACGTCGTGCGCTGCCTGGCCGGTCTCCTCCAGCGGGTACGACTTGGAGAGCGTCGGGTGGATCTTGCCCTTGGCTATCAGCCGGTTGGCCTCCCAGGCCTCGCGGTAGTTGGCGAAGTGCGAGCCGACGATCCGCTTCAGCGACATCCACAGGTAGCGGTTGTCGTAGCTGTGCTCGTAGCCGGAGGTGGAGGCGCAGGTGACGATGGTGCCGCCCTTGCGGGTGACGTAGACGCTCGCGCCGAACGTCTCGCGCCCCGGGTGCTCGAAGACGATGTCGACGTCCTCGCCGCCGGTCAGCTCGCGGATGCGCTTGCCGAAGCGCTTCCACTCCTTGGGGTCCTGGTTGTGCTCGTCCTTCCAGAACCGGTAGCCCTCGGCCCTGCGGTCGATGATGGCCTCGGCGCCCATCCGGCGGCAGATCTCGGCCTTCTCCTCGCTGGAGACGACACAGATCGGGTTGGCGCCGCCGGCCAGCGCGAACTGCGTGGCGTAGGAGCCCAGCCCGCCGCTGGCGCCCCAGATGAGCACGTTGTCGCCCTGCTTCATCCCGGCGCCGTTCTGTGAGACCAGCTGCCGGTAGGCGGTGGAGTTGACCAGCCCGGGGGCCGCCGCCTCCTCCCAGCTGAGGTGGTCCGGCTTGGGCATCAGCTGGTTGGACTTGACCAGTGCGATCTCGGCGAGTCCGCCGAAGTTGGTCTCGAAGCCCCAGATCCGCTGCTCCGGGTCGAGCATGGTGTCGTTGTGTCCGTCGGCGGACTCCAGTTCGACGGAGAGGCAGTGCGCGACCACCTCGTCGCCCGGCTTCCAGGAGTTGACGCCCACGCCGGTGCGCAGCACGACGCCCGCCAGGTCCGACCCGATGACGTGGTACGGCAGGTCGTGCCGCTTGGCCAGCGGCGAGAGGCGGCCGTAGCGCTCCAGGAAGCCGAAGGTGGACAGCGGCTCGAAGATCGAGGTCCACACGGAGTTGTAGTTGACCGAGGAGGCCATCACGGCCACCAGGGCCTCGCCCGGGCCGAGTTCGGGCAGCGGCACCTCGTCGAGGTGCAGGGACTTGCGCGGATCCTTGTCCCGGGTCTCCAGCCCTTCGAACATGTCCACCTCGTCCTTGTGCACCGTCACGGCGCGGTAGGACTCGGGCAGCGGGAGGGCGGCGAAGTCCTCCGGCGAGGTGTCGGACGCGAGGATCGCGTCGAGGATCTGGTTCACGGTATGCCTCCGGCGGAGCGCGAAGTTACAAGATCGCTTGAGGGACGTCGGTGGTGAGGCAGTGCCGTCGGTTCGGCTCGTGCGGTGTTCGCGCGGGTGTGCGCGGCTCGCTTGTGACGCCAAGCGTTCCGGGGCACACGGGTTTCGCCGTGGGGACAGCGCCCGGACTGATGCCAAGCTATGACACCCAGTGCCAGAGCACAAGACACTGCGTGCCGCGAAATCTCACATGGCGCGATCTCTACTCATCTGAGCGATGATCGATCACCGAGCCGCGCCCCCCAAGCGCAAGAGTCGGCCCCTCAGGGGCGCGGGGCTGTGTTGATATGCGGCTCCGCCGCCGGGGCGCGACCGGCCAAGAGCTCACCCGCAGCCTGCGACGGCGAAAATAGGGCAGTCCCTCCCCAGCCAGGCGCGTCGCCTACGTACCCCCGCATGGGGGGCTGCGCTTGCCCACCCTGCTCCCCCGGACTCCGTCCGGGAGGTACCCCCATGGCGCAGACTGCCCAAGCTGCGCGGGCAGCCATTCAGGGAGCAGCGCGGCAAGCCCTCACGGCACGTGATGCGGCAACGGCTCCTCACCCCTCCGCAGCCGGCTCTTCCGCCGCCCGTACCCCGCATACAGCACCGCCCCCACCGCCATCCACGCCGCGAACCGTGCCCATGTCTCACTCGGCAGATTCAGCATCAGCCACAGCGACGCCAGCACCGAGGCGATCGGCAGTGCCGGCACCAGCGGCGTACGAAAGGCCCGCGGCAGATCCGGCCGTGTCCGCCGCAGAATGATCACGCCAAGCGCGACCACCGCGAAAGCGAACAGCGTGCCGATGTTGACCAGCTCGGCCAGCTCGGAGAGGCTCACGAACCCCGCGATGACGGAGACCAGCACGCCGAGCAGGATGGTCGAGCGGTACGGCGTGCCGAACCGCGGATGCACCTGGGCGAACAGCCGCGGCAGCAGCCCGTCCCGGCTCATCGCGAAGAACACCCGGGACTGTCCCAGCAGCAGGATCATGCACACGGTCGTCAGCCCGACCGCGGCGCCGAAGCTGATCAGCCCGGCCCAGAACGGCTCGTCGACGGCCTTGAAGGCGTCCGCCAGCGGGGCGTCCACGGTCAGCTCCGTGTACTTGCGCATCCCGGTGACCACGATCGAGACCGCGACGTACAGCACCGTGCAGATGATCAGGGAGCCGAGAATGCCCCGGGGCATGTCGCGCTGCGGATTGTGGGTCTCCTCGGCGGCCGTTGCCACCACGTCGAAGCCGATGAACGCGAAGAAGACGATGGCGGCGCCGGTGAAGATGCCCATGACGCCGAACGTGGTCGGTTCGTATCCGGACAGCAGTTGGATCAGCGGTGCCGCGAACCCGGAGCTGGAGTCCACGGTGCCCTGCGCGGGCGGGATGAACGGGTCGTAGTTGTCGGCCGTGATGAAGAACGCCCCCGCGACGATCACCAGCAGCACCACGCCCACCTTGATCGCCACGACGACCGAAGTGACCCGGGCCGACAGCTTCATACCGACCACCAGAATGGCCGTCAGCAGCAGGACGAGGGCGCAGGCCAGCACGTCGAAGCCGAACCCGTTGGCGTCGCTGGTGCCCGAGAGCCAGTCCGGCAGGTTCCAGCCGATGCTGTCCAGCAGCGAACGTACGTACCCCGACCAGCCGACGGCAACCACCGCGCAGCCCAGCGCCAGCTCCAGCACCAGGTCCCAGCCGATGATCCAGGCGGGCAGCTCACCGAGCGAGGCGTACGCGAAGGTGTAGGCGGAGCCGGCCACCGGGACGGTCGAGGCGAACTCCGCGTAGCACAGTGCGGCCAGCGTGCACACCACGCCCGCGGCCGCGAACGAGATGGCCACCGCCGGGCCCGCCGTCGACTTGGCGACCTGGCCGGTCAGGACGAAGATCCCGGTGCCGATGATCACACCGACGCCGAAGACCGTCAGATCGAGCGCCGAGAGCGATTTGCGCAGCCCGCCCTCGGGGTCGTCGGTGTCGAGGATCGACTCCTCCACCGACTTGGTACGCAACCACGGCCTCGATCTCCTGGCCTTGTGCCTGGGGCCCTTCGCCCCGCCCGGCGCAACCGACACTGCCGCACCTCCACGTCGCCTTCGCGCCATGGTTTCCGCTCGCCGGGCCGGAAGCGGGTACGCGGGGCGGGGCCCGGGCGCAATTCACCCGACTCCCTCGCCGTGGGAGGGCTCAGTCCTTGGACAGGGCCCGTTCGATGGTGGACATGATCTCGCCCAGCGGGGCGTCGGTACGGGCGACGGTCACCAGCACCTCGTCCCGGCGGGCCACCGAGGCCGCGGGCTGCTCGGCGCTGGGGCGGTGCGCGCCGAAGCCGGTGCCGAACGTACGCCGCACGATCGCGAAGGCGTGGTCGAGCTGCGCCATCACATCGCCCGCGGCACCCGAGCGCAGCCAGCGCCGCAGCACATGGTTGTGCGCCGTCACCACAGCCGAGGCGGCGACCTCGGCCAGCAGCGGCTCGTCGTAGCCGCTGACACCGTCGCGGTGTGCCTCCTCGTCGAAGTGGCCCAGCAGATAGCGGGTGAACAGCCGCTCGTAGCGGGCCACCGAGGCGATCTCCCGCTCCCGGAGCGCCGGCACCTCGCGGGTGAGCTTGTACCGCTCCACGCTGCCCTTGGGGGAGGCGGCGTACATCTTCATGACTTCCTTGATGCCCCGGCACACGGTGTCCAGCGGGTGCTCGTGCGCGGGCGCTGCCTCCAGCACGGCCTGGGCGCGGACGAGGGTGTCGTCGTGGTCGGGGAAAATCGCTTCTTCCTTGGAGCGGAAGTGCCGGAAGAAGGTGCGCCGCGCGACTCCCGCGGCGGCGGCGATCTCATCCACCGTCGTCGCTTCGTAACCCTTCGTGGCGAAGAGCTCCATGGCAGCTGCGGCCAACTCACGGCGCACCCTGAGTCGCTGGGTGGCGGCACCGTTCGCACGCTGGCTGGTCGTACGGGAGTTCTTCTCGGGCTCTGGCATGTGGTGAACGTTACACGCCGTGACGGGGTCGGGGGACGGGCCGTGTGCCGGGCTGCCTGCCGCCGGCTCCAACAGCCCGCCCCACCCGGCGGTGCCGCCGGTCACCGGCGTGCGTACTCACGGAAGCCGCGCCCCGTCTTCCTGCCCAGACAGCCCGCGGCCACCAGGTGTTCCAGCAGCGGGGCCGGTGCCAGTCCCGGGTCGCGGAACTCCTCGTGCAGCACCCGCTCGATGGCGAGCGAGACGTCCAGGCCCACCACGTCCAGCAGTTCGAAGGGGCCCATCGGATAGCCGCCGCCGAGCCGCATCGCGGCGTCGATGTCGTCCAGCGAGGCGTAGTGCTCCTGGACCATCTTCACGGCGTTGTTCAGGTACGGGAAGAGCAGCGCGTTGACGATGAAGCCCGCCCGGTCGCCGCAGTCCACCGGGTGCTTGCGGATCTTCGCGCAGATCTCGCGGATGGTGGCATGCGCCTCCCGGTCGGTCAGCACCGTGGTCACCACCTCCACCAGTTTCATGGCGGGCGCCGGGTTGAAGAAGTGCATGCCGATCACGTCCTGCGGCCGGGAGGTGGCACGCGCGCAGGCGACCACCGGCAGCGAGGAGGTGGTGGTGGCCAGCACGGCACCCTGCTTGCAGACCGCGTCCAGGCGCTGGAACAACTCCCGCTTGACGTCGAGGTCCTCGGCCACCGCCTCGACCACCAGATCCACCTCGCGCAGCGCGTCCAGCGACCCGGCGGGGCTGATCCGGGCCAGTGCCGCCTCCCGGTCCTCGGCCGTCATCCGGCCCTTGTCCACCGAGCGGTCCAGCGACCGCGCGACGCGCTCCTTGGCCGTGACCGCCTTCTGCTCGCTCCGGGCTGCCAGCACCGTCGGGTAGCCGGCCTTCGCGAAGACCTCCGCGATACCGCCGGCCATCGTCCCCGAGCCCACGACACCCACCGCGGTCACCGGGCGGCCGGTCGTGCGGGAGGCGGCCGGGTCGGGGGTGAGCGCGTCGGGCACCACTTCACAGCTGCCGGGCGCCGCGTAGGTGTAGAAGCCGCGGCCCGACTTGCGGCCCGTCAGCCCCGCCTCGCTCAACTGCCGCAGGATCGGCGCGGGCGCGTGCAGCCGGTCGTGCGACTGCTCGTACATCGCGTCGAGTACGGTGCGTGCCGTGTCGATTCCGATCAGATCGAGGAGGGCCAGCGGGCCCATCGGCAGACCGCACCCCAGTTTCATTGCGGAGTCGATGTCCTCGCGAGTGGCGTAGCGGGACTCGTACATCGCGGCCGCCTGGTTCAGATATCCGAACAGCAGTCCGTCCGCGACGAACCCCGGACGGTCACCGACCGCGATCGGATCCTTGCCCAGCTCCCGGGCCAGCTCGGTGACGGCGGCCACCGCCTGCGGCGAGGTGAGCACCGAGGAGACGATCTCCACCAGCTTCATGGCGGGCGCCGGGTTGAAGAAGTGCAGCCCCAGCACGCGCTCGGGCCGGTCGGAGTCGGCGGCCAGCCGGGTCACGGACAGCGCGTTGGTACCGGTGGCCAGGATGGTGTCGGGCTTGACGACGGTGTCCAGCTCGGCGAAGACCCGGCACTTGGTGTCGTAGTCCTCGGGCACCACCTCGATGACCAGATCGGCCTCGGCCGCGGCGTCCAGACCGGTGAAGGTGCGCAGCCGCGCCAGCACGTCCTGGCGCTCGCTCTGTGTCATCCGCTCGCGCTCGACCGAGCGCGCGGTGGAGGACTCCAGTGCGGCAACGGCCTGCCGCGCGGCTGCTTCGTTCGTGTCGATGCCGATGACCTCACGCCCGGCGCGGGCGAGAATATCGGCGATGCCGGTACCCATCGTGCCGAGGCCGACGACGGCGATCGTGCGCAGGGGAGGACGGTCCATCAGGGGACTCCAGAGGGTGTGACACAGGCCCCCGGCCAGGGGGCGCGATTGATGAGGGTGAGGGTTTCGTGCACTACCGGGCGCGCGGGCGTACGCACGCGCAGGGCAGGGGAGTTACCGGTCACGCCCCGCTGCGCGGCCCTGTCCCGGGGCCCGGTCGCGAGGCGGTCCATACGGGTCCGACGCGCCTGGGCGCGTATCGGGCCCGCTGCCGAACCGACGTCACTCTCGGCGGCTGCGTCACCAAACCGCCTGAGCGGGGATGCCGCTCTGATGAGCACCTTAACTCGTGGGTAACCATAAAGCCAGGGGTAGGAAGACTTCCACCGCTGTGGAACTCAGCACGTGAGGGGGAGCCGGAGTGGGCGACGCGTTCCGAGCGCTGATCGACCGAGTGCGGCCCGAGGCCGAGCCCGTCGAGTACGCACGGCTGGTCACGCTGGCCAGGCAGCGCAGCACGGAGGCGCGCGACCAGCTCGCCGCCGTGCTCGTGGAGACCGAACGGCCGCTGTGGGCTCGGGAGATCGCGGCTTTCGCACTGGGCAGCGCCGGGGACAGGAGGGCCTTCGAGACCCTCATCTTCATGCTGAACTACCGCGATCCGGTCTGCTGCGCCAGCGCGGCGCAGGCCCTGGAGCGGCTGCGCGACCCCCGGACGGCCAAGGCGGCAGCGGCCCTGGCCACCAACGAACTGCGCACCGCCTACGCGCTCTACCCCGTCCGGCTCCTGACGGCCCTCCGCGCCCCGGAATCGGTACCCACCCTCATCAACGTCCTCCAGCGTCTGCTGATCGGGCCGCTGCACTACTGGCCCATCGCCGAGGCGTGCGTCGTCGGCCTCGGCGCCCTCGGCGACAAACGCGCCATCCCCGTCCTCGACGCGGCAGCCGAACACCACCGGCTCTCCCCTTCGGCCAAGGCCGCACTGGCCCGCATCCCCCATCAGCCCCGGCGCGGCGAAACCGAGGAGACCGGTCGCCGGGATACCGGACAGAAGATGTCGGGTTAGCGCCGCACGCTGTCCGTATGACGACGGAGAACGTGACTGTGCCGAACGCTGTCGGCTGGGGTGGGTTCCGGGAGGCGGAGCCGGGGTTCGCCGAGGTGGTCGAGCAGCGGTTCGCGAAGTACACCCACCATGTGCTGGCCACGCTGCGCAAGGACGGGTCGCCGCGGCTGACCGGTCTCGAGGCGGACTTCCGGGCCGGGCAGCTGTGGCTGGGGATGATGCCGAACTCGCTCAAGGCACTCGACCTGCGCCGGGACAACCGGTTCGCGCTGTACGCCAACCCGGGTCCCGGCAGCGAGATGGACGGGGGAGACGTACGGGTCTCGGGCCGCGCGCTGGAGGTGACGGACCCCGCTCAGATCGAGGAGTGGGCGGCCGGCACGCCGGACGGCGGGCTTCCCGAGGTCTTCCACCTCTTCCGGGTGGCCGTGGAGGAGGTGGTGCGGGTCACCATCGAGGGCGAGGAGATCGTCTTCCGCACATGGCGGCCCGGCGGACCGCCGCGCACCATCCGGCGCGGCAACGACGACGCGCCGCCGCGCGAGGACCCGCTGGACTGACGGCTACTGCGCGGGGTCCGCCTGCTGCCCCGCCTGCTGCCCCGCCTGCTGCCCTGTCTGCTGTCCCGTCTGGCCTGCGCGGGCGCCGGAGCGGCCGATCGTGTGGACGAACAGCTCCTTGCGGCCGGGCGCTCCGCGCCGCTCGGGCACGGGAAGCTCGTACTCGACCGGGCGCGCGTGGTCGGCGAACTGCCGGTCCGCGTTGTAGACGCGGCCGAACTTCCACAGCATGCGGGCGAAGTTCGTCTGGCCGTGTGCCAGATTGCGGCCGAGCACCCGCATGGCGCCGATGGCCGTGCGCAGCCCCAGGTGCTTCCGGTTGATGACGGCCTGGGTGCGCACCAGCTCCCGGTAGAACTGCTCCAGCGGCAGCCGGGTGGGCACCACGGCGTGCTGGATGTCGAAGAGCCGGTAGTCGCGTGTGGTCAGCTGGCGGGCCTCGGTGTGCCAGACCTCCGTACCGGGGTAGGGCGTCATCACGGTCAGGTGGACGATCTCCGGCACGGCCAGGGCGAACTCGCGTACCAGGCGGAACTGTTCCTCGTCCCACCCCGGGTCGACGATGAGGTTGATCGCCACGCTGATGCCCATCCGCCGCGCGGTCTCCAGCGCCTTGAAGTTCTCGTCCGGGCTGATGCGCTTGCGGAACTGGTCGAGCCCGTCGGCGTCCAGCGCTTCCATGCCGAGGAACATGTATTTCAGTCCCAGCCGGGTCCAGCGTTCGAAGACCTCCTCGTTGCGCAGCAGTACGTCCGCGCGGGTCTCCAGGTAGTACCGCTTGCGGATGTCGCGGCGTTCCAGCTCGGCCGCGATTCCGTGCCCGTGGTCGGGTTTGATGAAGGCGACGTCGTCGACGATGAAGACGTTGGGCTCCCGGATGGACGCCATCTCCTCGGCTGCCGCCTCCGGCGCTGCCCGCCGGTAGCTGCGGCCGTAGAAGGTCCACGCGGAGCAGAAGGAGCAGTCCCACGGGCAGCCCCGGGTGAACTCGATGGAGGCGCAGGGGTCGAGCTCGCCGATGAAGTAGCGGTTGCGGCGGCGCATCAGGTCCCGCGCAGGGCGCGGCCGGTCGATGCTCTCCAGCATCTTGGGCGCCGGGCCGCGCCCGTCGGCCGTCACCACACCCGGCACTGTGTGCGCGGCCCTGTCCCGTACGGCGTCCAGCAGCGGGACGATCACGGTCTCGCCCTCTCCCCGGGCGATGGCGTCCACCGCGCCCTCGGCCTGCTCCAGCACGTGGTCGCCGATGAAGGAGACGCTGTGACCGCCGAAGAAGACGAAGCACCCTGGGGCCGCCGCCTTGGCGCTGTGGGCGATCTCCAGGGCCTCGGGGATGTTGGCCAGGTAGTTGAGTGAGATGCCCAGCGCCTCCGGCTGGTAGGAGCGCAGCTCCCGGTCCAGCAGCTTCCGGTCGAGCACCTGGAGGTCCACCACGCGCACCTGGTGGCCCGCTTCCCTGGCGGCGGCGGCCACACGTTCGAGTCCGAGCGGCTCCAGACGGAGGAAGATCTCGGAGTACATCAGCGCACTCGGGTGGACCAGCATCAGGCGCATACGGGCGCTCCACATCTCCAGGGCAAGGCGGTCGGCGTGCGGACGTGGCCAGGGAGCGATGGCCAGGGACATGCCCCTTCGACGCAAATTATCCGTTAACCGCTCTTACGTCCCGGGACACGCCGGTCAGTACGCGTATGCCCGAGTCACCCGGTCGTCGGCCGGTCCGGGGCTGTCACGGCGAATGCCTCGACCTCGATGAGCAGTTCCGGCCGTACGAGCCCCGCCACCTGAACGGCGCTGCACGCGGGGAGCCGTCCGGGGTCGAGATACCGGTCGCGGACGGCCCTGAGTGCGGGCATCACGGATAGATCGGTCACGAAGAAGGTGAACTTCACGACGTCGGCGAAGCCCGCCCCGGCCTCCTCCAGACAGCGCCGGAGGTTGCTGAACACCTGCTCGGCCTGCGCCTCGGGGTCCCCCTCGCCGACGACCTCGCCGTGCGCGTCGAGCGCGACCTGTCCGGATATCGCGACCAGCCTGCCCTCCCCGATGACGAGATGGCTGTAGCCGTTGCCGGGCGCGAGGCCTTCGGGTGCTGCGATGTGGGTGAGTGGCGATGACATGCGGCGCATGCTCTCAGAGCAGGGTGAGCTGTGTGCAGTGGTTTTCCGGTGCGTCGTCGAGCTCCGCGCGGCTGGGCTCCGCGTCCCCGGGCCCGCCGCTTTCGGGTCCGTCGTTCTCGGGTCCGCCGCTTTCGGACCGGCGGTTTCCGGACCGGTCGTCGTCGGGCTCGGCCGCGCCGGTCGGTGTGGCCGGTGCGGGCGGATCGATCCGCCGGGCCTGTGCGGACGTCGAGGGGCCCACGCCGTACTCGGCGGCCAGCTCGTGCACCTGACGGGTGATGCGCCGCTGGTACCACTTGGGCGCGTAGGCGCCGGCCGCGTAGAGCGCCTCGTAGTGCCGCACCAGCCGCGGGTGGTGCTGGTGCAGCCAGCGGAAGTACCACTCGCGTGCGCCGGGCCGCAGATGCAGCGCCAGCGGTGTGACGGACGTGGCCCCGGCCGCGGCGATGGCCCGGACAGTGGCGCGCAGCTGCGCGGGCGAGTCCCCCAGGAAGGGGATCACCGGGGCCATCAGCACCCCGCACGGGATGCCGTGCGCCGTGAGCGTTCGTACGACATCCAGTCGCCGCTGCGGCGCGGGGGTGCCCGGCTCGACCGTGCGCCACAGCTCCTCGTCGGTGAAGCCGACGGACACCGAGACCCCGACGTCGGTGATGGCCGCGGCCGAGCGCAGCAGATCGAGGTCACGGAGGATGAGTGTGCCCTTGGTGAGGAGGGAGAACGGGTTCGCGTAGTCGCGCAGGGCGGTCAGGATCCCCGGCATCAACCGGTACCGCCCTTCCGCCCGCTGGTAGCAGTCGACGTTCGTCCCCATGGCGATGTGCTGACCGCGCCAGCGCGGGCTGCTCAGCTCCTTGCGCAGCAGCTCGGGCGCGTTCACCTTGACGACGATCTGGGTGTCGAAGCCCGCCCCGGTGTCCAGGTCCAGATAGCTGTGCGTTCTGCGCGCGAAGCAGTACACGCACGCGTGGGAGCAGCCCCGGTAGGGGTTCACCGTCCATTCGAACGGCATCCGGGACGCGCCCGGCACCCTGTTCACCAGCGAGCGGGCGCGCACCTCGTGGAAGGTCATGCCACGGAACTCAGGGGTGTCGAACGTCCGCGTGGTGACCGCCGAGGTGGCGAAGAGGGCGGGTGTCGAGGCCCGGCTGTGCTCGTCGGCGTCCCTGAGCTCGTCCCAGCGCATCCTCGGCCTCCTCGGTAGTGGTGTCGCGTCCCTCTGGCGGCACTGTCGCGTTCCGATGCCAGAATAGAACACTCGTTCGCATCGAACGTGTCAAGGCGGATTTGGGGAGCCGACCGGAGGGTGATTGGCTGGCCACCCCGTCAACACAGGCCGTCCAATCACAGGAGGAGTCATGGCGCAGGTCGAGGCGACCACGCAGCGGGAGATCGCCGCCGGGCCCGATGAGGTGTTCGACGCGCTGGCCGACTACAGCGGGACCCGGGCCGAGCTGCTCCCCGCGCACTTCAGCGAGTACGAGGTCAGGGAGGGCGGCGACGGCGAGGGCACCGTCGTGCACTGGAGGCTCCAGGCGACCAGCAAGCGCGTCCGTGACTGCCTGCTGGATGTCACCGAACCCGCCGACGGCGAACTGGTCGAGAAGGACCGCAACTCCTCCATGGTCACCACCTGGCGGGTGACCCCCGGCAGCGAGGAGAAGATGGCCCGGGTCACCGTGACGTCGGTCTGGAACGGCGCCGGCGGCATCGGCGGCTTCTTCGAGCGCACCTTCGCGCCCAAGGGCCTCGCACGGATCTACGACGAGGTCCTCGAGCGGCTGGCCGCCAAGATGGAACAGGGCGGCTGACCGGTTCCGCTTCCCCGGCGCGGCGCGCCCTCACCGGATCGGGTGGTTTCCCCCGCAGGGTGCTGCCGCGCCGCTGATCCCGCTCCTTGGCGAAAACCCCTGTTCGCCAGGGTGACAGGCGCCTCGGGCAACCGAATCGCGCCCCATCGGCCCCACGCCGCGCACACGAATCGTGCTTGAACGCTCTTGTCGTGCAATGCGAGAAATACTCCCCCACGAGCAGCGGCAAGGGGAGTGCGATGGGCGGGACCGGCGGGACGATCCTCCACGGCAGGGACGATGGGAATCCCGTACCGGGAGCGGGACTTCGCACATCCGTGACCGAAGAACCGGCGGCGACCGCGGCCGGGCGGAGCCCGGCCGCGGTCGAGGTCACCGTGGAACTCCCCGGCCAGCGCGAGGTTCCGCTCACGGAGGCGAGGGCGGGGGAGTACGCCCCGGCATCCCCCGCCCCGGGCGTGACCGCCCGGCCCTCCACGGCACGGCCGTCACCCGGACCCGGGCCCGACCACGAACCGCCGTCCCAGCGCGGATGGGAGCCGGGGGACGGACAAGGCCCGGCGTACGGCCAGGGGCTGACGCTCGGTCAGGAACCGGCGGACGGCTTCCTCCCGGCACCCGGTTCCGGGCCGGTGCCCGGCTCGGCTGCCGATGGGGCTGTGGGCGGGGGCGGCCAGAGGTCGGCGCCCGGCGCCGTATCGGCCTCCGGACGGGAACCGGCGGGCGGCTTCCCCCCGGCACCGGGTTCCGGATCGGCGTCCGGCCCCGCAGCCGGTGGGGCCGCGAGTGGGGGCGGTCAGGGTGGGTCGGCGGTGGAGACCGCGGCGCAGCCGCAGGTCTCCCTCTCGCCGCGTCGCCTCAGGCTGGTGTTCGGGGCGCTGTTGCTGTCCCTGCTGCTGGCCGCGCTCGAACAGACCATCGTCGCCACGGCGCTTCCCAAGATCGTCGGCGAACTCGACGGCCTGCGGCAGATGTCCTGGGCCGTCACCGCCTACCTGCTCGCGGCGACCATCGGACTGCCCGTCTACGGCAAGCTCGGTGACCTGTTCGGCCGCAAGGGGGTCTTCCTGTTCGCCATCGCGGTCTTCACCGTCGGCTCGGCCCTCGCGGGATGGGCCGGATCGATGGAGGAGCTGATCGTCTACCGCGCGGTGCAGGGCACGGGCGCGGGCGGCCTCATGATCGGCGTACAGGCGATCATCGCGGACGTCGTACCGGCGCGCGAGCGCGGGCGCTACATGGGGTTGATCGGGGCCGCCTTCGGGCTGGCCTCCGTCGCAGGGCCGCTGCTGGGCGGCTGGTTCACCGACGATCTGTCCTGGCGCTGGTGCTTCTGGTTCAACGTGCCGGTCGGCCTGCTCGCGCTGCTGGTCACCTCCTTCGCGTTGAAGCTCCCGCGCCCCCGCGTACGCCCCCGGCTCGACCTCCTCGGCGCGCTGCTGATCGCGGCGTTCTCCACCTGCCTCGTCCTGCTCACCAGCTGGGGCGGTACGACATACCAGTGGGGCGACCGCGTCATCCTCGGCCTGGCCGCCGGGGCGCTGGTCAGCGGAGTGCTCTTCCTTGTCGCCGAGCGCTTCGCGCCCGAACCCGTGCTGCCGCTGCGGCTGTTCCGGGACTCCGTCTTCAACGTGACCGGAATGGTGGGCGCGGCCATCGGCATCGCGCTGTTCGGCGCCGCCAGCTATCTGCCGAGCTTCCTGCAGATGGTCGAGGGCGTCAGCGCCACCTCCTCCGGGCTGCTGATGCTGCCGCTGATGTGCGGGGTCGTCGTCTCCTCGCTCCTGTCCGGTCAGCTCATCTCCCGTACCGGGCACTACAAGATCTACCCCGTCCTCGGCTGCGCCCTGTCGGCCGAAGGCATGTGGCTGCTCTCCAAACTGGAGGCGGACACCTCGCGCGTGGTCTTCGGCGTCTGGTCGGGCATCCTCGGCCTGGGTATCGGATTCGTGCTGCCGGTGCTGATCCTGGCGGTGCAGAACTCCGTACGGCCCGCCGATCTGGGGGCCGCCACCAGCGCCCACAACTACTTCCGGCAGATCGGCGGCAGCGTCGGTGCCGCGCTCTTCGGCACTCTTCTCGCCCACCGGCTCGCGGATGCCCTCGCCCGTGAACTGCCCCGTGGCCGGGGCGACGTGCCCGACCCCGACTCCCTCACCCCGCAGCTCGTACGCGCACTGCCGGCGCCGCTGCGCGACGGCTATGTCAGCGCGTACGCGGACGCGATGCCGCGGATCTTCCTCTACCTCGTTCCCGTGCTCGTCCTCGGGCTGGCACTTTCCCTCTTCCTCAAGGAGAAACCCCTGGTGTCCCAGCACACGCCCGTGCCCCCGGCCCGTATCGCCGAAGCCTCCACAGCGTCCGCCACCGAGGCCGACGGCGCGGCACCGCACACCCAGGCGCAGTACGCGCCCTGCGCCGCGGGTGTTCCGGTCTGCGGCGCCGTGCGGCACCACGACGGCAGTTCCGTCCCGCGCGCGGCGCTCACCCTCGTCGACACGGCCGGGCGGCAGATCGGGCGCGGCGCCACCGGGGACGACGGACGGTATGCGCTCAGCACACCGGGGGAGGGCTCGTATGTGCTGATCGCGGCCGCGTCCGGACACCAGCCGCGCGCGGTCAGCGTCACCGTGGGCGAACGTCCGGTCGACCTCGACGTGGTGCTCGGCGGTGCGGGACGGCTGGCGGGCAGCGTGCTGACGGCCGACGGCAACCCGGTCAAGGACGCCATCGTCACGCTCACGGATGTGCGTGGTGAGGTCGTGGCCACCACCCGCAGCGGCCGCGAGGGCAACTACGTCATCACCGAACTGGTCGCGGGCGAGTACACGCTGGCCGCCAGCGCCCCCGTCTACCGTCCGGCGGCTCTCCCCGTCTCCGTACAGGCCTCTCGCGAGACCCGGCAGGACATCGAGCTTGCCGGCGGCGCGGTGCTGCGCGGCACCGTACGCGCCACCGGCGGGCGGCCCGTCGAGGACGCGAGGGTCACGCTGCTGGACGCGGCGGGCAACGTCGTCGACACGGCGACGACCGCGGCCGACGGTGTCTTCCGGTTCGTCGACCTGGCCTCGGGCGAGTACACGGTGGTCGCCGCGGGATATCCGCCGGTCGCCACCGTCCTGCAGATCGCCGGGGGCGGGCGCACGGAGCGCGATCTGCAACTGGGGCACGAGGACTGAGCGCGGCCCCCGGTGCTCGGACGGCGTACGAGCCGGGCGCTTCCCGCGCCGGGGGAGCGCCGGACACCACCCCCGGCGCATCCCCCGTTCGGGCGTAACTTCCCTCTTCGTCCGCCTTCGGCTCTACGGTGATGAGTGGCCGTGCCACCTGCGCGGCGGGGCCGGCCGTCGCCGGAAGAGAGGACTCGAGGCGATGGGAAGCGAGCCGGACGCCGACCGCGGGGCATGTGCCGCCCCTGGAGGGGCCTATGCCACCGACCAAGGGACCTGTGCCGTCGGCCGGGCGGCCTGCGCCGTCGGCCGAGTGACTTGTGCCGACGAGCGTGCGGCCCGGACGGCTGACACCCTGGGGAGGGCCGAGACGCTGGTCGCCGTGCGCGGCTGTCTCCCGGCCGTCGCCGTGGCCATCGACGCGCGCGGCACCGTTGTGCACTGGGGCCCAGGGGCACGGGCGCTGTTCGGACACCGCCGCAGAGACGCCCTGGGAGCACCGGCGAGTGAACTCCTGCCAGTGGTCGGCGCGCTGAACGCCTCCGCACACCCCGGCGACCACCACTGGCTGCACGGCATCGAGGACATCGAACGACTCGACGGGCTCGACCGTCTCGACGGGCTCGGTGGCTTCGGCGGCCCGGCGGGTTCGGGTGAGGCCATCGCCGGGCGGGCCCGGGTACCGGTTCCCGGGGGCGGGAGGAACGACGTGCTGTGGTGGGGCTACCCGCTCACGGCTCCCGCGCCCTTCCGGCTGCTGGTGCTCGCCACCAGCACCGCTCGGCTCCAGCGGCAACGAGCCCTGCGGGGCGCCCGTGTCGCGCCCGGCTTCGGGCGGCACGGCTGCTTTCCCGAGGCGGCGGAACCGGGCGGGCGGCTGCCGCGGCTGCTGGTGCCGCGGCTGCTGGGCCGACGGCAGTGGCGGGCGGTGGAACCGGTGGCCGCGCGGGTACGGGAACTGGGCTGCCCGATCGTGGAGGTGCACCGTCCCCTCGTCCCGCACGATCCCGCGCTCACGGCGCTGAACGTGCAGGTCAGCGACGGGTGCGCAGAAGTTCCTCACCCGCCGGGGTGAAAACGAATGGTGTGGACCAGTGGAGTTATCCACAGGGGTGTCCTGGCGGTTGGCTACCGCGTAACGTGCCGGGCATGAAGATCCTCATCAGCGCCGACATGGAGGGCGCAACGGGAGTCACCTGGCCGGCGGACGTCCTGCCGGGCACGCCGCAATGGGAGCGCTGCCGGTCGCTGTTCACCTCCGACGTGGACGCCGCCGTCCGGGGCTTCTTCGAAGCGGGCGCTGACGAGGTCCTCATCAACGAGGCGCACTGGACGATGCGCAACCTCCTGCTGGAGAAGCTGGACGAGCGGGCCGAGATGATCACCGGCAGGCACAAGTCCCTCTCCATGGTCGAGGGCATCCAGCACGGCGACGTGGACGGCATCGCCTTTATCGGCTACCACACCGGCGCGGGCAGCGAAGGCGTCCTCGCGCACACCTACCTCGCCAACTCCCTGACCGGCGTGTGGGCCGACGGCGTGCGGGCCAGTGAAGGATGCCTCAACACGCTGGTGGCCGCCGAGTTCGGGGTCCCCGTCGTGCTGGTGACCGGCGACGACCGCACCGTCGAGGACGCCAAGGGCTACGCGCCCGACGCCGTGGGCGTCGCCGTCAAGGACTATGTGTCGCGGTACGCCGCGGTCTGCCGGCCCCCGGCCCGCACCGCGGCCGACATCCGGGACGCAGCGCGCCGCGCCGCCCCGCTGGCCGAGCGCCGTACCCCGCCCGAGCCCGAACCCCACACCATCGAGATCGAGTTCGACGCCGAACACCTGGTGGGTGCCGCCACCGTGGTGCCCGGCGTGGAGCGGACGGGCGAGCGCCGCGTGGCCTACACCTCGCCCAGCGCCTATGAGGCGATCCGCTGCTTCAAGGCCGTCACGACCGTCGTCTCCTCCGCGGTGGAGGAGCAGTATGGCTGAGCTGACAGGACACGCTGTGCGTACTGGAGAGGCCGTGCCTACAGGAGAGAAAGGGAGCACGATGACGCCTCCGCCACGGCAGGGCCACCTCGACGCGCAGGTCTTCGACGAAGTGGTGCGGGCGACCTCCGAGCTGATCCGTCTGGACACCACCAATCGGGGCGGCGGCGAGGGCAACGAGCGCCCGGCCGCCGAGTACGTGGCCGCCGGGCTCGCCGACGTGGGCATCGAGCCTCGGCTGTTGGAGAAGAAGGCCGGCCGAACCAACGTGGTCGCCAGGATCGAGGGCACCGACCCCGGCGCGGGGGCGCTGCTGCTCCACGGCCACCTCGACGTCGTCCCGGCCGAGGCGGCCGACTGGACCGTGCACCCCTTCTCCGGCGAGGTGCGGGACGGCGTGGTGTGGGGCCGCGGCGCCATCGACATGAAGAACGCCGACGCCATGGCCCTGTCGCTGGCCCGCGCCTGGGCACGCGCCGGGGTGCGCCCGCCGCGCGACATCGTCCTCGCCTTCACCGCGGACGAGGAGGACAGCGCCGAGTTCGGCTCCGACTTCCTGGTGCGGGAGCACCCGGAGCTGTTCGAGGGCTGCACCGAGGGCATCAGCGAGTCCGGGGCCTTCACCTTCCACGCCGGGCCCGACCGTCGGCTCTACCCCGTGGGGGCAGGGGAGCGCGGTACGGCCTGGCTGAAGCTGACCGCGCACGGCAGGGCGGGTCACGGCTCCAAGGTCAACCACTCCAACGCCGTCAGCCGCCTCGCCGCCGCCGTCCACCGCATCGGGGAGTACGAGTGGCCGGTGCGGCTCACCCCCACCGTGCGGGCGGCGCTGGCCCGCCTCGCCGAGCTGCACGGGTTGCGGCCGCTCGGTCCTGACGCGCAGGACGCCGAGGTGGACGCGCTGCTCGCCCAACTCGGCCCGGCCGCCGCACTGGTCGAGGCGACCGTGCGCAACAGCGCCAACCCGACCGTGCTGGAGGCCGGTTACAAGGTCAATGTGATCCCGGGAACGGCCACGGCCCGGGTCGACGGCCGGATGCTGCCCGGCGCCGAGGAGGAGTTCCACGCCACCCTCGACGCCCTGACCGGCCCCGATGTGCGCTGGGAGTTCCAGCACCGCGAGGTCCCGCTCCAGGCGCCGGTGGACTCCCCGCTGTTCGCCGCCATGAGCGAGGCGCTCGAACACTTCGACCCGGGTGCGCACGCGGTTCCCTACTGCATGTCGGGCGGCACCGACGCCAAGCAGTTCTCCCGGCTCGGCATCATGGGCTACGGCTTCACACCGCTCAAGCTGCCCGAGGGCTTCGACTACCAGGCGCTGTTCCACGGCGTGGACGAGCGCGTGCCCGTCGAAGCACTGCACTTCGGCATCCGCGTGCTGGACCGCACCCTCCTCGGCGGTGCCACCACCCCCTCCGCTTCCACCACCCGCGACGCGACCGTCCCGTCAGGAGGCTGACCCCTCATGTCCGTCCAGGCCCCCTACGGCACCTGGCCCTCACCGATCGACGCCGGCATGGTCGCCGCGCACGACGGACGGCCCGAGTTCCTCGGCTCCGTCGGCGAGGAGCTGTGGTGGACCGAACCCCGCCCCGAGGAGGGCGGACGCCGCGCCCTGCTGCGGCTCGCGGCCGACGGGCAGCGCCCCCCGGTCAGCGTGCTGCCCCCGCCGTGGAACGTACGCAACCGCGTCATCGAATACGGCGGACTGCCCTGGGCCGGCGCGCCCCGCGCCGAGGGTGGACCGCTGATCGTCTTCACCCACTTCGCCGACCAGCGGCTCTACGCGCTGGAGCCCGACGCGGCGGACGCCGCGCCCCGGCCACTGACACCGCTCTCCGAGCTCACCGAGGCCGGGCTGCGCTGGTGCGATCCGGTGGTGCTGCCCGAGCGCGGAGAAGCGTGGTGCGTGCTGGAGGAGTTCACCGGCGAGGGGCCCACCGACGTGCGCCGGGTGCTCGCCGCCGTCCCGCTGGACGGCTCGGCCGCCGAGGACCGGGGGCGGGTGCGGGAACTGACCGGAGACGGCGACCGGTTCCTGACCGGCCCGCGGCTCTCCCCTGACGGCCGGCGCCTGGCCTGGCTGGCCTGGGACCACCCGGCCATGCCCTGGGACGGCACCCGCGTCATGACGGCGCCGATCGCCGGGGACGGGACGCTGGGCACGCCTCGCGCGGTCGCGGGCGGACCCGAAGAGTCCGTCGCCCAGGCCGAGTTCGGGTCAGATGGCACGCTGCTGATCGCCTCGGACGCGAGCGGCTGGTGGAACCTCCAGCGGGTGGACGTCGAAGCAGCCGAGACCGCCGAGGCGGCCGAGCCGGGACGTGGCCCCACCGTGCCCAGGGTGCCGCTGTGCCCGCGCGAGGAGGAGTTCGCCGGCGCCGCATGGAAGATCGGCCAACGCTGGTTCGCCCCGCTGCCCGGCGGGCTGGTGGCCACTCTCCACGGCCGCGGCGCCCAGCGACTGGGCGTGCTCGACCCGGAGACCGGCGAATTGGTCGACGCGGCCGGCCCCTGGACCGAGTGGGCGGCCTCGCTCGCGGTCATCGACTCCCGCGTCACCGGTATCGCGGCCAGCCCCCGCACCTCGTTCGAGATCGTCGAGCTGGACACCCGCACCGGCCACACGGTGGTGCTGGCCTCGCACCACGAGGACCATGTGGACCCGGCCTACTACCCGGAACCGCAGATCCGCACCTTCACCGGACCCGACGGGCGCGACATCCACGCCCACATCTACCCGCCGCACCACCCCGACCACGCCGCTCCGGCCGGCGAGCTGCCGCCGTACGTGGTGTGGGTGCACGGCGGGCCGACCAGCCGCGCGCCTCTGGTGCTCGACCTGGAGATCGCCTACTTCACCTCGCGGGGCATCGGCGTGGCGGAGGTCAACTACGGCGGCTCGACAGGTTACGGAAGGGAGTACCGCAACCGGCTGCGGCAGCAGTGGGGCGTGGTGGACGTGGAGGACTGCGCCGCGGTGGCCCGCACCCTCGCCCGGGAGGGCACAGCCGACCCGGCGCGGCTGGCCATCCGGGGCGGCAGCGCGGGCGGCTGGACCAGCGCTGCCTCGCTCACCTCCACCCTGACCGAGGGCCTCTACGCCTGCGGCACCGTGACATACCCCATCCTCGATCTGACGGGCTGGGCCACCGGTGAGACCCACGACTTCGAATCGCAGTATCTGGAATCCCTGGTCGGCCCCCTCTCCGAGGTTCCGGGCAGGTACCGCGAGCGCTCCCCGCTGCACCGGGCCCAACGGATCTCCGTGCCCTTCCTGCTGCTCCAGGGGCTGGACGACGTGATCTGCCCGCCCATCCAGTGCGAGCGCTTCCTGGAACAGGTCAAGGGCAGGGGCATCCCGCACGCCTACCTCGCCTTCGAGGGAGAGGGACACGGCTTCCGGAGGGCCGACACCATGGTGCGCGCGGTGGAGGCCGAACTGTCGCTGTACTCCCAGGCGTTCGGGCTCGGGCGCGCGGACATCCCCCCGCTGGAGCTGCGCACATGAGCATCCCGCCGCTCCCGGAGGGAGAGCCCGAACCGACTCTGGCCGACCCGCACCACCTGCTGGAGGGCTATCTCGACTATTACCGCAACACCCTGCTCCGGAAGGCTTCGGCACTCCCCGAGGAAGAGCTGAGGGCGGCCAGGCTGCCCTCGGGCTGGACCCCGCTGGAGCTGATCCGCCACCTGCAGTACGTCGAACAGCGCTGGCTGTGCTGGGGCTTCGCTGCCGAGCAGGTGCCCGACCCATGGGGCGACCGAGGCTCAGGGCGCGCGGAGGACCGCTGGCAGGTCCCGGCGGGGATGAGTACCCAGCAGGTGCTGGACGCCTTCGCCGGGCAGTGCGAACGTTCGCGGCGGGTCACGGCCGCCGCGCAGCTCGGCCAACGGGCAGCGACAGGCGGCCGGTTCGGCACCGAGGAAGAGGCGCCGACCCTGGCCTGGATCCTCTTCCACCTGCTCCAGGAGTACGCGCGCCATGTCGGGCAGCTCGATGTGGTGGTGGAGCTGTCGGGGTACGGAACGGGGGAGTAGGCGACACAGCGCGGAGCGGGAGCCATCAGAGAGCGGGGGACGAGTGGAACCAGTGGGCCCAGTGGTGGCGGCAACCGGCCGGGAAGGACAGGGCGAAAGCGGGGAGGACGGGAGAGCGCGCGCTGTGACGGGTGTGGCCTGCAGGATTATGGTCGGCCCAGCCGTGACAGGACGGCGGCGCCGTGGGCGCGTATGCCTCGCCCTGCTGGGAACCTCCCTCGTGCTGGCAGCCGTCGCCGGATGCGGCGGTTCCGACAGCGGCGCAGACGGCAAGGACAGCGCGAAGCCCGCGGCTTCCCGGCCCGGGGAGGGCCGGTCCTCGGCTGCGGCCGGCCCCACCCCGAAGGTGACGGCGGCCGATGGGAGCGACCCCGCGGCGTGCACCGACGGGAACTGCGAGATCGCGGTCTCCGATCCGGTGACGGTCCGGTTCAAGGTGGCGGGTAAACCGGCGAAGCTGTCCCTGACACAGGTCGGCGAGAACGAGGTCGGCTACAAGGTCACCTCGGGCAGCAGCAGAACCAGCGGCGAGGCGAGCGGCAAGGGCAGCGGCTGCACGGCCGTCTTCCGCAGCGGGGGCAGCAACAGCGTGTGCGGTCCCGCGGGGAAGCCGCCCGACAAGGTGGACGGCGCGGTGGTGGTCCAAGTGGCGTCGGGAGCGGACGGCACCGCGATCCTGCGACTCGTCTCGGACTGACCAGGCCAGCCCTACCGGCCAGCCCTACCGGCCGCCGGACGGACCAGCGGCCTCCGGATCCGACCCGGGGCCTGCAGCGGACCGACCCGGGGCCTGCAGCGGACCCGGCCCGGGGCCTACAGCCCGGCGATGTCCGCGAGGATGCGGGCCTGCCGCAGCAGGGTGATGCTGTCCTCCAGATCGTCGTCCTCGTCCACCGACCACAGCGCGTACTCCACATGACGCGCCATCGACCAGGCCCGAATCCGGTCGACATCGGCGTCGAGTGCTTCGGCGAGCAGCGCCGTGCGGTGCCGGAGAACGCGGTGCGGATCGGAGTGCTCGAACGGGTCGTCGACCTGTTCGAGCAGCGGCCATGGGTCGAAGGCGGGATCGCCGGTCATCGGCTTGGCGTCGATGGCCAGCCATGGGGCGCGCCGCGCCGACAGCAGGTTGCCGGGGTTGAAGTCGCCGTGCAGCAGGACTTCACGGCCCGCGGAGCGCGGGAGTTCGCGGAAGAGCTCAGCGGCCAGGCGGTACAGCCCTGCGTCGAGCTGCGGCGGCCACTCCCGCGCGGCTTGCTTCTCCGCGATGTCGGCCCACTCGGCGGTCGTCTGCGCCAACCGGACAACGCCGAGTGCCGACGCCTCGCCCGGGTCGGCCGCCCACAGCCGGCGCAGTACGTCGGCCGCCGCCAGCAGCCGCTCGTCGGCGGGGATGTGGTCGGCGTCGCCCAATTCCCCGCCCGGCTCCACCCGCTCCAGCAGCAGCGCGAAGTGCGCGGGGTCCTGATCCAGCACCCGGACGGCGCCGTGCCCGTCCCACAGGCGGAGGGCGGCTCCCTCGGTGCGGGCTTCCGGGTGGGGCCAGGTCAGCTTGAGCACGGCCCGGGTGCCGTCCGGCTGTTCGGCGGGCGCCACCCAGGAGCAGCTCCCTCCGTGAAAGGGCCTGCCCAGGCGCAGCTTCCAGCGCTCGCGCGTCTGCTCCACCAGCGCCGGCAGCCCGGCCAGCCACTCGCGCCCTTCGGCCGTTCCACTCATCTCGGTGAGCACGGGAAGGTCGTCAGGAAAGAGCGCGTCAGCACACTGGCCGTCAGGAAGCAGCCCGTCACGAAGGCGGTCGGTCACGTCACCGTCCCAGGCGGTCGTACGCGGCGATGGCCGCGGGCAGGGGTCTGTCCCGCCCCTGGGCGGGCAGGCCGCACCACGGCGAGGGCAGAACGTCACGGAGGGCGGAACGTCCCCACGGTACGGCGCCGAGCCACGATTCCCGAGCGGTTTTCCCGCCCCCTCCCCGGTACGGCCAAGGGGCGTCGGGCCCATGGGCACAGGACGCACCCAAGTGTTGCCCTCGCTCGTTCGGGTACGGTCGCGGCATGACGAGCGCCGCACTTGATATCGGTGATCCAGCCCGCTCTCCGGCCGTCCAGGTGGTCCGCGTCTCCGAGCACGCGGCCGCTACCAGGGTTTCCGGAGCCCTCGCGCCGCTCTCGGCACACGAGCAGGAGCGTGCGGCGGCGTTCGTGCGCCAGGCCGACCGTGACCGCTATGTGGTGGCGCATCTGGCGCTGCGCAGGGAACTGGGGGCGCTGCTGCGACTGGATCCGGCCGAGGTGCGGTTGACCCGGGCCGACTGTCCCGTGTGCGGGGGCCCGCACGGCAGGCCCACCGTGCCCGGCGACCCGGTGCACTTCTCGCTCTCGCACGCGGGGGACGTGGTGATGATGGCTTTCGCGGCCGTGCCGGTGGGGGTCGACGTCGAGGAGTACCCCCGTGTCGCCTCGGCGCGCGAGACGATGAGCGCGCTGCACCCGCGCGAGCAGGCCGAGTTGGCGGCCGTCGAGGACGCCGAGGCGCTGCCTGCCGTCTTCGCCCGCTGCTGGACGCGCAAGGAAGCCTATTTGAAGGGGACGGGCTCCGGGCTCGGCGAGGACCTGTCCGTCACCTACGTCAGCGCGCTCGACGAGCCGGCGCCGGTCCCCGGCTGGCAGCTCACCGACCTTCCCGCTCCGTCCGGTTACGCCGCCGCCTGGGCGCTGCGGCAGCCCACCGCGCACGAGGTCCGGGAGGCCTGAGCGCCGACCGCGCGGGGTGGCCGGTCGTCGGCGGCCGGGGGTGAGGTTTTCCGCAGGGTGCCGGCTGCGGAAAGCCGCACAGGCTCGGACGGCAACCCTCATACCGGCGCTGAGCTGCGGTTTCTAGCGTTGAGGGCGATCGGGGGAGCAGCCCCGACGACCGACAGACAGCGTGGAGACCCCTATGCATCTCTCGTCCCCAGGACCCCTCACGTCCTTGGCCCTGCCGCAGGAGCCCACCGGCGGCGTCGCGGGCTGGGCAGCCGACCTCGTGGACACCATGGGCGGTCCGGGAGCCGGGCTGGCCATCGCGCTGGAGAACCTCTTCCCGCCGCTGCCGAGCGAGGTGATCCTGCCGCTGACCGGTTTCGCCGCAGGACAGGGCGTTCTCTCGCTCGCCTCGGCGCTGTTGTGGACCACGCTCGGCTCGGTGGCGGGCGCCGTCGTCCTCTACTGGATCGGCAGGCTCTTCGGCCGGGAGCGGATGCACGCGATCTGGGCGCGGCTGCCGCTGGTGAAGGCGGGCGATCTGCTGCGTACGGAGGAGTGGTTCGCCAAGCACGGCACCAAGGCGGTGTTCTTCGGCCGTATGGTGCCGATCTTCCGCAGCCTCGTCTCCGTACCGGCCGGGGTGGAGCGGATGCCGCTCCCGGCGTTCGTGGCGCTGACCACGCTGGGCAGTCTGGTCTGGAACTCCGCGCTGGTGCTGGCCGGTTACTGGCTGGGCGACAGGTGGGAGTCGGTCGGGGCGTACGTCGGGCTGCTCTCCAAGGCGGTGCTGGTCCTGGTGGTGCTCGCGCTCGCCGGGTACGTCGCGGTTCGGCTGCGCGGCAATGGCCGGGCCAAGCACCGTCGCGCCGGATGACCGGCCCCGCGCATGAGCGATCTTGTTCCGGCCGTGGGCCCGTACTAGGCTCCGACGCCGTGCGAGGTGCCCGTGGCGGCGGCGAGAGCGGCGCAGCGAGAGCCGGAGACGAGAACGCCGACGTGGCATCCTGGCCGCCGCCTGCTCGGCCCGTACGCGGCCTCGGTGTGCTCCTCGGCTGCGCCACGGCGCTGCTCGGCCTCCTCTACTTCGTCCTCGCGGGCGTCGCCCTGGGTCCGTTTCTGCTGTGGCCGCTGACCCGCGGCGGTGCGCTGCGCCTTCTCATGGCGGGAGTGCGCGTGCTGACGGCGCTGGAACGCAGGCGCCGGTCCGTCTTCTTCGGCGACCGCTTCCCCGAGCACTACAAGGCATCCGACCAGAAGCTGCTGCGCTATCTGGCGGTCCGCTGCTGGACCGGGCTGCTGACCCTCGTGGTGCTGGGGCTGCTGGGCTTCGGCGCCATCCTGGCCGGGCTGGTTGCGGTGAGAACCGTGCAGGCGGCCTTCACCTGGGACGACTGGCTGGCGCAGCTGCTGCTCGGCGGGGTGCTGCTCTTCCTCGACCTCCAGGGGCTGCACTCGCTCGCCGGGCTGGACGAGCGCAGCGCACGGGAGTGCTTCGGCCTCTCCGAGCGGGAGCTGCTCCAGCGGCGTATCGACGAACTCTCCACCAGCCGGGCGGCGGTCGTGCACGCGGTGGATGCCGAGCGCCGGCGGATCGAACGGGATCTGCACGACGGGATGCAGCAGCGTCTGGTGGCGCTCGCGATGGTACTCGGCAGGGTCCGCAGGGGGCGCGATCCCGGCCGGGCGGAGGCGCTGCTGCGCCAGGCGCACCAGGAGGCCCAGGACATCGTCACCGAACTGCGCGAGGTGGCCTGGCGGATCTACCCCTCCGCGCTGGACAGCCTGGGGCTGCGGGAGGCGCTGGGCGGGGTGGCCGAGCGCAGTGCCGTTCCGGTGCGTACCGAGTTCGAGGTCGCCGAACCGCTGCCGCAGCCCGTCGAGACGGCGGCGTACTTCGTGGTGTCGGAGTCGGTGACCAACGCGGCCAAGCACTCCGGCGCCACCGCCGTCTCCGTACGGGTGACACTCCGCGCGGTCGGCGGCGCTCCCGGCGGCCCGGGGAAGGTGCTCGTGGTGCGTGTGCGGGACGACGGGAAGGGCGGTGCCGATCCGGCGGGCAGCGGGCTGAGCGGGCTGCGCGGCCGGGTGGCGGCGCTGGACGGCACACTGCGTATCGACAGCCCCCCTGGGGGACCGACCACCATCACAGCGGAGCTGCCGTGCGGGTACTGATCGCCGAGGACTCGACCCTGTTGCGGGAGGGGCTGGTGCGGCTGCTGGCCGAGGAGGGGCACGAGGTGCCCGCCTCGTTCGGGGACGCGGTCTCCCTGCTGAAGGAGATGGCCGAGCGGCAGCCGGATGTCGTCGTCCTCGACATCCGGATGCCCCCCACCCATACCGACGAGGGGCTGCGGGCCGCGCTGGAGATCCGCGAACGCTGGCCACATATCGGTGTCCTGGTGCTGTCCCAGCACATCGAGCGCAACTACGCGGCCCAGTTGCTGGCCTCCGACGCGCGAGGGGTGGGATACCTCCTCAAGGACCGCGTCGCGCAGGTCGAGGAGTTCCTGGAAGCCCTGGAGCGCGTCCGTGCCGGTGGCGCCGTCATCGACCCGGAGGTGGTACGGCAGTTGGTCTTCCGTACCACCCACGCGGACCCGCTGGCCCGCCTCACGCCCCGGGAGCGCAGCGTCCTGGAGGCCCTGGCGCAGGGGCACACCAACACGGCCATCGGGCAGAAGCTGCACATCTCGCTGAGCGCGGTGGAGAAGAACCTGGCCGCCGTCTTCGACAAGCTCGATCTGTCGCACACCACCGGCTACAACCGGCGCATCCTGGCCGTCCTGAGGTACCTGGAGTCCTAGCCGTCCAACCGCGCGAGCGGTCACGACGGCGCCGCGGTTCGCGGTGGACAGGGGGCAGGGGCGAGCAGGTCAGCCCTGCTCGGTGGTCCCCTGCTTCCGGTCCACGTACTCGAAGACGCTGCCGTCCGGGTGGCGGGCGACCAGGTTGCGGCCGATCGGGGTGGGCTTGGGGCCCGCGATGACCTGCGCTCCCACGGTGTGCAGGTCGGCCAGCGCGTCGTCCACGTCCTGCACCGCGAGGGTCGCCTTGACCTTGCTGAGCACGTTGAGGTGTTCCTCGGGGCCGCTCATCAGGAAGAACGGGCCGACGGCGGCGACCTCGACCGGACCGTTCTGGAAGCGCATCGCCTCCGCGCTGGCCAGCCGTTCGTACACCGGCACGGCGGCGTCCAGATCGTCGACACAGATACGCAGCGAGGTCCCCAGAATATCCATGGCACCACCCTAGAGGGGGCCGCGCGCTGTGCCGAACCACGGTGGCGGGGTGCGCAGTTGCGCCCGTGCGCGACGTGGTGTCCGAGGGCACCGCGGGGTGCACCCGGTCAGACGTGGCAGAGGAGCTCGCCGTGTACGACGGTGAACCAGCCGTCCTCCTGTTCGCCCCAGGCCCGCCACGCCTCGGAGATCCGGCGCAGGTCGTCGTGGGTTGCCAGGCCGCCGTCGACAGCGACCGCGGCGAAGTGGGAGGCCATGGTGCGCTCCGCCCACAGCCCGCTCCACCAGGCGCGCTCCTCGGGAGTGCTGAAGCACCAGGTGCCCGTGGAGACCGTGACATCCGTGAAGCCGGCCTGGCGTGCCCACGCGTGCAGCCGCCGTCCGGCGTCCGGAACGCCCCCGTTGGCCTCGGCGACCCTTCGGTAGAGGTCCAGCCAGTCGTCCATGCCGGGCACTTCCGGGTACCAGAACATGCCGCCGTAGTCCGCGTCCCGGACAGCCGCCACCCCGCCGGGTGCGCACACCCGCCGCATCTCGCGCAGCGCGCCCACCGGGTCGCCCACATGCTGGAGGGTCTGGTGCGCGTGTACGACGTCGAATGAGCCGTCCGCGAAGCGGAGGGCGTGCACGTCGCCGGTCGTGAACTCCGCGTTCGTCACGCCGCGTTCCGCCGCGGTCGCCCGTGCCTGCTCCAGCACCCCGGCCGCCGCGTCCAGCCCGGTGACCGAGCCCTGGGGCACCAGTGCCGCGAGGTCGGCCGTGATGGTGCCGGGGCCGCAGCCGATGTCCAGGACGCGGTGGTCCGGGCGCAGCCGGTCGAGCAGGTACCCGGCCGAGTTGACGGCGGTGCGCCAGCGGTGCGAGCGCAGGACCGAGTCGTGGTGGCCGTGGGTGTACACGGCGGTCTCGTGTGCCATTCGCGTACTGTAGCGGTGTGTCTTGCTATGCGAGCAAGAATGTTCCGCAATATGGACACTGCGCGTTGCGCACGGGAGAAGGGGGGAGGCAGCAGCGGGCAGCGGACGATCGACACGTTCGGGCCGGTCACCGCCGTTCGGTCGGGCCCTCCTCGGACCAGGTGTCCGGCGCCGCCCTGCTGATATGGGCCAGCGCCGAGTCGGGGTCGCTCTCCTGCACCAGGTCGCCGATACTCACCATCCCCGCCAGCCGGCCGCCCTCCAGCACCGGCAGCCGGCGCACCGTGTGTGCCCGCATCAGCTCGATCGCGGCCCCGACCTCCGTGTCGGGGGAGACGGTCACGGGGTCGGGCGTACAGGCGGACCCGCAGTTCGCACTCAACGGGTCGACCCCGTCCGCGACCGCGCGCAGGGTGATGTCCCGGTCGGTGAGCAGTCCGAGCAGCTTGCCGTCCTTGACGACCAGTACGTCGCCGATCTCCTGGGCTCGCATCAGTTGCGCGGCCTCCACCAGCGACGCCTCGGGGCGTACGGTCGTCGCCGCCGGTGTCATGACGTCTCTGACCGGCCGCGTCATTTTCCTCGCCGCTTCTCCCGGCATCATCGTCCTCGTCTCATCGTCTCCGGCTCGTCGTCTCCGGCCCGGTCGGACAGCACGGCGTACCCGCTGTGCGGCCCCCGACACCCTTGCGCCGCAAGGGAGTTGGCCCAACAGGCACGGGTGGGACGCCGCTGCGAAGGTCCGGTGGAGTTCGCGTGGACGGTCGGTCGCGGTCCGGTTTGCCGACCGGCACGTCGGGCACCCGCACTCCTGTGCTTCGGAAAGAAGGCACGTCCGCGGGAGCGACCTGTGCGCTTCGGTCCCCGGCCCATGCCTTCGCTGCCGCGGTGACCGTCTGACGACGCGACCGTTACGGGAGCACAGCCGATGACCGTCCGTATGACACGCTCCAGGCACCCGCACGACGACGCCCCCGACACCACCGCCGAGTTCCGCCGCATCGCCGAACTGCCCGAAGGACCCGAGAAGGAAGAGCTCCGCCAGCGCGTGGTGCGGGCCTGGATGCCCATGGCAGGGCGGCTGGCCAGGCACTTCCGCAACCGCGGCGAGGCCCTGGAGGACCTCGAACAAGTGGCCGCGCTCGGCCTGGTGAAAGCCGTCGCACGCTACGACATCTCGCGGGGCTGCGCCTTCGAGAGCTTCGCCGTGCCGACCATCGTCGGCGAGGTGAAACGGCACTTCCGCGACCACATGTGGGGCCTGCACGTGCCACGGCGCGTCCAGGAACTCCGCAACCGGGTGCGCAGCAGCCAGCGGGAACTCAGCCACACCCTGGACGGGCGCAGCCCGTCGGTCCGGCGGATCGCCGAGCACTGCGGCCTCAGCGAGGAGGACGTACTGCTGGGCCTGGAGGCACTGGAGAGCTACAGCACGCTGTCCCTGGACGCGGAGTTCCCCGGCGCTGACGACGGCTACTCCCTGGCCGACACCCTCGGCGACTCCGAGCCCGGCTTCGACAAGGTCGTCTACCGCGAGGCCGTCAAGCCGCGGCTGGCCCGGCTGCCCGAGCGGGAACGGCGCATCCTCTACATGCGGTTCTTCTGCGACATGACCCAGAGCCGGATCGCCGAGCAGCTGGGCATCTCCCAGATGCACGTCTCCCGGCTCATCAGCCGGACGTGCCGCCGCATCCACCACGAGGTCGAAGCCGACCGGCGCCTCGACCGCGACACCTCCCCCGGCGAGCGTGCGCCCGCACGGCACGAGGCGGCACGGCGCGAGCCGGCGCGGCCGGGTGCCGTACGGCGCGGAGCGTACCGCCGCGAGGCCACCCGGGCGCACCGCGCACACCGTGCGCACACCGGCCGCGCCGCTGCCTGAACAGCGGCCCGTGCCGGTGCGCGGACCGGCACGGGGACGAGCGCGGTGAGCGCCGAACCGCACGTGTCGCCGCTGCCGGTGTCACCCCCGTCTGCCAAGGTGTACGCAAGAAAGGTTGTCCGATAAGCGGCGGAGGCGGGAACGATGCGGCGCACGGACCAGGGTGACGGAGGGCACGCGAGCCCGCTCGCGGACCGGTCCGCGGCCGCCGTGCGCGAGGCGGCGTGCGGCTACTGGCACCGGCGCGGCCTGTCGGCCGAACCGGCGCGGGTCGCCGTCGCGCCCGGTGTTCCCCTGCTGCTGCTCGCCGTGCTCGCGGCCGCGGGCGCGGGAGAGTCAGGGCGCGGCAGCGTACTGCTCCCGCACCCGTGTCCCCCCTGGTACGCGCAGCAGGCGCGGCTGCTCGGCCGGGCGGTGCACACGGTGCCGGTCCCGGCGGAGAGCGGCGGCATCCCTGACCCGTTCGCGCTGCTGGAGGCCGTGCGCAGGACGCGTGGCGCGGGCGAGGTGCCGCAGGCCCTGGTGGTCTCCGTGGCCGACGACGTCACCGGGACGGCCCCGCCGCCCGAACTGCTGCACGAGGTGTGCGAGGCCGCCGTTGCCGAGGGCTTGCTGATCGTCAGTGACGAGACGTGGCGCGACACCTCGCACGACCCGCACGACACCGTCATCGTCAGCCCGGCCGAGATCCTCGCCGAGGCGGGCCGGGACGACCAGGTCGTGGTACTGGCCGGTCTCGACGCAGCGTTCGAGGCGGAGTCCGGGGCGCCGTCCGGCGGCGCCCGCGGCGCCGCGCCGCACCGGCCGGGACCCGCTCCCGGTATCGCCCGGTTCCCCGCCACGGGCCGCGGCGGGCTGCTGTGCGAACGGGCGCACGAGGTGCTGGACACGCTCCGTGCCGATCTGCCAGACCCGCTCGCGCAGGCGGCCGCCGAGGCGCTGCGGGAGCCCGCCGAACTGCTCTCCCGCCGCGCCACCGCGGCCCGGTGGTACGGCGGCCTGGCCCGTGCCCTGCACCGGGCGGTCACCGACGCCGGCGCCCTGTGCCGGCCCCCGCATCTGGGGTGGCACCTGTACGCCGACCTCGACCCGTTCCGGCCCCGTCTGGCCGCGCGCGGCATCACCGACGCGCCGGGACTGGAGGCCGAGCTGGTGCGTCGGCTCGGCCCCTACGCGCTGGGCGGGCACCGCTTCGGTGACGATCCGAGCGAGCTGCGGGTCCAGCTGACCACGGAGCTGCCCGCCGCCGCCCTCCCGCGCTCCGGACGGGGCCGGAGCGCAGGTCAGGCGGTCGATGAGGGAGGCACGGAGGCGACTGCCGCGACGGCCCCGGGGGAATTGCCGGGCGTGGCCGAGACGTTGGCACAGGTGCAGTCGGTGCTGGTCGACCTCACGGATGGGAGTCCTCAGTAGATGACCGAACGGACCGGGCAGCCCTCCGAGCGCTCACCCCTGCCCGAGGGAGCCGCCGCCTCGGAAACCCCCGAGACGGCCGAGACCCCGTCGGCCGGTACGAGCCCTGACGGCGCGAGCCCCGACAGCGCGGGCTCCAACGGCGCGAGCCCCAACGGCGCAGGCTCCACCGGGACGAGCCCCACCGGGACGAGCCGCAACGGGCCGGCAGCGGCGCCCCACGGCGCGGGTGCTTCCTGCTGTGCCGGGGGCGGCGGCCCGACCGGTCCCACCGACGTGCTCCTCCAGCCCCCGCCGCCCGCGCTCTCCCCGCCCCGTCCGGTCGGTGCCCGCCGGATCTGGCCCCGCTCGTTCGCCGACCGGCTCACCTCACCCCTGCCCGGGGTCCGTGCGATGGCCCGGCTCGCCCGCGAGGGCGCCATGCGGCCGATCGGCACCGCGCTCGCCGAGGAGATCCCCAAGCTCCCCTTCGAGCCCGGCCCCATCCCCGAGCCGGGGCCCGACGCCGTCTCCGTCACCTGGGCGGGGCACGCGAGCTGGGTGGTACGGATCGGCGGTCTGACGGTGCTGACCGACCCCGTCTGGTCGCGGAAGATCCTCGGCACCCCGGCGCGCATCACCCCCGTCGGGGTGGCCTGGCAGGATCTGCCGAAGATCGACGCCGTCGTCATCTCGCACAACCACTACGACCATCTCGACGTCCCCACCCTGCGCAGACTCCCGCGCTCCACCCCGCTGTTCGTACCGGCAGGGCTCGGCGCCTGGTGCCGCAAGCGCGGCTTCACCACCGTCACCGAGCTCGACTGGTGGGAGGGCGCCCAGCTGCCGACGCCCGAGGGGGAGCGGGTCCGCTTCGACTTCGTGCCCGCACACCACTGGTCCAAGCGCACCCTCACCGACACCTGCCGCTCCCTGTGGGGCGGCTGGGTGCTGACGGACCGGCACGGGCAGCGCGTCTACTTCGCGGGCGACACCGGGTACGGGCACTGGTTCGGCGAGATCGGCCGCCGCTACCCCGGCATCGACCTGGCGCTGCTGCCCATCGGCGCCTACGACCCGCGCTGGATGCTGCGCCCCGTGCACACCGACCCGGAGGAGGCCGTCCTCGCCTGTCAGGACCTGGGCGCGCGCCGGATGGCGCCGATGCACTGGTCCACGTTCCTGCTCTCGGCCGAACCGCCGCTGGAGCCGCTCACCAGGGTGCGGGCCGCGTGGCGCAAGGCCGAACGTCCCCGCGAGGACCTGTGGGACCTCCCGGTGGGCGCCTCCCGCGTGCTGGAGCCGGCGTAACGCCCCTCACGCCGTGTCAGGCCGCGATCCGCGCACCCGGCGCCACACCGCCGGAGCGGCGCTCACCGCCAGCGTCAGCGCGACGGCGGCGGCGATGCCCTCCCATGGCCGTGGGAAGAGCGAGCCGCCCGCGACGCCGATGAGCTGGTAGACGGCGGCCCACGCGAGGCAGGCCAGCACATCGCCGCGCGCGAACTCCCGCATCCGCATACGGGCCAGCAGGCAGGCGAGCATCACCGGGATGCGCCCGGCCGGGATCAGCCGGGACACCACCAGCACCGCCACCCCGTGCTCGCGCAGCCGTGCGTCGGCCTGCGCGAGCCGCTCCGGCGCCGCCCGTTCGCGCAGCGCCGTCAGCCAGCGCGAGCCGTTCTTGGAGCCGACCCCGCGCCTGCCCAGCCAGTACAGGCCCAGGTCGCCGAGGAAGGCGGCCAGCGAGGCGATACCGAAGACGGAGAGCAGGGCGAACACCGGCAGGCTCTGGTGCAGCGCCACCACGGCGGCGCCGCTGACCAGCGCTCCGGTCGGAACGACGGGCACCAGCGAACCGAGCACCACCAGCAGGAACAGCGAGGGGTAGCCCAGCGCCTGCTGGGTGGACTCCGGTGGGGGCACCACCGTCTCGGAGACGGTGCGGGCGACCGCGCCCAGACCGGCCGAGAGCGCACCGCTCACCTGTTCGCCTCCAGCCGCACGCTCTGACCGTGCTCCAGCAGATGCACGGTGACCTCGGGGGCCGGCCGCGCCGCCAGCCGCTTGAACTCGGCGCCGGGGGAGTGGAACTCGTGCGGCCTGACCGCGTCGAGGCCGACCGGCCAGTAGGTGCCGAAGTGCACCGGTACCGCACTGCGCGGCCGCAGCCGGGCCAGCGCCTCGGCGGCCCGCCGCGCGTCCAGATGGCCCTCGCCGAGGAAGGGGCCCCAGCCGCCGACCGGGAGCAGCGCGGTGTCCACCTCGCCGACCGCCTCCGCCATCCCGTCGAACAGCCCGGTGTCACCGGCGAAGTAGGTGCGCTCCTCACCCGTCACGACGAAGCCCAGCGCGGGCGCTATGTGCGGCCCCACGGGCAGCCGCCGCCCGTCGTGCGCGGCGGGCACGGCGCGTACGGTCACCGGCCCCGCGGCGATCTCGTCGCCGGGGGCCGCCTCGATCAGCTCCAGCGGTGGCGCCAGCCGCCGCAGCCCCGGGACCGCGCGCGGCGCGCCGCGCGGTACGACGACGCGGGTGCCGGGCGCCAGTTTGGCCAGCGACCCCAGGTGCAGGTGGTCGGCGTGCAGATGCGAGACGAGCACCAGGTCGGCGCCGGCGACCTCGGGCGGCGGCAGCGCACCGCGACGGCGCCGCAGGTGGGCGAGGCGGCGCACCAGCAGCGGGTCGGTCAGCACCGTGACCCCCGAGTCCCGCACGGTGGCAGTGGCATGCCCCCACCACGTGACCTCGACCGGCACGTGCTCTCCTTCCCGGGTCGGCTGCACTGGTTCCACGAGCCTATGCCGTCGCCTGCCGACATGGAGGGCCCCGCCCCGTCAGGGGCGCGGGGAACGGCGCGAGCAGCCACAAACAACCCGCAGTCCGCAACGAACGGACAGGGGCACCCCCTTTCCGGAATCGACCCCGGACGAGACTGTGCAAAAGTGGAGGATGCCCCATCAGCCGTGCGGGAGGAGACCTGACGGACGTGCACATGCCTCGCATCCAGTGGCGCAGGCTGGGCGCAGCCCTCCTGCGCGTCGGCACCGTCTGGCTGGTCAGCACCCTCACGATGCTCGTACTCGCCGGGGTGCTGCCGGATTTCAGGCTCCAGGCCGCCGGCGGCGACAGCGCCACCGTCATCGGCATCACCGCGGCAGCCGGCGCCGGCGCCTTCGGGCTGCTGAGCGCCCTGGTATGGCCGCTGCTGGTGCGCGCCTTCCTGCTGGTGCCGGCGCTGGTCCTCGGGCTGCTCGTCTTCTTCCTCAACGGGTCCCTGCTGTGGCTCGCCCTCTCCCTGATCCCCTACGGCCGGGGCAGCGCGGATCCGACGATGGCCGTCGTGGTGGCCGCAGCCATGTCCGCGGCCTCCTCGGCGACCAACGCGTTCCTGGCCGTACGGGACGACCGCGCCTACCGCCACCGGCTCGCCCGGATAGCGGGCCGCAGAAGGCGCAGGGAGGGCCAGGGTGCACCGCCCACCACGCCGGGCACCGTCTTCCTCCAGCTCGACGGGCTCGGGTACGGGGTGCTCAAGGAGGCGCTGGCGGCGCCGGAGGGCGGGGAGCCGCTGATGCCCGCCGTCGCCGCGCTGTGCGGGCGCACCCACCGGCTCACCCGCTGGCGCACCGACTGGTCCAGCCAGACCGGCGCCAGCCAGCTCGGCATCCTGCACGGCAGCAACGAGGACGTGCCCGCCTTCCGCTGGTACGAGAAGGAGACCGGCGAGGTCGTCGTCAGCAACCGGCCCACCAGCGCCGTCGAGCTCCAGCGCCGCGCCGTCGAGCGCACCGGCGATCTCGGGCTGCTGGCGCGGGACGGCGCCAGCCGCGGCAATCTGTTCACCGGCGGTGCCCGGCAGAACGCGCTGGTCCTCTCCGTCTCGGCACGCCGCGGCAAGGAGACCCGCTCGCGCGCCGGGTACTTCGCGTACTTCTCCGACCCCGCCAATGCCACCAGGACGGTCGTCTCCTTCGTCGCGGAGGCGGTCCGCGAGATCGTCCAGTCCACCCGGGCGCTGCTGCGCCGCGAACGGCCGCGGGTGGGCCGGGGCGGGCTGTACCCGTTCGTCCGCGCTTTCGCCACCGTCGTCGAACGGGACGTGGTGGTGGCCGCCGTCCTCGGCGACATGCTCAGCTGCCGTACCGCCGTCTACGCCGACCTGGTCGGCTACGACGAGGTGGCGCACCACTCGGGGCCGCGCGGCCGGGACACCCGGCAGGTGCTGCGCCGTCTCGACCGGTCGGTGCAGTTGATCGCCAAGGTCGCCGAGCGCGCCCCGCGCCCGTACCGGCTCGTGCTCCTGTCCGATCACGGCCAGAGCCCCGGCGAGAGCTTCGAGGAGGCGTACGGGCTGACGCTGGAGGACCTGGTGCGCGCCGGAAGCGGCCTCCAGGTGCCGCGCCGCGCCGGGCGCACCGTCAGCGGCTCGGAGGCGCGCACGGCGGCGCGCGCCGCGCTGCGCCGCCCCGAGGACTCGGGCCAGGAGGGGCCGCGTACGCCACGGCGCGACACCGGCCCCGTCGTACTGGCCTCCGGCAACCTGGGCCTGATCTCCTTCCCCGACCAGCCAGGGCGGCTGACCCGCGAACGCATCGACGAGCTGCGCCCTGCGCTGCTGCCCACGCTCGCCGAGCACCCGGGCATCGGCTTCGTACTGGTGCACAGCGCCGAGCACGGGCCCGTGGTGCTGGGCGCGGGCGGCTGCGAGCACCGGCTGGAGACCGGGGAGGTGGTCGGACCACGGGACCCGCTGGCCGTGTTCGGCCCGGGTGCGGCCGAGGCGGTGCTGCGTACGGCGCGGTTCCCGCACGCGGCGGACATCATGGTCAACTCCGCGTTCGATCCGCTCACCGGTGCCGTGCACGCCTTCGAGGAGCAGATCGGCTCGCACGGCGGGCTGGGCGGCGAACAGAGCGAGGCGTTCCTGCTGTCGCCGCTGGAGCTGTCGCCGCCGGTGGAGCCGGGCCGGGAGCTGGTCGGCGCGGAGGCCGTGCACCGGGTGCTGCGGCGCTGGCTCGCCGAGTCGGCCGAGCCCGGCCTGCCGGAAGGAGTGGAAGGGCCGGAGGGACCGGAGGAGACCGCCCGCGTCCCGGCTCCGCACACCCCGCAGACCCCGAGCACTCCGCACGCTCCGGACTCGCTGCCGGTGGTCCCCCGCGCCTGAGGTGCCCCTCAGGCGGACCGGGAGCCCTCGCGGATCGGGGCGCCCACCTCGCGCAGGTGGGTCAGGGCTTCGCGCCACGAGGTGATCAGCCCCGTCTCGTGGTACGGGACGCCGATCTCCGCGCAGTAGTCGCGCACCAGCGGCCGCGCCTTGCGCAGATGCGGGGTCGGCATACTGGGGAAGAGATGGTGCTCGATCTGGTAGTTGAGGCCGCCGAGGGCCAGGTCGGTGAGGAGTCCGCCGCGTACATTGCGCGAGGTGAGGACCTGGCGGCGCAGGAAGTCGGGCCGCTCGTCGCCCTTGAGGGTGGGCATGCCCTTGTGGTTGGGCGCGAAGATGCTACCCAGGTAGACGCCGAAGACCGCGTGGTGGACGAAGAGCACCGCGAAGGCCGTACCGACCGGCAGCGCCCAGAACAGCGCACCCAGATAGGCGGCGGTGTGCACCAGCAGCAGCCCGCCCTCCAGCCACCTGCGCTTCATGTGCGGCCGGCCCAGCGCGCGGAAGCTGGAGACGTGCAGGTTGAAGCCTTCCAGCGTCAGCAGCGGGAAGAACAGCGCGGCCTGGTGGCGTCCGATGAACCGGGGCAGCCCGCGTGCCTCGGCCGCCTGTTCCCGCGACCAGACCAGGATGTCGGGCGCGACGTCCGGGTCGAGGTCCTCGTGGTTGGGGTTGGCGTGGTGGCGGGTGTGCTTGTTCATCCACCAGCCGTACGACATCCCTATGCACAGGTTGCCGACCGCGCGGCCGAACACCTCGCCGGCCCGGCGGCCGCGGAAGACCTGGCGGTGCGCCAGATCGTGGGCGACCAGCGCGAGCTGGCCGTAGACCACGCCCAGGTACGCGGCGACGGCGAGCTGCCACCAGGAGGTGCCCACGGTGAACAGGGCCACCCATCCGGCGGCGAACGCCAGCCCGACGAGGGTGAGGCGTACGGCGTAGTAGAGGGGCCTGCGGTTCATCAGCCCGGCCGCCGAGATCCGGGCGGAGAGCCGCGAGAAGTCGCTGCCCTGCCGCCGGGCGTCCGGTGTGCGGCCGTGGCCGGGCGCTGTCCGCGACTGCGGTGCGTCGATGGCTGTCGTCATGCCCCCGAGCCTTCCGGCTGCGGGCTGCGGCCGACATCCGCGCAGCACGCCTATCGGGGCGGGTGGCTGCCCTCCTGTCCGGGGTGTAGCCAGCTACACCAGGTCTCCGGGACATCCCTGAGGGCCGCCTGGGGGAACGGCCCTTAAGGGGGTCAGTAGTCCTGGTCGGAGGCGCTCTCGCCGAGGGAGGAGCCCCGCACCTTCTGCAGGTGGAGATGGCGGCCGAGCCGGATCACGGGACGGATCATCAGCTCGACGCTGCCGAAGACGAAGCACCAGGTGCCGGTGCGGGTCCACTCCGGCGAGAAGAACATGACGCTGCCGATGAGGAACCAGACGGCGATCAGTATGTCGTTGGCGATGCTGAACGCCTCGTAGCGCTGCCGTACGACAAGTTCCTCCTTGCCGATGTGCAGTGTGATGCTGTCGGTATCGCGGTGGGGGCGCGGCGCTTTGTCGGACACGGGGCAGGACGCTAGTGGATCAGCCGGTCCGGTGCAGCGCCTTGGCGGTCGCCGGGTCGGCCGGGAGGAAGGTCTCCACGGCGAGCTCGGAGACGGTCACATCCAGGGGTGTGTTGAACGTGGCGATGGTGGACAGGAACGAGAGGGTCTGCCCGCCCTGCTCGATGACCATCGGGAGGGCGAAGCGCGTCTCGTCGGTGGTGACCTGCGCCGGGGCCCCGCCCCCGGGCACCGGATAGGCGGCGACCTCGTCGTGCAGGGCGCGCAGCGCGGGCGAACGGTGCAGCGCCAGCTGCCGGCTCATCTGGTCCAGCAGATGGCCCCGCCACTCGGCGAGGTTGCGGATACGGGGCGCCAGGCCCTCGGGGTGCAGGGTGATGCGCATGGCGTTCAGCGGCGGCTCCAGCAGGTGCGGGGCCACCCCGTCCAGCAGCGCCGCGATGCCCTGGTTGGCGGCCACCACCGTGTAGCAGCCGTCCAGTACCAGCGCGGGGTAGGGATCGTAGGCGGCGACCATCCGTTCGAGCGCCCCGCGTACCTGGTCGAGGGCCGGGTCGTCCAGCGGGGTCGCGGCGAAGGCCGGCGCGTAGCCCGCTGCCAGCAGCAGGGTGTTGCGTTCCCGCACCGGGACATCCAGCGTGGCCGCCAGCTTGAGCACCATCTCGCGGCTGGGCGCGGTGCGTCCCGTCTCGATGAAGCTGATGTGGCGCGCGGAGGAGTCGGCGCGCAGCGCCAGTTCCAGCTGGCTGAGCCCGGCGCGTTCGCGCCACTCGCGCAGCAGCATTCCTATGGCGGGCGCCCCCGTGGGCCCTTCGGTGACAGCGGTCATGGACCAGACGGTAACCGAACCCGCGTGGCAGGCTGGCTGCAGAATCAGCATCCGAGGAAGGGAACCCCATGGCGCCCCAGCCGCTGACCCCCGAGGAGACCGAGCAGGCGCTGGCCGGTCTTCCGCACTGGACGACCGACGGCGAGAGCGTCTCGCGCTCCTACTCGCTGGCCGGTCACCTTCCGGCGGCGGCGATGGCCCTGCACATCGCCGCGATCCAGGAGGAGCTGAACCACCATTCCGAGCTGACGCTGGGCTACAACTCCCTCTCGGTCACCGTCAACACGCACAGTGTCGGCGGCCGGATCACCGAGCTCGACATCGCCCTGGCCCGGCGGATCGAGGAGATCGCGCCGGGCCACGGCGCGAGCTGACCGGGAGCTGCGTGCGGGTGGGGGGCTGGTCGCGCAGTTCCCCGCGCCCCTTCGGGGCGCGTCAGTCGCCCAGCCAGTTCATGGTGTCCGGGTCGGGGCCGATCCGGGTGTCGGTGTTCAGCTCGGCGATCCGGGCCATGTCCTCGCCGCTCAGCTCGAAGTCGAAGACATCGATGTTCTCCCGGACCCGGGACGGGGTGACCGACTTGGGGATCACCACGTTGCCCAGCTGGAGGTGCCAGCGCAGCACCACCTGGGCGACGGTCTTGCCGTGCCTGCCGGCGATCTCGCCCAGCGTCGGGTCGTCGAGCAGGTCGCCGCCCTGGCCGAGCGGCGACCATGCCTCGGTGGCGATGCCGTGGTCGGCGTGGAAGGCGCGCGGCACGGACTGCTGGAGCCGGGGGTGCAGCTCGATCTGGTTGACGGCGGGCACGGTGCCCCCGAGCTGGATGAGCCGGTTGAGGTGCGTCGGCTGGAAGTTGGAGACGCCGATGGCGCGGGCGCGCCCGTCGGCGTAGATCTTCTCGAACGCGCGCCAGCTGTCCTCGTACTTGTCGACGTCCGGCATGGGCCAGTGGATCAGGTACAGGTCCACGTGGTCGAGGCCGAGGCGTTCCAGGGAGGTGTCGAAGGCGCGCAGGGCCGTGTCGTACCCCTGGTCGGCGTTCCACAGCTTGGTGGTGACGAACAGCTCGTCGCGGGGCAGCCCGGATGCGGCGATGGCGCGGCCGACGCCCTCCTCGTTCGCGTACGCCGCAGCCGTGTCGATGCTGCGGTAGCCGGACTCCAGCGCCGTGGTCACCGCCGTCGCCGCCTCGTCGGCCGGCACCTGCCAGACGCCGAAGCCGAGCTGCGGCATCGTGACGCCGTTGTTGAGCGTGATGGTGGGAACGTTGCTCACGCGATGGGTCCTTACGTTCGGTGTTGTGCGTTGCCGGCGTTTGTTCCGCCCCAGAGGGAACGATCAGCGCCGGATTTCTGTTCCTTGCCGAATGCGCGTTCGGGGTGTGCGCGTCGCCGCCCCGCCTGGCCTCGGACCCCGGCGCCGCGTGGCCTCAGCTCCGGTAGAGGGCCTCGATCTCGGAGGCGTAGGCCGCCTCGATCGCCCCCCTGCGCAGCTTCAGCGACGGGGTCAGCAGCCCGTCCTCCTCGGTGAACGGCGTCGCCAGGATACGGAAGGTGCGGATGGACTCGGCCTGGGAGACCTGCGTGTTGGCGGCGACGACCGCTCTGCGCATCTCCGTCTCCAGATCCTCGTCCCGCAGCAGCTCGGCGGGGTCCAGCTCCGGTTTGTCCCGCATGCTGAGCCAGTGCTGCACGGCGTCCTGGTCGAGAGTCAGCAGCGCGGAGATGTAGGGTCGGTCGTTGCCCAGCACGATGCACTGGCCGACGAGCGGATGCTCGCGGACCCGCTCCTCCAACGGGCCGGGGGAGACGCTCTTGCCGCTGGAGGTGACCAGGATCTCCTTCTTGCGGCCGGTGATCGTCAGATATCCGTCGTCGTCCAGGGCGCCGAGGTCACCGCTGGCGAGCCAGCCGTCCCGCAGCGCGGCCTGGGTGGCGCGCGCGTTGTTCAGATAGCCGCCGAAGATCTGCCCGCCGCTCAGCAGGACCTCCCCGTCCTCGGCGATCCGCACGGTGGTGCCGGGGACCGGCTGGCCGACCGTGCCGAAGCGGGGCCGCTCGGGCGGGTTGGCGACGGCGGCCGCCGTCGTCTCCGTCAGCCCGTACCCCTCGAAGATCCGCATTCCGGCGCCGTCGAAGAACAGCCCCAGGCGCCGCTCCATGGCCGAACCGCCCGACATCGCGTACCGGCACCGGCCGCCCATGGCGTCGCGCAGCTTTGCGTAGACCAGCTTCTCGTAGAGCTGGTGCTGCATACGCAGCGAGGCGCCGGGCCCCGGACCGGTGCCGAACGCCTTGTGCTCGACCGCCTCGGCGTACCGGACCGCCACGTCGACGGCCTTCTCGAACGGGCCCAGCCTGCCCTGGGACTCGGCCTTGCGGCGCGCGCTCTGGAAGATCTTCTCGAACAGATGCGGCACCGCCTGGACGAAGGTGGGCCGGAACGCCGCCAGGTCGGGCAGCAGCGCGCGCGCCGTCATCTGCGGCTGGTGCCCCAGCTTGAGCCCGGCCCGTACCGCGGCCACCTCCACCATCCGGCCGAAGACGTGGGCCAGCGGCAGGAACAGCAGCAGCGAGCCCTGCTCCCCGGCCTTGGCGCTGAAGACCCGGTCGTAGCGGGCGATGATGTTGTCGGTCTCGGCCATGAAGTTGGCGTGCGTGATCACGCACCCCTTGGGGCGCCCCGTGGTGCCCGAGGTGTAGATGACGGTGGCGACCGTGTCCGGGGTGAGCGCCAGCCGGTGCCGGTGTACGACCTCGTCCTCCAGATGCGCGCCCGCGGCCATCAGCTCGTGGACGGCGCCCGCGTCCAGCTGCCACAGCTTCTTCAGCCGCGGCAGCTGGCCGACCACCGAGCCGACGGTCATCGCGTGGTCCTCGTGCTCGACCACCGCGGCCGTCACCTCGGCGTCGTACAGCATCCAGGCGACCTGCTCGGCCGAGGAGGTCGGATAGACAGGGACGCTCTGGGCGCCCACCGACCACAGCGCGAAGTCCAGCAGCGTCCACTCGTAGCGCGTACGCGACATCAGGGCCACCCGGTCGCCGAACCGGACCCCCTGCGCCAGCAGCCCCTTCGCGACCGCCACGACCTCATCCCGGAACCGCGCCGCCGGGACGTCCTGCCAGGTGCCGTCGGCCTCCTTGCGGGCCAGCAACGGCAGCTTCGGGGTCTGCTCGGCGTGCGCGAAGACGGCATCTGCCACTCCGCCGACCTGAGGTGCCGTCGCCAGGGCCGGAACGGTGAACTCGCGCAAAGACTCTGCTCCTCGACTGCACAGTGACATGCGACACTGCGCGAGTGACCGTATCCGATCGGGCAGGTTGATCGGGAGGGGTGTCGGCGCAGGTCAGTCGGTCAATTGGGACAGTTCGCCGAGGTGTCGGCAGGTGCTCGCGAGGCCGTTTCCCGACCCGCCGGGTTTCTGCACCGAACCTTCGCAACCTGAATCGGACTGTTTGCGAGGCAGGCGAGTTACTGGGGGTAGATGTGACAGAAGGGGTACCGCGCCCGCCGCCTCGCGGGCTCCTTACCGCGGGAGGGACAGGCGGTGCGGGGCCGTGTAGATGTTCATCGAGGTGCCGCGCAGGAAGCCCACCAGGGTCAGGCCCGTGTCCTCCGCCAGGTCGACGGCGAGTGACGAGGGTGCCGAGACGGCGGCCAGCAGCGGAATGCCCGCCATCACCGCCTTCTGCACCAGTTCGAACGAGGCGCGGCCCGAGACCATCAGCAGCGCGTCGCGCAGCGGCAGCGCGCCCTGCTGTGCGGCCCGGCCCACCAGCTTGTCCACGGCGTTGTGCCGCCCCACGTCCTCGCACACGTCCAGAAGTTCTCCGGTGGGGGAGAACAGCGCGGCCGCGTGGAGTCCGCCCGTGCGCTCGAACACCCGCTGGGCGGCGCGCAGCCGGTCCGGCAGCCCGGCCAGCAGCTCGGTGCTGATGCCACGCGGCCGGTCGCCGTCCAGCTCCCAGCGCGCCGTGGTGCGGACCGCCTCCAGGCTGGCCTTGCCGCACAGCCCGCACGAGGACGTGGTGTAGACGTTGCGCTCCAGCGTGGGCAGGTCGGGCAGCGGCACGTGCGGGGCCAGGCGCACGTCCACCGTGTTGTAGGTGCTGGCACCGTCCTCGTCGCGGGCGCTGCCGCAGTAGACGATGGAGGCGAGGTCGTCCGCCGCCGAGGCGATGACGCCCTCGCTGACGAGGAAGCCGGCCGCGAGGGCGAAGTCGTCGCCCGGGGTGCGCATGGTGACCGCCAGCGGCTTCCCGTCGAGGCGGATCTCCAGCGGCTCCTCGGCCACGAGGGTGTCAGGCCGTGTGCTGACGGCTCCGTCGCGGATGCGGACGACGGGGCGTCGCGCCGTGACCCTGCCCATGTGCCCTCACCTCCCGTTCGCTCCGACCCTAAGGGAACCGGTCGCGCGCTGTGAGCCCGGCTTTGTCCACTCGCGGGAAGAAGTCGAACCAGTTCGTGCAGAACTTCTTCCCAACCCGGGTCGCCACTGCTACGTTCCCCGTGCATTCCCGGACGCGACGCCGACACATACGGCTGGAGGGGTAGCGGTGAGGCGCATGACTGCACGGCCCGCGAACGCGCACCAGGCGCGCCTGCTCCGCCTGCTGCGTGACGGCGGCCCTCGGTCGCGCGCCGAACTCGGGGACCGCGTCGACCTGTCCCGCTCCAAACTGGCCGTCGAGGTCGACCGGCTGCTGGAGACGGGGCTGGTTGTCGCGGACGGCCTCGCCGCCTCGCGCGGCGGGCGCCGCTCGCACAACATCCGGCTCGCACCCGGGCTCCGCTTCCTGGGCGTCGACATCGGTGCCACCTCCATCGACGTCGCCGTCACCAACCCCGAGCTGGAGATCCTCGGCCACCTCAACCAGCCGATGGACGTGCGCGAGGGCCCGGTCGCGGTCTTCGACCAGGTGCTGGCGATGGTGGCGAAGCTGCGGGACAGCGGGGTCGCCGAAGGGTTCGACGGCGCCGGCATCGGGGTGCCAGGACCCGTACGCTTCCCGGAGGGCGTGCCGGTCGCGCCGCCGATCATGCCCGGCTGGGACGGCTTCCCGGTACGGGAGGCGCTCAGCCAGGAGCTGGGCTGCCCGGTGATGGTCGACAACGACGTGAACCTGATGGCCATGGGCGAGATGCAGGCCGGGGTCGCGCGCTCGGTGCGGGACTTCTTCTGCGTCAAGATCGGCACCGGCATCGGCTGCGGCATCGTGGCGGGCGGCGAGGTGCACCGGGGCACCACCGGCAGCGCGGGCGACATCGGGCACATCCAGGTCGAGCCCGACGGCCGCCAGTGCGCCTGCGGCAACCGGGGCTGTCTGGAGGCCTACTTCGGCGGTGCCGCGCTGGCCAGGGACGCCGAGGAGGCGGCCCGCGACGGCCGCTCGGCCGAGCTGGCCCGGCTGCTGGAGGAGAACGGCCGCCTCAGCGCGGCCGACGTCGCCACCGCCGCTTCAGCGGGGGACGGCACCTGTCTCGACCTCATCCGCGACGGCGGGGCCCGGGTGGGCCAGGTCATCGCGGGCCTCGTCAGCTTCTTCAACCCCGGTCTAGTGGTCATCGGCGGCGGGGTCACCGGCCTCGGCCACACCCTGCTGGCCAGTATCCGCACGCAGGTCTACCGCCAGTCGCTGCCCTTGGCGACCGGCAACCTTCCCATCGTCCTCGGCGAGCTGGGACAGGTCGCGGGGGTGACGGGCGCGGCCCGCCTCACCAGCGACCACCTGTTCTCGCCCGCGTAGTACAGCCGCGCCCGCACCAGCACGACGGCACCCCCGCGCCAGGCACGACCGCACCACGGCACGGCACAACCGCACGGCACAGCACAACCGCACGGCACAGCAGTTCGCGCAGTACAGCAATCCGCACAGCACGGCGAAACCCGTACGGCCACTGGGTCGGAGGTCCCGCATGCCCCTGCTGACGATGTCCGGAATAACCAAATCCTTCCCAGGTGTCCGTGCGCTCGACGGTGTCGACCTCGATGTCGAGGAAGGCGAGGTGCACTGCCTGCTGGGTCAGAACGGGGCGGGCAAGTCCACCCTCATCAAGGTGCTCGCCGGCGCACACCAGCCCGACAGCGGCCACATCACCTGGCGGGACAAGCGGGTGCGGCTGCCCACCCCCGTCTCCGCGATGCGGCTGGGCATCGCCACCATCTACCAGGAACTCGACCTGGTGGAGCACGTGTCCGTGGCCGAGAACGTCTTCCTCGGCCACGAGATCGCCACCCGCGGCATCGTCCGGCCCCGCGAGGCACGGGCGCGGACGGCGCAGCTGCTGGCCAGGCTCGGGCACCCCGAGATCGACCCCGCGGCTCCGGTGAGCTCCCTGTCCGCAGCCGGGGCGCAGATCGTGTCCATGGCGCGGGCCCTCTCGCACGACGTACGGCTGATCATCATGGACGAGCCGTCGGCGGCGCTCGACCCCGACGAGGTCGACAACCTCTTCCGTATCGTCGGGGACCTGACCGAGCAGGGCGTCGCCGTCGTCTACATCTCGCACCGGCTGGAGGAGATCCGCCGTATCGGTGACCGCGTCTCCGTCCTCAAGGACGGCCGGGTCGCAGCGCGCGACCTGCCCGCGCGCACCACACCGACCGACGAGCTCGTCGCCCGGATGACGGGCCGCAATGTGCAGTACGCCTTCCCCGGGAAAACGGTTGCCGACGCGCCGCGCGCCGAGCCGGTGCTGGTCGCCGAAGGACTGGCGCGTCAGGGCGAGTTCGAGCCGGTCGACCTGGAGCTGCGGCCAGGCGAGATCGTCGGCCTGGCGGGCTTGGTGGGGTCAGGGCGCTCGGAGCTGCTGGAGACGCTGTACGGCGCGCGCCGCCCCACCGCCGGGCGCATCCTGGTGGACGGCAAGCCGCTGCGGCCCGGCAGTATCGTCGCCGCCGTACGCGCCGGCATCGGGCTGGCACCCGAGGAGCGCAAGTCGCAGGCGCTGCTGATGCTGGAGTCGGTCACCCGTAACGTCTCCGTCTCCGCACTGCCCCGCTTCTCGCGCGGCGGCTGGCTCGACCGGGCGCGGGAGAGGGCCGAGGCCCGCCGCCACACCCGCGAGTTGGGCCTCAGCCCCGACGAACCCGACCGCCCGGTACGCACCTTCTCCGGCGGCAACCAGCAAAAGGCCGTCCTCGCCCGCTGGCTGCTGCGCGGCTGCCGCGTGCTGCTGCTGGACGAGCCGACGCGCGGCGTCGACGTCGGTGCGCGCGCCGAGCTGTACGCCGTCATCCGGCGGCTCGCCGATACGGGGGTGTGCGTGCTGCTCGTCTCCAGCGAGCTGCCGGAGGTTCTCGGGCTCGCCGACCGGGTGCTGGTCCTCCGTGAGGGCCGTGTCGTGCACACGGCTCCCTCCCATGAGCTGGACGAGCACCGGGTGCTCGACCTCGTGATGCGGAGTCCCGCATGAGCGCTTCCGCACCCGTCCACCGGACTCCCTCCCGTCGAAGGTGACCTCTCATGAACTCACCAGCAAGCGTGGCCAGCAAGCCGGTGCCGCCCCCGGCGAAGGAGGGCTCGGCGAGCCGCCGACTGCCGTTCGACGTACGGCAGCTCTCCCTCGTCGGCGTGCTGCTCGCGCTGGCCGTGGTCGGCGCGATCACCAAGCCCGACGAATTCCTCGCGGCGGAGAACCTCCGCCTCATCCTCACCCAGGCCTCCGTGATCGGGGTCGTGACCGTCGGCGTCACGTTCGTCATCATCGGCGGCGGTATCGATCTGTCCGTGGGCGCGATCGTCGCGCTGGCCTCCGTATGGGCGACAACGGTGGCCACCCAGGATTTCGGCCTCGGCGGCATGCTGCTGTGCAGCGTGCTGGTCGGCGTCGGCTGCGGACTGGTCAACGGGGTGCTGGTCGCCTACGGGCCGATGGTGCCGTTCATCGCCACGCTGGCCATGCTGGCCTCGGCACGCGGTCTGGCGCTGCAGATCAGTGACGGCAAGACGCAGGTCGTCACCGTCGACGCCGTCCTCGACCTGGGCATCAAGGACTCCTACGTACTGGGCGTGCCACCCATCGTGATCGTCTTCGCCGTCGTCGGTGTCCTCGGCTGGCTGCTGCTCAACCGGACGACGTTCGGGCGGCGCACGGTGGCCGTCGGCGGCAATCCGGAGGCCTCCCGGCTGGCCGGTATCGCCGTCAAGCGGCAGCGGCTGCTGCTCTATCTGCTCTCCGGGCTGTGCTGCGGCATCGCCGCGTTCATGCTGATCGTCCTCACCGGCTCGGGCCAGAACACCAACGGCAACCTCTACGAACTCGACGCCATCGCCGCGGCGATCATCGGCGGCACCCTGCTCAGCGGGGGCCGCGGCACCATCCTCGGCTCGGTGCTCGGCGTCCTGGTCTTCACCACCATCACCAATCTGTTCGCCCTCAACAACCTCCAGACGGACATTCAGCAGATCGCCAAGGGCGCGATCATCGTCGCGGCCGTCCTGGTCCAGAAGGGTCGTTCCACGTCATGACCGACATCCCACGCGCACCTCGTATCCCGACCAGCCGCAGAAGCATGCTCTTCGGCACCGCGGCAGCGGGCGCCGCCCTGCTGGCGGCGGGCTGCACCAGCAACGAGAACAACGACGGCGAAGGCAAGGAGTCGGCCGGCGCCGAAGTGGCCGACTCCAAGCCGGGCAAGAAGGTCACCATCGGCTTCGCGGGCCCGCAGGCCGACCACGGCTGGCTGAACGCCATCACCACCCAGGCCAAGAACCGCGCCAAGAAATACCAGGACGTCACCCTGGAGGCCACCGAGGGCTCCAACGACAACGCCACCCAGGTCGGCCAGGTCGAGACGCTCATCAACAAGAAGGTCGACGTGCTGGTCGTACTGCCGGCCGACGGCAAGGCACTCACCCAGGTCGGCCTCAAGGCGATGCGCGCCGGGATACCAGTCGTCAACCTCGACCGGATCTTCTCCTCGCAGCAGGCCTACCGCTGCTGGATCGGCGGCGACAACTACGGCATGGGCCTCAACGCGGGGCACTACATCGGCGAACAGCTCAAGGACAAGAAGAACGCCAAGGTCGTCGAACTGGCCGGGATCGACAGCCTGGAGCTGACCCGCGAACGCACCAAGGGGTTCGACGACGCGCTCAAGAACTACCCCAACATCAAGAAGGTCGCCCGGCAGGCCGCCGAGTTCACCGTCGAGTCCGGGCAGCAGAAGATGTCCCAACTCCTCCAGGCGCAAAAGGACTTCGACGCGCTGTGGAACCACGACGACGACCAGGGCGTCGGCGCCGAACGCGCCATCAAGCAGGCCGGACGGGACGAGTTCCTGATGGTCGGCGGTGCCGGGTCCAAGCGCGTCATGCAGGCCATCAAGGACGACGACAGCGTCATCAAGGCGACCGTCCTCTACCCGCCCACCATGGCGGCCTCCGCCATCGACCTGGCCCGTGCGCTCGGCCAGGGCAAGGGCATCGCCGGGATGGCCGAGTACGAGATTCCGGCCCACGTCACCCTCTACTCCGCGGTGGTGACCAAGAAGAACGTCGACGAGTACCTCCCGATCGGTTTCACCTGACAGGCCCGCCCGTCCGCTGCAGCAGATCTGGAGAACCTCCCGGCCGGACGCCGCCGGAGGAATCCCCGAGAGGGAGGACCGCAATGCCGTACGACAGCACCGCGCCCGCCGCCGCGCCGCCCCTGGGGGTGGGCATGGTCGGGTACGCCTTCATGGGCCAGGCGCACTCGCAGGGCTGGCGCACCGTGGGACGGGTCTTCGACCTGCCGCTGAGCCCGGCGCTGGCCGCCGTGTGCGGGCGTGACCCGGCGGCCGTGCGCGCCGCGGCCGGACGGCTGGGCTGGGCCGCGGCCGAGACCGACTGGCGGGCCCTGATCGCGCGCGCGGACGTCCAGCTGGTCGACATCTGCACACCCGGCGACAGCCACGCCGAGATCGCCGTCGCCGCGCTGGAGGCCGGCAAGCATGTGCTGTGCGAGAAGCCGCTGGCCAACACCGTCGAGGAGGCCGAGGCCATGGCGGAGGCGGCACGTGTGGCGCGGGGGCGCGGCCAGGTCGCCATGGTCGGCTTCAACTACCGCCGCACGCCCGCGCTGGCGCTGGCCCGCCGCATGGTCGCGGACGGCAGACTGGGCGAGCTGCGGCACGTACGGGTCAGCTACCTGCAGGACTGGCTGGTGGACCCCGCCTTCCCGCTCGCCTGGCGGCTCCGCAAGGAGGCCGCGGGCTCCGGAGCCCTCGGCGACCTGGGGGCGCACGCCGTCGACCTCGCCCAGCACCTGGCGGGGTCCCCGCTGGCGGGTGTCTCCGCGCAGACCGAGACGTTCGTGAGGGAGCGTCCGCTGCGCGAGGGCGAGCCGGACGGCGAGCTGGGTGAGGTCACCGTGGACGACGCGGCGGTCTTCACCGGGCGGTTCGGCTCGGGAGCGCTCGCCTCGTTCGAGGTCACCCGGGTCGCGGCGGGCCGCAAGAACGCGCTGCGGGTGGAGCTGAACGGCACGCTCGGGTCGCTGGCCTTCGATCTGGAGCGGCTCAACGAGCTGCAGTTCCACGACCACACGCAGGCCGCGGATGAGGCCGGGTTCCGCCGCATCCTCGTCACCGAGCAGGACCACCCCTACCTCGAGGCGTGGTGGCCGCCGGGCCACGGGCTGGGCTACGAGCACACCTTCACGCACCAGGCCCGCGACCTGGTGCGGGCCATCGCCGCCGGCACGCAGCCGGAGCCCTCGTTCGATGACGGGTTGCAGGTGCAGCGGGTGCTGGCCGCGGTCGAGGAGAGCGCGTCGCGCGACTGCGTGTACACGGCGGTGCCATCGGGCGCTTCGGGGTGAGTGCCCCTGACTGCCGTTCGCGGGCTGCGGCTGGTCTCTGGCTGGTCGCGCAGTTCCCCGCGCCCCTTCGTGGCGCCCCGGACAACGTAGGAGGTCACCATGCCACGTAAGTTCACGCTGTTCACCGGTCAGTGGGCGGACCTTCCGCTGGAAGAGGTCTGCCGACTGGCCCGCGAGTTCGGTTACGACGGACTGGAACTCGCCTGCTGGGGCGACCACTTCGAGGTCGACAAGGCCCTGCACGAGCCCGGCTACGTGGACGGCAGGCGGCAACTGCTGGACAAGTACGGGCTGGAGTGCTGGGCCATCTCCAACCACCTGACCGGCCAGGCCGTCTGCGACAGCCCCATCGACGAGCGCCACAAGGCCATCGTCGCGCCGCGCATCTGGGGCGACGGCGACCCCGAGGGCGTACGCCGCAGGGCCGCCGAGGAGATGAAGGACACCGCGCGGGCAGCGGCCGCACTCGGCGTTCGGACCGTCATCGGCTTCACCGGCTCCTCCATCTGGCACCTGGTGGCCATGTTCCCGCCCACTCCGCCGGAGATGGTCGAGCGCGGCTACACGGACTTCGCCGAGCGGTGGAACCCCATCCTCGACGTCTTCGACGCGGAGGGCGTCCGCTTCGCGCACGAGGTGCACCCCAGCGAGATCGCCTACGACTACTGGACCACCCAGCGCGCCCTGGAGGCGGTCGAGCACCGGCCCGCCTTCGGCCTCAACTTCGACCCCTCGCACTTCGTGTGGCAGGACCTCGACCCGGTCGGTTTCCTCTACGACTACCGGGAGAGGATCTACCACGTCGACTGCAAGGAGGCACGACGGCGGCTGGACGGCCGCAACGGCAGGCTGGGCTCCCACCTGCCGTGGGGCGACCCGCGCCGGGGCTGGGACTTCGTCTCGGCCGGGCACGGCGACGTCGCCTGGGAGGACGTCTTCCGCATGCTGCGGGCCATCGGTTACGACGGCCCCGTCTCCGTCGAGTGGGAGGACGCCGGGATGGACCGGCTCGCCGGAGCGCCGGAGGCGCTGGCGCGGCTGCGGGCCTACGACTACGACCCGCCGAGCGCCTCCTTCGACGCGGCCTTCGGCAACTGAGCCCGGTGCCAGGCCCGTTGGCCCTGACTTTGTCCTGACTGAGGACAAAATCCAACCGAGGAACGTCAAAGGGGTTCACGCCCCAAACAAACGCCGCTACCGTCCTTGAGGCGTAAGGGACAACAGCGCGGCCCCTCCCCAGAGCGCAGCCGCAGCGCCCCCCCAGCCCAGCGCAGCACAAGCACAGCCCGGCATCGGCACGGCACCGCAGACGACGGCATCCACCCGTTACCTCCCAGGAGGAACCGCTGTGCACAAAAGACACCGCAGACTCCGAACCCGCGTCACAGCCCTGGCGAGCGCCCTCCTCTTCAGCGGCGCCACCATCGCGGTGGCCCAGGCGGCGCCCGGCCCCTCAGCCGCCGACAGCCCCGGCAAGCAGCCGGCGGCAGCCGAGTTCCAGCAGGTCACCCTCGCCAAGGGGGTGGCGGAGACCGGCGAGCCGATGACGATGGCGATCCTCCCCGACCGCTCCGTACTGCACACCTCGCGCGAGGGCACCCTCCGGCTGACCGACGCCAAGGGGAACACCAAGGTCGCCGGACAACTCGACGTCTACAGCCACGACGAGGAGGGCCTGCAGGGCGTCGGCGTCGACCCGCGCTTCACCAAGAACCGCTTCGTCTACCTCTACTACGCGCCGCCGCTCGACACCCCCGAGGGTGACGCCCCGGACACCGGAACCGAGGCCGACTTCAAGAAGTTCGAGGGCGTCAACCGGCTCGCCCGCTTCGTACTCAAGAAGGACGGCACGCTCGACAAGAGCAGCGAGAAGAAGATCCTCGACGTGCCGGCCAACCGGGGGACCTGCTGCCACGTGGGCGGTGACATCGCCTTCGACTCCAAGGGCAACCTCCTGCTGTCCACTGGGGATGACTCCAACCCGTTCCAGTCGGACGGCTTCACCCCCATCGACGAGCGCGCGAACCGCAACCCGGCCTTCGACGCCCAGCGTTCGGCGGGCAACACCAACGACCTGCGCGGCAAGATCCTGCGGATCAAGGTGAAGAAGGACGGCTCGTACAAGATCCCGCGCGGAAACCTCTTCCGGCCGGGGACGAAGAAGACCCGGCCCGAGATCTACGCCATGGGCTTCCGCAACCCGTTCCGGATGAACGTCGACAAGAAGACCGACACCGTCTACGTGGGCGACTACGGGCCCGACGCGGGCGCCGCCGACCCCAAGCGCGGTCCTTCAGGACAGGTCGAGTTCGCCCGGGTGACCGAGCCGGGCAACTACGGCTGGCCGTACTGCACCGGCAAGAACGACGCCTATGTCGACTACGACTTCGCCACCGGAGAATCCGGGGAGAAGTTCGACTGCGCCGCACCGCGGAACACCTCGCCGCGCAACACCGGCCTGACGAAGCTGCCCGCAGCGAAGCCCGCGTGGATTCCCTACGACGGCGCCTCCGTACCCGAGTTCGGCGACGGCTCGGAGTCCCCGATGGGCGGCCCCGTCTACCGCTACGACAGGAAGTCCGACTCGCCGGTGGCGTTCCCCAAGAGCTACGACGGCGACTTCTTCGCCGGTGAGTTCGGCCGCCGCTGGATCAAGCGCATCGAGCAGGACCGCGACGGCGGCAATCTGAAGATCCACGACTTCCCGTGGTCCGGCACCCAGGTCATGGACATGGACTTCGGCCCCGACGGCGCCCTGTACGTCCTCGATTACGGCCTCAACTGGTTCGGCGGCGACGAGAACTCGGCGCTCTACCGCATCGAGAACGCCACCGACGGCCACAGCCCCGTCGTCGAGGCGAGCAGCGACGTGAGCGACGGACAGGCACCGCTGAAGATCGCCTTCTCCTCGGAGGCGACCGACGAGGACGGCGACGAGCTCGAGCTGAGCTGGGACTTCGGCGACGGCGCGACCTCCACCGAGGCGAACCCGACCCACACCTACCAGGCGAACGGCACCTACACGGCCACCGTCACCGCCGAGGACCCCTCCGGGCGTACCGGATCGGCGAGCGTGCACGTCACTGTCGGCAACACCGCACCCAAGGTCCAGCTGAAGCTGCCGGCGGATGGCCAGCCGTTCTCCTTCGGCGACGAGATCCCCTTCGAGGTGCAGGTCACCGACCCCGAGGAGCCGCAGATCGACTGCTCCAGGGTCGAGGTCGCCTACATCCTCGGCCACGACAGCCACGGCCACCCGCTGACCTCCGCCAAGGGGTGCAAGGGCACCATCAAGACGCAGGCCGACGGTGAACACGACCCGAACGCCGACATCTTCGGTGTCTTCGATGCCTCCTACACCGACAGCGGCGCCAATGGCCAGCCCCCGCTGACCAGCCACGGACAGAGCATCCTCCAGCCCAAGCACCGCCAGGCCGAGCACTACTCGACCGCCGCGGACGGAGTGACCAAGGGCGAGGCGGCCGGAGCCGAGGGCGGCAAGGCCGTCACCGGCGCCGAGAACGGGCAGTGGATCTCCTACGACCCCTACCGGACCGGCAGCGTCACCAAGCTCACCGCCAGGGTCGCCGGAAAGGCGCAGGGCGCCATCGAGGTCCGCGCGGACGCTCCGGACGGACCGCTCCTGGGCACCGCACAGGTCACAGCGACGGACGGCTGGAGCGAGGTGAGCACCGGCATCGCGGGCGCGCCCGACGGCGCGGACAAGCTCTACCTCGTCTTCACGGGCGGTGACGGAGCCCTCTGCGACCTGGACAGCTTCACGGTGACGACCGGATGAGGGGAGGAGCCATGACCTCGGCACACCGCCGCCGCACCGCGCTCACCGCGGCAGCCGCCGCCCTGCTGGCGGGAGCGTTCGCGCTGCCGAGCCAGGCGGCGGAGCCCCAGCCGCCAGAGCGCGCGGACAGCAAGGTACTGGTCTTCTCCAAGACCGCCGGATTCCGGCACGACTCCATCCCCGACGGAATCGAAGCCATTCGGCAACTCGGCGCCGAGCACGGCTTCGCCGTCGACGCGACGGAGGACGCCGCCACTTTCACGCCGAAGAAGCTGGCCCGGTACGACGCGGTCGTCTTCCTGTCCACCACCGGCGATGTGCTCGACCAGCGCGGGCAGCGCGCCTTCGAGAGGTACATCCGCAAGGGCGGCGGCTACGTGGGCGTGCACGCCGCCGCCGACACCGAGTACGACTGGAAGTGGTACGGCGGACTCGCCGGTGCCTACTTCCAGTCGCACCCCGCGATCCAGCCCGCGCGGATGGAGATCGAGGACCGCGGCCACCCGGCCACCGCCCACCTGGGCGAGAGCTGGAACCGCACCGACGAGTGGTACAACTACCGCTCCAACCCGCGCGAGCGGGCCCACATCCTGGCCACCCTGGACGAGGGCTCCTACAGCGGCGGCACCATGGGCGACGACCACCCGCTGGCCTGGTGCCAGGAGTACGCGGGCGGCCGCGCCTTCTACACCGGCGCGGGCCACACCAAGGAGTCCTACGCCGACCCGGCCTTCCGCAAGCACCTGCTGGGCGGCATCCGGTACGCGACGGGTGCCGCGCAGGCCGACTGCCGCCCGGAGAACGGGTACACACCGCTGTACGACGGAACCGCCGACGGACCCGGCCTCGAAGGCTGGAGACAGGCCGGCCCCGGCTCGTTCGAGGAGAGCCCGGACGGCACGCTCACCACCCGCGGCGGCATGGGGCTGCTGTGGTACGCGGCGCGCGAGTTCACCTCCTCGTACTCGCTCAAGCTCGACTGGAAGATGGCGAGTGCCGACGGCGACGACAACTCCGGTGTCTTCGTCGGCTTCCCCGCCTCCGACGATCCCTGGTCGGCGGTCGAGAAGGGGTACGAGATCCAGATCGACGCCACCGATGTGGACGAGAAGACCACGGGCGCCGTCTACGGCTTCCAGTCGGCTGACCTCGCGGCGCGGGACGCGGCACTGAACCCGCCGGGGGAGTGGAACACCTATGAGATCCGGGTCGAGGGCGAACGGCTCCGGGTCCACCTCAACGGCGTACTGATCAACGACTACACCAACACCGACCCCGCCAGAAGCCTCACCGACGGCTACCTGGGCCTCCAGAACCACGGAGAGGAGGACAAGGTCGCCTTCCGCAACGTCCGCATCCGCGAGCTGCGCTGACTCCGCCACCCGGATCAGCCCGGTTGTGGGCAATCGTCCCGCGGGGCGGGACGGGTGGGCACAACCGGGCCCGCAGACGGCATCCGGCCGCAACCACCAGCCCGGCGCAGCCGCCCCCCCGGGAGGGGGTCGCACAGGGGCGCCCTCCTGTGAGAAACGGGAAGGGGCGGGGACGGGGAGCAGCCCGCCGCAGGCGCCCACTTGGCACCGCAAGAGGGAGGAAACCGTGACCCACCACAACCCGAGCCCCGCCGGCCAGGCGCCCCGCACCGGGGTGTGGCTCATCGGCGCCCGCGGCTCCGTAGCGACGACCACCATCACCGGCGCTGCGGCCCTCGCCGCCGGCCTGCACCCACCCACCGGAATGGTCACCGAGACCGCCCCGTTCGCCCACTCCTCCCTCCCACCCCTCGACTCGCTCGTCTTCGGCGGTCACGACACCGCCTCGTGCCCCCTCCCCAAGCGGGCCGAGGCCCTCGCGGAGGCGGGTGTCGTCCCGCACGGCCTGCCCGGCGCGCTCCGCGCCGAGCTCGCGGCGGCCGACGCGGAGATCCGCCCCGGCGCCCCCGCCGTGGAGGACGACTCCGCGGCGGAGGAACTGGTCGCCCGATACGCGGTGGACATCACGGAGTTCACACGCGCCCACGGGCTCGCCCGCACCGTCGTCGTCAACGTGGCCAGCACGGAACCCGACGTGCCCGAGGCGCCGGAGACGGCGCGACGCCCCCTTCCGCCGAGTTCCCTCTACGCGGCTGCGGCGCTGCGCGCGGGTTGCCCGTATGTGAACTTCACACCGTCGGCGGGGCTGCACCACCCCCGGCTGGCCGACGCGGCACGAAGCGCCGCCGTGCCCCACGCGGGCCGCGACGGTAAGACAGGTCAGACCCTCCTCCGCTCCGTGCTGGCACCGATGTTCGCGCAGCGCGCGCTGACCGTACGGGCCTGGTCGGGCACCAACCTGCTGGGCGGCGGGGACGGCGCGGCCCTCGCCGACCCGGCAGCGGCCGCGGCCAAGAACGCGGGCAAGGCCCGGGTGCTCGCCGACAACCTCGGGGAACTCCCCGAGGGCGAGGTGCACATCGACGACGTACCGGCGATGGGGGACTGGAAGACCGCCTGGGACCACATCGCCTTCGACGGCTTCCTCGGCTCCCGCATGGTCCTGCAGACCACCTGGCAGGGCTGCGACTCGGCCCTCGCGGCGCCTCTCGTGCTCGACCTGGCCCGCCTTCTGGCCCGCGCCGCCGAACTGGGCCTCACGGGCCCGCTGGCGGGGCTCGGCTTCTACTTCAAGGACCCCGACAACGGCCCCGCCGACCTGCCGGGCCAGTGGCGTGCCCTGCTGGACCTCGCCACCCGTCTCGCCGGGTCCCCCCGATGACGGGCGGTCCGATGGCGGGCGGTCCGAAGACGGGCGGTGGCCTCGCGGCCTGGGCGCAGCTGCTGCGGGTCTCGGCACTGTCGAGCGTGCCAGGTGACGCGCTGGTGGGGGCCGCGGCGACCGGCCGTGCCCCTGCGCGGGGAACGGCGCTTGCCGCGGGCGCTTCCCTGTGCCTGTACGAGGCGGGCATGGCGCTCAACGACTGGGCGGACCGGGAGGAGGACGCCCGCGAGCGCCCTGAACGGCCGCTGCCCTCGGGCCGTATCAGCGCCACGGCCGCGCTGGCGGCGGCCACCGGGCTGACGGCGGCGGGGCTGGCGTGCGCGGCCCGCGCCGGACGGCTGCCGCTGGCCACGGCCACCGCGCTGGCCGCCACCGTCTGGGCGTACGACCTGCGGCTCAAGCACACCCCCGCGGGGCCGGTGGCCATGGCGGCCGCCCGCTCGCTCGACGTACTGCTGGGCGCGACGGCGACGACCGCGAACGACGACGGACCGCCCGCACGCGCCCACGGACCCGCACGCGCGCTCGGCGCTGCCGCGGTCATGGGCGCGCACACCCTCGCCGTGACCGCCGTCTCACGGCGGGAGGCGGAGGGCGGGGCACCGGCCGTGCCGCTGGCCGCACTGGGTGCCGTCGGCACGATCGCCGGGCTGCTGGCGCGGCAGCGTACGCCGCTGACGCTGGCCGCGAGCGCCACGTACGCCGGGACGGCGGGTCGGCCGCTGGCGCACGCCGCGCTCAACCCCTCACCGCCGCTGCTCCAGCGCGCGGTGGGCGGCGGCATCCGCGCCATGCTCCCGCTCCAGGCCGCACTCGCCGCCCGCGCCACCACCACCGCCGCAGCCGGTGCGGACGCCCCTCGCAACGGACGGAGCCGGGCCGCAGGATCCACCTCGGCGCTCGTGCTGCTCGGTCTGCTGCCCGTCGCCCGGCGCCTCTCCCGGAAGGTCAGCCCCACATGACCCGGACCCGGCACGACTCGCCGCTCCGCTACGCCTACGGCACCAACGGTCTGGCCGACCTCCGGCTCGACGACGCCCTCGCGCTGCTCGCCGACCTCGGTTACGCGGGCGTCGGGCTGACGCTCGACCATATGCACCTCGACCCGCTCGCCCCCGGCCTGGCGGCCCGCACCGCGAACGTGGGCCGCGCGCTGGAGCGGTACGGGCTGACGGTCACCGTCGAGACGGGGGCGCGCTATGTGCTCGACGCTCGCCGCAAGCACCATCCCACGCTGCTCGACCCGGACGCGGAGGCCCGGGCCGCTCGTACGGACCTGCTGCTGAGAGCCGTACGGGTGGCCGCCGACCTGGGCGCGCACGCCGTGCACTGCTTCAGCGGGCAACTCCCGCCCGGCACCGCCCCGGAGGCGGGCTGGACGCGGCTGGCCGACGGCATCGGCTCGGTACTGGAGAGCGCCACAGCGGCCGGTGTACCGCTGGCGGTCGAGCCGGAGCCGGGCCATCTGCTGGCGGACCTCGCCGGCTTCCACCGGCTGCGTACCGCACTCGGCAGCCCCGCGCAGCTCGGGCTCACCCTCGACATCGGGCACTGCCAGTGCCTGGAGCCACGGGCACCGGCCGACTGCGTACGGGAGTCCGCGCCCTGGCTGCGGCACGTACAGATCGAGGACATGCGGCGCGGCGCCCATACCCATCTGCCGTTCGGCGAAGGGGAGATCGACTTCCCGCCCGTGCTGGCCGCCCTGCGCGAGGCCGGCTACGACGGGCTGGTCACGGTGGAGCTGCCCCGCGATTCGCACGCCGGTCCCGAGCGCGCCGTCGCCTCCCTCGACTTCCTGACCACCGCCGAGGCCAAGGCCGCCGCAATGCCGCAGGAGGACGCCCCATGCTGACCCCGCTCGCCTCCCTCCGCACCGGTCTGGAGCTGTGCCTGAGCGCCGAGTCCCGCGCCTGGCTGCACCGGGCACTGGCCGAGGCGGCGGACCCGCGTGGGCATGGCGCGTACACGGAGACGAGTGGGCACGTCGCGCACGGCGCGCCCCGGCTCCCGCGCTGGGAGCTGCACTTCGTCACCGCGGGCCGCACATGCCGCCCGGCGCCCAGGGACGGCGCATCCACCGCGGCCGTGCCCGACCCGGTCGACGCCGCCCGCGTGCTCATCCTGCACGCCGCAGCGCCCGGTACCGGCACCCTCGCCCGGCTCTACACCCGCGGCACCGCGGACGAGCGGCGCGCCGTGCTGCTGGCGCTGCCGCATCTGGACCCGCCGCCGGACACGGCAGGCGGCCTCGCTCTCGTCGAGGACGCGTTGCGGGCCAACGACACCCGGCTGATCGCCGCCGCGCTCGGCCCGTACGCCGCCGCTCATCTGGACGCGCACCAGTGGCGGCAGGGCGTGCTCAAGTGCCTGTTCACCGGAGTGCCGTTGGCCGTCGTGGCGGGGCTGGAACACCGTGCGGCGGGGGACGACGAGCTCGTCCGGATGCTGGAGGACTACGCGCGCGAGCGCACCGCCGCGGGCCGCGCCGTGCCCGAGGACCTCGGACACCTGCTGAAACTGGCCCGGTTCACGGATACCGAGGAGCGTGAAGCTCGATGACGAGGCAGCAGCCGACGCCGACCCGCCGCATCTTCGACCCGCACATCCATATGACGTCCCGCACCACCGACGACTACGCCGCGATGCACGCGGCCGGGGTACGCGCGCTGGTCGAGCCGTCCTTCTGGCTCGGCCAGCCCCGCACCTCGCCCGAGACGTTCTTCGACTACTTCGATTCGCTGCTGGGCTGGGAGCCCTACCGCGCGGCCCAGTACGGCATCGCCCACCACTGCACCCTGGCGCTCAACCCGAAAGAGGCCAACGACCCGCGCTGCACCCCCGTGCTGGACGAGCTGCCGCGCTACCTGATCAAGGACGGGGTCGTGGCGGTCGGCGAGGTCGGCTACGACTCGATGACACCGGCCGAGGACACCGCGCTCGCAGCGCAGCTCCAGCTCGCCCTCGACCATGACCTGCCCGCTCTCGTCCACACCCCGCACCGCGACAAGGCGGCCGGGCTGGCCCGCACACTCGACGTGCTCCGGGAGTCGGGGCTGCCGCCCGAGCGAGTGGTGCTCGACCACCTGAACGAGACCACGGTCGGCGCGGCGGCCGACAGCGGCTGCTGGCTCGGCTTCTCCATCTACCCCGACACCAAGATGGACCCCGACCGGATGGTCCGCATCCTGCGGGTGCACGGCACCGAGCGGGTGCTGGTCAACTCCGCCGCCGACTGGGGGCACAGCGACCCGCTCAAGACCAGCCACGTCGCCGACGCGATGCTCGCCGCCGGCTTCGACGAGGACGACATCGAGAAGGTGCTGTGGCACAACCCCGTCGCCTTCTACGGCCAGAGCGGACGGCTCGATCTCGACCTCGACCGCGTATCGCCGGGCGAGCGCCAGCAGCAGCTGTACCAGGGCAACTCCATTCTGCGCGGCGGAGAGTGAGGAGAGCGCGGCCATGCGATTCCGGCACCCCGACGGCACCACGGTCCACCTCGCCTACTGCACCAACGTCCACGCCGCCGAGCAGCTCGACGGCGTACTGCGGCAGCTGACCGAGTACGCGGAGCCGGTACGCCGCAGGCTGCACCGGGACCGGCTCGGCATCGGCCTGTGGCTGGCCCGCGACGCGGCCCGTACCCTCACCGACGACCCGGCGGCCGTCCGCCGGCTGCGCTCGGGGCTCGACCAGGCGGGCCTCGAAGTCGTCACGCTGAACGGCTTCCCCTACCAGGGCTTCGGCGACGAGCACGTCAAGTACCGCGTCTACCGGCCCGACTGGACCGACGACGCGCGCCTGGACCACACCACCGACCTCGCCCGGCTGCTGGCCGCGCTGCTGCCCGACGACGTACGAGAGGGCAGCATCTCCACGCTGCCGCTCGCCTGGCGCACCGGCTTCGACGCCGAGGCCCGGCACCGTGCGCTGACCCGGCTGCACACCCTGGCGGCACGGCTGGACGCGCTGGAGGAGCTGACCGGCCGCTCCATCCGCGTCGGTCTCGAACCCGAGCCCGGCTGCACCGTGGAGACCACGGCCGACGCCGTCGAGGCGCTCAGCGGCGAGGACGGCCCGCCCGCACACCGGATCGGCGTCTGCGTGGACACCTGCCATCTGGCCACCGCCTTCGAGAACCCGGCCAAGGCGCTGGCCGCGCTCAGCGAGGCGGGCCTGCCGGTGGTCAAGTCCCAGCTGTCCGCCGCGCTGCACGCCGCGCACCCCGAAGACCCCCGAGTGCGCGCGGCGCTGGCCGAGTTCGCCGAGCCGCGCTTCCTGCACCAGACCCGCGTCCGCACCCCGGAAGGCCCCCTGCGCGCCACCGACGACCTCGACCGCGCGCTGGCACCCGGAGCACTGCCCACCACCGGGCCGTGGCGCTCCCACTTCCACGTCCCGCTGCACGCGCCGCTCAGCCCACCGCTGACGGCCACCACCGATGTGCTCGGCGAGACGCTCACCCACCTGGTCGGCGGCCCGGCCCCGCTGACCAGGCACCTGGAGGTGGAGACCTACACCTGGCAGGCCCTCCCGCCCGCGCTGCGCCCCACCACCCGCGCACAGCTCGCTGACGGCCTGGCCGCCGAACTGTCCACCGCGCGCGACCTGCTCACCGACCTCGGCCTCAAGGAGCTGCCGTGAGCGCCCCCTTGCTGGTCATCGACGTGGTGGGGCTGACCCCCGCCCTGCTGACCCGTATGCCGAACCTGCGTGCCCTGGCCGACAGCGGCTCCCAGGCCCCTCTCCGCACCGTCCTCCCCGCCGTCACCTGCGCGGCCCAGTCCACCTTCCTCACCGGCGAACTCCCCTCCGGGCACGGCATCGTCGGCAACGGCTGGTACTTCCGCGAACTCGGCGACGTCCTGCTGTGGCGCCAGCACAACGCGCTGGTCGGCGGCGAGAAGCTGTGGCACGCGGCGCGTGCCCGGCAGCCGGGCTACACGGTGGCGAACATCTGCTGGTGGTACGCGATGGGCGCGGACACCGACTGGACGGTCACCCCGCGCCCCGTGTACTACGCGGACGGCCGCAAGGAGCCGGACTGCTACACCCGGCCGCCGTCCCTCCACGACGAACTGGTCGCCGAACTGGGCGACTTTCCCCTCTTCACCTTCTGGGGCCCCGGCGCGGACCTCACCTCCTCGCAGTGGATCATCGACGCCACCCGCCACATCCTGCGCACCCGCCACCCCGACCTCGCCCTGTGCTACGTCCCCCACCTCGACTACGACCTCCAGCGCTACGGCCCCGACGACCCCCGGGCCCACCGCGCCGCCGCCGACGTGGACGCCGCCCTCGCCCCGCTGCTGGCCGACGCGCGCGCCGAGGGCCGCACCGTCGTCGCCCTCTCCGAGTACGGCATCACCCGCGTACGGCGCCACATCGACATCAACCGCGCGCTGCGCCGCGCCGGACTGCTGGAGGTCCACACCCAGGACGGCATGGAGTACCTGGACCCCTGGGCCTCCCGCGCCTTCGCCGTCGCCGACCACCAGCTCGCCCACGTCTACGTGCGCGACCCCGCCGACCTGCCCGCCACCCGCGAGGCGCTGGCCGGCCTCCCCGGCCTGGACCGGCTGCTGGACGAGCCGGGCAAGAAGGAGGCGGGCCTGGACCATCCGCGCTCCGGCGAACTGGTCGCCGTCGCCGAACCCGACGCCTGGTTCACCTACTACTACTGGCTCGACGACCACCGCGCCCCCGACTTCGCGCAGCTCGTGGAGATCCACCGGAAGCCCGGCTACGACCCGGTCGAGCTGTTCATGGACCCGAACGACCCCTACGTCAAGCTGCGCGCCGCCGCGGCCCTGGCCCGCAAGAAGGCCGGTATGCGCTACCGGATGGCCGTCGTCCCCCTCGACCCCACCCCGATCCGCGGCAGCCACGGACGGCTGCCCGACCGGCCCGAGGACGGCCCGGTGCTCCTGTGCTCCCGCGCCGGGGCCCTCGGCGAACACGGACCGGCAGCCGCCGGCCGGCCCTTCCCCGCCACCGAAGTGAAACGCCTGCTTCTCGACCTCGCACTGGGAGACCCCGCATGACCAGCAGACACTCCACCGAGCACACCGACGAGCACACCGAACTGCACCGCAAGCTGCGCCGCCGCGGCTTCCTGGGCGTGGCGGCGGGCGCCACGGCGGCCACCCTCCTGAGCAGCCGGCCGGCCGCGGCGGCCACCCCGGGGACCGACCGGCACGGCTGCCGCCCGATCGTCCCGCGCGGCAAGCTCGGCATCCAGCTGTACACCGTCCGTGACCAGATACAGACGCTCGGCTTCAGCACCGTCTTCAAGGAGCTGGAACGCTACGGCTACGACTCCGTCGAGTTCGCCGGCTACACGCAGGGCACCGGCGAGATCACTCTCCGCCGGCTCAAGCGCCTGCTGCGCGACCACGGGCTGCGCGGCATCGGCAGCCACGTCGGCTACTACTCCCACGATCCCGCCGCCTACACCTTCGCCACCCAGCTGGAGAAGGTCGTCGACGACGCGGCGGCCCTCGGCCTCCCCCATGTGGGAACGGCCTCGAGCCCCGACCGCTACGGCCGGACCGTCGACGGCTGGAAGCGCGCGGCGGAGGACTTCAACACCTACGGCGCGGCGGCGCGCGCCCGCGGCCTGAAGTTCTACCAGCACAACCACCAGATGGAGTTCGGCTTCGCCGAGGACAAGCCGAACGTGCGCCTCTACGACGTGCTGCTCGCCGAGACCGACCCCGAGCTGGTCTACCTGGAGATGGACATCTACTGGGCCTTCGCCGGCAAGCACCGCTTCAGCGTTCGCCCCGACGGCAGCCCGGCCCCCTTCGACCCGGTCGACTACGTCCTGGCGGCCCCGCACCGCTACCCGCTCTTCCACGTCAAGGACGGCGAACACGACGAGGCCTCCCCGGACGGCTACCACATGGTCGACGTCGGCGACGGCGACATCGACTACGAGCAGTTCATCGGCACCGTCCTCAAGCGCGGCCGCCACCGCGGCCGCCCCGCCGACCACAACTGGCTCATGGAACGGGACGACGCCGTCGACCCCGACGCCAACCCCGCCGGCTCCCTCACCTCGGCCCGCCGCTCCGCCGCCTACCTCCGCGGCAAGCGCCGCTAGCACTCCACTCGAAGGGAAGATGGTCGGGCAAACTTCACAAATAGGGCAATCCGCCAGGAAACCCAGGTGAGAAGCACTCCCAACCCTTGGTATCGTTACGGCCGTCGCCACGGCACACCACCGTGGCACGGCCCAGTCCGGGTGGCGGAATGGTAGACGCGCTAGCTTGAGGTGCTAGTGCCCTTTATCGGGCGTGGGGGTTCGAGTCCCCCCTCGGACACTCACCGGATCCCCACGGCTTCCTGTAAGCCGTGGGGATCTGCTGTTTCCGGCGCCGGGCGATCTCGTGGCCAGGACGGTCGCCGTGGCGGAGCGCGCTGGTGGCGATGTCGCAGTCCCGATCCGGCGTTGTCGCGCTTCGCGGCCCGCACAGCTGCGCACGGGTCGAAAAAAGTGTCCGCGAGGCGTGAACTTTTGTCCCCGATCCGCCATCGAACCCCTCGTACGGCCAGGCACTACCACCTGTCGAGGAGATCATGCGCAAGAAGTTCACCAAGGCGGCCCTCGTCGTTGTCGGCGTCGCCGCCTTCTCCGGCGTGGCCGCCGGACCCGCTCTCGCGGCCGACGGCCCCGGCAAGCCCGGGGACGGCATCGCCGACGCGACCTACAAGGTGGGAAGCATCGACGAGTGCAGGTCCTGGGGCGAGAACATGGTCCGGTGGGACTCGAACGACTACGTCGGCTACGCCTGCTGGCAGGACGAGCACGGGCAGTGGTACTTGGACCTGATGCTGTGATCCCTGCGGCCGGCGCCCAGGACGCGCTTCCGGCGCTCTCCGAAGACCCGGGGGTGCCGATCGGTGCCTGCGGCGACCCGAAACGGGCGGGAAACGGGCACCGGAACGCCGACTTCGGTTCCGATTTCTCTCTCCGAGCGCCCGGTCGGGTTCCGTATGCAATTCCTCGCGTACACGCCCGCGCCCACAGTGGGCCGACCGGTCTGTTCCCACCCTGGGGGAAGGAACCCCTGGGAACTCGGCGACTACTCGTCACAGAATTGCGTCTGAACAGGGTGAGTTGGCTCTTGGCCCCGACCTTTCTTTTGGTCTAGCGTCAGGTACGCTTCGACCGGAGCTGTGGACCGGTCATGGCAATGCGCTCGATGTGCGACCGGGGAGGAGGTGTGCCCACGGTGGGAACTGTGCAGCCCACACGGGGTGTTGGCACTGCCCAGCTGGTCACGCCGGGGGAACCCGCGCCGCTTGCACCGCGTACGATGCGCTTTCCGGGCGTCGTCGCGTTCGCGTTCAAGGGAAATGCACGGCCGTGTGCGCGGCCCCGTGAACAGTTCGGAAGGGCGTCACCGGAAACACATTGTTGATGCCGGCGGCACCGCGCGGCACCGGCGCCCTCTTTTTCAAAGACGTCCACACGGAAGTGGGCGGGCTCCCTGTCGTATTCGACAGGGAGAGGTCCCCAGGAAATACCTGACTGCTGGTCAGGCTAAGGGAGGCGAATCCGCAATGGCGGAACAGGGCCATGCCACCGTTGGTGGTGTGCACTACCGAGTAACTCCCGAGCGGGTGCACCAGGCGTCGCAGGACACCGCTCTCACCGCCGGCCGGGTGGCGGAGGACATCCAGAGCCTGCGGGCGTACGCGGAGCAGCTGGGCCAGGCGTGGCAGGGTCCCGCGCACGCCCAGTTCGAGTTGCTCATGCAGGAGTTCGACACCTATGCCCGCATGCTGAACGACGCCCTCATGGGCATCTCAAAGGGGCTTGAGGGCAACTACGTCAACTACCGGGAGTCCGAATCGCAGAACCTGGCGAACCTCACGGCACTCGGCGTGGACATCCCCACACCGAACAAGGGCACCCAGTTCGCCGCGATGAGCGACCACGGCGCCAACTTCTCCTGAAGCCCTCTTCTCACCCCCCGACGAGGAGTACCCATGACCAACATCGACGGCGCCAACATTCTCGTCCGCGCCGAACTCGGGGACGCGCCGGCGCGCATCAGGACGCTCTCGGACAAGACGACCGATGAGTTGCGGAACCTGAAGATCCGGCTGAGCGACGTCGCCGCCTCCTGGAACGAGAGCCAGGCCGCGACCTACTACCAGGACATGCAGAACGAGTGGGACCTCGCGGCCGAGGGTCTGTTCGGTTACGACGGGGTGCTCGGCCGCATCGCCCACGCGATGCACCTGAACTGGAACAACTACAGCGACGCCGAGTGGTCCAACGTCTCCACCTGGAAGCACTGACCACACACACGCGGTTCCTCAAGGGGCCCGGAGGCCGGGCCGTCCGCCATCCCCGGGGCGCGGGGTCGGCAGGGCCCCCTGAGGGAGCCGGGAGAAGGAAGACGACCAAGTGCCCGATGAACGCTGCCGCGTCACCGTGGTCGGTGAGCGCAAGAGCGTGGATCTCGCGCTGCCCGTGCGCACCCCGATAGCCGAGTACGTTCCCCGGCTCGCCGGGCTGTGCGGTCAGGACGAGTCGGAGGCCATGCCCCCGGTGTGGTCGCTGGCCCCCGCCGGAGCCCCGCCGTTTCCTCCCGGCGACTCCCTGGAGAACGCCGGGATCCTGGACGGCGCGGTGCTGTATCTGCGCGACTGCCGTGCGGACGAGGACCTCGACCTCTCCGTCACCGACCTCGACGACCAGATCGCCGCGGCGAACGAGGACGCTCAGCGGTGGAACGCCCGCAACCGGGCGCTGTCCGTCGTCGTCGCGGGCCTGTTCGGCAGTGTGCTGGCCGCCGTCCCGCTCAGCCTCCGCCACGAGGCGGGCCCCGCCGTGGTGATGTTCTTCCTGGTCGGGCTGGCCTCGGCGCTGACGTCCTGGTACGCGACGCGCAAGAGCTGGCCCGTGTCCGCGGGGGTGCGGCAGGCGATGGCGCTGGCAGCCGTCCCGCTGACCCTCGCCGTCGGACTCGGTCTGCCGCTGCACGGACCGGTGGCCGTCCCCGCGGTGGTCACCATGTCCGGCGTTCTGGGCGCGGTCGCCGCACTGCTGGCCCTGCCCTCGGTGCCCACGGTGGTCGCGCTGCTGGTCGCCGCCGTCGTCGCGCTCCTCACGATCCCGCTGGCGGTGCTGGGCGCCGGCCCCACGTCGTCGGCCGCGGTGGTGGCAGTCGTCATGCTGCTGCTGTTCCGGGTGCTGCCGCGGATCGCCAGCCAGATCGCCGTGCTGGTGCCCGGCGAGGCGCCGGAGCGCCGGGGCCGGGAGAGCGACGAGGTGGCCGCCGCCGTCCGCCGCCGCAACCGGCTGCTCACCTTCCTCACCGTCCTCCTCGCGATCGGCCTCGGCTGGGCGCTGGTGACGCTGGCCGCCTCCGAGAACCCTTACGCCTTCGCCCTGTTGGGCTGTGCCGGCGTTGCGGTGCTGCTGGACGCCGGCTCGTCCCGGCTGGTCCCGGTCGTCGCCCCGCAACTGGCCGTCGGCACCCTGGGCCTGGTGGCCCTCGTCACCCGGTTGCCGGAGGTTCTGCTCGACAACGTGCAGCTCGGCGCCCTGGTGGCCTTCGGGGCCGGCATCGTGCTGACCGGGTGCGGCCTGGGCATGGCGTTCCGGGCCGCGGTGCGCCCGGTGGACCTGACGGAGCGGGCCAAATGGCTGACCGGGCTGGCGAGTTTCCTGGCCATCGTGTGCGTGCCGCTCGCCGTCGGCGTGTTCGGTGTCTACGAGGGCTTGGCGAACCTCGGGAGCTCGATGTGAGCGCGGCGGCTGGACACCGCGCCCACCCGCGGGCGAGGGCCCGGAGGGCCGTGCGATGAGGGGCGGGAAGCAGCAGCGGGTGGCGCCCGGCAGCTGGGGCGCGCACAGGACGATCAGCGCCGCGGTGCGCGGCGCCGGCCCCGGCGCCGTCGTCTCCATCCGCCCGGGCACGTACAACGAGAGCGTCGTGCTGGACAAGGACGTGACGCTGGTGGCGGAGAAGGGCGCGGGCACCGTGCGCGTGGTCGCCGCCCGCGGCCCCGCCCTCACCACGCACGGCGGCGCGTCGCAGCTGAGCGGCCTCACCTTCGAGGCGTCCTCGCCGCGCGAGCCCGCGGTGCTGGTGCGGGCCGGCGAGCCGGTCCTGCGGGACTGCGAGATCGACGGCGGCCGGATCGAGGTGTCCGAGACGGCGACGCCCACCTTCACCGGCTGCACCGTGCGCGGCGCCGCACTGGCCGCCGTCCGGCTGACCGGCACCAGCCGCACCACGATGGAGGGCTGCGGCATCAACGCCTGCGAGGGCGACGGCGTCGTCGCCGACGACGAGGCGCGGCTGGAGGCCACCGAGACGGTGATCGACGAGGTGGCCGCACGCGGTGTCCACCTCGGCGGGGCGGCGCACGCAACACTGAACCGCTGCGAGATCAAGCACAGCGCCGGCGCCGGGCTGCTCGCCGAGAGCCGCGCCGGGGCTGTGCTGCGCGAGTGCCGGCTGTACGAGACCGGCGCCCAGGGCGTCCGGCTGGCCGGTTCCGCCGGGCGCCGCTCGGGCCGGCCGGGGTCCGCGAGTCAGCCGGGCCGCTCGCCGGGCGAGGTGTCGGGCGCGGCCTCCGCCGAGGAGCCGTCGGACGGCGACTCGTTCGGTGTGCGGCTGCGCGGCTGCGAGATCTTCCGCACCGCCGGCGCGGGCGTGCTGGCGGAAGGAGAGAGCGCGGCGCTGCTCGACGACTGCCACATCCACCACACCAGCGGCGCCGCGCTGATCGCCACCGGCTCCGGCAAGTTGGGCATGCAGCGGGTGCGGGCCGTGGACAGCGAGGACAGCGCGCTGGTGGTGACCGGCCGGGCCGGCGCCACCGCCGACGAGAGCACCTTCGCCCGCACCGCCGCGAACGGCGTCTACGCGGTGGGGGACGCCGAGGTGACCTTCACCGGCTGCACGGTCAAGGACACCACCTACACCGCGGTGCACCTCGGCGGCGGCGCCCGCGGCCGGCTGTCGGGCTGCACCGTCAGCGGCACCCCCGAGTACGGGCTGCGCGCCACCGACCGCGCCGAACTCCTGGCCGCCGACTGCGAGACGGCGGACACCGAACTCGTCGGCGTCAGCGTGGACGGCGGCGACGCCGTGCTGCGCGACTGCCGCATCAGCGGTGCCCGGCTCGGCGTCCGGCTGCGCACCACGCACCGGCCGCTGCTGGTGGGCTGCGAGATCAGCGACACCACCGGGGTGGGCGTCGAGGTCGGCCCCGGCACCGGTGGCCTGCTGGAGAACGTCACCGTGTCGCGCAGCGGCTCCTCCGGGGTGGTGCTGGGGACGGACTCCACCGTCGTGATGGACGGTGGCGCGGTGCGCGAGGCGTCCGGCAGCGGGATCGTCGTGCGCGCGGGCGCCCGGCCCCGGATACGCGGCACCGCCGTGCGGGAGGCGGCGAAGAACGGACTGTTCGTCGAGGAGCGCGGCGAGGGCCTCTACGAGGACTGCGAGATCACCGACTGCCGCTTCCCCGCCGTCTACGCCGGCGCCAAGTCCAGCCCCACGCTGCGCCGCTGCGCCGTCTCCGGCAGCGAACAGGACCTGCTGCGGGACGAGGAGGCCGATGTCCGGGCCGAGGGCTGCGTCGTCGAGGGCGTCGAGGAGCCGCTGCTGCCCACGCTGGACGGCGCCGACGGCGACGGCCTCGGACGGCGCGTCGCCGTCGCGGGCGCCTCCTCCGGCGTCGCCGCCAGGACCGGCGCGGGCGCCGCCGTCAAGAAGGAGGAGGGCGATGACCAGTCCGCCGAGGAGCGGCTCCAGCAGCTGCGCGACGAACTCGACCGGCTCGTGGGCCTGGAGAGCGTCAAGCGCGATGTGCGGACGATGACCAAGCTGATGCAGATGGTCAAGGTCCGCCAGGACGCGGGACTCTCCCCGCCGCCGCTCAGCCGCCACCTCGTCTTCGCGGGCAACCCCGGCACCGGCAAGACCACCGTCGCCCGCCTCTACGGCGGCTTCCTCGCCGCCCTGGGCCTGCTGGAGCGCGGACATCTGGTGGAGACGGACCGCGGCGACCTGGTCGGCGAGTACGTGGGCCATACGGCGCCGAAGACGACGGCGGTGTTCCGGCGCGCGCTGGGCGGCGTGCTGTTCATCGACGAGGCGTACTCGCTGACCCCGGGCGGCATCGGCAACGACTTCGGCTCCGAGGCGATCTCCACCCTTGTGAAGCTGATGGAGGACCACCGCGACGAGGTCGTCGTCATCGTCGCCGGCTACCCGGGGGACATGAACCGCTTCCTGGATTCCAACCCCGGCCTCGCGTCCCGCTTCACCCGCACCCTCACCTTCGACGACTACTCGTCGCAGGACCTGGTGCGGATCGTCCAGCACCAGGCGGAGAACCACCAGTACACCTGCGCCCCCGAGACGCTGGAGGCCCTGCACGGGTACTTCGCGGCGATGACGCGCGGCGACGGCTTCGGCAACGGCCGCACCGCCCGCCAGGCGTTCCAGCTGATGACGGAACGGCACGCGCAGCGGCTGGCCGACGGCGACCTGGCCACTGTGGACCTGGCCGACACGGACTCCGGCGTCCTCACGACCCTGCTGCCGCAGGACCTGCCCCCCGAGGGGGCGCTGTGAGCCGAGCCCGTCCTCCGCTCCCGGGCGGCTCCCTTCCGACCGGCCCGCTCGCCGACGCGACATCCCATTGAGGCAGCAACATCCATGAGCCGAATCCCCTTCCACCGCCCGGTGCGGATCGCCCCTCCCCCCATGCCGGAGGGGAAGACGACGCTGGCCACGATTCCGCAGAAGCCGGAGCCTCCCGGCGCGGCGCAGTGGGTGATGCTGCTGCTGCCCCTGCTGAGCAGCTTCTCCATGGCCGCGTACATGATCGCCAACGGCCGCCCCTGGATGATCCTCCTCGGGATCGCCTTCGTGGTGCTGTCCATCGGCGTCACCATCGGCGTCCGGATGCAGCTGCGCGCCGGACGGCGGCGCAACCAGGAGCGGCAGCGCGAGAAGTACATCGAGTACCTCGGCGACGTCCGGAAGCAGGCGATGCGGGTCGCCGCCGAGCAGCGGCTGGCCGCCGTGTGGCGGTACCCGCACCCGGACCGGCTGTGGGCGATAGCCACCCGGCGGCGGCGGGTTTGGGAACGCCGCCCCGGTGACTCGGACTTCCTGCACCTGCGCGTCGGCACCGGCACCACGCCGCTGGCCACCCCGCTGTCCATGCCGCAGCAGAACGACCCGACCGTCGAGCTCGACCCGCACGCCCGGCACGCCGCCGCCGAGCTGGTGGAGACGCAGAACACCGTCGCCGGGCAGCCCGCCTGGCTCGACCTGGGCTCCTCCGGCGTCGTCACCCTGCTCGGCCCGCGCGAGCACACCCGCGCGCTCGCGCAGACCATGCTGCTGCAGCTGGCGGTGCTGCACGCCCCGGACGATGTGCGGCTGGCCGTGGTGACCGGCGGGAGCCCGGTGTGGGACTGGACCAAGTGGCTGCCGCACACCCAGGACCCCGGCTCCGCGGCCCGGTTCCGCGACCAGGAGGTCGTGCCCCTGGTGGCGGCGGACATCTCCGGCCTCCAGGAGCACCTCCAGGAGGTGCTGGAGCGGATCGCGACCCTCCGCACGGAACGCGCCAACCGGCTGCTGCCAACCGGCTCCGACTCACCGCGGCAGCGCGTCGTGGTGGTGCTCGACGATTTCGACCCGGCCGCCTCCTGGGTTCGCTCGCCGCTGGTCTCCCAGCTGCTGGCCGAGGCCGGCCCCGATGTGGCGCTGCACATCGTCTGCCTGGTGGCTCAGGAGCGGGACGAGCCGGGACGCGTGGACGTGCGGGCCCGGGTGGACGAGACAGGCGCGGTGTCCCTGGAGGGCCGCGACAGCCGGCTGTACAGCGCCGTCAAGGATGCCGTGGCCGACGAGACGCAGCCGGCCGGGCGGGAGCACGCAGCCCGCGCGCTGGCACCGCTGCGGCTCACCGGCGAACGCGACCAGGTGCTGTCCCAGAGCGTGTCGCTGGCCTCCATGCTGGGCATCCCCGACCTCAACCGCCTCGACCCGGCACAGAACCGGCGCAGCCCCGAGGACCCGGACCTGCTCCGCGTCCCCATCGGGGTCGACGGCACCGGCGAACCGCTGGAGCTGGACCTCAAGGAGTCGGCGCAGGGCGGCATCGGCCCGCACGGCCTGGTGGTCGGCGCCACCGGCTCCGGCAAGAGCGAGCTGCTGCGGACACTGGTCATCGGCCTGTCGACGGTGCACTCGCCCGACCACCTCTCCTACGTGCTGGTCGACTTCAAGGGCGGTGCCACCTTCGCGGGCGTCACCGAGCTGCCGCACGTCTCCGGCCTGATCACCAACCTCGCCGACGACCTGGCCCTCGTGGACCGGATGCGCGCAGCGCTGGAGGGCGAGCAGCAGCGCCGGCAGCGGATGCTGCGGGATGCCGGCAACGTCGACTCGGTGCGCGAGTACCAGCTCAAGCAGGCCGCAGGGGGCACCGATGTGCACGGAAACCCGCTGGAGCCGCTGCCGTACCTGCTGATCGTCGTCGACGAGTTCGGCGAACTGCTCTCGCAGCGGCAGGACTTCATCGACCTGTTCGTGCAGATCGGCCGCGTCGGACGGTCGCTGGGCATGCATCTGCTGCTGGCCACCCAGCGGCTGGAGGAGGGGCGGCTGCGCGGCCTGGAGTCGCACCTGTCGTACCGGATCTGCCTGCGCACCTTCAGCTCCGCCGAGTCCCGTGCCGTCATCGGCACCTCCGACGCGTACATGCTGCCCGCCATCCCGGGCTCCGCCTACCTGAAGGTGGACGAGTCGGTGTACGAGCGCTTCCGCGTCGCCCATGTCTCCGCCCCGTACGAGCCGCCGCACCAGGGCGAGGACGAGGAGGAGCACCTCGAACCGGTCCCGTACGCCGTGCAGGGCGATCTGCCGCCGCTGCCGGCCGACGTCACCCACGAGAACCGCACCTGGGAGTGGTCGGAGGACGACGAGACCGAACTCCAGGTCGCGGTGCGCCACCTGATAAGCGAGGACACACCGGGACACCAGGTGTGGCTGCCGCCGCTGCCGCCCGTCTTCACACTCGCCCCGCTGCTGGGCGAGCCCCAGGCGGACGCGGACCGCGGGCTGTGCTCGCCGCACTGGCCGCTGCCGGGCTCGCTGAAGTTCCCCGTCGGCGTGGTCGATCTGCCGGAGCGCCAGGAGCAGCAGCCGCTCGTGCTCGACGTGGCCGAGGGCGAGGGGCACGTCGCGCTCGTCGGTGCGCCGCAGTCCGGCAAGAGCATGTTCCTGCGCACGGCGATGCTCAGCGCGATGCTCACCCACACTCCGGACGAGATGCAGTTCTACGCCATCGATATGAGCGGTGGCGCACTGCACGAACTGGAGGACACCCCGCACGTGGTGGGCGTCGCCGGACGCCGGGACGGCGCCCGTGTGCGGCGGGTGCTGGCAGAGGTCGAGAACCTCATCACCTCGCGTGAGCGGATGTTCCGGGACCTGCGGCTGCAGTCCGCCGACGATCTGCGTGCCCGGCGCGAGTCCGGTGATCTCCCGGAAGGCACCGGGGCGGCCGACGTGGTTCTGGTCATCGACAACTGGTCGGCACTGACCGCCGTCGACGAATCGTTCGCCCCGACCGTCGCGGAGATCGCCAACCGAGGTCTGGGCGTCGGCGTCCACCTGTGGCTGACGGCGAACCGCTGGGTGGAGATCCGCCCCAACCTGCGCGACGCCATCCCGGGTCGGCTGGAGCTGCGGCTCAACGACCCGTCCGAGTCGGAGGTCAGCCGGTCGGTGGCCCGTCGGCTGGGCCACACCGTGCCGGGCCGCGGCCTGGTCGGCAAGGGGCTCATCCACCACATCGCACTGCCCCGCGTCGACGGCGAGGACAGCGTGGAGCGGCTCACCGACGCCCAGTCCCGGCTGGTGTCCCGGATCGCCGAGTCGTGGAAGCGGCCGGCGCCGCCGGCGCTGCGGGTGCTGCCGGAGCTGGTCACCGCCGCCGACCTGGCCGCCGCCGTCTCCGCCGGTCCGGCCGACGGGCAGCGGTGGGCGGGCCACGGCCCGGCGCTGGAGAAGGGCGAGGTGCCCATCGGCCTCCGCGAGGCCGACCTGAGGCCCGTCGGCCTCGATATGACGCGCGGTCAGTCGCACTTCGTGGTCTTCGGGGACTCCGGCTCCGGCAAGACCGCGTTCCTGCGCAGCTGGATGCGCGGGCTGGCCGCCCGGCACACGGCGCGCGAGGTGCGGTTCATGGTCGTCGACTACCGTCGCGGTCTGCTCGACTCGGTGCCGGAGGAGTACATCGGCGCCCAGGGCGGCGACGCGGACCTCGTCGGCCGCCAGGCGGCTGTGCTGCTGGACACCCTGCGCAAGCGGATGCCGCCGCCGGACATCACCGCCCGCCAGCTCAGGGAGCGCGACTGGTGGCAGGGCCCGGAGCTGTATGTCGTCGCCGACGACTACGACCTCGCCAGCGGCGGCCCCATGAACCGCGGGCCGCTGGCCGGGCTGGCCGAGTTCATCACCCAGGCCGGCGAGATCGGCCTCCACCTGGTGCTGGCCCGCCGGGTCGGTGGCGCCAGCCGCGCGCTGATGTCCGACCCGCTGCTGAGCCGGCTGAAGGAGCTGGACACGGACGGGCTGCTGCTGTCAGGGGATCACCGCGAGGGTGCGCTGATCGGGAACCAGCGGGCGTACCCGCGTCCCGCCGGACGCGGCGTCCTCATCCGCAGGCGGCGGCAACCCACGGTGGTGCAACTGGCGTTGGACGAGGAGAGGAGTGATGCCGCGGCCCAGGGCGCCGGCCGCTGATCGGCCGGTGCCCGGCGGGAAGCGGTGGGTGGCGCGGCGCCGACTAGGCGAGGTGGACGATGATCCGCCCGCTGTTGGAGCGGTCGGTCTCCACACGCTTGGCGAAGCGCCGCATGTGCCGCTGGTTCAGGTGGGCGAGTACATGCTCGCGGAGTCGGCCGCGCCCCTTCCCCGTAATGATTTCTACCTTAGTTTCGCCGGAGCTGTACGCCTTGAAGAGGAAAGTGCGCACGCTCTGATCGATGTCGCGGTTGTTGCGGAAGATGGGGTGCAGGTCGAGTGACAGCACGGATAACTCCTCGGCGGAAGGCGGAATTGTGCGGTGCACACGCGCACCATGGTGGCACAGTCGGGTCCGGCCGCAAACGCCGGGAATCGATCTGTCGACGGATGCCCCGGGGTGCCGGCGCCGTTCCCTTTCCGTTTCCAGGATTGTGGTGACCGTTTTATGACCGCTTCTCTCGACGTCCTGCAGTCTCATCCGGGGGCGGGGCTCCGTATTGCGGGCCCGGTTGCCGCCTTTCCGGGGTCCGCTGTTGATTCCCGGCCACGCCGGGGTAGAGTGCGAAAGTGTTTCCGAACCGCGGCCGTTGACCGGGAATTCCGTACCCGGTTTCCTGTCCAGGCCCGCCCGAGCCGGTCGCCCGCATACGGGCAGCGCTTCCTCATACGGGCAGCGGCTTCCGGCGCAGCCTGCCCGCCCCCGCCCCGCCGCATGGCCGGGTACGCCGCCCTCGGCCGCAGCGGCGATCGGGGGACGGCGCCGGGCGCATCCGAAGGGCGCGGCCGTGAACTATTCGGGTCCGGGCGGCATCCAACTGTTCGGGTCCGGGCGGCATCCGGTGACGCGGGGGCGGTCGGCGGCGCGGAACCACCGCCGCCCGGGGCAGAGGAGGAGCAGATGAGGGGTTGGGAAGACCAGTGAGCGAGTCGCAGAGCGAAGACGCCAAGCGGCGCGAGCGGGCCCGCCGGGTCGACGCGTTGACGGATGCGGCCCGGCAGCCCGGTGAGGGGCCCCGGCTCGGCACCCGGATAGCCGGCGCCATCGCCGTGCTGGCGCTGGTCGCGGGCGCCACCCTGGGTATCGGCGCCTGGAACTCGTACAAGACGGAGCAGGCCGCCAAGGAGAAGAAGGCCGCCGCCGCGTGGAAGAAGCGGAAGGCCGCCGCCCGGAAGTCGGCGCTGAAGTCGCCTTCGGCTTCGCCCTCGCCGAGCGGGTCGAAGAAGAGCAAGAAGAGCGAACGGCTCACGACCGCGAAGCAGCACGCCGACGACGGGGGCAGCACCGCCAAGGCCACAAAGGTCGAGAAGCCGGACACGACGGTGAAGAAGCGGAAGCCGAAGGTGCAGCTGAACAGCAAGCTGCGGATATCGGGCGCCGGCTACTCCCGCGTGGTGCTGGTCAACCAGGACAGCAAGCAGTGCGCCGACATCCCCAACTTCGGCCCGCAGCGCGACGGCGTCCCCATCAACCAGTACCCGTGCAACGCGAGCGACGGCGACAACCAGCAGTGGAACATCACCGTCTCGCACCCGCACGCCGGTGCCGAGGGCGGCGACCTGGTGATGCTGGCCAACGCCAAGGACGGGCACTGCTTCGACCTGCCGGACGGTGACGGCAAGCCGGCCGGAACGCGGCTCCACACGGCCAACTGCAACGGCCGGATGGACGACAACCAGCAGTGGCGGATCGAGACGCTGCCGAACGGCCAGAAGAAGATCCACAACTTCGCGAGCAGGGGGAAGTGCCTCCAGGTGGAAGGCAACTCCCACACCAACGACGCCCCGCTGATCATCGGCAGCTGCCAGGCCCCCTCGTCCAACTGGCTGCTGCGGAAGTGACGGGCGGCCAGGGACCGGAACGAGTGACCAACCGCGAGTGGCGGACGGCCCGGCCGGACGGGCCGATGCCAAAGCGGCAACCCCGTAGGCATTGCGCGGAGCCACTTCCGAAAACGGGCGACAAACAGACTCCACGAGAGCTGAAACAGAACTGTGCGAACGGTGAGAGCGTGGAAACGGAGGCAGCGTGTACCGAACGTGACCGCGTCGCGCCGCAGCACGCTCCAACCGACCTTTTATGGCTGAGGCTGGGGTTTCGGCGGTGGCGCGGATCGGCCAATTGACTCCGAAACTTGACGGCCTATAGAGTCATTTCAACCTGGCGGTGCGGCGCCGTGGAGAAGCGCGATGGAGAATTCCCATCATCGAGGCATGGAATGGCAGCCATTCCGAGGTGTCGCAATCGCTGTGGACTTCCTGAGAACCGCTCACAAGGAAGACGAGGTGCGGGCTCGCCTTTGCACCGCGAATCTCACCGGACTTCGCGGCGCAACATCGTGGTGCTCCCGGCCGGGGCTTCCCTACCTGGAACTCCGAAGCCGTCACCGAACGCCCCCGCTGCGCCATCCGCTTGCACGCATGCGCTTGCGGGCCGGCCCGCCACGCCTCCACCGGCCGAGGAACGCAGGTGCGCCGCGAGGCGGGCCGGACCGGACCGTCGAGGTGCGGTACTCGGCATCCGGCGATCGAAGCAGCCACCGGGGAGGGCCACCACATGGAGAACGGGCAGCCCGGAGCGGTCACGAAGAGAGGGGTGCTGAAGGATGAGCGACCAGGGCAGCAACACGGCGGCGGGGGGCGGCACGCAGCCTCCACCCATGCCGGGTCTTGGCCCGCCCGCGGGCAGCACCGACGGCAGCGCCCCGCCGGTGCCCGAGTCGTGGCAGCGGCAGGCGAACGCCGACCAGATCGGTGACTACGCCCGCACGCCCACGCCTTCACCCGCTTCGTCGCAGCAATCCTCCGGCGGCGGCGACGCCGGCTCCGGTGGACAAGGGCCCTCCCAGGGGACGGATGGCGCCGGCGGCGGTGATGGCGGCACCAGCGCCCCCTCGGATTACACGCTGGCGCAGTTCCATGTCGACCTTCAGGCGCTGTCCGACGCGACGCGAGAAGTGCGGTACGCCTCCACCGAGATCGCGGGCTACATGAGATCGGTCGGCACCCTCGCCAGCCAGCTCCAGGACCACTGGCAGGGACCAGCGCACTCCTCCTTCGACGCGGTCCAGATGTGGTTCCAGCGCACCGAGAGGGAACTGCACGACCTCTTGGACGACATCGTCCGCCGGATGAAGGTCTCCTACGACAACTTCCACCAGGCCGAGTTGGTCAACCTCGCCAACATGGAGACACGAACCCAAGACCTCGCACACGTGCCGCAGCCGGCTCAGCCGGGCCATGTGAGGGTGGTCGAGCATGCGGGTGCTGGCGGTGCGGTGTCGTCGAAGGCGCGTACGGAGTTGGCGGCTGAGCATGTGCAGGGGGAGGGGTTGCGGTATTTGTTGCCGGCGGAGGGTGAGACGGGTGCGTTCAGGCCGGAGACGGCGCCGGTGGAGGAGTTCGGGGGTGGTGGTGGTCCGGTGCCGTCCGAGCCGCGTACGGAGTTGGCGGTTCAGTATGTGAGTGCGGATGGTTCGCCTGTGGATGGTGGTGTTGGTCAGGGTGGTGGTGGTCCGGTGCCGTCCGAGCCGCGTACGGAGTTGGCGGTTCAGTATGTGAGTGCGGATGGTTCGCCTGTGGATGGTGGTGCTGGTCAGGGTGGTGGTGGTCCGGTGCCGTCCCAGCCGCGTACGGAGCTTGCGGTGGTGCACGAGCCCGCGGCAGACGGGACCCAGGACGGCGACGGCGGGCAGGGTCGGTGAGCGTCCGAGAAGCGGGGTGCGTCGGCACCTCGGTCCGCCGCCGCTGCCGCGGCCAAGGCCCCGTATCGGCGCCGGACATGCGAGGAGCCGGGCACCGTGGTGCCCGGCTCCGTCCCCGGGGCCGTCCCGGCGGCGCGTCAGCTTCCCGGCGGCTGGGGGAAGCGGGATTCCCGGTCGGCCTGGCTGTACATCTGGCCGGCTATGTTGATCATGGCGATGTACTCGCCAGTGGCCGCCAGGACACTGCCGATCTGCGCCAGGGCCTTCTCCATCATCGGCACCATGGTGGCGCCGAACTCGTCACCGTTGAAGTCGGCCGGCTCGTTGTGGTGCGTGCGCTCGCTGCCGTTGCCGTTGCCCATGGAGACCGGGACGGCGGACATGGTGTCGTACTCGTGCCGCAGCCCCTGGCCGAAGACGTGGTCCTTCTCCGCGAGGAACTTCGTGCGGAGTTCCTCGTAGCCGTCCACCGCGGTGCGGGTGCTGCTGAGCATCCTCTGCTCCGACTCCCGGACCTCGCCGGCCTTGAAGACGAAGTCGCTGTCGGGCGGGATCGGCGGCAGGGTGCCCTTGCCCTCCTGCTTCTCCATCGGAGGGGCGTCGTTGTAGGAGGGCAGTTTGTTCCAGGCGGTGTTGAGGACCGGGATGTCGCCGCTGTGGTCCTCCGCCTTCCGTGTGGTCGGGGAGAGCTCCCCTTCGGTGTCTTTGGATTCCTCGTCGTCGGACGGGGGCTGGAGCGGGTCCGTGTCGTACTGCGAGTTGATCGGGTCGGTCATCGTCTGCCGTCTCTCGTCGGGAAGGCCGATCTGGCACTGCGGTCGCCGGGGAGGCCGAAGGGCCTGCGTCCGGGATGCCAACGTCTACCAGACATACACCGAAAATCTCAGAGATTCCAGACAGTGAATGTCCGTACATAGCATGAAATGCTCCGCGCCGACCGGGCGTTGTGGTCGTCCGGTGCTTGGCGTGGTCGCGAAGAGCGCCGACCAGGCGGACAGCCCGATTCGGGAAGGAAGGGGAGAGGCAGCATGAGTGAAGGCGAAGGGATGGACCCTGGACCGGTACTTTTTGCCGCCGCGGTCGCCCACAAGGCTCGGACGGACTACGACTGGACCACCCTGCGCGCGCAGCCGAGCGAGATGGACCTGCTGGCCACGAAGCTGGAGTGGCTGGCGGACCAGATCGCCGGGCGCATCCGCCACATCAACGAGATCCTCAACAACCTCCAGCTCCAATGGCAGGGCGAGTCCGCTACGGAGCAGAAGGACATCAGCGACAGGTGGTCGCGCGTCTACAGCAACCTGTTCGGAACCGAGGAGAGCCCGGAGACGGGAGTGCTGAACGCGATCACCGGTGGTGTGAAGAAGGCGGCGAGCAACTTCGGGCAGGCCGAGAACGAGGCATGGAAGATGTTCAACAAGTACCACACGTCGCTGACGGCGCCGTCGCCCATGGACCAGATCGTCGCGGGGGCGATGGTGCTGTCGGCCCCCGACCCGGAGGTCTACAAGGACCTGCTCGACCAGATGAACAGCTCGCCGCAGGACCGGATGGACACCGACCACACCGCGGTCACCGCCGACTACCCGGGCGACGACGGGATATCCCTGCGGCCCACCGAGCACGCCGAGGGGGGCGGGTGACGCCCGGCTCGCGAGTGGGCTGAGCCGATCACCCGGCCGTGCCGGACCCAGCTCCCGCACGGCTCCGCCTCAACCGCACGAGCCTGCACCAGCCGCAGTCGCCCTACCCGCACCCGCAGCCACCCCTCATCGCAGCCAGACAGCTAGGCAGTACACCCCATGAGTCGAAGCCCGCATCACCGCCTGATCCGCAGCGTCGCGCCGGTCGCGCCGGACGGGACGTCCCCGGCTACGTCCGGGCGGCAGCCGAAGTCCCTCGGCGCCGTGCGGCATATGGGCAGGCGGGCACGCTCCGCGTCGGAGCCGGAACTCCACGCGCACTTCGGGACCGTTCACCAGGCGGCGGGCGCCGCCGCACAGCAGGACGTCTGAGAGGAGCCCGGCGGTGAAGAGCTGGCGTGATGAGCTGCAGGGTCTGGACATCGACAAGATCTGGGAGATGGGCAACGCCTGGATCCGGCTCGGCGACATGCTGCACGAGCGGAAGTACGACCTCGATGACCGAGTGCTGTTCTTCGACGACAAGTGGTCGAGCAGGGCCGCCGAGATGATGCAGGCATGCTGGCGTGACGGCCTGAGCGATCGGTGGAACTCGGCCATCGACGCCGCCTGGAAGATCGGCCAGGCGATCAACGCCTACGCCAACAAGATCAAGGAGCTGGCGGAGGAGAAGGCGAAGGCGGAGAACGCCAGTGTCTGGTCGCTGATCTTCGGGACGATCCTCGGCCTCGCGACGTTCGGCGTGGGCTCGTTCCTCAGCGCGGCGATAGCGCTGTCAGCAAGGCTCGCGACCTTGCTGACGAACATCGGCAGGACGCTGTCGCAGGTGCTCAACAGCTTCACCCGCGGCGCGCTGGAGATGCTCGGCGGCGCGGGACTCGGCGCGGCGCTGACCGCCGGCATCGACCGTGCCGCGGGCGAGGCCGGAGCCGCGGCGGCGGGGACCGAGTTCCACGAAGACCCGGAGATGGCGGGCCTCAGCATGGGCATCGGCGCCCTCCTGGGGCTCTTCCCCGGGGCCGGCCGGCTGGGCCAGGGGGGCGGCCGAGGGGTCCAGGAGACCGTGCGGGGCGTGGTCCAGAACTGGTGGAAGGCGACGGGCGGCGGCAGGGGCCCGGCGACGTCCGCCTGGAACCAGGCATTCGGCGACCGTACGGCGTTCCCGCCCAAGTGGCAGGGCAGCGGGGACGCGCGCACCAACACCAACACCAACTTCGGCGCCGGGAATCTGAACGTCGGCGGGCTCCACACCTCCCCGCCCTGGAAGGGCTCCACCGACGGCACTGTCGGGACGGGCGGCGACCGCGGCGGGGCGTCCGTCTTCTCCCCGGGGGGTACTCCGCCTCCGCCGCTGCGCGGCACCGTGGGCAGTGGCGATCACGGCATGCCCGGTTCACCGGGCGCTCCCGGCGCCCTTGACGGGACGGGTTCGCGGGGCGGCGTGGCCGTTCGGCCGGAGGGCACACCTCCCGAGGGGCCGGGCGGCACGCCGGTGGCTCCTGACGGCCCGCCCACGCCCGGGACCTCGCACGGTGCGGAGGGGGCGCAGTCCGGCGGCGTGCCGCCCGTCCCGCACTCGGGTGTGCCGCAGGGTCCGGTGGCGCCCGAAGGGCGCAGCGGCACCGTCGCGCCTCCGCAGGGCCCGCCCCGCCGCGAGGGCGGCCCCGGGGGGTCCGCCGGCACGGACGGGTGGACACCCCCTACGGACGGAACCCCGCAACCCCCGCTCCCGCAGCAGGGCACCTCGGCGACGGGTGCCGGGCACCAGTCGTCCGGTCCGCCGTCCTCCGAGGCCGGCCGGTCGGTGTCGCCGCAGGAGCAGGCGGGTACGTCGGGTCCTGGCGGGACCGCATCCGGTGGCGAGCCGCTGGTCCCCGTCGGGACCGGTGGCCGTGGGACGCCGCCGGTCGGCAGCGAATACGGCACGCCGCCGCCCGCGCAGCAGCGCGGCAACCCCGGTGCGGGGGACGCCAGGAACGACGGCGGCAACAATGCCGCACCCCCGAGCGGCGACGGGCTGACCCGCCGCGGCGACGACCTGACGGCGCCGCCGGCCCAGGGCGACCGTGGCGGCCAGAGCGGCGGCTCGCCGCAGGTACCGGCCCAGACGCCGCCCAGGGGCGCGGAGCAGCAGGGCACCGCACCGCAGGGTCCCACCAACGCGCCGCACGAGGGCGGTTCGTCCGGCCCCGTGGAGGCGAACCCCGGAACGGACCCCGCCGCGCGGCCGGGGAACGAGAGCGGCGCGGGTGCGCCCGAGGGGCAGGTCCGGCAGCCCGCGGGGCCCGAAGAGCCCGGTTCCCACGGTCCGGGGCAGCAGGTGGCTCCCGGCGGCGGAGTGGAAGGCCCCACCCCGCCGGCGGCGACGGGTGCGGGTGGAGGTGAAGCGGCAGCACTGGTGCCCCCCGTACCGCGGGGCGGCGCGGGTGCACCGCACGAGCAGGCGCCGCCGCCGGCGAGGACGACCCAGCCCGGGGACCGTACCGTCGAGCAGCGGCCCGGCGAACAGCGGTCCGACGGCACCACGATCGACCGCCCCGGGCAGGAGCAGACGGGGACGCGCGGGCACGAGGACGGCACCGTCGCCGCCGGCGGTACGTCGACGCGCCCGTCCGACGCCTCCTCGACGCGCCCGTCCGACGCTTCCGGGGAGAACTCTGCCCGCTCGCAGGGCCAGGAGCACGAGGCGGGTCCGGACAAGGTCCAGGGCCAGGGTCAGCGAGGCGCCGAGGAGTCCGCGCTGGTGGCCGGGCAGCGGCCCGACAGCACGCCGGGCGGGACGGCGCGGGGCGAGACCGTGCGGACCGGGGACGGCCAGGTGCCGTCGCGCGGCTTGCAGCAGCAGCGGACCGGCGAGTCCGGTCCTCCCGCGGCGAACAAGACGTCTGCCACGGGTGGTTCCGTGCCCGGTCGTTCGGTGTCCGGTACGGCGGAGCGGGACGGGGCGCGGGGCGAGACCTCGCGGGCCGGGGACGGCCAGGTTCCCGGCGACGAGACGGCGCCCGTGGTCGAGAGGCAGGCGCAGCAGCCCGGCTCGACGGCGGGGCCGAAGGGCGAGACCGCGGTGTCGGACCGCGGGTCGTCCGGCCCGGTGGACGCGGGCCGGACGGGGACGCCGGGGCGGAACGACGGGTCGTCGGGCGACCTCGGTGCCCCGGCGGGTCGGCGCTCCGTGTCCGGGGAGTTGGCCCCTGAGGGGTCGGGGAGTGGCCGGCCCGGCAGCGTCACCCACGAGGGAGACGGCCGCATCGCGGTCGCCCCGGAGGGTTCCCATGGCGAGGTGGCCGGCGGCGAAACCCACGGTTCCCCGGCGGCCCCCGATGCGGACGGCGCGGTCGGACACCCGGCAGGCCAGGGCGAGCACCACGCGGCGGGAGGGGGCGAGCAGGGCGCGGTCGCCCCGAACGACGGGGAGCCCGCCCCCTACACCTTTGACCAGCACGACCCGGCCCGGCACGCGATGCTGGAGGAGCTGAACAAGGCTCGGGACGAGGACTTCCTCCAGAGGCGGTTCCCCCAGGCCGAGCGGGAGAACCACGAAGTGGCCGCGGCGAACTCCGCGGCGACAAAGGCTGTTCAGGATTACAAGGACAATCCCACGCTCGGTATCCCGAAGGAAGAGTCGATACCCCCGGAGATCCGGGCGAGGAAGGCGGGACTGAACGAAGATCTCGTGCCGGAGGTGGCCGACGCGGTCCGGGAGGCGGTGAAGAAGCTCCGCTATGACCGCGGCCGGATGACCCCGGACGGCATGGTCGAGATGCCGGACTTTCCCACGCTTGTGCGCAACGAGATCATTACCTCGCTCGGCTCCCGGGTGTCCGAGGTGGACCTGGACACCGCGGTGCCGGCCATGCTGAGTGAGGAAGCGGACTACGGGCCCAAGCAGTGGTTGGTTGAGGCGGGTGTGCCGGAGGACATGGTGCCCCGGTTCGTCGACGCCTACAGGATCGCCCTGTACGAGCGCTTCCGGAGCCCGGTCACCGCCGAGCGTGCAGCCGAACTGCGTGACTGGCCGCACGCGGCGCCCGACGACGCGCTCTTCGCCCAACTGCTCACCGAGCAATTCGGTGCGGCGATCGCCTGGTCCGGCCGCGGTCTCCCCCTCGACGCCATCGTGGACCACGTCCTCAGCAAGAACGCGTACCTGGCTCACCGGCAGACGCCGCATTGGGAGCAGGCGGTCAGGCAAGAGCACGTGAGCGCCGTGCGGGAATTGCTCAATCTGCTGCACAAGGGGGAGATCTCCGAGGCGGGCTACCGCAGCCGCGTCGAGGCTCTGGAAGCCGGCCTGCCCGACAAAATCTTTGAGCACGTCGCCGCCAGGCAGGGCGCGCAGAGCCTGCTGGAGAATTACGACCGCTTTGTGTCCGAGCGGTCCGGCAAGTCCGGTCCTCCGGCGACGGACAGGACGTCCGGCACGGGCAGTTCCGCGTCCGGCCTGGCGGAGCGGAACGGGGCGCGGGGCGAGACCGCGCGGGACGAGACCACGCGGACCGGGGACGGCCAGGCTCCGGGCGACGAGAAGGCGTCCGTGGCCGGGGGGCAGGCGCAGCAGCCCGGCACGGTGGCGCGGCCGGAGGACGACGCGGTGTCGGACCGTGGGTCGTCCGGTTCGGTGGGCGAGAGCGACGGCCGTGTCGCGGTCGCCGGGGAGGGTTCTGGCGGCGAGGTGGCCGGCGAACCCCACGGTTCCCCGGCGGGGTCCCCCGCCGCGGACGGCGCGGTCGGACACCCGGCGGGCCCGGGCGAGCACCCGGCGGGAGGGAGCGAGCAGGGTGCGGTCGGGCACGAACGCGAAGTCGCCCCGAACGATGGGGAGCCGTCCTCCCACACCTCCGAGCCGGGCGACCTGGGCGGTCAGAACGCGATACTGAAGGCCCGGAACGACACGGAGTTCAGCCAGAAGCAGCTCTCCGAGGCCGAGCGGGACGCCTCCGTCACAGCGGGGGACACAGCACCGGCCGACGCGCCCTCGGACGTCCCTCAGGGCGGTGCCTCCTCGGTGCGGGAGGAGCCCGAGGGCCGCCACGCCATGGAGCTGGACGACAGCGCGAGAGGTGCGTGGGCAGCCGAGGGGGCCGCTGCCGACATGTACAAGGAAAAGTTGGCCGGGGGTGGACGGACAGCGGCCGAGAAGGGTCCGGACCGGCCGTCCGCGAACAAGCTGACGAAGACGAGCACGGGCGACAAGGTCGTCAAGGCGGCACACGACTTCACCAAACACCGCGACCAGAAGCAGTTCGCGCGGGACGTCCTGGATTCCATGGGCCCGCGCCCGGACGGACTGAAGGCGCGCCCTGTCCAGCACCCGGACCGGCCGTCCGCGAACAAGCTGACGAAGTCGGGCACGGGCGCCAAGGACGCCGCGGCGGTACGGGACGTCGCCGGCAAGCCGGCGGCACAGCACCAGGCCGTGCGGGACGAGGTGGCCCGGGCGACCCGTGCCTGGCTGGACGAGGGCAGGACCGGCACGGACAAGAAGGGGAACGTCCACCCCACGTCCGACGAGCACTATGCCGTGTTCGAGCAGCAGGTCGGCCGCCTGATGTCCGAGGAGAACCGGGCGTTCGTGGCGCCCGCCGCCCGGGACTTCCTCAACGGGAAGCTCACTCGTGAGCAGTTCGACCAGAGGCTGACCGACCTGGCGACCGGAGATATCGAGTCCGGCTCGACGCCGGGCGGGCAGGGTTCCCGGCCGGCCGGCTCGGAGCCGGGTGGCGGCCGGGGTTCCGGGTCGGCCGTCGACTCCAGGGACGTCCCGGCGAAGCCGGTGCGCTTCGAGCCGTCCCAGGACAGTGCAACGCTGCTCTACGAGCAGGCACAGGAGCTGGTGGGGACGACGGCCAGCCGGTTCCTCAGCGGACATATCACGTACGGACAGTTCGCACAGCGGGTCTCCAACCTGGCGTCCGAGCTGGGCGCGCATCCGTGGAACACGCAGTCGCTCGTGGAGAGCGGCCCGGCCGACTCGGCGGGTGTGGCCCACACCGGCTCGGCGGATGGGTCCCACTCCGTCACGGAGCGCCCGTCCGCCGACTGGAGCCCCGCCCCCGACGCGCCGAAGGGGCCCGTGTTCCGCAACGCCGTGGAAGAGGGCATAGCGCGCGCCAGGCTCGCCGACGATCTCGCCAAAGACATCCTCCGACTCGCCCCCGAGTACCGCCTCGGCAGGGACGGGAGCGACGAAGCCGGGTTCATCAAGGCCGTTGACGAGTTGGTCGACGGACGGATCAAGGGCCTGGACAGCTCGCTGGCGCTGCTGCAGGACGAGGACCGCGCCTGGGGGCAGCTCGTCCGGGAGACGGACGCCGCCCGCACCATGTCGCCGGAGGCTCTGAAGGATCTGAGGCACAAGTTCCACGACGCTTATCGTGCCGCCACCAACAAGCTGGTGACCGGGGACGGCACCAGGATCGAGGTATGGGACAAGCCGCTGGCGGAATGGCTGGGCCACGGCTCGTTCCCCGGCTTGGAACCGACGCTGGCGCTCTGGAAGGTCCGGCTGGAAAACGAGAGCCTGGTGCGCAAGCTCGAAAGTGACCTGCAGGACGCCGTGCCGACACATCTCAGCCTGCGGAACGCCGACCGTGGCTACGCCCCCGGGACTGATGCGGCCGTTTTCGACGCCAACGAGGTGGTCGAACCGGCGATCTCCGAGGTGCAGGCCGCCGGCGTCCGGATCGTTGGAGGGAGCGACCCGGAGAAGCTGTCCATGGAGGTCTTGCTGCGTCAGCGAGCGGCGATGCTCCAGGAGTACGACTTCCAGGCCAAGAACATGCCCGCCCGTATCGACGCTCTGGTCGGCGCGAAACAGGCGAAGGAACTCGTCGAGCAGGAGACCCCCAAGTGGATCGGTGAGCCCGACACGCCGGCGGAGAAGCAGGTGTCGGAGCACGCCCCCAAGCAGGCGCACGAAAGCTACATCGAGCGGATCGGTCACCCCCGGGAGACACTGCGGGCGCTGACCGAGCGGGCGGAAAAGCTCCGCGCACAGGCCGACAGCCGCCAGCAGGAGGTGTATTTCGCCCTTGCCGAGGCCAGCCGGTTCCGTACGAACATGGGACTCTGGCAGAAGGTGGATGCCCTCCAGGCGCGGGCCGACGAGGCGTACGCACGGGCGGCGGAAGCCGATCGGGCGGCGGACGAGTTCGCTGAGAACATCACCCCGAACGGCTTGTGGAAGCCGAAGGTACTCCAGGCCCGGCAGGACGCGTACTACTACCAGGACCTTGTACCGCTTGTCCTGTCCCTGCCCGAGCGCGTCAAGTACGAGGCGGACTTCCACGCGACGCTGTCCGATGCCGCCCTCCAGTTCCACGGCCTGATGAGGGACGGGCGGTATCTGAGCCCCGAGGAGCTGGCCTCCCCGGACACCGTGAAGGGCGCCCTGCTCGGTCGGGACGTGAACTCCGGACGTGCCTGGCAGCACTTCGATATCCGCCCGCGGCAGGAGGGCAAGCTGGCCGACGACTACCGCCAGAAGACTGCCGAGAACCACAGCAAGGCCTTCGCCCCCCGCGACCGCGATGTGGACGCCGCGCTCGCCTATGAAAAGCAGCACGGCGACGCCTTCGGGACGCAACTGAACAGCCTCAGGGACAAGTATGTGAAGTGGGCCGAGGGGCTGGGGCAGAGAGAGCAGCAGGCGAAGGAGGCCGCCGAGCACGAGGCGTGGCGCGAGCGGATGCAGAAGTTCCACGCCGCCTCTCTGGTCAGGGACGAGATCCGTGCGCAGGCGCTCGGCGAGAAGCGGCTGCCGGACGGGTCCTTCTCCCAGGAGCACCGGCTGCCTGCCACCTCGCTCTCCGACGGGCGCGTGAGGGCCTACTACCAGGCGCAGGCCAAGAACATCGAGGCCCGCTTCGACAAGGACTGGCAGTCCTACGAGAAGGTGTCGGGCACGCCTGCCGCTCAGCAGGCCTTCGACGACCTGATGGACCAGACGCGGCAGCGTTGGTCCGAACTCAACCAGCGAGTCCAGGACCGGGACGCCGTCTACCGGGAGTGGCGGGACAACCCCGAGTGGCACATGGACCTGAAGACCTTCAGGTCCGAGCGCACGCCCGCGCCCCAGGTGCCCACTGCGAGGGATGTCGGCCGGTACCGTACGCCCGCCGTCGAGGAGGTCCCCGACGAGCAGGCCGGCGTCATCGGCCGCAGTGCCGGTGACGAGCTGCTCGTCGAGGACCCGCTGCCCCAGCCGTCGGCCCACGAGTCGGCTGCCGCCCATGAGGCGCTGTGGGGGCAGGAGGGCAGCTCCGGGGCGCAGAACGCCGGCCGGCACTCGTCTCCGGCCGCAGAGACGGAGCTGGGCCGGGAGTCCGGCGGTGCGCGTGCCGGTCTGGACGAGGGTGCCCAGGGCACCGTGGGCTCCGAGAGCGTCACGTCCTTCGAGGGTGTCGCGGGGCGGGCGGATGCCGGCGCGGCGGTGCGGGCGTCCGCCTTGGCGGCGGGTTCCTCGGGCATGGCGTCCCAGGTGTCGTCGCAGACGCAACAGGAGTTGCAGCAGGAGTTCCAGTCGCCGCCGAGCACCGTGCCGGACGCCGCCGAGGACGCGCTGGCGAAGCTGGCCTCGGTACGGGACACCCTCGGGGACCGGGCGACGGCCTACCAGGTGTTCGACGAGGAGCTGGGCGGCTACGCCGGAGTGTCGCTGTCGAGCACCCCCCAGCTGCGGCCGGTCCGCGAGTGGTTCGCCGATGCCTGGACGCAGGCCCCGCGGGGCGAGGAACAGGCGGCGGTCACCACCGAGCTGCACGAGCGGATGGACGGCATCGTGCGCCACCGGGCGGCCGACAGCTGGTTCGACGAACACGTCGCGTCCACCGTCACCGCCGATGCGCCCGCGCCTCGCTTCACCTTCCAGTCCGAGGAGCCCAGCGAGAGGAGCTTCCACCACTCCCCGGCCGCGAAGGACGTGCGGACCGCCTTCCACGCGGCCGCGGCCGACGCGGGAGTGGTCTTCCAGGAGGACACCGACCACAGCGCGCCCGCCGTCACCGACCTGGGTGAACGGTTCGTGCAGCGTTACGCCCAGGCGCACGAGCAGTGGCGGGACGCCCAGAAGGCCGGCCGCATCGTGGACGGGATCATGAATGAACCCGTCGGCGACCACGGGCTCACCCCGCGGTTCTTCAGCCCCCAGCTGCCGGCTGAGACCCGCCATGCCTACGAGGAACAGATCCACCGTCTCCAGGACCAGTTCCGGCACGACTGGAACGCGGTGGCGCAGGCTCCCCCCGAGGATCTGCAAGCCCAGCGGCAGGAACTGACGGACAACCTCCGGCAGGCGGTGCGGGACCTTTCCACCCGCGCCGAGACGGCGGGGCTGTACGCCCTCGACCTGAAGGAACTGGCCGAGCTGCGCACCGCCGAGCGGCACTGGGACACGGAGACGCAAGGCTGGTTCCAGGAGCGCAAGCAGGAGCTTGTCAGCCAGTACGGCGAGGAGCTGGGCTTCGGCGCCCGCGGCCTCCTCTCGGAGAACGAGCGGCGCGCCGCGGAGCGGGACTTCACCCGCCGGCTCGACGCGCTCGCCGAGGTGGCCCGGATGCGGCACCGGGCGAACGTCGAGTTCGACGGGCTCCTGTCCCGGCAGGAGACCGAGCAGGACACGGCCGCCGTCCACGACTACCGGGTCGTCCGCTGGGCCGAGGAGCGGGCGCACGAGGCGCGCACGGCGTACATCGACGCCTACCTGGCCCACCAGGCGTCCCCGGCCGCCGCCGAGGAGCAGACCGGCCAGTCGCAGGCCGGACAGCAGTCGCAGTCCGGACAGCGTGCCGAGCAGCAGTCCGGGCAGCAGTCCGCGCAGCAGGACAGCGCCGCCGAGGGGCAGTCGGGTGCGACAGCGCAGGTGTCCGTGCCCTCCGTGCCGTCGTGGGTGGCGGACGGCGACTGGCGGCGCGCCGCGTGGCCCACCCTGCTGACCGGGCTGTTCGACGCCGAACTCGCCACGCAGCGGCAAGCGGAGCAGGGCCAAGCGACACAGGGACAAGCGGCGCAGGGGCAGACGCAGGCGCCGCCCGGGTCGCAGGCGGTGCCGGCCGGGGGCGCCCAGGGCGCGTCGGAGGAGGACCGGCAGCTCTTCGACCGGTTGTTCGGCGTCTGGGAGTCGCTGCACCAGGGGCAGTTGCGGGACCGCGGCGTCGATGCCGACCGGGTGTACGAGGAGGTGTGGCGGGCCCACGAGAGCCGGCTGCGCTCCCGGGACGACGCCGACGAGGCGTGGGACCGGCTGTCCGGGCAGTTCGATCTCGTCCTGGCCCAGCAGACCACCGTGGCACGGGGTGGCCGGCTGTTCGACCGGTCCTTCACCGCCTGGTCGCGCTCGGAGGAGGCGGTCAAGCTCCCGGCCCCGGCCGTCGAGGCCGTGCGGAAGGAGGTGCGTGACACCTTCCTGCGGGACCTGACGAAGGCGGCGGGCGAGGTGTTCGACAGCCCCGCCGCCGTGCGCGAAGGGCTGCGGGACGCCGTGCAGCAGGTCCGCGAGCGGGCGCACGCGCTGGCCGAGGGAGTGGGGAACCAGGCCGACCGCGCGGCGGGCTTCCACGTCGAACGGCAGCGGCTGAGTGACGCTCTCAAGGACGCCCTGGGGGCGCTGCCCACCCACCTCGGCCCGCTGCTGAAGGTGCTGGCACCAGGTGTGCCGGTGGAGGCGGCGCTGTCGCGGGCCGACGTCCTCTCCGTGTTCACGCAGGCGGACAGCGAACTGCGGACCGCGTTCGACCGGACTTTCCAGGACGCACCGCCGCAGCACGCCACCAGCGACGACAAGGCCGCCTGGAAGCAGCGGTACACCGAGGTCGCCGCCTCTCTCCCGGGCCGGCTGCTGCACCACGCCGCCCGCCGCGCCGTCGAGCAGGACGCCGTACGGCAGGTGGACAACGCCATCCGGTCCTGGGAGGAGGACAAGGGGCTGGTCGGCGGGGCGTTCCAGCGCCGTTTCGGTGTCACCTCCGGTACCGGGCTGGACGCCTCCGTCCGGCTGCCGCTGGAGGCCGGCACGGCACGGGCGGCAGCCGCCGCGTTCGACCGGTTCTTCGCCGAGGACAGCTTCGTGCCGGCACCGGCCGACCGGAGGACCGGCGCCACGTCCACGCTCTGGGAGCGCTGGCGGCACGACATCGGGCAGGACCGCCGGACGTCCCAGTGGCGTGAGCTGCACTCCCGGGTCACCGGTGCGCCCGCGCTGCACACGAAGTTCGCCGAGGAGCTGGGCCGCCGGGTCGCGCACGAGGAGGCCGGGCGCAGCTTCGACGAGCAGCTCGCGGCCTGGGAGGAGCAGCACCCCGGCCGGACGTTGGCACCGGAGGCGGTGCGGCGCGTACGGGAGGACTACGTACGCCAGACCGACGCCGCGTTCCGCGACACCTTCGGTACGCGCGTCGGCGAGCCGGGCGCTCTGAACAGCCGGGTGTCGACATGGAACCGGCGTGCCGGCGCCCTGGGCGGTGTCCTGCCGGCGCACTTCGACTTCGAGGCGTGGGCCGAGCCCGCACTGCACCGGACAGGCGCGGCGGCGGACGAGTTCGCGCGGCGGCACGGGCTGGACGAGGACCGGCTGGCCAAGCTGGGCGACGACGCCCGCGACCTGTTCCGCTGGCTGTGGGCACCGGTGTCGCTGGCGTCCTCCTGGGCGGCGGCGGAGGCGGCGACCGGCGACCGGTTCGCCGCCGGGGTGGCCGACCACCGGGAGCGGACGGCCCAGGCGGCGGACGACTCCGACGCGTGGACGGACATCGACGACACCGCGACCGACACCGCCAGCGAGACCGCGACGGAGGCCACCGAGGAGACCGCCGGCGAGGCCGTCACCGAGGCCCACGCCGGGGCCTCGGTCGGTGACGCCGAGAAGGACTTGGGCGGTCCCCGCGGGCGTGCCGAGGACGAGTCCTCCGTCACCCCGGAGGAACAGGACGGCTCCGCGGCGGCCACCACTTCCGACCAGCAGGCGCCCACAGCGCAATCGGCGCAGCGAGAGCCGGCGCAGGAGGGGCAGCGGCAGGAGACAGGGACGACGTCGGAGTACGCCGTGTCCGGCGACGGGGCGGCGGAGCCGGTCCGGCAGGAGAACTCTGCCCGTTTCCCCGCCGCTGCCGAGGACCTCGACGACGGCCGGTCCGACCAGGGCACCGAGGGCGCCGGTGACAGCGACGGAAGCGCGTCGGACTCCGCGAGCACCGCGGACGCCACGGACAGCGACTCGGCGAGCAGCCACTCCACCGAAGCGTCGGCTTCCGACACCGACACCGACACCGAGTCCGAACTCGGCGCCGGCTACAGCGAGGAGCTGCGCAACCTGCGCCGCACGGTCCAGAACCTGGAGAACCGGCGCACCTGGTGGCGCATGCGGCACGGCATGCGGCCGCCGCAGCAGGAGGACAGGGGCTACGGCTACCCGGCCGTGCCGACCACCGTTCCCGAGAGGCTGCCCACCAGGGACCCGCGCCCGATGACGGAATCGGAGCAGCGGTCCTGGGCGCAGTTCGTCGTGGACCGCCGTCACGAGGTGTGGGAGGACCCCCTCGGACTGCCGCCGCGTCCGGTGGAGAACAGGGCCTACGAGGACGGCCCGGCGTACCGGGACGCGCTGGACTACCTGCGCGAGCTGCACCGCGAAGTGTTCGTCGGACAGGGGCAGGGGCAGGTGCAGGCGGCCGGCATCGGTGCGTCCTCGACGGCCCGTTCCGCCACCACGGCCACGGCCACGGCCACCGACTCCGCCGCCGCCACGGTCACCACGGGCGGCTCCGCCGACCGCATCGAGGACGTGGTGGCGGGCCGGGTGCCGCTGCCCGCCTGGGCCGCCGCCTTCGACACGGTCCGGGCCATGTACATGGTGCTGCCCGGCGGCCCGGGCGACCCGAAGTTCAGCGAGGAGAACGTACAGACCTTCGCAGACGGCAGCAGTCTGCCCGAGCACGCCGTGAGGGAAAGCGGCACACGGATCAGCCTCCACGAGCCGGAGACGGTGGCGGAGAAGATCGTCGATGCCCTCCGGCCGCACCCCGAGGACCGGCAGCGGCTGCACGACGATCTGCTGCGCGACATGAGGTCCCGGCCGCACAACCTGCTCGGCGACATCCCCGGGAGGCCGGGCGAGCGGCAGCACGCGGCCGAGCCCGGCCGGGCGGGCGACGGCAAGACCGTCACGTTCCGGGGCGCGGACGGCGTGTGGCGGCTGGCCAAGATCCGGATGCACAACTTCGGCGACTACTCGGTCTACGAGGGCCCCCAGAGTGCCGAAGCCACGAAGAGCGCCGAAGCCACGAAGGGCACCAAGGACACCGCGGCCGGCCCCAAGGTGCACCAGCGGCAGCGCACCCACGACAAGAACGTCCGGGCGGCCCAGAAGGACTCCCCGGGTGCCGTCTCCCTCGGTGGTGGCTTCTGGCCGCCGATGGGCGATCCGAGCGGCCTGTTCCGCGTCGACGTCAACTTCTCCCACAACCGGGAGCAGTACAAGAGCACTTTCCAGCACGCCGCCCAGGAGACCCGTCAGGTGCGGGACCAGAAGGGCGGCAAGGCGTACACCAACAAAGCGCTGTACGACGTCGAGTTGTACGACCAGCGCTCCGTGGACGGCACGCTGGTGCCGTCCACGGTCGCCGGGACGGACACGCCGCATGTCCTGCGGTTCGTGGTCCGCGACGGCTTCGAGTGGCTGGTGCCGGACGGCATGACCAAGAAGGTGCCGGCCAAGCCCCAGGGGCTGCCCCGCGAGATCGGGTTCGCCGACGCGAAGCTGCCGGGCCAGGCCACGGGCCAGCTCGTCGTGGCCCCGGAGATGCTGCAGTGGCTGGTGCCGACCCTGCAGAAGTACACCGGCCTCACTCTGGACGACAACGGCGTCGACCAGGTGCTGAGGAGCTTCCAGGAGTCCCGGCTCAGCGAGGACATGTTCCTGGCCAACCAGAGCGGGTACGCCGAGGTGCTGCTTCGGACGGGCTCGGGCCAGGTCGCCGGCTCCGTGGAGTGGACGGTGCGGCCGGCTCCGGGGAAGCAGGCGGACCTCGTCCGTCCGGTCTACGACTCCGCGCTGCGGAGCGAGAAGGAGTTCATGCCCGCCGTCGCCCAGGAGCGGTCGCTGAACAAGAGCCTGGCGGTCACGGTCGGCGGAGGCGTCGGGGCCAACACCCCGGTCTTCCGGGCGCTGGGGGGCGTGGGATTCACGCTCGGCACGAGCAGAACCGACACCAACACGATCACGCACACCGGCGGCGTGTACACGGGGCGGGAGGACAAGGGCACCAAGGGCCTCTACCAGGGCCCCGTCGAGGTCCGCCTGAGGGTGAACGCGCCGCACCAGTTGGCCGGTTTCGACCTGCCCCCGCACTTGAAGAGGACGCGCCCGGACCCGGAGGAGCTGACGGCGTCCTTCGTCGGCAAGGTCCGGCTCCAGACGCCCCGGACCGAGGCGCGGAAGCTGGGCGGCTGGGACCCCGCCCGGAAGGTCAAGGGCGCGGACGGCGAGCCGCTGCATGTGCCCGAGATGCCGCCCGCGCTGCGTGGACACCATCCGCTGGCGCTTCCGGCCTTCGGCGTCGAGATGCTGGTGAGCCGCGCCGAACTGCTCAATGAGCCGAGGACGCAGCCACGGCCGCCCCGCTCACCCCTGCTGGGCCTCGCCCCCCGGTTCCGGGCCAACTCCTCGCGCAGCGGCACCAGTTCACCGTCCAGTGACGCCACACGCATGTCGTCCCCGCTGCATCGGCGTGTCAGGTCCGCACAGCACGCGGTGGGTGACCGGGAGCTGCTGGCGGTGCCGGACACCGACGGGCGCGGTGCGCTGCTCGGCGTCCCCCGGGGCCGCAGGTCGCGGGCCGGGTCGATGGTGGAGGGCCGGCAGGAGCTCCCGCTCCAGTTCCGCGACCGGCGCCGGGGAAGTTCGGCCCCCCCTGTGCCGGAACGGCTCCAGGTGCCCCGTTCGCCGCTCGCCGGTCCGGCGGCGGAACCGTTCCCGCTGGTGGAGGAGCCGGCACTGCTCGGTCCCGCGGAGCTGAAGGACATCGTCAAACGGGTTCTGAAGGCCGACCGCCACCTTCGGAAGTGGGTGGATCCGGCCCCGTCCCAGCTCCGGCGCGGGGTGAGGAACGTCAAGCACGTGGTGGGCCCGCCGGCGAGGAAGGCGGGGACGCGCTTGGGCGACGCCCGGCGGGCCGTGTGGGCCGCCCTGCGCGGCCGTCCGATACCGCACCGGCGCGCGGTCAAGCCCCAGTTCGACACCCTGCACCGGAGGGCGATCAACGCGCTCCGCAACAAGCAGCTGATCGACCAGGGGTTCTCGCCGTTGACGTTGAACACCTGGATGCGCACGACGTTCGACACGGAGAGCGCCGCCTACACCGTCCAGCTCAGGCGCCCCGGCCTGCTGTCCCAGCGCACGCTCACTCTCACGTTCTCCGGCGACAGCTGGGAGCAGTTCAAGTGGAAGGGCTACGAACCGTACGAAAGCGAACGTGGGGGCCCCCGCGGGGGCACGGACAGGAGTAGCTCCTCCAACGCCGTTCAGGTCTCCGGTATGACGGTGGGCTTCGACGGCGGGCCGTCGTTCGCCGGAGGCCGGTTCACGCCCGGCGTGGGGCTGGCCGGTACGTCGTCCGCGTCCCGCCGGGGCGACCTCGGGTACGGGGCCACGTTCGACGGCACGGTCGTCTCGGACTCCGGCGTGCACCTCTTCGCCACGGAGTTCCGCCTGAAGGTCACGGCGGAAGAGCACATCGCGCCGCGTGGTCCGGTGCGCGCGATCTCCGGGAACGCGCTGGGCAAGCGCCCCACGCACAGGCCCCTCGCCGACGGGCCGTGGGAGGACGTCGAGCCGCGGAACGCGACGCCGGGCCAGCGGTCCCGCACCGTACCCGTCCGGCTCGGCGGTCAGCAGGACGGGGCGCTGTGGTACCGGGTCGGAGCGGTGGCCCACGTCCCCGACGCCCTGATGCCGCACAGCCTGACCGGCGTCCGCAAGCAGTCACCGGCCGACGAGTCGCTTGCCGTCCCGGGCCAGGAAGGGACCCGGCACAGCACGCTGCCCGCCTCCCGGGTGCTTCCCGAGCCGCAGGCACGGGCGCTGCGGGACTTCCTCGCCCACCGGCCGTTCCGGCCGGAGGAGCACACCCACCACGTTCCGCAGTGGGTCGGGCACGCGGAGCCGCTGGCGGACCTGATCGCGGACATGCTCGCTCGGATGTCCCCGGAGGGGACCCGGTGGATGTTCTCGGCCGCCGGCACCACGGAGCGGCAGACCATCGACCACTCCCTCGCCCCCGGACAGCTGGAGTCGCACCTGCCCGCGGTGCTCGCCGGCCAGTGGCCCGGGATGCGGACCAAGGTCACGGGCAGGTTCTTCGATCTGGAGGCCGAGATCGAGATCTCCGCCCTCCAGCACGGGCACCGTGTCAAGGACATCGTGGGGGACCGCCTGCGCAGTGACGGCGGCTACTCGGGCTCCTTCTCCGTGGGCAGCGGTATCACCAGCAAGCGTGGCTGGGAGGCCAGCGTCCGGGCGTCCGGCGCCGGCACCGTCAACAACGGCACGGCGGACGTGTTGCCCGCCACCATCGTCCCGAGCCCCACCTGGACGCTGTGGCAGCGTATGAAGAGCCAAGGGGTGTCGAAGGCGCTCACCTTCACTCTCCAGGCCGGCCAGACCCGCACGGGACGGCAGGCGCTGATCGAGCACGACAGCACGGTCTATGTGGTCACCGCCAGGGTCAGGTCCAGCAGGCCGCTGGCCACGGAGCACGAGAAGGTCGGCGCCGTGCTCGTCCAGAAGAGGTCGATGACCCAGCAGGACCTGCCGACCGCCATGGACCTGGGGCTGGTCAGCAACGGCCTGGACAGGCCGAAGCCGCTGCCGGCCGTCCGGCCGCTGCTGGCGGCGCCGATCCTGGCGACGGCCGAGGGATCGCTCGATTCCCGCGAGGTACTGGCCGCCTTCCGGCGGGCCCTCACGTCGGAGAAGCTGGGCAAGGTGCTGCCCGCCAGCGGTATCCGCGACCTCGGCGGGCTCTACGACAGCCTCGCCGTCCTGTTGCGCGACCCGCAAGAAGTCAGGGGCTTGTACGACCAGCTCAGCGCCCCGGAGGGGCTGTCGAAGCGGCACTACCACAACCAGTTCTTCGACCGGCATCTCCACTTCGGGTCGCTGCAAGGCACCGTACGGGTGCGGGTTCTTCGCGGTCAGCCGCAGTACCGGGGCGCACACCACCACATCGACGTGGAGCAGGAACTCAGCCTCAACGAGAAGAAGACGCAGACCCGCGGCATCTCCCGGCCGAAAAAGGTGGCGTTGCCCCTCACGGGGGTCATCGGCACCGAGAAGAACGACGCCTCCGGTGGTGCCCAGGGCCACAACGCGGTCATCGCCCCCGGATTCACGGCGGCCTCGTCCAACGCGCAGAGCACCGGCGTCGTCGATGAGATGAGCCGCAACCCGGCGCTGGCCATGCCGGGCGACTGGGAGTTCGACGTCCCGGTCTGGGTGGAACTGACCTACACCCGGGACAACGGCACCCAGGTCGTGGTGCGGGAGCCCGCCGGCCGGCTCGGTGAGCTGTACCCGGACCTGCTGGTGCGGCCCGTCCGTCCGGGCGCCGCGGGCACCGAGGACGGCACCGCGGAGGCTGTCCGGACGGACGGCGAGGGCGTGACGGTTCCGGCGCGGGCGGACACGGCACCCGTCGTCGTCCCGGTCCGCGCCGGCGACCGGTTGGCCGCACCGCAGGACCATCCGCTGGTCCGGCTCCTCCAGCACAAGGAGGTCAGCCTGCTCAACGGACCGGGTGGTCTCCAGCGGGAGAAGCACGTCCAGGCCGTTCTGAACCGTGCGATGAACTGGTACCGCGAGCGGCAGCCGGCCCAGGGCGGCGACGCGGTCACGACGCGGCCCGCCTCCGCCACGTCCTCGGCGTCCTTCGTCCCGGCGACCTTCCGCAACTCCTCGGACATCCCGCTCGACACCCTCGTCCGCACCCCCGGACCGGGAGCCCTCACCACGCTCGCAGACCCCGGCCCCGCACACCCCATCACCGTGACCATGGAGGTCTCCGTGACGGGCGAGTCCCGTCAGGCGGAGGCGGCCGGGAACGACACGTCCGTGCCCCGTCTCTCCAGGGATCCGGGTGCCTTCATCCACGCCGGCACCTCCGACGCCTACACCGTCACCACCGTCGTGGCGGAGCAGGCGCACGGGCCGTCGGGGAGGGGTGTGTCCGACGGCCGACAGGCTCTGCGCCTCACCCCGGAGCCGTGGCGCGGCCTGCGGGACTGGGCCGCCCGGAGCCCGCTGCTGCACGGCCGGGACCACACGTCCCTGACGCGGCCTGGCACCCAGGCCCAGGTCGCGCTGAGCCTGCTGGTCAGCTCCCGCGCGATGCAGCTCTTCGGGCAGGACGCCCTGGGGCCGCGGGGCTACCAGCTGCAGAGGGTGTACGACGGCAGCGCTCTGGGAGACGCGTACGCGGACGTGCGGGTGCATTGGAGGTTCCTCGAAGGAGCCGGCACGAAGGTGCTCGGTGCGACCCGCACCATCGAGAAGTACACCGACAGGCAGGCGGCGTACAGCGACCAGTTCGAGCAGGGTGCGTCCGGCTTCGAGGCGGCGTTCACGTTCAGCGGGCACCCCGCCTTCAACGAGGGCACCACGACCGGCAACAGCTTCCCCAGCGACAACCTGCCGATGCTCGGCGCCGGCGATTCCGGGGCCAACCAGCACGTGGACAAGTCCGTCTACCAGGTGCGGGGAGTCCCGTCCGCCGAGCCGCAGCTGCTGGTCGAGGTGGCCGGCTTGGAGCAGCGGGTGGCGGGCGAGGCCCACAAGAACTGGTCGAAGGAGGCGAAGGACTGGATTCACCGGGGCGTCCGCGGGCGGACGTACTTCGGGCGGGAGCGGACCGGAACCTACACGTCGTCGTTCGTCACCGAAGAACCGCTGTACGTGCTGGTGCCTGAGCGGCTGGCGCGGGAGTCCGGGCTGATCGACGACAGCACCTACCCGAAGGTGGTCAGCACCGCCTGGGACCATGTCGACTCGCTCCACGAGCAGATCCGCGCCACCTACAAGCAGCGGGAGCTGGCCGAGCACCGTGTGGAAAAGCTCTACAGGGAGCTGTACGACCTGCTGAGCGGGCCGGAGCGGACCGAGGCGCACGCCGTAGCCGTACCGCTGCACGAGCGGTACCGGGACCTGGTCCGGCGGCTGGGCGAACAGCTGGTGACGCGGGCCGGACTGCAGGACGCCTACGAGCGGCTGGGGATCGATCACGCCGAGGCGAAGCAGTCGGCGCTCGACCTGACGGAGTGGTACCAGCAGGACCCGGCGACCCGCACCGGGGAGCCGCCGGCCGCCTGGGAGCCCAACGCCCTGGACGAGGAGTTGAAGGCCGCCCAGCACCCCCTCGCCCCGGTCGGGGAGGGCGATGTGGCCGCACCGTCGCCCCACGAGGCGCCGGCGGAGATCCCTCTCTACCGCCGACGGGACGTGAAGGACCTGATCAGGCGTGCCGGCTCACCCGGTGGCGAGTGGGACGGCCCGCATGTGCCGCCCCAGCACCTGGAGCTGCGTGAGTGGCTGAAGGCGGACGCCCTGCGCGACCTGGTCCGGGACAAGCGGGCGGAGTTGCATGCGGCGCGGACCGCGGGGGACGAGCATGCGGAGACGGTTCGCAGCGGCGAACTGGCCTACCTCAAGAACGCGTTGAGTGGCGCCGTCCTCACCGGCGAGAGGATGCGCCAGGCCCTCGACCGGGAGCTGGACCGGCTGGACCGCGAGGCGCGCGAGTCCGACCACGAGGAGGCCGACGGCCGCGGGCAGCCGCAGGCCCAGGCCCAGGCCCGCCGGCCGATGGCACAGGAGGTCCGTACCCACCTGTCCATGGGCAGCCCGATCGCCACACCGCCGCGCGAGATCGAGGCCCTTGAGGCGATGCTCGACTCGGCCTGGAAGGGCGTTCCGGCGACGCATGCCGGCAGCGGCGGCACAGCGCACGACGGGGCCACCGTCACCGACGAGCAGCGGGCCTCGGTGGCATCGCTGGAAAGCGAGTTGCACCGGGCGAAGGTGGACCGGGCCGTACTGGACTTCGCCACACAGCGGTTCCCGCGGCCGTCGGCGATGCCCACCACGAGGGCGACCCGGGACCTGTCCGAGGCCGAACGGGAAGCGCTCCGGTGGACGGAGGCCCTGGACAAGCCGGTGCGCCCCGGGCAGGTGCGGGAGGCCGACGACGACGCGGTGACCCACTACACCGGCCCGGACGGAACGCTCTACAACGTCGTCGACCCGCACGACCCGCTCGTACCGGAGAGCACCAAGGGCGAGGGCCTGGTGCTGTCCCTGTACGCGACGCTGTACGTGCTGGCCCACCAGGGCCTGGCGGACAACCCCTACCAGGGCATCTCCACCGTGGAGCTGGCCGGGCAGGTCCGCAAGGACCTGGCCGACTGGGTGCGGGAACACCCCGACCTGGTCGCCGACTGGGCCGACCGGCAGTCGGACGACGTCTTCACTCCGGACGACCTGGCCGCAGCCGGACTCGACACGCTGGACCCCTCCGGCAAGGGCGCGCACCAGAAGGAGTTCGACGAAGAAGGCGTGCTGCACTTCAACGTGCCGACGACGCCCGAGCAGCGCGCCGAACTGCTGGCACGCCAGTTGGAACGCCCGGGCGGCACCGAGGTGACGACGGCCGGGAAGCTGACCGTGCCGACGGCCGGCTACGACAACTCCGCCATGGACCTCGCACCGCAGCTGTTCGCCTACCGGCACAACGTGGCGGTGCATGTGGTCGTGGCCGACCAGGGCGTGTTCGTCTTCCACCCGGGCGTCACCGGCGCGGTCACCGAGGACGAGGCGCCGGGCGACCTGCCGTCGGTGCACGTGCTGCTGGACGGCGACACCTACAAGGCACTGGTGCCGCGCCGCCTGGTGGACGAACTCGACCTGCCGCCCCGCCTCACGGTGACCGACCCGGACGGCGGCGTGCAGTCGGTCTCCGACTCCTGGCCGGTTGCCGTCCTCCGGACGGGCCGGGCCACGGAGCCGGCCGCCGGGCCGGTCACGGAGCCGGTGGTGGGCTCGGCCACGCGGCCGGGCGGCGAGTCGGTGACGGAGCCGGTGGCCGCGCCGGGCAGCGAGTTGGTCACGGAGCCGGTGGCCGCGCCGGCCAGCGAGTCGGCCATGGAGCCGGTGGCGCAGGGTGGTGCCATGGGGGACGTCGATGTGTCCCCCGAGGCCCCCGCCGAGCTGAACGAGGTCACCGCGTCCGCCGCCCAGGACTCCCTGTCCCCCGTCGAGGGGACAGGTGTGTCCACCTCCGGGGAGACAGCAGCGGCTACCGATGCGGTGGCCCAAACGCAGGGGGCCGGGCAGGCCGGACGGCCGGCCCTCACCGCCTCGCAGGTCGCCGTGCTCAGCAGCCGGCACCACGTCATGCTGCCCGGCTCCGACGCCACCGGCGGCCTGGTGAACGCGCTGAACTCGGTGGAGGCGGCGGCACTGAAGACGGCCGCGCTGGGCGGGCACGTTTGGGCCTCCGGCCCCAACGAGCTGCCCGGCCTGGTGGCCGACGCACTGGAAGCGGACCTGCGCCAGCCGTCCGCGAATCGCCGGTTCTGGCCGTCGATCGACGGTCTGCGCGCGCCCGGTTCGGACAGGTCGCTCATCGGCGAGCGCACGGACGAGCACCGCTTCGCCTTCGCCGCGTCACTGCGGTCCGGTGATGGAGCCGTCGCCGTCACCGGCCAGGAGGCGACCGGCGCGCCGCGACGGGCCTCCGACTGGGACCTGCTGGCGGCGACCGCTTCCGTGCTCGGCCTCCGGACGACAGTGGTGCTGTCCAACGGAGGCCTCTGGACGGTCGGCCCGGCCGCCGGCGACGAGATCACGCTGCTCCGTCTGGAGTCCGGCGACACCGGCAGGGCCGCGTGGGCCGCGGCGGTCCCGGTGCGGGGCGTGGTGGCGACCGCGTCCGCCCCCGCGCCGCGCACCGCCGAGCCTGTCGGGATCGGACAGGAGACGGCGAGCGCCCCGGCCACGCCCGCCACCACGGGCGCGGCGCAGTCGCCCACCAGCGTGGAAGCGCCGCAGTCGCAGCCCGTGACGTTCTTCGGAACCGATCCGCGCGCTGTCGAGGGTGTGCAGCAGGCCCGCGAGGAGCAGGACGGCTCCGGCACGGAGCAGGCCGACCAGGTGGCCCGGCGCATCGAGGACCTGGCCCTGGACCCGACGGACCTCCTCACCGACCCCGTCACCGAGGCGCCGACCTACGGGCCGTTCGCGGAGGACACGGATGTCGCCTCGGACGAGGAGTACGCCGGCCCGGACACGCCCATGGTCGGGGATCAGCGTGCCGGCTCCTCCCAGCAGCACGCCACGCACAGCGGCACCGCGCCGCAGGGCGGGACGTCGTTGACCGACGAGGAGCTGCTGAACGCCGTCCTGCGCGACGAGAACCTCATCGCAGGAGGCGAGCACTCGGCGGCCGATGTGGCGACGCAGTCGGTGGGCCGCAACCTGACGGGCAGGCATCTGGGGCCGGTGGTCGCGGACCAGGTGCGGCTGCTGCGTGCCTGGCCGGGGCAGAAGGAGCGGCTCAGCAGGGCGCAGCAGGCGCCCTGGCAGAAGGCGTACTTCCTGTGGGCGCAGGGCGATCGCAGTCGCGGTATCCACTACCAGGGCGAGTGGATCGACGGGAAGAGGCTCGGGCGCATCCTCGGGCGTGACCCGGTGTTGCAGCGGATGGGCGAGGACACCTCCGTGGTGGTGGTGCTCTCGGAGGTCTCGTCGCTCGACACGGCGTTCCAACGCGACCTCGGCAATACCCTGCGCGGTAACCCGGTGCGCACGCCGTCCGGGGTCGCCACGTTCACCGAGGGGCCCGACGGCCGCTGGTACCCCACGATCGTCGACAGCCACCCGCGCGAGCCGTACGGCGGCTGGGCGTCGTACCACTGGAACGGTGTGGAGCGGTCGCTGGAGGACCGGCAATGGCGCGGACTGTCACTGAGCCCGGAGGGGCGGATGGTCCCCGTCAGCTTCCTCACCAGCGAGCTGACTCTGCGTCCCGTGCCGCGCAGCGAAGGCGGCCTCGACGACGGCGACCCGGACGCGTTCATGAGTATGGCCGGCGATGACCCTCACCGTCGCCGGTTCGAGAGGGCGCAGCGGCACGGCAGCGCGCTTGAAATCTTCCACGGGACGCCACGCGCCCAAGGCACCGGCCACTGGAAGCTGACCCCCACGAGCATGGTCAAGAAGCCGGCCGGAGACGAGCTGAAAGCGCTCCATCGGGGCCTCCATGGCCAGAGCCACGGCGCCTTCGGTGCTCTGTGGTGGTCCCTCAAGGACGGCCGGATGGTCTTCTTGGACCACGAGCAGAGCGCGCAGTTGCATCTCGACCTGGAGGGTGTGTCCGACCTTCAGCCGGGCGACTGGATCTACGCGGACCACTGCCTGGCGGGGGTCCCCTGGCGGGACACCCCGATGCCTCCGCAGTCCGTCACCCGGCCGATTCCCCCGGTGGAGGACGAACTGCGCACGGAGTCCTTCATCCAGAAACTGACTCGCAGTGGTCGCTATGCGGCGGGCTACGACGGTTACATCGGCATCGGGGAGATGTACGGCGCCGACGGCAAGTCGACGCCGTACCGCTTCTTGCAGTCCGACGCCCGGACCGGTGACAAGCGACTTGTGGTCGCACGCCCCTATCTCCCCGAGCACCACTTGGAGGAGGTGGCGCGGCTCACCGTGCCGAAGTGGGCCGAAGGCGACGGCCTGGATGATGCTCTGGTCGTGACGCGGGCGCTGCGGAAGATGTTCGGGCTCGATGTGGAGGACCGGTCGGACTACTGGAAGCGGCTGGTCCCCGTGATCGGCCATCTGGAGCGCTCCCGCGCCCGCGATCCCCTGCTGGGGCGTTTCACCGAGTTCAACATGGACATGTTGCGCACGCTCGCGGGACGCTTCGGCTCTCTCGCACATGAACGCAACGCCGCCTTCGCCTACGAGGGCCTGCTGGACTGGCTGGAAGAGAAGGTCGAAGACGGCTTCGCCGAGATGCCCCTGTCGTCGCTGGACGACGAGGGCCACCTGCGAGCCGCGTTGCGGATCCTCTTCCCCAAGGACGGTACGGCCGGTGTCAACGAGGAGGACGTGCGATGGCTGCTGCTGAAGGGTGAGCACACGCCGCTGGCCGAAAAGGACGTCGGCCGCGCGATCTGGGCTCTGACCCGCGCCCACCGCCATCTGGCACAGGTGCCGAACCCGCGGGCCCTGGCGGGCAAGGTTCTGCACCTTCCCAAGGACGCGCCCTGGGGCGACTTCTGGGAGCAGAACTGGGAAAGCAAGCTGCTGCGGATGGTGGCCCAGGCGACGGCGGTCGGCGTCGACATCACCCACCAGGACCAGCTCGCCGCCCACCACCTCGACATGCTCGGCGCCCTGTCGCCGGAGACGGAGCTGCCGGGAGGGCAGGGCCGGAACTTCACCCGTGCGCGGGTGAGCAATCAGGTAAGCCCCGACCATCTCTTGGTGGTTCAGCCGGACCAGACCACGCGGTGGGCTGTGCCGTCTTGGAAGGGTCTCGGTACCGGCAACCCGCACTTCATCTGGTTGGAGCCCGAGCAGAACGGTGAGAGACCACTGGTTCTGCCCCGCGATGTCGTGGTGGTGGTACCGCACGGCGAATTGGTGGCGCTGCTCGACATGGACCCGCATCTGACGGAGCGGGACCTCAACGATCCGGTGGTGTTCCTCGGCGGGGGAGACCTGTACGAAGACTTCCAGAAGCCGTTCTCCCATTGGACCGGCCGCTTCGCCCAAGCGAACCCGAACCCTGCGGCCATCCATGCCTACGCCCCGGACCAGCCGTCCTGGGTCGTGCTGCATGCCAACGCGGACGGCACCGTGCCGGACTGGACGTTCAGCGAGCGCGAGGCCCCGGTCACGATCGGCGCACCGGTGGACTCCGGCGAGATGGCGGTCAGCGCGGTGACGGACACCGCGCCGCAACAGCCCACCGAGCCCCTCGCGCAGGACGCCGCCCAGGCCGCGCCGGAGGCCGCTTCGGCGCCGACGTCGAAGCTGGTCGATCCGCCGCCGCACAGGATTCTGGATACGTACCCGCTGCGGGGGTGGCTCGCCGACCTGGCGCGTGATCTGCCTTCCATGACGCAGGCCGAACGGTCCGCCGCGCTGGATCCACTGTCCGGCAAGGACCTGGACATGCTGGCGGACCATCTGGAGCTGTTCGAGCAGATGAAGAGCGCCCTGTCGGCTGAGGACTATGCCGAAACCGCGGCACGGTTGATGTTGCGAGTCCAGCCGGGTGTGCACGAACCCGTCGCCGCGCGGCGCGAAGGTATCCGGTTGCTCGTCCGCATGCTGCGTAACAAGGCGGTCGCGGAGGGGCTGGTCGGCTCGCGCTACACCGTCAACGTGGTGCCACGGGAGAAGGGCATCCTGCTGGAAGGCAGGCAGTGGGCCGCTGGAATGGCTTTCGACAGGTCGATATACGTCGGGGTGGAGAACCTGGTGGGCGACAGAGCCCTCGTGTCCGAGGAGGTCACTGCGCCCGATGGCAACTCCACGTTCATTCACGAGGTTGCCCACGGAATTCACTTTGTGATTGGCAAGGCAGCGAGCAAGCTCATATCCGACGTCTTCGAGGCTCAGAAAGCAAAGAAGTGGGATGGGGCGTGGCCGAACGGCCCATGGGCGGACCCTTCCGGAGAGCACAAGAATTACTCGACCCGAAATGATCGCGAGTTTTTCGCGGAGCTCAGCAACGCCTGGTTGGGTGTGAACTCGGGAACCGATTCCTACAGCGGGCAGCCGAGGAACAACGGTGCGTCGTGGGTACGGGCGAACCTTCCGGAGATGGTGCCGCTGCTGGAGGAGCTGTACGGGCCGGGTGCGGAGCCTGGAGAGATCGTGGTCAACCCGATCAACGCGCGTCGGGCCGAAAATGAGGTCTGGGAATCCTTCCGCGAGTTGTGGCATCTGGCCGACGATGAGTTGGAGGCGGCTCGACCGTCGGTCTCGGCTTGGTCGCCTTCCCACCCGGCAGTGACGGTCCCCCTGAGCGGCATCCTGGCGTTCCTGGACCAGGCCACCGCACCGTTGCAGGAGGGCTCGTCCCAGGAAAAGGCCGTTTACGAGGATGCCCAGGGAGCGAAGGAATTCGCCGAGAACGGCAAAAACTCGTTCTCCGAGTGGCTTGAAGTGAATTCCGAGCAGGCTGCCAAGGCGGAGCAGTGGGACAAGGACGAGTTGGCCGGTGCTCTGGCCCTCGGATACACCCAGATCGCGGCAGTGGTGCGTGAGTGGAACGAGCAGCCGCCATCCCCGAGGGACTACGCGGCCTTCGTGTCCCAAGCGTCCCTCGGTGCGGTCCGGCAAAGCCTGGGACCGGCGCCGCGTGCCTTCCTGGAGGCGGAAGCATGGTCGCTCGCCTTTGTACTGCAGTACATACTCGAAAATTCCGGCTCGTTCCGCCCGGATCCGCTGCGCTATCCTCTGCCGGAGGAGCGGAGCCAGCCCCCTGCAATAGTCGGCGAATATCTGGAGAACCTGCTGCTCAGCAATCCGGAGCGGTCCGTCGGGCAGGACGAGGCGCTGGGGCTGAGCACGCCGGGCGATGAGGCTGCCGGCGATGCTTCGGGAACCGCCGTGCCGGTTGTTGCGTTGGCGATCCGCCAGATGAAGGCCGACCGGCCCACCGATGTCACGCCGGCGCAGCGGGCCCTCGATCTCTACGACGAGGCCCTGCGGCAGCGCGGGCTGCCCCCGCTGGACCGGTCGGCGATGCACGAGCAGCGCGGACAGGACGGGCAGGCGCCGTCCACCACGGATGAGACGACGAGTGGCACCGTCGAGTCCGGCGCCGGGACGACGCAGGCCGAGTCGGCCGACGTCGAACAGGTGCCGGACGTTCTTCCGGCACCCCCGTCGCGGCGCCAGGTCCTCGACCCCATCAGCGACTGGCGGCGGATCTCCGACGTACCTGGGCATCGGCGTACGAGTACGTTGCGCGCCATCGACGAGGCGGTGGCCGGTCTGCCACGCCGCCCCGACGCCCAGGATCTGGCGGGCGTGCTCCACGCGGTGCGCAACTGGCAGCAGTCCGCGAGCCGGGACAGAAGGCGCTGGGACGCGGTGACGCGGCTGGAGGAAGCGGTCCGGGACCGGATGCAGCGGCTCCAGGAGTCGCACCGTGCCCCCCACGCGACGTCCCGCCACGGGCACCGGAGCGGTGCCCCCGCACAGGGAGCGGCGGCGCATGGCCCGGCCCAGTCGCTCATTCCGGTGGGCCCGCGCCCGGTCGAGGTGGAGGGCTTCGCCCCGGCCAGCGGCTTCGAGGTCGAACTGGTCGCCTGGCAACTGAGGTTGCCGCCCGGGCAGGACCACAGGACGTTCGGCGACTACGACGGCCGGGTGGTGAGGCTTCCCGGGCTGCTGGGCATCATCCTGACCACTGGGCAGGGCGGCGGCCCGGTCCTGGAGGTCGTCACCGAACCGGCCCGTGGCCTGCGGCGGGGCGCTGACGACGGGCGCGCCGAGATGTCGGACGTGCTGGCCGCCTTCCGAGACGTGGTGGGCCGGTTGGAGAACGCGGTGCCGGGCACCCTGTTGAAGAACGTCGTCCCCCCGTCGGCCGGCTATGAGGTCGACCCGCTGGTGGGGAACATGCCGGTGCTACGGCGCGATGCCGGCCAGGGCCAGATGATGGTCCACCACACGGCGACCGCACCGCTGACCGGAATCCCGCGCTTCCTGGACCACGTGACCGCACACATGCGGCGGGGAGCGCCGCTGTTCGAGACGGCGTACCAGGACGCGCGAACGGCATTGGCCTACGCCGAGCAGGGGCGGGACATGTTCACGCGGTGGCTGGGTCACCATCCCAGGCGTGCTGCCGAGGTGCGGCCGTGGGACGTGGACGAGTTGCGTGGTGCCCTCGCTCTAGGCTTCGTCCAAGTCGCCGCCGCGGTGCGCGGTAGCAGGGGCGGTCAGGTGGTGCCGAAGGACTACGCGGCCGTCATCTCCCGCGAGTCCCTCGCTGCGGTCCGGCGAGGGCTGGGCCCGGTGCCGCATGCCTTCCTGGAGAACGCGGCGGGCCCACTCACCGACACCTTCGTGGCCGCAGTCCAGCAGACCAGCAGGCATCCGCTCCCCGCTGACGTGCTGGACCGTCCGGTGCCGGGGCGCTGGAGCTACTACAGCCAGGAGCCTCCGACGATCCGCGCGTACCTGGACAACCTGCTTCTCGCGCACCCGTCGCGCATCGTCGGGCAGGACGAGGCGCTGAAGGTCAGCACCAACTTCACGGAGATGGAACGCAACGCCGCGAACGGGGTGGCCCGGATCACGCCGCCCGTGGTCCGGCTGGAGGCCCGTCCGCTGGAGGCGGTCCAGACCGATCCGCGACGCATCGAGCGCACGCACGGCGCGTTGGCGAAGCTGTCCCTCGACCTCTACAACGACGCCCGGCGGCAGCACGGGCTGCCCCCGGTGGGCCGGCCGGTGGCGCACGGGCAGCGCGGGCAGACCGGGTACGCGCCGCCCACCCGGGAACAGGTGACGGGCGGGGCGGTCGGGGCCCAGGCGGAGCCGGCCCAGGCGGACGCGACGCAGGCGGGCGCGCCCCAGGCTGCCGGCACGCGACCGCAGTCGCAGGCTCAGCCGCCTGTGGGCCGGTCCGCGTCGGCCGGGCTCACCCCGGCCCTCGCCGAGCTGGCCGGGCGGCTGCCCGGCATGGAGCAGGGCGAGCGGGCCGAGGAGCTGGCGCTGCTGCCGGCCGGGGACCTGGAGGCGCTGGCCTCGCACCGTCCGCTGGTACAGGAGCTGCGCACCACCCTGTCCGCCGAGGACTTCGCGGACACCGCGGCGCGGCTGCTGCTGCGGAACTCCGAGGGCGTGCACGAGCCGATGTCGGTGCGGCGCGAGGCCGTTCGGCGCATCGCGCCCATGCTGGGTGACGCGGACGTGGCGGTGCGGCTCCTGAACGGGGGCCACCGGGTCCACGTGGTGCCGCGGGACGTGGCGCTGACGGCTGACGGCCCGTTCCGTGCCCCGCAGGGCGACCGTGTGCAGGACGGCCGCGTCTACGAGTCCCTGCGTGGCATCTACACCCGTCCTGGCACGGGTGTCGGCGAGGAGACCCTGCTGGGCGAGATCGCCGGTGTGCCCGGCGCCACCGCCTACGCGGACGGGTACTCCACCGTCACCCACGAGTTCGCCCACGCCGTGCACGCCGCCGGGCTGAACGCCGCGGACCGGAGGCTCGTCAAGGACGTCTTCGACGCGCAACAGGCGAAGGGGTGGGCCGGGAAGTTCCCGGACGGCCACTGGTACGACCCGGTCGGGGAGAACCCCGACCCCAACTACTCCTCCCGCAACGAGTACGAGTTCTTCGCCCAGCTCAGCAACGCCTGGCTGGGCGTGAACGCGGGCACCGACCCGTACACCGAGGCGCCCCGGAACAACGGCGCGTCCTGGGTGCGGGCGAACCTTCCGGAGCTGGCGCCGCTGCTGGAGCGGCTCTACGGGTCGGGTGCGGAGCCGGGACAGACCGGTGCCAACCCGCTGGACGCGGTGCGGTCCGAGAACCAGACGTGGATGGGCTTCCGCGCCTTCTGGGACCGGGCCGACCGTGAGCTGTATCTGCACCACCACCCGCTGATGCACCCCGCCCCGGCCACCTCCCGGGGCCACGCCGCGCCCGGTGTGGTGTTCGCCGCCCTGACACCGGGTGGGCCGGTCCCGCAGACGGCGGAATCGGTGTCGATGGAGGAGGTCCTCCCGGCCCCGCCACCGCAGTTGGTGGCCGCGCCGCATACGCACTTCTCGCAGAACACGCCGCACCCGGTCGTGGACCCTGCGACCAATCCCCTGCTGAGCCCGATCACCCTTGCCTTCGGCCCGGGCGGGCTTCCGCAGGCCCGGGTGTTCGTTCCCCAGGCTGTGCGACAGGTAGCGCCACACCGTTCCGTGGTGTACGACGTGCGGATCGGGAGCGACGGGCAGGAGGTGTGGTTCCGGGTGGGCGAGACGCCGTCGCCTGCCACCGCGTCCTCGTACGTGGTCATCGCGAACACGGCGACCGGCGGTGGCCTGCGGATCGGCGGCACGGTCCTCAACGGGGTGCAGTTGGGAGCGCCGCTGCAGGACCACCCGGGCTTCGCCCACCTGCCGGTCGACTCGGACGGCTACCGGATCCTGGACGGTGAGGCACTCGCGGAGTTGCTGGCTGCCGACCCGGTGCTGGCCGCCCGCCGTGTGAGGACCGACTCCATCGTGCTCGCGGCCGACTCCGCGGTGCGCACCGACATGGACCTGGCCGCGCGGCCGGCTCTCCGCACCGGACTGACCGTGGTGGCGCCGACCGGCGAGGGCACAGTGCGTCAGGACCCTGCCTCGGGCGTTCACCACTTGGCGATCGCCTACCGACACTTCCATCTTCCGTTGGAGCAGCAGCCTCCAGTGGGCGACTGGGCCCGCATCGGGCCCGACACCCGGTACGTGCCCCGCACCGACCGGCCTTGGCTGGGGCAGGTCGGGAACATGGTCTCGATCGATCAAGCGACACGTAGGCTGCAACCCGGCCCGGACGGCCGCCTTACCAGCATCAGCTTCCTGAAGGACGACGACAGGGGACTGGTGCGGGAGGGCAGCAACGCCGCAGCACAACTGGACGCCCTGGAGCATTACCTGGTGTCCGCCTCCGGCAGGAGTCTCATTTTCACCGAAAGCGTCCCGCACGCTTCTGCTCTGGGCAGCGTCAGGGCGCACGGCTTGGCCGAGGGCCTGATCATCGAAGTGAATGGCCAGAAAGGGCTTCTGGCACCGGGACCGGGGGGCCAGTTCCTCGGCGAGGCCATCGAGTCGCTCGACCTGCAGGACGGCGACTGGGTCTTCGCGGAGGTCTGCTACAGCGCGGGCCGGTACGACGAGTTCGCGCTGTACCGCCGGGCCACGTCAGCCTTGGTGGACGACCCGCTGCGGACGAAGCCGATGGTGCAGGGCGCGGCCACCCGCTCGCGCCGGTACGTACTGGCCGGAACGCACAGCGTGACCTCCGAGATGAGGGGCCGTGGCACCCCAAACCTTCGGTTCGGCCAGGGTATCGACGCACTGCCCACCGGAGAGTGGGGACGGATCAAGCTCTTCAAGCCGGAGCCGACCCTTGACCAGCTAGAGCGACTCACCCGCGAATTGGGACTGAACGGCGCCGATGACACGTTGGCGCTGGTGAACGCGCTGCGCTCGGTCTTCGGCGAGGCTGTGGAGGACGCCGCGGAGTACTGGCAGTTGCTGGAGGGCGCCGCAGCCGTGCAGCGCATGCTGGACAACGACCCGGGGCTGCGCGCACGGACCCCGTTCCGCCTGGAACTGTGGCAGTTGCTTGCCCGCAAGCTGGAGACCGAGCAGACAGGTCGCCAGCACGCCGCCCAACTGCGGCGCCTGCCTGAGAAGCTGTCGGAGTCGGAGCGCCACTTTTTCCGAGCGGCGTTGCAAGCCGCGCGGAACACCTTCAGGCAGAACGACAAGCAACCGCTGTCCTCGCTGCTGCACGAGCCGAACGTTCCGCAGGACCGGGCACCGCTGCTGGAAGCCGCGGTCGGGCACATGCAAAGGCCCGACGCCCCGGCACTGCTCGGACTGCCCCCCGGCACCGTCCTCGGTCCCGAAGAGCGGGCCCGGCTCTTCTGGGCCTTCGTACGGGCCGAGGGCAGGATCCGCGACCTGGGTCCGGGCTGGCACGAACTGGCACGAGAGGTCGTGCACGCGGATGGGGCCGTGTCTCCGCGAGAGCTGCACACCGGTCTGCTGAACGCGGCCGCGATGGGCGAGGCGCGGCTTCGGGGCACAGGTCGGCAGACGCTGGCCGCCATGGACCTGGTGTACCGCGGCGCATACACCAGGACGTGGCCGCGGCCGCAGGGCCAGGAGCGACCGATGTCGAGCGGCTACAACTGGGGACGCATCTCCACGGGAGCCGCGACGCCGGATCCGGACCAACTGCTGCTCGACGACGGCCGTCGGGAGCCGGCCCCTTGGCTTAGGCGCGACGGCGCCGGGCGCCCGGTGCCCGGGGAGGTGTCTCTCTTCCGCGCGGACATCCGTCCTGACGGCGGGCTCGACCTGTGGCTGCCCGGCCGCAGCACCGCCGTTCCGGTGTCCTGGGCGGTCGCTCTGGAACTCGTCTACCACGCTCCGCAGCAGCCGCGATTCCAGGACGTCACAACGCCGGTCGTGCTGCTGTTCAACGGGGCGCAGTGGGTACTGGGCGAGCTCGACGCGTTCGCCCAAGCACACGCCAATCTGACCGGCCAGGACACGTGGTACTACGTCGGCGACGTGCTGCAGGAGAACGTCGGCACCGGTGCCGACGTGCGGACCGCGCTGCGACCGCGTCCGGCACCGTCGGGCGTGGACAGCGCCGGGCAGTGGATACGCAAGAGCTGGCAGGCGCCGAAGCTGTCGCTCCCGCAGCGTCTCGCGGCCCGGCCGGTACCGAAGCCGGCGATCACCCCGAACTGGCTGCTGCTCTCGGACGCCGGCTCCCGCGTGACAAGCGGCTCCTCGGCACCCCTGACCAGCGGCTACGGCAGCAGTGCCCTCACGCCCACCGCCGCCTCCCTCCTGCTGTCCCGCCCCGAAGCGGCGGGACAGCAGGGGAACACCGGGGTGGTGACCTTCGGCCCGGGCACCCTGGCGGGCGCCGCCGAGTCCGCCACGTCCGCCGAGTCGGCCGCGCAGGCGCAGCCCCCGTCGCAGTCCCAGCCCTGGTCGGTGTCCTCGTGGCGGGCGTACGACCCGGAGGCCGTGCGGTTCGCGGCGTACTACCGGGGCGAGCGGGCGAAGACGTACGCGGCCTACAGCGCCGAGTACGAGCACGCCGTGGCCGAGGCGCTGGCCGGTCCGGCGGTGGAGGCCGCGAAGGACGCGGTGCGCCGTACGGCAGGACGCATCGGCCGGGCCGACGAGTTCGCCGGCCTGCTGGCGCTTCCGGCCGACGCGGACTCGCTGGACCAGCTCATGCGGGCGTTCTCGCGACTGGTGGGCGCCGATGTGCTGCCCGGGACGGCCGTGGACGGGCCCGGGGCGGTGACCGCGAGGGGCTTCCGTGTCGTGGGAGGCGCCAACCGCCCGGCGTCGCGGTTGTTCGCGGCGTACCGGGACGCGGGTGCCTCGGCCGAGGAGGTGGCGGCCGTCCGCGACGCGGTGGCGGCCTGGCTGGTCGGCCGCGGCGTGCAGTCGCTGCCGGAGGTGCTGCGGGACGCGCGGCCGTTCGTCGCTCAGGACGCGGAGGAGAAGTCTGCCCTGACGCGGGACGGCGCGCGCTTCCACATGTGGGTGGACACGCACTTCGGCCCGCGCGACGTACTGCGTGGGGCGGGCCTGCTGACCCCGCAGAGGGAGCAGCGTCTCGTCCCGCCGCATCAGCGGCTCTACGACGAGCAGTTCAGCTACGGCAACACGATGCTGGCGGAGCTGATCAAGGCCCGACAGCGTCTCCTCGACGCTGTCGAGGGCAAACCCACCGAGTCGGAGCTGACACCGCTGGCCGTCAAGCGCACCCAGATGCTCGATGACTGGCTCAGCAGGTACGGCGACCTCGGCCTCGACGCCCTGCGCCGGTTGCACCCGTCCCACCTGAAGGTGCTCTTCAGCCTCACCGGCAACGACTACCGGCTGTACAAGTCGTGGACCACCGCTCGTCGGTTCGGCGAGGGGGTGGCGCGTTGGGCACTGCGCAACCGGATCTGGGACATGGCGCGCGAATTCGCCAAGGACGGCTACGAGTGGTCGTTCGTCCCCGTCGTTCTCGAACGCATACCCGCCTTCCGTGAGATCGTCGACGGCCTTGAGCAGGCGTGGCGTCAGGCCCAACCGGCCCGGGGCAGCGGGATGCCGCGGCCCGCTCTCAGGACGGCGCTGAGGCGTGAGCACTTCCCGAAGCTGAACGAACTGCTGGACCTTGTCACCCACCAGATGCATCACGAGATGCCCCTGCACATCGCCATGGGTGTCGAGGCGCTGAAGATCCTTCCGCCGTTCGGCGGGACCGTGTACTTCGGGGACCGCGCCGTGCCCGGGAAGCTGGACGGCCCCTTGGCCGACGGGCCGAACTACACGTCCACGGCGGTCTCCTTCCCCTTCTTCCGCAGCACGAGTGTTCTCTGGGAGGAGGCGTTCCACTTCGCCTCGCGCGGCCAGGAAGCGGCCCGGCCGAAGATGGGCCTGGACACGACTCACCGCGCCGTGACAACCGTCCACCGGTCCACCGGGAGCGAGGTCCAGCCGTTCTCCCGGCAACCCGGTGAGGAGGAAGTGATGTATCCGCCGGGGGCGGAGTTCAGCCCGCTCGCGAGCCGGGTGCGCGAGGAACCGCTCGGTCCCACCCGCCAGGTCCGGTTCCGGGACACCGTGGCCCGCGAGTCGTCCCCGCGTCCGCTGCCCGCCGAGCGGTTCTCCGTGCCCGCGTACGAGGCGGACGCTTCGGACACATCTGCGGGTCAGTGGCTCGTCCAGCAGGGCCGGCCGGACCCGGCGCCGAAGGCGTCCTCGGAAGCGGAGGGACAGGGGCTGCTGGTCCCGGCACCCCGGTCGCCGCTGTCCGACGGCTGGACGTTCCCCTCGAACCTGCTCGTGCAGCCGGTGGTCGTGAGGGGGCTGCTGCTGGGCCTGGCGTCCTTCGACCCCGCCGAGTTCGCTCGCCGTGCGCCGGTGTTCGAGCAGCTGGCCGGCCAGCAGTACTTCCAGTCCTGGAGGGGCACCGGGGAAGCGGCGCACGCGAAGCGCTACCGGTTGCCCGGCTCCGGGCACCTCTTCTGGTTCTCGCACGGCTCGCGGAACGGCATCGTGTTCGCTCAGCGGGACGGCGGCACGTACCTCGACGACGGCCGGACGGTCGGCGGCCTCCTTCGCAAGATGTGGCTGCGCCTTCCGCCTGAGCAGCGGAAGCGCTCCCTCCTGCCGCTGCCCTGCGGGCCGGGCGAGGGGGAGCAGGAGCTGGCGGTCCTCGCTGCCCGGGTGCGCGCCCTTGCCCGGGCCACGGGGTGGGCGACCTATGCCGTGACGGGAGACTCGGCCGTCCAACTGGGGGAACGAGGTCCGTCCAGGTCCCTGATCAACCTTCTGGAACGCGAGGACGGCCAGCCCACGCACTGGTACGTCGTCGACCCGGCTTCGGACGACGAGGGCCTGCTGCCCCTCTCGGAATACGACGGCCGGGAGGTGTCCGACGCCGTCTACCCGAGCCCCGAGGAGAAACTCGGTGCCGAAAGCATCGCCGGCCTCCAGGGCGAGGACAACGACCCTCCCGCCGACGCGCTCACCCTGCCGCCCACCGGCACCACCGCGGAGAACGTGCGGGCCGCGCTGGCGTCCGCGCCACCGTCCGTGCTGCGCCGGCTCCACGAACTGGTGACGGAGGAGCCCCACCGCACGGAGGACGGCGCTCTGCCCGTGTCCACCTGGGACCGCGCCCGGATCGCCTACCTGGAGGCGGCCGAGGAGTTCGAAAGCCGCCTCTCCACCTACCTCAACGGCCTCCCGGAGCCTGCGCGGCACATCGCCCTGCTCGCGGAGGCGGTGTGGCAGCACGCGGTGGAGGCGGGACGCTGGCAGGAGTTGGCGTCCTCGGACGCCGGCATCGACGGTGCGGTCGGCACCGACCGGGAGACGCTGGAGCACATGGTGCGGCACGGCAACGTGCGCGAGCACCTGGGCATGCTGTGGATCGGCGGCAAGACCGTCATCTCGGACCTGCTGAACGTCACCCCGGAGCCGGACTGGCTGGTGGTGGAGCAGCGGCAGCGGTTCCCCTCCGACGCGCTCCTCCGCTACGAGGAGCTGGCGGCTCAGGCGGGCACACGGGAGGCGACGGACCCGCGGCTCGCGGACCGGATCGCCGAGGCGCTTTCGCAGGTCCGCGTGCCGTTCGAGGCCGACTCCGTCGTCCCGCCGCTCAGCTCCGCCGAACGCGCGCTCCTCCCGGACGGCAAGCCTGCGTGGTCCACGGGCCGCCGGCGCTGGCACATCGGCATGGACAGCGATTTCCAGCAGCATGCCGAGCGCGCCGGTGGCCTGGTGGCCGCCGGCACCTCCGGTTCGCTGTGGCGGCTGATGCTCCAGGCCGTGCGGATGAGGGACGTATGGGGAGTGGACGCCGACCTGGGTTGGGTGCAGCTCGGCTACACGGGCCAGATGCTGTTCGTACAGCATCACAGCCTCCACGAGACGATGCTCGCCGCACACAAGATCGCCGAGCTGCTGGCAGAACGCGGTGACAGCGACGCTCACGAGTTCGCCTATCGGGACAACTGGACGCGCTACCGGCGCATCCCGCGGCTGAGCGAGGCGGAACTGCGCGAGCATGTCGCGCCCGAGGGACTGTTCCCCGACGAGCACGCCCTCGCAGTCATGGACTGGCCACAGGACACCCGGGCCGCACGATGGCTGGACGACCACCGGGACGTGCTCGGTGACGTGCTCGATCACCTCGCCACCGCGGAGCGGAGCCACACGGCACAGGTGTCGGAATCGGCCGAGTACCGGTCCTCCCAGGGTGAGGCGTCGTCCGCGGTGGCGTACCGGCGTGCGGCGGCGGTGCCTTCACTGCCGCGTGAGGTGAGGGAGCGGTGGTTCCCTGCCGGTGGTTTCCGGGAGGGGCGTGCGGCGGTTGGCCGGTTCTGGGTGGGGCAGCACTCGTCGGAGGGCTGGGCGGTTCGGGAGCCGTTGTTGGAGCGGCTGGCATCGGTGGACACGTTGTTCCAGCCGGTCGGGCAGGGTGCCCAGGGGTATGGCCTGGCGTTGGGTGACGGCGTGCTGTTCTTCTTCGGGCACGGTGTCTTGGGAGGTGGTGCCGGGCGTGCGGGTGGTGTGTCGCCGGAGCAGGTGGCGCGGTTCGTGCACTGGTGGCTGTCGCGGCCGGGTGCTCCGGGGCTGACGGATGTGGTGGCTCTGCCGTGCGGGGACGGGAGCGGGCTGCCGTCGGAGGCGTATGCGGGTCTGTCCCGGCGTGGTGTGAGGGTGTGGGACTTCTCGGGTGCGGGTGCGCTGAGTTGGTCGGACGGTTCCCGTCGTGGGGTCGGCCTGTTCGCGTTGCCCGACGCTGCGGGCCGGGCGTCGTACATGCGGGTGTATGAGGGCGGGCGGCAGGTGTCGCGGGTGCCGGAGCGGGGTGAGGCCGGGATCGGCTGGCGGTCGGATGTGCCGTATCCGCCCGAGGAACTGGTCAACCGTGCCTGGGGCACCGGCCCGACGGGCCCGCATGCCGGAGGGCGAGCGGGAATCCCGTCCCTCGGTGACCGGGTCACGCCGGCCCTGGACCTGGACTGGGCCGACAACGACGTCGTCGACCCGGACAGCTTGGAGGACACCCAGCCGGACACCGATGAGCTGATTGCCGAGACACTGGAGCGGAGGGCCAGGTTCCTCTTCGAGGCACCGGACGCCGAGATGACGGGCGTCGGCCTGCCGGACGACACGTCGTCGTACCTCAGCTCCTCCTCGGACGACACCGATTTGGTGGAGGAACCGGCGGTCGACAGGGAGGCGCCGCATGTCAGCCGCACCCTGCACCGCCGCTACCGGGTCTTCGAGGGCGCCCTGGGCCGCGCGCTGTCCGTCTCGCCCGGCGAGGCGACCCGCGCGGCGGTGGACCGGGCGCTGGACCGGCTCCACACCCGGCTGCCGCACCCGCACGGTGCGGAGCGCGACGCGGCGCTGTTCGGTCCTGGCGGGCGGCACGCGGATGCCGGGTTCGCGGCGGCCCTGCTGCACCGTGTCGGGGACCTGCCGGAGCTGGTGGACACCGCTGCGGTGAGGCAGTGGCCGCTGGAGCCCGACGCGGCCCAACTGGCGGACCGGGGCCATCTGCTGGGGTCCGACGACGTGGCCCGGTTCCTGTACGCCGCCTTCCAGGCGCACGCCGCGCTGGGGCTGCCGCAGGAGGACCGGGTTCCGTTCCGGGACGGCGTCATCGGGGAGGTTCTCGGCAGGCAGCGGTGGGACGTCTCCCTCGCCCAGATCGTGCAGGCGGCGCACACCGCCGGCTACCACGGCGAGGGCGAGGAGGACCTGTTGCACCGGGGGCCCGAGGCGCTATACGAGTGGGCCTCCGCACGGTTCGGCGGCGAGGGGGCCGCGCTGTCGGACGCCGCTCTCCGGCGTGCGTTGGTGCCGCCGCACAGCCAGGTCGTGGACCCGGCTCCGGGCCACTACGCGGTGGACACGTTCGAGTACACCGACGAGGCCGGCCGGCTCCGGGTGACCGGATACTTCCACGCCACCGACATGGCGGTGCGCGGGCACTACCGGTACCTGCCGGACTTCGAGGAAGTCGTCTTCTGGAGCCGGAACTCGCGGGGCATGCTTGTCGGCACCCGTTCTGCGGTGCCGTGGAAGAAGGCGGAGGCGGAGGCGGAGGCGGAGGCGAAGGTGGCCTTCGCTTCGGCCCGCGGCGGGTCGGTGCAGGAACGCCTGGAGCGGGTCCGCATGGCTGTGGGCCGGGCACACCAGGACGGCTTGGACGATGTCGTCGTTCTGATGGGCGGCCAGGACGGTGCCCAGGCGCTGCGGCCGTTGCAAGGCGTCATCGACGCAACGGGCGTGCAGGTGTGGACGCTGCGAGTGCCGGACGCGGTGACCCCGTCGCAGGGCCCCGTGCCCGCGCGACTGCACGTGCTCGCCCACCTGGGTGAGGGGGGACCGGGCTGGGAGCTCTACCGGCCCGGTGGTGACGGGCCGCAGCACGTCGCGCCGGCCGATCCCGAACCGGCGGTCACGGACGCCTTTCCCGACCCGGTGTACTGGAACGCCGAGCCGGAGGTGGCCTACCAGCCGCAGTTCCCCAGCCTGTACCGCTCCGAGGAACGGATGCGGGAGGTGGCGTTGCACGAGCTGCACCTCGGCAGAGCTGTCCGTCGTGGCGACGAGAGCACGCACGAGACGGTCAGCCTGGCCGTGCTCGGGGTGTGGGAGATCCTGTCCCGGCATCACGGCCGTGACGTGGCGGCCACCGCCTTCTTTCCCGGAAGTGCGGCGGGCGCTACGGAAACGCTGGTGCCGTTGCTGGGGGCGACGCCCGATCCGGACCATGTGGGCTTCCTTCTCGACGCACTGCACGCAGCCGTGGGCGGGAACGGCAGGTCTCCTTACACCCTGACGAAGCTGCTCCGGAACCGGCCCGAGCTGAACACCCACGCATTCCCGGCCGAGGGCTGGGAGAAGCTGCCGGCCACGTCCGCCTTCGAGGAGGAGCGGCTGGCGAGCCGCGGGCTGCGGACGTCCGTGGACAGCGTGGTGACTCTCCAGCGGATGTTCCACGCCGCTGCGATGGCGGGCCTCGACGAGAAGCAGCTCCTGGCGCTGCGTACAGCACTGATCGGCTGGTCGCTGGACAACAACGGCACCCTGTTCGATGTCATGCGGGCCGCGCATGACGCGGGCGTGGTGCACCGCACCGACCCGGATCTGTCCGTGGCCGACGCCGCGGCGCTGCTGAACTGGGCGCACGAGAAGCTGCTTCCCGAGGACGTCTACGAGCGGTTCCACATGGGCGACCGTCTGAGTCGGCTGCTGCGTCCGCAGCAGCCCGTGGATGCCTGGCACTCCCTCGGGGAGTACGACCAGCGGGTCGCGAAGTGGGCCGGGAAACGCATGACCGTGGAGTCCTTGCTGGGGATGCCGCTCGGTATGCGGGAGACGTACGCCGAGTCGCTGCCCACCCTCGCCGACCGGATCTCCCTCCCCCAGTTCCTGATGCTGCGCCTGGCGCTCGACGACCGTGAACGCTTCGACGCCGATCCGTCGAACGCCGCGGTGGCGCGGACCGGCCTGGCCCGGATGCCCCGACTGCGGGAGGGACAGCCGGTGTGGCTGGTCCTCTCCGAGGACGAGCTGCCGGGCGGGCCGGGCCTGGAAAAGCTGCCCGACGGCTGGAAGATGCCGGTGCGTTCGTTCACGGCGGGGGCGCTGTCGGAGAGGAAGCTGACAGAGCTGGTGCGTGAGCGGCACGCCCAGCTACGTGAGGCCGCCGGGCCGAAGGGGCGTGCCCCACGGCTGGTGGCGGTACGGGTGGAGAACCCGCTCTCCTTCCGTGACCCGGCCCTGGTCGCCCCGGGGTCCGGAGTCGCGCTCACGGGCGAGGACATCGTCCTGGAGGGGGCCGCGGGCTCGCTGCAGCGCGCCGGGGATGACGTCGAGTACGTCGAAGTCCCCGCTCGGCAGGTGTGGGCGTCGGCCCGGAGCACCAGCCTGTCCGACCGCACCGCCCCCGGACAGGTGGGCGGAACGGTGGCGCCGACGGTGCGGAGGCCTGCCGCCTGGGAGCACGCGACAGCCGCGCATGAGGAGTGGTTCCTGCTCGCCTGGGAGTACGAGTCGGCGCTGCGCGAGGCGGTGGCGAACCGGCCGAAGACCGGTGACGTCGCTGTCAAGGCCGCCCGCACGCTCTTCGAACGGCATGCCGCCGACATCGACGTGCGGAAAGCGGTGGCGCTGGCGCTGGACTTGCCGCGGGGGACGGCATACGTCCGCAGCCAGTCTCTCGACCAGGAGGTGCACCGGCTCTCCTCCGGAAGCCCGACGCAACTTGAGCGCGCGCTGGACGTCTTCAGCCGGATCGCCCAGGCGACCGGGGCCGACTGGCCGGTCGCGGGCCAGCCGGCGCGGCTGCCCGAGGCCGGGGTCATCACCAGCGGGACCGCACCGAAGGTGCACGCGCTGATGAACACGTTCGTGCGACAGGTGAGCAGCAGCCCCGACGACGCGCTGGCGTTCCAGCAGGTGCTGCTGGCAGGAAGGGCCGGTTACCTCGCGGACGTGCTCGTGGGCAGCCAGGCCGCGTTGCAGAGGATCGGCGCACCACAGCCCCAGGCGCTCGCGTTCGACGGCGGTCCGGGCCTCTACCGGACGGCGGACGAACTGCTGCGCCCGCGTGATCTGACGAGGGACGAGAGGCTGCGCGCCGCGCTGCGGGCTCCGCAGGACGTGCTGTCCCAGATGCTCGCGGACGACCAGCCCGATGTGCCGGGCTGGGACGGACTGAGCGCGGAGCACCGGAACGCCCTGGTGCGCCTGGAGCTGACGGGCAACGCCACGCGGCTCGGTCCTCAGGACCGGCGGACCGCCGACGCGGCGTTGCGCGAGCTGTCGGCCAGGCAGCAGAGCCAGTCCGGGCAGCCGAGGGTGGGGCTGTGGACGGGATACGTACCGAAGCAGTCCGTTCCGCAGGTGGGGCAACAGCACGTGCTGTCGTCCTTCCAGCGGGCGGACACGGACCAGCACCGGGTGAGGGAGACACTCCGCGGCGACCTGCAGGCCCGCCCGGAACACGTGCGTGCACTGTTCGCAATCACCGTCGAGACGGCACCCATGACGCTGTTCCGGCGGTTCCGCTACCCGGAGGGTCCGACCCCGGTGCGGGTGGTCTCCGCCGAATGGACCGAGCCGGGTGGGGGCCTGGAACCGTATCTGTACGTGCGGTACGAGGAGGACCGCCCCGCCGCGTCCGAGTCCGCGCTCGCGCCCGTCGGCACGTCCTCGTCGCAGGTTTCCGCGATTCCGCAGGAGATGTCCCAGTGGCACTGGGGCGAGGGCGAGCTGCGGGTGGGCTTCGGCCAGGACGGCGCGCTGGTGGCGGGCTGGTTCCGGCCGGGCGAGTGGGACCGGCGGATGCCGTTCATGTCGCGGCTGTCGCCGACCACGCCGCTGCACGTGTGGCACGGTCCGGCCGACGCCCGTGTGAGCACCGAGTTCCCGACTCGTTTCCGCCAGGACCAGCGGGTGCTGTACTTCCAGGCCCACGGCCTGAGCCGCCCCGGTGCCGAGGGACTTGGCCCGGACCAGGTGGTGTACCTCGTCAACTGGGTCGCTTCCCAGCCCGGTTGGGACATCGACGCGGTGATGGCGGTCCGCTGCGGTGACGGCGGAGAGCGCCCGCCGGAGGTGTACGGCCGCTGGGCCGCAAGCCGTGAGAAGACGTTCGTCTCCTTCAAGGGAGCAGTGTCGGTGGCCGCCGGCCGCGATGGCGAGGGGGTGGGCCTCCATGTGCTGCCCGATGGCGAACTGCCGTCGTTCGCGTGGGTCCAGCGGGCCGACGGCAGGCTACTGACGTACCCGCACCGCGCCTCGTCCTGGCGGGCCGAGACGGATGTGCCGTATCCGCCCGAGGAGCTGGTCAACCACGCACGGGGCGCCGGTGAGCGGGACCACACGTCGAGGTCCCTGGTCCAGAACCTCGCAGGTGGCATGGGGGACCGGGAACTGTCCCGACTGCTGGATGACCCCCAGGAGACCGGCCAGCTTCCGGGCCGGCCCACGGCGCAGGACCCCGCGCTCAGGGACTTCGTCAACGAAGAAGAACTGGAGAGGCTGCTCTGGGAGGCTGTCCCGCCCGAGTACGCCAGGCTTTACGGCAGGGCCGACCAGTGGGTCGAGCGATCCCATTGGTTCGAGCGGGCGCTGGGTTCCTTGTTCGCGCGGGATGCGGAGGCTCGAGCGGCGGAGGAGCGTGCGCGGAATGCGCTTGCGCAGATGTTGACAGACAGGGGCTACAACATCTCGGAGCTGAACCTGCTCGGTGGTGAGGGGCAGATGGAAGAGGCTGCCTTTGTCGAAGCCGTGCTGGCCACCGAGCCGCTGAACCAGGACATGGAGGCCGCACTGCCGCAGGTGCCGGCCAGCCTTGTCGAGCGTGTGGGGGTCCTGGCAGAAATAGGGCATTTCGCGTCGGTCATGGAGTCCTTTGAGGGTAATGTTCGGCGATTCAGCTGGGTGTTCGCGGCGCATGGGCGTTTGGGGTTGCCGGAGGAGGACCGGCTGCCGTTCATGCGTGCGGTGATGGCCGGTGTGCTGGATCACGACGCGGTGTCGCTGCTGATGGTGGTGCTCGGGGCCGCGCGGGCGGGTTATGTGTTGCCGGGGTTGGGGGATCCGCTGGGGTTGGAGGCGGCGGTCTTCTATGACCGGGTGGTGGGGGCGCTTGTCCCGCCCGGGACGCTGGGTGCGCCGGTGTGGGAGCGGGGGTTGGTGCCTCCGCATCGGCAGGTGGTGGATCCGGGGCCGGGGTATTTCTCGGTGGATCTGGTGGAGCATCTGGACGATGAGGGCCGGTTGCGGGTTGCGGGGTTCTTCAACGGTCCGGATGCGTCGGTGCGTGGGTTCTACGGTGATGTGCTGCGGCAGATCACGCAGGCGGTGTTCTGGTCGCGTGATGCGGGCGGGTCGTTGGTGGGTGTTGCGGGGGCGGTGCCGTGGCGTGGGAAGCGTGAGCGTACGGCGTTTGTGGCGGCGCGTGAGGGTGCTTGGGCGGACCGGTGGGCGCGGGTGCGGTGGGTTGCCGGGCGTGTGGCGCGGGACGGGTTGTCGCATCTGGTGGTGCTGGTGGGTGCCGGTGTGCGGGACGCGGATGCGCTGGGGGAGTTCACGCGGCTGCGGGCCGAGGTGAGGGACACGTGGGGTGTGGAGCTGCATGGCGTGTTCGCCCGGGTGCGGGATGACTCGGGTGAGGTGGTGTCGGGGTTCGGGGTGCCGGTGGCGGTGACCCCTGCGCGGGATGGTGTGCCGGCGCGGATTCATGTGCTGGGTGATGTGGTGCCGGGTGAGGCCGGTTGGGTGTCGGGTGAGCGGGGTGAGGTATCGGCTCCGGAGCCGTCGGCGGAGGGGTCCGTGTGGGTGGGGGCGGAGGAGTACCCGGAGCGGGTGTACTGGAACGCGCCCATCGAGGTGACCCACCCCGCCCAATACCCCAACCTCTACACCGATAACAGGTGGGACTCGCGCCTGCGGGAACACGAGGAGGCCCTCGGCAAGGCCATCGAGGCGGTGGGGACGTCCTTCGGCCGACTCGCCGCGCTGATGGGCGACCTGCGGAACCTGCTGCTCACGCATCGCGACGCGGTGGAAGCCGCAACGGGACTTTCGCTGGAGGATCCCGACTTCCGTGGCCTGATGGACTGGTCGGTCTCGGAGGGGCCGACATCGCAACGGCCGCGGGACTGGGCCCTGCGGTCAGTGATCGAGGAGCCGCTCTACAGCCTGGGGGCACTCCTGCGGGATCGGCCGGAGCTGAATACCACGGAAATCGTGCTCGATGGGCCCAGGCAGTGGTGGCTGCACGATGCCAACCGATCCAGTCGCGGGCTCCCGCGCGGTGAAGCCGTCGGGAAGCTGTACCGGCTGTTCCTGGCCGCGAAATTCTTCGGGCGCAGTGCGGAGGAACTGCTGGAACTGCGCGCCGAAATACTCGCCTCCGTTGCCGGTTCCGCTACCTACCTCACCTCGTTCGGCGTCCTGCAGGCCGCGCACGCGGCCGGGGTGCGCGCTGAGACGGACCCGGACCCGGCGGTCGTCGACGGCGCGGCGCTGGCCGACTGGGTGCACGCGGAGTTGATGCCTCTGCTCGACCTGTCGAGACTCCCGGACACGCTGCGCGCGGACCTGGAGCGCCCGCATCACCGCCTCCACCGTGAGCTGCGCGGGACGGCCCTGTCCGCAACGGGCAGTCGCTTCGAGGACCTGGTGGCCCTCGACGACCCGACGAGTCCCCAGCTCGCGCACGCGTACACACAGGCGGCTCCGCCGACGCGGCGCGCCTATGCGGACTTCCTCGCGGAGCACGGCGCACCAGGCATGCTGACGGCCCAGGTGGACGCCGATCTGCACTGGGCGCTGACCCGGGCGGTGTCGGACGCCGAGCTGCTCGACGAGCGGCTCCTCACCGGCGGCGGTGCCTTCGACAAGGTCCTGCTCGGCCGGGTCGAGCGAAGCCTGGCCGCCTCCACTGTCCCGCAGATGCTGCTGGACGACCCGGACGTGGCGGGAACAGACGGTGAGCCCTCGACCGCCGCCCTCCGGGAGCGGGCCGCGGCACTCATCGAAAAGGGCACGCTCCAGGCGAGGCTCCGGGGACTGATCGCGATGACGCGGTCGGGACTGGCCACGTTGCCGGCGATGCCGCCGCACCGCCCGGTGTGGCTGGTGCTGCCCGAGGACGCACTGCCGGGCGGAGTCTCACTGGAGGAGCTGCTGGCGGGTCGCTCGGTGTGGTTCCCCGCCTTCCAGCGGTGGGCCGTCTCCGAGGGCCGGGCGGACGAGCAGGCGCGGGGGCTCGCGCAGGAGCTGGGGGCCCGTGCGGATGCGCCGAGGGTGCTGGCGCTGCGGCTGTTCGGCAGCCCCGCCCGCGATCTCACGCTGATCGATCCCACTGCCGGTGTGGCCATGACGGGTGAGGACACGGTGGCGAGGGCGGCCGTGGCCGAGACCGCGCCCGCCCACAGTGACGCCCCTTACACGGTCGTCGATCTGCACGCGATACGTCGGCCGTCGCAGTCGTCCGGCCCGGTGTCGCTGGGTGCCGGCGTAGAGAACGTGTCCGAGGCCGAGCGGACCGGGGCGCGGGCGGCGACCCCGACGGCCCGGCCCGCGCCCGTTGCGGCTTCCACGGCCGTGGACCGGTTCTGGGACGACTTCGCGGTGACACGGCCCGACCAGTGGGAACACCACGTCAAGCGGTACGAGAAGCGCCTGGTCGAAGAGCTGACGTCCTCCGTCGACATGTGGCGCACGGCGGTGCGGATCGCCGTCACCGCATACCGCCACAGCGCGGACGCCCGCACCGTGCAGGCCAGGGCGAAGCAGATCCTGTCCGCTCTGGAAGAGCCGGGCACGCACCACGACTGGTCCGCGGACCAGTGGGTCGGCGAACTGGAGGCGCGGGCCGAGGATCCGGGCCTCGGCGAACGGGCTCTGCACAGTCTGGCCGGTGAATACGCGCGAAAGCTCTTCCTGGCCGTCACCAGCCGGGTCGCCCCCGCGTCCGGCGCGACGACCTCCGCGGAGCCGAAGACGGTGGAGACGCTGGGCGGGGTCCGGACGATGGGCAGGGATGCCGCGGACCTCGTCCACCGGATGACGCGTACCTACCTGGAGTCGACGCCCTCGGAAAGCGTGGATCTGCGCAGCTTCCTCGAAGTGGCTGTCGCTTGGGGGATCACGGGGCGCATGGCTCAGCCGGTCGACGTCGTCAGCGGGATGCTCCCGCTGTGGGAGCGGACGACAGGGACGTACGACCTTCGTCACGCACTCATCAGCGGCCCCGGCGGGTTCTACCGCGCGCTTGACGCGCTTCTGCAGCCGAGCGAGCGGCGGGCGGAAGAGGATTCGTGGGACGCGCCGCAACTTCCGCAGGACCGTGTCCTCCAGCACTCCCTGCCCGACGCGAACAACGCGGGCGTCAGGGCGCTGGGTCACGAGCACCGCATGGCATTGGGCCTCCTGTACATGCTCGGCGGCAGGGGGAACTTGCCGCGGCAGCTCCGGGCAACGGTGATCGAGGCGCTGCGCGAGGTGGCGGCCCGGACGGATGAGCGTCCCGACAGGCTCTTCTGGCTCGACTCGGTGCAACAGGACAAGGTGCCGCGTAAGGGACAGAGCTTCACGGTGGAAGAGCTCACCTCGGCCTCCCCGGATCTGGACCCCGACTTCTACCTCGAGGCCGAGGAGAAGCAGGCCGAGGATCATCCGGACGGTGACTGGACCCTCGTCCTGTTCGAGGACGTGGCGCCCGCCATCCCCATGGTGTGGTCCGAGGTGACGGCCCGGGCCGAACCGACGACGATGCACGTCGCGGACGTGCGGTGGGTCGAGGGCTCGGAGCAGTCCGCCGGGGTGTCGTACTGGCACGTCACGCTGGCGCCCGAGGAGGGCACCGCACCGTCGGCCGGGGAGATGGACGCACCGGGCGGCGACGGCGGGTCCCAGGGGACGGTGTCGTCCCGGGACGGCGGGGTGGACGAGAGCGCGGCGTCCGACCGCGCGGCACTGGTGGCGCCTCGGCTGTCGCGTGGGATGAGCGAGCGGTGGTTCGGTGCCGGGGAGTTCCGGGAGGGCCGTGTGAGCGCCTCCGGACGTTTCTGGGCGGGGCAGCATTCGCCGCGGGGCTGGGCGGTTCGGGAGCCGTTGCTGGAGCGGCTGGAGTCGGTGGACACGTTGTTCCAGCCGGCCGGGCAGGGCGCCCAGGGGTATCGCCTGGTGCTCGGTGGGGGTGTGCTGTTCTTCTCCGGGCACGGTGTCTCCGGGCGCGGTGTCCGGCGTGCGGGCGGTGTGTCGCCGGAGCAGGTGGCGCGGTATGCCGATTGGTGGCTGTCGCAGCCGGGTGCTCCGGAGCTGACGGATGTGGTGGCGCTGCCGTGCGGGGACGGGAGCGAGGTGGCCTCGGAGGCGTACGCGGGTCTGTCCCGGCGTGGCGTGAGGGTGTGGGACTTCTCTGGTGCGAGTGCGCTGAGCTGGGCGGACGATGCCCAGCGCGGGGCGGGCCTGTTCGCGTTGCCGGATGAGGCGGGCCGTGCGTCGTACATGCGGGTGTACGAGGGTGGGCGGCAGGTGTCGCGGGTGCCGGAGCCGGGTGCGGCCGGGCTCGGCCGGCGGTCGGAGGTGCCGTATCCGCCCGAGGAGCTGTTCAACCGGGCGCGGGGCGCGGGCGAGCGGGACCACACGTCGAGGTCCCTGGTCCAGAACGTCGCCACCGGCTGGGACCAGGGCGCGGTGCTGCGGATCCTGGACGAGGAAGTGGAGCCGGAAGCACGGCTCGGAGAGCCTGTCCAGCCCCCGGACCTCGACACGGCACAGGATTCCGAGACCGAGGGATCCGTCACCGAGTACGACGAGATCACGGCGTGGCTGCTCCAGGAGGCGCCCCTGCTCGGTCGGCGGGCGCGGGAAGAGGCAGGCACGCCGGGCCTGCTGCTCACTCTTGAGGAGTCGGATTCGCTCCGGTTCGGTGAGTTTTACAGCGGACTGGAGTGGCGCCGGCGGGCCGCTTTGTTCGAGCGGTTGCTGGGGTCGGCGTCGGGGCAGGACGAGGAGGCTCGTGCGGCGGAGGAACGTGCGCTGGAGGCGCTTCCGCGGCTGCTGACGGAGCGGGGCCACGACGGCCCGGTCGCGGACTTGTTCGCTGGTCGTGGACGGCCGGAGCGGGGTGCTTTCGTCGAGGCGGTGCTGGAGCACATCCGGCTGCTCCAGCAGGTGGCGGACGAACTGCCGCCGGTGCCGAAGCTGTCCCTGGAGAGCAGGCGGGTGTTGTCGGAGCACGGATACTTCCGGCTCAGCGACGAAGAGCTGCTTTCGTTCTTCGGTGTGGTGTTTGCGGTGCATGGGCGTTTGCGGCTGCCGGAGGAGGACCGGCTGCCGTTCATCCGTGCGGTGATGGCCGGTGTGCTGGGCTCGGACCGCTGGAATGCGTCGCTGCTGACGGTGGTGCGTGCCGCGGCGTCGGCGGGTCATGTGTTGCCGGGGTTGGGGGATCCGCTGGGGTTGGAGGCGGCGGTCTTCTATGACCGGGTGCTTGGGGCGCTTGTCCCGCCCGGGACGCTGGGTGCGCCGGTGTGGGAGCGGGGGTTGGTGCCTCCGCATCGGCAGGTGGTGGATCCGGGGCCGGGGTATTTCTCGGTGGATCTGGTGGAGCATCTGGACGATGAGGGCCGGTTGCGGGTTGCGGGGTTCTTCAACGGTCCGGATGCGTCGGTGCGTGGGTTCTACGGTGATGTGCTGCGGCAGATCACGCAGGCGGTGTTCTGGTCGCGTGATGCGGGCGGGTCGTTGGTGGGTGTTGCGGGGGCGGTGCCGTGGCGTGGGAAGCGTGAGCGTACGGCGTTTGTGGCGGCGCGTGAGGGTGCTTGGGCGGACCGGTGGGCGCGGGTGCGGTGGGTTGCCGGGCGTGTGGCGCGGGACGGGTTGTCGCATCTGGTGGTGCTGGTGGGTGCCGGTGTGCGGGACGCGGATGCGCTGGGGGAGTTCACGCGGCTGCGGGCCGAGGTGAGGGACACGTGGGGTGTGGAGCTGCATGGCGTGTTCGCCCGGGTGCGGGATGACTCGGGTGAGGTGGTGTCGGGGTTCGGGGTGCCGGTGGCGGTGACCCCTGCGCGGGATGGTGTGCCGGCGCGGATTCATGTGCTGGGTGATGTGGTGCCGGGTGAGGCCGGTTGGGTGTCGGGTGAGCGGGGTGAGGTATCGGCTCCGGAGCCGTCGGCGGAGGGGTCCGTGTGGGTGGGGGCGGAGGAGTATCCCGAGCGGGCGCTTTGGAACGCGCCGGTCGAGGTGACCCACCCCGCCCAATACCCACACCTCTACGCCGGTTTCCCATGGATCGCGGGCCAGAGGGAGTACGACAGGGACCTGGGCACAGCCCTGTCCTCGGTGCGACCTCACACCAGGTACCTGACGGCGCTGGTCGGCCGGCTGTGGGAACGGCTGGCCGAGCACCACGGTCGGGAGGCGGCGGCGAGGGCGTTCCTCCCCGGCGCGGAGTCCGATGAGGCCGCTGCGGACGGCCTGCGCGACCTGCTGGCCGAGGCCTCCACCGCCGAGAGCCGGCGGCAGTTGTACGTGGCCCTCAAGTCGGCGATCGGCGGTGCCGAGGCGTCGCCGTACACCTTGGCGAGGCTGTTGCGGGACCGGCCGCAGCTCAACACCCATGGGCTGCGCACCGGCGCGGTGGGCGAGCTGCCGTCATCCTTCGTGCTCGGCGACCCACAAGACCGCCGCGGGCTCGTGTCCTACGGGAAAGTCGAAGAGATCGAGCAGGTCTTCCGGGCCGCCCGGATGCTCGGGCTCGCCCCCGGGGAACTGCTGGAGCTGCGCGACGAGATGTTCGCCACGATTCTTCCCCTCCACGAGGAAGGAACTCTCTTCGACATCCTGCGGGCCGCGCACGCGGCGGGGGTGCGGACCGGGACGGACCCGGACCTGACGGTTGTGGACGGCGCCGCCCTGGACGACTGGGCGCACGCCGAGGTGCTGCCCCAGCTCGACATGTCACGGGGCACGCAGGCGCAGCCGGCGGTCCCGGAGCGCCCGCATCACCGGTTGTTCGCGCAGAGGGCGGGCGCATGGCCGCTCCTTCCGTCCGTGAGCCATGACAGTCTGATGGTGCTGGACGGCCAGGAGATGACCCATGCTGTCCGCCTCGTCGACCCGCGGCTGAGGGACGCCTACACGCAGTTCCTCGGACAGTACGGTGAGCCCGGCCTGCTCAGGGCGAACGTGGACACCGCTCGGCAATGGGCGCTGAGCCGTGCGGTGTCGGACGCGGGGCTGTTCGGCGAGTGGTCCGGGTACGACCGCGCATCGGCGGAGGAGGCTTTCCTCCACCGGCTGGAGCGGGAACTGAGTGCTGCGTATGCCCGGCTTCGCCCGTACCCGGAAGTGCTGTGGCAGAGCCGCGAATTCTGGGAGCCGTGGAGGCAAGGAGCCTCGCTCGAAGAGTTGACGGACGTGGCACGGCAGTTGGTCACGGTCCTGCCGGTGAGCGGGGTGCGGATCGAGGAAGAACTGGCGGAGCTGGCGGCGATGACGCGGTCGGGGCTGGCCGCGTTGCCGGCGATGCCGCCGCACCAGCCGGTGTGGCTGGTGCTGCCCGAGGACGAACTGCCCGGCGGCGTCTCGCTGGAGGAGCTGCTGGCGGGCCGCCCGGTGTCGTTCCCTGCTTTCCAACGGTGGGCCGTCCTCAGCAGCCAGCTCTCCGGTCGGGCACGCCTCCTGCACGAGAGGGCGCAGCGTGAGGGCTCCGCGGACACGCCGCGGGTGCTGGCGCTGGCGGTCTACGGGACCCCGGCCCGTGACCTGTCCCTGTTCAGCCCTGGTGACCCGGTGGCCATGACGGCCGAGGACACGGTGGCGAGGACGACCGGGGCCGAGCCTCTCCCCTTCGGTGGCGACGCGCCCTACACCCTCGTCGATCTGCGCGCGGAGCAGCGGCCGTTGCCGCCCATGTGGGAGCGGGAGGTGTACACCCACACCGTCACGGACAGCGACGGCAAGCCGCGCGGGGCGAGCTTCGCCCCGCCGGCGGTGGCGCGGGCCCGGGAGGCCGCGAGCACTGACGTGCGCCTGCTGAACGCGTCCGAGTACGTAGGCGTGGGCGCCGACGGCCGGAGCGCCGGACCGCGCCCGGTGCCGGGACGCGACGCCGAGGAGCGGTATGTCTTCTCCGGGCACGGGGAGAGGCCGCTTCACCACGTCGGCGGCCGGTACGGTGCGCTGGTGAGGAGCGCCGACAGTCTTCTCACCCATGCGCGGCGGCTGCTGGATGACTGGGGGGCTTCCGGGGAGGCGTCGGTGCTCGTGGCGTTCGACAACGCCGGTATCGACAACATCAGGTCGCGGGCCGACCTTCTGGGCCACCGCCGATCCCTCGTCCTTCCCCTGGGCGCGGTGTCCTCCGTGCCGGAGTCGGGGCCGATGGTGCTCACCGGGGTCCTCGGCGGGGCCTGGCCCGAGTGGGCCGAGATCGTGGCCGGTGAGCGGCTTCAGGGGCCGGCCCCCATGCAGGGGGAGCGGTCGGCGGCGTGGGAGTACAACGCCGAGCGGCAACACGCGAAGTGGCAGGCGGCGGCCGAGTCGTACGAGTCGGGGCTGGGTGAGAGGCTGGCGTCGCAGGACAAGCTGAAGGACCTGGCCGTGCGGGTCGCCGCCCGGGCTTTCCGGGCGCTGGGCTGGAGCGAGGACGTGCGGGCGGCGGTGGCCCGGATCGACGGCCTGCCGGCGGCTGAGGGCCGGTCGGTCGAGGACCGCGTGGAACTGCTCGCCCGGCACCCGCAGCAGGAGGGGGCCTTCCTCACCGCGTGGGAAGTCTTCCGCGCCGTGACCGACTTGTACGCCCCCGGCCCCCGCACCGCCGGCGGCGCAGAGTCCCGCATGGTGGCGGGGTTGCTGACACGGGACGCCGCGTCGCTGGTGCACCGGATGACGTACACCTATGCGTCCCTGGTCCCGGCGGGGGAGGTGAACCTTACGGAATTCCTCGACGCGCTGGTGGCATGGCTGGAACTCTCCGGCTCCGGCCACCTGTTCGACGCCGTGGTGGGCAGCATCCCCGTGTGGGACCGGTTGATGGGCGGGCACGGCCTCCGTCAGATCGCCGTCCTCCAGGCCGCGGACTTCTATCGTCGTAGTGACCAGGCGTTCCGAGTTGCCGCGCAGGCGGCCGGTCAGGCACTGGGGGACTGGCCGCGGCTGCCGCAGGACCTCGTCGCCGAGCAACACCTGCCCGACGCGGACACGCCGGGCGTCGCCGCTCTCGGCGCCGAGCAGCGCACCGCGCTCGCGCACCTGCGTCTGCTGTATATGAACCCGACCCTGCTGTCCACCAGTGAGCAGCAGAACGCTCGCGACGCGCTGGCCGAGCTGGCCTCCGAGGCCCCGCAGGAGAGCGTCCTGTGGACCTACTTGACGGACCCCGGCGAAGTGGACGGGATACGGCGGCACGGGTACGTGGTGGGCCCGTACTGGCACGGTCACTCGGGCGAAGGGGCGACCCCCGCGCACGTCTTCCCGACCGGCGGTACCGGAGTCGCGGGTCGGTGGGAACCTGCCGGGGGGAACCCGGTACGGCTCGTCTTCGAGGCCGTCTCGTCGCGCGCGCCCCAGGTGTGGAAGGGCGTGAGCGTCTTCGCCGACCGGACGGAGTTGCGGCTGGCCTCCGCGCGGTGGTCCGAGGGCTCGGAGCTGTCCGGCGGGCAGCCGTACTGGCACCTCAGGCTGGTGCCGGGGATTCCCGCGCTGGTGCCGCGTGGGTTCTCGGGGGTGTTGTCGGGTTGGGGTGAGCCGAGGGTCGGCTACTCCGGGGACGGCACATGGTGGGCCGGGGTGTTCCCGTCCGGTCGGTGGGGTGAGCGGCAGCGGTGGCTGGAGCGTGTGTCGGGGTCCGTGACGTTCCAGTCGTGGCGGGTGGGTGCTGATGGTGTGCCGGTGGGCACGGAGTACGGGCTGCTGCCGGGTGGGACGACCCAGGTGTCGGGGGGGTCCGGGGGTCCGGTGGAGGGCGGAGCGTTGGTCTTCGCGGCGTTCGGTGGTCCTGATGCCGAGGTGGTGGCGACGTGGGCTGTGCGGGTCATCGATGGGCTGGCGGAGCGGGGTGTGCGGATCACGTATCTGCTGGCGGCGCCGTGTGGTGACGGCAGCGGCCTGATGCCGGGCGCTTACCGGGAGTGGGCCGTGCGGCATCGGGGTGTGGTGTTCGCGGCGCCGGAGGACTCCGCGCTGGCGCAGGGTGTGTCGGCGGGGCAGGCGGGGTGGCACAACCGGCCGGGTGGTCCCGAGTACTTGTTGACGGTGGGTCCGGACGGTCGGGTGCTGCGCTTCCCGAGGGAGGGAGACCTGGGCCGGGAGGCGAGCGAGGTGCCGCTGCCCGCCGACGACCTGTACAACGACCGGCCCGCCGGGGGCCATCCGCAAGACGTCGGCTTCTGGTCCAACCAGCGCAACCTGCTCCAGGGAGGGGACGACGCGAACGCGCCGGATGGAGCGGCGAACCCGCTCCCCGGCCTCGACCTGACCCAGGCCCAGCCCGATCCGACCCTGGCCGCCGCGAGGCGCCAGGACCTCGTCGCCGAGCAGATCGAGGCGGAACAGGAGGCACAGGCCCGGGCGGAGCAGGCGAGCAGTGCGCCCCGGCCGTCCGTGGCCGATACGCTGTCGGCGGTGGCGCCGTGGCTCCTCACGTTGCCGGACCAGGCGGAACCGGAGGCCCTCGACACGGTGGAGGCCCCGCTGTCCCGGCCGCGGTACGGCCCGGAGTGGCCGGAGCGCACCGCCTCGTTCGAGCGGCTGCTGGGGGCGGTGCTGTCCCAGGACACCGCAGCGCACGCGGCCGAGGAACGGGCACTCGACGCGCTGCACCAGCTGTGGTACCCGGAGGACGCCGGGGAGCAGCGGGACGATGCGCTGTTCGGTGCGCAGGAGCGGCCCGCCCGCGGCGCGTTCCTGGAGGCGGTGCTGCGCCACGCGGCGCGGCTGGAGTCCATGAAACTGCCGGAGGCCCCGCTGATGGCGACGCCGCCGTCGCGGACCACGGAGCTGTCCGAGCGCGGCTACCTCGTCGGCCCCGAGGACCTCACACCGTTCCTGCACGCCGCCTTCGAGACGCACAAGAGCTTGGGGCTGCGGCTGGAGGACCGTCCGGAGATCCTGCGTTCCGTCCTCGGCGTGCTGGGCACCGAGCGCTGGGACACGACGCTCTTCCAGGTCCTCCGTGCCGCGGACGCAGCAGGTTACGCCCCCGAGGGGGCGGCCGCGATGCTGCGCGGGGAGGCCGCCGGGCTGTACGAGGGAGCACGCCTGCTCGTGCGCGCGGGCCACGGGACGGAGCCGGAGCTGCTGCGAGCACTGGTGCCCCCGCACCGCCGGCTCACCGACGGCACGCGCGGCCGGTACGCGGTCGAGGAGTGGCACGTCCGCGACGAGAAGGGCCGCGTGAGGACCACCATGTTCCTCAACGAGCCCGACAGGCGGGCCCGGACCCACTACCGCGACCTGCACCGGGCCACCGTGGGTGTGCGCTGGCGGTACGACACCCGGGGCGAGCGCGTCGGCGACCGCTTCACCCTGCCGTTCGACCCGGAGCGCACCGCGTTCGTGACCGGGCGCGACGGCACCCGGGGCGACCTGCTGGGGAATGTCCGGTCGGCAGCCGAGCAGGCGGCCGGGGACGGCATGAGCGACCTCGCCGTGCTGATGGACGTCACCGTGCTCGCCGACGACGTGGAGGCGGTGCGTGCGGAGTTCCGGTTGACGGCCGCCGCCACGCGTGTCCGGCTGCACCTGGTGTGGGTGCTGACCGCGTTCACCCCCGGCCAGGACGGTGCCCCGCCGATGCTGCACGTGCTGGCGGACACCGCCGCGGGGCCCGATGTCTGGGAGGTCTACCCCGTCAGCGGCGAGGAGCCCGAGCAGTTCCAGCCGGAGCTTTCCGGGCGGGTCGGCGCCGACGCCTACCCGGGCGCGGTGCACTGGAACACGGCACCGGAGACCGCCTACCCGCCCAGGTTCCCGCACCTGTACGGCACCGAGGCATGGGCGAACGCCGAACAGGCGCATATGGAGTTCCTCAAGGGCGCCCTGGTGAAGAGCGGCCACGCCCCGATGCAGGAGGCGGTGCGGCGGCTGTGGGAGCGGCTCGCCCAGTCGCACGGCTCCCGCGCGCTCGCAGCCCGTGCGTTCTTCACGGACGGCCACCCGCACGACGGCTATGCCGTGCGTCTGCGCCGCCTGCTCCGTGGCAAGGCCACAGGCGCCGCGACGGTCCGCCTGATGGATGCGTTCGACACCGCCGTGCACGCCAACACCGGCCCCCGGCAACGGCTCACGCTGGCCGCGCAACTGCGGCAGCCCGGGGCGGACGCCGGGGAGGCGGGCCACGGCGTCCTCCCCGTCGAGGAGTGGCACGAGGCGCCGGCCGCGCCCCGCCACGAAGCGGAGCGGCTCGGCCGCCGGGGCCTGCTCACGAGCGGAGCCTCCACCACCCCCGTGGAGCGGTTCATGCGGGCCGCCCGGATGGTCGGGCTCACCGAGGAGGAACTGCTGGACCTGCGTCCTGCCGTGTTCGGCTGGGCGCTGGGCAAGGGGCTGACGCTGCTGGAGGCGTGGCAGGGGGCGCACGACGCGGAAGTACGGGATCCGGGCGATCCGGAGCTGCACCTGACCGACGGCGCCCGCCTCTACGACGCGCTGCACGCCCACACGGAGGTGGCCGGCCTCGACCGGTCCTCGCTCTCCGCGGAGCAGCGGGCCGGAGAGCGGTGCCCGCACCACGCCGCGTACCTGGCCGAGACGGCGAGGACCACGCGCGTGCCCGGCCTCCGGTACGACGACTTCATCCAGATGGCCGGCGAAGCGACGCTGGAGAACCCGGTCGACCAACTGCGGATACCCCGCGAGGCCCGGGTGGCGTTCGCCGACTGGGCGGAGCGGCACGCCGCGTGGGCCACGTTCCGCGACAGCGTCGACGAGGCGCAGTACACGGCGCTGCGTCTGGCGACCACCGACGCCTGGCTTTTCGGCCTGCCGTGGGCGGACGCCGGGCGGGGCCTGGACGGCGAGGCACTGCTGGCACGGATCGAGCGGGAGCTGCGTGCGGTGCGGCTCGACGGCCTTCCGTACCCGTCGCTGCTCATGGCCGACAAGGAGTTCGCCGCCAAGGCGAAGTCGCGCGTGTCGACGCGTGAACTCGCCGAGCACGTCGTCGGTATGGCACGGGCCGGGGCGTTCGAGTCGTTGCCGGACCATGCGGCGATGACGATCTCGGGGCTGGCCTCCCTGCCGCTGCTTCCGGTGGGCCGACCGGCCTGGCTGGTGTTCGGTGAGGACGAACTGCCCGGCGGGCTCGGTCTGGACGCGCTGCTGTCGGGACGGCCACTGCCCGTGGGCGGCTTCCAGCGCTGGCTGGTCGCGCCGGAGCGGGTCTCCGAGCGGCTGGACCACAGGCACCGGGCCGCGAAGGCGGGCGGCGGCAGCGAGCACACGCCGCGGTCGGTGGTGCTGGAGGTGCAGGACGTGCCGGTGCGCGATCTGTCGCTGCTCAACCCGGCGGCGGCCATGGCGCTGACCGGCGAGGAGGTGCTGCTGCGGCACACGGGCGGGCACGCCGGCCCGTCCGTCCGTACCGAACAGGGCCCGAACGGCGCGGTGTACACCGTGGTCACCATGCGTGTCGCCGACCAGCCGGCGCGTCCGGTCTGGGACCGCGACCTGTTCACCCGCGAGATCGCCGCCACCGGCGGCGGCCGGTCCGCCGTCAGTTTCCACCTGCTGGGCGGCGGGCACGGCACGGCGGCGATGGTGCACCGGCTGCTCACCGACGCGCCGCGCTACGTGTCCGTCCACCGCGGGCAGCACTCCCCGCCGCGGACGGCACCGTGGGCCCGGCAGTCCGAGGCGCCGCTGTGGCTGCTCGGCTTCGGCACCGGGCCGTACTACTACGCGCCGGGACGGTACGGCGGCCGGTGGCTCGACACCCGGACCCTCGGACACGAGCTGCGGCCCGCCCTGCACGAGGCGGGTGCCACCGCGCGGACGCAACTGGGAGTGGCGCTGCACAACGCCGCACGGCGCGCTGCGGAGTCGACGTCCTCGCCGGCCGAGCGGATGGCCGGTGCCCTCGGCCGGCCCCTCTTCGCCCCCGGCGGAGCCATCGACGAGCCCCTGGACTCCGCCGGCCACCTTCTCGTTTCGGCCGAGGAGGGGGAGCCGCCCCAGTGGACCGAGGCGGCGGCCCCGGACACGTCAGCGGCGGAACACCGTGCCGTGCGCAGGGCAGCCCCCTGGGAGTACGAGGTACTGCACACCGAGTCCGGACTGCACCGCGCCGACGTGTACGACGCCGCGCTCCGCGAGGTGCTGAGGCAGGACTTTCAGGTGCGGGCCGAGCTGCGGCGGGCGGCCGTCGCGGCGTTCCAGGCCAAGAAGGACGATGCCGATACCCGCAACCGGGTCGCACCGCTGTTGGGCCAGCCCCAGGAGACACCGGAGCAGCAGCAGTCGTCCGGCGTCCGTCCGCTCGACACGGCGGTCCAGCGGCTGGAGAACGACGACTCCGATGTCGCCCTGGCCACTGCCTGGGCGGTCTTCCGCGCTGTGGCGTCGGGCGAGCCTCTGGACCCGGACGAGGTCGAGAGGGAAGCCGGCGTCCGGCCGGGCATCGCCACGGGTATGCGCACCTTCGGCACGGCCCCGGTCGTGTCAGCGCTGACCTCCGCCTACACGAATCTGGTGTCCTCGGCCCCCGAGCGGATGCGGCAGTTCCAGAAGGTCCTGCTGGCCATGCTGCCGCCGACGTCCTCCAGCCTGCTGGATGTCGTCCTGGGAAGCGCGTCCGACTGGGAGAGCCTGGTCGGTGCGTTCGACCCGGCGCGGCTGGCCGCCCTGCGCGGCGCACCCGACTTCCTCCGGGCGGTGGACGCGTGGCTGCGACCGCGTCAGTCGACCGACGACCCCGCGCTGCGTGCCCGCCTGCACGTCCCGCAGGATGTGCTCGCAGCCGGCCAGTTGGCGGACCGGGCCCGCACCCAGGTGCCGGGCTTCGCGGGGCTGAGCGGCGGGCGTCAGAGCGCCCTGGCCCTGCTCGATGTGGAAGGCGACCCGCAGGAGCTGGGGGCGGCCGACCGGTCCTCGGCGTCCGACGCGGTGCGCGAGCTGGCTTCCGGTCAGCAGCAGCCGGCACGGCGCTGGTGGCGGGAGCCGATACCGCAGGCGGCGGCCGTCCCGCAGCCCGGTCGCGTGTTCGAGAGGGACCTGTCCACGGTCCTCTTCGACGCCCCCGGGCAGGCGGGCGAATCCGCCGCCTCGCAAAACCGGCAGGCGCCCGGCACCGTGCAGGCCCTCTACGAGTACGTGGGATCGGCGTCGGCGACGACACCGCGCGGCTGGGCACGGTTCGCGGACGGGACACGGCTGCGGGAGGTGCGCGCCCGGTGGGCCGAGCCGGAGGACGAGTTCGGCGTCCCGTACTGGCACATCCAGGTGACGGACGCGGACCACCAGCCCCCGGCCGGCGACGACCAGCTCCCGCCCGGCCCCGGTACCGCCTCCCCCGACGACACCGACATGGAGTCGGGAACCGACTCGGACACCGGCAACGAACAGGTCCACGGCGGGTTCGCGGAGGCGGCGGCCCGGCGCACGGCGCCGACGGCGTCCGCCCACTCCCCCTGGATGCCGCGTGGAATGCGGCAGGTGATACCGGCCGGGACCGAGTTCCGGGAGGGCGCCGCAGGGGTCGGCCGCTTCTTCGCCGGGTTCCACTCCCCGCGGGGCTGGGCGGCCCGGGAGCCGTTCCTGCCGCTGCTGCCGACGGTGGACACGCTGATCGAGTGGCCCGGCGCCCATGGGCACCGGCTGCGGTTCGGCCCGGGTGTGCTGTTCTTCTTCGGGCACGGCGGCGTCGTGCCTCCGGAGCAGGTGGCGGGGTACATGGCCTGGCGGGTGTCCCAGCCGGGTGGCGAGGGGCTGTCCGACCTGTGGGTGCTGTTCTGCGGCGACGGCGGTGAGCAGCCGACCGCGACGTACGAGGAGCTGACGTCGCGGTGGGGCGGCACCGTGTGGGAGTTCGCGGCGCCGGGTGCGCTGGGCTGGGCGGACGGCTCGGGCCTCCGGGCGGCGCTGCACATGCTGCCGGACGGACGGGGACGCTCGTCGTACGTGCGCGCCTACCGGGGCGGGCGCACGACGCGGGTGCCGGAGCCGGGCGCCGTCGGAACCGGCCCGCGCACGGACGCGCCGTTCCCGCACGAGGAACTGGTCAACCGAGGCCCCAGCACCTACCGCGTCGGCCCCCGCACGCGGTGGGAGGAGACCCTGCTGACCTACCACGAGAGGGGAGACGCGAACGCCACCCGTCGCATGATCGAAATGGCCGACCTCACCGACGGCGCCACCATGGTCGAGCGGCCCGAACACCAGTTGATCCCGCCGATGAACACCTTCACGGCGCTGCACCACGGCGGTCAGGTGCCGCCGGGTGACCAGGACGTGGTACCGGGAACGACGCTGGATCTGGCCTCACTGCTGACGCCGGCGGATCCGCAGCCGGAGTCGGAGGCGATCGGCCTCTACGCGGTGGAGCGCGTGGAGTTCGCCGGTCGGCAGGACGGCCGGGGCGCGGTGGCCGGGTACTTCAACGGCCCGGACACCGAGGCGCGTTGGTTCTACGACAGGCTGCCGGAGGCCACCGAGATCATTTTCCGGGAGTGGGACGACGGCGCGTGGCTCGCGTGGGGGCGGCTGCGGATACCGCTGTCGGCCGAGGACCGTGCGGTGACGGACTGGGTGGCGGCGCGCAGCGCCTCCCGCGAGGAGAACCTCGACCGGATCCGGTCGGCAGCCCGGCAGGCGGGTGAGGACGGGCAGCGCAAACTGGTCGTGGTGTTCGGCGTCACCGGGCCGGACGGCAGCACGGCCGAACGGGAAGCCGTCGAGCGCGGACTGCGCGATCTGGCCCATGAGCACAAGCTGTACCTGCACGCCGTCTCGGGGGCGCCGATGGCTGTCACGCCGGGGCGGGGAAGCGCGCCTCCTCAGCTGCACGTGCTGGCGCACCTGGCCGTCCAGGGCAGAGCGAGCTGGGACGTGTACGGGCCCGACGGCGGCGAGCCGGTACGGCACCGGCCGGTCACCTGGCACCGGCGGCAGGGCGCGGCCACTCCCGAGCCGCTGTACTGGAACACCGCGCCACAGGTGGCGCACCCGCCGCGCATGCCGGCCGTGTACCAGCACACTCTTTACCGCGGTGCTGTCGCGGACCTTGAGGACCGCGGTGTCACCGGTCACTCCGAGGACAGCGGTGGCGCCGGGGGCTCGGCGGGCGGCGATGACTTCGTGGTCTTGGTGAACGGCGGTGCCGCCGACGACTCCGAGCACCGCGGCGTCGCCGAGAACTACGAGAAGTTCATGGAACAGGCCATGCTGCAGCCGGAGAGCCGCGCGGCAGTGAAGACCGTGATCGAGGACCTGCGGGCTCTGCTCTCCGAGCACTACGGCCGGGTGGCGGCGGCGAGCGCGTTCTTCCCCGACCGGGGGGCGGGCGCGAACCCCGTCGTACTGCTGGACACTCTGTTGAACTCGTCCGGCACGTGGGTCGGTGACCTGTTCCGGGCGCTGGCCTCGGCCGTCCACGGCACCGAAGGGTCGCGGTACGGGCTCGTGGCGTTGCTGCGGGAGCGACCCGAGCTGAACACGACCGGCATCCCGACGGGCGGACCGGACGAGCCGCTGCCCCAGCACATCTTCGGAGGGGAGGAGTTCAGCCGGCGGGGACTGCGGGTGACCGGGAAGACCATCGCCCGCCTCCGGCTGCTCTTCCAGGCAGCCGCGATGCTGCCGCTGGACCGCAGGCAACGGCTGCTCTTCCGCAACGCCGTGCTGGGCCTGGACACCGGACACTCTCTGTGGGAGAAGCTGCGGGCCGCTCACGACGCCGGTATACGGGACGAGACCGACCCGGACCTGTCCGTCGTCGACGGTGCGGGCCTTTACGACTGGGTGCACGCCGTACTGACGCCTCAGTTCTCCGAGCACCTGGTCAGCGACCGGCACCGCCAGTGGCAACACCGGCCGCACCACTACGTGATACGACGGGCCATGCGGGAGGCCACGCTTCCTACGGCAGGGATCGCCGCGGCAAACTGGGACCGGGACCTGCGCGCGCTCGACGGCGCCGACGGCACCGAGGTCGAAGGGCTCCAGTCCGTCCGCGCCGAGACGCGCGAGGCCTATGCCCGGTCGCCCCTGCGGCGGCACAGCGCCATGCTGGGCCGCAACCTGACCAGAGAGCACGTGTGGGCACTGAACCTGGCGTCCACCGATGCCGCACTGTTCGACCCGCTGATCGAGTACGGCACCGAGGACATAGCCCGGCGCCTGCTGTATGCCCGTATCGGGTCGGCGATCCGATCGGCGCGGGCGGGCAACGAGGCGATGCCGCAACTGCTGGCGGCCGACCCGCGCTTCACGGTCCTGATGGATCTCGGGAAACCGGATGAGCAGCTGCTGCGACGCGCATGGGACCTGATCGAAAAGCATGGGCTCCGGGAAAAGGTGGTCACCAGCATGGCCATGGCACGCTCGGGCCTCGCCATGCTCCCGCCCACGCCGCCCGGCGTCCGGGCGTACCGGGTCGTGGAACTGGCCCCGAACGACCGGGTAGTCGGTGGAAAGCTGCTGACCGGCGGCTTCGACGAATGGACGCTCAGGCCCGAACGGGTGCCGTCCATGCTGGTTTCGCGGATCGGGGAGCCGCGGGGCGACGGGCGGGCGCCGGAGGCCCGGCCGCTGGTGGTGCTCGAATGGGCGGACACCTCCGCGCACGACATCTCACCGCTGGCTGCCGACCCCGCCAAGGGGCAGGCGTTCCCCGGGCACGACATGACACTGGAGATCACCGGGGTCCGGACCGGGAGCGTCCGTGCGGGCCGGGACGGGCAGGGCGGCGCGTTCCACGTCGTCACCGTGCGCCGGGTCGAACAGCCCCTGCCCCCGGCGCGGGAGCGGGAGATCCTCGCCCACGTGACCGGAGGGCCGGGCAAGGGACTCGACATCAGCATGTACCCGCACTCGCTGCTCGCCCGGGAGGCCGAGCAGCGAGTGGTCGCGGGAATGGAACGGTACGCGACCAACCGGGACGGGCAGATCTCCGAGCCGCGGCCCACCCCGTGGGCGGGGCGCGAGGCGGAGACGGCGCGGCTCTACCTCAACAGTTCGAAGACCCTCCACTGGGCCCCGGGCCCGCACGGCGGGCGCTGGCTCTCCGGTTTCGACATCGGGAACCTCGTGGGCCGGCTGCTGTCGGGGCTGAGGGCGCCCGGTGACATGCCGGTGGTCCTCCCGCAGAGCGACGCGGGCCTCACCTGGTCGAACGGGCGGCACGAACCGGCCTCGCAGGCACAGCTCATGGCCGACTCCTCGCGGCACCCCGCCGTCGGGCCCGCGGGTACCGTGCGGATGGGCAGGTCCCACCACGACGTCCACGACCTCCAGTGGGTGGTCGCACACCGGGGCGGACCGGACCCCGAGTGGCTCGTGGTGCGGCCCCGGGCCAGGGAACAGGTGAGCGCGGCCCACCAGCCGTTCCCGAAGGACGCGCCCTGGGAGCAGGGGGCCGTCACGTCGGACCACTGGGACGAGGCGGCCCGTGCCTACACGGAGGCCGTGCGGGCGGCGCTCCTGGAGGATCCCGAGGTGCGCGCCGCGGCCGGCCGGGCCGCCGCGGATGCCTTCCGCAGCCAGGCCCACCGCACCGCACTCCGGGCGCGGGTGGCGGAGATCCTCGGACTGCCGGCGGAGCCCCCGGAGCAGCAGGACCCGGTGGGCAACCGTCCGCTCGACCAGGCGGTGAAGCGACTGGCACCGGCGGACACAAGGGAGGACTTCGACCAGGCGGCGGAGCGAGCGGCACCGGCGGACCCCAGGGAGGACTTCGACCGCGCGCTGCGCGTCTTCCACGCCGTGGCCGACGAGTTCGTCCCGCAGAAGCCGGACCAGACGGTGCACGCGGAGCGCTTCGCGAACGGCCTCGCCACCCGCTCGGGCGCGTGGGCCGTGGGCCGCCTCATGCACACCTTCCACCGGCTGGTGAGCACGCGTTCCGCGGACGTCCTCACCTTCCGCGACGCGCTGGCCGCGTGGCACGGCCACAGCCTGCCGGACGTGGTGCTCGGCAGCAGGTGGGTGGTGCAGGACGTGACCGGGGAAGGCGACGCCCTCTCCCTGTCCCTCGCCCTCGGCGGTGCCGGCTTCTACCGGGCCGTGGACACGCTGCTGAGGCCGTGGGAGCGGACGGCCGACCGGGGCGCACAGGAACGAGCCCGGTTGCCGCAGGACGTGGTCTTCGACCGATTGTCGGAGATAGGCGTGCTCGTCCTTCCCGGCTTCGACGCGTTGGACGCGGCGCAGCGCAGGGCGTTGACGCACCTGGAGCTGGCGCGCGACCCCGGTCGGCTCGCGAAGGAGGAGCGTGAGCAGGCCGTCGCAGCCGTACGGGCGTTGGCGTCCCGGACCAGCCGACGTGCGAAGGTCTGGATGACGGCAGAGCTGCCGCAGACGACGGTCTCCCAGCCGACCCTCTGGGTGGGCCGGCTCCAGGGCGCGTATCGGGAGCGCCCCTCGATGGACGAGGGCCTGGAGGCATCCTTCAACCAACTGCCGCCCGGGCAGGCGAGGGTGCTGTTCGAGTACACAGGTCGGGCCGCGGTAGTGACGCACGAGCACGGGGCACGCTTCGCGGAGGAGACCACGCTGCGGATCACCGATAGGCGTGTGATCCGTCCCCGCACCGGCGAGGACCGCCGCCCCTACTGGCACGTCACGCTGGCCGACCTCGACGCGGACGCCCCCGGGCAGAGCACCGGCCCGGCGCCCGCGCCCCCGGGCCCCGGCCACGCCGGCACCGCCTCCACCGGGGTGCCCGGCTCGGCACAGGGCCAGGAGCACGGCCCGGACCGCAGTTCCGGAAACGCGGACGACGGCAAGCAGAAGCGCCCCGACACCGAGGAGTCCCACGGCGCCCGGCAGCGCCACGGCCAGGCCCCGTCCTTCTCCCTCAGCATGCGGGGCGCACCGCAAGGATGGTCCCGCGGAGAGTTGCAGTGGCGGCAGGTGACCGGCCACGACGGGCGGCCCGTCGGCGACGGCTTCTTCTCACCCCGCGACTGGGCGGATCGCTCCTTCTGGGGCCAGGTGCCCGAAGTACGCGAGGTGCAGTCGTGGCGGCTCACCGAAGCCGGCCGGTTGCAGAAGGCATGGACGACGGCGCCGCGCGGCACCGACCCGTCCCGGGTCTACTTCTACGGCTCCCACGCCGACCCGCACGCCCTCTCGTACGGTCAGGGCGTGGCAGTGCGCGCCCTGACCGCGCGCGCCGAGACGCAGGAGCTGTGGGCGCTTCCCTGCGCCCCGGTCGGCAACGCGCCCGCCGCGGCAGAGCTGTCGCGGATGCTGCACGAGGCGCACGCCGCGGGCCTGCGCACCCGTGACTTCACCGGGCCCTCGGCTCTCACACCCCCGGCGGTCCAGGGCCAGGCCCCGGTCCTCCACCTCCTGCTGGACGCGTCGGGCGGCCAGTCGTTCTGGCGCCTGACGCACCCCGACGGCCGCGTCGAGCTGCACCCGCGCCCGGGCGAGGAGTTGGCCTGGCAGGACGCGGACGAGTCCGAGTACCCGGACCGCCGCTACTGGAACGCGCCCACACAGAAGCAGCCCGCCCCGCCGAAGCCTCTCGTCCCGCTGTACCCGGCGCTGTACGAGACACCCGAGTACGCGGCACAGACGGAGCGGCACGAGGCGGCGCTGGGCAAGCTGGCGGAGGTCTACCCGGCATGGCACGGGCTGACGACGGTCCGTGGACTGTGGGACTACCTGGCCCAGCACTACGGCGACCGGGACAAAACCGCGCGGGCCTTCCTGGGCAACGGTGCGCAGTCCGCCGCCCCCGCACAGGAGCTGGAGGACCTGCTGGGCCGGACTCCGGAGCGCAAGGAAGCCTTCACGGAGTTGTTCGTGCGTGCCGTCGGATTCGCGGACGACCCCGAGCCGTTCACCCTGAGCAGGCTGTGGCGCGACCGGCCGCACCTCAACACGTCCAGGATGCCCACAGGCACACCGCGGGCCATCCCCTACAGCGCCGCCGAGCGGGCGGAGCTCACCCGGCGCGGGCTGCGGCTGCGCAAGGGGCGTGCGGAGGCGACGCGCCGGTATTTCCAGGTGCTGCGCTTCCTCGGGACATCCTGGGCCGACCTGTCGGTGCTGCTGAACATCTGGCTGCTCGACAACCTGGCGCGTCCCGACGGTCATTCGGCCTGGGAGATCGCGCGGGAGGGGCAGGACCTCGGCATACTCGACGAGTTCACGACCGACACGAGGGTGGTCGATGGTGCGTCCTTCTACGGATGGCTGGAGACCGCCGTGAACTCGCGGAGCCACGCCGGCGCGCTGCCCGGCGCGATCCTCGGAAATCTGCGGCTGCCGCACCGGGTGGTGTACCTCACCGGATTGGGCAAGGAGGTGCTGGACGCCCCGGGACTGGCGCGGATCACTCCGCTCTACCGCTACGCCGCCGCACTCACGGCCGCGCTCGACATCGAACCGGAACGCCGGGCCGCCTACCGCCGCTGGCTGCGGCAGCACTTCGAACAGGGCCCCGTGCCGATGCTGCGCGCGAACCTCAACGACTCCCATGTGCAGGCCCTGTACCTGGGCAGTACGGATGGTGCGCTGCTGGACGCGCGGCTGCTGGAGACCGACGGCGTACCGCCGGGACTGGTGGAGCGGGCCCTGCGGAAGGTGGAGCGGGTCTTCCACGGCCAGGGCCGGTATCCGCGGGTACTGCTCGGCGACGGGCGTTTCACCGCTCTGGTCGGCCAGGGCGCTGGCCTGCCGGAACTGCACGCGCGGACCCGGGAGCTGTTCACCGACCGCGGGTGGCTGGACAGGCTGCGCTCGCACACCGCGATGTGGCGGGAGGCGCTGTGGCGGCTGCCGGTGCTGCCCCACGGCAGGCCGAGCTACTGGCTCGTGCCGGTGGAGGAGCTGCCGGCGAAGGGAGGCGTGCTGGAGCTGCCGGCGGAGGGCACGGTGCTCCGTGACGTCGCCCTGCGCCAGGCCGCTGCCGCGGGGCGCCGTATGGCGGTGGTGCCGCTGGTGAACTCCACCGGCGTGGACATCTCACCCTTCGCGGCGGACCCCGCCTCGGGGCAGCTCGTCAACTCCGCTCCGACCAGGGCGAAGCTGATGGAGACGCCCGTCCTCGGCGTGATCGACGGCGTGGAGTACCTCTGGGCGGCGGCCCGGGAGGTGGAGAAGCCGCTGCCGAAGAACGCGTGGCAGCGGGAGATCGTCTTCCGTCCGCTCTCCGACGCCCAGGGGAGGCCGCGACACCTCGCCGGTTTCGACACGCTCGACTGGTATGTGCTTTCCGGTGCCATGGGGAAAATCCCTTCGGCGACCGCGTACACGGTGGTCGACTGGAGCCGCACCCCGGTGGGCAGCACGCCGACGACCTGGGCCGGTGTCGCCTCCCAAGTAGTCTCCTACGGCGCTCACGGCACCGGTTGGGCCACGGAGGGCAACAGTCCCTTCGGGCGGCAGACCTTCGACAACCGGCGGTGGGGCCTCTTCCTCGGTCGTCAGATGACGGGTCCGCGCATCGTGGCCCAGTCCTGCTACACGGCGGCCGACGGGGGCGGACTCGTCAAGCCGTCCGCCGCCACGCAGGTGGCCGACGCGATGCGGCGCGGTGTCGACGCCCCGACGGTCAGGGTCAGAGGAGGTGGCAGCACGAACGCTCTCCAGTTGGTGCGGGAGCCGGGCCAAGCGGCGGCGGAGTGGAAGCACCACGAGCCGCGCACCGGGCAGGAGGTGGCGCGGCAGTCGCGGGACGTGGCGCGCAGTGCGGCCGGGCGGCCGGAGCTGCCGCAGGAGCTGTACCGGCTGCCCGGCTGGATGGAGGCGGCCGAGCGGTACGAGGCCGCCGTCGTCGAGGTGTGGACGCGTGACCCCGAGGTGCTGGCGGTGGCGAAGCGCGGACTGGGCACCGTGTGGGACAAGAGCAGGCGCGACGACGAGCTGCACAGGAGGGTCGCGCGGGCACTGTCGCTGCCGGAGAGCACCGACCCGCAGCGGCTCGATACGGAGGTGCGGCGGCTGGCCGACCCCGCGTCGCGGGCCGACCTGCACCAGGTGATGGCTCTCTTCGTGGTGATCTCGGTCTATCCCGCGGCGATTCCAGCGCCGAGACCGGCGGACGCGGCGGAGCAGGCCGCGGTCGACAGATGGCGCGCGGAGCGAGGCGTTCCCATGGTGACCGGCAGGCGCACGCCGGCACTCCCCCCCATCGAGCAGTTCAGGGAGACCGTCACTCATGCGGAAGGTGACGTGTCGCTGTTCCGTGAGGCGGTACTGGCGCACATGCGGCACCGGAACTCGCTCTACGAGATGCTCCACTTGGCGACCGAGTACATGGGGGGCCGCTTCAACGGCGACAACGACGCGCGGGAGGCCGCCGCGCTGTTCGGCGGTGGCGCGGAGCTGTACCGGGGGCTGGACGAGCTGTCCCGCCCGCGGGAGCGGACGACGGACCCGGCCCTGTTGGAGCGCCTGCGGCTGCCGCACGAGGTGGTGTACGAGCAGACGGCCACGCCGCAGGAGCGGCAGCTGCCCGAGTTCGAGGGGCTGAGCCTGGCGTACCGGATCGCGCTGGCGCGGTTGGAGTCGGCGGGCGACGCCGGCCGGCTGTCGCCGCTGGACCGGGCGATGGCGGGTGAGGCGCTGGTGGAGCTGGCGTCGCGGCCGGACCGGCAGCCGGTACGGGTGCGGATGCTGGGCCAGCTGCCCGCGAAGTCGTGGGAGCGCGTGCGCGTCGTCGAGGCGCGGCCCTTCGACGCCGGGCACACCGACGAGCAGACGGCGCTGGACGCGGCGAGCGACCCGCGCAACGCCGCCGGGCCTGGCAGTGTGCGGGCCGTGTTCGACGTGCTGGAGTCGCAGGCGCCGCAGGTGCCCGGCGGCATGGTGCGGTACGCGGGGCACACCGAGCTGCGGGTGGTCTTCGCGCGGATGATCGAGCCGGCCGCCGGCTCGGGCCGCAGCCCGTACGTCCACGTGATCGTGGAGGAGATCGACCCGTACCTCCCGCTCCCCGGCGCCCTCGAACCGCCGCTGCCGGACGACAGCGGACCGTCCCAGGGCAGCAGCGGCCCGGTCCAGAAGGACGCTTCCGGCGGCGGCAAGAAGTCGTCCGGCGGCTCCAAGTCCTCACTGGGCAGGTGGAAGCTTCCCTTCGGGAAGAAGAAGGGCGGCAGCGGTCAGCAGAAGAGCGGCATGAGCGAGGCGGCCGGCACCGGGCAGGGTGCGACCCTGTCCGCGGCCGGGCCGGGGGGTACGGCAGCGGAGCTGGGAAGGGACGGCAGCGGGCGCGGCCTCTTGACGGGCGCCGACCCGTGGACGGAACTGTCACAGCCCGCCCCCATCCCCACCCCCGCTTCCGGCGGGGCACCCGTGCGGTACCCCGCCTTCTACCGGCCGGCCCCGGTCGGCACCACGCACGGCTCGTCGTCGGCGCACGACGACTACGTGCGGGCTCGGCGCCGGTACGAGCCCGGCCTCGGGGAGGCCCTGCTGCCGGAGCTGAACCTCGGCCTGGCGGTGCGGGACTTCGCCGAGCGGCTGTGGGACCGCCTGGCGCGGGACCGCGGCGTCTCCCGCGAGAAGGCCGCGGAGGCGTTCGTCGTGGACGGCCGCCAGGAGGTGTTCCGGGCGGCGCTCAAGGAGTGGGAATTCCGGCCCACGGCGCTGAAGGTGATGGTGTCGATGGTGGCGTTGGCCGCCTACGGCAATCCGGACGAGTCGTTGACGCTGGACGGGCTGTGGCGGGAGCGGCCGGACCTGAACACCACGGGCGTGCCCACGGGAGTTCCGGAGACCGAGCCCTACACCGCGCAGGAGCGCGCCCGGCTGGAGAGCCTCGGGCACCTGCTGTCCGAGGGCCCGGCCGCGGAGGTGCGGCGCCTGCTCCAGGTGGCACGGGCGCTGGGCTTCGGCCACGGCGATCTGGTACTGATCCGGCAGGCACTGGTGGCCGTGGGCGTGGCCCAGGGCGATCACACGCTGGTGGACGGGCTGGTGGCGTCCCAGCAGGTGTTGCGGGACGAGAACGAGCCCGATCCGTACGCGGTGGACGCGGCCAGTCTGCACGGCTGGGCGGACGGGGCGTTCGCCCCACGGCGGGCGCTGCGGCTGCCGCACGAGGAGACGTACTGGCGGCAGGTGACCCGGCGCGGGCTGGTGCCCGCCGAGGCCGTGGAGACGGTGCGGCGGCTGACGGGCGCGGCGTCGGGCGTTCACCACTGGACGCTGGGCGACGGGGAGCGCCGCGCCGCGTGGCAGGAGTGGGTGCTGGCGCACCGCAAGCCGTCGCTGGTGCGCGCCAACCTCAAGCCGGGGCATCTGGCGGCGCTGTATCTGGCGCCCGGGAACCGGGTGCTGTTCGGGGACGGGGACGATGCGGCGGCCCTGGACCGGCGGCGGGAGCGCACCCTGGACGCGGTACGGCGGGAGTTCGTCACCGGCCGGCACCGCTATCCGTCGCTGCTGGAGGAGGACCGGGCGTTCCACGGCGCGGCCGAGCGGGTCCGGCGGCAGCCGACTGCGGCCGTCACCGACACCGCGACCGACCCGCTGCTGGGCGAACTCCTGGCCGTCGCCGACCGGTTGCTGGACGACCCAGCATGGCGGGCGGACATCGCGGCGCACGCCGCGATGACGGCGGAGGCGCTCGCACTGCTGCCCGTCCACGGACGGCCCGCCCACCTCGCCGAGACGGTGCCCGCGACGGACGTCCCCGTGGTGGGTGACGATGTCGTACTCGACGCGTTCTCCGCACTGTCCACCGGACCGGAGAGCGCCCTGGCCGACCTGTTCGACGCGGACCCGGCCGCGGGCACGGGGGAGAGCGTGGTGCTGCTGCGGGAGGTGCGCGGCACCACAGGCGGCGCGCCCGGCTCCTCCGGCGTCAACATCGGTCCGTTCGCCCAGGACCCGGCGGGCGGTGTGGTCCTCTACCCGGCGCGGACCCGGTTCACCGTCGTCGCCGTCGAACCGTTCCTCGACCTCAGCACCGGCCGGACCGGCTACCGGGTGATCGAGGAGGAGGTGCCCTCGTCGGCGCCGGAGCAGCGGGGCGACTTGCCGCTCGTCACGCGCCGCGTGGCCGCGCCGGGCCGTCCGGACGGCACGAGCCGCGTCGCTGGCGGCCTCGCCCTCTACAGCGAACGCGACTGGTACGGCCGCTATTGGCGGCTTGAGAACCAGTCGTGGGCGGACACCGTGCCACGGCTGCTGGACACCCGGCGCTTCCGGATCACCACCGAGGACGATGGGGTGCTGTCCGTCGCGGAGGGCGAGTGGCCGGTCGACAGCGCGGTGGCGGTGCTGCACGGTTCCGCCCAGTACGGGTTCCAGGCTGTCACCCGGTTCGGCCGTGCCGTCCTCGACTCCTCCACCGTGGGTCGGTATCTGGGACCGCTGCTCGACGGGCCCGTTCGCATCTGGGCGTGCGAGGCGGACGCGGAGCAGCCCGGCACCAGCAGCCAGGGCCAGGGGTTCGCCGACCAGGGGCGCACGGTGGTCTACACGGCGAACGTGCCGATGCGGCTCGATTCCCCGGGAAAGAACGAGACCGAGACCGGCGTGTCGCTCGTCGACGCGCCCGGTGGGCCCGAGCCGCGTTGGGCGCGGCACGCCCCGAGGGAGCGTGCCACCGTCGAGGAGGAGCAGGTCCGGCTGGTCCGCCCGTTCTGGCGGCGGGGGTCCCAGGGAGACCTCACGGCCGTGTACCGCGACGCGGCCTACGATCCGTTCGCGTTCGAGCGGGAGGCGGGCCGGACGCTCGCGCGTAGTGAGCACGTGCTGCGGGCGGTGCGCCAGGTGGGGCTCCGGGTCGGCGGACACCTGCCGCACTCCGGCCCGTCCGAGGCGGTGGAAGCGGTGGAAGGCGCCGCCTCGACACTGCTGGACGACGAGACGGCCGTGCACCAGGCCGCGGTGCCGGAACTGGTGGAGGCGCTGGTGGCCGTACTGCTGCCGGAGCCGGCCCCCGTGCACCCTCCGCTGTCGGTACGGGACGCGGGCGACGCCGAGTTGTTCGCCGAACGCGGCATCCCCTACGGGCGGGGCGGCTGGGTGCCGTTCCACGTGCTGGAGGCGTACCGGAACATCCCCGGCGTCGACGCCGCCGAACTGCGCGGGCTCCTCGTGGGGTTGGCCGCAGCGCTGCTGCCCGAGGGCAGGGCGTCGCTGGCGGAGATCGTCTTCGCCTGGCACCGCGTGGACGTGCCGGGGCGTACGGACACCGAGGAGAGCGCCGAGCGTGCGGCGCTGGCCGGTGACGCGGGCGAGTTCTACGGCTGGGTCCGGGAGGAGCTGACCCCCTGGGCGGAGGCGGTGGGCAGCCTGCCGCTGCCGCACGAGACGGCGTTCCTGCACCGGCTGCGGGAGCGCGGCCTGACACCGGCGTGGCGGGTGACGGGGCTGCGTACCGACGCCGTTCTCGGTGACGCGCACGTGGCGGCGCTGCACCTGGCCGAGGAGTGGCACGAGGCCGGGCTGCCCCTCACGGACGAGGGTGCGGCGTGGGGCGAGCCGCTGCGGCACAGCGTGCGCGACTGGCTGGACGGCGGGCGGCCGCGTACGGCGCTGCCGAAGCTGCTGCGTGAGCGGCAGGACTTCCGGCGGCTCGCCGACGCCGTCGAGGCGGCGCGCACGTCGTGGGCGCCGGGGCGCTCCGGGCGTCGGAAGACCGCACAGAGCGCCGTGCTGCGCTGGCTGGACGACTCCCTCGCCGAACTGCGCGCGGTGCGCCCCGAGGTGGCCGCGATGCGGCAGGCGGCGTTGGAGATGCTGCCTCCGGTGAAGACCACGGTGTGGTGGGCCGGCCGGGTCCCGGTCGGCCCGGACGGAGACGTCGCGGCGCGGACCGTCCGGATCACTCAGGACCGCCTGCACCTGGACGAGCGCCAGGCACGGCGGGCGCTGCGTGCCGAGCAGGCGAGGCAGAAGCCGGGGACGCTCCTCGCGCTGGTGGCCGTCGAGGGGTCCGGGGCCCGCCGGGTCCTGGCCGGCACGGCCCGCTACGCCCGCCCGGCCTGGCTGGACGTGGAGAAGCTGTCGGTACGTGGCGGGATCGTCCGCGGCCGACTGAGGGAGACCATCCCGCTGCCGGCGGTGCGCCCGGCCGCGGTCGAGGCGGCGGAACGCGCCGCCAGGGCCGGTGTCCAGCGCAGGAGCTGGGGCGCGCCGCGGCCGGTGGAGCGGGACATCCGCGGCGTCGGCGGCGGCTGGATCGGGGTGGACCGGGACCTGCCGCGCCGGCAGGCGCTGCGGATGCGGGCGGTGCCCCTGCTGCCCGACTTCGACCGGTACGTCACGTGGGAGGAGGACCCGGACGGTGTTCCGGTCGGGTTCGAACGGAGGATGCCCGACCTGGGCGGGCTGCGTGCCGCCTACTTCGTCGGGGAGGAGGCCACCTCCGACGACGTGGTGGCGCTGGGCCGCCGGGCCGTCGCCGAGGGGTACGGCGCGGTGGCGCTGATGTCCTGCCACCCCGGCGACAGCCTGGAGAAGACCGAGCAGCGCGTGCGGGAGGTGGTCCGGCAGGTGCCCCTGCTGGAGGGCATGCTGCTGCCCGAGGGACGTGTCTCCGTCGTACCGGACGAGGCGGACGGGCGCGCCGCGGCACTGCACCTGGACTTCGACGAGCACGGACGAGCCACGTCCTTGCTGTTCTACGACCGGAGCACGGACCAGTTGCGGCGCGTCGTCGGCGCACGTCTGCCGGGCCTGCCGCGCCGCGGCTATCCCGGCCCTGAGCTGTGGAACGGCCCGCGTGCGGCGGCTTCCCCGCAACCGGAGCGCTTCCCCTCCCTCTACGTGCGGGAGGACTACCAGAAGCTGGTCCGGGACTGGCAGAAAGCCGTGGCCCGGGTGCTCGCACACGACCAGGCGGTGCTGGGATCGGTCCGGGCCGTGCTGACAGACCTGAGCGCGATCTACCAGCACGCCGCCCGGTCACCGTGGTGGGCACAGCAGTTCGCCACCCCCGCGCACCTGTTCGCCGACCCCGAACGCCGCACACCGCCGGAGGCGCACCGCGACTGGCTCTTGGACGCAAGGTCTTCAGCGTCGCTCCCTGAGCTGATGGGCGCGCTGCTCCGTGCGACCTACGCGCATCCGCACTATCCGGATGCGCTGGAGAGGGTGTGGAAGGCGGACCGCGACCAGCGGCCGGCGAAGGCCAAGGACTTCTCCGGCCGGCCCGCGGACGACCCGGCCCGGATCGCCGAGTGGCTGCTCCGCCTCTACCGGGTGCTCGACGTGCGGGGCGGGAACCTCCAGAGGTTCTCCGAGGCTGTGCTGGCGTTCTGGATCGCTCCGGCCAGCTCGGAGGTGATCGGACCGCGCCCGGTTACGGACGTCCTCCGGGCAGCCCGCCGCGCCGGACTGCCGGGCATACCCGAGCAGCCGATGGATCCGGCGCGGATGCACGCGTGGCTGGACTCCGAGCTGGCCCTGCGGGACCGCATCACCGACGGCCGCGTCCCCGCGGAGCAGTTCGGCCCCGGCACCGGCACCTGGCGGGCCCTGCGGCTGCCGCACGAGGCGTTCCACCTCACCGACCCGCGCCTCAGCGTGGGGGTTCTGGAGCGGATGGGCGACATCGCGACCGTGGTCGGGCTCGCCGACGGGCCCGCCCACGTCAGCGCCGAGGGCGACCCGGACGAGGAGGGCCGTCGCCTCGCCCTCCTCGACTGGAGCCTGCGCCACGAGTCGGTGGAACTGCTCGACAACGTACGCGCCGGGCACGTCCACGCCTTCTACATGGCGGGCAATGCCTCAGACCGGGCGCTGATGCGGCAGGCTCTGGTGGACCGCGACCGGCTGCCGGAGACGGCCGAGACCGTGGTGCGGGAGGCCTTCGCGGCGCAGGAGGAACAGCCCGGCATCTTCGAAGGGGAGAAGAAGTTCGCACGTCGCCTCGACGCCGCCCGGAATCTGGTCGCAGCGGGTGCTGCCGCGGATCACCCCGGACTCCGGCGGGCCGTGGACAAGCTGGCGTCCCGTGCGGCGCGACTCGCCGAGGAGTGGGCGGACGACTTCCTCGGGTACGCGGAACTGGCGCGCGAGGCCGAGCTGCTGCCGCCGCTGCGGGGCACCGAGCGGTGGTTCAGCTGGGAGCCGGGCACCGTGGACGCCCCGACGTCCTACGCCCTCGGCGGGCCCCGCAGCATCGTCGAAAGGTCCCCGCTGGAGGCGGGGACGGTGCTGGGCGAGGACGCCGTACTGGGGAGCAACCTGTCCGGCCGCGCCCAACCCAGGGGGCACCACCCGGTGGTATGGCAGGTGCTGGACGAGCGGGAGAGCGACGGGACCGCCTTCGCCTCCTCGTCCTCCGCGCGGCTGATCGCACCGTTCGTGGCGGAACCGGGCGAGGGTACGACGATCACCGTCGACTGGACGCGGTACGACGTGCACTCCATCGAGGTGCGCCACCACGAGCGCAGCGGCGTGCGGTACGCGGTGGTCACCCTCCGCGAACGCCCGAAGCCTCCGTCCGGCCGGCCCTGGGACGAGGAACTGGCCCTGTACCCGGTGCGGCACGCGGGCGCCCCCGTCGGACTGAGCGCTCTCCCCGTCGGCGAGCACCTGACCGTCGCCGGTGAACTGGCCGGGCTCGCCGAGGTGAGCAGCTACCGGCTCCTCGACCCGAACACCGGGCTTCCCGACGTTCCCGGCCCGGCCACCGCCCTCCCGGCGGGCGGGTCCCGACGCGTCCCCGTGCATCTGGAGGTCACAGGGAACACGGCGTGGGCCGGCTCCCGCTACGGGCGCAAGCGCGTCGGCGGCCTCGAACTCGGCCGCGGCGTCGACCGGATACTCCACGCGTACGGCGTGCCGGACAACGCCGCCGTCCTCCTCTTCCGCGGCGGGCCCGCGACGGCCGGGCTCGAACACGGTGCTGCCGGGTTCGCACAGCGGTTCGCCGATGGCAGCACCCGCCCCACAGCGGCCCCGACGGCGACATCCCGACTGCTGCGCCCCGACAACGAGCTGGACGCCTCGGCCGTCGCCCGCCTGGGCGACCAGCTGTCCCGCCCCCAGCTCGGCCTCGTCCCCGACGCGGTCAACCCGTCACCCTCCGTCCGGGAGTTCCTGCCGGGCACCGTCCCGCCCACGGACGGCTTCGCCCTGGGGCGTGGCACCGAACTCCCGAGGTGGATCAGAAGTGGGGTGAAGCCCAGAACCCGGGCGGCGTGGGACAAGGAATTCGAGACCGCACTGGGCGCCGCCATGTGGCAGAACCCGTGGGCAGCCGCCGTGGCCCGCGAGGCGGCCAGAGCAGTCGTCGGTGCCGGAGCCGTCCGCGACGACGCGGAACTGGACACGAGCCTCAACCTTTTCGCCAACGCCGCGGTGCCGCACTTTGCCGAGTACCTCCACCTGGACAGGCAGCCGGTGCCACCCGTCGTCAAGGAGGAGGCCGCTCGGCGCCGTCTGCGCGTGGTCAGCGGGGCACGCCACCTGCCCAGGGCGCTGATGACGCAGTACCGGCTCCGGATCCGCCCCGACCACGAAGCTCTGCTGCGCTTCCGCAACGCGGTGCTGGCATGGCTGCTTTCCGCAGGCACCTACTCGCTGTACGACGTGCTCAAGGCATCCCACGAGGCCGGAGTCTGGTCCGGGCCGGCGGAACGGACGCTGGTCGAGTTCGGCACCGGACCGCAACTGCACCACTGGGCGCGCCCGCTCTTCTCCCCGGGAAAGAACACCCCCGATGCGCCCGTCCCGCACACGGCACGGGACCGGGCCTATCTACAGCGCAACGGAAGGTTCGCCCCCGACGCGCAGGACGATCCCGGTGCGGTCGCGGTGCACCTGTTGAGCGGACCCCATCGGCTCCTGCTGCGGAGCGACGAGGGGCAACTGACCGCTGAAGGGCTGGTCCGGGCGTACCTCGACGACCACGAGGACCACGGTGGACAGCTGCCCGGGATGCTGATGGCCGACAAGGAGGTTCGGGAGGCACTCGACGCACTGGAAGAGATGCGCCGCACCTACGGCCCCCGCAGCGCTCAGGCTTCGACGTGCTGGGACGACGTGCTGGCGGCAGTGGAAGAGCTGCTGCCGGCACTGCGGGCGGAGATCCCCGAGCACCAGGAGAGGGCAGGCCGGGAGTTGGCGTCCCGCCGGCCGATCGCGGCCACGACATGGTGGGTCTCCGCCCAGGAGGGCAGGCTGCGGGGCAACCCCGGCGAGCCGCCGCCAGGCAGGATCGACTCGGTACGCGTCCCTCGGGCCCACCAGGTGTGGACCCAACGGGACGAGGCGGAACGCAAGCCCGAGCGGCGCCTCCGCGAAGGCGCGCACCGCGTGGTGTACGAGGTGCTGCCCAGCGAGCACTCCTCCGCCCGCCCCGGCGCACTCGGAGCCCGGCAGGGTCTCTACTACCGGGACACCACTCTCGCGGTGCTGAGCCGGACCATCGAGATCGACGCCCATGGTCAGCTCTACGAACACGTACAGGTCCGGGAGGGCGCCGTCGAACCCTCGCCGGCACCGGAGTGGGAGTCCGAGAGCAACCCCGAGGCGCCGGCCGAGCCGGAGCCGGTGACGGAGCCGAGTCCGGTCGCGGAGCCGGTGACGGTGCCGCATCCGGCTGCGGGGTCGGCGCCGGTGCCTGGACGGGCGGCGGAGTCGGTACCGACTCCGGTGGTGGAGCCCGAGCTGGTGGTCAAGCCCGAGCCGACGCCGGTGACGGAGCCCGAGCCGACGCCCGTGGCCGGGCCCGAGCCGGTGGCCGAGCGTGCGCCCGTGCAGGAACCGGAGTCGGTCTCCGGGCCGGAGACCGACCGGAGCTGGGAAGAGACGCTGTTGAAGCGGGCTGAGGCACGCGCCGCTTTGCGGGCTCGGAAGCAGTCGGCGTATGAGCAGGAGCCCACGGGACCGGAGAAGGAACGGATGGCCGAGGCCGAGCGCACGTCCGGCAAGGCGGACGAGCCGGAGACCGGGTCGGCGGCGCCACCGGTGGTTGAGCCCGAGCCGGTGGTCGGGCCCGAGCACTCGGCCCAGCCGGAGCGCGGGTCGGAGCGTGAGCCGGCGGCTGAGCCGGAGCCGCGGCGGGAGCTGGAGCAGAAGGAGCCGGCGGCGACCGTACCGGAGCCGGTCTCGGACACGCAGCCGGTCTCGGACTCGGATTCCGGCTCGGACTCGGAGCCCGGACAGGCGTCAGAGCCCGCCGACGTGGTGGAAGCCGGTATGTCGTGGGAGCTCAAACGCGCACAGGCACGCGAAGAAGCGCGGTCCCGGAAGACGGGCGGCGAGACGGAGCCGACATCGGTGACCGACGCCGTCACGTCGGGGACGTCTGCGACGGAGGCGGTCTCCACAGGCGCCCAGGACCAGGTGCGGCCGCAGGACCCGGAGCCGGTGCCAGTGCCGGTGCCGGTGCCGGTGCCCGAATCGTCAGGCGAGTCGGATTCCGGCGCGGAGTCGGAGTCCTCTTCGGGGGAGGAGGGCGCCGCCGAGGTGCCGGTCCGGGCGCCGACGACCGAGCCGGCGCCGGTTCGGCGGCCGGAAGCCGTCCAGCACTCTGGTCCTGCCGAGACGCAGGTGACCGACGCCGTCGCCGGACACGCCCGCGAACCGGAACCGGTGCCCGAGCCCGGGCGGACGGCAGGCACCGAGCCGGAGTCCGCGTCCCCGTCCGCGTCCGAGTCCGAGTCGGGCTCGGAGTCCGTGACAGAGCCGACTCGGAAACAGACGCAGGCTCAGGCGCGGACGCAAGCGCAGGCGCAGCCGCAGAAACCAACACAAACCCCAACACAAACCCCGACACAAACCCCGACACAGACACCGACACAGACACCGACACAGACACCGGCATCGGCACCGGCACCGGCACCGGCGCCGACCGGTCGGCAGGGAGTCGGCCGTGTTCCCGCACCCCCCGGGGTGCAAGGAGCCGTCGCAGCGGTGGACGAGGCACAAAGGCCGAAGGGCGGGCCGAAGGCGAGCGGGGAGCCGGCTTCCGACGGGTCTCGGAGGGAGACGGAGCAGGCCCGCGCGGTGCGACCGGAGTCGCGGCGGAGCCGTGGGCACGGTCACGTGGGCGAGATGACGCGGGGACCCGTGGAGGGACGTCGGGCGTCGGACAGGTCATGGCATCGGATCGCGGTCGAAGAGCGAGACGTCGGCAAGCGAGGCCTGGTGATGAGCGAGGCCGAGGCCGATGTGTGGCTGCGGACCCGTCCGTTGCTCAGGGAGCTGTTCAAGGTGAAGGCGGCCGTCATCTGGAAGGGCGACCGGGGCAGCAGGTCCGCGGTCCGGCGGTCGTTGCGTCCCTTCTTCGGACGCTTTCCGGTGTTCTTCGTCTCTCAGCATGGTGACGCCGAGACTGCTGAGGTGGCGAGGAATGCTGGCAAGCTGCTCGATATGGCCTACGCGAACACCTTGGTCATCCTGGAGCCGCCGGCCGTGACCGAGGCGGAGACGGCTCGCGCGCGGCAGATGGACGCGACACTCGCCGAGCGGTACGAGGTGGACGTGCTGCGGGTGACCGCCGAGTGGGCTCTCGCGCAGAGCCCCGACGGGGCGCCGTTGCTGCACGTCCGTCAGGAGGGCGGGGCGCGGTGGTGGAGGGTCACCCCATGGAGCGGGAGTGAGAGGCACCGCGTCCCTGGCAGTCCCTCGACCGTACGCGGCCTGCGCTACCCGGAGGCCGCTGAGTGGGCCATGTGGAGCGGCCGTGACGAACGTTGATAACCCAGCCCCAGTCCCAGCCGGCCCGAGCGTTTGCCCGGTCGCCGGGCGAGATGACCGCGATCCGTCCGGTGGCAGCGGACGGAGAGCAGCCTGAGCAGAGAGCGAGGAGAAAGCGAGGGGAAGGCGAGGCGAGTGGGAGGAAGCCGATCCGGCGGGATTCCCTTGAGGAGGCGGGCGCGGGAGGGCGCCCGCCCGCGCCCGCCCCCAGACCGCGGAACCAACAGAGCAGCGGAACCAACAGAGCAGCAGAAGCAACAGAATCCACGGAAACCAGTAGGCGCGTGCACGCGACGCCCCGCACTTCGCGGGATTCCGCACCATCGTCGGCACGATCGGACAGAGGAAGAACAGTGAGCGAGACGCAGGAGACCACCGAAGCCCCCGAGCAGGCGGTGGAGGCCGGTGAGGGTTCCCCGGCGGAGACGGCGGGCGCGTCCCAGGACATGCCGCCGGTCCCGGAGGAGATCCGCGAGGCGGGCCGGCTGGCCCCGGACCACTGGTTGGGGATGGTCGATCCGACGTGGCAGGGCGAGGGGACACCGCCGGCGTGGGCACTGGTGGGGCAGTGGCGCTCCAGCCCGGAGGGGGAGATCGTCGAGTGGCAGGACAACGAGGAGTATCAGCCCTCCCCGAAGGCCCTGGGGTGGCCGGAGCCCGCTGACGAGGTGGACGCGGCGGTGCAGTTGGCGGCGACCGGTTACGGGCCGGGTGAGGACGTGACCACGGCGCTGGCCGCGTCGGAGGAAGTGGCGGTGTTCGTCACCCCGGACGGCGACCCGTTGCCCGCCACCGCTCCGGATGGGGAGACGGCGGTGGTGCCGGTGTTCACGTCGCCGGTGTATCTGCACACCTCCGGCCGGCTCGCGTTCGCGCTGCACCCGGTGCGGAAGGTCCTGGAGCAGTTGCCGGAGGGGCATCTGATCTACCTCAACCCGTCGGCACCGGTGAGCATGACGGTGGAGACGGACGCCTTGCGCGAGGCGCTCGACACCCTTGGGCAGCCCGGGAGCGGGGGCGATGCGGCCGAGGAGGGCGCCCGCAAGATACCGGACGTGGTCGGCCGGGGGATTCCGGTGCTGGGCGAGGCCGGAGCCGGGAAGTCCGAGGCGGCAGGGGGGACCAAGGCGTCGAAGTCCTCCGAGAAGGCGAAGCCGGCCGGCAAGGCGAAACCGGTAGGCAAGGCAAAGGCGTCCGGGAAGGCGCAGGCGTCCGGGAAGGGCCGGGCGTCGGAGGACGACGGGAAGGACGGCGGCGCTGCGTCCGGTTCCGGCGGCGACACGTCGGAGGGCTGACACCCCGCCGTCTCCCACCGGTGGTGCGGCCGTTCTGCTCCGGCTCCCGGCCCGGCCCGGCCCGGTGAGAGCCCGGCCGCCGACACGAACGTCCGCACCACCGCCCGTCCCGCCGTGCCACCGCGTGTTCCCTCGCGGAAGCGCCCGGCCGACGGACAGCCGACGGGCCCCTCGGGCGCCCCCGGCTCATACACACGCATCCGCACCAGTGGAGACCCCCACCATGGCAACGTCCCCCAATGACCGCGATTCCATCCTGGGCGCAGGCTTCGACGCCCTCCCGGAGGATGTACCGGAGCGCACGTCCGACGAGCCGACCCATTCCGCCCCCGTCACTCCGCCCGCCCCGTCCGAGGAGCCGCCGGAGGCCGCGGCGCAGCCCGCCGGGTCCGATGACGCGGACGCTTCGGAGAGCGTCGATCCGCCCCCCGCGTCCACGGAGGAGCCGCCTGGTCCTGCCGAGGCCACCGGCCCCGCGGAATTCTCACGCCCCGTCACCCCCACCGAACCGGCCGGAACATCCGAACCAACCGAACCAACCGCCGAACCAACTGCCGAACCAACCGAACCAACCGAACCAGCCGAACCGGCCGGTCCGACGGAGCAGGAGCCGCCCCAACTCCTCGTGCGGCGGGGTGAGGAGGGGTTTCCGGAACCGCCGGAGGACATCGTGGAGGCCGCCAAGGTCGCCCCTGACCACTGGCTGAACGTGGTGGACCAGCACTGGAAGCCTCAGGATGGCCAAGCGCCGCCGATGTGGGCGCGATTGGGGCGCTGGCGCAGCAACGAGCACGGCGAGATCGTCGAGTGGGAGCACAATCCCGAGTACCGGCCCTCGCCGGAGCGGCTGGGGTGGCCGGAGCCGCACGGCGATGTGGACGCCGCCGTGCAGCGCGCGGCGACCGGGTACGGGCCGGAGATCGCGGTGGCCGAGGCGCTCGCCGGCACCGAAGTGGCGGTGTGCGTGGACGAGGCCGGGAAGCCCGCCCGCTCCGAAGCGCCGAACGGCACGGTCGCGGTAGCGGTGTTCACACCGGGCGCCGAGCTGCCCGAGGGACAGGAGACGCCGGCGCACAAGGTCATGCACGTGAACCGGCTGCTGGACCAGCTGGAAGACCGCGAGGAAGTGCTGTTCCTCAGCTCCACAGCCCCGGTCGCGCAGTTGGTCGACCCGGCGGAACTGCGCCGCGTGGCACAGCGGAAGCAACCGACGGCGACGGAGCCCGAAGGGGTCGCCGACCCAGCCCGGTGACCGGGAGACAGCTCCGGAGGGCCTGACCTGCGTGTGTTCGCGCCGTGGCGGCGATGGAGGGGCGGACGGGGCTCGTCGTGCCGCTCGCCTACTGTGCGCTTTCAGAATGCTGGGAGTCCCCGCGGACTACTCTCTCCGCGGGGCGACCGGTGCCGGGGACTCGGCCGTCGGAGGAGCGGGGGAGGTGCTGACGCTCGGGGGTGACGCCGGTGGTGTGTTCGCCGGGCGCGGCGGATCGTCGTGGGAGAGAAGGTGCGGCAGGGCGAGTACGACGGCTGCCACCACCGCGACCAGGGCGACCACCGCGGCCTTGCGCAGCGCAGGGCGCACGCCCGTCCGGTGCCCGGCCGGTGGACGAAGTGACGGCCCGACTCCTGTGACCTGGTCGGCCCGGGCACTGAGTGCGGCACGGAGGCGATCCTCGACGGCTGTCACGGTGTCTGCTCCAGTCTTCTGGCCAGAGCGGCAAGCGCTCGGCTCGCTGTGGACTTCACCGCACCGCGGGACAGCCCCAGCGTTGCGGCGATCTCTGCTTCCGACATGTTCGACCAGTACCTGAGTACGAGGACCTCCCGCTGCCGCACGGTGAGCAGTCTCAGCGCCCTCAGCACTTCCTGGTGCTCTTCCTTGAGGAAGACTTCTTCTTCCGGCGGCGGCGCGGGCAGCACACGCGGGGGCACGTACGCGCGCACCGTGCGGCGCCTGCGCAGCACGGACCGGGAGGCGTTGACCACGCTGCGCCGTACGTATGCCTCGGGATCGGCGATGCTGTCCAGTCCGCCGCCGTGGCGGCGGTAGAGGGCGGCGAATGCCTCCTGGACCACGTCCTCGGCCGTGGGGACGTCGTCGACCAGGAGTACCGCCAGGCGCACGAGGTCGAGCCTGCGGTGGTGGTACAGCGTGACGATCTCGTCCGAAGCCGCGCTGAGAGGCCGGCCCCGGGACGCGGGCCTGCTGCGGCCCTGGGAGAGGCGGGACAGCAGCCACCGCCACCCGCCGCGGGGGAGACCGTCGCTGTGAACGGCGCCGTCGGCGGTCAGCACCCGACCCCCACAGCCGGGAAACGGTGGACGTGTGCTGGCGGGATGCGGCCGTAGCGCGCCTTCCCGCAGATCATTTCTGGCATCGGGGAAAACCTGTTCGGATGGAGCGTGCGGTTCAGGGCCTTCGGAAACGGGCCCTCTTGTGGTGAAAGACGTGCAAGGGCGCCGCAGGTTGCAGGTGCGTCGCGTACCGGTCGCCCAGTCCTCGTCGGCAGCCGCCTGCAACCTCGCGCGGAGCCGCACGTCTGTCAGGGCGTAAAGGGAAAACGGAGGCCGGTCTGTGATGTGGAACGCCCTGCCCGCAGGGCGTCCACGCACCCGCGAGATCTGAGGAAGACCGTGAGGAAACCAGGAGTCGTCGCCGTGGCGGCGTTGGCGTGTCTGAGCGTGGTGACCGGATGTTCCGGCCCGGCCGCCGAACCCGGCGGCAACAAGGCGTCACAAGGGGGAGGAAGCTCCCCCGCCCGGACGGAGGATGGGGCCCACAGTCGGCCTCCCGCGTCGCCGCCGGACCACGATCCGGTCCGGTACACGCCCAGCTGGCCCGACCGAACGGTCCGCACGGCCCGTGGTCACCTCGCCAACAGCTGTGTGCCCGAGGAGCTGAGGGACAGGGCCACGACTCTCACGACCAGCGACGGGGTCCATCTGTCCGCCCTGGTGCTCGGGAGCGGCCCGGACGGCGTGCTCCTCGACCATGAGCAGGGGTACAGCGTGTGCTCGTTCCTCGACATCGGGAAGAAGCTGGCGGCCGAGGGCTATCACGTCGTGATTCCTGAGTACCGCAACCACGGCGCCTCCCAGAAGAGCGCGGACAACGAGCACATCGACCGGGACGCCCGCGCGGCCCTGGCGGAACTGCGGCGCGTGGGCGCAGAACGCGTCTTCCTCGGCGGCGCCTCGTGCGGCGGTACCACTGCCGCCGTCGCCGGCGTCGACACGCCGCTGCGTGTGACGGGCCTGTTGATGATGTCCTCGCCGGCCCGGTGCGGCGGCGTCGATGGCATGGCGGCGGTGAAGAAGATCAAGGCGCCGACCCTCCTGGTGGCTTCCCCCGGCGACATGAACGGCAATATCGCCAAGGACGCCCGGAAGGTGTACGCGGCTTCCGCCGCGAAGGACAAGAAGCTGGTGATCGATCCCAGCGGATATCACGGCACGGACATGATCCGGCGCGCGGGGACCTCCGGGGCGAAGCTGCGCACCCGTGTCGAGAAGTTCGTCGTCGCCTCCTTCTCCCGGTCCCGCTGACCCCCACACTCGCCTCCGGCCACGCCCCCGGCGTGGCGCGTCCCCTTCCACCGGAGAACATCGTGAAGCTTTCACCGGAGAACTTCGTGAAACACCGTCCGCACACCCCGGTCAACCGCAGATCCGCTCGCTTTCGGACCTGGCTGTCCGCGCTCGTCCTGGCGGCTGCCGCGGTCGGCAGCACGGGGACGGCGAACGCAGTGCCGAAGACGGCACCCGGCACGACGACAGGCGCCGCTGCCCAGCCCACCGCGTCGGTCACCTACGACCTGGGAGACGTGGCCTACCGCCTCCCGGGAACCGGCGAGCCGGTCGAAATGGCGGGAGTGGTGCGCTACCCCGCCGACCTGGCACATGGCCGTCACCCCCTGGTCGTCCTGCTCCATGGATGGCACGAGACGTGCGCCGACCCCGAGGCGGAAGCGGCGCGCACGGCCGCGGAGCAAGCAGATGACCTCGACGCCTACACGGCAGCGAGCAAGAAACTGTTCAGCTGGCCCTGCGCGGCCGGAACTCCCGCGCTGCCCAGCTTCCGGGGATACGACTACCTGAGCCGGCGCCTGGCGAGCCGGGGATTCGTGGTGGTGTCCCTCAGCGCCAACGGCATCAACGCGTCCTCGGTTTCGGGCGATGACAACGCGGCTGCCCGAGCCGCTCTCATCAATCGGCACCTGAAGCTGTGGGAGCGACTCGACCGTACCGGAACCGGAGCTCTGGCCGGCGCGTTCCGGCATGCGACGACCGGCCAGCGGGAGAACGTCCCGTTCGCCCACCACCTGGACATGAAGAACGTCGGCGTCGTCGGGCATTCGAGGGCCGGAGCGGGGGTCACCTGGCAGGCAGCCGACAGACACCGCAGCCAGTGGCCCGCCGGTGTCCGCGTCACAGCGGCGGTGGCGGTGGCGCCCGCCTACAACGTGATGACCGAGAACATGGCCGAGTACACCGTCACCCGCCTTCCGCTGGCCGTACTGCGTGGTACCTGCGACGGGCAGGTCGGCGAAGAGGCCCTGTCCTTCGCAGCCGAAGCCGCAGCCGGGAACCGGTACGGCTTCCGCCGGCTCCGCGTCCAGGGTGCGAACCACAACTTCTTCAACACACAGTGGTCCCCTCACAGCGGTCAGGTCGCCGCCTTCGACGACGCCGTGCAGGTCGGCGAGCAGCCCGGCTGGTGTACCGACCGCGACGGCGCTCCTGCCGCGCGCCGGCTGACCGAGGTGCAGCAGCGCCGCGTCGCCATCAGCTACATCGACGCGTTCATGCGCCGCGGCCTTGGGATGGGGTAGTCACGCAACGGTTCCGAGATGTCGGAAGCCCCGGCCAGGGTGTCCTGGCCGAGAAGGCAGCTGGTTCGTCGGGGCGCATGGCGTGGTCCCCGGCCGGGGGCCGGGGACCACGGGCGGTGGGCGGTCAGCAGGAGCCGCTCGCACAGGCGTCGAGCCAGGCGTACCAGTCCTGGTCGTAGCGTGTGCCGATGTTCTGTGTCAGGTGCCTGCGTGCCGCGTTCCAGTCGCCGGTGCGGTAGGAGGCGAGCACGGTGGCCACGTCGTCAGGGTGCTTTTCCAGCATGTACCGGACGGCGAGGTAGCCCCACTGGTAGGTGCGGGCCGTATTGGAGTTCTCGTACGTCGTGTTGAACAACTCGCTCAGCGGATAGGTCTTCTTTCCTGCCGTCTTGATCGCCGCGTCGTAGGGGAGCCCGCGGTACGAGTACGAGATGTACTCCGCGAAGCCCTCGATCCACCACACCGTGGGGGTCGAGACCCCGGCTTCGAAGTCGCCGTACATGTCGAAGCGGCCGTCGAGGTAGTGGGTGTACTCGTGGTTGAGGTTCCAGATCCGGAACTTGTCGCCGTCCGGCCGCTCGAAAGCGATGAAGCGGGGGAGGTTGCCCTCGGCCGACGGGTCGCCCTCCAGGTACATGCCGCCGTTGTTCGTGTCGATGTCGTAGATCACTCCGGCGTACGTCCGGTAGGCGACGTCGGAGTCGAAGACGACGACCTCGAGCTGGGTGTTCCTGTCGTCCTTCACCGGGCCGTCGTCCTTGGCGACCTTGTGGAAGAACGCGTCCTGGCCGTTGAGGCTGGTGCAGGTGTCGGCGAAGTTGCCCGCGTCCATGTCCTGGGCGACGACCGAAATGCTGTCACTGCACGGCTCCTTGACCTTGAGGACGGCCTTCTTCAGCCGCTCCTCGAGGTCACAGACGCCGTAGTAGTAGCAGTTGTAGTCGTCGAACTCGTCGGCCATCTCCGCGACTCCGACCCACAGCGGGGCCGTCCTCCCGGTCATCGAGCTCATTTTGAGCAGCGCCTTCATCCGCGGGCGCACCTTCGAGTGCAGTCGGGGATGCTGGACGAAGCGGCCCATCTCCCGCCCCGCGTTGGAGGTGAGGTAGGAGTGCTGCCCGCCGAGCAGATCGAGGTGGTCCTTCGCGAAGGTGTACAGCGTGCGCAGGACGCTGGGATCGGCCGCCACCGCCTTGACGAAGTCCGGCATCTGATGCCCGCGCCACAGCACCGTGTAGACGTTGTTGACCGCGTTGACCATCCACCACTTGTCGTCGTACGAGCTGTCGTAGTCCTCCAGCATCCGCTTGACGATGCCGAGGTAGCGGGCGTTCTCCCCGGCGCTGTCGATGAGGGTGACGGCCTCGGACAGGGTCTCGCCGTTGGCGTCGGTGACATCGTGCGAGTGCTCGGAGCCGAAGAACGCGTCCAGGCCGCGCTGGATCGCCGCCTTGAGTTTCGGCCCGTACTGGCCCACGTCCTGCTCGTGGTTGTACTGCACGTAGTAGCCGGCCCGCAGGAACAGCACGATCTGCGGCATGCCGGTGCCGGCGTCGCCGGGGTAGGTGGCGGAGCCGTCGCGCAGTGCGTCGGCGACGGTGATCATCTGCTCCTCGCGGAACGCGCCCTTGGCGTCCCCGCCGGTGAGGCTGAAGAGGGTGTTGATGCACTCTGTGGTGGACGAGGTGATCTGCTCGACGAGCGCCTTGCCGGTCTGCGCGAAGTCGCCGGGTGAGCAGGCGGCCTTCCCCGTTCCCTGGCCCACACCCTTCATGGAGGGCCGTTTCTCGGACGGTGACGCCGTCGGGTCGTTGTGGTCGTACTGGAGTGTGTGCTTGGAGGCGGAGGCCGGCGGGCGGTCCTCGGCCTGTAGCTGTTTGCCGGGTAGGCGCCCCGGTATGTGCTCCGCCCCGGTGGGGAAGGCCGAACTGTGGGGCCCCGATCCCTTGTCGAGGTCGAGGTCGAGGCCGTGGCCGCGGTCGCGCGGCGCCGCATGCGCCGCCGCTCCGCCGTCGCCGAACTGGACCGCGCCCATGGCCAGGGAGACCGCCAGGGTACCGGCGCACAGAGCGCGGGTGACACGTGCGCGTAACGAGCTTCTTCGATCGTTCCGGCTCATCTGGACTCCAGATGTCGTGGAGGGGTGCTCGTGTGGCAGTACAATTTCACACATCACATGTCATGCGAGAGACATGAACCGGCCGAACTGCTGCTCCAGCAGTTGGCCAGCAGTTGGCGAGCGGTCACCCGGCATACACTCGGTGTGGATCACACCCGAGGAGCCGCTGCGCGCATGACCGCTGAACGCCCGCTGAAGCTGCCTGCTGTGCCGGACCGGCTCAGCATCCGCGACCACGTCGTGCACGCCCTGCGCGCCGCACTGATCGCGGGAGAACTGCGCCCCGGCGCCGTGTACTCAGCGCCGCATCTCGCCGCGCAGTTCGGCGTTTCGGCCACGCCCGTGCGCGAGGCCATGCTCGACCTCACTCGCGAGGGCATGGTGGAGCCCGTACGGAACAAGGGCTTCCGCGTCACCGAACTCTCCGAGCGTGACCTCGCCGAGTACGTGGAGATCCGCGAGCTGATCGAGGTGCCCACCGTGGGTCGGGTGGCCCGGTCCGGCGACCCGGCCCAGCTGGAGGAGCTCCGCCCCGTCGCCCGCGAGATAGTCGCCGCAGCCCGTACGGGCGACCTGATCGGTTTCCTGGAGGCGGACCGCCGCTTCCACCTCGCACTGCTCGAACTCGCGGGAAACCACCGCCTGGTGGAGGTCGTCGGACAACTGCGCGGCCATGCCCGGCTCTACGGGCTGGCCGGGCTCGCGGCCAGCGGTCAGCTCATGGAGTCGGCCGAGGAGCACGAGGTGCTGCTCGACCTGGTGCTGGCTCGGGACGCGGAGGGAGCCGAGCGGCGGATGCGCATCCACCTGGGCCGTCTGCGTTCTCAGGGGGAGAGCGCCGACGAGGCCGAGAGCTAGAGCTGTGCTTGAGAGCTGAGGCCGAGAGCTGGGCTTGACAGCAGAGGTGAGTGCGGCAGTTCCAGCGCGTCAACGGCCACGGGGAAAAGAGCGCACTGGTTTTGGCACCACCAGTGACCAGCGCAACCTGCTCCGGTAACTTGATCGGATTCACGACGATCTCCCTGATCGCCTGCCTTCCCCGGAAGGCCATGCCATCCAGCATGAAAACCCAAGCAATCAATCAAATCGAACAAATCGGCTGAAAATTGATATCTGGACTGCCGGGGATATCCTCGCGCCCCGACCATGGAAAAGAGAGCGCCGCGTGGCGTCGACCAGCGGTCATGCTGGGGGCCGTTGCGGCCCTCGGATTGATCGCCGCCCTGGAGGTCGCCGCGCGTCACTACGGTGCGCCGGGGCCGGTCGTCACCCAGGCGCGCGAGGTGATACTCACCCCGAAATCGGGGCCGCTGCTGTACGCCTGTCTGGCGCTGATGATGGTGGTGCTCAGCTGGCGGCAGCGCTTTGTCGCTGCTGCTGTCGCAATCGGCATCGACGTCGCGTACCTGCCGGTGCGGTGGGCGTTCGACGCGAAGATGTACTTCGGCAACGGTGCGTTGTGGGTGCTGCTGGGATACGCGGTCATCGCTGTCACGCGTCGCACCGGACGGGAACGCGTCCTGCTGCTGAAGGGCGTCGGGCTGGGCCTGCTGCTGTTGGCCGGCCGCAAGACGGGCGACACCTGGCTGCTCATTACATCGAAGACCCGGCACACAGTGCTCGACCCGTATGTGGCAACCGCGGACCACGCGCTGGGCAATCCCTCATGGCTGGTGGGCCGGATCGTCGAGGCCACCGGTCCGATCGGCACCAGCGTTCTCGACTGGGTCTACGCGCAGCTTGCGCTGGGGGCGGTCGTCATCGCGGTGTACCAGCTGCGGAACGTGGCGGTCGAACGGCGATTTCCCAGCCATCATCTGGTGCGCACATTCCTGGTGATCGGTCTTCTCGGGCCGGGCATCTACATGATCTTCCCGGTGGTCGGACCGATTTTCACCTACGGTGCCGACGGCGGGCAGTGGGCACTGGCCAACCTGTGGCCGGACACCCCGCCCCCGCTGCTCAACGCACCGCACCCCATACCACACGACGAGATCACCCCGCGCAACTGCATGCCCAGCCTGCACACGGCGTGGGCCACCGTGATCTTCATCCACTCCCGCAACGGCCCACGCCTTCTGCGACTCCTGGGAACGCTCTGGCTGATCACCACGCTCGGCGCCACGCTGGGATTCGGCTACCACTATGGCGTCGACATAGTCGCCGGAGTCGTCTTCGCGGTCACGATCGAGGCAGCGATGCGCTGGCTGGCCCGAGGCTGGGACCGGCAAGCAACCCAGATGGTCGCCTACGGCGCAACGGTCTTCGTCGCGCTCTTGGTGTCGTACCGCTATCTGCCGACCACGATGGCCACATACCCGTGGGTGTTCGGACCGCTGCTCATCCTGGCGATGACCTCAGTGGTGCACCTCTACATCCGGGCCACCAAACGGTGTGAACCAAGAGGTGCGCCGACGCAGCAACCGGCAGCGGTAGCCACTGGGTGACGCGCCCGCTCGAGCGGCTTCGGTGACGGGGGAGGGAGCCTCGGTGGGTGCGTCTCACGCCGGGGACGGACCTGAGCGATTACTGAGGAGGCATGGTGCTCACCTGGCGGCGGGTGTCCGAAAGCGACTTCGGGCTGCTGCGGGCATGGCTCGCACAGCCGCACGTGGCCCGGTGGTGGCACCACGACACGTCCGCGGAGGCTGTCGCGCGGGACTTCGGGCCGGCTGTGCGCGGCGAGGAGCCGTCCGAAGACCTGCTGGTCATGGAGGACAGCACACCGGTTGCCCTGGTCCAGCGGTGCCGGTTCGCCGACTATCCCGACTACCACGCGGAGATAGCCGATCAGATCGAACTCCCCGACACGGCGATCACGGTCGACTACCTGCTCGGTGACCCCGCCCGGGTGGGCCAGGGGCTGGGCCCGCGCATCGTCCGGGCGATCGTGGCCGCCACCTGGACCGACCATCCGGACGCCTCCGCCGTCGTCGTCCCGGTCCACGCGGCCAACCGGGCCTCGTGGCGGGCCCTGGAGAAGGCGGGGCTGCACAGACTCGGTACCGCCGAGCTGACCCCGGACAACCCGGACGACGACCGCACCCACTACGTCTACCGCATCGACAGACCCGCCGGTCGTCCACCACCCCCTCCGCCCGTGACCGACCACGGCTGACGTCCCACAGCCAAGCCAACGACGGGCCCACGGAGACCCAGGCGGCGGGTCCGCGACTGCGGCAGTACCTGACGATGTCGCACGCCGCCGGGGAGATCCGGGCGCACTCGGCGGGGATCGCTGCTGCTGCGCGGGTACGAGGAGATGTCAGGGCTGATGGAGACCGAGCAGCGGCGCCTGGCCCGCGCAGGCCGGGACCGACCTGGTTGCGGCGGCGCTCTCCGGTCTGGCGTCCCTGGCCTGTTAGGGCGTGCCGTGGTGGCTGCTGACCAGCGGTGGCCTCCCGATGGCCGTGGGCGGCACCGCGGTGGTCGCCATCCGCACCTCCACGGCGCGGCTCGCGTCGCTGGTGCAGCAGATGAACCGCATGCACGAGGAGATGCTCCGGCTCAGCGACACCGAGGAGGCCATCAGGCCGGCGTCCGGGCAGGCTGTCCCCCGTACCGGCAGACAGCTGCCCTCGCCGGTACGGGAGATCCAGGTACGGGACGTCTCCTTCACCTACCCCGGGGCCGCGGTGCCCGCGCTGCACCGCGTGGAGGTGTCCGTACGGCGGGGCGAGGTGACCGCGCTCGTGGGGGCGAGCCCTCCGCGCCGAGGTCTTCCGGTCCGTCGGGATGCTGACGCAGGGCTTCCCCCCCCAGCCGGCAGATGACGGCCGCGGCGAACATCGCCGTCGGCGGCGCACATCCCTTCGCCCCGCAGTGGAACCGCCGCCGCTCAACAATATGGCCTCGGAAAGTCGGATTGGGGCCGTTGTATCCGAAGATCGGCTCTCCAATCCGTGCAATCCCGGATAGTCCTGACAGGAGACCGGACGGATTTCCGCTACCGCCCCCTAAACGTCGGAAGTTTCCCAAGTGGCCGCTGTGGCAAGTGTGTTGACGCTTCTCGCGGTGCTCGACTACGTTCCACAAGTCCGGAAAAACCGGCGTTCACACGCGTCGATGCCACAGCGAAGCTCGTGCGGACGCGGACCTCTACACGGAGGGAACAAAATGAACGAAGAACTGCTCGAGGACGAATTCTCTCTCGACCTGCGTGTCAGCCACTCGGACGTATCGTCCAGCTCCGCAGCCTCCACCGATTTCGGTTGCGGGACATCGCGCACATCGGCCTGCACCGACACGCTCAGCGGGTGCTGCTGACACGCCTCGTATGAGGTGACGCACACCTATGGCGAACCACGCGGAGGGATTTGCGGTCCGTGCACAGGGACTCCCTGAGCCTCCGCGTGGTCGCTTTCCCGGGCAGCCGAGAAGAGGAAGGGCGCCATGGAGCCGCGTTCCGCGGGGACAGTGACCGACGACGAGGTCCTGCGTCTGGCTCGCGAGGTGGCTGACCGGCTCACGGCAGCGGCCGGTGAAGCCGGATCGACCGGCGGGGCCGGATCGTCCAGTGGAGCCGAATCGTCCGGTGGAGCCGAGCGGAAGGCGGACCTCGCCGACGGCGCCCCCGGCATCGCGCTCGCCCTCCGCTACGCCGCCCAAGTCTTCGGCGAGGAACGCTACTTCAAAGCCGGACAGCTCCAACTGCGGCGTACGGCCGAGGCGAGTGCCGCCACGCCCGTGCACACGCCCGGGCTCTACCTCGGTACCGCGGGAGTCGTCTGGGCGGTGACCGAGTACGCCCGACTGGAGCCGCGCTACCTCCCGACGCTCGCCACGCTGTCCGACCAGCTCGCCCGGCAGACGCTGGCCATCAAGCTCCCCACCGCCCCTGGAAGCGTCGCCTCGCACGACTACGACGCCATCGGGGGCGCGGCCGGCTGGCTCGCCGCGCTCCGCAAGGCCGCGGATGTCCTCGGCGGACCCGCGACGGACGCGGCCGGGGAAGCCGCGGAGCGCTTGGTCGCCTACCTGGTGGAGCTGACCCAGGACGACGGCGGCAAGCTCAGATGGTTCTGCGCCCCCTCCCATTTCCCCAGCATTCCGGGCCCCGACGGAGAGCCCACGCCCCTTCCGGGATACCTGAAGCAGTTTCCCGACGGCGTCTACAACCTGGGATTCGCCCACGGGCCACCAGGTGTCCTCGCGGCCCTCTGCCGCCCCGACACCGCCCACGCGGTCGGCTCAGGGGGAGCGGACGCACGGTCACGCCGGGTACGTAAGGCGATCAGCGCCCTCGCCCGGACGCTCGACGAGCTGCGCATCGACGGCCTCGACCACCCCGCGTGGGCCAACACTCTGCTGCCACACCCGGACACCGGACGTCCCGACACCACCACTCCCCAGATACCGGCCAGGAGCGCGTGGTGCTATGGCCCACCGGGCATCGCCGCGTCCCTGCTGCCGGCCTCAGCGGCCTGCGGCGATCCGGAGCCGACCGAGCTCGCGGTGGCCACGCTGCTGGGTATCGAACGCACCCCGGCCGAGGACCAGCGGCTCAACTCGCCCACGCTGTGTCACGGACTGGCGGGGCTGGTGACCATCTACGACCGTGCCGCCGCCCAGACCGGCCTACCGGACCTGTGGCGCCTGCGCGACGACCTCCGGTCGCGACTGTGCGCGCACGCGGACCCGGACAACCCCTACCTCTTCCCGAACTACACCCCGTGGGGCGACCAGGAGCACAACGCCGGTCTGCTGACCGGTGCGGCCGGAGTCCTGCTCGCCCTGCTCGGCACCGTGTCCGACGAGGCGGCCGAGTGGGACGAGTTGCTGTTCCTGACCCCCAGGCCCCCGCGCGGGAACGGACGAGGCGGCAGCGAGACGGCATCGGGCGCGACGCGAGGAGCGGGGGACAAGTGAGCGGAAGAGCCGACGACACGTACCGGGCCTGCGGGTTCTTCATGCTGAGGGCGCCCGTCCTGCCCGCACGTCCGATGCTCGAACTGCTCGCATCGCTGCCCGTGGCGGACGGCGAAGCGCTGCGCGCGGACGCCTGGCAGGACAGCTACACGGACCAGCTGCGCAAACTGTGGTGCACCCCGGGTGTGCCGGAGGCCGTACGGGCCGCCTCGCCCCATCTGGCGAACGCCGTCGAGCGGTTCGACAGCCTCACCGGAAAGAGCCGGCGCAAGGCCGTCCGCGGCCTCAGCCGCTATCTGAACCGGATGAGCTTCCGCTCGACGCCGTTCGGCCTCTTCGCGGGCGTGACCACCGGCGTGTTCGGCGCCGAGCAACGCACCCGGCTCGGACACGGCGCCATCGGTACGGCCCGCGCCCGCGCGGACTCCGGATGGGTCATGCACCTGGTCAAGCGTCTCGCCTTCGGCACGGAGCGCCCCCACGACCTGCGGGTGCGGCGCAACGACCTGCTCCACGTGTCCCGCGGCCGGGTGTGGCTGTCCACCGCCGAGGGGTACGGACGCGTCGACGGCGCCGAGATCGCCCACCCTGCCGCGCACGACGACGAGGGGCACACCAGGCCGACCAGCCCCAAGGGCCGACGCTCCGTCAGCGTACGGCTCACCGCGCCGATACGGTCCGTGCTCGACCTCACCCGTACGCCGACGACGCTCGGCGACCTCACCGCTGCGCTCACCGAGACCTATCCGGACGCCGGTGCCGAGCGGATCGCAGCCCTGCTCGACGGTCTCTTCGACAGTGACATCCTCATCACCGCCGAGCGTCCCCGGCTGCTGGTCCCGCCGACCGGTCCGGCCACCGGCGACGACTCACTGCTGCGCTCGATCCTGCCGCCCGTCACCGACCCCGCCGTCGCGCGGACGATCGACGGCGTGGAGGCCGCGATCAGCGCCTTCAACCAAGGCGGGCTCTCGGCACCGGAACTGCTCGAGGCGGCGAGCGCGCCGTTGCCCGATGCCGTCGGCGGTCACTCGGGGCCCACTCTGCAGATCGATGCGGCGCTGAACACCGACGCGCCCGTGGTCCTTCCCCGGCCCGTTGCCGACCTGGCCGAAGAGGCCGCCCACGTGCTGATGCGCGTGGGCGCGGAGAACCGCTACCCGCCGCATCTCGAGGAGTACGCCGACGCGTTCTCCGAACGGTACGGCCACCGCTCCGAGATCCCCCTGCTGGAGGCGCTGACACCGGAGACCGGGCTCGGCCCGCCGCGCGGATACCGCTCCCCGGGACGGACGTACCCGCTGCCCGGCGGCGTACAGGAGCCCGAGGACCGGTCGGACCAGCCGGGCGAGAAGTCACGGAAGGCCGTACTGAACCGGATGGTCACCGGGGCCCTGGCCCGCCGGGAGCTGACCGTCCAGCTCGACGACCGGCTGCTCGACGAACTCGCCGAGGTCTCGGCAGCGCAGGACGACCACCGGCCGCCGATGCCCGTCCTCGATCTCTACCTCGCCCTCCAGGCACCGGGCCCCGGCCGTGAGCACTGGCGCGCAATCTGCGGAACCGCCGGAGTGGTGCCGGGCGGCCGGACCTTCGCCCGCTTCCACGATCTCCTGGACGAGAGGACTCGCGCGTCGCTGCGGGAGCTGGCCGCCGCCGAGGAGCAGCGCCAGGGCGACGCGGTCTTCGCCGAGCTGTCCTCCCTTCCCCAGGAGGCCCGGTCCATCAACGTCACGATCCGCCCCACCGCACACGCGTGGGAGCTGCCGGTCAACGTCACGCCCGGCCAGGACGAGGAGCACGTGATCCGGCTGGACGATGTCCTGGTCGGTGTGGCCGACGGAAAGCTCTATCTGCGCAGCCGCTCGCTGGGCCGTCGGCTGCACGTCACCGATCGCACGATGCTCAACTGGACCGGCGCTCCGGACCCTTGCCGGTTCCTGCTGGAGGTCTCCCTCGCCCTCTCGAGCACGGTCTCGTGGTTCAGCTGGGAAGGGCTGAACTGGACCATGCCCTTCCTGCCCCGCGTCGAGCGGGGCAACCTGGTACTGCGCCGGGCACGGTGGCGGCTGCGGCTTGGCGACCTCACACCGTCCGGCAGCCCGTCCGACGGCCACGGCCACGGCAACGGCCACGGCACCGGCACCGGACTGGCCGCGTTCGCCGACGCCGTCACCGCCTGGGCCGAGACGTGGATGGTGCCCCGCCTGGTCAACATCGTCAACAACGACAACACCCTGCTGCTGGACCTCACCAGCGCCGCTTCCCTGCGCGAGTTGCGCGACAGCCTGCAACGGGCCCCGGAGGACGGCATCGCCCTGGAGGAGGTCCTGCCCGCACCCGACGAGGGCTTTCTGCGGGATGCCCCCGGGGAACCGTACGCCTCCGAGATCGTGGTGCCCCTGGTACGGACGAGCAAGGACCCGGGACGTGTGGCCCGGCACGTGCGGCCCCGCCCGGTGCGCGACACCGCCGGGGAGTCCGAACGGATCAAGCGGGTCGGCAGCGACTGGCTGACCGTGAAGCTCTACGCCGAGCCGGACGCGCACGACACCCTGCTGGGCGTGGGCCTGGCCGGCCTCACCGGGCGGCTGTCCGAACAGTACGGCGCGGCCGCCCCGTTCTTCCTGCGCTACGGCGATCCGGCTCCCCACCTGCGGGTGCGGTTCTTCGTGCCCGACCAGGCCGTGCGAGGGGACGTCCTGCGCGAGGTGACCGCTTGGGCGTACGACCTCGCCCGGGGCGGGCACATCGCGGACCACACCTTCGTCAGCTATCCGCGCGAGGTCGAGCGGTACGGCGGCCCCGAACTGATCGCCGACGCCGAGGAATGGTTCCGGCAGGACAGTGCGGTCGTGGTCCAACTCCTCCGGCAACTGCGCGCCTCCGGAACCGGTCTGCCGGGTCTGCCGGACCTCGGCCTGGACGCGTCCCAGGAACGAGCCGCGCTGGTCGCCCTCACCCTCGACCGGCTGTGCGCCTCCCTGACCCCCGAGCCCGACGCGCGCCACGCCCTCGCCCGTATCGCGGCGGCGAGCAACGCCGGAGGCGACCTGTACCGGACGGCCGGGCGCGACCTGTGGACCGCCCGCTCGGAAACCGGCCCGACCCGCGAACTGCTCGACCGCGCCGCCGCCATCTGGCGCCCGGCCGCGGAGCGGCTCACCCGCCGGATGAACGATCTGGAGCGGAGCGGCGAACTCCAAGCGGACCGCGGAGACATCGTCCTGGCCCTGCTCCACATGCACTGCAACCGCATGGGACTACGCCCCACAGACGAGGCGACCTCCTACGGCGTCTGGCGCCGCCTCCTCGACCGCGCCGCCCACACCTCCCGCTGACTCACGCCCCGGTCACCACACCACGTCTCTCACCTGATGCGACGGCTGCCCGCCCGGCCCGTACGGCGCGCGCCTTCTTCCATCTCCTCCGGGTTGGGCCCAAGAGGCGGCTACTCCAGTCACCCGGTCGGTGTATCACCTGCGTTCTCATCGGCCATGGCCGGCCAGACCACATCCGCCGTTCAGTAGGGCGAGGAACGCGCCGGGCCGCGTCTCTCTCGTGTACAAGTTGTGATGAATAAGTGTCAAGTCTTGCACATGTGTTACACATGTCACCGTCCGTTGTGATCGTTTGGTGGCGCGATGTCCGGTTGAGCGCCCTGGACGAGACTCTCTGTGTACGTAAAGTTGACGTTCGGTCACACGTACGTGATCTCGATTTCCATCGGCAAGAGGGGCGGACGTGTGGGGTCTGGGGCTCAGACGATTGAGGGGCTCGATTGCTGCGGGCGCGCTAGGAGTCGCACTCATCGCAGGCCTCGTGTCAGCAACGCCGGAAGCCCAGGCCGCCGCGTCCATGGACAGCGGGCCTGAGCAGGCCGCAACGCCGGCGGCCGACTACGACACCGGCAGGGACCCCCAGAGCAAAGCGCTTGCCCAGGCGAAACGCACCGGCAAGAAGGTGGAGGTGACTTCGCTGCGCGGAGAAAGCAGCGAGGTGTTCGCCACACCGGAAGGGGTGTTCGAGGCCCGGGAATACCTGCGTCCGGTGCGCACCCGGGTATCCGGCAAGTGGCGGCAGGTCGATACGCAGCTTGTCCGGACGAAGAGCGGTGTCGTGGTGCCCAAGTCCGCGACCGTCGGGCTGAAGTTCTCCGGCGGTGGTGACGGGCCGTTGGTTCGCATGGAGCGTACGGGGCGAGAGCTGCTGATGTCCTGGCCGCTGGGGAAGCTCCCCCGGCCGGAGCTCGAGGAAGACACCGCCGTGTACCGCGACATCCTGCCCGCGGTGGACCTCCGGCTGACTGCGCAGCCGGACGGGTTCTCCCAACTCCTGGTGGTGAAGTCGGCGGAGGCTGCGGCCAGCGAAGAATTGTCCCGCCTCGAACTGGACCTCGATACACAGGGCATGAAAGTGCGGGAGCGGAAGGAAGGCGGCTTGGAGGCTGTCGACAACGGCGCCGGCACGCCGGTCTTCACCGCCTCGGAACCGTTGATGTGGGACTCCAGCCCAGGCGGCAGCCCTGGCGGGCCGACGCCGATGTCCGCGTCGGTGCCTGCGACGGAAGCCGACCGTGGCGGGGACGGGGACAACAGGGAACCCGGACCCGCCGAATCGGGCAAGCTCGCGCCCGTCGGCGTGGAGGTGTCCGAGCAGGGCCGGCAACTCGTATTGAAGCCGGAAGCAGATGTGCTGCGGGGCAAGGACACGCAGTACCCGGTCTTCATCGACCCGCAGTGGCATTCTCCGCGGGCATCAGCGTGGACCATGGTGTCCAAGTACTGGTCCTCGTCGCCTCAGTGGAAGTTCAACGGCAAGCCTGATGCCGGAATGGGGTACTGCGGCTGGGCCTACTGCAAGCCTCATGACACAAAGCGGCTCTTCTACCGCATCCCCGTCTCACGGTTCGCCGGCAAGTCCATTCTCTCCGCGGAGTTCGTGGTCCGGAACGTGCACTCGGCCTCCTGTAAGAAGCGGGGTGTGCAACTGTGGCGTACCAAGGGCATCAGTTCCGGCACCACGTGGAATTCACAGCAGTCGTCCGGATTCTGGAAGGAGAAGCTGTCGTCGCGGTCCTTCGCATATGGCTATGAGGGCTGCGCACGCAAGGACGCCGAGTTCTCGGTCAAGGCAGCGGTGCAGAAGGCGGCCGATGCCAGGTCGTCGACCATGACCTTCGGTCTGCGTGCGTCCGACGAGTCCGACCGCTACGGCTGGAAGCGATTCTCCGACAAGGCTCACCTTCGGGTTGAGTACAACCGGCCTCCGGCACAAGTGCGGATGTCCCAGTTGGCGATGGAGTACGGCGGGGTGTGCAAGCGCCCGGGCGAGAAGGCACGGGTGCGCAGTCTCGGCAAGCTGTACGCACGGGGAATCAAGGACCCCGATGAGGACCACGTCTCCGTGCAGTTCCAGGCGAAGTGGGACTCCGGGGACGGCAAGGGCCTGATCGCGCGCTGGAAGCCGGCCAGGACGTCGTACAAGAAATCCGGTTCGGACTTCGCTGTTTCGCTGCCGTCCTCGGTCCCCAAGAACACGACGGTGCACTGGTACGTGCGGGTGTACGACGGCGCACAGTACTCGTCGTGGTCCTGGGCGGGCTCCCCGACGGGTTGCTACTTCGTCTACGACACCAAGGTTCCTGAGGCGCCGACCATAAACTCCGGTGAGTACCCCCGGTCCGACCCGTCGGATCCGAAAGACCCTTGGTACGACGGGGTGGGCCGGTACGGGTATTTCCAACTCGACTCCCGATCCGGAGACGTGACGAGTTACCGCTGGGGCCTCAACAGTGATCCGCGCAAGAGCAACGCGCTGTCGACCTCTGGAGGCGAGGGGAGGAAGGCCAGTGTTCTGCCGGGCCGGCCTGGGCTCAACTTTGTCACCGCGCAGGCATTCGACGGGGCGGGGAACGCCTCGGAGATCCGCACCTACCCTTTCCGCGTGAAGGCGGGGCAGCCGGAACGCGCAACCTGGCAGTTCGATGAGAAGGCCGGTTCCCAGTCGGCGAAGGGTTCGACCCCGCCTCGTACCGCGGAGCTCCACGGTGGAGTAACCCCTGGCGCAGATGGGGCGAAGGGAACTGCCGTGTCCTTCAACGGTACCGATGGCTATGCCGCTACTGATCTGCCGGTGGTGAACACCAGGCGCGGCTTCACCGTCTCGACATGGGTGAAGCTCGATGAGCTTCCGGGGCATGCGGCTGTGGTGGCAGCACAACCTGGCAATCACTCACCCGGGTTCGAGCTCTACTACTCCGCTGCTTACGACCGTTGGGTATTCAACCAGTACGCCTCGGACGAGCCCGACGCGAAGATCGTGCGGGCCATGGCAGACGTTCCGGGAGACGCGGAGGCTGGCGCTTGGACGCACCTGGTGGGCTCCTATGACGGTGTGGAGAAGCAACTCCAACTCTTCGTGAACGGCAAGCTCGTCGGAAAGACCGACCATCCTTCCGCATGGGAGGCGCGCCGGGGACTGACGATCGGTGCCGGTTCGTACGACGGCTCGCCGGACTCGTTCTTCCCCGGCACGATCGACGACCTGCAAATCCTGGACAAGCGCATCGCCCAGGACGAGGTCGACAAGCTCTACACCAAGGAGCCTGTAGGCGACCCGGGCCGCCCTGCCATCGCAGTCTTCCCGATGGATGAGGAGGCGGGTGCGACCGAGCTCGTGGCACACGGTGATGTGCTGCCGGCTGTGTTCCACGGAGGAGTGACCTCTGGGCAGGCCGGTGTCGCCGGGAAGGCAGCCGAGTTCGATGGAAAGAGCGGCTATGCGCGGATCGGTGAGGCCAGTGGCCCTCATGTCAACTCCTTCCGTAGCTTCACGGTTTCCGCCTGGGCCCGACTGGACAAAAAGCCCGATCACGCCGCCATCATCACGGCCCAGGCCGGCCGGAACCGCCCGGGCTTTGAGCTGTACTACTCGTCGCATTACGGCCGATGGGCGTTCAACCAGTACGAGGCCGACTCTGTCGAGGCTTCACCCGTCCGTGCCATGCAGCCCGACGGGAGCACGGCCAGGGCAGGCGAGTGGGTGCATTTGATCGGTGTCCATGACACGGTCGCGGATCTGCTGACGCTCTATGTGAACGGCGAGAAGGTGGGTGAGACCCGACTGGGCGGGGCCTTCTACGCCGACCAGTCGATGCTCATCGGAGCCGGTTCGTACTCGGGTGGCTCGGTCACCAACCACTTTCCGGGCCGGATCGATGACGTCCGGCTTTTCGACCGGCCGGTCTCAGCGAGTGAGGCACAGCAGCTTTTCCAGCAGCGCCCTGTCCTGGCGGGACGCTGGCAGCTGGACGAGTCGAGCGCGCCGGAGCAACCGGCGGACACGGTAACCGGCAGGACACCGGATTCGGGACCCTCTGGGATGGAGGCGCTCCTGCATTCCGGGGCGCAGCTCGATCCGGCGGCGGCCTTCATGGGAGAGCAGGGCCTGCTGCTGGACGGCGAGGACGACCACGTCACCACGACTGGCATGCCGGTCAATACGGACGAAAGCTTCACGGTGACGGCATGGGTGCAAGCAGCTGCACCGGCCGACAGGACCAGTGTGGCGATGAGCGCGCCGGGCCGGAACCAATCGGCTTTTGCAGTGGGGTTTGTGCCCGACGGCAACGATCCCGGGGGCCCTGGCAGGTGGCAGCTCGTGGTTCCGGACGCGGATTCCTCCACACCTTCGCTTGCGCGGGCCGACAACGCCCTCGGCTTCTACGACGCACGAGAGTGGAACCACTTGGCTGTCGTGTACGACGGTTTCGCCAAGCGGGCCAAGCTCTATGTCAACGGCACCCTGCAGGACATTGCTTGCGCCGATGGTGACGGAGACGGGGGAGCAGACGACTCCGCCTGTCAGGACGCGATCCCTTGGGCAGACGACGCATTGTCCTTCCACTCCGACGGGCCGCTGGAGATCGGTCGGGGCAAGGGCAGCGGCGAGTGGAGGCAGTACTGGCCCGGTGCCATCGATGACGTCTGGGCCTTCCGCGGTGCCTTGAGCGACGAACAGGTCGCCTACCTGGCTCAGCAGTGGTTCGACGTGCCGACCGAGGTACCGGACACCGCCTGACGCCATGCCGCGTGTGCCGCCGTCACACCGCAGCACACATCTTTTCGAAGTGTTCGAGGTCACCAGTTGCATCGAGGCGTGCATGCGCTGGGCGATGAGTGAGGGAACAGGGGCGGGACAGTGAACAGCACAGCCACGGCCCGTATGCACCGCGGACTACGGCGCAAGGTGGCGCTCGGTCTGTCGGCGCTGATGGTGGCCACCGTATTGGACGCAGCGGGGATGCAGGCTGCCGCAGCGGACGGGGGTACAGGGCGCCCAGGTATCCAGAAGGCGGACAAGCCCGTTCCGGGGTCGAACAGGACGAAGGTCGAAGCGAGAAAGCGGTCCCAAGGACCTCGCACTCCTGGGCGCGCCCCCAAGGCGGCATGGCCGAAACCTCGAACCAGCGAGGTGACCGTGTCGCACAAGGCGAAGGTCCTCAACCGCTCGGTCGCGCGGAGCCGTACCGCGTCCGCAACCCGCGATCGAACGATACCCACGAAGGAGGTCGAGGGCACGCCGCTGTCCCTCGGACCGCCGCGAAGCACCCGGGCCGACGCCCGCACGACCCCGGCCGGCACGGTCACGGCACGCATCCTCAGCAGAAAGCAGGCGGAGCGCGTCGGTGTCGACGGACTGCTGTTCACGCTCACGCCCAAGGACAAGAGATCATCAGGCGAAGCGAGCGTCGCTGTCGACTACCGTCACTTCGCCGAGGCCCACGGTGGCGGGTACGGCTCCCGTCTGCGTCTCGTCCGGCTTCCGGGCTGTGCGATCAGCACGCCCCGGAAGGAGAAGTGTCGCGAGGCCGAGCAGATACCGAGCGAGAACGACGCGGAGAAGCAGCGGCTCACCGCGAGTTCAGTCCCTCTTCTCTCCGGCACTCGCACTGTTCTTGCCGCTGTTGCGGCTGGCGACGGTGGGGGAGAAGGCGGCAGCAAGAGCGACTTCACCGCGACGAAACTGTCACCGTCCTCCAGCTGGCAGACAGACCTCAACACCGGCACCTTCACCTGGTCCTACGAGATGCCCCTGCCCGATGTACCTGGCGGACTGAAGCCGGAGATCGGCCTGGCCTATTCCTCCGGGCAGCTCGACGGGCGCACGGGCAACACGAACAATCAGGCGTCCTGGGTCGGTGATGGCTTCGAGCTGTGGCCCGGGTACATCGAGCGGAAGTACAAGCCCTGCGCGAAGGACGGAGTCAAGGGCGGCGACGCGGGCAAGCCAGGGGATCAGTGCTGGGCCTACGACAACGCGTTTGTCTCCTTCAACGGCAAGGCGGGCGAGCTCGTACCCGCTGGAGGAGGGGAGTGGAAGCTCAAGAGCGACGACGGTACGCGCATCAAGCACCTGTCCTCCGACAAGCGCAAGAACGGCGACAACGACGGTGAGTACTGGCGCCTGACCGACCCGGCCGGTACCCGTTACTACTTCGGCTACCACCGGCTTCCCGGATGGGAGTCAGGAAAGAAGACCACCGGATCCACCTGGACCGCACCGGTGTTCGGAAACGATTCCGGTGAGCCCTGCCACGCCTCGGCCTTCAAGGACTCGTGGTGTCAGCAGGCATGGCGCTGGAATCTCGACTACGTCGTCGACACTCACGGCAACGCCGTCTCCTACTACTACGACCAGGAGAAGAACTCCTACGGCCGCAACCTCAAGAAAGAGGACAACACCCGCTACGTTCGGGGAGGCTCGCTCAGTCGTATCGAGTACGGGCTCAGTTCGGACGCCGTCTACAGTGATCGTCCCCTGGCCAAGGTCGACTTCAACAGTGCTGAGCGCTGTCTGCCGAAGGAAGGGGTCAGCTGCGCGGCGGACACGATCAATGACAAGTCGCAGTACTGGTACGACACGCCCTGGGACCTGAATTGCAAGTCCGGTGAGGACTGCGATCGGGGGCGATTCTCCCCGACATTCTGGACGCGTAAGCGCCTCACCGGGGTGACGACGTCAGTACTCGACGGCGACTCGTACCACAAGATCGACACCTGGAAGCTCGGCCACCGCTGGGGCACTGCCGACGTCGACTACCAACTTCTGTTGGACTCGGTGCAGCGCACCGGGCACAGCAGCAGCCCTGAGATCACCCTGCCGAAGACCACCTTCGCCTATACCCAGCTGGCCAACCGCCTCGACGAAACAGGCGACGGGTACGCCCCGTTCATCAAGGCGAGGCTCTCCACGGTGGCCGACGAGTACGGCGGCCAGGTCGACGTCAACTACTCCGCGTCCGCATGCAAAAAGGGTGAGCTGCCAACCCCTGAGACGAACACCACGCGCTGCTTTCCGCAGTACATCGGGGGCTCCACATCCCAGGACCCCGAGAAGGAGTGGTTCAACAAGTACGTCGTCGACTCCGTCACCACCACGGACCGTACCGGCGGATCGCCCGACCAGGTCACCCGTTACGCCTACCAAGGTGGAGCGGCCTGGCACTACGACGAGAACGGCCTGGTGGACAGTGACCATCGGACATGGTCCGAGTGGCGTGGTTACGGTCATGTGCGAGTACAGACCGGCGGTCAAGGCGGCCCAGGTGCCATGCGCTCCCAGCAGGACTCCTACTTCCTGCGGGGCATGGACGGAGACCGGCAGGACAAAACGGGAGGGACGAAGAAGGTATCGGTCCCCCTGGGTGAGGGAGAGGGTGACCCGCTCACCGACGACGAAGCAGCAGCGGGACTCCTGTACAAGACAGCCACCTACTCGGGCCCAGGGGGGAAAATACTGGGCAAAGAGGTGAAGCGTCCCTGGTTGCACCAGACAGCCAGCAAAAAACATGACTGGGGAACTCTCCGTTCCCATTTCGCCGGTATCTCCCACGAAAAATCGTGGACCTCTTTGGACAGAGGGGCTGGAAAGAAATGGCGAATCACATCGGCCGCCTCGAAGTACGACACGGTGGCCGGTCGCGCCACTCAGATCGACGACTTCGGTGACAACACCACAGCTGCCGACAACCGCTGCACACGGCTCAGCTATGCCACCAACGCTGACAAGAACATCCTCGGTCTGACAAAGCGCGAGGAGACGGTCGCCGTCAGCTGTTCATCAGCTCCGGACCGGGCCAAGGACGTCATATCCGACGCTCGCACCGCCTACGACTCGAAGGACTACGACACCGCTCCTACCCGGGGTGATGCGACGGCGACCGCCGTACTGAAGAAGCACGATGGCAAGACAGCCACGTATCTCGAATCCAAGGCGACCTACGACCGGTACGGTCGGCAACTGACCTCCACCGACCTCGCGGGTGACCTCACTGCTACCGAGGGCGGTGACGTCAAGCGGACCGACCGCCCGGATGGACGGAAGGCGACCACGGTCTACAGCCCGGCGGCGGGTTTCGCCAAGAAGGTCACCGAGACGACGCCGCCGGCCGTCGAGGGCAACGACGCCACCGCCCAGACCACGGTCACCGAGCTCGATCCGTTCCGTGGCCTTCCTTCGGCGAAGGTGGACCCCAACGGCAAACGGACCGTGTTCGCATACGACGCCCTCGGCCGCTCATCCAAGGTGTGGCTGCCCAACGTCCGTGTCGGGCAGCACCCCAGCTACCAGTTCTCGTATCTCATCAAGGAGGGCAAGCCCACCGCTGTCCTCACCCGTACCCTCGACTCCGCCGGAGGCGCGACCGCGCCCTCGTACACGCTCTACGACGGGCTACTGCGACAGCGTCAGACCCAGACACCGGGGCCCGACGGCGGGCGCGTGCTGACCGACACCTTTTACGATGAGCGAGGCCTGGCCGCCAAAAGCTTCGCCTCCTACTTCGCCGAGGGCGAGCCCTCGCCCACTCTTTTCCAACCCGAGGACGCGGATTCCGTCGAGTCACAGACCCGACGTACCTACGACGGCCTGGGGCGGGAGACCGCAGCGAAACAGATAGCAGGCAACGGCGACGGCGGCACCGTGCTCAGCACGACGACCACCACATACAGCGGAGACCGCACCACCGTGGTTCCCCCACAGGGCGGGACCACAACCACCACCCTCACTGACGCCCGGGGACGCACCACAGAGCTGCGCCAGCATCACTCCCGCTCTCCGGAATCGGCTTTCGACGCCACGCGCTACGCGTATACCCCGCGCGGTGAACTCGCCAAGGTGACCGGCCCCGCAGGAAACACCTGGAGCTACACCTACGACCAACTCGGCCGCAGGGTTCAGGCGAGCGACCCGGACAAGGGGACCAGTAACTCGACGTACGACGATCGTGGCAACAAGATCACTACGACCGATGCCCGTGGCAAGAAACTGGTCAGCGTCTACGACGGCCTCGACAGGCGAACCGAACTGCGCAACGAGTCCAGCACAGGGACGCTGCGCGCCAAGTGGACGTACGACGGGGTCAGCGGGGCCAAGGGGCAACTCAGCTCCTCCACCCGCTATGTGGACGGGGAGCCCTACACCTACAAGGTGACCAAGTACGACCGGCTCTACAACGTGGAACGCGCCGCCACCGTGCTCCCGAAATCCGAGGGAGCCCTGGCCGGCACCTATCAGGAGGCAACGGCACACGGGCCCAACGGCTCCGTGAAGGCACGCAGCTTCTCCTCTGTGGGGGACATCGCGGGGAAGGGCTGGAATTACACCTACGACAAGCGCACCCTGCGCCCGACGGCTGTCTTCACCAGCGGCGCACGCACCGATGTCACCTACTCCCTCACCGGAAAGCCGCTCCAGTACGAACTGGGCCGCACCGTCGACGGTGCCAAGAAGGCATGGGTCACCAACACCTACGAGTGGGGCACACGGCGGCTGGCGACCTCCCGAGTGGACCGCCAGGATGTGCCAGGCGTCGACCAGCACAACACCTACTCCTATGACCAGGCAGGCAACGTCCTGTCCATATCGGACGTCTCGCGGGACGGCACCGACACCCAGTGCTTCGCTTACGACCACCTGCGTCAGTTGACCGAAGCATGGACCCAGGCCACGAAGACCTGCGCGGACGCCCCGGGCAAGGAAAAGACCGGGGGAGTGGCTCCGTACTGGAATTCCTACACCTACGACAAGGCAGGCAACCGGCTCACGGAGACGCAACACGACACAACCGGTGACACCGGTAAGGATGTCAAGCGCACCTACGAGTACCCCGAGCCGGGCGGTCCCCAGCCGCACACTCTCACTTCCGTGACCAGAACCGGCCCGACCGGCACGGCCAAGGAGAGCTTCACCTACGACAAGGCAGGCAATACCACTGACCGCATACAGGGCGGCGACACTCAAAAACTCTCGTGGGATGCCGAAGGCCTGCTGACAAAGGCATCCGGAAAGCCAGGGGCCGACGGCACCACCGAATACCTCTACGACGCCGACGGCAACCGCCTGTTGGCCCGCACCAAGGACCGCACCACCTTCTACTGGGGTGGCCATACCGAAGTCACCCTCAAGAAGGGCGAGACGACGCCGAAGGCCAAGCGGTACATCCCGCTGGGCGGGGGACAACAAGCGGTGGTGGACAGCGACGGCACGTGGGCCTTCACCGTCGCCGACCACCACGGCACCGGCCAACTCGCCGTCGCCGGCCAGTCGCTGGAGCTCACCCAGCGCCGCACGCTGCCGTTCGGCGGGGTGCGGGGCGAGAAACCCGAGGACTGGCCCACCTCCCGCGGATTTGTCGGGGGAGTCGACGAAACAGAAACCACCGGCCTCACCCACCTCGGGGCACGCGAATACGACCCGGAAACCGGCCGCTTCCTCAGTGTCGACCCGCTGATGGACCCGGGCGACCCGCAACAGATCCACGGCTACGGGTACGGCAAGAACAATCCCCTGGTCTACAGCGACCCGGACGGTTTGATGCCCAATTGGGGCGCCATCGGCCTGGGCGCTTTGGCGGGTGCTGTCGGGATTGGCACCGCCGCTGTCGCCGTGACCTGGAACCCCGCCACGACCTGGCCGATATGTGACGCCGGCTGCCAGGCCAGGAAGCAATACCGCGGTCCGAGCGGCCATCTCTCGACCGGCTATCCGGCACTGGACAGGCTTGTCGAACGGAAGAACGCCGAGGCGGCAGCGAAACCGGACCCATGGTGGGTAAACGCGATCTTCAAGATCAACGACGCGGTTCTCCCCCTCAAGCCCGCGATGGACTGTATCTACGAGGGCTCTCTTTCGGACTGCCTTGATCTGGCTGCTGCTGCAGCGGGCAGCATGAAGGCGATCAGCGTAACCGCCAGGGCGGCGGTTGCCGCGGCCAAGGAGGCGCGGGCCGCGACTCCCAAGTCTTCTGGAGGCGGCAAGTCCGCAGCGGCTCCGAAAGAAGCGCCCACAGCCCCGCGCAGATCGGCTCCCGAAGCACCGGCCGCCAAGCCTTCGGGTAAGTCGGCGGCACCCTGCCACAGCTTCGTGCCCGACACGGAGGTGCTGCTTGCCGACGGCACCCGAAAGGACATCGAAGAGGTCGAGGTCGGGGACAAGCTCACCGTCACCGACCCGAAGACCGGCAAGACCAGCAATCGAGAAGTGGTCGGCACGATCCACACCGAGGACGACAAGGACTTCGTCGACCTCACCGTGACCACCGAGAAGGGTGACACCTCCGTCGTCGCCACGACCACTCACCCCTTCTGGTCCCCCTCCAAGGACGCTTGGGTCGACGCGGGCGACCTGACCCCCGGCACCACGCTGCGCACCGCCGACGGCAGCGACGCGAAGGTCACGAAGACCCACCGCTTCACCAAGCAGCAACGCACACACGACCTCACGGTCGCGGGGGTGCACACGTACTATGTGCTGGCGGGGGCCACGCCGGTCCTGGTCCACAACTGCAATAGAGCCGGTTTGGATTTCACCGATGCTGAGCGGCAGAAGGTTTACGACGCCAACGCCGCGAAGAATGGTGGCGAGTACAGGTGCGATTACTGTGGGCAGAAGGTGGAGCGGCGGGGATCGCGAGATGCCAATGGGAACCCTGTCCCGGGAAGGCCTGACGATGCCCAGATCGATCACATAGAGCCGAGGGCCGGTGGCGGTCATGGTGGCGCGCATAATGGTGCCGTTGCCTGCCGTCGATGCAACAGAGATAAGTCCACGAAGACCATGGAAGAGTGGGACGATGAGCTCAGAGACTTCCTCGGCCCCTAACTGCGCTGAGTCGGTGCCGGCAGGTAAGCCCGAGAGGCTGTACAAGGTGGCCTTCGACCTCCCTGACGAGATTGCCGATTGGGCCAACGCCTCTTCGGAGCGACTCTGGACTGGGAAGACCTCCGTACAGATGGAAGTCCAGGTTCGGAACACTCCCTTCTATGTTAAGGGAATCGCCTTTGGTGACATTGTGCGAGTCAGAGCTGATCACGAGCGTAGAGAGCTCGTGTTCGAGGAGTTCGTATCGGAGGCCGGGCATTCGACGGTCCGAATCATCATCAAAGAGGACGATGCGAGGGGCATAGTTGACGACATGCTCCGCAGCTTTAAAGTCTCCTGGGAGATTGATGCGTCGGGGTTCTTGTGGGCAATCGATGTGCCGCCGCACGTTGATTATTCATCCATGAGGGCTGCTCTCCTTCGTGTTGCCGGTGAAGGGAAAATCGGCATCGAAGAAGGTGCTCTTGCGAGGGCTCGACGCGATGAGCTCGGATTGTCAGAGTCCGATCGTTAGTCGGGTTCGCGAGAAGCCCCGCCGGATTTCATTCCGGCGGGGCTTCTGGGGTGTTTGACGGCAACGCTGACGGCAACGTCAGCGGACGACGGCTGCGACGGGTGGGTCGTCAGGGTCGTCGTCCTGGGCAGCGAAGGCGTTGCCGAGGGTGTCGATGGCTTGGCGTTGCAGGCGGAGTCGGACGTGGGCGTAGACGCCGGCGGTGACGCCGATGTGAGCGTGGCCCAACAACTCCTTGATGACGACGAGGTCGACGCCTTGTTCCAGGAGCAGGGTGGCGGTCGAGTGTCGGAGGTCGTGGAAGCGGATGCGTCGGAGTCCGGCCCGGTTGAGGAAGGTGCGGAAGCGGCGGGTGAGGTTGGCGGGGTCGAGGGGCCGGCCCATCGGCGTGGTGAAGACGAGGCTGCTGTCCTGCCAGGCTGACGATGCGGTCTCGCGCTCCTTGTCCTGTCGTTCCTGGTGCTTCTTGAGGGAGTGGAGGCATTCGGTGGGGAGGGCGATTCGGCGCTCGGACGCTCGGGTCTTGGTGGGCAGATGCGTGAGACCTCCGGTGCGAGTGCGCTGGAGCGAGCGCCGGATGCTGGCTGTTCCGGTGGTGAGGTCGAGGTCTTCCCAGCGGAGGCCGAGGAGTTCGCCCTTGCGGAGGCCAGTGCGGAGGGCGAGTTCATACAGCGCGTGGAGCCGGTCGGCGCGGGCCGCGTCGAGGAACCGGCGAGCCTCTGCCGCAGTGAGCGGACGGAAGCGCCTGGGCTGGTGCGTGGTGGTCTTGACGTTGCGGGCGACGTTGCGGGGCAGCTCGTCTTCGCGGACGGCGTGTTCCAGTGCCGACTTGAGCACCGAGTGCACGTAGGTCACGGTCGCAGCGGACAGCTGCTTCTGGCAGCACTCGCCGACGGCGCAGCACTTCTTCCGCATAGCGTCGAGTCCCTGGGCGCAGCACTGGCAGGTGGTGCGGAGGCGGTCGAGGAAGGTGCGGACGTCCTTGGCGGTCAGTCGTGCGACCTTCTTGGTGCCGAGTCCGGGGATGAGGTGGAGGCGGACGCAGGCTGCGTATCGGGTGTGGGTGTTCTCGCGGAGCCGGTGGACGGCGACGCTGCCGAGCCAGTAGGTGAGGTAGTCGCCGACGGTGCTGTCTGCGGTGGCGACAGGGAGCCCGCGGTTGCTGTCGGCGATCTTCTCGGCGAGTTTGTCGGCGGCTTCTCTCCGGGTTGTGCCGTAGACGCGGACGCGTTTGCGGCTGCCGTCGGCGGCGAGGACGTAGCCTGCGGCTTCCCAGCGGCCGTCCTTGCGCTGGTAGATGGTGCCTTCGCCGTTGGCGCGGGCCTTCTTGCGCTTGGGGGCGGTCATCGGGAGACCTCTTCCAGGTGGCGCTGGACGTAGTCGTCCAGCGCGTGGGCGGGAATACGGCGGGCGCGGCCGATGGTCAGCGAGGCCAGGCGGCGGGTGCGCAGCAGGTCGTACAGGGCGGAGCGGCCGATCTTGAGACGGGCCATCGCCTCGGGGACGGTGAGGAGTTCGTCATCACGCACTGGCTGTCACTACCTGTTCGCGGGTCGGGCTTCCGCCGATGAGTGCGGCGAGGCGTTCGAGGTCGGGCGTGAGGCCGGTGCCGTCGTAGGCCCAGTGGGCGAGGACGAGGGTGGTCGGGGAGGCCGGAGGGGTGTGGCGACGTTGCCAGGCGGCAGCGCGGAGGGCGCCGAGGGTGGTGGAGTAGGTGCGGGTCTTGGTAGAGAAGTGGCCGCGGAAGCCGAGCATGTGGGCCCACTTGCGCAGGTTCAGGTGCTTGAGGTCGTCGCGGGCGCCGAGGGCCCAGGCGGTGCGGATCATGCGGGCGGCGTGCTCGGGCACGGATTCGAACCAGAGATCTGTGATCCTCTTCAGCCGGTGGTCGAGGGTGCCGGTCGCGGCTTCGGTGCCCTTGGTGGCGTACTTGGCGACGTACCCGGCGACCTTGCCCTCGGTGATCGTGGTCCCGCCCTGGAAGGCCGAGGACCGGATGATCCTGGTGTCGATCTGCTCCCCGAAGGCGAAGGAGCGGGCGCGGCCGTTGATTTCGGGCCCGTCGATGTGGGCACGGGTGGCCGCGATCCGAATGACGTCGGCGAGGAGTTCGGGTGTGGCCCATGCGGGCGGCGGGGTGTAGGGGCCGGCGGGGCCGTCGAGGCGGATCACGGCGTGGAAGTGGATCAGGCCGCGCTGCTGGTACTCGGCGACCTTGGCGTACGAGACTCGGACGACCTTGGAGAGCTGGCGCTGCGGGAGTCCAGCTGCGGCGGCGATGGTGCGGCGCAGGTGGAGCATGAAGCGGGCCCACAGGGCGGGGGCGTGGGCGTTCCACAGCACGGCGCCGGTGTAGTCGTACCGCTCCGGGTCGAGCGGGGTGCCGAGGAGCGGGTCGTCCTTGGTGTGGGTGCGTCCGCAGCGGCAGCGGGCGGAGCCGCCCACGCGTCGCCCGTGGACGGGGCCGTACGAGGGTGCGGTGAGGGTGGCGAATACGCGGGAGTGGGTGGCGACCTGTTCGGGGATGTTCTTGCCGCCGCGCAGGCCGGCGGCGATGAGGTGATAGGTGTCCTGGCGGTAGAGCTCGGCGCAGGAGGGGCAGCGGGTGGTGCGGCGGTTGCCGCAGCGGACCAGGAGGTGCCCGGCGGGAAGTTCCTTGGACTTCAGTTCGCGCAGGATCTCGCCGGTGAAGGCGTCGATCTCGGTGCGCTGGCCTTCAAGCCGGATCGGCTGGGCGCAGCCACCCAGGGAGGAGAGTTGCCGTACCAGGCCGAGCAGGTTCCGGTATCCGGTGAACGTGGGTAGCGCGGCCGTGGCGGGTTCGGGGCGGGGGATTGTGGTGGTCGGGGTGTGCGGTGGCATGCTGGCGGGACCTCTCTGCACTGCGGCACACGCGTGCGCCGTGGGTGGATGGGAGGGAGGCCCCGGCAGGGGCGAGGGTTTGGCGACTACACGCCCTTGCCGGGGATCACTGCGAAGCGGGACCAGGAGGCGGCGGTCACGCGGCCTTGTCCAGGTCGACGCGGTCGGGCAGGTCGCGGATCTTGAGCCCTTCGGCGCACATGAGGTCGTTGATCTGCCAGCAGGCTTCGGTGGGCAGGTAGGCCGAGCGCAGCCGGACGGGGGTGCGCATGTCGCCGACGGAGGCGATCGAGACGCCCTGGGGCATGGTGCGGTCGGCGGCGCGGGATGCGTCCAAACTTTCTCTACGTCTTCAAGGCGACCCGCTGACGCGGGTCGCGCGCGGCGCGGTCGCCCACCCGGCCCGCTCTCGGCTCCGCCACCGCGGGCCGGCCAGCGACCAGGCCGCGCAGAGACAGCACAGCGGACGACCGGAAGCGCAGGGGGAGCCGGACGCGCCCGCACAGCGAACGCCAGGCCGACGGCGAGGCGACGGCAGGGAGTTGGTCGGGGCGTAGGCCCGGGGGCGGGGCCGGGGGCGGGGCCGGTCGGTTCCGTGGGCTTTACCCACCTCCCCGGGCCGGGGCCCGCGTCGGGCAAGGCCAGGGGGCCACTCGTTCAAATTCCGGGCAGGATCACAACCTGCCCGAGTTGCCGGGCCAGCGTACGGCCCCCTGACCATGCCCGACCCCAACCCGGGCAGGACACCGGCCAAAGCCCACTCCACCGCCCTCACGCGCGTAGCCGTCTGACGGCAACGCCGACGGCAACAGAGGCGCACAGCACGGCACTTCCATGCACACCTACGGACCGGCCGGAATTCGCTGACCAGCGAAAATGCAGGTGACGGCCGCCCGGCGAGCACACGTACTATGTGCTCGCGGGCTCGACGCCGGTCCTTGTCCACAATTCGAACTGCCCGACTGGGAAAGCGCCGCGCACACCTGACGGGAAATTTGCAAAGCGGAATGGCGAGCCGGGAACGGACGGCTCTCTCGATGAGCGAACCGTCATGGATCAGCTCGAATTGGATGGTGCTCCAATCATCCGAGGTCAGGTCTATGCGCGGGTTCCCGGCTTTCCGCTGCGGAAATATGACGGAGGGGTTCAGATCGACGGCCGCTGGCTCGGAGTGGAGACAAAGGGGGGATCTTCACCCCTGACCCCTCCGCAGAGGAGATTTGACGACTGGCTCAATACACCGGGGAACTCGGTCACAACCGGCGGAGGTATCACCCTGGAGGGGACCTTCAACGCTTGGGTTCCTCGCTGATTGGCCGGGGACAGGCTGTCTCTGTAGGCTGCCCCCGACAGCGTTGGCAGGGTGTTCCCCCTACAGGAGTGATCTCATGAGCTTTGATCTTGGATTTTGGTGGGAGGAGCAGTCTATTTCCCCCGCCGAAGCGGCCCGAAAGTACGGAGCCATGATTGAGGGTGGCGCTGGTATCGCGGATGAGCACCCCGCGTTGGAGACGTTCTATGCTGAGCTGACCAGTCGGTTTCCGGACTTGACGGAGGAGAACTTCGAAGTCTCTCCGTGGGCGGCACCCCTGTACCGGACTAGCGAATGCCTGATCGTCTCGATCTCGTATCCGCAGCAGTCGGAAACTTCCGAGTACTTGCTAGGGCTAGCCAGTAGGAGTGGGGTAACTTGCTACGATCCGCAGTCCGGGAAGGTTTATGTCCCGAAAGGTGAAAGCTCCGCAACGCTGGAACTTGCCGACGGGTCTGTCATCGACGGTCCGAGTCAAGGTGACGTGATCCAGGCGTTGGGTGAACTTTCACCGGAAGACTGGTATGCCATCCTTGAAACCCGGCCAGGCTGGTTCATTCAAGTGGGGTTTGGCGTCGCTGCGGGAGTGCCTGCTGGGGCATATGTCCTGGAGTTCAAAGAAGGGGCCGAGGATAAGCATTTCCGGGCCGTAGTTGGAGAGCTTCCAAGAATCATTGATGCATTTCAGAAATTCTTGTCCGGGGATACGTCCTGGCGTGCTGGATTCCATTTCTCCCGCGTTTCCTACTGAGAAAAGCCTGGTTGAGAAGGGCATTCCGCAGAGTAGATAGAGATGGGCCCCTTCCGAAGATCGGAAGGGGCCCATCAGCTTGACGGCACGGTGACGGCAACGTCAGCGGACGACGGCTGCGGCGGGTGGATCGTCGGGGTCGTCGGCCTGGCCGCCGAGGGCGTGGCCCAGGGTGCCGATGGCGTCACGTTGGAGTCGGAGTCGGACGTGGGCGTAGACGCCGGCGGTGACGCCGATGTGGGAGTGACCGAGGAGTTCCTTGATCACGATGAGTTCGGCTCCCTTGTTCCAGGAGCAGGGTGGCGGTCGAGTGTCGGAGGTCGTGGAAGCGGATGCGGCGGAGGCCGTCCTTGCGGAGGAGCGTGATGAAGGTGCGGGTGAGGTCGGTCGGGTCGATCGTCCTGCTCCTCGAGCAAGAGCTGGCCAAGGGGCCGGTGGCGCACGGCTGGCCGGACCAGACCTGGACCCTGGCGCGGATCAAGATCCTGATCGGGCGCCGGTTCCACAAGAGCTACACCGTGCAAAGCGTGGCCGCCCTGCTCAAGCGGCACGGCTGGAGCTGCCAGGTCCCGCCCGTCGCGTGATCGAGCGCGACGAGGCGACGGTGGCCGGCTGGGTGAAGGAGACCTGGCCGAGCGTGGAAGGACCGTGGCGGCGCTCGACGCCTGGCTCGTCTTCGAGGACGAAGCCGGATTCTCGATGACGCCGCCGACCACCCGCACCTGGTCCCACCGCGGTCACACCCCGGTGGCTCGCGTCCGGGGCCACTCCCGCCGCCGCTTATCGGTCGCCGCCATGGCCTGCTACAAAGCAGGCGAACGCTCGCGGCTGATCTACCGGCCCTGCCCGGACGCCCGGCCCGACGGGGGCAAAAGCTTCTCCCGGCCATGCTGGTCCCGCCAGGACAGTGGGATGACACACGACAGATGATCGGGGTTCTCGAAGCATCCGGCCGGGTCACCTGGCCGCAGGGCGGTCACCCCGCGCACAATGCCTGGCCACCTCGGCGGTGACAAGGCCTACAGCTGACGCCGCAACCAGCCGCTGCCTGCGAAGACGCCGGATCAATCACACCATCCCCGAGCCGCGAGACCAGCAGGCCAACCGCAAACGCCCCGGGACCAAGGGCGGCCGATCCACGGGTTTCGACCGCGAGACCTGCAAACGCCGCAACGAGGACGAGCGGACGGTCAACCGGCTCGAGAACTCCCGGGCCGTTGCCACCCATTACGACAAGAGGTCCTAGTAGTCGAGAGCGGCGAACCAGTCGTCGCGGCCCTGGCGGGTGAGGTCCAGGACGTGCCAGACAGGGGTGAGCAGATCGATGCCGCGCTGGTCGATGTCGTCGGACATCCTCGGGTGCACCGAGTAGAAGTGGCGTACCGATCCGCCGCCGTCGCGGGTGAACACCGACACGGTCGAGTCCTGTGCGCCATCGGCGTCCTCGCTGCCCAGATCGTATTTGAAGGTGTTCCCCGCGGCGCTGAGCAGGCGCAGGCCGTGCCATCCGCGGTCCCGGGCGTGCGCGCGCAGGGCGGGCAGGTCTGCCGCGGCGACGACCACGAAATCGACGTTCTGCGCGAGGTGGCGCGCGACGCCGTTGAACCCGTCGATCCACATCGTGCACATCGGGCAGGGCTCGGTCTGCCCCTTGCCGTACATCAGGTGGTAGACGACCAGGTCGCGGTCGGGCCCGGTGAACAGCTCGCTCAGCCGGACGGTCCGGGCCGGCACGTCACCGGCGTGCAGATCCGCGGGGCCCTCCTCGAATTCGTAGTCGTCGACGACGGGGCCAGGCGGCAGCCGACGGCGCAGGTCGGCGACCTGTTCGCGATGGCGCATCAGCTCGATCTCGGCCTGACGCAGTTCCTCCCGGGCACCGACGTAGTCGGCCGACTCCCCGGCCAGATTCGTCTGGCGCATGACCACTTCCGGACCACCTCCTGGGAGCTGCCGTCTTGTGTCGGCAATTGTCCGCCCGCGGGCCGGTGCCCGCCAGGCGAGCCCGGACGGCCGAGGCGACGGCGGGGGAGGGTCAGCTCCGCAGGACCGGGTCCGTGACGCCTCCGGGGCACGCCAGCGCCGCGACGTCCCATCCGGCGCGTTCAGCGCCGGTGCGGTAGGCGCTGTCGTAGAAGGCCAGGACGGCGGCGCGGGGGTCGCTCTCGGCGCGGGCGTCGTCGTAGCGCAGCAGCGCCAGGTGGCTGCCGCCGTGGGCCACCCACCGCGCGGGCGCGGGACTGAGCGGCTCCTGGTCCAGGCCGGGCGGCTCGGGAGCGGTGTACGAGTAGAACGCGGGCTCGGCGAAGGTGTCGTCGCCGAACCAGAAGCCGAAGCTGATCACTTCCCGGGAGTACGCCTCACGGGTGACGGGGTCGGTCTGCGGCGGCTGGTCGACAGGGCGCCCGGAGAACCGGCTGTGCGCGATGTCGAAGGTGTGCCAGAAGTGGTGCACCGGGCTGGCCTTCCCCCAGTAGTCGGCCGCGAACTCCTCCAGCACGGAAGCCACCTGGCTCAGCACGCGCCAGTAGCGGCCCGCGGCCTCCGGGTCGTAGGACGCGTGTTCGGTGTCCTCGGCGAACGGCCGGTCGGCGTCGGGCAGGTCGAACGGGTGCGGAACGGCGAGCTCCACCCGGATTCCCAGCTCGTCCAGAGCTGCCATGGTCGCGTCGTGGAAGGAAGCCACGGACTGCCCCTGAAGCGGGATGGAGCGCCGCTCCCCGTCCAGAGCCGTGATCACGAGGCGGTGGTCGACGAAATCGAAGTCGATGGTGAAGATCGGATTCCCGTCGACCTGGCCCATCGGACGCGTCGTGATGCCACGCCCGGTCACATGGAATGGGACGTTCCACCAGTGGTTGCGCCGGGGGCTCGCCGCCAGGCGGATCTTGCCGACGATCTGCGCGAACCGGTGCAGCGTCTCCTTGGTGGGCCGCCACCAGTCCAGTGGCATCGGCGGGAAGAATTCCGTCACGCCTCCACGATGCCCCGCAACCCGGCATCCGGCACCCGGAGGGAGAGGGCCAGGGGCCGAAGGGGCGAACCAGCTCGGGTTCGCCCCTTGGGCGCGAGGGTGCTCACCGCTCATCCCCCTGGTGGACGACCGTGAAGTGGGGGTCGGAGCCAGGGGCTTCCAGCTCGTCGATCACGGCGACGGCCAGGTCCTCGGCGCTGATCCAGGAGCGCCCGTCGGTGCTGGTGAGCAAGGTGTCGGTGCCGCGCCGATAGCGGCCGGTGCGGGCGCCGGGCTCCAGCAGGGCCGGTGGGCTCAGATAGGCCCAGTCGCCGTCGGTACGGTCCTGGCAGGCCCGCAGCTGTGCGACACCCGCGGCGGCGATGCTTTTCAGCTCGGCCGGCACATACACGGGGTTGTCGGCCACCAGCAGTCCGGGCTCTTCCGGGCTGCGCAGCGCGCCCGCGCCACCGACCACGAGGACGCGGGCCCCGAGCCGCGCCGCGGCGTCCAGCACCGTGCGGGTGGCGCCGACCAGGAAGTCCTGGTCGACGGGCAGGGTCCGCACGGCCAGTACGACGGCGTCCGCTGCGCCGGGGGAGCCCGGACCCGCGAGCGCCTCGCGTACCGAGTGCGGGTCATTCACATCGACCGCGACCGGCGTCACGTCCGGGTCCTCGTGCGCGGGCTTCCGCGAGAGGGCGAGCACCCGGTGGCCGCGTGCGCGGGCCTCCGTGGTGACCCGGCTGCCGACCATCCCGGTGGCGCCGAACACAGCGATCGTCATGTTTGCCTTCATCGGATCGGTCCTTCTGCTTTGGGTGCGGGTGCGGGTGCGGGTGCGGGTGCGGGTGCGGGTGCGGGCGTGGGCGTGGGCGCGGGTACGGGCCTCCCGCCGAACAGACGGCCCGGCAAGCGTGGCGCCGAGAGCTGCGCGGCGAGCATCGCCGCGAGGGCGAGGACGAACCCCAGGGTCTGCAGGGGGCTCAGCGACTCGCCCAGCGCGAGCCCGATGACCGTCGCGACCAGCGGCGACAGCAGCACCAGCGGGGCTGAGGCGCCGACCGGCAGCTTTCCGACGCCGCGGAACCACAGCGCGTACGCGATCAGTCCGCCCATGCTGCCCAGCCACAGATAGCCGCCGACTGCCGCGGCGTCGATCCGCTGCGGTACCCCTTCGACAGTCAGGGCCAGGGGGAGCAACAGCAGCCCGCCGACCGTCAGTTGCCAGCCGGCCAGCGTCATCGGGCCGACCCCGGCCGGGCGGCCCCAGCGCTTGGTGAGGACGACTCCGCCTGCCATCAGGGAGGTGTGGCCGAGACCGGCGAGCACTCCTACGGCGTCCAGCCGGGCCTCGGGGCCGAGGACGACGAGGCCGACGCCGAGCACGCCGAGCACGCCCCAGGCCAGTCGCCAGGCGGTCGGCCGGTCGTGGAGTACGGCGATGGCCAGGCCCGCGACGAGCAGCGGCTGTGCGGCGCCGAGGGTGGCGGCGACGCCGCCGGGGAGCCGTTCGGCGGCCAGGAACAGCAGGGGAAGCCCGCCGATGTTGAGTACGCCGAGGACGATGGCCTTCCACCACCAGTCGCCGCGCGGGAGCACCCGGGTGAGGGCCAGCGCGAGCAGCCCGGCGGGCAGTGCGCGCATCAGCCCGGCGAACAACGGGTGCCCGGGCGGGAGCAGTTCTGTGGTGACGACATAGGTGGTGCCCCAGGACGCGGGGGCGAGCGCGGTCAGCGCGACGGTCGCAGCGCGCTGCGCGTTCGAGGGTGGCGGCGGGTCGGGCGACCGCTCGGTCAGGGTGTTCATGTGAGGAGTCTCGGGGCACCGCAGCATCTATCCAAAGCATGGTTGCGATAGCAGCTATGAAGGAGAACGATGGTCGCGTGGACCTGCAGCAGCTCAGATACGTCGTCGCCGTCGCCGAGACCCGCAACTTCACCCGTGCCGCCGAGCGCTGCCGCGTGGTGCAGTCGTCGCTCAGCCACCGGATCGCCGGTCTCGAACGCGAGCTGGGGGTCAAGCTCTTCGAACGGTCCAGCCGCCGTACGGAGCTGACCGGCGCCGGAGAGGCGTTTCTGGTCGGCGCGCGCGAGTGTCTGGCCGCCGCCGACCGCGCGGTCGCCGACGCCGCCGCGGCGGCCGGTGTGGTGCGCGGCCGGCTCGCCGTCGGCATGATCAGGACCACGGCCGCCATCGACGTCCCCGAGCTGCTGCAGCGGTACCGCGCCCGGTACCCGGACGTCCGGGTGGGCCTCCGCGCCGGGAGCAGCGACGAACTGGCCGCGGCGATCCGGAACGGCGAACTCGACATCGCCTTTCTCGGCCTGCCGGAGAACGAACGGCCGACCGGTGTGGAGGCCCTCGTCCTCGACCGGGACGCACATGTGCTGGTGGTCGCGGCCGGCCACCGGCTCGCCGGGGCCTCCCGGGTCACGCTGCACGACGTCGCCGAGGAGACGTTCGTCGACTTCAGGGACGGGTCACCCGGCCGGGCCCAGTCCGATCAGGCGTTCGCCGCCGCCGGCCTGGTCCGCGATGTCGCGTACGAGGCGGGGGTGGCCGAGCTGATCACCCAGCTCGTCGCGCGAGGGCTCGGCGTCGCGCTGCTGCCGTCGGCTTTCGTCCAGCCGCTGGCCGCCGCCGACCCGCAGCTGGCGCTGGTCCCGGTGGCCGACGGGCCGCGGCGCGTGGAGTACCTGGCGTGGAGCAGCTTCAACCCCAGCCCGGCCACCCGGGCGCTGCTCGACGTCCTCGGGGTCAGAGCGGGAGCGAAGGAGCCGGGCCCGGGGTGAGGGCGGTCAGCCGGTGCCGTTGCCGTCGGCCGTCTCCAGCCGACGGACCGAACGTTCCAACTCGGCGATACGGTCGGCCAGCGTGCTGCTGTCGGCGGTGTCGCGGCCGCGCAGCAGCACTTCGATACGGACCAGCCGCTCGGTGATCCGGTCCAGTTGCCCGGCGCCGCCTTGGCCCGTCGCCGGTGGCCCGCCGTCCGCGTCCAGCAGCCGTCGGAGCTGTTCGGCCTGGACGGCGAGCTGCCGGTTCTTGCGGTCCAGGTCGAGGAACACATTGACCTTCGTCCGCAGCACCCAGGGGTCGATGGGCTTCGCGAGGAAGTCGGCGGCTCCCAGGGCGTAGCCGCGGTAGGCGTAGTCGCGGTCCACCTCGTTGCCGGTCAGCAGGATGATGGGGACATCCTTGGTCTGGTCGAGACGCTTGATGTTGCTCGCCGTCTCGAAGCCGTCCATCCCGGGCATCAGCACATCGAGCAGTACGAGCGCGAAGTCCTGACGGAGCATCGCCTTGAGGGCCTCCTCGCCCGAGCGCGCTGTCACCAGGTGCTGCTCCAGTGGGCCGAGCACCGCCTGGAGAGCGACGAGGTTCTCCTCCATGTCGTCGACGATCAGAATGCTCGACCTGTCAGGGACCGGCGCTGTCACGGCGTCCGCCCCCGTGATCCGCCGCCGCTGTCGTCTGCCGGCCCCCCGCCGTCCTGGCCCGCACCGTCTGGCGTGTTGAGCAGGTCGTACATGGCCTGCAACAGCTCTTCGAGGTTCACGGGCTTGGAGATGTACCGGTCCGCGCCGCTGTCCAGCGCCTTCTGGCTGTCGCCGGACATCGCCTTGGCGGTCAGCGCGATGACGGGCAGCCCCGCGAGGCGCTGTGTGCGCCGGATGGTCGCGATCGCCTCGTAGCCGTTCATCTCGGGCATCATGATGTCCATCAGGACCAGCGACACCTCGGGCGAACGGTCCAGCATCTCGAGTCCCTCGCGGCCGTTCTCCGCGTACTTCACCGTGATGCCGACGCGGCCCAGCACATGGGTGAGCGCGAAGACGTTGCGGATGTCGTCGTCCACGATGAGTACCGTCTTGCCCGACAGGACGTCGCTCCGCGGTCCGCCGAGCCACTGCTTGAGCTTCGTCGTCTCCGGCCAGGCGTGCTCGTGCGTCTCCTCCTCGGCGGGCGGCCCGGCACGCGGACGTTCCTCGACCTCGACAGCCTCGGCGGCTCGGGCAGCCTCGGCGGCTCGGGTCGCCTCGGCAGTCCCGGCAGCCCCAGCATCCTCGACGGCTCCAACGGTCCCGGCAGGCTCGGCCGGCTCCTCGGGCTCGGGCCGGGGTGCGGGCGAAGGCGCTACGGCGGCGGGCCGGGCGGGCTTCGGGCTCTTCGGCTCGGGCACCTCCGCGCCGGGCCGCGCCGCTGCAGGCGTCGGCGCGGGGGAGGGAGGCGTGCTGCCCGGGTAGACCGACGGGATGGAGAGCGTGAACCGCGAGCCCTCGCCCACCGTGCTCTCGACGTCGATACGGCCGCCGAGCAGGCCGGCGATCTCACGGCTGATGGACAGGCCGAGGCCGGTGCCGCCGTACCTGCGGCTGGTCGTGCCGTCGGACTGCTGGAACGCCTCGAAGATCACCGACAGTTTCTCCGGCGGGATGCCGGTGCCGGTGTCCTTCACGGAGAAGGCGACGACGGCCTCGGCGTCGCGCAGCGTCGGCTCGCTGAACTCCGTGCCGGCGGCGCGCTCCACCCGCAGCTCGACCCCGCCCGAGGAGGTGAACTTCACGGCGTTGGACAGCAGATTGCGCAGCACCTGCTGGATGCGCTGCTCGTCGGAGTACAGCTCCCGCGGCACGTTCTCGCCCACCACGACGTCGAAGGCCAGACCGCGGTCCGCGGTCACGGGCCGGAACGTCGCCTGCACATAGTCCAGCAGCTTCTTCAGCGGCAGCCGCCTGGCCCGTACGTCCATCCGCCCTGCCTCGACCTTGGAGAGGTCGAGAATGTCGTTGATCAGCTGGAGCAGGTCCGAGCCGGAGCGGTGGATGGTGGTCGCGAAGTCGACCTCCTGCTCGGAGAGCCGTCCGTCGGGGTTGTCGGCCAGCAGCCGCGCCAGGATCAGCAGCGAGTTGAGCGGGGTGCGCAGCTCGTGCGACATGTTCGCCAGGAACTCCGACTTGTACTGGGACGACGTCGCCAGCAGCGCGGCCTTCTCCTCCAGTTCGGCGTTGGTGCGCTGCAGCTCGTCGGAGCGCTGGCGCAGTTCGGAGGTGAGCCGCTGGGATTCCGAGAGCAGCTCCTCGGTGCGGGCGTTGGCCAGGATGGTGTTGATCGAGACACCGATGGTGTGCACGAACTGGTCGATGAACGTCAGATAGACATCGTTGAACTTGCTGAACGACGCCACCTCGATCACACCGAGCGCCCTGTCCTCGAAGAGGATCGGGAGGATCAGAATGTGTGCGGCGGGTGCGGAGCCGAGCCCGGATTCCACTTGTACGTAGTCCGGCGGCGCGTCCTCGATGAGGATGCGCTTCTTCTCGGCGACCGCCTGCGCCAGCAGCCCGCGCACCGGGCAGTCGGCATGCGCGCCGGTGTCCTCGCGTCCGCTGGTGCCGTAGCCGGCGATGAACTCCAGTTCCTCTCCCGGCTGTCCGCTCTCGCCGGAGCCGACCAGGAAGAACGCTCCGGCCTGCGCGTTCACCAGCGGCGTCAGCTCGCGCAGGATCAGATCGGCGACCTCCACCAGATCCCGCTGGCCCTGCATCAGCCCGGCGATACGCGTCAGATTGGACTCCAGCCAGTCCTTGGTGCGGGTGGTCTCGCGCAGGTTGGCCACCATCACATTGATGTTGTCCTTCAGCTCGGCGACCTCGCCGCGCGCGTCCACCTGGATCGAACGGGACATGTCGCCCTGGGTGACCGCGTCGGCGACCTCGGCGATCGCGCGGACCTGTGTGGTGAGGTTCGAGGCGAGCTCGTTGACGCTGGTCGTGAGGCCCTTCCAGGTGCCGAAGACGCCCTCGACCCGCGCCTGTCCGCCGAGTTGCCCCTCGCTGCCGACCTCCCGGGCCACACGGGTGACCTCGGCGGAGAACGAGGAGAGGGTGTCGACCATGGTGTTGAGGGTGGTCTTCAGCTCCAGGAACTCGCCGCGTGCGTCGACGTCGATCTTCTTGGAGAGGTCACCGCCCGCGACCGCCGTGGCGACCTGGGCGATGTTGCGGACCTGCGAGGTGAGGTTCATCGTCATGAAGTTGACGTTGTCCGTGAGGTCCTTCCACAGCCCCGAGACCCCGTGCACCTCGGCCCGGCGGCCGCCCAGGTTGCCCTCCGTGCCGACCTCGCGCGCGACGCGGGTGACCTCGTCGGAGAAGGATCGCAGCTGGCGGACCATGGTGTTGACGGTGTCCTTCAGTTCGAGGATCTCACCGCGTGCGTCGACGTCGATCTTCTTGGAGAGGTCACCGTTGGCGACCGCCGTGGTCACCTGGGCGATGCTGCGGACCTGCGAGGTCAGATTCAGCGCCATGGAGTTGACGCTGTCGGTGAGGTCCTTCCACACCCCCGACACGTCCCGGACCTGCGCCTGTCCGCCGAGGTTGCCCTCGGTGCCGACCTCGCGCGCTACGCGGGTGACCTCGTCGGCGAAGCCCGAGAGCTGGTCCACCATCGTGTTGAGGGTGGTCTTCAGCTGGAGGATCTCGCCCTTGGCGTCGACATCGATCTTCTTGGACAGGTCCCCCTCGGCGACGGCGGTGGCGACCTGGGCGATGTTGCGTACCTGCGCCGTCAGGTTGGACGCCATGAGGTTGACGTTGTCGGTCAGGTCGCGCCACACGCCGGACACGCCCCGGACGTGTGCCTGTCCGCCGAGGTTGCCCTCGGTGCCGACCTCGCGTGCGACGCGGGTGACCTCGTCGGCGAACGCGGACAGTTGGTCGACCGTCGCGTTGACCGCGCTCATCAGCTGGAGGATCTCGCCCTTCGCCTCGACGGTGATCTTCTGGCTGAGGTCGCCCTGGGCGACGGCCGTGGAGACCTGGGCGATGTTGCGTACCTGCGAGGTCAGATTGGAGGCCATCAGGTTGACGTTGTCGGTCAGGTCCCGCCATACGCCCGAGAGCCCCCGCACCTCTGCCTGTCCGCCGAGGTTGCCCTCGGTGCCGACCTCGCGTGCGACGCGGGTGACCTCGTCCGCGAACGCCGACAGCTGGTCGACCATGGTGTTCACGGTGCGCTTCAGTTGCAGCAGCTCACCGGAGGTCTCGGCCGTCACCTTCTGGGTCAGGTCTCCGTTGGCGACCGCTGTCGTCACCCCGGCGATGTCACGGACCTGGCCGGTGAGCCGTTCCGCCATGGTGTTGATGGCCTCGGTCACCCGCCGCCAGTCGCCGGAGAGCTCCCCCACGGCCGCGCGGCCGCCCAGGTTGCCCTCGGTGCCTACCTCGCGTGCGACGCGTACGACTTCCCCGGTGAACATGGACAGCTGGTCCACCAGGCGGTTGACGCCGCTCTCCAGGCGTCCGAGATCGCCGTGGCGCCACTGCTGGGACCCCGAGCGCTCCAGGTGGTGTGCCAGGTCCCCGTCCGCGATGGACTCCAGCACATGGGTCGCCCTGGTCACCGGGGTGGCCAGAGCCTCGATCAGCCGGTTGGCCTCGTCGACGCTGGTGGACCACTCGCCCTGGCCCGGGCTGGCCCTGACCCGCTCGTCGAGCCGCCCGCCCTGGGCCACCTCCCGGCGAACCCGACCCAGCTCCGAGGTCAGGTGTGCGTTCCGGGCGGCGATCTGGTTGAACGTCCCGGCCAGCTCGCCCAGGACGCCTTCGCTCTCGTTCCCGACGCGTACCGAGAAATCCCCGTCGCTCAGCGCTCTCATCGCTCCGAGCAGCGGACGGAGGTCCCTCTCCCGCACACATATGCCCTGAGGGTCGTCCATGGAGCCCTCCATGGCATCACGTTCCCAGCCTCCGATATATACACTCATATCCTAATATAAGGAGTTCGGCGCTGGACGGTCGCGAGGGCGTCAGCGCTGGTCAGCCGAGTAGGAGAGCTTGTGCGACTGCCGTCCGCCGGTCCCAGCGGCTCCGTGTCGCGGAGGGCCTTGCCCGCGAGTCAGCTCGCGCCCTCCGCGGCCCGTGCGCTCGTAAGCGCCCAGATCGGCAAGCACGGCCGCGCCGGCGCGACGCCCCAGCCGCAGCTCGCACGGCTGACCGAGGACGCCGAACTGCTCGTCAGCGAACTGGTCACCAACGCGCTCGTGCACGCCGGGACGCGGATCGAGGTCGCCTGCGAGGTGGAGACCTTCGAGCCGGAGACGCACCCCGGCGCCCCGCGCGGCGCCGCCCCGTCCGACGCCGCGTCGTCGGGCCCCGCCTCGCCGGGTGCCGCCCCGTCGGGCGCCGCTTCGGTCGACGCCGCTCCGTCGGACGCCGTGTCGTCGGGCGCCGCCGCCCCGGCCGGAAGCGGGGGCGCCGGAAGCGGGGGCGCCACGGGCGGGGGCGACACGGACGCCGCATCCACGGACGCATCCGCCACCGACGCACCCGTCACAGGCGCCGCTGCCACGGGCGCCGCCGACACGGGCGCCGCCGACACGGGCGGGGCCGCCACAGGCGCGGACGCCGCCGGGCGTCCGGTGGGGATCGAGGCCGTCCGGGTCGAGGTGACCGACGCGCAGCCCGCGGGGCGCATCAGCAGCGACCCGGTCGGCCGCCGGGGCGCCGGGCGGGGCCTGGGCCTCCAGCTGGTCGGCGCGCTGGCCGAGTCCTGGGGCGTGACCTACCGGCGCACCGAGAAGGCCGTCTGGTTCCGCGTCGCCGTCTCCGAGCTGGAGCCCAGGCCCTCAGGGTCGCTCAACGAGGCCATGCACCGGGAGCTGGTCGCCGCCGAGATCTTCTCCGCCTCCCGGCAGGCGGACGAGCGCCGTACGGCCGGATGGACCGACCCGGGAGGGGCCTTCCTGGCCGAGGCCGGGGAGCTCCTCGCCGGGCAGCTGGACGCGGACATGGTCGCGGCCCTGGTGGGGCAGCTGCTGGTGCCACGGCTGGCCGACTGGTGCGCCGTCTGGCTGACCGAGGACACCGGAGGGATGCGGCTCTCCCGCGTCTGGCACTCCGACGAGCGGAAGGTCCGGGCGCTGCGGCTCGCCCTGGAGCCGGACCCGCCCCCGGTGGGCCTGCGGACCGTCGGCATCCCCTGGCCCTGGCCCGGCGAGGCCTCAGGCCCTGGGCGAACCGGCTCGGCGCTGGCCTTCTCCCTGGTCGCGGGCGGTACCTGTCTGGGCTCGCTGGTGATCGGCAGATCCGGTGCGACGGAGATGACCAGCTCCGTCGCACGGACCGTCGAGGACGTCGCGCGCCGGGTGGCACAGGCCGTCTTCACCGCCCGCCAGTACACCCGGCAGACCAGCATCAGCCACGCGTTGCAGCGCAAACAGCTCCCGCGGTCGCTGGCCGACATCCCGGGGGTGGAGACGGCGATCGTCTACGAGCCGCACGCGGTGGGCCAGACCGTCGGCGGCGACTTCTACGACCTGTTCCCGCTGGGCGGCAACCGCTGGTCCTTCATGCTCGGCGACGTCCAGGGCAAGGACCCCGAGGCGATGTCCGTCACCGGGCTCACCCGGCACCTGGTGCGGCTGCTCGCCCGCGAGGGGCACGGCGTCGCCTCCGTGCTCGGCAAGCTGAACGCCACCATGGCCGAGGAGAGCGCGGAGGCCGTGGCCGTGGCCGGAGAGGGCGCCAGGCCGCGCTTCCTGAGCGTGGTGTACGGGGAGCTGGAGGCCGACGGGCGGGCGGGAGGAGCCCGCTGCACCGTCGCCAGCGCCGGACACCCGCCTCCGCTGAAGCTCTCCCCGGACGGCGGGGTGGTCCCCGTGGTGGAGCCACAACTGCTGCTCGGCATCGACGAGTCAGCCGACTTCGTGGCCTACCCCTTCGACCTCGCCCCGGGCCAGTCGCTGCTGTGCGTGACCGACGGGGTGACGGAACGCCGCAGCGGCCCCCGGCAGCTGGACGACGACGACGGACTGGCCCGGATCTTCGCCGGCTGCGCCGGTATGGGCGCCGCGGCGGTCGCGGAACGGGTGCGTCAGGCCACCCACGACTTCGGCCCGGAGCCGCTCGACGACGACCTGGCGATCCTCGTCCTGCACGCGACAGCCGACTGAGCCCGCCCCCCACCGCCCCCGCCGTCCGCGACAGCGCCCGCCACCGACCGGCCCGACCCTGCCCGGTGCCCCGCGAAGTGGCAGCGCGAAGTGGCAGCGCGACCGCCCGGCAAGTGCCGGCGTGCAGCACCGGTCAATGGTCGAAGACCTCGCCGAAGTTGAGTCCGGTGTTCCGGGTGAAGCCGAAGTCGGCCCCGTTGAACGAGGTGATCTTGCTGGTCGTCAGGCCGGACGAGGTGCCGCGCAGCACCCAGACCGCACCGGCGTCCGCGACGGTGCCGATGTCCTCGCTGTCGGCGGCGGTGAACAGGTCAGCCCTGCCGTTGCCGTCGATGTCCGCCAGATGCACGCCGGAGCCGAAGCGGTCGCCGTCCTCGCCGATACCCGGGACGCCGGTGGTCTCCTGGTGGAAGGTCTGCGCACCGGTGCTGCTGACCCCGTCGGCCGAGCCCTTGAGCAGGACGACCACACCGGCCCTGGTGCCGCGTACGACCTCGGTGGGTACGCCCACGGCGATGTCCGCGTAGCCGTCGCCGGTCACATCGCCCACCGAGACGTCGGCGCCGAAGCTGTCGCCCGTCTCGCCCGTGCCGGGGACGCCGGGGCTGTTCTGGTCGTAGCTGACGGGCTTCCGCCCGGTGCCCAGGCCGCCCTCGGCGCCCCACCAGACGGTGACCGCGCCCGCCTCCCGGCCGCCCACCGGCTCGCCGGTCACCAGGTCCGTCCGGCCGTCGTTGTCGATGTCGCCGGTGGCGACCGAGCGGGTCTCCGTGCCGCCGTCGGACAGGACGGTGTGGTCGTAGCCGATGTCGCCCGGGCCGCCCCGGAACGTCGCCAGATAGTCGCCGTCGCCGTCCCCGCGCTTCCCGTACAGCACATAGTCGTTGACTCCGGTGCCCGCGAAACGACCGGCGGCCACACCGTCCAGCTGGACGTCGTCGGGGAGGAAGTCGTCCTCCAGTCCCAGGGCCACATCGCTGCCGTCGCCCTTGGGTGTCGACTCCGAGTACCACCAGAAGTGGCGCCCGCTGACGACCTGGAGCTGCCCGGTCCCGTCCCCGTCCAGGTCGCTGAAGGAGGCGCCCTGACCGAAGTTGCGGTCGTCGGAGGTGGGCGCTTGGAGGGAGATGCCGCCCCTGGTGAAGCCCTTCGAGCCGCCCCAGACGACCGACAGGCTGCCGTCGGGTGCGCCGTCGTTCTTCTCGTAGGGAGCGCCGACTATCAAGTCGGCGTAGCCGTCGTGGTCGACGTCGCCGTGGGTGACGTTCTCACCGAACTGGTCACCCGCCTCGGCCGCCCCCGGCACGCCCGCCGTGTCCTGGGTGATGCGTACCGAACGGGACGGCGAGACGCCGGAAGCGGAACCGAACGTCACCACAACGGCGCCTGCCTGGCCGTTGGCCTTGGGCACTCCGACCGCCACGTCGGTGTAGCCGTCGCCGTTGAAGTCCGCCCGCTGCCCGGCGGGCGCGGCGGCGGCCGGCGCCGCCGTCGCGAGGGGGACCACAAGGCTGCCGGCGGTGAGGGCGGTCAGGGTCGCGGCGGTGACGAGTGTCCGGTTGCGCATACGTGTCCTCTTCTCCTCTTCGCTCTCTGTTCGCTGCTCTCTGCGGCAGGTTCGGGGACTCAGACCGCCTACCCGGCCGAATGGTTGTGTCTGGTGGGGGAGTTGAGCCTGCGGTGGGCGAGCAGTACAAGTGCGCTCAGGGCGGCCAGCGGAAGGATGGGGAGCCAGGTGAGCGTGGTCGCGTCGCTGTTCTCGAGCACCGTGCCGACCACGAGCGCGAGCACCATGTTGTTCCCGGCGTGCGCCAGGCTCGCGGTCCAGATGGTGCCGCTGCGTAGATACAGGAACGCGAGCAAGGTTTCCTGGAAGAGGAAGGAGCATGTCCACAGGGCCAGGCCGAGCAGCGGGTCGGGGAACTCGATATAGCCGAGAAAGGCGAGGGGATAGTGCCAGGCTGCCCATATCAGGCCGGTGGCGAGGATGGAGCGGCCGAGCCTGTCCGGGTACAGACGGGGACGCAGATAGCTGGTCCAGCCGAACTCCTCGCCCCAGTAGACCGGCGTCAGCAGCGGCACCACGGCCATCAGCACCGCCACCCCGGCCCAGCCGGGCAGGCCGGGCACCAGGCCGTCCAGCGCTGACAGTCGTACGCCGGTCACGCCGAGCGCAGCAGCCAGGCCGATCGTGGCGAAGGCCAGCAGTAGCGGGCACATCCAGGCGGCCAGATAGGAGCGCCACTGTTCGCGCAGCCGCAGGGCCAGCCCCGCGTCGCCGAAACCCTCGCCATTGACCCGGCGGGCCACCAGGGCGCCGACGGCGGGAAGGAAAGCGAACGAGAGCTGGGCGAGCGGGTTGACCAGCGACCAGCCCGCCAGACGCATACCGAACATGCACAACCAGCTCCCGCCGAAGGCGAGGGCGAAGAAGGCCCCCATGCCCCGGCCGCGGGCGGCTCGGGTTGGTGACGAAGGGCGCTGTAGCGGCGTCGCGGACACGATGACGGAACTCCTCACGTAACGAAGCTTGAGATGGAAGGACTTGCGGAAGCGGAGATGTGTCCTGCGGCGAGGGGAAGTGCAAGGGGGCTTGTGCCAAGGGGGGGAGGGATGCGGCACGTCAGGCCCTCGCGCGGCGGGCGGTGCCCGTCAGCAGCGCCGCGCCCAGCAGCAGCGCAGCCAGGGCGAGGAAGAGGAGCGGGCCGGGGCCCGCCAGGTGGCCTTCGGTGCGGTTGGCTCCCATGAAGTCGAGCAGCGGGAGGCCGTTGGCCGTCGTGTACCAGAGGGGCAGGTACACCGCCTGGAACAGCCGCCCGGTACGGCTCAGGGTGCCGAGCGCCAGAGCCAGTGCCGGGACGAACAGCGCGCCGCCGCACCAGGCGGTGACCCCCGGAAGGTCGGCTGCGAACAGCATGCGGATGAGCGGGACGGCACCGGCCAGCGCTGCCACGGCCACTCCGGCGAGCCACTCCGCGAGCGCTCTGCGGTGCGGCCCGGGATAGGCGCCGAGCAGGGCCGTGACACCGTTGGTATGGCGCTGGGCACCGAGCCGGGACCACAGCAGCGCAGGCCACAGCCAGGCCGCGGGCAGGACGATACGGCTGACGGCGGGCAGCGGCGCGAGCGCTCCGGCGACCGTGATCGCCGCGATCCCCGCCCACCACCACACGCTGTTTCCGCGCAGCAGGATGCGCAGTTCGCCCGCCGGGAGCCGACGGCCGGTGCGTCCTGTGCGGACCGGTGTGCGGGGTACGCCGTGGAAGCCCGCGGGCCGGACGGCGACGCCGTGCGGTGTGCCGGCGGGGTCCTGCGCACGGGGACGCACCCGGCCGCCGTCCGCCGCCGGGGCGAACCTGGGGTACCACCCGGCGGGCAGCACGGCCAGGGCGACCGCGAGCAGCAGCAGCCCCGCCCTGCCGAGCAGATAGCCGGCACTGGGTGTGAAGCCGTCCCAGTCGAAGACGCGCAGCGGGGTGTGCTCGTAGGTGAAGCCGAGGCTGAAGTCCTGGGCGGGGGCGCGGCCGCCCTGGGCGAGCAGCGCGTCCCTCATGGAGGCGACAGGCTCGTGCACGCCCAGGCCGCCGAGCGGCGCGGCCGCACCCATGCCGCCCACGCCGCCGATGAGCCATACGAAGAACCAGGCAACGTTTCCGGCGCCGCCACGCAACAGCGGGACTGTTTCCGTCAGCAGCGCCGCGGCGGCGGTCAGCACCACGACCGGCAGCGTGACGACGAGGAACGGGAGGAGCACCGCTACCGGGTCGACAGCTGTCGACTCGCCTCTGGCCAGCTGCATCACCACCGCCGTGACGGCCAGCACGCCGACCATGGAGGCGAGCACCAGGGCGCCGGCGAGGAACTTCGCCACCAAGTGGCCCGCCGTGCGCAGCGGGGTGGCGGCCAGCAGCTCGCCGACCCCGCTTCTGTGGTCCCGGCCGAGAGCGTCGCGTACCACGTAGAAGCCGCCGAGCGGCAGCCAGAGCGCGGCGGCCAGCGCGACGACCGTGCTCGTGTAGGCGCTGTCGTAGCGGCCCCGGTAGTCGCCCACCCGCATGACGACCCAATGCGAGCCGGTCTCGGGCACGGCGAGGTAGCCGAGGGCGACTGCTGCCGCCAGCACGGCGACGTAGGCCGGACGGCGGGCCCGGTCCAGGAAGTCGCCGAGCGCCAGCCGTACCAGCCTTTCCGGCAGCGGCGCGGCCTTCATCGGGCGCCCGCCCGGTCGAGGCCCGCCTGCTCGACGACGGCGAGGTAGACGTCCTCCAGGTCGGGTCGGACGGGCCGGGCCTCGGCGGTGGGCGGCTCGGGTGCCAGCAGCCGCAGCCGTACGCCCTCCTGCGTGCGCGCGGTGCGGCCCACCAGATGGCGGGCCTGGAGCGCGGCGGCGCGCTCGGGCGGCACCGTGGCCTCCCACACCCTGCCGTTCACCGTCCGCAGCAGCTCCCCGGCCGTGCCGTGGGCCCGCAGCCGCCCGCCCGCCAGTACGGCGATGCGCATCAGAGACGACTTCCCGGCGCCGTTCGGTCCGAGCAGCCCCAGCAGGCCGGTCTCCAGACGCAGGGTGACGGTGTCCACGGACCGATTGCCGCCTCGGTGGACCTTGCTGATGTCGATCAGTTCGAGCATGACGCCAGCCTTGTCACCGAAGCCGGCCGCCGCCTCACGGCCGCGAGCCATCCGCCTCCCCCGCGGGAGGGAGGCCCGGCCGGCTCGTACGGGGGAGGAGACGAGATGCGCGTTCAGTGATACTGAGGGATGTGTGGCTGCTGATACGACCGTTGACCAGGGCTGACGGCTACCGGGGCGCTGTCTTCGCGCTGGCCGGTTTCACCTTCGGCTGCCTGCTGACGCCGGTGGTGCTCCTGCCGACCGTCCCCGGCCTCCGCTTCGCCGGTCGGGAGTGGCAACTGGCTGCCGCTGCCTCGGCACTCGCTCTGCTGGTGGCTGCCTGTGGCGCTCCCGCCGCGTCCCGTACGGTTTGCATCCGTCTCGCCAACCGGCTGCTGCGCACCCGGATGCCCGTCCCCTCGCCGGACGCGCCGCGCCCCGACCGCAGGGCCCGAGCCCGGTCCGCCGGCTGGCTGCTGGCGCACGTGGCGGCCGGCTGGGTGGTGACGGTGACCGTGCTGCTGCTCACGCTCACCGGGCTGCTGATGGTGGGCAGTTGGCTGCACGGGGGCGACCGGGTGCAGGTCTTCGGTCTGTCGGTGACGGTGGCTGCGGGCCCGCGCGGCGCCTGGACCCCACTGGCAGCGCTCGTCGCCCTGCTGGGTGCCGCCTGGTGCTGCTCAGGGCTGACCGCCGCCTTCCGGGCGCTGGGTCCGCTGCTGCTGGGGCCCGGCAGCCAGGAACAGGTCGCGGCGCTGGAGGCCCGGGTGCGCGGCCTGGAACAGCGCACCGAACTGGCACGGGAACTCCACGACTCGATCGGGCACACACTCACCGCCGCCACCATCCAGGCCCAGGTCGCCGCCGAGTTGATCGATGCCGACCCCGGCGGCGCACGCCAGGCGCTGGCCCATATCGAGCAGTCGTCCCGCAGCGCCCTGGACGACCTCGACCACGTCCTCGGCGTGCTGCGCACCGGCGCCGCGAGCACCGTGCCCCGGCGCACCCTCGCCGACCTGCCCGGCCTGCTGGACGGGGTACGCAGCACCGGCACCGAAGTGTGCGCCGATCTGGCAGGGGACTGGTCCCAGGTCCCCGCCGCCGTTTCCCGCGAGGCCTACCGGCTGGTTCAGGAAGGCCTGACGAACGCCCTCCGCCACGCCCACCAGGCGCCGGTCACCGTCCGCGTCGCCGTCGAGGACGGCCCGAACAGCGGCCTGCTCGCTGTGGAACTGAGCAACCCCGTCACCCGCGGCCTCGGCCTGACGCGGCGGCGGTCCCGGCCCGGCCAGGGTCTGACCGGGCTGGCCGAGCGGGTCCGGCTGCTGCACGGGGAGCTGTCGGCGGGCCCCGCGGCGGACGGCCGATGGCGGCTGGCCGCCCGGATACCGCTGTGGGCCGGGGCATGACGGGGCCGACCGGCGCGGGAGCGCCGCCTGCCACCGGCGAGAGGCTCGTGACAGTGCTGATCGCGGACGACGAGGAACTCACCCGGGCCGGACTGCGGGTGCTGCTGTCGGCCCAGCCGGACCTCTCGGTGGTGGGCGAGGCCGCCACCGGCGCCGAGGTGCTCCCGCTGGTGCGGCAACTGCGGCCCGATGTCGTCCTGATGGATGTACGCATGCCGGAACTCGACGGTATCGAGGCGACCCGGCGGCTGCGGGCCGACCTCGCGACACCGTCGAAGGTTCTGGTCATCACCACGTTCGAGAGCGACGACTACGTCTACGACGCGCTGCGCGCCGGTGCGGACGGCTTTGTGCTCAAACGGTCCCCGACCCGGCAACTGGCCCACGCCGTCCGGCTGGTGGCAGCCGGTGACTGTCTGCTGTTCCCGGACGCCGTGCGGCGGCTGGTCGCCGCACGGGAGCGGCCCGGGACCGGGCACCGCCGCCCGGCGCTCACCGACCGGGAGACGGAGATCCTGCGCCTGATGGCCGCCGGGCTGTCCAACACGCAGATCGCCGACCGCCTCACCGTGAGCCTGGAGACGGTCAAGACCCATGTGAGCAACGTCCTCACCAAGCTGTCAGCGCAGAACCGCACCCAGGCGGTGATCCACGCCTACGAGACGGGCATCGTCGTCCCCGGCGCGGGGCGCGGCGGCTAGCACTTGACGGCTTTTCCGGTGAGGGTGCCCGCCCCCGTTCGCCGGTTGCGGGCTGCGGGCGCGTGGTCGGTTGCTTGCGCAGTTCCCCGCGCCCCTGAATGCGAGGCCCCCGTGCGGGGCACTCCTTGGCCCGATCGCTCTTCCTCAGTCGAGGGGGCGCCAGGCGGTGCCGCAGCCGTCCAGGCGCACCCGGCCGAAGACCACGTCGGCGAAGTGGACGCCGAAACCGATCGCCCCCGTCCTGGCGAGCTCCGCCACCAGCAGGCGGCGCTCCAGCGCGGCCTGCCCGGCGTCCAGGTCGACGGCGGCCGCCCACTCCGGACGGTCCACCTGGAGCGGCGAGTGCATCGCGTCCCCGAACGCGATCAGCCGCTCGCTCCCCGCTGTGATGTCGTACCGCGCGTGCCCGGCGGTGTGGCCGCTGCCCAGCACCATGCGCACCCCGGGGAAGATCTCCTCACCGTCGCTCACCGTACGCACCCTGGGCGCCATCGTCTGGAGGATCTCCTCGGTGACGCCGAACCTTCCGAGCCGGCGCCGGTGTTTCCATTCGGGTTCGGCGACCAGGTACGGGCAGTCACCGAACGGCAGCACGTCGCTGCCGGGCACCGGACTCCAGGCCCAGCCGATGTGGTCCCGGTGGAGATGGGTGAAGGCCACTGCCTCGATCTCGGCGGGCGAGCGGCCGGCCGCGGCCAGGCTGTCCAGCAGCGCGCCCCCGTGCATGGCTCCCCTGGGGTAGCCGGGTCGGGCGGGTTCCGCGTGCGGGCCGAAGCCCGCGTCGATCAGCAGTGCGCGGCCCTCCCGTTCCACCAGCAGACCGCCGACGCCGCCGATCAACCTTCCGGAGTCGTCCAGATTGGCGGCGTGCGCGGCCCAGTAATCCTCGGTGCTCTCGGGCAGCCAGGCCCGCGGGTCGAAGTCGACCGCCCCGTCAGGCAGGTAGGTGACCTTGACGTCGCCGAGCCGGAGCGACCGCAGCCGGCCGGGCCGCCGCAGCCGCTCCCCGGGAGAAGCCGCTGGGGACGTCTCCGGGGTTCGCGCGGGGTTCGTTCCGCGGTGCGTCTCCGGGTGCGACAGGTCGCGCGGACCCTGCTGGGCGTTGACGATGGGCATGGGTGTGCTCCTGGTCGAAGACTGGTGGGACAGTGGCTCCAGCCACGGCGGTGGGGCCTGCCGCATCCAGTTCACCGCTGCGCGGGGCCGCGAACCAGCGGCACTCGGAGAACGCGACGATCACGAATCGTGATGGCCGCCGCCTGCCGCCCGGCACGCCTCGATCAGGGGACGCAGCCGCTCGGAGGCCGCCGCTTTGTGCACCGCCAGCGCCGTCGGCAACGAGAGCCCGGGTGAGCGCACCGGGAAGAAGGAGACCCGCCCCCCGAGCAGCTGCCGGGCGTGTGCCGCGTACACCACCGACCAGCCGGTGGCTCCCGCCCCCAGCGCCGCCAGGGTGTCCTGCAAAGAGCTGTGCGGCGGCCCGGGCACCGGCTCGAAACCCGCGTCCCGGCAGGCCCGCATCACCAGGTCGACCAGCGGCGGGTTGTTCCGTCGAGCCGTCAGATACAGCGGCATCCCGGCGAGCTGCGCGAGGTCCACCTGGTCGTCCGCTGCCAGCGGGAGCCGGGCCGGGACCGCCACCCTCAGTTCGTCCTGCCATACCGGGATCTGCCGCACCTGCCCAGGTGCCTGCATCTCCCCCCGGACGAACGCCGCGTCCCACTCCCGCTCGGCGACCCGCCGCAGCCGCTCCCTGGTCTCCTGTGATCTCAGCTCCACCCGGGTCTGCGGAGCTCGCACCTCCAGCTCCTCCAGGACCCGCTCCAGCCGCTCGCCCATACCCTGGCTCGTCCCCACCCGCAGCACCGTTCCGCGCCCGGCGGTGAAGTTCCGGGCCACGGCGAGCGCTTGCTGTTCGGCCGCAAGCACGGCACGCGCTTCCGGCAGAAAGGCCGCACCGGCGTCGGTCAGCCGCACCCGCCGCGGCGACCGGTCGAACAGCTCGACCCCGAGCTCGCGCTCCAGGCGGCCGATCTGCTGGCTCACGGCGGACTGCACGATCATCAGCCGCTCGGCCGCCCGCCCGAAGTGCGACTCCTCGGCCACCGCGACGAAGTATCTGAGCTGACGAAGTTCCATGGCACCAACGGTTCCGGGCGGATCATCTGTGGGTGCCGTGGCACCGGGTCCAGATGTGCTGACCTTGGTGATTATGCCGCCGGCTACGTCGCCGTCGCCCAGGAGTAGCGGTGTTCGGGCCGGCCGGTGTCGCCGTACTTGAGGGTGAGGCTGATGCGGCCCTCGCCTTCGAGGTATTTGAGGTACCGCTGCGCGGTGGAGCGGCTGATACCGGTGCGGGCTGCGATCTCGTGTGCGGACAGCGGGTGCGGGGCGTCGCCCAGGGCGCGGCGGATGAGGTCGACCGTCGGCGCGGAGTGGCCCTTGGGCAGCTCGGTGTGTGCGGGGCCGGTCCTGAAGGCGCTGAAGATGCGGTCGACCTGTTCCTGGCCTGCTTCGCCGCGCCCGCCCACGCCCTCCAGGGTGCGGCGCAGTTCGGCGTAGCGCTCCAGCTTCGACTGCAGGCCCGCGAAGTTGAACGGCTTGACCAGGTACTGGAGCGCACCGCAGCGCATGGCCGCCTGCACCGTGGCGACATCCCGGGCGGCCGTCACCATGATCACGTCCATGAAGTGGCCGAGCTGCCGCATCCGCCGCACCAGGGTCACACCGGTCTCGTCGGGCAGGTAGTGGTCGAGGAGGACGAGGTCGATGTGGGTGCGCTCCAGCGTCGCCAGGGCCTGCGCCGCGGTGTGGGCGCGGGCCGCGACCCGGAAGCCGGGCACCCGCGCCACATAGGCGGCGTTGATCTCGGCGACATGGAAGTCGTCGTCGACGACGAGGACGTCGATCATCGGGACTCTCCTTCGGCGGTCAGCAGGCGGTCGGGGGCGCGTTCCACACTCAGCGCCTCGGGCAGTACGACCGTGAAAACGGCTCCGCCGCCCGCACGCGCGGTGACGCGGGCCATGCCGCCGTACCGCTCGGCGAGCCGCCGGATCATGGCCAGGCCCAGCCCACGGCCGCGCGGCACGGCGACGGGCCGGGCGCTGCCGGGCGCGGACGCCGGGGCGGCAGCCGGCGTGGACGGGCCGCCGGGCGGTTCCTTGGTGGACCACCCCTCCTCGAAGACGCGCTCGCGCAGCTCGGGCGGGACTCCAGGGCCGGTGTCGGAGACCTGGAGCACGACGGTGGTGTGCTCGGACCGCAGCTCGATCTCGATGAAGGCGTCGGCGCGGCGATGGGCCGTGACGGCTTCCAGCGCGTTGTCGATGAGGTTGCCCAGTACGGTGACCAGATCGCGCGGATCGACCACCCGGTCGGGCAGCAGCGTGTCGGTGGACAGGCGCAGGGCGACGCCGCGTTCGGCGGCGATGGTCGTCTTGCCGACGATCAGCGCCGCGAGCAGCGGATCGTGCACCCGCTCGGCGATCTGGTCGACGGATGCGCTGTGCGCGTCGGTGACCTCGGCGACGAACTCCATCGCCCGGTCGTGCCGGCCCAGTTCGAGCAGCCCGAGCACCGTGTGCAGGCGGTTGGCGTGCTCATGATCCTTGGCGCGCAGTACGTCCAGCAGCCCATGGGTGCTGTCCAGCTCGCGGCCGAGCAGCTCCAGCTCGGTCCGGTCGCGCAATGTCGCCACCGCTCCGCCGTCCCTGGTCGGCATCCGGTTGACGACCAGCACCCGGCCGCTGCTGATGGTCAGCAGATCGGCCCCGGCCACCCGGCCCGTCAGCACGTCGGCCGTACGCCCCGGTGGCAGCAGCTCGTCCAGCGGCGTCCCCGCGTCCTGCGGGCCCAGGCCCAGCAGCCGCTGCGCCTCGTCGTTGACCATCCGCACCCTGCCGTGCCGGTCCACGGCGACCACGCCCTCCCGGATGCCGTGCAGCATCGCCTCGCGCTCGTCCAGCAGCGCCGAGATGTCGGCGAACGCGACCCCGTGCGTACGGCGGCGCAGCCTGCGGGCGACCACCAGCGCGGCCAGCACGCCCACGCCGAGCGCGATCCCCGCGTAACTCAGCAGCCGCGGCACCTCGGCGAACAGCTTCTCCCGCACGCTGCCGTAGGAGATGCCGACCGAGACCGCGCCGACGATCTTCCCCGAGCTGTCGCGCAGCGGCGCCTTGGCGCGCGCTGAACGGCCCAGGGTGCCGGTGTCGATCTGCCTGACCTCCTCACCGGCGAGGGCGCGGCTGGGGTCGGTGGAGACGTGCCGGCCGATACGCGCCGGGTTGGTGTGCGACCAGCGCACCCCGCGGGTGTCCATCACCACGATGTACAGCGCGCCCGTGGCCTTGCGTATCCGCTCGGCGTCGCGCTGCACAGGACCGGTCGGGCTCGGCGCCGTGGTGAGCAGGTCACGCGTGAGCTGCGGGTCGGCGGTGGTGGTCCGCGCGATGGCCAGCGCCCTGCTGGTGGCCTGGTCGTCGATCTCCGAGCTGAACGGGGCCAGGAACAAGCCCGTAGCCAGTGCCGTCACCCCGGTGGTGAGGACCAGCTGGACGACCAGGACCTGGGCGGAGACACGTGTGGGCCAGCGGATACGCATCGCACTCCCTGTCTTCCGACCCTTCCGCCTTCACCCTCACGGGTTGCGGGCGCGTACGCCCCGCACGAAGCGGCTGCCCCCGGCGGAGCGGACGCTGTTGCGAAGCGAAACTTTCACGCCACGCGCGGCCTGAACGTGGTGTGTGAACGCAACGTAAGAGGCGGCAGGCCCGGTGGCCAGCCTTGTGCGCGGTTTTGTTGTCCAGCCGTGAGCAGAACGAGCAAAAGAACGCTTAGGGGCAGAAGCGCGAGGAGTGCTCACAAGACTGCCGAGGGTGCCCACGGCGCTCCTAACCTCCCCGCCATGAACAGCCAGACGACCCCAGCCATCGAGCTACGGGCGACGAGCAAAGCGTTCCGCACACCGTCGGGCCGGCTGCACACCGCTGTCCGTGACCTGGACCTGACCGTTCGGCGAGGCGAGTTCGTCGCTGTGGTCGGCCCGACCGGATGCGGCAAGTCGACGACCCTGACCCTGGTCAGCGGTCTGGAAGAGCCCACGGAGGGCGAGGTGCTGGTGTCCGGGGAGCCGGTACGCGGCATCGGCGACAAGGTCGGCTTCGTCTTCCAGCAGGACGCCGTCTTCCCCTGGCGCACCGTGCTGTCGAACGTGATGGCGGGCCCCAGGTTCCGTGGCGTACCCAAGGCCGAGGCGAAGGAGCGGGCCCGCCAGTGGCTCGACAAGGTGGGCCTCGGCAGCTTCGAGGACCGCTATCCGCACCAGCTCTCCGGCGGCCAGCGCAAGCGGGTGGCGCTCGCGGCGACCTTCGTCAACGACCCCGAGCTGCTGCTGATGGACGAACCCTTCTCGGCGCTGGACGTACAGACCCGCGCGCTGATGTCGGACCAGCTGCTGGAGCTGTGGGCCGGGACCGGCGCCTCGGTCGTCTTCGTCACCCACGACCTGGAGGAGTCCATCGCACTGGCCGACAAGGTCGTGGTCATGACCGCGGGACCGGCCACCGTCAAGGAGGTCTTCGCCATCGATCTTCCCCGGCCGCGCAAGGTCGAGGAGGTACGGCTGGAGCCGCGGTTCGTCGAGATCTACCGGGAACTGTGGTCCTCGCTCGGCGAAGAGGTCCGCATCACCCGTGAGAGGGGTGCCGCAGATGTCGCCTGAGACCATCGCAGCGCCGGCCGCCGCCGAGGAGAAGAAGGGCCCCGGCACCGAGCGCACCCAGGCCAGGGAACGGGCGGCGCGCAACCGCAGGCTCCTGGTGTACAGCACCCGGGTGGTGCTGTTCGTCGCCGTGTTCGGCCTGTGGGAGGTGCTCGCCAGGACCGCCGTCATCGACCCGTTCAACTTCTCCATGCCGTCCAAGATCTGGGACCAGATCCAGCAGTGGGCGCTGAACGGCACTCCGCAGGGCCCCCTGTGGGAGCAGATCTGGTACACGCTCTACGAGGCGCTGCTGGGCTGGGTCCTCGGCGTCTTCGGCGGTGTGGTGCTGGGCATCGCGCTCGGCAGGATCCGCTTCCTGGCCGATGTGGTGGGCCCGTACATCAAGGTGCTCAACGCGCTGCCGCGGATCGTCCTCGCGCCGATCTTCCTGATCTGGTTCGGCCTCGGCCCCGCCTCGAAGGTCGCCTCCGCCGTGGTGCTGGTCTTCTTCCCCGTCTTCTTCAACGCCTTCCAGGGCGCGCGGGAGGTCGACCGCAACCTGGTCGACAACTCGCGGATTCTCGGCGCGAGCAACCGGCAGGTCACCCTGCACGTGGTGATCCCCTCCGCCACGTCGTGGATCTTCACCAGCCTGCATGTCAGCTTCGGCTTCGCGCTGATCGGCGCGATCGTCGGCGAGTACATCGGCGCGACCAAGGGCCTCGGCCTGCTGGTCTCCGCCTCGCAGGGCACTTTCAACGCCGCCGGGGTGTACGCGGCGATGGTGATCCTCGCCGTGGTGGCGCTGCTGGCCGAAGGGCTGCTGGCCTTCCTGGAGAAACGGCTCTTCCGCTGGAAGCCGGTCGAGTCCGGCACCGCCCGCTGACCGTCCGACGCTCCCTCCCTTCCATCCCGCCCTCTTCTCCCCTTCCCTTCTCCCGCTCCCGAAGGACTCGTCATGCGCAAAAATGCCAGGCTCGCCGCCGTGTCGGTCGCCGCGACGCTCGCCCTCACCTCCCTCAGCGCCTGCGGAGGCGGCTCCGCCGCCTCCGACGAGGCGAAGAGCGGCGGCAAGGTGAAGATCATGGTGGGCGGCCTCGACAAGGTGATCTACCTGCCCGCGATGCTCACCAAGCGGCTCGGCTACTTCAAGGACGAGGGCGTCGACGTCGAACTGCTCACCGAGCCGGCCGGTGTACAGGCCACCACCTCGCTCGTCTCCGGCGACGTTCAGGGCGTCGTCGGCTTCTACGACCACACCCTCGACCTCCAGGCCAAGGGCAAGCAGGTGGAATCGGTCGTCCAGCTCTCCCACGCGCCCGGAGAGGTGGAGATGGTCTCCACGAAGGCCGCCGGGGACATCACCTCGCCCAAGGACTTCAAGGGCAAGAAGCTCGGTGTCACCGGCCTGGGGTCCTCGACCGACTTCCTCACCAAATACCTCGCCGTCCACAACGGGGTGCCGACCAACCAGATCACCCCGGTCGCCGTCGGCGCGGGACAGACCTTCATCTCCGCGCTGAAGAAGGGCTCGATCCAGGGCGGGATGACCACGGAACCCACCGTCAGCCAGGTGCTCGACAAGAAGCTCGGCAAGGTCCTGGTCGACATGCGCACCCCGGAGGGCTCCAAGAAGGCGCTCGGCGGCACCTACCCCTCCTCCAGCCTGTACATGAACACCGAGTGGGCCAACAGCCACAAGGAGACGGTGCAGAAGCTGGCCAACGCCTTCGTCAAGACCCTCAAGTGGATGTCGAAGCACACCCCCGAGGAGATCGCCGCGAAGATGCCGTCCGACTACGCGCAGGGCGGCAAGGAGCTGTACGCGCAGTCGATCAAGAACACGCTGCCGATGTTCACCACGGACGGAGTCATGCCGGCGGACGGGCCCAAGACCGTCGAGCGCGTGCTGAAGGCGTTCAACCCGAACCTGAAGAACACCACCATCGACCTGAAGAAGACCTACACCACCGAGTTCGTCGAGAAGGCCAAGTGACGGCGGCCGCACCCCGGCCCGGGCCGGGGTGCGGCCCCGCTCGGCCGTCCAGCGCTCGGCCGTCCAGCGCTCAGCCGTCCAGCCAGTCACCGCCGACCGCGGTCGGTGCGAAACCCTGCGCGTTCCACAGGAAGTGGGGGTGCGCGCAGCCGAACATATAGGCCAGCAGCGCCGTGTCCTCCTTCCAGGTGGGGGGCCTGTGCAGCGTGTGGAACAGCTCGGCTCCCACGCGGCCGGAGTCGATCTGGACCTCGCGTGCCCCCTCACCGCCCGCCAGCGCCGCCGCGACAGCGGCTATATAGGTGCGGCGCAATATCTCCCAGACGGTGCCGACGTCACCGTGCCACTCCCCGTGCAGGGCCTCGAACACGGCCAGCTCACGCTCGAACAGCCGCCACACTTGAGGGTGTTGGTCGCGGCAGCGCGCCGCGAGCGCCGCCGCGCCTTCACCGAGCCGGTCCACAGCGGGGGAGCAGCCGGCGCGCAGCGTGACGCCCGCGGTCAGCAGCCCCGTGCAGGCGTTGGGCTCGATGCCGCACAGCAGACAGCCCTCCGCGGGAGGCAGGCCGCTGGTGATCCCGTCGAACCACAGCGCGTGCCGCCCGGTCAGCCCCTCCCACACCACCGTGGTGCCCATCAGCCAGGTGTTCCACAGCAGGCCGTGCGCCTCCGGCATGCACCCGTACTTGATCAGCGCGACGACGCAGGCCCCGTACAGGGCCTTCTCGTGCGTGGACATGGCGCTCAGCCAGAAGTTGCTGGCCTCCCCGGTGACCGCGTCGGCACGTGCGTCGGTCATGTCGTTGAGCACCCGGCACAGCACCAGTGCGGCGAGGTGCTCCTCCTGCCAGAGCTCCGCGTCCGGGGAGACGTGCCAGAACAGGCAGTCCATGAGCTGGAGCAGGGTGTAGGCCGCCTTGTCCAGCGGTGTCTCCTGTGGGAGCGCGACAGCGCCCGCCACGTGCCGCTTGAGCCAGTGCTCGTCGACCGACCGCTTGTAGGCGGCGTAGAGGCCGCAGATCAGGGCGCGCGCCCCGTTGGTCGTACGGTCCTCGGCGAGGCGCTGCCGGACGGCCCGCGCGGTCTCGGAGACCTCGATCGCCGCCTCGACGCGCTTGTACTCGTGGAGCACCAGGATGTCGTCCTGGTGCCGGAATCGGAGGCCCAGGTCCCGGTCCGAGTCGTTCATCTTCCGGGTCCACACCCAGCCGCCGGTCAGCACGCTGTCCAGTTCTTTCCGGAAGGGCCAGGTCTTGACCGACAGTGGCTGCCCGTCGCTGCGGCGCCAGTCGTAGTCGGCGAGGCTGCGGGTGAGCGGTTTGGGTAAGTGGGCGCAGAGCGTACAGGTGCACGAATCGTCGTAGGCGGTGGTATCCGTGCCCAGGGCCCGCTCGCGCCAGGCGCCTTCCAGCAGTTCGCACGAGAGCCGGCACAGCCGAACACCGGTCTCGACGCCGGGGAATGCGCGCTGAATGACGGCGAGGCATTCGTCCAGCCTGCGCAGGCGTTCTCTACCGTGCTCATCGGGTTCGGGGAATTGCCGGGGTGCGCGGGCCAGCGCTCCTTCCAGCGGGAATGCCACTGCGGCGCGGTGCCGTTCGTCCCGGCAGGCCGACCGGTCCCGGCGGGCGACGCCTGATTCCTCCCGGCGTTTGTACTCTTCCCCGCAACTCCTCACGGCACTTCTGACCATGTCTGCCAGTTCGCCGCTTGTTCCGCTTCGTCCCATCGGTGAGTCCTCCTGCTCTCGTGGGAACGCTCACGTCGGCACTGCGTGCTGGACTGTCATACGCGGTGCGGTGGTGCCTGCGGTGCAGCAGCGCTTCTGTGTGCACGGTCGAAGCGCTGGGTGAACGTGTCTGCTCGAACTCCCGGTGCAGGTCGAGCAGTAGGCGGCGGCTTTCCGGCCCGCCGGCCGCGAGGTCCGCGGTGCGGTGGGCCGACGGGCTCGCGAGGGGGGTGCCGCCGGTTGCTAGGGCCAGTCTCCCCACAATCGGCGCATGCATCCGGGGAGGGGCGCACAACCGGCGCCGACCGCCCCCATTCGATCAGAAATTTGCTGAGCCGGTCATAAAAATATCATCGACCAAGAAGAAAACAGTCGGAAAGCGCTGACCTGGCGGTCATGACGGATCACCGACCGATCCCGGCGGCCGAGGTGCTCCGCGCGGTTCTCCAGGAGTACCGAGGCCGGGAATCCCGCACGGCATTCGAACGGAAATCCGGAGATGTTTGGCAGAACACGGCATCTCCTGCGAGGCGCCGCCAGTTGTCGCTAAGCTCCCGCACTCCCGGCGAGTTGACGCACTCGCAGGGAGCCGTGGCCTGTCGTCGACAACTCCGCGCCTCCGGTGAAAAGGAGCCGGACCTGCAGCAGGCCAGATCGGTGAGTGCCGCCTCCCGTAGGGCACCGGCTGTACGGCGAGTGCGTTTCCGACCCGCCCCGCGCAAGCAAATTGGTTGAGGACCCACATGGAACTTGCCACGAATCCACCCGCGGCCCGGCTGCCCGCCGCCTGGTACGCGTGGTGGTCACTGCCCGCAGCGATATGCATGGCCATGGCCGTGGTGATGGCCGTGGGACCGGCCGGCGGGCGGCCGGCCGTGCTCCTCGTCGGAGTGGCGGTCACAGCGGCCGCGGCCGTCTGTGTCGAGCGCCTGCTCAACTGCGAACTCCGCGCCCGCCGGGCCGCCCTCGAACACCAGGCGCAGACCGCGGGCGAACGGGAGGAGGCCAGGCAGCGGCTGGTGACCATGGAAGCCCGGCACGCCACCGAGGTCGCCTCGCTGCGGGAGCAGCTCTCCGGGCTGACCGAACTGCACAAGGCCCAACTGGTCCGCATCGCGGAGGAGTTCCTGCCCAGGGCGGTCGACGACCTGCGCGCCGGTCAGGCCATGGACGACCTGCTGCGTCCACTGGCCAAGGACCCCGACATCCCCGACGACTTCCGCCCCACGCTCAGGAAGCTGCTGCGGTTCGCCATGCTGGCCATCGAGGAGGAGTTCGACCGCAGCTCCTCCGCGCGGCACTCCGTGGTGAGCATCGGCAGCCGGATGCAGGTGTACACGAGCAAGCTCCGTGCTCAACTGCACGAGATGCAGGGCGTGCACGGCAACCTGCCGGCCGTCGCCCAGGACCTGATGGAGCTGGACCAGGAGCTCGGCCCGGCCGACTGTCTGGCGGCCAGCATCGTCGTACTGGGCGGCGCCTCCCGGCCGGGCCGCACATGGCAGACCCCCCAGCCGCTGATCAGCGTGGTCCGCGGCGGCATGGGGCGGATCAAGGAGTACAGGCGCGTCAAGCTGCGGCGCCTTCCCGAACTGGCGGTGGACGGCGGTCTGGTCGACCACCTCACGCTGATCCTCGCCCATCTGATGGACAACGGGACGCGGTACTCGCCCCCGGCGGAGACGGTGTTCGTCTCCGCGCGCGAGGTGCCCAACGGGCTGGGTATCGAGGTGCAGGACGCCGGCACGGGGCTCCGGGCGGAGAAGCGGCGCCAGGCCCTGCGGCTGCTGAACGGTGTGGCCGTCGGCGCCGGACCCGGCGACCTGGCGGAGGACGCGCAGCTCGGCCTGCGCGTGGTGGGCAACCTCGCCCGCAAGTACGGGATCACGGTGACGTTCGACGACTCGCCCTGGCTCGGCACAGCCGCGGTCGTGGTGGTTCCCAACAAGTACATCAAGCCCCTCGACGGGCCCCGGTACCCCGATCCGCCGTCGGTGCGCGCCGCCATGGCCAGGCGGCGGGCCCAGGCGGTCAAGCCGGCTCCGTCTCCCACGCAGATTCCGTCCCCGTCCCCGGCTACCTCTCCGGCTCCCTCCACCTCTCCCTCTCCTGCTCCCGCTCCGTCTCCGGCGCCGGAGCCCGCCATCCCGGCACCGCCCGTCGGCCGGGAGAACCGGCCCGTCTTCGACGACGATGACGACGCGCTGGTCTCGGGTACCACGCCGGGCGGGCTGCCCAAGCGGAGCAAGAGCGCCACGGGTTCACGGGGTCCGGGCAACGGCCTGCACACCGGATTGGCCGACACCTCCAGCGTGCCGCCGGAGGAGTCCTTCACCGGGCTGGCCGCCTTCGTCTCCGGCTGCAGCCCGACGAAGGCGCACGACTCGGCGAACACCCCCGGATCGGTGAACACCTCCCGCTCCGGCTCCGTGGACGTTTCCGGCAACGGTTCGCAGAGCGCCTCCGGCAACGGTTCGCAGAGCGCTGCCGGCCGCTGCCCGGCAGGCCCGTCCGACCCGCACGACCGCCCTGACGAGCAAGCAGAGAGTGACTAGCCACATGACGCAGTATCAGACCGACCTGAGCTGGGCGCTCCGCGACCTGGCGGAGAGCATCCAGGAGATCCGCTTCGCGCTGGTGGCCTCCTCGGACGGAAAGGCCATCACCTCCTTCGGCGCCGACCCCGACGACACCGACAGGTTCGCCGCCATCGTCGCGGGCCTCCAGTCGCTGGCCCAGCCGGTCGCCGAGAAGTTCCCCAACCACAAGGGCCAGTTGCGGCTGGCCGGGATCGAGGTCGACGGCGGACACCTCTTCGTCGTACGCGCAGGCAACGAGACCTACCTGGGCGTGCTGGCCAGGACGGGTATCGACCAGGGGGTGCTCGGACACCAGATGAGGGACTGCGCCCGCAGGATGGGCGACCTCCTCGGCACCGTTCCCCGCCAGGAGCAGCCTGGATGACAGAGCCGCAAGTGCGCTCGGGACGGCCAGGACTGGAGCGCTACTACATACTCACCGAGGGGCGCGCCGCACCCGTCGGGGACGCGTCGAGCCTGGATGTGGCCACGCTCGTCGTCGCGTGCTCCGTGCCCGAACCGGGGATCGAGCCCGAGCAGGACGCCGTCCTGCGCTGGTGTCGCGACCCGTTGTCGGTGGCCGAACTGGGCGCGCATCTCGAGCTGCCCTTCAACATTCTCTCGGTGCTGCTGGCCGACCTGCTGAACAGAGGTCTGGTGCAGGCCCGTGACCCGCTCGCGGGCACGGGCGACCGCGGGCCCGACCTCACGCTCCTCGAGGAGGTACTCAGTGGACTACAACGGCTTTGACCGGCCGGCGCCTCCGCAACGGGCGGAGGCGCTGCACGCGGAGAGCCGGTCGGTCAAAGTGATGGTCGCGGGCGGCTTCGGCACCGGGAAGACGACCATGGTCGGCTCGGTCAGCGAGATCGTGCCGCTCACCACCGAGGAGACCCTCACCCAGGCCAGCGCCGGCGTCGACGACCTGGTCGGCGTCGCGGACAAGAAGAGCACCACCGTCAGCCTCGACTTCGGCCGGATCAGCCTCAACGAGCAGCTGGTGCTCTATCTGTTCGGCACGCCGGGCCAGGAGCGGTTCTGGTTCCTGTGGAACGGTCTGTTCAAGGGCGCTCTCGGCGCGGTCGTCCTGGTGGACACCCGGCGGTTGCAGTCCAGCTTCCGGGCCATCGAGGAGATGGAGAGGCTGGATGTGCCGTTCGTCATCGCCCTCAACATCTTCCCCGACGCCCGCGATCACCCCGTCGAGGAGGTGCGCGAGGCGCTGGCCGTCTCGCCGCACACCCCGATCATCAGCTGTGACGCGCGCGACCGGGCGTCGAGCCGCGATGTGCTGATCGCGCTCGTCCGCCATATCAAGGAACGGTCTGCTGCCGCATTGGAGCCCCGATGAACGCCCAGCCTTCCGACGGCCCGCACCTTGCTGAGCCGGACGTGCCGGCGGCCTGCCCTGTGCGGCACGCCGGCGCCACGACGAGGCTGTACGCGGCGGAGACCACGAGCGATCCGTACGGAACCTACTCCCGGCTGCGCAAGCAGTACGGGCCGGTGGCCCCCGTCCTGCTGGAAGGCGATGTGCCCGCCTGGCTGGTGCTCGGCTACCGGGAGAACCGGCGGGTGCTGGACAACCCCGGCCAGTTCAGCCGGGACTCGCGCAGATGGCGGGATTGGAAGGAGGGGCGGATCGCGGAGAACTCGCCGCTCATCCCGATGCTGGGCTGGCGCCCCGACTGCCTCTCGCAGGACGGGGAACCCCACCAGCGGCTGCGCCGCGCTGTCACCGACAGCATGGAGACCGTCACGAACCGCGGGATACGCCGTCACGTCGTCCACGTCGCCGACCAGCAGATCGACGCCTTCGCCGACACCGGCCGCGCCGACCTGGTGCTGCAGTACTCCGAGTATCTGCCGATGCTCGTCCTCACCCGGCTCTTCGGGCTGCCGGAGACCGAGGGGGAGAGCCTGGTGACCTCGTGCGCCGGGATGATGCGGGGCGGCGAGGACGCCATCGCCCACAACGACCGGATCGGCCGCGTGCTGGCCGAGCTGACCGCGCACAAACGCGCCGAACCCGGCCCGGACTTCGCCACCGGGCTGATCCACCACCCGGCAGGACTGGACGACGACGAGGTGCAGAACCACCTGCGTCTGGTGCTCATCGCGGCCCACACCACCACCAGCAACCTGCTGGCGCGTGTGCTCCAGTCGATCCTCGGCAACGAGTCCCGGCTCGGCGAACTGATCAGCGGAGAGATGACCACGACGGCGATCGTCGAGGAGATGATGTGGAACTCGCCGCCGCTCGCGGTGCTCCCGGGCCGGTTCGCCAACGCCGACTGCGAACTCGGCGGGCAGCGCCTCAGAACCGGGGACCTGCTCATCCTCGGACTGGCCGCGGGCAACCTGGACCCGGAGGTACGCCCGCACACCGGTACCGCGGTCAGCGGCAACCAGGCCCATCTGGCCTTCAGCAGCGGCCCGCACCAGTGCCCGGGGCAGGCCCTGGGCCAGGCCATCATCGAGACGGCCGTGGAGGTGCTGATCCAGCGCCTTCCCGGCCTCCGCCTGAACGCCGACCCCGGCCGGCTGACGGACACGGCCTCCACCTGGGAGACCCGTCTCGACCACCTCCCGGTCACCTTCCCGGCCTAGGAGCGCGGCCCGAGGCTGGACCCGGCGCCCGGGGCCGGCCCGGGGCCGGGTCAGCCTATGTGGATGTTCGGGGCCAGGGCTGTGACGCTCAGGCGGCCGTGGTCGACCCAGGTGGGCAGCTTCAGCGTCTTGTGGGCGGTGTTGGCGGGCGGGGTCACCTGGAGGTAGGTGGCGTGGCGGGCACCGGAGGTGCCGGCGTTGGCGTGGGTCCAGGCGATGACGGCCTCGGCGCTCTGGTTCTTCTTGAGCGTGAGCGTCTTCTTGCCGGGGTCCTTCGCGTACCAGGTGTCGCCCCAGTGGACGGAGGAGCCCAGTGTGCGGTGCTTGGAGTCCTCGAGACCGAGGCCCGGGTAGCCGCGCAGGGCGCAGCTGTGGCCGCTGGTGTTCTTCAGCTTGAGGACGACGCCCTCATGGCTCATCCCGCCGCCGAGCTTCTGCCCGAACGAGGCGGTCAGCCCGGAGGTGGTGCAGGTGGGCGTCGAGGCCTGGCTTTCGCCGAGCGCCTGTGCCGCACCGGCCCCGGCGAGGCCGAGCCCCGCAGCGGTGGCCACGGCCAGAGCCGCACAGGCGGCACGCTGGACCGCGTGTCCCGGCGCCGTGCTGGTGTTGCGGTGCTGCTCGGTCATCTCGGTCATTCCCCTCTCGAACGGGCGCTTGCGCGCTTTCACGGAAGGATTGATGCGCCGACAGCACGGAAAGTTCACCGCGGAACCCAGCGCAGGCTGTGACGCCGGTCACTCCCGTCCCCCTCGGGAGCCGCCGCCTGCCGCGTGAACCGCCGCACGGGCCGGCTCCTGGAGGACGAGTGTCCTCCAGGAGCCGGTGTAGTCCCCATGGGCCATCCGGACCTCCTGAGGCGGCGGGATCCGGACACTGTGCCGAGTTCGGCGCCGGGGACCGGAGATGTGGTGAGTTGAGCCCGTCCGTCCGACGGGCGTGCCCCTGACCGTCCGGTGCAAGCGGTCAGGGGCACGGTGCCTCGAAGGGTCCCGGCCTGGCCACGGCCGGGTTCGTACTCTCCGCTGAATCCTCGCCTTTCCGTGAGTTCCTTGTTTTTCTTCGCTTTCCTTTCTCGACGACACATGCGGAGCGCGTATATGGAGAACACGTCGGAGGACACGGCACCGAAGAGCCCGCCCGCCGGGCGTCCTTCAGTGGAATTCCATTCAGGGGCGGTGCGGCGGCGAAAGCAAGCGAGTGCGCTGCTAACCCCCCGAGGGGGCGGCGCGGGAGCGTCGGGGGCGCATGACCTGGGCAGGGGGCGCATCGCCCCAAGCGCATTCTCCGGAAACACACTGCACATTCCGTATCCCGCGGAAGGCGTGAAATGTGAACAAGGGTGGAATGCGAACAGCGGATAATCGACCGCTCGAACAGTGCGCCCGCACCGGAAAGCGGACTTCCATGGGAGCGGAACTTCCGTAGGACCGGTACCGGCGCGGTCGCCGCTGTCGCATCCGGAGCAACCGGTGGTGCCGCCGGGTGCTTCTCGGCGGGTTCGGCTGTGCCGGGACGGCGCCGGTGGTACGCCTTCGGGGCGGATGTGCCAGGGCTGCGCGGGAGGACGGTTGGATCTGGACGCTGTCGCCGACGAGCTGTACGGGGTGCCGCCCGGCGACTTCACCGCCACCCGCGACGCGCGGGCCCAGGAGGCCCGGGAAGCGGGGGAGCGGGAGCTGGCCGAGCGCATCCGCCGGCTGCGCCGCCCCACCATGGCCGCCTGGGCCGGCAACCTGCTCGTGCGCGAGGAGCCCGAGGAGGTGCGGCTGCTGCTGGAGCTCGGCGAGGAGCTGCGCCGGGCCCACCGGGATCTGGACGGCCGACAGTTGCGCGAGCTGTCAGCGCGACAGCGGCAGATCACCGCAGCCCTCGCCCGGCAGGCCCGCGAGCTGACGGAGCGGCAGGGCCGGGGGATCAGCGACGAAGCGCAGCGCGAGCTGACCGAGACGCTGCACGCCGCGCTGGCCGATCCGGAGGCGGGACGCGAGTTGGCCGCCGGGCGCCTGTCCAGACCCTTGACCGCGCCGGTCGGCTTCGTGGGCGAGGCGGTGCCCGCGGAGGGCGGTCGGGGGAGCGAGCGGAAGGAACTGAAGGAGCGGAAGGAGCTCAAGGAGCGGAAGGAGCGACAGGGCGAGCGTGAGAAGGCCGAGCGGCGGAAGGCGGCCGAGCGTGAGGAGGCGAAGCGGCAAGAGGCGGTGGAGCGGCGGAAGGCGGCCGAGCGGGAATCGCGTGCCCGCGAGGAGGAGCTGACCGCGGCTCAGGGCGAGGCCGAGCGTGCCGACGAGCGGTACCGGCAGGCCGAGCAGCGCGTCTCCCGGGCCCGCGAGGAGCTGCGGGAGGCCGAGGAGAGCCAGCGGGCCGCCCGCGCGGAGAGCCGGGCCGCCCGGGACCGGGTACGGCGGGCCGACCGTGAGGCGGAGAAGGCGCGGCGGCGGGCTGGATGAGCGGCTCGGACAGTGCCGCGGCCCCGACGGCCGACGAATGCGCAAAAACAGGTTGACAATCCGGCTTTGTCAAGGCGTACTTGACGCATGGCTCTTCCTGATCTGGACACGCTCATCGCGGAGGTCGACCGCACCTGCGAGGTCGCCCACCGGCCCGGCGGAGGCGAGCAGCCGGACTGGCTGGCTCTGCTGAGCTCCGCGGCCCAGGTGGCATCCCGGCTCCAAGTTCTCGCGGACGATCTGGTCGAGGACTATGTGGAGCACTGCCGGCTGCACGGCATCTCCTGGACCGAGATCGGCTCCGCACTCGGTGTCACCCGGCAAGCGGTGCAACAGCGCTTCCACGCACCGCACAAGAGGTACCCGCCGGAGGTCCTCACCCCGGAACTCCAGCAGGCGATGGCGCATATGAAGCAGGCTGCCGTACAGCACCGCAACAACTACCTCGGTACCGAACACCTGTTGTGGGGTCTGACGGCGGAGGGCAACAGCGCCACGGCACTGCTCGCGGCGGCGGGGGCCGACCCGGAGGAGATCCACAGCGCGGTGGGGGGCCGGATCGGTATGGGTGCCTCCCAGGCGGCCGAGCGCATCGCCTGGACGCCGTACTCACGCAAGGCCATCGCACTCGCGGAGGAGCGGGCCGAGGAGTCCGGTGCCCGCCTCATCGGCTGCGACCACCTGCTCATCGGCGTCGCCGAGATCGGCCGCGGCGCGGGCGGTACCGTGCTGGCGGAGGCCGGCCTGAGCGCCGGCCGGCTGCGTGAGGCGTACGCCGAACTCTGAGTCGTCAGCTACCCGGAGTTCTCCTCGCGCTCTCCCTCGGCCTGCGAGGGTGTGGTGCGCGGGCAGTCCGGGTGCTCCGCCTTGCGGCGCTCCTCGGGCGGGAGGGAACGGGTCTCCGCGAAGCCGTTGTCGCGCTCGCCCTCAGCCTGGGACGGCATGGGTGTCTGGTCACTCATCGTGCTCACTCCTCTCTGACCCCCTTTGCGGGTACCCCGCGCCCGCCGCCGTTTAGCGGAGGGGGTGCCCCTGCCCGCCGTCGGCAGCCGCGGGCGCGTACTGGTCGCTCGCGCAGTTCCCCGCGGCCCCGGGGCGAGCACCCCGGGTTCAACGGAGAGTGACGGTTACGGTGCGCCCGTATGCATGTCGCGTGCTCACTCTGAGCAAGGTGCCGCCCGGCACATGGCTGACCCGCACATCGGGGTCCGACGAGACGGGCCGCAGTCTGCGGCCGTGCAGCAGCAGGGTGAGCCGGTCCCGCCGCATGGTGGGGTCGGAGGCGGCGACAACAACCCGCCCCTCGCGCTCGCGCCGTACGAGGACCGACGCCGGACCGTCGAGACGGAGCCCCGCGACGGTGCGCCGGCCGCGCCCGAAGGAGTTCACGGCCAGCAGGCCGAGACCGGCGTGCCGCACCGCCTGGAGACGGGTGCTGTTGGCGAGGACGGCGAGCGGCCCGCCGTCGGCGCCGTAGCCGCGCAGCTCCCGCTCACCGACGCCCGGCACCAGCGCGTACGCGTAGGCCCGCGGCGCCGCGCCCGCGTCCTGCCGGAAGGCGGCGTGGAAGACCCGCCGGGTGACGGCGGTGTCCGGGTTCGCGGTGCGCACAGCACGCCGGCTGCGTGTGACGGTCCTCAGGCCGACGGCCACCGGCTGCCGCCGCTCGCCGGGGGAGTCGAGGAAGAGGTAGCCGACGGCCGTCCGCCGCGTCTCGTTGGCGTACCGCAGCCAGCGCAGCCGCCCGGTGCCGTCGCCGGACCAGACGCCGCCGCCGTCCCGCTCCCCGCTGACCCGCACGGTGTCGTCCGGGTCCGCGATCCGGGCGTCCACGGTGCTGGTCACCGCCCGCCCTGCGGGGTCCCCGACGCCTGCCGCCAGCACCACGATCTCCTCGTCCAGCAGGAACCACGACTTGGTGGCCCTCGCGTTCCGGTAAACGGTGAAGTCGTCGGGCAGCCGGTCGCGTTCGGCGTAGGCGACGTCGTCGGACTGCACCATCGCGGCGGCGCCGTACGCGTCCAGCACCGCGCCGCCCGAGTGGCGGCCCGTGCCGCGCGGGAAGTAGACGTAGGTGTTCTGCGACTCCGAAGAGGCCGTGAAGTGCAGCGGATGCTCGGGGTTGTCGTAGTAGGGCTTCCCGTACAGCTCGGGAACGGTCTGCCGCCGCTCGTCGGGTGCCGTGACCCCGGCGAGCTCGTAGGGGGAGACGGTGGTGAAGTAGTCGACGCCGAAGGCCTGCCGCTGGTCCTCCCCTGCGAGGTAGAGGTAGTGGGCGCCGTCGCCCTGGAACCAGGGCATCAGGTTCTCGCCGTTCATGTACTCGTACTTGCTGATCCGCTCCGAACTGCGGGCGAGTGCGAAGGCGTGCCCCGGGCGCCGGTGCACCGTACGGTCCATGGCGTTGAAGGCGGCGCAGCGGGCCGCGGGGTTGAGGTCGGCCGCCGGTACCGAATCGTCCGCCAGGATCGCGGCGTGCCGCACCACGGTGAGCGGGGAGGCGAAGCGGGCCGGGTCGGGCGGGGCGGCCGAGGCCGTGTGCAGATGCTTGACATAGCTCTTGAGCGCCGCGGCCCGCTCCCCGTCCGCGTACGCCGACAGGTCGGTGACGGCCTCGGCGACCGCCGCGCTGTCCGCGTAGCCGCCGCCCGTACGCGAGACTGCACGGCCCTTGACGATCTCCATCATCCAGCCTTCGAAGATGACGGGCGCGAAACCGTCCGTCACCCACCGATGCACCACCGGCACCAGCGCACCGGTGTTGGCGTACCCCGTGCCGTCCAGGTAGGTCAGCGTCTGGACGACGCGGCTCAGCAGGCCCTTTCCGTACGAACCGGTGTAGGCGACGGAGCCGTGCTGGATGAACGACCCGTCCGCGTAGTGGCCGTCGGTGACGCCGTGTTCCAGGTGGTAGGGGTCGATCGTCGCGTAGACGGTGAGTTGGTCCTCCAGCGCCTTGCGGATACGGCCCTCGTCGGCCAGCAGGGCACCCTGGAGGATGCGGTTGGTGGTGATGTCGGCCAGATTGGCGCCGGTGTGGAAGCGGGAGTCCAGATCGACGTCCCCGTTCTTGCCGTTGCGCAGATACGCGTCCATGGAGGCGATATAACGGCGGGTCAGCTCGGATTGCTGTTCTGCGATCTCCTCGGCGAGCAGTACGAGTGTGGCGGTGACGCTGGTGGAGATGCCGATCTCCCAGTGGTGCCAGTTGCCGTAGTAGCCCTGTGACTGGTCGCCGTAGTAGCGCTCGTGGAGCGTGACGAGCCCGTCGACGACCCGGCGCCGGGTGGCGTCGTCGTGGGGCGGGGCGCCGGGCGGCAGCCCCGGGGTACGGGAGGCGAGGGCGATCTCGTACAGCCGGCGGAAGGACGTGTTGAGGTTGCTGTCGCTGGTGCCCAGCGGCAGCCCGCGGAACAGCTCGTTCCCACCCGCCGCCGCCATGTCCGCCAGGTGGCCGCGGGCCGTCGCGGCGACGGCCGCCAGCTTCGCCGCCGTCTCGGCGCGTGAGTTGGACTCGGCGGTTCCGGCGAGCACGGCCCGGGCGTTGCCGAGCAGCCGTTCGATCCCGGCGTCGCCGGCACGGGCCCCGTCCGGTGCCGTCGGCGCCGCGGACGCGCCGGAGGCGGGAATCACCGCCGCCAGCCCGGTGGCGGACAGCAGGGACAGTACATGTCTACGCGTGATCTCCATGGGGCCTCCCCGGGGGAGCCGGACCGACGTGGCGCAGCCAACCACGCAGTGAAACAGCAGCCGGTGACCCCGACAAGCGTTCGCGCACAACAGACCGCCGTCCGAACGGTGCTGGCGTGGCATACGGGATGCCGGACCGGCAGCAGGCACCCTCAAGGGGACCCGGATGGGAATCGGGGCGATTGAGTATGCCCCCTAGGGGTACGCCGGGCCAGCAGCGGCACGGACGGTGAAGGGAGCAGACCGGCATGGCGGTACGGCACGAACGGCGCTCGTACACGGCGAGGGGCCGATGAACGGCTTCACCGCGTCGCTGGCGCTGCTGGGTGTCGCCCTGCTCGGCGTCGGCGGCGTCTACGGCGCGGCCCGGGCACTGCGGAGCCCGACGGAGCCGCTGCCCGCTGGGCCGTTCGAGTCAGGGCTGGAGCCGAGCCAGCACGCGGTCAGCCGCTTCCACGTCCGCTGGTACACGGTCTCCATGCTCTTTCTCGCCTTCGACATGGAGATGGTCTTCATGTACCCGTGGACACGGGTCATCTCCGCGGTGGGCGCCTCCGCCGTGATCGAGATGTTCGTCTTCCTCGCGGTCCTGGTCGCCGGTGTACTGCACGCCTGGCGGGAAGGCGCGCTGCGATGGACGTGAGGGCCCGACTGCTGAGGGCCACGGCGGCCAGGCCCCACGTGCTGCCGGTGAGCACTCCGGGCGGTACGGCGGCGCGGCTGGCCGCCGAGCGGTATCTCCGGGTACACGACCTGCCGCTCGCCCTCACCCCGGCCGACGCCGACATCCTGCTCGTCACCGGTCCCGACCGACCGGAGCTGCGGCCCGCCGTCGACCGGCTGTGGCAGCACCTCCCGGCCCCGCGCGCCCGCGCGCACGCCCCCACGGCGGACGCGGTCCCCGGCGCACTGGCGGGCTGCCGCGCCGACCTGGCCGATGACGCCCACAACGGCGGCCTTGAGGGCGGCGGCCATGAAGGCGGCAGCGGCCATGAGAGCGGCAGGGACCATGAGGGCCACGGCGATGACGGTCACCAAGACCACAGCAGCCACCACGACCACGGCGGTGGCATGGAGATGCCCGCCGGGTTGCCGATGGCCGGGACGGGGGAGGACCGCGACGGGCTGTCGCTCGATCAACTCCACGTTTCACTCGGCCCGTTGCTCGCCGACTGGCCGAGCGGCCTGACCGTCCGCGTGACACTCCAGGGAGATGTCATCCAGGAGGCCGAGCCGGCCCACCAGCAGCTCGGCGGCGACGACGGCGGACCGGCGCCGTTCTGGCCGGAGCCGTGGGCGCGGGCTGCCGGTGGGGAGCCGGTGGCCGTCGGCGAGGCGGCCCGGCGGCGGGCGGCGGCTCATCTCGACAGTCTGGGACGGCTGCTGGCCGTTGCGGGGTGGGCCGATGCGGCGGTCACGGCCCGGCGGCTGCGGGACGAGCTGCTCGACGGCGCCCCCGGTGCCGCGCTCCGGCCAGGGGTGCGGCGGTTCGCGCGCCGGGTCGGACGGTCCCGGACGCTGTACTGGCTGACGCGCGGGATGGGGGTACTGGACGAGGAACGGGCGCGCGCCGCCGGGGTGAGCGGCCCCGCGGCGCGGGCCGGCGGGGATGTGCCCGCGCGCTACCGGACCTGGCTGGAGGACATCGTGGGCGATGTGGACCGGCTGGGGGAGACGGCGCCACTCGACCCGACCGAGGAGGGCCCGCGCGGCGGAGGGGCCGGGGAGCGGTGGCCGTCCGCCGCGCTGGTGCGGGTGCTGCCCGAGCTGCTGGAGGGCGCCGAGCTGGCGGCGGCCCGGTTGATCGTGGCCAGCCTCGATCCGGACCCGGACGAACTGGCCGCTGGCCGGCGGGAGGTGGGAATCCATGGTTGAGGCGGCGGGTTGGTGGTCGCTGCTGGTGGCGCCCGCGCTGCTGCTGGCCGGTGCGGTGCTGGCGGTCGCCGGGGACGCGCTGCTGGCGGCGCGGGACGCCGGGCGGCCTCGCAGTGCCCTGGCCGCGGCGCGTCCGCTGCTGGAGGTGCCGCGGCTGCTGGCGGCGCAGCCCCGCCGGATGCCGGCCCCGGATCGGCTGCTGTGGCGGCTGGGTGTGGTGACCGTCCCGGTCTCGGCGGTGCTGTCGGTACTGGTGATCCCGTTCGGGCACCGGACCGTCGCCGATCTGTCGGTCGGTGTCGTCTGGTTCAACGCCATGGAGGTGCTCACCTGGGCGGGGCTGTGGCTGGCCGGCTGGGGCCCGAACGCGGTCTTCTCCCTGGTCGGCGGCTACCGTTTCGTCGCCCAAGCACTCGCCTACGAGCTGCCGTTGATGTTCGCCCTCATCACGGCGGCCACCGGCGCCGAGTCGCTGCGGGTGGGGGACATCGTGGCGGCGCAGCAGGGGCTGTGGTTCGCGGTGTGGATGCCGGTCGCCTTCGTCGTGCATCTGGCGGGGGTCTCGGCGCTCTGCTTCCTGGGGCCGTTCGGCTATCCGGTGGGCCGGGACATCGCCTCCGGCGTGCTCGGCGAGACCACGGGCGCCGACCGGCTGCTGCTGCGCGCCGGCCGGTGGCTGTGGCTCGTCTCGGGCGCCGCGATGGCGGTCCCGCTGTTCCTGGGCGGCGGAGCCGGACCCTGGCTGCCCGCCTGGGTCTGGTCGTCGCTGAAGACGCTGCTGGTGCTCGCCGTACTGGTGTGGGCGCTGCGACGGCTGCCGGTGCTGCGTGCCGACCGGTACGTGGAGTTCGCCTGGGTCGTCCTCATCCCGCTGGCCATCGTGCAGGCGCTGGTGCCCGCTCTGGTGGTGCTGAACCGCTGACGAGCCGGGCGCGCCGAACCGCTGACGGACATCCGCGGAAACGGACAACCGCTGACGGACAACCGAGGGAGGAGACACGACGTGGACACCCTGGAGTCGGCCCTGCTGGCGGCGTTGGGGGTGGTCGCCCTGGTCACCGCTGTGCTGGTCTTCACCTGCGACTCGATGGCCCGGGTCACCTTCGCGCTGCTGGCCTCCCTGTGCTGCGTCGGCGGCGTGGTGACGGTGCTCGGCCTGCCGTATCTGGGCGTGGTGACCGTGCTGATGATGGTGATGGAGATGGTCGTGATGGCCGTCTTCATGATCGCCTACATGATGAACCCGGCCGGTCTGATGCCGATGTCGATGCTGCACAACAAGCGCGGCTCGCTCGCCGTCAGCGGTACGGTCTTCGCCGCACTGGTGGCGGCCGTCTTCCTGACGCCCTGGCCCGCCAAGGTGGGCGAGCCGCCGCCGGACACCACCTTCCAGGTCGGCAAGGCGCTGATGGGCGAGCAGATGCTGACGATGGTCGTGCTGGGCTTCGTGCTGCTGGCCACCATGGTCGGGGCGACGGTGCTGGCCACCCGCCGCGGGCGCTACGACCGCTTCGGCGACGACCTCGACCGGCGACCTGCCCGGGACCCCGTCGGGGGAGGGGTGGGACGGTGACCTTCGAACTCGTCCTCGTGCTCGCCGCCGGGCTGTTCTGCGTCGGGCTGTTCGGCGCGCTCTCCCAGCAGTCCATCGTCATGATCATGATGGGGATCGAGCTGATGATCGGCGGGATCATCGTCGCCGCCGCCGCGTTCTGGCACTTCCTCGCCCCGGTCGCGGCCAGTGGACAGGTCGTCGTCGTGGCCGCCGTGGTGGCCATGGCGGTGGAGATGGCCATGGGCTTCGCGGTCACCACCGCGATCTACCGCGCCCGCCAGGTCGACATGACCGACATGGCGGAGGACCTGAAGGGATGAGCGCACTGCTGTGGGCGCTGATCGCTCTCCCGCTGGGCGCCGGGACCGTGCTCGGCCTCAGCGGGCGGCGCTGGAACAGGTACGTACCCGCCGCCGCACTCGCCACCGCGCTGGCGGCCCTCGGGCTCGCCGTGGCGGTCGCGTTCGCCCGGCCCCAGGTGAGTGCCCCGCTGTTCACCGGCGTACGGGCAGGGCTGCGGGTGGACGGCCTGTCGGCCGTCATGGTGGTCACCGTCGCGGCCGTCACCGCCGCCGTCCTCGCGTTCTCGGCAGGGGAGATGGGCCCCGGGGAGAACCGGGGCCGGTTCTTCGGGGTGATGCTGCTGTTCGCCGGCGCGATGCTGGTCACCGTCACGGCGACCACGCTGGCGCTGCTGCTGATGGCCTGGGAGCTGATGGGCGCCACCAGTTGGGCCCTGATCGGCTACTGGTGGCGGCAGCCCCACCGGGCGCAGGCGGCCGACACCGCGTTCCTGACCACCCGCGCCGCTGACCTGGGGCTGTATCTCGCGGCGGGCGCCGCCATGGCGGGCGGCGTCGGCTCCCTGCGGCTGGACGCGCTGTCGTTCGCGGCGGGTGGCTGGCTGCACGTGGTGAGCGCGGGTGTCGTGGTGGCGGCGCTGGGCAAGTCGGCGCAACTGCCCTTCTCCTTCTGGCTGTCGCGGGCCATGGAGGGCCCCAGCCCGGTCTCGGCGCTGCTGCACTCGGCCGCCATGGTCGCCGCGGGCGCCTATCTGCTGCTGCGGCTGCACCCGCTGCTGGCCGCGACCGGCTGGGCCGGGCCGCTGGTCGCCTGGACGGGTGCCGTCAGCGCGCTGGCGCTGGGCGTGGTCGCCGCCGCCCAGCGCGACCTCAAGCAGCTGCTGGCCGCCTCGACCTGTGCGCAGCTGGGCTTCATGGTGCTCGCCGCCGGCGGCCGGGGAGTCGCGGCCGGGACCGTGCAACTGGTCGCGCACGCCGCCGTGAAAGCCGGCCTCTTCCTGGCCGCGGGCGCCTGGCTGACCGCGCTGGGAACCCAGCAGCTTCCCGCACTGAAGGGCGCGGCCCGCCGCCTCCCGTCGGTCGGCGCCGCGTTCACGGTGGGGGCGCTGGCGCTGGCGGGGCTCGCACCGCTGTCCCTGTGGGCCGCCAAGGACGAGGTGCTCGCCGCGGCGCTCGCCGAGAGCCCCGGTCTGTACGCGGTGGGACTGGCGGCAGGCGCCGTCTCGGCGGTCTACAGCGTCAAGGCGCTGTGGTACGTCACCCGGCCGCAGCCCGCCGGGAACGGTGCCGGACGAAGCCCCGTGGGCGCGCAGCCCGGCACCGGGCACCTGGACCGTTACGCGGTGCTGCCGCTGTGGGTGCTCGCCGCTGCCGCCGCCGTTCTGGGCGTCCTGGCTCTGCCCGGCCCGGCCCACTGGCTGCGCACTCTCCTCGGTGCGCGCGGCGAGCCGTCGCCGCACCCGTGGGAGGTGGGGGTCTCCGCAGCGGTCGCCCTCATCGTCGCAGCCGTCACGTGGTGGTGGCTGCCGCGCCTGTCGCACTCCGCGCGGGCCGCGGCCCCGTGGGCGGCGGGCTGGCTGCACCTCGAACGGGCCACGCACGCGCTGCTCGTACGGCCCGTCCTGGCGCTGTCCCGTGCGCTGGCCGTCTTCGACGACCGGGTCGTGGACGGCGCGGTGCGGCAGCTCGCGCGGGGCGGTCTGGCCCTGGCCGGTCTGGCGGGCCGTGCCGACGACCGCGGACTGGACGCCGCTGTGGGCGCCGTGGCCACGGGCGCCCGCCGTCTCGGTTCCTGGGCGCGGCGCCCGCAGACCGGACTGCTGCACCAGTACTACGCCCAAGCCGTCGTCGGCTTCGCGGTGCTGACCCTGATCGTGCTGTTGGTGAGGTAACCCACTCGTGCTGACCGTCGTCACTTTTCTGCCCCTGCTGGCCTGCGCCGTGCTCGCCCTGGCGCCGCGTACGGTCCCGGACCGCGCCTGTGTGTGGGCGTGGATCGGTACGGCCGCCGCCGACCTGGTGCTCGTCGTCGCGCTGTGGGCGGGGTTCGACACGCGCGGCGGAATGCAGTACGAGCAGCGGGTGCGGTGGATGCCCAGCGCGGGCGTCGGCTACCACGTCGGCGTGGACGGCCTGTCGCTGCCGCTGGTGGCGATGGTCTGCGTGCTGTTCCTGGCCACCGCCGTCTACGCGCTGCGCGAGACCCGCCGGGTGCGGGCCTTCGTGTGCCTCTTCCTGTTTCTGCAGACGGTCAGCATCGGTCTGTTCGTCGCGCTCGATCTGATCCTCTTCTTCGTCTTCTTCGACCTGTCCATCGTCGTCATGTACTTCGTCATCACCGGCTGGGGCCATGGCGAACGCGCCCGTGCGGCAGCGCTGAAGTTCTTCCTCTACACCTTCATCGGCTCGCTCGCCCTGCTGCTCGGCTTCATCGGCCTCTATCTGGCGGCGGACCCGCACACCTTCGACCTGGTGGAGCTGACCCGCAGCAACCCGCTGGCCGGGCAGGGCCTCTACGCCGGGCTCGTGCTGCTGGCCATCGGCGCGGGACTGGCCGTCAAGACCCCGACCGTGCCCGTCCACACCTGGCTGCCCCCGGCGCACACCGACGCGCCCGCCGCGGGCTCCGCCATCCTGGCCGGCGTCCTGCTGAAGATGGGCACCTACGGGTTCGTCCGCATCGCCATGCCGCTGCTGCCCGGGAGTTGGCGCCAGTACGCGCTGGTGTTCGTCGTCGTGGGCGTGGTCTCCGTGGTGTACGGGGCGCTGGTGGCGCTGGCCCAGACCGACTTCAAACGCATGGTCGCCTACACCTCGGTCAACCACATGGGGTACGTGGTGCTGGCCGTCGGCGCCGCCGGAACCCTCGCGGGCAGCGACGTGCAGGCGCGCTCCCTCGCGGTCACCGGAGCTGTCGTGCAGATGGTCAGCCACGGCCTGCTGACCGGTGCGCTGTTCCTGCTCACCGGAGTGCTCTACGACCGGGGCCGTACGTACCGGATGGACGCGTACTCCGGCCTGGCCGCGCACACTCCACGATTCGCGGCCGCCACCGGCGTCGCCGCGTTCGCCGGACTCGGCCTGCCCGGCTTCTCCGGATTCATCGCCGAGTTCCAGATCTTCACCGGCAGCCTCGCCTCCCAGGCCACCGCGACCGCCGTGGCCGTGCTGGGCATCCTCATCACCGCCGCGCTGTTCCTGCGCGCCCTGCGGACCCTCTTCCTCGGGCCGCCCCGCCTGCCCGCCGGGATTCCGGCGACCGGCCTCGTCGACCTGCGCCCCAGCGAGGCGGTCGCCACCGTGCCGCTGCTGGCGCTGGCCCTGATCATCGGCGTCGCCCCCCGGTTCCTGCTGGACGTGGTCGAACCAGCCGGCCGTGCCGTGACGGAGCTGGTGGCCCGGTGAACGAGAACGTCGCAGCACTCCTGCCCGAGACGGCGCTGGTCGCCGCAGCCGTCTGCGGCCTGCTCGCCGGGAGCTGGCTGCCCCGCCGCCGCCAGTGGGCGGTCGCGGTGCTCGCCGCCGCGGCGTGTGTGACCGGGCTGATCGCCACCTCGGTCACCATGGCGACCGGCAGTCAACAGCTGGTCTTCTCGCGCACCTTCGCCGTCGACACCGTCACCGACGCCGGACGGCTGACCGTGCTGGCCGCGCTGCTGCTGATCGTGGCGCTGTCCGCCGAGTCGGTACGCGGCCACAAACGCGAGACCGAGTTCTACGTCCTGCTGCTGCTGACCAGTGCCGGCACGCTGGTCCTGGCCGGCGCGAACGACCTGCTGACGCTGTTCGCCGGCTATCTGCTGGCCAGCCTCCCCGGCTACGTCCTGGCCGCGTTCGCCAAGGACGCGCCGGGCACCGAAGCGGCCCTGAAGTACTACCTGTTCGGCGCGCTGCTGGGCACCACCATGCTCGCCGGTGTCGCGCTGCTGTACGGCGCCGGGGGCGCGACCCTCTACCGGCACCTGCGCATCGGGCTGCCCACCGCCGGCTACGGACTGGTGGCCGTCGGACTCGTCGCCGTACTCGCGGGACTGCTCTTCAAGGCCGGCGCCGTGCCCGCGCACTTCTGGGTGCCCGACGTCACCGAGGGCGCCACCGCGCCGGTCGCCGCCTACGTCACCACCCTGCCCAAGATCGGCGGACTGATCGCCGGGTACCGGCTGCTGCACCAGGCGCTGCCGCTCAGCGACGTCAACTGGCCCCTGCTGCTCGCCGTTCTGGCGGCGGTCTCCATGACGTGGGGCAACCTCGCGGCGTTCTTCCAGACCAGCGTCAAGCGGCTGCTCGCCTACTCCACCATCAGCCAGGTCGGCTATCTGCTGATGGCCCTCGCGGTCGCAACCCGCAGCGACCTCGCCCAGCGGGGCCTGCTGTTCTACCTGGCCGCCTACGCGCTGACCAACATCGGAGCGTTCGCCGTCGTCACAGCGCTGCCCGCCGCGCGCACCCTGGCCGACTACCGCGGCCTGGCCCGGCACCGCCCAGGACTCGCCGCCGTCCTCCTCGTCTGCCTGCTGGGCCTGGTCGGCACCCCGCCCACCGGTGTCTTCCTCGGCAAACTCGAAGTGTTCACCGCCGCCGTCGACGGCGGCTACACCTGGCTGGCCGCCGTGGCCGTCGCCAACACCGTCGCCTCCCTCTTCTACTACCTGCGCTGGCTGGCCCCGGTCGTCCGCCCCGGCGAGGCCCACCACCCGGCTGCGACGGGCCGCTTGACGACCGGTACGGCCTACACGGCTGGTGCGGCGTCCCTGGCCCTCGGCCTCGCGGGCGGCGCGGTCCTGCCGCTGGCTGAAGGCCCGCTGCTGCTGTGACTCAGGCCCGGTCGAAGCCGCCCTGTTGCAGGTGGTCGAGGAACGCCCGCCAGGCGGGGGAGGGGATGAGGAGGGCGGGGCCGGTGGGGTGCTTGGAGTCCCGGACGGGGAGGGCGGAGCCGGGGTAGTCGGTGGCGACTTCGAGGCAGTTCCCGCCGTTCTGGCCGCTGTAGCTGCTCTTGCGCCACGCTGTGGCGGGCAGGTCGGTGGGGTCGATCATGAAAGTTCCTTCACTCTGGCCGCGATCATGTCCACCGACGCCTTTGGGGAGAGGGCATCGGCTCGCAGCAGATCATAGGCATGGTGGTAACCGGCGACTTCGTCCGGCGCCGCGCTGATGTGGCCGCGAGCACGGCCGTCGATGTACACGACGTCGGCCCCCTCGTCCATTGTCAGCCCCGCGAACGGCCCGTCCATACTGGCGTGTTCCCCCGCGTCGAACGGAATGACTTGGACGATGGTCCGGGAGTCTTCCGCTGCCTCCAGAACGGCGTTCAATTGCCGGGCCATGACTGCTGGCCCGCCGACAGCTCGGCGCAGAACGCTCTCATCGAGGACAACCCACAGCTGGGCGCGGTTGTCACGCTCCAAGATGTGCTGCCGGGTCATTCTGGCCGCGACCAGCTCATCGGCGTTCGGTAGGCGGGCTGCGGCGAAGAGCGCCTGTGCGTACTCCTCCGTCTGCAACAGCCCCGGCACCACTTGGCTCTCGAAGTCCCAAATCGCAACAGCGTCCTTCTCCAGCTCCACGAATGGCCGGAACCAGTCCGGATATGCATGCTCAATGACGATGGGCCACAGGCGGGCGAACATCCCGCCTGTGCCCAGCACGTCGTCACAGCGCTGGGCGAACTCCTCGCTCGGGACACGGCTCGCGGTCTCGATCCGAGAGATGTACGAGTGGGTGCAGAAGGTGCGCCCGGCCAGAACAGTCTGGCTCAGCCCGGCCTCCTCCCTCCTGATTCGCAACTCAGTCCCGAAGTAGGCCAGGGTCGAGACCTTGGGGTCGGCCTTCGGGTCGCCGTTGACCCGAGGGTTTTCTGCCGTCATCTTGCTTCTCCGCCTCTTGACAAGCGCAGGTGCACAGCGATTGCTCTCCACAAGGCTATGTCCGGAGCGCCACGCTGGGAGCACAGAACGTGAAACTCCCCCAAGAAAGGCGCCGTTCATGGAGAACCCCACCCTGATCAAGCTCCGCGACGCGGAGGAGGCGTGCGAACGGCTCCGTATCGCACTCGCGGAGGCGGAGATCGTGCTGCCGTCCCTCCGGGTGGATCTCGGCTCTTGCGCGAGCAGCACACTGCGCAGTCCGCTCCTGGAGCTGGGCGGTTGCAATCTGGTGACCGCCGAAAAGCTGACGGAGGCGCTGGGCAGGAAGGCGCGTTGAGCCGTAGCACGTGGCGTCCGGGCGAGGTCGTCACCGACCTCGCCCGGCGTACGGCGGGAGTGGTCAGCGGCGTCACCGAGGAGGGGCGGGTGCGGCTCGTACGCCCTGGCGGACCGGCGTGGACGGCTGCTCCGAAGGACCTGCGGGTGGCCACCCGCGCGGAGGTGATGTCGGTGAAGGTGGCGATGGCCAACCACCGCTGGGGGCTCCAGTGAGCGACCCCTGGGTACCATCTCAGCGGCGGCGTTTGCCCCGTCTGATGCTCTCCCAGGCGATCCAGACGGAGGTGATGGTCCCGACAGCGATGATCACGCTGGAGAACGCGGAGACGGCCGACAGGATGAGGGTCACGTCGTCTTTGTTCACGTGGGCCCCCTCTGTCGGTGCAACTCCCATTTTTTAGAGGGGGACTAGAAGGAAATCAAGAGGGGGTAGAAGGGGCCTCTTGGGGCGTCGTAGGCTTACCGTATGACCGACACGCCCGCTCCTTCTCCGCAAGTTTCTCCCGGAGTGCGCGCGGCCATGGCTGCACATATCGAAGCCGCACTGGCCTGTCTGGACTCCATCCCCGATCCGGTGGACCGCGAGGTGACGGCCAGGGCTCTGGCCGACGACCTGCTGCCCGAAGCCGCCCGGCGGGTGAAATCAGTGCGGGGTGAGGCGGTGGTGGAGTTGCGCGAGAGCATGAAGTTGCGGGAAGTCGCGGAGCTGCTCGGCCTGTCGGTGCCCCGGGTGGATCAGCTCGCCAAGGGCAAGTGAACGCACCCCGGAAGCACCCTTTGGAGTGAGCCGTTCAGGCCGTTCAGGCCGCCGTGGTCGTCGGCTTGCGCGTGGAGGCGCTGCGTTGCGGGGCCAGGAAGAAGGCCATCGTCACGCCCAGGTAGAGGAGCCAGACGATCAGCTGGACCACCGTGGGGTCGGGCTGGAAGTTGAAGACGCCCTTCAGCACCGTGCCGTACCAGCTGTCCGGGGGGATGGTGGCGCTGATGTCGAACGCCTTGGTGCTCAGACCGCCGAGGAAGCGGGCCTCCTGGAGGTCGTGGACGCCGTAGGCGAGGACGCCCGCGGCGACGACGACCAGCATGGCGCCCGTCCAGGTGAAGAAGCGGGCGAGGTTGATCCGCAGGGCGCCGCGGTAGAAGAGCCAGCCGAGGACGACGGCGGTGGCCAGCCCCAGCAGCACGCCGATCAGCGGCGCCGAACTGCCCTCGCCGCTGGCCCGTACCGACGCCCAGACGAACAGCGCGGTCTCCAGGCCCTCGCGGCCCACGGCCAGCAGCGCCGTGGCGACCAGGGCCCCCGTTCCCATCTGGAGGGCGGCGTCCAGTTTGCCGTGCAGCTCGCTCTTGAGATGCCGGGCCGTGCGGCGCATCCAGAAGACCATCCAGGTGACCAGGCCGACGGCGAGGATCGACAGCGAGCCGCCCAGCGCCTCCTGGGCCTCGAACGTCAGCTCCTTGGAGCCGAATTCGAGGGAGGCGCCGAAGGCGAGGGAGATGGCGCAGGCCGCGGCTATGCCCAGCCAGACGGGGCGCAGCGCGTCCCGCCGCTGCGTCTTGACCAGGTAGGCGACAAGGATGCAGACGACCAGGCTGGCCTCAAGACCCTCGCGCAGGCCGATCAGATAGTTGCCGAACATGCCGGTCCTTTCTTCACCTTCGCTGATCGGATTGATCGAGTTGCGTGATCACGAGAACAGCTCGCGGCCCCACCAGTCGTCCTCGTCGCGGACGCCCGGCGGGATGGCGAAGACAGCTGAGCCGACGTGCTGGATGTACTCGTTGAGCGCGTCGTTGCGCGCCAGCTTGCGCTGGATGGGGATGAAGCCGCGGCGTACGTCGCGCTGGTAGGCCAGGAAGAACAGTCCGGCGTCCAGGCGGCCGAGCCCGTCGGTGCCGTCGGTGAACGAATAGCCCCTGCGCAGAATGCGGGCGCCGTTGTTGGCGTCGGGGTGGGCGAGGCGGACGTGCGAGGTGGGCAGCATCGCCTTGAGGAACGGCTCGTCGTGCTCCTTGGCCTTGCCGACGGGCGCGCCGACACGCTTGTCCCGGCCGAAGATGTCCTCCTGCTCCTTGAGCGAGGTGCGGTCCCAGGTCTCGATGTGCATCCGGATACGCCGGGCCACCAGGTAGGAGCCGCCTGCCAGCCACCGCGGGCCGTCCTTCTCGGCCACCCACACGTGCTCGTCCAGCGCCTTGGTGTCGGTCCCCGAGATGTTCCGGGTGCCGTCCTTGAAGCCGAACATGTTGCGCGGGGTCTGCGCGTCGGGCGTGGTGGAGGAGGTCTTGCCGAAGCCGAGCTGCGACCAGCGGATGGCGGCCTTGCCGAAGCCGATACGGGCCAGATTGCGGATCGCGTGCACGGCCACCTGCGGGTCGTCGGCACACGCCTGGACGCACAGGTCGCCGCCGCTGCGGGCCTTCTCCAGCTTGTCGCCCGGGAAGGAGGGCAGGTCGACCAGCGCCTCGGGCCGTCGCTCGTGCAGTCCGAAGCGGTCCTTGTCGAAGAGGGAGGGGCCGAAGCCGATGGTGAGGGTGAGGCGGGAGGGTTTGAGCCCCGCCGCCTCGCCCGTGTCGTCCGGCGGCGACTCGGGAATCGGCCCGAACGCACCCTCGCCGACGGCGTGACCGGCCGTCATCCGGGCCGCGGCGGCCGTCCAGTCCTTGAGGAGCTGGATCAGCTCGGCGCGGTCCTCGGTCGTCACGTCGAACGCCGCGAAGTGCAGCCGGTCGGGCACCGCTGTGGCGATGCCGGCCTGGTGTGCTCCGTGGAAGGGCACCGCCCGCCCGGCGTCGGTGGCGGCGTCGGCGCTGTCGTTGTGCAGCGCGGTGGCCGTACCGCCGGCCGCGACGGCGCCCAGCGCCAGCCCGGCCCCGCCCCAGCCGAGCAGCGACCTCCGCGCCACGGCGGGCCGCTCGCCGGCGGCCGGGGCCGGTTCGCGCTGCTCCTGTTCCGGTGCCTGTTCCGGTGCCTGTTCCTGGCTTTGGTGCTGCTCTGTGCCGCTGCTCTGGCTCGTGCTGTCTTCCGCTGTCACGAACGCGCTCCTCGTGCTCGACCGTCAGGTGGCCGTCGCCGCCGCCCGGTGACCGTACAAGTGGCGTACGGCCGGCCTGGCGGCGGTTGCCGCGGTTACTTCGCGACGGCGGCCGCCAGCTTGGACAGCGGCTCCGCCAGCGCGTTCACCGCGTCGGAGAGCTCCTTGCGCTCACTCTTGCCGACCTTGTCGTAGGACTTGAAGGAGTAGTCGTCCTTGTCCTTGCCGTCGTCCTCGCGGTACTTGTCCAGCAGCTTGTTCAGCGCCGAGAACTGCTTGTCCAGCTCCTTGACCAGGGCCGCGTCGTTCTTCTTCGCGACCGGCTTCAGCAGGCTGTACGACTTCTGGGCACCCTCGACATTGGCCTTGAAGTCGACCAGGTCGGTGTGGCTGTAGCGCTCCTCCTCACCGGTGACCTTGCCGGTGGCGACCTCGTCGAGGAGTTCCTTGGCGCCGTTGGCCATGGAGGTCGGGGTGATCTCGGCCTTGCCGACCCTTTCCTTCCAGTCGGTGAGGTCCTTGATCAGCTTGTCCGCGAGCTTCTTGTCGGCTGCGGTGATCTTCTCCGTCTTCCACAGCGACTTCTCCAGCCGGTGCCAGCCCGTCCAGTCCTTCTTCGGGTCCTGGCCGTCCTCCAGACCGTCCTCGCGCAGGTCGACCTTGGGGTCGATGTCGCCGAAGGACTCCGCGACCGGCTCGGTGCGCTCCCAACCGATACGGGAGGGCGCGTACAGCTTCTTCGCCTTGTCCAGGTCGCCCGCCTTGACGGCCTCTGCGAACTTCTTGGCCTTCGGCAGAGTCTGTTCGGCCTGCTCGAGGGTGTAGTCGCGGTAGGCGGAGACGGCGGCATCCAGCTTCGGGTCGCGCTCGGCGGTCTTGCCGCCGCCGGTCGCCTTGACCTTCTGCCGGATGCCGTGGCCCTTCATGCCGGGCTTGCAGGCGATCTCGTACTCGCCGGCCTTGATCTCGGCGGTGACCTTCGCCTTCGTACCGGCGCCGATGTTCTCGCGCTCGGTGACGATCCGGCCGTCCGGGTAGAGGATGTAGACCTCGTTGACCTTGGAGCCCTTGTTCTCCACCGCGAGCTGGACATGGCCGGCGGGGAACTCCTTCTTGGAAACCTCGCAGGAGTCGTCGGTGGCGGTCACCTTGATCGCCCCCTCCCCACCGGCGTCGGCCTTCTCGGCGCAGCCGCTGACGGCGACGAGTGATATCGCGGCCAGGGTGGCGCTGACGGCACAGAGGCGGACGGGACGCATACGGACTCCAGCGGGGACGTGTGGTGCGAGCGGGCCTCCAAAGTGAGGCGAGCCTAACTTAGCCGGACCTTATCTCAGGGTCCAGCCACCCCGTGCCCCCGGTGACGACCGTCACCGTCCCGGTCCCTCACCTCCGCGCGGCTGTCACCTCCGCGCGACTGTCACCTCCGCGCGGCTGTCACCTGTCGGTGCCGAAGGAGTACACCGTCGAGGACCGGTAGGTCTGTCCGGGGCGCAGCACGGTCGAGGGGAAGCCGGGCTGGTTCGGCGAGTCCGGGAAGTGCTGCGTCTCCAGGCAGAAGCCGTCGCCCGCCCGGTAGACCCGGCCGGAGCTGCCCTCGAGGGTGCCGTCCAGGAAGTTGCCGCTGTAGAACTGCAGCCCCGGCTCGGTCGTGGCGACCCGCATGATGCGGCCCGACCCGGGCTCGCTCACCGTTGCCACGTGCCGTGGCTTGCCGGTGATGCCCTTGTCGAGGACGAAGTTGTGGTCGTATCCCTGGCCGCGCAGGATCTGCTGGTGGCCCTCGCGCAGGTCCTTGCCGATCGGCTTGCCGTGCCGGAAGTCGAACGGCGTCCCGGCGACCCGCGCCAGAGTGCCCGTCGGAATGAGGGTGGTGTCGACGGGGGTGTAACGGGAGGCGGCGATGCGGAGCGTGTGGTCCTCGATGCTGCCGCTGCCCTCGCCGGCGAGGTTGAAGTAGGTGTGATTGGTGAGGTTGACGACGGTGGCCTTGTCCGTCGTCGCCTCGTAGTCGATGCGCAGTTCACCGCGCGGCGTGAGGACGTAGCGGACCCGGGTGCGCAGCGTGCCGGGGTAGCCCATCTCGCCGTCCTTGCTGACGTACCGCAGCGTGAGGCCGACGTCGCGGCCGCTGCGGTAGGGCTGGACGTCCCACACCCGCTTGTCGAAGCCCTTGGTGCCGCCGTGCAGGCTGTTGGGTCCGTCGTTGGCCGGCAGCTGGTACTCCGTGCCGTCCAGCGTGAACTTCGCGCCCGCTATGCGGTTTCCGTAGCGGCCGATCAGGGCTCCGAAGTAGGGGCTGTCGGCCACGTAGTCGTCGAGCGAGTCGAAGCCGAGCGACACGTTCGCGGCCCGGCCCCGCCGGTCGGGGACCTCCAGGGACTGGACGATCCCGCCGTAGGAGAGCACGCGCAGCCGGATACCGCCGCCCGACAGCGTCCACCGGTCGACACGGTCGCCGTTGTCCAGGGTGCCGAAGTGCTCCCGCCGCGGGGAGTGGTGGCCGTTGTTCCGGTCGGTGCGGGGGGCGGCCGTTGCCGCCGTGGTGGTGGCGGCCGCGGCCGCGATACCGGTGGTGGCTGCCAGGACGGTGCGTCTGCTCGTGGTCATCGGTACGGTGTCTCCTCGGCCTGGGTGTTCGATATTTCGTTCACCGTTCGATTAGGCGGCACCAGTGAAAGGGCCCGCATGCGGGCTGTCAACACCCCCGACCGCCTCGATCCGCACCGCGCGCACGCTCATCGACCCCGCTCGCGCCGATCCTCGGCCGCCGCGCCCCCGACCCGCGCTTCCGGGGGGCTCTGGATTTCAAACACCGTGTGTACGAAAGTAGTTGTCCGCAGCAGGCCGCATATGACAGGCCAGGACACGTTCGTGCCCACACCGTTGACCAGGAGCCGCCGCAAATGAGCCACCAGATGCCCGAGTCGACCGGAGCCAAGGCGCACTCGGCCCGGATGTACGACTACTTCCTCGGGGGCAAGACCAACTACGGTCCGGACCGCCAGGCCGCGGCGCAGGCGATGGCCGTCTTCCCCAATGTGCTGACCGCGGCACGGGAGAACCGCGAGTTCATGCACCGCGCCGTCCGCTACCTCGCCCGCCAGCAGGGCATCCGGCAGTTCCTGGACATCGGCACCGGCATTCCCAGCGCTCCCAACCTGCACCAGGTCGCCCAGCGTGAGGACCCCACCTGCCGGGTCGTCTACGCCGACAACGACCCCATCGTGCTCTCCTACGCGCGGGCCTTGATGAGCGGTAGCCCCGAGGGTGCCACCGACTACATCGAGGCCGACGCCCGCGACCCCAAGCGCATCCTCGACCACGCGCGCCACACCCTCGACTTCGACCGGCCCGTCGGGGTCTCCCTCGTCGCGCTGCTGCACTTCATCGCCGACGCCGACGATCCGCAGGGCATCGTCCGCACCCTGGTGGACGCGCTCGCGCCGGGCAGCGCCCTGGTGGTCTCCCACGGCACCGACGAGCTGGACACCACCCTCCGCAAGGTCGTGGAGATCTACGCCTCGCAGGGCATCCCCCTTCAGCTGCGCGGCACCGAGGACGTCCGCGAGCTGTTCGACGCCACCGGCCTCACCCTGATCGAGCCGGGCATCGTGGCCACCTGCGACTGGCACCCGGAGATGGCCGACAGCCAGGACGGCATGCGCCGCCCGTCGGGCTCGATCACTCCCGAGGAGGTCGGCTGCTGGGCGGCGGTGGGCCTCAAGCCCCAGGCGTAGCCGAACACGCCGTAGCCGAACACGCGTCAGGCGGGGCCGCTCACAGCAGGTCGACGACGCTGGGCGGGGCGAAGAGATGGCGGGCGCGGTGCTCCAGGACGAACCGCTCGGGCAGGTGGATCATCTCCGGCGAGGTGCACTTGGCGCACGTCGGGTCCTGGGCGGGGATGTCCTCCGTGTGCTCGGTGGCCAGGTGCTCGGCGAGCCGGATCTGGCTGGTGAGGACCGTGTCGAACGGGTCGCAGTCGAACGACGGCCCGTACTCCTCGCGCGCGGCGTTGGTCACCTCGCAGGCGTGCTTCATCGCCTTGTACAGCTCGATGCACTTCTCGCACCCCCACATCCACACGGGAGGGAGCGGCCAGGCGTCGGCGGGGTCGGCGTCCCTGTCGTCCATGCCGTTCACGCTAGCGACCTGACGGCAACCCGTCAGGAAGAACGCCGAATTGGCCGGGGGCCGGGGCAGCGCCCCGGCCCCCGGCCCTCGCGTCTCCCGCTCAGTCGTGCTTGCGGCCGGGCAGGTTCTCATAGACCTCCGTCAGCTTCTGGCGGAAGCCCCGGGTCGCGATCCCGGTCCGTTCGGGATCGCGAATACCCGCCTTGACGGCCTTCTTGCCCTGCTCCTTCATGATGTGCGGCGGGATCGGGGCGATCTCGTTGTCGACGACGAACTCCAGGACGACCGGGCGGTCGGAGGCCAGCGCCTCCTGCCAGGCGGAGGTGACCTTCTTCGGCTCGTCGCAGCGGATGCCGCGCAGCCCGGCCAGCTCCGCGTACTCGGCGTAGGGGAAGTCCGGGATGAACTGGGAGCCCGGATACTTGGGATCGCCGCCCATGGCGCGCTGCTCCCAGGTGACCTGGTTGAGGTCCTGGTTGTTGAGCACGCAGAAGATCAACGGCGGCGAGCCGGCCATCCGCTCGGCGTAGCGCTTGACGGTGATCATCTCGTTCATGCCGTTCATCTGGAACGCGCCGTCCCCGACGAAGGCGATCACCGGCCGGTCCGGGTAGGCGAACCGCGCCGCGATGGCGTACGGCACACCGGGACCCATGGTGGCCAGCGTGCCGGACAGCGACGCCTGCATACCCTTGCGCAGCTTGATGTGGCGGGCCCACCAGTTGGTGGCCGAGCCGGAGTCCGCGGTGAGGATGGCGCCGTCCGGCAGCAGCGAGGAGACCTCGTGCGCCACGGCCTGCGGGTTGATCTTGCCGTCGAAGGACTGCGCGGCGCGTTTGTCCAGGACGGTGTTCCAGGCGCGGACGTTCTCCTCGATCTTCTCCCGCCAGGAGCGGTCCTCCTTGCGGTTGAGCAGCGGGATCAGCTCCTTGAGCGTCTCCTTGGCGTCGCCGACCACATGGGCGTCCATGGGGTAGCGGATGCCGATCATCCGGCCGTCGATATCGATCTCGACGCCCTTGCAACTGCCCTCGTCCGGCAGCCATTCGGCGTACGGGAAGCTGGTCCCGATCATGAACAGCGTGTCACAGTTCATGATCATCTCGTCGCTGGCCTTGCTGCCCAGCAGCCCGACCGGACCGGTGACGAACGGCAGCTCGTCCGGGACGGCCTCCCGGCCCAGCAGCGCCTTGGCGATCCCGGCACCCAGCAGCTCGGCGGCCTCCACCACCTCGGCCTCGGCGTGCGCCGCACCCTGGCCGATCATGATGGCGACCTTCTGCCCCTCGTTGAGGATGTCGGCCGCCTTGCGCAGCTCGTCCTTGTTGGGCAGGATCCGCGGCTGGCTCCAGCCGACGCTGGAGTAGACGGAGCCGTGGGTCTTGGGCGGCGAGGGCTGGGCCTCCGCCTCCTGGATGTCCTCCGGAATGATGATCGTGGCGACCGAGCGCGTCGTCAGCGCCGTCTTGAACGCGCGGTCGATCACGTGCCGTACCTGCCCCGGGTGCATACAGACCTGGCAGAACTCCGACACATCGGCGAAGAGCTGTTCCAGGGCGACTTCCTGCTGGTAGTGGGTGCCCTGCGCGAGCCGCTTCTGCTGCCCGACGACCGCCACGACCGGCTGGTGGTCCAGCTTCGCGTCGTAGAGGCCGTTGAGCAGGTGGATCGCGCCGGGCCCCGAGGTGGCGGCGCAGACCCCGACATCCCCGGTGAACTTGGCGTGCCCGCACGCCATGAACGCGGCCATCTCCTCGTGCCGGGTCTGGACGAACTCCGGATCACCCTTGGCGCGGTCGAAGGCGCCCAGCATGCCGTTGATGCCGTCGCCGGGGTACCCATAGACCCGGTGCACGCCCCACTCGCGGAGGCGTGAGAGAACGAAGTCGGCTACTTGCTGCGCCATTGGTACTCCCATTCACATGGTCGACGCGACGGTCCCGGCCCGGGTCCCACGGCCCGGGCACTCGCAAACGCTCCGCAGCTCAGAAGTGCCCACCCGTTTCACCGACCCCGCGCGAGGTACCCATGACCGCGCGCGAGGCACACGGCTGACCGCGCGCGACACACACGGCGCCAGGCGAGCGGAAGGGGACGGCGGACGGTGACCTCCTCAGGGGCAGCACACCGGGCAGCGCAGCAGCTGGCCGCACCCGGCCGGCACGTGGCCGCATCCGGCCGGGTGACGGTGGACGAGCTGACCGTCCACGCCTTCCAGGTGCCCACCGACGGCCCCGACGGCGCCGAGGAGGACGGCACCCTGCGCTGGGAGGCCACCACGGCCGTCGTCGTGGAGGCGCACGCCGGACCGTTCACCGGAACGGGCTACACCTATGGCGACGAGTCACTCGCGGGGTTCATCGCCTCCAAGCTCGCCCCGGTGGTGCGGGGCGGCGATGTGTTCGCACCGGCGGCCCTGTGGCACCGGATGTTCGCCGCCATCCGCAACGCGGGCCGGCCGGGGCCCGGCGCCATGGCCGTCTCCGCCGTCGACATCGCACTGTGGGACCTCAAGGCGCGGCTGCTGGGACTGCCGCTGTACCAGCTCCTGCCCGCCCTCCACGACGAGGTGCCCGTCTACGGCAGCGGCGGCTTCACCAACTACCCCGTCGGCCGGCTCACCGAACAGCTCTCCGGGTGGGTGGGGGAGGGCATTCCCCGGGTCAAGCTGAAGATCTCCCGCCACCCCGACCAGGACCCGGCACGCCTGGCCGCGGTGCGCGAGGCCATCGGCCCCGGAACGGAGCTGTACACCGACGCCAACGGGGCCCTGAACCGCAAGGAAGCCCTCTACTGGGCGCGGCGGCTGGCCGAGGAGTGGGACGTGCGGTGGCTGGAGGAGCCGGTCAGCTCCGACGACACCCCGGGCCTGCGGCTGCTGCGCGACCAGGGCCCCGGGCGGCTGGAGATCGCGGCGGGGGAGTACGGCTTCGTACTGGGCGACTTCACGGCGCTGCTGGAGGCGGGGGCCGTGGACTGCCTGCAGGCGGACGTCACGCGCTGTGGCGGCATCACGGGGCTGCTCCAGGTCGCCGGTCTGACCGCGGCCCACCGGGTGGATCTTTCGGCGCACTGCGCCCCGGCGGTCTCGGCCCACGCCTTCTGCGCCGTCGAACGGCTCCGTCACCTGGAGTACTTCCACGACCACGTCCGGGTCGAGGAACTGCTGTTCGACGGTGTCCAGCGGCCGGTCGACGGCGTGCTGCGGCCCGCGCGGGACCGGCCGGGGCTCGGCCTGGAGGTGCGGTGGACGGACGCCGAACCGTACCGCGTCCACGGCCACCGCCCCGGCTGAGCGCGCCATCGACCGCCCAGCCCGCCCCGAGCCAGCCATCCCGACCGAACGTGTCCGAACGCGACCGAAGGCGACCCGCAATGGCCAACACCCACCGCACCCGCACCGCCACCGGCTCCCCGGCCTCCCGCACCTCCCGCGGCTCCCGTACGGAGGAGGTCCCCGCCAAGACCACGCCCGAGGTGGCGGGGCCGCCCCGCGCCCGCCGAGTGATCGCCGCCGGAAAGCTGGCCAGGGCACTGGGCAAGGCGATCGAGGGCGAGGTCCGCTTCGACACCACCGCGAAGGGGCTGTACGCCCACGACGCCTCCAACTTCCGCCAGGTGCCCATCGGCGTCGTGGTGCCCAAAACCCTCGACGACGTGGTCGCCACCCACCGGATCTGCCACGAGTACGGCGCGCCCATCCTCAACCGGGGCGGTGGCACCAGCCTGTCGGGCGAGACCGTCAACTACGCCGTGGTCATCGACCACTCCAAGTACCTCACCGGCATCGGCGAGGTGGATGCCGCGCGGCGCCTCGTCACCGTGGAGCCCGGGGTCATCAACGAGGAGCTCAACCGGCACACCGGCGCCTGGAACCTGGTCTTCGGGCCCGACCCCTCCACGCACTCCCGCTGCGTCATCGGCGGGAACATCGGCAACAACTCCTGCGGCATCCACTCCGTGCAGTCCCAGCTGTACGGGCCGGGACCGCGCACCTCCGACAACGTGGAAGCGCTGGAGATCGTCACCTACGCCGGCGACCGCTTCTGGGTGGGCGTCGACGAGGAGAAGGACCTGGAGTCGATCACCGCCGCCGGGGGGCCCAAGGGCGAGATCTACGCCAAGCTGCGGGACCTGCGCGACCGGTACGCCGACGCCATCCGTGCGGGCTTCCCCTCGGTGGCCGAGATGCCCCGCCGGGTCTCCGGCTACAACCTGGACGAACTGCTGCCCGAGAACGGCTTCAACGTGGCCCGCGCCCTGGTCGGCACCGAGTCCACCTGCGCCACCGTCCTCCAGGCCCAGATGAAGCTCACCCCGGCGCTGCTGGAGCGGTCACTCGTCGTCGTCGAGTACGACCAGATCGCCGCCGCGGCCGAGGACGCCGACATCTGCACCCGCACCTTCCGCCCGATCGGTCTGGAAGCCCTGGACGAACAGCTCATCCAGGACCAGAAGCTCCAGCACATGAACCTCGCCTCCCTCCAACAGCTCCCCAGGCAGGGCGGCGCCGCCTGGCTGCTCGTCGAGTTCGGCGCCGACACCAAGCAGGAGGCGCGCGCACAGGCCGAACGGTTCGCCACCTGGCTGACCAAGGAGCGCGGCTACGCACCCGACCGGATCACCACCAGCGACGAGGACGAGGAGAAGGCGCAGAACCTGTGGAAGGTCCGCGAGAGCGGGCTGGGCGCAACCGCCTTCCCGCCCGACGGCGACCACTGGCCGGGCTGGGAGGACTCCGCCGTACCGCCGGCCAGGCTCGGCGAATACGTCAAGGCCCTGCGCTCCCTGCTCGACAAGCACGGCCTGCGCGGCGCCATGTACGGGCACTTCGCACAGGGCTGCGTCCACTCCAGGATCAGCTTCGACCTGCTCACCGCCGAGGGCGTGGCCGGCTACCGCGCCTTCATGGAGGAGGCCGCCGACCTCGTCACCTCCATGGGAGGCTCGCTCTCCGGCGAACACGGCGACGGGCAGCAGCGCGGCGAGTTGCTGGAGCGGCAGTACGGCAGCGAACTGGTGCAGGCCATGCGCGAGTTCAAGCAGATCTGGGACCCCGAGGCCAGGATGAACCCGGGCAAGGTCGTGGACGCCTACCGGCTGGACGAGGACCTGCGGCTGGGCTCCGGCTTCAACCCTCCGCGGCCCGACGTCAAGTTCGCCTACGCCGAGGACAACGGCGACTTCGCCCACGCCGGCCTGCGCTGTGTGGGCATCGGCGCCTGCCGCGTCCCGGACGCCTCCCAGGGCCAGACGATGTGCCCCAGCTACCAGGTCACCCGCGAGGAGGAGCACACCACCCGCGGCCGGGCCCGGCTGCTGCACGAGATGCTGCGCGGCGAGACCGTCGAGGACGGCTGGCAGTCCAAGGAGGTCTACGACGCGCTCGACCTGTGCCTGGCCTGCAAGGGCTGCACCAACGACTGCCCGGTCAACGTCGACATGCCCACCTACAAGGCCGAGTTCCTGCACCACCACTTCAAATCGGCCCGCAGGTGGCGCCCGCGCTACGCCTACGCGTTCGGCTTCATCGACCAGGCGTCCCGCCTCGCCTCCCGGCTGCCGGAGGCCGCCAACCTGGTCACCCACGCCCCCCTCCTGGGCCGGATCGCCAAGCTCGCAGCCGGCATCGACCGGCGCAGGCCCCTGCCGAAATTCGCGCCGATGACACTCCAGCGGTGGTTCCGGCAGCGCGGCGGCACCGCCAACCCCGGCGGCCGCCCCGTCGTCCTCTTCCCCGACACCTTCAACAACTACTTCGACACGGACGTCGGCGTCGCCTGCGTCGAGGCCATCGAAGCCGCCGGATGGCGGGTCGTCATGCCCGAGCAGCACGTGTGCTGCGGGCGGCCGCTCTACGACTACGGCTTCCTGGACGCCGCCGAACGCTATCTGCGCTCCGTCCTGGACACGCTCCGCCCGCACCTGCGCGCCGACACCCCCGTCGTCGGCATGGAACCCAGCTGCCTGGCCGTCTTCAAGGACGAGCTGACCAAGCTGCTCCCGCACGACAACGACGCCAGGAGGCTGGCGGCCAACGCCCACCACTTCGCCGAGTTCTTCGACACCTACGGCATCACACCGCCCCGGCTGGACGGCGCCGGGCCCGCCCTGCTGTGGGGCCACTGCCACCAGCGCGCCACCGGTGGGACGGCAGCCGACCACAAGCTGCTGGACCAACTCGGCGTCCAGGCCGAGGACCTGGCGGGCGGCTGCTGCGGACTCGCCGGGTCCTGGGGATTCGAACAGGGCAAGTACGGCATCTCGATGGACTGCGGCGAACAGGCGCTGCTGCCCGCCGTCCGCGACGCGGCCCCCGGCACCACGGTGGTGGCCAACGGGTTCTCCTGCAAGACCCAGATGGGCGCAGCGGGCCTGGACACCGAGCCGGTACACCTCGCCGAACTGGTCCGCCGCGCCTATCGCGCTGACGCGGAGCCCACGTCGAAACCCGCACCGCCCTGGTACCGGCGCGCCGCCCGCCTCGCGGCCCCGGCCGCGGCGGCCGTCGGCGCGGCAGCGCTCGTCGCGGGTGCCGGCCGAACGCGGGGGCCGCGGTGAGCCCTTTTGCGGCCAACCACGACGAAACAGGGTCCGGCGGAAAACACGGCGGGCCCAGCAACAACGTTCGGCCGACCCAAGCGGAGGCGCCATGGTGCTGCGATGGTTGACGACGACCGACCACAAGGTGATCGGCAACCTCTACCTCGTCACATCCTTCTGTTTCTTCCTCGCCGCCGGCGCCATGGCCCTGGTGATGCGGACCGAGCTGGCACACCCCGGTATGCAGGTCGTCTCCAAGGGGGAGTACAACCAGCTGTTCACCGTGCACGGCACCATCATGATGCTGCTGTTCGCCACCCCGCTGTTCGCGGGGTTCGCCAACGCCATCATGCCGCTGCAGATCGGCGCGCCCGATGTGGCCTTTCCCCGGCTGAACGCCTTCACCTACTGGGTGTACCTCTTCGGCGGGCTGATGGTGCTCGCCGGCTTTCTGACCCCCAGCGGCGCCGCGGACTTCGGCTGGTTCGCGTACGCGCCGCTGAACGGGCCCAAGTACACCCCCGGTACGGGCGGCGATCTGTGGACCATGGGGCTGTCCGTTGCCGGGCTGAGCACCATCCTGGGCGCCGTCAACTTCATCACCACCATCATCTGTCTGCGCGCCCCGGGCATGACGATGTTCCGGATGCCGCTGTTCACCTGGAACGTGCTGTTCACCTCGATCCTTGCGCTGTTCGCGTTCCCCGTGCTGTCGGCCGCGCTGCTGGCGCTGGAGGCTGACCGCAAGTTCGGCAGCCATATCTACGACCCGTCCAACGGCGGCGCCATCCTGTGGCAGCACCTGTTCTGGTTCTTCGGCCACCCGGAGGTCTACATCGTGGCGCTGCCGTTCTTCGGCGTCGTCAGCGAGATCTTTCCGGTCTTCAGCAGAAAGCCGCTGTTCGGCTACATCGGGCTGGTCGGCGCCACGGCGACCATCACCATGCTCTCCGCCGTCGTCTGGGCGCACCACATGTTCGCGACGGGCGCCGTACTGCTGCCGTTCTTCTCGCTGATGTCCTTCCTGATCGCCGTGCCCACCGGGGTGAAGTTCTTCAACTGGATCGGCACCATGTGGAAGGGCTCGCTGAGTTTCGAGACGCCGATGCTGTGGGCCATCGGCTTCCTGGTCACCTTCCTGCTCGGCGGCCTCAGCGGCGTGCTGATCGCCTCCCCGCCGCTGGACTTCCACGCGACGGACAGCTATTTCATCGTCGCCCACCTGCACTACGTGCTCTTCGGCACCGTGGTCTTCGCCATGTTCGGCGGCTTCTACTTCTGGTGGCCGAAGCTGACCGGGCGGATGTTGGGCGAACGCCTCGGCAAGGTGCACTTCTGGCTGACGCTGATCGGCTTCCAGGTCACGTTCCTGGTGCAGCACTGGCTCGGCGCCGAGGGCATGCCGCGCCGGTACGCCGACTATCTGCCGGCGGACGGTTTCACGGCGCTCAACATGGTCTCCACGATCGGCGCGTTCACCCTCGGGGTCTCCACTCTGGTCTTCCTCTACAACGTGTGGTGGACGACCACGCACACCGAGAAGGTCACCGAGAACGACCCCTGGGGCTTCGGACGCTCCCTGGAGTGGGCGACCTCCTGCCCGCCGCCCCGCCACAACTTCACCGCCCTGCCCACCATCCGCTCCGACTCGCCCGCCTTCTGGCTGCACCACCCCGAGGCCGAGGAGGAGGTGGCGATCGTGGCACCCGGTGCCCCGGAGAGCACCGGGGTGCGCCCCGGGCCTCCTGACTCGTCGGTGGACCTCGCGGCGCCGCCCACGAAGGACACCGACCCCCGGCATCCGTCCGACAAGGGGAGTGCCTGATGAAGCTCGAAGCCATGCTCTTCGCGGGCGTCTCGCTCTTCTTCGCCTGCGTCACCATTCCGTACGCGCTCTACGGCGACGACCCGGCCGGGACTGCCGCGGTGCTGATCGCGTGTCTGATGGCCGCGCTGGTCTCGTTCTTCCTCACGGTGCAGTACAAGCGCCGGGGCAGCCGGCCGGAGGACCGCCTGACCGGGGAGATCCACGAACGGGGCGGCCCGCTGGGCTTCTTCCCGGCCGGCAGCCCCTACCCGGTGCTGACCGCGCTGGGCGTGGCGGTGACCGGCACCGGCACCGTCTTCGGGCTGTGGCTGGCCCTGATCGGTGCAGGACTCACCGGCGCCGGAGTGTTCGGCTTCGTTTTCCAGTACGCGCGGGCCGATCACTGACCGTACGGCTTTCGCGCTGTTCGGCCCGCAGTCCCGAGACGGCGGTCTGTGCGCGCCGGCGGTGGTGGGGGACGGCGCGCCACTGCCGGGCCGGTGAGTCCTGGTAGTACCAGCGGCTGAGCGCGGCGCGCAGCCGGGCGGAGCGACCGGCCGACGGGTCCGTCTCGACCGGGTGCGGGAAGCGCTGGGCGGTCAGCCGGAACGTCTCCGTCTGCGGCAGCGGTTCGTGGTCGGCGCTGAAGGTGCCTTCCACGGACTGCCGCACATGGCTGGTCTCCTCGCCCTCGGTCACGCGCTGGGCGTCCCGGTTCTGCAGAGCCAGGCACAGCCGTTTCGTCAGCACGAACGCCAGCGGCGGGCCCACCACCAGTGCGACGCGGAACGCCCAGGTCAGCCTGTTCAGCGAGATGTCGAAGGTGAACGCCAGGACGTCGTTGCCGCCCGCCAGCAGCAGCACGCCGTAGAAGGTGATCCCGGCGACGCCCAGCGCGGTGCGCACAGGCCGGTTCCGGGGCCGGTCGCACACGTGCGGCGTCTCCTCGCCGCCGGTGATCCACTGCTCGAAGAGCGGGTACGCGTACAGCACCAGGAACAGCAGCGCCGGCAGGATGACGGCCGGCACCAGCACGTTCCACATCAGCGTGTGGCCGAACAGGGTTGTCTCGAACGGCGGCATCAGCCGCAGCGAGCCCTCCAGGAAGCCGACGTACCAGTCCGGCTGGGCGGCCGTGGAGACCTGGCTGGGGTTGTAGGGGCCGTAGTTCCAGACGGGGTTGATCTGCGCGACGGCGCCCAGAATCCCCAGCACCCCCGCGACCATGAAGAACAGTCCGCTGGAGCGGGCGGCGAACTGGGGCATCAGCGCGTGCCCCACCACGTTCTTGTTGGTCCTGCCGGGTCCGCTCCAGTGCGTGTGCTGGAGGACGACCACCAGCAGGAGGTGGAGCACCACCAGCGCGAGCAGCAGCCCGGGGATGAGCAGGATGTGCAGCGGATAGAGCCGGTCGATGATCTCGTGGCCCGGATACTGGCCGCCGAAGACGAACATCACGATGTACGTGCCGACCACCGGGATCGAGAGCATGATGCCCTCGGCGATCCGCAGCCCGGTGCCCGAGAGCAGGTCGTCGGGGAGCGAGTACCCCGAGAAGCCCTCGGCGAGCGCCAGCACGAACAGCGTCAGCCCGACGATCCAGTTGATGTCCCGGGGCTTGCGGAAGGCGCCGGTGAAGAAGATCCGCAGCATGTGCAGCCCGATGGCGCTCACGAAGACCAGCGCGGCCCAGTGGTGGACCTGACGGACCAGCAGGCCGCCCCGTACCTCGAAGCTGATCTTCAGTGTCGAGGCGTACGCCGCCGACATCGGCTGGCCGCGCAGCGGCCGGTAGGCGCCGTCGTAGCGGATCTGCGTCATGTCCGCGTCGAAGAACAGGGTGAGGTAGACCCCTGTCAGCAACAGCACCAGAAAGCTGTACAGAGCCAGTTCCCCGAGCAGGAAGGACCAGTGCTCGGGGAACACCTTACGGATGAGTGCCTTGCCGCCCGCCGCCACGGGGAGTCTCTGGTCCGCGGCCTTGAAGCCGCGCTCGGCGGCCTTGCGCAGCGCGGCCCGCCGGGTGGCGCGGGCCCGTGAGTGTGTCATGCGGTCGCCCTCCTCGATGACCGCATACCGCAGTGCCCCCGTCACCCGTGAAACAAACTCCCCGGGTCAGACGGCTGCCCCCCGGCCGCGCGCACTGACACCACTGCACACGTACGGGGGGGCTGGGAGGGGGAGGAGGGCACACCGAGCCGGCGCGTAGGGCCGGCCCCGGGCCGCCGGGGTCAGTCGGGGTCAGTCGGCCGAGAGGGCTTCCACCAGCCGCCCCGTCTCCGGGTGGGGGAGGGAGCTGGCGACGTCCGCGAGCGCGACCATCCCGACGAGCTGGTCACCGTCGATCACCGGCAGGCGCCGCACCTGGTGCCGCGACATGGTCTCCAGCACCTCCTCGGCGCTGTCGTCGGCGCCGATGGTGACTGCCTCGGCCTGATTGAGGCTGCCCGCCGGGAAGCTCGCCGGGTCACGTCCTGGCCCCAGCACCTTGACCACCAGGTCGCGGTCGGTGACGACGCCCTTGAGCTTGTTGTCCTTCCCGCAGATGGGCAGAGCGCCCACCCCCAGCTCGGTCATCAGCTCCGCCGCGTCCGCCGCCGTCTGGTCCGTCTGCACACAGTCGGCGCCCGGGGACATGATGTCGCGTGCCGTAGTCATCTCGGCTCCTCTCTGCTCGGTGGACCTCAGCCGGGTCCCCTCGGCGGCAGCTGCCGAAACCGGGACGGAAGGCGCGCGAGGGGCTGCGTCCGGCAGGGCTACGCCTGACGGAGTGGTGCGCCGCGCTGACCGTTTGTCGGCGGCCAGGTGTGGCAACCGGAGCGATATGTCCTCCGAAACCTCGTCCAAAACCGCCCAGGTGTCCCAGGCGTTCAAGGCGCGGGCCGCGCAGCCATCCGCGGCCTCCTCGCTCCCCGCGTGGCTCGACAGGCTGGGCAGCCTCAGCGCCCTCGACCCCGCGATCGGCCCCCTGCGCAGCGCCGTCCACAAGTCCCCGCTGAAGGGCATCCGGGACGCGCTGCACGGCACCTGGCTGGGACATCCGCTGCACCCCGCACTGGTGCAGCTGCCCCTCGGGGCCTGGTACTCGGCGGGGCTGCTCGACCTGCTGCCCGGCACCCGCCGCGCCAGCCGGGTGCTGATCGGCACCGGCATCCTGGCCGCGCTCCCCGCGGCCGTCACGGGCGCCACCGACTGGGCACAGCTGCACAAGCCGCAGCTGCGTACCGGACTGGTCCACGCGGCGGCCAACGTGGCGGCCCTGGGGCTGTACACCGCCTCGCTCGGGGCCCGGGTGCGCGGCCGCGAGTGCCGCGGGCGGATGCTCGGTTTCGGCGGTCTGGCCATGGCCGGACTGGGCGGGCTGATCGGCGGTCACCTCGCCTACCGGCAGTCCGCCGGCCCCAACCAGTCCGAACCCGTGCCGTACCTGGTCGGACCCGGCTGGCACCCGGTGGGCAAGGCGGACAGCTTCCCCGTCGGGCAGGCCGCGAGCGCCTCGCTGGGCGAGGTGAGGCTGCTGGTCTTCCGGGAGCCCTCCGGCACTGTACGGGTGCTCGCCGACCGGTGTGCACACCAGTCGGGCCCGCTGTCCGAGGGCACGGTCTCCGACGGCTGTGTGACCTGCCCCTGGCACGGCAGCACCTTCCGGCTCTCGGACGGCTGGAACGTCAGCGGCCCGGCAACGGCGCCCCAGCCCAGCTTCCGCACCCGGGTGACGGACGACGGGGTGCTGGAGGTGTGCCTCCCGGAGGCGAACTGAGCGGGTATCACCTTCCCGGCCTGCCCCTGCGGCATCAGCGGTTACTTCCCAGATCTCCCGTTTCGGGGAGGGACGGTCCGGTTACCCCTGCGGTGGTCCGTCTCTCTCGCTCTTGGAGGTTCCATGGCCGGCCCGACCCACGAGAACAGCAACGAAGGGGAGCCGTTCATCCCCGGCCGTCCGGCACCCGAACCGCCCCCCGTCGAGGAGCCGACCACCCCGCGCGAGCCGCTGCCGCCCAAGCAGGACCAGTCGGGCCCGGAGATCTACTCCGCAACAGGGGAGCATGCCGAGGGAGTCGACCCGGCCGTGTTCGCCCAGACGGGCGGCAGACTCACCACGGCGCAGGGGCTGCGGCTGTACGACACCGACCACTCCCTCAAGGCCGGTGAACGCGGGCCCGTACTGCTCCAGGACCACCATCTGCGGGAGAAGATCACCCACTTCGACCACGAACGCATCCCGGAGCGGGTGGTGCACGCCCGGGGCGCGGCGGCCCACGGTGTCTTCCGCGGCTACGGCACCGCCTCGAAGATCTGCAAGGCGGCCTTCCTCGGCAAGGACGTCGAGACGCCCGTCTTCGTGCGGTTCTCCACCGTGCTCGGCTCGCGCGGCTCCGCCGACACGGTGCGAGACACCCGCGGCTTCGCGACGAAGTTCTACACCCCGCAGGGCGTATTCGACCTGGTCGGCAACAACATCCCGGTCTTCTTCATCCAGGACGCCATCAAGTTCCCCGACGTCATCCACGCCGGCAAGCCGCACCCGGACCGGGAGATCCCGCAGGCGCAGAGCGCCCACGACACCTTCTGGGACTTCGTCTCCCTGCACACCGAGGCCACCCACCACACCATCTGGAACATGTCCGACCGCGCCATTCCGCGCTCCTTCCGGATGATGGAGGGCTTCGGTGTCCACACCTTCCGGCTGGTCGACGAGCAGGGCGACACCACCCTGGTGAAGTTCCACTGGAAGCCCAAGCTCGGCGTCCACTCGATGACCTGGGAAGAAGCCCAGATCACCAACGGCGTCGACCCCGACTTCCACCGCCGTGACCTGGCCGACGCCATCGAGGCCGGTGCCTTCCCCGAGTGGGAGCTGGGCATCCAGACCTTCCCCGACACTCCCGAACAGACCTTCGAGGGCATCGATCTGCTCGACCCGACGAAGATCGTGCCCGAGGAGTGGGCGCCGGTACAGCCCATCGGGCTGCTGACGCTCACCGCCAACCCCTCCAACTTCTTCGCCGAGACCGAACAGGTCGCCTTCCACCCCGGCCACCTGGTGCCCGGCATCGACATCACGGACGACCCGCTGCTGGCCGGGCGGCTGTTCTCCTACATCGACACCCAGATCACCCGGCTCGGCGGCCCCAACTTCGCGCAGCTGCCCATCAACCGGCCGCACGCGCCGATCAACGACATGACGCGGGACGGTATGCACCAGACGGCGGTGCACAGCGGTGTGGCGCCCTACCGCCCCAACTCGCTCGACGGCGGCTGCCCCTTCCTGGCGGGCGCGGACGAGGGCGCCTATGTGGAGACGCCGGTCACCGTTCCGCAGGGGTCCAAGGTACGTGCGGCGCCCGCGTCCTTCAGCGACCACACCAGCCACCCGCGGCGCTTCTACCTCAGCCTCAGCCCGGTCGAGCGGGAGCACGTCATCGCCGCCTACACCTTCGAGCTGAGCAAGTGCTACGAGCAGGCCATCAAGGAGCGCCAGCTGCGCGTGCTCGCCGACATCGACCCGGAGCTGTGCGCCGGGGTGGCGGCCGGGCTCGGGCTGCCGGCCCCCGAGCCCTCGGGCCCGCTCCCCGAGGTGGCTCCCAGCCCGGCCCTCTCCCAGCTCGGCCGCACCTGGCCGACCGACGGCCGGGTCATCGGCATCGTCGCGGACGAGAACAGCGATCTGGCGGCGCTCTCCTCGCTGCGCGCCACCATCCACGGCGAGGGCATGGTCCCGCTCGTCATCGCCCCGCACGGAGGAGAACTGGCGGGCGCCGGCGGGCCCGTCGTCGTCCAGCGGACCTTCGCCAACGCACGCTCCGTCGAGTTCGACGCCGTACTGCTCGCCGCAGCACCCGGCACCGGGAAGGACGCCTACGGGGCCCGCGACGCCAAGGCGGGGCTGCACACCGGCAGCGGCGGGATCGACCCGCGCGTCCTGCTGCTGGTCTCCGAGGCGTTCCGGCACGCCAAGGCGCTGGGCGCGTGGGGTGACGGCGCCGACGTGCTCGCCGCCGCGGGTTGCCCGCAGGACGCGGCCGGTGTGGTGGTGGCCGACGACCCGCGGTCCGTCTTCGGCCAGATCGCCCAGGCGCTCTCCGAGCACCGCGCCTGGGACCGCTTCCCCGCGGGCGCGTCCGTGAGCTGACCCGGCAGCCGGGCCCGCACCGCGGGCCCGGCACCGTCGCGAACCCGGAACCGGAGGAGACATGAGCGCAGACGGCAACGGCAACCGCACCGGCAACGAGCCGACCGGCGGCCACCCCGCGGACAAGCACCCCAAGCCGGAGTTCCCGCAGCAGGAGCAGACCCATCCGGGTGACACCGAGGCCATGGAGCCGCGTCCCGACCACGGGGAGCGCACCTACCGGGGCAGCGGACGGCTGGCCGACCGGCGCACTCTGATCACCGGCGGGGACTCGGGCATCGGACGAGCCGTCGCTCTCGCCTACGCCCGCGAGGGCGCCGACGTCGCCTTCAGCCATCTGCCCGAGGAGGAGAACGAGGCGCGGGAAACCACCCGGCTGGTGGAGGACGCGGGCCGCCGCGCGGTCGCCGTACCCTGCGACATCCGCGAGGAGGCCGAGTGCCGCCGCCTGGTGGAGCGCACCGTGGGCGAGTTCGGCCGGATCGACGTACTGGTCAACAACGCGGCCTTCCAGATGGCGCAGTCCGGCGGCATCGACGAGATCAGCACCGAGCAGTTCGACCGGGTGGTGCGCACCAACCTCTACGGCATGTTCTGGGTCACCAAGCTGGCGCTCGCCCACATCCCGCAGGGCGGCTGCATCATCAACAGCACCTCCGTACAGGCGTACCAGCCCAAGCCGTATCTGCTGGACTACGCCATGACCAAGGGCGGCATCGTCACCTTCACCCAGGGCCTCGCGCAGAACCTGGCCGAGCGCGGAATCCGCGTCAACGCCGTGGCGCCGGGCCCCGTCTGGACGCCGCTGATCCCCTCGACGCTGCCCGACACCTCCGAGTTCGGCGCCAAGAGCCTGCTGCAACGCCCCGCGCAGCCAGCCGAGATGGCACCGGGCTATGTCTTCCTCGCCTCCGAGGACGCCAACTACGTGACCGCGGAGATCCTCAACGCGACCGGCGGCACCCCGCTGCCCTGAGAGGTTCCGCTGCAAGCGGCGGTCATACGGGTCATGCGGGGCGGGAGCGGCGGCGGTGACTGGTGTCGCACCAGGGGTAGGTGCGGCTGCGGCGGCAGGTGCACAGCGCCGTCATGAAACGGTCGGAGACGACCGTGCGCCCGTCGTCGAGACGGACCTCCACGGGGCCTTCCACCAGCACGGGTCCGCCCTGCTCCAGGGTCACCCGGCGCCGGTCGCGGCGTGGTTCGTGGCACGGCTCGCGGCGGGGTTCGCGCACGCGCACGCGCACGCGCTCGCGCTCCCGCGGGTCGCCGGGCCCGGCCGCGGCGCGGGGAGGCGGCTGCTCATCAGGTGAGGTCGGCACGGATGACCACCAGTTCCTCGTGTCGCTGTCCAGGGGCGATCAGTCGCTGCTGCTCCAGCCAGTGCGCACGCTCCCGCAGTACGGGGCCGAACGGCTGGGTACGGCGCGCCGTCACCGCCGCCTTCAGGCCCGCCTCGGTCAGCATGTCCAGGGTCCGCTGTGGTCCGCTCAGCGCGGAGTGCACCACCAGCAGGACACCGTTCTCGGCAAGCAGGCGGGGTGCGGCCTCGCACAGCCGGTCCAGCACGCCGCGTCCGTCCCGGCCGGCGTTCCAGGCGCGGGCCCGGCGTGGGCCGGAGCGCCCGCACGGTCCCGCGTGCGGCACATACGGGGGGTTGGCCGTCACGATGTCGTAGCGGCCCGTGGCACGTGCCAGGAAGTCTCCGCGGTGCACCCGGACGGGCAGTCCCCGCAGCCGGGCGTTCCAGTCGGCGGCCAGCGCCGCCCGCGCCGAGACGTCCACGGCGTGCACCTCGGCGGCGCCCAGCCGGGCGCCGGCCAGCGCGACGATGCCGGTACCCGTGCACACGTCCAGCATCCGCGCGCCGCGCGGTACGGCCGCGTCGGCCAGCGCTTCGAGCAGCAGGTCGGAATCGCCTTGCGGTGGGTACACACCCGGCGGTCTCAGGAGCCACACACGTCACGGAGTTCCAGGTCCGGCACCGGCTAAACGCTCGCCCACGCCGGTCCGGGCCCTCGGCCCGGCCCTGATCCCGGCTGGTGCGGCCGGTGCGGTCGGGTGGCGGGAGGTTAGCCCGCCGTGCCGCGCGGGGACCCGGTGTCCTCGAAGCGAGCCTTGGAGACAGCGCACTGGGAGGAGACACCATGGGACATGGTGGAACGGTCATCGAAGAACTCACCACCGACCACCGCGAGGTGGAGGAGCTCTTCGCCAAGATCGAGGCACTGCCGCCCGGGGACGAGAAGCGCAAGCGGTACGCGGACCAGGCCACGATCGAACTGGTGCGCCACTCCATCGCGGAGGAGGAGTACCTGTACCCGGCGGTACGCGCCCACGTGCCCGGCGGGGACGAGCTCGCGGACAAGGAGCTGGAGGACCACAAGGGCGCCGAACGGCTGATGAAGGACCTCGAGGGCCTGCACGTCGGCGACCCGGCCTTCGACCACATCCTGACCAGCCTGATCCAGGAGGTCCGCTCCCATGTGAGTGACGAGGAGGGCAACCTCTTCCCGCGGCTCAAGGAAGTGCTGCCGCGACTGGAGCTCACCGAACTGGGCGACAAGGTCCGGCATGCCAAGAAGACCGCACCCACCCGCCCGCACCCCACCAGCCCTCACCAGCCGCCCGCCCTCAAGGCCGTGGCCCCGGGGGTCGGCCTCGTCGACCGCGCCCGCGACGCGCTCAGCGGCCGGGGCAAGCAGCGGGACTGAGTCGACGGCCGGGCCGGGACCGGCCGCCGGGACCGGCCCGCGTCCCCCACCGCCACCTGGGCGTACCGCGCGACACCGGCAGCGTCATAATGGGCAAAGCCTAAAAAATGGTGCAAATATGGACGCCGGTGTGTGCGGAGGCGCCATGAGCGCCGTGGACCGGGAGGCGCGAGGTGGACGATCCGGTGCGTACGGAGCGCGGTGCCTCCTGCACGGCTGACGCGTTCGCACAGGTGCGCGCTGTCGCCGACGCCATCTGCTACGAGGGATACCTGCTCTACCCGTACCGCCGCAGCTCCCCGAAGAACCGGGTGCGCTGGCAGTTCGGCGTCCTCGCGCCGCGCGAGTGGGTGGCGGCCGACGGCACCGAACAGCCCGGCGTCTCCGGCGCGGCCGAGTCCTGGTACCAGCAGACCGGGTGCCTGTTCGAGGCCGATCCCGGCGCCGTGCTGCGTCTCCGGGTGCGCTACCTCCAGGCCCAGCGCAAGACGGTGGAGCGGCGCGGCGGCACCGAGGGCCGGTGGGAGGCCGTGGAAGCCCTGGACGTGGCCGGTGAGCTGCACCTGTCCTTCGACGAGGCGGTACCGCGTGAGACCGATATCGAGGTGCCGCTGACTGATCTGCTGACGGGTGAGGAGCTGACGTATCCGGTCGGGGCGCCCGGCGGCACCGAGGTCCAGCTGCTGGAGACCCAGGGGGCCGAGCAAGCCCGCGTCGTCCGCCACCGGCACCCGCTGCGGGCCCGTACCACCCTGTACGCCGAACGGGTCGACGGCCTGTACCGCCTCACCGTACGAACGGAGAACACCGACACCGCCCTTCCGCCCGGCACCGCGCGGGAGGAGGCGCTGCGTCACGCGCTGCTGGCCACCCACACCCTGCTCGGCGGCGACGGCCTGCGCTTCCTCTCGCTGATCGACCCGCCCGCCGAGGCCGCGACGCACGCGCGGGCCTGCCGGAATGTCCGCACCTTCCCGGTCCTGGCCGGTCCGGAAGGCAGTCCGCGGATGATGTTCTCCTCGCCCATCCTGCTGGGCGACCATCCGCAGATCGCCCCCGAGAGTCCGGGCGATCTGCACGACGCGGCCGAGATCGACGAGATCCTCTCGCTGCGCACCCTGCTGCTGACCGACGAGGAGAAGCGCGAGGCCCGCGCCACCGACCCGCGTGCCGCCGCGATCCTCGACCGCGTCGAGAGCATGCCGCAGGAGGTCCTCGCCCGGCTGCACGGCGTCCTGCGCCCCACCGAGCCGTCCGGCCCTGCCAGACCCACCCACCCGGACCCGCCGGCACCCCGGGCCGAGCCCGGTGCCGGGCCCGTCCCCTGGTGGCAGGAGGGCGGGGACGAGGGACTGAGCCCGATGACCGACTGCGTCCCGGTGGACGGCGTCGCGGTACGGCGCGGTCACCGGGTGCGGCTGCGGCCCCGCGGCCGGGGCGCGGACGCGCAGGACATGTTCCTGACCGGGCGCACCGCACAGGTCGAGGGCGTCTTCCACGACGTGGACGGCAGCGTGCATCTCGCCGTCTCGGTGGAGGACGATCCCGCCGCCGAACTGAACGCCTGGTACGGCAGGTTCTTCTACTTCCGCCCCGATGAGGTCCAACCCTTGGACGGCGCCGGTTGCGCTTCCGCTGACGAAGAGAGGCCCGATGGATGCCATCGAACTGTTGAAGCATGACCATCGAATGGTCGAGCAACTCTTCCGCGACTACCGCGCAGCCGCCTCCGCACGTCAGCGTCGCGCCGTGGTGGAGACCGTGGTCCGCGAGCTGTCCAAACACGCCGCGGTCGAGGAGCTGTTGGTCTACCCGCTGGCCAGGAAGGTCCTCCCGGACGGGCAGCAGGAGATCGACGAACACCTCTCCGAACACATGGGTGTGAAGCAGACGCTCCTCGCGCTGGACAAGCTCCCCACGGCCGACTGGCACAGCGAGACCTATCCCGACGGACACCGGGGCGGCGAGGGCGACGAGCAGGTCTTCGAGGAGACCGACCGGCTGATGGACGAGCTGCGGCTGGAGATCGAGGTGCACGTGGCCGAGGAAGAGGGCGGGCTGATGCCCAAGCTGCGCGAGGCCGTCGACCAGCAGACCCTGGACGAGCTGGGCCGGGAACTGGAGAAGGCCAAACGCGCCGCGCCGAGCCGGCCCCACCCCAACGCCCCCGACCAGCCACCGGCCCTCGCCATGGCGGCACCCGTCGCCGGTGTCTACGACCGACTGCGCGACCGGCTGCAAGGGAGGCCGAGGACATGACCGTCGAGAGCGGCACCACCCGTACGAGTGAACACCCGTCCCACGATGACAAGCGGCAAGGACTCGAAGAGATCGACATCCTGTGGATCTCCGAGGGGATGAGCTGCGACGGCGACACCGTCTCGATGACGGCCGCCGGCCAGCCCTCCATCGAGGACCTCGTACTGGGCCTCGTGCCCGGCCTGCCGAAGGTCAACGTGCACAACAAAGTGCTCTCGCCCACCTCCGGCGGCGAGGAGTTCCTCGCTCCGTTCCGGGCAGCGGCCCGCGGCGAGGCCGAGCGGCCCTTCATCCTCGTCATCGAGGGCTCGATCCCCAACCAGAACATCATCGAGGGCGACGGCTTCTGGACGTCCTTCGGCAACGACGAGGAGACCGGCGAACCCCTCACCCTCAACTGGTGGCTCGACAACCTCGCGCACCGGGCGTGGGCGGTCGTCGCCGCCGGGACCTGCGCCACGTACGGCGGTATCCACGCCATGGCGGGGAACCCGACCGGCTCCATGGGGCTCGCGGACTACCTCGGCTGGGACTTCAAGTCGCAGGGAGCGCTGCCGATCGTCAATGTGCCCGGCTGCCCGATCCAGCCGGAGAACTTCATGGAGACCCTGGTCTGGGTGCTCTACCACGCGGCCGGGGCCGCGCCGCCCCCGCCGCTGGACCACATGCTGCGGCCGCAGTGGCTGTTCGGCAAGACCGTGCACGAGGGCTGCGACCGTGCCGCCTACTACGAACAGGCCGACTTCGCCAAGGACTACAACTCGCCCAAGTGCCAGGTGAAGGTGGGCTGCTGGGGGCCGGTGGTCAACTGCAACGTGCCCAAGCGCGGCTGGATGTCGGGCGTGGGCGGCTGCCCCAACGTGGGCGGCATCTGCATCGGCTGCACGATGCCCGGCTTCCCCGACGCGTTCATGCCGTTCATGGACGAACCCACCGGCGGCAGCCTCTCCTCCATGCTGATCCGGCCGTACGGCGCTTTCATCCGGCGGATGCGCGGCATCACCAACATCGCCGTGAACCAGGAGCCCAAGTGGCACCACAACGGGCCCGAACTCACCAGCGGCTACACCCCGCGCTGGCGCGCCTGACCCGCGCGACCGAGACAGCGTGACCGGCACAGCGTGACCCACCAAGAGCGACCGACGAGGCGCGACCGACGAGGTAAGGACTGAGATGACGGCAACGGCGGCCCGGCCCGAGGCAGGGCGCAAGACCCCGCAAGTGGTCGACATGTCCTGGGACCCGATCACCCGGATCATCGGCAATCTCGGCATCTATACGAAGGTCGACTTCGCCAACCGCGAGGTGACCGAGTGCCGCAGCACCTCGTCGCTCTTCCGGGGCTACTCGGTGTTCATGAGGGGGAAGGACCCGCGGGACGCCGGCTTCATCACCAGCCGTATCTGCGGCATCTGCGGTGACAACCACACCACCTGCTCCAACTACGCACAGCAGATGGCCTACGGGGTCAAGCCGCCGCCGCTCGCCGAGCACATCACCAACCTCGGCGAGGCCGCCGAGTACATGTTCGACCACACCATCTTCCAGGACAACTTGGTCTTCGTCGACTTCTGCGAGGCCATGGTCAAGGCCACCAACCCCGGCGTCCTGGCCAAGGCGGAGAAGACCCCGGCGCCTCACGGGAACATCCACGGCTTCCGCACCATCGCTGACATCATGCGCGCCTTCAACCCGTTCGAGGGGGCGGTCTACAAGGAGGCGCTGCAGGTCAGCCGCATCACGCGCGAGATGTTCTGCAAGATGGAGGGCCGCCACGTCCACCCCTCGACCATGTATCCGGGCGGCGTGGGCACCATGCCCGAGCCCACCACCTTCACCGACTACCTCAGCCGGCTGATGAAGGTCCTCGACTTCGTCAAGAAGTCCGTCGTCATGAACGACGACGTCTTCGACTTCTTCTACGAGGCGCTGCCCGGCTACGAGGAGGTGGGCCGCCGCCGGATCATGCTCGGCTGCTGGGGCGCCTGGCAGGACTACGCCAGCTGCGACTACCGCTACGAGAACATGGGCACCTGGGGCAAGGCGATGTACGTCACCCCGGGCATCATCGTCGACGGCGAACTGGTCACCAACAACCTGGTCGACATCAACCTCGGTATGCGCATTCTGCTGGGCAGCTCCTACTACGAGGACTGGGTGAACGAGGAGCCGTTCGTCACCCACGACCCGCTGGGCAACCCCGTGGACATGCGCCACCCCTGGAACCAGACCACCGTCCCCGCTCCGCAGAAGCGGAACTTCGACGACAAGTACAGCTGGGTCATGAGCCCCCGCTGGTTCGACAAGCGCACCGGCGACCACCTCGCGCTGGACACCGGCGGTGGCCCGCTGGCCCGGCTGTGGTCGACGGCGCTCAACGGGCTGGTGGAGACCGACTACGTCAAGGCCACCGGGCACAGCGTGCGGATCACCCTCCCGAAGAGCGCGCAGCTGCCGGAGACGACCCTGGAGTGGAAGATCCCCAAGTGGTCGAACACGCTGGAGCGCGACCGGGCCCGGCCCTACTTCATCGCCTACTCCGCCGCCATGGCCTTCGACTTCGTGGAGCGGGCACTGAACCTGGTGCGCGCGGGCGACACCAAGATCTTCAACGACTTCGAGCTGCCCGACGAGGCGATCGGCTGCGGCTTCCACGAGGCGGTGCGCGGCGTCCTGTCGCACCATCTGGTGATCAAGGACAAGAAGATCGCCAACTACCACCCGTACCCGCCCACCCCCTGGAACGCCAGCCCCCAGGACAACTTCGGCAACCTGGGACCGTACGAGGACGCCGTACAGGGCCAGCCGATCTTCGAGGAGAACGGCCCGGACGACTTCAAGGGCGTCGACATCATGCGCACCGTCCGCAGCTTCGACCCCTGCCTGCCCTGCGGCGTGCATATGTACCTCGGCAAAGGCAAGGAGTTGCAGCAGACGCACTCGCCGATGTTCGGCGCGGGCGCGGGCGCGGGCGCCGGTACGGGAGCGGGCCATGGGTGAACCGTCCCGGCTGGCGGACGCGGAGGTCGAAGCGCGCCTGGTCCGTCTCGACTCACTCCTCGAACGCGTCGAGCAGGTGGCAGGACCGACCGCCGACGCGGCCCGTGAGGCCGTACGCGGGCTGACGGAGCTCTACGGCGAGGCGCTGGCGCGGGTTCGCGACCTCGCCGGTCCCGACGTGACAGCCCGGCTGACCGGCGACCAACTGCTCGACCACCTTCTCGTCCTGCACGGACTGCACCCGGAGCCGGTCGAGCGCCGCGTCGCCGCCGCCGTCGACCGGATCGCCGAGGTCCTCCGCCGCCGCGGCGCCACCGTCGAACTCGTCGGCATCGAAGGTTCGGTGGCCTCCGTCCGGCTCACCACCAAGGGCTGCGGCGGCTCCTCGTCCGGCTTGGAGGAGGCCGTGCGCGAGGCCGTGCTGGCAGCGGCGCCCGAACTCTCCGACGTGCGCCGGGTGGCGGAACGGGCGGCCTCCGCCTTCGTACCGCTGGAGTCGCTGCTGCCCGCCGCCGCACCGGCCGCGAGGCCGGCATGACCTCCGGCGCTCTCGCCCGCGTCATCCGCGAGGCCGCCGACCGGACCGGGGACCACGCTCTGCCCCAGGACGCCGAACGCTGCGAGCTGTGCGCCGACCTGGTGCCCGAGGAGCACCGCCATCTGCTGGACACCACGGCCGACCAGGTGCTGTGTGCCTGCCGGGCGTGCTCGCTGCTGTTCACACGGGACGCCGCCAGCGAGGGCCACTATCTGCTGATCCCGCGGCGGCGCCGACGCCTGGACCCGGTCCCGACCGCGCCGCTGGGGGTCCCGGTCGGGCTCGCCTTCTTCGTACCGCGCGCCGACGGCGGCGTCCGCGCCCACTACCCCAGCCCCGCGGGGCCGACCCGCTGGGAGATCGAGCCCGCGGCGTGGCGGGAGACCGTCGCGCAGTGCCCCGAACTGGCCACCCTGGCGGCCGACGTCGAGGCGCTGCTCGTCAACACGGTCCGGGGCCGCGAACAGCACTGGATCGTTCCGGTCGACGACTGCTTCCGCATGGTGGCCGTCGTACGGCGGGAGTGGCGTGGCCTCTCCGGCGGCAGCCGGGTGTGGCCCGAACTCGACCGCTTCTTCGCCGAACTGGCCGAACAGTGAAGGACGCTGACGAACAGGAGGACACCATGGGCCGAATCCGCATCGGAAAGCCCCAGGTGAAGCCGGACACCCCCACCCATGTCCGGGGGCTGCACCAGGGCAACAAGGGCCTCTACAACCGCCAGCCGGGCCACCACAAGGACGGCACGGCGGATGCCCGGCGCTCGACCGGCATCCACTGGAAGAAGCACAACTCCATCATGAAGATCATGCCCAACATCTCGCCCGGCTGAGGAGCGCACCATGCAGCGACGCCTCCCGTTCCGACGTCCCAGTACGCCGTCCTGGCGTCTCCCGATGCCGTCCGGGCACCGCCGTACGGCGCTGCCCGGAGGCCTGTCTGTGCTGGCCCGGCGCCTTCCCGCGCCGCCTGGGGGCCTGTCGGCGTTGTCCGGACGCCGCTCGGCGCCGCCCAGCGGCCTCCCGGCGCTGTCCGGGGGCCTGTCTGCGCTGGCCCGTCGTCTCCCGGCGACGCCGGGGGGCTTGTCTGTGTTGTCCCGACGCCGCTCGGCGGTGCCGAGGGGCCTGCCGGCGTTGTCCCGACGCCTTCCGGTGCCGTCCAAGGGTCTGTCCACGCTGACGCGGGGCTTGCCGGCGTCGGCGCGGGGCCTGCCCGCGTCGGCACAGCGGCTCACCGCGTCGGCGCAGGAGCTGTCCGCATCGGCGCGGCGTCTGCCCGCGTCGGCACAGCGGCTTACCGCTTCGGCGCGGCGGTTCACCGCGCCGGTACGGCGTCCCGTCATGCCGGTGTCGCGTCCGTCGCTGCCGATCCGTGGCGCGACCTCGAAGTCGGCCCGGCATGCCGCAAGCGGGGGCTCGTGCCGGGCCAGGCGCGTACTCGTCGGCCAGCTCGCCGTGTTCGCCACCCTCGGCCTGGCCATCCTCCTGCGGGAACTGCCCGGCCTGGCACGCGAGATCCGGATCTGGCGGATGGTCGGCTTCGGCTCCGGGTCCCGCCATCCCAGGTAGGGCTCAGCGGTAGGGCTCAACCCCCGGGCGGCGGCTCCTTCCACGGCCCGCCCGGGGGCTTTCGCGGGGGTGCGCCGTCCCCGTCGTCCGCCCTGGACGGGTCGTCGGGCGGATCCTCAGGGGGTGGGGCGCCCGCGGGCGGCCGCTGGTGGAACTCCACCGAGACGGTCTCGAACCCCTTGAACGTCTCCGTGGTGGCGTACGAGGTGTAGGCCTTCCGGTCGGCCCAGCTCAGCCACACCCGGTCGGTGAACGGCGTCAGCAGACTGCGGGGCCACAGCCGGTGCGCCCGTACCACGCTCACCTCGGCCGCCACCACGAAGATCAACGCGCCCAGGTAGATCCAGCCGAGCAGCCCCAGCACGATGCCGAACATCCCGTACGTCGAGCTCGCCCCGCGCAGCACATTGGTGGCGTAGTACCCACCGGCCCACTGCAGGACCTGCCACGCGCAGGCGCCGCCCAGCGATTCCGCCCACAGCCGCCGCAGCGCCACCTGATGGTGGGTGAGGAAGCTGTAGGTGGCCAGCAGCAGCCCGGCATTGACGGCCACGGCCACCACTGTGATCGTCGCGCGGAGTCCGGTGCCCAGGTCGGCGCCGAACGCCCTGGACTCCGAGGTCGCCACCGACAGCAGCAGCGTCACGGTCAGCCCGCACGCCACCGTCATCAGGAACAGCATCCCCTTCAGCCGCGACTTGAAGGGGTCGTGCCGCTTGTACCTGGGCACCGCCCACACCTTGTTGAGCGTGTACTGCGCGGCCTGCGCGGCCCCCAGGCTGCCGTAGAGGCTTCCCATGACACCGACCGCGAGGGCGATGCCGTTGCTGCGGAACGCGTGGATACGGCCCCGGAGCTGGTCCCCGAGCACCGGGAACTCACCGAGCACCGAGTCCAGCAACCGCTGCTGGAGGCCCGGGTTGTCCTCCAGGAAGAAGCCGAGCCCCGAGACGAACAGCAGCAGCACGGGGAAGATCGACAGGAAGGTGTAGTACGTGAGCAGCGCGACGAGGTAGAGGGCCTGGTCGTCGAAGATCTTGTAGACGACGGCGAGGGGCAGACCCGCCCAGCGGTGCCGCTGCTGAAAGGCGTCCATCCGCCGCGCCGTGCTCGTGCCCATGGCCCGTCGGATGCCTCCTCGACTGTCCGTGCCCCGGCCCGTGCCCCGTCCGGCCCCTGTCCGAGCCGTCACCCCCAGCCAACCGCAGCACGCACCGGCCCGCACCCGCTGAAGGCCATCCGGCGGCCGCCGGGACTCATGGGCTCAGCGGGCGGGGCTCGGCCCAGACATACGAAACGGGCGGTGCGGTCTCTCGCAGGCCGCCCGCCCGTCGGTACGCGCGGCAGGTTCCGCGCGCGCTGTCTTCCGTTCGCGTGTCAGGCGCTGGGTGTCATGTCTTCCGTTTGCCCATGACCGCCAGCCCCATGACCGCGAGTCCGCAAAGTGCTGCCACACCTCCCGCGGCCACATTGTTGGCGATGATCTCGCCCGAGGTCGAAGCGCCGTCGATCACCCACTGGGAGATGATGACCCAGACTCCGAGCAGCGGCGCGGTCCAACCCAGCAGGTGCGTCCGCTCGTAAGCCGAACCGAAGCCCAGAGCGAGCACGGCGAAGGCGAGCCCCACGATGAGGTTGCTCACCGTCAGGCGGGTCGCCGAGTCGAAGCCGGCTACCCACGGGGAGATCGCGATGTAGAGACCGGTGAGGAAGCTCAGCCCCTCCACGAGCTGAGCGGTCGGCGTGGACCCTGCCCTCTCGTACCGGGCACGCATCTCCACCAGGTCGGGGTGGTGCTCGATGGTGCTGCCGGTGGTAGGCACTGCCATGGTCGTCCTCCTTCCTTGGGAGCGCCTGCGGCGAACGGGGGACCGTCCACCACCTACCCCGAGTGACCAGAGGAACGGATAAATCACCTCATCTCATGTGATTTATACCACACGCCCCTGTAGTGGTCATAGCCGAGTACTCTCTGTGGCCGACAGAACGCGGTTGGCGTAGGCTCCCTCCCTGCGTCATCCATAGGGGAGGGAATGGAACCGCTACGCCAGGACGATCCGCGGCGGCTCGGTCCGTATGCACTGGTCGGTCGACTGGACCCCGCGGGGGCCGAGATCCGCCCCGCCGGCCGCAGGTTCCTCGGCCTCACACCTGGCGGGGACCGGACAGCTCTCGTCAGCACAGTGCCGGCACAGTACGCGGACGACTCCGTCTACCAGCACCGCTTCAGGACCGAGGCCCTGGCCGCTCAGCGGCTCACGGCCGGCCACCCCTGGCTGCTGCCGGTCACCGAGGTCGGCGGAAGCGAGGCGGCGCCGGTCTGGTGCGCGTCGCCGTACCGCCCCGCACTGCCGCTGCCCACGGTCGTCGAGACCCATGGGCCGCTGCCGCCCCGCACCGTGCTCGCCATCGGTACCGCGCTCGGGGAAGCGCTGGCCCAACTGCACGCGGGCGGAACCGCCCACGCGGGCGTCACGGCCGACGCGGTCCTGCTGACCGCCGACGGCCCCCGCCTCACCGGCTACGGCACCGCCCGCGTCACAGCGCCGGACGGCGAACCCCGTACGCCGCACCCCTTCCTGGCCCCCGAGCAGACCACCGGCGGCCGCCCCCGCCCACTGGGGGACCTCTACGCGCTCGCGGCGGTGCTCCACTACGCCCTGTTGGGACGCCCACAGGGGAGCGCACCGGCCGAGGCTGCCGGCTCCCTCCCCGTCCAGCTGACGGAACTCCTCGACGCGTGCCTGGCCGCCGACCCGTCGGACCGCCCGTCGGCAGAGGAGTTCCTGCGCCGGCTGCCGCACCGCGTCACGGACGCGAGCGGAGCGGACGGACCGGCGGGAGCGACGCGACAGACGGGTCCGACGGGAGCGACGGGACAGACGGGTCCGACGGGACCACCCCTGCCGGACCCCGGCCCCGACCCCGGCCTCGGCCCGGGCCCCGGCCCGGGCGCCACGGTGCTGGACGGGGGCGCGGCGCCGAGTGGCGCGGTGCCGAGTGGCGGGGCGGGCCCGAACGGCGGCACGGTGCTGGACAGCGGCACCGGCCGTGCCGCGGGTCTGCTGATACCGGGGTGGCTGCCCAGGAGAGTGAGCGCGGCCCTCGCCGTACAGGCTGCGGCCGTCCTCGCGGCCGAGACCGAAGAGGACCTGGCCCCCGCCCTGGGCACCACCCCCGCCCCTGCCGCAACCCCCACCCCCGCGCCGGTGCCGACCCAACTCGACGGCGGCGCGTCCCTCGACGGCGTACAGGCCACTCCCGCTGACAGGGCCGCCGCGCCGCGATCCCGGTCCGGCCGCGCGAGTGCCCTCTCCCGCCGCTCCCTGCTCACCGCCGTGGGCTCCGGCGCCGCCGGTGTCGCCGTCGGCGGCTCGGTCGCCTGGACGGCGACCACCGAGGAGCCGCCCACCCTCTCCACGGCGGAGCGACTGGCGAGCAAGCGCAAGTCCGACAAACGTCTCAAGGGCGCGCCACCGACCCCGAAGTGGCGGTACGACTTCTCCGAGCCCGCGAAGAAGTTCCTCCCGCTCCTGTGGCAGGACAAGGTCGCCCTCCTCGCCGACGGAACCGCAGCGACCGGCATCGACATACGCACCGGCGAGGAACTGTGGCGCCGCGCGAAGACCTCACCCTCCGGCCAGGCCTGGCCCCTCGGCAACGGCCTGGTCCTCCTCGCCGGCTCCGACGATCTGCTGGCGCTCGACCCCCGCGACGGCGAGGTCAAGTGGCGCTCCAAGCGCTACCGCAAGAGCGGCCGACGCCCCTACGTGAGGGTCCTCGCCGCCCATGGGAACGTCATCTGGCTCGTCGTCGGCGACGGCCACTCCTCCGCCACCCCCGACGACCGCACCGTCGCCGCCTACGACCTGGCCAAGGACCGCGAACTGTGGAGCGCCCCCCTCCCCACCGACTACGAGGAGAGTCACCTGCTCCCCGACGCCCTCGTGGTGGTGACGGCGAAGAAGGGCGAGCCCAAACGCTTCACCGCGTTCAACCGCAGGACCGGTGACAAGACCTGGGCGCGCACCTACAAGTCCGTGCGAGCGGGCCAGTTCACCACGGTGGCTGCCCCGGCCACGCTCGTGGCGGCGGACAAGGGCAGGTTGCACGGGTACGAGTTGGGGGAGTCCGACGGCAAGGAGCAGTGGAAGGTCAAGGCGGCTGACACCAACGACCAGGCCGCTGATTTCTTCGGCGTTCCCACCTCCCACAAGGGCGCGGTCTACGTCGCCGACAGCGCCTACGGGGCCTACCGGATCGATGCGCGGACGGGCAAGGTCACCTGGCGATCCGAGGCCGAGTTCGACCTGGAACAAGCCGACCGCGACAGCACTCCGGACACGGCCGTCACCCCGGACGGGAAGGTGCTGGTCTCCGCGGGGGACGTGGAGGTCGACGCGTACGAAACCCGTAACGGCACCTTGCTCTGGCGCTTCACGGACCTCCCGGGCGGCAAGTCGGGCAGCGTGCTGCAGCGGCGCCGAGTCGTGCTCAGCGACCAGTACGCGCTGGTCGTCAGCGGTCGTAGCGCCTACGCCCTGCCGCTCGACTGAGGTTGCTCTGCCAGGACATGCCGAACCCGACCGCACCGACGCCGGCCTCCGGAGAAAGCCAGATGGAGACGTCCCGCCAGCCGACCCTCGACGTGGGCGAGTACCGCGTTGTCGAATGCCTCGACCCGGGGAGCAGCGGGGTGAACCGCTGGCTGGCAGTGGGGCCCGACGGCGCGCCGTCCGTCGTGATGGCGCCGGACAAGACGTGGGCCGACGACCCCGGCTACCGGCTGCGTTTCTGGTCCGAGGCCAACAACTCGCGGCGGCTCACCGGCCGGGGTACGGCTCCGGTCCGGCAGGTCTCGTCGGCGCGAGCGAGTGTCCCGTGGGTCGCTTACGACTGCTTCCCCGCCCTTCCCCTGACCGCCGCGCTGGCCGCTCACGGAGATCCGCTTCCGGCACCGGTGGTGTGGAACTTCGGCGTGCTGCTGGCCGAGGCCGTACTGCGCGCCCACACGCAGGGCCTGGTCCACGCGGGCATCTCGCCCCAGTCGGTCCTCGTCACCCACCAGGGAGCCCTCCTCACCGGCTACGGCCTGGTGCGGGCGGCAGCGGTCGAGGGGACCGAGCGGCCGGTCGTCCCCGGCGTCGACGAACCGAGCCTCCCGCCCGAACAGCGCCCAGGCACCCGCCCGCAACCCCCCGGTGACATCTACGCACTGGCCTCCGTCCTGACCTTCGCCACCCAGGCGGGCCCCTCCGGTAACGGCACCTCGCCGGATCCCGACGGCGTACTGGCCCGCTGCCTGGCAGCGGATCCGGCTCAACGGCCACGAGCGGAGGAGTTGTTGCAGGTGCTGCGCGGGGCGGCGCCGGGCAGCGGGGGTGAGCTTCCCCCGCGAGTCGTCGCCGCTCTCGATGCGCAGGCCTCCCGGCTGCCCGCCCCGCCGACATCCGCACCACCGGCACAAGCTCCAGTGGGGGAGCGGGTAGTTGGCCGAGCGGGCGACCAGGACGCAACGGAGACGGCTGCGGCAGCACCCTCTCGGCCCTCATCCGGCGCCCGGTTCTCGGCGTCCACCCCGTCGCGCCGCGCGCTGCTGGTGACCGCGGCTTCGGCGACCGCCGGGCTGGCGGTCGGTACGGGCGGGGTGGCCGCCTGGCGGCTGTTCGCCCCGGAGCGCCGCGAGCGCGTGCCCGGGCCACCCCGTGGCGTGGCACCCGCTCCGCTGTGGCGCTTCCCTCTTCCCGAACGCGACCCCACCGGCCAGCTTCCCCTGCTCAGTGGACGGACCCTGATCACAAGTCACAAGAAGGGAATCCTCGGGATCGACGTCCACCGGGGGAAGAAGCTCTGGTCACGCGACGATGTGCTGCCGTCCCGGCTGCTGGACGCCGGAGGCGGGAACATTGTGGTGGCCGGAGGCCCAGACGGCGAGTTCCTCCTGCTCTCCGCACGCACAGGGCGGATCAAGTGGCGTGAGAAGAAGTACTCAGCGGTCGAGTCGTCCAACCAGATGTCCCTCCTGCTTGCCGGGGCAGATGAGGTGGTGTGGTTCCTCACGGAGGATTACGGCGCGGACGACGGGGTGAAGATGGCCGTCGTTGCTTACAGCCTTCGAAAGCGAAAGAAGCTATGGCATGCACCGTTGCCGTCGGACTACGTCGAGACCGCGACACAACCTGCGGAAGGGGCCGCCGGGCCGGCGTTGCTGCGTTCTGAACTGCTGATAGCCAACACAGGCCTCGGTGCGGCGGAAGAGCATTTCACCTACATCGCCCTGGACCGGAAAAGCGGCCGACGGAAGTGGAAGAGGGAGTATCAGGATCTCGGCATCGAGACTGCCGATCTTGTGATTCCCCGAGAAGACAACACCCTCATTGCCGGAATCGTGAACGGTCTCAGGTCGATGAGTCTGACCAGCGGAAAGGAACGTTGGACGGTCCCGGTCGAGGGAGGAGTGGACGACTCGTCGGCTGTGCGGAACGGTGTTCTCTATGCTGCCGACAGGAAGTTGACGACCTACGCGGTGGATATCCGGACCGGCAAGGTAAAATGGAAACGGCCGCGCGAGAATCCCGAAGTCGAGGGCCGCGCCCTCGGCGGAATGACACTCACCGCCTCCGGCCGCACCCTGCTGCGGACCGGTCCGGCTGAGATCGACGCTCTCGACCCCCAGGACGGCTCACTTCGGTGGCGGCTTGCCACGGCCGGTACCCGGGAGTTGTCCGGTCTTCCGGGCAACGCGGTGGTCAGTGCCGAAGGTGTTGCGATCATCGATAACCACGACAGCATCTACGCGCTCCCGGTGGACTGATCGCGTGCTCTCTCCTCTCGTACACGACGACCCGCAAGCCCTTGGCCGCTACCGGCTGATCGCCAGGCTGGGCAGTGGCGGCATGGGAACCGTCTATCTCGGCAGGTCCCCGCGTGGGCGCACCGTGGCCCTCAAGACGATGCACCGCGAATTCGCCGCCCAGCGGGAGTTCCGCGCCCGGTTCCAACTGGAAGTCGACGCTGCCCGGGTCATCGGGGGGCACCATGGAGCCGAGGTCGTCGATGCGGACGCTCTGGCCGAGACGCCGTGGATGGCGACCGAATACGTGCTCGGGCTTCCGCTGGACGACCTCGTGACCGTGTGCGGACCGCTGCCGGAAGCGGCCACCCGGGCGATCGGCGCCCGGTTGTGCGGCGCGCTTGCCCAACTGCACGGTTCGCACGTCGTCCACCGTGACCTGAAGCCTTCCAACATTCTCATCACGGCGCAGGGCCCCAAGGTCATCGACTTCGGCATTGCGCGGGCTGCCGGTGACGACCGGCTCACCAGGACCGGAGCGGCAGCGGGCACGCCCGCCTTCATGTCGCCGGAACAGGCCACCGGCCAGGAACACACCCCAGCCGGTGACGTCTTCGCCCTCGCCGGCGTTCTGGTCTTCGCCTCCAGCGGCCACGGCCCGTTCGGGACCGGCCAGACCGCCGACCTGCTCTACCGGGTCAGGTACAGCCAGCCGGATCTCTCCCAAGTGCCCGACGAACTGGTGGGTGTGCTGGAGCGTTGCCTGGCCAAGGACCCGCTGGAGCGGCCGACTGTTCAAGAATTCGGCCGACAACTGGGTGGCGGCGCCGGGAAATTCGAGGACTCCCTCCCCGACCCGGTGCTCGCGGAGATTCTGCGGCGCTGCGGCGTGGCGTGGGAGGTTCCCCCGCCCCGCCTGCCCGCCCCGTCGTTCGGGGACGCCGCGCCCGCGCGGCCGGAAGCGGTGCGGAGCGCCGGCCGCCTCCACCTGACACGGCGGCGGGCGCTGATTCTGGGCGGTGGCGCGACGCTCGCCGCTGCGGCAGCGACCGGCGGTGCGTGGGCGCTCTTCCGGCCCGACGACGCTCCCGCAGCCAAGAAAGCCCCCTCGCCTCCTTCTGGGAAGGGGCCCGCAACCGCGCCCAAGCCCAACTGGCAGCGTCGATTCGACGGGGAGTCCCCATCTCTGCAGTCGGTGCTGACGGGGAACTACGTAGCCGTTGTCATGGACGGCCGCCTCACCACCGTCGATATGGAGGGGGAGGACGCAGGCACCAACAGGAACGTACAGGACGAACCCCTCGTCACCGACCGCGGACGTTTCTACGGCGTGAGCAACAAGCTCATCCTCCACCGTGTGGACGCAAAAACTGCCGCATTCGGCGAGCGGGTCGCCGATTTGAACGACCTTGAACTGCGGGATCTCAATGTTCACGGTCCGATCCTGATTGGTGCATACAAGGGAACCGTCGTCGTACAGGGCAAGCCGAAACACGGTCCCGACGACACGCTGAAGAGGCATCTCGTCGCCCTGGACGCGGAGACCGGAAAGGTCCGGTGGCGCGACAAGACGGAGATGGGAGCGAAAGTCGCGGCAGCGGTGCGGGACACGCTGATCCTGGTCGACGACATCGGAAGAATCTGGGCAATCGACATGGGGAAAGGGAAGGTGACCTGGTCGAGAAAATTCGATTCGCTGATGGACGCGGGCTCGTCCGTCGGCGTTGACCCTGAGGGCCACATCTATCTCGGCCTGGACGAGATCTTCGCGCTCCGGGTCTCGGACGGAAAGACGCTATGGCGCTTCGGTGAAGGGCGGTCACTGCAGGCCCCACCGGGCCAGAAGAGCAAGCCGTACTACGGCACGCCCCTTTACAAGAAGGGCATCGTCTACACCTTGGAGCCGGGAACCGGTGTAGTCGCCTTGGACGCACGCACGGGAAAGCTGCGCTGGGAGGCCGAAGCCGGCTGGGCCGTGGAAGTTCCGCCCGATGCCGTACCTGTCTCCGGGGACCAGTATCTGTACTTCCCCTCCAGGGGTTCTCGACTGGTCACCGCCTTCGATCTGAAGACGCGCGCGGTGAAATGGGTCTACATCGACCCGGACAAGGCGTTGGACCCTCCGAACCTGCTGACACACCCCGACTCCCACCAACTCGTGGTCGCCACCGACAAGCGGGTCTTCGCCCTCCCCCTCAAGTGATCCCAAGTGACAGAAACTTCCGTGGAGTACGCAATGAACCCCCTTGGCACCGGTGATCCTCTTCGTCTTGGGCCGTATCGGCTGGTCGGGGTTCTTGGGGTCGGGGGGATGGGGAAGGTGTATCTGGGGCGGGACGGTGGGGGGAGGGCGGCGGCGCTGAAGGTGTTGCGGCCCGAGTTGGCGTACGACGCGGGGATGGCGCAGCGGTTCGTGCGGGAGGCGCAGGCGGCGAGTGCCGTGCGGAGCAAGGGCGTGGCGCGGGTGCTGGGGGCGCAGACCGAGGGCGGGCGGCCGTGGATCGCCACCGAGTTCCTGGCCGGGCCCACCCTGGAGGAAGCCGTGGAGCGGCACGGCCGGCTGGCGGAGGCGGCGGTGCGGGCGCTCGGCGCTGTGCTGGCGCGGACGCTGTACGACATCCACGCGGCGGGCCTGGTGCACCGGGATCTGAAGCCGTCGAACATCGTGCTGACGTCCGGCGGGCCCCGCGTGATCGACTTCGGTATCGCCCGGCCGGAGCACGGGCTGACGCTGACCACCACCGGGCAGGTGCCGGTCACGCCCGGGTACGGGCCGCCCGAGCAGGTGCTGGGGCAGCGTGTGGGGCCGGCGGCCGACGTGTTCGCGCTCGGCGCCGTGCTCGCCTTCGCGGCGACGGGCGAGCGGGCCTTCACCGGGGAGCATGTGGCGGCCGCGCAGTACGAGGTCGTGCACGGGCAGCCCCGGTTGGGCGGGCTGCCGCCGGGTCTGCTGCCGCTGGTGGCGTCCTGTCTGGACAAGGAGGCCGGACGGCGGCCGGTGCCGGACAGGCTGGGGCAGGAGCTCGCGCCGCCCCGAGGCGCGGAGCGGGTGTGGCGCAAGGGCCCGCTCGCCGAGGACATCGCCGAACGGGAGCGTGCCGCCAAGCGGTTGACGGCGCTGCCCACCGATGGGGCCGGGACCAACCCGGGGGAGGCGCGGGGCGGCCCCTCGCGGCGGCGGCTGCTCACCGCTCTCGCGGGCGGCGGCGCGCTGCTGGCAGCCGGTGGCGGCGGTGCCTGGTACTGGCTCGGCGGCGAGGAGAGCGGCGGGCGGAACGGGGCGCACGAGTGGGACGCCGAGCCGCTGTCCGACTACAAGAGCGGCAAGCCGCCGAACCCGTTGTGGGGTCCTCGCACGGTGGCCCGCGACGGGGGTCCGGTGCCGCTGCCGGTGCGCGATGTGGTGGTCGTCGCGGCGAAGGGCGGGGGACTGCACGCGTACGACGTGCGCGACGGCCGGCGCCGTTGGAAGGACGACGTCTCCGTGGCGGACGACGGAGGGCTGCTCGCCGCGCCCGGGGAGCGGCCCACCGTACTCGTCACCACGTCGACCGGTGATGTTTTCGGGATCGGTGCGGACGGCAAGGACCGCTGGACGGCGCCCGCCGAGGCGGTGACCCTGCTGGCGGCCGACACGGACGCGGTCTACCTCGTCACCAAGGGCGGCAAGCTGCGCGCAGTCGGCCTCACCTCGCACCGGCCCACCTGGACGGTGCGGCTCCCGGTCCGCTCCACGGCCGAGCACCCCGCGCGCGCTGCGGTGGCGAAGGGGCGGCTGGTGATCCACGGCTCGGACGGCAAGGTCGTCGGCGTCGACACGGCGAACGGCCGTACGGTGTGGGGGCCGCGTCGGCAGAGCGCCGAGGGCTCGGCCCTGGTTCCCGCGATCGCCAAGGGCGTCGTCCACCTCGGCGGCCGCAGCCTCACCGCACTCGACCTCGCCGACGGCTCCGAGAAGTGGACCGAACCGGCTCCAGGGGACACGGGATGGGGTGCACCCGCCCTCGACGGCGAGGTGCTCTACGCGGCGAGCGGGGCCGATGTGGAGGCCCGTGCCACGTCGGACGGCGCGAGCAAGTGGACGGTGACGCTCAACACCACGACGCTCCCCAAGGACCCGCCGACCGTCCAGCGTGGCACGGCGTGGGTGGCCATGCACGAGGACGGCACCGACGGCATCGTCGCCGTGGACACGCGCAAGGGCGCCCAGGCGTGGACCTTTGTGCAGGGCGCGGCCGGTCCCTGGCGGTCGGCCGCGGCGGGCAACCGCGTCTTCCTCCTCCAGGGCGAGACCCTCACCGCCATGCCGGTGGTCTGACCGCACATCGGTGATCAGAACCGCACTCGGCGGGCGCCGAGATCTGCTCCGTACGGCGATACAGGGCTGTTGACGCCCTGTGACACGAATGGGCCCAGCGCAGCGAGGACTTGGGCTACCGTGCTGCAAGACGTGCCAAAGCCGGATAACGGGGAGGGTTTCCTGATGGGAATGAACGGTGCCGACCTTGAGCGCCTGCGGGAGCTCGCGGGGAAGTTCGACGGTGACGCGAACACGCTCCAGGGGCTGATCACCAGCCTGCAGAGCGCCTGCAACGACAGCGGAGGGTACTGGACCGGTGGTAAGGCGCAGCAGTTCCGCAGCGAGTGGGAGGGCCTGAAGCCGACGTTCGACAAGTTCGTGGAGACGCTGCGGGAGGCGGGCACCGCCGCGCGGACCAACGCGGACAACATCGACCACGCCACCAACTGAACCCACCGCGAGACTGGTTCAGCACCGGCGGGCCGCAGCCGACCAGGCTGCGGCCCGCCGCCGTGTGTACGGCGCCGGCCGTGCCGCTCAGACCTCGGCCGCCGCCTCCCTCACTCCTCCGTGACCGCCTGTACCGGCATCATCTCCCCGTTGAGCACCAGCAGTCCGCGCCCCGCGACGCGGGACGCGGTGGCCCGCGGCAGCCGGATGTTGAACAGCTCGCCCTCCGAGTTGTTCTGCGGCGAGAGCAGCAGCCCGCTGCGGGCGCGGCGGGCCTCCTTGACGAAGCCCCGGTACTGCGAGGTCAGCGTGTCGGTGGTGCCGGCCGCCACCAGGCCGTGGCCGCCGTCCACCCCGCTGCGCACCACCGACTCCAGCACGGAGTCCAGCGGTGTGTCGTACACCAGCTCGGCGTCGTCCACGACCACCGCGTACCGCCCGCCGTCCGCCGCCGCCCGCTCCAGCAGCTCCTTCAGCGGCGCCGCGTCCTTGGTGTCCTGCACCACGCCCAGCACTCCCGCCTCGCCCTCCAGCTCGCGCAGCGGCGAGCGCTTCGGTGTGACGGCGACGACGGGCAGGCCCGCGCGCAGCAGCGAACGCGCCGCCGTGCACACCGTGGTGGAGCGGCCCGACTTGGGCGGACCCGCGACGACGAAGCCGGGGCCGTGCTGGGACAGGTCGACGCCCAGCGGTCCGAGCTCGTCGCCGCCCACGCCCACCATCGCCCACAGCGGAGAGGGCGGGGTGAACTCCGGGTCGAGCGCCAGCGCCTCGCGCGTGGTGACCCGCCCCGGGAGGGCGTCCACCCGCATCGGACGCAGGCCGCGCGGCGGGCGGCCGTGCGCGGTGGCGGCGCGCTCGGCGATCCGCCGGATGGCACGCACCTGCGCCTGGCCCGAGGGGTCGGGGTCGAGCAGCGCGATCTGGCTCTCCAGCACTCCGTCGTCACCGGGCTGCAAGGCGCGGCCCGGCGGGAGGTGCGAGGGGATGTCCCGGGGGGTCATACCGGCGGTGGTGTAGTCGTTGGGGTCGGCCAGCCGCAGGACGAGCCGCTCGCCGAAGGACGAGGAGACGACGCCCGACAGGCCGCTGCGCCCCGCGGACATCACCACCCGCAGGCCCACGGACGGGCCTTCGCGGAACAGCTGCGTCATGGCGTCGATGAGCTTGCCGTAGTCGTACGACTCGAACGCGGCTGTGTAGCTCTCCCAGCCGTCCAGCAGCAGCACCAGCCAGGGCAGCCGCTCCTCGGGTGAGGCGGCGGAGGCGCGCTGTTCGGCGACGTTCGCCGCACCGGCCAGGGCGAGCAGCTGCTGGCGGCGGGCCACCTCCGCCTGGAGCCTGGCCAGCAGCCGGGTCAGCCGGTCGGTCTGGTCGCGGGTCACCACGGCGCCGCAGTGCGGGAGAGCTGAGAGCGGGACCAGCGCGTTGGAGCCGCAGTCCACGCCGTACAGATGGATGTCGGCGGGGGAGGCCAGGTCGGCCAGGGAGGCGGCGATGGTGCGCAGCGCTGTCGAGCGGCCCGAGCGCGGCCCGCCGACCAGCAGCAGGTGGTCGCCGTCCACCAGGTCGAGGGTCAGCGGCTCGCGGGCCTGCCGTGCCGGTACGTCGGTGACGCCGAACACCGCCGGCGGGACCTCCGCTCGGCGTGCGGCTGCCGGCCGGGGTGCCTCGTCGACGGTCACCAGGTCGGACAGCGGCTCCAGCCAGGGCCGGTACGGCTCCTCGCACTTGAGCGCGGCAGCGCCCTCGCGGACGGCGTCGACCAGCAGCGCCAGGTCCGTCAGCGGATCGTCGTCCTCCCGGCCCGGCGGTTTGGGCCGGGTCGGCGCGGGGTTGCCCAGGCCGGCCCACTCCACCGGCGCCGCCCACGGCTCGACGGTGCGCTCGGCGGCCGTCTGCGGACGGCGCCCGCCCACGCGTCCGGACTGGAACGGCAGCAGCGATGAGGCGCCCAGCCGTACCAGGGCGCGGCCGGGGGTGTTCTTGGAGATGGAGGCGGAGTCGGGCGCGTCGATGACGTCCTGACTCTCGGCGTTGTCGGTGACCCGCAGCGCGATCCGCAGGTTGGTGTTGGCGCGGATCTCCGGCGAGACCACACCGCTGGGCCGCTGGGTGGCGAGGATGAGGTGGATGCCCAGGGAGCGGCCCCGCTGGGCGATGTTGACCAGACCTGTGACGAAGTCGGGCAGCTCGCGGGCCATCGAGGCGAACTCGTCGACGACGATCAGCAGCCGCGGCAGCGGCGCCAGCCCAGGGTCGCGGCGCATGGCCAGGATGTACGCCTCCAGGTCCTTGGCGCCGACCGCTTCCAGAATCCGCTCGCGGCGCCGCAGCTCGGCGCCGAGCGAGACCAGCGCCCGCTCGACCAGGTGGGAGTCGAGGTCGGTGACCATGCCGACGGTGTGCGGCAATTGCTCGCAGCCCTTGAAAGCGGCGCCGCCCTTGTAGTCGACCAGTACGAAGTTCATGGCGTCCGGCCTGTTGGCCACCGCCAGCGACGCCACCAGGGTCTGCAGCAGCTCCGACTTGCCGGACCCGGTGGTGCCCGCGACCAGCCCGTGCGGCCCGTCCCGCACGAGGTCGATGGTGAACGGGCCGTCGAACGAGGCACCGACCACCGCGCCGGTCGAGCGGCCGCCGGCCGCCCAGCGCGCCGTGATCGCGGCGGCCGACGGCGGCTCCAGGTCCAGCAGGTCCAGCAGCCGGCAGGAGTCGGGCAGGGCCCCGGACTCCTTCTCGCTCACATCGCGGACCGGCGCCACGGCGCGGGCCACGTCCTGGCACCAGACGGGCGGCACACAGTCCGGCCGCACGGACTGCACCGGGTCCTGACCGAACTGCGAGACCTGCAGCAGCCCGAAGTGGTCCTCCTCCACCAGCGCCCGGCACTCCTCGGGCAGCAGTCCTCGGTCGGCGTCCAGGCACACCAGGTGGATTCCGAAGCGCGGCCCCTCGCGCAGCAGCTGCGTCAGCCCCGGCAGGGCACGCAGCCTGCGGGACCCGTCGAGGACGACGAGCACACACGGACCCCGCCACCGGTCGTCGGCGCCCGGCGGGCGCTCCCCGGCGGCCTCCTGGCGGGCGCCCAGCAGCGCCAGCAGTTCGCTGATCCGGCGGGCCACGCTCTCGGTCTCGGTGCCCAGCAGCGCCACCGCGCTGTGGCCCTCACGGCCGCGCGCGTGCGGCAGCCACCGCACCCACTCCCAGCACTCGCGCCCCGAGGGGTCGGTCAGCACGCACACGCTCAGGTCGGCCGGGCTGTGCAGTACCGACGCCTGCGCCACGAGCCAGCGGCCGATGGCGCGGGGCAGCTCCCCGCGGCCCGCCACACCGAGGATGCCGTGGGTGCGCAGCGGCACCCCGACGGGTACGTCGGCCAGCATCCGCCGCTCGGTACGGCGGTGCTCCTGCTGGTTGGGGTCGTTCACCTCCACCTCGGAGGGCAGCGCGCCGGTCCCGACCCGGAGCACTCCGAAGTCGTCGTCCTCCAGCCGCCGCTCCCACAGCCGCTGTCCGGGCCCGGTGGCCACCACGTACAGCTCGGCCGGGTCCGGGCAGGCCAGGCGGCGCGCCGCGGTCTCCTCGGCCGTCGCCTTGAGCGCCTGGTACTCGATGGAGATCTTGTGCTGCTCGTACTCGCGGCGTTTGCGGCGGTGGGAGGTGCGGCCGTTCCTGCGGTCGTAGAAGTGGTTGGCGACGAGCGTGACCGGGGTCAGCACCGCCATGATCATGTAGATGGCGCTGCCCAGTATCACCACCATGGCGATGGCGGCCAGCAGCGGCGCCAGCGCCACCGCCCACGGCAGCGGCCGGGTCTCGGACGGCTTGGGCTTGGAGGGCAGATGGAACTGCGTCTTGCGTGCCGACGGCTGGATGCGCGGCGGCCGGTTGTAGTCCAGGCCCGTGCCGTCCTGCGAGGGCTTGAGCGCGGCGTCCGGGAAGGCGGGCTCACGCAGCTCGAACAGCGAGTGCCCGGCGGCGACCACGCCGCGCCGCCGCCAGACGGTGGGCTGCTCCAGTTGCCGGCCGTCCAGCGTGACGCCGCTGCCGAAGGCCGGGGCGAGGGTCACGGTCCCGTCCACGGCCACATCGATCTCGTAGGCGGAGCTGGGCAGTGTGCTGTCCGCCAGGCGCACCCATGCCTCGGGGCCGCTGCCGACCACGGCCACGCCGGGCCCCAGCCGGTACACCCGCCCGGCGTCGGGGCCGCCCACGACCCGCACCTCCACGGTGCCCTGCGCCTGCGGCCGAGGGCAGGCGCCGGGCGCTCCGACGGAGACCGTCGCGCCGTCCCGTACGGGGGAGTCGGCCACCGGGACGGCCGGGTCGAGCCGGTAGCCGTTGACGTACAGCGCGGGCGCCGCACCGTCGCCGCCCTGGGCGCCGACGTTCAACTGCCGGGCGATCTCCTGTGCGACGGACCCGACGGCGGCGTCGGGTTCGGTGTCCACCAGCAGATCGGCACGCCGCCCGCCCGCACCGTCGACGGCGGTAAGCCGCAGTTCCATATGAGCCCCCCGAATCGGCCGGTGGCCGCCTCGCGTGTTCCCGTCCGTTCCGGCCTCGTCGCCGGAGCGGTCCCGCCTACTTCGGTTCCTCCTCCTCGGCCTTGGCGATGAGCCGGGACTCCTCCGCCGGGTAGGAGTCGAAGAGGTAGTTGAGTGAACTGAGGCGTCCGTTGAAGTCCCCGGCCCAGTTGTCAGCGGCTGTGCCCGCCCAGGTGTCGGAGCCCATCAGGTCGGTCACCTTCTGCGCGGCAGCGCGGATGCTCTCCACCGCGGTCCCGATCCTGGCCATGTCCTGTTTGCAGAGGTCGGCCTGCGACATTCCGTTGTCTCCCTCATCCCCTCGTCGGCCGGCGTGGGCGGCACTGTCATCGGTGTGGACGGCACTGTCAGTTGGCGCTGTTGCCGCGTTCGAAGGCGTCCCGCATGTCGTCGTCGAACCCGTCCAACTTGCCGCCCTGCTGCCGCGCCACCTGCTGCCACCAGCTGTTGAAGTCCGTCAGGTCGCCCGCGTCCTCCAGCTTGATCTGCCCGTTCGCCCACTCCGGGTGTCCCTCGGGCGGCTCGATCTGGCCGCTGATGACCAGTCCCTGCATCAGGGGCAGCCGCATCGAGGACTGGTCGTCGTAGAACTTCGTCCCGGCCTCCTCCGCGTACTTCTGGGCGTTGTCCGTGGAGAAGCTCTCCTTCACTGCGGGCAGCCCGGCCGTGATGGCTGTCTGGACCCACTCGGCTCCGACCGGCAGCCCGGGGATGGAGGTGACGGCGCCGCCGACCGAGTCGATCCACAGCTGCGCCTTCTTGTTGGCCTCGTCCTGCAGCTTCTTGGAGTCGAGCCCGGTCTGGTAGGCGCCGGCGGTCACCACGCCCTGGAGCTCGGCCAAGTTGGTGAGGTAGGTGGTCGCGTCCGGCGAGTCCATGCCCTTCGCGGAGGTCAGGGAGATCTGCGCGTTGACGGAGTTGACCAGGTGACCGGCGTCGCCGCTGTTCTGCGCGATCATGCTGATGAAATTCAGCGCCGTCTGGTGGCCGACGATCAGCATGCCGTTGCTGTCCGTCCCGGTCGCGGGCGCCGCTGCCTGGTCCTTGGGCATGCCGTGGGACTGGGCGAAGTCGGGCACGTACGTCGCGAACACCTGAGCCAGCGCGTGGGTGATCTGACTCGGTACCGGATACTGCGACTTGTCGTAGTCGCTCTTCTTCTTCTCGTCGCCGTACTCCGCCGCGCCCGCGTTGATGACGTTGGCGGCGGCCTCCACCGACTCCTTCGGGTGCCCGGCGCGGTCGGTGGTGGCGGCGGTGATCACGGCGGCCGGCCACTGGGCCTCGTTGAACGACTGGGGGCCGGGCGTGTGCCACTTGTCGTCGACCAGCACCTTGGCGTGCTTGGCGCCGTCGGGGCCGGTCAGCAGCAGGCGGGAGGCGTCCGCGTTCTCGCTGACACGCTGCATGAGGATGACCGACGGGTCGTTGGCGGCGATGGCCTGGATACGGGCGGCGGCGTCGTCGGCGCCCGCCGTGATGTACGAGACGTCCAGGCCGAGGTTGTCGTACCAGGGGTTGTCGGACTCGACATAGCCGCCGGGGACATAGCCGGCGATGTTGGTGCTCGGCGCCGAGTAGTTCGGGCGCATCTGCTGCTTGGAGCGCCAGTCCAGCATCGCGCCGCCGACCGACGAGAGCACCTTCGGGTCCCACTTGTCGCCCTTGGGCCCGTACTGGAAGAGCATGCCGACCGACCACATGTCCCCGTTGGGCGGACTCGTCAGCTTGTCCAGGTAGTTGGCCGGGAGCTGGATCTTCCCGTCCTCGGCGAGGCTGGTCGCGGACTGCACGGCCAGCCCGAACCTGGCGAGGATCTCCTGCGAGTCCTTGGAGAGCACGGTGCTGCCGTGGGTGCCGTCCTGCTCGTGCAGGAACCGTGCCGCACGCACCGAGGCGTCCAGACCGCCGAACTTCATGAACGCCTCGAGGTAAGCGGGGTCGTCCGCGTGGTCCTCGAGCGACTGGGACAGCATCCGGATCGTCGTACGCGACTGCGGGTTGTCCGGGTCGTTCAGCGCCTGCAGCAGCTCCATGGCCTCCTGCTGGCCCTCTGTGGCGGTATCGATCTTCGAGACGTCCCACTCGATGTTGACCCAGTTCGAGTGCGGGCTGTTCGCCGAGGTGAACCGGGGCTGCAGAAAGAGGTTGTAGGCGAGGGAGGCGCGCAGCGCCATGTCGTGCGCGTCGTCGGCGACCTGGCTGGTCTGCTGCGTCAGCACGGACTGGCTGAGCGCCCCGCCCCACTTCGAGAACAGATCACGGATGGTGGCGCCGTCCGACTCCAGCCTGTCCGCCAGACCTTGCAGCGCGTTGGCCAGCTCGCGCAGCCGCAGTGGATCGACGCCGGTGAACTCACCCATCGTGCTTGCTCCCCCCGATGCCGCACAGTCGCTCAGTGCAGTTGTGCAGTTGTCGCAGTTGTCGCAGGTATTCAGTGCAGTTGCTCAGTACAGGATCTTCCCCGCTCAACGCCGCGGCGCGTAAGCCGTGTTCCGACATTGTGACGCGTCGGTGTGACAGCTGTGGCTGCCGTCAGCCGTCAGCCGTCAGCCGTCAGCCTCAGTCGCGTCGCTCACCCCGGTCGCACACCGACTCGGCCGAGGCCAGACCCACGCTGCCGTCGGCGGTCTGCACCAAAGAGGTGACCACGTAGCAGGAGCCGGGCTTCACGGGCGGGGAGGAGAAGACGACGCTCGGCTCGTCGGCGCTGGTGTTCTTCACCTTCACCGTCTCGCCGTCGGCCGACTGTGCCGTGATGGCGTAGCCGTAGACGGGCTGCGGCTTCTTCGGTTTGCTCCAGACCACCTGCACCTGCCGGCCGACCCTGGTGACCTTCACATCCTGCGCCTGGAAGTCGGGGACCTGGCCCTTGGGCAGCGGATGGGCCGACTTGGCGGACTTCTTCGGCGGCTTCTTCGCGCTCTGCGGCCCGGGGTCGTTGGCGGCACGCACCACGAACAGGGTCAGCACGGCGCCGCCCACCAGCAGCAGCGCTCCGCACACGGCCAGGATGCGGTTGCGGGTGCGGCGGCGCTGGGCGACGGCCTCGGCGGAGTCCGGGTCGTCGTCCGTCTCGGGCGGCGGCTGGGTGAGTGCGTCGTCGGCCGGGTTCCAGCCGGGCAGCGGGGGCTCGGGCTCGGCCTCCGGCTGCAGGTCCGGCACCCGCGAAGCACAGGAGACGGGCAGCAGCATCCGCAGCACGCGGTGCACCTCCGTCAGCGGCGGCCGCCCCTCGGCGTGCGGTGCCGTCATCCGGTGCAGCAGCGCGTACAGCGGCTCGGGCACATCGCCGCGCCGCGGCCGGGGCAGCCCACCCGTCAGCACCGCCCGGTACGCGGCCGAACCGCCCGCGCGTACCGCCTCGGCCTGTGCGGGCTCCCCGGCCAGCAGCGCGTACAGCGTCGCGCCCAGCGCGTACACATCGGCGGCGGGCCCGGGGGCCTCCCAGCCGAACAGCTCCCGAGCCGAGAACGCCGGGTCGAAGACGGCGCCGACGGAGGGTACGGCCCGCTGGAGCACCCTGCCGAGCGCGTGCCCGGACAGCAGCGCGCCGCCCTGCGCGTCGAAGAGGATGTTCGCCGGACGCACATCCAGGTGCAGCACGCCCCGGCGGTGCGAGGAGTGCAGCGCGAGGGCCAGCCGTACCCCGATCACCAGTACGTCCTCGACCGGGAAGGGCCCCGACGCGGTCAGCCGGTCCTGCGCCGAGCCGCCCGGGCAGAACTCCTCCACCACATAGAGCTGTTCGGCACCGGTGGACCCGGCGTCCATGACCGTGACCGCGCACGGGTGCCGGGCGGCCGCGCCGGCCGCCAGCAGCTCGGAGTGGGCGGCGAGCCGGCGCGCCGGGTCGGCCACCGTCGGCAGCAGCACCGTGACGGCCACCTCCCGGCCGCTGGACGCCTCCCGGCACAGCGCGACCGTGCTGTACGCCCCCGAGGCCAGCGTGCGCTGCGGCTGGTAGCCGTCGGGCAGCGGGGGCGGCACGGCGGGCGCGGCGACGGACGTTGCCACGGCCGGGGTGGTGGATGGCGGCGGGGCCGCGGGGCCTTCCGTGCCGACCGCCTTGGCCGGGCCCGGGCTCTGGTTGGCGTTCACCGGTGTGCTCCTGATCGGCTGTGACGTAGCAACGTGCGGGGACGCAGCGCCCGCTTGACCCGCTCACGGCGCGGTACCGTTCGCGCGACGACCTCCTCGATCGCGTCGCAGTGCCGCCAGGCGGCGTCCGCTGTGGCCTCGTCCGGCGTCCGGCCCCCGTAGCCGACCTCGTTCACCAGCCGGGCCAGCGCAGGCAGTTGCTCACTGCTGCTGCCGCCGATCCGCCCGACGCCGAAGGCCGCCACCTCCGTCGCGGTATGTGCCGAGGTGGCGGGCAGCCCGATCTCGGTGAGCCGGTCGACGATCTGCTGCCAGGCGCCCAGCACCCGCTGCCCCGGATCGCGGGCACGGCGGCGCCGTCTGCGGGTGCGGTACGGGGCCCAGGCCGCCCAACCGCCGTACGCGAGGAGCAGCAGCACCGCCGCCGACGGCGCGTACACCCACGCGGGCAGCCCCTCGCCGCCGTCTGCCGCCTGGTCACCGCGGCTCTTGTCGTCGTCCTGTTGCGCGGGAGGCACGGAGGGGCGCGGCTGCTCGGCGATGTCGCGGTCGGCCTTCTCCCGCTCCTTGGGCTGCCCGGCGGGCGGCACGGAGGAACCGTCCCGCGACGCCTGCCCCGGTGTCGGATAGAACGGCACCCAGCCGACGCCCTTGAACCGCACCTCGGGCCAGGCCAGCGCGTCCCGTCCGGTGAACTGCTCGGTGCCCTTCCCGCTGCCGCTCTCACGGTCGGCGCCCCGCGTCCCGCTGCCGTCCGCGCGGAAGCCGACCGCGACCCGCGTCGGCAGCCCCAGTGTCCGTGCCAGCACGGCGAAGGAGGCCGCGAACTGCTCCGAGGTGCCGTGCTTTCCCGTGGTGAGGAAGAACTCCAGGTTGCGGTAGCCGTGGCCGGGCACAGCCTTGGGGTCGAAGCGGTAGTGCTCGCGCAGCCAGGCGGCCAGCTTGTGCGCCTGTTCGTACGGGTAGCTGCTGCCCGCGGTCGCGGTGGCCGCCAGCTTCGAGAACGTCTCGACGGCCTCGATCGGCTCGCCTTCCGCGTCGGTACGGGGCAGCGAGGTGTAGGCGGTCCCGTCCGGTACGGGCGCGTACTTGAGCCGTTCCGCGTCGAACACCGGCGCCTGCGAGACGGTGGTGTAGGACAGCCCGCTGTTGACCCGGGTGCCGGTGGGGCCGCCCTCGCCGAGGGCCAGCACACCGCTGGCGGGATCGACGGCGAGCTCGCGGGCCTCCCCGTCGTCGCCCTCGCCCCCGGAACTGCCGTGCCCGTCGTCGCTGTTGTCGCCCCGGCTGGTGATCTTCAGCGAGGAGGGCCGGTCGACGGCGGGCAGCCAGATGCCCGGCAGATTCTGGATGTGCACCCGCTGCTCCACCCGTTCCCGGCGCCCGGGGTCGGTGCCCCGCGAGGGAGGCACCCGGCCGCCGGAGCGGGCCAGTTCGGCGCCGGACGTCCACTTCACACCGTCGTAGCGGTCCAGTACGGCCAGCCGCCAGTTGCGGTCGGCGGCCGTGCTCCGCGCCGTGAACAGCCGCGTCTGCGGGTGCTGGCTCCAGGCGGCCACCTGGTCGAGGGGGCTGGTGGACTGCGGGTGGACGGTGGGCGGGTGCACATCCTGGCGCGGGTCCCACGGCTCGCGGGAGGCCAGTCCGGGCAGCCGCGGCCCGAGCAGCGCGGCGGCCAGCGCCAGCACGGCGACCAGGGGCAGCCCCGCGCTCAGCGTGCGTACGGTGCCGCGCCGGGCCGCCCGCGACCGGAGCAGCACCAGCAGCGCGCCGCAGGCCACCAGGCCGGCCGCCGGGAGGGTGTTCGAGCCGGGCCCGGACACGCCCAGCACCAGCGGGAAGCCGAACGCCAGCACGGGCGGCAGCGCGGGCAGCAGCGGTGAACGGGTCCGCAGCGCCAGCTCGGTGGCGGCGAGCGCGGCCGGCCACAGCACCGCGTGCGGCAGCACGAGGAAGTCCGGGTCCGGTGGCGCGGGCAGGATGGTGGTGAGGATCGCGTGCGGCGAGTCGAGCAGCGCCGACCAGATCTCGGGGACGGCACCGCCCGAGGTGAGCCCGCCGGCCGCGGCGCGGAACAGCATCACCCGTACCGCGACCAGCCACACCACGACGCCCAGCACCAGCGATGGCCACAGCGGAGCCGAGCGCTCCCTGCGGCTCTGGACCAGGAACAGCCCCGCAGCCAGCGCCATCGGCACCGGCACGGCGACCGCGAGCACGGGAAGGAGCGGCCCAGGCCCGAACACCCGGTGGAAGCCCAGCCCGGCGCAGGCCAGCAGTCCGGCGACGGGCAGCAGCGACCACAGGCGGCGCGGCAGCGGGAGCCGGTGCGGCGCGGCCGGTGCGCTCGTCGGTCGGCGGCCGTCACGCCCGCCGCCTCCGCCGGCTTCTCCGCCGCTGTTTCCGTCGGCAGCGGAGACGGCTGTCGGCAGGGGAGGGGCCTCGGGCGCCGCCGGACGCGGAGGCGCCCAGGACGGCCCGTCATGGCCGGTGAGTCCGGCCGGGCCGACGGGACCGACGCCGCGCAGAGCGGTGCCCCGCGGCGCGTTGCCCCGCGGCGCGTTGCCCCGCGGCGCGTTGCCGCTCGGGGCGGCCCCGTAGGGCGCGGACCCGTGCGGGGTGGACGGCGAGTTCATCGCACCGCCTCCCGACGCCAGGCGGCCAGCAGCGAGTCGAGCCCGGTCACCCGGAGCTGAGGCACGTCGCTGCCCAGCCCCGCGGGTTCGTGCGGCTCTTCGGCCGAGGCGACGGTGCCGGTGCGCAGCACCACCGCACGGTCGAAGCGGCGGCGCACCCGCTCCAGGGCGCTCAGCCCGCTGGCGTCACCCGTACCGGTGATGACGGTGAGTGAACCTCGGCGGCGCGCACGTTCCAGTTCGTCGAAAGCGCCCGCCGCCGAGGCCGCCTGCGAACGGCGCACGAGCGCGAGCCGGTCCAGCAGCGCCTCGGCGTCGTTGCCGCCCGCGCCCTCGGTGCGCAGGACGGGGCCGGTCTCGCTGAGCACCTCGACGGGGAAGTTGGAGCGCGCGGCGGCGAACGCGACGGACGCGGCGGTGTCCACGGCCAGTTCGAAGTCGTCCTCGCTGCGGTAGGCGGCGGCCCGGGTGTCCAGTACGACCGTGCTGTGCGGCAGCGAGACGTCCACCAACTGCTTGACCATCAGCGTTCCGGTGCGCGCCGAGGACCGCCAGTGCACCCGCCGCAGATCATCGCCCAGCACGTACTCGCGCAGCGCGTGGAAGGTCAGCGACCCCTCGTCCGCCGTGTCGGTCGTCGGCCCCTCCACATGGTGCGCCGTACCCGAGGGAAGGACGGGCAGCAGACACACCCGGGGCCGTACCAGCAGGGTGTCCGTGCCGCCCTCTCCGGGGCCGAAGACGCGCACCCGGCGGGCCAGTCCGAGCGGGTCCGTACGCTCGATCCGCAGCGGTCCCAGCGCGATCCGGCCGCGCCGCTCGGTGGGCAGCGCGTACCGCACCGTGTGCCCGGCTCCGGCGGCCAGTGGCGGCACTCGGAGGGTGAGCGGCAGCGCGCCGCAGCTGTCGGTGACATCCAGCCCGCGCCGGGTGCGGCGGCCGGTGTTGGTGAGGGTGACCGAGCCCTCGGCCCGGTCCCCGCGCGCCACTTTCCGCGGCGTCACCTGGCGGCGCGCCGACAGCCGCGGTGAGCGCCCCGTCCAGATGAGCGCCACGCACACCGCGAGCAGACAGCCCACCCCCAGAACCACAGCCTCGGAGTAGCCGAGCGCATAGCCGGCCCCCGTGAGTGCCGCGCCGCCGACCAGTGCCCCCCAACCCGTCGGCGACAGCATCAGCCCTGCGCCCCCGCCTGCGGTACGGGAACCGTGGCCAGGGCCTCGGCGACGACGTCGGCGCCGCTGCTGCCACTCAGCTCCGCCTCGGGCGTGAGGATCAGCCGGTGCGCCAGGACAGGACCCGCCAGCGCCTTGACGTCCTCCGGCAGCGCGTACGTACGCCCCTGCGAAGCGGCGCGCACCCGTACCGCACGCAGCAGCGCGACCGAGCCGCGCGGGCTGGCGCCCAGCCGCACCTCGGGCAGCTGACGGGTGGCCGCCACCACCCGCACCAGGTAGTCGTACAGCTGCGGCGCCACCTGGATCTGCCGGGCGACCTGGATGAACTCCGCGATGTGCCGGCCCGTCGCGATCGTCGGCAACTGCTCGATGCCCGGCTGCGATCCGGCGCCCGAGAGCACGGCCACCTCCGAGGCGTGGTCCGGGTATCCGAGGGTGACCTGCATCAGGAACCTGTCGAGCTGTGCCTCGGGCAGCGGATAGGTGCCGCCCATGTCCACCGAGTTCTGCGTGGCGATCACCATGAAGGGGCGGGGCACCGGGTGGGTGCTGCCGTCCGCGGTGACCTGCCGCTCCTCCATGACCTCCAGCATCGCGGACTGCGTCTTGGGCGAGGCCCGGTTGATCTCGTCGCCGAGCACGATGTTGGCGAACACCGGCCCTGGCAGGAACTCGAAGCTGCCGGTGTTCTGCCGGTAGATGGTCACCCCTGTGATGTCCGACGGCAGCAGGTCGGGGGTGAACTGCACCCGGTGCCAGCTCGCTTCGAGCGAGGCGGCCAGGCAGCGGGCCAGCGTCGTCTTGCCGGTTCCGGGCACGTCCTCGATGAGCAGGTGCCCTTCCGAGAAAAGGCACACCAGCGCCAGTTCGACGGTGTCACGCTTGCCCTTGACGACCCGTTCGATGTTGTCACCGAGCGCGTGGAAGCACTGGGCGAGCAGCGAGACGGACTCCGGGGAGGCCGGTGCGGCGGCCGGTGCTGACGCTGCTGCCTTCTGGTGTTCTAGTTGCATGGCCAGACCTCCGGGGAGTAGTCGCCCTTCTTGTGGTTGCTGGTGCCGACCCAGAGGTCACTGATGTAGGCCGTACCGCCCTCCCACTCGATGCGGTCCCAGACGTTGCTCTTCCACCCGTAGGTGTCGTGCGTCTCCATCGTGCCCCGGACCTGGCAGACCACCTTCAGCTGAGGAGTCTGCCCGGCGGGGATCCTGCCCCTGCGCGTGCCGGTCTTGGTGCTGGGCTCGCTGCGGACACCCACGTCGTCCCCGTCGTCCACGTTGTCCGCGACGCGGATGGTCTTCGTGTTGGACAGGTTCACCCGCTGCACCACGCTTCCGCCCGAGCCGGCCGCGTTCTTGGCGGCGATGGTGAGCGTGTAGGTCCTGAAGTTCTCCAGGCCGCGCAGCGAAGCCTTGGTGCCGGTGAGGTTCCGCTTGTCGTTGCCGGCCCCGGCGCCGGTGACGTCGTACGTGGTGCCCTTCCCCGCGTTGGCGGGCGCCTGCCAGGTCAGGTCGATGCCCTTGCCGCCCTGCGGGATGGCGGACTTGACGTTCTGCGGCTGGCCGGGCGCCACACACGGCCGGGCGGGCCCGGAGCGGCCGGAGGTGGCCTTCTGCCCGTCCGAGAACTCCGCCTCGACGGTGAAGCTGTACTGCCGGTCGCAGGAGCCGCCCTCGACCTCGAAGGTGAACGGCCCGCCGGGGCCGATCCGCGCCGGCTTCACCTCAGCGCCGGGCGGTGCGCCCTTGAGCCGGTATCCGGTCGGCTTCACACCTGAGGAGGGCGCGAAGGAGACCCGGATGGTGCCGGGGCCCGACTCCGCCTGCGGGACGCCGGGCGGCTGCGGCTTCGCGGGCTCCTCCTCGTCCGGCCCGGTGGGGTCGGGCTTCTTCGGATCGGGCTTCCCGGGGCCCGGTTCCGGGTCCTGTGCGGGCTTGTCGGGGCCGTCGCCGTCCCGGTCCGGCTTGCCCGCCGGAGCGTCGGGACGCGAGGGCCTGTCGTTGCGGCCCGGACCCGAGGGGCCTTCGGGCAGCGGGTCCGGCGCGTCCGGTCCCGGCGCGGGGTCGCGCTTGCCGTTGTCGCCGGTGCGGTCCTTCTGGCGGGGCTTGCGGCCCGAGGGCGCGTCGGTGTCGTACTTGTGCACGCGGTTGACGTGCCCGGCGGAGTTGATGACCACAGCGGTGGCATTGTCCGCGTCGTTGACCCACAGCAGGCCGTCCCGGACGAACAGGCTCAGCTTGCCGGGATCGCCGGTCACCTTCACCGGTTTGGTGATCGCTGCCGCCTCGGTGTCGTACACCTTCAGAGTGCCGTTGCTCTGGTCGGGTACGTACACCTTCGAGCCCAGCACCTGCGGAGTGCCGTACTGGTGGTCCGAGGCCCCCAGGGACGCGGTCAGCAGTGAACCGGTGCGGGTGTTGACGAGCGCCATCCGCCCCGACTTCCGCGCCAGCACCGGCACCACGTCCCCCGCGGTCGCCGCCGGGACCAGCACCGAACCTGTCGGCGCCTTGGCGATGTTGCTCGGCAGCTTGAAGCGCATGCCGCGGCCCGTGCGCTTGAGCAGCGTCACCGTGCCGCCCTTGGTGTCGGTCACCACCGGGCGGCCGTCGGCGAGGGTCATCAGCAGCGTGGCCGGCTTGCTGCTCCCGGCCGCCACCTTGATGCCCGCCGCCTTCTTGCCGCGCGGGAACGGTACGACCTTGCCCTTGCCGGGCACCGGAACCCACAGCGTGCCCTTGGGGTCCGCCACCGCCTTGCCCAGCGGCCCTGAACCCAGGTCGACCGGGGCCCCGATCGGTGTCGTGCGCACCGGATCGATGCGCTGCACCCGCGCCTTGACCGGGTCGACCAGATACGCGTACTTCCCGCCGGAGACCAACTGGAGCCCGGCGCCGTAGCGCGATGAGCCCTCGACGGTCAGCTGCGAGGGGTCGATCCGCACCAGCTTGCCGGTCTTCTCGTCCAGGACCAGCACCGTCTTGCCGTCCTGCGAGATGGAGACCGGATGGCCGTCCATTCCGGGCAGCTTGACCTTGCCGTCCACGTCCCCGGTCAGCCCGTTGGCGTGCGCGGCCTCACCGGTGCGCGAACTGGTCAGCCAGGCACCGATGTCGGCAAGATCGGGCACCGCGCCCGCCTTGCCCGACCCCACGACGACGGACGTAGCGACCAGCGCGCTCACCGAGCACAGCGCGATATAGCCCGTAGCCCGGCGCCGGTTGGGCCGTACGGTCGCCCACGCGGCACGCGCCAGCCTCGCGCAGCGCGCCCTCAGCGCCGCCGCACCGCTCCGGCCGGGCTCCCGGCCGGTCTCCTCCGTCTCGTCGACCAGCCGCCGCGGACGCAGCCCCGGCGTCCGGCCCTCTTCGGAGCTCCCCCGAGCATCCGGCATCGACAGTCCCTCCCCGTCACCCGCATCCTCGTCTCGACCGAGACGCGCGGCACTTGCAGATTAACCAACCAACTGCCCCGCCGGTCAGCGCCCGACCCCTGGCTGTGACAGGAGTATGACGTCCCGGCCACGCGGTCATTGCCTTGCGCGCTTCTCGCCCCCGTGCGGCGGCGAGAAGCGGCCCAGCGGTGCCGAACTCCACGTGCTCAGCACGTTATCGGGGCGGTCCGACAGGATCGGCCGCTCGCCGAGAGCAGGACCGGGGCCCGGTGAGAGCATGACCGTCATGAGATCGACCGAAAGTGTTGTCACTCCGGGCGAGAGCGGCGGCGACGTCGTCATCGAGACGGAGCGGCTGTGGCTGCGGCCGCTGACGCCGCGCGACCTGGACTTCTTCGTCGAGCTGCACAGCGACCCCGAGATCACCCGCTTCGTGCCCACGTTCACCAGGGAACAGGCCCGCGAACGGCTCGCGGAGATCGGGCGCCAGTGGAGCGAGCGGGGACACGGGCTGTGCGCCGTCCAGTCGAAGGAGACGGGGGAGCTGATCGGACGGTGCGGCCTCAACCACTGGGAGCTCTTCGACGAGGTGGAGGCGGGCTGGACGTTCCGGCGTGACTGCTGGGGGCGCGGATACGCGACCGAGGCGGCCAGGGCCGTGGTCGAGTGGGGCTTCGACCGGCTGGACGTGGACTACTTCACCGCCATGATCGTGCACGGCAACTCCGCCTCCGTCCGGGTCGCCGAGCGGCTGGGCTTCGAGCCGGGGCGCCAGGACACCTTTCTGGGCAAGCCCGTCACCGTCCACATGCTCCACCGGCCGGGCCGCCACCGTGCCCGCGACGCGGACCGGTGACGCCGCCCCGCACGGCGCGGACGCCGAGCGGCGGGGAGCCGCTGCTGCGGCTGTCGGGGGTGAGCCGGCGCTACGGTGAGCGGCAGGCCCTCCACCCGCTCGACCTCGAGCTGTTCCCCGGCGCCTGCACAGCGCTGTTCGGCCACAACGGTTCCGGCAAGTCCACGCTGCTGCGCCTGGCGTGCGGACGGGACCGGCCGACGACGGGAACCGCCCTGTTCGACGGCCGACCGGTCGATGAGGACGACCCGCAGGTGCGCGCCCGCGTGGCGGTCACGGGGGACACCGTCGCGTTCTATCCGGATCTGACCGTACGCGAACACCTTGAACTGATCACCGTGGCACACGGAGTCGCCGGCGCCGACGGGTGGATCGGCCAGGTGCTGGCCGACCGGCGGCTGACCGACCACGCCGACCAGCCGCCCTCCGCTCTCTCCTCCGGCCAGACCCAGGCGCTGCAACTGGCCGCAGCGCTGGTCAGGCCGCGCGATCTGCTGGTGCTGGACGAGCCCGAACAGCGGCTCGACCCGTCGGCCCGCACCCGCCTCGCCGAGCTGCTGCGCGGGGAGAAGGCGGACGGTGTCGCGGTGCTCCTCGCCACCCACCAGGCGGAGCTCGTCCACGCTGTCGCCGACCATGTGGTCGTACTGGAGGACGGCAAGGTCGTCCGTGAGGGCGGGCCGGAGGTGCTGGACGGGCTGGACGGTGCGCCGTGAGCGGGACGAGCCTTCCGGACGAGGACGAACTGGCCGACGTGGCCCCGGTGGAGCCCGGCGGCGCCGAGTGGACGGACGAGGACGACCGCACCCCCGAGACCCTGCGCTGGCTGCGTGAGAGGCGTCAGGCGTACCGCAGACAGCGCAACCGCGACCTGGCCGTCACCGGCTACACGCTGCTGCTGTTCGCCGTCGGCTACGGCAGCACCCTGGGGTACCGCTTCGTCCAGCGGCTCGGGCACCTCACCGCGCGGGAGGAGACCGCGGAGGCCGTACGTCGCGCCTTTCCCGCAGCGCTGGTCCTGCTGGCCTGCGCTCTCGCGGTGTTCGCCGCGCGGGACGCACTGTGGCGCGGCCCCGTGCTGGTCCCGCGCCACGAGGTGTCCTGGCTGCTGTCCCAGCCCGTGCGGCGGGAGCGGGTGCTGCGGCCCGCTTTCCGGCTGACGGCGGCGCTGATGACGGCCTGTGGTGTGCTGGGCGCCGTCGGCTGCGGTGTGCTGCTGCGGCTGACGGGTCTGGCCGAGCTGGGGCCCGCACTGGGGTCGTCCCTGCCGGCCGGGGTCTGTCTGCCGCTGCTGGCCGCCGCGCTCGGCCTCCAGGTGGAACGCAGCGGCCGGTGGGCGTGGTGGGTACGGGCACTGACGCCGTACGCGGTGCTGGTGCTGCTCCTGCTGGCCGGACAGGCGGCCTTGGCTGCGACAGGGCTGCGGTCGGCACTCCTGGAGACGGTCGAGCTGTGGTCGGGACCGTGGGGCTGGGCGGCGCAGCCGGTGCTGCACGCCACCGGCGGGCGGGCCGAAGGCTGGCCGTGGGCGGTGCTCCTGCTGTGCGCCGGTACGGCGGCCGCTGTCGTGCACGCCTTCGCGGTGGCCGGCACCATCCCCACCCGACGGCTGCGCGCGCGTGCCGCCACGGCGGCGACCGTGGCCTCCGTACTGTGGTCGGCCGAACTGCGCGCGGCCAAGCTGGCGATCGGCGAAGCCCTCGCGGACGGCGCGGCCCGACCCCGGCGGCGGCTGCCGATGCCCCGCTCACGGCGGCTCGTCGTCGTATGGCGGGACACTGTCGCGCTGCTGCGTGCTCCGGGAAGCGTGCTGAGCGCCGCGCTGTGGACCGCGGCGGCAGCCGGCACGGTGGGACTCGCCGCCGCGCTGGACGGGGTGGCCCGTATCGCCGTACTCGCCGGGGCGCTGACCCTCGGCTGGTTCGCGGTCGGCAGGCTGGCGGAGACGGCGCGCCTGGAGGCGGACGATGTACGGCGCTCCTCCTGGTCGCCGTACCGCCTCGGCGCGCTGATGGTGCGGCACACCCTCGTACCGGCGCTGGTGGGTGGCGTCTTCGCGCTGCTGGCGGCGGTCCCGTTCGCGCTGCAGGGCGGCGAGCGGGCGCTGCTGCTGATGCCCCTGTGCGCGCCGCCGTTCGCCGCTGCCGCGGTAGTGGCGGCGGTGCGGGGCCCGGTGCGGACGGACCTGCTGTCCCTGGGCCTGGTGACCCCGGCGGGCGACGCCAGCGTCTTCGTCTTCCTCGCCTGGTACGCCACGCCGTTCCTGACGACGGTCGGCTCGCTGACGGCCGCTGTGGGGCTGAGCGGTGTGCTGGATTCCGGGGCGCCCGCGGGGGCCGTGCTGCGGCCGGTGTCCGCGGCTGTCGGGCTCACCTCGGCGCTGCTGTTCGCCGCCGCCCGCCGGGCGCGGAAGCTGCACCGGCAGGGCGGTTGAGTGGCTGTCTCGGCTCCCGGGCGTACGTGCCGTCAGCTCTCGTGAGGCGTGGGCAGGATCTGCCGCAGCAGACCGCGCGGATGGCCCCGGCGCCGCCACTCCCGGGGATAGCCGATGGAGACCTCCTCGAATCGGACCCCGTCGTGGTGTGTCGTGCGGGGGATGTGCAGATGGCCGTAGACGGCGACGGCCACGTTGTACCTGGTGTGCCAGTCCGCCGTCAGCTCCGTGCCGCACCACTGCGCGAACTGCGGATACCACATCACATCCGTCGGCTCCCGCAGCAGCGGCCAGTGGCTGACCAGCACCAGCGGGGTGTCCGGGTCGAGCGCTTCCAGCCGCTTCTCCGTCGCGGCCACCCGCTCCCGGCACCAGTCGTCGACGGCCGGGTAGGGGTCGGGGTGCAGCAGGTACTCGTCCGTGCAGACGACGCCGGAGGCGCGGGCCCGTGCCAGCGACTCCTCCTTGGTGTGCGTCCCGGGCGCCCGGAAGGTGTAGTCGTACAGCTGGAAGACCGGCGCGATCAGCACCTCGCCCTCAGGTCCCGCCCAGTGCTGGTAGGGGTCCTCCGGTGTCAGCACGCCCAACGAGCGGCACAGCTCCACGAGTTGCGCGTATCGCTCGGCCCCGCGCAGCTGCACCGGGTCGCCGCGCGGTGTCCACAGCTCGTGGTTGCCCGGCGTCCAGATCACCCGGGCGAACCGGTCGGCCAGCAGCCGCAGGGCCCAGGCCACCTCTTCGAAGTGCTCGGCCACATCCCCCGCGACGATCAGCCAGTCGTCGTCGGTGTGCGGGCGCAGTGACTCGGTGACCGGCTTGTTGGCCGCCATTCCCACATGCAGATCGCTGACCGCGAGCAGCCGGCCCTGGCCGGACGTCATGCGGCTCCCCCCTCCGTCGCCCTTCGGCATCCCCCTCGGTGCAGCGCCCCCAGCGCTTCCACCGCCCCCGTCCGCACCGACGATAACCGCAGCCGCCGACGGTCGCCGCCGATCCTCGGCGTCACTGGGGACGGGACCGGTCGTCCTCCTCGGGCCGTTCGGCGGCCGGGAGGCGTCGGAGGGTGAGGATGGCCAGGTCGTCCTGCTGGTAGGGGTGGGTGAAGGCGCGGACGTCGTCGCGCAGTGCGCGGGCCAGCTCCGTGCGTGCGCCCTCACCGTCCGGCGCGGTCCTGGCCGCCCGTACCAGCTCGGTGAGGCGTCCGGCGAGCGGGTAGAAGGCACCGTCACCGTCCCGGGCCTCGGAGAGGCCGTCGGTGTACAGCAGCAGCGTCGAGTCGGGCGGGAAGTCGAACCCGGCCGCCGAACGCTCCTCGCCCACCAGTGACGCCAGCCCCAGCGGTACCCCCGTCTCCCCGAGCCGCACCTCGCACGGCTGTTCCGCCGCACGCACCAGGAAGGGCGTCAGATGGCCGCAGTTGACGACCTGGGCGGCGTCCCGGTCGAGGGGGCCGACCGAGAGGACGAGAGCCGTGATGAACCGCTCCGGCTCACCCGAGTGGCGGGCGTACGCGTTGTGGCGCACCACCGAGGTCTCCAGCGCGTCCACCAGACCCGTGAGCGTCGGCTCCCGGTGCGCTGCCTCGCGGAACGCGCCCAGTACGGCGAAGGCCGCGCCGACCGCCGACAGCCCCTTGCCCTGCACATCCCCGATCAGCACCCGGGTGCCGTAGGGGGTGGCGGCCACGTCGTAGATGTCACCGCCGAACAGCTTGTCCTCCTGCAGCGGTTCGAAGACCCCGTCCACCCGTACCTGGTCGGTCACCTCCGGCAGCGGGTGCAGGATGTGCTGCTGGATGACGGCCGCGGTCGAGCGCAGCCGCAGCAGCTCGGTGTCCCGCGCGATGCGCCAGCGTGCCCCGAACACGGCGAGCCCGGCGAACAGCAAGGTGAGCACCAGGGTGATCGCGTCGTCCAGGTGGTAGCCGGGCCTGCGCGCGATGGAGATGGCGGCGCCGGCTGTCGCCCAGACGGATGCGGCCTGTGTCTGCCGTTCGGTGCCCACGCTCGCCGCGATGGCGGGGAGGAAGATCAGCAGACCGACCAGCCGCACCTCGGACCCGGCCACCAGGCTCAGTCCGACGACCAGCAGGGTGAGGCCGAGGCCCCACAGCAGGAAGGCGCGGGTGGACAGCGCTTTGGGCCGCGGGTGTTCCACGATCTGCTGGGCCTGGTCGAAGGACTGCTGCGGCGGCTGCCTCACGGCCTGGTTCTGCTGCTCCATGGACGGTTCCTAGGGTGCGGTGCTCCGAGGTGCGCTGTGCGGCCCTCCATCCTCACCCGCCGGGGCCCGCCGCCCGCCGCGACACCGCCGTACGCCGCCGCGCGGGCGCTCAGGAGTCCCTGCCCTCGGGCCTCAGGAGTCCTTGCCCTCGGGCCTCAGGAGTCCTTGCCCTCCGGGTCCCGGGGGAAGTGCGGGTTGGCGTCCTTCTGCCAGGAGGTCTCCAGCGGCTCCGGACTGTGCAGCGGAATGTTCGGGTCCGCGCTCTCGGTGGGAGGCCAGTCGGGACGCTGGTCGGCGGGCAGGGAGCGGAGCGCCTCACTGACGCTGGAGAAGACGGGCAGCATCTCCGTGCTCCCGGTCAGGGCGAGCACCGCGGCCAGCCGCCGCCCCACGCAGGCGAGCAGCAGGCTGCCCTCCCGGCGCTGCAGCAGCCACCGCAGGGCGAGCAGGCAGTTGAGGCCCCGCGAGTCGCAGAAGACCAGAGCCGTCACATCCAGCACCAGGTGCCGGTATCCGGTGGCGACCACGGCGCCGATGCGGTCCAGGTAGAACTCCTCGGAGCCGCGGTCCAGTTCCCCACTGAAGCGGATCACCGCGCACTCGTCCCTGACGGTGAGCGGCGTGATGGCCAGACGGTCGTTCTCCCGCGACCTCACTCCGCCTCCGTCCCCCGGCACGGAGCCGGTGCTCTGCGCGTCCCGCCCGATGCGGATCTGCGGTCTTCCGAGTATCCCAAATCCTGTGTCCTCACAGGGGCGCGCCGCTCGCCTCCCCGGTGCCCCCTTCGCACAGTGATCGTACGTCCTGCCGCCCGGCACGGCGCCCTCTTCCCCCGGCCGTGGCGGTGCGTCGTCCCGGTGGACCCGGTTCCCACGGTGATCATCCATGGGCGACCAAATGATCTGACCTTTCCTTGTCCGTACCATCCGGGCCGAACCATGCATGAAGACGAAAGGCCCGGGTAACTGACCCTGCAGCCGTTCGAGCGTTCACACGGGGCACCGTTCAGCGGCCGGCGAGGTATTCGCACAGGGGCGAGACCTCGACGGAAGAGGAAAGACCCCCACATTCGTGGGTCTGGCCGCTTTCGGCGGCAACAGCCCTGCGGAGACGGGAGACAAGCATGGAACAGGTAGCGGCCCTCCGTGGTGAGGAGAGTGTTACAGCGGACACCGCGCGCACGCGTTATGTGCGCAGCAGTTTTCAGGCCCGCAGACTCACTCGGCACTTTCTGGCCACGGTCTCGCCGCCGCCCTCGTCCGAAGCCGCCGAAACCGTGCTGCTGGTCGTGTCCGAGCTGGTGACCAATGCCCTACGGCACGGTGACGGGGTCCGGGACTTCCGGTTGAGCGCCGGGCACGGCACCGTCACAGTCGAGGTGGCGGATTCCAGTTCGGTGCTTCCCCGTGACCGCAGTCCGCGGGATTTCGCCGAGGGGGAAGGCGGCGGCTTCGGCTGGCCCATCGTCTGCCATCTGGCGCGGGATGTCACCATTCGGCTGCACCCCGACGCCGGAAAGATCATCTGCGCTGATATTCCGCTGTAACGGCCCGGTGAGCGCCGCCCTCGCGCGGTGAACTCCCGTATGCGGTCCTGCTGTTCTCGCGTCATCATCGAGAACGAAAGGAGCGCGTGTATGCGTCATATGCATGAGCCCCGGGGAATCGACCATGTCGGTGTGACCGTCCCCGATATCGAGGCGGCGAGCGAGTTCTTCGCCCGGGTGCTCGGAGCCGAAGTGCTCTATGACACGCTTCCCTGTGCGGAAGGTCCCAGAGGAGGCCGGGAGACCACCCGGCGGCTCGGGGTCCCGCCCGGCACCGAGCAGGTCGCCGTGCGCATGCTGCGTCTGCCGCACGGTCCCGGTATCGAACTGTTCGAATTTCACGGTCCCCGGCAGCGTGCGGCCGCCGTACCCAGCGATCTGGGCTGGCAGCATCTGGCCTGCTATGTGACGGACCTGCCCGCCGCCTGTGAGACCGTCCGAGAGGCGGGCGGCACCGTACTCGACCAGCCGCACGGGCTGCCGGGCCCCGAGTCCGGTCCCCGCAACCGGTTCGTCTACTGCCGCACCCCCTGGGGCAGCACGCTGGAACTGCTCACCTACCCGGACCCGATGCCGTACGAGCACCGGACGCCGCTGCGCCGCTGGACGCCGTGATCCGCCGACCGGCCGAGCGGTCGCAGGCCGCGGCCGGATCGGAGTGGCGGACTCACGGGCTCAGGCGGCCTTGCCGGAACCGCCCAGTGCTTCGAGCAGCTGCTCCCGGTTCATCTTCGAGCGCCCCTTGACGCCCTGCTTCCCGGCGCGCTGGTAGAGCTCGTCCTTGCTGAGCTCTTCCAGCGCGGGGCCCTTGCGGGAGGAGCCCTTGCCCTCGCCCTGGACCTTGCTCCCGGCCCGGGCCTGGGTCTTGCCCTTGCTCTGGGCCTTGCTCGCGCCCCGGGATGCCGCCTTTCCGGAGCGGGCCCGCTCGATGCTGCGGTTGAGGGCTTCGCTGAGGTCCACCACGTTGGTGGCCTCGGGCGGGCCCTCCTCCGGGGTGATCTCCTCGCCCTTGGCCTTGGCCTCGACCAGCGCGCGCACCCGTTCCTCGTAGGTGTCGCTGTAGTCCTGCGGCCGGAAGGGGGTGCTCATGCTGTCGATCAACTGCTGTGCCGTCTTCAGCTCCTTGCTGCCGGAGCGCTCGTGGCCCGGCAGCGCGGGCAGCTCCTCGCGCGGGTCGCGCACCTCGTCCGCCCAGTGCAGCGTGTGCAGCGTGAGGGCGTCCTCGGCTGCCCGCAGGGCGACCAGGTACTCCTTGCTGTGCATCACGAATGTGGCGACGCCCGTCTTCCCGGACTCGGCGAGCGCTGCCCGCAGCAGCTCATACGGCTTCTCGTACTGGTCGCCGCTCGGGGCCAGATAGTAGGCGCGCACGTAGTAGACCGGATCGATCTCCGTGGCCTCCACGAATCCGCTGACGTCGATCACCTGGGACTTTCCGGGCGCGATCTCGGCCAGTTCCTCCCGCTCGACGGTGACGTACTCGCCGTCGGCGACCTCGTACCCCTTGACGATGTCGTCGTACTCGACGCGCTTGCCGGTGCGCTCGTTGACGCGCTTGTTCCGGACCCGGTCGTCTGTGCCCCGCTGCAGCTGGTGGAAGTGGGTGGTGTGGTCCTCGGTCGCGGAGTACATCCGCACCGGAACCGTGACCAGCCCGAAGGTGATCACTCCGCTCCAGACCGGACGCGCCATCGCTTCTCCCGCCCTTCCTGCGCCCTGCTGCTCCTCAGTACCGCGAAGCCGCCACTCTGTGCGGAAGCGGCCACTCTGTGCTGCGGACACGTCGTGCGCCCCCGCGGTCCCGCAGGGCGCCGGCGCGTGCGCTCTCACTCTGGCCCCTGGCGTACTCACCCGCATCCGGGGGCAACGCGCTCGGGTTCCGGGTTGCACTCCTCGGGCGCCTCACACCTGCGATTTCCCCCGCTCGGCTGTAGCTCTGCTGCCCCTTGCAGCGCCGTGCCGCCCCCTGCCGCGCCGTGCCGCCCCCTGCGCCCCCGCGTGCTTCGCACTGGCCCCACCGAGAGGGAGTCACCGGGCACGGTGAGGGGAAAGCCGATTACTGAGAGCGCACCATTCCCACACGCTTCGCGCTGCTTGGCGCGCCTGGGCCGGAGAAAGGAGACGCCGCTCCGGTATGACGACTCACGACCTCACCGACGTCCCCGCCGCACCTTCCCTGCTGGCGTACGCGCACGAGCGGACCGAACCCGTACTGAGGGAGGCCGTCGGGGCGCTGCAGCCAGAGCTGCGGCGGGTCTGCGGCTACCACTTCGGCTGGACCCGGCCGGACGGCAGCCCCACCTACGGCGTCACCCCGGGCCCGTACCCGCACGCGGCGCTCGCCCTGCACGCGGCGGGCGCCGGCGAGGCCGAGCGGGACGGCGGGCTTCCCGAGGCCTCCACGGCCGCGGCACTGCCGGGGGCCGCGGCCGTGGAGCTCGTACACAACTGGGCCGCGTTGCACGACGACGTCATGGACGGTGAAGCGCTGCGACGGGGCCGCTCCGCGGTATGGGCCGTCTACGGCACCGGCTGGGCTGTGCTGGCAGGGGACGCGCTGCTGGGCGCCGCCACCCGCTGTCTGCTGCTGTCCGGGGACCCCGCCGGTACGCGGGGAGAGTACGCGGGAGATACGGGGGAGGAGGGCGCGGGAGGGGCGCGCGCCACCGTGCTGCGGCTGCTGACCCGTACGACCTCCCGGCTGATCAGCGGCCGCTCGGCAGAACTGGCACTGCGCCGCCGGGCGCCCGAGGGGATCAGCGTGGAGGAGTACGCGGCGGTCGCGGCGGCCCGCACCAGCTCGCTGCTGGAGTGTGCGCTGGCGGGCGGGGCGCTGCTGGGCGGCGCCGACGAGCGGGTCGTCGAGGCGCTGACGCGGGCCGGTCACCATCTGGGCATAGCCGTGCAGGCCGCCCGCGACATCGAGGACCTCTGGTCCGGTACGGGGCTGAGCGGCCGGCCCGTCATGAGCGGATTACGGGAGGGCGGGCCGAGCCTGCCGCTGATCGCGGCGCTGCGCGCGGGCAACCCCGCGGCGCGCACTCTCGCCGAGTCACTGGGTGGCGGCCCCGCCTGTCCGCCGCCCCCCGACGAGCTGGCCGACCTCATCGAGAACGCGGGCGGGCGCGCCGCGGCGCACGAGATCTCCTCCTGGCAACTGTCCGAGGCGTTCACCCAGTTGGACAAGGCCGAGCTGCCGTCCGCGTCGCACGCCGCCCTTCGCACGCTCTTCCGGCACACCGTCACCCGCGCGTGAGCGCGAGCGCCCGGGCCTGAGCCGGGCGGGGCTGAGACGGCGCGAGCTGTGCGCGTGTCGGACGATCTTCCGGGTGCACCTTGTAGGCCGTTCGGCGGTAGCCGCGGTGTGGCTGCGGGACAGAGGGGACGAGTCATTAACCAGTCCGTTAATCGGACTTATATGACTTTCCCTCACTCTCCCGGCCTGTCCCACCTCGGAGGAGCTCAGATGAGCAGCAGTCACCCCGCCCCCGGCCCCGCTCCCCACCGCACCGGTATCCGCACCTGCACCGGTGCCCCCGCTGGCGTCCGCCCCCGAGGCCGTACCCGGGCCGGTGTCCGGCAAGCGGCGGCCGCTGTCGCACTCGCCGCGCTGCTCGGCGGCGTCACCGGATGCGGTGACGATTCCCGTTCCGGGCGGGACGGCGGCCGGGCCGGACACGGCAGCGGGGAACAGGCCGCGCAGGCGCAGGGGGAGCGTGGCGAGCACTCGCGGCGCGGGTTCTCGCTGTTCGCCACGGGTGACCTGCTGGTGCACGACTCGATCATCCGGCAGGCGCGCGCGGACGCGGGCGGCTCCGGCTACGACTTCGGCCGTATGATCGCAGCGGCCAAGCCGCTGGCGCAGAAGGCCGACCTGGCGATCTGCCATATGGAGACCATCTACGGCCCCGACGGCGGGCCGTTCACCGGCTATCCGCTCTTCCAGACGCCTCCGCAGCTCGCCCGCTCCGTCAAGGAGGCGGGCTACGACTCGTGTTCGACCGGCTCCAACCACACCCTGGACGACAGCGCCGACGGGGTGGGCCGCACCCTCAAGGCGATGGACGGCGCGGGTCTCAAACATGTGGGGTCGGCCCGGTCGGAACAGGAGCGCGGCCGTCCGGCCCTGCTGCGGGCGGGTGACGCCAAGGTGGCGCAGCTCTCCTACACCTACGGCACCAACGGCATCTCCCTGCCCGAGAACAAGCCGTGGCTCGTCAACCTCATCGAGCCCGAGCGCATCATCCGGGATGCCCGGGCCGCGCGCCGGGCCGGGGCCGACGTGGTGGTGGCCAGCCTGCACTGGGGCACCGAGTGGCAGGAGAGCCCGGATGAACTGCAGCGCTCCGTGGCCAAGAAGCTGACCGCCTCGCGCTCCCATGGGCGCCGGGACATCGATCTGATCCTCGGCACCCACGCGCACGTGCCCCAGGCGTACGAGAAGGTCAACGGGACCTGGGTCGTCTACGGGATGGGCGACCAGATCGCCGGGAAGATGAACGACCCGCGCGGCAGCATGGGCAGCGCGGCCCGCTTCCACTTCGTGCCGCCGAAGGCGCGGCCCGGTGCGGAGGACAGTAAGGGCGCCGGTGGGCAGTGGACCGTCGACAAGGCGGGGTTCACCCCGTTCATGATGAAGACCTCGCCCCGGCATACGCTGATCAATCTCGCGTCCGAGAAGAGCAGGAGTGCGGGTGACCCCGCGCAGGACGAGGCGTACGAGACCATCCGCGAGGCCGTCTTCAGCCGAGGAGCCAAGAAGGACGGCCTGCGCATGCTCCCATGATTGCTCGGCCCCGCCACAGCGGGAGGGACGGGGCGCCACCTCAGAGAGGGGCACCGCCATGGCCGGCCGCTCCAGTGGCGGTGGGGCGGCGGCCGGTGCGGTTCACGATGATGGCGCCGACGACCATCAGCAGGCCCACGCCAGCCGCCGAGAGGCCGATCGTCAACAGCGCCGTGTCCATCGGCGGGTGCTGGGTGGGCTTGACGTCCGTCGGGGACGCCAGGAACTCCTTGCCCTTGTACTCGGTGGGAGAGGCATCGTGAGCCGGAGGCTTCGCCGTGGCGCGTACGGCGGCCGCCGCGTTGATCACCCCGTGGCCGACCAGCGGACTGTAGCCCCCCGGCGGGTGCTCCGCGGTCTCGGTGAGGATGGCCCGGATCTGGGAGGGCTTCAGCTTGTGGTTCTTGGCCAGCATCAGCGCCACCACACCGGAGGTGAGCGCCGCGGCGGGCGAGGTGCCGTTGACGGCTTCGTAGCCGCCGGTGTTCTTCGCGCTGACGATGCCGACGCCGGGCGCCGCCACCGTGTTGTACGTCCGCACGGTGGAGAACTCGGCCCGGTCGCCGCCCTGTTCGACGGCGGCGACGGCGATGACGCCGGGGTAGCCGGCCGGGTAGGACGAGTCGTTGAGGACGTCGCCGTCGTTGCCCGCCGAGGCCACGACGGTCACGCCCTTGTACGCGGCGTGGGCCAGGGCCTTGGTCTCGTCCTCGTTGAAGCTGGACCCGAAGGAGTCGCCGCCCAGCGACATGGAGATGACGTCCGCGCCGTGGTCGACCGCGTAGTTGATGCCTTGGGCGACGGGGCTGGGCCCGGTCTTCCAGTCGTCGGCGTCGTGCTCCTTTTTGTCGTCGATCACCCGTACCGACAGGATGTGGGCCTTCGGGGCGACCTTGAGCACGTCGGAGGCCATGGCCGTGCCGTGGCCTCCCCAGCGCGGATCTCCCGGCTCCAGGCCGTCCTTGAGGAAGTCGGGCCCGGTGGTCACCTTGCCGGCGAGCGCCGGGTGGTTCTTCTCCACGCCGCTGTCCAGCACGGCGACCTTGATGCCCTCGCCCTTGGAGGTGCGCTGAGCGGCGGACAGACCGAGGGCCCGAGCTTCCCAACTGGTGGGCGTGTCGGCCCGGGCGGGGGTCACGGTGGTCGCGCACAGCAGGGAGCTCAGCCCGGCCGCGGCGATCAGCGTGCCGAGGCGCCGGCGGTTCATGAGGTCTCCTCGTTCAGCAGGTCGCCCAGATGCATGTTCAGGTCCTCGGCGAGGGTGCCGGCCGCCTCCCGCCAGGGCATACGGTCCGACTTGGCGTCGAGCTCCGTCCTGCCCCAGTCGCCGGGCAGGCGGCCCGCCTTGCGGCCGTCGGTGGAACCGGCGGAGACGGCGATGGCGTAGGGGAGGCCGGGCCCGGTGGTCTGCGTCCCGTCCGAGCCGTTGCGGTCGGCGTCCTTCCAGTCGGCGGCGACGGTGTCCGGTACCGGGAAGGCCTTGACGCCGTGGCTCGCGGTGTCCTTGTCCTTCTCCGCGTCGAAGAAGGAGCTCATGCCCGCCTCGGGATCGTCCGTCTTCGGCAGGACGATGAGCGCCACGGTGGCGACCAGGTTGCCCGTCGGGTCGGTGTAGGTGGCGCGCAGCACCGCCTTGCAGCCGTGCTTGTCCGCCTCGGCGGCCAGCGTTCCGGTCAGCGCCTCGGAGCAGCCCGTCTTCTCGGATATGCCCAGGCGGTGCCACTCGGCGCTCTTCGGGTCGTCGGCGTCGGACTGGCCGGTCCGGGGCCCCAGCGTCTTGGGGAAGAGCTTGTCGACCGGCTCGTTGCGCCACATCACGGGGCCGTAGCCGGTGCGGTTGGGGATGTCCTGGTTGGCGTTGGAGAAGGTGTGCGCGGTCAGGGCACCGCCCGCGAGGAGGGCCAGCGCGCCGACGATGCTCAGGAAGGCGGTGAGGCAGTTGCGGCCGGTGTTCTTCTTCGGCCGGGGCGGGAAGGGCGCCGCACCACCGCCCGGCATCCCGCCACCGCCCGGCATCCCGCCGGGGAAGCCGCCGTTGGGATAGCCACCGCCTGGCGCACCCGCAGGGGGCATCCCCGGCTGGAAACCGGGCGCGGCGCCGGGCGCGGCGCCGTGTGGCGGTCCGGGCGGGGCTCCGATTGGACCAGGCGCCGCTCCGGGCGGACCAGGCGTGGCTCCGTACGGACCAGGTGCGGCGCCTGGTGGCATGGGTGGGGGCGCCGAAGGAGGTGGGCCGGGATGCCGCCCGGAGTTCCCGGCGTTCCCGGGACTTTCGGGCGGGCTCGGATAGGACATGGCTCCCCTCCTCGGTGTTCGGCGCCCCTGCGTACGGGCACGGAGCAGCGGGGGGAGACGTCAGCGCTCACGCGTTTCGACGCGCGTGCCCCCGCGTTCGCGTACGGAACACTATCGGCCACGTTTGGCGACAGGACGATCGATCCCCGGTCTCGCCTGTGTCACAGAACCGCAGGTCAGAACAGTTCCGGACATTCGAGACGGTTGTCCGCGCGCGGGGGCGCCGTCTCCGTTCAGACGGGCTGGAGGGTTTCCGGCTGCGCGGCCGGCGGGGCCTGCTCGTCCTCGGGGACGGAGATGACCCAGTGCGTCCGGTGCCGCGGGCGCAGATACAGCGCCCAGTAGGCGACGGCGAGGGCGACGATGGTGCCGGTGACGGCGAGGCTCTCGGCGCTCTGCTGCCACAGCACCCACAGCAGGGCCGTCATCAGCAGTGCGGGGAGCGCAGGCCACAGCGGCATGCGCCAGGCCGCCCGGTGCTTGTACGCCGCCCGGCGCGCGGCGAGGGCGCCGAGCGCGACGAAGACGTACATCCCGGCCACGGCCACCCCGGTGACCTCGCTCAGCATGTCCAGGTCGACGAAGCACAGCAGCGCGCCGGGTACGCCGACCACCAGTGTGGCCACCCAGGGGGAGCCGAAGCGCTTGCCGAGCCGGGTCAGGGCGCGGTTGACCGGGGTGGGCCAGGCGGAGTCGCGTGCCGAGGCGAAGACGACCCGGGAGTTCTGGATGACCATCACGATCGCGGCGTTGATGATCGCCAGCGCGATGCACAGGCTGATGAACGTTCCGACGGCCGAGTTGCTCCACTGCTGCACCATGGCCGCGATGTCGCCGCCGGCCAGTGCGTGCAGATCCGGAGCGCCCAGGGTGATGGCGACCACCGGGACGATGACGACCGCGAACCCGATGCCGAGGGTCCACAGCACGGTGCGGGCCACGGTGCGCCGGGGGTTCTCCATCTCCTCGGCCAGATATACGGCGGTGGAGAAGCCCTGCAGGATGAACAGCGCGGTGGCGAGCCCGGCGACGATCAGCCCGGCCGTGACCGGTGAGGTGTGGCCGTGGCCGCCGTCCATGACCGGGTGGAGGAGCACCGAGGCGGGGCGCTGGGCGTGGGTGAAGCCCAGGAAGGCGACGATGGCGGCGCCGACGACCTCCAGGGCGAGGAAGACACCGGTGATCCACGCGTTGGCCCGCAGGTCCAGCAGGCCCATGGCGGTGGAGAGCAGCATCACGGCGGCGGCCGCGAAGCGTGGATCGAGGTCGATGACCGGGGCGAGGTAGTCGGCGGTGCCCAGCGCGATGATCGGCGGCACGATCATGACGACGATCAGTGACAGGATGAAGACCAGCCATCCCGCCAGCCTGCCCATCAGGGTGCCGACCATGGCGTACTCACCGCCCGAGCTCGGGATGAGAGTGCCCAGCTCGGAGTAGGTGAACGCGACGCCGATGCACAGCAGCGCGGCGACGGTGATGGTGAGCGCGGTCCCGGTGCCCAGGGTGCTGAACGAGTCCGGCACGATCACGAAAAGTGACGACGCCGGGGTCAGACAGGACAGGGTGAGCAGCGTGCCGCCCACCACGCCGATGGAGCGGGTGAGCTTGGGCTTGCCGGGGTCTTCGAGCGTGTCGGTCATGCGGGTCCGTTCGTACTGTGCGTGCTGGGCGGGGGAGCGGTATCGCCTCCGGTGGCGCACCGAGCGGTCGGTGCGGAAGGTGTGGACGCCGGAATCGCGTTCCGGTGAGCGCATACAAGCTGTTGCAGCGAAGCGGAGTCAAGACCTCCATTCAACGGAATCCGTCGCAACAAAGGCTGTCCTCAACCGTTATAGGCGGTACAGGTGGCATACGAAGCTGATTCCGCGGCCCAAGGAAATCGCAGCCACGATCTCAGGGTTTTGCCGACCTCTCACAGCCCGCTCACAACACCAGGCTCATCGTCTGGATCAGGCTCAGCGCGATCACCGAGGCGGTCGAGACGGTCACCGTCACCGTCTTCAGCGCGCCCCGCGTCGTCTGGCCGAGCAGGCTCTGCAGCAGCCAGAAGGTGTTGCTGGTGGCGTGGACGGCGAACAGCGAGCCCGCGCCGGCGGCGAGGGCGACCAGGACCGGCTCCACGTCCAGCTCCGGCACCACCGGGACCAGGACGCTCGCCGCTGTGATGGCCGCGGTGACGACGGAGCCGATGGCCATGTGCAGGAGCGCTGCGATCAGCCAGACGAGCGCGAGCGGCGCCCAGGTGCTGGTCGAGACGTGGTCCTCGACCAGGTTCCCGAGCCCCACCGCGCCCACCACGGCGGCCAGCGACCCGCCCACGCCCCGCAGCACCAGGATCTGGCCGGTCTTCCGGTAGCCCCGCCCGAACAGCTCACTGACGGCGCCCCGGGGCAGCTGGCGCCGTGCGATCCAGCAGGCGCAGGTCAGCCCGGCGAGCAGGCCGACCACCGGGTCGCCGAGGAAGCCGAGGACGGGCGAACGCCACCCGGCGACCTCGGCGACGGCGCCGGTCGCGGTCAACACCAGCGCGAGGAGCAGCGGGGAGAGCAGCAGTGGCAACGGCCGCGCCGGGGCGGCGTCCTGCGCTGCGGCCGCGTCCTGCGCTGCGGCCGCATCCGGCGCACCGGCCGTGTCCCGCACCGTGTTCGCCGACGCCTCGCTCGGCTTGGCCGGGGGGTCCATGGGCACCGCCGCGCTCTCGTCCCGTTCGGGGTTCCAGAAGCCGTGCTTGACCAGCGTGTCGAACAGCAGCAGCGTCAGCACGATCGTCACGGACGCCAGCGGCAGGCCGTACAGCAGTATGTGGCCCAGCGAGACGCCCAGCAGCCCGGCCAGCGCGAGGGCGCCGACGCCCGGCACCGAGAGCGCGACACCCACCTCCAGGCCCAGGGCCAGCGCCGCGGCCATCCGCGCCGGCCCTCCCCGGCCGATTCGCCCGCCAAGCGCTCTGGCCAGTGGCGCGGTCACCACCAGCAGCACATCGGTGAAGATGAATTGGAGGAAGGTGCCGATCAGTACGGCGAAGGCGTAGGGCAGCGCCCGCCTGCCGAGTCTGCGCAGCAGCACGGCCATCAGCCGCTCGAAGGCGCCGAACGAGGCGAGCAGCGTGCCCAGCAGGACACCGAGCACGATCAGCAGCCCGACCTTGGCCATCAGGTCGCCGAAGCCCTTGTGGACGGTCTCCAGGGTCTCTTCGGGGCCCAGCCCGCAGACGATGCCGAGGTAGATGGCGCTGAGCACCAGCGCGAGCGCTGGGTTGAGCTTCGCCTTGAGAATGAGCAGGACCATCACGGCGACGGTGGTAGCCGTATGGACCAGGGGTGCCGCTTCTCCCATCCGGTACCTCTCTCGTCCGGGTGGCGGAAATGCGTACGAGTCCTTCGGGCCCCGTCCGCCGGCAGCCAGGGGCCCGTCAACGCGGCACTCGTGACCGAGTCCGTGACTGCCGTTGTGCATGCCCATTGGAGGGGCGGCACGTGCCTGTGCTCCTGCCGCCCCCTCGGACGGGGGATGGGATCGACGGCCAGGTCCGCGCGCAACGGCGGCACTCACCACACCGCGTGCGGCAGTGCGATCTCCCGGGCGTACAACCAAGCGCCCGGTACAGGCGTCAGCGGAGGCCGAAGGCCTCCACGATGCGCTGGGCCGCCAGCGTCGCCGTCAACGAGCCCTCGCGGACCCGCTCTTCCAGCAGCGGCGCCAACCGCCGCACCTCCTGGTGCTGTTCCAGCCGGCTCAGCAGATCGTCGCGCACCATCGACCACACCCACTCGACCTGCTGGTCGCGCCGTCTGGCCGCCAGCTCCCCGGTCGACTCCAGCACCGTGCGGTGCCGCTCCAGCCGCTCCCACACCTCGTCGAGCCCTGAGCCCTCCCGGCCGCTGCAGGTGAGCACGGGCGGGGTCCAAGCGGTGTCGGTACCGCGCATGAGTCGGAGTGCGCCCGCCAACTCGCGGGCGGCCGAGCGGGCGTCGCGCTCGTGCGGACCGTCGGCCTTGTTGACGGCCAGTACGTCCGCGATCTCCAGCACGCCCTTCTTGATGCCCTGGAGCTGGTCGCCGGTGCGGGCCAGGGTCAGCAGCAGGAAGGAGTCGACCATCTGCGCGACGGTCGCCTCCGACTGCCCCACGCCGACCGTCTCCACCAGGACGACGTCATAGCCGGCGGCCTCCATCACGATCATCGTCTCGCGGGTGGCCTTGGCGACGCCGCCCAGCGTCCCGGCGGTGGGGGAGGGGCGGACAAAGGCGGCCGGGTTGACCGCCAGGCGCTCCATCCGGGTCTTGTCGCCCAGGATGGAGCCGCCCGTACGGCTGGAGGAGGGGTCGACCGCCAGTACGGCGACCCGGTGTCCCCGCTCGGTCAGCAGGGTGCCCAGCGCGTCGATGAACGTCGACTTGCCGACTCCCGGCACCCCGCTGATTCCCACCCGCCGGGCGCCGCCCGAGTGCGGCAGCAGCGTCGTCAGCAACTGCTGGGCCAGCTCGCGGTGGTCGGCCCTGCGGGACTCGACCAGCGTGATGGCGCGGGCGATGTGCGCGCGGGAGCCCTCCAGCACGCCCTTGGCATAGCTGTCGAGGTCGATCGTCCGGGGCACCCGCTCAGCCCTCACGGCCTTCGGGTGCGTCCTGGCCGAGGTCGTGGTGGCCCAGCTCGTCGGCCAGCTTCCGCACCAGGTCGTACGCCGCGTCCGGGATCACCGTCCCCGGCGGGAAGACGGCCGTCGCACCGGCCTCGTGCAGCGGTTCGACATCGGCGGGCGGGATCACCCCGCCGACGACGATCATGATGTCGTCCCGCCCGGTCGCCGCCAGTTCGTCCCGCAGCGCCGGTACGAGCGTGAGGTGTCCGGCCGCCAGCGAGGAGACACCCACGATGTGCGCGTCCGCCTCCACGGCCTGCCGTGCCACCTCGGCCGGGGTCTGGAACAGCGGGCCGACATCGACGTCGAAGCCCAGGTCGGCGAAGGCGGTGGCGATCACCTTCTGGCCCCGGTCGTGCCCGTCCTGCCCCATCTTGGCCACCAGCAGCCGGGGCCTGCGCCCCTCCGCCTCCTCGAAGGCGTCCACCAGCTGACGGGTGCGGGCCAGGGACGACGACACTCCTGCCTCCTCGCGGTACACACCGGAGATCGTACGGATCTGACCCGCGTGCCGCCCGTACACCTTCTCGAGCGCATCGGAGATCTCCCCGACGGTGGCCATGGCGCGCGCCGCGTCCACCGCGAGCGCCAGCAGGTTGTTCTCCAGGCCCGGCCCCGAGCCCGCCTCCGCTGCCCGGGTGAGCGCGTCCAGCGCGGCCCGGCAGGCGCCCTCGTCGCGCTCGGCACGCAGCCTGCGCAGCTTCTCGATCTGCTGGGCACGCACCGCGGAGTTGTCGACCTTGAGCACGTCGATCTGCTCGTCACTGGCCGCCCGGTACTTGTTGACGCCGATCACCGGCTGCCTGCCGGAGTCGATCCGGGCCTGGGTGCGGGCAGCGGCCTCCTCGACGCGGAGCTTGGGAATGCCCGCGTCGATGGCCTTGGCCATGCCGCCCGCCGCCTCCACCTCCTCGATGTGCTGCCAGGCGCGGCGCGCCAGATCGTGGGTGAGCCGCTCGACGTACGCGCTGCCGCCCCACGGGTCGATCACCCGGCAGGTGCCCGACTCCTGCTGGAGGAGGAGCTGGGTGTTGCGCGCGATCCGCGCCGAGAAGTCGGTGGGCAGGGCCAGCGCCTCGTCCAGCGCGTTGGTGTGCAGCGACTGGGTGTGCCCCTGGGTCGCGGCCATCGCCTCGACACACGTACGGGTGACGTTGTTGAACACGTCCTGCGCCGTCAGCGACCAGCCGGAGGTCTGCGAATGGGTGCGCAGCGACAGCGACTTGGGGTTCTGCGGGTCGAACTGCCGTACCAGCTTCGCCCACAGCAGCCGCGCCGCGCGGAGCTTGGCGACCTCCATGAAGAAGTTCATGCCGATCGCCCAGAAGAACGACAGCCGCGGTGCGAACGCGTCCACGTCCATCCCCGCGTCCAGCCCGGCGCGCAGGTACTCCACCCCGTCCGCCAGGGTGTACGCCAGCTCCAGGTCGGCGGTGGCCCCGGCCTCCTGGATGTGGTAGCCGGAGATGGAGATGGAGTTGTAGCGCGGCATCTTCTGCGAGGTGTACGCGAAGATGTCGGAGATGATCCGCATCGAGGGCTGCGGCGGATAGATGTAGGTGTTGCGGACCATGAACTCCTTGAGGATGTCGTTCTGGATGGTCCCCGCCAGCTTCTCCGGCGGCACACCCTGTTCCTCGGCGGCGACGATGTAGAGCGCCAGTACCGGCAGGACAGCGCCGTTCATCGTCATCGAGACGGTCATCTTGTCCAGCGGGATGCCGTCGAACAGCTGCCGCATGTCGTACAGCGAGTCGATCGCCACGCCCGCCATGCCCACGTCGCCCGTCACCCGCGGGTGGTCGCTGTCGTAGCCGCGGTGGGTGGGCAGGTCGAAGGCGACCGACAGGCCCTTCTGACCGGCCGCCAGGTTGCGCCGGTAGAAGGCGTTGGACTCCTCGGCGGTGGAGAAGCCCGCGTACTGCCGGATCGTCCACGGCTGGTTGACGTACATCGTCGGGTACGGGCCGCGCAGATACGGGGCGATGCCCGGGTACGTCTCCAGGAAGTCCAGGCCGCGCAGATCCTCGTCCGTGTACAGCGGCTTGACCGCGATGCCCTCGGGTGTGTGCCACTCCAGGTCCGGAACACCGCGCCCGACGCGCTCCTTGACGGCCGCGCCCCACTGCTCGCTGGTGCCGGCCGCCTCTTCGGGCTCTTCGGGGTCCAGGCCGACGGCTGTGAAGTCCGGGATGCTCATGCGTCGACCCCCATGCGGTCGAGGAGAGAGGTGAGGAGGGCGACGGCGTCGACGCCCGCGTGGACGAACTCGTCGACTCCCGCGCCGGTGAACTCCGTGCGCAGCTCGGGGTCCTTGGGCTTCCCCGCCAGCAGCACGCGGGCCGCACCCGCCGCCTTGAGCGCGGCGGCCACCCCGGCGGCCTGCTCGGCGTACAGGGTGTCGCTGGAGCACAGACAGGCGACGGAGGCGCCGCTGCGGCGGAAGGCATCCGCCGCGTCGGATGCGTCCACCGTCACCGGATCGTGTACGGGCTCGATGCCCCCGGCCCGCGCGAGGTTGGCCACGAACGAGACCCGCGCGGTGTGCGCGGCAGCCGGGCCCAGCGCCGCCAGGAACAGCTTCGGGCGCCGACCGGTCGCCGCCAGCTGTGCGTCCGAGCGGGCGCGCAGCGCCTCGTACGCGTCGTCCCGCCGTACCCTCGGCAGCCCGCCGCTGGGCCTGACGGGTGCCGGCTCGCGCTCGACGGGGCGCTCGTCCAGCAGCGGGAACTCGCTGACGCCGGTGATCGGTTCGCTGCGGCGTGCCAGCTTCCCGCAGCGCTCGGCCCAGCCGGCGCGCAGCCGCTCGGCCACCAGCCCGTCGCGCAGCGCCTCGGCCATACCGCCAGCGCCCTCGATCTCCTGGAAGTGCTCCCAGGCGGTACGGGCCAGCTCGTCGGTGAGGGCCTCCACGTACCAGGAGCCGCCCGCCGGGTCGATCACCCCGGCCAGGTGCGACTCCTCCAGCAGGATGGTGGAGGTGTTGCGGGCGATACGCCGGGCGAACGCGTCCGGCAGTCCGAGTGCCTCGTCGAAGGGCAGCACCGTCACCGCGTCGGCGCCGCCGACTCCGGCGGCCAGCGTGGCGACCGTGGTGCGCAGCATGTTCACCCACGGGTCGCGGCGGGTCATCATCACCGGAGAGGTCACCGCGTGCTGCCGCTGTGCACCGGCGTGCGCGGGGCCGCCGCACGCCTGTACCACCCGGGACCACAGCCTGCGCGCGGCGCGCAGTGCCGCGATGGTGGCGAACTGGTCGGCGGTGGCCGCGTACCGGAACTCCAGCTGTCCGCAGGCCGCTTCGAGGGAGAGCCCAGCCTCGGTCATGTCCCGCAGGTAGGCCACCCCGGTCGCCAGCGCGCACCCCAGCTCCCGCGCCGGTGTGCCGCCCGCCTCGTGGTACGGCAGCGTGTCGACCACATACGTACGCAGGCCCGGGTGCCGGTTCGCGCACCGCGCCGCCAGCTGTGCTGCCTCCTGCCGCAGTCCGGGTGCCGTCTCGTGCGTGCCGGTACGGGCCGCGTGGCCCAGCGGGTCGGCGCCCAGCAGACTGTCCGGCGCCGGCTCTGTGCCGTCCTTCTCCAGCCGCTCCCGCAGCCGCAGCAGTTCGGCCGCCGCCGGGCCGAACTCTTGGCCCGCGTCCAGCGCGACGGGTGCCAGGTCGAGGTAGACGCCCTCCAGCGCGCGCTCCAGCTCGGCGACGGGCAGTCCGCCCGTGCCCACGGTCAGCCAGAGCGAGGTGACACCGTTCTCCAGGTCCGCGAGCACGGCCTCGCGGGTGCCCTCGGCGTCGGCACGCGTGTGCCGCTGCCGTATGTCCCAGCCCCGCGCGGCGTTCCCCTCCGCGCGGCCGCCCCGGGTGAACGGCGCGAACCCGGGGAAGCCGCGCGCGCCACCGCCGTCCCTCCTCGTGTACAGGGGGCGTACTTCGATGCCGTCGGCGAGCGTCGTGGTGAGGGCGGACTCGGGCACGGATGCGTCCGGGACCGTCGCTCCCGTCTTGCGCAGGACACCGGAGACGAGCTGCTGCCACTGGTCGTACGTGGCCTCCGGAAAGTCCTCCGCGAGGGAGAGCTCTTCTTCAGGCGGGACCGTCATGGCCGCAGATTAGGGGAGGCAACCCGCGAGTAGCATCAGCTCACGGGTGTGACCTTGCCCTCTCCCGAGTCCTCCCGGCCCCCGGACCCGCCGCGATGTTCGGCGAGGCCGCGCCGGGCGAGGCGGTCGGCGCGGCGGGTGGTCTCGGGCTGCCGGTAGGTGCGGGCAAGCCGCAGGGTCAGGGCGCAGGCGTTGTCGAGGCCGATGCCGCTGCCGACCGAGACGAACACCGGTTTGACCCCCGCCCGGGTGCGCAGCGCGCGGCCGACCTGCTCGCCGTCGATGGTCAGCGGCGTCCACGCGCCCCGCTCGGGCCCTGGCTGCGTGTACTCGAAGAGGAACGGCGTCTTGGCCACCCCGAAGCAGGGCAGTCCGGTCAACACGCCCAGATGCACGGCGAGTCCCGCGCGCCGGGGGTGTGCGACCCCGTAGCCGTCGCACACCACCACGTCCGGCCGCGGATGCCGGGACAGTCCCCGCAGCGCGGCCATGACGGACGGCAGTTCGCGGAACGCCAACAGCCCGGGTACGTACGGAAAGTCCGTACGGCCCACATGGACGGCCTCGTCCAGCACGGTCAGCGTCGCCGCGTCGAGCACGACGGCGGCGGCCACCAGGCCGCCGTCGTCCGCGTACGCGACATCCACCCCGGCCACGGTCCGCACCTGCTCGGGGCCCGGCCCCGGTCCCACCAGGTCGGCGGCCTCGCGCAGCCGCTCCTGCGCCGCGACCGCCTCCGCCTCGGTCCGGGGCCAGTCCCGCAGCTCGGCGCTTGTCGACTCGCCCATCTCACTCCGCTGTCGTCGGCCGTCATTGAGCGCACACCACCTCGTGCAGCTCGATCGGGTGGGAGTCTAGAGCGACGTACGCGGTGAAGGTGCTGGTGGTGCCGTCGGCCCAGTACGCCGTGACGGTCGCCCAGCCGACCCCGGCGGACTGTGCGACGGTCACCGGACCGACCTCGATGTTCTGCGGCGTGTTCTGGGCGCACAGGATGACGTCGTGGTCGGGGTTCTGCGCCTGCTTCTCCTGGAGGAAGTCGGAGACGAAGCGCTCCCGCTGGGATTCGGTCGGCCCGTGCGTGCCGTAGAACCAGGTCAGGAAGCGGTGGATGTCGTCGGCGGTGTGCCGGTGGCGGACGACCGGCCGCTTCGACGGCGTGTCGGCCGGTCCGTCCGCCCGCGCGGCGGACGCCCAGGGAGCTGCCTGCGGTGCCGGTGCCGGTGCCGCTTGCGCGGCCGGCACGGACAGCGCCAGCGCCGTCACCCCGGCGGCGCACAGCGTGAGGGCACTGCGGGTGTGGACGGAACGGAGCACAGCGGTGCGGAGCATAGGAACACCTCATTTGTCGGACGCTGTCCCGGATGGGGACTGATGACCGCATAGTCCGCCTTCCGGGGAGCCCGGGGGAACGGGAGCGCCACAGCGGACCCCCACAAATCCCCCACTTGGATGACGTCGCTCACTGCCCTCGTCGCAGGCGCACCCACAGGTACCGGGGCGCGGGCGCCGGAGTAGGTTTCCGTCCGGTGGACCGGCGGACCGGCGGACCGGCGGAGAGAGGAGCGTGCTTGCCATGGGGACGGCAGCCTCGCCGCAAGGGCGGCGGACCCTGCGCTCCGTGGACCTCGCGCGCGCCGCCGGGATCTCCACGCAGCAGGTGCGCAACTACGAGGAGGACGGCATCCTCCCACCCGCCGACCGCACCCCCTCCGGCTACCGCCTCTTCACCGAACGGCACCGCGCGGCGCTGCTCACCTACCGCGCACTGGTCAAGGGCTACGGCCTCGATCCGGCCCGGCGGATGCTGCACGCCGTACACGCCGGCGACGTGGCGGCCGCGCTTGCCCTGGTGAACGAGGGCCACGCGATCCTGCACGAGCAGCGCCGCTCCCTGCGGATGGCGAGCGAGGCGCTGACGGCGACGGCGGAGCAAGCCCCTGAGGAGGCGGCACAAACGCGCGCCGTCCTGCGCATCGGGGAGCTGGCACACCAGCTCGGCGTACGGCGCTCGGCGCTGCGCGTATGGGAGTCGGCAGGGCTGCTGACCCCGCGCCGGGAACCGGTCACCGGCTACCGCAGCTTCGGCCCGGCCGAGATCCGCGACGCCCGCCTGATCGCGCTGCTCAGGCAGAGCCGCTACCCGCTGCCCCAGATCCGTACCGTCCTGGACGGCCTGCGGGAGACCGGCAGCACGGCCGAGTTGCGCGCCGCGCTCGCCCGCCGCGCGCAGGAGCTGACAACGCGCACGACGGCCATGCTGGAGGGCTCCGGACTCCTGCACGCCTACCTGCGCGACCACGGCCACGACCGCCCAGGCCGTACGACGAACAAGCCTGACTCATGAGGCAGGGGCAGGAGCTCCGCTGCCCGTGCGCGGCAGGGGATTGAGATGATCGGACGCGTGTACGCCTCCTCTTCCTCCCCTCCGTCCCGCGCGCTCATGGACGCGTTCGCGGGCGAGTTCGAGATCCATCTGACCGTCGACTGCTCCAGCCCGGCCGTACGCACCGACACGCTTGCCGCCCTCGTGGCCGAACGGGGTTGGAAATACGCGTACATCGTGCTGGCCCGTGGCCGCACCCCGGTGCAGCCCATGGTGACCTTCACCGTCGACAGCGGGCAGCTCGGTGCGGCGTGGTCGGCAGCGCAGGCTGCGGCTGCCGAACTGGCCGCCGTCGGTTGCCCGGTCGTCCGCGTCAAGGTGGAGTCGGCGCCGTGGGCCCACGGCGTACCGGCCACCGACGCCGAGGGGCTGGCGCTCGGCCCCGCGTACTACTTCGAGCACCACGTGAAGCTGCTGCTGCCGACCGATACGGACACGGCAGAGCTCGCCCAGCTCGCCGTCCGGAATGCCGCGCACCTGTCCCGCAACGCCCGCCGCGTCCGCGACGACGGGCAGCGCGAGCAGTTCGTGACGCAGCGCTGTCACGAGGTCGGCAGCGCGACAGCGGGACGCCGCCTGGACGCGCTGCTCGCCGCACTGACCTCCCTGCCCTACGAAACTCTCGCGGTCGAACGGGAGTTCGTGGTGTACGACAGTGCGGAGGCGCTGGATACCGGGTGGCTGACCGAAGTGGAAGATGCGAGGCCATGAGCGAGTCAGCATGGAAGAAGCTCGGCCACGGCCCCTGGGCCGCAGAGAAGGCCGTGCCGCACCAGGAGCCGGACGAGGCGACCCGGAACGGCCTCGAACTGCCGCCCACCCTGCGACCCGTCAAGGGCGAAGCTGTGGTGCAGCGCGCCGTCTTCGACCCGTCGGTGGTCCACTACGCCAACGCGATGCGGCTGGGAAATCCGGAGTTCGCCGACCTGGCGACCGGCGAGCTCTGGTACGCGGCACGTCGCCGGGCGTTGGACCTCGTACTGGCGACCGTCGCGGACTCGCCGTGGGCCGAGCACCTGGTGCTGCGCGGCAGCGTGCTGCTGCGTGCCTGGTACGGGGAGGCCGCGCGCGAGCCCGGCGACCTCGACTTCGTGGTGGAGCCGACGACCTGGCAGCTCTCGGACGAGCGCACCGAGCGGATGCTGGACGGCCTCGCCCACCGCGCCGACCTCCGCTCTCGCAGCGCACACGGCGACGTCCGGCTTGACTCACAGGGCGCGACGTGCGACGAGATCTGGACGTACGACCGCGTACCGGGCCGTCGGCTGGTCATCCCCTGGACGGCCGAGGGCGTGCCCGGCGGCGCGGTCCAGCTCGACTTCGTCTTCAACGAACCCCTGCCGACACCGGCCGAGACCACCCGCATACCCCGCCCAGCAGGCGCCGTCGGCGGCGACACCCCGCTGCTCGTGCGCGCCGCCACCCGTGAACTCTCCCTGGCGTGGAAGATCCTGTGGCTGGCGAGCGACATGCACCCCGAGGCCAAAGACCTCTACGACGCCGTACTGCTCGCCGAGGACGAGCAGGTCTCGCTCCCGTACGAGCTGCTGCGCGCGGTCTTCCGAGGGGTGGACCACGGCTACTTCGACCGCAATCCGCTGCTGCTGGACTGGTTCGGATCGCAGGTGGGTGGGGACACCGAATGGTCGGAATGGGAGAAGGAGTATCCGGGGTGGGGAGTTCCGGGGCAGGACTGGGCGCAGCGTCTCGTCCGCGCTCTGCGTCCCACCTTCTCGCTGGACGACGGCAGCGGGGAGCCCGCCCGCTACCAGGAGTTCGCCCGCTGGCTCGCCCCGCTGACCGCGCAGTGCCGTACGGCGTTCGCCCACGGCGGGCTGCCCGCCGTGCTGGAGCTGCTGTTCCGTGAGCGGGTGTCGGCGGAGTCGGCACTGGTCGTCACCCGGGAGGCGCTGGGGCGCGGCGAGCACACCGTCGCCGGGGTGCTGCCGCTGCTGGCCGCCTTCCGGTCACGCCGGCGGGAGGACCGCCCGCGCGACCGGTGGGAGGAGGATGGGCTGGCTGAGGCCGCCAAAAGACTGGCCAGCACTGGCGGTTGAGGCCCGGACGGGGGTAAATCCTCTGTCACAGGGGGTGGTTGCTGTGTACGTCTACGAATCAGGGCGGCGGACAGGCGTGGTGCTCTTCCACGCGACGGGGGCTGTCGGAGCCCCGCTCCTCGTCCTCGCACTCGCGTACTGGGGCGCTTCGTACGCCGTCAACGGGGGACCGGAGCACAGCGTGTTCCTCGGCAACGCCCTGATCATCGTGGCGTTTCTCGGGGCCTTCGGCTCCGGCTTCCTCTCCGACTCCTCCCACCCCTTCCAGCCGTTGGTCGCGATCGTGACCAGCCTGCTGCTGGCCGCGAGCGTGGTCGGGGTGGCGGAGGTCGTGGACGGCGAGACGCTGCGCAGCCGGGGCAAGCCGACCCACTGCACGGTGCTGGACGTCGACCGGCAGGTGCACACCAGCACCTACACCGACAGCAACGGCGTGACCCACACGACCACCAGCGTCGACTACAAGCACAAGCTCGACTGCGCCGCCGGGCGGCCCGACTCGATGACGCTCGACGAGAAGCAGGCCGACAAGGGCGAGCACATTCAGGTGACCTACGACCCCCGCGAGCGGCTGGACCCCCGGCCGACCAAGTCGCTCGAAAAACACGGCAAGTGGTACACACTGGCCTACACGCTGCCGCCCGTGGCGATCGGCCTGCGCCTTCTGGTGCTGCTCGGCGCCGCCGTGCAACGGCGCCGCTACCACCGGTATTTGGCGCGGCAGGGTTACGTGGTGATCCGGCGGGAGCCCGGGAAGAGGTGAGCCGCGCGGGAGTGACGAAACCGGGCCGTTCTCCCGGGTCTCACTCGCTGGGCGACGGGCTCTCGTCGCGCTGCGGCCGCTGGGCGGCGATGTTGAAAGTGGTCGACCCGGCGTCCCGGAACCGCAGGGTGATCTTGACGTACTCGCCGCCCCTGATCTGCTTGCGCAGGCCACGCAGGAGCAGATGAGGCTTTCCGGACTCCAATTCGACCAGCTTCTGCGCGGGGAGGCGCACCTCTTCCCGCGGCTTGTCGTCCGCCCCCACGATCTGCACGGAGGAAGCCACCGGCGAGCTGGCGCCGATCAGCTTGTCGTCCTTCTGACTCTTGTTGTAGACCCACACATAGCCGGGCACGTCGTCTCCCGGCTTCCACGGTTCGCCGCCGCGCGGCTCGGCCAGGTGCGCGTATCTGAGCATCAGGTCACCGACGCGGGAGTTCTGGCCCGGCGCGTCCCAGTCCGGCAGGTCGAAGTCCTCGTCCCCGCCGCATCCGCTCGCGGAGGCGACCAGGATCAACGCGGCCGCTGCCCAACCGGCACGGCGACGCAGTTCGCACAGGTGTGCCATGGTCGTTCCTCTCGCAGGGGCGGTCGCTCCCCACCCTGCGTACGCCCGCGATCCCCGGCAACCGGGACGGGCCGTGCGAGGGACGGCGTCACTCCTGGACCGGGGCCGGTGGCAGTCCCCAGGGCGCCTCCAGCGCCGCCGGCAGCTGCCCCTGCGGGGTTTGGCGGCTGCGGCTGGGTTCGTGGCTGAGCGCGCCGTTCCCCGCGCCCCTGCGGGGCGCGGTCTCATGCCCGGCAGCGCGCCCAGACCGTCTTTCCGGGAGCGGCCGGTGTGCGGGCGCGTACGCCCCACTCCGTTGCCAGCGCCGCGACGAGGAGCAGACCCCGGCCGGACTCCTCGTCGGGCCGGGGGCACGCCGGTGCCGCCACCGGGGGCGCCGCCTCGCCCAGGGTGTCCGTCACCTCGATGAGCACGGAGCCCTGCGGGCGGCTGAGCGCCAGTTCGAAGTCCCGCCCCGGTACGCGGCCGTGCAGTACCGCGTTCGCGGCGAGCTCCGCGACGACCGCCGCCGCGTTGTCGCTGCGCTCGCTGCCGTAGGGGATGCCCCACGCGTCGAACTGGTGCAGCGCGAGAAGTCGCGCCAGGCGGGCGCCGCGCCGGGTGGCGGAGAAGCGCTGTACGAACATACGCTCGGTAGCGGCCGAGCGAGCCGGAGAGAGTGACTGACGCTGAGACATGGCCGTCACGCTGGCCCCTGGCGCCCGTCTTTACCAGATCAGCAACCCCTACGCTGCGCAAGCGTAGGGGTGCGGAGTGTGGACGGTACCGGCAATGACCCGTAACCCTGGGTGAGTTGGGGATGTTCCCCCGCCACAGGGAGGTGGCTGGAAGTGGCCGACTACGAGGACGACTACGACGACGAGGAGCGCGGCTGCGGCGGCAAGGAGCCGGAACGCTCGGACAGTCTCCGGACCTTCGGCGCGTTTGTGAAGGGCCTGCGCCAGCGTGCGGGGTTAACGCAGGAGGCGTGGGCCGAGCGCTCGGGCTACTCGCTGAGTACGTGCGCGGGCGTCGAACAGGGCCGCCGCTTTCCGCCCCCTCGGTTCATCGAGCGGGCGGAGAGGGAGTTGGACGCTGGCGGCGCGCTGAGGGAAGCCGCGAAGCATTTGTCGCGGGGCAACGGCATCGCCGCCTGGTTCCGTCAGTGGGCCAAGATGGAGCTCACGGCGCTCAGTCTGTACACCTACGAGTGCCGAGTGGTCCCGGGTCTGTTGCAGACCGAGGCGTACGCCCGCGCGGTCATGCGACAGGTGCCGCCAATGCCCACCGACGAGCAACTCGATGAGCGGCTGGCACTCAGGCTGGACCGGCAGGAGTTGCTGCACCGGAAGAAGCCGGTGATGTTCAGCTTCATCTTCGAGCAGGCGCTTCTGGAGCGGCGAACGGGAGGGGAGGAGGTCACGAGGGAGCTCTTGGACCATCTCATTGCCTGCGCCCAGCTGCCCAACGTGGAGTTGCAGATCATGCCACTCGTCCAGCCTGAGCATGCGGGGCTGGACGGGGCGTTGCAGCTCTTGGAGACGCCCGAGCATCGATGGTTCGCCTATTCCGAGGGCCAGGAGACGGGGCAACTGATCTCGGAACCGACATCGCTCAGCCGCTTGCATATGGTCTATGCAAAACTGCGCTCACAGGCTCTGACCCCGGCAGATTCCCTGAGCCTGCTGAAGCGAATGCGAGGAGCGCTATGAGCAACCCGACCGAGCTGAACTGGTTCAAGAGCAGCTACAGCGGCTCTCAGGGGGATAGTTGCGTCGAGGTCGCCATGGACTTCAGAAAGAGCAGCTACAGCACCGCACAAGGGGACAACTGCGTCGAGGTGGCAACCCTCCCCGGAGCGGTCCACGTCCGGGACTCCAAGGACACGACCATCCCCTCCCTCTGCATCACGCCGACCGCCTGGTCGGCGTTCATCGCATACGCGCCCCGTCAGGGGCGCGGGGAACTGGGCGACTAGCCACAACCAACCCTCACCCTGGGTACCGCTCCAGCACGCGGGCCTCATCGAAGTCGGCCTCCGAGAGAAAGACCGGCAGCACCTCGGCGGGGTCACCGTCGGAGACCAGGAAGTAGCCCGGCTTCGGCGCGTTCTCGACCTCGCGCACCAGCCCCGCCAGGGTCCCGTCCGCGAGGCGGAAGACAAAGGTGTTCCACGGCCCGAGGTCATCCCAGGTGACCTCGGGCTCGCCCCAGCGCCGTACGGCCTCCTCCGTGCTCAGGTCCAGATACGCGACCTGCGCGTTACGGCGCAGCAGCGCAGCGTCGACGCGCTCCACCCTCATCACACCTCCGTGACGAAGACCGGGACGCAAGATACGGGATGCGGCCGAGGAGGTGGCCGCAGCCGTCTTGACAGCCCGGACCCCGCGCTGGATTACTGGGCACACCGAATGGTCGGTCGGTATCTGCCGGAGGCGGGAGGTCGCAGGTGGGGAACGGTACGGGAACCGGGTCCCGGTCCGTGGCCGCGATGCTCGGCGGCGACCGGGCCTCCGCGGCCCTGGGCATCGCTCTCGTCGAGGCCGGCGAGGGATTTGCGACCGTGCGGATGCGGGTCACGGCCGACATGGTCAACGGCCACGGGACGGCCCACGGCGGCTATCTCTTCCTCCTCGCGGACACCGCGTTCGCCTGCGCCTGCAACAGCCATGGCCCGGTGACGGTGGCGGCAGGGGCGGACATCACCTTTGTGGCGCCCGCCTGGGAGGGCGACGAGTTGCTGGCCGTCGCGCAGGAGCGCACGCGGTACGGCCGCAGCGGGATCTACGACGTCACCGTGTTGCGCGGCGAGCAGGTGATCGCGGAGTTCCGGGGCCGCAGTCGTACGGCGACGCCGGGGAAGTGAACGGGGACGCGAGATGGACGAGCTGCTGGACGACGGCGAGCGGCTGAGCACGGACGAGCTGCGCCAGCTGCAACTGGAGCGGCTCCGCAGCACACTGCGGCACGCGTACGAGGACGTGGAGCTGTACCGCAAGAAGTTCGACGAGGCAGGAGTGCGGCCAGAGGACTGCCGCACCCTTGACGACCTGGCGAAGTTCCCGTTCACCACCAAGGCCGACCTGCGCGACACCTACCCGTTCGGGATGTTCGGCGTGCCCATGGAGGACGTACGCCGCATCCACGCCTCCAGCGGCTCGACCGGGCGCCCGACCGTCGTCGGGTACACCCAGCGCGACCTGGACACCTGGGCGGATCTGGTGGCGCGGTGCATCCGCGCCGCAGGTGGACGGCCGGGCCACAAGGTGCACATCTCGTACGGGTACGGGCTGTTCACGGGTGGGCTGGGAGCGCACTACGGCGCCGAGCGCGCCGGCTGCACCGTCATTCCGGCCTCCGGCGGGATGACGGGGAGACAGGTGCAGCTCATCCAGGACTTCCGGCCCGAGATCATCATGGTGACCCCCACGTACATGCTCACGCTGCTGGACGAGTTCGAGCGGCAGGGCATCGACCCGCGCACCACGTCGCTACGGGTCGGCATCTTCGGGGCCGAACCGTGGACGGAAGCGATGCGGCGCGAGATCGAGGAACGCTTCGACCTGCACGCCGTGGACATCTACGGGCTCTCGGAGGTGATGGGTCCGGGCGTCGCCCAGGAGTGCGTGGAGACCAAGGACGGACTCCAGCTGTGGGAAGACCACTTCTACCCGGAGATCGTCGACCCGCTGGGGGAGCAGCCGCAGGCCCAGGGTGAGCGCGGCGAGTTGGTGCTGACGACGCTCACCAAGGAGGCGCTGCCCGTCATCCGGTACCGCAGCCGGGATCTGACCCGGCTGCTGCCGGGGACGGCTCGGGCCGCCTTCCGCCGTATCGAGAAGATCACCGGTCGCAGCGACGACATGATCATCCTGCGCGGGGTGAATGTCTTTCCCAGTCAGATCGAGGAGATCGTGCTGGCCACACCGGCTGTGGCTCCGCATTTTCAGCTCCAACTCACCCGGCGGGGCCGGATGGACCACCTCACCGTGGTGGTGGAGGCGCGGGCGGCGGCCACTGGTGCCCAGCGGGCGGATGCGGCGGAAACCATTGTCCACCGCGTCAAGGAGGGCATCGGTGTGACGGTTGAGGCCCAGGTCGTCGACCCGGAAACCATTGAGCGCTCGGTCGGCAAGTTCCGCCGCCTCCGCGATATGCGGTAGCACCATGGCTCGCGTACCCCGCATGGGGCGCTGCGCTTGCGCCCCATGCGGGGCGCGGGGAACTGCGCGAACAACCACAACCAACCCGCAGACTGCAGCGGCCGGGCAGGGGCAGCCCCTCCCCAGCCGTCACGTCGCCGAGGGCTTCAGCAAGACCTTCACCATGCCGTCCTCCTTGCGCTGAAACGTGCCGTAGGCACTCGGCGCCTGCTCCAGCGAGAGCGAATGCGTGGCGAAATGGTCGACGCCCAGCGGGTCCTCATCGGTGAGCAGCGGCAAGATGTCGTCCACCCAGTTGCGGACGTTCGCCTGGCCCATCCGCAATTGGATCTGCTTGTCGAACAGCTTTAGCATCGGCAGCGGATCGGTGGCGCCCCCGTAGACGCCCGAGACGGACACGGTGCCGCCGCGCCGTACGACGTCGAACGCCGCGTTGAGCGCGGCCAGCCGGTCGACGCCGGCCCGCTGCATCATCTTGGCGCCCAGCGCGTCCGGCAGCAGGCCGACCGCCTGGTGCGCGGCCTTGGCGACGGGCGCGCCGTGCGCCTCCATACCGACCGCGTCGATGGCCGCGTCCGTACCCCGGCCCTGCGTCAGCTCCCGTACGGCGGCGCCCAGATCGTGATGCTCGCGCAGGTCGAGGGTGTGCACACCGTGCGCGCGGGCCCGCTCCAGCCGCTCGGGCACCAGGTCGACGCCGATCACCAGCTCCGCGCCCTGGTGCTGCGCGATCCGGGTCGCCATGTCGCCGATGGGTCCAAGTCCTAGCACGGTGACGCTGCCGCCCTTGGGGATGTCGGCGTAGGCCACGGCCTGCCAGGCCGTCGGCAGGACGTCGGACAGATAGACGAACCGCTCGTCCGGCGGCCCGTCCGGCACCTTGATCGGCAGGTGGTTCCCGAACGGGACCCGCATGAACTCCGCCTGGCCGCCCGGCACCTGACCGTACATCTTGCTGTAGCCGAACAGCGCGGCGCCGCTGCCGTACTCGTGCACCTGGGTGGTCTCACACTGCGACTGGAGCCCCTGGCGGCACATCCAGCAGGTGCCGCAGCTCACGTTGAACGGCACCACGACCCGGTCCCCGGGGGAGAGCGCCGCCACTTCCGGACCCACGTCCTCCACCACGCCCATCGGTTCGTGGCCGAGGATGTCGCCCTCGTCGAGGAACGGCCCGAGCACCTCGTACAGATGGAGGTCGGAGCCGCAGATCCCGCTGGTGGTGACCCGGACCAGAATGTCGTCCGGCTCGGTGATCTCCGGGTCGGGCACCGTCTCCACGCTGACGTTGCGCTTGCCTTGATAGGTGAGAGCCCTCATGTGTCCCTCCAGATCCCTTCGGGGCGCAATCAGGCACCCATTTGATTCAGCCGCTTCGCCGCGCGGTCGTTCAGCGCGCTGACCGCCGACTGCCAGCGCGAGCGCCCCTCGCGGCCGGATGCCTCCGGCCCCGGCATCATCCGCGCCACCAGCTCATTGGTGCGGGTGACCAGCGTCGGCGCCACCCCGTACGCCTTCGCGCCGAGCTGCGCCGCCGGTGTGAGGACCACCCGGGTCCGGCGGTGTTCGAGCGCTCGGATGATGCGTTCGGCGGCCTCCAGCGCGTCCATGGACAGGCCCGGCAGTCCCGCCAGCGTGGCGAACCAGGCGAACTCCTTGCCCTCGTCGCCGGACAGCTCCACCTGGCGGTGCGAGCCGGTCCGCATCAGTCCGGGATGGACGGCGGTGACGCTGACCCCGTGCTCGGCCTGCTCGGCGCGCAGCCCCTCCGCCAGCGCCGCGACGGCGGACTTCGCACACGAGTACGGCACCAGATGGGGCACAGGGAGCAGCCCGCCGACCGAACCGATCAGTCCCAGCCGGCCGCCCGCCGGGCTCTCGCGCAGCTGCGGCAACGACTCCATCGCGGTGTGCAGCGCGCCGAAGAACATCGTCTCCATCGCGCTCCGGAACGCCTCGGTGCCCGACTCCTCCGCGGGCCCCACCTGGATGTTCCCGGCATTGGCGATCACCACATCCAGCCCACGCTGCGCTGCCGCGGTGTTCTCCACCAGCTCGTGGACGGCGGCCCGGTCGGTCACATCGCACACCCGCCCGGTCACCTCGGTGTCCCGGGCCCTGCGGCGCAGCAGTCCGACAGCGCGGTCGAGCTCCTCCTCGTCACGCGCGGCGATGGTCACGTCGCAGCGCCGTTCCACACACTGGCGGGCCAGCAGCAGTCCCAGCCCGCGGGAACCGCCTGTCACCAGCACCGACAGGTCCGAGAGTGCGTCCATGCCCGGTCTCCTTCGCACGGAGGTTTCGGTACCCGGCGGTTCCCAGCATCGGCCGTGTCACACCCTTCGCCGGCGGCGGAACGGTGCGAGTGTGCGAGAGGACGTGGAGGTACCCGAGGGGGGAGAGCGACCAAGGAGCAGTACACATGCAGATCGGTTACAAGCTCGCCACCGAGCAGTACGGCCCCCAGGAACTGATCCGCCAGGCCATCGCCGCCGAGGCCGCCGGATTCGACTTCGTCGAGATGAGCGACCACTACCACCCGTGGCTGGACGACCAGGGCCACTCCGCCTTCACCTGGAGTGTGCTCGGCGCCATCGCGGCCAGGACGGAGCGCATCCAGCTGGTCACCGGCGTCACCTGCCCCAGCATGCGGTACCACCCGGCCGTCGTCGCGCAGGCCGCCGCGACGATGGCGCTCGTCTCCGAGGGCCGCTTCGTGCTGGGCGTGGGCTCCGGCGAACGTTTGAACGAGCATGTGATCGGCACCGGCTGGCCCGCCGTCGCCGAGCGGCACGCGAGGTTCCGTGAGGCGCTGGAGATCATCCGCCTGCTGTGGCAGGGCGGCTACCGCTCCTACGAGGGGAAGTACCTGCGTCTGGAGGACGCCCGCGTCTTCGACCTGCCGCCCGAGCCGCCGCTGCTGGCCGTCGCCGCCAGCGGACCCGCCTCCTCCCGGATCGCCGCCGAACTCGGCGACGGCATCTTCGCCACCGAGGAGAAACCCGAGATCGTACGCGGCTACCGGGAGGCCGGCGGCACCGGCCCCGGTTACGCCGAGGTGCCGATGGCATGGGCGGAGAGCGAGAGCGAGGCCGCCCAGTCCGCACTCAAATACTTCCGGTGGGCGCTGACCGGCTGGAAGGTGATGAGCGAGCTTCCCAACCCGGTCAACTTCGAGGCCGCCACCGCGCACGTGCGCGAGGAGGACATCAGGCAGCGCTTCGCCTGCGGCAACGACCCCGAGCGGTGCCTGGAGGTGGCCAAGCCGTTCGCCGACGCCGGCTTCGACCGGCTGGTCCTGATGAACGCGGGCCCCGACCCGCGGGGTTTCCTGGACTTCTGCGACGCGGACCTGATCGGGCGCCTCAAGCGGGAGCTGGGCGGCTGAGGCGCCTTCGGCCGGTGCGAATAACCGGTTGCGCGGGCCACGGCCGCTGCGTTGAGGTGCGGGGGACCCACCCGGACCTCCCGAAGGGAACCCCGTGCCCCGAGCCGTCACTCTGGTCCGCTCCAACACCCTCTCCGACGTGGCCGAATACGCCTACGCGGCCACGGCACCGGCCGATGCCCGCCTGATCTTCCTCGCGGGGGCCTGCCCGCTGGACGCCGACGGCACCGTCACCCCCGTCGGCGACTACGCGGGCCAGGCCGCCCAGGCGGTCGCCAACCTGCGTACCGCGCTCGGCGAGGCGGGCGCCGACCTCATGGACCTGATCAGCACCAGGGTCCTGGTCGCCTCCAACCGGCAGGAGGACCTGGGCGCTGCCTGGGAGGTCTACCGCGACGCGATGGGCGACCACGCCGTCCCCAGCACACTGCTGGGCGTAACCGTGCTCGGCTACACCGACCAGCTGGTCGAGATCGAGGCGGTCGCCGCGGTACGGGACTGACGCGGACGCCGGGCGGCCGACGGGCACCTGAGCAGCGATGGGCACTGGCTCTCAACAGCCGCGTGTGCGGGCTCTGCGCAGGCCCACGGCACAGACTCCGCACAGGGCACCCCACGCGGCATTGACGGCGAAGAGCGGCACGATCGACTGCGGACGGGCCAGTGGGCCGGCCAACTCGCCGTCGAGGAGCGGCGAGAGCACCCCGCTGAGCACGAGGGTGCCGAGCGCGTAGGCGAGACCGGCGGCGACGAGGGTCGGCAGCGGCTCGCGCACTCGGCTCAGGACACCGGCGCCGACCCACACCACAAAGATGGCGGCCGTGAGAATCAGCGGGGTGGCGGGTCTGCCGAGGCTGTCGCTCAGCCCTGTGATCGAGAACAGCGGCCTGACCAGCGCGACAACTGCCAGCCCGATCACCACCGGCCAGTCCGGGCGCCGCAGCAGAGGCGGGGCCGAGTGCGTGTGCTCGTACGTGTTCATGCCGTCGAGAGTGGATGCCCGGCTCGGCCCGGGGCGTCGCCCCCGGGCGGGCAACTGCTCTACCGCTGGGGTTGTGGCGGTGCCGGGCGGCCGTACCTCCGTGGTTGCGGACTCCCCCCGCGCGGTTCGGCCGTCCGGCCGACTCCGCCGGCACCGCGGCTGCTTAGGCTGGCCGCATGGCACGTGAGACCACGCATCGGCTGCGGCTGCCGGACGGCCGCGCAGCGGATGTGGTGCCGGCTTGCGGTGTTCTGCTGCTGGGCGCCGTCTGGGGTTCGGCGCCACTGATACGCGAACCGGCGGAGCCCTGGGCCGTGACCGTGCTGGGCTGGCTGCTGACCGGAGCCGTGTGCGGGGCACTGTACGTGCGGCGCCGGTATCCGGTGGCCGTGGGGGTGTTCGTCCTGGCTGCCACCGCCTTGTACTACGTCACCAGCACGTACGACGGTCCGCTGGTGGTCGCCGTGATCATCGCGCTCTATTCCGTCGCCGCCGAGGGCAGGTTGCAGGCGGCCCTCGCGCTCGCGGCCGTTGTCGTCATCGGGGTGGGCATCGGGGCACTTGCCGGGAACAACGACATCAACAGTGTCGCCGTCTTCATGCTCACCGGCTGGCTGGTTGCTGTGGTGGCGCTCGGAACGATGCGGCACAGGCGCTTCGCCTATGCGGAGGAGGCGGCGCGACGCCGGGCCACCGAGGAACGGCTGCGGATTGCACGCGAGTTGCACGACGTCATCGGGCACCGGATCTCCCTCATCAACGTGCAGGCGGGCGCCTCCCTGCACCGGCTCGCGAAGCACCCGGGGGAGGCCGAGGAAGCCCTGGCCGCGATCAAGGAGAGCAGCCGGGAGGCGCTGCGGGAGCTGCGCGCCACGCTGGGGGTGATGCGCCAAGTCGACGAGGCGGCGCCGACGCAGCCGGCGCCGGGCCTCGCCCGCCTGGACGAGCTGGTGGCCTCGGCCAAGCCGACGGGGCTCGTTGTGCGGGTGCACAGCCGGGGCCCGGCGCGGCACCTTCCCGCCGCGGTCGATCTCGCGGCGTTCCGGATCGTGCAGGAGGCGCTGACCAATGTGACCCGGCATGCGGCCGGGGCCACCTCGGTGGACGTACGCCTTGATTTCGGGGAGCGGGAGCTTGCACTGGCCGTCGAGGACGACGGGAAGGTGACGGGTGCGCTGGACCGAAGGGCCGCGGGTCACGGCAGCACCGGCGGCGGCGGCACCGGAGGCAGCGGCATCGCCGGGATGCGGGAGCGGGCGGCTATGCTCGGCGGTGAACTTGCCGCGGGACCGGGGCCGAACGGCGGATTCGCTGTCACCGCCCGTATCCCGTACGCGAATTGATGATCGGGCCCGGCGGTCCGGTCACCTGACGATCGGAGCCGGCTTCTCGTGATCGAAGTCCTGCTGGCCGACGACCAACGGCTGGTCCGTGCCGGATTCCGTTCGATCCTGGAGGACGAGGACGACATCACCGTGGTCGGAGAGGCGGGCGACGGCGAGTCTGCCGTGACCGCCTGCCGTCAACTGAGGCCCGACGTCGTCCTGATGGACATCCGGATGCCGGAGGTGGACGGCCTCGAGGCATCCCGCCGTATCGCCGCCGACCCCCGGCTCGACGAGGTGCGGGTGGTCGTTCTGACCACCTTCGATCTGGACGATTACATCTACGGAGCCCTGCGGGCGGGCGTCACCGGCTTCCTCGTGAAGGACACCGAACCCGAGGAACTGGTGCAGGCGGTACGGGTCGCTGCCCGCGGTGATGCGCTGATCAGCCCTTCCGTCACCCGTCGCCTGATCGCCGAGTTCGCCCGCCGGGGCAGGGCGCCCGAGGGCAGCCCGCGGCTGAACGCGCTGACGGAGCGGGAGCGCGAGGTGATGGAGCTGGTCGCGTCCGGGCTGAGCAACGACGAGATCGCCGGGCGGCTGGTGCTGAGCCCGGCCACCGCCAAGACCCACGTCAGCCGCATCATGTCGAAGCTGGACGTACGTGACCGTTCCCAACTGGTCGTCATGGCCTACGAGTCCGGGATGGTCAGCCCTGGCTGGCTTGCGGGGTGACCTCGCCGGGCCCGCCACCGGAGCCGCAACCCTCGGGGTAGCCGGCCTCGCCCGGCCGCAACCACTGGCGTAGCGCGGATGCCCGCTGGAGGCCGATGCCCGCGGGCGCACCGGCCCCGCACGCTCCAGCCATGAGAATTCCGTTCCTGTACGCCAAGGCCCCGGCCGCCCTGCTGGGGTTTCTGCTCGGCGGAGCCGCGGGCTTTCTGCTGACCGAGACGGTGGGCGCGTTCTTCACCTTCGTCCTCGACCGGACCCTCGATGTGGACAGCAGCGGCACGCTGCTTGCCGCCTTCATCGGCGTACCGATCCTGAGTGCGCTCGCCGGCGCCGTGATCGGTGCGCGCTGGGCCGGTCGTCCGCCGCGTCGGAACGGGGGCCGGTGACCATGTCCCCCTTGCGCGGCACACCCGCGACCGGACCCTCCGACCGCTCCGCCGTTGCTTCTCAACGCGGCGCCTTCGGTCGGCTCGCCGGCTGGTCCCAGCGCCATCGCTGGGGCGCCGTGCTGCTGTGGGTGGTCGTGCTGGTCGCGATCACACTCGGCTCGCAGGCAGCAGGCAGCGACTACCGCAACGACTTCACACTGCCCGGCACCGAGTCACAGGCCGCGACCGACCTGCTCGAACAGCACGGTTCGACACAGGCCGGGGACAGCATCCAGATCGTCCTCAAAGACCGTGCCGGCATTGATGAGCGTAAGCCGGCTGTGCGGCAGATGCTCGGCCGGGTACGCGACCTGTCCGGCGTCGCCGAGGTGCGCAGCCCCTACGCCGACGCCTCGGCCGTCTCCGAGGACGGCACGATCGGCTACGCGACGGTGACGCTGGAGGGCAAGGCGCAGCACGTTCCCAAGTCCGACATCACAAGAATCATCGACACCGCCAGGGCCGCCGCCGGAGACGGCCTCCAGGTCGAACTCGGCGGCGAGGCCGTGCGCGGCGCCGAGGAGGAAGGGGGCGGCTCGGCGGAAGGGGCTGGCCTGCTCGCCGCACTCGTGATCCTCGTCCTGCTCTTCGGCTCACTGATCGCGGCCGCACTGCCGCTGCTGACCGCGCTGTTCGCGGTGGGCGGTGCGGTCGGGCTGGTCGCTCTGGCCTCCCATGTGTTCACCGTCGCCGACTTCACCCCGCCGATCATGATGTTGATCGGACTCGGCGTGGGTGTCGACTACGCCCTCTTGATCTTCTACCGCTACCGGCACGAACTCACCCGTGGCGCGGACTCCGAGAGCGCGGCCGTGCTCGCGGTGGACTCCGCGGGCCGGACGGTCTTTTTCGCCGGCTGCACAGTGATCACCGCAATGCTCGGCCTGATAGCGCTCGGCCTCGGCTCACTGCAGGGCGTCGCCCTGGCGGTGGCGCTGACAGTGCTGGCCACCATGGCGGCCTCGCTGATCCTGCTGCCCGCACTGCTCGCGCTGTTCGGGCGGCGGATCCAGCGCCATGTGCGCCGGCACGCCGAGAAGTCCGCGGCCAAGGGAAAGGAAGAAGGGGCCCGATGGCGGCAGTTGGCGGCCGCGGTACAGCGCCGCCCGCTGCCGGCGCTGCTCGCCGCGCTCATCGCCCTCCTCGCGCTGTCAGCGCCCGCACTCGGCATCCGGCTCGGCTTCTCGGACGCGGGCAACGACGCGCGCACCACGACCAGCAGACAGGCGTACGACCTGCTGGCGGAGGGCTTCGGCCCCGGCTTCAACGGCCCGCTGATCGTCGTCGTGGACGGTGACAGGGCGGACGGCCAGGCGGTCCGCACCGCCGTCGCCGAGGCCGACGGGGTCGCCGCGACCACTCCCGCACTGCCCTCGAAGAACGGAGGACCCGCCACGGTCGTCGTCTTCCCCGAGACCGCGCCGCAGGACGAGGGCACCACCGAGCTCGTGCACCGGCTCCGGGACGACGTACTGCCACCGCTGGAGCGGCAGACAGGTGCCGAGGCGCTGGTCGGCGGACCGACCGCCGCCACGCAGGACTTCGCCGACAGCGTCGCCGCACGGATGCCGCTGTTCGTGGCGATCGTCGTCGGGATGTCGTCACTGCTGCTGGTGGCGGTCTTCCGCTCGGTCCTGATCCCGCTCAAGGCGGCCGTGCTGAACCTGCTGAGCATCTCCGCCGCGCTGGGCGTGGTCACGCCGGTCTTCCAGGAAGGCTGGTTCGGGGTGCAGCCCGGGCCCGTCGAGGCGTTCATCCCGGTGATGATCTTCGCCATCGTCTTCGGGCTGTCGATGGACTACGAAGTCTTTCTGATCTCCCGAATCCACGAGGAGTGGACGCGCACGAAGGAGCACGACCACGCCGTTCGCGAGGGCCTGGCCGCCACCGGCAAAGTGATCACCGCGGCCGCGGCCATCATGATCGTGGTCTTCGCCGCCTTCGTGCTCAGCCCGAGCCGCATGCTGCAGCAGTTCGGGCTGGGCCTCGCGGTGGCGATTCTGGTGGACGCACTGGTCATCCGCTGCTTGATCGTGCCCGCCGCGATGCAACTGCTCGGCCATCGCGCCTGGTGGCTTCCGGCACCGCTCGCCGCACGGCTGCCGAAGGTGGCGCTGGAACGGCCGGAGGGCCGCTGACCCGCCGGCGCGCACGGGGCCGGTCGCCTGTGCGACCGGCCCGGACCGCGATCAGCCCGGCAACTGGAACGGCACCGTGTTCCACGGGCTCGCAGGCGCCCGCAGCAGCGCGTGGTGTGCCTCCAGCACCTCGGTGTACCACTCGCCGAACCGCTCCTCGTCGAAGTGCAGACAGCGGCCCATCACATACGCCGCCGAGAACTCCGCCCAGGAGCGGTAGTTGCTCCGTACGCCCGCGCTCACCCGCTCGACCGCGTCGTACATCTCCGCCCGGGTCGCATAGCGGGCACCCCGGCCCCAGCGTGCCATCTTTGAGGCGCGTCCCAGGTCCCAGGCCGCGACCGTACGGACCACCTCGTCGGAGCCGAGCAGCCCGTCCGCGCGGAACCGCGCCTCGTACCGCAGGATCTTGCCGACCATCCCGCGCATCTCCGCGAGGAACTGCTCGAACTGAGGCCCCTCGGGCGCCTCGACGGCGCGCCGCAGGGTTGACTCCACACAGTCCCGCCACAGCCCGGCGTCCACCGGTCCACGGCCGCCGCTCACGCCCCGCTCCCTGTCCAGCGCCTGCCGCGCGCCCAGCACGAAGTCCCAGAACCAGGGGCTGACCTCGCACTCCAGCAGCCGCTGCTGGGTCTCCAGCCAGTCCTCCCGGCTGGAGATCCCCCAGCTCTCCTCCAGCCGCTCGACCTCGGCGCTGTAGCCGGCGCCGTGCCAGTCCAGGGTGTTCCAGGGGTCGCCGTTGCCGTAGCACAGGTGTGCTCCGCAGGCGAGACCGTGCAGCAGCGGACCGGGCTCCGGGGCGCCGGTGCGGCGGGTGACGAGCCGGTCGGTGAGCGCCTGCGGGTCGAACAGCTCCTCGTGCAGCTCCTCCCACACCTCCCGCTCCTCGTCGTCCACCTGGAACATCTCCTGGCAGGGCGTCGCCGCGTTGACGACCAGCACATCCACCTCGGGCGGCAGGATGTGGGCGAGGGTGCCCAGGGTGATGAACTCGAAGACGACATACGGGTGCGGGCGCGGCAGCAGACCGTCGGTGTAGACCTGCGTGATGGTGCGGGGGACGCCGTCGGAGCCGGTGATCCGGCTGGTGAGCGGCTGCCGTTCGGCGGGGTTGCGGTTGGCATGCTCGATCGGCACCGGGTGGTAGACACCGTGCTCGGCGAGGGTGCGCAGGTAGGTGTAGCTCTCCTCGACCTGGGCCAGCTTGTACAGCCGCCGCTCCAGATCGGCGGGGGCCTCCCAGCAGCCTTCGGCGCCCTCGTACTCGATGACCGGGAAGATGTCGTCGTGATCGTCCTGCTCGCCTACCGCGTACACCCTCGTGCCCCGTTCCCGGCCCCGCCGCTACCGTGCCGAGGCCCCCTGCCCATGATCGAACGGCCACGCTACCGCTCCTGGCGGGGCGAGTGGAGAGGGGAGGGGCCCTTCCGCCTGATCCCGGCCCGGTTGACGTGGCACGATGGTCCCGTAGGCGGTCCGAGGAGGAGGGGCAGGATGAGCAGTCTCAACAAAGGGCTCGGCAAGGTGGAGGTCACCCTCAAGTGGGACCCCAGCCCCATGGGGGAGCCGCCGCACGACCTGGACATAGTGGCCGCCACCTACACCGCGGACGCCCCCTACGGCGAGCCCGCCTACCTCGTCCACTTCGACAGCCGCGCCCCCGACGGCACCATCACCCTCAACCGGGACAGCAAGACCGGACAGGGCTTCGGTTCCGACGAGGTGATGACCCTCGAACTGGAGCGGCTGGCCGAGCGGTATGTGCGGGTTGTCGTCGGTGTCGCCATCCAACAGGGAGAGGGCCGCAAGACGTTCGCGCATGTTCCCAACACGGGTGTGCGTATCCGTGAGGGCTACGAGGAGCTGTACGACGACGACTTCTCCGGGGTCGCGGGGGCCACCGCGGCGACGGTCGCCGAGTTCGTCCGGGGTGAGACGGGGAAGTGGCATCACCGCGCCGCGCTCCGCGGCTATGAGGGAGCCCCCGAAGATTTCGCCTCCCACATGGGCATCCCTGAACAGCGCTCCAGCTAGCAAGCTGCGCTTGGGCAGTCTGTGCCTGGGGGTACCTCCCGGACGTAGTCTGGGGGAGCAGACCTCCCAAGCACAGCGAAGTGCTGCCCAAGCGCAGCAATTCGCAGCGCAAGGTGGGGCTCTTACAGGTCCTTGATGCGGATGTTGCGGTAGGACACCACGTCAGTGGTGCTGTGGACCTGGAGGCCCACATAGCCGGAGGCGTACCGGCGGCCGTCGGTGCCGGGGTCCCCCGCACGCGGGGGCTCGAAGACCTGGCCCCGCGCGTTGTCGAACTCGTTGATCAGCGTGCCGTTCCGGTAGACCTCGTAGTGCTGGCCGATCACCCGGATCTCGTAGTCGTTCCAGGTGCCCTTCGGGGTGACGCCCGCGCCCGCGAGGCCGACGCGGTCGAACCCGTAGACGGAGCCGGTCTTGTACATGTCCCCGTCCGGGCGGTCCAGGATCTGCAGCTCGTGGCCGTACTTGATGGCCACCCACTCCGGACGTGACTCCTCCGGATGGTCGTGGACATCGGGGAACCGCACGAAGACGCCGCTGTTGGTCCGGCCGTCACCCGGCGCGTCGTCGCGGAACTGGAGCTTCAGCGAGAAGTCCCCGTACTTCCGCTTCGGGTACCACAGCATGCCCATGCCCTCGACCTTGTCGTCGCTGGTCATGCTGGCGTCGTCGTTCAGCCCGAATCGGCCGCCGCCGACCTGCTCCCAGTTGGCGAAGGACTCGCGGCTGCCGTCGAACAGGTCGCGGTAGCCGGTGTTCTGTCCCGGGGTGCCGATCCCGGAGCTCCTGGCCGCCCGCTTGATGAGCCGCTGTTCCCTGGGGACGAGCACACCCTCCTTGACGAGCTGGTCTGTGACGCTGTCCACGTGCTTGAGGAACAGCGCCTGTGACGTCCACTCCTTCTCGTCCTCGATCAGCTCGTTGATGGTGCAGCGGCGCTTCGTCATCCGGTTGGGCACCCCGGTGTCGACGGTCCCGACGATCACCGTCTCCCGCTCGTCGTACTCCGGGCAGTCCGGTGCGGGCACTCCGCCGCCGGCCACGACGCGGAAGGAGACCTTCCGCGGTTCGGAGGTGTTGCCGGCCTTGTCGGTGGCCCGGTACGTCACCGCGTGGTATCCGGCCCGGTCGACGACCAGCGGCCCGGAGTAGGTGACGTAGGGCGCGCCGTCCAGCGAGTATTCGATCTTGTCGACGCCGGACTTGTCGTCCGTCGCGGTCACCGTGACGGTGGCCTTGCCGAGGTAGTCGCCGTCGGAGTTCCTGCTGCCCTCCGTCCTGGCCTCGGTCGTCGGCGCGGTGGTGTCCACATCGGGCGGCCGGACGACGGTGAAGCTCACCGACTTCTCCTCCGCCGCGTTGCCCGCCTTGTCCTTCGCCCGGTAGCGGACGGTGTGCTCGCCCGGGTCCGTGACCGTCACCGGTGCGGTGTAGGGCTCGAACTCGCCGCCGTCGAGCGCGTATTCGATGGAATCGACGCCCGAGTCCGCGTCCGAGGCCGTCACGGTGACCGTCGCGCTGCCCAGGTAGTTGCCGTCCTCGTCCTTGTCGCCCGCCACCGTGGCGGAGGTCTGCGGCGGTGTGGTGTCGTCACCCGGATCGTCCCCGGTCACCACCAAGGTGCCCTGCATCTGCTGATGGCCCGGGATGGTGCAGTGGTACTTGTAGGTTCCGGGGGTCAGGGTGACCTCCGCGGTGTGCTTGCCGCCCTGCGCGTCGTTGGGCGAGGCCAGGATGTTCAGGTCGACGTCCTGGTTGTAGTCGGGGTCGGAGGTGACGAAGGTCAGGGTGTGCGACATCCCGGTGGTGTTGCCGGTCGCCTTGCTGTTCTCGAAGACGATGGTCGCCTTGCCCGCCACCGCGGTCGTCGGCACCGAGGCGTACTTGGTCATGTCGTCGTCCGCCGTCCAGGTCAGCACCTGATCGGCCGCCGTGTCCCCGCCGCCTCGCGCGGCGGACTGTGCGGCGGGCGCCGGGCTGCGCCCCCACGCCGTCGCCGAGGAGAGCCCCAGCACCATCAACAGCGCGGCCAGCAGCGCTGTCAGCACTCTGCGCCGCTCCCTTCCGCGCCGGCGCCTCACTCGTGCGCTCGCCCTCATCGGCCCGTCCCCCTCCGCAGTGCCGGCTCGGCCATGTCGGCGGCGCTCGGCGTGGGCTCGCCGCCCTTGTACGTCACCCGCCACAGCGCCGACTTGTCGTCGGAGGTGAAGAAGCCGCGCCCGTAGTCGAGGACGTAGAGCGCTCCGTCGGGGCCGAACTTCCAGTCCATGAGGTTGCGGATGCCGCCCTCGCCGACGGGGACGATCGCATCCAGGCTCTCCGCGTGGGCCGGCTGTGCGCCGACGGTGTCGCCGTCGGGCATCACCAACGCGTGCCGCGGCTGGCCGCCGTCGTAGAAGTCGCCCACGAACCACTTGCCGTCCCAGTAGGAGGGCCACTTGGTCTGCGAAGCGCTGCCGGCGTCGTAGCGGTAGACCGGTCCGTTCATCGCGGCCTGGCCACCGCCCTTGAGCCAGGGAAGGGTGAGCTTCTGCTCGTCCAGCTTGTAGCTCGGGACGCCGTTCCCGTCGCGGGGGAAGTCGGGACCTCCGCCCTGCGGGGAGTACCAGATGTTGTTGTTCCGGGCCGGCGGGATGTTGACCAGGCCGTCGTTGTTGGGCGACTCGTTCTTCAGGTGATCACAGTCGTACCAGCCCAGCGGCTTGCTCGGGTCGGGCAGATTGCGGTCACGGTACGGCTGCTTGTTGCCCATGCAGTACGGCCAGCCCTGGTTGCCCGCGCTGGTGATCCTGGCGAAGGTGTCGTACTTCGCCGGGCCCCAGGTCGGGCTGGGGTTCTGCGCGTCGGGCCCGACCCAGCCCGCGTACAGCGTGTCGGTCTTCTTGTCGACGGCGATCCGCGCCGGGTTACGGACGCCCATCACGTAGATCTCCCCCCGGGTCTTGCCGCCGCCCTCGGCGGTCTCCTTGCCGGTGAAGAGATTGCCCTCGGGCAGGGTGTAGGTGCCGTCGTCCTCGGGGTGGATGCGCAGGATCTTGCCGTTGAGGTTGTTGGTGTTGCCCGCCGTGCGCCGCGCGTCGGCGAAGGAGACGCCCTTGAAGTTCGGTTCGGGGTTGTTGCCCGAGTAACCGTCGCTGAACCGCGAGGAGTTGTTGTCACCCGTGGCGATGTAGAGGTTGCCCTTGGAGTCCCAGGCCATCCCGCCGCCCGCGTGGCAGCAGCTGTGGATCTGGACCGGCCATTTGAGCAGCACCTTCTCGGAGGCCAGGTCCAGCTTGTCGGTCTCCTTGTCCAGGGTGAAGCGGGAGACCCGCCGCTCGGCCATATGGGTCTCGCGGTTGATCTCGCTGTGCGGCGTGTAGTGCAGATAGACCCAGCCGTTCTCGGCGAAGTCAGGGTCCAGCTCGATACCGAGCAGCCCCTCCTCGTTCTTGACCAGCTCGTCGCCGCCGCCCTTGTTGCCGAAGACCGTCAGCTCCCCGGCCAGGGTGACCTTCTCCGTCTTCGGATTCCAGATGTGGACCTGGCCCTTGCCCTTGCCGATGTCCGGGTCGCTCCAGTCGGTGACCACGGGCTGGGACGCGTCCCCGCCGCCGCGGCCGATGTAGAAGACCCGGCCGTCCTTCGCCGTCACCAGTCCGTGCGGCTCACCGATCTGGTCGGACTTGCCGGGCTGGTTGGGCTCGGTGAGGCGCTTCGCCTCGTAGTTCGAGGCGATCGCGGCCTGGCAGTCGGCACGCGCCAGCCGTGTGGTCCACATCAGCGCGCCGCGCAGGTGGGTGCGGAAGTCGGTCTCCGCGAAGCTCGACCTGGTGCCGCCCATGGCGGTGTAGAACGAGCGGCCGCCGTCGTAGTCGCGGCACCAGGAGACCGGGTGGTCCCAGCTGCCCGCGTCGGTGCCCGGGTCATAGCTGTTGGTGCGCACCCGCGCGACGGTGTGCACCTTTCCGGAGGGGTTCTCCTTCCAGTTGAGCCACTTGTCGGGGCGCTTCCACGCGGCGGGCAGGTCCCTGGTCGCCGGGTGCTGCCGGTCGCCGACCTCCACGACGGCGCGCTGCACCTTCTGGGGGCTGTGCTCGGCGGGCCGGGCGCCGATCAGCCCGGTGAACCAGTCCGAGTACGGCTCGGCGCGGGCCGCGTCGTGGATGCCGAGGAAGCCGCCGCCCGCCTCCATGAAGCTCTCCAGACCGGCCTCCTGCTCCGGGTCGAGCACATCGCCGTCGCCGGTGAGGAAGACGACGGCGTTGAAGCGGCCGAGCCGGGGCTTGGTGAAGATCGCCGGGTCGTCGGTGGCCCGGATGGTGAAACGCTCCTGGGCCGGGCCCTGTTGGCCGATCTTCTCGATGGCCTCGATCGCGGCGTTGACGGTGGGTGACTCCTCGCCCGTCGCACCGTGGAAGACCAGGACACGGACGTCCTCACTGCCCGGCGGGCTCGGCAGCGCCAGCTTGGGCGCCGGCGCCCCCGGCGGTGGGGCCGCGAGCGCCGGGGCGCTCAGCAGACCGGCGGTGAGGGCACCGGCCAGCAGAGCGGCGATCCTGCTGCGTCGGGGTCGTCGGGGTCTGGTCCGTTTCGGGTGCGGTTGGAACCGCATGCGTGATCCACCCCTCTTCGGTCACAGAAACGTGGCAGAAGCTAGACCTCTTTCGGCGGTTCGCCAAGGTCTATGACCACAACTCGACGAACTTTGTCCTGACTGTGGATAAACGGCGCGGTGAGCGCTACCGTCCCCTCAACTCGGCCCAACTCAACTGGGCCCAACTCGACTCGACTCGACTCAACTCGACACGCACGGCGCGCCGTTCAGCCCTCCGCCCGCTCACATCCGAGGGGAGAACGAGAACGATGACCGTAAACCCCAGCACCCCCAGCCGCCGTTCCTTCAGCAGGGGCCTGCTGGCCTCGGGTGCCGTCGCGGCGGTCGGCGGCAGCGCCCTGACAGCCGCTGCCGCGCCCGCCTCCGCTTCACCGGCCCGCACCGATGCGCTGCGCCGCGCGGGCAAGGGTGGCGAGACCCGGCGGATCAAGATGTACGCGGAGAAGCTCCCGGACGGCCAGATGGGATACGGCCTCGAGAAGGGCAAGGCCACCATCCCCGGCCCGCTGATCGAACTGACCGAGGGCGACACCCTGCACATCGAGTTCGAGAACACCATGGACGTCGCCGCCAGCCTCCATCCGCACGGCGTGGACTACGACATCGCCAACGACGGCACCAAGATGAACAAGAGCCACGTCGAGCCCGGCGGCAAGCGCACCTACACCTGGCGCACCCACCGGCCAGGGCGCCGCAAGGACGGCACCTGGCGCCCCGGCAGCGCCGGCTACTGGCACTACCACGACCACGTCGTCGGCACCGAGCACGGCACCGGAGGCATCCGCAACGGGCTCTACGGCCCGGTCATCGTGCGCCGCGAGGGCGACATCCTGCCCGACCCCGAGCGGCAGTTCACCATCGTCTTCAACGACATGACCACCAACAACCTCAAGAAGGGGCCTGACTTCAAGGCCACGGTGGGCGACCGGGTCGAGATCATCATGATCACGCACGGTGAGTACTACCACACGTTCCACATGCACGGTCACCGCTGGGCCGACAACCGCACCGGCCTGCTGGAAGGCCCCGAGGACACCAGCCGGATCATCGACAACAAGATCACCGGCCCCGCGGACTCCTTCGGATTCCAGGTCATCGCCGGGGAGGGGGTGGGAGCGGGCGCGTGGATGTACCACTGCCACGTCCAGAGCCACTCCGACATGGGTATGGCGGGGCTGTTGCTGATCGCCAAGCCGGACGGCACCGTGCCGGGACACGAAGATCACCACTGACGGCACGCCGCCGAGCCGGGCGTGGTAACGTTGAAGACGTTGCAGTTTTGGTACCCATACTTATGCGCGCCTGAGCTTTGTGGCTCGGGCGCGTTTTGTCTTCCGGAGCTTTTCTGGATGGGGGTCATGACGGCGACGCGGAGCCCACGAGGTGTGCGGCTCCCAGCCACCCTGAAGGAGAAGAAGATGGCATCCGGCACTGTGAAGTGGTTCAACTCGGAAAAGGGCTTCGGGTTCATCGAGCAGGACGGCGGCGGCGCCGACGTCTTCGCCCACTACTCGAACATCGCGGCCCAGGGCTTCCGTGAGCTCCACGAAGGCCAGAAGGTCAACTTCGACGTCACGCAGGGCCAGAAGGGCCCGCAGGCGGAGAACATCACTCCTGCCTGACGCAAGGCTTGACGCGTAGTACCCCGCTGGGGCCCCACCACTGAGGTGCGGGCCCCAGCGCCTTTCCGTGGCGCCTCGCCGGGGCGCCCGTTCAGGCGCGTCCGGCATCATGAACGCATGTCCCGACGCAAGACCGCCCGTCCCGCTCGCCGCTCCGCCGCGCCCACGGTCTGCCCCTGTGGGGCCGCCGCACAGGGCGCCGCGCCCGGAGTCGCCCGTTACGCGGAGTGCTGTGGTCGTTACCACCGTGGCGAGGCGGTGCCTGCGACCCCCGAGGAACTGATGCGTTCCCGGTACGCCGCCTTCGCGTTGGGGGAGACGGCGTACCTGCTGCGCACCTGGCATCCGGACACCCGCCCGGCCACCCTCGACCTGGGCGGCGGGCCCCGCTGGACGGGGCTGGAGATCCTCGAGACGTCCGGCGGCAGCGCCTTCCACGACGAGGGGACCGTCACCTTCCGTGCCCACTACGCGGGGGCCGACGGCGAGCCCGGAGTACAGGAGGAGCGCAGCCGTTTCACGCGGCTGGACGGCGCCTGGGTGTATGTGGACGGCAAGGTGGCCTGAGACCGGCCCCAGGCCCCGCCTCCGTCCCCGTACCCGGCTCCCGCCTCCTCAGGCTCCTGCGGCGTCCTGGGGGTACCAGCGCAGTTCGACGGTGTTGCCGTCCGGGTCCCGTACATAGATCGACTCGGCCGTGCCCCGGGCCCCGAAGCGGCTGACCGGGCCCTCGATCACGTCGAAGTCGCCGGAGTCGATGACCGTCTGCCAGTCGAGCGGCTCGACGACCAGGCAGATGTGGTCGACGTTCGACTCCCCGCGCGGCCGGTCCAGCAGATCGATGATCATGCTTGGGCTGACCCGCACCGAGGGGAACGGGACCTGGCCGGCCCGCCACTCCTCGACCCGGACCGGCTCCAGGCCCAGCGGTCCGCAGTAGAACTCCAACGCGCGCTCGACGTCCCCCACATTGAGCACGAGGTGGTCGAAATCCGTCACTCTCATGTGCAGCCTTTCATCAGCTCAGCGCAACTCGGTTCAGCGCAACTCGGTTCAGTTCAGGGCAGCTCGGTTCGGTTCAGACTTCGGAGTCTTCCAGGACGCGGAACTCCAGGCCGGCGCGGATCAGCCGGTCTGTCAGCGCCTCGCCCATCGCGACCGCGGTCGTCACCTGGCCCGAGGTGGGCGGCAGGTCGTCGTGAGTGAGGCACAGCGCCGCCTCCGCGAGGATCTTGGCCGTCTCGTCGTATCCGGGATCGCCGCCCGCCACCTCGGTCACCACGCGGCGCCCGCCGCCGCGGCCGATGAAGCGCACCGAGAACCAGCTGCGTGCCCGCCGCCGTTCGTCCGGTCCCTCGCCGGAGGCCAGCCGGGAGGTCAGGAAGCGCCGCAGCGGCGGCAGCTGCGCGGCGGCGAACAGACCGCCCGCGCCCGCGATTCCGCCGACGGCCGTCGGCAGCCGCCGGACGGCCGCGTAGTGGCGGTAGGTGAAGGCCGGGCCGTACCGCTCCAGTGCGGCTGCCGAACGCCCCACGATCTGCGGGTCGATCGTCGGAAGCGGCACCGCCCAGACGCCCAGCTCCTCCTCGCGCCGTACCCCGCCGGTCGGCGTTCTGACAGAGCGGTCGGCGGGGCGCGGGTCGGCCGCGTGCCTGGCCTTGGCGGTGCGGACCATCCGGTCGGCGCGGGAGAAGGCGAGCAGCGCGCTGGCGAACGTACCGCCGGAGACGGCCGCGTTGGAGCGGACGAAGCCGTCGACGCTCAGCGGTACGCCCTCCGGCAGCTGCCGCACGGTGAAGTGGGCGCCCAGGTCGTGCGGTACCGAGTCGAAGCCGCAGGCGTGCACGAGCCGCGCGCCGGTCTCCCGGGCGCGGGAGTGGTGCCGCAGGTACATCAGGTCCACGAACTCCGGCTCGCCCGACAGATCGAGGTAGTCCGTACCGGCCTCGGCACACGCGGCCACCAGCCGGGTGCCGTAGCGCAGATAGGGACCGACGGTGCTCGCCACCACCCGTGAGCGTGCGGCCAGTTCGGCCGTCGCCCGCGCGTCTGCGGCGTCGGCGGTCACCAGCGGGACATCGGCGGCGTCCGGGTGCGCCTCGGCCAGCCGGTCGCGTACGGCCTTCAGCTTCTGCTCGCTGCGCCCGGCCAGCGCCCAGCGGCAGGTGCGGGGCGCGTGTGCGGCCAGATACCGCGCTGTCAGTTCACCGACGAATCCGCTCGCCCCGAACAGGACGACATCGAACTCCCGCGAGCCCTGCTTCGGCCCGTTCCCGCTCTCCTCGGCGTCAACCACGGCAACCTCTCCGGACCGAAGGGCCCTTACCGACGGGTAGCTACATGTGCGGCCCTCATTTCAGCAGACGCGACAGCCGCCGGTCCGCGAGGGGCTTCCCACCGGTCTGGCAGGTGGGGCAGTACTCCAGCGACGAGTCCCGGAAGGAGACGGAGCGGACGGTGTCCCCGCACACCGGGCACGGCTCCCCGGCGCGGCCGTGCACCCGCAGCCCGAGCCGCTTGCCGGACTTCAACTCGGCGGCGGACAGCCCCCGCGCCCGCTCGACGGCGGAGGCCAGGACCTCCCGCAGCGCCGTGAACAGCGTGGTGATCTCGGCGTCGGACAAGTCGGCCGCGAGCCGGAACGGCGACATCCGGGCCGCGTGCAGGATTTCGTCGGAGTAGGCGTTGCCGATCCCGGAGACGACCGACTGGTCCCGCAGCAGACCCTTGATCTGGTGCCGTTGGCCCGCAAGCAGTGCGGCCAGAGCCGCCCGGTCGAACGCGGGGGAGAGGGGGTCGGGACCCAGCCGCGCGATCCCCGGCACCTCCCGCGGCTCCCGTACGACGTGGACGGCGAGCCGCTTCTGGGTGCCGGCCTCGGTCAGGTCGAAGCCCTCGGCCGGCTCGCCCGCCAGCGCCAGGCGGAGAGCGAGCGGGCCCTTGCCGGGGCGGGGCGGTGCGGCGGGCAGCGTGTCCTGCCACCGCAGCCAGCCGGCGCGCGCCAGATGGACGACCAGATGGAGCGCGCCGTCCGCCTCGGGGCCGCTGCCGGGCCCGCCCTCGGCCGGGGCCGTCTCCAGGTCGAGGAACTTGCCGTGCCGCGTCACACCGGTGAAGGCCCGGCCTTCGAGAGTGTCCGGCGGCGGGTCGTACGTCTTGAGCACGCTGACCGCGACCGGCAGCACGCGCCGGACCGTGCGCCCGGTCAGCCGTTCGGCCAGGAAGCCCCGCAGCGCCTCGACTTCGGGAAGCTCCGGCATCGTTTCTCCTCCCGCCACGCGGCCCGCCCGGCGGAGCGGGCCGGAGGCCCGGCGCCACCCGAGGCCGAACCGGGCCTCGGGCCGGTTCCGCCTCAAGCCGGTTCGGCTTCGGGTCGGTCCGCCTCGGACCCGCTCGGCCGCAGACCAGGCGGCCTCAGACCAGCTTGGCCTCGTGGGTGATCTTGGTGGCCTTCAGTGCCTGGCTGACCGGGCAGTTCTGGGCGGCTTCAGCCGCCGCGGCTGCGAACGCGTCCTGGTCGATACCCGGCACCTCGCCCTCCACGGTCAGATGGATACCGGTGATGCCGGTGCCCGGCTGGAAGTCGACGGCCGCCTTGGTGGTCAGCTTGGTGGGCGGGGTGCCCGCGCTGTTGAGGCCGTTGGAGAGCGCCATCGAGAAGCAGCTCGAGTGCGCGGCGGCGATCAGCTCCTCGGGGCTGGTGCGGCCGCCCGGCTCCTCGGCGCGCGACGCCCATGTGACCGGGTACTGGCCGATGCCCGAGGAATCCAGGCTGACGGTCCCCGACCCTTCCGTCAGATTGCCGTTCCAGACGGTGTGGGCGGTGCGTGTGGTCGCCATGGTGACCTCTCTCGTAACGTCGGCGTCAACGGTGTCTTCAGTGTCGCAGTACCCGATCCTGCGCTCCCACCACACCTGCCGCACTCCGTGACGCGCCGGTACCGGCGATCCCGTGCGGCGGCGCGAAGATCCCGTGCGGCGCCGCCGCGACCCCGTTCAACGCGTTCGACGGTTTCCGGCCGGACGAGTGCCCGCGCGGGGGTACGGTGTCACATCCGCCGGGTATCAAAGAGTAATCAACCTCGTGCGGAGAGTGAAAAGAAAGTGGGTGGCGCACAGTTATGATCAAGGGGATCGACGTCTCCTCGTACCAGCCCGAGGACTACAGCACCCGGGGCATCGAGTTCGTCTTCATCAAGCTCACCGAGGGCAAGTCCTACACCAACCCCAAGTGGGTCGAGCAGCGCAAGACGGGCCGCGACGCGGGCCTGGTCACCGGCTTCTACCACTTCGTCAGGCCGGGCAGCATGAAGGCGCAGGCCGACTACTTCCTCTCGAAGATCGACCTCGTCGCGGGCGACATGCTCGCGCTGGACTGGGAGGACCCCAAGGTCAGCAACGACGAGAAGGACGAGTGGATCAAGTACGTGCAGGAGAAGGCCGAAGGCCACAAGGTCCTGCTGTACTGCAACCGCGACTTCTGGCTGAACCGCGACAAGACCTCGTTCGCCGGCGACGGTCTGTGGATCGCGCACTACAACGGCAAGCCCGGTGAGCCCGGCGTCAAGCACCGCTGGCGCTTCCACCAGTACACCAGCGACCCGATCGACACCAACCTGGGCGAGTTCGACAGCCGCGAGGCGCTGCGGTCCTGGGCGGGCGGCAAGAAGGACGACTCCGGCGAGAAGTGAGGGCCGTGTTCCGATGAGGGCCGGTGAGAGGGGGCTCCTGCCCGGAGCAAACCCTAGGGTCCCGTCGGAAACCGGGGAGGGATACGCTCCGGTGCATGCCGGAAGCCAACTCCCCCTCCCCCTCCTCGTCAGCCCGCGTCCGCACTGACGGGAGCGTTCCCGCGGACGAAGTTCCCGCCGACGGGACCGAGCCGGCCCCCGGCCGGAAGCCGGAGGCGTCGAACGCGGCGCACGAGCCGAATCCGGCGGCCGGACAGAGCGAGTCGGCCGGGGGAAGTGAGGCGGCCGGGCAGGCCGAGTCGGCGGGGCAGAGCCAGACGGCCGGGCACGGCGAGACGGCCGGGCAGGGTGACGGGCCTCACGAGGACGCGCACCGGGACGAGTTCGAGGACGAGGACGAGCGGCCGGCGCTGACGCCACGGCAGGCGCGGCGCATACGCATAGTCCTCTCCGCCGTCGTCATGCTCGCCGTGGCCGTCGCGCTGGTCATCCGGCTGGGTTCGGCACCCTCGGTGCTGACCGTGGGCTTCTACGGCCTCGCGCTGATCCTCTCGGGCACGGCCATCGCGCTCAGCCGCCTGGGCCGTACCCGCGTGGCGACGGCGGTGCTGGCGCTGGGATTCGCTCTGGTCGTGTTCGGCGAGTGGCTGCTGGGGTTCTCGGGCGGCCCCTGACCCGGGCCCCGCGCCGGGCCCGGCCCTCGGGACTCAGATCCACTCGGCGGCGTCGCCGCCCACCTGTCCCGGTGGCCGGAGCCAGTCGTGTGGGCAGCGGGCGGTACCAGGGGCGCCGCCCGTGTCACCGCCGGTGGCCGTCGGCCCGAAAGCGACCGGGGGCAGGGCATGGCGCAGCCGTCCCAGCGGGCTGTCGGTCTCGACCAGCCACGGGGCCGGGTCGAAGGAGGCGGCCGGGTCGAGCGAGGCGGCAGAGCCGGACGCCGACGGTAGCTCGTACTGGAGCCAGTGCGCGGTGCGGGCCAGCGAGAGCCGCACCAGCCGGGACCCGGCGGTGCCGGTGCGCTGCTCGGTGAGGGCCCGGAGCAGTCCGGCGGCCAGCAGATAGCCGGTGCCGTGGTCGAGGGCCTGGGCCGGCAGCGCGCCGGGCGCCAGATCGGGCGAGCTGGTCACCTTGTCGGCCGCTCCCGCCGCTCCCGCCGCGCCGGCTGCCTCGACGCAGGCGATGCCGGTCGCGGCCTGCACCAGGCTGTCGAAGCCGCGCCGGCGCTGCCACGGCCCCGCGGCACCCCAGGCGCTGAGCTGGCCCACCACAAGGCCGGGCCGACGGTCCATCAACGACTCGGGAGCCAGCCCGAACCGGTCCAGGGCACCGGGCCGGTAGCCGGTCACCACCACATGAGCTGAGGCCAGCAACTCCTCGAAGGTGGCCTGCCCGGCGCGCGTCGACAGGTCCAGCAGCGTCGAACGTTTGCCCAGGTTCGTATCGGCGTGGGTGTCGAGGAACTCCGGCCGTTCGGGCGCGTCGATCCGTAGTACGTCGGCGCCGAGCAGCGCGAGCGTACGGGTGGCGACCGGGCCCGCCAGCACCCGCGTGAGGTCGAGAACGCGCAGGCCGCGCAGCCCGCCAGGACCGTGCGGCCCCTCCAGCGGCAGCGTCGGCGCGCCGTCCAGCCTGCTGAGGGCCACCAGCGGGGTGGGTACCACGGCCGCACGCTGCGGGTGCGCGGCCCATTCGTCGGGGGTCCGCACGGCGACGGCCACGCCGCCTTCCGCGTAGACGGCGTCCTCGACGTCCCGCGCCTGACGGCCCGCGAGCTCGGTGGCCATCCGGCCGGCCGCCGCCTCGTCCTCGGCCGGGCCGTGGTCGGGCATACCGAGCGCGGACAGCAGCCGCGCCCGGTGGTGCGGGTAGTTGGCGTGGGTACGCACCCAGCCGTCGGCCGTGCGCCAGAACCGGGACAGCGGTGCGAACGTCACCGGGGCGCGGCCGTCCAGGCGTAGCAGCCGGTCGCTGTGGAAGGCGGTGGCCACGGCGCCGTCGTCCACTCGTACGGGCGGCAGCAGCGCGCTGCGGGCCCGTACGCAGGAGAACTCGGCGGCCGCCAGCGAGCAGGCCGCCACCGTCGCGGAGGCGAGTTCCAGCACCGGCAGCGCCGACGGGAGCAGGCCCGGCCGGTGCTCGCGTGAGACGCGGGCCAGCAGCGCGGGGTCCCCGCCGAGCGCCGCCCACGCCTGTGCCGTCCCCGGCTGCGGTGCGTCCCGTCCCCCGGCGGCGGCGCCCCCGGCGCCCGAGGGGGCGCGCGTTTCGGCCGCGGACGCAGCACCCCGGGCGGGCGCGGTCGTGGCCGCCGGGCCTGCCGCCGGGGCGGGTCCGCCGGACTCGCCGCCTGCGGGCTCGAACTCACCCGGCACGAACTCGGTCTCGACCCTCCTGCCGCTCGTGGCGTCGCGCGCCGCGAAGTCCCGGGCCTCCGTCGGCTTCCCAGCCGCAGAAAACTCATCCATACCGCGCATTTTGGCACCCTGGGGCGCGGGACCGGGTGACGGCGGGGCGGTGGGGCTCAGGTTGCGGCAGCGATCCGGCGCTTCAGGGCGCCCTTGGCGAGCTTGCCCGTCGGGGTGCGGGGCAGCCGCTCGGTGAACTCCACACTGCGCGGCACCTTGTATCCGGCGAGGCGCTCCCTCAGGTACGCCAGCAGCTCGCGCTCCAGTTCGACGCCTGCGGTGCCCGCCCCTGGCGCGGCCTCCGGTTCGGGCTGGACGACGGCGTGCACCGACTCGCCCATCTCGGCGTCCGGCACCCCGATCACCGCGACATCGGCGACCTTCGGATGCAGCGTCAGGCAGTCCTCGATCTCCTGCGGGTAGATGTTCACGCCGCCGGAGATGACGGTGAACGCCTTGCGGTCGGTGAGAAACAAATAGCCGTCCTCGTCCAAGTGGCCGATGTCGCCCGTGGTCGTCCACGTCGGATGGCGGGGGTGCTGTGCCTCGGCGGTACGCGCCGGGTCGTTGTGGTAGGTGAAGGGCAGCTCGTCGCGGGCGAAGTAGACGGTGCCGGTCGTCCCGGCCGGTACCTCGGCTCCGTCGTCCGCGCAGATCCGGACCTCGCCCAGCGGCCCCGACCTGCCGACCGAGCCCGGTTTGCGCTGCCACTCCTGCGGGGTGATGGCGGTCAGTCCGTTGCCCTCCGTCGCGGCGTAGTACTCGTACAGCACCGGCCCCCACCACTCCATCATCCGCCGCTTCACCTCGACCGGGCAGGGCGCGGCGGCGTGGATCGCCACCCGCAGCGAGGAGAGGTCGTACCGGTTCCGGGTCTGCTCGGGCAGCTTCAGCATCCGGACGAACATCGTCGGTACCCACTGGCTGTGTGTCACCCGATGGCGCTCGACCAGCTCCAGAGCCGCTGCCGGATCGAAGGAGTCCATCAGCACGACCGTGCCGCCGGTGGCGGTGACCACGGAGCAGAAGCGCAGCGGCGCCGCGTGGTAGAGGGGCGCGGGGGAGAGGTAGACGGTCGAGGTGTCGAAGCCGTAGAGCGCTGAGAACAGGGTGACGAGCGGGGAGGCGGACTCGGTGAGCTCCTCGCCGGACAGCGGGGGCTGGACGCCCTTGGGCCGGCCCGTGGTGCCAGAGGAGTAGAGCATGTCCGCGCCCCGGGGCTGACGGCCGGGCGGCCGGGGCGAGGAGCGGGCGAGCGCCGCCTCGTAGTCGTCGTACCCGTCGAGACCCGCCGTCGGGCCGCCGTACGCCAGCCGCAGGGTGACCCGGGGAGCACCCGGTAGCAGCGCGGTCGCCAGGCCGGGGAGTGCCGCCGAGACGATCAGCGCCCGCGCCTCGCAGTCCCGGACGATGTAGGCGGCCTCGTCGGGGGTCAGATGGCTGTTGACGGCGGTGATGTAGAGGCCGGAGCGCAGTGCGGCCCAGTACACCTCCAGGCAGCGCGGGTCGTTGTCGGACAGCAGCGCCAGATGGTCACCGGGCCGCAGACCTGCCGCGCGCAGCCGGTTCGCCAGCCGTACGGAGCGCTCCTCCAGCTGTCCGTAGGTGAGCACCCGCCCGGTGCGGGCGGTGAGGACGGCGGGCTTGTCGGGGTCTGCGGACGCGTGGACTCCGGGGTACATGGCTGATGTCCCTCCACGGTTCTGCTGACGGCACGTCAGTACAATGTCGCTCCCCAGTCTCCCCCGGTCCGCCCGTCACGTATACGGCTGCGATCTGTGCTCACCGCTCATCGAACGGGAGCTGGAAAGCCAGGCCGGATTCCTGTCTCTGGAGTCGCGATGACCATTCGCCGAGTCGTCCCCGACATCACCTCCGCCGACCTCGACAAGAGCCGGGAGTTCTACCAGCGGCTGGGTTTCGAGGAGGTGATGAACCTGGGCTGGGTCGTCACCCTGGCCTCCCCCGGTAACCCGACGGCGCAGGTCATCCTGATGACGGCCGACCGCACGGCGGATGTGCAGCCTGACCTCAGCATCGAGGTGGAGGACGTCGACGGCGCCTACGCCGTGATGGTCGAGAGCGGCGCGGAGATCGTGCACGACATCCGTGACGAGCCATGGGGAGTACGCCGCTTCTTCGCCGTCGATCCCGATGGGCGGGTCGTCAACGTCGTCAGCCACCGCAGCCAAGGTGCCCCGAGGGCCTAGCACATCGGCACACGTCGGCAGCCTCCTGGACGCTGGCGCTTCGTGTTGAGCGGTCGTACGGCGGCGCCGGGTTCCACCCTCGGCGCCCGCGGCGTCGAGCCCACGGGCCCGGAGGCGTACACGGAGCGAGACGGAGTCGGTCCGAGCCGCCAGGGCCTGCGGGCGCTGCGGGAGGGCGTGTCGGTCCGCGCCCACGTCGCGGCTCTGGATACCGTGCCGAGGTGGGCGATGTCCCGGGCATGACGGTGTCGGTGGCCGTGGTGCGGCACTGAACAGGTACCGGCACCTAGCGTGTGCTGAGGCGTGACATTGGGGTTGTGGAGGCAGCCGTGGCGGAGTCACGGGACAACGGACAGCTCGCCGGGCGCCTGGCGGCCGTGGCCGCGCTGGGGTTCCTGTTGGCCATTCCGCCGCTGTTGACGCAGTTCGACCGCAGGGACCGGATCTTCGGCCTCCCGGTCCTGTACGTGTACCTCTATCTCGTCTGGGCGGTCCTGATCGGCCTGATCGCCGTCATCGTCTCCAGATCGCGGTAGTGCAGTGCTGCTCCGGACCGGAGTCATCGTCGGTGTTTCGGTGGGGTACTTGGGCCTGCTCTTCGCCGTGGCCTACTACGCCGAGCGGCGGGCGGACGCCGGCCGAAGCCTGATCAACAACGCCACGGTCTACGCCCTGTCCCTCACCGTGTATGAAACCGCCTGGGCGCTCTACGGCAACGTGGGGGATGCCGCCACGACCGGCATCGGTTTCCTCGGCATCTACCTGGGGCCGACGCTCATGTTCGCGCTCGGCTGGCTGGTGCTGCGCAGAATCATCCGGATCAGCCGCCGGAACCGGGTCACTTCGCTGGCCGACTTCGTCTCCGCCCGCTACGGCAAGAGCGCGCTGCTGGGCGGTCTGGTCACGGTCATCGCCGTGGTCGGGATCGTTCCCTATATCTCGCTGCAGCTCAAAGCGGTCTCCAACACCTTCGAGATCCTTCGGCGGTACCCCGAGATCACCTCTCCCGCGCAGTTGGGTCGTGCCCCGCTGTTCGAGGACACCGGGCTGTACGTGGCGCTGCTGCTCGCCGCGTTCACCATCCTCTTCGGCACCCGCCATCTCGACACCGCTGAACGCCACGAAGGCATGGTCGCCGCAGTCGCGTTCGAGTCCGTGGTCAAACTCGCGGCGCTGTTCGCGGTCGGGGTCTCCGTGACCTTCTGGATGTTCCACGGGTTCGATGATGTGTTCACCCAGGCGACGGACGCCGGCCTCAGCCGGCTGTTCACCCTGCAGGGGAACCTCAGCTACGGCACCTGGGTCTGGCTGGTGGTGCTGGCCATGCTGTCCATCGTGCTGCTGCCCCGGCAATGGCAGGTCACCATTGTCGAAAACGTCGACGAGCGACACCTCAAGCGGGGCATGTGGCTGTTCCCGCTGTACCAGCTCACGAACACCGTCTTCGTGCTTCCGATCGCGGTAGGGGGGCTTCTGCTGCTGGGGAAGGCCGCAGACCCCGACACCTATGTACTGACCCTGCCGATGGCCGAAGGCCAGCAGGCACTGGCACTGTTCATCTTCATCGGCGGCCTCAGCGCGGGTACCGCCATGATCACCGTCGAGACGATCGCGCTCAGCACCATGGTCTCGAACTCACTGGTGATGCCGCTGCTGCTGCGCGGCAAGTCGCGGCTGACGCAACGGGACGACGCCGCCGGACTGGTGCTGGGCATCCGCCGCGCGGCCATCGTGCTGATCCTGCTGCTCGGGTACGCGTATTTCCGGCTCACGGGGGGAGGACGGGGGCTGGCGTCCATCGGCCTGGTGTCGTTCGCGGCCGTGGCGCAGTTCGCGCCCGCGATCCTCGGCGGCCTGTTCTGGAAGAACGGTACCCGCCGGGGCGTGCTGGTGGGCCTTGTGGCGGGGTTCGTCATGTGGGCGTACACGCTGCTGCTGCCGAGCTTCGCCGAATCCGGGCTGCTGCCTGTCTCGTTCTTGGACGAAGGCCCGTTCGGCATCGGGCTGCTCCGGCCGCAGCAGCTGTTCGGCCTGACAGGACTCGACCCGGTCAGCCACGCGATGTTCTGGAGCGCGCTGGTGAACATCGGCGGATATGTCACTGTCTCGCTCGTCGCCCGGCCGAGTGCCGTCGAACGGGCGCAGGCGGTGCAGTTCGTCGACATCCTCACGGAGCCCGCCGGAGAACGACGCTGGCAGGCCCGTACCACGGTAGGCGCGGTGCGGGCGATGCTGGAGCGCTTCCTCGGGCTCGAGGGCGCCGAGCGGGTGGTGCGTTCCTATCCCGGAACGATGCCCGAGTCCCCGGAAGCCGCAGCGAGCCCGGAGCTGATCCATCATGCGGAAGCCCAGCTCTCCGGCTCTGTCGGCGCGGCGTCGGCGCGGCTTGTGGTCGACGCTCTGGTCGGAGAGGAGCAGATCCGCACCGATGAGGTGATGGAGATGATCGGCGAGGCGTCGCATCGGGTCGAGCTGATCCGGCAGCGACTGGAGTTTCTCTACGACGCGACCAGCGCCATCGGCACCACCCTCGATGTCACTCATACGGCCGAGGAGCTGACACAGGCAGCGGTTCCGCGTTTCGCCGACTACGTCACCGTCGACTTGGCCGAGCCCGTACTGCGTGGTGACGAACCGGGGGCGAACGGCGGCGACTCCGGCGGCGGTCCGCGAATGCGGCGCGCTGCCGCCGACGGCCTCCGCGAAGACGTGCCCTTCTTTCCCCTCGGGGAACTGATCACCTTCGCGCCTGCCTCGCCCACCGCCCGCACCGTCGAGAGCGGGCAGGCGATTTTGGTGCCCAGGCTGCGTGACTCCCCTGGGTGGCAGGAGGTGGATCAGGCGCGGGCCCAGCGCATCCTCGACTTCGGGCTCCACTCACTGATCACGGCGCCGCTGCCCGCACGCGGCGTGCTGCTGGGAGTGGTCAACTTCTGGCGCGCGGACGGCTCCGACCCCTTCGAGCAGGACGATCTCTCCCTGGCAGCGGAACTGGCCGCCCACGCCGCCGTGTCCCTCGACAACGCACGCCGCTACACCCGCGAGCACGGCATGGCCGTGGCACTTCAGCGCAGCCTGCTGCCCCGTGCCCTGCCGGAACAGAACGCCGTGGACGTCGCCTACCGCTACCTTCCCGCGCAGGAGGGAGTCGGCGGCGACTGGTTCGATGTCATCCCGCTGCCGGGCGCCCGCGTCGCCCTGGTGATGGGCGACGTGGTCGGGCACGGGCTGCACGCCGCCGCCACCATGGGCCGGCTGCGCACCGCAGTGCACAACTTCTCCTCCCTCGACCCGCCGCCCGACGAGCTCCTGGGCCACCTCGACGAGTTGGTCACCCTGACCGACCAGGACGCCGCCGCGGCCGGCGACGAGACCACCATCACCGGCGCCACCTGCCTGTACGCGATCTACGACTCCGTCTCGCGCAGCTGCGCCATCGCCAGGGCCGGCCATCCGGCACCCGCCCTCGCACACCCCGACGGCACAGTGGAGTTCCTGGATGTGCCCTCGGGTCTTCCGCTCGGTATCGGCGGGCTGCCCTTCGAATCCATCGAGTTGCACCTGCCCGAGGGCAGCAGGCTCGTCCTGTTCACCGACGGCCTCATCGAGCGCCGCGGGCAGGACATCGATATCGGGCTCCGACTGCTCCGCGAGACCCTCTCGGGAGCGGACCAGTCACCCGAGCAGACGTGTGACGCCGTGCTCGACGCTCTCCTTCCGGAGGTCCAGAGCGACGACATCGCGCTGCTCGTCGCCCGAACCCGCGTGCTGGGGGCCGGACAGATCGCGGAGTGGGACGTGGAGTCGGACCCCGCGGCCGTTCACCGTGTCCGCGCCGCCGTCTCGGCGCGGCTGGTGGAGTGGGGACTGGAGAGCCTCGCTGACACCACGGAGCTGATCCTCAGCGAGCTGATCACCAACGCCATGCGCTACGGCGTCGGGCCCATCAAGGTGCGGTTGCTGCACGACCGCATGCTCACCTGCGAGGTCTACGACCGCAGCCTGACATCGCCGCACCTGCGCTACGCGGCCACAATGGACGAGGGTGGACGGGGTCTCTTCCTCGTTGCCCAGCTCACCGCACGCTGGGGCACCCGCTACACCGAGGACGGGAAAGTGATCTGGGCCGAGCAGGCCGTGCCGGGGACACCCGGTGGTTGACCTGAACGCAGGCGAGCCGGCCGGTCGCGCCGGACGGGGCTCGGGCGCCGGCTCGGTCGGGCCGACACGTCATCGTCCGCCGGGCCGGGCAGCGCCGGAAGTTCCGCGCGGCCACGCCCGTCGAGCCGGGTCGGTGACTCCCCGGGCGACACGGCTGCTGTCCGGTGCGCCGACGGGGCCGGGACGGATCATCGGAGCGTACCGGGAGGCCGACGCGGCGTCCCGTAGCGCTCAGTCGTCCGGGTCCGGCTCCGCCAGCACCGTGGTCAGCCCACGCTCCTCGAACCGGCGGCGGGCGGCATCCGGAATGCCGCTGTCCGTGAGGAAGGTGTCGAACAGCTCAGGGCCGCCGATCCGGGCGAAGCAGCGGACGCCGACCTTCGAGGAGTCGGTGACCACCACGGCCCGTTCAGCGCGCTGCGCCATCAGTCCGTTGATCCGCCCCTCCGACTCGTCGTGCACCGTTGCGCCCTCCTCGGGGTCCATCCCGTTGGCGCCGATGAAGGCGATGTCCACGGTGATCTCGCCCAGCACCAGCTCGCTGTACGGGCCCGTCAGCTCGAACGTCCGGGAGTGCGCCACCCCGCCCGTCAGCACCGTCTTGACCTGCGGCCGTACCGCCAGCTCGTAGGCGATGTTCAGCGCGTTGGTGACGATCGTCAGCTGCGGCTGCGCGCCGGGCTCGGCCAGATCGGGGCGGGTGGTCAGCGCCCGGGCGATCTCCGTGGTCGTCGTCCCGCCGCTGAGCCCCACCACGCTGCCGCGCTCCACCATCGCGGCGGCGGCCCGGGCCAGCGACTGCTTCGCGCCCGCGTGGTGCCCGCGCTTGTAGCGGATCGGCAGGTCGTAGGTCACGGCGCTGAGGACCGCGCCGCCCCGGGTGCGGGTGAGCAGCTGCTGCTCGGCCAGGGCGTCCATATCGCGCCGCATCGTCGCCGCCGAGACCTCCAGCGCGGTGGCGGCCTCCTCCACCTCCACGCTGCCGCGCTCACCCAGAAGTTCGAGCAGAGCGTTCATCCGCTCATGGCGCTTCACCTGACGTCGTCTCCTTCTTCCGCCCCTCGTCCCCGAGCACGTGCAGCAGCCGCGCCGCCTCGCCGCGGACCGCGTCCCGCGCCGGGGCGACGTACTTGCGCGAGTCGATGAGCGCGGGGTCGGCCTCCAGTACCTTACGCACGCCCTGGGTGAAGACCGAGACGAGATGCGTCGATATATTGATCTTGGTCATCCCCGCCGCGATGGCCACTCTCAGCTCCTCGTCGGGCACCCCCGAGGAGCCGTGCAGCACCAGCGGCACCGGGAGCTTTTCGCGCAGCCGCCCGATCAGCTCCAGGTCGAGCTTCGCGGTGCGCTCCCGCATCGCGTGCGAGGACCCCACCGCGACGGCCAGCGCGTCCACGCCCGTGGCCGTGACGAACGCCAGCGCCTCGTCGGGGTCGGTCCGCACCCCGGGGGCGTGCACCCCGTCCTTCCCGCCGACCTCGCCCAGCTCCGCCTCGACGAACACCCCCCGGTCGTGGCACCAGGAGGTCAGCCGTGCGGTGGTCGCGACATTCTGGGCGAAGGGCAGCGTGGAGGCGTCGATCATCACCGAGCCGACACCGGCCGCGACCCCTTGCCGGATCAGGTCGGCATCGGTGATGTGGTCCAGATGCACCGAGACATCGGTCCGCGCGGCTTCCGCCAGCGCCAGGGCGGCACGGGTGAGCGGCAGCAGACTGCCGTGGTAGCGCACGCAGTTCTCACTGATCTGCAAAATCAGCGGAAGGCCGGTCTGGTCGGCGGCCGCGACCAGTGCCTCGGCGGTCTCCAGATGGATGACGTTGAACGCGGCTGCGCCGATGCCCGCCGCACGGGCGTCGGCGAGGATCGAGGAGGTGGGAACCAGGGGCATCGAGGGGCTCCTTGGGCGGGCGGGACCGGCGGACCGGACGGGGAGGACCGGCAGACCGGACCGGACGGGCGGGGCGGGGCCGGCCGACCGCGGTCGGCGCGGGGGTGTACGGGCTGAGCGGGCGGGAGTCAGCCGTCCAGCATCACCGAACGGGTGAGGCTGCGGGGGTTGTCCGGGTCCAGCCCCCGCACCCGGGCCCGCTCCAGCGCCACCCGGTGGACCAGCACCAGATCGGCGAGCGGATCACGGGCGTGGCACACGAACCGGCCACCGGTCGCCGTCACCTCGCCCTCCAGCCCCTCCGGTGCCTCACCGAACAGCCAGGTGACCCGCCCGGGCGCGGCGATGGCTATGGGCCCGTGCCGGTACTCCATGGCGGGGTAGGACTCCGTCCAGCTCTGGGACGCCTCCCGCATCTTCAGCGCGGCCTCGTTGGCCAGTCCGAAGGTCCACCCCGTGCCGAGGAAGGTGAACTGTTCGGCCTCCAGCCACTCCTGCTCCAGCGGTACGGTCAGCGCCTCCTCCGCTTCGCCCACCGGGCCCGCAAGGTCCTCGCCCAGATGTGCCCGCAGCAGTGCCAGGGCCGAGGTGGCGAAGCGGGTCTGCACCACGGACTTCTCGTCGGCGAAGGGAAGCGCCACCGTCTCGTCCGACAGCGGGGTCGCCGGAGTGTCCGGATCGCCCAGCACCGTGACCGTGGGGATGCGGCCGCGTACCGCCTCCAGTACGCGCAGCACCTCTGTCGTGGTGCCGGAGCGGGTGATCGCCACCACCGCGTCGTACCCCCGGGCCTCGCCGAGGAAGGCTTCCGAGGCGGCGAACGCGTCCGTGACGCCCAGCCCGGCCCTCTCGCGCAGCGCCGCGTACGACTGGGCCATGAACCACGAGGTGCCGCAGCCGACCACGGCCACCCGGGCGCCCGCCGCGGGAAGAGGGGTGTCACCGGAGCCGATCCCGGCCGCCGCCCGCCAGGTCTCCGGCTGGCTGCGCAACTCCTGCTCCATGTACGCCGTCTCGCTCATACCTGGGACCCCCTCCTGAACCGGAGCCCCTCGGCCCGGTGCGTAAAGCTGCGTGAAATCTCTGACTTTCACGCAACTTTACGCAGCCCTTCCATGAGCTGTCCATCCCACTTCCGGGGGATGCGCCCTCCCGGCGGCTCAGCGCGCCCCGGCCCTCCGGGTCTCCAGCTGGAAGCAGCCGAACTCGACCGCCCGCACGTGCACGGCCGCCACCCGGGGGTCCTCGTACACCCGGGCCAGTCCCTCTTCCAGTGACGGAGTCCCCTCCTGTTCCTGGTCCAGCAGCAGCCCGCCCAGGATGTGGCCCTGCGCCGAGTAGGCGCGCAGGGTGCGCCGTTCGCCGCGCAGCGCTTCCGGGTAGCCGCCGTCCGGGGCGCCCGCCCAGCCGCCGCAGTCGTGCGGGTGGATGAAGACGGGCCCCACCTCGTCGTAGGGGCCGGGGTCCGCTCCCGTCTCCTGTGCCCAGCGGCGCAGCGGGGCGTAGGAGACAAGGGCGAGGGTCTCGCCCGGTTTGCTCCGCTCCAGGCAGCAGCGCAGCGGGTTGCCGCCTTCCTCGTCCACCACCCGGCGTGGCGGGGCGCCCGCGTCGTCGCGTGTGCGCAGTTCGGCCAGTGCGCCGGGCGCGATCGCCCGGATCTCGTAGCTGGTGTCCATGCGCCCAGGCTGCTCCGCCGCCCGCAGGGGCGCTGGCGGGTATCGGCCGTGGCGTTCGGCCGGTGACCGAGCATGTGGCCGCGCTGGTGGCAGAGCCGGTGGCCGTGCCGGCGGTCGTGCCTGTGGCCGAGCCGGTGTCCCACCGGGTGCGGTCGCCCTCCGGCGCCCCCACGGGGGGTTGTGGATTGCCGGGGCTGTTCATAGCATCACCGGTGTTACATCAGTTGTGTCACAGTGCTGGGGGCCCGATGGCAGCAGCGGAAGAAGACGCCGGAGCCCCCGCCGGGGGCCCACTGGCCGGGGTGCGCGTACTGGAGCTGGCCGGGATCGGACCGGGCCCCTTCGCCGCCATGACGCTGGCCGATCTGGGCGCCGACGTCGTCCGCGTCGACCGCCCAGGGGGCGGTGCGCTCGCCGTCGCGCCGGAGTACGACGTCACCAACCGCAACAAGCGCTCGGTCGTCCTCGACCTCAAACAGCGGGCGGGAGTCGACGCAGCCCTCTCCCTCGCCGAGCGCGCCGACGTCCTGATCGAGGGGTTCAGGCCCGGCGTCGCCGAACGGCTCGGCGTCGGTCCCGAGGTCTGTCTGGCCCGCAACCCGCGCCTGGTCTACGGCCGGATGACCGGCTGGGGCCAGGACGGCCCACTGGCGCAGCGGGCCGGGCACGACATCGGCTACATCGCCGTCACCGGAGCGCTCGGCATGACAGGCCCCGCCGAAGGGCCGCCCGTCGCACCCGCCAACCTGCTGGGCGACTACGCGGGCGGCTCCCTCTACCTCGTCATCGGCATCCTGGCCGCACTGCACCACGCGCGCGGACCGCAGGGCGCGGGCCAGGTCGTGGACGCGGCGATCGTGGACGGTACGAGCCATCTGACGGCGATGATCCAGGGGCTGCGCGCCGCGGGCAGCTGGCGCGACCGCCGCGCCGCCAACCTGCTGGACGGCGGCTGCCCCTTCTACGGCACCTACGCCACCTCCGACGGCGGTCATATGGCCGTCGGCGCTCTGGAGCCCGCGTTCTACGCGGAGTTCGTCCGCCTGCTGGGCATCGCCGACGAGGCCCCGCCCCGCGAGGACCTCGCCGCCTGGGAGGAGCTGCGGGAGCTGATCGCCGCCCGGTTCGCCTCCCGTACCCGCGCGGAGTGGACGGAGGTCTTCCAGGACACCGACGCCTGCGTCGCGCCGGTGCTCTCGCCGGCCGAGGCGCCGTCCCATCCGCATCTGGCGGCGCGCGGCACCTACGTCGAGCACAGCGGCATCACCCAGCCGGCCCCGGCGCCCCGGTTCTCCGCCACGCCCACCCGTATCGCCTCGGGTCCGGCCGAGCCGGGCGCGCACACGGCCGAGGTCGCCCGCGACTGGGACGTCCCTGCCCTGACGGCGTACGCACCCACCGCCTCCGCCGCACCCACCGCGTCTTCCGCCCCCACCGCGTCCGCCGCGTCCCGCGAAGGAGACCACCCCACCCCATGAAGCATCAGATGAAGCGGCAGATCTTCACCGAGGACCACGAGGCGTTCCGGCAGACCGTGCGGACCTTCCTGGCCAAGGAGGTGGAGCCCCACTACGCGCAGTGGGAGCAGGACGGGGTCGTCTCCCGCGACGTGTGGCGGGCGGCGGGCCGCCAGGGACTGCTCGGGCTCGCCGTCCCCGAGGAGTACGGCGGCGGGGGAGAGCCGGACTTCCGCTACGCCGCCGTCCTCGCCGAGGAGTTCACCCGTGCGGGTGCTCCGGGCCTGGCGATCGGGCTGCACAACGACATCGTCGGCCCCTACCTGATCTCCTTGGCGACCGACGAGCAGAAACAGCGCTGGCTGCCCGGGTTCTGCACGGGCGAGACCATCACCGCCATCGCCATGACCGAACCGGGCGCGGGCTCCGACCTCCAGGCCATCCGTACGACGGCCGAGGACAGGGGCGACCACTGGCTGCTGAACGGCTCGAAGACGTTCATCTCCAACGGCATCCTCGCCGACCTGGTGGTGGTCGTGGCCAGGACGACGCCCGAGGGCGGGGCGCACGGGATGAGCCTGCTCGTGGTGGAGCGCGGTATGGCGGGCTTCGAGCGCGGCCGCAACCTCGACAAGATCGGCCAGAAGGCGCAGGACACCGCCGAGCTGTTCTTCACCGACGTCCGCGTGCCCAAGGAGAACCTGCTCGGGGAACTCAACGGCGCCTTCACGCATTTGATGACCAACCTCGCCCAGGAGCGGATGGCCATCGCCGTCTCCGGCATCGCCGCCGCCGAGCATCTGCTGGAGCTGACCACCGCGTACGTCAAGGAGCGCACCGCGTTCGGGCGGCCGCTCGCCAAGCTCCAGCACATCCGCTTCGAGATCGCCGAACTGGCCACCGAGTGCGCCGTCACCCGCTCCTTCCTGGACCGCTGCATCGCCGACCACGCAGAGGGGGAACTGGACGCGGTGCACGCCTCCATGGCCAAGTGGTGGGCGACCGAACTGCAGAAGCGCGCCGCCGACCGCTGCCTCCAGCTGCACGGCGGCTACGGCTACATGAACGAGTACCGGGTCGCCAAGGCGTTCACCGACGGCCGGATCCAGACCATCTACGGCGGGACCACCGAGATCATGAAGGAGATCATCGGCCGGTCCCTGCTCAACTGAACCGCTCAGCTCCGGCCGCGCCCCCGCGCCCCCTGGAAACCGCACCCTCCGCCCCGTACGAAAGGCACCCCCTCGTGAGCTCAGAAGCGTATCTGTACGAGGCCATCCGCACCCCGCGCGGGCGCGGCAAGGCCAACGGCGCGCTGCACGGCACCAAGCCCGTCGACCTCGTCGTCGGCCTCATCCACGAGCTGCGCCGCCGGATGCCCGAGCTGGACCCGGGAGCCATCGACGACATCGTGCTGGGTGTCGTCAGCCCGCTGGGCGACCAGGGCTCCGACATCGCCAAGATCGCGGCCCTGGCCGCAGGACTCCCGGACACCGTCGCGGGCGTCCAGGAGAACCGCTTCTGCGCCTCCGGTCTCGAAGCCGTCAACATGGCTGCGGCCAAGGTCCGTTCCGGCTGGGAGGATCTGGTGCTGGCGGGCGGTGTGGAGTCCATGTCGCGGGTGAAGATGGGCTCGGACGGCGGCGCCTGGTTCAACGACCCGATGACCAGCTTCGAGACCGGCTTCGTCCCGCAGGGCATCGGTGCCGACCTGATCGCCACCCTGGAGGGCTTCAGCCGCCGCGACGTGGACGAGTACGCGGCACGCTCCCAGGAACTGGCAACCGAGGCGTGGAAGGAGGGCCGGTTCGAGCGCTCCGTGGTCCCGGTGCGGGACCGCAACGGGCTCACCGTCCTCGACCACGACGAGCACATGCGCCCCGGCACCACCGCCGACACCCTGGCGGGCCTCAAGCCGTCGTTCGCCGCCATCGGGGAGATGGGCGGCTTCGACGCCGTCGCACTGCAGAAGTACCACTGGGTCGAGAAGATCGACCACGTGCACCACGCGGGCAACTCCTCGGGCATCGTGGACGGTTCGGCGCTGGTCGCCGTCGGCAGCGAGGAGGTCGGCAAGCGGTACGGGCTGCGCCCCCGGGCACGTATCGTCTCCGCCGCCGTCTCCGGTGCGGACCCGACCATCATGCTCACGGGGCCGGCTCCGGCCTGCCGCAAAGCACTGGCCAAGGCCGGGCTGACGGTGGACGACATCGCCATCGCGGAGATGAACGAGGCGTTCGCGGCCGTTGTCCTCCGGTTCGTCAAGGACATGGGGTTGCCCCTGGAGAAGCTCAACGTCAACGGCGGCGCCATCGCCATGGGGCATCCGCTGGGCGCCACGGGCGCGATGCTGCTCGGTACGTGCATCGATGAACTGGAGCGTACGGAGCAGCGGTACGGGCTGGTCACGCTGTGCGTGGGAGGTGGCATGGGCGTCGCCACCGTGATCGAGAGGGTCTAGCCGGAGCAGCTCCCGACACCGCCCTCTCCCGCACCTGAAGAAGACCTGCCCTCACCTGGAGACGAGACACCCATGCCTGAATCCACCGCGACATCGACCATCCGCTGGGACATGGACAGCGACGGGATCGTCACCCTCACCCTCGACGACCCCGACCAGTCCGCCAACACCATGAACACGGCCTTCCGGGCCTCCCTCACCGCCGTCGCCGACCGGCTGGAGGCCGAGAAGGACGACCTGCGGGGCGTCATCGTGACCTCCGCGAAGAAGTCCTTCTTCGCGGGCGGCGATCTGCGACTGCTCATCGCGGCGCGCCCCGAGACCGCCCAGGAGGTCTTCGACTACGGCATGCAGGTCAAGCGGGACCTGCGCCGGATCGAGACCCTCGGCGTACCGGTCGTGGCGGCGATCAACGGCACCGCCCTGGGCGGCGGCCTGGAGATCGCGCTCGCCTGCCACCACCGGGTCGCGCTCGACACCGAAGGCGCGAAGATCGGCTGCCCCGAGGCCACCCTGGGCCTGCTCCCAGCGGGCGGCGGCGTCACCCGTACGGTGCGGCTGCTGGGCATCACGGACGCGCTGCTGAACGTGCTGCTCCAGGGCCAGCAGTACCGCCCGGGCAGGGCCAAGGAGGTCGGCCTGGTCCACGAGGTCGTCGCCACGCCCGAGGAGTTGACGGCCGCTGCCCGCGCCTTCATCGAGGCCAACCCCACGGCGCAGCAGCCGTGGGATGTCAAGGGCTACAAGATCCCGGGCGGGACACCGGCGCACCCGAAGTTCGCGGAGAACCTGCCCGCCTTCCCCGCCAACCTCAAGAAGCAGACGGGCGGCGCGCCCTACCCCGCGCAGCGCAACATCCTCGCGGCGGCGGTCGAGGGCGCCCAGGTGGACTTCGAGACGGCGCAGGTGATCGAGGCCCGCTACTTCGTGGAGCTGGCCTGCGGACAGATCTCCACCAATATGATCCAGGCGTTCTTCTTCGACCTCCAGGCCGTCAACGCCGGGCGCAGCAGGCCGCAGGGGATCGCCGAGCGCAAGGTCGCCAAGGTCGCCGTGCTGGGCGCGGGCATGATGGGCGCCGGAATCGCCTACTCCTGTGCGAAGGCGGGCATCGAGGTGGTGCTCAAGGACGTCTCACAGGAGGCGGCCGAGAAGGGCAAGGCGTACTCCGCCGGGCTGCTGGAGAAGGCGCTCTCGCGCGGGAGGACCACCGAGGCGAAGCGGGACGCCCTGCTGGCCCGGATCACGCCCACCGCCGACCCGCAGGGCGTGGCCGGGTGTGACGCGGTGATCGAGGCGGTGTTCGAGGACCCCGCGCTCAAGCACAAGGTGTTCCAGGAGATCCAGCACCTCGTGGCGCCCGAGGCCCTGCTGTGCTCGAACACCTCCACCCTGCCGATCACCTCGCTCGCCGAAGGCGTGGAGCGCCGGGGCGACTTCATCGGACTGCACTTCTTCTCGCCCGTCGACAAGATGCCGCTGGTCGAGATCATCAAGGGTGAGGAGACCGGGGACGAGGCGCTGGCCCGCGCCTTCGACCTGGTGCGGCAGATCGGCAAGACGCCGATCGTCGTCAACGACTCGCGGGGCTTCTTCACCTCCCGGGTCATCGGTCACTTCATCAACGAAGGCGTCGCGCTGCTGGCCGAGGGCGTGGACCCGGCCACCGTCGAGCAGGCCGCGGCACAGGCCGGCTACCCGGCCAAGGTGCTCTCGCTGATGGACGACCTCACCCTCACCCTGCCGCGCAAGATCCGTGACGAGACCCGGCAGGCGCTGCGCGCCGAAGGCAAGGACCTGCCCGCACACCCGGCCGACACCGTCCTGGACCGGATGGTGGACGAGTTCGGCCGGACCGGACGCAGCGGCGGCGCTGGCTTCTACGACTACGACGAGAGCGGCAAGCGCCTCGGTCTGTGGCCGGGGCTGCGCGAGCACTTCGCCAGGGAGAGCGGCACCGATATCCCGTTCGAGGACATGAAGGAGCGGATGCTCTTCTCCGAGGCGCTGGATACTGTGCGGCTGTTCGAGGAGGGCGTGCTCACCACCGTCGCCGACGCCAATATCGGCTCCATCATGGGCATCGGCTTCCCCGCCTGGACCGGCGGTGTGATCCAGTACATCAACGGTTACCCGGGTGGGCTGCGCGGATTCGTGGCCCGCGCCCGTGAGCTGGGTGAGCGCTACGGAGAGCGGTTCGCGGTGCCGTCGCTCCTCGCGGAGAAGGCCGCCAAGGGTGCGACCTTCAGCGACCGAGGGTCCGCGGCTCGCTTCTGATCAGGAGGTGCCCCTTTCGGTCGGTCGCGGGCTGCGGCTCGTTCGTGGTCGCTCGTGCGGTTCCCCGCGGCCCTGGGGGTACCTCCCGGCCGGAGGCTGGGGGAGGGGCGCGGGGTCCAGCGGGAAGACCTCGCGCAGCTCCTCCTTCATCGAGCGCTGGAAGGCCGTCACCAGGGCCTGCACCACCATCGGCTGCATATGCGCGGAGAGCGACTTCATCCGCTCCAGCCGCTGCGGGTCCGACTCCACGCCCCGGTACGGGTCCCACACCTCCCGTTTGAAGAGCCGGCTCAGCTCCCGCGCGGCCGAGCGGGTGTGCTCCATCATCACCTCGCGCGCCGCCAGGATCGCCTCCTGCGAGATCGGCACGTCCAGCAGCCGCACCCCCAGCTGCACCAGTGCCGGATCGACACGGAAGACCTCAGGGTCGTGTGTACGGGCCAGGACGCTCATCGCCTCCAGCCGCTTCAGGTCGTCGTCGGTCAGCTCCCGGCCGACGCGGCCCTCCAGTTGCGCGCGGGTCGTCTCATCGACCGTGTCCGGCATCCAGGAGGCGACCACCGCGCGGTGGATCGCCAGATCGTGGGCGCTGATGTCGTCCGGGAGCCGCTGCAGATAGCGCTCGATGGCGGCCAGCGTCATGCCCTGGTTCTGCAACTCCTCGATGAGTGCCAGCCGGGAGAGGTGCTCGGGGCCGTACCGGCCGACACGGCGGGGGCCGATCGTGGGCGGCGGCAGCAGGCCCCGCGTGCTGTAGAAACGGACTGTACGCACGGTCACACCCGCGCGGGCCGCGAGCTGGTCGACGGTGAGCTGGTCGGTGGACCCGTCCGCCGGTCCGTCCGCCGGTCCTTCCCCAGGTCCGGCCACCGGCCCGTCCTGTCGCTCCATTGGCCGCGCCTCTCTCACCGCGGCACCACGGGGGTGCCGACCGTACCGATCATGTTCAACAGTATTGCTGTCTCACCACTCTTGTGAAACCTTCGGCCCACCTTCACGCGCGGAGGTGTCATTGACGACGATCCTGCGACTCCCCGGCGACCCGTCCGAGCTGACCATCCCCGACCTGCTGCTGCGCAACGTCCACGACCACGGCGACCTGCCGGCCCTGACCTGGTACCGCGACGGGCAGTACACGGCCGACGCGCGCACCACACTCACCTGGGCCGAGGCCCGGCACCGGATCGCCGAAGTGGCCGCCGGACTCGCCGCGCTGGGCGTCACCCGGGGCGAACACGTGCTGCTGATGATGGGCAACCGGCCCGAGCACTGGCTGACCGACCTCGCCCTCGTCCACCTGGGGGCCGTCCCCGTCACCGTCTACAGCACGGCGGCACCCGAGCAGATCGCCCATATCGCCCGGCACTCCCGCGCCCGCCTCGCCGTCGTCGGGGGCGCCGAGGAACGGGCCGGCTGGGAGCCGCTGCTGGCACCCGAAGGGGAGGACGAGAAGGCTCCAGGACACCTCCGGCGGCTCGTGGTGGCCGACGCGGACGCCGTGGGCCCGCACACCCCATGGCGCTCCCTGCCGCGCCCGTACGCGCCCGCCGCTTTCGAGGAGACCTGGCGCCGGGTGCGGGCCGAGGACCCGGTGACCGTCGTCTACACCTCCGGCACCACAGGAGACCCCAAAGGCGTGGTCATCAGCCACCGCAACGTCGTCCTCAACGGCATCGCGCTGGACGGCATCGCCGAGCTGCCCGACCACGCCGATCACATCTGCTACCTGCCCTTCGCCCATATCGCCGAGCGGATGCTGGGCATCTACCTGCCGGTCCTCCGCGCCTCGCACGTCCATCTGTGCCCCGACCCCGCCCAGGTGGCCGCCCTGGTGCGGGAGCTGCGCCCGGCGGAGTTCTTCGGGGTGCCGCGCGTATGGGAGAAGCTGGCCGCCGCCCTCCGTGCCCGGCTGGAGGCGCTGCCCGAGTCGCGCAGGGCCGCCGTGGCGGAGGCTGCGGAAGCGGCCCGCGCCCAGGTGCGCCGCCGGGAGCGCGGCCTCCCGCCGGCGCCCGGGCCGGCAGCCGCGTACGAGGAGGCCCGCCGCGAGGTGCTCCAGCCGCTGCTGGCGCCCTTCGGCTTCGACCGGCTGGTCTGGTCCGCCAGCGCCTCGGCGCCGATGCCACCCGATGTGCTCGACTTCTGGGCCGGCCTCGGTGTCCCGATCATGGACGCCTGGGGGCTGACGGAGACGACCGGCGCGCTCACCCTCAACGGCCCCGCAGCCTTCCGGCTCGGCTCGGTCGGACGCCCGCTGGAGGGCACCGAGATCCGTACCGCCGAGGACGGCGAGATCCTGGTGCGCGGCTCCACCCTCTTCACCGGCTATCTGCGGCCCGACGGTTCGGTCGAGCCCGGCACCGACGCGGACGGCTGGTTCGCCACCGGCGACATCGGCCGGATCGACGAGGACGGCTTCCTGTGGCTGACCGACCGCAAGAAGGAGATGATCGTCACCTCGACCGGGAAGAACATCTCCCCGGCGCTGGTGGAGAACACCCTCAAGGAGCACCCGCTCATCGGCCAGGCCATGGTGCACGGCGACGGCCGCTCCTACCTGGTCGCCCTCCTCGTCCTCGACGGCGAGTCGGCGCGGGGCTGGGCGGCCCGCAACGGGATCGACGTACCGCCCGGGCCGGCGCCGGAGGCGACCGCCGGTGCGCTGGCCGGGCACCCGGCCGTACGCGCCGAGGTGGACCGTGCCGTGGCCGCCGCCAACGCCCGCCTCAGCCGCCCCGAACAGGTCAGGCGCTACCACCTGCTGGAGCGCGAGTGGACCGAGCGGACCGGGGAGCTGACCCCGTCACTCAAGCTGCGCAGGAGAGTCGTCCGGTCCCGTTACCGACAGGTCATCGAGCGGCTGTACGAAGGCTGAGGAGGGGGTGCCCACCTGCTCCTGGTCGGGCACCCTCCCGCGAATCGCTATCGCAGCCGCACCGGAAGCTCGTAGAGCTCGTTCTGGGTGATGGCGGGCTTGTTGCGGAGGTCAGCCGGGTCCACCGCGAGGTCAAGACCCGGGAAGCGGTCGAAAAGCGCCGGGAGAGCGACCAGCGCCTCCAGGCGGGACAGCGGAGCGCCGGGGCACACATGGGGGCCGTGGCCGAAGGACAGATGCCGCGTGGGCTCGCGGGTCACATCGAAGCGCTCGGCGTCGGCGCCGTGCCGGCGCTCGTCCCGTCCGATCGCGCCATAGGCGATGATCACCGCGTCGCCCTGCTTCATCACGGTGCCGCCGACCTCCACATCCTCCGTCGCGAAGCGGATCAGCACATGCGTGGTGGGCGCGTCCCAGCGCAGCGTCTCCTCGATGACCGCCTCCCAGCTCACCTCGCCGGAGCGGACCAGCGCGAGCTGGTCGGGGTGGGTGAGCAGCGCCCGCACCGCGCTGACGATCAGGCTGATCGTCGTCTCGTGCCCTGCGGTGATCAGCACCTGGACGGTGGCGACGATCTCCTCGTCGCTGAGCGAGTCGCCCTCCTCGGCGGCCGCCAGCAGCGCGCTCGTCAGGTCGTCGCCGGGGGCCTGCTTCTTCTGGGCGACCACGGCGGTGAACAGCGCCCCCAGCTCCGCGATGATGCCCTGCACCTCCTCGGGCGGGGTGACGCTGGAGAAGAAGCCGTCGTAGAGCGTGCGCAGCCGTGGGATCTGGCCGGTGTCGATCCCCAGCAGTTCGCCGATGACGGCCATCGGCAGCGGGTAGGCGTAGGCGGCCTTCAGATCGACGCGGCCCGTCGCGTCCGCCGACTCCTCCAGGCCGTCCAGCAGCTGGTGGGTGATCTCCTCGATGCGGGGCCGCATCGCCGCCACCCGGCGCGGGGTGAGAGCCTGCGCTGTCAGGGTGCGCAGCCTGCGGTGTTCGGGGCCGTCGAAGGTGAGCATGCTGGGGCCCGGGTCGGCGAGCCCGATCAGCGGCCAGGTCTGCGGGATCTCCCCGCGCTGGTAGGCGGCCCAGTGGTCGATGTTCTTCACGAGCCTGCTGTCGGTCAGCAGCTTGCGGGCCTCCGCGTGGTGGGTGACCGCCCATACCCGTACCCCGCCCGGCAGTTCGACGGGCGCGAGCGGTCCCGCGGCGCGCAGCCGTGCGCCCTCGCCCGCCAGATCGCGTACCAGCGGGTCGAGCACGATCACCTCGTCCGCGGCGCCCCCGCCGTCCGGGCCGGTTCCGGTGACGGGACACGACGTCATCTGTAGCCTCCTGCGGCGCTCGTGGGGGTCGGGGTGAAGCGGACGGGAAGCGAGGCCAGCCCGCGCAGGAACGGCGAGGGGCGCCAGACCAGGGCGTGCGCGCTGACCGCCAGCTCGACGTCGGGCAGCCGGTCCAGCAGCACCTCGATGCCGGTGCGCGCGATGCCCTCGGCGATGTCCTGCGCGGGGTAGGGGCAGCGGTGGTCGCCGTGCCCGAAGGAGAGGAAGGCGCTGTTGCCGCCGGTGAAGGACGTACGGTCGGGGCGCACCTGGGGGTCGCCGTTGGCGGCGGCGAAGCTGAGCATCAGCAGGTCGCCCGCTGCGATGTGCCGCCCGGCGAGCTGGGTGTCGCGGGTCGCCCAGCGGCCCGCGATGTTCTGGCTGGGCGTGTCCTCCCACAGCACCTCGTTCATGGCCTCGGCGACGCTGTGCCGGCCGCCGGAGAGGGAGGCGGCGAAGCGGTCGTCGGTGAGCATCAGCCGCAGCGAGTTGCCGATCCAGTCGGCCGTCGGCTGGTGGCCCGCGACGAAGTTGACCATCATGTCCTCGAGGATCTCCTGGAAGGAGAAGTCCGAGGAATAGTCGTGGTGCAGCATCCGCGATGCCACCCCGGCGGCCGGGGTTTCGCGCAGGGAGGCGAGCAAGCCGCTCATCGCCGCCTGGACCCGGTCCCGGCCCCGCAGCGCGTCGGGGCCGCCGTCGACCAGCGCGTTGACGCTGGGCACCAGTTCGGCGCCCGCCTGGTCGGAGAAGCCGTAGAGCTGTGCGAGCACCAGCGCGGGCAGCTCCTTGGCGTAGTCGGCGATCAGGTCGGCCGAGCCCCGTCCGCACAGCCGGTCGATCAGCTGGTCGGCGAACCGCTCGGAGCGGTCGCGCAGCTCGAACGGGTCGACGGCGGCGAGCGCGTCACTGACCAGCGCCGAGCGCCGGTGGTGCCGCTCGCCGACCGTGTAGAGGATCGACGGCTGTTTGCCGACCATCGGCAGCAGCGGCCAGTCGGCCGGGATCTTCGGCCACTGGTTCCACAGCCCCGAGTCGCGGCTGAAGAGCGCCGAGTCCGAGGTGATCTGGTGCAGCTCCCGGTAGCCGAGCACCAGCCAGCAGGGCACGTCGCCGGGCAGCACGACCGGGGCGATCGGGCCGTGCTGCTCGTACATCTCCCGGTACAGCCTGGCCCGGTCGTCGCTCTGGAAGCGCGGCCCCATCAGGGGAACGGCGTCGCCGCCCTGGTGCGCGGGGCAGCCGGGCGGCGGTGGCTGGGTGGCGCTGTGCAGCTGAGGGGGTGTCACGTGGGGTCCTTGGGGGCGGAACGCGCGGTGGACAGGGCGTACAGGTGGTGGACGAGGGCCAGCAGTACGTCCTTGCTGGACTCGCGGGAGCGCGCGTCGCACTCGACGAGCGGGATCTCAGCGGGCAGATCGAGCGCCTCGCGCACCTGTTCGGCCGTGTGCCGGGGGCCGCCGAAGTCGTTGCGCGCGACGATGAACGGCGTGCCGTGCGCCTCCAGCCGGTCGATGGCGTACCAGGAGTCCTCCAGCCGCCGGGTGTCCACCAGGACGACGGCACCCAGCGTGCCGGAGAAGAGCCGGTCCCACAGGAACCAGAACCGCTCCTGGCCCGGTGCGCCGAACAGGTACAGCACCGTCTCCTCGTTGAGGCTGATCCGGCCGAAGTCGAAGGCGATGGTGGTGGTCGTCTTGCCCTGCACGGCCGAGAGGTCGTCGACGCCCTCACCGGCACGGGTCATCGTCTCCTCGGTGTTCAGCGGACGGATGTCGCTGACAGCCCGCACCATGGTCGTCTTGCCGACACCGAAGCCGCCGACGACCACGATCTTCAGTCCCTGTGCCGCCGTACTGAGCAGCGGCGGACGGGCCTCGGCGCCTGCGGTCGCCACCGAATTCCATTCAGATGTTGCGGAGTCCAACGAGCACCTGCTTCAGGATGTCGGGATCGGGCAGTGCGTCAGCGGTCTGGGCCCGCCGCGGGTGACGGGCGGTGATCTTCCCCTGGGCGAGCAGGTCGCCCAGCAGGATGCGGACGACGCTCACCGGCAGGCCCAGATCGGCGGCGAGTTCCACCACCGCCGTGGGAAAGCGGCAGATACGGAGGATCGCGGCGTGCTCCGACTGCATGCCGCGCACCGGGGCGCTCTCGCTGACCACGAGCGTCACCAGGTCGAAGGTCTCGGCTCCGACCGTGGAACGGCTGCGCCCACCGGTCACGGTGTACAGCCGGTCCGGGTCCTCGTCCCGGCCCGGCCGGGTCATACTGCTCCGCCTCCGTCTGCCGGTCCGCCGCGGCCGTCGCCCGTGGCGGACTGGCGCGGCGGTGCGCTGAGGTACTCGCTGAGCTGTTCGATCAGCTCGTTCATGTTGTGGCCGATGAGACCCACGTCGGAGTCCTCCTCGGCGACGACGGCCAGATGTGCGCCGTCGCCCGCCTCCACGACGAACAGGATGCCGCCGTAGAACTCCGCCATCGCCTGGCGGACACCGCCGTTGCCGTTGCCGAACTCCACGGAAGCCCCGTGCGACAGGCTCTGGATACCGGCCGAGATGGCCGCGAGCTGGTCGGCCTGGTCGATGGAGAGCTCCGGGGTACGGCACAGTTTGAGGCCGTCCCGGGAGAGCACGAGAGCGTGCCGGGCGCCCGGCGTGCGCTCCAGGAGACTTTCCAGCAACCAGTCGAGCTTGCTGTCAGTGATCATTCGGTGTCGTCCTCCGAGAGGGAAGAGGAGCGGGTGGGGGAGGAGGCGGAAGGCAGCGGGTTCCGGCCGGTTTCTTCCGGGTCGCCGGCGCCCTGTACGGCCCGGCGGAAGTCGCCGAACCGCGCACCGGAGGGGCGCTTCCTGCCGGAGGGTGCCGGGTCGTTCGCGGCCCCTTCTCCGGCGTCCGGTGCGGTCCCGCGCTCGGAGCCGGTGCGCTCCGTCCGGGACGAGGCGGCCGAGGCCCGGGCGACGGCGGCGAGGGTCTGCCCCCGCCGCCGTTTGGGCAGCCCGCTCTCGCCGTACTCCTGGGGTGGCGGTCCCGCGGTCGCATAGGCGCCGCTCTCCCGCTGCTCGTGGCCCTGGGCGCCCGGCTGGTCGGCGTCGGCGGGCTCCGGCTGCCGGGCGTGGTCGGGGGCCGCACGAAGGGGGCCGGTGGGCGCGGCGGCGGGGCCGGGGCCGGGGGCGGTGCGGGCGGCCTGCTCGGTGGTCGCGGCCTGCTCGGCGGCACCGGCCTGCTCGGCGGTCGCGCCGGACCGGTCGGCCGTCGGGCGCTCGGGCTCGGCGCTCCGGGGCCCGCCCAGCGAGGCGCGGGGCGCCTGCGCGGGCCGGACCACCGGGGGAGCCGAGGGAACCCGCTCCTCGCGGCGCGGCTCGGTGACCAGCTCGCGCGGGATGCGGACGAGCACGCCCGTCCCGCCGTGCGCGGAGGGCCGGAAGGAGACGGACAGGCCGTGCTTGCGGGCCAGCCGTCCCACCACGGCGAGACCGAGCCGGGTGCCGGACAGCGTGGCCAGGTCGCCGTGCTCCCCGGCGACGGCCTGCTGGGCGCGGCGCAGCGCGACCTCTCCCATCACCAGGCCGCCGTCCTCGACGGTGATGACCACACCGGCGGCCACCTCCTCGACGTAGACGTGCACCTCGGAGGTGGGCGGGGAGAAGTTCGCGGCGTTGTCCATCACCTCGGCCAGCAGGTGCATCACGCCCTCGGCCGCGTGGCCGGCGACGGCGACCTCGCTCGTCGAGTGCAGCCGCACCCGCTGGTAGCCGCTGATCCGGCCCATGGCGCCGCGCAGGATGGACTCCATCACGATCGGCTTGGCCCAGCGGCGGCCCGAGCGCGCGCCGGTGAGTACGGCGATGGAGTCCGCGATCCGGCCCATCTGTGCGTTCCTGTGGTCCAGCTGCAACAGGTCGGCCAGTACGTCCTCGTCGGCGTGCCGGTGCTCCATCTCGCGCAGGTCGGCGGCCATGCTGGTGGCCAGCGCCTGCACCCGGCCTGCCGCGTTGGCGCAGGCCGACATCGCGGCGGCGCGCATGTTCTCGCCCTTGTGGACCTCGCGCGCCAGGGTGACCAGCACCCGGCGCTGGGTCTCGGAGGTCACCGGGGGAGCGTCGGCCAGCGCGGTCTCGGCCGAGCCGCCGCTCCGCAGCCGGTCCACGACGGCGGGCACGATCGCCTCGGCGAAGTGGCTGTCGGCCGCGTCCCGTTCGGCTTCCCGCGCCTGGGCGGCCGCCAGCGCGGCCCGTAGCGAGCGGCTGGTGAGCCGGGCGTGCGCCGCCACGGTGACCGCGGCGCACAGCGCCACTCCGGCCGCACCGGCGCCCCAGGTGACCTCGGCGCGCGCGGAGGTGTCGCTGAGATAGACGGCGATCAGACACGCGAGACCCGCGACCACGACGGAGACCAGCAGCGCCAGCGCCGTACCTGTGGCGGTCCCGGTCCCGGCGGCGGTCCCAGCGCCTCTGGTGGCCCCCGTGCCCGCGGCGGTCCCGGTGGCGGCTCCGGCACCGGCGGTGGCCGGCCGACCCGGGCCCGTGACCGGCTGAGTGGTGCCCGTGGCCGGCTGCGCGGCGCCGAGAGCCGGTTGACCCGCGCCTGCGGCCGGTGGCGGTGATATCTCGGGGGAGGTCATCAATCAGGTCCTAGGGGACGGAGCCGGGCAGAGGCGAGAGCTGAGCCGCAGCCCTCCGATCAACGTCGCACCAATATAGGCCAGTTAGTGATCACTAAGCGCCAGAGGGGTGTTCCGGTTCAGACATCCACTCGCACCACCCGTCACACCGGCCTCACGCGCCGCGCCGGAACCGCGTACCACAGGCATCATGGGCGCCACGGAGGCATCATGAGAAGAGTGCAGGCAAGTGAACGACGAGGCCCGGCGCGCACCGAGCCGCAGCCCCCGCCCCCGGACGGCATCCTGTGGGACGTCGTCGGGGAAGTGCGGCAGCTGCTCATCCTGCCCGCCGCGCTCACCTTGCAGGTCGCCCACCCCGCCGTCGGGGCCGGAGTGGACGAGCACTCGGTCTTCCGCACCGACCCGTGGGGCCGCGGCGAACGCTCCATGAACAGCTTTCTGACCTGGGTCTACGGTGGCGACGAAGCCCTCGCCGAGGGCCGCAGACTGCGCGCGCTGCACAAGCACATCCAGGGTGTCGACGCCCATGGGCGCCGCTACCACGCGCTCACCCCCGCCTACTACGCGTGGGTGCACGCCACCGGCTTCCCCACCTACCGGCACGCCCAGCGCTACCTCGGCCGCCGCCCCTACACCGACGCCGAGGAGCGGCAACTGTACGCCGAATGGCTCCAGGTCGGTCGCGTGCTGGGCATCGCCGACCGGGACATGCCGTCCTCCAGGGAGGAGTTCTGGCCCTACTGGCGCCGGATGCTGGCCGAGGAGATCGAGCCCACCAAGGTCGTCGGGGAACTCACGGCGCTCAACACCGACATCCCGCCGCCGCCGTACGGGCCGCGTGCCGTGCGGCGGGTGCTCGCCGCGGTCTGGCCGCTGCTGCTTCCCGGATTCGCCCGGTTCCGGCGGTTCATGACCATCGGACTGATGCCCCCCGAAGCGCGTGAGGTCCTGCGGCTGCCGTGGACGCCCCGTCAGGAACGGCGACTGCGCCGCCTCGGCCGCGTCCTCGCCCACACGCTGCCCCTCCTCCCCGAGCGCCTCCGCTACTTGCCCTACGCCCGCAGGGCCCGCGCGGCCCGCCGCTGACCCCGCGCGGGGCGCCCGCGATGAAAGGCGCTCCCGCACGGGCCGTGCGCCGGACTCAGTGGCGAGGGTGGTCGGCGGTGTGGATCTGCTTCCAGGAACGGGGCCGCTCCGGTGTGCCCTTGGCGGCGAACGACGCCGCTCCCGCGTCCGCCCCGGCGGCGGGCTTCGACGGCTGGTACAGCCAGGTGTCGAAGAGCTCGGAGAGCGGCTCGCCGGACACCTTCTCCGCGTACGCGACGAAGTCCCGCACCTCCGCGTTGCCGCCCTGGTACTTCTGCGGCCAGCCCTTCAGCACGGCGAAGAAGTCCTTGTCGCCGATCTCGTTGCGCAGGGCCTGCAGCGCCATGGCGCCACGGTCGTAGACCGCGCGGTGGAACTGGTTCTCCGGCCCCGGGTCGCCCGGCTTCACCTTCCAGAACGGGTCGTCGGCCGGGTGCGAGGCGTAGGCGTAGTCGGCCAGCTCCTGCGCGGTACCCTCGCCCTGGTCCTCGGACCACAGCCACTGCGCGTACCGCGCGAAGCCCTCGTTGATCCAGATATCCTTCCAGCCCTTGACCGAGACGCTGTCCCCGTACCACTGGTGGGCCATCTCGTGGACGACGACGGAGGTGTTGGAGCCGTCGGCGAAGTCGTCGGGGCTGTAGAAGGGCCGGGTCTGGGTCTCCAGCGCGTAGGTGGTGTCGGTGTTGGGGACGTAGCCGCCGAGCGCCTCGAAGGGGTACCGGCCGAAGTAGCCCTCCAGCCAGTCGGTGATCTCGGCGGTGCGCTCGACGCTGGCCCGTGCCGCGCCCTCGTGCTCGCCCAGGTCCTTGCTGTAGGCGTTGATGACGGGCAGGCCCGAGTCGGTCTTCGCCGTCGTGATGTCGAACTTGCCGACTGCCAGGGTGGCCAGATAGGTGGCCTGCGGGGCGCGGGACCGCCAGTTGTAGCGGGTCCAGCCCGCCCGCGAGCGCTGCGACTGGAGGGTGCCGTTGCTGATGGCCTGGGTGCCGTCGGGGACGGCGACGCTGATGTCGTAACTGGCCTTGTCGGTGGGGTGATCGTTGCTGGGGAACCACCACCAGGCGGCCTCGGGCTCGTTGGCGGCCACCCCGCCGTCCTTGGTGCGGTGCCAGGAGGTGTAGTCGTCCACCTTCACCTTGGAGGGCACGCCGTGGTAGCGCACGACGACCGTGGCCTGCCGGCCTTCGGCGAGCGGCTCGGCCGGTGTCACCTCCAGTTCGTGCGCGCCGGAGGTCTTGAACCGGGCCTTCTTGCCGTTCACCCGCACCTCGCTGACGTCCAGCGCGAAGTCCAGGTTGAAGCGGGAGAGGTCCTGCTCGGCGGTGGCCAGCAGGGTGGCGGTGCCCGACAGCTTGTCCGTCTTCGGCTGGTAGGTGAGCCGAAGGTCGTAGTGGGAGACGTCGTAGCCGCCGTTCCCGTAGTCCGGGTAGTAGGGGTCGCCCACGCCCGGGGCTCCCGGGGTCGGCTCGGCCGCCGAGGCCGGGACCGTGAGCAGCAGCGAGGCCGCGGCTATGGCACCCGGGACGATCAGTCTGTGACGCACGAGTCCTCCAACTCTTCCTGCGACAGGAGTCACTTCGTCGAAGCGTATGTACTCATGCGTCACACGGCATGTCCACAGCAACCATCGTCATTCGGCCTTCGTACGGTCGACACAGGCCCCCTTCTGCACAGGGGTACATACGGCTACCGTCCCTCATATGGGGATAAGCCCGCGGCTCGGCCGCTCCCGGTGGAAGACCGCAGCCATGACCTCGGCGGTGCTGCTCGTCCCGCTGCTCGCCACCACGTCCGCACGGGCCACCCCCGGCGGCACGGCCCAGGACCCGGCCGCCTCGTCCCCGCGCACCGGTTTCGAACGCTCGCACGGCGCCCGCTGGACGACGCAGCCCGAGGAGCAGAGGTTCCTGCGCGCCGTGGCCAGAGCCAGTGGCCGCGTCACCCTGGAGACCATCGGCCGCACCGCACAGGGGCGCCCCCTGCACCTCGTCAGCATCGGCGCCCCCGCACCGCCGCGCCCGGAGCAGGTGCGGCGCGGCAACTCCGTGCTGCTGGTCTGCTCCCAGCACGGCGACGAACCCGCGGGCCGCGAGGCGTGCCTGACGACGATCCGGGACCTGGCGTTCGCCAAGGACCACGCCACCCGGCGCTTCCTCAGCCGTACGACGCTGCTGGTCGTCCCCACCGCCAACCCCGACGGCCGGGCAGCCGACACCCGTGGCAACTCCAGCGGCACCGACATCAACCGCGACCACCTCGCCCTCCGGACGGCCGAGGCCCGCGCCCTGGCGGCAGTCCTCCGCGACCGGCGCCCCGACACCGTCCACGACCTGCACGAGTACGGTGCCCACGCGCCGTACTACGTCAAGGACCTGCTCTCCCTGTGGCCCCGCAACCTCAACACCGCACGCCCCGTGCACCGGGAGGCCACGGTGCTGTCCGAGCGCCATGTACGCCCCGCAGCCGAGGACGCGGGCTACAGCACCGGCATCTACGGCATCTGGACCGACCCGGAGACCGGCGAGCCCGTCAAGCAGGTCGCCGGCGACGGGCAGGAGCGCATCCTCCGCAACACCGTGGGCGTCAAACACTCCGTCGGACTGCTGGCCGAGACCCGCACCGATCCTCTCGGCGACGAGGAGGAGTCGGACGACGCCGTCAACAAGCGGCGCCGCGTCCGGTCCCATCTGGCAGCGCTCAAGGGCGCGTTCGACTTCGCGGAGCGCCGTCGCGGCCGGATCGAGGCGGCCACCGAACGGGCCCGTGCGGAGGGGTCGGCCGACCGCGGCCCCGTCTATCTGGGCGGCGCTGACAACGAGGAGCCCGCCGAGGACCAGGTGCTGGCCGATCCCCCCTGCGGGTACGAGCTGACCGCCGCGCAGTGGCGCGAGGTCGGTTCCACGTTGGAGCTGCACGGTGTGCGGGCCGAGGAGCGGCGCGGTGGCGGCGCGTTCGTGCCGCTGCGGCAGTCGCAGCGGGCGCTGGTGCCGTTGCTGCTGGACGGGCGGGCGGAGTTCGAGCTGACGGAGGGGAAGCCGGTGCAGGTGTGTGGTGCGGATTCTGCTGACTAGCCGCAGCCCCGCACCCCTGGAAGAACAGTCTCCCCACGCCGCTACGCCCGCTCACGGCGGGCCGACAAGCCGCGCCGCGTCGACCGCGCAGCCCCAGGAGACGGTGACGCCCGCGCCCCCGTGGCCGTAGTTGTGTACGCACAGCGAGGTGCCGCCCCGCCCGTCGGGCACCCGCTCAGCCTCCAGCCGGACGCTGGGACGGAACGGCCGCAGCCCCACCCGGTGCTGGAGGACCGTGGCCGTGGCCAGCCCGGGGTGGACGGCGGCGCACCGCCGCAGAATCGCAGCGGCGGTCGCGCGGTCGGGCTCGCGCTCCTCGGCGCCGTCCTCCGCCGTACCGCCGAGGACCAGGCCGTAGGGCTGCGGAAGGATGTACGTCGTCTCGGCGGCGCTGTCGCTCGCTGCCACGTACCACTCCTCGACGCCGGGGTTCTCGACGACGACGAGCTGGCCGCGTACGGGCCGCACCGTCGGGTCGGGCACCAGTTCGCGGGCGCCGAGGCCGGTGCAGTTCACCACGGCCGGTGCCGCTGCCGCCGCCTCGGTGAGGGAGCCGGCCGCGCGCTGTTCCCAGCGCCCGCCCGCGGCCTCGAACCGGTCGGCCAGATAACGGAGATAACTCGGCATGTCGACAAGAGGGGCGCGTGGAGGGGACCCGGTCAGCGCGCTCCACTCCGGGGGCGGTGCGCTGCCCGGCATCCGCCCGCGCACCAGCCGCACACCCGTGGCCTCCGGCTGCTCGGCGAGCCAGGAGAAGTGCCGGAAGGAGCGGACCGCCCAGTCGAGGGCCTGCTTCTCGGGCTCGATGCGGTACGGCCAGATCAGTCCGCCCGCGACCGCCGAGGTCGTCGCACCGGCGGGGTCAGGGCTCCAGATCCGTACGTCCATCCCGCGCTCCGCCAGGACAACGGCCGCCGTCAGCCCGATCACCCCGCCGCCGAGGACGACCACCTCCGCGCCGTCCCGGCGCCTCGCCTCACCCATGTGTCACCTCACCCATGCCGCGACACTACGTGCCGACGGCGCGCATGTGCTCCGTCAGGGCGCCACGTATCCGGGCCTGTTCGCGGAGGCGGACACGTACTCGGAGGCGGGCACGCCGGCGGGCGCCGGGACGGAGGCGCGGTCGGCGGCTGGGACGGAGGCGCGGTCGGTCGCCGTCTCCTGGGCGAGCAGGTCCAGGGTGAGCGCAGCCGTCCAGCCGAAGTCGACGGCACCACGGCCCTGCCCGGTGTACGGGTCGAGATACTCGGCGAACCGGCTGGCAGCGGCCGCGTGCAGCACCTCGGCGCGCAGCACATCGGCCCGCGCATGGGCGCCGTGCTGCCTGAGGCCGCGCTCCAGCAGCCAGTTGACGTTGAACCAGGCGGGACCCCGCCAGTAGCGGTGCCGGTCGAAGCCGGTGCCGCACAGGTCGTAACTGGGCAGCAGCCGCACCAGACTTCCGAGGCCGTAGTGCTCACCCGAGACCGTACGCAGCAGCGTCTCCACCACGGGCCGGGGCAGTTCGGGCGCCAGCAGGGGCAGCAGCCCGGCGGCGCTGCGCTCGGCCACCAGCCGACCGCCGTGCCCGTCACCGGTCCCCGTGTCAGGCTCCGCACGCAGGTCGCGGCAGAGGAACTGCCCGGCCTCGGGGGACCACAGCCGTTCCACCAGTGCCTCGGTCAGCGCGGCAGCCCGCCGCCGGTGCGGGTCCGGCTCGCCGTCCAGCACCTCCGCGATCCGGGCCAGCGCGTACTCGGAGGCGAGGAACAGGGCGTTGAAGCCGGGGTCCTCGACGGCGAAGGAGTGCGGGGCCTCGGCGTCGCGGTAGCCGTGGTCGCGGTACTCGGCGGCCAGCCGCACATAGCGCCCGTAGTCCAGATCGGTCGGCCGGTCGGACGCGGCGCCGTGCACCAGGTCGGCGCGGTGGAACGAACCGGGGGCCGCGGGCTCGATCCGCTCCAGCGGGCCGTCCCAGCACGGGCTGTTGTCCATGCCCGGCTCCCACGGGTGCACCACGGCTGCCAGCCCGTGCCCGCCCAGGTCGCGGTGGCCGGCGAGATAGCGGTGCCAGGCCACCAGCCGCGGATACACCCGGTCCAGGAAGCCGCGTCGGTGCGAGGTGTGCGGGTCGGCGCTGTACACCAGCCAGGCGGCCAGCGCGTGCACCGGCGGCTGCACCACGCCGGACGTCTCGACCCCGCGCGGCGCTCCGGCATCGGCGCCGGCCGTGGAGGAGCGCCAGAAGTCGGGGCTGGGGAAGTACGCGTCGAGCGGCACCGCGCGGTTGAAGACGATGTGCGGCACCCGCCCGTCGCCCCACTGCGCCGACAGCAGCGTCTCGATCTCCTGCTGGGCCCGTACGGGGGACAGGTGGCGCAGCCCGATCGCGATGAACGCCGAGTCCCAGCTCCACTGGTGCGGATACAGCTCGCGGGACGGGACGGTCGAGGTGCCGGTCCAGTTGCCGCGCAGCACCTGGCAGGCGGCGCTGTGCAGCGCCTCGCGCTTCGGCCGCCGGATTCGGCCCGGGGAGAGCCGCTGTCGGGGAGCCGTCGTCACCAAGCCGCGCCTGTCGCGGTCTCGGTGCGGTTGGGTGACTCGCTCCACAGGGGGCTCCGGGCGGCTGGGCTTCAGAGGTTTCGTCGAAGGTACATCGAGGTTACGTCTAGCGGACAGACAGAACTGGGGTGGAGATGCGTAACTCACACCCACAATGTGACGAATTCCACAGCGGGGAGGGCTGTGGTGGGTGAGCCTGAACCGGACAAACGTGATAAGAGTCTCACCATCCCGTCGTCCCGCTGTTCTTCGCCGCCGATCGGCGGTGCGGACAAGAGCTGAGGAGAGCATGACCGGTACCACCGGCAACCAGTCGAGCGCGGGCCACCTGCTGCAGCTCATCCGGGACGGCCGGGCCACCACCCGGGGCGCCCTGCAGCGGGTCACCGGACTGTCCAGGTCCACCGTCGGCCACCGCCTCGACCAGCTCTTCGCCGCGGGCTGGCTCCGCGAGGGCGAGGCCGCACCGGCTCCGGGCTCCACCGGCGGACGGCCCTCGGCGCGGCTGGAGTTCGACGCCGGGCACGCGGTCGTGCTCGCCGCGGACCTCGGCACCCGGCACGCCACGGCCGGCGTGCTCGACCTGGCCGGAAACGTGCTGGCCGAACGCTCGGGCCGGATGCTCATAGGTGACGGGCCCGAACTGGTACTCGATCGGCTCGGGCAGTGGTTCGCCGAGCTCCTCAAGGAACACGGCACCGATCCCGCACGGGTCTGCGGCATCGGGCTCTCGGTGCCCGGCCCCGTCGACGTCGGCTCCGGGACCGTCGTCCAGCCGCCGATCATGCCCGGCTGGGACGGGTACCCGTTGCGCGCCCGTATGCGGGACGCCTACGCGGCGCACGTCACCGGGGCCGCGCCCGTGTCGGCCTCGCCCGCCTCCTCCCTCTCCTCCGCGATCCCCGTGTTCGTCGACAACGACGCCAACCTGATGGCCTACGCCGAACAGCGCGCCGGCTACCCCGACTGTGCGGCGTTCCTCCTGGTCAAGGTCGCCACCGGGATCGGGGCCGGTGTCGTCGTGGACGGCCGTCCCTACCGGGGTGTCGACGGGGGCGCGGGCGACATCGGGCACATCCGGCTGGCCGACTGCCCCGATGCACTGTGCATGTGCGGGAACCATGGCTGCCTCGCGGCGGTCGCCGGCGGGCGAGCGCTGGCCGACCAGTTGTCCGCGGTGGGAGGGCCTGCCGCTTCCTCCTCCGGGTCCGGGTCCGATGTTCGGGACCAGCTCGCCGCGGGGCGGCCCGAAGCGGTGCGGTTGGCGCGCGAGGCCGGGCGGCGTGTGGGTGAGGTGCTGGTCACTGTGGTGACCCTGCTCAACCCTGGCGTTCTGATGATCGCCGGGGATTTGGCTGGTACGCCTTTTCTGACTGGCGTACGGGAGTTGCTGTATCAGCGGGCGTTGCCTCGTACGACCGCCCATTTGGATGTGGTGACTTCGCGGTTGGGGGAGCGGGCGGGACTGATCGGCGCCGCGTTGATGGTGGTCGACGAGTTGTACGCCCCCACCCGTGCGGACGCCCGCCTCACTGGGACCGCCCCCATTGGCTGAGGGTCCATCCTTGGGCCCCCTCCCGTTCATGGGGGCTCCGCCCCCAAACCCCCGGGTCCTCGCCGGACGGGCGCTGGGGCGGCTCCTCCCCCAGACTCCGTCCGGGGGGACCCCCACCCAACCACCCCCCGCTACGGGGGCTTCGCCCCCCTAGGAGCCCCCTTCCGCAAAACGGCACCCCGGTAGACGTTCCCTGGTTCCGGCTCATGGATGAGGCCCTTGGCTTGTGCCGGTGACTCCCGCAGGGTCGTCACCGGCCGGTCCAAGGACCCGCACCACTGAGGGGACGCTCTTTGCGTCAATGGGGCTCGGGATTGCGGAAGGGGGGTTCTAGGGGGGCGAAGCCCACCTAGCGGGGGGCCGTTGGGGGGCGGAGCCCCCCGACACGACCACTCGGCGGTGTGCCGGGACACAAAGGGGGCGTGCGTCCACAACGCGGCGGGCCACCCCGTGAGGGACTCGCCCCCCGACACGACCACTCGGCGGCGAGCCGGGACACAAACGGGGCGTGCGTCCACAACGCGGCGGGCACTCAGAAAGGGCTCACAAGGATTCGGGGGCCATTTCTTGGAGGTGGCCGCCCGCAAGGGCAACGCCCCGGTCGATGTTCAGCTCTTTCAGGAACGGTACGTCGTGGCTGGCCACCAGCAACGCTCCCTCATACGCGCCGAGCGCCCCGCACAACTGCCGTACGCTCGCAATATCCAAATTGTTCGTCGGCTCGTCCAGCAACAACAACTGCGGCCCCGGCTCGGCAAGCATCACCGCCGCCAGCGTCGCGCGAAAGCGCTCGCCCCCCGAGAGCGTGCCGACCACCCGGTCGGCACGCTCACCACGGAAGAGGAACCGCGCCAGCCGCGCCCGGATGTGCTGATTGGTCGCCTCGGGCGCCAGCTTGGCGACGTTCTCGACCACGGACAGCCCGTCGTCCAGCACATCCAGCTGCTGGGGCAGATACCGCAGCGGCACATGGGTCCGCACCTCGCCCGCCGCGGGCGCCAACTCGCCGGCGATGGTCCGCAGCAGCGTCGTCTTGCCCGCGCCGTTGGGGCCGACCAGCGCGATCCGGTCGGGCCCGTGCACCCGCAGCGAAGCGCCGGCACCGTTCCGCAGCACCACCTCGTCGAGTTCCAGGACCTGCCGGCCGCGCGGCACCGCGGTGAACGGGAGTTGGACGCGGATCTCGGCGTCCTCCCGTACCCGCTCGGCGGCATCCTGCAGCCGCTCCTTGGCCTCTTCCAGGCGCTGCTCGTGCAGGATGCGGTGCTTGCCCGCCGCCTCCTGGGCCTGCCGCTTCCGCGCGCCCAGCACGATCTTCGGCTCGCTTCTGGAAGCGGCGGTCTTCCTGCCGTACTGGGCGCGCCGGGCCAGCTTCATCCGTGCCTCGGCCAGGTCGCGCTGCTGGCGCCTGACGTCCGTCTCGGCCGCGCGCATCATCCGTTCGGCGGCCTGCTGTTCGGTGGCGACCGCCTCCTCGTAGGCATCCAGGTTGCCGCCGTACCAGGTGACCTCGCCGCCGCGCAGCTCGGCGATCTGGTCGACCAGGGCGAGCAGTTCGCGGTCGTGGCTGACGACGACCAGGATGCCGTTGAAGGAGGCGACCGCGTCGTACAGCCGCCGCCTGGCCGACCGGTCGAGGTTGTTGGTCGGCTCGTCCAGCAGCAGGACGTCGGGTCTGGCCAGCAGCAGTGCCGCGAGCCGCAGCAGCACCGACTCGCCGCCGGACACCTCACCGATGGTGCGGTCGAGCCCCACATGGGTGAGGCCGAGTCCGTCGAGCGTGGCGCGGGCGCGCTCCTCGACGTCCCAGTTGTCGCCGACGGCGGCGAAGTGCTCCTCGCTGATGTCGCCCGCCTCGATGGCGTACAGCGCGGCGCGGGTGCGGGCGATGCCCAGCGCCTCGTCGACCCGCAGCGAGGTGTCGTGGGTGAGGTTCTGCGGCAGGTAGCCGATCTCGCCCGTGGCCTTGACGGTGCCCGCTGTCGGGCGCAGCCGGCCGGCGAACAGCTGCAAGAGGGTGGATTTGCCGCTCCCGTTGAGGCCGATCAGTCCGGTGCGGCCCTGGCCGACGGACAGATCGAGGCCGTCGAGCAGAGTGCTGCCGTCCGGCCAGGCGAAGGTCAGCCGGGAACAGACGAGGGCGGGGGAGTGGGATGAGGTGGGCACAGGGCCTCCAGGTCGCATCGCGGTGGGAGATGAACAACGCGGGAGACACCGGGCCCGAACGGAGCCGTGGACGCATCCGTTTGGGACGGGGGTTCAGAAGAGATGAGAGGCGCGAAGACTGCCGGCCGACTCGCTTCCGAGGTCGCACTCGTGGCACACAGACAGGGCACACGGTGTCTCAGACCTCAGATACGCAACGGCCTCTCCAAACGACGGCAGCAGAGTCGTCGAGGACGATACGCGCGTGCTTTTGCCGTCCGCAAGCCTTTTTCCGCGCGTCCCGATGTGCTGTGCTGCGGGCATGGTCCGTACCAGTCAGCCCAGTCCCGGTTCCGGCCCCGGCCGGCTCCCGACGGTTCCGCTCCGGCCGCTGGAGGTCCCCGCATCGCAGGCGGAAGACCGTGCCAGGTCGTTCTACGAGATCATGTCCCGTCGCCGCACCGTCCGCGACTTCGACAGCCGCCCCGTTCCGGACGGCGTCCTGGAGTGGGCGGTGCGTACCGCCGCCACGGCGCCCAGCGGGGCGCATGTGCAGCCCTGGCGGTTCGTGGTGCTCACCGATCCCGAGCGCAAACGGCGGCTGCGTGCCGCGGCCGAGGAGGAGGAGCGCGAGTTCTACCGGCGCCGCGCCTCCGACGAGTGGCTGGCGGCCCTCGCCCCGCTCGGCACCGACGAGCACAAGCCGTTCCTGCAGACCGCGCCCGCCGTCATTGTCGTCTTCGAGGTGCACAAGGGGCCGGGAACGCCGCGTCCCTACTACACCAAGGAGTCCGTCGGCATCGCCGTCGGCTTCCTCCTCGCCACCCTCCACCAGGCCGGTCTCGCCACCCTCACCCATACGCCGAGCCCGATGCGGTTCCTCAACGAGATCTGCGACCGCCCGGCGGAGGAACGGGGCGCCTATGTCATTCCGGTCGGCTATCCGGCCCCTGGTGCCCGGGTCCCGGACCTGGCGAGGAAGGAACTCGACGAGGTGCTGGTGCGGTTGTGAGTACCCCGCCGTCATGAGGGGCGGGTCTGCCCGGCATACTCCGAGCGCACAACAGTGAACAACGGGAGCGTGCGATGAAGAGTGCGGTACGGGGGATCGCGGGCATGGCCTGCGCGGGCAGCCTGGTCCTCGTGGCGGCGGGATGCGGCGGCGGCTCCGCGGAGGACGCCAAGGGCGGTACGGGTGCGAAGGCCGACGGCAAGGAGCGGTCCGCCGCGGTCGGCGTCGTCAGCCGTGCTCGGGCCGCCAAGCTGATCGACCACTACGAGAAGGTCAACAACCGGGCCAACAAGAACTCCGACCCGAAGCTGCTCTCCACCGTCGAAGGCGGCGCGGTCTTCGAGCAGAGCAAGGCCACCTTCAAGATGCAGAAGAACTGGACGGCCAAGCGGCGCGCCGAGTACCGCGAGCCCTTCACCTACGTCGACCGGAAGTTCTACATCCCACGCAAGGGCACCGCGGACTGGTTCGCGATGGTGGCGTACTCGCAGGGGCCCGACCAGAAGAAGGGGAAGTTCCCCGGCATCCTGGTGATGGAGAAGCAGAAGGGCGGCGGCTGGAAGATGGTCACCGCCAGCTACAGCGAGACCAAGAAGCTGCCGCAGCTCGCCAAGGACGAGGACGGCTTCGCGGTGCCGGTCACCAACACCGCGAAGAAGGCCGGAGCGCTGGCCCCGGACTCGCTCTCCGACTCGCTGCTGGACCTCTACACCGAGCAGGTCACCCCCGAGGGCGGCTTCCGGCCGTCCAAGACCACCAAGTGGATCAGCAAGATCCCCAAGACGCAGAACAAGCTGCTGAACCCCCACGGCGCGGCCGAGTTCAGCCGGGGCGAGTCGACGCACGAGTCGGTGTACGCGCTCCGTACCAGGAACGGCGGCTCGCTCGCCGTCTTCAGCACCGAGGTCCGCGAGCACGACCGCGGTACACAGCTGACGGCCACGATCCACCCGTCCGACAAGATGAAGGTCTATGTCGGTGACACCTCGGGGGCGCCGGCCTTCTTCGTCGACTGGCTGCACATCTCCAGCGCCTACATCCGCCCGCAGGGCAGGCCCCATCTGCTGGGCTCCGAGTACGAGATGACCGGAGCCGCCGCGGCCACCGACGCGGACGGCAACATGCCCGGCGCCGACAGCTGAGCCGCTGCCGCCCGGCCCGCCGTTGCGACGGTAACTCCTTCCCTCGCAACGGCGGGCACAGCCACCCGGTGGGCGGGCCCGGCTAGGCCAGACCGGCGCGGCGCAGGGCCTCCGCCATCTCACTGTTGTTCGGCGCAGGGGCCGACGAGCCCTGGCCGCGGCCCTTGTTGCCGCCGCCCTGGCGGCCGCCTCCGCCCTTGCCCGAGCCCTGGCGCTGACGCGGAGTGCCGCCACCGGAGCCGGCACCGGGGCGGCTGCCGCCGCCGCGCCGGCCACCCCGGCGGGCGCCGCCCGCCTCGGGCTCGTCGTCCAGCCGGAGCGTCAGCGAGATCCGCTTGCGGGCCTCGTCCACGTCCAGCACCCGCACCTTGACGATGTCGCCGGGCTTGACCACGTCACGGGGGTCCTTGACGAACGTCTTCGACATCGCCGAGACGTGCACCAGTCCGTCCTGGTGCACCCCGACGTCCACGAACGCGCCGAACGCCGCCACGTTGGTGACCACGCCCTCCAGCACCATGCCCGTGGACAGGTCGCTGAGCTTCTCGACGCCCTCCTTGAAGCTCGCCGTGCGGAACGCCGGACGCGGGTCACGGCCCGGCTTCTCCAGCTCGCGCAGGATGTCGGTGACCGTGGGCAGCCCGAACGAGCCGTTCACGAACTCCTTCGGATCGAGGGCGCGCAGCACCTTGGCGTTGCCGATCAGCGACGGCACATCGGCGCCCGTCCTCGCCACCATGTCGCGGACCACCGGATACGCCTCCGGGTGCACCGCCGAGGCGTCCAGCGGGTCGTCACCGCCGCGGATGCGCAGGAAGCCCGCACACTGCTCGAACGCCTTGGGACCGAGCCGCGCCACGTCCTTGAGCTCCTGACGGCTCTTGAAGGGGCCGTTGGCGTCGCGGTGCGCCACGATGTTCTCCGCCAGGACGGAGCCGATGCCCGAGACCCGGGACAGCAGCGGGGCCGAGGCGGTGTTGACGTCCACCCCGACGCCGTTGACGCAGTCCTCCACCACCGCGTCCAGGGAGCGCGAGAGCTTCACCTCGGACAGGTCGTGCTGATACTGCCCCACGCCGATGGACTTGGGGTCGATCTTCACCAGCTCGGCCAGCGGGTCCTGGAGCCGCCGCGCGATGGAGACGGCGCCGCGCAGCGACACATCCAGCTCGGGCAGCTCCTGCGAGGCGTAGGCCGAGGCGGAGTAGACCGAGGCGCCCGCCTCGGAGACCATCACCTTGGTCAGCTTCAGCTCCGGCTTGGCGGCGATCAGCTCACCGGCGAGCTTGTCGGTCTCCCGGGAGGCGGTGCCGTTCCCGATGGCGACCAGCTCCACCTTGTGCGCCTCGGCGAGCGCCGCCAGCTTCGCCAGGGACTGGTCCCACTGCTTCTGCGGCGCGTGCGGGTAGATGGTGTCGGTCGCCGCGACCTTGCCCGTCGCGTCGATCACCGCCACCTTGACGCCCGTCCGCAGCCCCGGGTCGAGACCGAGGGTGGCACGGGTGCCGGCGGGCGCGGCGAGCAGCAGGTCGCGCAGGTTGGCCGCGAAGACCCGCACCGCCTCGTCCTCGGCAGCGGTCCGCAGCCGGGTGCGCAGGTCGATACCCAGGTGCACCAGGACGCGCGTACGCCACGCCCAGCGCACCGTCTCCACCAGCCACGCGTCCGCGGGGCGCCCCTCGTCGCGCACCCCGAAGCGCTGGGCGATGGAGCGCTCGTAGGAGCTCGGGCCCTGCACGTCCTCCTCACCGGCCGGCTCGGGCTCCATGGTGAGGTCGAGGATCTCCTCCTTCTCGCCGCGCAGCAGCGCGAGAATCCGGTGCGAGGGCAACTCGGTGAAGCTCTCGGCGAAGTCGAAGTAGTCCGCGAACTTGGCGCCCTGCTCCTCCTTCCCCTCCCGCACCTTGGCGGCCAGCCTGCCGCGCTCCCACATCCTCTCCCGCAGCTCGCCGATCAGATCGGCGTCCTCGCTGAAGCGCTCGGTGAGGATCGCGCGAGCGCCCTCCAGGGCAGCGGCGGCATCCGCGACACCCTTGTCGGCGTCGACGAACGCGGCAGCCGCGGCGGACGGCTCCACCGTCGGGTCCGTGAGCAGCCCCTCGGCCAGAGGTTCCAGACCGGCCTCCCGGGCGATCTGCGCCTTGGTGCGCCGCTTGGGCTTGTACGGCAGGTAGATGTCCTCCAGGCGCGCCTTGGAGTCGGCGGCACGGATCTGCTCCGCCAGCTCCTCGGTGAGCTTGCCCTGCCCGCGTACGGACTCCAGGATCGACTCGCGCCGCTCCTCCAGCTCCCGCAGATAGCGCAGCCGCTCCTCGAGGGAGCGCAACTGCGCGTCGTCGAGCATCTCGGTCGCTTCCTTGCGGTAGCGCGCGATGAACGGCACGGTCGACCCGCCGTCGAGCAGCTCGACAGCGGCGCGGACCTGCCGCTCGCGTACGCCGAGTTCCTCGGCGATCCTGCCTTCGATGGTCGTCGTCACGATGGTTCGTTCCGCCTTCTCGGTGCTGTGGTCCCCCGGTAGGCATGCATTGTGGCAGGCGAGTCGGACAGCCCCGCGCAGGCGGGCACGACGGCGGGCCCCACCGGGGGGTGTACGGGTCGGCTGCTCGGCCGAGATGTCAGCGCTTGCTGATCAGGTCGGCCGGGAACGCTCCCGCCTGGGTCGCCGTCCGGGCGAACGTGCCGGCCAGCTCGGTCAGCCGGGCCACGCCCTCGGCCCCCAGCAGCTCGTAGGGGCGCCGGTCCAGCCGGTCGGTCTCCTCCTCCAGCTGCTTGCGCAGCTCGGTACCCCGCTCGGTCAGCTCCCCGTCCGCGTCCAGCAGCCCGCGGTCGGCCAGCCGCTGCTGAGCCGCGGCCCAGTCCCGCTCGTTGTACCCGCGGGTGTCCATCACCCACCTGGGGTTCATCCCGTGCCCGCTGGCGGTGTGGCTCACCAGCGCCTCCAGCGCGTCGAGTTCGGCGTGCTGGAGAGCGGCTATGTGGCCGTCCCCGCGGTGCTCGCGCAGCAGGGCCGCCGCGTGCCACAGCGCCAGGTGTGGCGAGGTGTCCAGCGGCGGAACGGGCAGGTCCGCGTTGGCGGAGTACAGCGGACGTCCGGAACGGTCGCAGCCCTCGGCGGCGCGCAGCGCCAGCTGTGCGGCCTCGGTCATTTCGGGGGAGGCCGCCGCCTCCTCGCCCAGCAGGCCGCGCAGCGTCGCGTCGGCGGCGCGCAGCCGAGCCGCCAGTACGGTCTCAGGGGACGCGGCGTCCCACACCTCGGGGACGAAGCGGGCGACCAGCGCGTGGCTGTAGTTGTAGAAGGTGGCCGTCACCGTGCCCGCGCCCACCGCTCCCAGCGGTGCGGACCGGGTGGCCAGATTGACGGCGTGGGGGTCGTCGATGCCGTACGGGGAGAGTTCCTTCCCCAGCGCGGGTGAGAAGTAGAGCGTGGAGTGCAGGGCGTTCAGGGCGTTGTGGCAGCGCCGCCCGGCGCGTTCGGGAAGTGGCCTCATGCCCGTACGCTACCGCTGGGTACGCCGCCTATGAAGGCTTGCCCCTCGCATGGGGGCTGCGCTTGCCCACCCTGCTCCCCCCAGACTCCGTCCGGGAGGTACCCCCATGGCGCAGACTGCCCAAGCTTGCAGTAGCCATTCAGGGTCGCGGCCAAACAAATCGTGGAGCTCGGCGGTCGAGGAAGGCGGCGACCCCTTCGGCGGCCTCTTTACTGCGCGCCGCCTCACGTTGCCAGTGCTCGACGCGGTCGGGACCGGTGCGGCCGTCGGCGAACTCCTTGGCCGCCGCCTGGGTCAGCGCGGATCGCACCGCGAGGGTCCGCGCGAATTCGGCGACCCTTTTGTCGAGTTCCGCCCCATGGTGCACCTCGTCCACCAGCCCCACCCGCAGGGCCCGCTCGGCGTCGATCAGTTCCCCGGAATAGAGCAGGAACTTGGCGGTGGCAGGGCCGACCAGGCGCACCAGGCGCTCGGTGGAGGAGGCGGGGTAGACGATGCCCAGCTTGGCCGGGGTGATCCCGAAGCGCGCGTCGTGCGCGGCGAACCGCAGATCACAGGCGGCGGCGAGCTGACAGCCGCCGCCGACGCAGTGTCCGCGCACCAGCGCGAGCGTGGGCTTGGGGAAGGCGGCCAGCGCCTCCTCAGCCGCCACGGCCAGCGCCTGCTGCTCCCGCGCGGCGCCGCCCCTCCCCGAAGGAAGGCCTCCCTCGGCCGTGTCCCGCAGCGCGCTGATGTCCGCGCCCGCGCAGAAGGTGCCGTCGGCTCCGGTCAGCACCAGGACACGTACGTCGGGGTCGGCCGCGAGCTCGGCCAGCAGTTCGGGCAGCCTGCGCCACATCGCGGGCGTCATGGCGTTGCGCTTGGCGGGGTGGTCGATGGTGAGGGTCCGGACGCCCTCGTCGTGCTCGTCGTGCTCCCCCGGTACGCGCAAGGTCGGCTCCATACGCGTGATCGTATCCGGGGCGCGATCTGTCACGGAGCTGATCGGGGCGTAAGTCTTCTGTCAAATGCCATCGATACGTGCCAAGTTGCAGTCACCGGACCAGGTCGGCTCCGCGCGGTACCACCATGCAATGCAAGTACATCTGCAAGTACATCCAGGTACCGAGCAGGAGAGTGGGTGCTCAGATGGAGAGCCGCGGTGGGCAGCTGTCCGGAGTTGTCGACGAGGCTCCACCAGTCGGGGAGAGAGACGGGTCCCTGAGCGCGGTCCGCGGCGGGGTGGTGACGGGCACGGTGAGCACGGTCGCCGCTGTCCTGCCGCTGCGGGAGCGCGCGGAGCGGCAACGGCGGTCCGAAACAAGAACACTCGGCTGCGGCCACGAGGGCTCGCTGGGGTACGCGCACGCCAGTGCGCCGGGGCCGCAGGAGGGCGCATGGCGGTTCACCGCGCCGACGACTGCCTCCTCGGTGCCCCGGCTACGGCACGCCGCGCGCGATCTGCTGGAGCGCCAGCCGGCACACGTTCCCCAGGAGGTGCTGGAGGGAGCGCTGCTGATCCTCTCGGAGCTGGTCACCAACGCCGTGCAGCACGCGGCGCTGCTCTCGCCCGAGATCGGAGTGGAGGTCTCGCTGAGCGGCGGATGGCTCCGGGTGGCGGTGGAGGACAGCCACCCCTACCGGCCCAAGGCGCTGGAGGCCGAGCCGTTCCGGGAGCACACCGGCGGCCGGGGACTGCTGCTGGTCAAGACGCTCACCAGCGAGGCGGGCGGGGTGTGCGACGTGGAGCAGACCGGAGTGGGCGGCAAGGTCGTCTGGGCCGCGCTGCCACTCGGCTGAGCCGGCTCGGCCGCCACTCGGCCGGGCCGGTGCCGTTCACCAGTTCCCGGCGCCGCCCGTCACCTCGCGGATCGCCGGTCTGGCGGCGTCCAGCACGGTCATGAACCAGGTGGAGAACGGGTCCGTCGCGTGCCGCTTCTCCAGCTCGTCCCAGGTCACGAACGCGGTCTCGGAGATCTCCTCCGGGTCAGGGCGCAGCTCGTCCCGCAGCAGTCCCACGAACAGGTGGTTGAATTCCTGCTCGACCAGCCCCGACGCCGGGTCCGGGTGGTTGTAGCGGACGGTGCCCGCCTCCCGCAGCAGCGAGGGCGCCACCCCCAGCTCCTCACCGACCCGCCGGGCAGCGGCGGCGAACGGCGGCTCGGCCGGATACGGATGGCCGCAGCAGGTGTTGGACCACACCCCCGGAGAGTGGTATTTGCCCAGCGCGCGGCGCTGCAGCAGCAGCCTGCCAGCCTCGTCGAAGAGGAAGACGGAGAAGGCGCGGTGCAGCTGCCCGGGAGCCACATGCGCAGAGAGCTTCTCCGCGGTGCCGATCGTCGTCCCGTCCTCGTCGACCAGTTCGAGCATGATCGGGGCCGCTGGGCTGTTCGCCATGGTGATCCTTCGGGTGGGCCTGTGGGCAGCGTGATCCAGTGTGCCGCAGGCAGCGCGTCAACTCCGCATTCTGCGGGATTCTGTCTACCTCGCGCGTATCTGTGCCCATTGCTGTCGATGTGCGACTGCCGACGACATGCCGCCTCAGGCCGACGGCATGCCCGCCTCAGGCCGGCGACACGCCGCCTCAGGCCGTCGGCGTGCGGGCCTCCGGATGGCGCAGCAGCCAGCCCTCCCACGCCGAGGCGACCATCTCGCGCACCCCGAAGCGCGGCTCCCAGCCCAGCTCCGCACGGATCCGCTCCGCCGAGGCCACCACCCGCGCGGGGTCGCCGGGGCGGCGTGCGACCACCCGGGGCTCCGGCTCGGCTCTGCCGGTGACCTCGGCCACGAGCTCGGCCATCTCCCGCACGGAGACGCCGGTGCCGGTGCCGACGTTGAGTGTCAGGTCGCTCCCGGCCGCCCGCGGCTCCTCCCGCGCGGTCCCCTGCTCCGCCGGGGTGCCCGCCGCCAGCGCGCGGGCCGCCGCGACATGCGCCTCGGCCACGTCCCGCACATGGATGTAGTCCCGTACGCAGGTGCCGTCCGGCGTCGGGTAGTCGTCGCCGAAGATCCGGGGAGTCTCGCCGCGGGTCAGCGCGTCGAAGAACATCGGGATGATGTTGAAGATCCCGGTGTCGGCCAGCTCGGGCTCCGCGGCGCCGGCCACGTTGAAGTAGCGCAGGCAGGCCGTGGCCAGCCCGTGCGCCCGGCCCGTCGCCCGCACCAGCCACTCGCCGGCCAGCTTGGTCTCGCCGTACGGGTTGATCGGTTCGGTCGGCGTCTGCTCGGTGACCAGGTCCACGTCCGGCATTCCGTAGACCGCGGCGGAGGAGGAGAAGACGACGCGCCCCACCCCCGCGTCGACCACGGCACCCAGCAGGGTGACCAGTCCGTGCACGTTCTCCTCGTAATAGGACAACGGCTGCTCGACGGACTCGCCCACCTGCTTCCTGGCCGCGAGATGGATCACACCGGTCACGCCGTACTCGGCGAGCGTGCGGTCCACCAGTGGGCGGTCCAGTACGGAGCCGCGCACCAGCGGCACCTCGGGCGGCAGCCGCTCGGCCAGCCCGCTGGAGAGGTCGTCCAGCGCGACGGCGCGCTCCCCGGCGGCCGTCATGGCCCGTGCGACGTGCGCGCCGATATAGCCCGCGCCACCTGTGATCATCCACGTCATGGCCCGAACCCTATCGGCCTCGGTTGTGGCTCGAGCCGGTGATCCACCATGCTGGGGCGCGCGGGCGCTTCCCGGGCAACACCGGGGCGGTGAACGCTCGGTGAAGGCTCCCTTTGGCGATCCGATACTCTCTGCCGACGTGCTGCCGACCCCTTGCGGGTGACGGCGCACGCTGCCCGCTGCCTCAGTTGTCCCCTCTCGCGCGGGTATGCCAGCTTCCAAGGAGTGAGTTCGTTCTGTCGACCGCCATCCTCACCGGTCCGCCGGTTGCCGGGTCGTCGCTCGAGGCCGACCTGCGCTCGCTCGGCTTCGATGTGCGTGTGGCCTCCCGGCCCGCCGAGCTCGCCGGCCACCTGGCCGCCGCTGCGGCGAACGAACGGCTGGCCCTGATCGACCCCCGCTTCGTCGGCCACACCCACGCCCTGCGCCTGGCGCTGAAGGACCCCCGCTTCGAGGCGGGAGCGCTGCCCGGTGTGCTCGGTGTCACCCCCGAGGCCCGGCGCGCGCTGCCGGGCGAGCTGACGGGCGGCCCCCAGGAGGCGGCAGCGGCGCTGGAGGCGGCCGGCGTGCAGGTGCACCGGCCCGAGCTGGGCACCCTCGTGGCGACCGTCCCCACCGACGAGACGGCGCGCAAGGAGGCCGAGGCCGCCGTCGCCGCGGTCGACGACGAGGCGGTACGGCTGCGCTCCGCGGTCAAGTCCCGCGACGGCTTCTTCACCACCTTCTGCATCAGCCCCTACTCGCGCTACATCGCCCGCTGGTGCGCCCGCCGGGGCCTGACCCCCAACCAGGTCACCACGGCGTCGCTGGTCACCGCGCTGATCGCCGCCGGATGCGCCGCCACGGGCGAGCGGTGGGGCTTCGTCGCGGCCGGTGTGCTGCTGATCGCCTCCTTCGTGCTGGACGCGACCGACGGCCAGCTCGCCCGCTACGACCTGCAGTACTCCAAGCTCGGCGCCTGGCTGGACGCCACCTTCGACCGGGCCAAGGAGTACGCGTACTACGCGGGCCTCGCGCTCGGTGCCGCACGCGGCGGGGACGACGTATGGGCCCTGGCGCTCGGGGCCATGCTGCTGATGACCGCGCGGCACACCGTCGACTTCTCCTTCAACGAGGCCGGCCACGACCTCTCGGAGAACACCAGCCGCACCGCGGCGCTCTCCAGCAGGCTGGACAGCGCGGGCTGGACCGTATGGGCCCGGCGGATGATAGTGCTGCCCATCGGCGAGCGCTGGGCCCTCATCGCCGTACTGACGGCCGCCACCACTCCGCGCGTCACCTTCCTGGTGCTGCTCGCTGCGGGCACCCTCGCCGCCTGCTACACCACGGCGGGCCGGCTCCTGCGCTCCCTGCACCGCAGGGCCCGCACCGACCGCGCGGCCGCGGGCATCCGCGCGCTCACCGACAGCGGCCCGCTCGCCGAGCTCGCGGCGCGGCTGCTGCGGCCCGTCCGGCTGCCGCTGTTGGGTGTGCCCGCCGTCGCCCTGTTCGGTGGCGCAGTGATCCTCGCCACCGCTTGGGCCGCGCCGCTCGGCGGCTACTGGCCCGTACTGGCGGCCGCGGTCTACGCGCTCTGTGCCGGGGTCGCCCTCGCCAGGCCCCTCATGGGCCCGCTGGACTGGCTGCTGCCGCCGTTCTTCCGTATCGCGGAATACGGCACGATCCTGGTGCTGGCCGCCCGTGCCGACACCGACGGCACGCTCCCCGCGGCATTCGGGCTGGTAGCGGCTCTCGCCTACCATCACTACGACACGGTGTACCGCATCCGCGGCGGCACCGGAGCGCCTCCGCACTGGCTGGTGCGGGCGGTCGGGGGGCATGAAGGACGGACCCTGGTGGTCACCGTCGCGGCGGCCCTCTGGCTGGGCGATGGCGGCCACATGCAAGGCTTCAATTTCGCGCTGACCGCGCTCGCCGTGGTCATCGCGGCCGTGGTGCTCGTCGAGAGCATCCGTTTCTGGGTGTCGTCGCAAGCACCCGCAGTACACGACGAAACAGGAGAACCCGCATGATCGGCCTCGTGCTGGCCGCCGGCGCCGGACGGCGTCTGCGCCCCTACACCGACACCCTGCCCAAGGCCCTGGTGCCCGTCGACGGTGAGACCACCGTGCTCGACATCGCCCTGGCCAACTTCGCACAGGTCGGTCTGACCGATGTCGCGGTCGTCGTGGGCTACCGCAAGGAGGCCGTCTACGAGCGACAGGCCGAGCTGGAGGCCAAGCACGGCGTCAAGCTCACCCTGATCGACAACGACAAGGCCGAGGAGTGGAACAACGCCTACTCCCTCTACTGCGCCCGTGAGGTCTTCAAGGAGGGTGTGCTGCTCGCCAACGGCGACACCGTGCACCCCGTCTCCGTGGAGAAGACGCTGCTGGACGCGCGCGGCAACGGCCAGAAGATCATCCTCGCCCTCGACACGGTCAAGGACCTCGCCGACGAGGAGATGAAGGTCGTCGTCGACCCGGCCAAGGGCGTGCAGCGCATCACCAAGCTGATGGACCCCGCCGAGGCCACCGGCGAGTACATCGGCCTCACCCTGATCGAGCCGGAGGCCGGCGCGGAGCTGGCCGACGCGCTGAAGGCCACCTTCGAGAAGGACCCGCAGCTCTACTACGAGGACGGCTACCAGGAGCTGGTCAACCGCGGCTTCAAGGTCGACATCGCCCCCATCGGCGACGTCAAGTGGGTCGAGATCGACAACCACGACGACCTCGCCAAGGGCCGGGAGATCGCATGCCAGTACTGACCCGCCTCATCCCGTCGCCGGTCGTCGTGGACATCAGCCGCGGCGCACTGGACGACCTGGCGGGCCTGTTGGCCGATCAGCGGATCTCCACCAACGGCAAGCTCGCCTTCGCCATCAGCGGTGGCTCCGGCGCAGCGCTGCGCGACCGGTTCGCGCCCCTGCTGCCGAACGCCTCCTGGTACGAGGTGGGCGGTGGCACGCTGGACGACGCGATCAAGCTCGCCGACACCATGAAGAAGTCCGGGCGCTACGACGCGGTGGTCGGGCTCGGCGGCGGCAAGATCATCGACTGCGCGAAGTACGCGGCCGCGCGGATCGGGCTGCCGTTGGTGGCGGTCGCCACCAACCTCTCGCACGACGGCCTGTGTTCACCCGTCGCCACCCTCGACAACGACGCGGGCCGCGGCTCCTACGGGGTGCCCAACCCGATCGCCGTCGTCATCGACCTCGACGTCATCCGCGAGGCCCCCGAGCGCTACATCCGCTCCGGCATCGGCGATGTGATCTCCAACATCTCCGCCGTCAAGGACTGGGAGCTGGGCCACGAGGTGCACGGGGAGGCCATCGACGGACTGGCTGCCGCCATGGCACGCCAGGCCGGTGAAGCACTCCTGCACCACCCGGGGGATGTCAGCGACGACGGCTTCCTCCAGGTGCTCGCCGAGGGCCTGGTACTCACCGGTATCTCGATGTCGGTCGCCGGGGACAGCCGTCCGGCTTCCGGCGCCTGCCACGAGATCAACCACGCCTTCGACCTGCTCTTCCCCAAGCGCGCCGCGCCCCACGGCGAGCAGTGCGGTCTCGGTGCCGCCTTCGCCACCTATCTGCGCGGGGACAAGGACACGGCCAAGCTGATGGTGGAGGTGATGCGCCGGCACCAGCTGCCGGTGCTGCCCGCCGACATCGGCTTCGACCCGGACGAGTTCGTCGAGGCCGTCGCGTACGCGCCGCAGACCCGCCCCGGGCGGTACACGATCCTGGAACACCTCGACCTGTCCACCGACCAGATCAGGGACGCGTACGCGGACTATGCACAAACCATCGGTAGCTGAGCTGCGGCCGGTCGTCCACCCCGCCGGGGTGAAGGACCGGCGCAGCGGTGAGCACTGGGCCGGCCGGCTGTACATGCGCGAGCTCTCGCTGCGCGTCGACCGGCACCTGGTGAACACCCGGGTCACCCCCAACCAGCTGACGTATGTGATGACCCTCGCCGGGGTGCTGGCGCTGCCGGCGCTGCTGGTGCCGGGCGTCCTCGGCGCGGTCCTGGGTGTGGTGATGGTCCAGCTCTACCTGCTGCTCGACTGCGTCGACGGCGAGGTGGCCCGCTGGAAGAAGCAGTTCTCGCTGGGCGGGGTCTACCTGGACCGGGTGGGCGCCTACCTGTGCGACGCGGCCGTGCTGGTCGGCTTCGGCCTGCGCGCCGCCGACCTGTGGGGCGGCGGCCGGATCGACTGGCTGTGGGCCTTCCTGGGCACGCTGGCCGCGCTCGGCGCCATCCTGATCAAGGCGGAGTCCGACCTGGTGGGCGTGGCGCGCCACCAGGGCGGGCTCCCGCCGGTCAAGGAGTCGGCGTCCGAGCCGCGCTCCTCGGGCCTCGCGCTGGCGCGCAAGGCCGCAGCGGCGCTGAAGTTCCACCGGCTGGTGCTGGGCATCGAGGCGTCCTTGCTGATCCTCGTCCTCGCGGTCGTCGACCAGATCAGGGGCGACCTGTTCTTCTCCAGGCTCGGTGTCGTCGTCCTGGCGGCCATCGCGGTGCTCCAGACGCTGCTGCACCTGGTGTCCATCCTGGCCTCGAGCAGGCTGAAGTGACGGAGGGCGGAGAAGCGGTGACCAAGGCCGCGAAGACGATGCGACTGGGTGCCGTCGTGCTCACCATGGGCAACCGCCCCGAGGAGCTGCGCGCGCTGCTGGAGTCGGTCGCCAAGCAGCACGGCGAGGCGATCGAGGTCGTCGTGGTGGGTAACGGTGCGCCGTTGCCCGAGCTGCCGGACGGTGTACGGAAGGTCGAGCTTCCGGAAAATCTAGGCATCCCCGGTGGGCGGAATGTCGGGATCGAGGCGTTCGGCCCCTCGGGCGCCGAGGTGGACGCGCTGCTGTTCCTGGACGACGACGGGCTGCTGCCCGGGGCCGACACCGCCGAACTGGTGCGCGAGGCGTTCGAGGCCGACCCGGGACTGGGCATCATCAGCTTCCGTATCGCCGACCCGGAGACGGGCGTCACCCAGCGCCGCCACGTGCCCCGGCTGCGCGCCTCCGACCCGATGCGCTCCTCGAAGGTCACCACCTTCCTCGGCGGCGCCAACGCCGTGCGCACCAAGGTGCTGGCCGAAGTCGGCGGCCTGCCCGACGAGTTCTTCTACGCCCACGAGGAGACCGACCTGGCCTGGCGCGCGCTCGACGCGGGCTGGGGCATCGAATACCGCGCCGACATGGTGCTGCACCACCCGACAACGGCTCCCAGCAGGCACGCCGTCTACCACCGGATGGTGGCCCGCAACCGCGTCTGGCTCGCCCGTCGCAACCTTCCCGCGCTGCTCGTCCCCGTGTACCTGGGGGTATGGCTGCTGCTGACCCTGGCCCGGCGCCCCTCCATGCCGGCGCTGCGGGCCTGGCTGGGCGGCTTCAAGGAAGGCTGGACCACGCCGGCGGGCGTACGCAGGCCGATGCGGTGGCGTACGGTATGGCGTCTGACGCGGCTGGGACGCCCGCCCGTGATCTGACAAGCTCGTGTCTGAGAGCATCAGCCCCGGATTCACTTGCGCAGTGTGAGGACGAAAGTTTCCAACGTGAGCGAGACAACCCACGACAGCGCCGACAGTTCGGTCGGCGTGCTGCCTCCGCCGTCACCGGACGACCGGCTGACACCGTCCGAACTCGCGGCCAAGTACGGCCTGTCGGTCAGCGGAGCGCGCCCCTCGCTGCCCGACTACGTACGGCAGTTGTGGGCGCGGCGGCACTTCATTCTGGCCTTCTCCCGGGCGAAGCTGACGGCGCAGTACAGCCAGGCGAAGCTGGGCCAGTTGTGGCAGGTCGCGACGCCGCTGCTGAACGCGGCCGTCTACTACTTCATCTTCGGTGTGCTGCTGGGAGGCCGCAAAGGCACGCCGGGTGGCAGCGAGAACTACGTCCCGTTCCTGATCACCGGGGTGTTCGTCTTCACCTTCACCCAGACCTCGGTGCTCACCGGCGTACGGGCGATCTCCTCGAACCTCGGACTGGTACGGGCCCTGCACTTCCCGCGCGCCGCGCTGCCGATCTCGGTGGCGCTCCAGCAGCTCCAGCAGCTGCTCTACTCGATGATCGTGCTGGTCGTCATCCTGCTCGGGTTCGGTGAGCTGCCGAGGTTCTCCTGGCTGCTGATCCTGCCGACGCTGACCTTCCAGTTCATCTTCAACACCGGCCTGGCGCTGATCCTGGCCCGGCTGGGCAGCAGGACGCCTGACCTGGCGCAGCTGATGCCGTTCATCACCCGGACCTGGATGTACGCGTCCGGCGTGATGTTCCCCCTCAAGTACATGCTGGAGAAGCGGGCCAGCGCTCCGGGCTGGCTCACCGAGCTGCTCCAGGCAAACCCCGCCGCCGTGTACATGGACCTGATGCGGTTCTCCTTCATCAGGGAGTACACCAGTGCCCAGCTCCCCTCGCACGTGTGGGCGCTCGCCCTCGGCTGGGCGGTCGTCGTCGGCGTCGGCGGATTTGTTTTCTTCTGGAAGGCGGAGGAGCGTTATGGCCGTGGCTGAGCAGACCGAGCCGAGCGGGCCTCCCGCCGAGTCCGGCACCAAGACCGAGACCCAGGCGGCACAGACACCGGCGCCGTGGGTGCCCACCGTCATCGCCGAGGACCTGCACATCGTCTACCGCGTCTACGGCGGATCCAAGGGCAGGGGCAGCGCCACGGCGGCCCTCAACCGGATCGTCCGCCGCAAGCCTGGCGGCGGTATGCGCGAGGTGCACGCGGTGCGGGGCGTCAGCTTCACCGCGTACCGGGGCCAGGCCATCGGCCTGATCGGCTCCAACGGCTCGGGCAAGTCCACGCTGCTCAAGGCCATCGCCGGGCTGCTGCCCGCGGAGAGCGGCAAGGTGTACACCGACGGCCAGCCCTCGCTGCTGGGTGTGAACGCGGCCATGATGAACGACCTGACCGGCGAGCGGAACGTGGTGCTCGGCGGCCTGGCCATGGGCATGTCCCGCGAGGAGATCGGCCGCCGCTACCAGGGCATCGTGGACTTCTCGGGCATCAACGAGAAGGGTGACTTCATCACCCTGCCGATGCGCACCTACTCCTCCGGCATGGCGGCCCGGCTGCGCTTCTCCATCGCCGCGGCCAAGAACCACGACGTGCTCATGATCGACGAGGCGCTGGCCACCGGCGACAAGCGGTTCCAGAAGCGCTCCGAGGCCCGCATCCGCGAGCTGCGCAAGGAGGCCGGCACGGTCTTCCTCGTCAGCCACAACAACAAGTCCATCCGCGACACGTGCGAGCGGGTGCTGTGGCTGGAGAAGGGCAAGCTGATGCTGGACGGGCCCACCGAAGAGGTCCTCAAGGAGTACGAGAAGTTCACCAGCAAGTAGCTGGGAGAGCCGATCCCCCCGTGCGGGGGACGGAAGCGGCCCGCTGCACCGGCATCAGCCGGTGCAGCGGGCCGCTTCGGTGTGTCGGACCCGGTCGGACCCGGTCGGATCCGGTCAGATCCTGGTCAGACCCCGGTGCGGGCCGGCTCGCGGTCGCCGCGCGCCTCGTCGCCCGGCTCCGTGTGGCCGGGTTCCGTGTCGTCGGGCGCCGCCTCGGTGAGCCCCGCCTTCGCGTGCAGCCGCCGCAGCGGTGCCGGTGCGTACCAGGCCGTACGGCCCAGCAGCCGCATCGCGGCCGGCACCAGCACCCCGCGTACCGCCACCGCGTCGATGAGGATGGCCAGGCCGCTGCCCAGGCCGAACATCTGGATGAAGGAGACCTGGCTGGTGGCGAAGGCGAAGAAGCTGACGGCCAGCAGCCCCGCCGCCATGGTCACGATCCGTCCGGTGCGCGAGAGCCCGCCGGTCACCGCCTCGCGGTTGTCGGCCCCGGCCTCGTGCAGCTCCTTGATCCGGCTGGTCACGAAGACCTCGTAGTCCATGGAGAGGCCGAAGACGATGCAGAACATCAGCACCGTCATCGAGGTGTCCATCGGCATCGCGGTGAAGCCCAGCAGCGAGGCCAGGTGCCCCTCCTGGAAGATCCACACCATGGCGCCGATGGAGGCGGTGAGGCTGATGGCGTTGAGCACCAGGGCGCGCAGCGGCTGCGTCACACTGCCGGTGAAGAGGAAGAGCAGGACGAACGTGGAGCCGACGACCCAGGCGACGGCGGCGGGCAGCTTGTCGGCGACGGCCGCCTTGGAGTCGATCAGCTCCGCGTCCTGCCCGCCGACCAGCGTCTTGGTGCCGCCGGGGCCCGGCAGGTCGCGGATCTCCCGTACGAGGTCCTGTGCCTTGCCGGAGGCCGGGGTGAGGTGTGAGGTGACCGTCAGCCGGTGCGTGCCGTCCCGCTCGAACGCGGCACTCGTGGGACCGGGGCCGCGTACGGAGCGCCCCTCGGCGTAGGTGCCGGTCGCGGCCTGGACACGGGTGACGCCCTCCAGCCGGGAGATCCGCTCGGCGTACCGGCTCACGGACCGGTCACCGGCTCGGCCCTCGGTGACGATCGAGACGGCGGCCGCGTCGTTGCCCGCGAAGTCGTGCTGGAGCGCGGTGGAGACCTGGCGGCTCTCGGCGCTCTCGGGGAGCACCCGCGCGTCGGGGGTACCGAACGTGGCGCCCAGCAGCGGACTCGCGGCGACCAGCAGCACGGCCAGCACCGGGAGCGCGGTCAGCGCGGGACGCCGCATCACCGTGCGGGCCAGCCGGCCCCACAGCGGGGCCTCCGGCTTGCGCACCGCGTCCGCCCACGGCAGCCGTCCCTTGTTGACGCGGTGCCCGAGCACGGCCAGCAGCGCGGGCACGATCAGCAGGGCAGCGAGCGCCGCGATGGCCACCACTCCGATGCCCGCGTAGGCGAAGGAGCGCAGGAAGAACGGCGGGAAGAGCAGCAGTGCGGCGAGCGCGGCGACGACTGTGGAGGCGGAGAAGAGCACGGTGCGGCCCGCGGTGCGCACGGTCGTACGCAGTGCCTGTTCCGTGTCGTCACCGGCGCCGAGCCGCTCGCGGAAGCGGCTGACGAGCAGCAGCCCGTAGTCGATGCCCAGGCCGAGGCCGAGCGCGGTGGTGAGGTTGACGGCGAAGACGGAGACGTCCGTGATGCTGCCGAGCAGATACAGCTCCGCGAAGGTGCCCAGGATCGCCACCAGTCCGATGGCCAGCGGCAGCAGCGCGGCGACGACGCTGCCGAAGGCGACGATGAGCAGGAGCAGCGTCACGGGGACGGCGATCGCCTCGGCCACGGCGAGGTCCTCGGAGACCTGCTCGTTGACCTGTTCGTTGAGCGCGGCTCCGCCTCCGGCGCGCACCGAGACGGCGCCCCTGTCGCCGGTCCATTTGTCGGTCACCTCGGTGACGCGTTCGGTGTCGTTCTGGTCCATATGGGCGAGCACCAGGGCCTGCGAGCCGTCGCGTGAGGTCAGGGCCGAGCCGCCGGGTGCCCAGTAGGAGGTCACCTGCGTCACGCCGGGCTCCTCGCGCAGGCCGCGGGTGAGCTTCTGGCCGGCCTGTTCGACGGCCGGGGCGTCGAGGTCGCCGTTCTCGGCGCGGACGAGGAGGACGAGGTTGGGCTCGCCGTGGAACTTCTCGTCGATCTGCGCTGCGGCGCGCGAGGAGGGCGAGTCGGGGTCGTCGAACCCGCCGCCCTGGAGTTTGCCGAAGGCGCCGAAGCCGACGGCGGCCAGGGCCACCACCGCCAGCAGGGAGAGCACGAGCACCCCTCGTGCTCGGCGGTAGGTCAGATTCGCTATGCGGTCCAGCACGTTGGGGTCCCCCGGAAGCGCTAGTGACGGGCAAGAGGACGCCGCTGGATGTTCACGGCGTCAACATGCATCATGGCGGGCAATGTTATCGGCGTCAACATCGGGCAGGATGGAGACATGCAGGCGAAGGCGAACACCCCAGCGACGGTCAGAGCGGCACGCAGCCACGGCAAGGGCCGCTACCACCACGGAGACCTGCGCAACGCGCTGATCCAGGCCGCCATCGAACTGGCAGCCGAAGGCGGCCCGGACGCCGTCGTACTGCGCGCCGCGGCGCGCAAGGTCGGCGTCTCGGCCACCGCCGCCTACCGGCACTTCGCAGGTCACAGCGATCTGCTCGGCGCCGTCAAGGACTACGGCCAGCAGCGCCTGGTCGCCTGTATGGAGGCCGACGGCCGCGAGGTGCACGGCCAGGGGCGGGAGGCGACCCGGCAGCGGATGTTCGCACTCGGCCGCGGCTACATCCGCTTCGCCAGACAGGAGCCCGGCCTCTTCCGCACGGCCTTCTGCCGCAAGGTCCTCGGCGGCATCGGAATGACCGAGGAAGGCGCCCTCGTCGACGAGGACCCCGAGAGCGGTGAGCGGGGCCCCGGCTGGGAGACGCGCTCGTTCGAATTGCTGATCGAGACCCTGGACGAGGCGGCCGCCGTCGGTCTGATCGCCCCCGAACGGCGGCCCGGAGCCGAGCTGAGCGCCTGGGCCATGGTCCACGGCGCGGCGATGCTCTTTCTCGACGGGCCGCTGGACGCCCTCAGCGAGGAGCAGGCGGACCTCGCCATCGAACGGGTGCTCCACGACGTGGTCGCGGGGCTGGGCGTGGCATGAGCCCCGCTCGCGCTCGCCGAACCGGCCGGTCGGCGCCCGCGCCACAGGCTGCCGGCCGGAAGCGTCAGGGTGCCGGAGGGGCCGGAAAATTGCCGTGGCCCGGCACCGTGACCCCTCGCACACGGGGTTGATGTACGGCGTAAGCTGTTTCGGTGCTGATTCGCGGTAAGTCGGGCGAACAGGGCCCGGTCGGCCTGTGCCGCCGGCCGCTTTCGCAGGCCAGCGCGTGCGGCGTGTCCGAAATAGGATCTTCTGGCGCAGCGGTGTAGAAACGGAGATGTGACGGCAATGGCCATGGGCAGCACGTGGTGACCGCGGAGGAGGACGCGCACGCGAGCGCGGTGCTCTCCAAGGCCAAGGCGGAGAACTTCCCGGTGGCCCCCCGCTTCCTGCCCCGCGCGTGGCGGGACGACCTGATGGCCGTCTACGGATTCGCCCGCCTCGTCGACGACATCGGCGACGGGGACCTGGGGGCCTCGGGACCCGCGCACGCCTCCTCGCTCGGCCTGGCACCCGACCAGACCGACGACCCGCTCGCCATGCTGGACGCCTTCGAGGCCGATGTCCACCGGGTGTTCGAGGACGCCGCACCGGGCGGCACGCCCCCGCCGGGACCCGGCCACCCGCTGCTGCGCGCCCTGGTGCCCACCGTCCGGCGCCGGGGCCTGACCCCCGAGCCGTTCCTCGCCCTGATCGAGGCCAACCGGCAGGACCAGAAGGTGCGCCGCTACGCCACCTACGCCGAACTGCTGGCCTACTGCGAGCTGTCGGCCAACCCGGTGGGCCGCCTCGTCCTCGCCATCACCGGCACCACGACCCCGGAGCGGGTACACCGCTCGGACGCGGTCTGCACCGGGCTGCAAATCATCGAACACCTCCAGGACGTCGCCGAGGACCTCGCCCGTGACCGGATCTACCTGCCGGCCGAGGACATGGCACGGTTCCGCGTGAGCGAGGCCGATCTGGCGTCGCCGACCGCGAACGCTTCGGTGCGCGCCCTGATCGCGTACGAGACCGAACGCGCGCTGGCCCTGCTGGACGAGGGCGTGCCGCTGGCGCGCAGCGTGCACGGCAGGCTCCGGCTGCTGCTCGCCGGATTCACCGGCGGCGGCAGGGCAGCCGCCGCAGCCCTGCGCGCCGCGCGGTACGACGTACTGGGCCAGGTCCCCCGGGCCGGCACCGCCGGGGTGCTGCGCGAGACCTGGGCGAGCCTGCGAGGGAAGGGGTGAGCGAAGCGGTGGGGAAGACCGAGAAGGCCGCCAGAACGGCACGGGCCCAGGCCACCAGGCCGGCCCAGCAGCTCCCCGCGCAGGTGACCGCCGCCTACCGCTACTGCGAGGCCGTCACCGGGGCGCAGGCCCGCAACTTCGCCTACGGCATCCGGCTGCTGCCCGTTGCCAAGCGGCAGGCCATGTCCGCGCTGTACGCGTTCTCCAGACGCGTGGACGACATCGGCGACGGCGACCTCCCCCAGGAGGCCAAACGCAGCCGGCTGGAGGAGACCAGGGCGCTGCTGGCCAGGATCAAACAACGGGAGATCTCCCACGACGACACCGACCCGGTCGCGGTGGCGCTCAGCCACGCGGCCGGCCGCTTTCCGATCCCGCTCGACGCGCTCGACGAACTCATCGACGGCGTGCAGATGGACGTCCGCGGCGCCAGCTACGAGACGTGGGACGACCTGAAGGCGTACTGCCGCTGCGTGGCCGGCGCCATCGGACGGCTCTCCCTCGGCGTCTTCGGCACCGTGCCGGGCGCGCGCGAGACCTCCCGCGCCTCCGAGTACGCCGACACCTTGGGGCTCGCGCTCCAGCTGACAAATATTCTCCGCGACGTCCGGGAAGACGCGGAGGGCGGAAGAACGTATTTGCCCTCGGAGGATCTCGAGAAATTTGGCTGTGCCGCGGGTTTCACCACCGACACGGTGCCGCCAGGCGCCGACTTCACCGGGCTCGTCCACTTCGAGGTGCGGCGGGCACGTGCGCTGTTCGCCGAGGGCTACCGGCTGCTGCCGATGCTCGACCGGCGCTCGGGCGCCTGCGTCGCGGCCATGGCGGGGATCTACCACCGGCTGCTGGACCGCATCGCTGCGGACCCCGCTGCGGTGCTGCGCGGCCGCGTCTCGCTGCCGGGACACGAGAAGGCGTATGTGGCGGTGCGCGGACTGTCGGGCTTCGACGCGCGGCTGGTGTCCCGCCAGACGTCGCGGCGGAGCGCCTGATGCCACTGCCGCCCACGCCGCGCCCGACGGGGCACCGGGCAACCCGCCACAGCGGTGGGGCGTCCCAGCGTGCGCGGACCACACCCACGCACCGGACTCAGGGGAGGAGCGTCCATGAAGGCGGACGATGTGCGGCCCGGTGAACGGCCCGGCGCCGCACGGCGTGCCGTGGTCCTCGGCGGCGGCCTCGCCGGGACGACAGCGGCGCTCCGGCTGGCCGAGGCGGGCCTGGAGACCACCCTGGTGGAGACCCGGCCCCGGCTGGGCGGGCTCGCCTTCTCCTTCCGGCGGGACTCCGCCGCCGGGCCGCTGAACGTCGACAACGGCCAGCACGTCTATCTGCGCTGCTGCACCGCCTACCGGTGGTTTCTCGAAAGAGTGGGCGCAGCCGGGCTCGCCCCGCTGCAGGAGAGACTGGACGTGCCCGTCCTCGACGTCGGCGGCGGTCGGCCCCGGCTCGGCCGGCTGCGGCGCACCGCGCTGCCCGTCCCGCTGCACCTGGCCGCGAGCCTGGCCGGCTACCCGCACCTCTCGCTCGCCGAGCGCGGTGCCGTGGCCCGCGCGGCGCTCGCGCTCAAGGGGCTCGACCCGGCCGACCCGGCGCTGGACGCCATCGACTTCGGCACCTGGCTGCACCGGCACGGCCAGTCGCCCCGCGCCGTCGAGGCGCTGTGGGACCTGGTGGGCACCGCCACCCTCAACGCCCGCGCGCCGCAGGCCTCCATGGGGCTGGCCGCGATGGTGTTCAAGACCGGTCTGCTCTCCGAGCCCGGCGCCGCCGACATCGGCTGGGCACACGTCCCGCTCGGCGACATCCACGACGTGCTGGCGCGGACGGCCCTGGAGAAGGCCGGGGTGCGCGTCCTGCTGCGTACCCGGGCGCGCGCCGTCCAGCCCGGCGAGTCCGGCGGCTGGCGGGTGACGGCGGATCAGGGCGGCAGCGGCGCCGAGGAATTGACGGCGGACACCATCGTGCTCGCCGTCCCGCAGCGCGAGGCACACCGGCTGCTGCCCCCGGGCGCCCTTGCCGACCCGGGCCGGCTGCTGGACATCGGCACGGCGCCCATCCTCAACGTCCATGTGATCTACGACCGCAAGGTCCTGCGCAGACCCTTCTTCGCCGCGCTGGGCACCCCCGTCCAGTGGGTCTTCGACCGCACCGACGCCTCCGGGCTCACCGGCGGCGGACAATATCTGGCGCTCTCCCAGTCGGTCGCGCACGACGAGATCGACCTGCCCGTCGCAGCCCTCCGCGAGCGGTATCTGACCGAGTTGGAGCGGCTGTTGCCCGCAGCCAGGGGGGCCGGGGTGCGGGACTTCTTCGTCACCAGGGAACGCACCGCCACCTTCGAGCCGGCGCCCGGAGTCGGTCGGCTGCGGCCCGGTGCCCGCACCCTGGCGCCCGGCGTCTACCTGGCGGGCGCATGGACCGCGACGGGCTGGCCCGCGACGATGGAGAGCGCTGTCCGCAGCGGCGCGGCCGCGGCGCGCGAAGCCCTCGTCGCACTGGGGCGTCCGTACGGGTCGGAACCGGTCCCCGGCATCGAAGGAAGGGCCCATGAGCACCACTGACGCCAAGAGCCCGGTCACAACCGAGACCCCGGCCAGTACAGCCAGCACGACAGCACCGCACAGAGGAGACCCTGTGACCCCGCCGAACCGACAACTCGTGAACGAGGACGACGAGGGCGTGAAGGGCGAGGAGGCCGGCCGCAGGGACGTCAGCGCGCTGCTGGAGCGCGGACGCACGCTCTCCACCCCCGTGCTGCGCGCGGCAGTCGAGCGGCTCGCCCCGCCCATGGACACCGTCGCCGCCTACCACTTCGGCTGGATCGACGCCGAGGGCCGCCCCTCGGACGCCGCGGGCGGCAAGGCGGTACGGCCCGCGCTCGCGCTGCTGTCGGCCGAGGTGACCGGCAGCGCGCCGGAGACGGGCATCCCCGGCGCTGTCGCGGTGGAACTGGTGCACAACTTCTCGCTGCTGCACGACGACCTGATGGACGGCGACGAGCAGCGCCGCCACCGCGACACCGTCTGGAAGGTGCACGGCCCCGCACAGGCCATCCTGGTGGGAGACGCGCTGTTCGCACTCGCCGGGGAGATACTGCTGGAGCTGGGCACGGTGGAGGCCGGGCGCGCCACCCGGCGGCTCACCCTGGCGACCCGTAAGCTCATCGACGGCCAGGCCCAGGACATCTCCTACGAGCACCGCGACCTGGTGACGGTTCAGGAGTGCCTGGAGATGGAGGGGAACAAGACCGGTGCGCTGCTGGCCTGCGCCGCCTCCATCGGCGCGGTGCTGGGCGGTGCCGACGACCGCACCGCTGACGCGCTGGAGGCCTATGGACACCACCTGGGCCTCGCCTTCCAGGCCGTCGACGACCTGCTGGGCATCTGGGGCGACCCGCAGGCCACCGGCAAGCAGACCTGGAGCGATCTGCGGCAGCGCAAGAAGTCGCTCCCCGTCGCCGCCGCACTCGGCGCGGACGGCCCCGCCGCGGCGCGGCTGGCGAAGCTGATGACTCAGGACGCGAAGAAGAGCCAGGCGGAGTTCGAGGACTTCCACGAGGCGGAGTTCGCCGAGCGGGCCGCGCTGATCGAGGAGGCAGGCGGCCGCGAGTGGACCTCCCAGGAGGCCCAGCGCCAGCACACCACGGCCCTCGCGGCCCTCGACTCGGTCCGGATGCCGGGCCGGGTGCGCGACCAGTTCGCCGCGCTCGCCGACTTCGTCGTCGTACGGCGGGGGTGAGCAGGCCCCCACTCGCGGCTCCGAGCAATCGGACACTTCGGAAGGAGAAGGGATGACGGCCACGACGGACGGACCCGCTGGACCCGGCGTCTCCGGAACGAAGCACAAAGAGCGCGAAACCTCCGCCACCGCGCCCATGGGCACAGGCGACATCACGGCGCTGGCGGAGCGGACCGCGGCCCGCGCCGTCGACCACCTGCTCGCCCGCCAGGACGAGGCCGGCTGGTGGAAGGGCGACCTGGAAACCAACATCACCATGGACGCCGAGGATCTGCTGCTGCGCGAGTTCCTCGGCATCCGCGACGAGAAGATCTGCGCCGCGGCGGCCCGGTTCATCCGCTCCCGGCAGCGCGAGGACGGCGCCTGGGCGACCTTCCACGGCGGCCCGGGCGACCTGTCCGCCACCGTCGAGGGATACGTCGCTCTCAAACTCGCGGGCGACGATCCCGAGGCACCCCATATGGCACGCGCCGCGCAGTGGGTGCGGGAACACGGGGGCGTGGCCCGCGCCCGCGTCTTCACCCGGATCTGGCTCGCCCTGTTCGGCTGGTGGCGCTGGGAGGACCTGCCCGAACTCCCCCCGGAGATCATCTACTTCCCCACCTGGGTGCCGCTCAACATCTACGACTTCGGCTGCTGGGCCCGGCAGACCATCGTGCCGCTGACCGTCGTCTCCGCCTTCCGCCCCGTACACCCCGCGCCCTTCCGGCTGGACGAGCTGCACCGCGACCCGGCCAACCCGCTGCCGCGCACCCCGATGGCACCCGTGACCAGCTGGGACGGCGCCTTCCAGCGCATCGACAAGGCCCTGCACGCCTACCGCAGGGTGGCCTCCCGCAGGCTGCGCCGCGCGGCGCTGAAGGAGGCCTCGCGCTGGATCATCGAACGGCAGGAGAACGACGGCTGCTGGGGCGGCATCCAGCCGCCCGCCGTCTACTCGCTGATCGCGCTGCGGCTGCTCGGCTACGACCTCGACCACCCCGTGATGCGGGCCGGACTGGAGTCCCTGGACCGCTTCGCGGTCTGGCCCGACGAGCACACCAGGATGATCGAGGCCTGCCAGTCCCCGGTCTGGGACACCTGCCTGGCCTCCATCGCGCTGGCCGACGCCGGGCTGCCGCCGGACCACCCGGCGCTCGTCAAGGCCGCCGACTGGATGCTGGGGGAGCAGGTGGTACGGCCCGGCGACTGGTCCGTCCGGCGCCCCGAGCTGGTTCCGGGCGGCTGGGCGTTCGAGTTCCACAACGACAACTACCCGGACATCGACGACACCGCCGAGGTCGCCCTGGCGCTGCGCCGCATCCACCACCCCGACCGCGAGCGGGTCGAGCGGGCCATCGGCCGGGCCGTGCGCTGGAACCTCGGAATGCAGTCCGGCAACGGTGCGTGGGGCGCCTTCGACGTCGACAACACCAGCAAGTTCCCCAACCGGCTGCCGTTCTGCGACTTCGGCGAGGTCATCGACCCGCCGTCGGCCGATGTGACGGCGCACGTGGTGGAGATGCTGGCGGCCGAGGGCAAGCAGCACGACCCGCGCACCCGCAAGGCCGTCTCCTGGCTGCTGGCCGAACAGGAGGCCGACGGCTCCTGGTTCGGCCGCTGGGGCGTCAACTATCTCTACGGCACAGGGTCCGTCGTCCCGGCACTCGTGGCCGCCGGGCTGCCCGCCTCCCACCCCGCCATCCGGCGCGCCGTGACCTGGCTGGAGAGGGTCCAGAACGACGACGGCGGCTGGGGCGAGGACCTGCGCTCCTACATCGACTCCGAATGGGTCGCGAGCGGCGCCTCCACCGCCTCGCAGACCGGATGGGCGCTGATGGCGCTGCTGGCGGCGGGGGAGAAGGACAGCAAGGCCGTCGAACGCGGCATCGGCTGGCTGGCCGAGACCCAGCGCGAGGACGGCTACTGGGACGAGCCGTACTTCACCGGCACCGGATTCCCCTGGGACTTCTCCATCAACTACCACCTCTACCGGATGGTCTTCCCGCTCACGGCGCTGGGCCGCTATCTGCACGGCGACGGCCTGGAGCGGGCCGTGCGGCGGGACGCCTGATGGAGAGCCCGGCAGCCCCGCACCCGCTGCTGCTGACGTGTGCGCTCGGTATCGAGCACCTCGCGCTGCGCCGCGGGCTGGGGCGCAGCCCGGGCCGCCACGACCCGAACGGGGGAACGGCCCCGGAGAACGTGCGGCTGCTCCGCAGCGGTATGGGCGCCCAGGCCGCGCGACGCGCCACCCACCGGGCCCTCGCCCAGGAGCCCGTGCCCGGCGGCACCGCCGTGCTGGCCACCGGCTTCTGCGCGGGCCTGCGGCCCGGCATGCGGCCGGGCGACCTGGTGGTGGCCTCCGAGACCCGGGACCCGCGCGGGCACACGCCCTGCACCGGAACCGAACTCCTGGCCACCGCGCTGGCCCGGTACGGCACCGTCCACATCGGCACCCTGGCGGGCACCGACCACGTGGTACGGGGCCAGGCCAGAGCCGCCCTGTACGACGCCGGAGCCATCGCCGCCGACATGGAGTCCGCCGCCACCCTGGACGCCGCCGCAGCGGGCACGGCCAGGCGTCCGGTTGCGGCCGTACGGGTGGTGGTGGACGCTCCGGGCCATGAACTGATCCGCATCGGGACACTGCGGGGTGGAATATCGGCATTCCGCGTCCTTCGCGGTGTCCTGCCCGCATTCCTTGAATGGCACCGATCCCTGCTGCTCCCCTGGAGGTGAGCCAGAAATGGCCATGCCGCTCCGCCAGACGCTCCGTATCGGGACGTATCTCTTTCAGCAGAAGCTCCGCAAGCGGGAGAAGTTCCCGCTCATCGTGGAGCTCGAACCGCTCTTCGCCTGCAATCTCAAATGCGAGGGCTGTGGAAAGATCCAGCATCCCGCCGGAGTGCTCAAGCAGCGGATGCCGGTTGCCCAGGCGGTGGGGGCCGTTCTGGAGTCGGGTGCTCCCATGGTCTCCATCGCGGGCGGTGAGCCGCTGATGCACCCGCAGATCGGGGAAATCGTGCGACAACTCGTGGCCCGGCGCAAATATGTATTTCTCTGCACCAATGCGATGCTGCTGCGCAAGAAGATGGACGAGTTCACGCCTTCCCCTTATTTCGCGTTCGCCGTGCACATCGACGGGCTCCGGGAGCGGCACGATGAATCCGTGGCCAAGGAGGGCGTGTTCGACGAGGCGGTGGCCGCGATGAAGGAGGCGAAGCGCCGCGGTTTCCGCGTCACCACCAACTCCACCTTCTTCAACACCGACACCCCGCAGACCGTCATCGAGGTCCTCAACTACCTCAACGACGAACTGAAGGTCGACGAGATGATGGTCTCGCCCGCCTACGCCTACGAGAAAGCGCCCGACCAGGAGCACTTCCTCGGCGTCGAGCAGACCAGGGAGCTGTTCAAGAAGGCGTTCTCCGGCGGCAACCGGGAGCGCTGGCGGCTCAACCACAGCCCGCTCTTCCTGGACTTCCTGGAGGGCAAGGCCGACTTCGACTGCACCGCCTGGGCCATCCCCAACTACTCGCTCTTCGGCTGGCAGCGCCCCTGCTATCTGATGAGCGACGGCTATGTGCCCACCTACCGGGAGCTGGTGGAGGAGACCGACTGGGACAAGTACGGCCGCGGCAAGGACCCGCGCTGCGCCAACTGCATGGCGCACTGCGGCTATGAGCCGACCGCCGTGCTGGCCACCATGGGCTCTCTCAAGGAGTCCCTGCGCGCCGCCCGGGAGACCGCGGGCCGTACATCCCACTGAGATCGGACCGATTCGCCGGAGCAGGGGGGCCGACCATGTCCTTGCTGAAGTCCACCGACCGACCATGCGACCTCGACGCACCGCGGGACGCGGCCCTGGGCGCGCCCCGCACCGGCGAGGGGAGCATGGCGTGACCGGTTTCGATCTGTCGAAGCTGCTGGCCGAACGCAGCGGCGAGCGCTACGAGCTGCACATGCGCCACCTCAACCACCAACTGCCGCGCATGCTGCACACCATCGGCTTCGACAAGGTCTACGAGCGTGCCGAGGGCGCCTACTTCTACGACGCCGAGGGCAACGACTACCTCGACATGCTGGCCGGATTCGGCGTCATGGGCGTGGGCCGCCACCATCCGGTCGTCCGGCAGGCGCTGCACGATGTGCTCGACGCGCAGCTCGCCGACCTGACCCGGTTCGATTGCCAGCCGCTGCCCGGGCTGCTGGCGGAGAGACTCCTGACCCACGCGCCGGGACTCGACCGGGTCTTCTTCGGCAACAGCGGCACCGAAGCCGTGGAGACCGCGCTGAAGTTCGCCCGCTACGCCACCGGCCGGCCCAGGGTGCTGTACTGCGCGCACGCCTTCCACGGGCTGACCGCCGGCTCGCTCTCCGTCAACGGCGAGGACGGCTTCCGCGACGGCTTCGCGCCCCTGCTGCCCGACACCCCCGTACCGCTGGGCGACCTCGCCGCGCTGGAGCGGGAGTTGCGCGGCAAGGATGTGGCGGCGCTGGTCGTCGAACCGATCCAGGGCAAGGGCGTGCACGCAGCCCCGCCCGGCTATCTGCGTGCCGCGCGGGAGCTGCTGCACCGGCACGGGGCGCTGCTGATCGTCGACGAGGTGCAGACGGGGCTGGGCCGCACCGGTGACTTCTTCGCCTACCAGCACGAGCAGGACGTCGATCCGGACCTGGTGTGCGTGGCCAAGTCGCTCTCCGGCGGATATGTGCCGGTGGGCGCCACGCTCGGCAAGGAGTGGATCTTCAAGAAGGTCTACTCCTCGATGGACCGGGTGCTCGTGCACTCCGCCAGCTTCGGCTCCAACGCGCAGGCCATGGCGGCGGGGCTGGCCACCCTCGCCGTCATGGAGGACGAGCGCCTGACCGAGAACGCCCGCCATACCGGCGATCTGCTGCGCGGCCGGCTCGCGGCGCTCGTGGACCGCTACGAGCTGCTGCACGAGGTACGCGGCCGGGGGCTGATGATCGGCATCGAGTTCGGCAGGCCCAGATCGCTGAAGCTGCGCAGCCGGTGGACCATGTTGCAGGCTGCGCGAAAAGGGCTTTTCGCGCAGATGGTGGTGGTGCCGCTGCTGCAGAAGCATCGCATCCTCACCCAGGTGTCCGGTGATCACCTGGAGGTCATCAAGCTGATTCCTCCGCTGGTGATCGGCGAGGAGGAGGTCGACCGCTTTGTGACCGCCTTCACCCAGGTCATGGATGACGCCCACAGCGGTGGCCTGATGTGGGACTTCGGCCGCACGCTGGTCCGCCAGGCGGTGGCCAACCGCTGAGGGAGGGCGCGCCCGTAAGGGGCGCGGGGAACTGCGCGACCAGCCACGACGTGTGCCTCAGCCTGCGACGTACAGGTCGGGGCAGCCCGTGGCCAGCCGCGCGGCTCTCTTCCCGGGGCAACCGCTCAGTGCTTAACGCGGCAACTCCCGGCGTACCGTGCGGGCGGCGGCCACCATGTTCCGCAGCGCCTCACGGACCTCCGCCCAGCCACGGGTCTTCAGGCCGCAATCAGGGTTGACCCACAACCGGTCGGCGGGAATCGCCGTGAGGCCCTTCCGCAGGAGGGCCGCCATCTCATCGGTGTCGGGAACCCGCGGCGCGTGGATGTCGTACACGCCGGGACCCGCCTCGCGCGGATAGCCGTGCGCGGCCAGCTCGTCCGCCACCTGCATATGCGAGCGAGCCGCCTCCAGGGAGATGACGTCCGCGTCCAGCTCGGCGATGGCGTCGATCACGTCGCCGAACTCCGCGTAGCACATATGGGTGTGGATCTGGGTGTCCGGACGCACCCCGCCGGTGGTGAGCCGGAACGCCGCGGTGGCCCACGTCAGATAGCCGGGCCGGTCGGCGGAGCGCAGCGGCAGCGTCTCGCGCAGCGCCGGCTCGTCGACCTGGATGACGGCGGTGCCCGCGGCCTCCAGTTCGCACACCTCGTCGCGCAGCGCCAGGGCGACCTGGCGCGCCGTCTCGGACACCGGCTGGTCGTCCCGTACGAACGACCAGGCGAGCATGGTCACCGGGCCGGTGAGCATGCCCTTGACCGGGCGGGAGGTCAGCGTCTGCGCGTACTGCGTCCAGCGCACCGACATCGGCCGCGGGCGTGCGACATCGCCCGCCAGGATCGGCGGGCGCACATAGCGGGTGCCGTACGACTGCACCCAGCCGTGCCGGGTGGCGAGGTACCCGGTGAGCTGTTCGGCGAAGTGCTGCACCATGTCGTTGCGTTCGGGCTCGCCGTGCACCAGTACGTCCAGCCCGGCGCGCTCCTGGAAGGCGATCACCTCGCGGATCTCGGCCGCGATCCGCTGCTCGTAGGCGGTCTCGTCGATCCGGCCGGCCCGGAGACCGGCCCGGGCCGCACGCAGCTCGGCCGTCTGCGGGAACGAGCCGATGGTGGTGGTCGGCAGCGGCGGCAGGCCGAGCCGGGTGCGCTGCGCCGCCGTGCGCCGCGGGTACGGCAGCGCGCGGCGGGTGTCCGCCTCGGTGACGGCTGCCGTACGGGCCCGTACGGCCTTGTCGTGGGTGAGCGGCGAGGCCGTACGTGAGGCGAGGTCGGCGCGGTTGGCGGCCAGCTCGGCGCTGATCGCCGCGGTTCCCTCGGACAGGCCGCGGGCCAGCGTGACCGCCTCCGCCGCCTTCTGCCGTGCGAACGCCAGCCAGCGTGCGACCTGGGGGTCGATATGGCGCTCGGCGCGCGCGTCCAGCGGCACGTGCAGCAGCGAGCAGGACGCCGCCACATCCACCCGGTCGGCGAGGCCCAGCAGGGTGGCGAGGGTGGCCATGGAGCGTTCGTAGTCGTTGATCCACACATTGCGGCCGTCGATCACCCCCGCGACCAGCCGCTTGCCCGGCAGCCCGCCGGCCGCGGCGAGCGCGTCCAGGTTGGCGGCGGCCGGCCCGGTGAAGTCGAGCGCCAGGCCCTCGACCGGCGCCTTGGCCAGTACGGGCAGCGCCTCGGCGAGCCGGTCGAAGTAGGAGGCGACCAGCAGCCGCGGGCGGTCGGCGGCGCCGCCCAGTAGCCGGTAGGCCTCGGCCGCGGCCTTCAGCTCGGCGGGCGTACGGTCCTGCGCCAGCGCCGGCTCGTCCAGCTGCACCCACTGGGCGCCCGCGGCGCGCAGATCCGCCAGCACCTCGGCGTAGACGGGCAGCAGCCTCTCCAGCAGCGACAGCGGCTCGAAGTCGGGGGCGACGCCGGGCGCCGGCTTGGCCAGCAGCAGGTAGGTGACGGGCCCGACGAGCACCGGCCGGGCCGCCGGGAGCCCCAGTGCGAGGGCTTCCGTCAGCTCGGCGGTCTGCTTGCGCGAGTCCGCCGCGAAGACGGTGCCGGGGCCGAGTTCGGGCACCAGATAGTGGTAGTTGGTGTCGAACCACTTGGTCATCTCCAGCGGCGCCGCGTCCTGGGTGCCGCGGGCCATGGCGAAGTACCCGTCCAGCGGATCGGCGGCCGCGGCCGCGCGGTGCCGCTGGGGGAGGGCACCGACCATCACGGTCGTGTCCAGTACGTGGTCGTAGTACGAGAAGTCGCCGGTGGGGACCTCGTGGATGCCCGCCTCGGCCAGCTGCCGCCAGTTGGCGGCCCGCAGCCGGGCCGCTGTGGCGTGCAGGGACTCGGCGTCGACGCGGCCCTTCCAGTACCCCTCGATCGCCTTCTTCAGTTCGCGGTCCGGGCCCTGGCGGGGATAGCCGTACACCGTGGCGCTCACCGGCGCGGGCGGGCGGGTGGTGGCCGCTCGGGCTGCTGCCTCGTGCGTTCTGGGCGCTGTCACGCAACTCTCCTTCGCGAGTGTCTCCAGCGTCCCGGAAGGACGGAGCGAGGACACGAAGGGAGGCGGCGCCCGGGGAGGCGGACGCGTGGCCGGCGTCCCGCCGTCTGGTGCGCTGTGCTCTCCGACCCGCCCTCGAGGTCTCCGGGAGGACCGTGCACGCGTGGACGCGCACGGGCAGCGGGCAGGTCTTCGGACTCGCGGGCACGCCTGCCGGTCTCCCGGCGGGCACCTACTGGCCGTCGCTTCCCGGACCTTGTGGTCCAGTGCGTATGACGGCGGTCGTTCCCACTCACCGCTGCGGGGCAGTCCCGGACTCGCACCGGGTTCCCTCTTACGACGCCTCCCGCCTGGCTGACGGGGCGAACCTGCTGCACCGCCAGCATAACCCCGGGGGCGGGGCTCAGCGGGGCTCAGCGGGGCGTCGAGGCGGAGGGATGAGGCGTCCGCTGGGCCGGTTTCAGGGCTCCAGCAGGCGCGAGCGCAGCCTGATGCGGGTTCCCTCGGAGAGTTTGAGGCCCTCGGTCAGGTAGGTGTCCACGTCGCCCCACCTCTCGTCGATGGTCTCGAACGCGGTGTGCAGATAGCGGGCGCGCGCCTCGAAGAGAGGGGCGAGCAGTTCCAGGACCTCCGGCGCCATACCGGCCTTGGACTTGTTGCTGCGGTAGATCTTGTACCGCCGGTGCGGCTGGTTGGACTGGAGGTAGTCCTCCTCGATGGCGGCCCGCTCCACGCCGAGCGCCAGCAGCGTGATGGCGACCGCAAGCCCAGCCCGGTCCTTGCCGGCCGCGCAGTGCATCAGCGCGGGCACGCTGTCCTCGGCCAGTGCGTGCAGGATGCGGCTGTGCTCGGCCGTCCGCTCCAGGATCATGGCGCGGTAGGAGTCGGTCATCCGCCGGTCACCGAGCCCGTCGCCGAGGATCGCCCGGAGCTGGTCGAGTTCGCCGTCGCGCACCAGCCGCCAGAACTCGGCACCGTCGGCCGGGTCGGACAGCGGAAGGTTGACGTTGCGGACCCCGGGCAGCTCGACATCGGGGCCGTCGAGCGCCTGGTCGGCGGAGTTGCGGAAGTCGAAGACCGTGTGCAGTTCGAGCTCGCCGAGGAAGGCGGCGTCCTCGGGCGTCGCGTGGGCCAGGTGCCCGCTGCGGAAGAGTACCCCGCGCCGCACCCGGCGCCCGTCCACCGTCGGCAGGCCCCCGACGTCCCGGAAGTTCCGTACCCCGGTCAGCTCCGTCCCGGTGGACTCCACATTCACGTGCGCTCCCAGCATCTGCGACGACCGTCCGTTCGACCATAAGGCATGGATGCCTGAGGCGATCAGTCCTCGTGCGGTGACTCGTACGACGTTCGGCCCGGCCGGGGTCTCGCCGAGGGCTGGGCGGCCCGGCGCCGTACGCTGGCCCCGTGAGCGAGGAGCTGTTCCCGCGGCCCGCTTCGGAGATCGCTCCGGGAGCCGTACATCTGCCCAGTCGGCTGCCGCCCGAGGCCCAGCGCGAGCTGCTGGCGGCGTGCCGCCGATGGGCCCTGCCGCCCGCGGGCCTGCGGACGGTACGGATGCCGGGCGGCGGCCGGATGTCGGTGCGGCAGCTCAGCCTGGGGCGGCACTGGTATCCCTACGGTTACGCGCCGACCGTCGTGGACGGCGGCGGCGAGCCGGTGAAGCCGTTCCCCGGGTGGCTGGGGGAGTGGGCGCGGGCGGCCGTGGACGCCGCCGCCGAGGTGACCGGGGAGCCGGTGTACGGCGCGGGCCCGTGCGCCGTGCCGTACGACATCGCGCTGGTGAACTTCTACGGTGACGGCGCGCGCATGGGCATGCACCGGGACAGCGACGAGCGCTCGGCGGCTCCCGTCGTCTCCTTCAGCCTCGGGGACACCTGCGTCTTCCGGTTCGGCAACACCGAGGGGCGCGGGCGGCCGTGGGAGGACGTGGAGCTGCGCAGCGGGGACGCCTTCGTCTTCGGCGGCCCGGCCCGGCTGTCCTACCACGGCGTACCCCGCACCGAGCCGGGTACGGCGCCGCCCGCGCTGGAGCTGCGGGGCCGGGTGAACGTCACCGTGCGGGCGTACTGAGCGCATCGGGCGTACGGAGCGATACCGCTCCCTCGGACGGCGCGGACGAGCCCTGTCAAGCGGAAGCCGGTGGGGTTCACTCGTTGGGAGCTGGCGAACCCTGGCGAATCCTCCGTACGGGGCAGGTCGCGGGAGGGCCGCGGGCTAGCGTGACCGCGGCATCGATGCACCAGGTCCACCTGTTCTGTCCCTCCGCCGCTGCTGCTCGCCCGATCTCTCAGCGCCTCAACTCACCCGAGGAATCCATGCCCGAACTCCCGACCTCTGTGGCACAGAACGGAAGCGGAGCATCCACTTCCGTTCCTGTGGCCGCCCAACCGACCGGACCCGGTGGGAGGAACGTCCCCGCACGGCGGCGGCACGGCAGGCCCCGGGCGCAGGTCCGCGCCCTAGAAAGCGTGGGGGACGCCGCCGTGCGCCGCCGCCTGGTACGGCTCAGCGTGCTGCCCGCGGGACTGGTCGCGCTCACCGGCGCGGTCGTCGTCTGCCTCCTGCTGTCGGGCCGGGACGCCGCTGATCCGCTCACGGGCTCCGAGTGGGCAGCGCTGGTCACCGGGGCCCTGGTGATGTGCGGGCTGCTCGGCGCCGCCGGGACGCTGGCGGCGGCCGAAGCGCGGGGTACCGCCGCACGGTGCGCGGCCCTGCGGCGCTCCCTGGAACGCGGCCAGGCGGAACTCCGCTCGATGCTGTGGGCCCTGCGGCACGGCGAACACCCCGTCACCCGCACCCGCGCCCCCGAGGGTGAGCCGGTCGGCGACGCGCTGGATCTGCTCGGCCACCAGGCCGCGCACGCCCAGTGCGCCGCGGAGGCCGCCGTGGTGGAGGCCGTCGGGCTGACGGCCCGGGCACGCGGCGGCAGCGAGGAGCGGGCCGAGGTCGTCGTCAGCCTCGCCCGTCGGCTGCAGTCGCTGGTGCACCGGGAGATCGAGCTCATCGACGAGCTGGAGAACGAGGTGGAGGACCCCGATCTGCTCAAGGGCGTCTTCCATGTGGACCACCTCGCCACCCGCACCCGGCGCCACGTGGAGAACCTCGCCGTTCTCGGCGGTGCCACGGCCCAGCGCCGGTGGTCCCGCCCGGTGCCCCTCTCCGAGGTGCTGCGCTCCGCCGTGGCGGAGGTCGAGCAGTACACCCGGGTCCAGCTGGTGCCTCCCGTCGAGGGCGCCGTGCGCGGACACGCGGTCGCCGACGTCATCCATCTGCTGGCCGAACTCGCCGAGAACGCCACCATGTTCTCCGCGCCCGAAACCCGGGTGCTGCTGCGCACCCAGCGCGTCACGGCCGGGCTGGCGGTCGAGGTCGAGGACCGGGGGCGCGGTATGGACCTCGGCGTACAGAACCGCCTCAACGCGATGCTCGCCGAACCGGGCAGGACCAACGTGCCCGAACTGTTGCGGAACGGCCGCATCGGCCTGTACGTCGTGGCCGCCCTCGCCCGTCGGCACGGCGTCGTCGTCCAGCTGCGGAACAACATCTACGGCGGAGTGCAGGCCGTGGCGGTGCTGCCGCAGAGCCTGCTGGGCGGGCCCCGCCAGGACGCAGCGCCTGACGCCGACTCCGCCGCCCCGCCGGCCGAACCCGCCTCCGCCCCAGACGCCGAGCCGGCCGACAGCACCGAGCCCGCGCCCGACCACGGGCGTGCGGTCCCGAGCGCGGGTGCCACACCGGACGCACCGGCGCCCGACGGCGCGGGGGAGGGCGCCCAGGACGGCCGGGAGCCTGCTGCCGGGCCTGGCGGGCCGCCGGTCCCGGGGGCCGAGCAGGACCCTGTACCCGGTGCGGAGCAGAGCCCTGCTCCTGGAGTGGAGCAGAACCATCTGCCCGAGGTGGAGCAGAACCATGCGCCCGGGGTGGAGCAGAGCCGTGTCCCCGGGGTCGAGCAGGCGCCCGGCTCCCACGCTCCCGGCCCCGGCGCGGGCCCAGATCCCCGCCCGCGTGCCAGGGCCCGGGGCAAGGGCCGAGTACCTGTCGCACCGCTGCCGTTCGGGCCGCCTGCCGCACCGGTGCCCCGGCCGGCTCACGCGCCCGTGAACGGCCAGGTGAACGGGGGCCAGGTGAACGGAGCGCCCGCGAACGGGACGCCCGCCAACGGAGCGCCCGCGAACGGGACGCCCGCGAACGGGAGGCCCGCCAACGGAGCCCCCGCGAACGGGACGCCCGCGACCAACGGCGAGGCCGCAGCAGCGCGGCCGCCGTTGCCCACCCGAGGGCATACGGACCGGGTGGTCCATGAACCGGGCCTGGACGACGGCTTGACGGAGCCCCACCCCGCACCAGCCTTGAAGGGAGCTGTGCGAAAGCGTTGATATCCATTTGACTCTGTGGTGTCTTGTGGAGTCATGGATGCGAAGCCATGGGCACGACGGAGCTTTCTGGCAACTACCGGTGGCGCTCTCGCGGGTTGGGCCGCCTTCCGTGAACAGAAGGCGGCCTTCGCCGCCGGGGCGCGGAAACCGGCCGCGGAACCGGACGGCCGCGAATGGGACGCCGACCCGACCGTCTTCCAGGTCAACCGCGAGCCGGCACGCGCGGCCCTCATCCCGTACCGCGACCGCGCGGCGGCGCTCAAGGGCCGGTACCAGGAATCCCCCTACTACCGCTCGCTGAACGGGAACTGGCGCTTCCACTGGTCGGAGAACCCCGCCAAGCGTCCCGAAGGGTTCCACCGCACCGACTACGACGACGGCGACTGGGACCGGCTGCCCGTACCCTCCAACTGGGAGATGCACGGCTACCGGGAGCCCATCTACCTGAACATCAAATATCCCTGGACGGGGTACGAGAAGCCGGAACCCCCGGCCATCCCCAAGGAGTTCAACCCCGTCGGCTCCTACCGCAGAACCTTCACCGTGCCCCGTGGCTGGCGCGGCAGGCGCACCCTGCTCTCCTTCCAAGGGGTGAAGTCGGCCTTCTTCGTGTGGGTGAACGGCGAGCAGGTCGGCTACAGCGAGGACAGCTACACCCCGGCCGAGTTCGACATCGGCGAGCACCTGAAGAACGGCGACAACACCCTCGCCGTACAGGTCTACCGCTGGTCGGACGGCAGTTGGCTGGAGGACCAGGACATGATCGACCTGTCCGGGATCTTCCGGGACGTGTATCTGTACTCGGTGCCGCGCGTCCACCTCCACGACGCCGAGGTCCGCCCCGCGCTCGACGAAGCGCTGACCACCGCCGACCTCACCGTCCGTACCCGGATACGGGACACCACCGGCGGAACGGCCGGGAAGTACACCGTCACCGGAGCGCTCTACGACGCGGACGGACACCGGGTGCCCACCGGCCCGCTGACCGGCAGCGCGGAGCCCCCGGCCGGGGGCATCGCCGACGTGGAGCTGACCGGCACCGTGCACCGGCCGGAGCTGTGGTCGGCCGAGAGCCCCAGCCTCTACACCCTGGTACTGACGGTGCGGGATCCGGGCGGCGACCGCAGCGAGGTGCACCGGGTGCGGTTCGGCTTCCGGAAGCTGACCTTCGGCCCCGGCAAGCTGGAGATCAACGGCAAGCCGCTGCTGTTCGCGGGCACCAACCGGCACGAGACCGACCCGGTGTACGGGCAGGCCGTGCCGGAGGAGACGATGCTGCGCGACATCAAGCTGATGAAGCAGCACAACATCAACGCCGTCCGCACCTCGCACTACCCCAACTCGCCCCGCTGGCTGGAGCTGTGCGACGAGTACGGGCTGTACGTCGTGGGCGAGACCAACCTGGAGACCCACGAGGTCCGCGACACCCTCCCCGGCTCACTCGCCGAGTGGACAGCGGCCTGCCTGGACCGGGCGCGCAGCATGCTGGAGCGCGACAAGAACCACCCCTGTGTGGTGCTGTGGTCGCTCGGCAACGAGGCGGGCAGCGGCGACAACTTCCGCAAGATGGCCGACTGGTTCCACCAGCGTGACCCGAGCCGTCCCGTGCACTACGAGGGCATGAGCTCCGTGGCCGACGTGGAGTCCCGGATGTACGCCAAGCCCGACGAGGTCGAGAGGTACGGCAAGTCGGGCGACAAGAAGCCGTTCATGCTGTGCGAGTACGCGCACTCCATGGGCAACAGCACCGGCAACCTCCAGGAGTACTGGGACCTCTTCGAGAAGTACCCGAACCTGCACGGCGGCTTCATCTGGGACTGGGTGGACCAGACGATCAAGAAGCCGGTGCCCGGCGACTCCTCGCGCAGCTATCTGTCGTACGGCGGCGACTGGGTCGCGGGCTATCCCACGGACGGCAACTTCTGCTGCAACGGAGTCGTCCGCTCCGACCGCGAGACCAACCCCGCCATGCACGAGGTCAAGCACGTCTACCAGCGGATCGCCTTCTCGGGGGACAAGGCGGCCGAGGGCGAGGTGAAGCTCACCAACAAGCAGCTCTTCACCGGACTCGACGCCTACGAACTGCGCTGGGAGGTCACCCGCGACGGTGAGCGCGTACAGCACGGCACCGTACGGCCGCCCCGCACCGGTCCCGGTGACACCGGCACCGTACGGCTGCCGCTGGACCGTCCTGCCAGGCCCGCGCCCGGCGCCGAGTACTGGCTCAACCTCTCCCTCGTACTGCGACACGGCACCTCCTGGGCGAAGGCCGGACACGAGGTGGCGGGCGGACAGTTCCAGCTCACCGCCTGGCAGACGGCGGCCCCGAAGGAGCCGGGAGAGGGCGAGCTGCCACCCGTGGAGTACGAGGAGACCGGCACGGAGGTCACCGTCACCGGGCGGGACTTCACCCTCACGCTCGACAAGCGCCGCGGCACCCTCACCGACTTCCGGCACAAGGGCGTGGCCCTGCTCACCGAGGGCCCGGTGCCCAACTTCTGGCGCGCTCCCACCGACAACGACCGCGGCCGGAACTTCCACGAGAAGGCCAAGACGTGGAGGCAGGCAGGCGCCGAGCGCACCACCGACGCGGTGAAGGTCGCCCGCGAGAGCCGCTCGGTGGTGACCGTCGAGGTGCGCAGCACCCTCCCGACCTCCCCCGCGACCAGCGCGTACACCACAGTCTTCACCGTGCGCGGCGACGGGGAGGTGCGCGTCGAACACACCCTGGAACCCGGTGCGGGGCTGCCCGATCTGCCAGTGGTCGGAGCGCTGCTCACCCTTCCCGCGGGCCTGTCTTCCTTCACCTGGTACGGCAGGGGACCGCACGAGAACTACCAGGACCGGGCGACCGGCGCCCCGGTCGGCCGGTACCGCTCCAGCGTGTCGGAACAGTTCACGCCGTACGTACGCCCGCAGGAGTGCGGCAACGTCACCGGGGTGCGCTGGGGCGAGCTGACCGCCAAGCACGGCGGCGGACTGCGCGTCACCACACAGGACGGCGACCATCTCGAGCTGAGCGCCCTGCACTACGCCCCCGCCGACCTCGACGGGCCAGGCCACCCCTACGAGCTCGAACCCCGGAAGGAGACGGTACTGGGCGTCAACCACCGGCAGATGGGCGTCGGCGGCAACGACTCGTGGGGCGCGCCGCCGCTGGAGAAGTACCTCCTTCACGCGGACCACACCTACCGCTACGGTTACCGCCTGCGCGCGGTGCGGTGATCCGCCCGAGGTAACGGACGCTGCTGCCGTGCCGCAGCAACGCGGCAGGCGAGTCGGCGAGCGGAGAGGAACCCAGCGTGGCGGAACGGCGGGACGACTTCACGACCGTGGCGGACGGGACCCAGGTGGCCACCTACACCTGGCTGCCGGAGGGCGATGTCCGCGCACTGGTGCAGCTCGCACACGGTGCCGCCGAACACGCGCTGCGCTACGACAGGTTCGCCCGCCGGCTCGTCGCCGGCGGCTACGCCGTCGTCGCCTCCGACCACCGGGGACACGGCGCGACGGCGCCCGCCACCGGCGGCCGGGGCGCGGTGGGCGCCGAGGGCTGGCGGGCCACGGTCGCCGACCTCAAGGAGGTCGGCGACCGGGCCCGTGCCCGGATGCCCTCGGACGCCCCGCTCTTCCTCCTCGGCCACAGCATGGGCTCCCAGCTCGCCCGCGACTACGCCCAGGAGCACGGCGAGGGCCTTTCCGGGCTGGTGCTCTCGGGCACGTTCCGCTCGCTGCCCGGCTGCGAGACCGAGGCCGCGGTACGGGTGCTGGAGCGGGAGATCGCACAGCGGGGCAGGGACGCGCCGTCCGAATTCACCGCCGTGCTCTTCAGCTCGTTCAACGACCCGTTCGAGCACCGCACCGGCTTCGAGTGGCTCTCCCGCGACGAGGCCGAGGTCGATGCCTACGTACAGGACGAGAGGTGCGGTTTCCCGTTCAGCGCCGGTCTGTCCCTGGACTGGGTGCTCGGCTCCCGCAAGATCAACGACCCGGAGCAGTTCTCCCGCATCCCGCGCGAGCTGCCCGTCCATATCGCTGTCGGCGACCAGGACCCGTGCAACCAGGGCATGACGCTCGTCTACGAGCTGCTGGAGGACTTCCGCTACCTGGGTACGCGCGATCTGAGCTGGCGCGCGTACGAGGGCGCACGGCACGAGATCCTCAACGAGACCAACCGGGACGAGGTCGAGGCCGACCTGGTGGAGTGGTTCGAGACCCACTTGGACCTGGGTCCCTAGAGTCGGTCCGCCCTCACCTCGCCGTCGCCCAGTCCCTCGCGAACTCGCCGGGTGAGGACGGACGCGCGTAGTACCAGCCCTGCGCCGTATCGCAGCCCAGATCGCGCAGTTGGTCGGCCTGGCTCTCGGTCTCCACCCCCTCGACGGTCACGGCGAGACCCAGCGCGTGCGCGAGCGAGACGATGCCCTCCACGAAGGTGAGATCCACCGGGTCGGCCGGATGCCGCTGCAGGCCCTGCGTGAAGGAGCGGTCCAGTTTGAGCGTGGTGGCCGGCAGCTTGCGCAGGTTGGCGAGGTTGGAGTAGCCGGTGCCGAAGTCGTCCAGTGCGATGTCCACGCCGATCTCGGCCAGCTGCCACAGCGGCTTGAGCTCGTCCTCGTCCGCGCCGATCAGCGCGCTCTCGGTGACCTCGAGGCACAGCGACGAGGGCGCCACCCCCGCGGCCTCCAGCACCGCGATGGTGTCCGGTACCAGATCCGGGTGGTGCAGCTGCCGCGGGGAGAGGTTGACGTTGACGCGCAGCGGCTGCCCGCCCGCCCATGTGCACGTCTGCGCGACGGCCTGCTCCAGCACCCAGCGGCCCAACGGCACGATCAGTCCTGTGTGTTCGGCCAGCGGGATGAACCGGTCGGGGCCGAGCCGCCCGTGTACCGGATGCCGCCAGCGCACCAGCGCCTCGGCGCCGTCCACCTGGCCGTCGCTCATCCGGATCAGCGGCTGGTACTCCAGGAAGAACTCGTCCCGCTCCAGCGCGGCCGGCAGCCGGTTGGTGAGGCTGTGCCGGTCTATGGCCCGGGCCTCCGAGTCCGGGTCGGCCAGCTCGTAGCGGTTGCCGCCCGCGTCCTTGGCCCGGTACATGGTGATGTCGGCGCTGCGCAGCACCTCGGCGGGCTCCAGCTCGCCCGCCGCGCCCTCGACGATGCCGATGCTGGCGCGGACGGACAGCTCGCGCCCGTCCAGCGAGATCGGGGTCGCCAGGGCCGCCAGCAGGGCCCGGGCCAGGCAGGTGACCTCTTCCGTGCCCTGGGGGTCGGACATCAGCACGGCGAACTCGTCGCCGCCGATCCGGGCCACCAGGTGGGCGGGGGCCGTGGTGCAGGACTGGAGACGCTCGCCGACGGCGACGAGGAGTTGGTCGCCGACTGCGTGCCCCAGGCTGTCGTTGACCGTCTTGAAGCCGTCGATGTCCAGATAGCACAGCCCGAACCGGCTCACCCCGTTGCCGGGTGTCAGGATGCGGTCCAGCCGCTCGGCGAACAGCGTGCGGTTGGGCAGCCCGGTCAGCTCGTCGTGGGTCGCCTCGTAGCGCAGCCGCAGATGCAGCAGCCGGCGCTCGGTGATGTCCTCCATCAGGGCGAGCTGGTAGCGGGGTTCGCCCTCGGCGTCCCGCAGCAGCGAGACGGTCAGATTGGTCCACAGCACGGTGCCGTCGGGGCGCTGGTAGGGCTTCTCCACCCGGAAGTGGTCGCGGCGCCCCGCGGCCAGCTCGCGGTGCAGCCGCCACACGTCAGGGGCGTCGTCCGGGTGCACCCAGTCGTTGATGTTGCGGCGGCGCATCTCCTCCTCGGAGTGGCCGAACATCCGGGCGAGGGCGCCGTTGGCGTCCCGCAGCCGGCCGTTCATGTCCGCGATGCCGATGCCGATGGTGGCGTCCTTGAAGACGGCCCGGAACCGGGTCTCGGAGGCGTGCAGGGCCTCCTCGACGGCGGTCTGCGCGGCCAGCGCGGCCCGTGAGAGGGCCTCCTGCTCGGCCAGGGTGCGCTCCCGCACGGCGAGCGCGAAGCCCGCCGCGATGGCGTGCTGGAGCCGGGCGCAGCGCGAGCGCGCCTCGTCGACGCCGACGCTGTCGGGGGTGCCCGCGTACAGCACGAGGTAGGACTCGATGACGCCGAGGATGTGCGGCAGCGCCTCGGGGCTGGTGCAGTGCGCCTCGTTCACCAGAGCCTCGCCGACCTCACGCCCGGGTGCGGGGCTGAACGGGAAGGCCTGCAGGGCCTCTCCCAGCCGGACGGCCAGCGGGTGGAGGAAGTCCTCCAGCTCGGCACGGGAGAGCGAGGTCTGGGTGGCGGGATAGACCGCGCGGCTCCAGATCCGTGCGAAGCGCCGCAGTCCGTCTTCGCCGTCCGCCGCTCCGCCGCCGTCCGGGGACGGGCTCGTATGCTTCTCGTCTTCCTCGGACTCGTCCTTGGAGGTCACTCGGCGAGTCCCGCCTTGCGGCCCACTCCGGCGAACCCGCTGAAGACGACGGGGTCCTCGTACTCCGTGGTGCTGTCGGGGCGCCAGCGCGGCAGCGCGACCAGACCCGGATCCACCATCTCGAACTCCTCGAAGAACTGCGCGATTTCGGCCGCGGACCGGATGACGAGCGGGGCGCTCGCGGCTCTGTAGACCTCCTGCAGCGCGGCGCCACCGTCGCGTGGCGGCCCGCCCTCGGCGGAGCCGTGGGAGAGCACCAGCAGACTGCCGGGCGCCAGCCGACGGGCCAGCTCCGCCACGCATTTGCGGGGCTCGTCGCGGTCCTCGATGAAGTGCAGCAGTGCGACCAGCATCAGCACGACCGGCCGGTCCAGATCCAGCAGGTTCTCGGTCTCGGGACTGCCCAGGATGTCCTGCGGAGAGCGGAAGTCAGCGGAGACGATGGCCACCCGCTCGTCGCCCTCCAGCACCGCGCGGCTGTGCGCGACGGCCACCGGGTCGTTGTCGACGTAGACGACCCGCGCGCCACGGTCCAGCGCGTGGGCCACCTCGTGGACGTTGCCGAAGGTGGGGATGCCCGAGCCGATGTCGAGGAACTGGGTGATCCCCTCCTGGACGGCGAACCGGATCGCCCGGCGCATGAAGGCGCGATTGGCCTGCATGATCTTCGGCAGCCCGGGCCACGCCCTGATCGCCTGCCGTGCCGTCTCCCTGTCGACCTCGAAGTTGTGCGACCCGCCCAGGTAGTAGTCGTACATCCGCGACACGCTCGGCACGTTGAGATCGATGCCCTGCGGGGCCCAGGCGGGACGTTCCATCGAGGGGTCTCCAGCTCGCTTCATTCACCGGGGAGTTCCGGTCGGGCCCATGAGGCTACTGACCGAGATGCGGCGCGTGGAAGAAAACAGCGTTACTGGGGCTGGATCTTGCCCGGGCCTTGACAGCCCTCCCGGGAGGTATCCGGGCATAGCACACCGGAGCACCCATGATTTAATCGATCTAATTGCGAATCGCTTGCAAGAGCGATCGTTGTTGAACAAGGAGGATGCCACATATGACTGCCCGGACGGTACGGACAGCCACCGTGACGGCGGCCGCCATGGTCGTCCTCGCGGGTGCCGCGGCGTGCTCAGCGCCCGGCGACGGTGACGGTCCGGGCGACGGCAAGGACTCGCTCACGGTGGGTGTGGCACAGGAACCGGAGACCCTCAGCCCCCTGTTGGGCTACGGCAAGGAGGGGAACTCCAAGATCTTCGACGGCCTGCTCACCCACGACGCCAAGATGCATCTGAAACCGGCACTCGCCACCCGGCTGCCGAAGGTGAGCAAGGACGGCCGCACCTACACCTACGACCTTCGCAAGGGCGTCACCTTCAGCGACGGCAAGCCCTTCACCTCCAAGGACGTCGTCTACACGTACGAGACGATCCTCGACAAGAAGACCAACAACCCCTCCAAGAGCGAACTGGACGCCGTCGACAGCGTGCGGGCCCAGGGCAAGTACCGCGTCGTCTTCCGGCTCAAGTATCCCTACGCCGCGTTCGCCGAGCGCACCGTGCTGCCCATCGCCTCCCGGGCCGTCGCCTCCAAGATGGATGTGAACACCGGCTCCTACAACACCGAGCCGGTCGGCACCGGCCCGTACATCCTCACCAGCTGGCGCAAGGGCGAGAAGCTCAGCTTCAAGGCCAACCCGCACTACTGGGGCGGCAAGCCCAAGGTCGAGCGCTTCACCGTGGCCGTCATCGAGGACGACGACGTACGCGCCACCAGGCTGCGCTCCGGTGACCTGGACGGCGCCATCCTCCCGCCCAACCTCGCCAAGGCGTACGAGAAGGGCCCCGAGAACGCGGACAAGCGCACCTTCTCCGCCAAGACCGCCGACTACCGTGCGGTGACCCTGCCCAGCGGCAATCCCGTCACCAAGGACAAGGCCGTCCGCCGCGCGCTCGACCTCGCCGTCGACCGCAAGGCCATGGTCAAGTCCGTACTCAACGGCGCCGGAAAGCCCGCCTACGGCCCGCTGCCCACCGACAGCCCCTGGTTCGCCGAGGGCACCGAGCGCCGTCACGACCTGGGCCGCGCCAAGAAGATCCTCGACGAAGCCGGCTGGAAGCCGGGCAAGGACGGCATCCGCGTCAAGAACGGCAGGCGCGCGGCGTTCACCCTGTGGTACTTCTCCGGCGACAAGCTCCGCCAGGACCACGCGCTGGCCTACGCCTCCGACGCGAAGAAGGCCGGCATCGCCGTCAAGGTCCAGGCCGGCAGCCGCGAGGTCGTCCGGCCCGAGCTCGACCACGACGCCATGCTGATGGGCAACGGCTTCCCCGCCGACCCCGACTTCGACCTCTACCCGACGCTGCACTCCTCGCAGATCGGCGACGGCTGGAACAACCTCGCCCAGTACCACGACAAGACGGTCGACGAGCAACTGGATGTTGCTCGTCGGAGCCGCGACCCGCAGGTGCGCAAGGGCGCGTACGACAAGGTGCAGCGCGCGCTGATGAAGAACCCCGGCTATACGTTCCTCACCCATATCGACCACGTCTATGTCATCGACGACAAGTGGCGCGGCCTCACCACCCAGGTCGAACCCCACGACCACGGCATCGGCGCCGGCCCCTGGTGGGACCTCCAGGACTGGCAGCCGGAAGAATGAGGGCGGGCAGGGTCGTTGCCCACAAGCGATGGAGCCCCGTGGCGCGCATGGTGGGGCGGCGGCTCATGGCCGCGGTCCCCGTGCTGGCGGCGGTCACATTCGGGGTGTTCGCCGTAGCGGCAGCGTCCCCGTTCGACCCCGTGCAGCAGTACGCCGGCACCGCCGGCCTCCACGCCTCGCAGGAGACACTGGACCAACTGCGCGCCAACCTGAACGTCGACGGCCCGTTCCCGCAGCGCTGGTGGGACTGGGTGACCAGCGCGCTGGCGGGCGACCTGGGGGACTCGACCTCGCTGCGGCAGCCGGTCTCCCAGGTGATCGGCGAGCGGCTCGGCTGGTCGGTGCTGCTGTGCGCGGTGGGCTTCACCTTCGCCGTCCTGGCCGGTACGGCCCTCGGGGTCGCCGCGGCACGCCGCAGGGGCGGCGTGCTCGACCGGACGGTCACCTCGCTCGCCTACACGCTGGAGGCGGCGCCCCCGTTCTGGATCGGCCTGCTGGGCATCTGGCTGTTCGCCGTCCAGTTCGACCTGCTGCCGGCCGGCGGGCTCACCGACTCGGGCAGCGACCTGGTCACCGCGGGTGCGCTGCTGCGCCATCTCGCGCTGCCCGCACTGGTACTGGGTGTCTCCCAGCTGCCGTGGTTCGTGCTGTACGTGCGCCAGGGTGTCGGGGACGCGCTGGAGGAGGACGCCGTTCGCGGGGCACGGGCCCGGGGCCTGGCGGAGCGCACGGTGCTGCTGCGGCATGCGCTGCGATCGGGGCTGCTGCCGCTGCTGACGCTGGTCGGCTCGCGGATACCCGAACTCATCACAGGCGCACTGCTGGTGGAGACGGTCTTCAGCTGGCCCGGTATCGCCTCCGCCACCGTCAAGGCGGCGACAGCGACGGACTTCCCGCTGCTGGCGGCCCTCACCGCCCTTGCCACGGTGGCGGTGCTCGCCGGGAATCTGCTCTCCGACCTGCTGTACGGGCTGGCCGATCCGCGCGTGGCGCTGGAGGAGATGTGAGCGTCCAACTCAAGGCCGGAGCCGGTCCGGCGGTCGGCGCCGGTACGGGACGCGCGCTGCGCGTGCGCGCCTCGGCCGCCGTAGTGGTGGCCGTGCTCGGCGCTGTACTCCTGGTGCCGCTGTTCTTCCCGCTGGACGAGCAGGCCGTCGACATGGCGAACAAGCTCCAGGCACCCTCGCTCGCCCACCCGTTCGGCACCGACGACGTGGGCCGTGACGTACTGCTGCGCTGCGTCTACGGGATGCGCGTCTCGCTGCTGGTCGGCGTGGTGGCCGCGCTGACCGCCACCGTCATCGGTACCGCTGTCGGCGCTGCCGCGGGTGCCGCGGGCGGCAGAGCGGACCGCATGGTGATGCGCCTGGTGGACGTCTTCTCCTCGGTGCCGCACCTGCTGCTGGGCATCTTCATCGTCGCCATGTTCCGTCCCGGTGTCTGGCCGGTCGTCGCCTCCGTGGGGCTGACGCACTGGCTGTCCACGGCGCGGATCGTGCGCGCCGAGGTACTGTCCCTGCGCTCCAGGGACTTCATCGACGCCGCCGTCTCCGGCGGTGCCTCCCGGTGGCGGGTCGCCGTACGCCATCTGCTGCCCGGGGTGCTGCCGCAGGCGGGGCTGGCGGCCGTGCTGATGGTGCCGCACGCCATCTGGCACGAGTCAGCGCTCTCCTTCCTGGGGCTCGGCCTGCCCACGCACCGCGCCAGCCTCGGCAACATGATCCAGAGTGCGCGGGGCACGCTGCTGGCCGGCGACTGGTGGCCCACGCTCTTCCCCGGGCTGTTCCTCATCGTGCCCACCCTCGCCATCGCCTCGCTGGCGGGCGTGTGGCGGGAACGGATCAATCCGCGCCGCCGATCGGAGCTGATGCTGTGAGCCGGGAGAGCGACACCGTCCGTCCACTGCTGAGCGTGAGGGAGCTGTCCGTACGTTTCGGGATGCGCGGCGGGCGTGCCGTTGCCGCTGTCAGCGACGTCTCCTTCGACCTGGCGGCGGGGGAGTGCCTGGCGCTGGTGGGGGAGAGCGGCTGCGGCAAGTCGGTGCTGGCCTCGGCGCTGCTGGGGCTGCTCCCGGCGAACGCCCGTACCAGCGGCAGCGCCCTGCTGCACCGGCCCGTGCACGATGCGGGGCCCGAACCGACGCGACCGGACGAGCCCCTCGACCTGCTCGCCGCCGACGAGGCCACTCTCGCCCGCACGGTACGCGGGAGGCGCGTCGGCCTCGTACCGCAGAGCCCGGCAGCCCATCTGACCCCGGTGCGCACCGTGCGCTCCCAACTCGCCGAGACCGTACGGGAGCTGAAGGGGCTGCGCGGCGAGGAACTGGCCGAGGCGACCCGCGCGGCAGCCGGCCGCGCCGCGTTCCCCGCCGACCACCTGGACCGCTATCCGCACCAGCTCTCCGGCGGGCTCGCCCAGCGGGCCGCCACGGCGCTCGCGCTGGTCGGCGACGCGCCGCTGCTGCTCGCCGACGAGCCGACCACCGGACTCGACCGCGATCTGGTGGAGCGCACCGTCGACGAACTGCGCGCCCACACCGACGAGGCGCGCGGCCTGCTGCTGATCACCCACGATCTGGCGGCCGCCGCGCGCATCGCCGACCGGGTTGCGGTGATGTACGCGGGCCGGGTGGTCGAGGTGGCGGCGGCCGGGGACTTCTTCGGCGAACCAGGGCCCCGCCACCCCTACGCCCGCGGCCTGCTGGCGGCACTGCCCGAGCGGGACTTCAGCCCCATTCCCGGAATGCCGCCCGAGCTGGGGCGTCTCCCGGACGGCTGCGCTTTCGCGCCCAGATGCACCCGGGCGAGCGCCGCGTGCGCCCGGCTGCCCGTACCGGACGGCGGCGTGGCCTGCCACCACCCGGTCACCATCGACCGGCCCGCCCGCCGGCACCACGAAGGGAGCACCGTATGACCGGGACGGCCCACCCCGCGCTGGAGTTGGACGGCGTCACCGCGGGCTATCAGCGGCGCGCGCCCGTGCTGCGCGACGTCTCGCTGACGGTGGCGGCCGGGGAGGCCGTCGGGCTGCTGGGCCCGAGCGGCTGCGGCAAGTCCACCCTGGCCAAGGTCGCGGCCCTGCTGCACCGTCCCTGCGCGGGCACCGTACGGCTCGGCGGCGAACCCGCGGGAGGCTGGCGGCACCGGGCGCCGCGCGCCCAGCGCACCGCCGTCGGCGTCGTCTTCCAGCACCCCCGGCTCGCGGCCGACCCCCGGCTCACCCTCGCCGCGCTGATCGCCGAACCGCTGCGCGCCACCGGGCGCGGCGCCCAGGCGGCCGAGCGGGTCGCCCAGCTGGCACAGGCCGTCGGGCTCGGCGACGATCTGCTCGGCCGCCGCCCGCACGAGGTCAGCGACGGCCAGCTCCAACGCGCCTGCGTGGCACGCGCGCTGGCGCTGCGGCCACGGGTGCTGGTCTGTGACGAGATGACCGCGATGCTGGACGCCTCCACCACGGCGGCGCTCGTCGCCGTGGTGGAGGACTACCGGCGGCGCTCAGGAGCGGCGCTGCTGGCCGTCGGGCACGACCGCGCGCTGCTGGAGCGGTGGTGCGACCGTACGGTCGAACTCGCAGCAGCCGCAGGGCTGCCGGACGGTACGGAGCTCAGATCCGCACCCCGCGCCCCCGCAGATACGTCAGCGGGTTGATGTCGCTGCCGTAGCCGGGGCCGGTACGGATCTCGAAGTGCAGGTGCGGGCCTGTCGAGTTGCCCGTCGACCCCGAGCGGCCGATCTGCTGGCCGGTGGCCACCGACTGCCCGGAGCGCACCGAGATGGCCGACAGATGCCCGTACTGGCTGTACTTGCCGTCCGCGTGCCGCAGCACCACCTGGTATCCGTAGGCGCCGCCCCAGCCTGCCGAGACGACCGTGCCACTGGTGACCGCCTTGACGCTGGTGCCGGTGCCGACGGGGAAGTCGACGCCGGTGTGGTGACCGGAGGACCAACTGCTGCCGGCCGCGCCGTAGGGCGTGCTGGGACCGACACCTGCCACGGGCGCGGTGGCCGCTGACGAGGCCGCCTTGTGCTTCGGGGCCTTGGGCTGCGGCGCTTTGTGCTGCGGTGCTTTGTGCCGCGTTTCCTTGTGCTGCGCTTCCTTGTGCTGCGCTTCCTTGTGCTGGGGGCTCTGCTTCTGAGGTCTCTGCTTGTTCGGGGCCTGGTTGGCAGGGGCCCGCTTGCTCGGGGTCTGCTTGCTCGGCTGGTGCCTGCTGGGCGACTCGGCCTCGGGGGTGCGCTCCGTACGGCGCGGGCTGCCGGTCAGGCTCAGCTGCTGGCCGGGCAGGATCAGGTCCGGGTCGTCGCCGATGGTGGAGCGGTTGTTGTCGTAGAGGGCGTGCCAGCCTCCGGAAACCTGGTGTTCGTCCGCGATACCGGAGAGTGTGTCCCCGCTGATCACCCGGTAGGTCGTCAGCTGCTTGCTGCGCTGCGCCCGGGCGCGGTCGGCCTTGGCCTTCGCGGCCCGCTCCGCCTCGGCTTTCGCGGTCTGTTCCGGCTTGGCCTTCGCAGCACGTTCGGCCTTGGCCTTCGCGGCGCTCTCCGTTTCCGGGGCGGCCTTCGGGGGCGAGGCGTCGCCGCGGGCGAGTCCCGCGCGGGGTCCGCAGTTGGGCCAGGCGCCCGGCCCCTGGCCCTTGAGCACCTTCTCGGCGACCGCTATCTGCTGGCTTCTGGTGGCCAGGTCGGCGCGCGGGGCGTAGGCGGTACCGCCGTAGGCCGCCCAGGTGCTCTGGGTGAACTGGAGGCCGCCGTAGTAGCCGTTTCCGGTGTTGGTCTTCCAGTTGCCGCTGCTCTCGCACGCGGCGACCTTCTCCCACACGTCCGTGGGCGCCGCCTGTGCGACGTGGGCCCCGATCAGGGGCATGGCTATCCCCGCGCCGCCCGCTGTCACCTTCAACGAGACGCGGGATGTGGTACTCGACTGCGGGCGACGATGGCGTCCACGTGGGGACATGGGGGGTTCCTCCGTTGGTAGGCGGCCTACGGCGACCGTGGCCGGGTCTACAGATCCAGGCCCCGCTCCCGTGCGAGGCGGTGTGCTGCCTGATCGGCCACGGACTCGTCCAGGTAGACCTCGCACGCCAGACGACCGCTGCCCGTCATGTTGTGCTCCAGCTCGTACAGGCTGACCTCGGTGCCGTCGGCCAGCAGGAAGGCGTGCTCGTACACCGAGCACCACACCTGGCAGTCGACGGTGTGCATCCGGGGACCCGGTACGTGCATGATGTGGTGCCCGAGCGCCGAGGAGAGCAGCCGCAGCGTCTCCTCGCCCGGCCGGTCGGGGTTCTCGGCACGCCGCAGCAGCCTGCGCGCGTGCTCGGCCGAGTCGCCCTCCGGGTACTCCCGCCGGGGGTAGGCGGTACCGGGTGCGCCGGTGAGGAAGTCGAACGAGACGGTCGTACGGGCGGCTCCCTCCGGTTCGCCCTCCTCGCCCATCCGGTGGTGCACGCGGCGTTCGGAGCGGCGCAGCGCCTCGGCGTCGTCGTACACCTCGTGCAGCTCGCCCGTACCGTCGGGGCTGTCGTAGCACAGCTCCCACAGCAGCAGGCTGCTGCCGTCGGCGAGCAGGAAGACATGGCGGAAACTGCTGCATCGCAGCGCGGGCAGCGGGGAATTGCGGTGCCGCCAGCCGTACAGCTCGACCTGGAACATCACAGCGCTGCGTAGTCGGTCGAGGACCTCGTCGCTCACGTCGAACGGGTTCTGGGCGCGGGCCAGCAGCTCTTCGAGGTGGTGAGCAGGCGTCAGGTGTGCTTTGTCGCCCATCGCGGAACCCTCCCGGCGTGCAGCAAACAACCGACCGTCCCCGCGCGCACACACCGTAGCGCTACCACCCTGCCGTGCGGGAGGAGTTGAGGGAATTCCGCTGCCGGAAACCCGGCAGCGAAGGGAATTTTCAGCCGAATCCCTGCGATTTGCCGGACGATCGGCGGGGGGTGAGCGGCGTGCCAGCGGGAACCACAGGTACGACGAACCGGGGCTGAAGGGAGGCGGCGGTGACCACACTGCCCGTCGGATACGAGTCCTACTGGATGCTCTCGGCCGCGGGGGAGCCCTGCCCACCGCTGCCGCCCGACAGCCGGATCGAGGTGGACGTGGCCGTGGTGGGCGGCGGTATGGCGGGGCTCTCGGTGGCCTGGGAACTGGCGCGCGCCGGGCGCAGCGTCGCCGTGCTGGAGTCCGACCGACTGGCCGCGGGCGTCACCGGGCACACCACGGCGAAGCTCTCCGCGCTGCACGGGCTGCTCTACAGCTGGCTGCGGGACAGCCGGAGCCCGCAGGACGCGGAGCACTACGCCCGCTCACAGCAGGGTGCGGTCGATCATCTGGCCGCCGTCAGCGAGCTGTTGGGGGCCGACTGCGAGCTCGAGCGGGTCCCGGCGTACACCTACGTCGAGTCGGCGGACCATGTGGACCAGGTGCGCGCCGAGGCCGAGGCGGCCGCCGCAGCCGGGCTCGCGGCCTCGCTGGTCACCGACACCGGGCTGCCCTTCAGGGTGCGTGCCGCCGTCCGTGTCGAGAACCAGGCGCAGTTCCATCCGCGCAAGTATCTGCTGGCGCTTGCCGACGACATCCGGCGGCGCGGCGGGCTGCTGTTCGAACGCACCCGCGTCGTCGAGCTGGACGAGGGCGAGCCGTGCCTGCTGGAGACCGAGAACGGGGGAGAGGTCGCGGCGCGCGACGTGGTGGTGGCCACCCACTACCCGGTCTTCGACCGGGCGCTGATGTTCTCCCGGCTGGAGCCGCGCCGGGAGCTGGTCATCTCCGCGCTGCTGCCCGAGGACGAGGACCCGGGCGGCACCTATCTCTCGCCCGAGCGCGGCACCCGCTCCGTGCGCACCGCGCCCTATCCGTTCGGCGAGGGGCGGCGGCTGCTGATCGTCACGGGGGAGCAGTTCAGCCCGGGGATGCCCGGCATCGGTTCGGTCGGCGCACGCTACGAGCGGCTGGCGGCCTGGGCCTACGAACGCTTCCCCAGCGCCCGTCTCGCCCACCGCTGGGCCACCCAGGACAACGAGAGCGCCGACCGGGTGCCCTATATCGGCCGCTTCCACGCGGGCACCCAGCACGTCTATGTGGCCACCGGGTTCGGCGGCTGGGGGATGAGCTCCGGGGTGCTGGCCGGGCAGCTGCTGGCCGCGTACCTCACCGGCGAGCCGCTGCCGCCGTGGGCACGGCTGTACGACCCGGTCCGGCTCAGGCCCAGGGAGGCGCCCACCCTGCTGCGCCTGCAGTCGGCGGTGGCCCGGCGCTTCGTGGGGGACCGGCTGCGCCCCAGCCACGTGGACTCGGTGGACGAGATCCCGCCGGGAACGGGCGCCATCGTGCGGGTGCGGGGGCGGCGCTGCGCGGTGCACCGGACGACCGAGGGCGAGCTGCTCGCCGTATCGCCGCGCTGTACGCACCTGGGCTGCCTGGTGCGGTTCAACGACGCGGAGTCGGCGTGGGAGTGCCCCTGTCACGGCTCGCGCTTCGGTGCGGACGGCGCGGTGATACAGGGCCCGGCCACCCGCCCCCTGGAGCGGCGGGACCTGGGCGAGGGCTGAGTCCTCGGCCGGGTCCCACCGCGGTCACAGCCAGTCGGGTTCGGTCTCCAGCGCGACGGTGTCCAGCGCGGCCAGCAGGTCGAACTGCGGGCCGGTACGCGGCAGTTCCGTACGGAAGAAGTACCGTGCCGCCTGCCGCTTGCCCCGCAGGAACGCCTCCTTGTCCGGGCCGCCGGAACCGGTGTCGGCGGAGAGCGTGGCCAGGAACTGTCCCAGCCAGATCCACGCCACCACCACGTGCCCGACGGCCTCCAGGTAGACGGAGGAGTTGGCCAGCGCCACCGCCGGGTCGCCGCCCTCCCACAGCCGCGCGGTCACCGTGGTCACCCGGTTCCAGCTCTCGCGCAGCGTCCCGGCCAGCTCGGCGGCCTCGCCGCCGGTGGCCTCGGCGCGGTGCAGCGTCTCCTGTACGGCATCGCCCAGTGCCCGCAGCCCCGACCCGCCGTCCTGCACCACCTTGCGGCCCAGCAGGTCGAGCCCCTGGATGCCGTGGGTGCCCTCGTGGATGGGGTTGAGGCGGTTGTCGCGGTAGTGCTGCTCGACGTCGTACTCGCGGGTGTAGCCGTATCCGCCGTGCACCTGGATGGCGAGGCTGTTGGCCTCCAGGCACCACTGCGACGGCCAGCTCTTGGCGATCGGCGTCAGCACCTCCAGCAGCAGCCCGGCGCGGGCCCGGTCCTGCTCGGAGGCGGCCGAGCGCTGTTCGTCCACCAGCAGGGAGCAGTACAGCAGCAGCCCCAGCGCGCCCTCCACGTAGGACTTCTGGGCCAGCAGCATCCGGCGTACGTCGGTGTGCTCGACGATGGGCACCTGCGGTGCCGTCGCGTCCTTGCCGCCCGCTCCCAGCGGCCTGCCCTGCGGCCGTTCGCGGGCGTAGGCCAGGGACTTGAGGTAGCCGGTGTAGCCCAGCGCCATGGCGCCGGCGCCGACTCCGATTCGGGCGCCGTTCATCATGTGGAACATGTACGCCAGTCCCCGGTGCTCCTCGCCCACCAGGTGGCCGACGGCGCCGGCCGCGCCGCCGGGGCGGTGGCGTGCCCCCTCCCCGAAGTTGAGCAGGGTGTTGGTGGTGCCCCGGTAGCCCATCTTGTGGTTGAGCCCGGCGGGCACCACGTCGTTGCGCTCGCCGAGCGTGCCGTCCGGTCCGACCAGGTACTTGGGGACGATGAAGAGCGAGAGGCCCTTGACGCCGGGCGGTCCGCCGGGGACGCGGGCGAGCACCAGGTGGACGATGTTCTCGGACAGCTCGTGGTCGCCACCGGAGATCCACATCTTGCTGCCGAACAGCCGGTAGGTGCCGTCCTGCTGGGGTTCGGCCCGGGTGGCGACATCGGCGAGCGAGGAGCCTGCCTGCGGCTCGGACAGGCACATGGTGCCGAAGAAGCGCCCTTCGAGCATCGGCCGCACATAGGTGTCGATCTGTTCCCTGGTGCCGTGGGCGCACAGCAGACGCGCGTTGCCCAGGGTGAGGAACGGGTAGGCCGAGGTGCCCACATTGGCGGCCTGGAAGTAGGAGAAGCAGGCGGTGGCGACGGTGTGCGGCATCCCCATGCCGCCGAACTCCTCGTCCATGGCGGCCGCCAGCAGGCCCGACTCGGCGAAATGGCCCAGGGCCTCGGACACTTCCTTGACGGTGTGCACCTGTTCGCCGTCGAACCAGGGCTCTTCCTGGTCGTTCTTCTTGTTGTGCGTGGCGAAGTGCCGGGTGGCGATCCGCTCGCTCAGTTCCAGCGCGTCGTCGAAGGTCTCCCTGGAGTGCTCCGCGTAGCGGGCGCGCCGGGTGAGCGACTCGACGTCCAGCCAGTCGTAGAGCTGGAAGTCGAGGTCGCGGCGGGAGAGCAGCAGCGAGGGTGAGGGCATGAGGGTGGTCCGATCCCGGGGGCGGCGAGCATGGAGCGCTCGGTTGCTCGGTTTCTAAGCGCTTGCTTATGATCGCGCCGACGCCCTGCCCTGTCAACGGCGTCTGTGATCGTCGCCTGTCTCCTGGACGGGGCCGCCCCCGCCGTCACGGCTTCCTGGCCACCCCCGCGTACAGCGTCAGGGTGCCCTCGGGCAGGCCGCCGAGCGGGTCGCTGTCAGGGCGCCACAGGTGCACCTGGGTGATGCCGGGATCGAGCAGCTCGAGACCCTCGAAGAACCGGGCGACCTGCTCCCGGCTGCGCGGGACCAGGACCGTGCCGTTCCGCTTGTAGATGTCGACGACGGCGTTGATCCGGTCGGCGCCGTCCTGGTCGGTGACATCGCCGATGCCGTGGCTCAGCGACAGGAAGCTGCCGGGCGCCAGCCGGTCGAGCAGCGTGCGCAGTATCCGCTCCGGGCCCTGCTCGTCGGGGATGAAGTGGAAGAGCGCGTTGACCGAGACGGCGACGGGACGGTCCAGATCCAGCGTCTCGGTCAGCTCGGCCGAGCCCAGCACGCTCTCGGGCCGGGTGACATCCGCCTGCAGATAGGCGGTGCGGCCCTCAGGGGTGCTGTGCAGCAGCGCCTGCGCGTACTGGCGCACGATGGGGTCGCTGTCGGTGTAGACGACCCGGGCCTCGGGGACCACGGACTGGGCGACCTGGTGGAGGTTGGGTTCGGTGGGGATGCCGCTGCCGATGTCCAGGAACTGCTGGACGCCGTACTCGGCCGCCAGCGTGCGGGTGACCCGGATCATGAAGTCCCGGTTGGTGCGGGCGGCTGTGACAATCTCCGGCAGTTTGGCGACCACCGCCTCGGCCGCCTGTACGTCCGCCTCGTAGTGGGTCTTCCCTCCGAGGTAGTAGTCGTACATACGCGCGGAGTGTGGTTTGGCCGTGTCGACCGGCGGTGCGCCGCCCTGCTCGGACATGCGGTTCCCCCTCGGTGATTCCGTCTCGTGGTCCTCGTGGTCCTGGTGCTTCAGGGCTTGCGCGCCACACCGGCGAGCATGCTGGGCCGGCCCTCCTGGAGCTCGGTGGTCGTGCCGGGCTCCGGGCGCCAGTCGTGCGCCATCACGATCCCCGGCTCCACCAGCTCCAGCCCCTCGAAGAAGCGGCCGATCTCGGCGCCGCTGCGCAGCCGGAGTGTGGTACCGCCTCTGGCGTAGATCTCCTCCACGTCCCGGCCCAGCGCCGCCAGCGCCGGGTCGTCGATGTCCGAGGTGGCGTGCGAGAGGCACAGATAGCTGCCGGAGGGCAGCCGCTTCAGCAGCCCTGCGAGGATCTCGTACGGGCCCTGCTCGTCGGGGACGAAGTGGAAGAGCGCGTTGACCGAGAGTGCCACCGGCAGGCTCAGATCGAGCGTGGCGTGCAGCTCGTCGGAATCGATGATCGTCTCCGGCTGGACGGCGTCCGCCTGCAGGTAGGCGGTGCGGCCCTCGGGGGTGCTGTGCAGCAGCGCCTGCGCGTACTGCAGCACGATCGGGTCGCTGTCGGTGTAGACGACCCGGGCCCGGGGGTTCACCGACTGGGCGACCTGGTGGAGGTTGGGTTCGGTGGGGATGCCGCTGCCGATGTCCAGGAACTGCGTGATACCGGCCTCGGCCGCCAGCCAGCGGGTGGCACGGACCATGAAGTCCCGGTTGGCGCGGGCCATGGCGCCGGCGAACGGCACGGTCGCGATGACCGCCTCGGCCGCCTGTACATCCACCTCGTAGTGGGTCTTGCCTCCGAGGTAGTAGTCGTACATCCGGGCCGAGTGCGGCTTGGTGGTGTCGATGCCGGGGACGTTCCCCTTCGCGGTCATGCGGCCTCTCCCTTCTCCGGGTCCTGGCGGGGCGTGCGGTCAGTCGGAGGCCAGCAGGAAATCGGCCACGCCCTGCTTGGCGCCCTGGAGGAAGGTCTCGAACTCGTGGGTGGTGTAGATCAGCGCCGGGCCTTCGGGATCGGTCGACTGACGCAGCGCGACCCGGCCGTCGCCGAGCTTCATCGCTTCGACGCAGCTGCCGCCGTTTGTGCCGCTCCACGGCTTCTGCCAGCCCTCGGTGCCGAGGTGTTTCGCGGGCATGCCGTTGTATATGTGTGGGGGGTGGCCTGAATGACCCATGGTTCTAAAACTCCTTGCGGATCTCACCGAGGACAGCCTCGGTGTGTGGTACCGGCGCGGCTTGCGCGCCCATGCGGTCCAGCACCTCCAGATAGGCGGCGGTGTCCGGACGCTGATCCAGGTACGTCGCTCCTGTCAGCCCCTCCGTGTAGACGATGTCCGGGAGCTCCGGGATGTCGAAACGGAAGAGCTGGAAGGGCCCGAACATGCCGGGGTGCGCACCTGAGGTGAACGGGATGACCTGCAGCGTGATGTTCTGCTGCCTGGACAGCTCGATGAGCCGGTCGATCTGCTCGCGCATCACCGCGGGGGAGCCCACATGGCGGCGCAGCACCTGCTCGTCGAGCACGGCCCAGAGCACCGGCGCGTCGGGGTCGTGGAGGAGCCGCTGGCGCCCCATCCTCAGCTGAACCCGACGGTCGAGCTCTTCCTCTTCGGCGGAAGGGAAACCTGTACGCAGCAGCGCGCGGGCGTACTCCTCCGTCTGGAGTAGTCCGGGTACGCAATGTGGCTCGTACGCCCTGATGAGGCTGGCCTCGCCCTCCAGGCTCACATAGAGGCTGAACCAGGGCGGCAGAACATCGCGGAAGCTGTGCCACCAGCCGGGCCGGTTCGCCTCGTCCACCAGAGACAGGAACGAGGCGGTCTCCTCGTCGGAGAGCCCGTACATCCGCAGCAGTTTCTCCACGTACGGCGGCTTGAGGCCGACCTCCGCCTTTTCCATACGACGCACCGTGGTGGTGTTCACACTGAGTGCGTACGCGGCGTCGGCGAAGGAGCATCCCGCACGTTCCCGGAGGTCACGAAGGCGCAGGCCGAGCACTATCTGCCCCACAGTCGGCGCGGAACGAGCCTCGGCCACTACTGCCTCCTTGACTGCCTCCCCTGGCGGACCCTGGCGTCAGCAGTGTGCCATGGCTCCAATGCAGCAGCCATACTGCCCGTGCGATTCTGCGAATTGCAGAACTACTCTTGCCATCTGTGAAAGTTGCTGGGCATAGTGAACAGCGTGACCCAGCTCATGAGGCTGCGGCACCGGAGCCGCACAGCATCGCACGTGTCACCGGAGGGACGGCCGGGCCCGGCCCCCCGGTTCTCCTACGCGTGCCCCGGCCCCTTCGGGCCCTGTGCGGAGTTTTCCCCGGCAGCCGTCCCCTCACCTCACAGGTAGACGGAAGGCGTTCCCCCGTGGCCTCCTCGTATCCCCTCGCGCAGCTCTCCTCGCCCGCCCCGTCGGCCGCACCGGCTGAGGAAGCACGCCAGGAGGGGTTCGAGCTCCCCGCTCACACCTCGTCCGTGGCCCGCGCCCGCGCGCGGCTGCGCAGCCGGCTCCAGCACTGGGGGCTGACCGAGGAGCTCGGCCACACCGCGCAGCTGGTGATCTCCGAGTTCGTCACCAACGCGCTGCTGCACACCGACACCGTCCGGATAAGGTGCCGCATCCAGCTGGAGGGCGAGCGCCTGCGGATAGAGGTCAGCGACGAGGGCACCCAGAACTGCGCCCCCCAGCCCCGCAGCGCGACCACGGACGAGGTCAACGGCCGCGGGCTCCAGCTCGTCGGCGCACTCGCCCAGCGCTGGGGCGTCACCGCGCGCAGTGCCCGGTGCGGCCGCGTCGTCTGGGCCGAACTGGGCACCAGCAGCGTGCTGTGACCTTCCGCGCGGCGGCTCCACGGACCGTTCGGCCCCGCCCTGCCGACTCCTCCCGGTCTGTACCCCCGGTCGCGTCAAGTTCCGTCGTGCAAAAGTGACTTGGCGTTGGTCCAGGGCCTGCGGTCGTGGCATGCTTCCCGCCAGGGCAGGCGCCCGCGCGGTCGGCGCGCGGCGCGCCGGTGGACTCAGTGGGGCACACACATGCGGGAAGAGACGACCGGCAGCGGGGACGCCGTGGACATCAACGTCCCGAGCGTGGCCCGGATGTACGACCACTACCTGGGCGGCAAGGACAACTACGCCGTCGACCGCGAGGCCGTCGCGGCGCTGGACGAGGTGGTGCCGCGCACCCGGGCACTCGCCCGCAACAACCGCCGCTTCCTCCAGCGCGTCGTGCGCATCCTGGCTGAGGACTACGGCATCCGCCAGTTCCTCGACCACGGTTCAGGACTGCCGACCCAGGACAACGTCCACCAGGTCGCGCAGCGCACCGACCCCGGTGCCCGCGTCGTCTACGTCGACAACGACCCCATCGTGCTCGCCCACGGCCGGGCGCTGCTGGAGGAGAACGCCAACACGGCGGTGATCCATGCGGACATGCGCAAGACCGAGACGATTTTCGAGAGTCCCGAGGCGCGCCGGCTGCTCGACCTTTCCCAGCCGGTCGCGCTGCTGTTCATCTCGGTGATGCACTGCATCCCCGACGAGTCCGACCCCGCCGCCGTGGTGCGCCGCGCCCTGGAGCGGGTGCCCTCGGGCAGCTTCGTCGTGCTCAACCAGCTGGTGAGCCATGAGAAGGAGACCCGCGACTTCGTCACCGACTTCATGAACAGCAGCACCAACGGCAACTGGGGCCGGGTGCGGGAGCCGGGCGATGTGGAACCGTACTTCGCCGGGCTCGAACTGCTGGAGCCGGGCCTGGTCGAGATCAACGACTGGCGGCCCGACTCAGAACTGGACGCGCGCCGGCTGGAGGACGAGACCTGGTTCGAGTTCGGCGGGGTGGGACGCAAGCCGTGACCGGAGGGCCTGCTCAGTACTCGCTCAGCAGCTTCTCCAGGAAGGGGACCGTCCCGGCCGGCGGCTCGGCCATCGCGCCCAGGCGGTCCATCACCACCAGATAGCCCTCGACCTCGTCACGCTTCTCCAAGTACAGCGACGAGGTGAGCTGTTCGAGGTAGACGATGTCGGGCAGGTCCGGTTCCAGAAAGCGCAGAATGGTCACCGGGCCGCCCGCCGCAGCCAGCCCGCCCATGCTGAACGGGGCGATCTGCAGCGTGATGTTGGGCCGCTGAGCCGCCTCGATCAGATGCTCCAGCTGGGCGCGCATCACCTCGCGCGAGCCGAGCGGGCGACGCAGCGCCGCCTCGTCCATCACGGCCCACAGGCGCGGTGCGTGCGGCTTGTCGAGAATCGTCTGCCGCTCCATGCGCAGTTCGATACGGCGCTCGCTCCGCCTGCCGTCGTCGCGCGGGTGGCCCAGCCGGATCACCTCGCGGGCGTAGTCGCGGGTCTGCAACAGGCCGGGCACGAACTGCACCTCGTAGGTGCGGATCATGGAGGCGGCCTCCTCCAGGCCGAGCAGCCGGTCGAACCACGGCGACATCACGTCGTTGTACTTCTGCCACCAGCCCGGGGAGCCGGCCTGCCGGGCCAGCTCCAGATACTCCTCGCGCTCCTGCTCGTCCCACACCTCGTAAAGCGTCAGCAGGTCGGCGACGTCGCGCTCCTTGCAGGCGACGCGGCCGAGCTCCAGACGGCTGATCTTGGCGTGCGAGCCGCGGATCGCCTCGCCCGCAGCCTCCCGGGAGATGCCACGCTCCTCGCGCAGCCGGCGCAGTTGGGTGCCCAGGACGATACGCAGAATCGTGGGGCCGCCCCTGGGGGTGTCCAGGATGCGTCCGAGCGACTCCTCACGCCGCGGCTGTGCTCCCATCGGCCCGCCTTGCTCCCCTGAGTGACTGTTCGGATGCTCAGTGTCCCACTCCGCCAAGTGAGCGTACAGCCATAACGGTTATGCGACTGGATTCCGCCCCTGGCATGTGAACCGCCGCCACACGTCCGTGTCGTGCGGCGGCGGTGTCCTGGGTGTTGCCCTTCGTGCTGTCCGCCCGTGCCCACGGCTGAGATGTGGTCAGCAGCCGTTGGGACGGCTCAGTTCTGCGCGTCGAGCAGGTCGTCGAAGTCTCCGTCCTTGGCGCCCTGGACGAACGCCGCGATCTCGGCCGGTGTGTAGACCAGGGCGGGGCCCGACGGGAAGCGGGAGTTCCGCACGGCGACTCCCTGGCCGGGAAGAGTGGCGACCTCGACGCAGTTGCCGTTGGGGTTGCTGCGGCGGCTCTTGCGCCAGACCGCGCCCTCGATCTTCGTGGCCTCGATGCCGTTCTCGATCTGCATGTACGTCTCTCCCTACGTCACTTTCCCCCGTGGACGGTTGCGACGTCTGGAAGCGTCTCACAGTCGAGCGTGATTGCAGATGTACTTGCAGACGTGCTTGCAGAAGTAAGTACGGAGCAGTCACAATGCCCGCGTACTCCCACCCCTGGCCCCCATGACGCGAACTCAACTCCGTGAGTGGCCAGCGGAGTTCGCGATCTTCGGAGTGCACGGTCGTCCGTCCGTCCACAGGAGTCCCAGTGACCACACCAGGCGCACAATTCCCCGCCCCTGCGGACCAGGCGGACGACAGCCTCAGTTGCGACCACCCGCTCACCCGGCTGCTGCTCCTGCTGGAGATCGCCGATCAGCCCGACTGGCTGCGCGACCTGGCCGCGACCGCCCGGACGCCCGCCGGTGCGGCCTCAGTCGCGCAGGGCCTCGGGTAGCCCGGCCGCGTGCAGGATCTCCAGCCGTGAGACCGCACGGGTGAGCGCGACATAGAGGCGCTGCGGTCCATGCGGCCCGCCGTCGGCTATCTCGGCCGGCTCCACCAGCACCACGTGGTCGTACTCCAGGCCCTTGGCCAGCTCCGCGCCGACCACGGTCACCCGCTCGGCGTCCTGCTCGCCGCCCGGCTCACCCGTGGCCATCCCGGCCGCGGCCAGGGCAGCGCGCAGGTCAGCGACGCGCGCCGCGTGTGCGATCACCCCGACGGAGCCCTCCCGGCCGAGAGCGGCGGCCACTCGTGTGGTCACGCCCTCGGTCAGCGCCCGCGCCGTCGGCACCCGCACCGTCCGCAATTCCCCGCCGGTGCGCAGCGATCTGGCGTGCGGCACCCGCACCGGCAGGGAGTCCAGCAGCCGGTTGGCCGGCTCCAGCAGTTCGGACGGCACCCGGAAGCCGGTGGTCAGCGGAGCCACCGTCGCATCCGGCGCGCCCAGGTGCGCCAGCTGCTCCGCCCAGTCGCGCGCCGCCCACGGAGTGGTGCCCTGCGCCAGGTCGCCCAGCACGGTCAGCGAGCCGAAGCGGCTGCGGCGGGCCAGCACCCGGCACTGCATGGGGGAGAGGTCCTGCGCCTCGTCCACCACCACGTGCCCGTAGCTCTCCGGTGGGTGGGCGATCAGCCCCGCCACCTCGTCCAGCAACAGCAGGTCCGGCTCCGACCAGAGGGCCGTCCGGGGCGACCGCGGGCGGCGCCCCCGCCACACCAGCGCGAGCTGTTCGTCCTCGCTCAGCACCCCCTCGGCGGCCCGGGCCAACGCCTCGGCGTCGCCCAGCAGTCCGGCCACCACGTCCTCGGGCCGCACCCGCGGCCAGACGGAGTTCAGGAAGCCGGTGAGCTCCTTGGTCCTGCCCATCCGGCGCAGCCACGCTTCGCCCGGCGGCCCGGCCCTGCGCTCGGCCTGGTCCCGCAGGAGGGCCACGGTACGGGCCCGCACCCGCTCCCTGCCGACTTCGTACGGTGGCTGCTGCGCCAGTGTCTCCCGCACCACGGCGCGCAGTTCGTCCTCGTCGAGCCGCCAGCGGTAGGAGCCGTCCGGCACCGTCACCGGGCCTTCGGGCAGCCGTACGCGGGCCTGGAGCGCGTTCCGCAGTACCGTCGCCATCCGGGCGCTGTGCTTGAGCTCCACCGCCTGCGGGCCGTCCTCGGCGCGCACCGGCTGGTCGGGCAGCAGATCCCGCACCGTGCACTGGCGTACCCCCACCTCACCCAGCGCGGGCAGCACGGCCGAAATGTAGCCGAGGAACGCCGGGTTGGGGCCGACGACCAGCATGCCGCCGCGCTCGATGCGACGCGGGTAGGTGTAGAGGAGGTAGGCGGCGCGGTGCAGGCCTACGGCGGTCTTCCCGGTGCCCGGCGCGCCCTGGACGCACAGCGAGCCGTCGGGGCCCGAGCGCACCAGATCGTCCTGCTCGGGCTGGATGGTGGCGACGATGTCGCGCATCGGCCCGACCCGGGGGCGCTCGATCTCCCCGGCGACGATCCGGGAGGCAAGGCCCGCACCGGCCGCCGCGGAGCCCCCCGTGCCCTCCATACCGTCCGCCCCGGTCTGGCTGTCCGCGCCGTCCCTGCCGTCCGCGCCGTCCGTACGGTCATGCAGCCGCTCGTCCTCAAGACCCGTCAGGTCCTCCGCGGTGCCCGTGCCGCCCGGAGCCCAGCCGAACCGCCGCCGCGTCACGACGCCCTGCGGGTCCCGTGCGGTCGCCTGGTAGAAGGCGCGGGAGACGGGGGCCCGCCAGTCCAGCACCAGCGGTGGCGCCGAGGGATGTTCGCCGACCCTGCGGCGGCCGATGTAGTAGCGCTGGCCGCGGTGCTCGCCGGCCTGCTCGCCGTCGTCGCCCCCGGTGGCGAAGTCGAGCCGTCCGAAGAACGGGGGCCCGTCGGCTTCCTCCCGCAACTCCTTGGCCTGGCTGCGCAGATAGCGGCCCAGCGCCTCGGCGCTCGCCCCGTCACCCGCGACGCCTTCGCCCGCGGCCTCGCCCGAGTGCTGTCCGGTCAGCACCCCGGCACCCTCCAGCACCCGGCGCTGCGCGGCGGCCTTCGTACGGTCGAGCGTGGCGCGGCACCGGTCGGTATAGGCGCGCTCGGCGGCCAGTTCGGCCTGCAGGACGTCCTCCTCGGCGGTGCTGGCGCCTTCCTCGGCGGTGCTGTCCCTCGGCATCTCGTCCCCCGGTGTGTCGTCCCCCGGCATGGGGTGGCGTTCCTCTCTTCCCGTTCCGTCCGGGCTGTCGCCCCTGTCTCCCCGTCAGGCGAGCGGCCTCAGGCCGGTACGCAGCAGGGCGAAGGCGTGGTGCGCGTCGTCGCGTGCCGCCTCGAAGGTGCTGTCGGCGTCGGCGCCCCGGGCGATCCGCTGCCAGTTGGCGGTCGCCAGCACCCGCTGGGACGTCACGATCTGCCCGGCCGCCAGTCGCGCGGTCAGCGGCGGGCCGCCGCTCACCGCGGGGACCCGGGCCAGCTCCGCCGCCAGGGCCTCCTCGGAGCGCGCGGTGTAGGAGTGCAGGCGGGCCACCAGGCTCGGGGTGCCGTACAGCAGCCGGTGGAAGGCGAGCACTTCCGGCTCGTCGCACAGGCCGGTGACCGGGTCGCGGGACTCCAGCCCGGCCAGGAAGTGCTCCTCCAGTGCGGTGAGCGGGGAGACGCCCGTGCCGCGTCCGGCGACCACCCTGGCCGCCTCGTCCTCGTGGTCGGCGAAGCGGTGGAGGGCCATGTCCTCCTTGGTGGAGAAGTAGCGGAAGAGGGTCGGCTTGGAGACCTCGGCGGCCTCCGCGATCTCGGAGACGGAGACCGCGTCGAAGCCCTTCTCCAGGAAGAGGGAGACGGCCGCGTCGGAGATCGTCTGGTAGGTGCGCTGCCGCTTGCGCCGGCGGAGCCCGGTCGATTGCTCGCTCATGGGGGGAAGGTACCAGGAAACTTGTAACCGAGTTAAATTTGTTTCCGAGTTGCCCTACGACTCTCCCCGGGGGACTCGCGACGGCTTCTACCGCATCCACCCCGTGTGCACCAGACTGACGGGGTACCCGCGTATCGAGGCGAGGACGCGAGGAGAGGACGGACATGTCGGAGACCAACGAGCCCCCCGAGGAAACCCCCGCACCCGCCCCCGCAGCCGGCCGTGTGGTGGTCGGCGTCGATGGTTCCCCGCACTCCCTCCGCGCGCTGGACCGTGCCGCGGACGAGGCGCACCGCAGGGGCGCCGAACTGGAGGTCGTGTGCGGCGGGCTGTCGGCCAGGCGCAGCGCCTACCCGGAGACGGAGGCGGACCGGGAGCGGATGCGCCAGGCCACCCGGGAGGTCGCCGTCGGCGCCGCCGACCGGGCCCGCGAGCGCGTACCGGGGCTGACCGTCACGGCGATCGGGCTGAGCGAACCGGCGGCCGACGCGCTGGTGCACCGCAGCCGCACCGCGGAGCTGACCGTCGTGGGGACCCGTGGCCACGGCGGGTTCCGCGGGCTGATGGTCGGCTCGGTCAGCCTGCGGCTGGCCGCACACGCCGCCGGCCCGCTGATGGTCGTACGCGGCGACTCGCCCGAGCCCGGCGCGCCGCCCGGTGAGACGGTCGTGGGCCTCAAGTGGGAGGGCGCCACCGAACCGGTCGAGTTCGGCTTCGAGGCCGCTCGGCGCACCGGGGCGCCGCTGTGGGTGGTGCACAGCTGGATCTACCCCATGCTGCCCGGGGTGGCGCTGCGGTTGTCACCGAGGGAGCCCTCGACGGAGACCAAGCGCGCCGAGCAGTTCCTCGAGGACACGCTGCGGCCGTTCCGTGAGCGCTTCCCCGATGTCCAGCTCGGTGCCGAGCAGCACCAGGGGCAGGCGGCCGAGCATCTGATCAAGCTGAGCGAGGGCGCGGACATGCTCGTGCTGGGCGTACGGCGCCAGCACCGGCGCCTCGGCCTCCAGCTGGGTCCGGTGGTGCACCAGGTGCTGCACCACGCCAAGTGCTCGGTGGTGCTGGTGCCGGTGGCCTGAGGCCTGAGCGCCCTCGGCCCGGGTCGCCGGGTTTGTTCCGGTGAGAGGGCGCCCCTGGCCGTAGGTTGCGGGCTGCGGCGCCGTCGTGGTCGCTCGCGCAGTTCCCCGCGCCCCTGGCGGGCGAGGCTTCCCTTTGGAGGTTCGCCCGACGCGCGAGGGGCCGATCGTGTGACTCTGTACGATGGAGGGCGTCTTGCAACGCGCGTAGAGTCCCCGGCACGTCCTGGTCAGGACCCTGCAATGACGCACGTCGCACCAGAGAACCACGCACGGAGCCCCACCCATGGCAGTCTCCCCCGGCGTCTCCGACGCCGACGGCGCCGCCCCGGCGCCCTCCTCCGCCTCCCCGTCCTCCTCGGCCGCCCCGGACACCGCCGTGCTCGACGAGACCGTCGAGACGCGCGGTATCGAGCCCGTTCCCGATCACGAGCGCCGGGGCCGGGTGCGCGAGCTGTTCCCCACCTGGGTGGCCGCCAACATCAGCGTCCTGCTGCTCACCATGGGCGCCGGACTGGTCGTCTTCAACGGCCTCAACTTCTGGCAGGTGCTGCTCGCGGCTGCCGTCGCCGGCAGTGTCTCCTTCGGCCTCGTCGGGCTGCTGTCCGTGTCCGGCAAGTGGGGCGGCGCGCCCGGTGCCATGCTCTCGCGGGCGACCTTCGGGGTGCGGGGCAACTACTTCCCCGGCATGATCCTGTGGGTCGCGCGCTTCGGCTGGGAGACGATCAACGCGGTCACCGGCACCTACGCCGTTCTCACGGTGCTCAGGCTGCTGTTCGGCGTGCGGAGCAGCACGCCGCTCATCGTCGTCACGCTGCTGCTGTTCGTGGGTGTGACGTTCCTGGTCAGCGGGATGGGCCGGAAGGTCCTCAACCTGTGCAACACCTGGTCGACGTACTTCTTCGGGCTCTTCACCGTTCTGGTCTTGGGCTACCTGGTCACCACCATGGACTGGGCCGACGTCTTCTCCAGGCCCGCGGGCAGCACCGCCATGCTCATCGCGGGCATCGGCACCATCGCGGCCGGCGGCATCAGCTGGATCCCCACGGGCCCGGACTTCGCCCGCTACCTGCCGCACAGCGCCGAGGGACGGAAGATCTTCGGTACCACCGTCTCGGGCGCCCTGCTGGTGCTGGTGCCGATGGTGCTGATGGGCGGCGTGATGTCGGTGAAGGACCCGGCGCTCGCCAAGACCGACGACCCGGTCTCCTTCCTCGGTGAGGCGCTGCCGATGTGGCTGGCCGTGCCGTACCTGGTCATCGCGGTGATCGGCATGCTGCTGATCAACAGCCTCTCGATGTACTCGGCCGGCTTCACCGCGCAGACCATGGGCGTGAAGCTGCCGCGCGCCTGGGCCGTCAGCGTCAACGCCGTGATCAGCCTGGTCGGCGGTCTGCTGCTGATGCTGGTCGCCAAGAGCTTCTACGGCTCGTTCATCTCCTTCCTCTCGCTGCTCGCCGTCTCCTTCTCCGCCTGGGTCGGCGTCTACGGGATCGACATGCTGCGACGCCGCAACCGGGCCGTGCGCTACGACCCCGCAGGACTGGTCGACACCTCGCGCACCAGCCGCTACTGGTACGTCGGTGGCTACTGCTGGCAGGCCATGACGGCCTGGGGCATCGCCCTCCTGCTCGGCCTCGCCTTCACCAAGTGCGACTGGTTCACCGGTCCGCTGGTCTCCACCTGGATCGGCGAGAACGGGCTGGGCTGGGCCGCCACCGCGCTGCTGGCCGCACTGCTGTTCGCGGTGCTCCCGGTGCCCCGCGAGGGCGAGCCCGCCGCACCGGTCCCCGCCCCCCGCGAGGGGCAGGGCGCCGCACCGGTCCCCGCCTCCCGCGAGGGCGAGCCGGCCGCGCGGGCGGCGCAGGGCTGACGGCACGGCCGACCGGACCGCAGGGCAACCGACGCCGCCGGGCCCGCAGGGGTGAGGAACCCCGGCGGGCCCGGCGGCGTATGCGTGAATGGATCTCGGCAGACCGGAAACCCCGGCTGACGGACAACGCCAGCGGGCGCCCGCCAGCGGCGTCACCCCTACAGAGCCGAGGTCGCACAGTGAGCAGCGCACACGTCCCCACTGTCCTGCTGAACAGCGGCACCGAGATGCCGCAGCTCGGGTTCGGCGTGTACCAGGTGCCGGACGACGAGGCCGCGGACACCGTCTCCGCCGCGCTGGAGGCCGGCTACCGCAGCGTCGACACCGCCGCCCTCTACGGCAACGAAGGCGGCACCGGCAAGGCACTGCGCGAGTCGGGCATCCCCCGCGAGGAGCTGTTCGTCACCACGAAGCTCTGGAACACCGACCAGGGCCACGACACCGCGCTGCGTGCCTTCGACGACTCGCTGGAGCGGCTCGGTCTCGACTACATCGATCTGTATCTCATCCACTGGCCCGCACCGGCGCGCGAGCTGTACGTGCAGACCTGGCGGGCGCTCGCGGAGATCCACGACAGCGGCCGCGCCCGCGCCATCGGCGTCTCCAACTTCGAGACCGACCACCTCCACCGGCTCTTCGACGAGACCGGCGTGGTGCCCGCCGTCAACCAGATCGAGCTGCACCCCCGGCTCCAGCAGCCGGAGCTGCGGCGCTTCGACGCGGACCACGCCATCGTGACCGAGGCGTGGTCCCCACTCGGCCGGGGCAACGGCGTCCTGGACGATCCCGTCGTCCGCAAGGCCGCGGCCAAGCACGGCAAGACACCGGCGCAAGTGGTGCTGCGCTGGCACATCCAGCTCGGCAACGTCGTCATCCCCAAGTCCGTCACCCCCTCCCGGATCAAGGAGAACCTCGACGTCTTCGACTTCGAGCTGGACGGCGACGACCTACGGGAGATCCAGCACCTGGAGAGCGGCACCCGGATCGGCCCCGACCCCCGCACCCTGAACTGACCATGGCGGCCGCGGGCAGCGCGTGCGTCTTCTGCCGGATCGTCGCCGGTGAGGCGCAGGCGTACCGGGTACACGAGGACGGCGCCGTCGTCGCCTTCCTCGACCAGCGCCCCCTCTTCCCGGGCCACACCCTCGTCGTCCCCCGTAACCATGTGGAGACCCTGACCGATCTGCCCGAGGAGTCGGTGGGCCCGTACTACATCGCCGTACGCCGCCTCACGGCCGCCGTCGAGCGGGCCATGGAGGCCGACGGCTCGTTCGTCGCGGGGAACAACCGGGTCAGCCAGTCCGTGCCGCACCTGCATACGCACGTGGTGCCGCGCAGACGGAAGGACGGGCTGCGCGGCTTCTTCTGGCCACGCGGGCACTACGCCGACGAAACGGAGGCCCGCCAGATCGCGGCCCGCATCCGGGCCCAGCTGTGACCACAGCGGCAGTCCTGTTCACGGCAGCAGAGCCGCGACCGCCTCCACCGTGTCGGCCTCCTCGGGCCGCTTGTCCTCCCGGTACCGCACCACCCGTGCGAACCGCAGCGTGACGCCCTCCGGATAGCGGCTGGAACGCTGCACCCCGTCGAAGGCGATTTCCACCACCAGCTCCGGCGCCACCACCACACCCCAGGACTTCTCCTCGACGGCCAGCTCCCGGAACCGTTCGGTCTGCCAGGCCAGCAGCGCGTCGGTCAGCCCCTTGAAGGTCTTGCCCAGCATCGCGAACGAGCCGTCCGCGCGCCGCGCCCCCAGGTGCAGGTTCGACAGCTTCCCCGCGCGCCGCCCGTGCCCCCACTCCGCGCCGAGCACCACCAGATCGAGCGTGTGCACCGGCTTCACCTTCAGCCACGAGGCCCCGCGCCGCCCCGCCGAGTAGGCCGCGTCCAGCGCCTTGACCACCACGCCCTCGTGGCCGCGTGCCAGCACCTCGTCCGCGAACTCCCGTACGGCGTCACGCGTGGGTGCGTCCGCCGGGTCGGGCACCGGCACCCGGCGCACCCTGAGCTCCTCGGGCACGATCCGGGCCAGCGCCGCGTGCCGTTCGACCGACGGGCGGTCCAGCAGGTCCTCGCCGTCCAGGTAGAGCACGTCGAAGAAGACCGGATGCAGCGGCAGCTCGCTGCTTGCCCCCGCCACGTCCAGCCGGGAGGCGACCCGGCCGGAGACCTCCTGGAACGGGCGCGGCCAGCCGTCCTCCTTGAGGGCGATCACCTCGCCGTCCAGCACCACCTGCCCGGCAGCCACCCGCCGGGCCACCTGCGCCGCCTCCGGCAGCCGCTCGGTGATCTCCTCCAGCGTCCTGGTGTAGACCCGGACCCGCTCGCCGTCCTTGTGCACCTGTACCCGGATGCCGTCCAGCTTCTCCTCGACCGCGCAGGGCCCCAGCTTGTCCAGGGCCTCGGCGATGTCCTTGGCGGTGTGCGCCAGCATCGGCAGCACCGGCCTGCCCACCTCCAGCCGGAACCGCGTCAGCGCGCCGGGCCCCTCCGCCAGCACCGCTTGTGCGACGGCCCCCAGCGACCCGCCGAGCATCACGGCGCGCCGTACTTCGCCGGGCTCGGCGTCCACGGCGGCGGCCAGGCCCTCCACGGCGAAGGCGTCCAGCGCACCCTGCCGCAGCTCGCCCCCGATCAGCCGGACCAGGAACCACTGCTCGTCCCCGGTGGCAGCCCCCATCAACTCGTCCACCTGCCGCTTGCGCTCGGCCTGGGCGCCCTTTCCGGCCACCCGCGCGAGCCGGGAGAACGCCGCGTCCACCTCCGCGATGGTCAGCGTGGGCTCCTCGGCGGGCGGCGGCAGCTCGCGCAGGCTGCGCCAGCCCACCCCCGTACGGCGCTGCGGCAGGCGCCCGGCCAGGTAGGTGACGACCACCGGGACCTCGGCGGGCTCGGCCCGCCGGAACAGCTCCGCGAGCAGCGTCACCTTCTCGTTCCGGCCGGCGGCCTGCGCGATCCGCGCTGACGTGCGAGCGATGTCCTCCAGCAGCATGGCTTCATGGTCACCCATCGGGCACGGGAGTGCCCACGGCGTCGCATGTCATGCGCGCGGCGCCCGCCCGGCGCAGAATCGGCAGTGTGGATCTCCCGGTGCTGCCGCCAGTGAAACCGATGCTCGCCAAGCCCGTCTCCGCCGTCCCTGAGGGCATGCAGTACGAGGCGAAGTGGGACGGCTTCCGCTGTCTGGTCTTCCGGGACGGCGACGAGATTGAGCTGATCAGCCGGACCGGCAAGTCCCTCGTCCGCTACTTTCCCGAGCTGGTCGACGGGCTGCGCGCCCGGATGCCGGGGCGCTGCGTGCTGGACGGCGAGATCGTGCTCCCGCTGGGCGGGCGCCTCGACTTCGAGGCGCTGCAGCAGCGCATCCATCCGGCCGCCTCCCGGGTGCGGCTGCTGGCGGAGCGGACTCCCGCCTCCTTCGTCGCCTTCGACCTGCTGGCGCTGGACGACACCAGCGCGATGGAGGCCCCGCTGGCCGAGCGCCGCCGGATGCTGGAGACGGCGCTGGAGGGGACCCGTCCGCCGCTGTATCTGGCACCGGTGACCTACGACAGCGCGGTGGCACGCGACTGGTTCGCGCAGTACGAGGGCGCGGGGCTGGACGGTGTGGTGGCCAAGCGGACCGACCTGCCGTACCGGCCGGGGGAGCGGGTGATGCTCAAGGTCAAGCACGAGCGCACCGCCGACTGCGTACTGGCCGGACTGCGTCCGCACAAGAGCGGCCCCGAGTCACTGGGCTCGCTGCTGCTGGGCCTCTACGACGCCTCCGGCGCTCTCCAGTACGTGGGTGCCTCGTCCTCGTTCCCGGCCACGCGCCGGCGCGAGCTGATGCGTGAGCTGGAGCCGCTCGGCATGGACCGCCCCCAGGAGCACCCCTGGGCACGCTGGGAGAGCGAGGCCGCCCATCTGGAGGGCCGGATGCCGGGTGCGCCCAGCAGGTGGAGCGGCGGCAAGGACGCCTCCTGGGTGCCGCTGCGCCCCGAGCGGGTGTGCGAGGTGGCCTACGACCACATGGAGGGCGAGCGTTTCCGGCACACGGTGCTCTTCCGCCGCTGGCGCCCGGACCGGGACCCTGCCTCGTGCACGTACGAGCAGTTGGAGCAGCCGGTGCGCTACGACCTGGAAGAGGCACTCGGCGGCCGGTGAGCCGCTTACGCCCGCCGGTCAGCGGGCGGAGCGGACCGGGTCGTCCCCTTCCGGCTGTGGCAGTCCGGCGGCCAGCGAGTCGAAGCACGAATCGAGCGTGGCCAGCAGCTCCTCGGCGGGCGACTCGGGGTCCCAGGCGCGGATCGACGCGCGCAGCACCGTCAGCCCGGTTCCGCCGAGGATGCGCGGGTAGAGCGCGTCCGGCGGCAGTCCGGTGCGTTCGGCGACGGCGTCGGCCAGCGCCTCGGCGATATGGCTGTTGCTGTGCAGCAGCTTGGGGACCAGCTCCGGGTAAGCGCCCAGCAGGCGGCGCCGGTCAAGCCAGCCGGGGTCGGCGACCAGTGCGGGGACGGCGGTGCGCAGCGTCTGGTGCAGCGCCTCCAGCGGCGGTTCGTCCGTCGGCCGCCGGGCGAGCAGCTCGACGAGCTGGCCGGCCAGTCGGCGGTCCCAGTCGAAGACCGCGTCGTCCTTCGTCTCGAAGTAGTTGAAGAAGGTGCGCGGGGAGACCCCGGCGGCTTCGCAGATGTCGTGCACGGTGACGGCCGAGGGGCCGCGCTCCAGATACATCCGGACGGCGGCGGCGCGCAGCGCCGACCGGGTCTCCAGTTTCTTGCGCTCGCGCAGGCTGCGGGCGGCGGCTGTGGTGGTGTGGTCGGCCAACTGTGCTCCCGCGCTGTTCGGTTCCGACTGTGCGGCCTCCTGTGCGGCCCCAGGTGTGGCGCGGTTTCTACAGTAGTGCATTTTTGCAGCGCTGCACCTTTCTGTTAGCCTCTCTAATCATTGGCTATGCCACGTATAAGACTGTTCAGAGGCTGCACGAGGAGGCGGACCCGCTCCATGGCGGAACACGCGGAACACAAGGCGGACCCGGAAGGCGGGGGAGGCGGCAGCGCCTCCACGCTCGGCGTGACCGTACGCACCCTGGCGGAGACGCTCTGGTTCCCGGCATTCTTCTTCACCGGCTTCCTCGTCTGCTACCTGCTGCCCTTCCACAACCCGGTGCCGCACCACGTCGACGTGGCCGTCGCCGGGCCGTCGGCCGGACAGCTGGAGCAGGCCCTCGCGCACCAGAGCCCCGGCGCCTTCGACATCCACCAGGTCGCCGACGCGCGCGAGGCACACGACGCCGTCACCGGGCGCGAGGTCACAGCCGCCTATGTGCCCGACGCGCACAAGCCACAGCTCTACGTCGCGAAGGCGGACGGCTACTCGCTCGAATCCGTCCTCCAGAAGACCTTCACCAAGGTCGCCCAGCAGAGCGGCGGACAGCTCCAGGTCCACGAGGCGGCCCCCACCGCACCCGGCGACGGCATGGGAACCGGACTGTTCTACGTCGTCCTCTCCTGCACCATCCCCTCGTACGTCAGCGTGATGATGCTGCTGCGGGCCACCACCTTCGGGCGGCGCAAGAAGGTCCTCACCCTGGTGGGACTCGGCGGGGTGGAGAGCGTCGTCGCCTTCTTCGTGGCCCGCGCCATGGACGTCATCCCCGACGAACCGCTGGCGATCCCGCTGCTGTTCCTGTTCACCCAGGCGGTCGCGCTGACCTCCTACGGGCTGGTGCCGTTCTTCAAACAGTTCTTCCCCGGCGTCGCCATGGGCCTGTTCGTGCTGCTGAGCATGCCTTCCAGCAGCGGCGCGATACCCGTCCAGATGGTTCCCGGCTTCTTCCGGGCGCTGCACCCCGTGATGCCGATGGGCAACCTGATCGAGGCGTTGCGCGGCCTGTTGTACTTCGACGGGAAGGACGTGTGGCGGCACGCCCTGGTCATCTGCGCCTGGGTCGTCGCCGGTGTCGCGCTGATCGCGCTCGGCGCCTGGAAGGAACGGCGCGCCGCCCGCAAGGAGGCGGCAGCGGAGGGCGGCGCCGAGGCCGCCGCGCCCGCCGAGCCACCGGTCGAGGACCCCGCCATCGAGCTGCCGCAGCCCAGCGCCGTGGCCCCGCACAGCCACGGCATGGGGCTGCGGGAGCCCAATCTGACGGGCCGGGTCACCGACGAGGGCGGCCGGCCGCTGCCCGGCGTCGCCATCACGGTCACCGGCACGCACGGCAGGGAGCTGGTACGCGCCATCACGGACCAGCACGGCGAGTACGCGGCAGCCGGACTCTCGGCCCAGTTCGTCAACGTGATCGCCAGCAGTCCCGACCGCCTCGCCGCCGTCGCACGCCTGCAGATCCGCGACGGCCACCCCCTGCGCCACGACTTCCGGCTGGAGCCCCGGCCGGTCCCCGTGTAACGGTCCGGGGCACGCACGGGGAAGAACAGCCGACGGCCGCCCGGCGATGCCGGGCGGCCGTCGGCGTGGTGCGGGCGGGCGGGGGCGCCTCAGGCGCCGGCGCCCTCGGGGCCGTCACCGGCCTGGCCGGCGCGGGCCTCCTCCTCGGCGGCGCGCCGCACCTCCTCCATGTCGAGCTGCCGGGCCTGGCCGATAAGGTCCTCCAGCGTCGCCTCGGGCAGCGCCCCGGGCTGGGAGAAGACCAGGGTGCGGTCCCGGATGATCGCGAGGGTGGGGATGGACTGCACCTCGAAGGCGGCCGCGAGCTCCTGCTGGGCCTCGGTGTCGACCTTGGCGAAGGTCAGATCGGAGTGCCGCTCCGCAGCGGCCTCGTACACGGGTGCGAAGCTCTTGCATGGGCCGCACCAGGAGGCCCAGAAGTCGATCAGGACGAAGTCGTTCTCAGAGATGGTCTCCTCGAAGTTTTCCTTGGTCAGCTCGATGGTGCTCATGCTGTCTCCTGCCATGGGGGCATCAGGACGGGCCGCGCCCTGGGCGCTGGGGAACGCTTTTCGCCAGGGTCCACATTCCCCCGACCGTTCCCCGGCACAGCCATGGCAACACACCCGGACCGAGGCCCGCACGGCCGGGTCCTGGTGCACCCGGTGGGCACGGGAGCGCCGCCCGGGATCACCGGCTCACCGCGGCCCGGAAGCGCCTCGTACGTCGAAACCGCCGCGGCCGTCGAACCGAACCTCCAGTACGAGGTCGAAACCGTCCGCCAGGGACGGCCTGCGGAGCCGCTGGTGGGTGGCCCTGAGTCCGACGTCCGGGACGCGGGCGCGGCCTTCCCGTGCCGCGTTCCGCTCCAGGGAGGCCGCGAGGTCGGGCGGGAACCAGTACGCGGTCACCCGGGCACCGTGTGCGTGGCCCAGGTCGATCAGGGGCGTCCACTCCGCCGGTGAGGGGTTGGTGTTGTCGACCGCGACCGCCTGCCCGGCGGCCAGCGCCTCGTCGATCAGCCGCAGCTGGCGCCGCTGCTTGTTCCGTGCGGACCGGGGGAAGAGGTCCTTGCTCACCAGGGCGTGGCCGCGGGAGCCGGAGCCTGTGCGGTCACCGGCGAGGTGCTGCCGGTAGAAGGAGGACTTCCCCGCCGCCTGGAGCCCGACCAGTACGGCCAGCTCAGGGCGGGATCCCCCGGCCGGTCTCCGCTCCGTCACGCCCTGCGAGTGGCCCGGCGGCCGCCCCGTCAAACGGGCCGCCGGGCCACTCGCAGGGCGGGCCGCCGCTACGCGGTGCGGCCGATCAGCGCTGTCAGTTCTTCGAGCTCGTCCGCGGAGTCCCTGGTGGTGGAGTGGGAGAAAGGAGAGCGGTACGCGGGGGCAGGGGCAGGGGCAGGGGCAGGGGCAGGGGCAGGGCGGCATGCGCCTCAGGGGCGGTTGCCGACCTCGTGCACGGCCTGCGTCCAGGCGCGGGCCTGCTCGCTGAGGGTGATGCCGAGGCCCGGACGTGCGGGTATGTGCATCCGCCCGCCGCTGGTCTCCAGCCGCTCGTTGAACAGCGGCTCCAGCCAGTCGAAGTGCTCCACCCACGGCTCGATGGGGTAGGCGGCGGCCAGATGGAGGTGGATCTCCATGGCGAAGTGCGGGGCCAGCGGCAGCTGTTGGTGCTCGGCGAGCGCCGCCAGCTTCAGGAACTGGGTGATACCGCCGATGCGCGGCGCGTCGGGCTGGATGATGTCGGCGGCACCCTGGCGGATCAGCTCCCAGTGCTCGGCGACGCCGGCGAGCATCTCGCCGGTGGCGACCGGGGTGTCGAGAGCGGCGGCGAGCGCCGCGTGCCCCTGCGCGTCGTAGGCGTCCAGCGGCTCCTCGATCCACACCAGGTCCAGCGGCTCCAGCGCGCGGCCCATCCGCCGCGCCGTCGGCCGGTCCCACTGCTGGTTCGCGTCGACCATGAGCGGGACGCCGTCGCCGACGTGCTCGCGTACCGCCCGCACCCGCTCCAGGTCCCGCCTGCCGTCCGGGTGGCCGACCTTGATCTTGATGCCGCCGATCCCTTTCTCCAGGGAGGCGGTGGCGTTGGCCAGCACCTCCTCGGTGGGCGCGTGCAGAAATCCGCCGGAGGTGTTGTAGCAGCGTACGGAGTCGCGGTGGGCGCCCAGCAGTTTCGCCAGCGGGAGTGAGGCACGCTTGGCCTTCAGGTCCCACAGGGCGATGTCGAAGGCGGCGACGGCCTGGGTGGCCAGCCCGCTGCGGCCCACCGAGGCACCGGCCCACACCAGCTTGGTCCAGAGCCTGCCGATGTCGTTGGGATCCTCGCCCAGCAGGTGCTCGGCGATCTCCCGGGCGTGGGCGAACTGCCCGGGGCCGCCCGCCCGTTTCGAGTAGCTGAAGCCGATGCCCTGGTGCCCGCCCTCGGTGGCGATCTCCGCGAAGAGGAACGCCACCTCCGTCATCGGCCGCTGCCGCCCGGTGAGGACCTTGGCGTCGCTGACCGGGGTGGCCAGCGGGAGGAGCACCGAGGAGAGCCGGACCCAGGAGAGACGGTCCCGGGCCGCTGTTCCGGCGTGCTGCGCGGCCGGGGCTGCCACTTCGTGGGCCGAGGCGGTCGTCGTGGTCACCACTGCGTGTCCCTGGGTGTGAGGCGGTTCGGGCGGACGGATCTGGGCGGACCGGCCGGGCCGGGAGGGCCGTGGGTGCCGGCGGTTGCGCGGGGCAGGGGCTCGCCGTTGATCACCCCCGAAGCCAGGGTCGGCGTTTGATCCACGTCCAACATGAGTTCTGGGTACGACCATACCGGGACGGCATCGATGTTCACCCTGGCGCAATCGCCAGCTTCATCGCGGTCGCCGAGGAACTCCACGGAAGGTTCCGGCCGTGCGGCCGTCCGACATGATCAGCCCCGAAGGGCGCCCAGGACCGACCACTTAGGCTACGTCCATGCCGGAAGCCATGGACGCCCTGATACGTGATCTCTCGGACCGGGACCGCACCGTGCGCAGGGAGGCGGAGGACAACCTGGTCGCGCTCGGAGCCCAGAGCATCGACGTTCTCCTGCCATATGTCCGCGACACGCGACGGGGGAGTCCGAGGTTCGGCGCCCAGTCCGTCCTCCAGCGGCTGGGCGACCAGGCGCTGCCGAGGCTTCGACAGATCCGGCGCCGGGGCCCCGGGCAGTTGCGCCGCAAAGCCCTGGAGGCGCTGGTCGACCTGGGCGGCGCGGAGGTCCTCGACGATGCCGACCGGCGTACCGTGGAACGCCTCGTGCGTCTCAAGCTCCTGGACGAAAGCGGGGTGAGCCTCCCGCTGGACGGCGGCCGCTGGCTGGCCTTCCCGGCAGACCGGTTCGACGAGGCCGTAGGCGCGCTCGGTCTGCACGACCTTCGGCCGGCCACCTCGGTCATGGGAGTGGAAGCCGCCACTCGGGCCACCGACTCCATGGAGTTCCAGGACTCCCGGGGCGCGAAGCAGCGGGCCTATCGGGTCTTCGTCACCCCTGAGTTCGAGAACTGGCGCCAGGATCTGCCGATCCGGAACTGGCGCATGGTCTGGGGGAATTCATTCGTGGACGAGCTGGATGGCTTCATGTTGGCCGACAAGCTCAGCGAGCGATGCGGGGAGGCGCACTTCTACGTCCTCGACCCCTACCACTCGGGTTCGAGCTGGTATGTCGCCCGCAACGGTCGAAGGGTACGAAGCTGCCACAACTACGACGACTGTCCGCAGTTCTGGGGCGAGCCACTGCCTTTCGAAGCCGACTCCATCAAGGACGCCGCAGAAGGGCTCGAAGACGAGGAATACGCCAAAGGCGTGCCGCACGCGGACGTGGCAGCCGACAACCTCTCCGTGGAACCCGGCCCCAAGTCGGCTGACGAGACCCACGGCCACGGCTGGCTTGCCACCACCCACCCCGAGCTGCCCACCGTCCGTTTCAAGGGCGCCCTGCCCGTCTGACGGCGGAGTGCGGCCTTCCGGAGCGGCTGATTTTGTACGGTCGGACAGGCGGGTAGGTGTCTTCCCGGGAGGGAATGGGGACCGGCTTGGGGGGAGGTGGGACAGTCCGCCTCCTGCCCGGAACACCGGCGCGGCGAGAGGTGGCGGACGATGACCGGCAGAAGAGTCCGATACGCGAGCGAACCGCTGAGCGAGGCGGCCGCGCTGGCATATGTGCACGGCATCTGTTTCAAGACAGGGCCACCGCGCCGCGTCGGCGTCGAACTCGAATGGCTGGTCCGCCCGCTGCCGCCCGCCGACGCCGAACGGCACGGGCACCCCGAGCCGCACCCGGGTACCACCGCCGGAGCGGCCACCGCCGAAGCCGGAACCGCCCAGCCCCCGCCCCATGGGCCCCCGCCCCACGAGGCACTTCCCCACCAGCCCCGCCAAGTTCACCAGCCCCACCAGCCCCACCCACCTCCTCCGTCCCCGCCCGCGGCCCCGGACCACCGGGTCCGGCCAGGTGAGCGGGTCGTACGGCAGGCGGAGCGCATCGGGGCGAGCGCCCTTCGCGCCGCCGCAGAGGCCCTCCGAAACGCGCCGCTGACCTCGGCGATCTCCCTCGAACCCGGCGGCCAGCTGGAGTTCAGCTCCCAGCCCGCCGGCTCGCTCGCCGCATGTGTACGCGCGGTCTCGGCGGATCTGGCCGCAGCCCGCACGCAGCTGCGCCGGCACGGCATCGCCCTCGTCGGGCACGGGCTCGACACCCGCCCGCCCCTCCGGCTGCTGGAGGACCCGCGCTACCGCGCCATGGAGGCGTACTTCGACCGCACCGGACCGGCCGGACGCGCCATGATGTGCTCCTCCGCCTCCGTACAGATCTGTCTGGACGCGGGCACGGCCGAACCGGGACCGTTCGGCCTGGGCCGCCGCTGGCTGCTCGCCCATCTGCTCGGCGCCGTGCTCACCGCGGCGTTCGCCAACTCACCGGCCACCGAGGGTCCCTGGTCCGGGTGGCGCTCGGCCCGGCAGGGCGTATGGGCCTCGCTCGACGGCTACCGCAATCTGGCACCGCCCGAGAGCGGCGGCAACCCCCGCCGGACGTGGGCGCGGTACGCGCTGGACGCGCCGTTGCTCTGCGTCCGCACCCCGGACGGCCCCTGGACGGTGCCCGGCGACGGGATGACCTTCCGGCAGTGGATCAGGCGCAGCACACGCGCCGGGCCGGAAGGCCACCGGCTGCGGCCGCCCGGGCTGGACGATCTGGTCTACCACCTGACCACGCTCTTCCCGCCCGTGCGCCCGCGGGGCCACCTGGAGCTGCGAATGATCGACGCGCAGCCCGGCCCGGACGGCTGGATCGTCCCCCTCGCGGTGACCACGGCGCTCTTCGACGACGCACAGGCGAGCGAGAGCGCCTACCGCGTCGTCAAACCACTGGCCGACCTGGCGACCCTGGGGCCGGCCCCCCGCAACGCCCTCTGGGAGCGTGCCGCCAGGGACGGGCTGAGCGATCCCGAGCTGCACGCCGCAGCCCGCGAGTGCTTCGACCTCGCCCGCCGGGCACTGCCCCGGCTCGGCGCGGGCCGCCGGGTACGGGCCGCCGTTGAGGAGTTCACAGCGCGCTACGTCGTACCCGGCCGGTGCCCCGCCGACGACCTGCTCGACACGCACGAGACCGCACCCGGACAGCAGGGAGAACCATGGTGACCGCTGCCCATGGGCACGCCGAGCTGCGCGCCCATGCCTTCGATGCCCTCACCCGCGCCCGCACCCGCACGCTGGCGCTCTCCGACTGTGTGGAGGACGCCGAACTGACCGCCCAGCACTCACCGTTGATGTCCCCGCTGGTGTGGGACATGGCGCACATCGGCAACCAGGAGGAACAGTGGCTGCTGCGCGCCGTGGGCGGTCACGCGCCGCTGCGCCCCGAGATCGACTCGCTCTACGACGCCTTCGAACACCCGCGTGCCGAGCGCCCCTCGCTGCCGCTGCTGCCGCCCGACGAGGCCCGCTCCTACCTCGCCACCGTCCGCGGCCACGCCTTCCGGGTCCTGGAAGGCGCGCAGCTGCGGGGGCGCCCCCTGGTGGCGGACGGCTTCGCGTTCGGCATGATCGCCCAGCACGAGCAGCAGCACGCCGAGACCATGCTCATCACCCACCAGCTCAGGCGCGGCCCGGCGGCGCTGAGCGCACCCCCGCCGCCCCCGCCCCCAGCCGGGGCCGAACTGCTTCCCGGCGAAGTGCTGGTCCCCGCGGGCCCCTTCACCATGGGCACCGACGACGAGCCGTGGGCGCTGGACAACGAACGGCCCGCACACCGCCGCGAGCTGCCGGCGTTCTGCATCGACACCCTCCCGGTCAGCAACGGCGCCTACGTCCGCTTCATCGAGGACGGCGGCTACGACGACCCCCGCTGGTGGACCCCCGCGGGCTGGGACCATGTACGCCGCACCGGACTGCGTGCCCCGCTGTTCTGGAAACACCGGCAGGACGGCTGGTGGCGCCGCCGCTTCGGAGTCCTCGAACCCGTGCCGGAAGCGGAGCCGGTGATGCATGTGAGCTGGTACGAGGCCGACGCGTACGCCCGGTGGGCGGGACGGCGGCTGCCCACCGAGGCCGAGTGGGAGAAGGCGGCCAGGTTCGAGCCGGACAGCGGCCGCAGCCGCCGCTTCCCCTGGGGTGAGGCCGACCCCTCACCCGACCACGCCAACCTGGGCCAGCGCCACCTGGGCCCCGCGCCCGTGGGCGGCTTCCCGGCCGGCGCCTCGGCGCTGGGCGTGCGGCAGCTCATGGGGGAGGTGTGGGAGTGGACCTCCAGTGACTTCGCGCCCTACCCGGGCTTCACCGCCTTCCCCTACCGGGAGTACTCGGAGGTGTTCTTCGGACCCTCCTACAAGGTGCTGCGCGGCGGCTGCTTCGGCACCGACCCGGTGGTCGCCCGCGCCACGTTCCGCAACTGGGACTATCCGGTACGCCGGCAGATCTTCGCCGGGTTCCGTACCGCCCGCACCCCGGAACCGGAGGAGGTGGCGTGAACGGCACGTGTCGCGCCCGCCGCAGTGCCGGGAGGGAGCGCTGATGTGCCGCCACCTGGGCCATCTGGGCCCCGCACGCGCGCTGGGGGAGCTGCTGCTGGCGCCGCCGCACTCGCTGTACCGCCAGTCCTGGGAGCCGCGCCACCAGCGGTACGGCACCGTCAACGCCGACGGGTTCGGCGTGGGCTGGTACGCGGACGGCGATCCGGTACCGGCCCGTTACCGCAGATCGGGACCGATCTGGGCGGACGGCTTCCTGCCCGACCTGTGCCGGGTCGTACGGTCCACCGCGCTGCTGGCCGCCGTCCGGGACGCGACCAGCGGCTGCGCGCCCGGTGAGGCGGCCGCGGCTCCCTACGCGGAGGGCCCGTGGCTCTTCAGCCACAACGGCGCCCTCGCCGGCTGGCCCGGCTCCGTCGCCGGGGTCGCGGCCACCCTGCCGCCCGAGGAGCTGCTGGGCCTCGAGGCGCGCTGCGATTCGGCGCTGGCCTGGGCGCTGGTCGGGCAGCTGCTGCGGGCCGGTGCGGGGCCGGGCCCCGCGCTGGCCGAGGCCGCCGCGCGACTCGGCGCCGCCGCGCCCGGCTCCCGGCTCAACTTCCTGCTGACCGACGGCAGCACGCTCGCCGCCACCGCGTGCGGCGACACCCTCTGGTACCTGCTCGATGCCGGTACGTCCCTGACCGTCGCCTCCGAACCGCACGACACGGACCCGGGCTGGCGGCCCGTCCCGGACGCGCATCTGCTCACCGGCGACCCGGGTGGCATCGAACTGACCGCTCTGAAGGAGTCTCACGCGTGACCCCGAACTCCCGGTTCACCCTCACCCGCACCCTGCCCACCGACGCCACAGCCGCCGCACTGGCCACCGACGTCACCCAAGGTCTGACCCGCTTCCCCAAGACGCTGCCGCCCAAGTGGTTCTACGACGCGCGCGGCAGCGAACTGTTCGAACAGATCACCGAGCTCCCCGTCTACTACCCCACCCGCGCCGAGGCCCGAATACTCCAGGACGCGGCGCCCGAGGCCGCCCGGCTCACCGGCGCGCGCACCCTGGTCGAGCTGGGCTCAGGGTCCTCGTCCAAGACCCGGCTGCTGCTGACCGCGCTGGGCACCCCGCTGACCTATGTCCCCGTCGACGTCAGTGAGTCGGCGCTGGCCGAGGCCGGGCACGCGCTGATCGCCGAGCACCCCGGCGTGACCGTGCGAGCGCTGGTCGCGGACTTCCAGCAGCAGCTGCGGCTGCCCGAGTGCCCGGAACCGAAGATCCTCGCCTTCCTCGGCGGCACCATCGGCAATCTGCTGCCCGCCGAACGCCACCGGTTCCTCGCTGCGCAGCGGGCTCTGCTGGGGCCGCACGACGCGCTGCTGCTCGGCACGGACCTGGTCAAGGACCCCGCCACACTGGTCGCCGCCTACGACGACCCCGAGGGCGTCACCGCCGCCTTCAACAAGAACGTCCTGCACGTACTCAACCGCGAACTGGGCGCCGACTTCGACCCCGACGACTTCACCCACGTCGCCGCCTGGGACAGCGAGAACGAGTGGATCGAGATGCGGCTGCGGGCCCGCCGGGCGGTCGCCGCCAAACTGCCCGGCGTCGACCTGAGCGTCGACTTCCAGCCCGGTGAGGAGTTGCGCACCGAGATCTCCGCGAAGTTCCGCAGGCAGGGCATCCGCGCCGAGCTCGCCGCCGCCGGGATGCGGTTGCGCCGCTGGTGGACCGACCCCGGCCACCGCTTCGCCGTCAGTCTCGCGGTGCCCGCTCCGCTCGCGCCGTGAGCGCGGCGGCGCGCATCCTGGGAGGGTGCGGTACGAACAGACGGCGACCGTTGCCGACGGCGACGCGGACGAGGTCTTCTCCGACGCCGTCGCGGAGCTGCTCCGGCGGGAGCCGGCGGCGGAAGTGGACGGTGACAGCCGCGTCGCCGCGTGGCGGGCCTCCGGCCCCGGGGGTGGGTGCGCCGGCCAGCTGTACGTCACCGACGCGCGGCCCCGCGGGGTACGCATCACGGTCACCGTCGAAACCTGCTCCGCGGCAGCGGTGAGGGCGCTCGCAACCTGGTTCAGCCGCTATGGGGCGCCGTAGCGCGCCCCTGGCGCAGACTGCCCAAGCGTAAGAGCTGGGCTTTCAGGGGCGCGGGGAACTGCGCGAGCAGCCACGACGCCGCCGCAGACCGCAACCGGCGGTCATGGGGCACCCCCTCATCGGCCTTATCGGCTCAGTTCGACCTTGCCGAACAGCGCGGCGTAGCCGCTGGGCAGCTGGCTGAGGAGCTGGTTGAGCTCTCCGCCGGAGACGGTCTCGGCCAGCGTCGACAGCACGGCGCTGGCATCCCACTCGGCGGTGCGCGGCCGCGCGTTCGTCCGCTCGGCGACGCGTGCGCAGAACTGCTCGACGCCGTACGTCTCCGCCGGCTCCTCGCCGGCCTCGGCCACGAGCGGACCCAGCGGACCGGGCAGCTGGGCGGCCAGCTCCTGCGCCTTGACGGGGGTGATCCGGGATGCGAGGACGCTCAGTACCGCCCGGGTGACCTCTTCGGCTTCCGCCTGGTTCTGGTACTCGCCGCGCTCGCGGACCTGGGCCAGGAACTCGTCGTACCTCATGATCGGCTCCTTCGTGCCGCTGGACCAGTGCTCCTACCTGCCACGCGGTACCCCCTCAGGGCTGGTCTATGGCCCGGCAGGCCGACGCGTCACCAAGGACGCCGACCACGCGCAGGGACCGCCATACGCACCCACCCAGCGCGCTCATCCCGCCACGGTACGTACCCAACTCCCCGTCAGCCCCGGCACGCCTCGACCAGCCGGGCCAGCAGTCCGGCCGGATCGTGCAGCACGAGGGCCCCGTCACCGACCACGCGGCGGGTGCCGGGGTCGAGTGGGGAGGTGTCGGCCCAGGAGGGCGGGCCGATGGCGAACTCCACCTCGAGGCCGGACGGCGTCGCGAACCGCCGTTCGACGACGGCGCCCCAGCGCCGGGTGCGCACCGCGACCGGCAACCCGAGCTGCCCCGCCCAGGCCGTACCGGCGTACGCCTCCGGCTCGTCGGTGAGCAGCACCAGATCGACATCGGAACCGGCGCCGGCGGCACCCCGCGCGCAGGACCCGACCAGCAACAGCCCGGCGATGTCCGGGCGGTCGGTGGCCCACCGCGTCGTGCGGGTGACGACGCGGTGGAGCTCGGCGGCGCGTGCGGGTGGGAGGTGCGGGTTCGGGGGCGGGGTCGTGGGGGACACCGTGGCAGCGTAAGGCGCGACGGAGGGCGGGTCAGCGGGTGCTGTAGGGGAGGAGGGCCATTTCGCGGGCGTTCTTGATGGCGGCGGCGAGTTGGCGCTGCTGCTGCGACGTGACGCGGGTGACGCGGCGGCTGCGGATCTTGCCGCGGTCGGAGATGAACTTCCGCAGCAGGTCGGTGTCCTTGTAGTCGATGTAGGTGATGCCTGCCGCGTCCAGCGGGTTGGGGCGGGGGCGCTGCTGCTTGCGGTCGGAGTTGCGGCGGGGCATGGGGGCTCCTCGGGTCGGGACAGGGGTTGGGACAGGGGACGTGGGGGTCAGGAGACGGGGGAGAGGAGGGCGTCGAAGGCGGCGGGGAAGCGTTTCCACGCCTCGCGCCCGGCGGCGTACTCCGCGTCGGTCAGCAGGCAGGTCTCCAGCAGCCGGGTGAGCCCTTCGCGGTCCAGGCCCGGCGAGGTGAAGACCAGGTGCTGGCAGCGGTCGCCGTGCTCGGGGTGCCAGTCGAGGGAGGCGGCGGCCCGGCGTATGGGCGGCACCATCTCCCAGGCGGCGTCGGGGAGGGAGGCGAGCCAGGGGCCCGCGGTCTCCACGCTCAGCGCGCCCCCGGCGGCGTCCCACCCCAGCAGCGTGTCGGGCCGGTCGGCCAGCCAGAATCTGCCGCGGCTGCGCGCCGCCGCGCAGGTGAGGTCCTCCAGCGCGTGGTAGAGCCGGCCCGGGTGGAAGGGCCGTTCGCCGCGCCAGACGAGGGTGGCCACGCCCGCCTCGTCCGCCTCCTGGGGCAGCAGCGCGCAGGAGGGGTGCTGGGCGGCAGCGGCGGCCTCGACGTCGAAGCCGGCGAAGGCGAGCCGGGCCAGTTCGGGCGAGTCCGGCTCCACCTGCCGTGCGGTGGGGTGGAGTTGGCCGAGCAGGGCCCGGTCCTCGTCGTCGGCCTCGTGCGCGTCGACGAGGGCGAGTACGGCCGCGTACTCCAACTGGCGGGCCAAGGTGTCGGCGATGGTGCGCTGGTCGGTGGCAGCGGCCGCGAGCCCGGCCTCGGCCAGGTCGTCGCCGTTGGCCAGGCAGGGCAGCACCAGCGCGGGGTCGACCGCGGTGATCACATTGGTGAGGCCGACCTCGGGTCCGCCGTGCGCGGCCACGACCTCGGCCATCGGCTTGGGTTCCACCGAGTCCCACAGCTCGACCACCGCGAGTTGGGCGCTCCGGGCCAGCCGGAACAGCTCTGGCATCAGGTCCTCGCGCAGGGCGCAGCAGGCGCAGTCGTTGACCAGGGGCGCTTCGCCGTGTGCGAGGGTGCCCGAGGCGTCGCGTACGGTGCGCCGCACGGTGCCGTCGGCGGCCGAGGCCAGGTCGTGGTGGAGGGCGACGCTGCCGGGCACGGCTTCCAGCAGGCGGTCGACGACGCGGCGGCGGGCGTCGGCGTGCATGCCCCCGACGAGTACGACGGGCAGTTGTGCTCGCTCGTCGCCGGTCATCGGTCCGCTCCGTTCCCCGTCTCCCGGCCGTGCCCGGTGGAGCGGCCGTAGCGGCGCTCGAACCGCTCCACGCGGCCCGCGGTGTCCACGACGCGCGCTGTGCCGGTGTAGAAGGGGTGGCTGCGCGAGGAGATCTCCACGTCGACGACTGGGTAGGTGTTGCCGTCCTCCCACTCGACGGTCCGTTCGCTGGTGAGCGTGGAGCGGGTCAGGAAGGCGAAGTCGGCGCTCTTGTCGCGGAAGACGACGGGGCCGTATGCGGGGTGGATACCGGGTTTCACAGGATTGCTCCCTCGGTTCGGCTGGGTACGGGCGGCAGTTCAGGTCGCGGACGGCCGCCGTCAGCGCTGTTCACGGAAGTCGACATGGCGGCGGACGCGCGGGTCGTACTTGCGCAGGGTCAGCCGGTCCGGGTCGTTCCGCCGGTTCTTGCGGGTCACGTAGGTGTAGCCGGTGCCCGCTGTGGAGCGGAGCTTGACGAGGGGGCGGAGTTCGTTGCGAGCCATGACGGCCACTATATTGTTAATGGAAATCATTTCCAACTGAGTCAAGCGAGAGGTAGGCAACACCCGTGTCAGCCCACTGCCGGCTCACCGGGGCGCAACCGCGCTTCGGCAAGACCGTCTCCCACTCCCACCGGCGCAGCAGCCGCCGCTTCGACCCCAATGTGCAGCGCAAGCGCTACTGGCTGCCGAGCGAGGGCCGCTACGTGCGGCTGCGGCTGAGCGCCAAGGGCATCAAGACCGTGGACGCCATCGGCGTCGAGCGGGCCGTGGCCCGCATCCGGGCGCGGGGAGGCCGGGTCTGATGGCCAAGAAGAGCAAGATCGCGAAGAACGAGAAGCGCCGGGCGACGGTGGCGCGCTACGCGGCCCGCCGTGCCGAGCTCAAGGAGATCCTGCGCGCGCCTGCGTCCACGGACGCCGAACGGCGCGCCGCACTGGCGGAGTTGCGGCGCCAGCCCCGCGACGCCAGCGCCACCCGGGTACGCAACCGGGACAGTGTGGACGGCCGCCCCCGCGGCCATCTGCGCGCTTTCGGGCTCTCCCGGGTCCGCTTCCGGGAGCAGGCGCACGCCGGATATCTGCCGGGGATCACCAAGTCCTCCTGGTGACACGCCTGTCGGGCCGGGTTCTTCTGCCCCCCGCCCCCTGTGGACGCCCTCGTCCCCTGTGAACGCCCTCGTCCCCCTGTGGACGCGCAACGGCGCGGAGAGGCTCATCCTTGGAGGTTCGGAGTGAGCCTCTCCACGCCGTCGCGGAACCGGCCCGTCGGGCCGGCCGCCCGGTCAGCGGCTGATCATGGGCCCGAAGTGGAAGAACGCCGAGTCGCTGATGATGTTGTCGTTGTCCGAGACCTTGACGATGGACTTCTTCTTGTGGACCTCCTTGTGGCAGCAGTGGTGGCCGTGGCCACCTGCCGCTGCCGAGGCCGTGCCGGCGGCGGCGAGCCCGAGGGACGCCAGGCCGACGGCGAGAGAGCGCGTGAGGGTGCGCGTGCGCATGAAAACCTCCGTTGAAGGTCCGAAAGAACGAGACAGTCCCATCCTCGCGGCCCACGCGGGCATTCCAGACCAATATATGAAGGACACGGCATAACAGACCCGAATGGCGCAGATGCCCGCCTGGCCCAAGTCGACCCCCGCGGCCCGGTGTTCCCCCGATCGGGTGGGCGGCCCACCGTTGGGCGTGGCGACGGAATGCAGTCTTCGGCGGCGGGTGCACTCTTATGCGCGTCTGGCACAGAAAACAAGGGAGGACACCATGCGCATCCGTACTGCGGCTGCCGCCTCTGGTCTGGCCGTCACCGCCGTCCTCGGCGGGGCCACGGCAGCGGTCGCCGACTCCGGGGCCCAGGGCGGCGCGGCGGGATCACCGGGGGTCATCTCCGGTAACGTCATTCAGATCCCGGTGCACGTTCCGATCCAGGTGTGCGGCAACACCATCGACATCGTCGGGATTCTCAACCCCACTTTCGGCAACACCTGCGTCGCCGACTGACGCACTCCCCGCCGTCCGCCGGGCGGCCGCCCCGCCCGCGGCGCGGGTTCCCCGTTGCCACACCGAACGCCCCGCCCCCGGCGGGGCGTTCGCGTATGTGCACGCCCCCGTTTCGCCCCTCTACCTCGGCAGCGCGGGCCACGGGGTCCCTCGGCCTCGCTGCACGCAGGGAGTTGCCGCCGTCGGCCGTGCCGGCCCGTGCGGGGTCGGCTCCTGTCGGGGTGTGGATGACCGCGACGTTCTCCGTGCCGCCTGAGGTGAGTTTCATCCACGAGGTGTCCGGCCGGCGGCCAGCGCGGGTGCCAGGTTCTGCGCCGAGCGCGCGGCCGCCGTCAGGCGGACGATCCACTGGGTCCGGCCCGCCTGGTGGGGGTCGGGAGTCCCACCACGCGCAGCCCCGCCTCGGTGCGCAGCCGCCGGTAGCGCCTCGAGACGGTCTGCGGCGAGCATGCCCCCATCCTGCGGTGTGGCCGCTGCCCGCTCCTACCCCCGCAGGACGGGCGCCTCGGTGGGCGGGGGCTCCTTGCGCAGGAACGCCGCGCGCAGCGCGTGGTGCGGGGCCGCCGGGTCGAACAGGACGCGGTGCATCGCGGCCAGTTCCCGGTCCCGGTAGGCGGCCAGCGGTTCGGTGGCCTCGTCGCGGGCGCGGTTGGTCTTCTTGACGGCGAGCCGCTGGTGGGTGGCCGGGTCGTCGGCCAGCGCCGTCGCCAGCTCCGCGACGCGCTGTGCGAAGCCCGTCGGGGAGGTCGGCAGCACCCGGTCGACCAGCCCGATCCGGCGCGCGGTGGCGGCGCTCATCGGCTCGGCGTCCCGCATCAGCGCCTCGGTGATCTCCGGCCCGACCCGGCGCGGCAGCGTGTACGTCCAGAACTCCGAACCCGGCAGGCCCATCAGCCGGTAGTGCGGGTTGAGCACCGCGCCCGCCCTGCACCACACCTCGTCGGCGGCCGCGGCCAGCATCGCGCCGCCCGCCGCCGCGTTGCCGCCCAGCGCCGCGACCACCAGCCGGTCGGTGGTGGTCAGCACCGCCTCGACCACGTCGTCGATGGCCTGGATGTTGGCCCAGCCCTCCGCGGCCGAGTCGCGGGCGGCCTCGATGACGCCCAGGTGGATGCCGTTGGAGAAGAAGTCACGCGCGCCGCCCAGCACCACCACGCGGGTCGGCCGGGTGCACGCGTACCGGTAGGCGGCCAGCAGCCGCCGGCACTGGACGGTGCTCATCGCGCCGCCGGGGAAGGAGAAGCGGACGAAGCCGACGCCGTCCCGCTCCTGGTAGCGGATCTCGGTGTGGGTCAGACGTTCGGGCGCCAGCTCCAGCGGCGCCGGCCGCTCAGGTACGTCGGGCAGACGGCTGCCCAGCGCCAGCGCCGCAGGCAGCTTGAACGTGCGCCTGCCGTCGGCCCGGCGCGGCCGCAGCTGCGGAATCCACACCGCGCCGTCGACCGTGGCCCGGCAGATCGCGCCCGCGCGAGTGGCGAGGATCTTCCCCGGGGTGCCGTGCAACTGGTCCTCCGCGTGCCCGCCGTGCAGGAACCACTCCTCGCCCAGCAGTTCGTCCAGTACGCCGGGCTGTGAGTCGGCGGCGCGCAGGGTGCGCAGTACGTCGAGGGTCCGGAACGTCTGCCAGTCGATACGCCGCTCGGCCTGCCGCATCCGCGGTCTGACCGACGGCTCGATGTCGTCCTGCGAGCGGGGACGGTAGCCGCCTGCGGCGAACCGGGCCACGGCGTTGCGCACCGCCTCCAGCGCCGCGTCGGCCACCTCGCCCCGGTACAGCTCGCTCTTGCTCGCACCCTCCGGCAGCGTGCACTCGGCCGAGGCCCAGACGGCCCCCGCGTCCAGCTCGGCCTCCGCCTGGAGCACCGTCACACCCCAGTGGGTGCGGCCCTCGTGCACGGCCCGGTCGAGCGAGGAGGGGCCGCGGTCGCCCGGGGGGCCGGGGTGCACGATCAGGCAGGTGAGCCGCGACCACACGTCCTCGGGCACGGCGGTCCGCAGCATCGGCGCGACCACCAGTTCGGGGCCGTGCCGCTCCACCGCGCGGCGCACCCCGTCGCCGTCGGCGACCACCTCGGCCGCGACGGTGTGGCGGGCGTCCCGCAGTTCGGCCTGGACGCGCTGGGTCAGACTGTTGAAGGCGCTCGCGATGAGCAGGATCCGCACCACGACCTCCTGGTGATGGCTCGTTGGTGTGCCGGCTGACAGGGATGGCTCAGCCGGGAAGGGGCGGCTCAGCAGATGCGGGGCAGTTGTTCGCCCAGTGGCAGATCGACCACCCGGGTGCCGCCGAGTCCGGTCCGGGCGACGACCATCCCCGGATGCTCCGTGACGCACTCGCCGACCACGGCGGCCTCGGCCCCCAGCGGGTGCGCCCGCATCGCGGCGAGCACGGCGTCCGCCTCGGCGCGCGGCACGAAGGCCAGCAACTTGCCCTCGTTGGCGACGTACAGCGGGTCGAGGCCCAGCATCGAGCAGGCGCTCGCGACCTGTTCGGGCACCGGTACGGCACGCTCCTGGAGGACGACGCCGACCGAGGCGGCCGCCGCGATCTCGTTGAGCGCCGCTGCGACGCCGCCGCGCGTGGGGTCGCGGAGCACGTGCAGCTCGCGCGTGACGGCCAGCATGTCGGCGACCAGGCCGCCGAGGGCCGCGCAGTCGCTCTCGATGCCGACCTCGAACTCCAGCCCCTCGCGCCGGCTCAGCACCGCAACCCCGTGCACCCCGATGGCACCGCTGACGAGGATCACATCGCCGGGTGCGGCGCGCTGCGGGCGGATGTCGACGCCGTGCGGGATCACCCCGATCCCGGCGGTGTTGAGATAGATCCCGTCGCCGCGTCCCGCCTCCACGACCTTGGTGTCCCCGGTGGCGATCTCCACCCCGGCGGTCCTGGCCGCTGCGCCCAGCGCCTCGGAGACCCGCGCCACCAGCTCCAGCTCCACGCCCTCCTCCAGGATGAAGCCGCAGGAGAGATAGGCGGGCCTCGCCCCGCTCATCGCCAGGTCGTTGACGGTGCCGTTGACGGCCAGGTCGCCGATGCTGCCGCCGGGGAAGAACAGCGGGCGCACCACGTAGGAGTCGGTGGAGAACGCCAGCCGTACACCGTCGACGTCCAGCGCCGCCGAGTCGGCCAGCGGCGCCAGCGCGGGCCCGCCGAAAGCGGGCGCGAAGACGTGCTCGACCAGCTCGGCCGAGAGGGCGCCGCCCCCGCCGTGGCCCATCACGACGCGGTCGCTGCCGCGCAGCGGCGCCGGACACGTCCAGCCGGAGAAGTCCGCGGCTGTCTCAGCTGTCTCAGCCGTCTCGTCCGTCTCTTCTGCCTCGGCCGTCTCGGTGCTAGTCACGGGCGCTCGCCTCCAGCGGTGCGGTCGTCGTCCCGCCGAGCCGGCGGTAGAGGTAGTAGGCGGCGCAGGCACCCTCGCTGGAGACCATCGTGGCCCCGAGCGGGGTGCGCGGCGTACAGGTGGTGCCGAACGCCTCGCACTCGTGCGGCTTCAGCAGCCCTTGCAGCACCTCGCCGCTGCGGCAGGCCGCGGGCTCCTTGGTGGTGACACCCTCGACGCTGAAGCGGTGCTCCGCGTCGTACTCCCGGTAGCGCGGGGCCAGCCGCCAGCCGCTGTCCGGGATGGTGCCGATGCCGCGCCAGCCGCGGTCGCACGTGGTGAACACCTCGTCCAGCATCGCCCTGGCCGCCGGGTTGCCCTGGGCCACGACGGCGCGCGGATAGGCGTTCTCCACCGTGTGCCGGCCCGCCTCCAGTTGGCGCACGGCGCGGCGTACGCCCTCCAGGATGTCCAGCGGTTCGAACCCGGTGACGACGATGGGCACCTCGAAGCGCTCCGCCAGCGCCGGGTACTCCTCGGTCCCCATGACACTGCACACGTGCCCGGCCGCCAGGAAGGCGCGCACCCGGGTGTCGGGGGCGCGCATGATGGCCTCGATGGCGGGCGGTACCCGCACGTGCGAGACCAGCAGGCTGAAGTTGCGCAGTCCCAGCTTCGCCGCCTGGTGCACGGCCATGGCGTTGGGCGGTGCCGTGGTCTCGAAGCCGATGCCGAAGAACACCACCTCCCGGTCCGGGTTCTGCCGGGCGAGGGCGAGCGCGTCCAGCGGTGAGTAGACGACCCGCACGTCACCGCCCTGGGAGCGGACCTGGAACAGGTCGCGGCCGGTTCCCGGGACCCGCAGCATGTCGCCGAACGAGCAGAAGATCACCTCGGGTCTCGAGGCGATCTCCAGCGCCTTGTCGATCAGTTCGAGCGGGGTGACGCACACCGGGCACCCGGGGCCGTGGATCAGCTCCAGCTCCTCGGGCAGCAACTGGTCGATACCGTGCCGGATGATGGAGTGCGTCTGGCCGCCGCACACCTCCATCAGCGCCCAGGGCCTGGTGACGGTGGCGTGGATGTCCTCCAGCAGCCGTTCGGCCAGCATGGGGTCCTGGAACTCCTCGATGTACTTCACAGCCGCACCTCCCGCTGGGCGTCCTCGGGCTGTCCCATGTCCGCCGCCGCCTGCCAGGGGTCGCCGAACTCCTCCTCCAGCAGCCCGAGGTTCTCGAACAGTTCGAGCGTCTGCCGTGCCGACTCCTCGTCCAGCCGCTGCAGCGCGAAGCCGACGTGGACGATCGTGTACTCGCCGACCCGCAGGTCGGGCACGTACTCCAGGCACACCTCCTTGACCACTCCGCCGAAGTCGACGGACGCCATCCGGGTGCCGTCACGTTCCTCGGTCCGCAGGACCTTGCCGGGTACCGCCAGACACATGGCCTCTCCTCGATCGCTGGTGGTCAGTGCGCCGCGGAACCCGTCAGCGGCGGGGAACTCGTCCTGCCCGGCTGCTCACGCGCCGCGACCACGAGCTGGCCCAGGGCCAGACCGCCGTCCCCGGGCGGGACGAGCCGGTGCCGCAGCACCGTGAAGCCGTCCGCGCGCAGCCCGCGCAGGCAGCTGAGGGACAGCACCGCGTTGGCGAACACGCCGCCGGTCAGCGCCACGGTCTCCACTCCGTGCCGCTCGCGCGCCGCCGCGCAGGTACGCCGGACCAGCGCCGCGACGGCCGCGTGGAACCGCGCCGCGACCACTTCCCGCGCGACGCCGGCGCGCAGCTCGTCGGCCACGGCCGCCAGCAGCGGACCGGGATCGGCCAGCAGCGCGCCGTCGGCTCCGCCGGGCAGCAGCGGGAACTCGTAGGCCGCGGGCTGCTCCTCGCCGTGCGCCGCCGCGGCCGCCTCCAGCTCGATGGCGGCCTGGGCCTCGTAGCCCGACCGGTGGCAGATCCCGGTCAGCGAGGAGACGGCGTCGAAGAGCCGCCCCATGCTGGAGGTCGGCACACAGTGCAGGCCCCGCTCCAACTGTCGCCGCAGCACCCGGAGTTCGGCCTCCGGGCAAGCCGCTACGGGCGGCAGCTCCGGCTCCCAGGGGAGCCCGGCCGCCCACAGCCGGGCCAGCGCTGTCCGGTAGGGGTGCCGGACGGCCGCGTCGCCGCCGGGCAGCGGCGCGTACCGCAGGTGCGCGAAGCGGCGGTAGCCGTCGTAGTCGGCGAGCAGGAACTCGCCGCCCCACACCGCCCCGTCGTCGCCGTACCCGGTCCCGTCGAAGGCGACGCCGAGCACCCTGCGGGAGCCGTCCAGGCCGTTCTCGGCCATCGCGGAGGCGATATGGGCGTGGTGGTGCTGGACGTGGTGCAGCGGCCTGCCGTCCGCGCTCCGCTCGGCCCACCGCGCGGAGCGGTAGCCGGGGTGGCGGTCGGCGACCAGCAGCCGGGGTGCGACACCGGTGATGCCCTCCAGCTGCTCCTCGGCGCGCTCGAAGGCCCGCAGCGTGGCGAGGTCGTCCATGTCCCCGATGTGCGCCGACAGCCAGGCGTGCCGCCCCTGGCCCAGGCAGAAGGTGTTCTTCAGGTCGCCGCCGACGGCGAGCGCCGGGCGCACCGGCACCGGCAGCGCGATCGGCAGCGGCGCGTACCCGCGCGAGCGGCGCACCGGCAGCTCCTCGCCCGCGAGGACGCGTACCACCGAGTCGTCGCACGGCACATGGATGGGCCGGTCGTGACCGAGGAAGGCGTCCGCGAGGTGGGCCAGCCGCGCAAGCGCCTCGTCCTCGTCGGTGACGATGGGCTCGCCGCCGAGGTTGCCGCTGGTCAGCACCAGCAGCCGGGGCCCTGGCCGGTCGCCGGGCAGACAGCCCGCCAGCAGATGGTGCAGCGGGGTGTAGGGCAGCATGACGCCCAGGTCGGGGCTGCCTGGCGCGACGGCGGCGGCGAGCCCGGGTCCGGTGCCGCCCGCCTCGGCGCGTCTGCGCAGCAGCACGATGGGACGGCGACTCCCCGTCAGCAGCGCCCGCTCGGCCGGGCCGACGACGGCGAGGTGCTCGATGTCGGCCACCTCCCCGGCCAGCACCGCGAACGGCTTGTCGCCGCGCGCCTTACGGCGGCGCAGCAGCCGCACCGCCTCCTCGTTCCCGGCGTCGCATGCCAGGTGGTAGCCGCCCAGACCCTTGACGGCCACCACGGCGCCGCCTGCCAGCAGCCGCCGTGCCTCGGCCACCGGATCGCCGGGGAACTCGCTCCAGCCCGGCCCCGGGGCCGCCGGAACCAGCAGCCGAGCGCGGGGCCCGCAGTCGTGGCAGGAGACCGGCTGGGCGTGGAAGCGCCGGTCGGCCGGGTCCTCGTACTCGCGGGCACACCGCTCGCACATCGCGAAGCGGGCCATCGTGGTGTTGGCCCGGTCGTAGGGCAGGCCGGTGACGATGGTGAAGCGCGGCCCGCAGTCGGTGCAGGTGAGGAAGGGGTGCCGGTAGCGGCGGTCGGCCGGGTCGGCCAGCTCCCGCAGGCAGGCCCGGCAGGTGGCCATGTCCGGGGCGACCAGCGTGCGGCGCTCCCCGCCGGAGCGCGAGGCGACGATACGGAAGCCCGAGGTGCCCACCGGCGGCAGCGGCTGGTGGCTGACCGACTCGACGACGGCCAGCGGCGGTGCCTCGGCGCCGATCCGCTCCCGGAAGGCGGCGACCGCCTCCCAGGCGCCCTCCACCTCGGCCACCACCCCCTCACCGGTGTTGGTGACATGGCCGGAGAGCCCCAGCCCCTCGGCGAGCGCGTAGACGTACGGGCGGAACCCGACGCCCTGCACCACGCCCCGGACCAGGACGCGGCTGCGCTCGGCGCTCCCGGCCCCGGCGACGTCAGCCTTGGACATGCGCGTGGGACTCGGCGAGCGGGTGCGGCTCGGCGTGCGGATGGGACTCGGTGTGCGAATGGGACTCGGCGTGCGCGTGGGGCCCGGAGCGCGGGTGCGAGTCGCCGACGGCCTGCTCCCTCACCTGGCGGGCCATCACCGGGCGGTGCGCTGCGGCTCCTTCGCCCACCGCCAGCGCCCGGTCCAGTAGCGTGCCGAGGTTCAGCCCGGTGCGTACCGAGGTTTCGAGGACCTCGACACCGGGGTTGACCTGCCGCACATTGGCCAGGAACGCCTCCCGGTCGAACCCGGCCGCCTGCGCGAGATCCTGCTTGGTGACGACCACCAACTGCGCCAGCCCGAAGGCCGTGGGGTACTTCAGCGGCTTGTCCTCGCCCTCGGTCACCGAGGCGAGAACCACGCGCAGCGACTCACCGAGGTCGTAGGAGGCGGGGCAGACCAGATTGCCCACGTTCTCCACGAACAGCAGCCGCGTGTCCTGCGGCAGCCAGTCGGCCAGGTGCCCGGCGAGCATCTCCGCCTCCAGGTGGCACAGCCCGTCCGTCAGCACCTGCTTGACCGGCACCCCGGCACGGGCCAGCCGCCGCGCGTCGTTCTCGGTGGCCAGGTCGGCGGTCAGCGCCGCAGCGGGCAGGCCGCGTTCCCGTGCCAGCCGCAGCTCCGCCTCCAGCAGAGCGGTCTTGCCGCTGCCAGGGCTGGAGAGCAGATTGACGGCGACGGTTCCCCGCGCGGTCAGCTCGGTGCGCAGCCGCTCGGCACGGCTGTCGTTCCGCTCCAGCACGGCCTGGCGCAGATCGGTGAGACGGCACATGGCTTCACAGCTCCTCAAGGGCTAGGGCGTGCCGCGGGTCATGGACCCACCGCACACCGGCGATCCGCAGCTCGCGGCCGGACAGCAGCTCGGTGCGGGAGTCACCGCACTGCTCGCAGCACAGCCGCGGGGGCATGCCCGTGGTCCACTCACGCGCGCAGGAGGCACAGCGCGCGAGACCCGGCACGTCCTCGGTCACCAGTTCGGCGCCGTCCAGCACGGTCCCCTCGCAGGCGAGACCGAACGAGAAGCGCAGCGCCTCGGGGACGACGCCGGCGAGCTCACCCACCCGCAGGGTCACCGCCTCGACGCCCACGGCCTCGTGCTCCCGCGCCGCCTCCTCGACCTGGCAGACCACTGCCATCGCGATGGACATCTCGTGCATCGGTCACTTCCCCTGCGCGGTACGGACCAGGCTGCGGCCCGCACCATTACAGGGGCGCCGGTGGCCGCCCCTCCGCCGCCACGCCGCTGTTCCGGTCGGCCGTCCGCCGTTCGGCCGCCCCGCGCCCGGACGGTTCGTCCAGCAGCCGCAGCACCGACTCCACCGCCTCGTCGACGGCGGCGGCCACCGGCGCGCTCAGCCCGATCCCCTCCGTGAGGTCCGCCGGTTCGCAGCCCACGACGAAGACCCGCCGGGGCGCACTGCCGCCGATGCCCGTACGCAGCGTCTCCAGCAGGGCGAGCACGGCGTCGGGCGTCATACGGTGCCCGTCGACCACCGGCACCTCGTCCGGGGCCGCGCGGTCCTGCTCGGTCACCTCGATCACCCGCACGGTGCCGGGCGCGCCGCCGCGGTGCACGGCGTCGACCAGGATCAGCGTGTCGCAGCCGTCCAGCACCTGGTAGGCCAGATGGACGCCCCGCACACCGATGTCGACGGCCTCCACATGTGGGGGCAGCGGGCGCCGCGCCAGCCGCTGGACGACCTCGACGCCGAAGCCGTCGTCGCCCAGGAAGACATTGCCGATCCCCGCGACGAGAGTGCGCTCGGACGGCTCGGGGGAGGGGGAGGCGGTCATACGGGCTCCGGGGACGGGCGGTTCGGTACGGCATCCGGGCGCCGTACCGAACCGCGCGGAAGGGAATCGGAAGCGAACGCGGACAGGCAGCGGCGGCTTCAGGCGTGCTGCGGCACCCGCGACTCGCCGCAGGCCGCGAGTGCGCCCGGCGCGGGGCGCCAGCGGTCGGTGCCGTCCTGCTCGGCCAGCCCGTGCTCGGCGAGGCCCTGCAGGTGCTTGAGTACGGTGCGCTCCTGGTACCCCACGGCGGCGGCCAGCTCCTCGACCGTCGCTCCCCGCGCACCCGCCTCCCGCACCCGCTCCCAGGTCCGCCCCGCGCTCTGTCCGAGCCCGCCGTCCCGCACGGGCGTACGGAACAACTCGCCGACCGCCTCGGGCGTACGGGCGCCTGCGGCATCGGCTTGCGGCGCGTTCGCCTGCGGCGCTGTCGTCTGCGGCGCGGTCTGGTGTGAGGTCTCCGGTGCGGGTGCCGGGCGCGGCGCGGGCGCGTCGGTGCGGGTGCCCAACGTCCCGGTCGCCCGGGTGGCCCTCGCCCGGGTGGCGGAGGCGACCGGTCGGGGAGTGCGGTTGACCCGGCGGTGCTTGCGTCCTTTCTGCCGCTTGCTCATCGCGCGCCCGCCTCCCCGTGGTGCAGCTCAGGGGCCAGAGACGGAAGGGGGTGTCGTTGTGCAGTGATCATGTGGGGCTTAACGAACGACCCCGCCCACGGTCGATCGGCCGATCGGGGCTTGGTCGTATCCGGGAGGCCACGCGCCCCGTCAGGGGCGCGGGGAACCGCGCGACAAGCCACAACCAACCCGCAGTCCGCAGACAACGGACAGGGGCACCCCGGCCCCGGCCCCGGCCCCGGCCCCGGCCCCGGGATCAGGGCAGCAGCCCGAGCCGACGGGCTGCTGCCACCGCATGGTGGCGGCTGTGCACGCCGAGCTTCCGGGTGGCGCTGCGCAGATACGCCTTGACCGTCTCCGGCTCCAGCCCCAGGTACTGGGCCGCCTCCGCGTTGGTGCAGCCGAGTGCGACGTACGAGAGAACGTCGAGCTCGCGCGGGGAGAGACGCGGACGCTCCCCTGCGGCGCCCGGCAGCCCGCCGGAACCGGCCCCGCCCCCGGTCTCGATCCCGGCATGCAGGAACCGGTCGCAGGCCCGGCGCAGCCGATCCCGCAGGGCCGCGTCCTCGATCTCCTGTGCGATGCCCCGTAGTTCGGCATGCAGATCCCGCAGCGCGTCCAGCCCCGGCGCCGGGGTCTGCTCGGGCGGCGCCTCGACGGCGGCCGAAGCCGCGGCCTCCAGCAGCCTCACCCGCCGGTCCACCTCGTCGCGTACGGCGATCTCGCCCGCCAGCCGGCGTGCGGCGTCCATCAGCGCCGCCGTCGTCCGGTCGCCGAGCGGTGCCGCGTCGCGCGTGGCGGCGTAGAGCACGCCCCGCACCCCGCCCCGCACGGTGACCGGCGCCGCCACTATCGCGCGGATGCCCTCGCGCTGCACGGGGCTGTCGTAGTCGTGGGTGATGGTCGTGGCCGGCACATAGTCGCTCACCGCGTACGGGCGCTGGTGCGTCAGGACGTAGCCGCCCAGCCCCCGGCCCGGCCCCACACGCAGGCCGCGCATCGAGTCGGTGAGCGTGCCGGTGAACTCGGTCAGCCGCAGCGCCCCCTCGGTCACCTCGCCGCCGAAGACCGTGCGCACGCCCGTACGTCGCCGCGCCAGACTGAGCGCGTGGCGGAACGCGTCGGTGTCGTCCGGCCGCAGCGGTGACCGGGGCGGCGGCACCGGGCCGCCCGGTGTGCGGGGGCGGAAACGGTCGGGTGCAGGCAACCTCGACTCCTCCACTGCGCAGCAGCGCTCAGTTCGATTGTCCCGGGCGGTGCGCCGGGTCCAGCAGCTCGATGGACTTCTCGCGCATCTCGACCTTACGAATCTTGCCCGTCACGGTCATCGGGAACGCGTCCACCACATGGACATGGCGGGGGATCTTGTAGTGCGCGAGCTTGCCCGTGCAGAACTCGCGAACCGCCTCCGCCGTGAGGGGCGCCGCGCCCTCCCGTATCCGTATCCACGCCATGAGTTCCTCACCGTAGCGCTCGTCGGGCACGCCGACGACCTGCGCGTCGAGCACGTCGGGATGGGTGTGGAGGAACTCCTCGATCTCCCTGGGATAGATGTTCTCGCCGCCGCGGATGACCATGTCCTTGATCCGGCCGGTGACGCTGACGTATCCGTCGGCATCCATCACCGCCAGGTCTCCGGTGTGCATCCAGCGGGCCGCGTCGATGGCCTCGGCGGTGGCCTCGGGCTGCTGCCAGTAGCCGAGCATCACCGAGTAGCCGCGGGTGCACAGCTCACCGGGCTCGCCGCGGGGCAGGCAGCGGCCGGTGGCCGGGTCGACGACCTTGACCTCCAGATGCGGCCCCACCCGGCCCACGGTCGCCACCCGCCGCTCGATCGAGTCGTCGGCGCGGGTCTGGGTGGAGACGGGCGACGTCTCGGTCATGCCGTAGCAGATCGACACCTCGGCCATCCCCATCCGCTCGATGACCTGCTTCATCACCTCGACCGGGCAGGGTGACCCGGCCATGATGCCGGTGCGCAGGCTGCTCAGGTCGAAGGAGGCGAAGTCCGGGTCGGCCAGCTCGGCGATGAACATCGTCGGCACCCCGTACAGCGAGGTGCAGCGCTCCTCCTGGACAGCGCGCAGCGCGGCCTCCGGTTCGAAGGCGGCGGACGGGATCACCATGCAGGCGCCGTGGCTGGTGGCCGCCAGATTGCCCATCACCATGCCGAAGCAGTGGTAGAAGGGCACCGGCAGACAGATGCGGTCGGCCTCGGTGTAGCGGCACAGTTCGCCGACGAAGAAGCCGTTGTTGAGGATGTTGTGGTGGGAGAGGGTGGCGCCCTTGGGGAACCCCGTGGTGCCCGAGGTGTACTGGATGTTGACCGGGTCGTCGGCGGAGAGCGTGGCGGCGACGGCTTCCAGCGTCTCGCGGGCCTGCCCGGGGTCCTGGGAGCGGCCGAGGTCGAGCAGCCGCTGCCAGCTGTCCTCGCCGATCAGTACCACTTCGGTCAGGTCGGGACAGTCGCCCCGGACCTCTTCGGCCATCGCCGCGTAGTCGGAGCCCTTGTGGCTGCGCGTGGCCACCAGGGTGCGGATGCCCGCCTGGCCCAGTACGTACGCCAGCTCGTGCGCGCGGTAGGCGGGGTTGATGGTGACGAGGATCGCGCCGAGTTTCGCCGTCGCGTACTGCACCATCGTCCACTCGGGACAGTTGGGCGCCCAGATGCCCACCCGGTCGCCCTTGCGGATGCCCAGCGAGTGCAGGCCGAGCGCCAGGGCCTCGACGTCGGCGGCGAACTGCCGGTAGCTCCACCGCCGTCCACTGCCGACGTCGACCAGCGCGTCGCGGTCCGGGTGCGCGGCGACGGTCCGGTCCAGGTTCTCCCCGATGGTGTCCCCCAGCAGCGGCGTCGTGCAGGGGCCTGACGCGTAGCTGCGCTCGGCGCGGGGTGCTCGGCGCGGTGCGGGTGCGGGCACGGCGGCCTCCTGGGTGCGTCGGAGTGGGGGCGTCGGGATGGGCGGGGTGCGTCGGAGTGTCGTGCGTCACAGATACCTGCCGTGCCGACCGGTCCGCTACCCCTTCTCGGGGGTAGCGGGGCTTGTCGGGGGCGGCGGACGGTCGCCGCGCCCCCGAGCCGTGCTGCCGCCCCCGAGCCGCGCCGCCGGCCTCTGGCGGCTCGCGGGCCGAACGGGTGAATTCCGGCTCCGCGCGCCCGTACTGCGCAGGCCGGCGGGTACCTCTCCCGCCCCTTCCCGCCCTTCCGTCCCGCCGGACCGTGCGGAAATGTACGCAAATGGGAGAATCGCCACGACAGGGCACCGGCTCTGGACACGCGTCGGACGGATACGGACGAGGAGAGCTGGGTGGGCGGCCCCGCGGATGGACTGGGCAGAGTGCCGCATTTGGCACCGCCGCTGCTGTTGCTCGGGGGTGCGGCGGCGAACATGTTCTCGCCGAAGCCCTACTACGGGCTGCCGCTGCTGGCCTGCACCTCGATGGTGGCGGGCATGAGCTACTCCTTCCGCTCCAGCGCGCTGTTCGCGCTGGCGGCCGGCGCGGTGACCGCCGGGTCGGCCTGGTACACGGGCCGCGAGGGCTCGGCGCTGGTCTCCGATGTGATCGCGGTGCTGGTGGTCAGCCTGGTGGGGCTGTGGGTCAAATGGCTCGTCGACCAGCAGGGCCGGAATCTGGCCGTCGCCCTGACGGTGGCCGAGGCGGCACAGCGAGCCGTCCTGCCCGCGCCGCCCACCGGCATCGGCCCGCTGACCGTGGCCGACCGCTATGTGGCGGCCCAGCTCGGAGCCGCGATCGGCGGGGATCTGTACGCGCTCCAGGAGACCCCGTTCGGCATCCGCGCCATGATCGGCGACGTACGCGGCAAGGGGCTGCCCGCCGTCTCGGCCGTCTCGGTCGCGGTCGGCGCCTTCCGGGAGGCGGCCGAACACGCCCCCACGCTGCACGACCTGGCCGACCGGCTGGACCGGGCCCTCGACCGGGAGGGCGAGCGCCGCAGGGGCACGGAGGACGACATCGAAGGGTTCGTCACCGCGCTGCTGGTCCAGATCCCGCCCAGCGGTGCGACGGTCACGGTGCTCAACCGGGGCCATCCGCCGCCCTACCTGCTGCACGACGGCATCGTCGCCTGCCTGGAGCCGACCCATCCGGAGCTGCCGCTGTCCACCGGGCTGGAGTCCCCGAACGGCGCGCCGGTCGAGGAGACCTTCCCGTTCGCGCCCGACGACTCGCTGGTGCTGGTCACCGACGGGGTCACCGAGGCCCGCAACGCGGAGGGCGAGTTCTTCGACGTTCAGCGGGGGCTCGGCGGGATCGGGCCGTGCCGCGCGGACGAGCTGGCCGACGCGCTGGTGAAAGCGGTGACGGAGTGGACAGGGGGTCAGCGGCAGGACGACATGGCGGTGCTGGTGCTGACCAGGGGCGAGTGACCGGCGTCGGCCGAGGGGCGCCCGAGGTGGTGTGAACGTCGGCCGAGCTCCCTTTACAGCCCGTACAGTCTCTTCGCCGTGCCGCCCGCGATCATCGCCGTCACTCTCTCCGCGTCCGACGGTGACCACTCGCCCCGCTCCACCCACTGTCCGGTCAGGGAAGTCATCGCCTCCCGGAAGAGACGGGCGCCGGTCAGATACAGCTCAGGGACCCCGTAGGCGTCGGTGGAGAACAACAGCTTGCCGAACGGGGTGAGCTCCAGCAGCTCGGCCAGCACATGGCGGGCGCGGGCACCGGTGTGGGTGAGGGTGAGACCGAAGTCGGCGTAGACATGGGGGAAGACGGCCGCCAGATAGCCGGCGCCGCGGTGGTAGGGGTAGCAGTGCAGCAGGATCAGCGGGGCCTCGTAGGGGGCCGCGGCGCGGATGAAGTCGGTCAGCAGCAGCGGGTCGCAGTGGTCCAGCCGCAGGTCGGGGTCGCCGAAGCCGGTGTGCAGCTGCAGCGGCAGCCCCGTCCGTACGGCCGACCACAGCAGGTGCCGCTCCAGTACGGGGTCGGAGAGCCTGCCGCCCTGAACCCGGGAGGCCAGCCAGCGGTCGGCGGCTGTGTAGAGGGCGGAGGTGCCGGGAGGGGTGGGGTCCAGGTCCAGGCCGCAGCGGTAGGCGACCACGGACTTGAAGCCGCGCGCCGTACGGGCCGCCTCGCGTACGGAGTCGGCGAGCTCGGCGAGGAAGGAGTGGGTGTCGCGCGCGGTGTCGGCCGCCCGTTCGGCCAGCCGTTCGAGCCGGACGATCTCGTGTGCTTCCGCCACCGCCGTCTCGGCCAGCTCGCCGGGGGTGAGCAAGGCGCCGGGCAGCCCGGTGTCCACCAGGAACGTGGCGATGCCGCTGGCCCGCAGCAACCTCCCGGTCACCTCGGTGGTGCCAAGCTCGGCGCGGCGCTCCAGGTAGGCGGCGGGCGGGCAGTGCGGTTCCAGGCCGAGCTCGGGAGCGCACCACCGCCGCACGGCGAAACCCAGCTGGGTGTCGAAGTAGCCGGCCCCTCCGCCGGGGTCCCGGGGTGGGGAATCCGGGCCAGAGGCCGGATGCGGCAGGTGCGCCTCCGTCAGATACCCCTCGAAGGCGTCCGGTTCGGGGCCCGCCCTGAGCACCCCGTGGCAGTGCTGGTCGATCAGCGGCGGAAACGAGCCACCCTGGCCTGGCAATTCAGTACCTCCCACGCGTCGCGGCGGCGATCTCGCGCTCACTCGCCCCCTCGAACAGCTCGATCTCACCGGCCCGCACAGCACGGACGGCGCCGAAGAGCGGTTCGCCCATCGCCGAGCGCAGCGTGCCGGAGCGCTCGAAGTGCGCCAGCGCCTCCCCGAGCGAACCCGGCAGCCGGCCGGGCCCGCGGTCCTGGTGCGCCGGGTCCCCAAAGACCGGTTCGGGCAGCCGTGCGGCGGCCGGGTCGGTGCCTGCTGCCAGCTCCAGCCCCGCCAGCCCCGCCGCGAGGACCCCGCCCACCAGCAGATACGGATTGGCGGCCGCGTCCACACACTTGACCTCGGCATTGGCGCTGTCCGCTGCCGCGCCGGTTCCGGCGACGAAGCGCAGCGCGGCCTCCCGGTTCTCCAGGCCCCAGCACTGGAAGGCGCCCGCCCAGCGGGACGGGCGCAGCCGCAGATAGCTGGCGGGCGACGGGGCGCCGAGCGCCAGCAGCGCGGGCAGTTCCCGCAGCACCCCGGCCAGGAACGCCTCGCACTCCCGCGTCATCCTGAACGGCCCCTCGCCGCCCGCGCACAGATTGCGGCCCTCCCGCCAGAGGCTCAGATGCACATGCCCGCCGTTGCCGACCCCGTCCGGGTCCACCACGGGTGCGAACGACGCCGTCAGGCCGTGCCGCAGCGAGACGGCGCGCACGGTCTCCCGTACGAGTACCGCGAGATCCGCGGCTCCCACCGGGTCGGACGGCGCGACCGACACCTCGAACTGGCCCGGGGCGTACTCGGGGTGGATCTGCAGCACCTCGACGCCCTGCGTACGCAGCGCCGTCACGATGTCGCGCAGATACTCCGAGTTCTCCACCAGCCGCGCCATCCCGTAGGCCGGGCCGCTGGTGGCATACGCAGGCGCGGCGTCCGCTTCCGGCAGTGGGCCGCGTACGGCAACCCACTCGGTCTCGAACCCCATCCGCAGCTCGATCCCGTGTTCGGCCAGCGCCCGCCGGGCCATCCGCCGTGCGAAGCCGCGCTGGCAGCCCGCGTACGGTTCGCCGTCCTGCTCGTAGCGGTCCACCGGCGCCCACGCCCAGCCGGGCTGTGCCGCCAGCACCGTCAGCCGGTCCAGGTCCGGCACCAGCCGCAGGTCCCCGTCCGGGCCGCCGAGGTGCTCACTCGCGGTCATCGAGTCGTCGACGAGGTAGACATCGAAGCACGGGGACATGCCCACGCCCGCGCCGACGGCCTGGGGCAGCCGGTCTGCCGGCACGGCCTTGACGCGGGTGAGCCCCGCGTTGTCCACCCAGGTGAGCGCCGTACCGTGCACCCCGGCCCCGGCCAGCCGTTCCGCCGCGGCGCGGGCCCGCTCCTCGGCAGGCCCGCCCCGTGGGCCCTGCCGCCCGTGCTGCTGACCCGTCATGTCCGCTTCCGGCCGCGCCGAGGTGCGCGGGGCGGATGCCGGACCGCGCCGTTTGGTTCCCATGCACGAGGCGTTTACTCCCCCTTCGCGATCAGGGCAAGTCGGCGTGCGCTGGGGTCCCGCATTCGCTCCGGAAGCGCTCCATGGCGGCGCCGCGGATGTGCCAACGGCAAGAAGCCTGGGTACGAGGTGCCTGACTGCGGGGCTAGTTGGGCAGGTACCCCCATGAGGCCACATCGGAGCGGGGAGGGAAACTTGGAAGGTGGCGAGACCAATGCGGCTACGGTACGGGAGCAGCGGTATGCGCATCACTGACGTCACTGGCGGTGAAGCGGCCGCCAGAGACGCCGAGCACGACGGTACGGCGGAGGGAGGTGGCGCGTCCCCCGCGGTGCCCCGGATGGTGCTGGGCATCCGGCTGCGGAGACTGCGCGAGGCACAGTACATATCGCGCCGGGAGGCCGCCGAGGCCATCCGGGTGACCCACCAGCGGATCCAGGACCTGGAGCAGGGACGCATCGGCTGCGCCCTGCGGGACGTCGCGGATCTCCTCACCATCTACGGGGTGACGGACGAGAGCGAGCGCGCGGTGCTGACCGCGCTGGCCCAGCAGGCCAACACGCCCGGCTGGTGGCACTCCTTCCAGGGAGTCGTCCCGCGCTGGCTGCACACCTTCCTGGGTCTGGAGCAGGCTGCCAGCGTGATCCGCACCTACGAGGTGCAGTTCGTGCCCGGCCTCCTGCAGACCGCCGAATACGCCCGCGCCGTCATCGAACTGCTCCACGACGAGGAGCCCGAGGCGGGCATCCAGCGGCGGGTTGACCTGCGCATGCGCCGCCAGCAGATCCTCTACGGACCGCGCGCCCCGCACGTGTGGGCGGTCATCGACGAGGCCGCGCTGCGCCGCCCCGTCGGCGGAGCGGCCACGATGCGGGCGCAGCTGCGGCACCTGAGCGCGATGAGCGAACTGCCGCACGTGACGGTGCAGATCATGCCGTTCAGCGCGGGCGGACACGCAGCAGCGGGAGGCCCCGTCACGCTGCTGCGGCTCCCCGAGAGCGAACTGCCCGACATCGTGTATCTGGAGCAGCTGCACAGCGCCACCTACCTCGAGGACGACGCCGACATCGAGGCGTACCGCCGTGTCACCGACCGCCTGGTGACCCGTGCGATGCCGCCGTCCCGGACCCGGGACATGCTCCGGGAACTCGCCGAGGAGCTGCCCGACGACGAGCCCGTGCGGCACTTCGCTGACCGGTAGAGGCTTCCCCCGCCGGTTGCGCCCACCCCGCCCGGGCCCCCTCCGCGCAGTCAGCCCGCGTCCGGTACGCGTTCGAACACGGCGGCCAGGCCCTGGCCGCCGCCGATGCACATCGTCTCCAGGCCGTAGCGGGCGCCACCGCGCCGCATCTCGTGGGCCAGCGTCGCGAGGATGCGCGCCCCGGTGGCGCCCACGGGGTGGCCCAGCGAGATGCCGGAGCCGTTGACGTTGATCCGCTGCTCGTGGTCCCGCTCGGTCAGGCCGAGTGCGCGGGTGCAGGCGAGAACCTGCGCCGCGAACGCCTCGTTCAGCTCGATCAGATCCATCTCCGCCAGGCCGAGCCCGGCCTTGGCGAGCGCGTCCCTGGTGGCCGGTACCGGGCCGAGGCCCATGGTCGCAGCGGGCACTCCGGCGCGGGCGAAGGAGACCAGCCGCACCAGCGGCCGCAGCCCCAGCCGTTCGGCGGTGGCCGCGCCGGTCACCAGGCAGGCGGCCGCCGCGTCGTTCTGCCCGCTGGCGTTGCCGGCGGTCACGGTGGCCTCCGGGTCCTCGCCGAGCCGCACGGGCCGCAGCCCTGCGAGCTGTTCGGCGGTGGTGTCCGGGCGCGGGTGCTCGTCGGTCCCGACGTGCGTCTCACCCTTGCGGGTGCGTACGGTCACCGGCACCGTCTCCGCCGCGAACCTCCCCTCGGCCAGCGCCCGTGCGGCGCGCTGCTGGGAGCGGAGTGCCAGCGCGTCCTGCTCCTCGCGGCTGACGGAGAACTCCCGGCGCAGGTTCTCCGCGGTCTCGATCATCCCGCCGGGCACCGGGTGGTGGACGCCGCCCGCGGTGACCCGGCCGCGGGCGAGCGAGTCGTGCAGCGTCAGCCCCGGTCCCTTGATGCCCCAGCGTCCCTCGTGCGTGTAGTACGGCGCCGCGCTCATCACCTCGGTGCCGCCCGCGATGACGACCTCGCTGAACCCGGCCCGTATCTGCATCGCCGCGTCCAGCACCGCCTGGAGGCCGGAGCCGCAGCGCCGGTCGACCTGGGTGCCCGTCACCGACTGCGGCAGCCCGGCGTCCAACGCCGCGACCCGGCCGAGCGCCGGCGCCTCCGAGGTGGGGTAGGAGTGCCCGAGGATCACCTCGTCGACCCGCTCGGGATCGATGCCTGTACGCGTCACGATCTCGGAGATCAGCAGTGCTGCCAGCTCCTGTGGGCGCTGCCCGGCCAGCGCGCCGCCGAACCGGCCGATGGGGGTGCGCAGGGGTTCGCAGATGACGATGTCGGCGCTGTCGGAACCGACTGGGCTACCTGTCATGCTGTGGCCTTTCCGAGGGGGAGTCAGCTGGCGGAGCGGGCAGGACGTCGTGGGCCACCTCCAGCACGCTGTGCAGCGCGGCCGACGGGTTGTCCGCGCGCCAGGCGAGCGCCGAGCGGAGCACCACGGGCGGCCCGGCGAGCGGGCGGTAGGCCAGGCCCGTCTGCTGGATATGGGTGCAGGAGGTGAGCGTGAGGGTGACCCCGACTCCCATCGCCACCAGCGCGAGGATGGTGTACGAGTCGGGCGCCTCCTGAACGACGCGCGGGATGTGCCCGGCGCGTTCGCAGGTCTGGAACGTCACATCGCGCAGGCTGGAGCCGGCGTCTGCCGGGAAGCTGACGAACGGCTCGCCCGCCAGGTCCGCGACGTCCACCCGCTCCTGCCGGGCCAGCGGATGGTCGGCGGCGAGCGCGCAGATCAGCTCCTCCTCGGCGATCACCCGGGTCGCCACGCCCGGCCTGGTCACCGGCAGCCGTACGAAGCCCAGGTCGAGGGAGCCCTCGGCGACCCTGGCCAGGGCCCGGTTGGCGTAGTTCTGGCCCTGCATCACCAGCTCGATACCCGGGTGCGCGGTGCGCACGGCGCGGGTCAGCAGGGGAAGGGTGGTGTGGCTGGACGCTCCCGCGAACCCCACGCTGACCCGCCCGAACTCGCCGCGCCCGGCGGCCTTGGCGACCCGGGTGGCGGCGTCCAGGTCGGCGAGCACCTTGCGGACCGGGGCCAGGAAGGACTCACCGGCGCTGGTCAGCCGTACCGAGCGGGTACTGCGCTCGAACAGCTGGACGCCCAGCTCCTTCTCCAGCTGGCGGATCTGCTGGCTGAGTGGCGGCTGGGCCATGTGCAGCCGCTTGGCGGCCCGTCCGAAGTGCAACTCCTCGGCCACGGCGACGAACGCGGCGAGGTAGCGCAGTTCCACGGCGGGCTCACTTTCGCGCGGGCGGCCCGGAGGGCCACTGACCTGTGATCTGGCGCTTGATCTGTCGCTCGTACTGATCTGTTGCTCGTCTTAAAAAGACTCTAATTTGGTATTGGACGCAGATCAATGGTCGCTGACAGCGTGGAACCGCGCGCACCGAGGAGAGGGAGCCGTTCATGCGGATCAGGGTCGTGGGAGCCGGCACCATGGGCCGTGGCATCGCACAGTGGGCCGTCACGGCGGGACACACGGTCGAACTCGCCGACGCGCGGCCCGAGGCGGTGGCCGACGCGGTCGCGTTCGTCCACGCCATGCTGGAGCGTGCGGTGGCCAAGGGCCGGACGAGCCGCGCGGCGGCCGACCGCGCGCGAGCGGCGCTGGTACCGCTGGACTCCCCGTACGACGCCGCGAGCGGCAGCGCCCACGACGGCACGGCCCCCGAACTGGTCATCGAGGCGGTGCTGGAGGACCTCGACGTCAAGGTGGAGCTGTTCACCGGTCTGGAGCGGACGCTGCCCGCCGCAACGGTCTTCGCGACCAACACCTCGTCGCTGTCCGTCACCCGGATCGGCGCCCGGCTCGACGACCCCGGGCGGCTGGCCGGGCTGCACTTCTTCAACCCCGTCCCGCTGATGAAACTCGTCGAGGTGGTGCCCGGCACCGCCACCCGCGCGGGCGTGACCGAGCTGCTGACCGCCTTGGTGGCGGACTCCGGGCACCGCCCGGTCACGGTGGCCGACACCCCCGGCTTCCTCGTCAACCACGCCGGACGCGGCCTGGTGACCGAGGCCTTCGCGCTGCTGGAGGAGTCCGTCGCCGGTCACCCGGCCCTCGACCGGATCGCGCGTGACGTACTCGGGCTGCGCATGGGCCCGTTCGAACTGATGGACCTGACGGGGCTGGATGTGACGGCCTCGGTGATGGACACCGTCTGGGACGGCTTCCGTCACGCCGACCGGCTCCGCCCCTCCTACCTGCCGGCCAACCGTCTCGCGGCCGGGCTCTACGGGCGCAAGTCCCGGCGGGGCTTCTACGCGTACGGCGAGGGAGAGGCGGGGCCCTCGCTCCCGGAACCCCTGATCGAGGGCGGCGACCCCGCGCGTGCCGTACGGGTCACGGGCTCCGAACTGGCGGCGCCGGCCACGCCGCACGAGCCCGGTGACGACGCGCTGGTCCTGGTGCCGACCTGGGGCACCTCGGTCGCGGCCGCCGTCGCCGAGCAGGGGCTGCCCGCCGAACGCACCCTGGGGGTCGACCCGCTGTCGCTGGACACCCCGCGCCGGGTGCTGGCCATCACCCCCGCGACAGGCGAGGACGCCGTACGGGACGCCGTGGCCGTGCTCGCCCGGGACGGGCACGCGGTCACCGTCGTACGGGACACCGCGGGCTCGGTCGCGCAGCGGCTGCTCGCCTCCATCGTGAACGTCGCCACCGGTATCGCCGAGCGCGGTATCGCGGAGCCGGCCGACATCGATGCAGCCGTCACCCTCGGCCTCGGCTATCCGCGCGGGCCGCTGGCCTGGGGTGACGAGGTGGGTGCCGCGCGCATGCTCAGCCTGCTGCGGGCCCTCCACACGGAGACGGGCGACCCGCGCTACCGGCCCACCCCGTGGCTCGCCCACCGCGCGTGCCTGGGCCTGCCGCTGAGCACACCGATGCCGCGCCTGCCGGAATGAGGAGCGCTTTCCGGAAGGGGAGCCGAGAAGAGGAGAGGGAGCAGATGGACCAGCGCGACTTCGGGCTCAGCGAGACCCAGCGGGACTTCCGTGCCGTGGCGCGGGACTTCACCGAGCGTGAGGTCGTCCCGTACGCCAGGGACTGGGACCGCGCGGAAGCGGTGGACCCCGCGATACCCGGGCGGCTGGGGGAGCTCGGGTTCCTCGGTCTGACGCTGCCGGAGGAGTACGGCGGCACACCCGCCGACATGCTCTCCTACACGGTGGTCACCGAGGAGCTGGGCCGCGGCGACTCCTCGGTCCGCGGCATCGTCTCCGTCTCGCTCGGGCTGGTCGCGAAGACGATCGCCGCGCACGGCACCGAGGAGCAGCAGCGTGAGTGGCTGCCGCGGCTCGCCGGCGGTGAGTCGCTGGGCTGCTTCGGGCTCACCGAGCCCGGGACCGGCTCCGACGCCGGCTCGCTCCGTACCAGGGCCCGGCGGGACGGCGGGGACTGGATTCTCGACGGCGCCAAGACGTTCATCACCAACGGCACCGTCGCCGATGTGGCCCTCACCTTCGCCCGCACGAGCGAGGACGGCATCACCGCGTTCCTGGTACCGACCGAGGCGCCGGGCTTCACCGCGACCGGCATCCACGGCAAGCTCGGCCTGCGCGGGCAGGCCACCGCCGAACTGACCTACGACGGCGTGCGGGTGCCGGACTCGGCGCGCCTCGGCGGGACAGGTAAGGGTCTCGGTATCGCGCTGGGCGCGCTCTCCCGCGGCCGGATCTCGGTGGCGGCCGGCTCGGTGGGGCTCGCGCAGGGGGCGCTCGACGCGGCCGTGCGCTATGCCACCGAGCGCGAGCAGTTCGGCAGGCCGGTCGCCTCCTTCCAGCTGGTGCAGGAGTTGCTGGCGGAGTCGGAGGTGGACATCCGCGCGGCGCGGCTGCTGACGTACCAGGTCGCGCGGATGGCGGACGCGGGCGCCACGCCGAGGCAGTACGCCACCGAGGCCTCGGTCGCCAAGTACCACGCGAGCGAGACGGCCGTGAAGGTCAGCAACAACTGTCTGCAGACCTTCGGCGGCTACGGCTTCATCGACGAGTACCCGGCGGGCAAGTACCTGCGGGACGCCCGCGTGCTCACCCTCTACGAGGGCACCAGCCAGGTGCAGAAGCTGATCATCGGCCGGGCACTGACCGGGATCGACGCCATGACCTGAGCGGTGCCGCGGTGGTCACCGGGGCTGCTGCTCGCTGTAGAGGGCCTCGATCTCCTGCGCGTACGCCTCGGCCACCGCCTTCCGCTTCACCTTCAGCGACGGCGTCAGCAGGCCGTTCTCCTCGGTGAACTCGCCGTCGACGATTCGGAAGCGGCGGATGGACTCGGCCGTCGAGACCGACTCGTTGGCGTAGTCGACGGCCCGCTGCACCGCGGCGACCAGCTCCGGGTCCTCGCACAGCTCGGCGAGCGGTGTGCCGGCGGGCCGCTTGCGCACCCGCAGCCAGTGCGCGACCGCCTCCGGGTCCAGGGTGACCAGCGCTGCCACGTACCGGCGGCCGTCGCCGACCACCATGCACTGCGCCACCGGTGGCCGGCTGCGCAGCCGGTCCTCCAGTGGCGCGGGCGAGACGTTCTTGCCGCCGCTGGTGATGAGGATGTCCTTCTTCCGGCCGACGATGGTCAGATACCCGTCCTCGTCCAGCTCTCCCAGGTCGCCGGTGGCGAACCAGCCGTCGGACAGCGCCTCGGCGCTCTCCTCGGGCCGGTTCCAGTACGAGCCGAAGACGATGCCGCCCTTGACGAGCACCTCGCCGTCGTCCGCGATCCGCACCGCCGTGCCGGGCACCGGGCGGCCGACGGTGCCGGGGCGCGGACCCAGCGGCGGGGTGACGGTGGCGGCCGCGGTGGTCTCGGTGAGCCCGTAGCCCTCGTAGATGACGACGCCCGCGGCGTAGAAGAACAGGCTGAGCCGGCGGTCCAGCGGTGAACCGCCGCTGATGGCGTAGCGCAGTCTGCCGCCCAGCTCCTTGCGGATGCGCCGGTAGACCAGCAGGTCGTACAGGGCCCAGGCCAGATACAGGCCGGGCGAGGGGCCCTTGCCGCTGCCCAGGAACTTGTGCAGATACGCCTCGCCGAACCGCACCGCGATCCGGTCGGCGCGGTCGAAGGAGGAGCCGCGCCCCAGCTTCTCCGCCGTCTCCCGGCCGGTGTCGTGGATCTTCTCGAAGAGGTAGGGCACGCCGACGACGAACGTCGGCCGGTAGGAGCGCAGTTCGGGGCGGAGCTCGTCCGGTTTGATGCTGGGGCAGTGCCCGAACTCGATCCGCGCGAAGAGGCAGGCGATCTGAATGGTGCGGCCAAGGATGTGCGCCAGGGGCAGGAAGAGCAGCGTGGACGCTGTCTGGCCGGTGACCGCCTTGAAGACCGGGTGCAGCAGCTCGACGGTGTTGGCGGCCTCGGCGTGCAGATTGCCGTGGCTCAGCACGCAGCCCTTGGGCCTGCCAGTGGTGCCGGAGGTGTAGCAGAGGGTGGCCGTCGTGTCCGGGCCGAGCCCCGCGCGGCGCCGGGTGAGCTCCTCGTCGGGTATCTCTCTCCCGTCCTCGGCGAGTTGGGAGAGCGCGGGGCTGTCGCCGTCGACCGGGTCGATACGGAACAGCCGGGGCCGCTCGGGCTGTTCGGCCAGCGCGGGTTCGGCGGCGGCCGCGTGCTCGGCCGTCTCCACGAACAGGAAGGCGGCGCCCGAGTCGCGCAGTATCCACGCGATCTGCTCGCTGGAGGAGGTGGCGTAGAGGGGTACGGTCTGGCCGCCGGCCGCCCAGACGGCGAAGTCCACCACGCACCACTCGTAGCGCGTACGGCACATCAGCCCGACCCGGCCCCCGGGCCGCAGCCCCGCCGCGATCAGCCCCTTGGCGACGCTCGCGACCTGGCGGGCGAAGTCGGCGGCGGTCACCGGGAGCCACTGGTCCCCGCACTTCCGGCGGATGACGACCGTATCGGGTGCCTCGGCGGCGTTGGTGAAGGGGAGATCGGCGAGGCTTCCTGAGGTGGTGGGCGCGACCAGGGGCGCGGCATGGGCCTCGCGAACGGTGCCGCCCTCCTTGATCACCTTTACCGGGCCGCGTGCGTCGAGGTCGCCGCGGCGCTTCGCTGTCCTGAGGTCCTTCCAGACGCCCATCGGGAGGCTCCTGTTCGCGGGTGCGGGTGTGGTGCCTGGGGTGGTGCGCTTGGTGACAGGACTGTCAACTTACTCACGCGTAAGAAGAAATCAATGCCCCGGACGCGAGCAGCCGGCGGCCCGGTGGCCTCCCGGTACCCTCACGATCCCCTCGCGGCCACCGGACGACTGCTCAGGACCGGATGAAGAACGCCGCGCCATTGCGCGGGCACAGACAACAATTTCCGTCCTTTTCCCGGCCGTCGAAGAAATCAAGAAAGGGCTGTTGCGCGCCGGGTTACCCGCCCGTAACGTTCATTTTCACCGGGGCGCCGCCATTCCGTCGGCGTCATGGCTCGCGAGTCATATCCCTGGCCGCAGTACGCGGCCCGGACCCCGTGGCCCGTCCGTGTCGGCCGCGGGGTCCACTCATGCGCGTAAGTGCGTTCCTCGACATTCAGGAGCTGATATGAGACGCACGCAGTCCGCATCCCCGCGCCCTGGAGCCGCGCGCCGCGCGAGCGTGGCCGCCGCCGCGGCGCTCGGCTGTCTGGCCCCCGTCCTGGCGGCGGGTACCGCGCACGCGGAGTCGGACGCCGCCGCGGCACCGGTCCAGCTCGACTACCCGCTCAGCGGCACCACGCACCTCGCCGGTACCGGCAGCGACCTGGCCCTGGGCCCTGGCACGCTGAAGACCTCGACGGACATGACCACCGGAGCGCTCACCGCACGCACCCAACTCCCCGACGCGCCGGGCTCGTTCACCGCGCTGGGTATCCCCGTCACCGTCACCACCGAGTTCATCGAGGAGGAGCCGACCACCGGGACTCTCGATCTGAAGACCGGCGCTGTCAGCACCACCTCGCATCTGACCCTGCGGCTGAAACACCTCAAGATCGCCGGTATCCCCACCCCGGTCGGGCCCCACTGCAAGACGAGGACGCCGGCGGTCATCGACCTCGACTCCGAGCCCGGCTTCAACGTCTTCAAGGGCGGCAAACTGAGCGGGACCTACACGATCCCCAAGTTCGAGCACTGCCTGCTGGCCACCCCCGTCATCAACAGCATGGTGCCCGGCGAGGGCAACACCCTCACCCTCACGCTGGGCCAGGCGGCGCCGCCCACCACGCCCGCATCCTCCTGAGAGCTGCGGCGCGCGGCTCCCGGTGGGGCGTCAGTTCCCCTCGTGGTCCCGCGGCAGCTCCGGCTCCCGGCCCTGCGCGTGAGCGCCGGCCGGGGGCCGTCCGCTCGCGCGGCGCCGCAGATGCAGCGCCCGCAGCGCCAGCTCGGTGGCGAACCGCTGTTCCGGGTCGCCGAGTTGACCGCCCAGCACCCGCTTCAGCGCCCGCATCCGGTACCGCACCGTCTGCGGGTGCAGATGCAGCACCTCGGCCATCTGGGTCGCCGTCCCCCTGGTGGTCAGCCAGGTCCGCAGGGTGTCGACCAGACGCTCCCGCTGGCCCGGCGTCAGCCCCGCGAGCGGCGCCAGCTGCCGTACCGCGAGGTGCTCGGCGAGCGCAGGATCGCCCATCAGCCACAGGGCGACCAGGTGGTTCTCGCAACGGGTGAGCCGGGCTTGGGGGAGGACACCGGACTCCACCAGGGAGAGCGTCTGCCGCGCCCAGCGCAGCGAATCGGCGGCGCTGCCCAGCTCGACCGTCACCCCCAGTACCGCGCGGCGGCCGCCGAGCGCGGACTCCAGCATGGCCTCGCGCGCCTCGTCCACCTCGCCCGGCACCAGCAAGTGCGGCCGCTGGTCGCCCAGTTCGCTCAGTACGTCGTCGTCGAGCCGGCCCGGCAGGCGTAACCCGTTGCGGTCGGCATCCGGGGACAGCGCCACCATGGTGACCCGCTCCGGTATCCGCCAGCCCACGCGCCGGGCCAGCTCGGCCAGCGGCGAAGGCGGTGCGGGACCCGAGCCTGGCGCCGGTCCCGAGCCGGGCGCCGCGACCGCCGTGGCCGTCGCGTCGGCGGTGCCGCGGGTGCCGTGTCTGCCGCCCAGGTCGGCGACGCCGGCCAGGATCAGCCGTAAGAGCCGTCCGCGCTGCGATTCCCACGCCTCGTCCCCGCCGCCCCTGGCCGCCACATAGCCCTCGCGGCACAGCGACTCGATCACGTCCGTATAGGCGAACACCGCGTCGGCGAAGGCGACGATCATGGAAGCGGGCAGGTTGTAGCGGGTGCCCACGGTGGTCGCGCGGCGCAGCCCCACCCTGGCGCCGATGCGCAGCGCCGACTGCAGACAGTGCAGCCCGCGCCCCTCGTGCGCCTCGAACTCCCCCAGCCGGTGGCAGAGTTGGTCGCGCTCGGCGGTCGAGGCCGTGGGGTCTGCGACCAGTTCGACGAAGCTGGTGAGGTTCTGGCGCACGCAGTGCAGCATCACCGTCCGGTACGAGCCCTCCAGCAGGGGCCGGTACTCGGGTACCGCTCGGCCGATCTCGTGCACCATCTCCTCTGCGACCGTGGGGAGTTCGGGCCACATGACCGCGGCCAGTTCCTGGGGGAGCGGGCCCGGCGGCTGGGTGCGGGCCCGGGAAGCCGCTGCTGTCTGCACCATGGACGTACCTTCCACTGTCGGCCTCGGAGCAGGACGTGAGCCAACCGGTCAAGGTGGGGGACGAGTCCGGTGTACGCGCGGCCGGTGCGGCCGGGCGGGCTCCGGCGGAACGTTCACCGCCTTCCGGAGCCGCGTGGGGGCGTCGCCCGAGCCGGTGGGGGCAGGGCATCGGCGCTCGCGCACCGCAGACCATAGACCAGCCGACGCGTGGGCGCAGCCCCCGCGGAGCGCGGAAGGCCGGGGGGTGCACGCGGGAGTCACCACGCTGCCACCGCGCGCGGCGCACGTCATCCGGCGCGGCCAGGGATGCGCACCCTGTGATGAATTCAGCGCCCCCGGCATTGCCAGGACACTCTCTTGTTGACAAGAAAACCAGTCGCGCGCAAACGCCATCCCGCTTCTTGAACCCAGGTATTGCCCCTCCGCGTTACCCATGCGTAACGTCCTTTCTGCCAGCCGCCCGACAAGGGCATACGGAAATGGCGGGCGCAGCGTCACGTGCGACGAGCAGTGGCTGTGCTGAGAATGTCGCCCCGGTGCGGAGTACAGCTCTTCAAATCCCACATCCAACGGAGGGAATGTCACGTGCGCAAATTCACCAGACGGGCCGCTCTCGCGGCCGTCGCCGCAACCGCAGCGCTCGGTTTCTCCGCCGCCTCCGCCTCCGCTACCTCAGCGGTGACGTGGACGGTCACCCCCGGCGGTTCGTTCTCGGCCCACGCCGCCAACCCCACCCTGTCCGTGCCCAACGCCGACCTCTACTGCGACTCGTCCGACGCCTCGGGCACGCTCAAGACCGGCTCGGGCAACGCGGGCGCCGGCCTGGGCAGCATCGACACCCTGACGTTCTCGGGCTGCTCCCTGGCCGGAATCAGCTTCGACGTCACCGTCTCCAGCCCGCTGAGCATCAACGCCGAGTCCGTCGACCCGAACAACCCCGATCGGGTCGTCGGCTCCATCTCCGGCATCACCGCCGACATCTCGGACCCCGACGGCCTGTGCACGGCCTCCTTCGCCGGGCCCGGCGGCGGTCCCGCCACGGTGACCGGCTACTTCGACAACACCACCCACCAGCTGGTCGTCAACGGCGGCAACCTCGAAGCCACCGAGGCCAACTGCCTCGGCCTGATCAACACCGGTGACGCCGCGACGTTCGACGCCGCCTACGACACCGACCCGGCCCAGACCATCACCGCCGACTGACGACCCACACCGACGACCGGAAACCCCCGCTCGCCGCACCCGCCCCACCCCGTGCGTCCCCCCGCCGCGGGCGGGTGCGGCCCCCTCCGAGGAGAACAGTGAAACCCAGCGCGAGAACACGTCGCCGTACCGCGCGGGGCTCCGCCGTCGGCGCGCTCGCGCTGGTGGCGGGAGTCCTGCCCGGCGTCGGCTCACAGGCGCAGGAACAGCAGGCGCGGCTCACCGTCGCCTACGACTGCGCCCTCCCCGCCGACGCCCAGCCGGCAACGCGGCGGATCGAGGCCGAGGTCTCCGGCAGGTTCCCCGGCGCCGCCACCGCCGAGGAGCCCGTGCGGATCGGCGAGATCCGCCTCGACGCCGAGATCTCCCGCGAAACGCTGGAGGAACTGCTGCCCGCACACACCGAGTCCGTCACCTCCGAGGCCGAGCTCACCGTGCGGGTCGCACAGGCCGAAAGCTCGGCCGACGCGCGCTGGGGCGGGCTGGTGGCCCCCGCCACGCCGGTGCCCCAGGACGGGGACCTCTCCCTCGCCCACCGCGGCGACGTCCCGCCCGTCACGGTCGAACGCGAAGGACAGCTGACCTTCACCGCCGGGCAGCTCGCCCTGAACCTGACCCCCACGGTGCGCGGCGAGGAGGACGCCACGGCACCACCCGCGCCGGCACCGGCCGCCCTCGACTGCCGTCCGGCCCCCGGCCAGGACCTGCGGCTGGCCACCGTACGGATCGGCGGAGCCGACCACGGGCCCGGCGCCTCGGCTTCCCCCACGCCCTCGCCGTCGCCCGGCTCCACAGGGCCGGGGAAGGACCCGGACGCGGAGGACCGCTCCGCGCGCCGGGACGGGGACATCGACGTGGGCACTGCCCAACTGCCCCCCGCCAAGCCGTGCGAGACGGAACGGCCCACGAGCGACCTGGACCGCTCCAAGCTCCCGGAGCCGCCCCCCGGCATCCCCGTACGCGTGAGTCCGATCGGCGGCATCCACTGGTGCGCGGTGCCGGTCGCTGCGGCCAATGTGCTCAAGCTGAAGGGCGCCATGGCCATCAACGACCCGCGCGACGGTGCCGCCACGGTCAATCTGCTCATCCAGAAGGAGTGGGCGGTGGGGCCCGGCTACAACCAGACGCGTCACCTGGGCGAGCTCGACCTGCCGGACGCCACCGCGACCTTCCTCGACTTCGACTTCATGCCGGTCACCGCCAAGATCGAGTTCAAGAGCTCACCCATGACCATCGTCACCGTGCAGCGCGGCTCCTCCTCGCCGAACTACGCCACCATCCACCTCAGCCAGACCCTGCGGATGCACGACGTGACGGTGAACGGGGTGCCGCTGGAGGTCGGGCCGCACTGCCGCACCTCCCGGCCCCTCGAACTCGAACTCAAGGGCAAGCAGCCCGAATACGAGGTGCTCAAGGGCGGAGTCCTGCGGGCGAAGTTCACCATCCCGCCCTTCACCGGCTGCGGAACCGGCGGCGAGGACCTCGACCCGCTCTTCACCGGCAGCATCTCCGGGAGCGGCAACTACCTCAAGCTGATCCAGGGGGCGCCCTGCCTGATGCGGCCCGGCGGACAGGGCTGTGTGGTCCCGCCCGCGGTCCCGGAGCTGCCCAAGTGAGCCCGGCGAGCAGACCACAGCGGGAGGAGGGGGCGCCGACATGGGCATCGAGGTAGCGGTGCGGGGACTGACCAAGTCCTTCGGCCGCAAGAACATCTGGCAGGACATCACGCTCACCCTGCCCGCCGGAGAGGTCAGCGTGATGCTGGGCCCCTCCGGCACCGGCAAGACCGTCTTCCTCAAGTCGCTCATCGGGCTGGTCAAGCCGGAGCGGGGCAGCGTACTGGTGGACGGCGTCGACATGGTGCGCGGACGCGAGCGGGAGATCTACGAGGCTCGCAAAACCTTCGGGCTGATGTTCCAGGACGGCGCGCTGTTCGGCTCGATGAACCTCTTCGACAACATCGCCTTCCCGCTGCGCGAGCACACCAGGAAGAAGGAGTCTCAGATCCGCCGCATCGTCATGGAGCGGCTGGAGATGGTGGGCCTGGTCGGTGACGAGGAGAAGCTGCCCGGCGAGATATCCGGCGGCATGCGCAAACGCGCGGGGCTGGCCCGCGCCCTGGTGCTCGACCCGCAGATCATCCTGTGCGACGAGCCGGACTCCGGACTCGACCCGGTCCGCACCGCCTACACCTCGCAGCTGCTGATCGACCTGAACGCGCAGATCGACGCGACGATGCTGATCGTCACCCACAATCTCGACATCGCCGCCACCGTCCCCGACAACATGGGGATGCTCTTCCGCCGCCACCTGGTCACCTTCGGCCCCCGTGAAGCGCTGCTGACCAGCGACGAACCGGTGGTCGCCCAGTTCCTCAGCGGCAGCCGCAGCGGACCCATCGGCATGTCCGAGGAGAAGGACGCGGCCACCCTCGCCCGGGAGGCCGGCTCGGCACCCCTCGGCCCGCTGAACGCCGCACCCCGGGAGTTGGTCCCGCAGCTGGAGCCCACCCCGGGACTGCCCGAGCGGCAGGCGGTACGGCGCCGCAGGGAGCGGGTGCTGGGCATGCTCGACGAACTGCCGCCCGCGGCGCGCCGCGCCATCGAGGCGAGCCTGCCGGAGAACCTCGCCCCCCTGCCCCAGCGCACCAGCACCACCCGGCAGCGGCCCCTGGAGCGGCCATGACGGCGACCGAGCACACCCCGCAGCCGGCGGGCGGGGCCGACGAGTCGAGCCCCGGCGAGCCGAGGGCAGCGGGGGCGCACGCGGAGGCGGCGCACACGGCCAGGGGCCCCGTACCGGGCCTGGGCTTCCTGCGGGAACCCGGCAAGCTGTTCATCCTGGCGCTCACCGTGCTTCGCGCGGTCTTCCGGCGGCCCTTCCAGTTCCGGGAGTTCGTCGAGCAGTTCTGGTTCATCGCGAGCGTCACCATCCTGCCCGCCGCGCTGGTCTCCATCCCGTTCGGCGCCGTCATCGCCCTCCAGGTCGGCTCGCTGGCCGGCCAGATCAGCGCCCAGTCCTTCACCGGCGCAGCCAGCGTGCTCGTCAACATCCAGCAGGCCAGCCCGCTGATCGTCGCCCTGCTGATCTCCGGAGCCGCCGGCTCGGCGATCTGCGCCGACCTGGGGTCGCGCACCATCCGGGAGGAGCTGGACGCCATGGAGGTGATGGGCGTCTCGCCCATCCAGCGGCTGGTGGTGCCGCGGGTGCTGGCCACCGTCTGCGTCGCGGTCCTCCTCAACGGCATGGTCTCCGTCGTCGGCACCCTGGGCGGCTATTTCTTCAACGTCGTCCTCCAGGACGGCACACCGGGCGCCTACCTCGCCAGCTTCTCCGCGCTGGCGCAACTGCCCGACCTGTACATCAGCGAGATCAAGGCGGTCGTCTTCGGCTTCATCGCCGGCATCGTCGCCTCCTACCGGGGCCTCAACCCGCGCGGCGGGCCCAAGGGCGTCGGGGACGCCGTCAACCAGTCCGTCGTCATCACCTTCCTCCTCCTCTTCTTCGTCAACATGGTCCTCACCGGCATCTACCTCCAGCTCGTGCCGCCGAAGGGGGTCTGAGCCATGGCCCGCGCCTTCGCCCCCGGCCGGCTCTTCGGCTGGCTCGACAAGCCCGGCGACCAACTGCTGTTCTACGTCCGCGCGCTGCTGTGGGCGCCCAAGACCCTGCTGCGCTACCTGCGCGAGGTCCAGCGGCTGCTCGCCCAGGTGGCGTTCGGCAGCGGAGGGCTCGGCGTCATCGGCGGCACCGTCGGTGTGATGACCGCGATGACCCTGTTCACCGGCACCGTCGTCGGCCTCCAGGGCTACGCCGCGCTCAACCAGATCGGCACGGAAGCCTTCACCGGCTTCATCTCCGCCTACTTCAACACCCGCGAGATCGCCCCGCTGGTCGCCGGACTCGCGCTCTCCGCCACCCTCGGCGCGGGCTTCACCGCGCAGCTCGGTGCCATGCGCATCAACGAGGAGATCGACGCACTCGACAGCATGGGCATCCGCTCCATGCCCTACCTCGTCACCACCCGCATCATCGCCGGAGTCGTCGGCATCATCCCGCTCTACGGCATCGGCCTGCTCAGCTCCTACCTCTCCTCGCGGTTCATCACCGTCTTCTACAACGGCCAGTCGGCCGGCACCTACGACCACTACTTCGGGCTGTTCCTGTCGCCCACCGACGTGCTGCTGTCGTTCCTCAAGGTCTTCGTCTTCAGCGTCATGGTGATCCTCACCCACTGCTACTACGGCTACCGCGCCACCGGCGGCCCGGCGGGTGTCGGCATCGCCGTGGGCCGCTCCGTGCGGAACGCGATCGTGCTGATCAGCGTCACCGACTTCTTCCTCAGCCTCGCCCTGTGGGGGGCCACCACCACCGTGAAGGTGGCGGGATGAGCGCCGCGCTGCGCCGCAGGTCGGCGGGGATCGTCCTGCTGCTCGTACCGGCACTGCTGATCTGGCTCTCGGTCGCCGTCTACGACAAGCGGTTCACCGACGCGGCCGAGATCACCGTGCGCACCTCGCAGGCAGGCCACGAGATGCACGTCAACACGGATGTGAAGCTGCGCGGCGTGGTCGTCGGTCAGGTGCGCGAGATCACCTCGGACGGCAAGGGAGCCCGGCTGCGGGTCGCGCTCCAGCCGGACAAGCTCGCGCACATCCCGGCCGACGTACGCGCCCAGATGCTGCCCACCACCGTCTTCGGACAGCGCTACGTCGCGCTCGTCCCGCCCAAGGACCCGGCGCCCCGACCGATCAGAGCCGGGGCCACCATCCCGCAGGACCGCAGCCGCAACGCCATCGAACTCGAACAGGTCCTGGACCACCTGCTGCCCACCCTCACCGCGGTACAGCCCCAGAAGCTCGCGGCCACCCTCACAGCTGTGGCACAGGCACTGGAGGGGCGCGGCAGCAAGCTCGGTGACAACCTCGTCGCGCTCGACGCCTACCTGGCCGAGCTCAACCCCCGGCTCCCCGCCCTCAACCGGGACATCAAGGAGCTGGTGCGGGTCAGCCACCTGTACGCCGAGACCGCGCCTGACGTGCTCAGCGCGCTGTCCGACTTCGCCACCACCAGCCGCACTCTCGTCGAGAAGGCCGACGACCTGTCCACCGCATACGGCACCACCACCGGCACGGCGCAGGAGCTGACCGCGTTCCTGCGGGAGAACCGGCAGAACATCATCCGGCTCGCCCGCGCGAGCCGCCCCACTCTGCGGCTGCTGGCCGCCCACGCCCCCGCCTTCCCCTGCACCCTGCGCACCCTCGCCACCTTCGTCCCCGTCATGGACCAGGCGCTCGGCAAGGGCACCGACCGGCCCGGCCTGCACGTCGATCTGCGGGTCACCCCCTCCCGCGGCAAGTACCTGCCCGGCAAGGACACCCCCTCCTACCGGGGCGGCGGAGGCGGACCGCGCTGCTACTCCGTCCCCTACCTCGGGCCGGCCGACGGACGGAAGGCCGGGAGGACCAGCACCGCACCGGCGGCCGAGGGCGCCACCATCGCCGACGCCGGGGGCGGCACCGGGATGCCCAACTCGCCCCAGGAGAACCAGCTGATCAACGAGGTACTGGCACCGGCGGACAAGCGGCCGGGGAAGCTGCCCGGCTGGAGCAGCGTCCTGGTCGGCCCCACCCTGCGCGGCACGGAGGTGAGACTGCGGTGAAACGCGCCTCCCTCACCGGCCCGCTCGTCAAGTCGCTGATCTTCATCGTGACGACCTCGCTGGCCACCGCCGTGCTCGCGCTGAGCATCTCCAACACCGGAGTGGGCCCCACCGACACCTACCGCGCCCGGTTCACCGATGTGACCGGACTGGTCGAGGGCGACAGCGTACGCATCGCCGGGGTGCGGGTCGGCAAGGTGGAGGAGATCCGCGTCGTCGACCGCCGCATCGCCCAGGTGCGGTTCTCCGTCGAGAAGGGCCGCACCCTCCCCGCCTCGACCCACGCCTCGGTGAAGTACCTCAACATGGTCGGCCAGCGCTATGTGGACCTCCAGCGCGGCAGCGGGCCCCTGGGACGCACCCTCCCGGCGGGCGGCACGATTCCACTCAGCCGCACCACACCGGCGCTCGACCTGACCCAGCTGTTCAACGGCTTCAAGCCGCTCTTCCAGGGGCTCTCGCCCAAGGAGACCAACCAGCTCGCCGGGGAGATCATCAGCGTCCTCCAGGGCGAGGGCGGCACCGTCACCTCGCTGGTCGGCCACATCAGCTCACTGACCAGCACACTGGCCGGCCGGGACAAGGTCATCGGCTCGGTGATCAAGAACCTCAACTCCGTGCTGAAGACGGTCAACGTCCGGGAGAAGGGCTTCAACGACCTGGTCACCAGCCTGCGCGACCTGGTGTCCGGGTTCGCCGACGACCGCGAACCGCTCGGCAGGGCCGTCACCGCCATGGGCGGCCTCGCCACCACCACGGCCGGGCTGCTGGAGGACGGCCGCGCACCGCTGAAGAAGGACATCCGCGAACTGGGCCGGCTCTCCCGGCAACTCGGCGAAGGCACCCCCCAGATCGAGGAGTTCCTGCGCACCTCCCCGGAGAAGATGCGCACCCTGGGACGGCTCGCCTCCTACGGCTCCTGGTTCAACACCTATCTGTGCGAGGCCAGAACCAACGGGCTGACCATGGCCGACGGCAGCGAACCGCCCACCGGCATCGCCATCACCCAGCCGAGGTGCCGGTCATGAGCGGCCGCAGGCGACTCAGGATGCCGCGCCCCAAGCCGATGGCCGAGCGCAACCCGATAGCGGTCTGCCTCATCGGGTTCCTCCTCCTGGCCCTGCTGGGCACCGCCGTCCACCGCGCCGACGACCTGCCGTTCCTCGGTGGCGGAACCACCTACACCGCCGAGTTCACCGAGGCGGCCGGGCTGCGGGAGGGCAACGAGGTGCGGGTCGCCGGAGTGAAGGTCGGCGAGGTCTCCCGCATCGCCCTCGACGGCGCCAAGGTCGAGGTCGACTTCGAGGTCGAGAACACCTGGGTGGGCAACGCCAGCCGGGCCGCGATCAGCATCCGCACCCTGCTCGGTGAGAAGTTCCTCGCCCTGGACCCGCTCGGCACCGGCCCTCAGGACCCCGGCCGCCCCATCCCCACCAGCCGCACCACCTCTCCCTACGACGTCACGCAGGCGTTCACCGGACTCGGCCGTACCTTCGAGGAAATCGACTCCCGGAAGCTCGCCGAGAGCTTCAAGGCCGTCTCCGACACCTTCCGCAACACACCCGCCGACGTACGCGGCGCCGCCAAGGGACTGTCCGCGCTCTCCCGCACGATCTCCTCCCGCGACACCGAGCTGGCCGAGCTGCTGCGCGGCAGCAAGAAGCTCACCCGCACGCTCAAGGAGCGGCGCGCGGACTTCAGCACCCTGCTGCGCGACGGCAATCTGCTGCTCGCCGAGGTACGCGCCCGCCGGGGGGCCATCCACCGGCTGCTGACCGGCGCCCGCGACCTGGGCACGCAACTGACCGGGCTGGTGGACGACAACAACAAGCAGCTCGGCCCCACCCTGCGCGCACTGGACCGGGTCACCGACGTACTGATGAAGAACCGCAAGCGGCTCGACGCGGCGCTCGGGGTCGCCGGCCCCTACTACCGCCTCATCGGTAACACCCTCGGCAACGGTCGCTGGCTGGACAGCTATCTGTGCGGCCTCGTCCCCAAGCGCTACCTGCCGCCCGACACACCCCCCGAGGACGACTGCCGACCGCCGAAACCGGGAGGGAAGAGCCGATGAGACCGCCCAGCGACGGCAGGCGCTTCCCCTTCCGGAAGCGCGCCACCGGCCGCGAACGCGCCCCCTTCCGCAGACGCACCCTCGTCCTGGGCGCGGTCCTCACCCTGCTGATCGGCGTCGGGGCCGGGGGAGCGACGGTGCTCGGCGGCTCCGAAGGCACCCGCGTCACCGCCTGGTTCGACCGGGCCGTCGGCGTCTACGAGGGCTCCGACCTGCGGGTACTGGGCGTACGCGTCGGCCGGGTCGAGGCGGTCGAGCCGCACGGAAGACAGGTCGAGGTCACCCTGCTCATCGACGAGGGGGTCAAGGTCCCCGCGAACGCCCGCGCCGTGGTCATCGCCCCCAGCCTCGTCTCCGACCGCTACGTCCAGCTCACCCCCGCCTACACGAAAGGCCCCCGGCTCGCCGACGCCGCGGTCCTGCCGGCGGGCCGCAACGCCGTACCGCTGGAGGTCGACCAGCTGTACGCGAGCATCACCGAACTCAGCGAAGCGCTGGGGCCCGACGGCGCCAACGCCGACGGCGCCCTCTCCGACCTCCTCGACGTGGGAGCCGAGAACCTGGACGGCAACGGGAAGGCGCTCGGTGAGTCGGTCGAGGAGTTCGGGAAGGCCGCGCGGACCCTCGACGGCTCCAGCGGCGACCTCTTCACCACCGTCGGCTACCTGCGCTCCTTCACCGCCATGCTCAAACGCAACGACAAGAAGGTGCGCACCGCCGAGCGGCAACTGGGCGAGGTCACCACCTTCCTCGCCGAGGACAAGGAGAACCTCGCCCAGGCCCTCGCCCAACTTGGCACCGCGCTGGGCAAGGTGAAGAAGTTCATCAAGGACAACCGCGGCAGCCTCAAGAAGAACGTCGACAAGCTGGCGCCCCTCACCCAGACCCTCGTCGACCAGCGGGCCTCCCTCGCCGAGGCCCTGGACACCGCGCCCCTGGCCGCCGACAACTTCCTGCGGGCCTACAACCCCCGCCGGGGCACCCTGGACAACCGCGGCAACATCAACGAACTCAGCATGGGCGGGCCCCTCACCCCGGCGCCCGGAGCGGCCGCCGCGGGCACGGCGGGCCTCGTACCCGTCACACCCCGCGAGCGCAAGGCGCTGCCGGCCCTGCCGCTGCCGCCCGTCGGCACCGTCTACGGCACCCCGGACGGGGCGGCCGGTGAGCGACCTGGCACTTCGTCAAAGGGGGCCGGCGGATGAGCCCCACCCGCGCGGCGATCCGCTCCCGAGCGGCGATCCGGTCCCGTGCAGCACGGATCGGTACCAGCGTCACGGCAGCGGCCGTCACGATCGCGCTCGGCCTCACCCTGCTGGGCGGCGGCGTCCACCTGCCGCGCTTCACCGGCCTCGCGGATCTGCCGCTGCCCGGCGGCGCCGACCTGGGCGACCACCCCTACCAGGTGACCGCCGAGTTCGCCGACGTCCTCAGCCTCGTCCCGCAGTCCGCGGTGAAGGTCAACGACGTGACCGTCGGCAAGGTCACCAGGATCGCGCTGTCCCGGAAGGGCTGGACCGCCCGGGTCACCATGCGCGTCAACGGCGAGGTGCGGCTCCCCGAGCGGCCGTACGCGCGCATCGAGCAGTCGAGCCTGCTGGGCGAGAAGTATGTGCAGCTCCTCGCCCCGCCCAAGGGCGGCGGCGCGGGCGCCGCGCGGCCTGCCGCACAGCGTTCGGCACCCGCGCCCTCGTCCGGCCCCGGCACCCACATCCCGCTCTCCCGCACCAACCGCAACCCGGAGGTCGAAGAGGTCCTCGGCGCGCTCTCCATGCTGCTCAACGGCGGCGGAGTCAGCCAGCTCAAGACCATCACCACCGAACTGAACAAGGCGCTCGACGGCAACGAGGAAGAGGTCAGATCGGTGCTCGGCCGCGTCAACAAACTGGTGGGCAGCCTCGACCGGCACAAGGGCGACATCACCCGCGCCCTGGACGGCGTCAACCGGCTCTCGGCCACCCTCGCGGCCCGCAAGAAGAGCATCGGCACCGTCCTCACCGACGTCAGCCCCGGACTGGCCGGCCTGGAGGACCAGCGCGGCCAGCTGATGACCATGCTCCGCTCGCTCGACACCCTCTCCACGGTCGCAGTGCGGACCGTGAACCGGAGCAAGGAGGACATCGTCGCCGACCTCGAGGCCCTCGCCCCCACGCTGCGCGCCCTCGCCGACTCCGGCCAGGACCTGCCCGACTCGCTCCAGGTGCTGTTCACCTACCCGTTCACCGACGAGGTGCTGCGCGGCGTCAAGGGCGACTACCTCAACCTCTACCTCGATGTGACAGCGCCGCCCGGCACCACGCTCACCCCGCCGCTGAAGGAGGAACCGATCCCCGAGGACCCCGGCGCCTCCGGCACGGGCGGCCCCGCCGCGCTCCCGCTCCCCGCCGTCACCAGTACCCCGGGCCCAGGAGGTGACCGCTGATGCCGACCCGCGCCACCGTGTGGAAGAACCTCGCCTTCCTCGCCCTGGCCGCCGTCGTCCTCGGCGTCATCGGGGTGCGGTACGCGGATGTGGGCCGGTACATCGGCATCCGCGACTACTACACCGTCCGCGTCGAACTGGCCCGCACCGGCGGCCTGTACGAGCACGCCGACGTCACCTACCGAGGCGTGTCCGTCGGCCGCGTCGGCGCCCTCGACCTCACCGACGGCGGGGTGTCGGCCGAACTGAAGATCAAGAACTCGGCGCCGCGCATCCCCACCGACCTCAAGGCCCACGTCGCCAACCTCTCCGCCGTCGGAGAGCAGTACATCGACCTGCGACCCGACACGGCACACGGCCCCTTCCTGCGCGAGGGCTCCGTCATCCGGCAGTCCAGAACCAACCTGCCAGCACCGCCCACCACGGTGCTGGCCGGCGTGGACAAGCTCGTCGCCGACCTGCCGCGCGACTCCCTGCGCACCGTCATCGACGAACTGGGCGACACCTTCCAGGGCCGCGGCGACGACCTGGAGGTCCTGCTGGAGTCCGGCAGCGCGTTCCTGGACGCCGCCGACGCCGCGGCACCCGAGACCACCGGACTCATCGTCGACGCCGAGACCGTGCTGCGAACCCAGCGCGAAGAGGGCCGCGCACTGCGCGACTTCGCCGACGGAGCCGAGGAACTCCTCGGACAGCTCAAGAAATCCGACCCCGACCTGCGCCGCCTGATCACCGCGACCCCGGGCGCCGCCACCCAGCTGACCGGGCTGCTGCGCGACCTCGACCCCGGCCTCAGCGTGCTGCTCGCCAACCTCACCACCACCTCGGAACTTGCCGTCACCCGCGAGCGCGGCGTGGCCGAGCTCCTCGTGAAACTGCCCCGCGTGGCCGCCGCCGGCTCCACGGCCATCACCCGCGAGGGTGCCTCCTTCGGCATGGCCCTCACCTTCTTCGACCCGCTCCCCTGCACGGCTGGATACGGCAAGACCCGCTACCGAGGCGGCCTGGAGACCGGCAATGCCCCGCCCTTCAACGACCGCGCGCACTGTGCCTCGCCGCCCTCCAGCGGCAAGAACGTCCGCGGCTCCGCCAACGCGCCGACCGGCGGGCCGCTGCCGGCGCCCGCCAGCCCCGGCGCGGGCGGCCTGGCGGCCGGCTCCACCGCCACCCACTCCGGGCCCGACGGCTCGTCCCCCCGCACCCTGGCCGGCCTGCTCGCACTGGAGACCGACCGATGACCACCGACGCACCGGATGAGGCAGCACGTGAACCGTCAGGGGCGCGGGGAACACGCTCCGCCGCATGGCTCGCCGCGCTGCTCGCGGCCGCGGTGCTGTTCTGCGCGTTCTCCGGCTGGCTCTGCTGGACGGCGTACTCCGACGACGACCTCGCCTACTCCCGCGCCCGCGATCAGGCCCTGGCCGCCGGCCGCACGCATCTGGCCACGCTCAACTCGATCGACGCCGCGCACATCGACGCAGGACTGCGCGAGTGGCGCCGTACCGCCACCGGGCCGCTGAGCGACGAGCTGCGCCGTACGGAGAACAAGAGCGCGAAGGCTCTGCGCGAGCGCGGTACCAGCGCCCGTGCCGAGGTCACCGACGCGGCGCTGACCAGCCTGGACGACACAGCGGGCACCGCGAGGCTGATCGCGACCCTGCGGATCAGGACCACCACCAGGGCCGGAGCGCCCGCGACCGACCGCAAGCGGATGGAAGCCGGGCTGGAGCGCACCGGTGACGGGTGGAAGCTCACCTCGGTGCGGCCGGTGCCGGTGGGGGAGGAGAGCTGAGATGCGGGCGTTACGTGTACTGCGCGGGCTGACCCGGATACGCCGGCTGCTCGCCGTGCTGGAGGGGCGCCGGGCACGCTGGTGCGCGGTGGCGCTGCTCGTGCTGGCGCTCGCCGCCGGAGCCGGCTTCCTGGTGCGGGCCGGACAGTTGACCGGCAGCGCGGCGGCCAGGAACGCGGCCCTCACGGACCGCGCGGCGACCAGCAGGGTCTCCGGTGAGGTCCAGGACGCGCTCGCGCGGATCTTCTCCTACACCCCCGAGGGCCTGGCCGGCACCGAGCGGGCGGCCGACGAGCTGCTGGCGGGCAAGGCCGCGCGGCAGTACGAGACCCTCTTCGGCCAGGTCGAACAGCGGGCCAGGGAGCAGAAGCTGACGCTCGCGACCCGGGTGGTCAGCGTGGGGGTTTCCAAGCTGCGCGGGGACCGCGCACACCTTCTGGTCTTCCTCGACCAGACCACACACCGCGCCGGTCGCGAACCGGCGAATGCCGCAGCCCAGCTCTCGGTCACCGCGCAGCGGCGGAACGGCGACTGGCGGATCGTCGGCATCACGGCGCGGTGACCAACGAGTCGGCCACGAGCGACAGGGAGAGGCGAGACGTGGCAGAGGCGACGCGAGCGGAGAGCCGGTGGGCGCGGTGGTCCCCGGCGGGCGGTCCGGTGCGGGTGGCGGCCGTGGTCCTGGCGGCCGTGGCGCTGTGCGGCGCGGTCTGGGCGGGTACCTCCTGGTACGGCGCCGCACATGACGAGTCACTCGATTACGCCGCGACGCGGGACGAGGTGCGTGCGGCGGGCGAGCAGGCGGTGCAGAACCTCAACACGCTCGACCACCGCAAGCTGGAGAGCGGGCTGGACTCCTGGGAGGAGTCGACGACCGGCGAGCTGCGCGGTCAACTGCGAAAGGGCCGCAAGGAGTTCGAGAAGCAGATCCGCCGTGCCAGGACCGTCACCTCGGCCCGGATCCTCTCCAGCGCCGTCGCGGAGCTGGACGAACGGGCCGGCCGGGCCGGAGTGCTCGTCGCCGTACGGACCACGGTCAAGGCGCCGAAGGAGAAGCCCGCGACCAAGCAGACCAGGATGCGCGGCGAACTCACCCGCACCGGCCAGGGCTGGAAGCTCAGCGCCCTGGAACAGGTGCCCGTCGGCTACACCGCCACCGAGCCGGACGAGCGTGACTGACCGGAGAGCCGGAGGAACCCCATGTCGACCACCCGCCACCTCGTCAACCGCAGACGCCGCCTCGCCGCCCGGCCCCGTACCGGAACCACCACGTCCGCCACCGGGCGCGGCCTCGCACCGGCCACTTCACCGGCGACCGGGTCCGAGCGCAAGAGGCCCGGTTCCCCGGGCCCCGAACCCGCCGCCGCGTCCGCTGCGGAGTCCGCCGCCGAGCGGGCCGGGCGGTTCTTCCGGCGCTCCCGGCGGCTGCCCGCCGTCTGCGCAGTCGCGACCCTGGTCCTCGGCGGCTTCGCCGGCTGGGCGGCGAACAAGGCCGAGGCCCTGCGCGACACCGCCTCGGCCCACAACAGCGCACTGGCGGACGCCGCCCGCACCAGCGAGGTCAAGGGCGAGATCACCAGCGCGGTCAACGCCCTGTTCTCCTACGACCACGCCGACCCGGAGAAGAACGAGCGCGCCGCGCGCCGACTGCTGACCGGACGCGCCGTCGAACAGCACCGTCAACTCCTCGCGCGGGTCCGCGCACAGGACAGCCGCCAGAAGCTCCTCCTGACAACGACGGTCACCGACAGCGCGGTCACCACGCTGGAGGGAGACCGCGCCCGGGTGCTCCTCTTCGCCGACCAGCACAGCACCCGCACAGCGGGCAGCGCCAAGGACGGCAAGGACGGCAAGGACAAGGCCAAGAGCGAAACCGAGGACAAAGCCAAGGCCAAGGGCAAGGCGAAGAGCGGCAAGCGGGCCGAGGACGACAACGCCAGCTACGCGGGCGCCATGCTCGCCGTCAACGCCGTGCGCAAGGACGGCTCCTGGCGGATCAGCGCCATCGACACCCTCACCTGAGGCACCGCCACCCACCCACCTCGCAGGCCCGCCCGGGCACTGCCCGCCGGCCGCGCACGCACCGGGAGGACAGCACATGACGCAGCACCAGGCAGGCAGACGCCGGGGCGGCAGCCACACCGCTGCCGGCGCCCGGCGCGGCCCGGCGCGCCCCGCCGGCGGCAGACGTGTCCGGCTGCGGCGCCGCACCGCGGGCACCGCGCTCGCCGCGCTGGCCATCGCCGCGCTGACCGCGTCACAGGCACCCGGCGCGGTCGGCCCCAAGGAAGCCCGCAAGCCGTGGCACTCACCCGGCGCCGGAAGCCCGTACCCGTCCGGCGGCGCGGACGACGGCTCGTACCACATCGAACTCCCGCCACTGGCCGTCGCGGACGGCGGCCGCCCGGTACGCGACCCGCACCTCAGGCTCAGCGCACCGTCCGGCATCCCCGCCACGGTGCTGCTCGCCTACAAGAACGCGGAGAAGGCGGTGCGGGCCCAGGACCCCGGCTGCCGGCTGCGCTGGGAGTTGCTGGCGGCGCTGGGGAAGGTGGAGTCGGGGCAGGCGCGCGGCGGGGACGTCGGGCCGGACGGCACCACCCGCAGCCCGATCCTGGGCCCGGTGCTCGACGGCAACGGGTTCGCCCGTATCGAGGACTCCGACGGCGGGGCCTGGGACGGTGACACCCGGTTCGACCGGGCGGTCGGGCCGATGCAGTTCATCCCCACCACCTGGCAGCGGTGGGGAGCGGACGGCAACGGCGACGGCCGCGCCGATCCGCACAACGTCCACGACGCCGCGCTCGCCGCGGGCCGCTACCTGTGCGCGGGCGACCGGGATCTGGCCGAGGCGCCGCAGCTGCGTGCGGCGATCCTCAGCTACAACCACTCCACCGCCTATCTGCGCACGGTCCTCGCCTGGTTCGACTTCTACCGCAGGGGCGCTCACGCCGTACCGGACGGCAAGGGCGTGCTGCCCACCAGCCCCGGTGCGGGAAGCGCGGGCGAGAGCGACAAGGACAGGAACGCGCACCGGGCAGGCAAGGGCCCCGGTGGCGGGGGAGGGACGAGCGGCCCTGGGAGGAAGGACAAGGCTCCCTCCCGCGGGCCCTCCGGCTCCGGCGGCACGGGCCCGGGCGGTGGCTCCCCGGGCTCCGGAGAGCCGGGCCCCCGCCCCACCGGCCCGGGCTCTCCCGACGAGGACGGCTCCAGTGGTCCGGGCGGCCCCAGCACTCCCCCCGGCTGCCCGGACGACACCGGCTCGCCGTCCCCCGGTCCGACCGGCTCCGAGTCGCCGACGCCCGTGCCGAGTCCCACTGGGAGCGACGGCCCCTGCGAGAGCGGGACGCGAACCTGAGGCGGGTCACTCCCGTGCCCCTGCTGCCGAGTGCAGGCAACGGGAGCCGGGCCGCTGATGCCGCCCGCGGACCCCCCACAGGCCGCGGGCGGCTGCCCAGCGGTGGCACAGGCCCGGGCGCCTGACGGGGAGGCGCCCGGGGACTTCCCTCAGAGTGCCCCACCGCGGCTGCCCCCAGCAGGGGCCGAACGGCCCCTCTCCGCGCGGGACCCCTCTCCGCGCCGGACCCCTCTCCGCGCGGGACCCCTCTCCGCGCGGGACCTCTCTCCGCGCCGGACCCGGCGCGGGCCGGGCCCGGCCGGCCGCCGGGCGCTGGCGTCAGTGCGGGTGCGGCCCCTCGTGGTGCACGGGGCCGTGCGGCGCCTCGCAGTGGCCCGACGAGAGGCTGGACAGCGCGTGGGCGCCGGCCGGCATCCGGTCCGCGTGGTCGATCTGGAGGGTGGTGTGGGTCAGACCGTGCCGCTCGGCCAGCATCCGGTCCAGGTCGCGGCGGACGCGGTGACAGTCGCCGCCCGGTTCGACCAGGATGTGCGCCGACAGCGCGGGCTCGCCCGAGGTGATCGTCCAGATGTGCAGGTCGTGCACCTCGGTCACGGACTCCGCCGCGGCCAGTTCGTCGCCCACCTCGTCCGGGTCGAGGCCCACCGGCGCCGCCTCCAGGAAGATGCGGCCCGAGTCGCGCAGCAGCCCGTACCCGGCCTTGAGCATCAGCCCGACGACCAGCAGCGTGGCGATGGCGTCGGCCCGCGCGTAGCCGGTGACCAGGACGACGAGACCGGCGACAGCGGTGCCGATGAAGGCGAACAGGTCGTTGAGGATGTGCTGGTAGGCGCCCTCGACGTTGAGCGAGGAGCGGTTCGCGCGCGACAGGCACCAGGTGGCCAGGAGGTTCACCACGATGCCCACCAGCGCCGTGGTGACCACCATCCAGCCGGTGACCTCGGGCGGGTCCAGCAGTCGGCGTATCGCCTCGTAGGCCAGCCAGACGGCGGCCAGTATCAGTGTGAGCCCGTTGGCGTGCGCGGAGAGGATCTCGGCGCGCTTGAGGCCGAAGGTGTAGCCGCCGCGCGCGGGCCGTGCCGACAGCCGCATCGCGACCAGGGCCAGCACGATCGAGACCGCGTCGGTGAGCATGTGCGCCGCGTCCGACAGCAGCGCCAGGGAGCCCGCCAGCACGGCGACCGCCGTCTCGACGACGATGAACACGCTGATCAGCGCGAGCGCCATCGAAAGCCAGCGGTGGTCGGCCCCCGCGGTCACCCCGTGTGTGTGCCCGGCATGGCCGTTCCCATGGCTGTGCCCCGGCTGTCCCTGCCCGTGCTCGGCTCTCGCGCCCACGGTGTTCCTCTCCCTCGGTGCCCCTCCCTCGGCGGCCGGTGGCCGCCGCCCGGCGGTGCGGGCTGAGTGCAGTGAAACCCACCGCGCCCCGGGGGTGCAAAGGCTGCACCGGTGACCGTTGTCAAAACCGATAACACGGCGCTGACCTGCGCTTTCTTTATGATTTCCGTTGTCGGTCCGGCCCTGGCCCGGCGGAGGTGAGAAGCTGGCGGCAGCCAGTGATCGACTCAGCGGGACGAGCGGTGGGAGTGGGAGATGGACCGTAGCCCCCAGGAAGCCGCCGCCGAGGCCGCGCTCGCCGAGCTGGACCTGCCGGCGAAGGTGGCGCTGCTCGGGGGCACGGACATGTGGTCGGTCGGCCCGGACGGCGCGCTGTCCCCCGCCGGGTTCGGCAGGCTCGTCCTCTCCGACGGGCCGGCCGGGGTGCGCGGCGAGAACTGGTCGCCCGAGGACCCCAGCACCGCGCTGCCGTCCCCCACCGCGATCGGCGCCACCTGGGACCCGGAGGCGGCCCGTACCGCCGGGCTGCTGCTCGCCCAGGAGGCCCGCCGCAAGGGCGCGCACGTCGTGCTGGCCCCCACCGTCAATCTGCACCGCACCCCCTACAGCGGCCGGCACTTCGAGGCGTACTCCGAGGACCCGCAGCTGACGGGGGTGCTGGGCGCCGCGCTCGTCGCCGGTCTCCAGCGGGGCGGGGTCGCGGCGACGCCCAAGCACTTCGTGGGCAACGACGCGGAGACCGACCGCTACACCGTCGATGTACGCGCCGACGGCCGGACCCTGCGCGAGCTGTACCTCGAACCCTTCGAACGCATCGTGCGCACCGCACGCCCCTGGGTCGTCATGGCGGCGTACAACAGCGTCAACGGGGTGACGATGAGCGAGCACGACGTGCTCAACAACGGGGTGCTGCGCGGCGAATGGGGCTTCGACGGGGTACTGGTCTCCGACTGGACCGGCGCCCGCTCCACCCTCGGCTGCGTACGCGGCGGCCTGGACCTGGCCATGCCGGGCCCGGACACCGTCTACGGCGAACACCTGGTCGCCGCCGTCCGCGAGGGCCGGGTGGCTCCGGAGACGGTCGATGTGCTCGCCCGCCGGGTGCTGCTGCTCGCGGCCCGCGTCGGGGTTCTGGACGGCGTGCCGCCCGCCGTGCCCGCCGCCGAGCTGCCCGCGCCGCTCGATGGCGCCGCCACCGTACGCGGCCTCGCTGCGCGGTCCTTCGTCCTGCTGCGCAACGAGCCCGCCGCCGACCCGCTGCTCCCGCTCGCCGTCGCCGGGACCGAGCCCTCCGAGGCCGAGCCCTCCGAGGCCGAGCCCTCCGAGGCGGAGCCCTCCGGTGCGGAGCTCCCCGGAGGCACCGTGCGCCGGATCGCCGTCAGCGGACTGCACGCCTCAGCGCTGCGCTTCGGGGGCGGGGGCAGCTCCCAGGTCTTCCCCGAGCGCGTCCGCACCCCGCTGGAGGCGCTGCGCGCGGCGCTGCCGCCCGGTACCGAGGTGTCCTACGAGCCGGGACCCGACCCCCGCTCCCGGCTCGCCGCCGCGACCGAGGCCGACGGCTTCCGGCTGACCGCCGTCCTGCACGGCCTGGACGACGCCGAGCTGGCCCGGGTGGAACAGCGCGACGGCAGCGTGCGCTGGATGGGCAGCCTGCCCGGCGGGGTCTCCTTCGCCGATCTGGGCCGCGTTGAGCTGCTCGGCTCCTTCACACCGGGCGAGACGGGCACCCACCGGCTCGCGGTGCGCGGCGTCGGCCACTTCCGGCTGGAGGCGGGGGACCGGGTGCTCTACGACGCGGAGCTCCAGGCCGAGAGCGACGATCCGGCAGCCGCCTTCCTCAACCCGCCCCAGCGCACCTTCCTGCTGGACGCGGAGGCGGGCGAACCGCTGCCCGTCCGCCTCCTGCACTCCGTCCCCGCGTACGGCGTGGGCGGCCTGTTCGGGCTGATCTCCTTCGAACTCGGCTACGGTGCGCCCGCCGTCTCCGAGCAGGAGCTGACCGAGCGTGCGGTGCGCGCGGCGGCCGAGGCGGACTGTGCCGTGGTGTTCGTCGGCACCACGGACGAGTCCGAGGTCGAGGGCGTCGACCGCGAGAGCCTCGCCCTGCCGGGCGGCCAGGACGAACTGGTCTCCCAGGTGGCCAGGGCCAACCCCCGCACCGTTGTGGTGGTCAACGCGGGCGCGCCCGTGCTGATGCCGTGGCGCGAGGACGTCGCCGCCGTACTGCTGTGCTGGTTCCCTGGCGAGGCGGGCGGCGAGGCGCTGGCCGATGTGCTGCTGGGCGCCGCGGAGCCCGGCGGGCGGCTGCCGACGACCTGGCCCGACGCCGAGGACGACCCGCCGGTGCGCCAGGTCGTCCCCGACAGCGACGGCCGGCTCCCGTACGCGGAGGGGCCGTACATCGGCTACCGCGCCTGGCGGCACCGCTCGGCCGGCGGCCGGGGGAGGGGCGCCGCCGCGCCCGAGCCCGCCTACTGGTTCGGGCACGGGCTGGGCTACACCCGGTGGGAGTACGAGTCGCTGAACATCACCGCGCTGGACGGCGCCCGGGGTGACGACCCGTACGCGGCCGTAGCGCGGGTCACCGTCCGGGTCCGCAACAGCGGGAAGCGCACCGGCCGCGAGGTCGTCCAGCTGTATCTCGGCCCCGAGGGCCCGGAGCGCAGGCTGGCGGCCTTCACCGTGGTCGAAGCGGCCGCGGGCGAGGTGGCCGAAGCCCGGCTGGAGGTTCCGCTGCGCGCCGTACAGACCTGGGACGACGCCCGGCTGACCTGGCATCCGGCCGAGGACCCGCACACCTTCGCGGTGGGCCGCAGCGCGGTCGACATCCGGCTGGCGGCCGAGCTGGCGCTGTGGAAGTAGCCCCGGGGCCGGCTCAGCGGGCGCGCTCTCCCGCGTCCCGCAACTCGGCGCGGAAGGCGCCGGGGGTGGTGCCGGAGCGCTGGTGGAAGAACTTGGCGAAGTTGGTGGCGTCGGCGAAGCCGAGCGCGGCGGCGATCCGCGCCGCTGAGCGGTCGGTGTGTGCCAGGAGGCGCTTGGCCTCCAGGATGACGCGGCGGTCCACGAACTCCTTGGCGCCCAGTCCGGCCGCGGCGCGGGTGGCACGGGAGAGGGTGCGCGGCGAGTAGCCCAGCGCGTGCGCGTAGTCGGCGACGCGCCGGGTGCGGGCGAAGTCCTTCTCCACAGCGGCGCGGAACCGGCGGAACGTCTCCGAAGAGGCGACCGTGTCCAGGCCCTGCTCTTCCGCCCCCGCCAGCCGTACCAGCCGCAGCAGCAGGACCCCCAGCAGATGACGCAGTACCTCCGTGTGGGCGGCGCGGGCGGCCGGGGCGCGCCCGGCGGCGAACTCGAACCGCAGATGGTCCAGCGCGATACGCACCGCGCGCGCTTCCTCGTCGTAGGGGTGCCGGGACACCGCGCCGGTGGCCTCGTCCAGTCCGACGGCCGCTGCCGTCGCCGGGTCCGGAAAGGCGGGCTGGAAGAGGATCAGCGTGCCCTCGGCTTCCGCCACGTCCTCGTACTGCTGCACCTGCCCCGGGCGCACCCACAGCCAGGCGCCGGGCCCTGTGGTGTGCCCGGAGAAGTCGACCGACTGGCGCAGCGTTCCCGACTCCACGGCGAAGAGCTGGTGGAAGCCGGGCCGCTGGGGGTCGGCGAGCCGCTGGCCGCCGCGCGCCGCACGGTCGCGCAGTTCGGACAGCGTCATCACCTCGACGCCCGTGGTCGCGACGCCCGGCGGCGGGGCATACGGGAGCTCGGGGATCGCGGCCGACGCCGGTGCGGCTGGGTGTCCGTTTCTCACCATGGCTGGTCGTGACCTTACCTCGCGGCGCCGCCGCTGCCCGGTTAGCTTCGAGGTGTCGTCCTTCCCGCGCGGAGGACGCGGCCGCGAGCGTGGCGGAACATGCCACCCGGCCGACGCCCACCCCCACCCGTACGCAGCAACAGGAGTACCGCCATGGCGAACATCGCCGTCTTCGGGGCCAACGGCAACATCGGCAGCAGGATCGTGCGCGAGGCGCTCGACCGCGGACACCAGGTGGTCGCCGTCGTCCGCGACCCCAGCGGGTTCGTCGCCTCCCGGGAGGCGGTCACGGTCACCACCGGCGATGTGCTCTCGCCCGAGTCCGTCGCGGCTGTCGGCGGGAACGCCGACGTCGTCGTCAGCGCGGTCGGCGGCAAGGACGGCCCCGGCCACCTGGCGACCATCAGGCCCGCCGCCGAGTCGCTGGTGACCGGGCTGCGGTCGCTCGGCTCCGGGGCGCCCTCGCTGGTGTTCGTCGGCGGCGCGGGGTCGCTGCGCAAGCCCGACGGCTCCCAGGTGTGGGACACCGAGGGGCTTCCCGAAAGCATCCTGCAGATCATGCACGCGCACGGGGAAGCGCTGGAGTTCCTGCGCGGCGTCCATGACGTGCGCTGGACCAACATCAGCCCCGCGGCGATGATCGAGCCCGGTGAGCGCACGGGGACGTACCGCATGGGCAAGGACGACCTCGTGGTGGGCGAGAACGGCGAGAGCCACATCTCCATGGAGGACTACGCCGTAGCCGTGCTGGACGAGATCGAGAACCCGCGGCACGTGAGGGAGCGGTTCACCGTGGGCTACTGAGCCCGCGGCGAGTTCCCCGCGCCCCTCAGGGGCGGCGGGCTACGGCAGCCGCCGGTCCATCGCTGCCCGGCCTTCCGCAGCGAGCCGTTCGCGGGCCCACTGCAGGTTCTCCTCCGACAGGTCTCGGCCGGAGGCGAGGACCAGGTCCTCGGGTGTCGGTTCGCTCTCGGGGGCGGCGTGCAGGATGGCGTCCGGCGACGTCCCCTCGTAGCGCTGGCGGAACTTCGCGATCTGGCCTTCGGAGTCCACGACTCGCGCCTTTCCGGTGTAGAACGGGTGACTCTCCGAGGAGATCTCCACATCGACGACCGGGTACGTACGCCCGTCGTCCCACTCGATCGTGGTGTCGCTGGTGGCCGTCGAACGCGTCAGGAACGCGTAACCGGCCGCCCGGTCACGGAAGACCACCTCGCGGTAGTCGGGGTGAGTATCTGACTTCACAAGTCGCTCCTTCCCCCGCTTGCAGGGCGCCCCATCCAGGTTACGTCCGTACCCCCGGTGCGGCATCCCGCCTGGTGGGCCGCCCGCCCGGCCGGTTCCGACGTGCGGACCCGGGAGGGCGGCGGGATGCTGGAGTGCGCGGTCGTCGTCCCCTTCCGGAACGAGGTACGGATGCGCACCAACGACCTGACCAACGAGGTCCTCGCCACTCTGCGGAAGCCGCGCCCCTACCCCGCGGTCACCCTGGTGCTGCCCACCCACCGCACCAAGCCGGACAAGCTGCAGGACCCGGTGCGGCTGCGCAATCTCATCGCCGAGACCGGGCGGCGGCTCGCCGAGGACCCGCTGGTCCCGGCGTCGGCGCGGGCCGATGTGATCAAGCAGCTGGAGCAGGCCGAGAACGAGCTGGATCCGACGTACGCGCTCGACACGCTCGTCGTCTTCGCGGCGCAGGGCGAGCACCAGTTCTGGCACCTGCCCCGGCGCTCGGGCGCCGAACGCATCGTCATCAACGACACCTTCCTCACCCGCAATCTGGTCGCGGCCCGCGCCCAGAACCGCCCCTACTGGGTCCTCACCTTCGACGAGGAGAAGGCCAGGCTGTTCAGCGGCGTGGGCGAACAGCTCACCGAGGAGCAGCGGTTCGGCTTCCCCGTCGAGCACGAGACCGAGCTCTCCGAGCGCGAGCGGGCCTCCCGCACCGGGGACTTCACCACCGGCTACCGGGACGAGGCGGCACTTCAGCACCTGCGGGACGTGGACGCGGGCCTCTCCAAGGTGCTGGAGACGGAACCTCGTCCCCTGCTGATCGCGGGGCTCCAGCACGGGCTGACGGCGCTGGCCGACGTCGGGACGCACGCGGCACGCAACGCGCTGGCCACCGTCCCCAAGGGCGGTCTGGCCAACGCGCGGCCCTCGGTCGTCCACGAGGCCGTCGCACCCGCGCGGGCCGAACTCCTGCGGGCCAGGGCCGACGAGGCGCTCGCCCGGCTCGGTGAGGCGATCGGCCGCAAGGAGTTCGTGGTGGGGATCGACGAGGTGTGGCGGGCCGCCAAGGAGGGGCGGCTCTCGCTGCTGGTCGTCGAGGAGCCCTACCGGCAGAAGGTGCGGCTGACCGGCGGTCACCTCTCGCCGGCCGCCGACGACGCGGTGAGCGACGAGTCGGGCGAGGTGTTCGACGACATCGTGGACGAGACGGTGGAGTGGGCGCTGTCCACCGAGGCCGAGGTGGTCTTCGTGGCCGACGGCGCGCTGGCCGAGCACGACAGGATCGCGGGCGTCGTCCGCTACACATGGGCCGGCTAGGGGCCGCTGGGTGCGCGGGGGAGCGGACGGCCTAGGGTCGGCGGCCGTGACCGAGGACAACACCGACACCGCACACGACGACGGGCCACGGCGCGCGCTCCTGTGGTACGCGGCGGCGACCTTCGTCTTCGCCGTCGGTATGGCGGGCACCACGCTGCCGACCCCGCTGTACGGGCTCTACCGGCAGGAACTCGGCTTCGGTGAGCTGATGGTGACGGTCGTCTTCGCCGTCTACGCGGTCGGCGTGATCGTCGCCCTGCTGGTGGCCGGTGACTTCTCCGACAAACTGGGACGGCGGCCCGTGCTGTTCGCGGCTCTCGCCCTCTCGGCGGCCAGTGCCGGATGCTTTCTGCTGGAGGGCGGGCTGCCGCTGCTGTTCGCGGGGCGGCTGCTGTCCGGGTTCGCGGCCGGCCTGTTCAGCGGGGCCGCGACCGCGACCGTCCTGGAGCTGGCGCCCCGCGGCAGCCGGGGCTTCGCCGCCACCGCCGCGAACATGGGCGGACTGGGCTGTGGACCGCTGTTGGCCGGCCTCCTCGCGCAGTACGCGCCCCGCCCGCTGACTCTCCCCTTCGCCGCGCATCTGGCGCTGCTGGCCGTCGCCTCGGTGCTGACCTGGGCGCTTCCCGAGACGGTCAGGGCGCCCAGCCCCCGGCCCGCGCTGCGGCCGCGCGGGATGGAGGTGCCGCGTCAGGTGCGGCCGGTCTTCCTCCCCGCCGGGCTGGCGTGCTTCACGGGCTTCGCCGTCTTCGGCCTGTTCACCGCCGTCTCGCCGGGCTTCATGAGTGGGACGTTGCACATCGCGAATCTGGCGGCCTCCGGTGCTGTCGTCTTCTCCGTCTTCTGCGCCTCGCTGCTCGGACAGTCGCTCACCGGCCGGTTCGGCGCCGCGGTGGCGCTGCCGCTGGGCTGTCTGGGACTGGTCCTGGGGATGGCGCAGGTGGGCCTTTCGCTGCTGGTGAGTTCGCTCGCTCTGCTGGTGACGGGAGCGCTCACCGGAGGCATCGGGCAGGGCCTGGCGTTCCGTTCGGCCATGGCTGCGGTCAGCGCCAGGGCACCCGAGGAGCACCGGGGCGGCACCATCTCCGCGCTGTTCGTCGTCGCGTACCTGGGCATCTCACTGCCGGTCGTCGGGGTGGGAGCGCTCAGCACCGGGCTCGGACTGCGCAACGCGGGACTGGTCTTCTCCGGCTGCGTGGTGCTGCTCGCCTCCAGTGTCGGCGCCCAGTTGTGGCGGACCAGGAAGGCGGAGGCGGCGGCGCTCGCCACGACCGGCTGAGGCGACTCGCCACGACCGGCTGAGGCGACTCGCCACGACCGGCTGAGGCGGGGGAGGCGGTCCGGCTGCTCCCCGGCCGGTCAACTCGGCTGCGCCGGCGGCGGAATGAACCCTTGTCCCGGGCCGCTGAGCGCGTGTAGCGTCCCGCCACGTCAGGACATCCCATGTCCTACGTCTGATCTTTCCGGCGGCCGAGGGGCGCTCCGCGATGGCGGGACTGACGAGACGCGACGGCAGGACGCTCTTCGCCGCCTGGCTCGGATACCTCATGGACGGCTTCGACTTCGTCCTGATCACCCTGGTGCTGACGGAAGTTGCCGACACCTTCGAGCTGTCGACCGTGACGGCGGCGACGCTCGTCTCGGCCGCCTTCATCTCCCGCTGGTTCGGCGGCCTGGCCATCGGCGCCGTGGGCGACGGGTACGGCCGCAAACCCGCGATGATCCTCAGCATCGTGCTGTACTCGGTCGGCTCCCTGGCCTGCGGACTGTCCTGGGGCTACTGGTCGATGTTCGCCGCGCGGCTGCTGCTCGGCCTCGGCATGGCCGGAGAGTACTCTGCGAGCGCCACCTACGTGATCGAGAGCTGGCCCGCCGCCGCCCGTAACCGCGCCAGTTCACTGCTGATCTCCGGGTACGCGGTCGGCGCCATCGTCGCCGGGCAGCTCTACCGCTTCGTGGTGCCCGCCTGGGGCTGGCGGGCGATGTTCTTCCTCGGCGTCATCCCCATCGCACTCGCCCTGTGGATGCGGCGCGGGCTGAGGGAGTCCACGGACTGGGAGCAGGCCCGTGCCGCCGCCACCGGCCGCGGCACGGGGAACACGGCTGCCGCGCAGCCCGACTTCGTCTCCGTGCTCTACCGCGGTCGCCACGCACTGCTCAACCACGCCGTCACCCTCGCCGTTGGGCTGAGCCTGTTCCTGCTGTTCACCGAGCGGGCCGGGCGCCTCACCTGGCCGCTGGCCGCTCTCGCCGCCGCCGGATTCGTGTTGTTCGCCGCGCAGTTCGCCGGGCGCCGTACGCCGATGATGGTGACGCTGATGATCACCGTCTTCTGCGCGTTCCTGTACTCCTGGCCCATCCAGGCGCTGCTGCCCACCTACCTCAAGAAAGACCTGGACTTCTCGCCCGGCACCGTCAGCGACATGCTCTTCTTCGCCGGATTCGGGAACGTGGCCGGATGTGTGCTGGTGGGCTTCCTCGGCGACCGGTGGGGCACCCGGCGCACCTATGTGGCCTCGCTGTGCGTGTCGATGCTCTTCGTACTGCCGGTCTTCGCCATGGACAGCGGCCAGACGGTCTGGCTGGCCCTGCTGCTGTTCTTCCAGCAGATGTTCGCGCAGGGCATCTCCGGGCTGCTGCCCAAGCTGATCGGCGGCTACTTCCGCACCCCGGAGCGGGCGGCGGGGCTCGGCTTCACCTACAACGTCGGCTCCCTCGGCGGCGCGGTGGCGCCCGTGCTGGGCGCCTCCCTGGCGGGCGGACACAGCCTGGGCCCCTCACTCGCCTGGCTGACGTTCTCCCTCACCCTGGTGGTGATCGTGCTGATCGCCGTCGACGCGCCGCTGCGGGTGCAGCAGCTCTTCCGGGCGGACACGCCGGTCGCGGCCGTCGATTCTCCGCCGGTTCCCCGCAGCCGGGCTCCCCGCCGTCGCGGCGGGAAGAATGTCGCGGCGGAAGACGATTGGTTCGCCGCCGAACACGATTGACTCGCTGCCGAGCACGACTGAGGAGACACCGACCCGATGACCGTCCGCCCGCACTCCGGTCCCGCCACTCCCGGCCGTTCGGCTCTCAGCGGGGTGATTCCCCCGCTGTGCACCCCGCTGACCGAGGCCGGGGAGCTGGATGTGGCCTCGCTCCGGCGGCTGTGCGCGTTCCTGCTCGACGCCGGGGTCGACGGCCTCTTCGTCAACGGCTCGACCGGTGAACTCGCCTACCACACCGACGAGGTGCGGCTGGCGGCGCTGCGCACCGTACGCGAGGTGGCCGGCGGCACCGTCCCCGTCCTGGCCGGCGCCGTCGACATGACGACCAACCGGGTCGTCGCGCAGGCGCGCGCCGCGCGGGACGCGGGCGCGGACGCCGTGGTGGCCACCGTGCCCTTCTACTCGCCCACCCACCCGGGGGAGATGGCCGACCACTTCCGCGCGGCGCGGGACGCGGTCGGCCTGCCGCTGTGGGCGTACGACATCCCCGGGAACGTCCAGCGCAAGCTCCCCGCCGAGGTCGCGGCCGAGCTCGCAGCCGACGGAGTGCTGGCCGGTCTCAAGGACAGCAGCGGCGATCTCGACCAGCTGCGCACCCTCCTGGGCCTCACCGAGGCCAACGGCGCACGCGCCGACGGCTTCTCGGTGCTCACCGGCTCCGAGACGATGGCCGACACCGCCCTCGCGCTGGGCGCCGACGGCATCGTGCCCGGCCTGGGCAACGTCGACCCGCACGGCTATGTCGCCCTGTACCGGGCGATGCGGCGCGGCGACACCCTGGCGGCCGCAGCCGAACAGGAGCGGCTGCGCGGGCTGTTCGGGCTGACCCGGGTGGGCGATCCCGCCCGGCTGGGCAGCTACTCGGCGGCCATCGGCGCGTTCAAGGAGGCACTGTGCCGGCGTGGGATCATCGCCACGGCCACCACTCCGCTGCCGATGCGCCCCCTGGACGGCGAGGAGCGCGCCGCGGTGGCACGCTGCCTCGCCGAGGCGGAGCTGGGGCCGGTGTGACTCCTGGGCGTCGGCCCCGGGCCGGGCCCCGTGCTGAGCCCCGGGCGTAGTTCTGGCGGGTGGTCACCGCGCCGAATAGCCGCCGTCCACCAGGTGGTAGCTGCCCTGGATGAAGGAGGCGCGCTCGGACAGCAGGAACGCGGTCAGTTCGGCCACCTCGTCGGCCGTCCCCAGGCGGCCCTGCGGGTGCAGCGCGATCAGGCGTTCCCGCGTCGCCCGGTCCGTCCCGCGCAGCAGCGGGGTGTCGATGAAGCCGGGGCCGACGGCGTTGATCCGTACCCCCTGGTCGGCGTATTCGAGGGCCGCCGTCTTGGTGAGGCCGACGACGCCGTGCTCGGCGGCCGCACACGCGGGACTGCCCGCGAAGCCGTTGCCGCCCAGGACGGACGCCACGTTGACGATCGCGCCCCGGCCCGCCGCCGACATGACCGGGAGCTGGTACCGCAGCCCGTGGAAGACTCCGCCGAGATTGGTCGCGATGATCCGGTCCCAGGCCGTGACCTCGTACTCGCCGGTGGGCATCGAGGGCCCGGCCACCCCCGCGTTGTTCACCGCGAGGTCGAGCGAGCCGAAGGCCTCGGTGGTGAACCGCACGGCCTCCCGGACGGAGTCCGGCTCGGTGACGTCGACGACCAGCGCCTCCGCGCGCGCCCCCGCGGTCTCCAGCTCACCGGCGGCGAGCTGGGCGGCGTCCTCGTCGTAGTCGGCGACGACCACCGAGGCGCCCGCGTGCGCCAGCCGACGGGCCACGGCCAGCCCGATGCCGGAGGCGGCGCCGGTGATCAGTGCGGCCCTGCCCGCGAACTCGCCGCCCATCCGCTCGACCTTCCGCTCGGTGACCGCTGCGGCCACTCTCTCTCCCCGCGCCGTGGGCCGCACCGCCGCGGGCGTCATCCGGGTGAGCGCCCCGCCGGGGCACGGCCGTGCGCCGTACGGAGGGTTCCAGCTTGCGCGGTGCGCGTGGTACGCGTGACATGGCGGTGACGGCACCGCCGCCCCGCCCTCCGCCCGCCCGCACCCAAGGACCCGGTATGACACCTCTGCAACTGGTCTCCCGCCCGCTGCTCGGCGCTTTCTTCGTCAACGCGGGATGGGGGACGCTGAGCAAGCCCGAGCCTCCGGCCGAGATGGCGGCGCCCTTCCTGGACAAGCTGCGCGAGAGGGTCCCGCTGTCGGGTGACGATGTGACGCTCGTACGGGTGAACGCCGCCGTTCAGGTCGTGGCCGGCGCACTGCTCACCGCCGGGCGCCTCCCGAGGACCTCGGCGCTGGCGCTGGCCGCGTCGCTGCTGCCCACCACCTTGGCCGGGCACCCGTTCTGGGAGGAGGACGATCCGGGACAGCGGGCGTCCCAGCGCATTCACTTCGGCAAGAACGTCGCCATCATGGGCGGGCTGCTGTCCGTTGTCAGCGACGCCAACCATCAGGCGATGGCCCACGTGCTGCGGGCCCGCGCCAAGGCGCGCAAGCGCCTGAAAGGGAGCAAGGCGCCCTTGCCCCGCTGAGGGGGTGCCCCTCAGCCCTGTGCGGCCCTCAGTACGCGGTCCGCGGCGTGGACCGAGTCCACCAGCGGGTGGAGGGCCAGAGCCCTCAACGCGGCACGCGGCGAATGGTCGACGGCCGCCTCGATGGTGCTGCGCTCGACAGCCTTGAGCTGCAGCATCAGCCCGAGCTGGTCCGGCGCCACGGGCCCGGCCGCCAACGGCCGGGCACCCCCGGCGTCGACCAGACACGGCACCTCCACCACGGCATCGCCGTCAAGACCGGGCACGGCCCCCCGGTTGCGGACATTGAGAATGAGCGTCGTGCGCTCGTTCCGCGAGATGGCCCGCATCAGCGCCAGTGCGACGCGGTCGTAGCCGCCGCCGTCCAGATCGCAGCTGTCGCGCTGCCAGCCGCCGGACGCCTCGCGGCTCTCGGCCATATAGGTCTCCTCGCGTTCCCGGCGGGTGTCCTCCCAGGTCTGGAAGGCGCTCCCGCCGCCGTCGCCGTCGGCCAGCTTCGCGTAGAAGCCCTCCTGCTGCCGGGCGAGGAACTCGCCCCTGGTGGCGTCGGCCTCGCGGATCGCGGTGAGCGCCTCGCGGTGGTGGTAGTAGTAGTGCAGATATTCGTTGGGCAGGGCGCCCAGCGCGCCCAGCCACTCGGCGCCGAAGAGCTTGCCCTCCTCGAAGGACTCCAGGGCGGGAGCGTCGGCCAGCAGCGCGGGCAGCCGGTCGGTGCCGTTCACCACGATGCGGCGCAGCCAGCCGAGGTGGTTGAGGCCCACATAGTCGAACTCGGCACGGTCGGGGTCGGCGCCGACGGCCCGCGCGGCGCGGCGGCACAGCCCCACGGGGGAGTCGCAGATCCCGATGACGCGGTCGCCCAGCACGCGGCTCATCGCCTCGGTGACCATCCCGGCGGGGTTGGTGAAGTTGATGACCCAGGCGCGCGGGGCGAGTTCGGCGACGCGTTCCGCGATATGGGTGGCCACGGGTACGGTACGCAGCCCGTAGAGCACTCCGCCCGCGCCGACGGTCTCCTGGCCCAGCAGCCCCTCGGCCAGCGGGAGTTGCTCGTCGCGCACCCGCCCGGCGAGACCGCCGACGCGGATGGCGCTGAAGACGAAGTCGGCACCGGCCAGCGCCTCGTCGAGGTCCGTCGTGGTGCGCACGGCGGGCCTCGGCCCGGTGTGCCGGGCCGCCTGCTCGGCGAGGACCGCGCTGATGGCGTTCAGCCGGCCGGGGTCGGTGTCGTGGAGGACGAGTTCGGTGCAGCGCCCGGCCGCATCCGGGCCCTGTGCGTCGTCCAGCAGCGCACGGTGGACCAGCGGTACGCGGAACCCGCCGCCGCCGAGCACGGTGAGCCGCATTCCGGGAGCGCCCTCGGCGTCCGTCATTCCCGTCATACCTGAACTACCTCCACATCGGCCTCGCGGAACGTGGCGAGGGTGGCCGGGTCGGTCTCCTGGCCGGTGATCAGCATGTCGATGTCGGCGGCCTCGCAGACGCGGGCGCTGCCGGTGCCGGGGAACTTGCGCGCGGTGGCCAGCAGCACCGCCTGGCGGGCCGAACTCAGCATGGCCCGTTTGACGGGGACCTCCACCTCGGTGGTGTCCAGCACCCGGCCGTCGGCCAGGACCCCGCTGGTGCCGAGGAAGACCCGGTCGGCGTAGATCTCGCGAAGCGCGGCCCGGGTGAGCTGGCCGACCAGGGAGCGGTAGTTGCGCCGCACCTCGCCGCCGAGCAGCACGAGGCTCACCTCCGGGTCGGAGCGCAACTCCTCGTAGACGGCGAGGTTGGAGGTGACGACGGTGATCTTCCGGCCGTGCAGCAGGCGCGCCAGTTGCAGGGTGGTGGTGCCGATGTCGAGCAGCACCGTCTCGCCGTTCCGGATCAGCTCGGCGGCCCCGGCCGCGACGGCTTCCTTGGCCGGGAGGTCGTCCACCTCCTCCTCGGCGAAGGGGCGCTCGACGGGTTCGCGGGCGATGGCGCCGCCGTAGACCCGGCGCAGCCGGCCGGCCCCGGACAGGTCGGACACGTCGCGCCGTGCGGTGGCCTCGCTGACCTGGAGCCGCCGGGCGATCTCGACGACCGGCAGCACCCCCTCCTCGCTCAGGAGCCGCAGCAGCTTCTCGTGCCGGGTTTCGCGCAACATGCTCAGCACCCTAGCGCGACTGAGCGTCTTTGCGCGACTATGACCGACCTCTTGCAAGTAGCCGCGAAAGGGTGCAAGGTATCGCTCAAATCAGTCACGGAAAAGCTGAGTTCTGGCCATAGCTGAGAGGGGCGAGTGGCCTTGAGCACCACAACTGGGAGCGCCCTCCCCCAAGTTCTCGACTCCGCTCGAACAGGGGGGACCCCCATCGCACCGACCGGGAGCCGGTTGGACCCGCTGGCCGCCCTCCGCGCGGACGGCGGTCCTGAGACCGATGTCTTCCTCACCGGCACGGTCTTTCTCGACATCGTCTTCACCGGCCTCGACCACGCTCCCGTACGGGGCACCGAGACCTGGGCCCGCGGCATGGGCTCCAGCCCCGGCGGAGTCGCCAACATGGCCACCGCGCTGCGCAGACTCGGCCTGCGCACCGCGCTGGCGGCCGCCTTCGGCGACGACATGTACGGCGACTACTGCTGGGAGGCCCTCTCCGGCAGCGAGGGCATCGACCTGGCGCCCTCGCACCGGGCGAAGGGCTGGCACTCACCGGTCACCGTCTCCATGGCGTACGAGGGCGAGCGCACCATGGTCAGCCACGGCCACGAGGCGCCCAAACCGTGCGTCAGCGTCGCCGCCCGACCGCGCTCCCGGGCCTGCGTCACCTCGCTGTCCCCCGGCCGGGTGGGGGACTGGGTACGGCAGGCACACTCCGAAGGCAGTCTCATTTTCGCCGACACCGGCTGGGACGAGACCGGCGCCTGGGACCCGGACACCCTGGCCGATCTGTCGCTGTGCCACGCGTTCCTGCCGAACGCCACCGAGGCCCTCCACTACACCCGCACCGACACCCCGGAGGCGGCCGTACGGGCGCTGGCCGAACTGGTGCCCGTAGCCGTGGTGACCAAGGGGTCCGGCGGCGCGGTGGCGGTGGACGGGACCACCGGTGAGTACGCGGACGTGCCCGCGCTGGAGGTCGAAGCGCTCGACCCCACAGGAGCCGGGGACGTGTTCATGGCCGGATTCACCACCGCAACGCTGGCCGGCTGGCCGCTCGCCGACCGGCTCGCCTTCGCCAACCTGACCGCGGCGCTGTCCGTGCAGCACTTCGGCGGCTCCCTCTCGGCACCCGGCTGGAGCGAGGTGGCCGCCTGGTGGCAGTACGCGCGGCGGATCGGCGGCCAGAGCCAGGAGGTGATGCGGCGGTATTCCTTCCTGGACGATCTGTTGCCCGGCGGCAGCGGGGAGTGGCCGCTGCTGCGGGCCACGCCCACCATCGGCTTCCGCTCATGAGGGCGCGTGCACCCCTCGGGGGCGCGGGGCTGTGCTCGTTCATGCGGTTCCGCCGCGTGGGCGCGCCAAGCCGAAACGGACCCGCGGTCTGCGACGCGCAGCCAGGGGCAGCCCCTTCCCAGCAACAAGGAGGCGTACGACGATGAAAGCGCACCGGCACCACAGGAGAGGGCAACTTCGCCGCTCGTGCATCGCGCTGGGCGCCCTGCTGCTGGCAGCCGCATGCGTGCCCGGGACCGACGGGTCCGGCGCGGCGGGCTCCCAGGGCGCTGCCGCGACTGCCATACCCGACCCCGGCAAGGCCGGAAAGGTCACCCTCACGGTGTGGGACCAGCAGACCCGCGGCGGCGCGAACGCCCAGATCGAGCGGCTCAACAAGGAGTTCGAGCACAAGTACCCCAACGTCACCATCAAGCGGGTGGCACGCAGCTTCAACGATCTGAAGAAGACCCTCAAGCTCGCCCTGAGCGGCGACAACCCGCCCGATGTCGTCCAGGCCAACCAGGGCTACTCCGACATGGTGGCCTTCGCCCGCGCAGGCATGCTCACCCCGCTGGACAGCTACGCGGGCCTCTACAGCTGGAACACCCGCTTCCCGCAGACCCTGCTCAACCTCAACCGGGTCTCGCCCGACGGCAAGCAGTTCGGCACCGGCCAGCTGTACGGGATCTCCCAGGAGGGCGAGTACATCGGCGTCTACTACAACAAGAAGGTGCTGCGGAAGGCGGGCGTCAAGCCACCGCAGACCTGGCAGGACCTCACAGGAGCGCTGCCGAAGCTGAAGAAGGCCGGACAACTTCCCATCCAGTTCGGCAACCTCGACAAATACCCCGCCATCCACACCTTCGGCGTCCTCCAGGGCCAGGCGGCAGGCAGCGCCGAGCCGGTCCGCGAGACGGTGTTCGGCCGCGGCGGCGGCTTCGACACCGAGGCGACCCGCGAGGCGGCCCGCACCCTCGCCGACTGGGCGGACAAGGGCTACTTCCCCAAGGGCGCCAACGGCAAGGGGTACGACGACGCCGCCAAGCAGTTCGCCGACGGCAAGGGCGCCTTCCTGATCACCGGCACCTGGCAACTTGCCGACCTGCGCGAACCCATGGGCGACGACCTAGGCTTCATGCCGCCGCCCCCGGCCGAGGGGCGGCAGCCGGTCACCACCGGGGGCGAGGGCCTGCCCTGGTCCATCACCTCCAAGTCCGACCACCCCGAAGTCGCTGCCGCCTACCTGGACTTCCTCACCGACGCACACGCCTCGAAGGTGATGACCGAGGAGGGCGTGCTGCCCGTCGTCCCCGGCAAGGCCGCGAAGCAGCTCGACCCGGAAAAGGCCGACGGCCAGATGTTCGCGGGCTGGCAGGAACTGAACGCCGCCGACGGACTGGTGCCCTACCTCGACTACACCACCCCCACCTTCTACGACACCCTCTCCGCCGACCTCCAGGGCGTCCTCAGCGGCAAACTCAGCCCTGGCGATCTCGCCGCGCGGATGCAGAAGGAGTACGCGGAGTTCCGCGCCCAGCAGCGCGCCGACGGCGAGGACGCGAAATGAGCAAGGCGGTCCAGGAGAGGCCGGCGGCGCTGCGCCGCATCACCGCCCGCTACCGGCGCCAGGCACCCGGCGAGCCCCGAGCAGTCGGCTATCTGTACATCCTGCCCGCGCTCGCCGTCTTCGGGGTCTTCCTGCTGTGGCCGCTCGGCCAGACCGCCTGGCTCTCCCTGCTGCACTGGGACGGGCTCACCCGCGCGAGCTGGGCCGGCCTCGACAACTACCGGAACCTGCTCACCGACCCCGAGCTGCGCGCCCCCTTCGCGCACGCCGCGGTGCTTCTGCTGTTCTACGCCGTCCTGCCGGTGGCCATCGGCCTGCTGCTCACAGCGGCGCTGACCCGCTTCCGTATCCGCGGTATGACCTTCTTCCGCACCGTGCTGTTCCTGCCGCAGGTGCTGGCCATGGTCGTGGTCGGTGTCGCCTGGCGCGCGGTGCTGGCCCCCGAGGGGCTGCTGAACGACACCCTGGGCGCCGTCGGCCTGGGCGGCCTGACCCGGTCCTGGCTGGGCGACGACACCTGGGCGCTGCCCGCCGTCGGCACCGTGGGCACCTGGGTGGAGACGGGGCTGTGCCTCGTCCTCTTCCTCGCCGGGGCGCAGCGCATCCCACGGGAGCTGTACGAGGCCGCCCGTATCGACGGCGCCGGACCGGTACGGGAGTTCTTCACCGTCACCCTTCCGGGGCTGCGCGCGGAGGTCGCCGTCGCGCTCACCCTCACCCTGGTGGCGGCGCTGCGCAACTTCGACCTGATCTACATCACCACCAGCGGCGGCCCCGGCAACGCCACCTCAGTACCCGCCTACGAGGTCTACCGCCGGGCCTTCGAGAGCGGCGAGGTCGGCTCGGCCTCGGCCATGGGCATCACGCTCACCGCCGTGATCTTCGCGCTGACCATGGTGGTCACCAGGCTCGTGGAGGGCCGCAGACGATGAACATCTCCCGCACCGAACGCGGCGTCACCTACGGCATCCTGTGCCTGTTCGCGCTGATCGCCCTCGCTCCCGTCGCCGGAATCCTCTCCACCGCGCTGGCCCGCCAGTCCTCGCTGGAGACCGGCTTCGCCCTGCCGGACGGCCTGCACTGGGGCAACTTCGTCGACGCCTGGACCCGCGGCCACTTCGGCACCTACCTGTTCAGCTCCGTGCTGGTGGCCGTCGCCGTGGTGGCCGCCACCACGGTGCTGGCCACGCTCGCCGCCTACGCCTTCGGCACCATGCGCTTCCCCGGTTCCAACTGGCTGTTCTACCTGTTCGTCCTGGGGCTCACCCTCCCGCAGGAAGCAGTGATCGTCCCCCTCTACTTCGACCTGCGGCACTGGGGCCTGACCAACACCTACTGGGGGCTGATCCTGCCGCAGACCGCGCAGTCCCTCGCCTTCGGCGTCTTCTGGATGCGCACGTACTTCCGCAACACGCCGCGCTCCCTGCTGGAGGCGGCCCGCATCGACGGGGCGACCCACTTCTCGACGCTCACCCGCATCCTGGTGCCGATGGGACGGCCCGCCTTCTCCACGCTGACCGTCATCGTCTTCATGTGGACCTGGAACGAGTTCCTGATGGCCCTGGTGATGGTGAGCGACGAGGCCCACCGGACGGTACCGCTGGGCCTCGCGTTCTTCCAGGGCCAGCACGCGTCGGACGCTGCGCTGCTGGCCGCCGCCGCCACGCTGATCGCCCTGCCGGTCGTGCTGGTGTACCTGGTGCTGCAACGCCGCTTCATCCAGGGGATGCTGAGCGGCTCCGCGAAGGAGTGACGGGCGGCGGCCTGCCTTTGGACCCCTGGCAGAGTGGGCCGCTCCCGTTCGTGCGTGGGCAAGGCGAGCGCGAAGGTGGATCACTACTCTGCACGAGTGTTCTCATACGACGAGTTGACCTCACCGGAGCGTGAGTTGTGGGACGCGTTCCCGGCGGGACGCTGCGTGGACCTGCGCACGGGTGTGCCCGAGGAGGACCGTGCCGCCGAGGGTGGGCGTTGGGGCCCTGAACGGACGGTGCGGGCCGCGGTGATGGTGGCGCTCCTCCTGGGCGCGAACACCGGGCAGCCGGGCGCCGTGGCGTGTCTGAGGCTCACCGGGGCGCGGATATCCGGTCACCTCAATCTGGCCGGCGCGCAGGTCGCTTACGCCCTCTGGCTTGAGGACTGCTGGTTCGAGGAGTCGGTTGACCTGCTCGGAGCGTCGGCACAAACCGTCGTGATCACGGGCAGCCACGTACCTGGCATCGAAGCCTATGCGGCCTGCATCGAGGGAACGCTCGACTTGCGGCGCTCCGTGGTGGAAAGCCTCGCTTCCTCACCCTTCAACCACGTGAGCACCGCCCTGTCCCTGAGCGACGCCCGGGTGACTGGCGGCATGCTCCTCAACGGGGCTGAGATCAGCGCGCCCGGCGGGTGGGCCGTGGCCGCAGGCGGCCTGGTCATGGAAGGAGGTGTGACCTGCAGGGGCGGGTTCGTCGTGCGAGGTGAGGTACGGCTGCTGGGGGCGCAGTTGCCGGGCGGACTGTTCATGAAGGGTGCACAGCTGGTGAGCCCCGGCCCGCGCGGGGTGGCGCTCGCGCTGGACAACGCCGCTGCCTCGACGCTCGACTTCTCCGACGGGTTCATGGCGAACGGTACCGTACGGCTGCGGGGCGCCCGGATCTCGAACAACCTGACCTTTGAGGGAGCCGTCCTGAACGGGCCGCCCGACGGGCGCAGCCCGTCCTTGGTCGCGCCTTTGATGCAGGCCGTCGACTTCGACTTCACCCTCGCCCGGTCTCCGTCCGGCAGCGTGGACCTGCGAGGCGCACAGGTGTCCAACCTCCACGACAGCGATCACAGCTGGCCGGACGTGGTGGAGCTGGACGGCTTCGTCTACGGCTCCATCAAGGTGGAGGAGGGCGGCGAGCGCAGGGAAGCAGTGGGGCGGCGGGACTCCGTTGCGCGACGGGTGGCGTGGATTCGGCGAAGCCCCGGCTACAGCCCGCAGCCGTACGAGCAGTTGGCGAGCTGGTACCGGAAGGCCGGCCACGACGACGACGCCCGCCGCGTTCTCCTGGCCAAACAGCGCCATCGGCGCCGAACTCTGCCCTGGGCCGCGCGCATGTGGGGGCACCTGCTCGACGCGACTGTCGGCTACGGCTACCGCCCCTGGCTGGCCGGTGTCTGGCTCCTCGCACTGACCTTGCTGGGTACGCTGTCCTTCAGCGCTCACTCCCCCAGCCCGGTCAAACCAGGTGAAGGCGCCCCGTTCCAGCCCTTCGTCTACACACTCGACCTTCTGGTCCCCATCGGCGGTCTGGGCCAGCGCACGGCCTGGTACTGGCCGAACGACGGCCTCCAGTGGCTGGCTTACCTGCTGATCGCCTTCGGCTGGGTGCTGACGACCGCCGTCATCGCCGGTGTCACCCGCGCCCTGCAGAAGAATTAGATCAGTCATTCCGAAGAGGCGAAGTCATTGATTCGGATGCTGATCCGTCAACGCTTGATTGTTTTTGACGCACAGTCAGTGAGCCGTCATTACTCTGTGGGGCCACTGCTCGGTGTCACAGTTGCGTGATCAGCGCCTGGCGCGAGGGGTGACCCTCCAGGAAGCGGCCGACCAGCTTATGAGTGTCGCCCCGGATTCGATTCTGGAACGGGTGGAGGAACCGGGCAGATCCACCGGCGTGCACAAGTGCCGGCCCGGGACAGCACGGCTGACCGTCAGCTCTGCGTTCCGCCGCTTCCCGCCGGGGGCCGCCCAGAGGCGGTCAGGTGGGTGGGTCCTCGGTGATCTGGAGTTCGTTCGTCCAGTCCTGGGCCGATGGGAGATCGGGGGCCATACCGACCGGCTGGTAGGTGAAGCCGTTCCACTCCTCCAGGATGCGGGGCTCGTTGGCCCGGAGGTGGCCGGCGCCACCGTTCAGCGGGCTCCGGCGCCGGTAGACGTCCATGGGTGGCCGGCGGCGCTTGGTGTAGGGGGCGAGAGGGTCGTCGGGATCCACGCGCGGAGCGGTGCGGGAGGATTGGTTCGGGGGGCCGGGTCGGCGGTGCTTGCCCATTTCTCGATGGTCTCAGGGTGCTGGCACGGTGCGGGATCTGCTGCCAATGACCGAGGTTCCGTTCCCCGCCTACCGTACAGAGAGTGTCTCTTCCGGCACCCTTTGCATTCTTGAGTGCTGGTCGAAGCCCGAGTAGGCATCGACGCTGCTCAGACGGGGGTTGATCGGCTTCCATGTCACCGAGCAGGGAAAGGGAGCGCATGGCGACACCGACCACTCAGACGCCGTGGGCGATGCGGCTGGTCACCGACCGATTGCCGGCCGGCCCACCGTCGTACGCCGCGGTGGTGCTGGATGAGGCCACGCAGACCGCCCGCTACACCGATGCTGCAGGGCAAATGGTGGAGATGGGCAAGCACGGGTCATCGCGGACGTCCGGCACCGCGTCGTTCTCCGGAGGCGGGGACGGTCAGACCCCTCAGCCCCAGGTCCAGGACGACAACACCACCGACTACGAGTCGGACTGATTCGATGGGCTCCACCGTCCTGGTCGTCACCGCGCTGGAAGATGTCACCGCCGACCGGGTCATCTCTGCGCTGAACAGGCGTGACGTGCACGTTGCGCGCATCGACCCGGCCGACATCGGGCATGACTTGGCTTTCGGGTTCGGCATTGGGCAGGACCGCCCTATGTGGGGCGGGCTGTTGCGCACCGGAAGCCGGGAGGTGGAGCTGGGGGAGGTGGCGGCGGTCTACTACCGCCGCCCCACCCCGTATGCCGCCCGGTTCGCGAGCATGCCGGCCCAGCAGCGGGATTTCTGCGGCGCTGAAGCACGGCATGGGCTCGGCGGCGTTCTGAACCATCTCGACGGCGCGCTGTACGTCAACCATCCGGCCGCAGTGACGGCCGCGGATTTCAAGCCCGCCCAGTTGAAGCGGTTCGCCGAGCTGGGCTTGGCGATCCCTCCGACTTTGGTCACGAACGATGTAGAGGCCGCCCGGAAGTTCGCCGCCGACCATGAGCAGGTCGTCTACAAGACCTTCCGAGGTCTGCCCCGGGATGAGGACGGCCACACAGGTGCGATCTGGGCCCAGCGCGTCGACCCGGCAGAATTCGATGACTCGCTCGCGGTGACCGCGCACCTGTTCCAGGCCGAGATCCCCAAAACCGGCGACGTGCGGGTCACCGTGGTCGGCCGACGTGTGTTCGCCCAGCAGATCGCTGCTCCGGACGACGCGCTGGACTGGCGCTGCGGCGACTGGGACAAGCTGTCCCATACGCCGATCGCTCTGCCAGCGCCCGTCGAGGCCGCCCTGCATCGCTACCTCGCATCATTCGGTTTGGTCTTCGGCTGCTTCGACTTCGCGCTGACCGGTACGGGCGAGACCCCGGAGCACTGGGTGGCAATCGAGTGCAATCCGAATGGTCAGTGGGGCTGGCTCCCTGACGCCGAGCAGATCACCGAGGCTTTCGCCGATGTCCTCAGCAGGAAGGAGGCAGGCCATGACGATGCCCGCCGACTGTGAGGCCGACGCCGCCCGGCTGCGGAAGGCCCTGGCCCAGGCCCTCGCCGAGGACGGCCTGCTTGCCGAACCGGCCTGGCGAGCGGCAGTCGAGACCGTGCCGCGGCACCAGTTCGTGCCCGGCTTCTACCTCCCAGGCGAACGCGACGAGACCGGCCTGACCGCGTGGGAGCCAGTCACCGCCGAACTCGACTACGACCGGTGGCTGACCACTGCCTACTCCGACACCACCCTGATCACGCAGTTCGACGGCGAAGAGCCAGACTGGAAGAGCCCCGCCGAACGGCACGGCGGAGCCCCCAGTTCCTCCTCCACGCTGCCCTCGCTCGTGATGCGGATGTGGGCTGACGCCGAGATCGCCGCGGGTCACACGGTGCTCGAGATCGGCACGGGAACCGGCTACTCGACGGCACTGGCCTGCGAGCGGCTCGGCTCCGCCGGCGTCACCAGCATCGAAGTCGACGCCCATCGGCTTGAGACGGCCGCCGAGGCGCTGCACGGCTGCGGGTACACGCCCACCCTGGCAGTCGCGGACGGCCTGTACGGGTACTGGCCCGAGGCAGAGTTCGACCGGATTGTGGCTGCCTGCTCCTTCCGTGCCGTCCCTCCCGCGCTCATCGCCCAGACCCGGCCCTGCGGGAAGATGCTGCTCACACTTTCGGGCTGGCTCTACGGTTACGCCCGCGTCCTGCTCACCGTGGACAGCAACGGCACCGCCGAGGGACGGCTGCTGCCCGGCACCGTGTCCTTCATGTCCGCACGGACGCATGCGGCACCGGCCTTCGGCAACCCCGCCCACTGGGCAGCCAACCTGCCAAAGACGGGCCGCACGGCCCGGCATGCCCCGGAACGGATCACGGAGGCGACCGAGGAGGCGTTCCACCTACGGTTCCTTGCCCAAAGCGCCGTCACCAACGCTCAGATGACGACCGTCGGGCAGACGATGCACCTGGTCGACGTGGTCACCGGTTCCGCCGCCACCCTCGCCCCGGACCACGATGGCTGGCAGGTGCGCGAGGGCGGTCCAGTGCGGTTGTGGGAACGGATCGAGCGTGTCCTGGACGCATACGACGCGGCCGGAGCCCCAGGCCCGGAGACGTTCACGCTGCACGTGTCCGATGACGACCAGCACCTACAGCACCCGCAGATGCCCCTCCTGCCCCTGCCCACATAGCGGTGGTGAGTTGCCCTCGTGCGTCAGGATTCTTGCTTCACGGCGCTGACGAAGGTGGTCCAGGCGGTTGTTGAGAAGCGCAGCGGTGCTCGGTCGGTGTCCTTGCTGTCACGTACGGGAACCACACCGGTTGCTGCCGAAGCGGGCATCCACTCCAGGCAGTTGCCACCCTGCCCGCCGCTGTAGGTGCTCTTGTGCCACGGTCCGTTGGTCGTGGTCATCGGGTGCGATCTCCCATCACGCTCTTGATCAAGCTGAGTGACTGAGCTGGCGACAACGCGTCCGCACGCAGCCGGTCAAACATGTCTTGTGCGGTTCTTACGTGCTCCGGAGAGTCAATCACACGGCCGATTCCCTGACCCTCCGAGTACAGGACAGGGGGATGGTCGTCAGGGAATTTCAGCAGCGTGAATGGTGACTCCGCCGGAGGTGCACCCGACGCGAACGGCAGCACCTGAACCGTGACGGCCGGGTAGTCCGCAATAGCTGCCAGGTGACGAAGCTGATCACGCATCACTGCGTCTCCGCCTACCCTGCGCCGCAGGCACGCTTCGTCGAGCACCAGCCAAAGAAGCGGTGGGCGATCGTTCTCGTGCAGCTTGCGCCGTTCCATCCGCAGATCGACTTTGGCGGCCGTCTGCTCAGGAGTGTCGAGCGGCTGTCCGGAGCGCAGCAGCGCACGTGCGTACTCCCGGATCTGTACGCCGCCGAAGATCAGGTTCGTGCTGTAGTCGCAGATTTCGGACGCTGCTTTCTCCAGCTCGACGAAGGGTGCGAACCAGTCGGGGTGGTCGACATCCATGAGCCGCCGTAACTGTTCGGCGAACAAGTCACCGGTGCCGAACGCGACGTCGCAGCCCTTTGCGAACTTCATCGACGGAGTGATGGTGCCCTTTTCGACCTTGCTGACATAGCCCTCGCTGTAACCGGTGGCGGTGCCCAAGTGCTTCTGCAGTAGTCCGCGCGCCTGCCTCACGCGCTTGACGTCTTCCCCGAACGAGGTAGGCGCCACTGGGTTCAAGTCACTGACCCGATTCCGCTTCCTTGCCACCTACGACCAGCCTCTCGGTATCCAGAACGGTCAGGCGCACGTTGTCGTTCGCTTGCGTCCTTGCGTTCAAGTAAGCCAAGAATAGCGCCGGTTGTGTTGTTCTCACCACACAGCGCAACCAAGGAGGCGGGACTGTGCCCGACGAACGAGTAAGCATGAGCACGGTGATGAACGCCGGGTGCCAGGACTGCGAGTGGTTCCGGATGATGATCAGTCGGGCCCGAGGAGCGTGCGACGACAGGAGCGCCGCAGATTTGGAGGCGTTGCAGGGTGCGCACCTGCACCTGAAGCACAACCCTGACGCCCAACTCGGGCGGCGTGGCCTTCGGAGCGTGTGACATGTGGCAGGTCGGCGACACCGCGAGGGACGTGAAGAGTGGCCGCACCGGGGAGATCGTCCAGGTGACCGGACCGGCCCCGTACATCTACCGATTGCGGGTCGTTACGGGTCCGGACGAACCCCCGATCATGCTCTACCGCTATGCCCCCGAACTTCGCCGCGAGGCAAACCCCGTCTCCCGGCGCACTTGACTCAGTCAGTTCAAGGCGCGGCGGCCGGGGAGAGGGCCAGACGCTGCACCGTCTCCGCCTCCACGCGGGGGCGGGAGTAGACGAGAGGGAACGCCCCATCCGCGGCCCAGTCCTCGAAGAGGTCCGCATAGTGGGGGGAGCGGGGGTCGCCGGACTGGCCGGGGGAGTTCATGGCGAGGGAGTTGTCCCAGGCGCCGACGTCCACCACCATCCGGAAGCTGGCCCCGGCATTCTGGCGGAAGTCGGGCAAGTAGGCAGCGGCGCCCACCGTGTCGCCGCTGCCCCCGCGCGGCAGGGGACCGAGGCCGCACCAGTCGGGCGGCTCCGTCACACCCTGGCGGGCCAGCAGCCGGGCCACCGGGTGGCGGAGTTCGGCCCGGTGCAGGGCACCCCAGGACCAGCCGTCCGGGCCCTCGCCCAGCAGCTCGGTGACAGCCGACACCGCCTCACTGAGGCTGGCAATCAGCAACTCCGCACGCTCGCCGTCCGGATCGGGCTCACCCAGCAGCCGCAGCTCCACACGCGGGTCGCCCGAGTCACCCTCCACCGGCAACACCCGCGCCAGCGCCTCGTCCAGCCGCTCCGCCGGCACCAGCCCGCTCAGCGCCCGCCGCAGCAGCGCCCGCCGCAGCAGCGCCGGCCGCAGATGCCGCCGGAACCACACCTCGAACAGCGCGGCGGCGGCCGAGTCGGCGCGCAGCTCGCCGTCCCAGTCGCGCAGCAGCGCGAGGCCGGTCCGTACGCGGGGGTCCGTGCTCTCCAACCCGGACAGCAGCGGCAGCACGCGCCGCGCGGGCAGGCTGACGTAGTCGGTCTGGAGCCGTACGCAGTCCTCGGCGGTCCAGTCGTGCCGCGCCGCGAGGGCTTCGGCGCACCGCTGGTGGCGGAAGGGCGCGTACCAGTCGTGGGTGACGGGCCGCTTGGTGTGCGGGTAGTCGGGCGGCAGATTGTGCTGGTTGGCGGTGGCGAACCAGCCCTGTTCGGGGTCGCGTTCGGCCGGCAGCTCGTCGGCGTCCAGGAAGCCGTCCCACTCGTAGCGCCCGTCGCCGGGCACCGGCAGCGTGCCGTCCCAGCCGCGCCGCCGGGGGACGCGGCCGGCCGGGCGCCAGCCGATCGTGCCGTCGGGCGCCGCGTACACCTGGTTCTCACCCGGCGCGCCCCAGCGGCGCATGGCCGCGAGGAACGCGTCCGGGCTCTCGGCGCCCATGTAGCTCGCGCTGCCCAGATACGGCGCCATCCCGGGGCCCAGCCAGGCGGCGCGCACCGCGAACGCGGCCTGCCGCTCGGGGCGTTCGCAGATGACGGGACCGTGCCGGGTGAACCACATCCGGGCCCGCACCGGCTCCGCGTCCCGGACCGGGATGTCCTCGGTCACGCACGTCATCGGCTCCCAGCCGTCCCCGTAGGCGTAGGAGTGCGGGTCCTCCGGGTCGGTGCGGTAGACGTACAGGTCCTCCTGGTCGATCGGGAAGATCGTCAGTCCGAACGCGATTCGGCCGTTGTGCCCGATGGAGATGCCTGGCAGTGCCGGTTCACCGGCGCCGATCACGTCGAGACCCGGTGCGGACAGATGGGCGAGGTAGCGCAGCGAGGGCAGGGTGACGGCCCGGTGCGGGTCGTTGGCCAGCAGCGGCCGTCCGGTGGCGGTGCGGGAGGGTGCCAGCACCCAGTTGTTGCTGCCGTCCAGGCCCTGGCGGGGCGGGGCCTGGTCGGCCCAGGGCGGGGTGGTGGCCAGGTCGTAGACGCGGAGCACGTCGTCGGGGATGACCTCCAGGTCCAGGCCCTCGGGGACGCGGAGCCGGTGGTCGGCCGGCTCGCGGGCCTTGCGCAGCTCCTCCACCTCGGGTCTGAAGTCGCGGAGCGTGCGGGCACGGGCCACCTCCTCGCGCAGGTTGTAGAAGAGGCCGTGGGTGCGGATGCGGGCCAGGTCGTCGTGGTGCCAGTACGACGGCGTATGGCCGAGCGCGGCGAACTCCGGCGGAAGGGAACCAGCCGCGAGCGTGTGGGCCACATACGCGTTGAGCCCCGCGACGAAGGAGCGCGCCATCTCCTCGGTCCCGGGGCCGTACGCGACCCACTCCTCCGCCATCTCGCCCCGGTACAGGAACAGCCGGGCCGCCCGGTCGTGTTCGACGTACTGCTCGCCGAACACCTCGGCCAGCAGCCCCAGCCCGCGCCGCCGCCACAAATCCAGCTGGAAGAGCCGCTCGCGGGCCGCGTTGAAGCCCTGCGCCAGGAAGAGGTCGGCCCGGGAGGCGGCGTACAGATGCGGTACGCCCCACCTGTCCACCAGGATCTCGACGGGCTGCTCAAGACCGGGGACCTCGTACCTGGTCACGTCCACGCTCGTGCCTCCTCGGGGATCACGCCGGTTCCTGCTCCGGCGACGGGGTCTGCCGTGCCGGTGCCGTCACAGGCGCGGACGGCCGGGCGTAGGTGAGCGCGACGGCAACCAGCAGGTTGGCGGCCAGCCCCAGCAGGCCGCCGTTGATCCCGTGCCAGGGGTCGTTGTCCGTCCACCACAGCAGCAGTACCACGCCGAGCCCGGCCAGCATGCCCGCGACCCCGGCCACCGCGGTCAGCCGCCGCCAGAACAGCGAGAGCAGCGTCAGCGGCACGAGCTGCGCCAGCCCTTCGTAGGAGAGGACCGAGAGCTGCACCAGGGTGTTCGGGAAGAAGAGGGCGCCGAGCAGGGCGACGAGCCCGGCCACGAAGCACACCAGCTGGGAGAGGCGTTTGGTCCGTAGGTCGTCGGCGTCGCCGGGGCGCGACCCCCGCACACGGCTGCTGCGCGGGTCGGAGCCGTTGCCGCCGCCCAGCAGGGTCCGGCCGCACAGGGTGCCGATGGCCAGCATGAAGACGCTCATCGGCACGATGGCCGACAGCGCGCCCGCCACACCGATCACCGCGACGACGGGGGAGGGCAGCGAGTCGGTCACCAGCTGGAACAGCGCCAGGTCCGGGTTGTCCAGCGCGGGCAGCGCGAACAGCGCGACCGCGCCGACCATCATCGGGATGAACAGCAGCAGTTGGTACCAGGGCAGCAGCAGCGCGTTGCGGCGCAGCGCGTTGGGGCTCTTGGCGCTGAGGTAACCGGCCACGGTGGTGGGGAAGATGGAGATCGTCACGGCGTTCAGCAGCAGGGTGGAGACGAACCAGGTGCCGTTCAGCCCGCCCGACTCATGGCCGGGGAAGGTCAGCCACTCCGGCTTCTCCTCGACCATCCGCGTCATGAAGTCCCCGTACCCGTCCAGGTAGTGCAGCGGCACCCACACCGCGAGGAACACCACCGCCACGATGACGAGCACGTCCTTGAGCACGCTCACCCACGCCGAGCCGCGCAGCCCGGAGACGAGGATGAACGCCTCCGCGACGACGAAGGAGATCACGGCGGCGGCATGCAGATCGACGCTGCCGTACGTCATCGCGTTCACCACCACCCCCATGCCCTGGATCTGCACCTGCACATAGGGAACGATGAAAACGGTCGCCGTGACCGCCACCAATATCCCCACCGGACGGGAGCGGAAGCGGTGTTCGGCCATGTCGGCTATGGACAGCAGCCGGTGCCGGCTCGCGTACGTCCACAGCGCGGGCCCGACCACGTACGCCACCGCGAAGCCCGTCGTCAGATAGGCGACGAGGTAGAGGATCGGCACGCCCATCGAGTACGACCAGCCGGCCGTGCCCAGGAACGAGAAGCTGGTGTAGGTCTCGCCCGCCATCAGCAGCCAGATGAACAGCACGCCGAGGCCCCGGCTGGAGACCGACCACTCGGCCATGCCCTTGTCCCGCCCCCGGGCGCTGAGCACGCCGATGGCCAGGGTCGCCACCATGGCGAGACCGAAGATCGTGGTGGCGATCGCCGCTGATCCGTTCATCGCGCGCCCTCCTGGTCGTCGACGGGAAGAGGTTCGACGGCGCCCTCTTCGAAGGCGGGGTCGAGCCGCGAGACCAGCCAGATGACGAGCGGGCTGACGACCGTGGCGGCCACGATCCAGAAGAGGAGGAACGGCAGCCCCGCGATACGGGGCTCGATCCGGTTCGCGACCACGGGCGCCGCGCAGTACAGGACGGCGGGGACGAGCAGGAGCCACAGCGCCGGGCGCCTGGCTCCGATACGGGGGAGCCCGGCGAGGGGGTCGTCGTCCCCCTGCGGCGGGCGGTGGTGCTCGGACATTGCGGGATGCTCCTCGGGGGACGGTGGGTAACGGCATGGGAGTCACAGGGCGGGGTCGTACCGGCCGTCGACGGCGGTCCACCCGCCGTCGACCGTCAGTACGCTGCCCGTCACGAACGTGGCGGCGTCGGAGATCAGATACACCACGGCTCCGGCGATCTCGTCGGCCCGCGCCCACCGCTGCAGCGCGGAGGCCCGCGCGTAGGCGTCGTACCACTCGGCGTCGGCGGCGATCTGGTCGGTGAGCGGCGTGCGCACAACGCCGGGGGCCACGGCGTTGAACCGCACGCCCTGCGGCCCCCACTCGGCGGCGGCGGTGCGCAGCAGTTGGACGAGACCGGCCTTGGCTGCCGCGTACACACCCTGGCCGGGCTCCACCTGGAAGGCCCGCATGGAGGCGAGGGAGACGACCGAGCCCCGGCCGCGCTCCGCCATCGCCGGGGCGCAGGCCCGCACCAGCGAGAAGTGCGCGCGCAGATTGAGCGCGATCACCCGCTCGAACTCGGCCACCGTGTAGTCCGCGATCCGCTTGCGCACATTGACGCCGACCGTCACCACCAGCCCGTCCAGCGGGCCCCAGTCGGCGGCGGCGCGGGTCAGCGCCTCCTCGTCCAGTACATCGAGTGGGTACGGGGAGGCGCCGGACCCCGCGAGCCGTACGGTCTCCTCGGCGCCCGCCGCGTCCCGGTCGGCGACCACGACTCGGGCGCCGTGCGCGGCGAGGGCACGCACCGCCTCACGGCCGATGCCGCTGCCGCCGCCGACCACGGCCACCCGCTTGCCGTCCAGCCGGAAGAGCCGGCTGTAGTCGACCTCGGCGCCCCGGCCGCTGTCCGCGCTCACGGCTTGATCACCGCCATCTTCGTCACCGTCAGCTCCTCGATCGCGAACCGTGGTCCCTCCCGGCCGATGCCGGAGTCCTTGACGCCGCCGTAGGGCGCGACGTCACAGCGGTAGCCGGGCACCTCGTTGATCACCACGCCGCCGACGTCCAGCTCCTCCAGCGCGCGGAACGCGACGTCGAGACGGTGGGTGAAGACCGCCGCGTGCAGTCCGTAGCGGCTCGCGTCGACGGTGGCGAAGGCGGCGTCCAGATCGGGTACGGAGCGCAGACAGACGACCGGGCCGAAGATCTCCTCGTCCCAGGCCGGTTGGCCGTCCTCCACCTCGGCCAGCAGCGTGGGCATCAGACAGCGACCGGCCCGTTCGCCGCCCGCGACCAGCCGGGCGCCCGCCGCGCGGGCCTGCTCCACCCATGCCAGCACCCGCTCGGTCGCCGCCTCGTCGATCAGCGCCGCCACCCGGGTGCTCTCCTCGCGCGGATCGCCCACCGGCACCGACGCCAGCCGCTCGGCGATCCGCCGCTCCAACTCGGCGGCGACCGGCGCCTCGGCGATGACCCGCTGTACGGCGATGCACGCCTGCCCCGAGGCGTAGTAGCCGCCGCGCACCACCGCGTCGGCGGCCGCGTCCAGGTCGGCGTCGGCGGCGACGACCAGCGCCGCGTTGGAGCCCAGCTCCAGCACCACCTTGCGGGGCGCAGCGTCCTTGGCTATGCGGTGGCCCACGGCGGCCGAGCCGGTGAACGAGACCGCGGCGACCGCCTCGTGGGTGGTGAGCGTCCTGCCCACCTCCACATCGCCGGTCACCAGCTGCACCGCGCCGGGCGGTGCGCCCCGGGCGATCAGCTGTTCGCGCACCAGGTTCACCAGCCACAGCGTCGCCAGCGGCGTCGCCGGAGCCGGCTTGACGATCACCGGGCAGCCCGCGGCCAGCGCGGGGGCGATCTTGTGAGTGGCCAGCATCATCGGATAGTTGAATCCGGCGATCCCCACGACCACTCCGACAGGCCGGCGCGTCCAGAAGCCGGTCATTCCGTCGCCCGACGGCAGCCCGTCCAGCGGCACCGTCTCACCGTGGATGTGCACCACCTCGTCGGCCGCGGCCCGCCAGGTGGCCACGGCCCGGGTCACCTCCGTACGGCAGTCGACGCGCGGCTTGCCCGTCTCCAGGACCAGTAGGTCCTCCATGCCCGCCGCCACGCTCTCCAGCGCTTCGGCGACCCCGGCGAGGACGGCACGGCGGGTGCGGGTGGGGAGGGCCCCGACCGTGCGGCGCAGCGCGGTGGCGTGTTCGACCGCCTGCCGGGCGAGCTGGGTGTCACCGACCGGGGCGTGCGCGACGGGAGTTGAGTCGTACGGGAACGAGACGACCTGGTGGTCCGGTGCCGCGACCCAGCTGTCGCCGACCGGAAGCCCGTCGGGGAACTCCTTGCCCTGCCACAGGTTCACGCGGCTGCGCCTCCCCTGCCGGCGGTGAGGAAGTGATGCGCCGCCGCCGCGTACACCCGGGCGTACTCGCCGATCTCACGCACTTCCACGAACTCGTCCTTCTGATGTGCGATCCACTTGCCGCCCGGGCCGTAGACGACGGTGGGCAGTCCGGCGTCCCGGGTGAGGATCGTGCCGTCGGTGGTGCCGGGCACCGCGCCGAACGCCGGTGCGGAGCCGTGCACCTGGGTGTGCGCGGCGACCAGCCCGCGGACCACGGGATGGTCCTCGGCGATCTCGATGGCGGGCCGGTCGTCCACGACGGTCAGCCGCACCTCCACTCCGAAGGCTGCCGCCGCCTGCTCGGCCGTGGTCCGTACCCGCTCGGTCAGCTCGGTGTGGTCGGTGCCGGGGATGGTCCGTACGTCGACGCCGACGACGCCGTGCGCGGGGATGACGTTGAGCTGGTCCGGGTCGCCGCCGAGCAGCACGGTCGGGGTCACCGTCACCTCACCGGCGTGCGGATGGCTGCCGAACCGCACGGTGGCCCACTCCTGCACCGAGCCGAGCGCCTCAACGATCCTGGCTCCCGCCGCGATCGGGCTGCGCCCTTCCTGCGGCATGGCCCCGTGCGCCATCACGCCCGTCAGATCGAGGCGCAGCCGGATGCCGCCGCGCGCCGAGGTGCACACCTCGTACCCCTCCGGCTCGCAGACGACGACGCCGTCGACCTCGGCGGCGAGCGGGGAGGCGGCGAACGCCTTGGCGCCGAGCATCATGCCCTCCTCGTCGGCCATGACGCCCAGCACCACCCGGCCGGGGAAGGGTCCTGCCTGCTGGAGGGCGCGCACGCCGTAGATCATCGCCGCCACGCCGGACTTCATGTCGGCCGTGCCCCGGCCCCACATCTTCCCGTCGCGGATCTCGGCGCCGTACGGGTCCACACTCCAGTCGGCGGGATCGCCCTCGGTCACCACGTCCGTATGGCCCTCGAACATCAGCGTCGGCCCCGGGCCGCCGCCGCCCTCGATCACGGCGACCACGTTCGGGCGCCCCGGGGCCACCTCCGTGACCGTGTGCTCCCAACCGAACCGGGTGAACAGCTCCGAGACCAGGTCGGCGGCCGGTCTCTCCACGCTCTCGGCGCCCTCGGAGTTGACGGTGCGCAGCCGCACCAGTTGCTGGGTGAAGGCGACGGCCGCCTCGGTGTCGAGCAGGGAATCCCACGGCAGAGCGCCGGGACCGGAATGCATGGCTCCTCCACGTCCCTGTCCCAGTCGTCGGCCCACACTGTTAGGGCCAGGCGACTGGTCAGACCAGTTGATCGACCGTACTCTGCTGGTGGGCTGCCGCCACGGTCAAGGGGTCAGCACAGGATCGACACACCGAAGACCATGCGAAACACAGCACGAACACGAGGAAGGGCGCCGATGTCGGCCGAGTCGCCTGTTCGAATCGGATTCCAGCCGGTGCGCCCGGTGCGCGCCTACCAGCGTGTCGCCGAGCAGATCGAGGAGCGCATCCTCGCCGGCGAACTGCCGCCGGGCTCCCGGCTGCCCGCCGAGCGGGAGTTGGTGCGCCAGTTCGACGTGGGCCGCTCGACCATCCGTGAGGCGCTGCGGGTCCTCCAGTCCTCCGGACTGATCCGCTCCCGGCCCGGCGACCCGCTGGGCGCCGAGGTGCTGGGCGTCTCACCCGACACCCTCAGCCACGCCCTCGGCCGGCTCGCCCGCTCCCACCTGTCCTCACTGGCCGAGCTGATCCAGTTCCGGATGGTGCTGGACGCCGAGAGCTACCGGCTCGCGGCTCGGCTGCACACGGAGGAGGACCTGCGCCGGCTGACGGAGTTGGCCGACACGATGGGGGTTTGCGTTTCGCGTGACCCGCACGATCCGCACGCCTTCAGTGAGGCCGACGCCCAGTTCCACCGCGTCGTTGCCGAGGCCAGCGGGAACGCGCTGCTCGCGCTGTGCGCGCGGGCGGTCCACGACGCGGTCGTGGACGCGATCGAGGGAGAGCTGGTCCGCGCGGAGCGGGACGGGGATGCGGGGGAGTGGATGCGGCGTTCGGTTGTCCATCACCGCGAGATCCTCGCCGCCCTGCGGGCCTCGGACGGGGCCCGTGCGGCACGGTTGGGGCGGGAAGCTCTGTTCGAGCACTACGCCCCGCATCTTCCGGAGCGCGACCGCGAGCGGTTGAGGGCAGCGCTGGACTGACCCGCGACCGCCTCTGGGGAGGGGCTGCCCCTTGTTGTGCGTCGCAGTCTGCGGGTGCGTTGTGGTTGCGCGCGCAGTTCCCCGCGCCCCTTATTCGCCGCCCCGCAAATTCAGGAGCTCGCCAAGGTCCGCCAGGGTGCCCGCGCTCGCGTCGGCGAGCCAGGCGGCGGGGGTCGGCCCTCCCGTGTAGCCGAGGACCGGCATGTGCGCGGCGCGCGCTGCGCGGACGCCCGCCGGGCTGTCCTCGATCACCAGGCACTCCGCCGGCGGCGTACCGCAGACGGCAGCGGCATGCAGGAACAGATCGGGCGCCGGCTTGCCCTCGCGGACGTCCTCCGCGCTGAAGATCCGTCCCGTGAAGCGCTCCCACAGGCCGGTCGCCGTCAGTGAGTGGCGTATCCGCGCATGGCTGCCGCTGCTGGCGACGCAGTACGGGACGCCCCGCGCGTCCAGCGCGTCCAGCAACTCGGGGACGCCCGGCATCGTGTGCGGGGCCGCGTCGAACGCGGCGGCGACCCGGGAGCGGTACTCCACCAGCCAGCTCTCGTCCACCGGCACCTTCGCGTGGGCGCGCACCTGCGCCAGCAGATACGGCTCCGGGGTGCCCAGGAACTTCTCCAGCACGTCGGCCGGGGTCAGCGGCCAGCCCGCCTCGGTCGCCATGGCGGCGACGACCTCGGGTCCGATCCGCTCCGTGTCGACCAGGACCCCGTCGCAGTCGAAGATGACGAGTCGTGCCGCGGCCAGGGCCTGGCCGGGCGGAGGGTGGGGCGCGCTGTGCATGCGCCCCACCCCATCACGAGGCGGCGCCGGGGCTCAGCCCGGGTCGCTCAGCCTGGGTCGGTCAGCCGGTCGGTGACCCAGGTGTGGAAGTCACCGATGTGGTGTTCGCTGGGGACCAGGACGCCGCCGTGCCGGTAGGCGCGGGAGGCCATGGCGGGCTGGGTGCGTTCGCAGGCGTCGAAGTCCTGGAGGTTGACTCGGTGGAAGAGTTCCACCGAGTGCGAGATGTCGGCGCCCGCGGCGATCACCTCGGGCGCGTACAGCCAGTCGCACTCGATCACCGTGCGGTCCTCGGCCAGCGGGAACATCCGGTGGACGATCACATGGTCCGGCACCAGGTTGACGAACACCTGCGGCCGGATGGTGATGGCGTAGTAGCGGCGGTCGTGGGTGTCCGGGACGCCGGGCAGCCGGTCGAAGCCCGCGCTGCCGTCCACCGTGAAGCCTTCCGCCTCGGCGGCGAACTCGGGTCCGTGCCCCACGTAGTACTGCGCGGCGAAGCCGTCGGCGAACTCCGGCAGCACCTCGGTCAGTTCGGGGTGGATGGTGGCGCAGTGGTAGCACTCCATGAAGTTCTCGATGACGAGCTTCCAGTTGGCCGCCACGTCGTAGGTGTGGCGTCGGCCCAGGGCCAGCGACTCGATCGCGTAGTGCCCGATCACGTCGGTGCCGCCGAGCCGGTCGGCGACGTCCCCCATCACCGTCTGCTCGAACGACGGCGGCTCGGGCGACAGGCACACCCAGGCGTAGCCCAGCCACTCGCGCAGTGCCACGGTGTGCAGCCCGTACGAGGAACGGTCCACATCCGGCATCCGCGTCAGATTCGGGGCCGCGGTCAGCTTGCCGTCCAGGTCGTAGGTCCAGGCGTGGTACGGGCACTGGAGGCTGCGCCGCACCTCACCCGACTGCTCGGTGCACAGCCGTGCGCCGCGGTGCCGGCACACGTTGAGGAAGGCCCGCAGCTCACCCCGCCGGTTGCGGGTGATCAGCACGCCTTCCCGGCCCACCTGGACGGTGCGGTAGGCGCCGGGCTTGTCGAGGTCGGCCGAGCGGACCGCGCAGAACCACTCGGTCTCGAAGATGCGCTCCTGCTCGCGCCGGAAGTTCTCCGGATCGGTGTAGCGGTCTCCTGGCAGGGTCGCCAGCAGGCTGCCGACAGCGGTCGTCATGGCGTGGGTTCTCCCTCGGGAGTGGCGAACTGGCGGTGCGGGGCCTTCAGCGGCTCCCGGAGCGGGTCGAACAGCTCGATGGGGTGCTCGGTGGCGCCGTCGAGCGCCAGGTCGGCGACGATCTCGCCGACGACGGGCACGAACTTGAAGCCGTGCCCGGAGAATCCGCAGGCCACGGTCACCGCGTCGGGGTGCTCCGGGTGCCGGGCCAGCACGAAGTGCTCGTCGGAGGTGGTGGTGTACATACAGCTGACGGCCTTGCGCAGCCGCCCGGGCAGGTCCGGGAGGCGGGTGCGCAGGTGCGCCGCCATCGCCGCGGTCTCCGCCTCGGAGACGGTGCGGTCGATGGTCTCCGGATCGCAGAGCGCACCCTTACGGAAGAAGGCGGTCTTCGCGCCGCCCTCCGGGCCCTCGATCGCCGGGAACCCGTAGAACTGCACACCGTCCGTGTCCTCCCACACGTAGACGGGCTGGTGTTCGGGGGTGAACGCTGCGGTGCCGCCGCGCGGGTGGAACCAGTACATGACCTGCCGCTCGATGGCGAAGTCGACGCCGAGGTCGGCGAGCAGACGCGGCGCCCACGCGCCGGGGCAGACCACCAGATGGCCCGCCGTGTAGACGTCGTCGACGGTGTGCACCCGTACGCCTCTGCCGCCGGGCAGCACTTGCCAGCCGGTCACCGGCTCCTCGAACCGCAGGTCGGCACCGGCCTGCTGGGCGAGCTGCACATGGGCGGTCACGGTCGCCTCGGGGCGGACGAACCCGGCGCGCTCCTCGTACAGCGCCACCTCGTCGTCCGCGGGAGCAAGGGTCGGGAAGCGGCGGCGTATCTCCGCCGCTTCCAGCATCTCGTGGGGCAGGCCCCACCGCCGGGCCGAGCGGAGGCTGCCGGAGACGGCGTGGCTGTCCGGGCGGCCCACCATGACGCCGCCGCACAGGTTGGCGAGGGTGCGGCCGGTGTCGCGTTCCAGCTTCGCGAACAGGTCGTAGGAGCGCAGGAGCAGCGGGACGTAGGCGGGGTCCTCGAAGTAGGCCTGGCGGATGATGCGGGAGCCGCCGTGGCTGGAGCCGCGGTTGTGGGCCGGGCCGAACCGCTCGAGGCCCAGCACCCGGTGGCCGCGGGCCGCCAGGTGGTAGGCGGCGGCACTGCCCATACCGCCGAGACCGATGACGATGACATCGCGGGAGTGCGACATTGCGGGCCTCCTCGGGCTCAGCGGCGGATGCGGGCCATCTCGGGGTCGAACAGGGGCTCCGCCGCGACGGTCGCCGCGACCTTCTCGCCGAAGTACTCGACGGCGACCGGGGTCCCCGGCTCGGCAGCGGCGGCCGGCACCCATGCGTAGGCGACGCACCGTCCCACGCTGTAGCCGTAGGAGGCACTGGTCACATAGCCGGCGACGACCCCGTCCACCTGCACCGGCTCGCTGCCCATGACGACCGCTGCCGGATCGTCGAGGGTGAGGCACACCAGTCTCCTGGCGGGCACCTCGCGTGCGGCCAGCGCGTCCCGCCCGACGAAGTCGCCCTTGGCGGGGCGTACGGCGAAGCCCACGCCGGCCTCCTCGGGGGTGTGCTCGGTGGTCATGTCGGCGCCCCAGGCGCGGTACCCCTTCTCCAGCCGGAGGCTGTTGAAGGCGCTGCGTCCAGCCGCGATGACGCCGAGCCGCTGTCCGGCCTCCCAGAGGGTGTCCCACAGCCGCAGCCCCACGTCCGCTTCCGTGTACAGCTCCCAGCCCAGCTCGCCGACGTAGCTCACGCGCAGCGCGGTCACCGGGATGTGGCCCACATAGGTCTCGCGCGCCTTGAAGTAGCCGAAGGCCTCGTGCGAGAAGTCGGCGGGGGTCAGCGGCTGGACCAGCTCCCTGGCCAGCGGTCCCCACACCCCGATACAGCAGGTGCCGGAGGTGATGTCCCGGACCTGTACGTCGTCCGGCGCGTGCCGCACCAGCCACTCCAGGTCTGCCGGGCTGTTGGCGCCGAGCTGCCAGTGGTCGGGGCCCAGCCGCGCCGCGGTCAGGTCGCTGCGGATGCCGCCGTTCTCGTCCAGCAGCAGCGTGTAGGTGACCGAGCCGGGGCGCTTCTTGAGGTTGTTGCTGGTCATCCGCTGGAGGAAGGCGAGCGAGCCGGGCCCGGTGACCTCCAGCCGCCGCAGCGGCGTCATGTCGTACAGCGCGACCTTCTCGCGCGTCAGCTTCGCCTCGGCGGCGGCGATCGGCGACCAGTGCCGGGCCGACCAGCTGTCCCGCTCCGGCAGCCGCAGGCCGAGCTGGTCCACCAGCGGTGCGTTCGCCTCGTACCAGTGGGGCCGCTCCCAGCCGCCCGACTCCAGGAAGTGGGCGCCCAGCTCCTGCTGCCGGGGGTAGAAGGGGCTGGTGCGCAGGGGGCGGCCGGTGCCGGGCGGCTGCAGCGGGTGGATCACGTCGTAGACCTCGACGAAGCTGCGTTCGCCCCGCTCACGTACGTACGCGGGGGAGCGCTGCGCCTTCTCGAAGCGGTGCGGATCGCACTCGTGCACGTCCACCGTGGTGCGGCCGTCCGTCATCAGCTCCGCGACGGCCCGCGCTGCGCCGGCAGAGTGGGTGACCCAGACGGCCTCGGCCAGCCAGAAGCCGCGCACCGTGCTGGACTCGCCCAGCAGCGGCATCCCGTCCGGGGTGAAGGAGAAGACGCCGTTGAAGCCCTCCTCCACCTGGGAGTCGGCCAGCGTCGGCAGCAGCCTGCCGGTCTCCGTCCAACTGGGCGCGAAGTCGTCCGCTGTGAACGGCAGCGAGGACGGCATCTTGGGGGCTTGGTCGTAGGGCAGGACGGTGTACGGGTCGACGGGCAGTGGACGGTGTGCGTAGGTGCCGATGCCGATCTGGCCGGGGCCGCCCTCCGGGTCCAGGTGTTCGCGGTAGTACAGGTCCTGGTCCTGGTGGCGCAGGATGGGCCGGACGGCCTCGGCACCGTCGGCCCCGGCCCCCGCGAGCTGCGGCACCGGCGCCGTCTTCGCGTACTGGTGCGCGAGCGGCAGCAGCGGTACGTCCACGCCCGCCATGGCGCCGACCACCGGCCCCCAGAACCCGGCCGCCGAGACCACGTGGTCGGCCGGGAAGGTGCCCCGGCCGGTGACGACCCCGGTCACCCGGCCGCCCTCGCGCTCGACACCGGTGACGGTGTGCCGGTCCAGGAAACGCGCCCCGCGCCGCGAGGCACGCTCGATCTGGGCCAGGCAGGCGGCTGTGGCACGGGCCAGACCGTCGCCGGGGGTGTGGAAGCCGCCGAGCACGGTGTCCGGGTCGAGCATCGGGAACAGCTCGGCGCACCGCGCGGGCCCGACCAGCTCGCCCTCCACGCCCCAGGAGGCGGCGAGTCCGGCCTTGCGGTGCAGATCCCGCCAGCGGGCCTCGGTGGTGGCCACCTCCAGACCGCCCACCGGCAGGAAGCACGCCTGCCCCGCGTGGCGCAGCGAGCTGAACTTCTCCACGGTGTAGCGCGCGTAGTGGGTCAGCGCCCTGGAGGGGCTGGTGCGGAAGACGAGGCCGGGGGCGTGCGAGGTGGAGCCGCCGGGCGCCGCCAGCGGCCCCTGCTCGAGGACCGTGACATCGCGCCAGCCGCGCGCCGTCAGCTCGTCGGCCAGCGAGCAGCCGACGATCCCGGCGCCGACGATGACGACACGCGAGCTGTTCGTCTGCGGCCCGGGAGCCTCAGGAGCGTCGCTCACAGGACCACCACCGATCGCAGAACCTTGCCGCGCTGCATCCGCTCGAAGGCGACCTCGACCTCGTCCAGCGCGATCGTCTCGGTGACGAAGGCCCCCAGGTCGAGCTTGCCGCTGAGATAGAGGTCGATCAGGACCGGGAAGTCCCTGCTGGGCAGGCAGTCCCCGTACCAGGACGACTTGAGGGCACCGCCCCGCGAGAACAGTTCCTGGAACGGCAGCTCGATCGTCACGTCCGGCGCCGGGACCCCGGCCTGCACCAGCACGCCCGCCAGATCCCGCATGGCGAAGCCCTGCAGATAGGTTTCCGGGCGGCCGACCGCCTCGACGACGACGTCCACGCCGTGGCCGCCGGTCAGCTCGCGTACGGCCTCGACGGGGTCGGTGCCGAGCGAGTTGACGCTGTGCGTGGCCCCGAACTGGGTGGCCACATCCAGCTTGTTGTCATCGATGTCGACGGCGATGATCCGGCGCGCACCGGCCAGCGAGGCCGCCGCGATGGCCGCGTTGCCGACGCCGCCGCAGCCGATGACGGCGACGGTGTCCCCGCGGGAGACACCCCCGGTGTGCACGGCGGCGCCCCAGCCGGCCATCACACCGCAGCCGATGAGCCCGGCCGCCTCCGGCCGTGCGGCCGGGTCGACCTTGACGGCCTGGCCCGCGTCGACCAGCGTCTTGTCGGCGAAAGCGCCGATGCCGAGCGCCGGGGTCAGCGGGGTGCCGTCCAGCAGCGTCATCGGCTGCCGGGCGTTGCGCGAGTCGAAGCAGTACCAGGGCCGCCCCTTACGGCAGGAGCGGCAGCTTCCGCACGGTGCGCGCCAGGCGAGTACGACGAAGTCGCCGGAGCGCAGGTCGGTGACGCCGGGGCCCGTCTGCTCGACGACGCCCGCGGCCTCGTGGCCCAGGAGGAACGGGAAGTCGTCGCCGACGGCGCCTTCCCGGTAGTGCAGATCGGTGTGGCAGACACCGCATGCCTGGATCGAGACGAGGACTTCGCCCGGGCCGGGGTCCGGTACCAGGACCGTCTGCACCTCGGCTGGGGCGTCTTTCTTCATCGCGATGACAGCGCGGACCTCGTGTGGCATTCCCAGACCTCGCAGTTGTTGCGTAGTGCACGACTGGTTGCGCTATGGGAGACATAGTGAGAACGCCGGGGCTCGCCCGTCAAGAGATGTGGATCAGCGGTTGGTGACGGGGAGTCAGAAAGACGCGATGCGGGTCCGGCCGAGGCCGGACCCGCAGTTATGGGAGGTCGGGGCGGTGCCGTTGCTGACGCCCCTTCAGAATTTTGTAGTTTCCGACGGCTGTTTCGAGGTCGTTTCGGGGAGGGGGTGCCCCTGCCCGCTTCTTGCGGGGCGCGCTCCCTCTCAGTAGGCGTAGCCCATGCGGCGGGAGAGGTCCTGGGCGGCGGCCATGGTGCGTTTGGCGACCTCCTGGAGGCGTTCCTCCTCCAGCCGGTAGGAGGGTCCGGAGACGCTGATCGCGCCGATGACCTTTCCGTCGTGTGCCCGCACCGGGGCCGCCACCGCGTGCAGGCCGAGTTCCAGCTCGTCCCGTGCCGTCGCGAAACCGGTCTTGACCACCGTTTTCAACTCGGCGCGCAGCTCCGCGGGGGAGACCACCGTCGACTCCGTCAGCCGTGGCAGCTTCCGGGACAGCACGCTCTCCTGCACCGACTTCGGCTGGTGCGCCAGCAGCGCCTTGCCGCTGGAGGTGGCGTGCAGCGGTGTGCGCCTGCCCAGCCAGTTCTGCGCGGTGACCGAGGAGGCACCGCGCGCCTGCATGATGTTGACCGCCGCGTCGTCGTCCAGTACCGCGATGTTCGCCGTCTCCCCGGCGTCCTCGGCCAGCTCCCGGCACACGGGTGCGCCCTCCTGGGAGATGTCCAGCCTGGAAGCCGCGGCCCCGGCCAGCCTCAGTACGCCGGGGCCCAGGTAGTACTTGCCGCGGTCCTGCTCCTGCGAGACCAGCCCCCTGGCCTCCAGTACGCCCAGCAGACGGAACGCCGTCGATTTGTGGACGCCCAGCTCCTCGGCGATCTCCGTGACTCCCGCGTCGCTGTGCCGGGCCAGGATCTCCAGCACGCTCACCGCGCGGTCGACCGACTGGACCGAGGCAGCCGCGCCCCTGGCCTGCTTGCCAGTCCCTGTGTCCTCCGCTTTTTCACTCATCTGCTCAACGTCACCGCCTGCTGGCCTTGTTGTGGTTCCCGATTGCTCGTGTGCGGCCGCGTGCCGTCCTCCTCGAAGTATCCGCTGAGGTCGTCGGCGAGTGCTTGACGTGAAGCCTCCCCGCTTGGATTCTGTTGCGCATCACGCTCCATCGTGCGCGATGCGGAACTCAGATAGTAGTGAAGTGTCTTCCCCGCACCTTCCCCGGTCACCCGGCACCGGGGCCGGCTGCCCCTGCTCACTCGAACGTGCTCGCGAGGTGAATCACAGTGATCCCTGTCTGCCGCCTTGAGGACCTGCCCGAAGGCGAGTCCGTCCGTCTCGACCTCGAACCTCCCATCGCCGTGTTCAACGCCGACGGCGAGCTCTACGCGATCGACGACACCTGCACCCACCAGGACGCGTCCTTGTCCGAAGGCTGGCTCGAGGGCTGTCTGGTCGAATGCCCACTGCACGCCGCTTCATTCGACCTGCGTACCGGCCGTCCCACCTGCCTCCCCGCTCGCAAGGCGGTACGCACCCACCGGGTGAGCGTGCTCGACGGCACCGTATGGGTACACGTCGAGGCCGACCTGGCCGCACAGGCACCGCACACCGCCGCAGCCGGACAAGGGAGCGCCGCATGAAGACCATCACCGTGATCGGCGCCTCCCTGGCCGGACTCCACGCCGCACTGGCGCTGCGCGCCGAGGGTTACGACGGCAGGCTGGTGATCGTAGGGGAGGAACACCATCGCCCCTACGACCGCCCTCCCCTCTCCAAGGAGTTCCTGACCGGCGCGCTCACCGCCGAGCGGCTCTCCCTCGCCGACGCCGAGGAGATCGCCGAGCTCGACGCCGACTGGCTGCTGGGCACCCGCGCCGAGGGCCTGGACCCGCCCTCCCGTACGGTCACGCTCACGGACGGCCGCAGGCTGTCCACCGACGGTGTCGTCCTGGCCACCGGAGCGGTGCCGCGCACCCTGCCGGGCGAGCCGCTGGCGGGGGTGCACACGCTGCGCACGCTGGACGACGCCGCCGCGCTCCGCGAGGAGCTCAGCCGTGGTCAGGTGCGGGTCGTCGTGATCGGTGCCGGCTTCATCGGCGCCGAGGTCGCCTCCTCCTGCGCCACGCTCGGCCACAGCGTCACCGTCGTCGAGGCGGCAGCCCAGCCGCTGCTGCCCCAGCTCGGCGCCCGGATGGCCGCCTTCTGCGCCGATCTGCACACCGACCACGGCGTCACCCTGCTCACCGGCACCGGGGTGCGCGCGCTGCATCCGGACACGCGCGTGGCGGACGCGCACGTGCCGGGCGCGCCCGGCGCCGGGCACCGGCGGGTCGGCTGGGTGGAGCTGGCCGACGGCCGGTTCCTGCCCGCCGACGTGGTCGTCGTCGGAATCGGGGTCAGTCCCGCGACAGGCTGGCTGGAGGGCTCCGGCATCCCCCTGGACGACGGCGTGGTCTGCGACGCGGGCGGAGTCACCTCGGTGCCCGGCGTGGTGGCCGTCGGCGATGTGGCCCGCAGCGCCGGGCACCGGGCCGAACACTGGACCAGCGCCATGGAGGCCCCGTCCGTCGCGGCGCGCAATCTGCTGGCCGGAACGACGGTCGAGACCTACACGGCGCTGCCGTACTTCTGGTCCGACCAGTACGGCGTCCGGCTCCAGCTCGCGGGCACCAGGGCGGAGACCGACACCGTACGCGTGGTGGAGGGCTCACCTGAGGACCGCAGCTTCCTCGCGGTCTACGAACGGGAGGGTGTCACCACGGCAGTGCTCGCGGCCAATCGGCCGCGCCCCTTCATGCGGGCCCGGCGCGAGCTGGCTCGCGCCGGGATGGTGGCTGCCTGACCCTGTGCGGGGCTCCCTCTCCCGGTCCGGGGAGGGGGTGCCCCTTTGTGCGGTCTGCGGGCTGCGCGCGCCCCTTACGGGGCGGGAGCCACCGCAACCACAACGTCCGGCATCAGTTGCCGGCGGTTGAAGGCTGTTTCTCGCTGGGGCGGACGATGACGAAGCCCTCGCCGTCCAGTCTGAGCTGCACCGCCTCGCCCGAGCCACCGCGGATCATCGAACCGAAGCTCTGCGAGCGGTGCAGCGAGGTCTGCAGCTGGGCACTCCAGCCCACCACCGCGTCGGTGTCCACGAACACCGGCGCCTGCTGCGAGACCGGAATGACGATCGGCGTGCCCTCGCAGATGACGGCGAGCCTGCCCTGGCCGGAGAAGACGCTGTTGAACAGCCCCCCGCCGGCCATCCCGGCGCCCTTGACGATGCCGATCTCGTAGTGCAGCCCCGCGTCGAAGACCAGCACATTGCGGCCGTTGACGGTGAGCGAGTCGCCGGGCGCTATGTCGATGAGAAAGCAGTTCTCCGCCTCGTGCGCGAACCAGGCCTCGCCCTGCCCGCTGACCGACATCAGCGCCAGCCCCTCGCCGGTTACCTGACGCTTGAGGAAGTTGCCGACCCCCTGCCCCTTCTTCTCGAACCGAAGGTTCCCCCGCCAGGCCACCATCGATCCCTGCCGCGCGTAGCACTCCCCGTTGACGGCGTACTTCACGCACTTGTCGTTCTGCAGCTCCATTCCCGCTGTGGGGCTGGGCTGCGCCATGTTCTTCGTAGCGAAGAGCTCACTCTGCATGGCTGTATGTTCCCCCGGAACCCGCCGCTCAGCCAGGTGCTTTCCCGCGAGTCGCCGCACTCGGGCCGAGCCGCGTGCGCGTCTGCGATTTGAGACTTTCCCGTCCCGGAAACCCGATGGTCAGCGCTTCCTCGGTCACAAGTCCCAAAAAGGAGTTCAGTGAAAAAATGGAAGGTGCCAGAGGGCGAGGGCCCTCGGGGCGTGTGCCCCATGGCATCGGGACAGGAGACGGGACATGAAGTTCGTGCTGGAAGTCGACACCACCGAGATGCGCGGCGAGGGCGAGGCCGCGGCCGAGCTGGGACGGGTGCTGCGGTACTGGGGCGGCAACCTGCGCCACTACGCGCTGCAGCCCGGCGACGGCTCGCCCGTCTACGACTCGCAGTACCGTGAGGTCGGCAACTGGCGTATCACCGAGTCGTCCTGAGAGTGGACGAAGCGGTCGGCTGGGAGGAGACCGGATGACGGGCGCGGGCGTGGACCCTCATCAAATCGGACGGGAACTCGACGGTGCTGTCGTCACCGTCGACCCCGGCCTGCCCCCGGCGGTGCGCGAGGGGGTGCGGGAGCTGACCGGCCGGCCGGTGGGCACCGGCGCAGCGCCGGGCGGCCGGCCCCGCGTGCATGTGGGTCCCGCCGTGCCCGAACTCGCCGCGGGCGAGCGGCTGTTGTGGCTGCACAGCACCAACGCCGGAGTCGACGCGCTGCTCAGCTCGCTCTCGCCGTGGCCGTCCGGGACGCTGCTGACCCGGACGGTCGGCAGGATGGGCGAGCGGATCGGCCAGTACGTACTCGCCTGGGCGCTGGCCGAGTTGCAGGACATTCCGGGCTTCCTGCGCCAGCAGGCGTCCAGGACCTGGAACCGGCTGGAGACCGAGCCGGCCGACGGCACCCTCGCGGTCGTCTTCGGCACCGGCGGAATCGGCGCTGGGGTCGCCGCCGCACTCGGGCGCTGCGGCATCCGCACCGTCGGTGTGGCCCGCACCCCGCGCCGCGTCCCCGGCTTCGACCACGTGCTGCGGCTGGGCAGCCCGGCCGGTCCCGACGGTCCCTCCGCCGAGCTGACCGCGGCGCTGGCCGAGGCGCGCTGGGTCGTCGACGCGCTGCCGCTCACCCCCGAGACGGAGGGGCTCTTCGGCACCGGGCTCTTCGGGGCGATGTCCGGCGCGACCTTCTTCAACGTCGGCCGCGGCGCGACCGTCCGTACCGACGCGCTCGCGCACGCGCTGGAGGAAGGCCGGGTCGCACACGCGGTGCTGGACGTCCTGCCGGAGGAGCCGGCCCCGCCCTCCTCACCGGCCTGGGACCTGCCCCGCACCACCCTCACCTCCCATTCCGCCGGCCCCACGACTGCCACCGACATCACCACCGACTTCGGCACCGCCTGGCACAGCCTGCGCGTCGGCCGACTCCCCACGCTCGCCGTCCACCCCACGGCCGGCTACTGAACGGGTACGCGCGCCGGGGGCCGGGACGGGCTCAGGTCCGCAGCCGCTGGATACGGCGGGAGAGGCGGGCGTGCGCGGTGAGCATCTCCCGGGCGTGCGGGAGGGTGAGGGCACCGTCCTCCACCAGTGGGCGGCCCTGCACGAGGGTGTGCCGGGGCCGGACGGGGCCGCAGCGCAGCCACGCCTCGACCAGGTCGGTGTGGGCCCCGGCGAAGGCGAACTCGTCCAGCTCCCATACGACGACGTCGGCCGGGGCTCCGGGGCTGAGGCGGCCCAGCCCGTCGTCCCTCCCCAGATTGGCGGCGGCGTCCACGGTGGCGGCGTGCAGGATGTCACGGGCCCTCGCCGCCGCCGCGCCGCCGCGCTCCCGCGCGGCCGTCAGCGCGGTGCGCGCCTCCAGCCACAGCGAGGCGTGATCGGTCGAGGCCGAGCCGTCGCAGCCCAGTGAGACGGTGACCCCGGCGTCGCGGAGCTCGGGAAGGCTCGCCGCCCCGGCGCCCAGCATCATCGTCGAACCGGGGCAGTGCGCCACGCCGGTGCCCCATCGAGCCAGCCTGGCCCTCTCCTCCTCCCGGGAGAAGACGAGGTGGGCGACCCATGCGCGCGGGGTGCCCCACCCCACGTGTTCGAACTGCTCGACGGGGCGCCGCCCGAAGGTCTCCAGACAGTGGCGCTCTTCGCCCGGGTCCTCCGCCAGATGGGTGTGCAGCCGCACATCGAGGCGTTCGGCCAGCTGTGCGGTCTCCACCATGAGCCGCTCGGTGACGGCGGCCTGGGTGGAAGGAGCGAGGGCGATACGCAGCATCGAGCCGGGGGAGGGGTCGTGGTAGGCGGAGACCAGGCGTTCGCTGTCGCTCAGGATGTCCTCGACGCTCTCCACCAGGCCGTCGGGCGCCGGGCCGCCGTCGCGTTCGGGCAGGTCCAGCGCTCCGCGTGCCGGATGGAACCGGAACCCGACCTGCCGCGCGGCACGGATCTGGGCGTCGACGAGGCGGGGCCTGGGGTGGGCGTAGAGCATGTCCGTCGTGGTGGTGCACCCGCCCAGCGCCAGCTCGGCAAGGCCGACCCAGGTGGAGACCTCCACGGCCTCCTCGTCCAGCGCGGTCCACAGCGGGTAGAGGGTGCGCAGCCAGTCGAACAGCTCGTAGCGGGTGGCCGGAGCGTAGGAGCGGGTGAGGTTCTGGAAGATGTGGTGGTGGGTGTTGATCAGCCCCGGGGTCACCAGAGCGCCGCGTGCGGAGAGCGTACGGCTCGCCGCGGGCTCCGCACCCGGAGGGCCTGTCCCGGTCACGGTGCCGTCCGACAGGGCGACCCAGCCGCCCGGGATCTCCTCGCCGTCCATGGTGACGACCAGTTCGGCGTCCCGTATCAGGGTGTCGTTCACAGCAGCTCCTCGTGGTCGGGCGTCCGGTGCGCCGAACGGGCGCAGTGACGCGTACCGGGGCGTATGGAGGGGAACTCGTGCGCAGTCCGCCCTTCCGGTACCGAGAGAGGGGGCGCCATGCGCTGTTACGACTGCTACAGGGAAGGTATCGAGACCTCCGCCGTCGCCGTCTGCATCGAGTGCCACGCCGGTGTGTGCCCACGCCATCTGCATCCCGAATCCGAGCCCGTGCGCCGCTCGACGAGCACGGGGCGGGTCTGGTCCGCGCGTGAATCGCGCCGGATGTACTGCTCCGTGTGTCATGCCTCGCTCCAGCAGGACGATCCCGCCGATCCCGGCGGAATGTGACGGGCTGTCGCGCGCACCCGCCGTGCCGGACCCGCGAGCGGGTCCGACACGGCGGGCGCGTGGGTGGGCGCGCGGCTCCGCTACCCGCCCTGCCGCACCCGGCGGGCCGCCGTGGCGCCCACGGCGGCGGCTGCGGCCGTGCCCACAGCCGCGAGCAGGCCGTGGTGGTGCGAGGCCCACAGCTGGTAGCTGCGCGAGGACGCCTCGTCGTCGAACTCGCCGTGTGCCCCGTAGTCGTGCCGGGAGTCCGCGGGCTTCCACAGGTTGTCCGGCTGCGCGGGGGAGCGTGCGTAGTCGGTCTGCTGGCCCTGGAAGGCGGTCCTGGCCAGATAGCGGTCCAGGAGACCGGGCGCGAACTTCTCGCCCAGCAGGGTGGCCACCGTCGAGCCGCCGACCCAGTGTTCCCTGCGCCGTGGGTGGTCGGCCGCGTACAGGATGCCGCGTGCGGCCACCTCGGGCTGGTAGACGGGCGCGACCGGACGCGGATTGCGCGGGAGCCGCGACTTGACCCAGGTGAACTGCGGGGTGTTCAGGCCGGGGAGCTGCACCATCGTGGCGCGTACGCCGCTCTTTTCGTGCAGCAGCTCGCAGCGCAGCGACTCGTGGAAGCCTTGGATGGCGTGCTTGGCCGCGCAGTACGCCGACTGGAGCGGGATGCCCCGGTAGGCGAGCGCGGAGCCGACCTGGACGATGGTCCCCGTGTCGCGCGGCTTCATGTGCCGCAGCGCGGCCAGCGTCCCGTGCACGAAGCCGAGGTAGGTGACCTCGGTCGTCCTGCGGAACTCCTCTGGCTGCACCTCGGTGACCGGCGCGAAGACGGTGGAGAACGCGGTGTTCACCCACACCGCGATCGGGCCGAGTTCCCGCTCGATGCGGTCGGCCGCCGCGTCCACCTCCGTGTGGTCGCCGACATCGACGCTCAGCGGGAGCGCCGTGCCGCCCGCCTCCCGCACCTCGTCGGCGGCGCGGGCCAGGCCCTCCTCGCCGCGTGCGAGCAGCGCGACCGTGGCGCCGCGCGCCCCGAACGCGCGGGCTGTCGCGCGGCCCACCCCGCCGCTGGCGCCGGTGACCACGACGACCTCGCCGTCGGCTCCCGCGCGACCGGACTGCTGCTGGCTCATCGCCACACCTCCGCTGTGCTGTCTGTGCGAACGCTGTCTGTGTCATCTGCTTGCGGCGTCCATCCGCTGCGGCGTCCATCCGCCTTCCGGCGCACGGCGCACGGCGATCGGGCGCGCCGCGCGGTGGGCCGTGGGACGGCCGGTCGGAGTGGTCGGGTACCCCCGGTGTCAGGAGCCCAGCAGGCAGAACAGGCCGCCGTCCGGGTCGCGAACGGTGGCGACCCTGCCGTGCGACGCGTGCTGGACAGGGGAGATCACTGTGCCGCCGGTCTTCTCCGCTGCGGCGAGTGCGGCGTCGATGTCGGTCGCGCGGAAGTACACCTCCCACCGGGTGCGCACCTGGGGGTCGGGTGCGGCCTCGACGCCGCCGCCGCGCAGCCCGGCCACGGTTTCACCGTCGACCAGGATGTGCACCTCGTCGTTCTGCTCCTCGTAGCTGACCCCGTGGCTGGGGTTCTTCGTCCAGTCGAGGACATCGCCGTAGAACAGCGCCGCCGCGAAGGCGTCGCCGGTGCGCAGCTCCAGCCAGGCGGGCGCGTGGCCCGCGCCGACCGCCCAGCCGCGCGGCAGTTCTCCCTGCCACATGCCGAACGCCGCGCCGTAGGGGTCTGCGGCCATGGCGGCGCGGCCGTCGCCCACCCGCAGCGGGCCCACCGCGACGGTGGCTCCTCTTTCGCGGACGCGCTCACATGCCAGGTCGGCGTCGTCGACGGAGAAGAACACGGTCCACCGCACGGGGAGCTGCCAGGAGACCGCGGCTTCGTTGAAGCCCGCAATCGGTTCGCCTTCCCTGGTGGCGGTGCGGAATCCGGGGCCGAGAGAGCTGTCGGCGAACGACCAGCCCAGCACGGCGCTGTAGAACTCCTCGGTGGCCCGCCGGTCGCGGACGGTGAGACTGACCCAGCATGGCACCCCGGGTACGGAATCCATCACGTCACCTCAAGCCTCCCGGTGTTCCTTTCGCAGTTGGTCGTCCGTTTTTTCCGTCCCTGCATGCCGGGGTGCCCACTGCCTGCGGAGACGAAACGAGAGTGACTGCTGGGGGGAAATGTACGGTTTTGTGGGTGTTTCCCGCTTCAGGGTGGGGTACCGGGCGGGGTGCGCCGATTCCGTGGCCGCCGCCACGGGGCCCTTCGGCGTGACCCCGCACCCGTCGAGCGCCCCGCGCCCCCGAGGAGTCCCCATGATGGCCCACCCCGACACCCTGCGAGAGCTGCTCAACCGCTACGAGGCGCTCCGTGACCGGCCCGGCGGCCGACAGGAGCTGGAGGACGTCTCGTACACGCTCTGCGTCTCCACGGGCACCCGCGACATCCGGGACGCGGTACGGGCGGCGCGGGCGCATATCGCGGGCGCCTACGCGGCCTGAGCGCCGCCGCGGGCACCGTCCCCGACCGGTTGCCGGGCGCAGGGGCGCAAGCCCACCCCGAGCCTGTCGCCCCCGGGACCACCGCGCCGGGGCCGGTCGCGGGCCGGACGCCAGGTGGTCACCAGTGCCACTGCGAGCAGGAGTTCGGCGAGGTCACCGCCGTAGTACATCAGCTCGGCCCCGCCCCTGACCTGAGGGACAGGCGCGGGGATGTCGATGAGAAAGCCCCCGTACATCGCCTGCGAGAGCACCGCGTGGCCCGCGATCGCGACACCCAGCAGCACCAGCCTGGCCGGTACCCCCGGCCGGGCAGGACCCGGGTCGGGACCGGCCACCACCCAGGCGAACAGGCAGCCGGACGCCAGGAAGTGGATGTGCAGCAGCCAGTGCCCGGCCGGATCGGCCGCGACCGTCCCGTACAGAGGCGTGCAGTAGAGCGCCGCGAGTGAGCCGGTGTTGAGCAGCAGCGCCGTCACCGGACGCGTCAGCAGGCGCATCGGGGACGAGTGCAGCAGCGCGGTGAGCCGTCGCGCCCGTGCCGCGGGCAGCGCGCGCAGCAGCAGCGTGCCCGGAGCCCCCAGCACCAGGGCGGGCGGAGCGTACATCCCGATCAGCAGGTGCTGCGCCATATGGCCCCGGAAGTCGTGGTGTGCCCACGGAGCGAGCGGCGGCAGCAGCGCGAGCGCCAGGACCCCGCAACCGGCCAGGAAACTCGCCGTACGCCATGCACTCCACTCGCGGCGCGGTGTGCGTCGCCGGGTGCGGCGCACCAGCAGCAGATAGCCGAGCGCGGGCAGCGCGGCGACAGCCGCCGGCAGCGCGAAGGCCGTCTCCCACGGATGCCCGGAGCCACCTGCCGCGAAGCCCGTCACAGCGGCTCGCCCGTCGTTCGCGTACCCCGTGGTGCGCCCAGGTCGAGAGGGCGCCCGCCGCGCTGGACCAGCCAGCCGCCGGCCAGCAGGAAGGCGCCCAGGACGAGGAAGCCGATGTCCCACCACAGTTGGTACGGGCCGCCGTGCACATGGTGGATGCCGAGGATCTGGTGGTCGAGCAGACCCTCCACCACGTTGAAGACGCCCCAGCCGACCAGAATCCACCCCCACAGCACCCGCGAGGCCCACACCCGGCGGCGGCCGTGGGTCACCCGCGCGTAGAGGACCCCCAGCCCGAGCAGCACAGCCAGCCAGCACACGGTGTGGAAGATGCCGTCCCAGACAGTGTTCATCTCCAGCCCGGAGACCGTGTGCGGCGAGTAGTACTTCACCCCGATCCGGTCCTCGTTGGTGCTGGAGAGCATGTGATGCCACTGCAGGAGCTGGTGCAGCAGGATGCCGTCGACGAAGCCGCCCAGCCCCACCCCCAGCACGATTCCCGGCAGCCGCAGGCTCACGGGGCCCGGCCCGGCGTGCGCCTCGCCCGTCGTGGTCATCGGTCTTCTCCGTCCTCACTCGACTGCGATCTTCGCGCCCGTCCGCGCAGAGCGGCGGTTTCCCGGGTTCGGCCCGGTCACTCCGGTTTTCCGCCGACCGGCCCAGCGTTTTCCGCCCGGGCCACTGGGAACCCCGGGACCCGAGCGATCACAGGCCGCCCGACGAGCGGCCGCCGATGCGAGTGAGGTGAGCGCAGTGCCGGAGCCCGGGAGCAAGAGCTACGACAAGCACCGTGCGCGGCGCCGCAAGGACTTGGAGAAGAGCGGCGCGGCAGACGCGCAGGAGGCGAACGAAGAGGCCAAGCGCGACCTGGAGCGCGACACCGGCTGGCGCCCCACCGGCCCGCGCACGGAGCGGGGCCGCGGCCCCAAGGGCGAGCGCCCCGAGGGCGAGTCGGGGAGCTGAGCAGGTGGAAGCCGCCCTCCCCTGGGGGCGGCTTCCACACCCGGTCGGAGCGCACTCCGCCGGTTCCGGTGGGCTCTCAGCCGGCGCCGTGGTCCAGTTCGTGCCCCGTCGTCGCGTCGACGTGGTCCGGGATCTCCTCGTGGCGGTCTCCCACCGTGGAGGTGCCGGTGGGCTCGAACAGCAACAGCGAGGCGCCGGTCTCCGAACCGGGCTTGTGCTCGACGCCGCGCGGGACGGTGAAGACGGACCCGGCGGGCAGCGAGACGGTGCGCTCGCCCTGCGGCTCCCGCAGCGCGATACTCAACTGGCCGTCCAGGACGAGGAAGAACTCGTCCGTGTCCTCGTGGGCGTGCCACAGGTGCTCGCCCTGGACCTTGGCGATCCGCGCGTCGTAGTCGTTGACGCGGGTGACGATTCGGGGGCTCCAGAGGGCGTCGAAGGAGGCCAGAGCCTTGTGCAGATCTACAGGTTCGGTACTCATGGGCTCATCCTCGGCCGTGACAGCGCGCCCCGCGAGTGCTAGAAATCGCATATGGCGCAAGATTCCTCGCAGGGCCGTACGGCCGGACTCCACCGCGTCGTCGTACTCGTCGACGAGAACTCCAACCCGTTCGAACTCGGCTGCGCCACCGAGGTCTTCGGCCTCCGCAGGCCCGAGCTCGGCCGCGACCTCTACGACTTCACGCTGTGCTCCCCCCAGCCGCGCACCCTGATGCGCGACGGGTTCTTCACCCTCACCGGCGTCGCGGACCTGGCGGCGGCCGACCGCGCCGACACGCTGATCGTGCCCAACCGGCCCGACGTCGAGGTGGAACGCCGCCCCGCCGTACTGGCGGCGATCCGGCGCGCCCACGCCCGCGGTGCCCGTCTGCTGGGGTTCTGCAGCGGAGCCTTCACCCTGGCCGAGGCGGGGGTGCTGGCCGGACGGCGGGCGACAGCGCACTGGCAGTGGGCCGACCAGTTCCGCGCCCGCTTCCCCGACGTACGCCTGGAGGCGGACGTGCTGTTCGTGGACGACGGCGACATCCTCACCGCAGCGGGCAGCGCCGCCGCACTCGACCTGGGGCTGCACGTGGTGCGCCGGGACCACGGCGCCGAGGTCGCCAACGCGGTGAGCCGGCGCCTGGTCTTCGCCGCGCACCGGGACGGCGGGCAGCGGCAGTTCGTCGAGCGGCCGGTGCCGCCTGCCCCCGAGGAGTCGCTGGCGCCGCTGCTGGCCTGGGCCCAGGAACGCCTGGGCGAGCCGCTGACCGTGGCCGGGCTGGCCGCCGAGGCGGCGGTCAGCCCCGCGACCCTCCACCGTCGCTTCCGCACCCAGCTCGGCACCACACCGCTGGCCTGGCTGACCGGCGAGCGGATCGCCCTGGCCTGCCGGCTGATCGAACGCGGCGAGGAACGGCTGGACGTCGTCGCCCGGAAGAGCGGCCTGGGCACCGCCGCCAACCTGCGGGCGCGGCTGCGCAGGGAGACGGGGCTGAGCCCGTCGGCGTACCGGCAGCGCTTCGGCCGCGTGGACCTCCCGGACCCGACCGCGGCGTGACGGGCGACGGAAGGCACCCTTCCGTACCCCGGCCGCCCGGCGCTTTGCGAGAGTGTCCCCATGGGTGAGAACAAGCAGCGCATGCTGGCGGGGGAGTGGTACGTCCCCGATGACGAAGAGCTGTTGGCGGACACCGTACGGCGGGCCGAGCTGTGCGCGGCCTTCAACGCCGCCGACACGGCGCCGCCGGACGAACGGCGCAAGATACTGGAGCAGTTGATCGGTCAGCTGGGCGAAGACGTCCGTATCCGCCCGCCGTTCCGCTGCGACTTCGGCACGTACATCTCGATCGGCACTGGTACGTTCGTCAACTTCGGCGCCGTCTTCCTGGACGCCGCGCCCATCACCATCGGCCGTCATGTGCAGATCGGCCCCAATGTGCAGCTGCTGACCCCCACCCACGAGCTGGACGCCGAGCGGCGCCGTGCGGGCTGGGAGAAGGGCGTGCCCATCACCATCGGTGACAACGTCTGGCTCGGCGGCGGCGTGATCGTCTGCCCGGGGGTCACGATCGGCGCCGACACGGTGGTCGGAGCGGGTGCGGTGGTCACCAAGGACCTGCCACCGGGCGTCCTGGCGGTGGGCAACCCGGCCCGGGTGGTACGCGAGCTGTAGGCGCGCACCCGGCATCCCCTCACCGGAACAGCGAGCGCCGTCGCCCCCCCCGGCGGGTCAGCGGCGGCGCCAGGAGTCGTCCGGCAGATGGGAGCCGGCCTGTGGTCCCATCCGCAGCATGCCGCCGTCCACGGCCCAGGACGCGCCGGTCACATACGTCGACTCGGGGCCGGCCAGGAAGGCGATGACGGAGGCGACCTCGCGCGCGTCCCCCGGCCGCCCCAGCGGCACACCGGGCCGGGCCGCCTCGCGCACGTCCCGGTCCTCCTGGCCCGTCATCGGGGTGGCGATCTCACCGGGCGCCACCGCGTTGACGCGGATGCCGTGCTCGGCCAGCTCCAGGGCCATCACCTGGGTGAGCAGCCCGAGGCCGCCCTTGGCCGCGCAGTAGGGCCCCGCACCCACCCGTGGCTGGTGCTCGTGCACGCTGGTCACGTTGACGACCGTGCCGCCGTCCCCCTGCTCGATCATGCGGCGCGCGGCGCGCTGGGAGCACAGGAGAGGCCCGAGCAGGTCGATGTCGAGCACATCGCGGATGGTGGGGAAGTCCAGGTCGAGGAAGGGGGTGGCGGTGCCGGTGCCGGCGTTGTTGACCAGCACGTCGACGCGGCCCAGCTCGTCACCGAGCTCGTCCACCACGTCAGCGGCCTCCGGCAGCCGGGTCAGGTCGAGGTGCCGCACCGCGGCGCGTCGGCCGGTCTCCCGCACCAGTGCCGCGGTCTCCTCGGCGCCGTCCCGGTCGGTGTGCCAGGTGATGCCGACGTCCATGCCGTCCCTGGCCAGGTGCAGCGCCGTGGCGCGGCCGATGCCCGAGTCGGAGCCGGTGACGATCGCGACCGGGGCTGCGTCGTTCTGCGTGGGCACGACGGCCTCCCTCCGCTGGTGACGGCCGGCTGACAGCAAGAGCGCGCCGGTCACAAGAGCGCGCCGGTCAGAGGGTCGGGTCACCCCTGAGGCGGGTGCGTAAACAGGGGAGTGAGGGGTACGCCGGGCCACCGGGCAGCCTCACCGGCACCCGCGGCACGCCCGAACGTGCGACCCGCACAAGTGGCGCGCATGCTGGATGAGGGTCCCGTGTTGTCACCGCTCCAGTGAGGAGAAGCACCATGCAGCACGACGAGTTCATCGGCCAGGTGCAGGCGCGGGCCCACCTCGACAGCCGTGGCGCGGCCGAGGCCGGTACCCGCGCCACCCTGGAGACGCTGGCCGAACGCATCCCCGCCTCGCTCGCCGACCACCTGGCCGCACAGCTCCCGACCGAGCTGGGAGAACACCTGCGCCGCGTCGAGTACGCGCCGGACGTCCCGCAGACCGGGGTGCGGATGTCCCGGCAGGAGTTCTTCGACCGGGTCGCGCAGCGCGCCGGAGCCGAGCCCCCCAAGGCCGTGCACGAGGCACGCACCGTGGTGGAGCTCCTGGAGGAGGCGACCCAGGGCGCGCTGACCGAGCGCATCCGGCAGTCCCTGGACGAGGAGCTGGCCTCCATCCTCTTCTCCGGCAGCACCGGTACGGCCGGCAGCAGCTGACCGCCCCAATCGCGGAAAGGCAGCGATCGGACATGGCCCACACCACTGTCGAAGAAGTCCTGGCCGCGCTGAAGGACGTGGATTTCCCGGCCGGGAAGGACGAGCTGCTCCAAGCGGCCGAGGAGTCCTCGGCTCCCCCTGAGGTCCATGTGGCGCTGCGCGGCATCCCGCCGGAGCAGTACGCCAACCGTGAGGAGGTGGCCCGCTCGGTGCGGGTCGACCCCGACTCCGACCTCGGCCACAGCCGGGCCCAGCACGCCGAACAGGCGCGGCAGGGCGGCAAGCCGGGGCAGTCGCAGTATCTGCGGGAGGCCCCCAAGCCCCCGGTCGAGGACGAACTGGACCGCCGAGGCGAGCGGTGACCGCACGCTGTACGCACGCACCCAAGGAGGTCCGACATGGTGCGCAAGAAGGTCGAAGGCGACGAGGACGAGCGGCGCAGGGAAGCGCACAAGGCGCACCACGCCGACGAACCCGCCAGCGCCCGCTACGCGACCACCGGCGCTTCGAAGCAGCGCACCCACCGTGCGGGCGGGTCCGCCGAGCAGGACACCGAGACCCCCGCCCAACGCCAGGGCAAGGTGGGGCACACCGCCACCGAGCAGGAGCGCAGGCGCCAGGGCGCCGGCCCGGCCGAGTCCCGCAGCCCCTACGAGGGCCGTGGCCGCCCCGACTACTCAGCGGAGCACGAGCAGGTCTTCCGCGCCCTGGTCACCGCCGAGCAGCAGCACGGCGGCGAGCCGGTGAGCCTCGATGAGATCTCGCGGGAAGCCCAGATGCCGCAGGAGCGCATCCAGCCGCTGGTGCACGACCTGGTGACGGTCCATCACCTCGCGACCGAACTCCAGGGCGCCGAGGCCCCGGACCTGTCCCACTACGAGACCAAGCCGCGGCACTGAGCACCCACCGGCGGGACGAGATCTGTCCCAGCCGTTGACACACCCCGGCCCCCTCCTTACTGTTCCGCCGAATCGCTTCGAAACACGCAGTCGAAACGATTCGATGATCCCGCGGAAACAGTGCCGAGGAGGGGGCGTTGGTCAAGATCACGGATGTGGCCAGACGCGCCGGCGTCTCGCCCAGTACCGTCTCCTACGTCCTCAGCGGCAAGCGCTCCATCTCGGCCGCCACCCAGCGCCGCGTCGAGGCGAGCATCCGCGAACTCGGCTACCGCCCGCACGCCGGGGCCCGGGCGCTGGCGAGCAGCAGGTCCAATGTGCTGGCCCTGGTGATGCCGCTGCGCAGCGGCATCCATCTGCCCGTACAGATGCAGTTCGCCGGAGCCGTGGCGACCACCGCACGCGGCCACGACCACGATGTCCTGCTGCTCACCCAGGAGGAGGGCGAGGACGGGTTGCGGCGGGTGGCCGACAGCGCGCTCGTGGACGCGCTGATCGTGATGGACGTCCAACTGCGCGACGCACGCGCCCCGCTGCTGCGCGCACTGCCGCTGCCCTCGGTCCTGATCGGCTTCCCCGCCGAGGCCGACGGGCTGACCTGCATCGACCTCGACTTCACCGCCACCGGTGAGACCTGCGTCAGCCACCTCGCCCAGCTCGGGCACCGGTGCGTGGCGCTGCTCGGCTCACCGCCCGAGGTGTACGCGCGGGGCACGGGCTTCGCGCAGCGCACGGCCGCGGGCTTCACCGCAGCCGCCCGCCGCTACGGCATGACCTCCACGGTGCTCCCCTGCGAGCCCACCAGGGCCGCCGCACGGGAGACGGTGGACCGACTGCTGCACGACCATCCCGACCTGACCGGGGCCGTGGTGCACAACGAACCCGCGCTGCCCCTGCTGATGGAGGCGTTCCAGCAGGCGGGGATGCGCGTCCCGGAGGATCTCTCGCTGGTGGCCGTCTGTCCGGACGAGCTGGCGGAGAACGCCGTCGTACCGGTCACCTCGGTCGCCATCCCCGCCGCCGAGGTGGGGGAGCGGGCCGTGGAACTGCTGATGGCCAAGCTGAACGGCCGGCCGGTACCGGACGCCACGCTGCTGCCCCCTGTACTGACCCGGCGCGCCAGCACCGCACCGCGCGCCTCCGCCTCATGACCACCGCACCCGCGCCACCCCGCGCCTGACCGCTTCCCACCACCCCGCTTCCCCACCCCGCTTCCCCGTCTCGTCTCCCGCCCCGAGCCGACCCCCCAACTCAACCGTCGACGCTTCCCGTTGCGCGCCACCCGTCGAAGCGCTTCGACTCGAAGGAGAGTCCCGTGCAGGAACAGGGCACCCCCAGACGCCACCTCCTCGCCCTCGGCCTGGCCGCCCCGCTGGTGGCCGCCGGTACGGGTCTTGCGGGGGCCGCGCCCGCCACAGCGCGCCCCCGCAGGTCCACCCGTGCCGGCCACCCTTTCCGTGACCCCGCGCTACCCTTCGAGAAACGCGTCGAGGACCTGCTGGGCAGGCTGACCCGCAAGGAGAAGATCTCCCTGCTGCACCAGTACCAGCCGGCCATCCCCCGGCTCGGTCTGAAGCCCTTCCGCACCGGAAGCGAAGCGCTGCACGGGATCGCCTGGCTCGGCAAGGCCACCGTCTTCCCGCAGGCGATCGGCCTGGCCAGCACCTGGAACCCGGCGCTGATCGAGCGGGTCGGCGCCGCCGTCGGGGACGAGGCGCGCGGCTTCCAGCACGAGCGCCCCAAGGGCTGGGGCCTCAACCTGTGGGCGCCGGTGGTCAATCTGCTGCGCGACCCACGCTGGGGGCGCAACGAGGAGGGCTACTCCGAGGACCCGTATCTGAGCGGGGTCATCTCCACCGCCTACGGCACCGGACTCCAGGGCGACCACCCCCAGTACCTGAAGACGGCCCCCACCATCAAGCACTACCTCGCCAACAACACCGAGAAGAACCGCTCGACCTCGGACTCCGTACTGCCCCCGCGGGCTCGCCACGAGTACTACCAGGCCGCCTTCAGGCCCGCGCTGCGCGCCGACGCCGTCACCGGTGTGATGACCTCCTACAACCTGGTCAACGGCCGCCCCGCCACCGTCGATCCCGGCCTGGACGAGACCGTGCGGAAGTGGGCGGGGAAGGACCTGTTCAACGTCACCGACGCGGACGCGCCCAACAACCTCGTCAAGGGGCAGGACTACTACCCCACCCTGGCCGAGGCCGACGCGGCAGCGCTCAAGGCGGGCATCGACAGTTTCACCTCCGACAGCGAGGACTCCTCCAAGACCGTCGAGGCCCTCACCACGGCGCTGGAGAAGGGCCTGATCACCGAGGCCGACCTGGACACCGCCGTGCGGCACATCCTCGGCATCCGCTGCCGCCTCGGCGAGTTCGACCCGGACGGCGGACCGTACGGGAAGATCCCCGCGTCGGTCGTCGACAGCCCCGAGCACCGCGCCCTGGCCCGCCGGACGGCGCGGGAGGCGATCGTGCTGCTGAAGAACGAGCCGCCGCGGGGCGGCGGCGCTGTGCTGCCGCTGAACGCCCGGAAGACCTCGAAGGTCGCCGTCGTCGGGCCGCTCGCCGACACCCTCTACACCGACTGGTACTCGGGGTCACTGCCGTACGGAGTCACCCCGCGCGAGGGCGTCGCGGCCCGGCTCGGCGCGGCGGGCAAGGTCACCGGGGGTGAGGGCGTCGACCGGATCGCGCTGAAGAACGCGGCCACCGGAGCCTGTCTGACCGCAGGCAGCGGCGAGGAAGGGGCCATCCTCACCGAGAGCGGCGACAGTTCGAGCACCAAAGCGCAGTTCGACGTCTTCGACTGGGGCGAGGGCATCGTCACCCTGCGCAGCGCCGCGAACGCCAAGTACCTCGGCTACGACGGCAAGGTCTTCCGCAACGACCAGGAACAGCCCGGCGGCTGGTTCGTCCAGCAGCAGTTCGTGCTGGAGAAGCAGGCCGACGGCGCCCGGCTGGTGCGCTACGCCGGATACGAGACGCTCACCGACTGGTTCGGCGACAAGAAGTACCTCAAGGCGGGCGAGGACGGCACCGTCACCCTGGTCACCAAGCAGAACGCCACCTCGTACGAGGTCGAGACCGTGCGCGACGGTGTCGCCGCGGCGGTCGAGGCAGCGCGCGAAGCGGACGCGGCCGTCGTCGTGGTCGGCACCATGCCCGCCATCAACGGGCGCGAGGACCACGACCGCGCGTCGATGGCGCTCGCGGAGGGGCAGGCCGCGCTGGTGAAGGCCGTCCGCCGGGCCAACCCGCGCACGGTCGTCGTGCTGGAGACCAGCTACCCGCAGACCGTCACCTGGGAGCAGGAACACATACCCGCACTCGTCTGGACCACCCACGCGGGCCAGGAGACCGGCAACGCGCTGGCGGACGTGCTCTTCGGCGACCACAACCCGGCCGGGCGGCTCACCCAGACCTGGTACCGCTCCGAGGACGACCTGCCCGACCTCCTCGAATACGACATCATCAAGGCCGACCGCACCTATCTGTACTTCCGCGGCGATCCGCTCTACCCCTTCGGACACGGCCTGTCCTACAGCACCTTCCGCTACGGCCGGCCCCGGCTCTCCTCCCACACGCTGGAGCGCGACGGCGCCGTGACCGTCTCGGTGCGGGTCACCAACACCGGCAGCCGCGACGGCGACGAGGTCGTCCAGCTCTACGTCCGCCGGCGCGGCTCGCGGGACAAGCAGCCGCTGCGGCAGCTGCGCGGCTTCGAGCGGGTCCGGCTGAAGGCGGGCCGCTCCACGACCGTACGGCTGAAGCTGCGGGCCGCGGATCTCGCCCACTGGGACGTCACCCGCGGCCGCGAGGTGGTGGAGAGCGGCGTGGTCGAGGTGCGGGTGGGAGCCTCGTCCAGCGACATCCGGGGGCGTACGACCCTGCGGGTGCGCGGCGAGAAGATCCCGCCGCGCGACCTGTCGCGGACCACGCGGGCTGCCTCTTTCGACGACTACCGCGGGGTGCGGCTGGTCGACGAGAGCAAGGAGCGGGGAGAGGCGGTCGGCGCGGAGGAGGACCGCGCATGGGTGCTGTTCCGCGATGTCGATCTGGGACGCGGCGCCGGGAAGCTGACCGCACGGGTGGCCAGGGAGGGCCGGGGCAGCGGGACTCTCACCGTACGGCTCGGCTCGCCGCGCGGGCGGGTGATCGGTTCCGCCGAGGTGCCGAGCACTGGTGACCGGTACGCCTACAAGAGCGTCACCGCACGGTTGCGGGGTGGGCGCGGACGGCACGACGTGTACCTCGTCTTCTCGGATGCGATGCGGCTGAGCACGTTTTCGCTGCGCTGAGCTTTGTCCGCCGCTGTCGCCTTCGGGCTCGGGGGGAGCTGTTGTCGGGCGGCTGCGGATTTGTTCTCGGCTGGTCGCGCAGTTCCCCGCGCCCCTGACGGGGCGCGTCCCTGACGGGGCGCGGCTCCCCCTTTCGAAATGGAGATTTCCAGCTATGCAATTGCGCCCCGTGCTCCCCGTGGTCATGGCGGGGGTGACGGTCGCGTTCGGGCTCAGTGGGTGTGCCGCCGAGCCCGAACCGGGCACCGTCACCGTGCTCAACTCGGCCACCGACACAGCGGAGCACACCAAGAACCAGAAGTTCTTCGACCGCTGCGCCGCCAAGTTCGGGCTGCGGGTGGAGCAGAACAGCGTGCCCGCCGACCAGGTGTCGTCCAAGGCGCTGCGCATGGCGTCCTCGCACTCGCTGCCCGACATCCTCGAACTCGACGGCTCCGAGCTGCCGCAGTTCGCCGAGACGGGCGGGCTGCGCAGCCTGAAGGACCTCGGGGTCCGTACCTCCGGGCTCTCGGACAGCGGCATCTCCCTCGGGACGTTCGAGGGCACCCGCTACGGGATCGCCCGCTCCGTCAACTCCCTCGCCCTCTACTACAACCCTGAGCTGCTGAAGAAGGCCGGGGTCCGCCCGCCCCGGACCTGGGACGAGCTGCGGACGACGGCGAAGAAGCTGACCGGTGACGGGACCTATGGGTTCGCCTTCAGCGCCAGCCCGAACGCGGACGGCGTCTATCAGTTCCTGCCCTTCTTCTGGTCGGCCGGCGGCAACGAGGCACGGCTGGACAACGGCAAGGGCGAGGCGGCGCTGCGGCTGTGGAAGGACCTGGTGAGGGACAAATCCGTCTCCAAGGCGGTGGTCAACTGGAATCAACAGGACGTCAACGACCAGTTCATCGCCGGCCGCACCGCCATGATGATCAACGGCCCCTGGCAGGTGCCGGTGCTGGAGGCGCAGGACAAGGTGGAGTGGGAGGTCGCCAAGTTCCCCGTCCCCGAAGCGGGCGACAAGGCGGTTCCCCCGGTCGGCGGCACCGTGATGACCGTACCCAAGAGTGACGACAGCGAGCGCGAGAAGAACGCCGCCAAGATCCTCAACTGCCTCAACACCCGGAAGAACCAGCTCGACTGGGGCGAGGCCGTCAACAACGTGCCCACCCGCGCCGCCGCCGCACGGGCCTACGCGAAGAAGAACCCCAAGCTCGCCCCGTTCGCCGACCTGGTCACCACCGCACGCTCCCGCACCGCGAAGGTCGGCACCCGCTGGCCGGCCGTGAGCGACGCGCTGGCCGGGGCCTTCCAGTCCGTACTCACCGGCGGCAGCAGCCCGGAGGCGGCCCTGCGCCGCGCCCAGCGGCAGGCCACGGCGGGGGAGTGAGGAGCCGATATGAGTACCGCCACAGCCCCTTCCGTGACCACCCCGCCCGCGGACGTGCCGAAGGCCACGCCGAGCCGGGCAGGGAGCCGCCGCACCGCACTGCTGCGCTGGCTGTTCATCGCGCCCGCGCTGCTCTACATGGCCGCGTTCTTCGGCTATCCGCTGGTGCGCAACGTGCTGATGAGTTTCCAGCACTACACGCCCACCACCTACTTCACCGGCGAGGCTCCCTTCAACGGCCTCGACAACTGGCGCGCCGTGTTCTCCGACCCGCTGTTCACCGACGCGCTGTGGCACACGGCGCTGTTCACGGCGGGCTCGCTGCTGGGCCAGTTCACCCTCGGGCTGGCGCTGGCGGTCTTCTTCTCCCGCCGCTTCCGCCTCTCCCGCTTCGTACGGGCGGTGCTGCTGCTGCCGTGGCTGGTGCCGATGGTGGTGGCCGCCGTGGTGTGGCGGCGCATCCTCGACCAGGAGCACGGCGTCCTCAACGCGGCCCTGAAGACACTGGGGCTGACCGACGGCGGTGTGCCCTGGCTGAGCAGCCCGAGCGTGGCGCTGCTGTCGGCGGTACTGGTCAACATCTGGATCGGCATCCCGTTCAACATGGTGATCCTCTACGGGGGTCTGCAGGAGATACCCCGCGATCTGTACGAGGCGGCCTCGCTGGACGGCGCCGGGCCCTGGCGGGTCTTCCGCTCCGTCACGCTGCCGATGCTGCGGCCGGTGATCACCGTCGTCCTCGTGCTGGGCTTCATGTCGACGGTGAAGATCCTCGACCTGATCCTCGCCCTCACCTCGGGCGGCCCCGCCGACGCCACCCAGACGCTGGGCACCGTCACCTACCAGCTGTCGTTCCTGCGCCTCGACTTCGGCCAGGGCGCCGTGGTCGGCAACGTCCTGATCCTGATCAGCGCGGTCTTCGCGGTCCTCTACCTGCGCGCCAACCGCACCGACTTCGGCAACGGGAAGTGAGCACCATGACCCCGACCACCGCAGCCCGCACGGCACCGGGAACCGGCACGGCACCCGCAACCGGCCGCGGCACCGCTCCGGCAACCGTCCGCAAGGCGCGCGGCGCCTGGAACACCGCCGCCGCGCTGCTGATCCTCGCCGTGCTGCTCTTCCCCGTCTACTGGATGCTGGTCACCGCGCTCCAGCCGTCCTCCGGTATCGACGTGGACTGGTTCCCAACCGACCCCGGGCTCGACAGCTTCCGCAAGGCGCTGGACAGCCAGGGCGGTTCGCTGCTCACCAGCCTCGGCGTCGCGCTGGGCGCCGTCGCGGTCTGCCTGGCGCTGGCGGCTCCCGCCGCCTACGGGCTCGCGCAGTTCTCGCTGCGCGGCGGACAGGCCGTCGTCTTCACCACGCTCATCACCCAGATGGTGCCGGGCATCGTCATCGCCAACGCGCTCTACAGCGCCTACGCCGAGCTGCGCCTGGTCAACTCCTACCTCGGACTGATCCTGGCCGACGCCTCGCTCGGGCTGCCGTTCTCCATCGTGCTGCTGCGCGCCTTCATGGTGTCCATCCCCGGCGAAGTGGTGGAGGCGGCGCTGGTGGACGGCGCGAACAGATTCACCGCGTTCGTACGCGTCGTCCTGCCGATGAGCCGCAACGCGCTGATCACGGCGGGCCTGTTCACGTTCCTGTTCGCTTGGTCGGACTTCATGTTCGCCCTCACCCTCAACACCACCGACGACGTCAAGCCGGTCACGCTCGGCATCTACCAGTTCGTGGGCGCCCACGTCAGCGACTGGGGAGCCGTCATGGCCACCGCCGGGCTGTCCGCGGTCCCGGCGGCGGTGCTGCTGGTCGTCGCGCAGAAGTACATCGCCGCCGGGATCACCGGTGGGTCCGTCAAGTAGGCCCCAGGCCACCGGGTCGTAGCCGCGAGTCGCTGTCGCTGCCCCCGCACTCAGAGCAAGTGAGGCTGTTCATCCTGATGAGTTCCCCTGCCCCGGGCCGCCGTGCGCCCGATCCGCCCCTGCCGGACCTCCCGGAGGACTTCGTCTTCGGTACCGCCACCGCCGCCTACCAGATCGAGGGGGCGCACGACGAGGACGGACGCGGCCCCTCCATCTGGGACACCTACTGCCGTGAGCCCGGCCGGATCGAGGGCGGCGCCACCGGCGATGTGGCCTGCGACCACTACCACCGCTACCGGGAGGACATCGCGCTCCTGCGGGAGCTGGGCGTGGACAGTTACCGCTTCTCCGTGGCCTGGCCGCGCGTGCAGCCCACCGGAGACGGCCCCGCCGACCGGCGTGGCATGGACTTCTACGACCGGCTCACCGACGAATTGCTCGCAGCGGGCGTCTCTCCCGCCGCCACGCTCTACCACTGGGACCTGCCGCAGGCGCTGGAGGACCGGGGCGGCTGGCGGATACGGGAGACGGCCGAGCGGTTCGCCGAGTACACCGCGCTGGTCGCCGCCCGGCTCGGCGACCGGATACCCCGCTGGATCACCCTCAACGAGCCGTTCTGCAGCGCCTTCCTGGGCTACGCCACCGGCCGGCACGCACCCGGCGCGCGGGAGGGGCGTGGAGCGCTGGCCGCGGCGCACCACCTCCTGGTCGGACACGGTCTCGCCGTACGCGCCCTGCGCGCGGCAGGCGTCCAGCAGGCGGGCATCACCCTCAACCCCGACCGGCTGCTGCCCGCCACCGGCTCCGCCGCCGACGCGGCCGCCGTACGCCGGGCCGAGACGCTGCACAACGAGACCTGGCTCGATCCGCTGTTCGCCGGACGCTACCCGCGCGGCGAGGCGGAGACGTGGGGGCCGCAGGCCGACGGATCCTGGCGGCGGGACGGCGATCTGGAGCTGATCGGGGCACAGCTGGACTTCCTCGGCGTCAACTACTACCGCCCGATCACCGTCACCGACGCTCCCTACCGCGACCCGGACCCCCTCACCCGTACCGCCACCGACATCCGCGTCGCCGAGTGCCCACGCGACGACGTACGCCACACCACCATGGGCTGGCCCGTCGACCCGCCCGCCTTCACCGCTCTGCTGACGGACCTCGCGGCCCGCTACCCGGCGCTGCCGCCGCTGCTGATCACCGAGAACGGTTCGGCCGAGGCCGACAGCGTCGCCCCTGACGGGCGGGTGCACGACACCGACCGCATCGACTACCTGCGCGCCCATCTGGCCGCCGTCGCCGAGGCGATCCGGGCAGGCGTGGACGTGCGCGGCTACTACGTGTGGTCGCTGCTGGACAACTTCGAATGGGCCCGAGGCTACGGGCAGCGCTTCGGCCTGATCCGCGTCGACTACCCGACCCAGCAGCGCCTCCCCAAGGACAGCTTCCACTGGTACCGCGACCTGATCGCCGCTCACCGCGCGCAGCACACACCGACCGCACCAGTTGAAGAAAATGGAGGGCAGGCCGCCCGATGAAGTTCACCGACGGCTACTGGCTGATGCGCGACGGCGTCCAGGCGTCGTACGCCACCGAGATCGCCGACACCCGCATCAGCGACGACCGTTTCACCCTCTACGCTCCCGTACGGCACATCCGGCACCGGGGCGACACCCTCAACGGCCCCCTGCTGACCGTGGAGTGCTTCGCACCGGCCGAAGGGGTGATCGGCGTCCGCGTCACCCACCACGCCGGAACCCCCGACCGGGGCCCGCACTTCGCGCTGCGGCACGGGCAGGACGACACCGCGGCCGGCAAGGTCACCCGCGACGGCAGCCTGCTCGAGATGACCAGCGGCGGACTGGCGCTGCGGGTCGACACGGCGGGCCCGTACCGGCTGGACTTCACCGCCGACGGCCGCACCCTCACCTCCGTCGAGGCGCGCGGCACCGGCTACGCCACCACACCCGACGGCACCCACCACTCCCTCGCCCAGCTCTCACTGGGCGTCGGCGAACTCGTCTACGGACTCGGGGAACGCTTCACCCCGTTCGTCCGCAACGGGCAGAGCGTCGACATCTGGCAGGCGGACGGCGGCACCGCCAGCGAACAGGCGTACAAGAACGTCCCGTTCCACCTCACAAACCGGGGCTACGGCGTCTTCGTCAACCACCCCGGCAAGGTCTCCTACGAGGTCGGCTCGGAGGCCGTCGGCCAGGTGCAGTTCAGCGTCGAGGACCAGACGTTGGAGTACTACGTCATCCACGGCCCCACACCCAAGGAGATCCTCGCCCGCTACACGGCCCTCACCGGCCGCCCGCCGCTGCCCCCGGCCTGGTCCTTCGGACTGTGGCTGTCCACCTCCTTCACCACCGCCTACGACGAGGAGACCGTCAGCGGCTTCGTGCGCGGCATGGCCGAACGCGACATCCCGCTGGGAGTCTTCCACTTCGACTGCTTCTGGATGCGCGCCTACCAGTGGTGCGACTTCACCTGGGACCCGGAGGTCTTCCCCGACCCGGAGGGCATGCTGCGCCGGCTCAAGGACGAGCAGGAGCTGCGGATCTGCGTATGGATCAACCCCTACATCGCCCAGAAGTCCCCGCTGTTCGACGAGGCGGCCCGGCTCGGCTACCTCGTGCGGCGGCCGGACGGCAGCGTATGGCAGTGGGACCTGTGGCAGGCGGGCATGGGCCTGGTCGACTTCACCCACCCCGAGGCGCGCGCCTGGTACGCGGACAAGCTGCGCGGGCTGCTCGGGCAGGGCGTCGACTGCTTCAAGACCGACTTCGGCGAACGGGTGCCCACCGATGTCGTCTGGCACGACGGCTCCGACCCGGAGCGGATGCACAACTACTACACCCAGCTGTACAACCGCACCGTCTTCGAGACCCTCACCGAGGAGCGCGGCGAGGGCGAGGCCGTGCTCTTCGCGCGCTCCGCCACGGCGGGCGGCCAGCAGTACCCCGTCCACTGGGGCGGCGACTGCGAGTCCACCTTCGGCGCCATGGCCGAGTCGCTGCGCGGCGGCCTCTCGCTCGGCCTGTCCGGATTCGGCTTCTGGAGCCACGACATCGGCGGCTTCGAAGGGGACCCCGATCCGGCGCTGTTCAAGCGCTGGGTGCAGTTCGGGCTGCTCTCCTCGCACAGCCGGCTGCACGGCAGCACGTCCTACCGGGTGCCGTGGGCCTACGACGAGGAAGCCGTCACCGTCACCCGCGACTTCACGCGCCTCAAGCACCGCCTGATGCCGTACCTCTACGCCGCGGCACGGCAGGCCGCCGAGGCGGGCACACCCGTGATGCGGGCCATGCTGCTGGACTTTCCCGACGATCCCGCGTGCCAGACCCTCGACCGGCAGTACATGCTCGGCGACGACCTGCTGGTGGCCCCCGTCTTCACCGCCGACGGCACCGTGGAGTACTACGTACCCGACGGCGAGTGGACCCACCTGCTGTCCGGCGAGCGGGTCCGGGGCCCCGGCTGGCGGCAGGAGCGCCACGGCTTCGACAGCCTGCCGCTGCTGGTGCGGCCCGGGGCCGTGCTCCCCTGGGGCGAACGGGACGGGTGCGCCGACTACGACTGGGCGCACGGGGTGACGCTGCGCGTTCCTGGGCTCGCCGATGGTTGTACGGTCACCACGCGGGTGCCGCGCCCTGGCGGAGCCGACGCCGTGTTCCGTACGACACGTGAGGGCTCCCGCATCACGGTTGAGGCCACGGGGGCCCCGGGCCCCTGGCACCTCCGCACCGGCGAGGGCCCCCTGGTGACAGCCCCCGCCGGCACCAGGACCCTCACGACACAGCTCCCATAACGCGTACCCGGCATGGTGGGGGCAGCCCCTACGCCGGGGCACCCCCTCACCGCCCGGCTCTCACCTCGCGGGGCACCGACTCGGCGGCGGCAGCCCGCGGCACGCGAACCCGCGCGGGCTGCTGCCGCACAGGCTGGGCCACCCCGGCACTCCGGGCTGTCACATGCCGAAGGACCCCCTCGACCAGGCGCGGCGCCGTGAAGCCGGCGCCGTGCACAAAGCGCATCGCCGGGCCGAACGAAGGCGCCGTCAGCAGCCCGGCGAAGAACAGCCCGGGGTGCGAGGACTCGAAGTCCTGTCCCACCCAGGGCGCTCCGCTGTTGCCGACCCGGCGCAGTGTCTCCCGCAGGGTGGAGTCCAGCAGCCCGAGCCGGAACAGGTCCGGGACGAAACCGGTCGCCGCCACCACGTGGGCGGTCTCCAGGGTCCGCGCCGTACCGTCCGAGCCCTTCAGCCACAGCCGCACCCGCTCGGCGGGACCGTCGCCGACCTTCCCGACACCGCCACCCGTGCGGTCCGCCGCTGTGATGGTGTGGCCCAGCAGCGTCCGCACGGCCGGCTCGAACCGCTCCCGCAGCCACCACGCGCCCGCCGGGCCGAGGGCGTGCCGGGCGATGTGCAGCCGTACCGCAGGCGGCAGCCGCCGTACCGTGCCGGGCTTCCGCGACCACACCCAGGTCGGCCAGCCGGTGCCGAGCGCGCTGTGCGGGTCGACCAGTGCGGCGATCCGGTTGCGCTCCAGCGGCTTCGGCGTCGCGTTCCAGTGGAGGCGGGGCGCGCGGGCCACCAGCCGGGGCTCGGCCCCCTCCTCGGCCAGCAGCGTCGCCGTCTCCAGCGCCGCCTGCCCGGCGCCGACCACGGTGACGTCCTTGCCCCGGAACCGGCTCAGATCGCGGTGGTCGGTGCTGTGCGAGACCAGCTCGCGGGGGAGGCCGCGCAGGGCGGCCGGCCGGTGTGCGAACGGCAGTACGCCGATGGCCAGCGCGACGGTCCGGGTCGTGAGCTGCTCACCCTGTGCCGTGCGGATCCGGAAGCCGGAGGAGTGCGGAATGATCTGCGTGACCGTCAGCTCCTCCGCCGGGGGCGCCGCGTGTCTGCCGAACCAGGTGCCGTACTCGGTGAAGGTGTCCAGCGGCAGCGGCCGGCCGTGCCCCACCTCGACACCACGGTCGGCGCAGTAGGCGGTGAGCGTGTGGGCGCCCTCCGGATCGGAGAGGGCCGAGGCGCTCGGCTCGGACTTGAGGAACATTCCGCGTGGCATGTGGTCCCGCCAGGAGGCCATCGGCCTGCCGAGCACCCGCAGGCGCAGACCCGCCGCCGCGGCGTGCGAGGCGATGGACAGTCCGTAGGGACCGGCTCCCACCACTACGAGGTCGTACATGGGTTCCTTCTCTCTGCGTGCTGTGAGGGTTCGTGGTGTCGTACGTGCGGGGTCTGCGCACCGGACACGGGCTGCGCGCCTGACACGTCCCGCGCACCGGGTGGTACGGCCCTCGCCTGCATCCCGGCGGCCCTGGCCGGACTCGTGGCGCGCAGCGCCTGGCCGAGGCAGCGCCCCAGCCAGCCCGCGACCATCGCGGCGAAGGGCAGCGGGTCGTCGGCGGCGAACCAGGCACGCTCCACAGGAGCGCGCCCCGGCTGCCCTGCTGCCGGGCCGGGCGGGCGCGGGCCCAGCAGCGTGGCGAGCAGCGCGTAGTTCTCCACCACGAAGACCCGGCCGGGCCCGCCGCGCGGCTCTGCGGGACGCGGGCCGGAGACTGCCCCCGGTACGGCACGCCCGGTCAGGTGCAGATGCTGGGCGCGCACCACATCCAGGCCCCACTCGTCCGTGAAGAGCCGGAACTGCGCGCCGGGCCGCGGGTTGAAGTCCACCAGGTGGTGGACGCCCGTCGCCGGGTCGAGCCGGAAGTCGAGGTCGAGGATGCCGCGGTAGTCCAGGGCCGCGGTCAGGCGCTCCGCCGCCTCTTCGACGGCCGGGCTGGGCAGCCAGCGGCCCACGGCTGTCAGACCGGTGTGCGGCGGCCAGGCCCGCTCCTTGCGCCCGGCGCCGCCGATCAGGAACCTGCCACCGCCCACCGCGTACCCGTGGAAGAACCAGTCGGCTCCCGGTGCGTGGGGCAGCCGCCGCTGGAACAGCAGGGCGCTGCCCGCCTCTTCGGTTCGCTCGAACAGCCGCACCGCCTCCGCCCGCGTACGGACCAGCGAGGTACTGCGCAGGCCGGGCGGCAGCAGCCAGGGGCGGCTCCACTTGGCCACCACCGGCAGTCCCAGCGCGACGGCCTCGCGACCCGCCTCCCCTGCACTGCCGGGCAGCACGGTGGCGGGGTGCGCGATTCCGGCGCGGGCGCAGACAGCGGCCAGCTCCGCCTTGTCCGCGAGCCGGGCGGGCAGCGACGGCTCGACGGCGGGCAGCAGATAGCGTCCGGCGAGCCGGGGTGCCAGCCGCGCTGCGGCGATCGCCCCGTGGTCGTCCAGCGGCAGCAGCACGGCGGGCCTGCCGAGTTCGGCGGAGATCTCGGTCAGTGCGCTCTCCAGCTGCGCGTCGGACACCGTTCCCGCCGGACCGTAGCGGGCCGGGCCGCCGGTGCGGCCGGTGCGGTCGGTTCCGGTGAGCGGCAGGCTGCGCGCCCGGAAGCGCGGCAGGCTGTGCACACGGCGCAGGAAGCGCGTTGTGCCCACTGGGCCGCGCACGGAGCCGAGCAGGGCGTGCACCTCGATCCCCGCGCGTCCCAGTGACCGTGCGGCGCCCAGGGTGCCGTGATGGTACGGGTTCGGATCGAGGCGCAGCAGCAGGGCGGGAACATCCGTGGCGAACGACGGCATGGGCATGTCCTTCAGGCGTGGAACGGACAGGCGGAGCGACAATCCTGATGACCTGTCATCAGTATTTCTGCTGACAAGTCATCGGAAAACCGGACCAATGGCCGCCCGGAGCCGGAACCCCGGACGGGGCCGCAGCCCCGGGACGAGCCGGGACCCCGGAACGGGCGACGGCACGGGAACGATCAGGAGGAGCCATGCGGACCCACCGACACGAGCGGATCAGGGCGGCCCTGTGCGCGGGAGCCGTCGCCACGGGACTGCTGGCCTCCTGCACCGTCCTGCCGGTCGGCGCACCCGGCTCCGCAACCGGAACCGGCCCCCGCCCCGCGACCGGACCGGATGAGCGCCCCGCTCGGCCCCCGACGCCCTCCGCGTCGACTCCCGCGCCCTCCGCCTCCGCCTCTCCCGCCTCCCCTTCCGCACCGGTCCCCGCCGAAGACCCCCTGGTGGGCGCCTTCCTCGGCTCCGGCCCCGAGGGGGTGCACCGCATCCGCGGCATGGAGCACTGGCTCGGCGGCACCCGGCTGCGCGCGGGGCGCACCTACCTGCCCGGGCGCCTGTGGACCGACATCGAGGGCCGGCCCGACTTCCTGGCACCGTGGGCGCGCTGGCGGCACGCGGCTCCCGGCCGGCTGCTGGTGCTCAACGTGCCGATGGCCGACCACAATGAGCCCGGACTGCCCGATCGGCGGGTACGGGCACTGCTGCGCGCGGGCGCTGCCGGGCGCTTCGACCGCCACTACCGCACCCTGGCGAATCGGCTGGTGCACCAGCGGCTCGAGGACACCGTCCTGGTGCTGGGCTGGGAGATGAACGGCACCACCTACACGCACCGCTGCGGGCCCGACCCCGTGGCATGGAAGGCGTACTGGCGCCGGATCGTCACCACCATGCGCTCCGTGCCGGGGCAGCGGTTCCGTTTCGACTTCGCACCCAGCCGCGGCCGGGACGCGATCCCCTGGACCCGCTGCTACCCGGGCGACGACGTGGTCGACGTGCTCGGAATGGACGCCTACGACCAGCCGGCCGGCATGTCCTTCTACCAGCAGGTGCGCGAACCGTACGGACTCCAGGCGCACGTCGACTTCGCGGCCCGGCACCGCAAACCCGTCTCGTACCCGGAGTGGGGGCTGTTCCGCAACGGGGACAACGCCGAGTACGTCCGAGGGATGCTCGCCTGGATGGACCGGTACCGGCCGCTCTACCAGACGGTCAGCGACTACTGCCCGCACGGCGTGTGGCGCTGCCGGGACAACCCGGCCTCCTCGGCGGCGTACCGGGCGGAGCTGTCCTCCAGGCCGCCGCACTGGTGGGAGCGCTGCTGGCGCTTGGGTGACTACTGCGTACGGCTCGACTGGCTGCGCGCTCTGCCTGGACAGCCTGCGTCGGACCCGGCCCGGGCGCCGCGCCGCCGTCACCGGCGGCCCAGCGCGGCACGGACCGCGGCGACCCCCGGCCGCTCGCGCAGCGCACCCGCCGCCAGCTCGCGGACAGCCACCTGGGATGCGAGCAGCGCCAGCGCGGGGGCCAGCTCCCTGCGCGCCAGCAGATAGCGCCGGTTGGCGGCGGTCACCGGGTGCCAGCGCAGCTTGTACGGCTCGGTGCCGCGCAGCAGGCTCAGCGTGCCCCGCCCGGTGGCGGCCGCGTACTGCGCGTCGTGCCGCAGCAGCATCGTCGCGATGTCCACCCGCTGTTCCCGCAGCTGGGGATCAGCCCCGTACAGATACCCGCACACCAGATCAGGGGAGGTGAAGGCGACGTCGCAGGCGGCCACTCGGCCGTCGATCCGGTACTCGGTCACGGCCGCGTCCCCGCCCTCGACCAAGGTCGCCGTGGCACGCACCAGATGGGACCCGAAGCGGGCCCGCAGATGCTCGGGAGTGACACCCTTGCCGCGCCACTGCCGCTCGTGCAGCCGGAGCATGGTGCGCACCGCCTCGGGCACGCGCTCGCCCGTCACGTCGTGCGCCTCGATGCCGAGCTGGTCGATACGGCGCAGCTTGCGCCGGGTGCGCTTGGCGCTGGCGGGCGCCAGCCGGCGCAGCATCTCCGCCATGGGGACGCCGGGCAGTTCGAGGCAGACCGAGTCGGCCAGGCATCTGCTCACCCCTGGCCAGGCCGCGTACAGCCGCTCGGCGGCACCGCCGGGGCGCACCTCCCGCAGATCCACAACGGCACTGCGGAAGGCCGTGTGGAGGGCTCGTGCCAGCGCTCCGGCAGCGCGCGGACAGCTGTCGTCCAGCAGCACGTCCTGGTAGTCGGAGATGCTGCCGCCGAGGGTGACCAGTACGGGCAGCGGCCGGTGCACGAGCATCAGCGGAGCGGCCGCGACCAGTCGGCCGTTCTCCCGGACCAGGACGACGCGCAGCCTGCCCCGGCGCCCGTAGGACCGCCACCACGACCACAGCCAGGCGTGGCTCTGGAACGGCGTCGCCGACCGGTTGCGGGAGCGCAGCGCCTCCCAGTCGGCCGCCAGCGCGGCGAACTGCTCCTCGGACCGGCACAGCGTCGCCGTCAGCCGGACGGGCGGCTGCCCGGAAGCGTCACCCCGCCCGCCGCGCCACGGCGACAGCACGGGACCGGCCAGCCTGCGGCGGGTGGGCGGCGCCGGCGGGGAGGTCATCGGGAGCCCTCCAACTCGGCGGCCGGCCGCGCGGTGGTGCCGCCGCTGCCGCTGCCGGCGCCGGCCTGGGCGGGCCCCGGCACCGTGGCCGCCCCAGCGGGTTCGCGGCGCTGCGGGCGCGCCAGCAGCGCCAGCCCGCCCAGCAGCCCGCCCGCACTCACCCCTACCGACAGGGCGATCGGCACCGAGGGCGAGACCGGACCGGCGGACGGGGCGGCCTTCGAGACGACGGTCAGCCGGACGCCGGTCTTCTCGGCCGACTTCTTCGCCGTACCGGTCAGGGCGCGGGCCACCGCGTCGGCGTATCGGGCCGCCTCGCCCGGCCGGGGGGCGCTCCCGGTGATCCGCACCATCGGAGCGTCCGGCGAGGCGCCCGCGCGCACCCGGGAGCGCAGCGCCCCGCGCGGCAGCCCCGAGCGGGCCTCGGCCGCGCCCAGCACGAAGGCGTCCGTGGCGATCTTCCCGTACGCCTGCGCGTAGCCGAGCGCCGACGCGGCCTCGGCATGCGGGCCGGGCGAGACAAGGACATAGCTGGTGGCCTCGTACGCCGGCTCAGCGCCGGTCGCGTATCCGGCACCGCCGAGCGCGCCCAGCGCCACACACACCGGTAGCGGCCACCACCTGGGCACCCGGCGTCGCCGGGTGCGCCGCCGGGGCGCCTCCACCGCGTCCGGCGCGGCCTCCGGTGCGGCGCTGTCGGGCTGCGCGGCGGTCGCGGGCTGCACGGCGCTGTGGGGCTCGGCTGCGCTCTCGGAGGCCGGTGCCGCCTTTCCGGGTGCGGCCTTGGACATGGAACTCACCTCGTCGTCAGGGGACTGTCGTGGCTGTCGTGGCAGACACGGCCGGCGTGGCTGCTGTCGCGGCCGACGTGGTCGACGTGGCCGGCACGGTCGGCGTGGCTGCCATGGGGGCGCAGGGGCGGCCGAGCGCCGCGCGGTAGACCTGTGCGAGACGCTCCGCGCAGTGCGCGACGTCGTAGTGGCGCACCGCGTCCGGCACCGGCAGCCGCACCGGTCCGGCCGTCCGCATCGCGTACAGCTCCCTCGCCAGTCCGCCCGGGGAAGCCGGGAACCGCCGCGCTCCCGGTGCCTGACCCGGCGGCAGGTCCTCGACCGCTGGGCAGGCGGCGTACAGCACCGGCAGCCCGGCCGCGAGCGCTTCGACCACCGCCAGCCCGAAGGACTCCTCGGGGGACGGCGAGACGAACACATCGGCGGCCGCGAGCACTCCGGGCACGTCCGGCGCCCCGGGAGCCGGGCCGCCGTGCTCGGCCGGTCCCGGCACCGCGCCCAGTCCGCCCGCGCACGCTCCCGGCAGCAGCACCCGGTCGGCGGCACCGGCCGCCTCGGCGCGCGCCCGCAGGGCCGCGCGCTCCGGGCCCTCCCCGGCCAGCACCAGCCGGGCACCGGGTACCGCGGCAACAGCGTCGACCAGCGCATCGAAGCGCTTGCCCGGCACCAGGCGGCCGACCCCGGCCACCACGAAGTCGTCGTCGGCCAGGCCCAGTCGGCGCCGGACGGTGGCGCGGACCGCCGGATCGAAGCGGAAGCGGGCGGCGTCGACGCCGTTGGGCACGGTGTGCAGTCGCGCCGCCGGAACACCCCAGCTGCGCAGCCGTGCGGCGACGGTGCCGGAGACGGCGACGGTGGCGCTGCCGAGCCGTTCGGTGGCCAGATAGAGAGCCCGCACCGCGGGGGTGAGGCGACGGCCCTCCAGCAGGTGCTCGCCCAGCGAGTGCTCGGTGGCCACCACGTGGCGCACCCCGGCCAGCCGCGCCGCGATCCTGCCGTAGACACAGGCCCGGTACAGATGGGTGTGCACCAGGTCGTGGTTTCCGGAGCGCACCAGCCGCACCAGCCGGGGCAGGGCCCCCAGGTCACGGTTGCCCGCCATGCCCAGGTGGGTCACGCGGGTGCCGTCGGCGCTGATGCCCCGCGCCACGGCGCCCGGTGCGGTGAGCGTGACGACCTCGCTGTGCACGGAGTGCCCCGGCAGGTGGCGCAGCAGCAGCCGCAACTGCTCCTCGGCGCCGCCGATGTCGAGCCCGGTGATGATGTGCAGCACTCTCATCCGCGCACACCCTCCCGGCCCGCGGCGTCCCCGGGCGCCCAGGCTGCGGGCAGCGCCCTGCGGCGCAGCGGGTGCAGCACCTTCTTCAGATACAGCCGCACGGAGGTGTCCCGGGAGCCGACGTAGGCGCGGGGCAGCGCGTGGACACCGGTGAGCGGACCCGGGTCGATGGCGCACGCGTAGCTGTAGCCGGCGGCCCGCACCGCTCCGACGGCCCTGCTGTCGAGCCTCCCGTACGGGTAGCAGAAGCCGGCCGGTGCCGTTCCGGTGAGCTCGGTCAGCAGGCTGCGGCTGTGTGCCGTCTCGCGCTCCAGGGTGGTGGCTTCCGCCGTCGTCAGATCGGTGTGGGTCAGCCCGTGCGAGCCGATCTCCATCCCCGCGGCGGCGACGGCGCGGATGCCGGCCGCGTCCAGCAGCGGCTTGCGCGGGCCGAGCCCGTCCCAGTCGTTGGCGCCGCCGAGCCGCCCCGGCAGGACGAACGCGGTCGCTGTGCACTCGTACCGCAGCAGCAGGGGCACTGCGGCGGTCAGGAAGTCGGCGTAGCCGTCGTCGAAGGTGAGGCCCACCAGACCGGCGCCCCGCCCTGCCGCGCTCTCCCGCAGCAGCCGCCCGACGCTCACCCCACGCAGCCCGCGGTCGCGCAGCCAGCGCAGCTGCCGCTCCAGCCGCGCCGGTGAGACGGTGATGCCGTACGGGTCCTCGGGGCACTCGGCGACCGAGTGGTACATCAGCAGCCAGGGCGCTCGTGTCGTGGTGTCAGCGGGCATGGGCGATCCTCCGTTTGACGATGGCGAACAGCCGCGGCAGCTCCGGCGCTCCCACCAGCAGCCCGACGGCCACGAAGACGGCCAGGACGACGCCGCCGCCCACGAACGCTCCGGCGAGCGGCATGTGCGACGACCCGGTGGCGGCCCACCCGGCGGCGGCCCACCCGGCGGCGGTGGCAGCGCCGGCGGCGACCAGCAGCCGCAGCAGCCCGGCCGTCACCCGGGGCACGTCGATGGCCACCACCCGGGCACCGAGCCCGTGCAGCAGCAGGGCCGCACTGACGGTGATGCCCAGCGCGTTGGCCGCGGCGATGCCCAGGACGCCCCAGCCGGCGGCGGCCGGCACTCCGGCGCCGACGGTCACCGCCAGCCCGGCGCCCATCGCGGCGGCCGGGTACCAGGGCGGGCGGCGGCCGGAGAAGAACGGCCGCACCAGCGCGCCGACCATGCTGTGCCCCAGCAGTCCGCAGGCGTACACCCGCATCACGGCGGCGGTGGCGGCGGTGTCCCGCCCGTCGAAGGCGCCGCGCTCGAAGAGCAGCGCGACGAGCTGCGGTGCGCAGGCGATCACATAGGCGGCGCCCAGCAGCACCACGATCCCCGCCAGCGTCAGGTCGCGCTCCACCCGGCGCCGGGCCGCCTCGGCGTCGCCGTCGGCCATGGCACGCGCCACCACGGGGAACGTGACGGTGCACACCATCAAGGAGAGCACCATCGGCAGTTGGGCCACCTTCTGCGCGTAGTTGAGGTGCGAGATGGCTCCCGAGGGCAGGCCGGAGGCGACGAACCGTTCGAAGAGGACCTGCGACTGCCGGCTCACCGTGAACGTGACGATCGGAGCGAGCACACCGAGACCGACGAACGCACCGGTGCGTGCGGCCTCCGGCATCCCCGCCCCGCCCCGCCCCGGATTCCTGGCGCGGCTCTTGGCGCGGCTCTTGGCGCGGTTCTCGGCGCGGTTCCCGGTGCGGCTCTTGGCGTCGGCGGGCAACCGGCCCAGGAAGGCGGGAAGCTGGATGAGCACCATCAGTGCCCCGCCGACGGCGACCCCCAGCGCGGCGGCCCGCACCCCCCACAGCCCGTGCCCGGCGAACATCACCGCGATGATCCCGGCGTTGTAGGCGAGGTAGATGGCGGCGGGCGCCACGAAGTGCCGGTGGGCCCGCAGCGCCGCACTGAAGTACCCGGCGAGGCCGAAGGTCAGCACCGTGAGCGCCGTCAGCCGGAGGCAGTCGACCGCGGTGCCGGTATCGGGCAGACCGGGCGCCAGCACCTGTACGGCCCACGGGGCGGTCAGCACCAGGAAGCCCGCGACGCAGGCGAGCAGGAGCGAGAGCCGGGGCAGGGTGCCCGCCACCAACGCGCGCACCGGGTCCGCGTGCACGGGCTCCATCGCTTCCGGGCCAGGCACCTGCCGGGCCGCCCGGCGGGAGAGAGCGAGGCTGAAGGCGGGGACGAGGACGAGCGCCATGGCGTCCTCGATCAGCAAGGTGGCGGCCAGTTCGGGCACGGTCCAGGCGACGAGGAAGGCGTCCGTGCCGGCGTCGGCGCCGAAGAGCCGCGCGATGGCCTGGTCCCGCAGCAGCCCGCACAGCGACCCGGCGGCGGTGAGCCCGGCGGTCACGGCCGCGGCCCGGGCCAGGAACCGCCCGAGCCGCGGCGACTGCGCACCGGAGCCGGCCGACCGCCCCGCCCCGGGCTCCCCGTCCGCCGCCGACGTCTTGGCTGCTGGCGACGTCTTGGCCGCCGCCGATGCCCCCGCCGGCGGCGAAGTCGCCGGCTTCGACGATGTCCCGGCTGCCGGGGGAGTGCCGGTCATGTGCGCGCCGGCCGGGGCCGGAGGAGCGGGAAGGCGGCGGGTCATCGTGGGCCCCCGTCCGCCTTCGGCGCGCGGCCCCGGTGCCACCAGGCAGCCGTCCGGGCAGCCGTCCCGTCAGCCGCCCGTTCAACCGTCCCGTCACTCGTGCCGTCAGCGGTCTGCTCGACCGCCGGTGACAGCGCCCACCAGGTGGCCGACCCCAGCACCAGGGCCGTGAGTACCGTCGAGGGGCCGCCGATGTCTCCGTAGAGGAAGTCCACGCTCTGCCACACCAGCAGTCCGGCGGCCACCGCTCCGCAGTCGGTCGCGCGGCAGCCGGGACCGCCGCGCCGGGCATCGACCAGGCGCCGTCCACCGCGGACCAGCAGCACCCCCCAGGAGCCCATGAGCGCCACGGTGCCCACCAGGCCCTGCTCGCTGAGCACCAGCAGATACATGTTGTGCGGTGACAGCAGCGGTTCCCGCTGGAAAGGCACTCCCGCGCCAGCCGTGTCGCTGCCGGATGACAGTTCCAACGCGGCGTGCGCATCCCGGTGTTCGGGGAACTCCTTGGGGCCGACGCCGGTGACGGGGGCCTCCCGCCAGATGTCCAGGGCCGCACCCCACAGGGTGTACCGGTCCGTCACCGAGCGGTCGGGCGAGTCCGAGACCTCGGTGATGCTGCGGGCCCGCTGGGACAGCTCCTGGGTGGCCAGCCCGAAGCCGCCGACCAGCACCATGCCGGTGGCGGCGACGGCGGCCAGCACGCACACCGTCGTACGCACCCCGCGCAGCGCGAGCAGCAGCAGGACCGCCGAAGCCGTCGCGATCCAGGCACCCCGGCTGTAGGAGAGGGCGAGCGGTACGACGAGCGCGGCGGCGCTGCCCAGCGCGCAGGGGCGCAGCCACCGTGGCGCGCCGGCCGGCGGATGGAGCCCGCACGCCAGGGCCGTCACCAGTCCGTACGAGACGGCGGTGGCCATGCCCATCACATCCAGCGGGCCGAAGGTGCCCACAGCGCGCACGTTCTCGCCCTGGTAGGAGGCGCCGTTGCCGGTGAGGGCCTGTACGACGCCGACCCCGCCCTCGACCAGTGCCAGCAGCACCACCGCAGCGCACATCAGCCGCACGTCCCGGGCGTCCCGCAGCGACAGCAGCACCGCGCCCGGCACCAGGACGAAGAGCTGGAGGTAGCGCACGAAGCCGGGCAGGCTCGCCGCCGGGTCCGCCGAGGCGATCGTCGTCACGGCGAACGCCGCGGCGGGTACGCCCAGTACGACCGCGGCGAGCGGTGTCAGCGCACGCGGCCCGACCCGCCCGGCCGTCCGGTGCGCCGGTGGGCGCAGCAGCCCGAGCGCGCACCACAGCACCAGTACGCCCGAGCACAGGTCCGCGAGCGTCACACCGCCGTGCCCGGCCGCCCCGGCGCCGCCGGCCGGGGCGCACAGCAGCAGCACCGTCACAAGGACCGGCACCACCGGTCCGCGCGGCAGCGCCCAGTAGCTGCCAGGGCCGCCGCCGGGGGTGCCGCGGCCGCGCGTGCCGCCGTGCGGCTGCGCTCGGACCGCCGCGCCCCGGCGGGCCGGCGTCAACAGGGCTGCGCTGCCGGCGGGCCCGCTCACCGGCCCTCCAGCCGGAAGAAGGAGGTTGCCGTACGGCAGATGATCCGCACGTCCTGCCACAGCGACCAGGTCTCGATGTAGTGGTTGTCGAACCTGGCACGGTCCGCGATGGAGGTGTCGCCGCGCAGCCCGTGCACCTGTGCCAGGCCGGTGATGCCGACAGGCGCGCGGTGCCGCTGCGCGTAACCGGGGTACCTGTCGCTGAACTTCCCGACGAAGTAGGGGCGTTCAGGGCGGGGTCCCACCAGGCTCATATCACCCCGCAGCACGTTCCACAGCTGCGGCAGCTCATCCAGCGAGGTGCGGCGCAGCAGCCTGCCGACGTGGCTGGTGCGCGCGTCCCCCGCGACGGTCCACCGGGTCGCCGCCTCGTGCTCGTCGCTGTGCCGCACGGTGCGGAACTTCAGCAGCGCGAACGGGCGTCCGTCCTGTCCGATTCGCTCCTGCCTGAAGAGCACACCGGGACCGTCCAGCAGCCGTACCGCCAGGGCGCAGCCCGCCATCACCGGTGCCGCCAGCAGCAGCGCGGGCGCAGCCAGTGCGATGTCCAGCAGCCGTTTGCGGCGGCCGGTGCGGGGGCGGGGGCACTCCAGAGCCAGCCGGTGGCAGGAGAAGCCCCACAGATGGGTCTGGAGGGAGCGCTCGCCAACCGCGAGGGCGTGCCCGCCGTGCGCTCCCAGCGCGCAGCCGGGACGTACCAGCCAGCCGGTCACCCCGTTCGCACCCAGCAGCGCGGCCAGCCCGGCGGTGTGCGGGTCCTCCCAGGGGGACCGGACGAAGACGGCGTCCCGTACGGCACTGCCGGTCACCGTGCGCGCCACCTCGTCCAGAGCGGTGACGACCGGTAGCGGAGACCGCCCAGCCGGGGCCCCGCCGTCCGGCACCACCAGCGCCACGGGCCGCAGCCCGTATCTGCGCTGCTGTGCGAGCGCGGCGGTCACGGCATACGCCGGCTCCCCCTGGCCGACGATCAGCGCGGCGCGCGGCCTGCTGCGTCCCCGGCGGCGGCGGAGCCCGTGCACCAGGGCGCGGCCCGTGCAGGCCAGTACCGCACTGGCGGCGATTCCCGCCAGCAGGCCGGTCAGGCTCAGCGTTCCGGTGCGGTCGCAGGCGGCCAGCACCGTGACGCCGACGCACCAGGCGATCGCCACCCGCCTGCTGAGCGCCGGGAGTTCGTCCAGCGCCTGCGGGTCCAGCCGGGGACGGTAGAGGCCCGCCCGCGCACACAGCGCCGTGAGGCTCGCGCAGACCGGTGCCAGCAGCAGCGCCGCACCGTCCGGCTCCGCACAGGCCAGGGCGGCCACCGCGGTCCCCGCCACATCGGCGGCGACCAGTGGCAGCGCCGGGCCCGGGCGGCGCCGGGCAGCGGCCGGGGGCGCCGTCCCGGGCACCGGCCCGCGAGCCGAAGGTACCGAAGGGGCCGTCACCTCCCGTGCGCCCTCGGCCTGCTCCTGCGCCGCGTGGTCCGTACCGGCCCCCGGGCGGGGCAGCAGGGAAGCGATGTGTGCCGTGCTCTCGGCGGCCGTCCGGTCCGGTTCGGCGACGCTCCGCGGGTTCGGGGCGCTGTCCGCGCTCTGCGTGGTCATCGGGCACCGGCCCGCTCCGCAGCCGGAACGTCCACCAGGGAGCCCCGTTGCCGTAGCACCTCCCGGTACAGCTCCAGCACGGCGGCCGTCGTGGTGTGTACGTCGAATCCGGCCCGTACGTGTGCGCAGGCGGCGGCGGCCAGTTCGGCGCGCAGGCTCTCGTCGAGAGCCAGCCGCACCACGGCGTCCGCGAGCGCGACCGGGTCGCCGGGTGGCACCAGGCAACTGGTCTCCTGGCCGGGGGGCAGCAGTTCGCGTGACCCGGCCACATCACTGACGAGCACCGGACGGGCGCAGGCCATCGCCTCCAGCGGGGTGAGGGCCATGCCCTCCCACAGCGAGGGCAGCACCACCAGGTCGGCGGCGGCGTACCAGTCGGCCACCGCGTCGGTGGCGCCCGCGAAAACCACCCCGGGCGGTGCCGTGCGGCGCAGCGCCTCCCGGTCGGGGCCGTCACCGACCAGGACGAGCCGCGCGTGCGGCACTCGAGCCGTGACGCGCGGCCAGGCGGCCAACAGGGTGCGCTGGCCCTTCTGTTCGCACAGCCGCCCGACACACACCACCAGCACCGTCCGGCCGTCGGGCCGCAAGGCGGGACAGCCGTCCGGCTGCCGGGCGCCGCGCGGGGTGAAGTGCGAGGCGTCGACGCCGTTGCGCACCACGGCCCAGCGGGCGCGGACGCCGGCTGCCGTGCCGGTGTCCCGTTCGGCCTCGCTCACACACAGCACCCGGTCCGCCCACCGGGCCGCGTACCGCTCCCAGGCACGGGCCAGCCGTGCGGTGCGCCCCGTCGCGGCCTCGAAGGACCAGGCGTGCGGCTGGTAGACGGTGGGCACTCTGCCGCGCAGTGCGAGCCTCGCGGCCAGCCCGGCCTTGGCGCTGTGCGCGTGCACCAGGTCGGGACGTACGGCCCGGACCAGGCGTCGTACGCCGTACACCTCGGCGACCACCCCCACCCCGGGCTCGCGTACCGCCGGCCAGTGAGCGGTCCTGGCTCCGGCCGCCGATGCCGCGCGCGTGAGCCGGCCGCCCTCGGGGCAGCCGACGACGACGTGCAGTCCCGCCCGGGCCTGGGCCCTCGCGAGGTCGGTGACCACCTGGGCCACGCCACCTTCGACGGGCTGGGCCAGGTGCAGAACGGTCATCAGCGCCCGCGACTCGCTGCCGAACGGTGGGGTGCGCTGTGCCGGGAATTCAGGCATGGACGACTCCGCCTCCCGAGATGAAGCAGAGTGACCTTGACAAAATCCGACTGTCGAACATGAGGCGACGCGCCGGTTATCGTCCGGTTTTCACCGAGTGGTCGCACGTCTGGCGGGCGCGGCCGCCGGGGGCCTTCGCCGTGGCTACCACCCGATGTCCTTACCGGTCGACTTCCCTACCGACCGATCTGCGTACCTGCCGATATTCAGCTTTACCTATCGTCATCCCTCCCGGGGTGGCGCTACTTCCCCCGGCGGCCGAAGCGCAGTGCCCTGGCCAGCACGTCCAGCGCCTCGTCGGCCCAGCCGATGGCGTGCAGGCCCGAGGTGACATTGGCGGGCGGGCGGTTGATGAGGGTGTCGCGGCGCATCAGCCGGGTGAAGTTCACCCGCACAGGGCCGGTGCGCGGCTGTCCGCCGTACGGCGTGCGGAACTCCACGCCGGCTCGCCGCATCACCTCGATCAGCTCCTGGGCGAGGATGCCGTAGGCCACCGTCGTGGGGTGGACGCCGTCCAGCGAGAACAGCCCGCCGTCGCTGCGCCGGTCACCGTCGCTCAGCAGGAACCGCGAGTTGGGCACCGGGTCGAGGCCCGCCAGCTCGCGGGGGAGCGGGTAGGGAGTCCACCAGCGCGGCCGCGCCTCCTCGTCCTCGTAGTAGCGGCGGCAGGCCAGCCGGTCCAGCAGCCCGGCGGCATCCAGCAGATACCAGTCGCGACCGCCGCGCCGCGCCCCGCGCACCACCTCGGCCATCGCGTCGTTGTACTGGTCGATCGCCTCGTCCACCGCGCGGGCCTGCTCCCCGGTCAGATGCGGGTCGCACTCCGGATCGAAGGCGCTGTCGGCGATCCAGGGACGGGTGTAGTACGGGAAGTAGCGGGAGCCCCGCTCGGCCTTGCCGTGCACACCGCGTGCGATCGGGGCGATGGTGACATGCGGAACGGTGCACCAGATCACGTGCCGCGCCCTGATCCGCCCCACCGCGTCGGCCAGTTGCCGCAGCTCCGACGCGAAGTGCTCGGGCCGCCAGACCGTGAACCGCGCCTTGGTCCGCAGGTCGTCGTAGCCCTCCCCGCTCCAGACGACCTTCAGCTCGACGACGGAGGAGAGCGCGTTGTTGGCGCCCAGGAAGACGATCAGCGTCTCGATGCCGTGGTCCGGGTCGGCCTCGCGCTCGCCGTCCTCGGTCGCCTCGCCGTGCCGGCTGCCGCCGGTCTGCTCGCCCAGCTCGGCGGCAGCCGTCACCTGGGTGAGCGCCCCCGCGGCCGGTGGCCTGGTGGGGAGCGTGCGCAGCGCGGCACGCTCCCCCGGATTGCCAACCACCTGGAGCACCAGGTCGTCGCTGGGAGTGCCGATCATCTTGCGGCACACGTCCGCCGACTTGTCCAGCGCGTCCCGCAGGTCCCAGCCGAAGACGGCCAGGTTGTGGTTGATGGCGGTGTTCGAGACCGGGGCGCACCCGGCGCCGCGCTCCCAGTAGTCCTCCACCTTGTCCATGAAGCGGCGCGCCCTGAACAGCGCCGAGGGCGTGTCCCACCAGTCGATGGCCGGGCCGCAGTGGTCCTCGATGTCGCGCAGCAGCATCTCCAGATTGAGCGGGAGCCCGCCGCAGCCGTCGAAGGAGGGGTGGCGGAAGTGCTCGGCCCAGCCGAGCTCGTGCGCGATGATCGCCGGGTACGACAGCTCCGTCTGGAAGGCGGCGCAGCTCTGGAAGCCCTGGGTGAGGGAGTCCCCGATGGTCACCAGCCGGTTGCGGGGCTCGCCGCGCCAGGAGGTGGTCACGGGGATGCCCAGAGTGGGGTCGGTGTAGGGCGCCCCAGGCTCGGCGCGCCCCGAGGCGGTCGCCGCTGCCGCGGCGGAGGGTGGTGCCGTGGCGGTGGACGGTGTGGGGGAGGGTTCGGGTGCGGGGGTCGGTTCGGGTGCGGAGGGGGGTTCCGGTGCCGTCATGTCACGCCCCGATCTGCCGCTGCCGGGGCTGCCGGTCTGGCTGCGCACTCCGGTGCGGCTGTGTCCGGTGAGTACGGTTCCCACCAGCAGAGCGCGGCATTGGACGGCAGACCAGAGGCGGAACGCCGAACTACGCGGCATCTACGTACGGTCTACGTCAACTGAGCCTGTACTGTGGCCGGTTGGAGGCCGGGGCGGCGGAGCCCGGGCCGTTCCGGAATGGGAGGCCGGTAGCGGGCCGGGAGCGGAGGTCGCCGTGGCGCGGTACGGCACCAGGCGTCACCATGAGGGCGCGGAACACCAGCGGTCGCTCGAGTCAACTCGCTTCCCTGGGGCCCGACTCTGCGGGATCATCGCTCGCGGCAGTCAGGACTAGACCACTACCGCACTTCGGCGAAGTGGCCTTACACGGGGATTGGGTGAACGCATGACCGAGATCAAGGAACAGCCGGACACCAGCGGTCGCACCGGGACCCGGCTGGCCGTCGCCGTCCATGTCGAGGCGGAACTCCTCAGATTCGGGCTCCAGGCCATGCTGCCGGGCCTGGCGGCCGTCGAGCGTGCGGAAACGTTCACTCACCTGGGCGCGCTGGAACGGGCCCTGGCCCGGGACAGATTCCACGTACTCGTCCTCTCCAGCTCCAACAGCGCGTCCGGCTCCCTCGGACGCCTGCGCCACACCCCGCAGGGGCTGCGCACCCTCATGCTCCTCGACCCCGTCGACGCCGAGTCCGACTCGGCGCTCGCCCGGCTCCCGGCCGACGGCTACCTGCTGCGCGAGGAGCTGACCGCCGCGGCCCTGGACCGGGCGCTGCGGCAGCTCGCGGCCGACGAGATGCCGATGCCGCTGCACCTCGGACGGCAACTCCTCAGCCACGCCGGGGAGTCGGCCCCGCTGCTGCCCGCCCGCCGGGTCCGGCTGACGGCCCGCGAGCACGAGGTCCTGGCACACCTGGTGGCCGGGCTCAGCAACAAGCAGATCGCCCGCCATCTGCGGATCTCAGAGCACGGGGTGAAGCGGCTGGTGAGCAGCGTGCTGCTGAAGCTCGGCGCGGCCAACCGGACGGCGGCCGTCGTCACCGCGATCAAACTGGGGCTCATCGACTGACACGGCGCCGCCGCGCGGGAGCTCGGCTCCACGGGCGGCTGCCACCACGTGCCGCCGTTCCCGTACGTCGGCCTCGTCTGCCGTCTGGCGCCTGCCAGCTGCGCCCCGGCCGGCGTGAACGGTGTGAACGGAACCGGAATCCGTCCGGCCGGGCGGGCGCCCGACGGCCCTGCCCGGCCGTTCGGCATGCCCTGCCCCGACCACCGGGGCTACCCGATCGGCTACCCCCGTCCGCACTGCTCCGGGCGGGCGGTCGTCAGGGGCTGTCGGCGGTCCGAAGCGGAGAGCAGGATGTGCCTCGCGGCTCGGCTGAGCACCAGGTCACGGCCGTCGAAGACCGCTGATCCCGCGCTCTCGCGTGGCACGCCTCGCCAGCCTTCGGCAGGGAGGCGCGCCTTGCGCGCGGAACCCCGCCACCCCCGCCGAGAGGACAGCGCCGATGAGCTGGAGGCACCAGGAGCCCGCCACCCTCGCGGATGCCGCCGTCAGCAGTGTGGCCCTGGTCGCCGACCCGTTCGCGCAGTCGGCGGCCCCCGGCTTCTGGGTCTGGTCCCGTAAGGCGCACCACGCCGTCACCGAGGCGGTCTCGGCCGTCCCCGGCGAGGACATCCGCGCCCTGGCCGGGGCCGTCGGCAAGGACCCCGCCGACAGCGCCGCCTGCCGCCGGCTGACCGCGCTGCTGGCGGACCGGTTCGCGTACGCGGCCGACCACCCGGGGGCCGAGCCGCGGACCGAACGCCTGGCGGCCCTCGTATGGGAGGCGGAGACCTGCTCGAGGCTGCGGATGCAGACCGGCACCGAGCGGCCCGCCGGGCTCGGCGCACCCGACGCGACGCGCATCCTGAGTACGGCGCGGCCACCGGCCAGGCATGAGGGCCCGGTGGACGCCGCGCTGGTCATCCCGTTCCGCGAGCGCGGCGAGGAGGGGGACCGCACCCGCAATCTGGCCGCCGTACTGCACGCGCTCAACGACCAGAGCCACCCGCGCGACCGCTACCGGGTCGTTGTGGTGGAGGCCGACTCCAGCCCGCGCTGGGAGAGCGTGTACGCGCCCTGGTGCGACACCTACCTCTTCGCCGAGAACCACGGCCCGTTCAACTACTCGTGGACCATCAACGCCGGAGTGGTGCACGGCGCACGCCCCGCCGAGCTGATCTGTGTGCTGGAAGCCGACATCCTGGTCGACCACGGCTTCGTGCAGCGTGCCGTCGAACGGTTCCGGGCACCGGGCACCCAGGCGCACTGGCCGTTCGAGGACATGCTGTACCTGGACGCGGCCTCCAGCCACCAGGCGGTCACCGAGCGCTGCCTGGAAGGGCGCCCGGAGGTGGACAGGGACGCGCTGCGCGGGGTCTTCCTGCGCCGCACGCCCGGTGCCTGCGTATGGCTGCGCGAGAGCCTCTTCACCCGGATCGGCGGCTACGACGAGCGCTTCACCGCCGGCTGGGGCGGCGCGGACAACGACTTCGCCTGGCGGGCCGACCTGCACGGCGGCCTCGACAGGCACCGTGACCGCATGGTCCACCTGCACCACCCGCGGGCCACCGACTGGTTCGACGCCGAAGGCGCGGGAGCCGGCGCATACGAGACGTTCCCCTGGTGCACCTGGCCGCCGGACTCCGAGATCGGCGACCTGAGCAAGTTCCACACCCGGCAGCCGCGTTGAGCGGGCCACCCCGCGCCGTAAGCGGCGGGCCCCGGGAGACGCCGAGCACGACAACCCTCGAGAAACAGGGGAAGACACCCATGGAACCTGTGGTCGGCATCGGCCCGGTCTCACGCTGTACCGTCGACGCGGCCCTCACCGTGGCCAGGCGGAGGCGCACGCCGCTCATGCTCATCCCCAGCCGCCGCCAGGTGGACGCCGAGGAGTTCGGCGGCGGCTATCTGGGCTGGACCACCGAGGAGTTCGCGGACCACGTCAAGGAGCGGGACCCGGACGGACTGCTGCTGCTGTGCCGTGACCACGGCGGCCCGTGGATGCACACATCCGAGGCGGACATCACCGAACCCGCCGAGGCGCTGGAGTCGTGTGTGCGCTCCTTCACCGCCGACCTCGACGCCGGTTTCGGCCTGCTGCACATCGACACCTCCGAAGGACGCCCCGGCACCGGCCCCGTCCCGGCGCAGACCGCGGCCGCCCGGCTCGTGGAGCTGTACGCGCGCTGCCACGAGGCGGCCCGGGAGCGTGGCGTCGAGGTGGCCTACGAGATCGGCTTCGAACCGCAGGACGTGTCCACCAACGACCCCGACGAGTTCAAGGCGGCCCTCAGGCTGGTGCTGGAGGGCATCGAAGCGGCAGGTGCGCCCCGCCCCCGCTACGTCGTCGCACAGACCGGCACCAAGGTCGCCGAACTGCGCAACGTCGGCCGCTTCCACGAGCCGCACGCCCGCGACGAGACGCTGCGCCAGGTCTCCACCCTGGCCGCCACCTGTCACCAGGAGGGCGTCCTGCTCAAGGCGCACAACTGCGACTACCTCACCACCGAGGAGACGGCGCTGCTGCTGCGTGCCGGAGTCGACGCCTTCAACGTCGCACCCGAGTACGGCGTGGCCGAGACCCGTGCCCTGCTGCGCGTGCTGGACGAGATGGAACTGACCCGCGCCAAGGAGGACTTCCTGCGGCTGGCCCACGACAGCGGCAAGTGGCGCAAGTGGATGCTGGAGCCCACAACGGCGACCGATGTCGAGCGCGCCGTCATCGCCGGGCACTACGTCTTCCGCACCGAGGAAGGGCTGCGCATCCGGGAGGAGGCCGCGCTGGCCCTCGCCGGGCGCGGCAGGCCACCGCTGGAGACGGTGCTCCAGGACGCGGTGGCCGAGCGCATCGAGTCCGCGCTGCGCGCCGTGGACCGGACCGGCGGGCGGGCCGCCGAGGCGGTACGGTGAGCGCCCCCGTGACCGAGGTCCACGCACCCGACACGCTCCAGGAAGCCGTCGACCGCGTCCTGCGGGTCCCCGACCGGCACCGTACGTTCGCCAAGGACGCCGCTTTCGCGCAGCAGACCTGGGCGATCGGCCCCGCCCTGCTGGAAGCCCTCCTCGACCACGGGCTGCCGCACCGGGGCGAGGGGGAAGGGCGCCGCTTCGAGCGCACCGACCTGCACAACATCAGCACCTATCTGAACCTGCCCTCGCCCTACTTCCAGGCCCTCACCCGCAAGGCGCAGGCCCTGGACGAGGTGGCGCGCAAGAGCGAGCGGCACATCCACGAGCTCCAACTGCGCGCGGAGTGCGCCGAGACGGGGCACCCCGGGGAGTGCGTCTTCACGCCGATCGCCGGGCTCGACCGGTACAGCGAGCCGGGCAGCCTGCGCGAGACCTCGCCCGGCGTCTTCACCGTGCGGGCCCAGCTTCCCTCCAACCGCCTGCTGTTCGACGAGGACCGCTCCGACCTGCTGTCCCTGGTCGCCGACTGGGAGCTGTACGTCCTGCCCGACGGAGTGATCGAGGACGAGGGCTTCTCGCGGGAGACCCGGCTGGCCAACTGCCTCATCCCCACCCGGCTGCTGCTGCGGGAGGCCGAGCGGCACGGCATCAGGGCCCGGCACGGTGCCGGCCTGCTGGTGGCGCCGCCGTTCACCACCCTGCACCACTGGGTGGAGTTCGAGCTGGACGGCGACTGGGTGCCGGCCGACCCCGTGCTGCTGACCGCCTTCGCGCGCTGGGGCATGACCGACCCCGCCGACTGGCCCTACAACCGCTCGGTCGCGGGCATCGTCTGGCACCTGCTGACCTGGCCGCCGGAGGTCTTCTTCCCCGTCGTCCGCGACCGCGGCGGCCAGGCGCCGGTGCACATCGCTTCGCGCTGAGCCGCATCCTCTCCCCTCCCGCAAGCCACGATCCCGTCATGGAAGGACCGCACATGGGCAGCCCCGCGACCGACGCCGGCTTCTCCGCCATCAGCGAGCCCGAGGGCGACACCGGGGCCCACGAGGCACGCCCGGCCCGCGAAGTGGCCCCGGGTGTGCGGGTCATCGAGTTCGCCGACACCAAGAAGGTCGTCAAGCTGTGGGGCCAGGAGCGCTGGCTGCACGAGGAGGAGCCGGACGGCCCGTACGGCTTCAAGTTCATCCGTATCAAGGCGGGCCACCGCACCTCCCTCCAGTACCACGAGCACAAGCGGGAGAGCTACTTCATCCTGGAGGGCGAGGCGGTGATGCACTACCGGGAGACCCGCGACGGCGAAACGCTGCGACTCCCGATGCCCGCCGGGACGCTGGCGCACGTCGATCCAGGAGCAGTGCACCGGGTGGAGGGCGTCACCGACATCGTGCTGGTCGAGGTCTCCACCTACGACGACGGCTCGGACAACGTCCGTCTGGAGGACGACTACGGGCGTGGGGACGGCCGCATCGCAGACGAGCACGCCGAGAACGGCGAGCGCGCCGAGAACGCCGAACGCGGCGAGCGCTGATGGGCGGCTCCAGCGGTTTCAGCGGCTCCGGGGGTCTCAGCGTTCCCAAGTACCGCTACCCGGCCCAGTTCGAGGGCGGCGGGCGCGAGCTGCTGGCCCGGATCGAGGAGCTGCTGCTGCGCGGTGGCTACGTACTGGGCCAGGAGGTCGCCGAGTTCGAGGACCGGCTGGCCGCCTACCTGGGCGCCGCGCACACCGTCGGCGTCAACTCCGGTACGGACGCGCTGATCCTCGCCCTCGACGCGCTCGGCATCGGCCCCGGCGACGAGGTGGTCACCGTCGCCAACTCGTTCCACGCCACCGCGCAGGCCATCGCCCGGCGCGGCGCCACACCCGTGTACGTGGACTGCCGGGACGACGACTTCCTGATGGATCTCGACCAGCTCCAGGACGCGTTCACCGAGCGCACCCGCGCCGTCATCCTCGTCCACATGTTCGGCAAGGCGGCGGATGTGCCCCGCGCCCGGCGGCTGGCGCACGACGCCGGGATCACCCTCGTCGAGGACTGCGCCCAGGCCATCGGAGCCCGCAGCCACGGAGTGCGCGTCGGGACCGCCTCGGCCGCGGGCTGCTGGAGCTTCGCACCGTCGAAGAACCTGGCAGCGGCCGGCGACGCCGGGGCGATCAGCGTCCAGGACGGCGAGCTGGCCGAACGGCTGCGGCTGCTGCGGCACTTCGGACAGCCGCGCCAGAACCAGCACGAGATCCTCGGCTACAACTCCCGCCTCGACACCCTCCAGGCCCTGGTCCTGCTGCACAAACTGGACCGGCTCGACGCCTGGAACGCCCGCCGGGCCGAGGTGGCCGCCACCTACCGCGAGCGGCTGGCCGGACTTCCGCTGCGCTTCCAGCAGCCCGGCGAGGACGGCGAGCACGTCTACCACCTCTTCCAGGTCCGCACCGAGACCGAACAGGACCGTGACGGGCTGCTGGACCACCTGACCGCCTCCGGAGTGGACGCCGTGGTGCGCTACCCCGTCCCGCTACCGCACCAGCCCGCACTCGCGGGACCCGCCGCACGGCGCCACCCCTGCCCGGTCGCCGAGGAGCTGGCGCGGCAGACCCTCTGCCTGCCCATACGGCCCGACCTGGACGCGCGGGAGATCAGCCACGTGTGCACCGCGGTCACCGGCTACTTCACCGGCTGAGGGAGAGACCGAGCTGATGGAGACCCGCGTCCGAACGGCAGCAGGCGACGCCGAGTTCGAGGGCTACCTCGCCCAGACCCGGCACGCCTTCGGTAAGGTTCCCTACGACCACGCCACGCTGCGCGCCAACGGCGTCACGGCGGTCGCCGTCCGGGGTGAGGAGGTGCTGGGCGGAGGGCTCTTTCTGCCCTTCGCGCAGCACTTCGGCGGCCGCCCGGTGCCCTCCGGCGGCGTGGCCTGGCTCGCCGTCGCACCCTGGGAGCGGGGCGCAGGACTCGCCCGCCGCCTCACCGAGGAGGGCACCGAGCGGCTGCGCGGCGAGCACGGTGCGGTGCTGGCCTGCGCCTGGACGCCCGCACCCGGCGTGTACCGGCGGTGGGGCTGGGAGTCCGCAGCCGTCGCCTCCGGGTACGCCCTCGACCCCGCCCAGCTCCCGCCTCCCGCACCCGGCTTCGAGACGGTGCTGCCGGACGGTACCGCCTGCGCCCGGCTGCGCGAGCGGCTGGCGCCGGACTGGAACGGACCGCTGCGCAGACCCGACTGGTGGCGCGGGTGGAAACAGCGGACCACCGAGGGGGCGTTGACGGTGGGCGTCGCCCGCGAGGGGGAGCGGGAGCCCTGCGGCGACGGGCCCGGCGGCTCGCGCGGCGGCGGCTCGCACGGCGGCCACCTGGCCGGATACGCGACCGTCACCGTCGAGCCGTACCGCCCCTGGGGCGTCGCCGCCGTCGTCCACGACTTCTGGCACGACGGACTCGACGCACTCCCGGCGCTGCTGGCGGCCGTCAGCGCCCGCTCGCCGCAGGTGCGTCAGATCCGCTTCCGCCGCTCGGTGCTGCCACGCGCCAACGCCCTGCAGTGGGTGCTGGACCAGTACGCGGTGCGCGAGGAGGGCTGGTATCCGTGGGTGCTGCGGCTGCTCGACATCCGCCGCGCCCTGGAGGCGCGCGGCTGGGACCCGCAGCCGCGCGGCGATGTCGGGCTGGAGGTCGTCTCCCCTCAGGGCAAGAGCGCCCCCTACGCGCTCACCTTCGAAGAGGGGCTGATGCACGTCCAGCGCGGCAGCCGCCCCTCGGCCCGCACCGTGCGGCTGCCCTCGACCACGCTCGCCGCCTGGTACGCGGGAGGGCTGCCGCTGCGGCACGCGGCCCGGCTCGGCATGGCCGACGGTGACGCACGCGACCTGGCCCTGCTGGACGCGCTGGCCGCGGGGCCCGCGCCCTGGCTGCCCGAGAGCTTCTGACGTGACAGCGCCTTCCCTCACCGGGACCAGCTCCTCCGCCGCGACCACCCGCCCCTCCACCGGGACCGCCCCCCGACCCACCACCGAGGACGCGTGATGCCGGTGCCGGACCCCACCACGCTGCTCGTCCTGGCCAAGGAGCCCCGCGCGGGACACGCAAAGACCCGCCTCGCCCCCGCCTTCACCCCGCACGGAGCAGCCGCCCTCGCCTCCGCGGCGCTCACCGACACCCTCCGCGCCGTACTGGCGGCCCCCGCGCGCCGCCGCGTGCTGGTGCTGGACGGCAACCCGGGGCCGTGGCTGCCCGCGCCCGAGGACGGCGGCGACCGTATCGAGATCGTGCCGCAGGCCGACGGCGGCCTGGACGAGCGGCTGGCCGCCGCGTTCGCGCTGTGCGACGGTCCCGCGCTGCTCGTCGGCATGGACACCCCGCAACTGACCCCCGCGTTGCTCGCGCCGCCCACCGGCCCTGACGCCTGGCGGGGCTGCGACGCCTACTTCGGGCCCGCGGCCGACGGCGGCTTCTGGGCGCTCGGCCTGGCCGCGCCCGACCCCGCGCTGCTGCGCGGCGTGCCCATGTCCACCGCCACCACCGGAGCGGTACAGCGCGCCCGGCTCGTCGAGGCCGGACTGCGGGTCCGCGATCTGCCGCGGCTGCGGGACGTGGACGAGCCCGCCGACGCGGAGGCGGTCGCGGCACAGGCGCCCGAGAGCTTGTTCGCCGCCGAACACGCCCGGTTGCGGCGGCTGCTGGGCCCACCCCGTACGCCGACCGCCTCGCACGCGCGGAGCGCGCCGGGGGTGGGGGAGACGTGAGAGAGCGGGCGCGTACCGGAGCCGCCTCCTGGACCGAGGACCCCTACACCGAGGCCCTCGCCCTCGGCCGCGGTCCGCTCCATCTGCGCGCGGCCGACGGCTGGGCACTCGCGCTGGACGTGGAGCGCTGGTGTGCCGTCGCCGACGCGGCCGACATGACCGTGCTGGACCGCTGCCAGGGCACCGTGCTCGACATCGGCTGCGGCCCCGGACGTCTGGTGGCCGCGCTGGGCGAGTACGGGCACTCCTCGCTCGGCATCGACCTCAACGCCGCGGCAGTCGCCCGTACCGTACGGCGCGGCGGCCGGGCGCTGCGCCGTTCCGTCTTCGACCCGCCGCCCCCGCCCGGCACCTGGGACACCGCCCTCCTCGTCGACGGCAACATCGGCATCGGCGGCGACCCCGCGCTGCTGCTGCGCCGCGTCGCCGCTCTGGTGCGGCCCGGCGGACTGCTGCTGGTCGAGGTCGCCGGCGAGGACGTCGACGAACGGCTCCGGGTGTGGATGGAGAACGCCCGCGGCGCCACCGGCACCCCCTTCCCCTGGGCCCGGCTCGGCGCCCCGGCCCTGCGCCGCGTCGCCCGTGTCAGCGGCTGGTCGCCGGTGGACAGCTGGTCGAAGGACGCCCGCGACTTCGCCGCACTGCGCCGCGACTGACGCGGGCCCCGCCCGGGCCCCGCCCGGGGACCGCACCGCGACCGCGCACCCTCATGACCGGCCGGCACCCGTCCCGTGCCATGATCCAGGGGTGACCGGAAGCGGCGGAAGCGCGGCACCGCCCCGCTCCCCTCACCGCACGCGCCGCGCCCTTCGAAAGGACACGTGTTGAAGGGGAACTGGCCCGGCGGCACGATGCGTGCCGCCCGCATCACCGGCGTCGGACAGACGGACCTCGCGACCGTCCCGGTGCCCGGACCCGAGCCGGGCACCGCGCTGGTGCGCACCCGGCACGTGGGGATCTGCGGAACGGACCTGGAGATCCTGCACGGCACCTCGGCCTTCCTGCTCGACGGCCGCCTCACCTTCCCGCACGTCTTCGGACACGAGTGGTACGGCGAGCTGGCGGCCTACGCCGACGAGCCCCCGGCACACGCCCCCGCGGTCGGCTCGCTCGTCGTCGGCCGCACGATGGTCGAGTGCGGCCACTGCGCCCAGTGCCACGCCGGGCGCGCCCAGATGTGCACCGCGCTGCGCGAGACCGGGCTGTACGGGCTGCAAGGCGGCGCCGCCGACTACGTCCGGGTGCCCACACACGCGCTCACGCCGCTGCCGGCCGGGCTCCCGGAGCCGGCCGGCGCGCTGATCGAGCCCGCGGTCTCCGTGGTGGAGGCGTTCGAGCGGGCACGGCTGCGGTTCGACGACCAGGTGGCCGTCATCGGCACCGGCACCATGGGTCTGCTGGCCGTCCAGTTCGCGCACAGGTACGCCGCCAAGGTGCACGCGATCGGCATCGACCGGCCGGGGCTCGAACTGGCCCTGCGCTGCGGAGCCGACGCGGCCCTGCACGCCGACGAGGCCCCCGAGAACGCCTACTCCCTCGTCGTGGAGGCCTCCGGCGCCGCATCCGCCTTCACCGGGGCGCTGCGGGCAGCCGAGCGCGGTGGCCGGGTGGCGCTGGTGGGCGTCGCGAGGGAGCCGGTCTCCTTCGTACCCGGCGAACTCTCCCTCAAAGGCGTGGACATCCTCGGCATCCAGCACGGCATCTCCCACTACGACCGTACGGTGGCGCTCTTCGAGCAGGGCATCCTGGACGCGGGGCCGCTCGTCGCCGACGTACTCGCCGCCGAGTCGGCGGAGTCCGTACGGGCCGCCTTCGCGCTGCTGGAGCAGGGCAGAAGCGGGCCGCCGAAGGTCCTGTTGACCTTCGGCGGCTGACTTCCCGCTGACCGCCCCTCAGTGGGCCGAGCGGGAGGCCCCGCCCAGCAGCCGGGCCACGGCCCGGAACGGCAGTGTGACGACTGTGGCGATGGTGCCGCCTATGGCACGCAGTACATCGGCGATGGCGCGGAGCATGGTGACCTCCTTGCCGCGACGCGATCGGGTGTCCGCCTCACGGGTGGCCGCTTCGGCCGAGGACAAACCACCTCACCACAGAGTCGCCCCGCCACCCGCTCCCTGCGGGACCAGGGCACCTCGCTCGAAGTCGAGGAGGTGGCGCTTGCGTTCGATGCCGCCGCCGTATCCGGTCAGCTGCCCGGTCGAGCCGATGACCCGGTGACAGGGGACGACGATGCTGATCGGGTTCCGCCCGTTGGCCAGCCCGACGGCGCGCGCGGCGCCAGGCTTGCCGAGCCGTTCGGCGAGCTGTCCGTAGGAGAGCGTCTCGCCGTAGGGAATCTCGCACAGCGCGTCCCACACGGTGCGCTGGAAGCCGGTCCCGTGCGGTGCGAGAGGCACCGTGAACCGGGTGCGTTCCCCCGCGAAATACTCGCCCAGCTGCTCCGTCACCGCGCCGAAGTCGCTCGGGTCGGGCACCCCGAACGTCTCCTGGGCCGGACGGTGCCGCTGTTCGTCCATGTAGACGGCCGACAGGACCCCGTCGGTCGCGACGAGGGTCAGCGGCCCGAGGGGGCTGTCGATGACGGTGTGCGTGCGGTACATGGCGCGTCCCTTCTCCGTTCCCCTCCAGTCTCGCGGTACGCGCGCGCCGGGACTGGCGGAAAAGCGACATCACGGTTCCGGGTGGCCCGGCCCGGCACTCCGGCGCCGGTCACCCGCCCCAGCGGTCCCGTGCCGCCGCCACCCGCTCACGGTAATCGGCATAGCCGCGCTCGTAGCCCGCGCGTTCGGCCTCGTCCGGCTCCACCAGCCGGTACCCGGCGTGCCATCGCTCCTCGTCCACCGGGTCGCCCAGCGCGGCGCGGGCCACCACGGCCGCGCCCTTGGCGCCGACCTCCGTCTCGGCCGGTACCCGCACCGGGCGGCCGAGGATTCCGGCGAACGTCCGCATCCAGCCCTCGGAGCGGGTGCCGCCACCGCAGGCGGCGAGCGTCCGCGACAGCCCTGCGGTCTCCAGGCAGTGGCGTGCCGCGTAGCCGACGGCCTCGCACATGGCGCGCACCAGATCGGCTCTCTCGTGCGCCAGTGACATGCCCTCGAAGGAGGCCCGCGCCTCGGGCGCGACGAACGGCGCCCGCTCTCCCGCCTCCGACAGGAACGGCAGCGCCACCACACCGCGGGCGCCGGCCGGGCTCTTGTCCAGCAGCGTCTCCAGGTCGTCGGTGGAGGCGCCGACCATGCCGAGCGCCCAGTCGATCCCGGCCGTGCCGACCATCGCGGGCAGGGCACGCAGCCAGCGGCCGGTCTCGGGTGTGCACAGCCACATCCCGGCCGGCTCCCCGTCCGGCTCCCGGTCCGTACGGTCGGTGAGCACCTGGCAGGCCAGCGTGGTGCCCACGGTCAGCAGGCCGTCGCCGGTCTCCCGTACACCGCTGCCGATGGCGCAGGCCGGCAGGTCGTAGGGGCCGGAGGTGACCGGGAGTCCGGTGGGCAGCCCGAGCAGCGCGGCTCCTTCCCGGCCGAGGGCGAGCACGGCGCGGGGCGCGGCGGGTTCGGGCAGCAGCCGGGCCAGCTCCGCCACGCCGCAGGCGGCCAGCGGGGCGGGGGAGTAGGTGCGGGTCGCCGGGTCGAGGAAGGGCAGGGTGGCGTCGGAGGCGTCCACGCTGACGGTGCCGGTCAGCCGCTGGGCGACGGCGTCGACGCAGTAGCCCGCGACCGCCGCGCGCTCCAGCGTCTCGGGTTCGTGCTCGCTCAGCCAGGCGAGCAGCGGCGCGTGGCAGCCGGGGAACAGGCCCGAGCCGGTGTGCCGGAAGACCTCCCGCACGGTGCCGTCCCGCTGCCAGCGGCTGACCAGCGGTGCCGCGCGGCCGTCCATCCAGGAGATCATGCGCCGTACGGGCCTGCCCTGGGCGTCGCGCAGCCACAGACCGTCGCCCTGCCCGGTGAGGGCGAGTGCGGCGGGCGGTGCCGGCAACGCCGCGGTGACCTCTGTGACCACCTGGGCGACACCGGCCAGTACCTCTTCCAGGTCCTGCTCGACGACGCCGCCCGGTGCGCGCAACAGCGTGGAGCGGCGTACCGCGGCGTGCAGACGGTTGCCGTCGCGGTCGAAGGCGACGGCTTTGGTGACGGAGGTGCCGATGTCGACACCGATGATCGCCCCGCTGCTCTCACTCATGGCTGCTCGCCTTCCCGTCCCGGCAGTTCGCACTGCTCTCCACATCGAGGTTGTTATATTTATAGCGCTTGACGTGAAGAAGCCCAATGGGCTGGGAGTGTGCGGCACACCGCACCCGCCCGCCGCACCGAGGTCCTGGAGGACGTATGACCGCCCGGCTCCTGCTCGTACGGCACGGCCAGACCGCCTGGCACGACGAGAACCGGTACGCCGGGATCTCCGACATCGCGCTGACCGACACCGGGCGGTGGCAGGCCGAACGGCTGGGCGAGTGGGCGGTGGCCCGCTCGGGGCGGGAGCCCATCCGCGCGGTCGTCAGCTCACCGCTGGAGCGTGCGCGGGACACCGCGCGGCCCGCGGCCCGGGCGCTGGGGCTGGCCCCGGCCGTGCACGAGGGGCTGCGGGAAGCCGACTTCGGCTGGGGCGAGGGCCGCACCATCGCGGAGATGACCGCCGAAGCGCCGGAGCTGGTGCGCGCCTTCCAGCAGGACGCGGAGACCGGCGCCTTCCCCGGCTCCGAGCCGCCCACCGCCGTGGCGCAGCGGGTGTGCGGGGCGCTGCGCGAGGTCGCGGCGGACCACGAGGGGCGGACGGTGCTGGTGGTGGCGCACAACACCGCCTTCCGTATCGCCCTGTGCGCGATGCTCGGTATCCCCGCGGGGCGCTACCGGCTGGTGCTGCCCCGGCTCGACAACGCGGCGGTCACCGAGATCGAGGTGACCGGTGACCGCACGGCGCTGCGCTCGCTGAACGTGCCCACGGCAGTCGACGCGGCGGCCTGCGGTCAGGCTCCGCTGGCGGCCCCCACGGCCGCGGGATGAGCGGGGAGAACGCCGTGGCCGGCCAGGGACAGCCGACGGGCTCGGCCCGCTCGCAGGAGAACCGCAGGCAGCGCATCGCCGAGTACGTGGTGCGGCACGGCACGGTGACCGTCAGCCGGCTCGCGGAGACCATGGGCGTCAGTGTGATGACCGTGCACCGGGACCTGGAAGCGCTGGCCAGGCGGGGCGTGCTGCGGCGCTTCCGCGGTGGCGTCTCGGCGCTGCCCACCAGCGTCTTCGAGAGCAACCTCGACTATCGGCTGGGTGTCCATGTCGCGGAGAAGGAGGCGGTGGCGCGGGAGGCCGCCGAGCTGGTCGAGCCGGGCATGTCGGTGATGCTCGACGACTCCACCTCCGTGCTGGCGCTGGCCGCGCTGCTGCGTGAGCGCACACCGCTGACCGTGCTGACGAACGCGCGCCGGGTGCTGGAGGTGTTCGCCGGGCGCGAGGAGATCCGCCTGATCGCGCTGGGCGGTGAGTACTCCCACACCCACGACTCCTTCCTCGGGGTGCCCTGTGTGGAGGCCATCGAGGCGATGTCGGTTGATCTGGTGCTGGTGAGCACGTCGGCGATGAACGGGCACATGACCTTCCACCAGGAGCAGGACGTGGTGCTCGTCAAGCGGGCCATGCTCGCCTCAGGTGCGCGTACGGCGCTGCTGATGGACCACTCCAAGGTCGCCCGTACGGCGCTGCACCGGCTGTGCCCGGTGGCCGACTTCGACCACGTCGTGGTGGACGACGGGGTGGACGGCGAGCTGGTGGCCGAGCTGCGGGAGCACACCGAGGTACGGGTCGCGGAGGTGAACGGCTGAGCGCGTCATCACATGTGGCATGTGAAATTAACACCATGACTGAGAGGTATGCCATGCACAGCCCAGCCCCGGCGCCCGGACCCACCCCCTCCACCGCTGCCGCCACCCCACTCGTCGCCGGGATCGACGTCGCCACGGCCGCCGTCCGCGTCGTCTGCGTCGACGCACACGGCACGGTGCTCGCCGAGGGCCGGGCCGCACTGCCCGAGCCGGTCCGCGACGGCGGCCGCAGCGAGCAGGACGCCACCCGCTGGTGGCCCGCCACAGCGGAGGCGCTCCGCCAGGCCACGTCCGCGCTGCCCGCGCGCGGCGCCGAGGTGTCGGCCGTGGCCGTCTCAGCCACCTCGGGCACCCTCGTACCGGCCGACGCGGAAGGACGGCCGCTGGGCCCGGCGCTGATGTACGACGACCGCAGGGCCGCCGACCTCAACGCCGAAGCCCAGCGCCTGGGCGCGGACCGCTGGCGGGCGCTCGGCCTCACCGTAGGACCCACCGCGGCGCTCGGCCGGGCCGCATGGTGCGCACGGCACGCCGCCGGCCTCCCCGGCACCGCGCGGCTCCTGCACACGCCCGACCTGCTCGGTCGGCACCTCACCGGGGCGCCCGTGGCCACCGACTGGAGCCACGCGCTCAAGACCGGGTACGACCCGCGCGCGGGCGAGTGGCCGGCCGAGACCCTCGACGCGCTCGGCATCCCGGCGCACTGGCTGCCCCCCGTCCAGCCGCCGGGCACCTCGGTCGGCACCGTCTGCGCCGAGGCGGCGGCCGAGACGGGGCTGCCGGTGGGCTGCGACGTACGGCTGGGCATGACGGACGGCTGTGCGGGGCAGCTCGCCACCGGTGCGGTGGCCCCCGGTCAGTTCGTGGGCGTCCTGGGCACCACCTACGTCCTCAAGGGCGTCACCCGCGAGCTGGTCACCGACCCGGCCGGCGCCCTCTACAGCCACCGGCACCCGGACGGCTGGTGGCTGCCGGGCGGCGCCTCCAACACCGGCGGGGAGGCCCTCGCACACCGCGCCGCCGGACAACTGTCCGCGCTCGACGAGGCCGCCGCGGCGCGCGGCCCCGCCTCCTGCGTGAGCTATCCGCTGCGCCGCGAGGGGGAGCGCTTCCCGTTCGTGGCCGGGGCAGCGCGCGGCTTCACCCTCGGCACTCCGGCCGACGACGCCGACCGGCACCGCGCGGACCTGGAGGGCGTCGCCTTCCTCGAACGGCTCGCCCTGGAGCGGGTCGCGGCGCTGGGGGTGCCCGTGACGGCCCCGCTGTACGCGGCGGGCGGCGGCAGCCGCAGCCCGCTGTGGACCCGCATCCGCGCCACCGTGCTCGGTCACCCGCTTCGGGTGGCCGAGCGTGCGGAGACGGCTTTCGGCGCCGCCCTGCTGGCCGCCACCGGCACGCTGTACCCCTCGTTGGAGAAGGCTGCGGCCGCCATGACGGGCGAGGGCCGGCTGGTCGAACCGGTGCCGGAGGAGAAGGCCGCGCTGGACGAGTCCTACGCCCGCTTCACGGAAGAGCTGGCCACGCGCGGGTGGTTGTAGACGAACGTTGTTGTTGCGGCCGTCTTCGATTCCTCCCCCGGCCTCCGGCCGGCGGCGAGGGTCCGGCGGAGTCAAAGACGGCCGCAACCACGGCGTCCGGTCAGAAGGGATGCCACCGCACCGTGGGGTCCGACTCGCGCAGGGAGGCCACCCGTCGTTGGAACTCGGCGCGAGCCGCCGCGTTGCCCGGCGCGTGTTGCGAGACCCACGCGCAGCTTGCCGTCTCGCGCGCTCCCCGGAGCACCGCGCACCCCTCCCACTCGCGCACGTCCCAGCCGTAGGTGGCGCAGAAGGCCTCGTACTCGGCCTCCGGCAGGCCGTAGCGGTCGAGGCTGAGCGCCATCACGACCAGGTCGTGCTCGCGCAGGTCCGAGGAGAACGTCTCCAGGTCCACCAGCAGCGGCCCCTGCGGGGTGACGTGCACGTTGCGGGGCAGCGCGTCCCCGTGCACCGGGCCGGGCCGCAGATGGGGGACGAGGCCGGGCAGCGCGGCGAGGATGTCGTCCCGGCGCGCCCGCAGGAACGCCGCGTCCTCCCGCGGTACCGCGTCCCCGGCCAGCCGCAGCCACCGCTCCACCCCGCCCAGCAGCTCCCGCGCGGGCAGGGCGAACGGGGGCTCGGGCAGCGCGTGGACGAGCCGCAGCAGTCCGGCCAGGTCCGCAGCCGCCGCGGGGCGCACCGCGGCGGGCAGCCGTCGCCAGAAGGTGACCGGGTGGTCCCCGACGAGCCGCGCCTGCGGTTCTGCCGCGCGTACGGCGGGCACGCCCTCGCTCTCCAGCCAGTTCGCCACCCGCAGCTCGTGCTCGGCGCGCTCCAGCAGCTGCGGGTCCCGGCCGATGCGTACGACCGTCCCGCCCAGCGCGAAGACGGCGTTCTCGCCCAGGGACAGCAGCTCCGCCGTACCGCCGGGGCCGCCCGTCGCGGCGGCCAGCACCTCCCGTGCCAGGTCCTCGGTGAATGCCACGCTGGTCGCCATCGCCTGTGCTCTCCCTGCTCTCGGTCGGTCCGGCTCCAAGGCCTACAGGGTGCCCCGTCGGCCGGCGCACAGGCCTGCCTCGAATGCGGCGTATATCTCATCTCCGCGACGCAACCGCTGCTCCCTCCGAGAGGTCTGCATCAGTGCCGAGACCGGCGAAATCGGGACAGTTGGGAGCAGTAGTGCACAGCAAGCGGGGCAGCAGGCCGACGACCGTGGCGTTCGCCGCCGCGGCGGGGACCGTGGCGGTCGGTCTGCTGACGGCGTTCGTCGGGACGAGCGCGGGGGCGGCGGCCTCCGGCCGGCACCCGGGCTGGGAGCAGAGCGTGCGCGCGGCACGTGTCCAGCAGGAGCCCGCGGCTCCCGCGCGGAAGCCGCATGCCGGGCCCGCGCGGCCGAAGGCGCCCCGGAAGGTGAGCCGGTCGATAAGCCACCGCACGGCCACCGGCGGGCGCTCCGTCTCGCTCACCCTGGACGACGGGCCGCATCCGGAGTGGACGCCCAAGACGCTGGACCTGCTGCGCCGGTACCACGTCAAGGCGACCTTCTGTCTGATAGGTCCCAACGCGGAGCGCTATCCGAAGCTCGTCCGGCGGATCGTCGCCGAGGGGCACCGGCTGTGCGACCACTCGGTCGACCACGACACGGGGATGGACCACAAGTCGGTCGCCTACCAGAAGCGGCAGATACTCGAAGCCAAGCGCATGATCGACAAGGCCTCGGGCGGGGCGCGGATCCACTACTACCGCGCTCCGGGCGGTGCCTTCACCCCGGCCAGCCGCCGGGTGGCGGCCGAGCACGGTATGCGGCCGCTGGGCTGGGTCGTGGACCCGGGGGACTGGCAGCTGCCCGGTACGGAGGCGATCGTCCGGCACGCCAAGGAGCAGGTGGAGGACGGCGCCGTGATCCTCCTCCACGACGGCGGCGGTGACCGCTCCGAGTCGTACCAGGCGCTGCGGGAGTTGCTGCCGTGGCTCAAGGAGCAGGGGTACAGCTTCAGCTTTCCGAAGGCGTGAGCGTTCCCGCACGAAGGGTTGACCGACCACGGTCAGTCGTTAAAGTCTAGACCAATCCCCACTGTGTGCTCTCCCCCCACCGAAGGAGCTGAGATGCACCGGACCAAGAAGCAGAAGCAGCCCCACAGGCGGAAGTTGGCAGCGTGCGCCGGCGTCGGCCTCGCCCCACTCCTGGTCCTCGGCCTCACCTCGACCCCCGCCGAGGCGCATGGCTGGATCACCAACCCGGCCAGCCGCCAGGAACAGTGCGCCAGCGGCGTCGTCTCCTGTGGCTCGATCAAGTGGGAACCGCAGAGCGTCGAGGGCCCCAAGGGACTCAAGGACTGCGCGGGTGGCAACGAGCGCTTCGCCGACCTGCGCGACGACAGCAAGGGCTGGCGTGTCACCGACGTCGGCAGTTCGACGGACTTCAACTGGAAGTTCACCGCCCGGCACCGCACCGCCAACTGGCAGTACTTCATCGGCAATACGAAGATCGCCGAGATCGACGGCCGCGGTGCACAGCCTCCCGAGACCGTCTCGCACCACGTCGACTTCCGCGGCTTCACCGGCAAGCAGAAGGTGCTCGCGGTGTGGAACATCGCTGATACGGCCAACGCCTTCTACGCCTGCGTCGACGTCAACATCCGCGGCTGACGCCCGCCCCGCGCCGACCCCACCGCGGCCACCCCGCCAACACGCGGGGTGGCCGCGGTGTTTTCCGCGCCCGCGGCTGCGCACCGGACAGATTTCACGGGCGGGCCGCCTGCATTCCACTCGCGGGTATTTGCAATTCTTACGTCACAGCCGCCGCATTCGTCACCGGTAACTCTCCATGCCCGTAGGGCGATCAGCGATACGAGCAGCGACACGCCGAATCATCGGCGTTCCAGGGGCGGCTTCTTGAGTGCTTCGCCGCTCGACTGCCTTGATTCCAGGGGGAGTTCAGGAAAAGGCCGGAATCCTATTATGGGCAGCCTTATGCAGAAACCGTTTGCTCGAATCCTGGATTGCGGCACGCTTCCTTTCGAGGAAACGGCCCGCCGAGGCGAGCCGGGCAGCCCAACACCCCACTCCTGCAAGGAGGTCCCGTTGCCCCTTGCCCTCTTGGCTCTGGCCATTGCAACGTTCGGTGCGGGCACGGCCGAGTTCGTGATGATAGGTCTACTGCCCGAGGCCGCCTCCGACATGGGAGTGAGCATCTCCGATGCCGGTGGCTATGTCTCCGCCTACTCACTCGGTGTCGTGATCGGGGCACCGCTGCTCACCCTCGCGGGCATGCGGATCCGCCGTAAGACAATACTGCTCGCGATGACATGCATGTTCATTTTCGGAAACACAGCGTCAGCCCTTGTCCCCAGCCATGAACTTCTGCTGGCCGCCCGTTTCACGGCTGGGCTTCCGCACGGTGTGTTCTTCGGAATCGGCGCCGTTGTCGCGGCCGGACTCGTCCCGCCGGAAAAGCGCGGCAGAGCACTCTCGGTGGTACTGGTCGGCGTGCCGATGGCGAACATCGTCGGCTCACCGCTGGGCACCCTGCTCGGGCAGACCGTCGGCTGGCGCTGGACGTTCATCGTCGTCGCGGGCATCGGCCTCCTCGGCCTCGTCTCCCTCGCGACCCTGATCCCCGTACAGCGGGAACCAGGGCGGGGAACCGTGCGCGGCGAACTCGGCATATTCAAGAGACCGCAGGTGTGGCTGGCCTACGCCGTGGTGGTGTTCGGCTTCGCCGGCACCTCGTCCTTCTACACCTACATCCAGCCGCTGGTCACCCAGGTCAGCGGCTACACCCCCACCGCGGCCACCGCGCTGCTGGCGCTCTCCGGCGCCGGCATGACCGTCGGCACCATGCTCGGCGGGCGCCTGGCCGACTGGCCCGTACGGACCATGTGCGGGGCGCTGCTCGCCCTCGCGCTCTCGCTGATCATGTTCCTGGTGACGGCGCAGAACACCGTCCTGGTCGCCGTCAACGTGTTCCTCACCGGAATCGCGGGCATGGCCGCTATCCCCAGCGTCCAGGCCCGCATCCTCGACCACGGCAGGGACGCCCCCGAACTCGGCTCCGCCAGCGTGCAGTCCGCCTTCAACATCGCCAACTCGCTGGGGGCCTCGCTCGGCGGCATGGTCATCGCCGCCGGCTTCGGCCTCACCTCCCCCAGCTGGCTGGGGGCTCTGCTGGCTCTGGCGGGAGCCTGCTTCGGGCTGCTGTCCGGCTGGCTCGACCGCGGCAACCGGTCCTGGGGGGTCACCCCCTCCGCCGCCTCCTGGAAGAGCGTCAAGTCCGAGGCGTTATGGGGCCGGGCGCCCCACGCCCGCCCGCTGCCCGGCAGGCCGCCCCGGCGCGGGTCACCGCACGGCGGCGGCCCGCTCATCGGCGTGCGTCCACCGCAGCAGCGCGCCCAGACCGCCGACCGGGAGCTCTTCCCGCGGGTCGGCGACCAGCACCTCGGCGTCGGTCGCCAGCGCGTTGCGCAGCAGCGCGTCGTCGGCCCTCGCGGGCACCGGGTCCGTAGCCCCGAGGTACTGCAGTTCGGAGCGGCGCACGGCCACCTGGTCGGAGCCGTCGCCCACCCATACCTGGCGGTCCCGGTCGGGGCCGCCGGGCCGCACCAGCAGTGTGCCGACGCGGTGTTCACGCGCGGCCTCCACCAGCGAGGGCACCGACTCGGCCGTCGCCGGACCCGGCGCTGCGGCGTCGTGGAGGTCCCCAGGCCCTGAGCCACCAGGACTGTGCGCGGCACGCATCTCGGCCAGCGCGCGAGCGGTGTGCTGCTCGACGAACTCCTGACGGGCCCGTTCCGTCTCCCGGTCGAGCAACTCCGAGGAAGCGCCTGCCGCGCGGCCGCCGTGCGAGGTCTCCACGGCGATGCCCCGCAGCCGCTCGGGCAGCCGGTCGTGCACGGCCCTCCGCTCGCGCGGGTCACCGCTGAGGACCAGCACATCCGCGCCGGTCTCCTGGAAGCGGCGGTCGATCGCTTCGGCGATCAGTCCGGCGTTGCTCTCCCAGGTGTTCTCCACCCGCAGCTGGAAGTGCTTCTCCGACAGTTCGCCGGTGGCGTTGCGGTGGATGGGCCACTCCTCACCGGTCGCCTGCCCGGCGCTGTGCGTCCCGTGCGCGTCGACGAGTTCGAAGTCGGCGCCGGTGCGGTCGATGCGCGCCGTCAGGCAGCGCGGGTTCTCTCCCCGCAGCTCCGGCAGCGGCCCCAGGTGCGGCAGCGCCGACCAGCACACGACGGTACGGTCGGGCGCCGTGTTCAGCGGCAGTTCGAGCACGGTCTCGCCGGCAGCGGCGAACACCACGGTGCCCTGCGGCCGGGTACTGGGCGAGAGCGCGGCCAGGTGCTCGGTGACGGCGTCGACGGTGGACGCGTCTGCCCCCTGCCGCGCCAGCTCGTCCCCCGCGGCACGGGCCGCCAGACGGCGCTCGTCACCGGCGGACTCGGTGGCCCGTGCCGTGCTGGTGTAGACGGTGGCCCACGGCCCGTTCCGGTCGAGGAGCGGTGCGAGGGAATCGAGGCGCATGGTTCCTCCCTGCTGTTGGGGGGCGCTTTGTGCCGGTGTCGGGTACCCCCTGTCACAGGCGCCGACACCGGCACCGTCGGCCGGGGCCGCGGCAGCGCGTGACCAGCCGTGGACGCCCCGGGCGGGAGGCGCCCTGAGACCTCGCCGGGCGGCGTGTCAGTATCCGGGCATGGCGTCACTGAGCGAACTGCTGCCCCGCGAGGCGATACGGCTGGAGGTGGCCGCGGCCGACTGGCGCGCGGCGGTCGGCGTGGCGGGCGAACTGCTGGTCACACGGGGTACCACTACCGGCGCGTACACCGACGAGATGATCCGCAACGTGGAGGAGAACGGGCCCTACATCGTCATCGCGCCCGGCTTCGCCTTCGCCCACGCCCGCCCCTCGCCCGCGGTGCGCCGCACCGGCATGTCCTGGGTGCGGCTGGCTGAGCCCGTCGCGTTCGGGCACGAGACCAACGACCCGGTCACCCTGGTCGTCGCACTCGCGGCAAAGGACTCCGGCGCCCATACGGCGGCCATGGCGGCGCTGGCGCGGCTGCTGGGCAACCCGGAGACCGAGGCGGCCCTGCGCACCGCGCCGACCCCCGGGGACCTGCACGGGGTGCTCGCCGCAAGCGAGCAGCCGAGAGAGCCCGGCGGCGCGGAGTCCGCGCCCGCGAGCGGACAGTCGGCGAGGGCGAGCGGGCAATCGGCGGGGGCGAGCGGGCCGGCCGTGCAGAAGATCCTCACCGTGTGCGGCAACGGCGTCGGCACCAGCCTCTTTCTGAAGAACACCCTGGAGCGCGTCCTCGGCAGCTGGGGCTGGGACCAGCACATCACCGTGGAGGCCACGGACACCATCTCGGCCAAGGGCAAGGCGTCCGAGGCCGCGGCCGTCCTCACCTCCCGCGAGATCGCCGCGACCCTCGGCGACGTGGGCGTTCCGGTGAAGGTGGTGGAGGACTTCACCAGCGCCAGGGAGGTCGACGCCGTCCTGCGCGACACCTACGACGTCTGAACCCGCCCGGCTCCCCACCCTGGGACGTCTCGCACGAACACAGCACGAAGCGGAAGGCTCCATGGACTGGCTGGTCACTGTCGTGAAGTTTCTCGTCAACGAGATCCTGAGCGTTCCCGCGTATCTCATCGGTCTCATCACGGCGGCCGGTCTCGCGGCTCTGCGGAAGTCGGCGGGGCAGATCGTCGGCGGCGCCATCAAGGCGACGCTGGGCTTTCTGCTGATCGGCGCCGGAGCAGACCTCGTCGTCGGCTCGCTGGCGCCGCTGGGGGAGATGATCCAGGGCGCCACCGGGGCGCACGGGGTGATCCCCACCAACGAGGCCATCGTCGGAATCGCGCAGGACAGATTCGGCGCACGCGTCGCCTGGCTGATGATCGCCGGTTTCGGGCTCGGGCTGCTGCTGGCCCGGTTCACCCCGCTGCGCTATGTCTTCCTGACGGGCCATCACATGCTGTTCATGGCGACGCTGCTGACCATGGTCCTGGCGACCGCGGGGCTGTCCGCGTGGGTCGTGGTGGCTGTCGGCGGCGTGCTGCTGGGCATTCTCCTCGTGTCGATGCCGGCCTTTGCCCACCCCTGGACCAAGCGCATCACCGGCAACAACAGCATCGCCATCGGGCACTTCGGCACGGCGGGCTATGTGACGGCCGGCGCGGTGGGGCAGCTCGTCGGCAGGCGCAGCCGCAGCACGGAGGACATGAAGCTGCCCGAGGGGCTGCGCTTCCTGCGCGACTCGATGGTCGCCACCGCGCTGTCCATGGTGCTCATCTACCTGATCATGGCGGTACTCCACCTCGCCAAGGCGGGCCGGGAGACGGCCTTCAAGGCCTTCGCCGCCGACAGCGGACAAGCCGCCGCCGACCTCGGCGACTACCTGATGCAAGCCCTCATGCAGGGCCTCCAGTTCGGCATCGCGGTCGCCGTCATCCTCTTCGGCGTCCGGACGATCCTGGGCGAACTCGTCCCCGCCTTCCAGGGCATAGCCCAGAAAGTCGTACCCGGAGCCGTACCGGCGCTGGACGCGCCCATCGTCTTCCCGTACGCGCAGAACGCGGTGCTCGTCGGCTTCCTGGCCAGCTTCGTGGGCGGCCTGAGCACCCTCGCCCTGCTGGCCTGGGTGCTGGGTCCGGCCTTCGGTCTGGCCCTGGTGCTGCCGGGGCTGGTGCCGCACTTCTTCACCGGTGGCGCGGCGGGCGTGTACGGCAACGCGACCGGCGGCAGGCGCGGCGCGGTGCTCGGCGCTTTCTGCAACGGCATTCTGATCACCCTGCTGCCCGCCGTGCTGCTGAAGGTCCTGGGGGCCTTCGACAGCGAGAACACCACCTTCGGGGACGCCGATTTCGGCTGGATCGGCTCCCTCGTCGGCTTCGCCGGCAAGGCGGGCGGAGCGACAGCCATCGTGCTGATGCTCGCCACCGGGGCCGTGGTGCTGGCGGGCGCCATCCTGATGCAGAAGCGGGTCGTCGAACCCGGCTGGGACCCCGGTGCCCGGCGCGACGCGCTGCTGCCCTCCCCGGCGGCCGGGGACGGCGGGCCCTCCCTCGTGCCGGCGGCCGCGGCGCCGCGCGCCTACCCCAAGCTGCCACCACCTGCCGGTGCCCCCACCCCGCCCCCGCCACCCAAGGACAGTGCCCGGGACTGACCCGCGGCGAGCCGTCCCGCGTCGCGCCCCCGACTGTCAGTGGCTGCTGATAGGAAATCGGCAACACCACGTCAGCCGGAAGGGCCGCACACCATGAACGCACAATTCACCACCTCCTCCGACGGCACCGAGCTCGCCTTCGAGCGGCTGGGCGACGGCCCGCCGGTCGTGGTGACCGGGGGCGCGCTCAGCACCCGCTCCGCAGGCGTGCCGTTCGCCCGCGAGCTGGCGGGGCTCGGCCTGTCCGGAGTGGTCTACGACCGCCGGGGCAGAGGCGACAGCGGCGATACGGAGCCCTATGCGCCCGTCCGGGAGGGCGAGGACCTGGCCGCTGTCGCGGCGGCGGTCGGCGCGGGCGGGGAGGGGGCGGAGTGCTTCGCCTTCGGGATGTCGTCCGGCGGCCTGGTGCTGCTGGAGGCGGTGGCGCGTGCGGGGGCCGCGCTGAGCAGGATCGTGCTCTTCGAGCCGCCCTTCACCGGAGCGGTGGGCCAGCTCCAGGACCCGGTCCGGGTGGCACGGCTGACCGAGCTCGTCAGCGAGGGCGAGCGGGCCGAGGCGGTCACCTACTTCCTCTCCGAGATCATCGGCCTGCCGCCGCAGGCCGTGGAGGGCGCCCGCCGGTCCCCGGCCTGGGAGGAGATGAAGAAGATCGCGCACACCCTCTGCTACGACACCACGCTGCTGGGCGACAGCACCCTGCCCGAGGAGACGCTGGCCGCTGTGCGGGTCCCCACCCTGGTGCTGAGCAGCGACGCCAGTACGCCGGTGCTGCGGGACGCGGCCCGCGCCACCGCCGAGGCGCTGCCGAACGGCGAGCACCGCACCCTGCCCGGGGTCTTCCACCAGGTGCCGCCCGAGGAGCTGGCGCCCGTGGTGCGGGACTTCCTCACATCCTGAGCGAGCGGCCTGCGAGCGGCCCCCGAGCGGCCCGTGAGCGGTTCGCGAGCCGTTCGGCAGGCCCGGCACGTTACGAGTTGCCCATGGCTTCCCCAATTCCGCCATGAGGGGCGGTGGTTGGGGGAAGCCACTGGCTGTCCGGCCGAGCGAACGTGAGCGGGACGGGGTGGGGGAGATGGACGCGACGGCAGCGGGCGGCACCCGGCGGTGCGCGGCGGCGGACGAGGCGGACCCGACACCGTGCGAGGGCAGGCGCACGGCGGTCACCGTCCTCGACCGGAACGGCGTGCAGCACACCGGCTGTATCCACCACACGGCGCGGCTGCTGGCCAGCCTCGAGGGAGCACGGCTGCATCCCTCGGCCGCTGTCCTGCCCTGGGCGTGCGAGGTCTACTGCCGGGCCGCCCAGCTCCCGCCCTTCGCCTGGCAGGTCGGGCGCTAGGCGGGAGCATGGCACCCGTTCCGCGTCGGTACTCGGCACAGGTGCCGCCGGGGTGATGGGATCGGGGCCGGGAGCACCCACCGGCCGACGCCCGGGGCGCGTACCGGGCGCGACCAGCGCCTCCGGCACGCCCCGCCGGGCAGGCACCTGTGAGAAGGAGACCGGAATGAGCACTGCTGAAGCCACCGACGGTGCCGGGAACACCGAGTACGGCCGGAAACCGTTCAAGAGGTCCAAGAGCCACTTCGCCGACCGCATCACGGCCGACGGGCGGGACGGCTGGCCGGTGGAGGCCGGCCGGTACCGGCTGGTGGTCAGCCGGGCCTGCCCGTGGGCGTCCCGCGCGCTGGTCTCGCGGCGGCTGCTGGGCCTGGAGAGCGCGCTCTCGCTGGCCGTCGCCGACCCGATCCAGGACGACCGGAGCTGGCGTTTCACCCTCGACCCCGACGACCGCGACCCGGTGCTCGGCATCCGCTTCCTGCACGAGGCGTACGACAAGCGTGAGACGGACTACCCGGGCGGCGTGAGCGTCCCCGCGATCGTGGATGTGCCCAGCGGCGCACTGGTCACCAACGACTACCAGCAGATCACCCTCGATCTGGCCACCGAGTGGCGCCAACTGCACCGTCAGGGCGCCCCCGACCTCTACCCCGAGGCGCTGCGCGACGAGATCGACGAGGTGGCCGAGGGCATCTACCGGGACGTCAACAACGGCGTCTACCGGGCCGGGTTCGCCACCACGCAGCAGGACTACGAAGCCGCGTACGCCGATGTCTTCCGCCGCCTGGACCTGGTCTCGGAGCGGCTGCGGGACCGGCGCTACCTGGTGGGCGACACCATCACCGAGGCCGACATCCGCCTGTTCACCACGCTGGTGCGGTTCGACGCCGTCTACCACGGCCACTTCAAGTGCAACCGCAACAAGCTGGAGCAGGACCCCGTGCTGTGGGCGTATGTGCGGGACCTGTACCAGACGCCGGGGTTCGGGGACACGGTCGACTTCGACCACATCAAACGGCACTACTACGTCGTCCACACCGGTATCAACCCGACCTCCATCGTGCCGGCCGGACCCGATCTGTCCGGCTGGCTGACCCCGCACCACCGCGAGCAGCTCGGCGGCCGCCCCTTCGGGGAGGGCACCCCGCCCGGCCCCGTCCCGGCCGGTGAGGAGATCCCCGCGGGCCACCGCGCCTGAGCCCTCCCGCCGTTCCGCCCTCCCGCCCGGGCCGGGCCCCTGTCACCGGCCCAGCGGGAAGGTGAGCCAGGGCTGCCAGCGGCCCGCTTGGTGGACGACGAGATCGACGGTGCTCACCCGCGCCGTCACCGGGAGCCGCCCGGCCAGCCGCTCCTCGATGTGCCGGTGCGTCCGGGCGCCGCCGCAGTTGGCGACCGTCAAGTGCGGCTCCAGATCGCCGAACAGGCCGCCGTAGGGCGGGTACGAGGGCCATCGGCCGGTCACCGCGGCGGTGAGGGCCCGCAGGGGCGCCGCCGGTTCCGGCACCAGGTACAGCACCCCGGGGAAGGACCCGCAGCGGGCGAAGGTGAGCGTGAACGGCGGGTGCGCGGCGAACAGCGCGGCCAGCTCGGCGCGTTCGGGCGCGGCTATCAGGTCGCGGTGCAGAAAGGGGAACAACACGGTCAGATGTGCGCTTCCCCCGGACCTGGCTGCCGTGTCGTACCGGGCCCGCCAGGCGCCCACCAGTGCGTCCACCTCCGGTACGGGCACGCTCAGTGCCGTGGTGCCGGCCGCGACCGGCCAGCCCTCCGCTGCCTCGTCCCGGCGCTCGTCGAGAGGGTCCGCTTCCGTGCTGCTCGTGCTGTCCACGAGCGGCACGGTAGCCTTCACACGCGGCGCTTCAGGCTCCGGGCACCCGGTCCAGGAACCCCTTCACCGAGGCGATCCGGCCGTCCTCGGCCAGGGTGATCACATCGAATCCGGCGGCGGGCGAGGAACCGTCCGCGACCACGACCAGCTCCCAGGAGAAGCGGGCGATGTCGTGGTGTCCGTCCACAGCGCCGGACTGCCGGAACTCGCAGCCGGGGAACTGCTCCCGTGCCGCACCGATCGCCGCCGCCAGCTCGCCGTGGCCGGTCACTTGGGCCAGGGGGTCGGTGTAGCTGCCGTCCTCGGTCCACGCCGCGGCGACGGCCTTGGCGCGGCTCTCGGCGTCCGGCGCGTTCCAGGCGGCGAAGTAGCGCTCGACAGCGGCTTCGTAGGTGTTCATGGCGTACGTCCCCTCGTTTCCTCGTCCTCGTTGTCCCGGTGGAACCCCGGCCCGCCGCTTGTCCGCGGGCCGATGCCATGACGATGCCGCCCGGGCGGGGTCCGGGTCGATTACGTGCCGGGTAATCACCGGACCGGGGCGCACCGGGGCCGAGTTGACGTGCTCGCGGCGTCCGGGAAGAGTCCGGGGCGTGGAGATCACCGAACTGACGGAGCCGGAGCGGCGCGTATGGGAGGCGTTTCCGCGGGGCGAGCCGGTCGACCTCTCGGCGGCGGACGAGCGCACCGTGCGGGCCCGGGTATTGCGCTCCCTGCTGCTGACGGCGCCCGACGAGAACGGGGAGATACCCGCGCTGCGGCTGCGGGGCGCGCGGGTGACGGGCGAACTCAATGTGCACTCCGGCCATGTCAGCTGCCCGGTGTCGCTGCGGGATTGCGATTTCGACGAGACGGTCGTCCTCTACGGAGCCGAGTTCCGGCAGCTCACCCTGGGCGGGTGCCGGATGCCGGGGCTGTGGGCGACCACCCTGCGCGTCGACGGGGCGCTGCGCCTGAACGACTGCCGCGTCACTGGCGCGGTCGCACTGTCCGGGGCGCGTATCGCGGGCGCCCTCTTCCTGGACCGCGCCGAGGTGGGCGTCCCGGCAGAGGCCGCGGGGGACGACGGCACACAACCGGCCGAACGGCCGGAATCCCCGCTGAAGCTCGACCACGCGACCGTCGGCGAGGATCTGCGCGCCACCCGGCTGACCGTGCACGGCAGGGCCCGGCTCGACGGAGTGACGGTGACGGGCCTCGTCCGGCTCGACGACGCCCGTCTCCTGCAGCCCGGCGGTACCGCGCTCCAAGCCGAGACCCTCACCGTGGGCACCGATCTGCACGCCATGCGGCTGTGGGCCGAGGGCCGCGTCAACCTGCGCGGTGCGACGGTTCCCGGGCAGCTCAACCTCAGCTATGCGCGGCTGTCCAATCCGGGCGGCGTCGCGCTGCGGGCCAGCAGCTGTACGGCGGGCGAGTTCTGGCTGCGCGAGGCCCGCCCCGTCGAGGGGGTCGTCAATCTGCGCCGGGGCCGGTTCGAACTGCTGCACATCAGCCCCGAGGTGTGGCCCGCCGCGGTACAGCTCGACGGCCTGATGTACACGACGCTCGTCCCCGCCCGCCCGGCAGCCGAGCGCCTGGAGGTGCTCACTCGCGACGCCGACGGCTACATACCCTTCGCCTACGAACAGTTGACGGCCGCCTACCGGCACATCGGTGACGACGCGGCGGCCCGTACCGTCCAGCTCGCCAAGCAACGCAGACACCGCACGACGCTCGCCCTCCACGGGCGGCTGTGGGGCTACCTTCAGGATGTGACCGTCGGCTACGGCTTCCGGCCGATGCGGGCCGCCGGCTGGCTGGCCGGGCTGCTCCTGGTGGGCGCGGTCACCTACGGACTGCGTCCGCCGCGCCCGCTGAAGGCCGACGAGGCACCGGGCTTCAACGCCTTCGCGTACGCCCTGGACCTGCTGCTGCCGATCATCGACTTCGGCCAGGAGAAGGCATACGCCCCACAGGGCGGGTACCAGTGGCTGGCGTATCTGCTCATCGTCGCGGGATGGGTGCTGGCCACCACGTTCGTGACCGGCGTCAACCGCGCGGTGAGCCGGTACTGACCGGGCGTTCGGCGCTCAGGCGCGCCAGACCGTCGTCGTGTTGCAGAACTCGCGGATGCCGTGCCCGGACAGCTCACGCCCGTAGCCGGAGCGCTTGACGCCGCCGAAGGGCAGGGCCGGGTGCGAGGCGGTCATTCCGTTGAAGTAGATGCCGCCCGCCTCCAGATCCTGCGCGAAGCGGTCGGTCTCGCACTCGTCCCGCGTCCACACGTTGGAGCTGAGCCCGAAGGGAGTGTCGTTGGCCAGCTCGATGGCCTCGTCGATGTCGCGCACCCGGTAGAGGGAGGCGACCGGGCCGAACGCCTCCTCGCGGTGGATGCGCATCTGCTCGGTCACGCCGGTGAGCACCGTCGGCTCGTAGTAGAAGCCCCGGTCCAGCCCCTCGGGGCGGCGCCCCCCGCACAGCGCCTGCGCGCCCTGGGTGAGCGCGTCGGTGACCAGCTCCTCCAGATCGTCGCGGCCCTGCCGGCTGGCGAGCGGGCCCACGTCCGTCTCCGGCTCCATGGGGTCGCCCACGGTCAGCTCCCGCATACCAGCCGTGAACCGCTCGGCGAACGCGTCGTAGATGTCCGTGTGCACGATGAAACGCTTCGCGGCGATGCACGACTGTCCGTTGTTCTGCACCCGCGCGGTCACCGCCGTGCGTGCCGCGGCGTCGATGTCGGCCGAGGGCATCACGATGTAGGGGTCGCTGCCGCCGAGTTCGAGCACGGTCTTCTTGACCTCGTCGCCCGCGACCGAGGCGACCGAGCGGCCCGCCCCCTCGCTGCCGGTGAGGGTGGCGGCGACCACGCGCGGGTCGCGCAGCACCGACTCGATCGCGCCGGAGGAGACCAGCAGCGTCTGGAAGCAGCCCGGCGCGAAGCCCGCCCGGTGGAACAGATCGCCGAGGTAGAGCGCGGTCTGCGGCACGTTCGAGGCGTGCTTGAGCAGCCCCACGTTGCCCGCCATCAGCGCGGGTGCCGCGAACCTGATCACCTGCCAGAGCGGGAAGTTCCAGGGCATCACCGCCAGCACCGGGCCCAGCGGGCGGTAGCGCACCCTGGCCCGTACGGCGCCGGAGTCCTCGACGTCCTCGGCGGCCGGGTACTCGGGTGCCAGCAGCTCCTCGGCCCGCTCGGCGTACCAGCGCATCGCCTTGACGCACTTGGCGGCCTCCGCTTCCGCGGCGGCCAGCGTCTTGCCCATCTCCGTCGTGATGACACGCGCGACCCCGTTCGTCTCCCGCTCCAGCAGGTCGGCGGCCCCGTTCAGCAGCCGGGCCCGCTCCTCGAAGGTGGTGGTGCGGTAGGTGCGGAAGGCGGCGTCGGCGTCCGCGAGTCGCTGTTCGATCTCGTGCTCGGACAGCGGGTCGAACGTCTTGAGGGTCTCGCCGTCAGCGGGGTTCACCGTGGCGATCGGCATGGCTTGCGGCCTCTCAGCGGTGGGGGCCGGCCCGGGGGCCGGCCCTCGGGGTCTTCAGGATTCCGTCGCGGGCGGTACGTCCTCGGGGTCGTAGTCGTCCAGACCGGCGTCCACCCGCTCCTGCTCCGTGCGCTTGGCCAGCTCCTCGTCGTCGGGCTTCTCCGGCATGCCGCCGTGTATCCGGCGTTCCTCCGGTCCACGGATCTGGTCGGGCTCGCTTCCTGCCTGGTCCGGCTGGCGCTTGGACATCTCCAGCTCCTCACCTCAGGTAGGGGCTTTCATGGTCGTGCGGGTTGTTGAGGTCATTCACGTCTGTCTCGGGTATCCCCTGTTTATCCAGGGAACACCCATTTGCCCGGTCGCACCAAGCGGAGCACGGGCACACTCGCGCTGCCGGCCCGTGTCCCGGTCCGTGCCCGGCCCCGCCTGCGGTCCCCGTCCGGCCTCAGATGTTCGCCGTGGCCGCGCTGATCTCACTCAGGGCCGAGTCGGGGTCCCGGTCGACCGCGAGGTCACCCAGGGCGACCATGCCCACCGCCTCGCCCTCCTCGACGACCGGTAGCCGCCGCAGCGAGTGGCGGCGCATGAGCACGGCGGCATCGTCGGCACCGTCGTCGGGGGAGACCGTCACCAGCCGCGGGCTGCACACTTCCCGGACCGTCGTATGGAGCGGGTCGCGGCCCTCGGCCAGCACCCGGACCGTCAGGTCACGGTCGGTGACCAGGCCCCGCAACTCGTCCCGCTCGGTCACCAGCACTGCGCCGATGTCCTCGTCGCGCATCCGCTGCGCGACCTCCCCGACACCGGTCAGCGTGCCGACCGCCACCGGCGCCGCGGTCATGATGTCGCGGACCCGCTGGGTCATCGCCGTCCTCCTTCCGCATCGGTGGACGCGGCTCCGGCTGCCGCCGGACGGGGCCGGGGCCGCCCCTGTGGACCGGGCCGGGTACCCGCGTCGCGGCGTGTCACGCCGTGCGTCTGGGGCTGCCGCGACCGGGTACTAGGGTCACCGATATGACGCAGCTCGCCCCATCTGAACGATCCGGCCCGGACGGCACCGAGCCCTGGCCGCTGCGGGACTACGCCTTCACAGGTGACGGGGAGCGCGGCGCGCTGATCTCACCGCGCGGTGAGCTGGTATGGCTGTGCGCGCCCCGCTGGGACAGCGACGCGGTCTTCTCGCAGCTGATCGGCGGCGCCGGGCAGTACACCGTGAGACCCGCCGACAACTGGCAGGTCAGCGGCGGCTTCTACGAGAACGGCACGCTCGTGCGGGTCAGCAGGTGGGTGACCTCCGGGGCCGTCTTCGTCACCCGGGACGCGCTCGCCCTGCCCGCCGACCCCGAGCGGCTGGTGCTGTTGCGCCAGGTGACCCTCGAGCGCGGCCCCTCGTCCGGCGCGGGAGTGGCACTGGTGCTCGATCCGCGCCCCCGCTTCGGACGCGCCGAGCTGAGCGGCTGGCAGCTGTCCCAGGAACCGGCCGGCCCTGCCGGTGCCGCGTCGGCCGACGCGGCACCGGTGTGGACGGCCTCCGGCGGCGGGCTGCGGATGCGCTGGGCGGGAGCGCCCGAGGCGCGCCCGGGGCCCGACGGCGCGCTGCACGGCACGTTCACCCTGCGCGAGGGCGAGCGGCGCGACCTCGTCCTGGAGATCACCACCGAGCGCGCCGCCAGCACCGGCAGCCTGGAGCCGCACGGGCTGTGGGAGGAGACCCAGCGCCGCTGGCGGCAGACCGTGCCCGAGTGCGGCAACCTGCTCGCGCCCCGTGACGCCCGCAAGGCGTACGCCGTACTGCACGGGCTGACCAGCGGCGCGGGCGGCATGGTGGCGGCCGCCACCACCTCGCTGCCCGAGCACGCGGGCGAGGGCCGCAACTACGACTACCGCTACGCCTGGCTGCGCGACCAGTCCTACGCGGGCATCGCGGTCGCCGCGCACGGGCCGCATCCGCTGCTGGACAGCGCCTGCGACTTCGTCACCGCGCGGATCCTGGAGGACGGCGACGCGCTGCGCCCCGCCTACACCGTCACCGGAGACCCGGTCCCCGAGGAACGGACCCTGGGCCTGAGCGGCTACCCCGGCGGCAGCGACCGGGTGGGCAACCAGGCGGGCAGGCAGTTCCAGCTCGACACCTTCGGCGAGGTGCTCCAGCTGTACGCGGCGGCCGCCCGCCACGGGCACCTGGAGGACCGGGACGTCCGGCGCGCCGTCGAGGTCGCCATCACCGCCGTTGAGCGCAACTGGGAGCGCCCCGAGGCCGGGATGTGGGAGCTGGAGGAGCGCTGGTGGACGCACTCACGGCTGAGCGTGGTGACCGGACTGCGGGCGCTGGCGGCCCGGTTGCCCGAGCGGGAGGCCGCACGCCCCCGCGCGCTGGCCGAGACGGTGCTGGCCCAGGCCCGCGCCCGCTGTCTGCGCCCCGACGGAGTGTGGGCCCGCGCCGCCGACGATCCCAAGGTGGACGCGGCGGTCCTGCTCCCGCTGGCCCGCGGCTGCCTGCCCATGGACGATCCGAGTACGGCCCGCACAGTCAGGGCCGTCCAGGACGAACTGGCCGAGGACGGTTTCGTCTACCGCTTCCGGCATGACGGCCGTCCGCTCGCCGCCGCCGAGGGCGCCTTCCTGCTGTGCGGCTTCATGATGTCTCTGGTCACCAACCACCTCGGCGACCGCCCCTCCGCGCTCCGCTGGTTCGAGCGCAACCGCGCCGCGTACGGGCCTCCGGCGCTGTACTCCGAGGAGTTCGACGTCGAGCAGCGCCAACTGCGCGGCAATCTGCCCCAGGCGTTCGTGCACGCGCTGCTGCTGGAGAACACGGTCCGGCTCGCGGACTGACGGAGGGTTCCCCCCCGCGAGAGTGTTTCTCGCCACTTGCGAGCCGGACTCGTGGCGACCGACCGTACCCTCGTGACCAGCCTGTCCCGGCAGGGCAAGGTGGCCGTGCGAGCGACGAGGATGATGTCCGTGGATGCCAGCAGCCGTATCGAAGCGGTGTACGCCGAGGTTCTGCGCCGTAACCCCGGGGAGCCCGAGTTCCACCAAGCGGTACGGGAAGTGCTGCAAAGCCTGGAGCCGGTACTGCGCAAGCGCCCCGAATACGCCGAGGCGGAGCTGGTGGAGCGGCTGGTCGAGCCCGAGCGGCAGCTGCTCTTCCGGGTGCCGTGGACCGACGACGCCGGCGCGGTGCACGTCAACCGCGGTTTCCGGGTGGAGTTCAGCAGCGCGCTGGGACCGTACAAGGGCGGGCTGCGCTTCGTCCCGGATCTGTCGCTGGGCACCGTCAAGTTCCTCGCCTTCGAGCAGATCTTCAAGAACGCGCTGACCGGACTGGGCATCGGCGCGGGCAAGGGCGGCGCCGACTTCGACCCCAAGGGCCGCAGCGACGCGGAGGTCATGCGGTTCTGCCAGTCCTTCATGACGGAGCTGCACCGCCACCTCGGCGAGCACACCGACGTACCCGCGGGCGACATCGGCGTCGGCTCCCGGGAGATCGGCTTCCTCTTCGGCCAGTACAAGCGGCTGACCAACCGTTACGAGGCAGGCGTCCTCACCGGCAAGGGCACCGGCTGGGGCGGCTCGGAGGCGCGTACGGAGGCCACCGGGTACGGCACCGTGCACTTTGTCCGCGAAATGCTCGCCACCCGCGGCGAGGACCTCGCCGGGCACCGCGTCGTCCTCTCCGGATCCGGCAACGTGTCCCTGTTCGCCGTCGAGAAGGCCCAGGCGCTCGGCGCGCTGGTCGTCGCCTGCTCGGACTCCTCCGGCTACGTCGTGGACGAGGCGGGGCTCGACCTCGATCTGCTCAAGGAGATCAAGCTGGAGCGGCGCGGTCGGCTCGACACCTACGCCGAGGCCCGCCCCTCGGCCCGGTTCAGCGCCCGCGGCTCCGTCTACGACGTGCCCTGCGACATCGCCCTGCCCTGCGCGACGCAGAACGAGCTGACCGAGGACCACGCCGTCAGCCTCGTCAAGAACGGCGTCAAGGCCGTGGCCGAGGGCGCCAACATGCCCTGCACGCCCGACGCGGTCGGTGTGCTGCGTGAGGCGGGTGTGCTGTATGGGCCGGGCAAGGCGGCGAACGCGGGTGGCGTCGCCACCTCCGCGTTGGAGATGCGGCAGAACGCGGCCCGCGAGTCGTGGACTTTCGCGGAGACCGAGTCCCGGCTGGCCGCCGTGATGCGGGCGATTCACACCGAGTGTGTGACCGCCGCGGAGGAGTACGGGAGCCCTGATGATTATGTGCTCGGCGCGAACGCGGCCGGGTTCCGGCGGGTTGCAGATGCGATGCGGAGTCAGGGCGTGGTGTAGGGCTGGGGAGGGGCTGCCCCTTGCTCGCCGTCGCAGGCCGCGGGTCCGTTGTGGCTGGTGGGGGCACCTCCCGGACGGAGTCTGGGGGAGCAGTTCCCCGCGCCCCTGACGGGGCACCCTTCCGCGCGGGGTCAGCGGATGCGATGCCTCGCGACGTGGCGGGCCGGGAACGTCGTGGGGGCTGCCCGCAATTGGTCGAGGGTGCGGTGCGCGAACGTGATGCCCGAGGTCACAACCTCGTGCAGCGGCGCCAGAAAGCGCACCGCCTCCTCGCGCTCCGCGCCGGCGGCCACGCGGGCCCGCAACCCCGCCTCGCTCAGCCGCAGAAGCTCGGCCGCGACCTCCCGCACGGGGCGCCCCGCAATCTCGGCGTCCAGCCCACGGCAGGCGATGTCCCGCAACGCGGCCCGGTGCGCGTCGGGACCGACACCCCGCAGCAGCTCCCAGGCCGCCGCGCGGGACGGCGGGTGGTAGCCGAGCCCGGTCCAGAACGCGGGCACCGTGTAGCGGGCCTCGAACGGCGGGCCGTCCACGGCGCGCAGCTCCAGCGTCTCGCGCAGCCGCACATCGGAGAAGATCTGCGACAAATGCGCGCGCCAGTCGGCGAGCTGCGGCCTGCTCCCGTCGTCGAACCCGCGCCGCAGCAGGGTGCCGAACGGGACCCGGGGTGCCGCCCGCCGGCCACCGCCGGGCGCCGCGCGGTGGATCATCGGCAGGTTCAGCGCCCAGTCGATGAACATCTCCACATCCACGTCCTCGCGCAGCATCATCGGGACGACACTCGTGCGGGCCGGGTCGCAGCGGCTGAGGTAGTCCATCCGGCGGGACAGCTGCCCGCACGGACGGCCGCCCTCCAGCGGCGCGTTGACGAACAGGGCGGCCGCCGGGGTGGAGGCCGCGGCCAGCACCCGTAGCTTCTCGGTCAGGTCAGCGGGCGAGGTGAAGTCGAGGGAGACCTGCGTCGAGAGGGCCAGCGACATCACCCGCACCCCGCCGGCGCCCGGGCTGCCCAGTCGTTCGAAGTGGCGCCGCATCAGCGGGGTACGTGAGTGCGGTACCCACTCCACTTCCTCGGGCGCGGTGAACGGGTACTGCGCCCCCGGGACCAGCGCGAAGCCCAATCCGCGTGCCGCAGCCGCCAGTCGGCGCAGCCCGCGGTCGGTCACCTCGGCGAGGTCGGCGACGCAGGAGCACGGTGGCGAGGAGTATTCGACGGCGCCGCCGTGCTCCAGCGAGACCGTGCCGCCCTCCGGCAGCCGCACCGCGACCAGCGCACCCTGGTCGTACTGGGGTTCGATATCCGGCCGTTCGGCAACGAGGTGCTCCAGCAGGGCGCGGACCCCGCGCGGCCCCAAGTACGGCACCGCGGCACCGGTCCGGGGGTCCAGCGCGGCGGTCTCCACCTCGATACCGACCAGCTCGCCGCCGTCGGCGCCCCCCTCGATGACGTCGCGCAGCTCGGCCCGGGAGAGTGACGGTGTGACGGGGGCGAGAGCCATGACGCACCTCGGGGGATCGGCCAAGCGGTCGGCGGACGGGAGAAACGGAACCATCCCGCAACCTCATCCGCCGTATACCCCCGGCGTACGGCTCCAACAGGTAACCCCTTCAGTCGACACCCGCGGACCGCTCACACCAGCCAGGCACCCGCCGTGACCAGCCCGGCCGTGGCGCCCGCCGCCGTCTGCGCCACCGTGTGGTACGTCAGCGCGATCCGCGACCAGCACACCGCCACCACCAGCGGCCCGGCGGCCGGCAGCCACCAGGGCGAGTGCACCACGGCGAGCATCGCCACCATGGCGGCCGCCACCGCCGAGTCCACGCTGATCTTCCAGAAGGCGTTCACCGCCAGCAGGACCACCGTCATCGTCCACAGCGCCACCATCGCGACCAGGATGTCCCGCGGCGCCCGGCCCAGCACCATCACCAGCGCGCCCAGCCCCACCGAGCCCAGGATCACCAGGAAGATCGGCAGCCGCTGTGTGCGGTCCACCACGTGCCGGTCGCCCCAGGTGCCGCGCCTGCGCTCCCACTCGATGTAGGAGGCCGGCACGATGCCCGCGCACAGTGCGGCGAACAGCCCCCAGGGCACCCCCGTCCAGTTACCCGCCGCCGCGACGCCCAGCCCGGTCAGCCCCGCCAGCAGCGCGTTGCGGGGCTGGAGGACATCGGTGACCAGGCGTGCGGCTCTCACTGCGCGGGCTCCTCGGGGAAGGCGGACCCCGCCGCGGGCGGTGCGGCGGGCGCCACCACGGTAGCCGGGCCCCGCGACGGCGGCCGCAGGCCCGTCAGCGCCAGGTGATGCGGTCCGCCTTGGGCGGCGCGATCGGAGCCTCGGGCGAGGAGCGGCTCTTGAGGTACTCGGTGAACGCGGCCAGGTCGCGGGTGACGGACTGCCGGTCGGTGCCCTCCTTCAGCTCGCTGAAGCCGTTGCCGCCCTGGGAGAGGAAGTCGTTGACCGTCACCCGGTAGTCGCGCGAGACGTCCACCGGCTCGCCGTTCACCCGCACCGTGTCCGTCAGCAGCCGGTCGGCGCCCGTACGCGACATGTCGACATCGAACCGCAGCTCGTCGGAGATCTGCAGAACCTGCGGATAGCCCTCGTTCTCGCCGGAGAACTGCTGCCGCAGCACGGTCAGCAACTGCTTCCCGGAGAGCACCATGGTCACCAGCGGATTGTCGAACGGCTGCACCTGGAAGGCCTCGCCGTATGTCACCACGCCGTCGCCCTCCTTGCCGGAGGCGCGGTAGGTCAGGTCGGAGCGCACTCCGCCCCAGTTGAGCAGCGCCAGCTCGGCGCCCGCCTCCCGGGTGGCCGCCACCTGCGCGTCGGTGATCAGGTCACCCAGCGGGGTCTCCGGATCGGGCGCGCCCCGGCCGGGGATGTCGTCGGAGATGTAGCCGACGGGCTCGTCGGCCATCTCCGCCGAGCGCGCCCGCCACTTCTCGACGACACGGTCCACCCGCTGCTGCTCGGGGGTGTCGGTGGTGACTGCATGGGCCTCGGCCCGCGCCGAGGAGCGCACCACGTCGCCGGTCCGGCGGTCGATGTCGAAGCGCAGATCGGTGAAGGTCCGGCCGAACGAAGCCGACTGCGTCACCAGCCGGGGCTGCCCGGCCGGGTCCGGCACGCTGCACATGTACGGCTCGTGCGAGTGCCCCGTCACGAACAGGTCCACCTTGGGCGACGCCTGCTCGGCGATCGTCTGGATGCGGCCGTCGAGCCGGTCGGCGGCGCCGTCCTTGCCACAGGTGGCGTCGTACGTCTTGGCCGGCGGCCGGGCGCCCTCGTGCACCAGGGCGACCACCGCCTTGACGCCCCTGCGGTCCAGTTCGCCGGCGTACCTGTCGATGGTCTCCACCTCGTCCGCGAAGACCAGGTCCTTGGTCATCGAGGCGCTCACCACCGACGGGGTGTCCTTGGTCGTCAGCCCGATGAACCCGATGCGCTCGCCGCCGGGCAGCTTCTTGATCCAGTACGGCGGCAGGATCGGCTTCCGCTCCGCCTTCCCGGCCTTCTCCGCCCCACGCGGCAGCACGTTCGCAGCGAGATAGGGGAAGTCGGCGCCGTCGTAGGGCCGGTTCGGATCGGCGCAGCCGTCCTTGGGGTGGCAGCCGCCCGCGTCCATCCGGCGCAGCTCTTCGGGGCCCTCGTCGAACTCGTGGTTGCCCACCGCGGTCACGTCCAGGCCCAGCGTCTCCAGCGCTTCGACCGTCGGCTCGTCGTGGTAGGCGGCCGACAGCAGCGGGCTGCCGCCGATCATGTCGCCCGCGGCGACGGTCAGCGACTGGGCTCCTCGCGCTCTCTCTCGGGCCCGGTCCAGCAGGGTGGCGAGCCGGGAGACCCCGCCGGCCTGCACCTGCTCCAGCTCACCGTTTGGTCCCTTTCGGTGGACGGAGCCCGCGGGGCCGGGCACGGCGTCCAGATTGCCGTGCAGATCGTTGACGGCGAGCAGTTGGACGGGCGTTCTGCCGTCGCCGCCGGGCTCCGCTGTGCCGTCGGCAGCGGCCGACAGGGCCGGTACGAAGAAGAGGGCCGCGCTCGCCCCGGCCAGGGCGAGACGGCGACGAGCGCCGCGGGTACGCAGACGTGCGCGTGTGCGCTGTGGTGCTCCGTGCAACGGGATGCCTTTCGCGAGTGCGGACAGTGCGGGGTGGTGGGCCCACCACCCCGCACTGATCAAATCGCCGGTATCACACGGAATCCGGCGGATCGCCCCCGAGCCACCCGTAGGAGTGGCCCGCTCCGCACCCCGGGCCGGGGGAGAAGTTCCCGCGTCCCCGATGGGGCGCAGCACCTACGCCGGGTAGGCCATGTACAGCAGGGCCGCCAGGACGCCGCCGAGGAGAGGGCCGACGACCGGGACCCAGGAGTACGCCCAGTCGGCCTTGCCCTTGCCCTTGATCGGCAGGACGAACGCGTAGGCTATGCGGGGCCCCAGGTCGCGGGCCGGGTTGATGGCGTAGCCGGTCGGCCCGCCGAGCGAGGTGCCGATCACCAGCACGACGAAGGCGACACCCGCGTACCCCAGCGCGGAGTTGCCGAAGTTCGGAATCTCGCCCTCGCCCTTCCAGGGACCGGCGACGGGCGAGAACAGCACGAAGGCCACCAGTACGAAGGTGCCGAGCACCTCTGTGACCACGTTCCAGAAGCTGTTGCGGATGGTGGGCGCCGTCGAGAATATGCCGAGCGTGCCCGCGGGGTCGTCATGGTCGTCGAACTGCAGCTTGTACGTGGCCCAGCACAGCACCGCGCCTATTATGCCGCCGAGCATCTGCCCGAGCAGATACACGGGCACGTCCGACCACGCGGTCTTGTCGGCGACGGCGAGAGCGAGGGTGATGGCCGGGTTGAGGTGCGCACCGCTGGGCGCCGCCACGCTCGCGCCGGTGAAGACCGCGAAACCCCAGCCGATGTTGATGAACAGCACACCCCCGCCGTTGCCGTTCGTGCGGCGCAGCACGTGGTTGGCGACAACGCCGGTACCCAGCATGATCAGGACCGTGGTACCGAGTAGTTCCCACAAGAAGATCGAGCCAGCGCTCATCCGCTACCTCCACAACGTCGCGGCTCAACACACCGTTCACTCGACGGCGATGGGCGCGCACCCTACTTGCTGGACAGCGGCCTGCTCCAGCCTGATGACCAACAATTCCGCAAGCGGGAACCGGGCTTCAGGGCGAAAGCGATCGCCGAACTGCACGCAATGACAGGTGAGTTGTGGGGCAGCAGGGCCCTGCCCGGTGACGGCGCTCACGGCACTGGCCGACGCCGGTTACGTCTCCGAGCCGCGCGCCACCCACAGGTCCACCACATAGGTCTCCTCCACCAGCTCGTCGGGGAAGAGCGCCCGCAGCCGGGCGTGTTCGGCCACCACGAACTCCTGGGTGCGCTCCTCGTCCATCACGAGGAAGCCCGAATGGCTGATCAGATTGCCCAGGTGGGTCTCCAGCGACACGGTGCGGCTCCACCGCAGATGGCGGCGTGCGATCTGGAGTCCTTCGAGTCCGGCCTTCCGTGCCGCGCGGGGATCGTCGAGCGGGGTGAGGGAGGGCGAAGTGGCGCCGGTGTGGCGGGTGATGCGCTCCGTCTGCTCGGCGATCCAGGGCACGTCATGCGCTGTGGTGTTCCACCAGATGACGAGCGAACCGCCTGGACGCAGTACGCGCAGCGCTTCGGGAACCGCACGCGTGGTGTCGGTCCAGTGCCAGGACTGCGCGTAGGTGAGCAGATCCTGGCTCGCGTCCGCCAGCGGCAGCGCGTTGGCGTCGCCCCGCACCAACGGTGCGTCGGGCAGGGTCTTGCGGAACCTCGTCGCCATGCCCTCGCCCGGCTCGATGGCGACCACGTCGGCGCCGTGCTCCAGCAGCTGCGCGGTCGATATGCCCGTGCCGGCCCCTACGTCGCCGACGCGCGCACCCGCCAGCTGGATACCTGCCAACTCCTCGATGGCGGGGAAGAGTTCGCCAGGGTAGGAGGGGCGATAGGTGGCGTAGCGGTCTGCCGCCGCATTGAACGATGTCGCACGGGATCGAGAAGTCACCGCCCCATCCTGCCCCGCCCCGCACTCTGTTATCACCCGGCACCGCACCGGTCCGCTGCCGCGGAGGCGCGTCTGGTGACACGCGCCGCCCTGAGCGCTCGCGCGCCGTCGGCTGGGGCCTGTGCGGCGGTGAGGGGTGCCCCTGCCGCGCGTTGCGGGGTTGCGGGTTGTGCTGTGGTTGCTCGCGCAGTTCCCCGCGCCCCTGACGGGGCACGTGCGGGGTACACGCAGTTCTCCTGGGCTACCGCTGGGCGCCGCGCAGGAGCGCGGCTTCATGGGAGGGGAGGAGGTGGAGCGCCTTCTCCGGGTCGAGCCAGCGCATGGCGGCCTGGTGCCGGGGCACGGCGACGTCGGCCGCGAAGAGATGGGTGATCAGGGCGCGGCCGCCCGCGGGGCACCCGGTGCTCTCGACGGCCAGCAGCCGCCCCACACCGGTCGGCCCGTCGGCCGGGTGGCCCAGTTGGGTGCGCAGGGCGCGGGCCGCGGCCTCGCCGGGTGTCTCGGTCGCCGTCACCGGGGCGCCCGGCAGTCGCCAGGCGGAGCCGCCGCCCCATCCGTCGTCGTCCCGCCCGCCCCCGGTGTGCCCCACGTCCCGCACCAGGACGCGGCCGGTCCCGTCGGTGACCAGCACGGCGGCGGCGACCGCCGGGCCGGGCAGCAGGGCGCGGCGGTCGCGGTCGTCCAGGGGCGCCGGGTGGCCGTCGAACAGGTGTGCCGTACAGGCGCCGCGCTCGGCGGCGAGGGCGGCGGCGGTGCGGCGGCGCAGCCGCTCCGGGAACCGGGCCAGCGCCTCGTCCTGAGGGACGAACTCGGCCGCGCGCAGTTCGTCCCGCTGGAGGCGCAGGTCGCGCACGGTCACCGGGTGCGGCAGGTGGACGGCGTACACACAGGCGGTCAGCGCCCTGCCGTACACGGTGGCGGGCACATTGTCGACGGCCAGCAGGCGGCCGACGCGGAGCGAGGCGGGCCGGAGCTCCTCGTGGAGCTCCCGTACCAGCCCGTCGACCAGGCCCTCGTCGTCGACCATGCCGCCGGGCAGGTCCCAGCCCGACTTGTAGACCGGGTCGACGACCAGGAGACGGCCCCGCTGGTCGCGGATCACCGCGTCGACGGCGGCGGCCGGTGCCGGGTGCGCCGCGAGGTAGGCGGCCAGCTCGTCCTGGGGGCTCGGCGACGGGACCGTGCCGGGTGTCCGGAGGGCCGGAGCGAAGGCGGGTGCGGTGGTGGTGGCAGGCGTACGGGGTGTCGACGTCATGCGGCCCTCCTCGTGTCCGGTGGCGGAGGCGGGCCGGTACGGTGTGCGCGCCTCCTGCGTAAGTCAACTGACCCGCCGTGCAATTGGGTACGCCGCTCGTTCGGCTCAGCGGGCGCCGCCAACCGTGTTCCCCGGGCTGCCGTGCGGATAGAACGGGCATAACGTCGTCCTTCAGTCGGCATCGACCGGCACCGACCGGACATCGACGGCACCGACCGGACGACGAGGGGAACGCTACGGTGAGCGAACAAGTCAGCGGGCGGCTCGACAGGGGCGAAGCCCCGGCCGCGGGCACGGCGACGGCACCCCGCCCGCACATCCGGGTACGGCCGGGATGCGTCGCCGGACACGAGGGCCCCGGACAAGAGGGCGCACCCCGGCCCGTACACCCCGTCGTACAGATCTTCGAGGATGCCGCGCGGGCCGTTCCCGGCTATCCGCTCGCTCCCTTGGTGACCGACGAGTTCTGCATCCTGATCGGCCCCGGCAACGCCTCCACCTTGATCGCCGTCTACTTCGACGACGTGGCCACGCTCTGGGTGGACCAGTACATGTGGAGCGAGTACGAGTGGTCCGACCGGGACACCGGCGAGCTGGGCTTCCTGGCCGAGGCCGTGGCGGCGGTGCAGCGCGGGGACGGGGCCTGGCACTTCCGCCAGGACGACGGGCGCCTCGTCCACCTCGGCGGCAGGATCGGCAGCCAGGTCATCGGCTCCGGTGGCGTCCACCCGCCGCCCCTCACCCTCCCGCTGATCCCCTGGCCCTCCCAGTTGGGTCCGGCGCCGGCCGGCGCGGGCTGAGCCGAGCAGGGCTGCGCGAGCTCAGCCGAGCGGGACGGTGCTCCCGGTGCGGATCCGTGTGGCGCGCGGGACAGTGGGAACGCGACAGATGCCAACGGAACGTGAGGACCAGGCGTGAGTGGCGACGACGACGCGCTGAAGACATACCGCGGCAAGCGGCGTTTCGACCGGACCGCGGAACCCGAGGGCGAGCGCACGGAGAGCGGCGACCAGCCGCACTACGTGGTGCAGATCCACGACGCGACGAGCCTGCACTTCGACTTCCGGCTGGAGTGGGACGGCGTGCTCAAGTCGTGGTCGGTGCCCAAAGGGCCCTCGACGGACCCGCACGACAAACGGCTGGCCATGCCGGTCGAGGACCATCCGCTGGAGTACCGCACCTTCGAGGGCGTCATCCCGGAGGGAGAGTACGGGGCCGGTCCGGTCATCGTGTGGGACGAGGGCACCTACGAACCGCTCTCCCGCGACTTCGGCAAGGCGCTGGAGAAGGGCCACATCTCCTTCCGGATGCACGGCGGCAAGCTGCGCGGCGACTGGGCGCTCTCCCGCTTCCGCAGCGGGGAGGACGGCGAGCGCGAGGCATGGCTACTGGTGAAGAAGAACGACAGCCACGCCTCCGCGCGCGGCACCCCGGACCCGTGGCGGGTCCGCTCGGCCCGCAGCGACCGGACCCTCAAACAGGTCGCCGAGCAGTCCACGGAGCGGTGGACCCGCGAGGGCGGGCGGTCGTGAGCGGTCTGCTCGACACGCTGCCCGCCGACCAGCGGGCGCTGCTGCGACGGGCACCGCCCGGCGCGGCGCTCGCTGAAAAGCCCATGCGGGCCGAGCTGAGCGACCGCCGCGAGTTCCCCGAAGGCGGCTGGATCTTCGAACGCAAGCTGGACGGGGTACGGGTACTGGCCGTGCGCGAGGACGGCACCGAGCGGCTGCTGTCCCGCTCGGGGCGGCGCGTCGACGAGACGTACCCCGAGATCGTGGACGCGCTCGCCGCGCAGAGCCGCGCCGACTTCACCGTCGACGGCGAGATCGTCGCCTTCGCGAACGGCCGTACCGACTTCGCCCGCCTCCAGCAGCGCATGCAGCTGAGTTCCGCACGGCAGGCCAGAGCCAGCGGCGTCGCCATCACCTACTACATGTTCGACCTGCTCCGGCTCGACGGCATGGAGCTGACCCGGCTGCCGCTGCGCACCCGCAAATCCCTACTGCGCAGGGCGCTGGACTTCAGCTCCCCGCTGCGCTTCACCACCCACCGCAACGAGGGCGGCCCGCAGCTGCTGGACGACGCCTGCGCACACGGCTGGGAAGGGCTCATCGCCAAGCGCGCCGACGGACGCTATCTGCCGCGCCGCTCACCCGACTGGCTCAAGCTCAAGTGCGCGGGCGGCCAGGAACTCGTCATCGGCGGCTTCACCGAACCCGCCGGTACGCGGGTGGGTTTCGGGGCGCTGCTGCTGGGCTACTACGAAGGCGGCGCGCTCCGCTACGCGGGCAAGGTGGGCACCGGTTACGACCGCGCCACGCTGCTGACCCTGCGGCGGGGACTGGATCAGCTGGAGGTGCGCCGCTCCCCGTTCGCCGACCGGGTCCGCGAGCGCGGCGCGCACTGGGTGGAGCCCCGGCTGGTGGCGCAGATCGGCTTCACCGAGTGGACCCGCGACGGCATGCTGCGGCATCCCCGCTTTCTGGGTCTCCGTGACGACAAGAGGCCGGAGGACGTCGTACGGGAGACCCCGCGCGAGCGCCGGTGAGGGGGTGCCGCTTGCCGCGCGTCGCGGACTGCGGGGGCGCCCCGTCAGGGGCGCGGGGAACTGCGCGACAAGCCACAACGTACCCGCAGGCCGCACGTCTCGGACAGGGGCTCCCCCTTCCGGAACCGGATGCGACGCCAAGCCACGAGGGTGCTGCGGCGACTGGTTCCCCTCCGGAGGAGAAGGGCACCCGGGGGCGTATGGACCACAACACCGCGCCGGTGCTGGAGGCACTGGCCCGATACCAGGCGGCGGGGGAGCTGCCGTTCACCCCGCCGGGACACAAGCAGGCGAGGGGCGCCGACCCCCGGGTGCGCGCGGTCCTGGGCGACGCCGTCTTCCACGGCGACGTGCTGGCCTCCGGCGGGCTGGACGACCGCCGTACCCGCAGTGCCGTGCTGGTCAAGGCCGAGCAGTTGATGGCGGAGGCCGTCCACGCGGAGCACACCTTCTTCTCGACCTGCGGCAGCTCGCTGTCGGTGAAGGCGGCCATGCTGACGGTGGCGGGACCGCACGAGAAGCTGCTGGTCGGCAGAGACGCCCACAAATCGGTGATCTCCGGGCTGCTGCTGTCGGGCATTCACCCGGTCTGGGTGGAGCCGCAGTGGGACGAGGAGCGGCTGCTGGCACACGCACCCTCGGCGGCCGCGTTCGAGGCCGCCTTCGCCGCGCACCCCGACGCACGCGGCGCCCTGGTCACCAGCCCCACTCCCTACGGCACCTGCGCCGACCTGCACGCCGTCGCGGAGGTCTGCCACCGCTGGGGGCGGCCCCTGATCGTCGACGAGGCGTGGGGCGCCCATCTGCCCTTCCATCCGGACCTGCCGGCCTGGGCCATGGACGCGGGTGCCGACGTCTGCGTGACCAGCATCCACAAGATGGGCAGCGGTCTGGAACAGGGCTCCGTCTTCCATCTGCAAGGCGACCACATCGACCCGTTGCTGCTCGCCCAGCGCGCCGACCTGCTGGGCACCACCAGCCCCAACGTACTGCTGTACGCGGGCCTGGACGGCTGGCGCCGCCAGATGGTGCAGCACGGCCACCAACTGCTCTCCCACGCGCTCGGCCTCGCGGCAGAGGTGCGGGAGAGGCTGGAGGCCCTGGACGGGCTGCACGTCAACGACCGCGCCGACTTCGTGGGCGAGGGCAAGGCGGCCGACCTGGACCCGCTGCCCGTCGTCATCGACCTGGCGCAGCTCCCGGTCAACGGCTACCAGGCCGCTGACTGGCTGCGCGAGCACCGGCACCTCGACGTCCACATCAGCGACCACCGCAGGATCAACGCCCAGCTCACCCACGCCGACGACCGGCACACCACCGGCAGGCTCCTCGACGCGCTGCACGAGCTGACCCAGCGGGCGGACGAGATACCCAAGGCGCCCCCGGTCAGCCTGCGCGCCCCCTCCGACCTGCGGATGCCACTGGCCTGCCTGCCACGGGACGCGTACTTCGGCGCGATAGAGGACGTGCCCGTCGACGAGGCGGAGGGCCGCATCGCCGCCGAGATGGTCACGCCCTACCCGCCGGGCATCCCCACCGTGCTGCCTGGCGAGCGGCTGACCGCGACCGTGCTGGACTATCTGCGCAGCGGCGTGGAGGCCGGGATGAATCTGCCCGACGCCGCGGCGCCGGATCTGAGCACGGTACGCGTACTGGCCGACGGCCGGCAGCCCGCGGCGCCCGGCCCGGCCTGACCGCCCGCCACAGTCGGTCCGCGCCCACACCTTCCGCGACCCGCCAAGCCCCTCAACCCCAGGAGCCGCCATGCCACGCGCCGCGCTCTTCGACGTCGACGGCACCCTCACCGACACCACCTACCTCCATGTGCACGCCTGGTGGGAGGCGCTGCGCCAGGCGGGACACAAGGTGCCCATGGCAGAGGTGCACCGGGCCGTCGGCCTCAGCGGCCCCGACCTGATCGCGCGGGTGCTGGGAGAGGGCAGGGACCCGGCCGGTGACGAGGCGGTCGACGCCGCGCACAAGACGCTGTTCGCCACCTGCCACGAGCGGCTGGCGGCGCTGGAGGGCGCCCACGAGTTGCTGCGCGCGCTGCACCGGAGGGACTGGACGATCGTGCTGGTCACCTCGGCCGTGGGCGGCGAGCTGGCCGCGCTGCGCCGCGCGCTGGACGCCGACGAGGTCATCTCGCACATCGCCAGCGCCTCGGACGTCGCCGAGGGCAAACCGGCGCCGGACTCCGTCGACCAGGCCAGGGAACTGGCGGGAGCGGCACGTGAGCAGACGGTCTTCCTCGGCGACGCCGTGTGGGACATGCAGGCCGCCTCCCGCGCGGGTGTCACGGCTCTCGGCGCCCTGTCCGGCGGCATCCCGCGCGCCGACCTTGAGGAGGCGGGCGCCCAGGAGATCTACGAGGGCCCCGCCGATCTGCTCACCCGTCTGGAGGAGAGCGCCTACGCCCGCCTCGAGCGGGAGAGCTGAGCCGCGCCCCGGACGCCACCGCGGCCGCGTAGCCGCCAGGGCGAATGGGTACCCGGAGGACCGCACGAGAGGAGGCCACCATGACGGGAGACGGCAGGGACATCCCCGCGGAGGAGGGCGTCACCACCGAGGATGCCGCCGAGATGCAGCCGGGCCCTGTCGAGGGGCGGCAGCCGGACGAACGCCTGGAGCGCGGCCAGTGGCAACCGCCCGTGGATTCCGACCCACCGCCCCGCACGGCCGGGAACGACAGCGGCGGTTTCGACACCTCGTTCCTGACCCCGCAGGCGGAGTCCGACGAGGAGTACGCCGAACCCGCCGACCCGGGGGCCGACCCCGAGGACCAGGGCATCCCCGATCTGCAGGACGGTGCCCCGATGCAGCAGCGGTCCAGCGACCCGCAGCAGGAGGCGGTTCCCGGCGATACCCCGACCGCCGTCACCCGCTCCGCGCCCACCCCCGCCGAGATGCGCGAGGGCGAGTCACTGGACGAGCGGCTCGCCGAGGAGCTGCCCGAGGAGTCCGAGCGGGACGCCGTCTCCGGCCCGCCGGACGACGCGGCAGGGGTGCTCCGCGCCGACCCCGAGGCGACCCCACCCCGCAGGCAGGACGTCTACGGAGAGGAGACGGGCGAGGCCGGCGGCGGCCTGTCCCCGGAGGAGCAGGCGCTGCACACGGTGAGCGAGGACGAAGCCACCTCCGGCGAGTAGTCGGTGTTGCAGGCCGAGCTCCCACGACAGCGGCCAGCTCCGACGCCGGCGGCCGGGCTCCTACGACAGCGGTTGTACGCGGAACGCCAGCGAGAAGTGGTCGAGCGTGGTGGGCACCGGCGCCGAGGCCCGCAGCTGGGGGTGGGAGGCGAGGGTGTACTGGTGCTGTTCGACCAGCGCCGCGAGCAGCGTGCTGACGGTGGACAGCACCAGGTTCTCGCCAGGGCACCCGGCCCCGCCCGAACTGAACGGCAGCAGCGCCGGGTTGGACCGGGCCTGCCGCCCCGTCTCCTCGGTCCACTGCTGGGGCGCGAAGGTGTCCTCGTACGGTGCGGCGGGCTCGGCGCGGTGCAGATACGGGGTGTAGACGGCGAAGACGGTTCCGGCGGGCAGGGTGCCGCCCTTCCAGGACGTCCGGGCGGTGCTCTCCCGCAGGATGAGCGGGGTGGTGGGCCACAGCCGTACCGACTCCAGCGCGCAGCCGCGCAGCAGTGGCAGCTCGCGAGGGACGTCCGGCTCCCCGGCGGTCGCCTCCTCGCGGGCCCGTGCCGCCCACTGCGGATGGGTGGCCAGCACCGCGAGCGCGCGCATCGTGGCCATGCCCGCGGCGTCGTAGGCGAAGAGCCAGTGCGGGATCTGGCCCGCACGGTCCGTCCCGGCCGGTGCGGGGGTCCGCGCCACCCGCTCGGCCAGGCTGCCGGGCTCCGGCTGTGCGACGTAGGACCGTACGCGGGCGAGGAACGCGCTCCGCAGCCTCCGGCGGCGCGGGCCGGCCAGCGACCAGTTGGCGGCCGAGCGCAGCGCACCGAGCTGCGCGGTGAGTGCAGCGTCGTCACGGGCCGCGTCACCGAGGACGATCCGCCGTACCGTGCGCCACCACGCGGCGTCGAACTCGTCCCACAGCAGCTGCCCCGACCGCTCGGCACCCGCCAGCAGCACCGCGGCTTCCTCGCGTACGACGCGGGTCACCCGCCCGGCGATGCCGGGCAGCGGTTCAGGGGTCTCCAGCACCTCTTCGACGAACTCCCGGCGCCGCGTCCGTTCCCCGCCGCCCGAGATGAGCACCCCGTGCGGCTGGAACTGCGCCAGCGAGCCGCGCTTCTCCAGGGTGGCCGGGCTGAAGGGGTCCGGCGTCTCGTGCAGCACGCGGTGCGCGTCCCTGGGGTCCAGCACCAGCGCGTACGCCCGGCCCCGTACCGTCAGCGGGAGCGGACCCGGGCCGTGGCGGTCGCGCAGGGCACGCATCCGCTCGACGCCGCGCCGGTCCCAGCCGGTGCGCTCGACCAGCGACATCGCCCGTGGCCTGCGTACGATGACGCCGCCCGCCAGCACCGGCAGCAGGGCGTCGGCCACCACTCCCGCCGCTTCCCGCGCGTCCAGCGCCGGCAGGGTGTCCGCCGCGTCCGGCGCTCCCGGTGAGCCGTCCGGTTTCCGGGGTGCTTCCGTGCCGCTCTCGGTCAGTCGCATCTCCACTCCGCTCGCTCCGCGCGCCGGATGTGCTCCGGCGGCCGTCGGGTGCGTCGTTCCAAGAGGGTCGCGGTACCCCGGGGCAATCGGACGAAACGACGCGCGAGGAGGAGCCGGATGCCGCCCGGCCGTGGCGCGGAGTGCGCCCCCTCATACGCCCCCCATAACACATCGCACTCATTTGGCTTCAATGAGTGGCCAAAACTGTGCGCCTCTCCGGGGGAATGAGCTTGTATGTATTGAGCTGCGCCTGTCAGGTCAGGGGATCGGGCACGTAGGGGGGACTGAGTGTGATCCGGGTACTGCTGGTGCACGACGTGCGCATACTCAGATGTGCGCTGGCCGCTCTGGTCGAAAGGGAGCCTGATATGGACATCGAAGCCGCACCCGCGAAGGACGCGGTGCGGCTGGCGCGGACTCGGCCCACCGATGTCTGTGTCGTGGACGCCGATGTGACGGCACGGTCCCCGCTGCACGAACTGGCGGGGCTCTCCAGGAAGGGCGCAGCGCGCACCGTCGGCCCGGCGCACCGGCTGCTGGTGCTCGTCAGCCAGCACTGCCCGGGGGCGCTGCGCAGAGCGCTCGACGCGGGGGCACGCGGATTCGTGTGCAAGGATGCGCTGCCCGAGCAGTTGGTGACCGGCATCCGGCAGGTCGCGGCCGGCGAGCGCTTCGTGGACAACGCGCTGGCCGGCACCCTCTTGCAAGCCTCCGAAGTCCCATTGAGCGAACGGGAGCTGACAGTGCTGTCGGCGGCGGCCGAAGGCGCCTCCGTCACCGAGATAGCCCGCCACCTGGGACTGTCCACCGGCACGGTACGCAACTACATGTCCGCCATCACCCGTAAGACCGGTGCCCGCAACCGGGTGGACGCCATCCGCATCTCCCAGGGAGCCGGCTGGCTGTGAGCGGGAAGGTCCGGCGAGGGCCGCTTCGAGCGCTCTTGTACGTGCTCACACGCGGGACGGCGGAGCCCAGCCCGCCACCAGGTCGCGGTAGAGCGGGGAGCACTCCAGCAGCTCGGCGTGGGTGCCGCAGCGGGTGCGCGGACCGTCCAGCACCAGGACCCGGTCCGCGCGCAGCGCCGAGCTGATCCGGTGCGCGATCACCACCAGCGCACCGCCGCGCCGGGCGAACGCCGACTCGGCCAGCTCCTCGGCCGCCGGGTCCAGCCGGCTCCCGGCCTCGTCCAGGACGGCCAGCGGCGCGGGGGAGAGGTAGGCGCGGGCCAGTGCGAGCTGCTGGCGCTCACCGGCCGAGAGCGCCACCGGGTCCACGACCGCCGCCGGCCCGCCGAGCCGCCGCAGCAGCGCCCCGGCACCCACCGCCTCGAAAGCGCCGAGCAGCGCGCTGTCGGGGGGCGGGGTCCGGGGGAGCGCGTTGCCGGGGTGTGGCAGTCCGCAGCACAGGTTCTCGCGCACGGTGCCGGTGAACACGTACGACTCCTGGGGGATCAGCACCCGTCGCCCCGCCAACCCGCGCGGGTCCGGGCGCTGTTCCGGTACGACCGGCGCTCCGTACAGCCTGATCTCACCGGCCGAAGGGCGCAGCAGCCCGGCGGCCAACAGCGCCAAGGTGGACTTGCCCGCACCGCTCGGGCCCACGACCGCCAGCCTGCCGTCCGCCGGAACGGTCAGATCGAGCCCCGACAGCACCGGCGCGGCAGCCGGTCCGTATGCGAAGGTGACGCCGCGCAGTTCGAGCGCCGGTACGCCGGGCCCGCCCTGGCCGGAAGCCGTCGCCTCGCGGGGCAGGGGCAGGGGCAGGGGCGGGGCCGGCGTCGCCGCGCCCTCTCGCGGCGCTCCCTCCCGGAGCCGGCCGATCACCACGGCGAGCCGGGCGCCGGCGCCGCCCAGCCCGTGCACCAGGCTCTGCAGCGCCGGCAGCAGCGCCTGTGTCAGATAGGTGAGCGCCCCGGCCAGCGCCCCGGCGCTCACCCCGTGCCGCAGCAGCCAGGGAGCGAGCACCAGCAGCAGTACGACGGGCAGTCGGCCGCCGAGCCCGAGCGCCAGCGCGCGGGCCACCCCCCAGCGGGCCAGCGCGTCGGCGGCCCGCCGCTCCGCCGTCACGCGCTGCTCCACGGACCCGCGCACCGCCGCCTGCGCCCCGCAGGCGGTCACATCCCGCAGGGCGCGCACGGCGGTGCCCACCTCGCGCGCCAGCTCCTCGTCGGCCACCAGGAAGTCCCGCTGCCTGCGGGCGAGCGCGCGCAGGGTTCCCGCGAAGACGGCGAGCCCCGCGGCAAGCGGCGGCACGACCACCACCAGCAGCAGCGGTGCCAGCGCGAAGAGCCCCAGGACCGCGCCCGCCAGGGTGAAGACGAACGAACGCGAGACCATCACCAGCCCGGCGAAGCTGTCCCGGGCGATCTCCACCTGGTGGGTGAGCCGGGAGACGGCACCGGTGCCGGACGCGTCCTCGCCCGCGTCCCCCGGCGCGCCGACCGCTGCGACGGCGTCGTACAGCCCGCGCCCCACCACCCGGCGCACCAGTTCGTCCCGCAGCGGTTCGGTGAGTGCCGCCACCTGGCGGTAGACCCGCGCGGTGCCCCAGGCGCCCACCAGCAGGCCACAGGCCGCGGCCGAGAGCCACGCCAGGCCCGGCCCGGGGCGTCCGGCCAGGAAGCCGTCGTCGAGCGCGCGGGCGAGCGCGAAGCCCAGCGCGAAGGTGTGCGCCGCCTCCAGCACTGACCAGCCAGCGAGCGCCACCAGCACCCTGGGGCGCCGCAGGAGGAACCGCAGCCCAGCCCGCGCCGGCCCGCGCCGAGCAGGAGCAGGAGCAGGAGCAGGAGCAGGAGCAGGAGCAGGAGCAGGAGCACGGTGCCGCCCCGCCCTGGCCTGAGCGCACGCCTTCCCCGGCCCGGTCCCCGCCTGCCCCGCCCCGGTTCCCGTTGCTCCGGTGCCGGGAGCCTCGGCGGCCTCGCCGGACCCGGTGGTCCCGGACACCCCGTTGATCTCAGCCATCTTCGCCGCTCCCACCGCCGAACAGGGCCCGGTAGTCCGGCTGTTCCCACAGCTGCCGGTGCGGTGCCAGGGCACGGATGCGACCGCCGTCGAGCCAGGCGGTCAGGTCGGCGCGGGCGGCGGTCGTGGCGCGGTGCGCCACGACAAGCCGGGTTCGCGCTGCCACGCCGCCGCGTTCCGCCGCATTCCGTCCGTCCGTGTCCAGCGAGCCCGTGAGGGCCTGTGTCACCTTCAGCTCCGTCACCGTGTCCAGGCTGGATGTGGCGTCGTCCAGGATGAGCACCTGGCGGCTCTGCGCGAACGCACGGGCGAGGCCCAGGCGTTGCACCTCGCCGCCGGAGAGCGGCGCCTGCGCGCGGGGAGTGTCGTAGCCGTACGGGAGAGTGCGGACGAATTCATCGGCGCAGGCGGCCTCCGCCGCGGCGCGGACGCGCTCCCGGTGTCCGCGCCACCCTTCCGGTCCGGCGGGGAGGCCCGCGGCGAGCGCGTCACCGACCGTGGCGCCGAAGAGGACCGGGCGCTCGAACGCGACGCCGATCGCCTGCCGCAGCGCCGCCGGGTCCAGCTCGGCCAGGTCGGTACCGTCCAGCAGCACCCGTCCGGCCTCCGGCTCGACGAGCCGTCCGGCGACGGCCGCCAGCAGCGATTTCCCGGCACCGGACTGGCCGACCACCGCGACCGTAGCTCCGCCCGGCACCACGAGGTCCACCCCGCGCAGCACCGTTTCACCGCCGTACGAGGCCCGCACACCGCACAGTTCCAGCCGACCCGCACCGGTGTTCCCCGAGTGGTCCGGCACCGTGCGCCGCCCGGTCGCCAGGGGGGAGACGGCCAGCACCTCCGCCAGCCGCCGCGCCGCCGTACGGCTGCGTACCAGTGCGTTGAGCTGCCCGACAAGGGTGCCCACACCCGCCGCCAGCACGGCGTAGCGCGCGGCGGCGACAAGGCCGCCCACACTCAACTGCCCCTCGCTCAGCAGCAGCCCGCCCACCGCGACCACCGCGATCTGGAGCAGCGGCACCAGCACGGCGGCCTGTGCCGTCGCGCGGCCCTGGACGCGCCACATCCGCTCTCCGTGCGCCGACAGCTCCCCCAGCGGTTCCAGCACCCGGGCGCGTTCGCGTTCCCTGATACCGGCTGCCGCGATGGTGCGCGCCCCGGACAGCGCCTCGACGAGCCGTCCGGCGAGCCGGGCCTGCGTCTCCTGGTAGCGGGTCACGCAGTCGGCCGAGGTGCGGGAGAACGCGCGCAGCAGCAGCACCAGCAGCGGCGTCCCGGCCAGGAAGACGGCGGCGAGCCGCAAGTCGAGGAGCGCGAGCGCCACCAGCGCGCCCACCGGGGTGACGACGGCGGCCAGCGCCGAAGCGACACTGCTGGGGCCCGTACCGGCGTGTGCGGCGTTGCCGGTGCAGCGGGTGACCAGGTCTCCGCCGGAGAAGCTGTCGGCTCGCAGGGGGCCGACCGCCAGCAGATGGCCGACCAGCCGCGAGCGCAGCCGTGCGGTGGTACGGGAGTTGAGAGTGCCGGTGAGCACGGTGTCGGCCGCGTCCAGCGCCACCAGCGCACACGTCAGGACCGCGCAGACGGCCAGCCAGCGGCCTGCCGGGGCACCGCCGGCTCCGTCGTCGGCCAGCAGCAGGTCGAGGGTGCGGCCGAGCGCCGCGGGCAGCAGCAGTCCGGCGCCCGCCGCCGCGGTCGCCGACAGGAACAGGGCGGCCGTACGCCACAGCTGGGTACGCCCCTCGGCCAGCAGCAGCCGGTCGGCGTCGGCCTGGTCCGCACCGGCCCGCTGCCCGGGGACGGCGGTCGGCCGCCCGGAGACAGGAGGGTGCTCCTGGGCGGGGGCAGGCCCCCGCCCAGGAGCACCGGACGCGTGTGTCACGCGGTCACAGGCAAAGGAGCGTGCTGTGGGAGCTGTGCTTGTCGCACAGGAGGAGGCTGGCGCTGCTGTCGTCGCCGCCGCCGGTGCGCTCCTCGGGCTCCATCGTCTGCAGGTCCAGAAGTGCCATGGTGATTTTCCTTCCCTATCGGGGTGTTGGGTTGTGTGTTGCAGGGACGGTGGTGGTGCGGTACGGCCCCCGTCCCGGAGGCCGGTCTATGAGCCGCCGGATGTCGGCGGCGGCAGGAACGGCAGGCTCGGCACCGTGCCGTCGCCGGGGCCGCTCCGGCTGTCGGCTGCGGTGGCGGCGCCCGTGGCGAGCAGGCAGCCCGCCGTGCCGGTCGCCAGGTCCATCGACAGCCGCATCATCTGGTCGCCGGGGAAGGCGAGGCCGCCCTGGTAGGCCATGCCGTACCAGGTCAGCCCGGCGAGCTGCGCCTTCCGGTCGGCGCCGGTGACGCCCGGCGTGGTGGTCCGGGCCAGGTGCAGCAGCATTCCGGCACGGCCCTGGAAGAGCCCGGGCTGCGCGTAGTAGCGCATACGGGCAGCGGGCAGGATGCCCTCCCGGGCTGCCGCGAACCGCTCGTGCCCGGGCCGGTGCGCGAGGAAGTCGTCCAGCACCATGGCGATGCCCACACTGCCCGCACCCAGGTACGGCATGGTGCGGCTGCCCTCGTCGACCTGCCAGGTGCCCGCCCTGTCCTGGACGCAGCGCGCCAGGTCGCGGGCGAGCGCGCGCTCCGCCAGATCGAGCAGCGCGGTCTCGCCGCTGTGTTCGTACAGCCGCAGGAACAGCAGCGCCGCTCCGGTCGCACCGTGCAGCAGACCCGCTCGGCCGGAGGCCCGGGCCCCGTCGTCCGGCTCGTCCAGCCGGTCAGCGAGCAGTTGCGCGGCCTCGGCGGCGGCCGGGCGCAGCCGTTGCTCTCCGGTCTCGTCCGCGAGCTGTTCCAGGGCGAGACCGAGGCCGGCGAGGCCGGCGTACAGCGAGCCGCCCAGCCGCTGCCACTTCTCTTCCAGCACCCGCTCGGTCAGGTCGAGCGCCTGCTTGGTGTGCCCGAACCCGGCCAGTACGCAGGCGACTCCGGGCAGCCCGTCGTAGAGCCCCAGCGGGGTGCCGCGCGGCGGCGGATCGGTGTGCCGCAGCAGCCACTCCTCGCCGTCCGGGTACCGGCCGGCGCCCGTCTCGGCGAGCGCGTACAGCACTCCGGCGGCACCGTGCGCCAGCCCGAGCCCGCCGCCGTCACCGAACTGGGCGATGTCGCCGGGAAAGAGCCGGTCGTCGCGTTCGGGGGTGGCCGAGGCGAGGATCGCGCGCGTCATCGCCTCGCGCGCCGCCGGACCGCCCTCGGGCGACAGGCGTCGGACGGCACGGGCCACGGTGTGGGAGGCAGGGCCCGCGGTGTCCGCTGAACGATCCCGGTCCGTGGCATCCGCCGTACTCGCCGTCCCGTCGCCCGTGATGGTGGCGACCGCCTGGCCGAGGAACTCGTGCGGGATTCCGGGGAACTGCTCGGCGGCGATCTCGGCGAGGTGTGCGGCCTTGCCGCGGTCGACGGCCAGCAACGTCGTCATCGGGACGAAGAGCGCCAGCCGCAGACACGCCAGCGCGTACCTGTCGATGTCGTAGCGGGTGCGGTCGGCCGGGGCGATGAAACCGGGGTGGGCGACGATCTGGCGCGGGTCGTCCTCAGCGGGTGCGGCCGCCTCGAAGTCGAGCAGTGCCACGGACTGTTCGTCGGGCGCGACCATGATGTTGAACATGTGCAGGTCGTTGAAGACGATGCCGCGCTGGTGCACCGCTGCGACGGCCTCTTCCACCAGCCGGTGCATCCGCAGCGCCCACTCGGTGTGCCGGGCGACCGCCGCCGGGTCGGGGTCGGCGCTCAGCAGCGGGTGGCGCTTGGCGAAGAAGGAGTTGAGGGTCTGGCCCTCGAGCTCCTCCATCACCAGGAACCGGTGTCCGTCCAGCTCGAACCAGTCGCGTACGGCAGGTACCACCGGCAGCCCGGCGAGCCGGTCGAGCGCGGCCTTCTCGCGCTCCAGCCTCGCCACCGCGTCGGCGCCGTCGGCGGCGAGACCGGCGTGCGGCCTGGCCTCCTTGAGTACGACCCGGCTGCCGTCCCGGGTGTCCGTGCCGCCGTAGACTCCGCCGCCGTTGGAGAAGTGCAGCGCCCGCTCGATGCGGTACGGCAGGTCGGTGACGGTGGCCGCGGCGCGCGCCGCCAGTTGCGGGCGGAGGAAATCGGGCAGCCGAACGCCCTCCGGCACCCGGAAGGAGGGGTCCTTGCGGTCGGGGACGAGCCGGCCGTTCGCGTCCTCCACGGCGGGTACGAGGTGGCCCTGTCCGTCGACGCAGAAGCGCGGCGCGAAGCCTCCGTACCGCACATACAGCGGTCCCGTACGCCAGCGCAGGTCGGTGAGGATGTACGGGCCCGGCCGGCCGTCGAGTATCTCTCCCAATTCGCGCAGAGTCGACTCGAGTTGCCTCTCGTCGGCCGGGTAGATGGTGGCGAACTTACCGCTCGTGCCGCGTCCGGCGTATTTGGCGTTCCGTAGATAAAGCAGAGTGCGGTGCGGAACGAATTTGAAAGGTATACCCCGTGCCGTGCAGTAGTCCCAGATCGCCGCACCGATCTCGTTCGCGTTCTCCAGGGTGGCCGAAGAATGGATTTTCCAGCCCTGCAGCGGGAATTCGCCGCTCAGCGGCCGCAGCTCCAGCCAGTCTCCGGACCGGGTCTGACGCCAGCCAGCGGGCACCGGGCGACGCGCCACCGGGAACTCGCCCGGGTCCGCCGCGCCATCGGGCGCTGCCGCTTCCCGGTTTTCCGGTGAACCGCCGCGCGACGCACTGGATACGGAATCCGACAAGCGGTCGGGTGTGTCATAGAAATACCGGTCGGCGAGACAGAATATTTCGTACCGCTTGTCCATCGATTCCCTCCCCTGGGAAGCACGGGATCAAGCGTGCAACACGGGTGGAGGAATGTGTAGTCAGTTCTGTCACGAAAGAGATGTGAGGAACGCACAAGTAGCGCGTGCACAAGCGAAAAGCACGCACGAAAGGGCTCACGTTCGCACGCCGAGCCCCAGATCTCCGCTCTCGGGAGCGGCGAAGTGCCGCGCCACCTCCGCTTCGGAGACGGCGTCCAAGGTGGCGGGCGACCAGTGGGGCCTGCGGTCCTTGTCGATGAGCTGCGCCCGCACGCCCTCGGCGAAGTCGGGCGAGGAGAGCGTGGCCACGGAGGTGCGGTACTCCTGGTTCAGCGCCTCCTCCAGCGAGGAGAGGCCGCGCGCCCGCCGCAGCGCGGCCAGTGTGACCTTCAGCGAGGTCGGCGACTTGGTCTCGATGGCGGCCGCGGCCTCCTTGGCCGCGGTCCCGCCGTGGTCGCGCAGCCGCCGCAGGATCTCGGTGACGGTCTCGGCGCTGTAGCAGTCGTCGATCCAGGCCCGGTGCCCGGCGAGTTCGCCCGCCGGCGGGGGAGCGGCGTACCGTGCCAGCGCGGCGGCGGGCGGCGCGTCGGCCAGCGCGGCCGCGAAGTCCGCGAGCCGGTCGGCGGGCACGAAGTGGTCGGCCAGCCCGCACAGCACGGCGTCGGCCGCGCCCACCGCGCCCGCCGTCAGCGCCAGATGCGTCCCCAGCTCGCCCGGCGCCCGCGACAGCAGCCAGGTGCCGCCCACGTCGGGTACGAAGCCGATCCCGGTCTCCGGCATCGCGACCTTGGCACGCTCGGTGACCACCCGCACGCCGCCGTGCGCCGAGACCCCGACGCCGCCGCCCATCACCACGCCGTCCATCAGCGCGACATAGGGCTTGGGGTAGCGGGCGATACGGGCGTTGAGGCGGTACTCGGCGGCCCAGAACCGGGCGGACTCGGCTCCGCCGCCCCGTCGGACGTCCTCGTGGATACCGCGGATGTCGCCGCCCGCGCACAGCCCCCGCTCGCCCGCCCCGCTCAGCACGACGGCCGCGATGCCCGCGTCCCGCTCCCACGCGTCGAGCGCCTCGGAGAGCCGGTCGACCATCTCCCGGTTGAGCGCGTTGAGCGCCTGCGGCCGGTTGAGCACCAGACGGCCGACGCGGCCGTCGGTGCTGACCAGGACGGGCGGTTCGGTACGGGACACGGGCGGCGCTCCTTCGCGGGCGAATGATCTTTCCCGCCACCGTACGCGGAGCCTGCGGCGGCCTGGTGTCTGCTATCTCACAGGTGTGCCGGTCGACCGCCCCGGGCAGATGAAAGGATGTCGTACGACAACAGTTGTCTTCGGAGGGCGCGATGAACATCCCTGTGGCGCCTCCCCGGGCCACCGCCACCGGCGGTGCGGAATCCGAGTACGGCGAGCAGAAGGAGGAGCCGCGGGACGTGGACGAGTCGCTCCCGCCCACCGAGGCACGTCGGCTCCAGGAGGAGGTGGCACAGCTCAGGCAGGCCATGAAGACGCGCCCGGTGATCGACCAGGCGCGCGGCGTGCTGATGGCCTCCTGGCACTGCAGTCCCGAGACCGCCTGGCGGATTCTCGTGGACATCTCCCAGCACACCAACACCAAGGTCCGGGAGATCTCCGTCCTGCTGACCCAGGCGACCCACGGCGGACCCATGCCCGACTGGCTGCGCAAGGCGGCCCGGGCCTCCTACGCGCGCGTCCTCCGCGCCGCCCGCGAGAACGGCCTCACCGAGGGCTGAAGCGGAGGCGGAGGATCGAGGCCGACGGCAGAGGCCGGGGGCCGAAGCAGGGGACCGAAGACGGGGACCGAAGCCGGGGGGGGCAGAGGCCGGGGCCGAAGCTGCCCGGCAGCTGCGCCGCACCCCGGCAGGGCATGGGTGCCCTCACAGCCTGCAGCCGGCCTCCGGCGACGCATCGGTGTCGTCCGTCTCCGCTTCGGCGCCGGGCTCCAGCGACCACGCGCCCGCCAGCAGTTCGTCCACGAGCTCGTCCACCTCCAGGCGGCGCTCCACCCGCTCCAGGTCGGGCACCCGGGCCCGGGTGCTCACCTGGCGCGGAGCGAGCAGCGAGCAGCAGTCCTCGTCGGGCAGCGCCGAGACATCGGCGGTGCCCAGGGCGCGCGCCTCGTCGATGATCTCCTGCTTCTCCCAGCCCAGCAGCGGCCGCAGCAGCGGCACGGAGGCGGCCTCGTCGACCGCCGCCATGTTGGCAACCGTCTGGCTGGCGACCTGGCCCAGGCTGTCCCCAGTCACCAGCGCCTCCGCGCCCAGCCGCCGCGCGAGCGCGCTCGCCGTCCGGGCCATCAGCCGGCGCTGGGCCACCACCTGGAGCCGCCCGGCGCCCGCGATCGCGAGCTGCTTCTGCGCCTTGCCCAGCGGAACGACCCACAAGGCGCGATCCGGCTGGAAGCGGTTGAGTTCGCGGGCGAGCGCGTACGCCTTGTAGACGGACGAGGCGTCGGTGTACGGAGCGCCGGTGAAGTGGACGAAGTCGCAGGCCATTCCGCGGCGCATGGCCCGGTAGGCGGCGACGGGCGAGTCGTATCCGCCGGACAGCAGGGCCAGTGCCCGGCCGCTGGAGCCCACCGGCAGACCGCCCCGGCCCGGCAGCCGGCTCCACGACAGATAACTGGCGTTCCGGTCCACCTCGATCGCCAGCTCGACGTCCGGCGCTGAGAGGTTCACCCGCGCCCCCGTCTCCAGCCGCACCCGTTCCCCGACCGTGACGGCCAGTTCGGAGGAGGTGAGCGGGAAGGACTTGTCCCGCCGCTTGGGGCGTACGGCGAAGGTGATCTCCCCGCTTCCGCCGCGCTCCTCCCGCGCCCGGCGCAGGGCACGCACCGCGTGAGCGCCGATGTCCTCGACGGTGCTGGGAATGCGTACCGCGGGCTGCACCAGGCTGAAGCCGATCACACGGCGTACGCAGTCCACGAGTTGGTCCAGCGGGGGCTCGCCGCCCACGAGGGTGACACTGCGGCCCTTCTCGACCCACGCGGGGCCGGGGAGTGTCCGCAGCGCGTCCCGCAGATTGCGGTACAGCAACTCCTCGAAGCGGGCGCGATTGCGGCCGCGCAGAAAGACCTCGCCGTGCTTGAGCAGGACGCACTCGCGCACCTGCTCCGGCGCGGCCCGGCGCGGGTGCGCCTCTATCTGCGGATGTCCCTCGGGAGCGGGACGGGGTCCTGAGACGGTCACGGAACTCTCCTCCTGGAAACCAGGCTATGCGACCTCGGACCGGTCCTCGCCACTCCTCCCGGCCGACGGCCCGCCGCCCGGAAGCCCGGGCGGCGGGTGACCGGGACCACAGATCCACGTCGCTGGGCCGATGAGAAGCTTGGCGTGCCACCAGGGGCCCCGTACCAACGAACCCCGCGTACAACCACAGAACCGTAGGGAGCAGCAATGGCCGAGGTCGTCGAGCTCGTCTCCTACCCCGTCAAGGGGTGCGCCGCCGTCCCGGCCCGCAGCGCGCACCTGGGGCCCGCCGGGCTCGCGCACGACCGGAGCTTCATGGTGGTCACACCTGACGGCGTGGGCCGTACCCAGCGCCGTGACCCCCAACTCGCGGTCATCAGGCCCGAGGTGACAGCCGGAACGGACACGGACGGTGAGCGGTTGGCGCTCCGGGCGCCCGGCAGGGACACCCTGCACATCGAGGTGGACCTGACCGGGGAGCGGCGGCGGGTGGAGATGCTGAAGCAGCCGCTGCACGGCATCGACCAGGGCCAGGAAGCCGCGGACTGGCTCTCCGACGTCCTCGGTTCCCCCAGCAGGCTGGTCCGGGTCCCGCCGGAGAACGGCAGGGCGACCGACGGGCTCACCCCCGGAACCTCCGGCTTCGCCGACAGCTCGGCCGTCCACGTCCTGAGCCGCGCCACACTGGCCCACCTCGGCGCGCGACTCGCCGTCCGCGGTGCCGCACCCGTGCCGATGGCCCGCTTCCGCCCCAACGTGGTGGTCGACGGCTGGGACGACGAACCGCACGCCGAGGACCGGGTGCGCCTGCTGCGGATCGGTGACGCGGAACTGGGCTTCGCCAAGCTCGCCGTCCGCTGCGCTGTCACCTTGGTCGATCAGGGCTCAGGTGCCAAGGCCGGCCCCGAGCCGCTGCGCACCCTTGCCGCCTACCGCCGCTCCCCGGAGGGCGGGGTGACCTTCGGCGCCAAGTTCTCGGTGCTGCGGCCGGGGACCCTCTCGGTGGGGGACAAGGTGGAGGTGGCCGCCTGGTCCGCGGAGGCCCCGGCACGCTGAGACCGGCGCCGCCCGCCCTGCGCGCCGGAGTGGAACCTGGCGCTCTGTGCTAAGGCTTTCCAGCGACCTTCCGCGCAGAATGAGGCGTGTCGGGGCGGGCGGGCGGTGCCGGCCCGGACGGATGACCGCCGTTGCGGCGTGCGGTGCGTGCGCCGAGGACCGGAGGGGAAGGGAAGCGGCAACGCGATGAGGTCGGGGGAGACACCGGAGCAGGCGCGAGCACGGGCGGAGCGGCTGCGGCAGCTGGCCACGCAGGCCCGCGGTATGGCCGGCTCGCTGGGGTCCACGCTCGACTCGGGGGTGGCCAAGGCGACCGCAGACGGGGTGTGGCTGGGCCCTTATGCGGAGCGCGTCACGGGGGAGCTGCGCAAGCGGCAGCACGCGCTGGAGGATCTGGCGAACGGGGTGCGCGCCACTGCACGGCGCTGGGACCAGGAGGCCGAACAGCTCGACAAGGAGGCTGCGGCGGCGGCCCCAGCCGGGAGCGGCGACTGATGGGCGGCTTCCAGGGCTTCGACCCGGCGCGGGTGCGGGAGCTGGCGGGGCATCTGGACTCGGTGGCGGGCTCCATCGTGCCGATGCACCGCCGACTGTCGCAGATCCTTCAGTCGGCGGCCGAGGAGATGGCGCCGCAGGAGGCGAGCACCAGTCCGGAACTCCAGCCGCTGGTGGACCACCCCGGGGTGCCGGTGGCCACGGGCGGCATTCCGATCTCAAGGGTGTACGGCATACCCACCGGGTACCTGCCGGGGCCCAGGACACAGGGCGAGGCGCTCGCGGGCGGGCCGCTGCCGGGCTCCGTCGATCCGTTCCTGCGCCGGACCGCGGTCGACATCCGGACCCGGTGCGATCGTCTGGAGCAGGTCCGGAAGGCGGCTCCCGCCTCCGTCGAGCTGGACGCGGCCGCCCTGCTGGCCGCCGACCCGGTCAACCTCAACGCCGTACCGAAGCCGAACGCGGGCGAGCAGGCGATCGCCGCCTGGTGGGCGGGGCTGACCCCCGCGGAGCGCGAGCAGTATCTGTATCTGAAGCCGGAGGTGCTCGTGACGCTCAAGGGGCTTCCCGCCGACGTGCTGCGGCGGGCCACCCAGCTCGCCTACTTCAAGGTGGTGCCGTACAAGATCTCCAGCCACGAGAACTCGGGCGGCGGCAAACTGTCGATCGGGCTCGTCGAGCTCGGCCAGGGCTTCGCCCTGCGTACCGAGCAGATGAACGACGGTACCTACCGCGTCACCATGATCTCCAACGCCCAGGAGGGGCTCAAGCTCGACGGGTTGCTCGGCGGCGCGCTGAAGTTCGAGATCGGCGACACCTGGTCGTTCAAGAGCAAGGCGGAAGCCGACAGGCTGCAAAAGGACCTCGCCGAGGCGTTCAGGCTGCATACGGCGCAGTATCTGAGCCCGGCCGGCTGGCTCTGGGCCAAGACGCGGCTCCCGGAGGTGCTGGAGCGGATCGGTCAGCCGAAGATCAAGATGAAGACGGTGAACGCCGAGGCGAACGCGACGGTCGGCATCGGAGGCGTCACCCCCGGGATCAAGTTCAGCAGCAACCTCTCGACCATCACCAGCACCATGGATCCGCTGCGGCCCACGGTGACGTTGAGCAGGGAATTCACCGTGGAGCCCTCGCTCGCCAGGGGAAAAGTGCTGCAGATCGAGGGAAGCAAGGTACTCGGCGGCACGATCCAGGTCGTCCGGGACAAGAACAACCCCGACCCGAACACCAACATCACCACCGTCCGCCTCATCCAGACCGTGGAAGGAAAGCTCGGCGGATCGTTCGGTGGCAAGCTCGGTGGCAAAGGGGGAGGCGTCTCCGGTTCGTACCGGGAAAGCGGCAACAGCACCCACGTGGTCACGGTCAACGTCCCGATCGGCGCGGCTCCCGAGGAGCAGACCGCTGCCCGGAAGTGGCTGAAGACCCCGATGACCTCGATGCTGAGCCGCCCCGCAGTCCCCTCCGACCCGCCGGATCCCCACGGAGATCTCTTCTCCAAGCTGGCGCACACCCGTGGGCAGGTCAGCGCTGTCTCCTACAAAGGGAACGCCTCCGAGCTGAAGCTGGGCGGACGATTCACGATCGAGGGCATCCCCATCGGCCTCGAGGGCACGGTGGCGGGAAAGCACGACCGGATCACCGACCAGCAGTACCTCGGCGCGCCCGACCCCGTAACCGGCAAGCGCACCCTCGTACCCGTCAACTGACCTTCCGAGCCCGCGCCATCAGCCCGCAGCAGGGCCCGTACGTACGCGCTGCGCCGGGCGGGGCGCGTCACCTCGCCCGTGCGGTTCCGCTCCGCGAGGTCCAGGCCGTCCGCCAGGCAGGCGTCGCACAGCGCTCCCGTCGGACAGCTGTGCGCTGTCCGACGGGAGCGCTGAGCCCCGGACGTGTATCCGCGTCCGCGTCCGTGTTGTCCAGGTCCGGGTCCGTGCCGGGCTCAGGCGTTCGGCGGTTTGATCCACCCCTTCTCCACCAGCTGGTCGCACAGGTGCTTGGCCCTCGCGTCGCTGGCCTTGTGCTGCTTCTTCACCTCTTTGATGCAGTCGGCGTACGGGAAGGGCGGCTTGTCGGCCCGCGCGTGGCTGGTGGAGGCGGCGGTGGCCTGCGCGGCCGTGAACAGTGCGCTGCTCAGTGCCAGGGTGGCCGCCAGAGCCAGGCTTCTGCGTGGCAAGAGGTCTCCTCTCATCATTCCGGAACCTGATGCTCCGGATGCGTACTGGCCTCAACGATCAAGCTTGCGATCGGCAACGCACCACGTCCTCCGCCCAGGGCGCCTCGGCCCCTGGGCCGCCACCGCGACGAACAGGCACGTTTCTCCGCTCCGTCGCGCGGCAACCCGCCCCGGGCTGCCGGAGTCGGGCCAGTGCGCCGGCGGCCCCGGGCCCGGCCGCCCGGGACCACCGAAACCGATCGGGTCCACCGAAGACCGATGTGGAGGGCACGTGTCCATATCCGAGAACGCCGCAGACGGAGTCACCAGCAACGTCACCAGGAAGGCAGCCGCGAGCGAGCGCGAGACGGCCTCCGGCGAGAGGAAGAACGTCTTCGTCCTGGGAATGGACGACGCCAACCGCACCACCCTGGAGGCGGTACCCGACGCGGCGCACTACCGCTTCCACCCGCTGCTGGACCCGAGGGAGTTGCAGAACGACGAGGTGTCGGTCCCCGAACTGCTGGACCGGGCGCGGGGCGTCCTGGACTCCTTCGACGGCAGCGTGGACGCCGTCGTCGGCTACTGGGACTTCCCCGTCAGCACCATGATCCCGCTGCTGGCCGAGGAGTACGGCACGCGCAGCACCAGCCTGGAATCGGTGGTCAAGTGCGAGCACAAGTACTGGAGCAGGCTGGAGCAGCAGAAGGTCATCGACGAGTTGCCGAAGTTCGGCCGGGTGGACCTTCAGGCCGCGCACCCGGAGCCTCCCGAGGGGGTGAGCTTCCCCATGTGGGTCAAGCCCGCGCTGGCCTCCTCCTCGGAACTGGCCTACGGCGTGGCGGATCTGGAGGAGTTCCGCACGGCCGTAGGCAAGATCCGGGAGGGCATCGCCCGGCTCGGCAGGCCGTTCGCGTACATCCTCGACCAGATCGAGCTCCCGCCCCAGATCGCCGAGGTCGGCGGCATGGTCTGCCTCGCCGAGGAGAAGATGACCGGCCTCCAGGTCGCCGTGGAGGGCTATGTGCACCGCGGCGCCGTCACCGTCTACGGGGTGCTCGACTCCGTCAACTACCCCGACACGCCCTCCTTCCTGCGGCACCAGTACCCCAGCAGGCTTCCGGAGCCCGTGCAGGAGCGGCTCGCGGCGGCGTCGGAACGCGTCATCCGGCAGATCGGGATGGACGCCGCCACCTTCAGCATCGAGTTCTTCTACGACCCGGGGAAGGACGAGATCAAGCTGCTGGAGATCAACCCCAGGCACTCCCAGTCACACGCCGAGCTGTTCGACTACGTCGACGGCGTCCCCAACCACCACTGCATGCTCGCCCTCGCCTTCGGGCGTGACCCCGCCCTGCCCCACCGCGCGGGCCCCTATCTGTGCGCGGCCAAGTGGTACCACCGCTGGTTCACCGACGGTGTGGCCCGCCGGGTGCCCTCCGCCGCGGAGATCGCCAGGGTGGAGGAGGAGATCCCCGGCGTGCGCATCGACGTGGTGCCCGCCGAGGGCCAGCGGCTGCGGAACCTCACCCAGCAGGACAGCTACAGCTACGAGATCGCGCACATCTACACCGGCGGAGAGGACGAGAACGAACTGCGCGAGAAATACGACCGCGCCGTCGCGGCCCTGGGCCTGCACGGCACGGCACCGGCCGACAGCGGCTCCCGGGAGCCCGAGGAACCGGAGGCGCCCGAAGAGGCTGCCCGGCCCGCGTAACCGCGCGTACAGCAGCACGAACGTCGAGCGGAGAACGCGTCCATGCGCACCGTGCACAACCTGCCCTACGAGACCAAGGAAGAACCCGTCACCGTGCCGCTCCCGGACGGCACCCGGCTGTCGGCCCGCGTCTGGCGTCCCGTCTGTTCCGACGAGGAGCCGCTGCCCGCTGTGCTGGAGTACATCCCCTACCGGCAGCGCGATCTGACCGCCGTACGGGACTCCATCCACCATCCCTACCTCGCGGGCCACGGCTACTGTTGCGTCCGCGTCGACCTGCGCGGCACCGGCGACTCCGACGGGGTGCTCGGCGACGAGTACCTCGAGCAGGAGCAGCGGGACGCCGAGGACGTGCTCGAATGGCTCGCCGCGCAGCCCTGGTGCGACGGCAGCACCGGAATGATGGGCATCTCCTGGGGCGCCTTCGCCGCGCTGCAGGTCGCGGCGCGCCGTCCGGAGAGCCTGCGGGCCATTGTCATCGCCTCGTTCACCGACGACCGGTACGCCGACGACATGCACTACATGGGCGGCGCCCTGCTGTCGGACAACCTGGCCGAGGCGGGCACCATGTTCGCCTACAGCACCTGCCCGCCCGACCCCGCCGTGGTGGGGGACCGCTGGCGGCAGATGTGGCAGGAGCGGCTGGGCAAGAGCGAGCCATGGGTGCTGGAGTGGCTGCGCCACCAGCGGCGCGACGACTACTGGCGGCACGCCGCCGTCTGCGAGGACTACCAGGCCGTACGCTGCCCGGTGCTGGCCTCCAGCGGCTGGGCCGACGGGTACTCCAACGCCGTCACCCGCCTGTTGGCCAACCTGGACGTGCCCCGTAAGGGCCTCATCGGCCCCTGGTCGCACAAGTTCCCGCACCTGGGCGAGCCGGGCCCGGCCATCGGCTACCTCCAGGAGGTCGTCCGCTGGTGGGACCACTGGCTCAAGGGCGTCGACAACGGCGTCATGGACGGCCCCGTGCTCAGCACCTGGATGCAGGACAGCGTGCCCCCGTCCACCTCCTACGAACAGCGGCCCGGCCGGTGGGTTGTCGAGCCCGAGTGGCCCTCGCCGTACGTCACCGAGGTCACCCACCCGCTCTCCCGTTACCGCATCCACCCACCCGGAGAGCGGGAACAGGCCCCGTCCCGGCCGGAGCCCGGCTCCGCGCTCACGGTGCGCTCACCGCTGTCTGTCGGCCAGTTCGCGGGCAAGTGGGCCTCCTACAACGCGCCGCCCGATCTGCCCTACGACCAGCGCGAGGAGGACGGCGGCTCGCTGGTCTTCGAGACCGAGCCGCTGACCGAGCGGGTGGAGATCCTGGGCTCGCCCAGCGCGGAGCTGGAGCTGTCGGTCAGCGAGCCGGTGGGACAGGTCGCCGCCCGGCTGTCCGATGTGGCGCCCGACGGCAGCGCCACCCGGGTCACCTACGGCCTGCTCAACCTCACTCATCACGGTGGCACCGACGACCCCGAACTGCTGGAGCCCGGCCGCCGCTACCGGGCCACCGTGCGGCTCAACGGTGTGGCACAGGCGTTCCCGCCCGGCCACCGCATCCGGCTCTCCCTGTCCACCTCCTACTGGCCGCTGGCCTGGCCGCCGCCGAAGCCGGTGCTGCTGGGCGTCCACGAGAACTCCAGCACCCTCACGCTGCCGGTCCGGACCCCGCACCAGGACGGCGAGGCCCCGCACGACCTGTTCGGCGAACCCGAGGGCGCGCCGCCGCTGGCCACCACCACGCTCGAACCGCCGGAGGAGCGCTGGGACGTCAAACGTGATCTGATCGGCTACCACCAGGAGCTGGAGATCGTGAAGGACCGGGGGCTGGAGCACCTGGACCACATCGGGCTGGACGTCGGCCGCCGCGCCTACGAGCGGTACACGGCGGTCGCCGACGACTTCACCTCCGTCGCCGGCGAATCCGCGTGGACCATGACGTTCCGCCGCCCCGGCTGGGAGACGCAGACCGTCACCCGTACGGTGCTGACCTGCACCGAGGACACCTTCCACGTGCACGCCACGCTGGACGCCTACGAGGCCGGCAACCGCGTCTTCTCGCGTACGTGGAACGAGAGGGTGCCCCGCGACTGCCTGTGAGGGGGCGCCCCGTCAGGGGCGTGGGTCGGCAGAAGAGCTCACACCATCAGGGGACCACCACGATCTTGCGGCCCTTCCCCTCCGCAAAGCGGCCGAGCGCCTCCGGGTAGGAAGCCAACGGCATCCGGTCCGAGATGAAGACGTCCGGATCGAGAATGCCGCCCGCGAACAACTCGGCGGCCCTCTCATAGCTGTGCAGCACGGCCATCGATCCCGTGATGGTGATCTCCTGGTTGTAGATCCGGTACGGCTCGATCGTGGCGCGGGTCGCATAGTCGGAGACGCCGAACTGGAGGAAGGTGCCCGCCTTGGCGACCCGGCCCAGGCCGTCCTGGATGGCGGCCGCGTTGCCCGTCGCGTCGACCACCAGGTCCCAGCCCTCGGGCCGGTCCAACTCCTCGGCGGTCGCGGCCGCGCCGCTGCACCCCAGGTGGCGTGCGGTGGCCAGCCGGTCGGGGTTGAGGTCGAGCACCTCCACACTGGCCGCGCCGGTCCGCTTGGCCAGCTCCAGCATCATCAGCCCCATCGTCCCCGAACCGTAGATCAGCACATGGGAGCCGAGCTGGCTCTTGAGCACGTCGTAGCCGCGCACCGCGCAGGACAGCGGCTCGATGAGCGCGGCGTCCTGGGTGCGTACGTGCTCGGGCAGCCGGACACAGTTGGCGACCGGCGCCACGGCGTACTCGGCGGCGCCACCCGACCGCGACACACCGATCGCGGCCCACCGGTCGCACAGGTTGTTGTGGCCGCGGCGGCAGTAGCGGCACTCGTGGCAGTACAGCGAGGGGTCGACGGCAACCCGGTCGCCCTCGGCCAGCTCGGTCACCTCGCTGCCCAGCGCCACCACCTCGCCGGCGAACTCGTGCCCGGGAATCAGCGGCAGCGAGGGCGCGAACTCGCCCTGGAGGATGTGCAGGTCGGTCCCGCACAGCCCGCACGCCGCCACCTTCACCACCACATCGCGGGGCCCGGGGGTCGGGTCGGGAACCTCCGTCAGGGACACCTTGCCCACGGACTCGACGAGTGCGGCCTTCATTTGACAGCTCCTAGCGACAGGCCCTGGACCAGCTTGTCCTGGGCGGCGAACCCCGCGGCGAGCACCGGCAGGGAGATCACGAGAGACGCGGCGCACACCTTCGCCAGGAAGAGCCCCTGACTGGTGATGAAGCCGGTCAGGAAGACGGGTGCGGTCTGTGCCACCACCCCCGTCAGCACCCGCGCGAACAGCATCTCGTTCCAGGAGAAGATGAAGCAGATCAGCGCGGTGGCGGCGATACCGGGCGCGGCGACCGGTGCCACGACCCGGGTGAGGACGGTGGGCAGCCGTGCCCCGTCGATCTGCGCCGCCTCGATCAGCGCACTCGGTACCTCGGCGAGGAAGGACTGCATCATCCACACGGCGATCGGCAGGTTCATCGACGTGTAGAGGATGACCAGCAGCCAGATGTTGTCGAGGAAATCGGTGTTCTTCGCGAACAGATAGATCGGCAGCAGCCCGGCCACCACCGGCAGCATCTTCGTCGACAGGAAGAAGAACAGCACGTCACGCCACTTGCGCACCGGCCGGATGGACAGCGCGTATGCGGCCGGCAGCGCCAGCACCAGCACGAACAGGGTGGAGAAGACCGAAGCACCCAGCGAGTTCGCCAGCGCGGGCCAGGGGCCGGCGCCATTGCCCGCGCTGAAGAACTCGCGGTAGCCGTCCAGCGTCAGCGGGGCGGCGAGCGACGGCGGGTTGGTGGCGGCGTCCGACTCCGAGTGCAGCGAGGTCAGCACCATCCAGAGGATCGGCAGGACGAACAGCAGCCCGCACACCCAGGCCAGCAGGCCCAGTGCGGCGTTCTTCCGGCGGACGCTCTTCGGCGCGGTCGACGAAGCCTTCGGTGGCGCGGCGGGCGGTGCCGCCTCGGGTGGGCCTGCGGTCAGGGCGCTCATGCGCGGACCTCCTCGCGGAAGAGGGACGAGACCACCCGCAGCGCGAGGGTGGCGATGATCAGGGAGCCGATGACGACGAGCACACCGGCGGCCGACGCCAGCCCGTACTCATGGCCTTGGTAGAAGGTCTGGTAGATGGTGTAGGGCAGGTTCGCCGTGCCCAGTCCGCCGGAGGTGATGGTGAAGACGGCGTCGAAGTTCTGCACGATGTAGATCGACCCCAGCAGCGCCCCCAGTTCGAGATAGCGGCGCAGATGCGGCAGCGTCAGATAGCGGAAGATCTGCCACGCCCCGGCGCCGTCGATCCGCGCCGCCTCGATGGCGTCGGCGGGACGGCTCTGCAGCCCGGCGAGCAGGATCAGCATCATGAACGGTGTCCACTGCCAGATCAGCGACACCTCGACGGCGGCCAGCGGCATGTCCGACACCCAGTTCGGCTGCGGCGCGTCGTCGCCGAACAGCCAGCTGAGCACCCCGTTGAGCAGGCCGTACTCGGGATTGAACAGGACGTGCTTCCACAGCAGCGCCGCGGCCACCGGCACCAGCAGGAACGGCGCGATCAGCAGCGTGCGCACCACCCCGCGCCCCCGGAAGCTGCGGTCGAGCAGCAGCGCCAGCAGCAGCCCCAGGACGAGGCTGACCAGGACGACGACGGCGGTCAGCACCGCGGTCGTCACCACCGAGTCGCGCAGCTCGGGATCGCTGAGCACCTCCTTGTAGTTCTCGAAGCCGCCGAAGGACCGGGCCTCGGGATAGAGCGCGTTCCAGTCGAAGAACGAGACCACCAGCGTGGCCACGAACGGCAGCTGGGTGACGACGATCATGAAGACCAGTGCGGGCAGCAGCGGCGCGCGGGTGACCCAGCCGCGCAGCCGGCTCGGCGGTCCCTTGGGCGCTGCGGTGGCCGGACGGGAGGTCGGTGGGCGCTGCTCGTCGTGCGCGCCCGGGGCCGGAGTGGTGGTCGGAGTGCTCATCGGCCTCGCCCCTCGTAGTCGTCGGAGACCTCCTGCGCCAGCTTCTGGGCCTTGCGCAGCGCCGTGTCCACCGACTGGCGGCCCGCGATGGCGGCGCTGATCTCATGCGAGACCTTGGTTCCGAGGTCGGAGAACTCGGGGATGTCCACGAACTGGATGCCGATCGTGGGGCGCTTCTGCACTCCCGGGTCGCGGGGCCTGGCGTTGGTGATGGCCTCGCGGGTGACCTCGTGGAAGGCCCCGGCCGCCTTCTTGTACTCGGGCAGCTCGTAGGTCGAGGCCCGCTTGCCGGCCGGGACGTTGGCCCAGCCGAACTTCTCGCCGACCAGCTTCTCGTACTCCTTGCCCGAGGCCCAGGAGATGAACTTCCACGCCTTGTCCGGGTTGCGGCTCGCCTTCTGGATGCCCCAGGCCCAGCTGTAGAGCCAGCCCGAGCTCTTCGTCTTGACGACGGGCGCGGGGACGTAGCCGATCTTGCCCTTCACCTTGGACTTGCCGCTCTCCAGGGAACCGGCGCCGGCTGTCGCGTCGTACCACATCGCGGTCTTGCCCTGGGTCATGTTGTTCAGGCACTCCGCGTAGCCGGACTGTGCGGCTCCGGACTCGCCGTGCTTGCGCACCAGATCGACGTAGAACTTCGTCGCCTTGCGGAACGCCGGATCGTTCAGGCGCGCGTTCCAGTCCTTGTCGAACCAGGTGCCCCCGTAGGTGTTGACGACCGTCGTCAGCGGCGCGACGAGCTCGCCCCAGCCGGGCAGCCCGCGCAGACAGATCCCCTTCATACCGCGCTGGGCCCCGTCCACCTTCGCCGCGAGCTCGGCGACCTGCGGCCAGGTGGGCTTCTCGGGCATCTCGAGGCCCTCCTTCTCGAAGACGTCCTTGCGGTACATCAGGAAGGAGGACTCGCCGTAGAAGGGCTCCGCGTACACCTGGCCGTCCTCGCCGCTGAGCGATTCGCGTACCGGCGGGAGGATGTCCTGCTGGTCGAAGCGCTTGTCCTTGCGGGTGTAGGGGGTCAGGGGGCGCAGCCAGTCGTTCTTGGCGAAGATCGGCGTCTCGTAGTTGCTGAGCGTCGCCACGTCGTACTGTCCGGCCTGGTTGGCGAAGTCCTGGCTGATCTTGTCGCGGACGTCGTTCTCCGGCAGCACGGTGAACTTCACCTTGATGCCGGTCTCCTTGGTGAAGTGCTTCGCGGTGAGCTTCTGGAGGTCGAGCATCTGCGGGTTGTTGACCATCAGGACGTTGATCGTGTCGCCGCCGGAGCCGATGGCGCCCGCCCCCGCACAGCCGGACAGCGCGAACAGCGCGCCCGCCGTGGCGGCCGCCGTGGCCGCCCTGACAGCCCTGGTCCGGTGTGGTCGGCTGCGTATCCGGCCCTGCGGACTACTCTGACAGCGCATATGAACTCCTGGCGAATCGTGACAATACGATCAAATGTGGGCGCACGGTCCCGCCGCCCGTGCCGGATGGGCGGCGGCGGGCTCAGACCCTGACGACCTGCGGCCCGCGCAACGCGTACCGGTGGGCCTCGGGCGCGGGCAGGCTCGTGGAGGTGACGAGCGCCTCGAAGTCACCCACCTCGGCGAAGCGGCAGAAGCTCACCGCGCCGAACTTCGTGTGCAGCCCCGCGAAGACCCGCCGCCGCGCGGCCCGCATCGCCTGCGCCTTGACCTCGCTGACCGCCGGATCAGGCGTGGTCAGCCCGTGCTGGCGGGAGATGCCGTTGGCGCCGATGAAGGCCAGATCGATGACGAACCCGGCGAGCATCTGCGTCGTCCAGTGCTCGACGGCCGCCAGCGTTCCGCCCCGCACCCGCCCGCCGAGCAGCAGCACGGTGAAGTCCCCGGCCGCCGCCAGCACGCTCGCCACCGGCAGCGACGCGGTCACCACGGTGAGCTGCCGGTCGCGCGGCAGCGCCTCGGCGATGAGCTGCGGGGTGAACCCCTCGTCGATGAAGACCGTCTCCGCGTCCCCGAGCAGTTCGACGGCCGCCGAGGCGATCCGCCGCTTCTCGGGCACATGCATGGTGGTGCGGTACGCCAGCGTCGTCTCGAACCCGGCGCTCTCCACCGGGTAGGCGCCGCCGTGTGTACGGCGCAGCAGTCCGTGCTCCTCCAGTACGCGCAGATCGCGGCGGACCGTCTCCTTGGCGACGCCCAGTTCCTGGGCGAGCTGCGCCACCTCGACCGAGCCCAGCCGTCGCGCGGTACCGACGATCTGCCGCTGCCGCTCCGCTGCGCTCATGGCTCCGTCGCCCCTCTCCGTTCGGTCACGGGTGTGCCCGTTCCTGCCCGTGTGCAGAGTTCTACAGCTACCGGGCGGCTTCGACCAGCCCCTTGACAGAGAAGATCATGACCGCTTATGCCCGTTCCGTCCTCGGATTCAAGCGCACCTGGCCTGCGCCTTTACCTGCGAGGCCGCCCCTCGCACGACCGATCCGGTCGGTCTCTTGCCCGTTCGGTGCCCGTTCCCGCTCCGGGACCGTACGGGCACCCGGCGTGCTCCTCATCTCCCTGGGGGCGGGTTAGCGTTCCGGCAACCGCACCATGGCACCGCTCAGCAGCGGACGGCGCCGCTCAGCAACGGGAGAGGACCCCACGTGGACGACCTGACGCGACTGCCCGCAGAACTGCCCGTGCCCGAGGACGACGGCGCCGCCGACCACTTGCCGGGCACCCGGCTTCCCCATCTCGAACTCCCCGCGACCGAAGGAGGGTTGGTCGCGCTGGACCGGCTCGGGCCCGGTCGTACGGTGCTGTATGTGTATCCCCTCACCGGCCGTCACGACCGCACCCTGCCCACCGGCTGGGACGCCATCCCCGGCGCGCGGGGCTGCACCCCTGAAGCCTGCGGATTCCGCGATCACCACGCCGAACTGGTCACCGCGGGCGCCGCGGGCGTGTTCGGCGTCTCGAGCCAGAACAGCCCGTACCAGCGGGAAGTCGTCGAGCGCCTGCGGCTGCCCTTCGCGCTGCTCTCCGATCCCGCGCTGACCCTCGCCACCGCACTCGGCCTGCCCACCTTCGAAGCGGAAGGGCGGAAGTTCTACCGCCGTCTCACCCTCGTGGTGCGCGACGGCGCGATCGAGCACGTCTTCTATCCCGTCTTCCCTCCTGACCGGCACGCCGGCCAGGTCGTCGAGTGGCTACGGGCCAACGCCGTCTAGGTACCGCCCATCGGGGACGTCCGGTACCTCTGGACGAGTGAAAGATCGGCAAAGCAGAACGGATCGTCGGCCCGGATCGCATCTGACGGAGTTTGCTACGGCCCTGACGGGCTTTCCTCTGACCCCAACAGAGAGTCCTCGGGCTCGACGGTAAGGACTTGATTCAGATGCGTAAGACCAAGATCGCCACCTTCGGCGTCCTCACAGCGGCCGCCGTCGCGGTTCCGGCCGCGCCCGCCTTCGGGCAGGAGGGGCAGTCAGCCGACACGCACACGCACACGGAGGCCACGCAGCGTCAGGGCTCCTCGGCCGAGACCTACGAGGTCCGCCCCGGCGACACACTCTCCGAGGTGGCGCAGAACCACGGCACGAACTGGCGCGAACTCGCCGAGCGCAACGGGCTCGCCGACCCCGATCTGATCTACCCCGGACAACACCTGACCCTCGAGGAGGCCACTCCACAGCCCGCCCCCGCGGCGCCGGACTCCGCGGCCACCTCCGGAGCCGAGGGGGAAACCGGCCCGCAGGCCCGGCAACCGGCCCCCCAGTCGCAGGAAACACCGGAGAGCAACCGCTCCACGGACCAGGCCCCGGCCACCTCGATGGCGGAGAACGCCGCCAAGGCGGAGATCATCCGCCGGGAGTCCAGCGGCAACCCCAACGCGCAGAACGGCAAGTACCACGGGCTGTTCCAGACCGATCAGCCCTGGGGCAGGGGGACGGTCGCCGAGCAGCACGCCGGCGCCGAGCGCTACGTCAAGGAGCGGTACGGCTCCTGGGAGGCGGCGCTCGCCTTCCACAACGCGCACGGCTGGTACTGACCGGCACGCCGGCCCCCGGTCCGCTCACCTTCGGCGGGCCGGGGCCCACTGTGAAAATCGCTCGGCCCGGCCCGAACGGCGTGTTAACGTCCGCGGCGTGACCGTGCCCGACGGGGCGCGTGACCGTGCCCGACGGGGCGCCTGGCCGAGCGAAGGGGAGATGAGTCGATGACTGCCATGGAGACCGCCGCCACGCGCGGCGCCCGGACAGTTCTCATCCCCCGGGCCCCGGTCCCGAACTGAGCGCGGGCAAGCGCCCACACCCCCGGGCCGCGCGCCCCGCCCTCCTTCGCCGCACCGGGACCCGCACACAAAGGTGTCCCGTTTTGACGCAATCATCCACATCGGCCTTCATCACCCGTGCCGAAGCGGCCGGCTCAGCAGCCGACGCCGCCGCGATCCGCAGGATCATCCTCGCGGCCTTCCCCACCTCCGAGGAGGCCGCCATCGTCGATGCGCTGCGCGCCGATCCGGCAGCGTGGATCGACGGTCTGAGCATGCTCGCCGAGCACCCCGGAGGCGAACCTGTCGGATACGCCCTCCTCACCCGCTGCCAGGTGGCGGGTCATCCGGCGCTCGCGCTGGCTCCGTGCGCGGTGCTCCCCGCTCACCAGCGGACTGGCGCCGGCTCCGCGGCGATCCGCGCGGTACTCGCGGCGGCCCGGAGCCGGGGCGAGAACCTCGTGCTCGTCCTCGGGCACCCGGACTACTACCCACGGTTCGGGTTCGTGCCCGCGTCCCGGTTCGGTATCCGCGCCCCGATCGAGGTGCCGGACGAGGCGATGATGGCCCTCACCCTTGACCCGCAGGCCGGTCCGGCGCCCTCCGGTGTGATCCGGTACCCGCCGGCGTTCGGCATCTGACAGCGGCCGGGCAGGACGGGAAGGGCCGGGGCGGGAGGCCGAGGTCAGTCCTCGGCCCAGCCGTGGCTCTTCCCGAACTGCACCAGTCGCCGACGGATGTCGAGAATCTGCGCCCCGGTCAGCCCGGGCGCCGCTTCCAGCAGCAACTCGGTCACCGCTCTGGTGTACTCGGTGACGCTGAGTACATCGCACATCGGGTCCTCACCGTCGTCACCGTCCTCGTGGCGGGAGACCGGGTGTCTGCGCGAGGCGTGGCCGCCGAGCGCGGCCGGTGACTCGAACGAGGGGGACTCGGGGCGCTCCAGAAGCCGGACGGAGGAGGCCTTCAGGCCCCGGTCCCCGTCCTCGATCTCGAACTCGACGGCGACGCCGGTATGGACGAAGGACTCCGGCATCATCAGATCGTTCGCGTGCAGGAAGACGTCCTCGCCCCCGTGGTCCGGGGCGATGAACCCGTAGCCCCGCGCACCGTCGAACCGGACGACTCGGCCAGCAACCATATCCACCCCAACCGCACTCCCCGGGCCCCGTGCCCGGACAACCTGCTCGGATCCTAGCGACCGGGAACCGCAAGGGTGACCTGGATAACAGGCCTCAGAAGTTCCCTTGAGCCACATGCGTAACTCACGCCATTGCTGACGGGTTGTCAGTTACCTGGGAGCAAAGGCGCGTTGGGAGCAACGGCCCTCCCGGGGTTTATCGGAGCCGTGCCCGGGCAACCGGCTGATGCCGGGTCTCTCTTCACGGGCCCGCCCCCTCGGAACGGCTCCCGCACCCGACGTTGCGGGTGCCGGGGAGAAGGCGCACATGCTCACCACCTTGCTCATCGCCGGTCTCGCCGTGATCCTGGCCGCCGCGTTCGGCCTCGCGATCCGCCTCAGGCGGCGGGCGGCGGCCCTCGAAGGGCAGCGGATGGAGCGCCGCTTCGGCCCGGAGTACGAGCGCGTCCTGGCCGAGCGTGACGGCGACGCCAAGGCCGCCCGGCGCGAACTGGCCCAGCGGCTGAAGCGGTACGGCACGCTCGAGGTCCTGCCGCTCGCCTCCGGCGCACGCGAGCGCTATCTCGCCCAGTGGGGGGCCGTACAGGAAGCCTTCGTCGACTCCCCGGCCAGGGCGCTCGACGAGGCGGAAGCCCTGCTGACCCGGCTGGCCGAGGAGCGCGGCTACCCGGCGGAGGTGCCGTTCGAGGAGCGGGTGGCAGCCCTCTCCGTGCACCACGCACGGCGCGTCCACGGTTATCTGCGCGTCCACCGGGTGCGGCGCGACGGCGGAAGCGACGGTGCCCAGGCCGCCGCGGCGACCGAGGACATGCGGGCCGCGCTGCTCGAAGCACGCGCCCTGTTCGACTCGCTCCTCAACGCCCGCGCCGGCCACCGCGGCGGACAGCAGCGCAGGCGTGCGGAAGAGGCCGCCGGCCCCCGCCTCGCTCTGCCCGGCGTCTTCCCACCCGCCCCCCGGCAGCACCCGCGGGGCGCCGCGCGCGGCACCGCGTCACGTACCCACTGAGCGCGGCACCGCGCCACGTACTCACTGAGCAGCTACGCGCACGCCGCCGCGCTGTGCGTCGCCTGGGGCCGGCGGTCTCCTGAGGGAACGCTGCCCGTAGCGGGCATGACAGGCGCCTCGACCGGGCATACGGGGTGATCAGGGATACGCTTGTCGATGATGGGCGCCGCATCGAGCCGGTGAAAGCCGCCCCACACTCCTACCGGCGCCGGCACACGAACGCGGAGCGCAGAGGAGAGGCGGGTGCTGGGCCCGGTCGGCCCGTGCCGCCGATTTGGAAGTGGTACTGATATGGGCGTGAACCCCTCACCTTCCGGTCGAAACGCCCGTGATGCCACACAACGGGCAGGTGAGGTCATCGAACTGCTCGAAGTGCTGTGGGAACGGGGCAGGAACTCCGCCTCGTCGGCGCCGGTCTCGCCCTCGCAGCTGCGCGTCATGTACTGCGTCGACCGCGACGAGGGCATGAACCTGCGGACGTTGGGGGAAGCGCTGGGTTCCGCGCCCTCGTCGGTCAGCCGCCTGTGCGACCGGCTGGAGGCGATCGGGTTCGTCGAGCGCTCCCCGAGCCCCACCAGCAGGCGGGAACTGGAGCTGCGGCTGACCCGTCGGGGCAGGGCGTATCTGCGGGACTTGCGCGAGCAGCGCGAGGAGGTCCTGCTGGAGATCCTGACCGCCATGCCGTCCCGGGAACGGGAGGCACTGCTCAAGGGACTCAAGGGCTTTGTCGCCGCCGCGGAGAGCTCCTCCTGCCCACCGGCGGCCACCTCGGCCGAGACGACGATGCGCCCCGCCTGACCGGCCGGACGCCCTTTCCTCCGGTCTGTTCATCGGTGCGGGTCACTCCCTAGGGTGGCGTCATCGACTCGAGGGGGAACCAACCATGTCCTACTCCGGACCGCCTTACCAGTCAGGCCCGTACCAGCCGGGACCGCCGCCCGCCAACGACTCCAACACGCTGAGCATCGTCGGTATCGTGCTGGGCGCGGTCGCCTTCATCTTCTGCCCGCCCGGCTTCGGCATCGCGGGAATGATCTGCGGCTTCGTCGCCAAGTCCAAACACGAGCGGCTCGCCCCGGTGGCGATCGGGGTTTCCATAGCCGGGCTGGTCCTCGGCATGGTGCTCGGGCTGCTGGTCTTCCGCGGTATGTACGGGGGTTGACCAGGGCGGCGGGCGCCGTCGGCCCGGGTTTGGAAGCCGTTCGCGCGGCTACCCGCAGCGGTATGGCTGACCCGGTGAAGAACTCCAAGGAAAGCGTGACGGAGAGCAAGGCCGAATCCGCCAAGGCGAACGGCGCCAAGGGCGGCGCCAAGGCGGGCGAGGCCGTGAGCTCGGTGGGCGGAGCCGCCAGGAAGAAGGGAGAGGCTGCCAAGGACACGGTGGTATCCGTGGGGTCCAAGGCAGGCACGGCGGCCACCGTCGGGGTCACAGCAGTCAAGGAGCGCAAGAAGATCACCGCCGGCGCGGCCGGCGGCCTGCTCCTCCTGCTGGCGGGAGCGTTCGCGCTCGGGCGCGGCAGCGCCCGCCGGAGCGCCGGTCCGCTGACCCGGCTGACCGACGGCCGCCTCTGAGGCATCTCCGAGACAGGTACGACTGCGAATGGCGCCGCGCCGACGACCGGCGCGGCGCCGCAGCGGAACGGCGAAGGTGGAAACAGCGAAGGGGAACAGCGAAGGCCGGACGGGCGTCGAACAGCCCGTCCGGCCTTCGTCGTGCGCGCCGCGTCCGGCCCGCCTCAGTGGCGGACCGTGCGGCTCCGGCCGAGCCGGCGGACGGTGCGCTGCTGACCGAACCGGCCGGGCAGATGCAGGGATGTCGTCCGGCGCCCCAACGTCCGGCGCGTCCGGCGCGCGCTGTGGCCGCCACCCGTGGTGAAGGACACGGACCGGCGGCGGATGTTCATCCGTACTCCCGGCAGGATCCGGAAGCTCTTCCGGCGAGCGAGCCCCATGATTCCTCCCTTTCGAACTGGTGGAGTCCACCGGGTACCCCCGCGGGATGCGGCCAGTCACGCTCGTTCCACCCCTGCCGCGGTGCGCGGCCGTGCCACCATGAGCGACGGCGGGTACACAGGCGGCGTACGCGCGGCGCGCGGCCCGTGCGCGTCGGCGGGGAGGGCGGGTGTGGGCGGTGGCGAAAGCGCTGGTGGTGCAGAACACGGCCAAGGGAGGCCCGGGACGGTTCGGCGACTGGCTGGCGGAGGCCGGGGTCGCGGTCGAGACCGTCCGGGCGTACGAAGGCGCCCCGCTGCCGTCCCGGCTGACCCAGGAAGCCCTCGTGGTGCTGGGCGGCGGCTTCATGCCCGACGACGACGCCCGTGCCCCCTGGCTGGCGCCCACTCGCACCCTGCTGGAGCAGGCGCTCGGGGAGGAGAAGCCGGTCTTCGGCATCTGCCTCGGCGGCCAACTGCTGGCGCACGTCGCCGGGGGCCGGGTCGCGGCCGAGCACGGTGAGCCGGAGATCGGCAGCATTCCGCTCACCCTCCGGCCCGAGGCGGGCGACGATCCGCTCTTCCAAGGCCTGCCCGCGCGGGTGACGGCGATCGAGCGGCATGTGGACGCCATCACGGCGCTGCCGCCCGGCGCCGTCTGGCTCGCCGAGAGCGTGCGCTGCCCGTATCAGGCATTCCGTGTCGGCCGGCGCGCCTGGGGCGTGCAGTTCCACCCCGAGACCGACCCGGACCGGATCCGTACCTGGGACCCGGGACGCCTTGCCGCACACGGCCTCGACCGCGCCGAACTCCTCCGCCGGGCGCTGGAGGACGCCGTCACGGCCACCCCGGTATGGCGGCGACTCGCCCACCGCTTCGCCGCCCAGGCCGTACGACCGGCACGCCCGGACGGCCACCACGGGCCCGCTCAGGGGCGCGCTTAATGCACGCCCCCATCAGGGCCGCCGGAGCAGTTCCCAGCACACGGCGCCACGCCGACCGGGCTCACGGTCGTACCTCGATCCTCCCGATGCCGGTGCCCAGCGCTCCGCAGTGCGCCGTCGACTGGCCCGACTGGCCGGGCCGCAGGGTGACGCGGTTGCCGTCGACGTCCGGTGCCCAGCCGCACACCAGGTGCACCCAGAAGGTCTGCGTCGACCTGCCGTTGTTCTTGCACAGTGCGTAGCCGGTGTAGCTGTCGTTGTGGTGCTTGCCGGTGTGGCAGCTCAGTCCGGGCGGGGTGGCCGCGCCCGCGTCGGCCGACGCGGTGCTGCCCGGCAGGGTCAGCAGCAGCACCGCCGAGAGGGCCGAGGCGGCGGCCGACTTGGCGGCGAGGCGGAAGAGTGGTGCGACAAGCGTCATGGACTGCTCCTTGCTCGGAAACGGGGAGTGCCGGAAACGACAGCGCCGCCTCGTGCCTCCCCGGCGGTCCGGCCGGAAAACTGGGCATACATTGACACTTGGTGATAGAGCGACAGTGTCGGAGCGGAACTCGGCCGATCGGCCGACGAAGGAGCCGGCCGACCGTCGTTGACTGCTGAAAACGATTCCTGGAAGCCTGCCGCCATGGTCCTCAACGCAGTCCTGGGCGTGGACATCGGCACCTCCAGCAGCAAGGGCGTCCTGGTCGCACTGGACGGCACCGTGCTGCGCTCGGCCGTACGCGAGCACGTCGTCGACCGGCCGGCTCCCGGCCAGGTGGAGATGGACGCCGCCGTGTGGTGGGCGGAGTTCGTCTCCCTCTCCCGCGAGCTGACCACTGGTGCCGACGCGGACGTCGTCGCCGTCGGGCTCAGCGGTATGGGGCCCTGCGTCCTGCTCACCGACGCCGACGACACGCCGCTGCGCCCGGCGGTCCTCTACGGCGTGGACACCCGCTCCGTCGAGCAGATCGCCCGGCTCAACGAGGAGTTGGGCGCCGAGGAGATCCGCCGCCGCTGCGGCTCGGAGCTGTCCAGCCAGGCCGCCGGAGCGAAGATCGCCTGGATCGCTGACGAGGAACCGGAGCTCTTCGCCCGCGCCCGCCGCCTCTACATGGCCAGTTCATGGCTGGTGCGCAAGCTGACCGGGGCCTACGTACTGGACCACCACTCCGCGAGCCAGGCGACCCCGCTCTACGACACCGAAGCGCGCCGCTGGTACACCCCGTGGGCCGACCGGATCGCCCCCGGCATCGAACTCCCGCCGCTGCGCTGGTCCGGTGAGGCGGCCGGCACCGTGACAGCGGAGGCCGCCCGCAGCACCGGGCTGCCGCACGGCATCCCCGTCATCACCGGCACCGTCGACGCCTGGGCGGAGGCGCTGAGCGTGGGCGCGCACCGGCCGGGCGACCTCATGCTGATGTACGGCACGACGATGTTCCTGATCCACACCGTGCGGGGGCTGCTCACCCACCCCGCGCTGTGGAGCACCGTCGGTGCCCTCCCCGACACCCGCAACCTCGCGGGCGGGATGGCCACCTCGGGGGCGGTCACCGGATGGCTGCGAGAGCTGTTCGGCAACCCCGGGTACCCCGAACTCCTCCGGCTCGCCGAGGCCTCTGGGCCCGGCGCCAACGGGCTGCTGATGCTGCCGTACTTCGCGGGGGAGCGCACCCCCGTCATGGACCCGCGGGCCCGGGGCGTCATCGCGGGCCTGACCCTCTCGCACACCCGCGGGGATCTGTACCGCGCCGCGCTGGAGGCCACCGCCTACGCCGTACGGCACAACATCGAGGTCCTGGAGAAGGCGGGCGGCGACATCCGCAGGGTGGTCGCCGTGGGCGGCGGCACCCAGGGCGGGCTGTGGACGCGGATCGTCTCGGATGTCACCGGCCGGCCCCAGGAGCTGCGCGCCACCTCCATCGGCGCCTGCTACGGCGGCGCGCTGCTGGCCGCGCAGCTGGTGACCGACGCCTCCGTCGACGCGTGGAACCCGCCGCGCGAGACGGTCACCCCGCATCCCGGGGCCACCGCCCGGTACGACGAGCTCTACGGCCTCTACCGCGACCTCTACCCCGCGTCGGCCGAGGTGGCCCACGCACTGGCGGCGCGCCAGAACCGCTGAGGGGCCACCGGCTCCCCGTGCTCCGCCAGCGGCCCCACCGTCCACCCGGCGGCACGGCAGCACGCGACCAGACGGGGGAGGGCCGCAAGCGTCGTCCGCCACGAAGCGGGCGCGCTGTTGCGGTCGCTGTCGTGCAGCAGGACGGTCGCCCCGCCGGTCAGCCGCTCACGCAGCTGCGCCAGCACGCTGTCCGGGTCGGCGTCCGGCTGCCAGTCGCGGCCCCAGGCGGTCCACAGCACCGGCTGCAGCCCCAGCCGCCGCGCGGCCCACCAGCGGGTGGCCGTGAGCACCCCGAACGGCGGCCGGTACCAGCGCGGCTCAGTCCCCGCCGTCTCCCGTACGGCGGCAACGGCGCGCTCCAGACCGGCGCGGTCCGCCAGCGGGCGGGGCAGCCAGGGCGGCTGGTGCTCCCAGCAGTGCACGGCGGCCTCATGACCCTCGGTGACCATCCGCCGTACCAGGGCCGGATGGCGCAGTACGGCGGCGCCCTGCAGGAAGAAGGTGGCCCGCACGCCGAGCCGGTCCAGCTCCCGCAGGAAGTACGGCGTGGAGCGCGGGTCGGGCCCGTCGTCGAACGTCAGGGCGACGTGGTCGCGGCTGCCGCGCCCGTCCAGCGCGGGGAAGAACACGGCCCGCACGGTCGGCAGCCAGGTCGCCGCCGGAAGGATGTCCGCCGCCGCGACGGCTGCCGGGGCGGCCGCCAGGGCGGCCAGGAGACGCGGACGGTTCACCAGATCTCCTTCTCGGAGGTCCCCGCGACCGCCGGGGACCTGGCGAGCTGCACGCTCCCCACGCTGATCAGCGCCAGCGCGAACAACTCGGGCACCACCCGCCAGCCCAGCGACAGCCGCTCGTCGAACAGGGCCGCGCCCAGCACCACGCTCAAGAACGCGTCGCCCAGCGTGAGTGCGGGCTGGGACGCCACCAGTGTGCCCGCGTGCAGCGTCAGCTGCAGCAGCAGGAACCCCGCCGTTCCGGCGACGGCCACCCCATAGGTCTGCCACGCCGTCAGCAGCGCCACCAGTCCGTCGTCGGCCAGGTGCGAGATCGCGTCCTTCATCAGCGCGGCCGTCACCCCGAACAGCACGGCGGTGGCCGAGCCCAGCACGGTCGCCCGGGGAGCCGAAGGGAGCCGGAAGGCCACCACGACCAGCACCACCACCAGCGCCGCCATCAGCGGGGCCGCCACCAGCCAGCGGTCCGAGGGCACCGAGGCCGACCCGCCCGACGGCCACACCAGCCACAGCAGCGCCGCGAGCCCCACCACCATGGCCCCGAAAGCCACCCACGCGCGCTGCCCGGGACGCTGCCGGAACACCAGGCTGCCCAGCATCAGAGTGAACAACAGCTCCGTGGTCATCACCGGCTGCACCACGGCCAGCGGCCCCGTCGCCAGGGCCCCCGCCTGGCACACGGCGGACAGCACCAGCGTGGCCGCGCCCCACAGCCACACCGGGCGCCGCAGCAGCCCCGGCAGCCACGACAGCCGCCGCCCCGAAGGGCCGGGCCGCTCCACAGCGGCGGCCCGCCGCTGGAGCACCGAGGCAGCGGCGTTGCCCAGCGCGGCGAGCACCGCCAGCAGGACCGAGACCGCTGTCCACAGCACGTGGGCGCCTACCCGAAGCGCTGAGCCAGGCTGCGGAAGACCCCGGGCGCCGTTCCGTGCAGCCATGCGGGCATGGCCATCCAGGACGGTACGAAGGCGTTGGGGCGGCCCGTGCGCAGTGCCCGGTACACCGCGTCGGCCACCTGGAGCGCCGGCACCGGCCGGGGCCGCTCGCGCCGGTAGGGGGCGCCGCGCCGCTGGAAGAACGGCGTGTCGACCACCCCCGGCAGCACCATCGAGATCCGCACCCCGCTCGGGGCCAGCTCGTAGCGGAGGCTGTCCGCGAACGCGGCGAGCCCCGCCTTCGTCGCCGCGTACACCGCCTCTCCGCGTACGCCGACGCTGCCCGCCAGGGAACCGATCAGCACCACCCGACCGCAGCGCCGCTCCACCATGCCGGGCAGCAGGAGGCGCACCAGGTGCAGCGTGGCGTTCAGGTTCACGGCCAGCACATCGTCGATGTCCCTGTGCGGCATCGTGGTGAACGGGCCGGCCCAGCCGATGCCCGCGCCCGCCACCAGCGCGTCCACCCGGCCGCTGTGCACCAGGGCCTCCTCGGCCAGCCGCTCCCGCGCCCGGGGGTCGGCCAGATCGGCGGCCAGCGGCACGCCACCGGTACGGGTCGCGACCTCCACCAGCCGCCCTTCGTCCCGGCCGTTGAGCAGCAGCCGCCAGTCGCCGTCGGCGGCCAGCCGCTCCGCTACGGCCGCGCCGATGCCGGACGACGCGCCGGTCACCAGCGCCACCGGCCGGTGCCCGTCAGGGCCGGAATCCCCTCGGGGCTCGGCCTGGGCGCGTTCCGGCGGCCGCGCCCGTGCCGGCTGCGAGAGCCGGTCCGCCGCGTGCCTCGGGTGGCGGTGCCGCACCGCGGGGGCTCGGAGCAGAGGGTGCGTCGAGCGGCGGTCGGAGCTGCCGAGCCTGTCGAACACAGACGCCTCCGGTGAGCAGTACGGGCCGCGAGGGGCCGGGATGGGAGTGCCGGGGCACGAACAGGCCCCGGCTCCAGCATGGTGGCAACCGTGCCGCGCACCCGCCCGGAGCCCTGCCCGGGCCGACCGAACCACCTATTTGGCTCCCCTCGGGGGAACCCGGCGGCGCCTGGGGCCTCTCCCTCTGCGGCCCGGGGCACCGAAGCCGGGCGGGCGCCTGGCCGGCTCGGCACCCGGCTGGGTGGGCGCCTGGTCGGGCGGACGCCTGGCCGGGTGGGCTCCGACTGAGTGTCGCTACGCCGCCGCTGACGGCCGCACAGCACACTGGTCTACGGATGTGCCGAGGGTCTACGGACGCGCCGAGCCGCCCGCAGAGCCCGAGGGCACGGTCCCGGGCCGACCCGTCCGGGTCCGCGCCGGTCCGCCCACCGACGACCCCGGGAGCCCCATGCCGCACCGCTTCCTGCTGCTGAGTGCCAGCATGGGCGCGGGCCATGACGCGGTCGCACAGGAACTGGCGCACCGGCTGCGGGCCCGCGGTCACACCGCCGTCGTCCGCGACATCCTCACGCTGCTACCGGCCGGCACCGGCAGCCTGCTGCGCAACTGCTACCGGGGCGCGGTGCGGCATGTGCCCAGGCTGTACGGCGCCGTGTACGCGAGCTTTCTCGCGACGGCCTCCGCCCCCGGGCCCCGCCCGAGCAGCGCGCCCCTGGCAGCCCTCGCCGAGCGGCCCCTGCTGCGGACGGTCGCCGACTGGCACCCCGACGTGGTCGTACCCACCTTCCATCTGAGCGCTCAGGTGACCGGGCGGTTGCGGGCACGGGGTGCTCTCCAGGTGCCCGCGGCGGTCGTCGTCGTCGACTTCGCCGTCCACCGGGGCTGGCTGCACCCGGGAAACGACCTCCACCTGTGCGTCACCGAGACCGCAGCCGAGGAGGTTCGGGCCGCGACCGGCGGCCCCGCGCACGCCACGGGCCCCGTCGTACCGGCGCGGTTCTTCCGGCCCCGCGACGTGGACGGCTACTGGCGGGCTCTGCTGGACCGGCACGTCGCCGCGGCGGCGCAGCACACCACCCCCGTCTCGCCCGGACGTCCCGCCGTGCTGATGTCCACCGGCGCGTGGGGAGTCGGCACCCGGCTGCTGGAGACGGCACGGCACCTGGTGAGCCACGGCTGTGTACCGGTGCTGCTGTGCGGGAACGACGACCGCCTGCGGCACCGCGCGACCCGCCACCCCGGACTGCTGCCGCTCGGCTGGGTGACCGACCTGCCCGGCCTGATGGCCGAGGCGCACGTACTGCTCGACAACGCGGCAGGACAGACCGCTGCCCAGGCCCTGGCAGCGGGCCTGCCCGTCATCGGCCACCGCCCGCTGCCCGGACACGCCGCGGCCGGGGTGCGGGCCATGGCGCAGGCCGGACTCTCCCGGTACACGGCCGGGAAGAGCGAGCCGGCTCGCAGCGCCCATGAACTGGCTTTCCCCGGCCCGGCCCGCGACCGCCGGACGGCCGCAGCCCGGGCCGCCTTCCGGGCCGACGCCGCCGAGGAACTCGTGGAGCTGGCCGCACGGACGGCAGCGGCGGGCTCCAGCGTGTGAGGGTCCGGCTCGACCCGGGGCAAGCTGCAAAAACCTCGATTGACCTGCGACGGACAAAGGGTTGAGTCGGTGCTTGGCAACTTTCCTGTTCGTGAGTTATATAAGTGTGTGTAGGGCATCGCAGCACCGGGGGCAGGGTGCCCCCGGCCGGATGGCTCGCGGGAAGGAGATGACCGTGATGCTCATGCGCACCGACCCCTTCCGGGACCTGGACCGGCTCACCGAGCATTTCTTCGGCACCATGGCCAGGCCCGCGGGGATGCCGATGGACGCCTACCGAGCCGGTGACGACGTGGTGATGCACCTCGACCTGCCGGGCGTCGACGCCGACTCCATCGACCTGGACGTCGAGCGCAACGTCCTCACCATCCGTGCGGAGCGCCGCACCGCGACGCCGCAGGACGCGGAGGAGATTGCCGCCGAGCGCCCGACCGGTCACTTCAGCCGCCAGATCTTCCTCGGCGACACGCTGGACATGGACAACATCAGCGCCTCCTACGACGCCGGTGTCCTGACCGTCCGCGTCCCCGTCGCCGAAAAGGCCAAGCCGCGCAAGATCCAGATCTCCGGCGGTGGCGAGGCCAGGCAGATCAGCGGCTGAGGTCGGCGCCATCCCCTCCCGGCCTTTTCCGGCCCCTACCGGTGACCGGCCGGTCCGGTTGACGCCCCGCGACCGCGCATCCGCGGCCGCGGGGCGTCCTTGCGGCCTGGGGGCATCGTTGTGCTCCGCGGGGGCATGGGGGCTGCCGCCGACGTCAGCCCACCCCGAGCTGCTCGGCCAGATACGGGCCGTCGGAGCACACCCAGTATTCGACGAACCGGCCGTCGGCGCCTCGCAGGATGTCGTTGCCCCGGAAGGCCACCTCGGTGCCGGGTTCCGCGGTGGCCCCGGGGAAGCCTCCCTTGTATCTGCCCCGGCCGACCCAGCGGGCGCAGATCAGATCCCCCTGCACCACGGGCCCCACCTCGGTCTCGAAAGTCAGCTCGTCGAAGTACTCCCGGCTCATGGAGACCAGGCTGGTGACTCCCTCGGGGCCCTTCAGCTCGCGGTCTCCGCCCGGCTGGATCGCTCCGTGGTGGATGGTGAACCCGGGCGCCGCGATCTCCTTCGCGACGGACAGATCACCGTTCCACAGCTCCTTGAGCCAGCGCTCGTAGAGAGCGCGCAGTGTCGCCTCGTCCATGGACCCATCCTCCTGGACGGAGGAGCAAGGGGCGAGACGGTGACCTGATGTGAGCAATTGCTGGTGCTGCGTGCGTGCGACGGAGGCGGGGCCGGGGGCTGCGTGTGAGGCCGCCCATAGGGTCCAGATCACTTACGTGGCGGCTTCGTAGGTCCGGGCTGCCGGGACGGGGGGTTCCGGGCCGTTGGTGCACCATTTCGGGTATTCGCTACGAAAAGGGGTCGTAGGTCACATGGTTGTCGGGTGGGGGAGCCGGTTCCCAGGGTGGGTGCCAGGTCGCGATGAGACCGGGATGCACGCCCCCGAAGGGCGCCCCTGGGATGGACGCGGCCGGAACGTCCCCCCACTGGAAGGCTCTCCGCTCGCATGCGTACTGCTCTGCGTTCCCTCAAGCCCACCCGCCGCCTGGCCGCTGCCGCTGTGACCGCCGTGGGCACCGCCGGTATCGCCACCACCGCCCTGGCCGGCACCGCCCACGCCGCCGGCACCGGCAAGCACGAGGCCAAGCCCGCGATCGCCAGTGCCGCCTCCACCGCCCAGCACCTGACCGCCCAGGCCGCCCACGCCAAGGCCGAGCAGGCCCACGCCAAGGCCGACAGCAAGCAGGCCGGCGGTGAGGAGTACGCGGACAATCTGGACGGGTGGATCCGTGAGGCCCGCGCGATCATGAAGAAGCACGGGATCCCCGGTTCCTACGACGGCATCAAGCGCAACATCATCCGCGAGTCGGCCGGTGACCCCAATGCGGTCAACGACTGGGACATCAACGCCCAGAAGGGCACCCCCTCCAAGGGCCTCCTCCAGGTGATCCAGCCCACCTTCGACCGCTACCACGTCGAAGGAACCCCCGACAAGCTCACCGACCCCGTCGCCAACATCGTCGCCGCCTGCAACTACGCAGCCGACCGCTACGGCTCCATGGACAACGTCAACTCCGCCTACTGAGCCGGCACCCAGCACAGCACAGCACGCACCAGCACCCCGCACGCGAAAAGGAGCGGGTGGGAGAAACACCTCCCACCCGCTCCTTCGCTGTGCGTACTCCGCGCACATGGGCCCAGAGATCGAAGTCGGCGGGGGAGACGTGGTGCTCTACCGATTGAGCTACGGACACCGTGGCGTCCGACGGGACTCGAACCCGCAACAACCCCATTAACAGTGGAAGTATCCCCTGCCTGCGCACCTGGGCCGCATGGCTGGCCCCACTGTAGTCGTGCAACGGCCCGGGCTCGCTTGATTTTCGCGAGCCGTACAGTCCGGGTCCGAGAGGGGGTGTCAGGTGTGGATGGCGAGCTTGAACTGCGCGTGGACCAGGTCCCGTCCGGACGAGTCGTTGTGGGCCACGCGGATGGCGAGCGGTACGTCCGGGTGCACGAACAGCTCATGGTGCTTGGTGAAGCACTGCATGCCGGGGGAGGGGCGCCGGTGGTCCGTCGCGGTGGTGTCCACCGGTCGGTCGGTGAGGCCGAGGGGGTCGCGTACGACCTGGTCGCGCAGTTCGCTGTAGTTGCCGGGTTCCCACTGGATCATGGCCGTGATCACGCCCCAGCCGTCCACGGAGGGCCAGATCAGCCCGGAGCGGTCGTCTCTGCGCCAGTTGGTGACCTCGTAGCCGTCCGGCTGCCGCACCTGGTGCATGCCCTCGCCGTCGTACGACTCGCCTCCGCCGAAGGGGAAACGGACCACGTGGTACTCCCCGTCGGCGGGGATTCTCTGGTTCTCGTTCCTGATCAGAGAGCACACTGGTATAGGCATCGACTCGTTCCCTCCTCGCCGTTCGGGACCCGTTGCCGGCAGACCGTGGCCTTGGCCGTGGGGTAGGAATGCGCCGTCACACGGTGTGTGGCGATGGCCTGAACCGTGCAACCGTCGCGCAGCTTGAATACCCACCCGTGGCCGGTTTCCAGCCATCGCGGGGGCAGTTCCCCGACGCGGATTCCGACTCGTGCCGGGCGGCGTGGTGAACTGCCCGAATGACGCCGCTGCCACCTCGCGTCCTGCACGCACTCGACCGCTTCAACGCCGCACACCCCTGGGACCACAACGCGCACTACCACCGCTGGATCCTGCGGCAGCTGCCGCGGCGGTTCGGGCGTGCCCTGGACGTCGGCTGCGGCAGCGGCGATCTAGCCCGGCTGCTGGCGGCCCGCGCAACCGACGGCGTGGACGCGATCGACTCCGATCCGGCGATCATCGCGCGGGCGCGGGAGTCGACGCCCGCGGCGGCTCCGGTGACCTTCACCCTCGCGGAGGCCCCTGCCGGGCTGCCTGCCGGTCCGTACGACGTCATCACCTGCGTCGCCGTCCTCCACCATCTGCCTCTCGCCCGCGCACTCGCCCGCTTCCGCCAACAGCTGGCGCCCGGAGGAACGCTGGTCGTCGTCGGCTGCGCACGCGCGCGGACGCCCGGCGACCACTTGCTCGCCGCCGTCGCCGTTCCGTTGAACGCCGCTGTCGGCTGGTGGCGGAACAGGGGCCGTACCGCGCCGCGTCCGCTGTCGATGACCGCCGTGACCCGGCCTCCGGAGATGGGCTTCCCGGAGATCGTCCGGGAAGCCCGCCGCGTCCTGCCGGGCGTGCGGGCCCGCCGTCGGCTGTTCTGGCGCTACACGCTGGTGTGGCGCGCCGACAACTGACCACGGCACGGCCCGGCACGACCCGGTCCCGTCCGGCCGATCGCGACCGTGCCGTCAGTGCAGCACGACCGGCAGTTCGCGGTAGCCGTTGATGCCCAGCGAGGGAACCCTGGCCGCCGGTTCCGGGGAGAGCGCCGGCTCCGGGAACGTCTCGAACAGCCGGCGCAGGGCGATCTCCGCCTCCAGCCTGGCCAGCGAAGCGCCCGGGCAGCGGTGCGGTCCGACGCCGAAGGCGATGTGGCGGGAGGCGTTCGGACGGTCCGGCGCGAAGATCTCCGGATCGGGGTCGGGGAAGGCGTGCGGGCAGCGCTGGATGGCCGACAGCGGCACCAGCACCGCCTCGCCCTTCCGGATCACCTCGCCCTCCACGTCCACGTCCTCGGTCGCGTAGCGGAACATGATGTTGCGGCTGGGGGACTCCCAGCGCAGCGCCTCTTCCACGATGTCGGGCCACGGGTCCTCGCCCGCGTGCAGCCGGGCCCTGGCCGTCTCCAGCGTCCGGGGGTAGGTCAGCAGCCCTCTGACGGCGTGGCAGATCAGATTGGCCGTGGTCTCGTGGCCGCCGATGACCGTGACCACGAGGTTTCCGATCACCTCCGCCTCGGTCAGCTCCCCCTCGTCCATGGCCGCGACCAGTTCCATCGTCAGATCGTCCTGGTCGCCGCGGGCGCGCTTCTGCTCGATCAGCGACATCAGCGTCGCCGGGAAGCGGTGCGCGACGGTGTTGTGCACCTCTTCGACACCGGCCTCGGAATTCATCGCCGCGGCCGACAGTTCGCGCAACTCCTCGCGCAGTGTGCCGTCCTCGGGAACGCCGAGCAGGGAACAGATGACCTCCAGTGGCAGCGGCAGCGCGAACCTCTTGTGCAGGTCCGTCTCCTCCCCGGCCGGCACGGAGGCGAGGTCCGCCAGCAGCCGGTCGGCGATGGCCTCGATACCGGGACGCAGCGCCTGCACCCGGCGGGGCGAGAGGGCGCGCTGGATGGGGAGCCGCAGCCGTCGATGGGTCTCACCGTCCGTCGTGAGCAGGCCCTTGCCCTCGATGATGAACAGCAGCGGCCAGTCGGCGGGTATCTCCCCGCGCGCGTGTGCGCCCCAGTGCCGGATGTCCTTCGAGAAGCGGGGATCGCCCATTACCAGGGCTCCTCCATCCCTGGTGGTTACCGCTTTGGCCACCACGCCACCAGGGAGCGCCACAGTGGCAACCGGCCCTGCGGCTCGGAGGGCCTTGCCTTCGGTTCCGTGGAGATCGGCCGGGGCGGGTTCGAGATAAAGCTCTGCTGTGCTGTCCACTGGTGTCCATTCGTCAAGGGCGTGGGAGGGAAAGGGAAGGTCACCGGAAGCGCGGTTGGGGTCCGGGCCATGTACGGCAGATCCCAGGTCAGCTTCTCCTTGGGAACAGCCAGCCGGAGGCCCGGCAGTCTGTTCCACAAGACCTCCAGTCCGGTACGGACGATGAGGGTGCCGAGGTCGGGCGCGGGGCATCCGTGCGCGCCGGCGCCCCAGGCCAGATGCGATCTGTTGGTACGAGAGACGTCGAAGCTCCCGGACAGCATCGTCGGGTCCGCTCCGGTCGCACCGAGACAGATGATCGCCATGTCACCGCGGTTGACGGGATATCCGCCCAGCGTCGTGTCCTGGGTGGCCCACCGGCCTATCAGGTTCTGGATGGGGGCGTTGACCCACATGACGCGGTTCATCGCCTCCTCCATCTGGCAGCGCCCGGCGACGACGTCGGCGTTCAGCTCCGGGTTGCTCAGCAACTCCAGCACCGTGTTGCAGATCCACGTCGTGCTGCCCCCGCGCCCGGCGACGATCTGCAACCACACGTCCTCGCTCAGCTCGTGAGTGTCCAGCTCCGACTGCGAGTGCCGGTTGAAGTGGTGCATCCAGGAGACGAGATCGGGTCCCGGGTCGCGCTGCTTCTCCTCGACCAGGGCCCGCATCCGGGAGTCGAGTTCGGCAGCGGCACGCTGTGCGCCCGGTCCGCCGCTGAGCATCTCGTGGATGGCGTTGCCGGTGGCCAGCGCACTGCCCTCGTCCATGCCCATCAGCCGCATCATGACCAGCAGGGGGAGTTGCAGCGCGTAGCGGTCCAGGATGTCGACCTGGTTCCACTCGGCGGGCCCTTCCTCGGGGAAGAACGAGGTGATGAGCTGCTCGGCGAGGTCTTCGATGAGGTCGCGGGTGCGGAGCAGGTTGAGCTCGGCGAGCGCCTTGTTGCCGGGGTGGGAGAGGCGGGTGTGCTCCATGCCTTCGGCGTAGAGGCGGCTGCGCCGGTAGGCCAGTTGGGGGATCAGCGGGTGTGGGGGGAGAGCGCCTTCGGCGAAGTCGCGGTACCAGCGGGAGTCCCGCGTCCACACATGACCGCGGTTCTGGAGGATCTCCAGCTGGTAGGCGTGGTCCAGGACGAGGTACCCGCGGAAGGCTCCGGTCTCCTCCAGCGACACAGGGGCCACCGGCCCGAAAGTCTTGCGGAGGCTTTCGTAGTAGGAGAACGGATCGTCGGCGAAGTCCTGGCCGTAGAGCGGGGCGGTGCGTGCGGGCCACGGCGTACGGACGCGCGGCCAGGCTTCACCAAGGGGGTTTGTGGAGGCGTTGGTTGGCACAGCGATCATCCTGTAGTGCGGTGTTCGCCGGAGGCAACCGTGAGCCGGATCCCGGACGGTGGTCGGATGCCGGAAGGTGATCCGACGTCAGGTCCCCGGCGGCTGCGGCGGCGCGCCGGCGGTGAACCGTGGGCGTCCGGTGTCGTCCACTGGCCGGCCTCAAGGCCGGCCGGCGAAGTAGACGGCGGCCACCTGACGCAGTCGGGGCCGGGAGAAACCGGCGCTGTCGTCCGCGCGTTCCACGACGCGGACCTTCCAGCGCGGTGAGGTCTTGTCCAGCAGGGGCGCGTCCCCGTCCTCGACGAGCAGCCCCGCGGGTGATCCGTCGGAGGCCGGGCAGGTGTACCGGTGGGTGAGGTCGTCGGGGAGCGTCGCCGGAGGGCCTCCCCACCGAGGGGTGCACAGTCTGCCGTCGGTCAGCTCGACGGCCCAGGGAACGACCTGGTCTCGTGGCTTGGGCGCGGTCCGTGGGAGGGCGGAGTCGGAACGGTACTCGCGCAGCCGCTTGCCCTTCGGGGAGCCGCAGAGCACCTTGGTGCGGTCCGTCTCGATCCAGCACGCCTGCGCGGTCAGGGCGTTCGGTGAGCAGGAGACGATGTCGCGGTCGACGGCGAAGGCGGAGGCGGAGCAGCTCTGGACAGAAGACCCCGGCTCCGACTCCACGGTGTAGCCGGGGCGGGGAGCACCCTGGGCTCCGACCGGCACGACCGTGACCGTCCGGGTGCCGCCGGCGCCGGAGGCCGGGCCCCGTTCGTCCGCGGGCCCGGCGAGCAGATGGCCGGCCGCGCCCCCGGCCGCCCCGACGAGGACGGCCGCGGCGGCTCCCGCGAGGATGCGGCCGCGACGCCCTCGGGGCCGGGGCCGGTCCGGCGGCCCGTCCCGGTGCCCGGTGTCGTGCCCCACCGGTGCCGTACCGTCGATGACGTCGCTGATGGCGTCACGGACGGGCCTGAGGTAGAGGGCGAGTACGAGTGCGGGCGCCCACCCGGCCTTCAGCGCGGTGCTCTCCCGTCGGCAGATCTCGCAGGCGCGGCAGTCGGCGGAGGCCGTGCAGCCGCTGGTGATCCGCTCCGGCTTCCTGACCCCGCATCCCCGGCAGCAGGCACATCGCCCGCATTGAGCGCAGTTGTACGTGTGCTTGACGACGTGGTCGCGCAGTGGCGCGCTGAAGCCGGGGGGATGTGCCGCGACGATGCCGTCGAGCAGGGCACACAGCGTGCGGTCGTTCTGGACGAGCAGATAGGCGTGGAAGCCCTCGGCGAGAACTGTCTTGAGCGCGGTGGCCCGGTTGTTGATCGTCTTCGGGCTCGGTACGCGGCGCCGCAGCCGGCCCTCGGTCTTGGTCGGCGCCGATTCGGCGGCTCCCGTGTCGCCGTCGGCCGGACTCTTGGCCGTACCTGCCCGGGCGCCGGACACCGCCGCCATCCGCGTGACGATCTCAGCGGGTGTGAGTTGCTCCTGGAAGTACCACTGGTACAAGGAGCGGTCCTGCGGAGACAGGGTGGCCGCCACCTCCCCGATGACGCGGCGGGCCTGGAAGAGGCGGACCGGATCGTCTGCCGGACGCGGCCGGTCGGGGTCCTCGAGCGGATGGTCGTCCATGGACTCGTCCTGGCCCAGTGACCTGCTCCGCTCGGCCAGTCGGCTGCGGTTCGTGAAGTGCCGGCGCAGTCGGTTCCCGGCGATCCCGGTGAGCCAGGCCCCGAGCCGATCGGCACGCGGCTGCGCCTCCGCGTCATCGGACAGCAGTACGGCGATGGCGTCCGCGAACGTCTGCTGGGTCAGCTCCATCGCCACATCGGCGTCCCGCACCCGCCGTGTCAGATACAGCAGCACGTCCTGATAGTGCCGGTCGGCGATCGCCTCCAAGGCGTCTGTCCGCTCCGCCGGGGTGCTGGGCCGGTGTACGCGCGCCAGCAGTTCCGCGTCGTCGGCCTGCGGCCGTGGGGAAGGGCCATGGTCCGTCATCCACCGGCCCTCCGAGCCCCCGGGCGGTCGTCGGACAGCCCTGGATACCGAACCGTAGGGCGGCCGCCGAAAAATCTTCGACGAATTTCCGCCCGACTCCGGGAAAGCCCCGGCCTTCGTGCGCCGGGCCTCCGTAAGCCGATCCCGGCTGTCCAGGAGGCTCCCGTGGCACCCTTCCCGCTCTCTCCTACCACCCTGTTGGAGCTGCTGACCCGGTGCGGTCCAGCAGCTGTGGCGGCGGCGGCCCTCACCGTGGTCCTGCCGGGGCTGCTGTGGCAGACCGCGCAGAGAATGCTGTTCCGCCGCCAGGCACGCGCCCTTCCGCTCCGGTTTCTGAGGGGCGTACGCGCCGGTGGCGGCGTGACCCGTGACGTGGCGCTGTGCCGCCGTCTGCTCGCCAACCACCTCCGGACGCTGGAGGACCACGTCAGGGCCGGAGGGCCGACCCGGCTCTCAGCTCCCTGTCTGTCCAGGAGGACCGCCGCCATGTGCACCGTTCTCACCACCGTCCTGGCCGGATACTGGGGTGCGGCGGGCCTGTTGTGCGGCCAGGCGCTTGTGGCGGCGGCGGTGGTGGTCCGGGTCGCCGCCGCCTACGCGGAGGCCGCCACAGCGCTGCGGGGCAGTCTCCGGCAGTTCGAGGCGCTGCTCGACAGTGACGATCCTGAACGAGGCGCCGCCTTGCTGCGGGTGGTTCTCGAAGCGGATCAGGGAGTTCTCGACATCTTCGCACCGACCGGCACCCGGCCCACCTCCTCCACCCGCGTCCGTCGCGGCCGCAGCACCGGCCGCCGTACCAGCCGCTGACCGGCCGCGGCCGGGCAAGCAGGCACACCGGCATCGGTTCACACGGGCGAACCGATGCCGGTGCGGCTGCCTCTCACGGTATGCGGCAGCTACCTGCCTGTGCAGGCCTTTGAGCGGGAATCATTCGTACCCGCGCGCGTCGTAACCCACCGGCTGCATACGGGAGTTACGGGTGGGGGCGGTGGTGAGGGGACCGGCCGCGCGGTTTTCCGTCCGGTCCGGTCCGGTCCGGTTCATACGCCCGCGACCGACTGGATCCAGGAGCGGTACCGGGTGACGTTGGTGTAGGCCGTGGTGGTCTGCCGGTCACTGGTCGACGCCACGCCGACCTGGACGCCGTTCGCCATCATGGGGCCGCCCGAGTCGCCTCCGGCGGTGATGCCGTCACCGCGCCGCGCGCAGATCGCGGAGCCGTTGTAGGCGTCCCGGCAGCCGCCGGTCACGATGACGTTCGCGTACTTCAGGTAGCGCGACTGGCAGTTGATCTCCTGACCGCAGCGGGATGTCGCGCCCCAGCCGTACACCTGCACGGTCTGGCCGACCGACACCGAACCCGGCCGGCCGAGGGAGGAGTAGGTCGTCGAGACGGACCGGTCGAGGCGCACCAGGGCCAGATCCGCCGACGGGTGGGTGTGGACCTGCGTGCCGTAGGCGGTGGTGCCACCGCTCGTCTGGTCGAGGCTGCCGATCCGGAAGGAGAGCTGACCGCCGCTCACACAGTGCTTTGCGGTGAGAATCCAGGTGGGGGCGATGATGGTCGAGCTGCACGTCTGTCTTCCGCCGGAGAACAGCCGGGCCGCCCAGGGGCCGCTCTGCGCGTAACCCCCGCCGATGATGGGCTGCTGATCACCGTCTGGAGCGTGCTGGACGGCTGTGACGGCGACGGACGTGCCACCGGCACCGGCACCGGCACCGGCACCGGTACCGGTACCGGTACCGGAAGCCGAACCCGCTGCCGAGGAGCGGCTCCCGGCCGCCGCGGTGCTGCTCAGCACGAGAGCCGCCAGCAACGCGGCTATGAGTGTGGGGAGTAACCTGGTGATTCGCAAGATTCCTCGTTTCCGAAGACGCGCGACACAGCGCGCGTGGCGTCCAGGGAAGTACCAGGTTTCCGGAATCCAGGAGATTCGGGTAATAGCATTTTCCCCATAACACGGGATTATGGAGAGGAGCCCGAATTCGCATCCGACGGCCCGCCGTTGCCTCGGGCCGCGCGCCTTCAGTGGCGTCACCTTTCCTTTCTCGCGCGGAAAGAGACGGCAGGGCAGAAGGTGGCCGCCCCCCGGGACGGTCAGCGGTCCGGCGGTTCCACCAGACCCGACTCGTAGGCGAGGACGACGAGTTGGGCGCGATCGCGGGCGTGTAGCTTGGTCATGGCCCGGTTGACATGGGTCTTCGCGGTCAGCGGACTGATCACCATGCGGTCGGCGACCTCGTCGTTGGACAGGCCCTGCGCGACCAGCGCCACCGCCTCGCGCTCCCGGTTGGTCAGCTCCTCCAGCCCCTTGGCCGCGTCCGCGCGGAGCGGCCGGGCGACATAGCGGCTGATCAGCTTGCGGGTGATCGACGGTGCGAGCAGCGCGTCCCCACGCGCGGCGACGCGTACCGCATGCAGGAAATCCTCGGGAACGATGTCCTTCACGAGGAACCCCGCGGCACCGGCACGCAGCGCGTCGAAAACGTACTCGTCGAAGCCGTAGTTGGTCAGAATGACGACATGCACACCGGCCAGCGCCGGATCCGCGGCGATGCGCCGGGTCACCTCGATACCGTCGACGACCGGCATCCGGATGTCCACCAGCGCGACATCCGGCAGATGTTCCGTGGCCAGCGCCAGACCCTCGGCACCGTCGCCGGCCTCGGCCACCACCTCGATGTCGTCCTCCATGTCGAGCAGCGCGCGGAAGCCACTGCGCAGCAGCCGCTGATCGTCGACCAACAGGACCCGGATCATGATGTCTGCTCCACGGGGAGTTCGGCCCGCACGGTGAAACCTCCCTCGCCGCGCGGCTCGGCCCGCAGCCTGCCGCCCAGCGCCGTGACGCGTTCCCGCATCCCGAGCAGCCCGACACCGGGCACCGGAGCGGCGTCCGGCGTGGCCTTGCCGTCGTCGTCGATACGTATCCGCAGCGCGTCAGGACGGCAGTCGATACGGACCGAAGCGCTGTCGGCGGCGGCATGCCGGGCGATGTTGGTGAGCGACTCCTGGACGATCCGGTAGACCGTCCGCTCCACTGCGACCGGAACGTCGCCCGGCTGCCCCTCGACGGTCAAGGTCGCGTCCAGCCCGATACTCCGGGCCCGTTCCACCAGCTCCGGAACGTGGTCGAGGCCGCGCGGCGGAGCCGTGTCGTCGTCGCGCAGCGCCTCAAGAGTCGCACGCAGCTCCCTCGTCGCCTCACGCCCGGCCTCCTGGATCGCCAACAGCGCCTCCGGTAGCTGCTCGCCACGCCTGCGGGCCACATGGACGGCCACCTCCGCCTGCACCTTGATGATCGAGATCTGGTGGGTGAGGGAGTCGTGCAGCTCCCGCGCGATGTGCAGCCGTTCCTCGTCGGCGCGGCGCCGCGCGGTCTCCTCCCGGGTGCGCTCCGCCTCGTCGGCGCGCCGCTCCGCCTGCCGGAGCGCCTCACCCGCGGCGCCGGCCGCGATCAGCCATGCCACCTCGAGGGCGCCGCGGGCCTGCGCGAACGCCTCCCCGGTGTCGTGCAGCCCGGAGACGAGGGCGGCGACGGGCAGGGCGGCGAGCATCACCACGCTCGCCACCACGGTGAGGGTGCGGTGTCCCGCCCGTACGGTCGTGTACACCGCGAACAGGTACGCCACGGCAGGCACGTCGTAACCGGCCGCCTGATAGCCCACCGCGCACAGCCCGGTGACGGCCAGGACCGGGACCGGAGCCCGGCGGCGGGCGGCCAGCGCCAGGCCGCCCGCCGTCAGCAGCGCGTAACCCAGCGGAGCGGGACCCGCGTCGGAGTGCCGCCCGGACAGCCCGGTGGACAACAGCGCTCCCGCCACGCCGACGGCGATCACCCAGTCCCCGGCACCGGCCCGAAGCCGGTCTCTGACGCCGGCGCGGAACCCGGACCGTCCTGTGCTCATGCGCCGCACCCTAGCCGGATGCCGCCGCCGGCGACTCCTGCCCGCGGACCAACAACCGACTACCGCCGGGGCGGTAGCGGTGTGTCCGGCTACGCCACCGAAAGCAGCCGTGCGGCAGCGCGCAGGTGGAGTGACGTACGTCACGGCGAGTGGATGTCACAACGGGAGGGGCCGGGCCCGTCGAAGGGGTGTAAGCGTCGGACACCGCAAGGGAGCGCATCATGGAACCCCGTCTGAACCCGTTCACCAACCCGGTCCTCGGCAAGGTCTTCAAGCACGTCATCGCCGCGGGCAAGGTGCTCGAGGAGTCGACTCTGCCCGCCTCGACGCAGGAACTGGTGAAGCTCCGCGCCAGCCAGATCAACGGCTGCGGATTCTGCACCGACATGCACTTCAAGGACGCGGTGCACGCCGGAGAGTCCGCCGAGCGCCTCAACCTGGTCGCTGCCTGGCGGGAGGCCACGGTCTTCACCGAGGCGGAGCGTGCGGCGCTGGAGCTGACGGAGGAGGCCACCCGGATCGCCGACGCGGCCGGAGGCGTCCCCGACGAGGTCTGGGAGAACGCGGCCAAGCACTACGACGAGGACCAGCTGGGCGCGCTGGTGGGCGTCATCACCATCATCAACGCCTTCAACCGAGGGAACGTCATGCTCCAGATGCCTGCCGGCGACTACCAGCCCGGGCAGTTCGGCTGACCGGTTCCCCTGGCTGGGGCGTGCGGTGAGGTGGGGCCGGCCGTCGTCGGGGCGTAACAGGGGGCGTCTCCGACGAGGCCGGAGGCCGGAGGCCGCCGAGCGCCGACCGCCGGCCGCTCCGCGGGCGCGGTGTCGCCGTGTGTGGGGGGCGGGCCACCTGGGGTGCACGGCTGCGGAAGTTATCCTTCCCGCACAGGAGTGCGGCTCTGCGGACGAAGTCAGCAGAGCTACCGGCAGGTGCAGGCGCGTGGACAGGGCTCCGTGCCCAGCGCACGTCCTGCGGGTCGTGGGTGTCAGGGGGCGGGGATGAACGGTCTGCAAGTGGGCGCTGTCAGGCCCCGAGACGAAGTGGGCGCCGCCAGGCCCGGAGGCGAAGCGGGGGCAGCCCGGCTGGAGACGCACCGGGCCGAGCTCACCGGCTACTGCTACCGGATGCTGGGATCGGTCTTCGAAGCGGAAGACGCCGTTCAGGAGACCATGGTCCGAGCTTGGCGCGGACTCGACCGGTTCGAGGAACGGTCGTCGCTCCGCTCCTGGGTCTACCGCATCGCCACCAACGTCTGCCTCGACGCACTCGCCGCAGGCAAGCGCCGGGCACTGCCGATGGACCTCTCCGGCCCGACCAGCGGCGCCACTTCGCCAGGTACCGCGCTGGACGCCGACGTGTGGATCGAACCGTTTCCGACTGCTCCGACCCGTACGACTGACAACCCTGCCGAAGCGACCGAGGCCGCCGAGTCGGTGCGCCTGGCGTTCGTCGCCGCGCTGCAGCACCTACCGTCCAAGCAGCGCGCGACTCTCCTGCTACGGGAGGTCATGGACTTCTCGGCACGCGAGATCGCGGACCTGCACGGATGCACCGTCGCCTCCGTCAACAGCGCTCTCCAGCGCGCCCGTGCCACCCTGGCCGCCCGGCGCGAAGCGGCCACCGACGACACGGCGGTACGGGCGCCCAGCAGCCTCCAGCAGGCCCTGGCCAGGCGTTACGCCGCGGCCTTCGCCAGCTTCGACATGGCGGAGCTGAGCATGCTGCTCCACGTGGACGCCACGATGTCGCTGCCGCCGTACGCCGTATGGATGCGAGGCGTCTCCGACATCCAGGCGTGGCTGACCGGACCTGCCGTCGGCTGCCGGGGGTCACGGCTGGTTCCCACCCTGGCGAACGGCTCACCCGCGTTCGGCCAGTACCGGCCCAGCGCTCATGGCGCGGGGTTCGAGCCCTGGGGGCTGCAGGTCATCGACATCTCCGGCGACCAGATCACGGACATCAGCGTCTTCCGCGACACGGATCGCCTGTTCCCACTCTTCAACCTGCCCGCTCGCATCGACGCGTAGGCGCTCGCGGCGAGTGAGCTGCCGCAGTTTCACACGAACCTGCCCGGCAGCGAGTCGTCGATGCCCGAGGCCGGGGCCGTCTCAGCTCTTGTCCAGCACCTGATGTGCGGCGGTCATCCACGCGTGCTGTGCTCGCCGCAGCTGTGTGAAGGCGGCCGAGTGCTTCTTGACCGCCGCGCGCTGGATGCGGTTCTCCGCCGCGTTCCAGACGGGTACAAGGTCGGTGCTCTTCTTGCAGCGCACGTCCGTACTGGCCTGCCGGATCTCCGCCTTCGAGACTTTGGAGCCTTTCAGCCAGCGCTCGTCAGCGAGGGCCTGCATCGGATCGGCGTAGTGGTAGCCGGCCCGCTTCATGCAGACACTCCAGGCGCGGAAGACCCGCACCACCGACCGGTCCTTCATGGACTGCTCGTAGGTCGCGCCGATGGTGTCGTCCAGCAGGTCGAAGTCGGCGTCGGGGACGTCTTCGAGCAGCCTCTCCTCGGCCTTCTTCAGGCAGCCGCCGGTGGTCTTGCCCGGCCGCCCCTCCGGACCGTAGGCGGCCTTCTTCTCCGCCTCGTCGAGCGCCTTTCGGCGCTTCGCCTCGGCCACCGCCCGTCGTGCGACAGTGGGCCGGTCGGCGGGCAGATGGTAGCCGTACACCTGGGCGATCCCCGGCTCCACGACCCCGTAGCGGCGTCGATTGCGCGGCTCGGCGTCCCGCGCCGCGGCTCTCGGCAGCAGCTTCCAGGACAGGCCCTGACGCCGCATGCACGCACGGGTCAGAACGTCCTCGGCGGCGTCGATGACTTCCAGCTCGGCGGGTGAGGGGTCGTAGTCGTCCAGCGGCACCCTGATCGACACGGCCTCCTTGCCCGGCGGTGGCACGGGGGCGGTCGGTCCGCCCGTAGCGGTGTGCTTCGAGCTCTCTGCGGGGTCCGCCTCAGCGGCGCACCCGCTGACGAGGCACAGCACCACCAGCGCGGTGACTGCCCTGGAAAACAGCGACACGGTTGACCTCCAGCGGGAAGAGAACGCGGCGCGGGTGACGCCCCGGGCCGCGCCCTCCTCCGTGATCACGTCCGACGAGCTCAGGAACGAACTCTCCTGGAACGCGCTCCTAGAACTGGAACTTCACGGAACTGGCCTTGTTGTCGAAGTTGTTGTTGGTGAAGTCCTTGTCCTCGCTCTGCTTCCTGGCGACGTAGCGGGTGCCGCCGTAGTTCTTGTACTGGTACAGCGTCACCTTGTAGCCCGTGTTGTTCGACATGGAGCTCGCCTTGTTGTCGAACCTGTAGTCCGAGGACCCCAGATTGGGGACGTGCTCAAGGAAGATGCGGGCGCTGCTGCCGCGGTAGTCGTCGTGTTCGAACAGGCAGAACGTCCAGTTCGTGCAGTGCAGCCGCTGGAGTTCCACGTCGGACTGTTGAGCCTGCGCGGTGGAACCCGAACCCAGTACGGCCACGGCACCCAGGGACAGCGCGCCGAACAGTCCGCCGATCCTAAGCTTCACGTTGGAATCCTTCTTCTGTTTGCAGGAGAGACTTGAATGACGCAACAGCGGCCACTCCGCCGCTAGTTGCGGCGCAACTGCTCGTCACGAGAGCGAAGTAAAGCACCTGGCGCGGTTAGGTGTACACGTTTTCGATCGTTCGCCTTCGCAGACTCGGGCCGCTCCGCGGAGCGCGACGGCGAGGGTGTCGAGGTGGACGCCGCACCGTCCGTCTCGGCTGGCTGTGGTCTCGCGGACAGCGCGGGGGACGATGTGCGCAGCGGGAGGGGCGGCCTCGGCGTGTGATCCGGGGGGGGGTACGAGCCACGGCCGGACTTGCGCTCCTGTCCTTGCCCGGTTGCGCCCCCACCGGTGTCCGACACGGTTCCGGCCTGGCGCGGAAGCTGAGCACCAAGGGGAGGGGAACCACAGGCCCTGACGCAAGAGTCCCCTGAAGCGGTGGAGACGCCGGGAGGCGGGGTACGGCGGTGCCGGGCCGCCGTACCCCGCCTCCCGGAGGGGTGTCAGGCGGCGTGGGGGCCGGGGGCGGCGCTGCCTTCGTACTGGTTGAGGTTGGAGACGAGTTCGGTGAGGCCGGGGTCGGCGTCGTAGCGGCGCTGGTGGAGGTCGGCGATCTTCTTGCCGGTCTCGGGGTCCGGGTCGTCCGTGAGGTCGAAGGACACGAACTTGTCGACCAGCGGCAGCCCGATCTCGTCGGTACGGCGGTGGGCGGGGTGGATGAGGTACTCCCAGTAGCCGTCGAGGTCGGCTATCTCGAACGTGGCGCCCCACTCGTACTCGCCACCGTGGTCCCGGCCGACGAGGAAGGAGCGTACGGAGGGGATGACTTCGCCCTGGTTGCGCAGACTGCCGAGGGCCTCGTCGAGCTGGGCCGGTGTCGTGCCGGGCTTGATGGTGAAGCGGATGCAGTGGTGAATCATCAGGAGGCTCCCTTTCCGGAGTTCATTTCTGTGATGGATGTGGTCGGAGTGTGGTGGGACCTGTCGCGGACACGCGGGGCTTGGCGGGCCAGACCGGCCGTGAGGCCGATCAGGGCTGCCCCGGCTCCCATCACCCCTCCCGTCCACGTGAACGCGGCCGCTAGGCCGGCCGCGTGGATGAGGGGCTGGAGGGCGAGGGGCGAGAGGAACTGTCCGAGGAAGATTCCCGTGACGAGCCCGCTGAGGACTCGTCCCCGCCGCCCGCCGGGGGCGAGTTCGCTCAGGCGTAGGTTGAGGTTGGGTACGACGAGCCCGACCCCCGTACCGCCGACGAGCATCCCGGCCAGGACTTGGACGACCGTGCCGGCCGTCCCGACCAGCAGCCAGCCGGTGCCGAGCAGCGCGATGCCGACGGCGGTGATCGCGGTGGTGGCCAGCCGCCATCGCAGGTACGGGAAGGCCAGCGCGCCGAACGTCCCGGACACCGTGCTCCCGGCGATCACCGCCCCGGCGACGCCGGGCCCGCCGCCGAAATCCCGGATCAGGAACGGCAGTTGGGTGGGCCCCATGTAGAACGCGAGCGTCGCGACGAGCGCCAGCAGGTACACGCCGGCGATGCGGCCCGTCCCGCTGCGCTGCGGGGGCCCCTCCGCAGCGGGGTCTCCCCGGCCGAGGGGCCCGTGCCGCCCCCGCCCCGCGGCCCCTCCCGCAGCGCGACGAACGCCAGGACGGCGACGGCACCCGATACGGCGTACAGCCAGAACGGCGCACGCCAGTCGGCCCCGGCCAACACCCCGCCCAGCGGCAGGAAGACGACCCCGCCCAGGCTCGCGAACGCCTGCTGCAAACCGAGGAACGAGGCCCGGCGCGCCCCCTCGAACCAGTCGGTGATGGTCGCGCTGACCGCCGTCATGATCCCGCCCACCGCGACGCCGAGCAGCGCCCGGGTGGCGAGCAGTACATACAGGTCGGTGGCGAAGAATCCCGCCGTGCCACTGGCGGCGTACAGCACGAGACCGGACACCAGTAGCGAACGTCGTCCGACGCGGTCGGCGATCAGTCCGGACACCGGCGCGCTGACGGCGATGGCGAGCGAGGTGATGGTCAGGACGAAGCGGACGAGAAGCCCTCCGCCGGGCGCTTCGGCGAACTCCTCGCTCATCGCGGGCAGTCCGGGCGCGATGATCGCCGCGGCCATGAGGGTCAGCGTGGCCGAGGCCAGGACGGCGGCGCGGGCCGCGCGCGTCGGTGGCGCCTGCGGCGCCAGGGCGGGCTGTGTCGTGGTGAGGGTCATGGCCGCGTCCCTTTTCGCTGGAACGACCCGCCGACGGTCAGTCCCAGAGCGTGACCATGAAGACCAGCGCGAGCAGCAGCACGGCCAACGTGGCCTTCCAGGCGAGCCGTTCCGCGCCCGACGCGGGGTCGGGTGTGGTGGTGGATGGCATGTCGGTTCTCCTCGATCATCGATCATAGTGTGGTTAACCACTCACTCTCGTGGCAAAAAAATGAGCCGCCGGAGATCGCGGCGCGCCGCTCAGCGCCACAGCGCGAACAGCGCTGCGTCCAAGACGGCCAGCGGAACGAGTGCGGCCCAACGGGCCGCGACGGTGCGGTGCACGAGATCACCCCCTCCCTGTGGCGATCGGCTCCGGCTCAGTAGTGCCGAAGCCCGTCGGACAGCGTCCGGGCCCACGGGGCGTCCATCTCGTGGGCATCGAGGGCGACCACGAGATGGCACAGCATGCCCACGGCGAAGAACTGCTGGACGTCGGACTCCGGTGCGCCGGAGACCCCCCGTACGTACTCGACCAGACGCGCGTAACCGCTGCGCACCACCTCACGGACGGCCGGTTCGGCGGCGGCCGCGCACTGCGCGTGGAGCTGGAGCAGCAGCAGGTCGCGGTCCGAGATGAGTTCGGCGTACGCGTTCCCCATCGCGTCCAGGACCTCCTGAGCGGAACTCCCCGTCGCCGCCGCGGCCCCGTCGCCCAGGCTCTCGCGGACCCGCGCGAAGCAGTGCTCCACCACCGCCACGAACAGCGCCTCCTTGTCGGGGAAGAGCCGGTAGACGTACGCCTGCGAGATGCCGGCCCGCTTCGCCACGTCCGTGGTCGTGGTACCGAAGTAACCACGGTCCGCGAACGCGCTGACCGCGGTCTGGAGGACCGTCCTCCGCCGTTCGTCGGCGGTCGAGAGCTGTCGTTGTGAGGCGGGTTTCGGCATGTGAGTAATAAACCACTCACTCCCCGAGCTGTCAATGCGCCTTCGAGTGCCGCGGCGGAGCGGAGCGGGGGAGTGGGCCGGTGAGCCGGCGGTAGCAGAAGGTGACCGGAGTGCTGTCGGGTGGGCGGGGGTCGCCAGATACGGGGCGAAGACCCGTGTCAGTCGTGTTCGTGTGCTGTGCCGGGCCGGGGTGCTCCGGTGCCGGTGAGGGTCCACATGGCCAGGAGGTCGAGTGCTTGTCCGGACGACGAGCCGGGTTCCGCCGTGTAGATGAAGAGGGTGGTGTCGGGGTCGCCCGGCAGGGTCAGCGTCTCGTACTCCACTGTCAGTTCACCGATCAGGGCGTGGTGGAGGCGTTTGGAGCCGTGGGTACGCTGATGGACCCGGTGCTTTTCCCACCAGTGATTGAATTCGGCGCTCTTTCCGCGCAGCTCTTCGATGAGCTCGTTCGTGGCCCGATCGTCCGGGTCCCGTCCCGCCTCCAGACGCAGGCTTTCCACCGCCGCCCGTGCCTGGTCCTCCCAGTCGATGAACAAGGACCGGGGTTCCTCGCTGAGGAACATCCAGCGTGCGTAGTTACGGTGGCGGACGGGCAGCTGGTCGAAGTCGGTGAACAGCGCCTTGGCCATCCGGGTGGCCGCCAGGACGTCGCTGCGGCGGCCGAGGACCAGCACCGGTTCACCGTCGAATGCGTCGATGAGTTGATGGAGACCGGGGCGGAGTCTTTGGACGCTTCGGCTGCGACGCCGTGACGGGGCGGCCGTCGCTCCTATGAGGGTGTGCAGGTAGGTGCGTCCCGCCTCGTCGAGACCCAGGGCGCGGCAGAGCGCGTCCACGACACCGGGAGAAGGGGAGATCGGGCGCCCTTGTTCGAGCCGGGCGTAGTAGTCGGTCGACACCCCCGCCAGGCGGGCGACCTCTTCACGGCGCAGGCCCGGAACGCGCCGCGTACGGCTGTCCGGCGGAAGACCGGCCTGCTCGGGATCGACTTGACTGCGCGCCTTCCGCAGAAAGTTTCCCAGCTCAAGGTTGTTGTCGGCCATGCCGAGCAGTATCGCGGAGGTCGGTGATTCCCGCGTGGCTCTCTCAGTCCTAGGCTGCCGGGTCCGCTGTCGCGCAGGGCCTGCTATGGGCGTCCACGGAGGCCGGTGGCGGGCCATGCTGAATGTACGTCCTCAGGGCGAGTGACAGAGGCCGCACTCATGTCCTCTGCCGTAATCGCGTAATGCCTGACCGACGGTTTTCCGGAGCAAGCCGTCATTTGCTCCGGACGGTTTCACGGAAGAGGAGCTCGTATGAGCAAGGGCAAGGTTCTCATCGTCATGTCGGCTGCCGGCGTGTGGGAACGCACCGACGGATCGAAGTACCCGACGGGTTACTGGGCGGAGGAACTGGCCGCTCCGCACGAGAAATTCGTGGACGCCGGTTACACGGTCGACTTCGCTTCTCCGGGCGGGATCCTCCAGCCCCTGGACGAGCACAGCGCCGACCCGGCGGTCGCGGGGGAGGAGTGCGGTCAATACGTCGCACACGCCCGAAGAGCGCTGAAGGAGTTCGGCCCGCTGCTGAAGCTCGACGAGATCGACGTCGACGACTACGTCGCGGTGGTGCTGCCGGGTGGCCACGGCCCGGTCGTCGACCTCTTCCAGGACGCCGATCTGGGCCGTCTGCTGGCGAAGGCGGACAAGGACGGCAAGCCCATCGGGGCGGTCTGCCACGGCCCGGCCGCGCTGCTGAGCGCCGAGGACGAGGACGGCAACTGGCTGTTCGCGGGCCGCAGGATGACGGCGTTCACCGACGAGGAGGAGCAGCTGTTCGGCACCGCCGAGGGCGCTCCGTGGCTGCTCGCCTCCCGTCTGCGGGGGCTGGGCGCGGACCACATCGAAGGGGCGGCGTACCAGCAGCACAACATCATCGACGGCAACCTCTTCACCGGCCAGAACCCCGCCTCCAGCACCAGGCTGGCCGAGGACATGGTCGCCGCGCTGCGCTGACACACCACCCGGCGCACGAGGAGCGGCCCTTCGCCCGTGCGAGGGGCCATCCTTCGTGCCCCCGGTGTACCAGCCATACGGCGCACCCCAGAAGTTCCACGGAGTCAATCCCGCCCGACGACGTCATCGGCCGTGTGGAGAAGGGGCTGCCTCGGGGTCACGTGCACTCCGAGCGACGCCGGAGCCTTCTCACGGGAGCGCGGCGATCACCTCGACCTCGAGCAGGCATGCCGGTGCGAAGAGTGCCGCCACGCCCACCAGTGTGCTTGCAGGTGCTTGCGAGACACCGGCCCGCAGCGGCCCGAAGATCGCGGGCAGCAGCTTCGGGGTGTAGTCGACGACGTAGACGGTCTCTTTGACGATGTCGTTCCGGGTGGCGCCGACCGCGGTGAGTGAGGCGTCGAGGTTGCGGGCGATCTGTGCCGCCTGGGCCTCATGGTCGCCGGGCCCCACGAGCAGTCCTTCCGCATCCCAGGCGACCTGCCCGGAGAGATACGCGAGTCGTGTTCCCTCAACGGTGACGACCGGGGTGATCTGGTCGGACGGGTTGTGCGCGGACGGTGGATCGACGCGGTTCACGGGCATGATCCGCTCCTTACGGAGGCCGTACCCGCCCAGGCGGTCAGCGCCCGGATCCGGTCGTCGACGCGCGCGCCGCTGTCGGTGGTGCGAGTGGCCCACGCGACGTGACCGTCGGGGCGTACGAGAACCTCGGTCACCCCGTCGAGATCCGCGTGCTCGTCGTACTTGTCGACGGTGACGACTCTGACCCGCGAGCCCCAGCCCGCATCGACGGGTTCCTCGAGGACGGGATCCCCGGACAGACCGAGCAGAACGAAGCGCCCCGGGTGGAGCAGTTCGTACACCCGTGTCGCCTCCGAGCCGGCGACGGTCAGCCCGACGTCGGGCATACGCCGCCCCACCAGCGGATCGGCGCCCGGAGTCACCGGCGGATAGGCCGTGCCGAGCGCGGAAACCTGCTCGGCGAGCAGGCGGTTGACCTCGGTCATGCCCAGCAGCTGGTCGAGGAGCTTGCGCAGGGCAGCGGCCGGACGCTGGTACTGCCCGACCATCGTGAGCTCCGCCAGCAGAGTCTGGACCTCGGTGTTCTCGGTGACGGACTGGCCGACCGGTCGGCGCTCCTCGTCGTAACTGTCCAGCAGCCCTGGTGGGGCCCAGCCGTTGACCACGGCGGCCAGCTTCCAGCCCAGGTTCATGGCGTCCTGGAGCCCGGTGTTGAGCCCCTGGCCCGCCGCGGGGAAGTGGATGTGGGCGGCGTCGCCCGCCAGCAGGACGCGCCCCGAACGGTAGCTCTCCGCGAGCCGGGTGGCATTGCCGAAGCGCGAGAGCCAGCGGGGTTCGGCGATCCCGCAGTCGGAGCCGCAGATGCGGGTGAGCGACGCCCGGAACTCCTCCAGGGTCACCGGCTCGCGGGCCGGCACCCGCATCCGCTCCGGATCCAGACAGACGAACCGGGTGTGTCCTCCCTCCAGGGGCGCGACGATCACGCCATGGGCCCGCGCCGCATCGAGGGCGCCCGGCTGCGGGTCGACGACCGCGAAGTCCCCGAGCACCCCTGTCAGGGTCTCGTCGGTACCAGGGAAGTCGATCCCCGCCTCCCGGCGCACCACACTGCGCCCACCGTCGCACCCGACCGCGTATGGGGCGCGCATGGTCCCGGTGCCGTAGTCGGGGCCGCGCACCTCCACCTCGACCCCGTCGCCGTCCTGGCTCACGGCGAGGGTCTCGTGTCCCCGCATGATCTGCACGCCCAGCTCGTGCGCCCGCTCCTCGAGGATCGCCTCGGTGCGGGCCTGAGCCAGGAAGAGGGTGTAGCCGTGCCGCGAGTCGAGACTGCTGAAGTCCAGCAGCGTGCGCAGTCCTGCGAAGTGCCAGCCCGGCACGGTCCGGCCGAGAGGGAGGAACCGGTCGAGCAGCCCGCGCTGGTCCATCAGTTCCACGCTGCGCGGGTGCAGGCTCAGCGCCCGCGAATCGCGCTGCGGTTCGGTGCGGCGCTCCAGGACCCGGGTCCGTACGCCCCCCAGTGCCAGCTCACAGGCGAGCATCAGCCCGGTTGGGCCCGCCCCCACGACGATCACATCCGTGTCCATCGGAGTGGTCCTCCTCTGTTTAATGAACAGTGTTCATTAATTACTATACTGAGGCCCATGAGCTCTCCGTCAAGCCCGTCCAGGGGCCGCCCCGCGCGACTCGACAAGGACCGCACCATCAGGACCGCGCTCGACTTGCTGAACGAGTCCGGTCTGGACGCGCTGACCATGCGCCGGGTCGCCGACGCGGTGGGCGCCCAGGCGGGTGCGCTGTACCGTTACTTCGCGACCAAGCAGGATCTGCTCACCGCGATGGCCGAGCGCATGGTCGAAGGTGTCGAGGCCGCCGCCGGGTCGGTGGAGGACGGCGGCTGGAGCGAGGGAGTGACACGCCTGGCCCGCGCGCTGCGTACGGCCCTGCTCGCCCATCGCGACGGCGCACGCGTCTTCGCCGGTACGCACGCGACCGGCCCGCACACCCTGGGCTTCGCCGACAGCCTCGTCGGCGTACTGCGAGAGGCAGGCTTCAGCGACAGCGAAGCGGCGCGGGCGCTCTATGCGGTGGCCAACTTCACCGTCGGCCACACGCTGGAGGAACAGGCCGCCCTCCGGCCGGAGAACGAAGGGTCCGCCGATGCGGGGGATCTGCACGAGGCGGTGGTGGCAGGGGCCTATCCGCACCTCGCCGCCGCCCTGCCGGTGCTCACCAGTACGGACTTCACGGCGCACTTCGAGTTCGGACTGCGGCTGCTGCTGGACGGATTGCGCGCTGTGCGGCGGTGAGCCCATAAGTGGTCCGCCACCGCGGGCCCGAACCGGACGGGAGCAGATCGGCGACGCGCTCCGGAGTGTCCGCTGTAGCGTCGTCCCTCGCGACCACCGCGGTCCTGAGCGCTACGCAGCGCTGCACCCCGCTTGGCGACAGCTGCTGCGAACAGGACCGCCGTGTTGGCCTACGAGCTTGTGGCGGCCAGTCCCCTACGCAGTCGCGGCCGCCTGCCGGTCGTCCGCGCCGAGACGGTCGGGTTGAAGGCCGCGGGCCTGCACACTGCCGGGGCGGGGCTGGGCGCGGAAGGTGCGGCGGTAGGAGTCCGGTGGGACGCCCACCGTGCGGGCGAAGTGGCGGCGCAGGGTGGTGGCGGTGCCCATGCCGGTGGCCGTGGCGATGGCGTCGATGGTGTCGTCGGTGGTCTCCAGTAGTTCCTGGGCGAGGCGGATGCGCTGGGTGTGCAGCCACTGCAGCGGGGTGGTGCCGGTCACCTGCTTGAAGTGGCGGCCCAGATGGCGCGAGCTCATCCGTGCCTGGCAGGCCAGGTCCTCGACGGTGAGCGGCTCGTGCAGCCGCTGCAGTATCCAGGGGAAGAGGTCGGTGAGGGGATGGTTGCCGGGCTCGGGGACGGGGGTGGCGATGAACTGGGCCTGGCCGCCGTCCCGGTGGGGTGGTACGACCAGCCGCCGGGCGATCTTGTTGGCGATCGAGGCGCCGTGGTCGAGGCGGACCAGATGCAGGCACAGGTCCATGGCGGCGGCCTTGCCGGCGGAGGTGAGCACGCTGCCGTTGTCGACGTACAGGACATCCGGGTCGACGGCGACCTTCGGCCGGCGCCGGGCCAGCTCGGCCGTGTGCGCCCAGTGTGTGGTGGCGCGCTTGCCGTCCAGCAGTCCGGCGGCGGCGAGGATGAAGGCGCCCGTGCACAGGGAGGCCACCCGCACGCCGGCCTCGTGGGCCGTGCGTACCGCGTCGACGAGGTCGGCCGGCGGGTCGCGGTCGGTGTCGGCCCAGCCCGGAACGATCACGGTGTCGGCGCGTGCGAGGTGGTCGAGCCCGTGGTCGGGCTCCACCCGGAAGCGGCCGACTCGTACGGCGCGCGGCCCGCAGAGCCAGAAGTCGTACCAGGGATCCACGATGTGCGTCAGGTCGGCGCCGAACACTTCGCAGGCCAGGGACAGCTCAAGGTGCAGCATGCCATCGGTGATGGCCAGCGCGACGGTAGGCATGTCCGAAAGTGTATGGGTCATGTCGCTGCGGACACTCGTGTGGGGGTGCCGCTCCGCGTGAGGATCTCGGTGAAACAGCGCGGCAGGTCAACAGGGATCGACCGCAGGTCCTTACGGACAGACGAGTGCGAGGAAGCGGGCTCATGGGATCGGGTCGGACAGTGGCGGGACAGACAGTGACAGGTCGGACAGTGGCGGTGTTCGGTGCCTACGGACACACCGGGCGGTTCGTCGTGGCAGAGCTGGTGGAGCGCGGGTTCGTCCCTGTACTGGCCGGCCGCGATGCCGACAAGCTCAAGGCATTGGCCCACGAGACCGGGCTGGAGGCCCGGGTGGCGTCGGTCGACGACCCGGACTCGCTCGACCGTGCGCTGGCCGGCGCCGCCGCCGTGATCAACTGTGCCGGGCCGTTCGCCTCGACCACCGCTCCGGTGATCGAGGCGGCGCTGCGGGCCACGATCCCGTACCTGGACGTGGCAGCCGAACTCGAAGCCAATATCGACACCTTCGCCCACTTCGCCGACCGGGCACGGGAGGCTGGCGCGGTGATCGTCCCGGCGATGGCCTTCTTCGGTGGTCTGGGCGACCTGCTGGCCACCGCGGCCATGGGCGAGTGGACCCAGGCCGACGAGGCGCACATCGCCTACGGTCTGAGCAGCTGGCACCCCACCGCCGGGACCCGGCTGTCGGGCGCGGTATCGCGGGAGCGGCGCGGTGAGCGGCGTATGCGCTTCGCGAACGGGCAGTGGGAGTACCGCACCGACGCCCCGCCGACCCTGACGTGGCGCTTTCCCGAGCCGATGGGCCCCCAGCCCGTGATCGGGGAGTTCACGATGGCCGACGTGGTGACCGTGCCCAGCCACCTGTCCATCCCGGACGTGACCACGTACATGACCGTCCAGGCCGTCCGTGACATCGCGGCCCCGGACACACCGGCTCCCACCGCGGCCGACGAGAGCGGACGCTCCGACCAGACGTTCCTCATCGACGCGGTCGTGCGCTCGGGCGGCGCCGAACGCCGCGCGGTGGCCCGCGGTCGGGACATCTACGCCGTCACCGCCCCCCTCGTCGTGGAGGCCCTCGACCGCGTGCTCACCGGCCGCACTCGTACGGTCGGCGTCGCTGCCGCGGGCGAGATCTTCGACGCCACCGACTTCCTTCGCGCGCTGTCCCCGCACGTCACCCTGGAACTGCTCCCGTAGCCATCCCGGCCGCGCTCCCGCTCGTCGGAAGCTTCCGCCGCCTACGTCACGGGGCGGAAGCCACAGGGGCCTGTTCGGTCGTGATCAACAGTGGGGTGGGGCGGGAGCACGGGGCGGTCAGATACGCGCACTTGAGGCAGCTGTGGCGTTCCGGTCGCTTGCGGGTGTTCCGTCCCACTGCCACTCGGTGCGTCGTGGCCGGCCGGGCAGCGGGATTCGTCCCGTACACCACAGCAGGGTGTCGAACGGGCTGTGGCCCGTCGGGGCATCGGGGAAGAGCCGGGCGAGTGCGGCGCCGACCGGGCCGTCGGGCGGGGACCAGGGACACTCGAGAGCGTGCGCGATGTCGTAGGTGTGGAGGAGCAGTTCCGTGATCCCCATGGCGGCGAACCCGGCGGCGTCGGAGTGGCCCCAGGGATGCCAGGCGCGCACATGGGGCGCTGTATCGCGGACGGTGGAGGTGAGAAGGGATGCGGCGATACGAATTCCTTCCAAGCAGGCGGGGACCGGAGCCGCGGGATCGAGTGAGGCGAAGAGAGTGATGTAGCGGTCCCGGGGCTGGGCGATGAGCAGGCCGGCATAGCCGGTCAGGCCGAGGGCGAGGTGGTCGAGTGTCTCCCGGCAGGTCCAGTTGAGGCCGTGCGCTGGGCGTGACCAGTCCCGGTCGGTGGCGGTGAGGAGGGTCGACAGGCTGCTCTCGGCGGCGGCCGACAACAGCTCCGGCCACGGCGCGGGGGCGGCTGGGGCCTTCGGTTCGGGGAGGGGATCAGAGGTGGCCTGCGGCGTTGTTGTCACTGGTCGTTCCCCGACTTCCGCAGGACCTCGATCACACCGGCGAAGCTGTCCGAGCCGTGCCCCGCGGCCTTGGCCCGCTCCATGGTGGACTTCAGCAGTTCGGGCAGCGCGTTGTCGACGCCCCGGGCCTCCGCTGCGTGGAGAAGGTGTTCGATGGCCGCGATCTGCACGTCGATGGTCGCGTCGTCGCCCGGGTAGCGTCCGGCGTCCACCTGCGGCGCATAGGTGGTGAGGAAACCGGCCACGGCGGTGAGCCAGCGGATCGCTATCGGGGTGAACGCCGTGGCAGGCGTCTTCTCCGCGCCGACCAGCGCGGTGCCGTGCAGCCAGCCGGTCATGGTGGACCACATCAGGCCGAGCAGTGCGGCGTCGTAGAGGGAGGCCATGCCGGGGTCGTCGGACAGGTGCAGCGGATCGCCCAGGGCCGCCAGGGTGGGGCGGTGGGCTTCGAAGACAGCGTGCGGACCGCTGTAGAGGAACATCATCTCGGGGCTGCCGACGCCGGGCGGGGTGGTCATGATCGCGCCGTCGAGGTAGCCGGCGCCATGGGAACCGGCCCACCCGGCCATCTCTCGGGCCTGCTCCGGCGAGCCGGAGGTGAGGTTGACCAGGACCTTGCCGGCGAGGGACTCGGCGACGGGTTCGAGGACGGAACGCAGGACGTCGTAGTCCAGTACGCAGGTGAGGATGAGCGGACTCGCCGTGATCGCCTCTCGGGGCGTCGCGGCCGGGTGGGCTCCCCGGTCGGCCAGCGGCCGGGCCTTTTCCGCCGTGCGGTTCCACACGGTTGTCGGGTGGCCGCGGTCCAGCAGCGCGGAGGCCAGCTCCGAGCCCATCGAGCCCAGTCCGATGACCGTGACGGCCTGGTGGTCAGCGTTCACAACTCACAACTCCTCGTCCATTCCGCAGACAGCGGTTGATCACTCACCTGCCACGCTCGCAGCGCGCGGCGGCCGAGGACAGTGACACGGATGACGGCCACCACCAAATTCCTGCCATACCCTGTGCGGCATGAGCGCTCACACCGTGGCCGTGGTCGTGACCGAGGAGATCAGGCTCGCTTCCTGGGATCTGTACGAACTGAGCATCCCCTGCACCGTCTTCGGGCAGCCGCAGTCCGACCTGGCCGACCCCTGGTACGACCTGAGGGTGTGCGGCACGGGAACGGGCGAGCGCTCCAGGGCCGGCGTCACCGGTACCGGGCTCGCGCTGCGGACCGACTACGGCCTCGACGACCTGGTCGGAGCCGACACGGTCATCGTGCCCTCGGTGCCCGACGCCTGCGTCGAGGAGGGCAGGCCGCTGCCGGAGGCACTGGTCCTGGCGCTGCGCCGGGCCTACGAAGCAGGCGCCCGGATGGTCTCCCTGTGCACCGGCGCTTTCGCGCTCGCCGAGGCCGGGCTGCTCGACGGGCGACGCGCCACGGCTCACTGGCTGCACACCGCCCAACTCGCCGAGCGCTACCCGAAGGTGCAGGTCGACGACTCGGTGCTGTACGTGGACGACGGCGACGTGCTCACCAGCGCGGGCCTGACCGCCGGACTCGACCTCTGCCTCCATCTGGTGCGCCGCGACCACGGCGCCCATGTGGCGAACCGGCTGGCCCGCCGCATGGTGGTGCCCGCCCACCGGCCCGGAGGCCAGGCGCAGTTCATCGACCTGTCGGTGCCCGAGACCGACGACGACGCTCTGGCCCCCGTACTGGACTGGGCCCGCTCCCACCTGGACCAGCCGATCACCGTAGGGGACCTGGCGCGGCGGGCTGCGATGAGCACCCGCACGTTCTACCGGCGGCTCCAGGAGGCCACGGGGTCGACACCGTTGCAGTGGCTGCTCGCCCAGCGCCTCGGGCGAGCCCAGGACCTCCTGGAGTCGACCAACCTCCCCGTCGAGAAGATCGGCGAACTCAGCGGCCTGGGCACGGCGAACAACCTCCGCCACCACTTCCTCAGCCACATCGGGGTGTCACCGAGCGAGTACCGGCGAGCCTTTCCGCAGACGGTTCCCGGTGCCGGGTCCGACTTGGAGCCACAACTCCGCACCGCCTGATGACGCGAAGTTCCTGGAATGCTGCCGCTACCTGCGCACGCCGTGGCCGGACGACGCAGCCCCTCGTGATCTCTCATTCGGTCACTCCTCGGCTGGGCCACATGATCTCCGCCCTCGTGCGGCAAAGGCGTGCGGCAAGGCAGGTGAAGCGCAGGATCGGGCGCCGTGGCGGCCTCACGGTTCCCGGGTCGGTTGTTGCGTCGGTCGCGAACACGAGCGGGGCGGACGTGCTCATCCGGCGAGGTTCGCAGCGCGCGCCGCGAATGTGGCTGCGCGCGCGACTACGCACGCTCGGGTGGGTCCGGGCGCTTCGGCGATGTCCGCGAGCCTCGACCCGCGGTGGCCGGCCGCATATGTCACGCTGGATACAACACCACTTCTGTGGAAAAGGAAGCCGATCATGCGAGCTCAACTCGGCGACCAACTCATCATCGAAAGCCCGACGACCGGCGTCCCCAGGCGCGACGGGGAGATCGTCGGACTCCACCACGAGGACGGAACGCCTCCGTACGACGTGCGCTGGTCGGACACGGGCGGTGTGACGCTCGTGTTCCCCGGCCCCGACGCCCATGTCCACCACCTCGAACACGGACGGTCCACGACCAGCCACGAACGGTCTCCGCAGGGGTACAGGTAACCCCAAGGCAGTCGCCCTGCCGGGGCCCGGACACTGTCCGGTCGCGACGCGGCCACGCGGCTTCGGCTGTCCAGAGGCCGAACCACGCCGAAGCGAAGCGTTCCGCCGTACGGCGCCACGGCTCATACTGAAAGCGCCGGACGACGCGCGACCCATGACCTGCGGAGGCGGAGCACGTCATGAGCGGCGGTTACGGCAGGGCCGTTCATCGGCCGGCCTCCTCGGCTTCGTCCGCTCCGGGTGCCTCCTCCTGCTGCCTCAGCTCACTCTCGGCGGTGGCGACATTCTCCTTTACGAGAAGGAAGCTGTCAGGGGCGACTGAGACCGAGTCGATGCCGGCGCGGACCAGGAGGCGAGCGAAGTCGGGGTCGTCGCTGGGACGCTGCCCGCACAGCCCGACTTTGCGGAATTCGCGGTGCGCATCGGTGATCAGCGCCTGGATGCTCTGAGTGACAGCCGGATCGCGTTCGTTGAACAACTGCGAGAGCTGCTCGGAGTCCCGGTCGACGCCGAGGGTGAGCTGGGTGAGGTCGTTGCTGCCGATGGAGAAGCCGTCGAAGCGGTCGGCGAACTGCTCGGCGAGAACGACGTTCGAGGGGATCTCCGCCATCACGTAGCATTCCAGGTCGTTGCTGCCGCGGGTCAGGCCGTGGTCGGCCATGGCGGCGAGGACGCGGTCGGCCTCCTGAAGGGTGCGGCAGAACGGGATCATGACGGTGGTGTTGGTCAGTCCCATGGTGTCTCGCACTCTTCGGATGGCGCGGCATTCGAGGCCGAAACCGGCGCGGTAGCCCTCGCTGTAGTAGCGGCTGGCTCCTCGCCAGCCGAGCATGGGGTTCTCTTCCGGCGGTTCGAAGGCCGAGCCACCGATGAGTTTGGCGTACTCATTGGTCTTGAAGTCGCTCATCCGGACGATGACCGGCTTGGGCCACCAGGCCGCTGCGATGCGGGCGATGCCGTACGCCAGGCGGTCGACGAAGAACTCCGTCTTGTCGTCGTAGCCGAAGGTGAGTTCGGCGATACGCCGCAGGGCCGTCTCGTCGGCGAGGTCGTTGTAGTGGACCAGGGCCATGGGATGGATCTGGATGTGGTTGTTGACGATGAACTCCATCCGGGCCAGGCCGACTCCGTCCGCCGGCAGCCGCCACCACCGGAAGGCCGCGGAGGGATTGGCGATGTTGAGCATGACACCGGTGGCGGTGTCGGGGACCCCGGCCAGGTCGATGTCGTGCTCGTCGTAGTCGAGGGTGCCCGCGTAGACGTGGCCCTCCTCGCCCTCGGCGCAAGAGACGGTGACCTCCTGGCCGTCGCCGAGTGCACCGGTGCCGTTCCCAGTGCCCACGATGGCGGCCACGCCCAGCTCGCGGCTCACGATGGCGGCGTGCGAGGTACGGCCACCGTGATCGGTGACGATGGCGGCAGCCCGCTTCATGATCGGTTCCCAGTCCGGATCGGTCGATCCAGTGACCAGAACCGCGCCGTCCTCGAACCGGCCGATCTCCTCGGCACTGCGCAGCTTGCATACCTTTCCGGCAGCGATGGCGTCGCCGATGGCCAAGCCGTCGACCAACCTGTGGCCGCGTTCGGTCAGTCGGTAGGAGCGCAGGGTGGCGGCCTGCTTGCGGGCCTGGACGGTCTCCGGCCGGGCCTGGACGATGTGCAGCTCGCCGCTGAGGCCGTCCTTCGCCCATTCGATGTCCATCGGCCGGCCGTAGTGTTCCTCGATCGCGACGCCCCACCGGGCCAGCTGCAGGATCTCGCCATCGTCGAGGACGTACGCCGCCCGCTGCTGCTCAGTGGTGTCCACGGTGATTGTGGGAGCCCTCCCCGCCCCCTCGCTGTAGACGATCCGGCTCAGCTTTGCGCCGGTTGCCTTGGAGATCACCGGGTTGAGGTCTGCCCGATCGAGCAGGGGTTTGAAGACCTGGTACTCGTCAGGGTCCACAGCGCCCGAGACCACGGACTCGCCCAGCCCCCAGGACGCGTTGATCAGCACGACGCGGGGGAAGCCGCTGTCCGTGTCGAGGGTGAACATCACCCCGGCGCTCGCTTTGTCGGAACGGACCATCTGCTGCACACCGATGGACAGTGCTACTTTCAGGTGGTCGAAACCGTGCTGCTCGCGGTAGCTGATCGCCCGGTCGGTGAACAGCGAGGCGTAGCAGCGCCTGCAGGCGTCCAGCAGCGCTTCCTCTCCGCATACGCCCAGGTAGCTCTCCTGCTGCCCCGCGAAGCTGGCCTCGGGAAGGTCCTCGGCGGTGGCGCTGGAGCGCACCGCCACATCCGGGTCCGTGCGCTGGAGCGTGTCGCCGAGGGAGCGGTACGCGTCGCGGATGGCGTCGGCCACATGCGGTGGGATTTCGGTGCCGAGGAACGCGCGCCGGATCTCCTCGCCCACCGTCGCCAGCTCGGCCCCCCGGTGCAGAGCCTGGATTTCCCGCTGAATACGGGGGTACAGGTCGCCGGCCTCCAGAAACTCCCGGTAGGCGTGTGCGGTGGTGGCGAATCCGCCCGGGACCCGGACACCCTGCGAGGACAGGTTCCGGATCATCTCCCCGAGAGAGGCGTTCTTGCCGCCGACCACGGCCACATCGCCGTGTGAGAGATCCTCGAACCGTCTCACCCAGGGCCCGTCGGTGTTCCGGTCAGGCATGGCACCCTCCAGTATCGCCAGGGACCGCCGGGCCAGGTGGCGGAGGCTGTTCCGGGTAGCTGATGGCGAACCATCACACCAGTTGCGTCTCGGATCCGGCATCCGCCGCGCCGTCGTGCTCCGCGAAGCGCTCGGTCGATCCCGGCCGCGTTCTCGCCGTGCCTGGAGGGGTACGGCTCGCGCCGGGGGAGGAGAGCCGTGAAGAGCAGATGGTGCTCCCGTTGTCCGATCTCGGCCCGTTCGTGCTGGTCGATCATCCGCGGGCCGGTGCCCCGTTGCCGTGGGCGTCCGCTGCGGTGGCCGCCGACCGGGTGAGGGGGCACGCTGGAGAGGGGGAGGGGAGCAGCTCCTTCGGAGACCACCCCCACCGGACGGTCCCGGTATGGCCACGGGGGTCCCCCTCACCTGAGCTGCCAACCGGTCAGCGCAACGCGGAGATCACGGATCATTCATGGGCAGGGAAACGACGACGGACCTCTACGAAGTCACGATGGCTCTGTCGTATCTGCGCGAGGGTATGACGCAGCCCGCGACCTTCGATCTGTTCGTCCGCGACCTTCCGCCCGAGCGGGGGTTCCTGGTCGCGGCCGGTGTCGAGCATGTCGTCGACTACCTGACCGACTACCGACTCGGCAGCGAGCAGATCCAGGACTTCGCCTCGGTGCTGCACCGCCCTCCCGAGGACCTGGAGCCGCTCCTCGGTATCACGTTCGACGGCGATGTCAGGGCCGTACCGGAAGGGCGAGTCGTACTCGGCGGCGAGCCGGTGCTGGAGGTGACGGCACCCCTACCGGTGGCCCAGTTGGTGGAGAGCTACGTGCTCAACCAGGTCAGCCACCAGACCGCACTCGCCTCCAAGGCAGCGCGATGCGTCCTCGCTGCGGAGGGGCAGCCCGTTGTGGACTTCTCCCTGCGGCGGACCCACGGCATCGAGGCAGCTGACCATGCCGCGCGTGCGGGAGCGATCGCGGGCTTCTCCGCAACCAGCAACGTGGCCGCGGCTGTCGAGCTGGGGCTACCGGCTGTGGGCACCATGGCTCACTCCTACATCGAGGCGTTCGGACCGGAGGAAGCCGCCTTCAGGGCGTTCGCCGAAGCACACCCCGGCCCGGTGACTCTCCTGGTCGACACCTACCAGACGGAACAGGGCGTCCGCACCGCTGCACGGCTGCTGCGCTCGCTGGACCGGGCATCAGGATCAGCTATCCGTCTGGACAGCGGCAACTTGGCGGAGGAGGCCCGTCGAGCCCGTCGCATCCTGGATGCCTACGGACTCCCGGAGGTGCGCATCGTCGTCAGCGGCGGTCTGGACGAGTACGCCATCGACGCCCTGGTGCGGGCCGGGGCGCCCGTCGACGTCTATGCGGTGGGCACCCGGGTGGGCGTCGCCGCCGACGCCCCCTACCTGGACACCGCCTACAAGCTGGTCGCGTACGACACCCGCCCGGTGATGAAACTGTCCACCGGAAAGGTGACCGCGCCCGGTCCCAAGCAGGTGTTCCGGCGAAACGGCTACGAGGACGTCGTCGCACTCGCCGAGGAGGCAGCGCCCGCGGGCAGCTGCCCGCTGCTGCACCCGGTGGTCCGAGAAGGCACCCGGATCGCCCCGGCACCTGACCTTCAGCACATCCGTGATCGGTGTGCCGCGGACATTGCCGCGCTGCCCGGGGAAGCACGCCGCATCACAGACCCGACACCACTGCACTCCTCGACCTCCCCCCGCCTGCGGGCTCTCACCGACCGTGTGCGGCGGCACATACGCGCAACCTACCTGCCCCACACCTCCATTTAGGCCGTCTGGGCGCTGCCGGACCGTACGGCGTTCGATCGTGACCTGCGGGTAGCGCCAAGCCCGGTCGGCGTGAACCTGGAACATACCTCCCTCCCCGTTCCGTTCTGGGCTTCGCTTTCGAGACGGCGGCAGACCGCCACACGTCCTATCTGCTGCCGACGTGCGACTCGGGTCGGTAGACGCACAGCGCCCAGATGATGAACGCGTACAGCGCAATCAGGACGATCGACCAGAACGGGTAGTAGGGCAGGGCGAGGAAGCTGGTGATCAGTAGGAGTCCGGCGATGACGACTCCGGCGATGCGCGCCCATAGTCTGCCCTTGACGAGGCTCAGGCCGACCGGAATCGCGAGCACGCCGAGGATCAGGTGAATCCAGCCCCAGCCCTCCACGTCGAACCTGAAAACATAGTTCGGCGTACTCACGAAAATGTTGTCCTTCGCGATGGCCATGATCCCTCGGAGCGCGTCGAGCACGCCCGCCAGGACGAGCATGACTCCACCGAAAGTGACCACACCTCCTGCCAGTGAATTGGTTCCTCGGTTGCTCATCGTGGACTGCGTCATGGAGTGCCTCCTCGAACCGGAGCCGCTGGCTCATGCCAGATCAGGACAATGAAGAGCGCGTACGCCAGGATGTTCACCAGCCAATTCAGCGCCGTCAGGGCAACCGAGGTGCATTCGATGGCGCGGCCGACCGAGCCTTTGTCGTCGGAACTGCCGGGACCGACATGATCTGGGGCCCTGCCATCATCGTGATGGCCCGGGGGAAGGATCTTCAGACCGTCCATGATGGGGCCGCCGATGCGAAGGCCGCTCGCGCTGACCGAAAGAACCGTCCCCGACGGGTGTCGGTGCGAGGCGGCTGTTGTCCGTGTGTCGGTACTGATGACTCCAGTCGACCCGCATTCGCTGCTCGGCGCTTCCAGACGTAGGCCGAACGGGTGACGGCTTCCCGGCGGCCCCTACCTGTTGTCCGGATGCGACTGCACAGCGTGAAGACAGGAGGTGTATGCGGCAGGAGCTTCCTCCTCTCCGACGCCGGCCAACCGCATCCGGCGTCGACCACCGGTAACCCCCTCACAAGGGTCATCCGGGAGCCTGGCGGTCCTTCGGGCGCCCGGGAGTACCCGGACCCTGGATGTCGCGCTCGGCGATGTTCAGCAGTTGCTGTGCGAGGTCGTGCATGGCTCTGCCCGCCGCCAGTTCGTCGCCGATCTCCGGCACGTCCGTATCCGCAGGGTTGCAGTGCGCGGATCCGCGGCCGGTGAGCGCTGTGGTGCCGGTGTCCAGCACCACGTGTGCCTTCGTCGCTCCCTTGTCGTCCTCGAAGAGGTCGAGATGGAGGTTCCATTCCTTCGTGTGTGCCATGGCTCTCTCCTGACGTGCCTGGTTACGGTGCTACCTGGGCTGGGAACGTGTTGTTCCGAGACCGTGAGGCGGCTGCCGGCCCCCGCGGGAGGGGTGAGCTGGATGCGTACGGCAAGTCCAGTGCCGGTAACCACATGAGGCGGCCGGAAGTCCGGCGGACACCTGCTATCCCGTCGTCCGTCCTTCCGACCCACATGCGCCGCGGAGTGGATTGGAGTATTTCTCGATTCAGAGGTTTATCGACATTTTCAGCTTCCTATGCGACGGAGGACGTCGCCATGCGAGATTGTTGGTCCGTTTGTCATGACTGAGCGTCGCGCCAGCGGGGAGCCGGCGTGGCAGGTGCCGCGCGCGGAGGTGTCCGAGACCCATACCGCGATCGTGTTCTTCGCCGGTGACAGCGCCTACAAGCTCAAGAAACCGGTGGACCTCGGATTCCTGGACTACACAACGGTGTCGGCTCGCCGCACCGCCTGCGAGCGCGAAGTAGCGCTCAACCGCCGCTTCGCACCCGACGTCTATCCGGGGCTCGGCGAGATCCGCAGGCCCGACACCGAGGAGCCCGAACCGCTCGTGGTGATGCGCCGTATGCCGGCCGACCGCAGGCTCTCCCGGCTGGTGCGAGAGGGGGTCGCTGTCGATGACGTCCTTCGGGCCGTGGCCCGGCAGCTCGCCGCCTGGCACACGAAGGCGCCCCGCGGCCGGGAGGTGGACGAGCAGGGTACGCGGGATGCGCTGTCGGCGCGCTGGGAGGCCGGCTTCGCGCAGGTTCGCCCGATGGCGGCAGACGGTGCCGGGCCGGAGGACGTGGAGGAGGTCGAGTGGCTGGTACGCCGCTATCTGGCCGGCCGCAAAGGGCTCTTCGACTCCCGTATCGAGCAGGGGCGGGTGGTCGACGGCCACGGCGATCTGCTCGCCGAGGACATCTTCTGCCTGGACGACGGCCCTCGCATCCTGGACTGCCTGGAGTTCGACGACCACCTGCGCTATGTCGACGGCCTCGACGATGCCGCTTTCCTCGCCATGGACCTGGAACAGCTCGGCGCCCCGGAGGCCGCTGCGTTCTTCCTGGCCCGGTACAGCGAGTACTCCGGCGACCCCGCGCCCTCTTCCCTGCGGCATCACTATGTCGCCTACCGTGCGTTCGTCCGCGCCAAGGTCTCCCTGATCCAGGCCCGCCAGGGTGCGCCGGGCGCGGAGTCGGCGGCACGACTGCTGGTCTCGGCAGCGCTGCGTCACCTGCGCACCTCTGCCGTCGGATTGACTCTTGTGGGCGGGCTGCCGGGAAGCGGGAAGTCCACTCTCGCCGGCGCTCTGGCGGACCGGCTGGGGGTCACGTTGCTCAGCAGCGACCGCCTCCGCAAGGAGCTGGCCGGCATCCCCGCGGAGCAGTCCGCCGCCGCCGAGTACGGCGAGGGCCTCTACACACCGGAGTGGACAGCCAGGACCTACACCACCCTGCTGGAGCGCGCAGCCGCCCTGCTGTCCTCCGGTGAGTCCGTCGTCCTGGACGCCACCTGGACGGATGCAGGGGAACGGGAAGCGGCAACGCGGGTGGCCGAACGTGCCGACGCCGACCTGGTGGCCCTGCACTGCCATGTGCCCGACGACGTGTCGGCGGCCCGCCTGAGCGCGCGCACACCGGGAGTATCCGACGCCGACCTCGACATCGCCCGGGCCATGGCGGCCAGGGAGGCGCCGTGGCCGGAAGCGGTCGCGGTCGATACGAGCGGCCCGTTGGAGTCCGCGGTCGCGCAGGCACTGGCAGCCGTACGCCCGTGGAGCACCGGCCAGGCCCCGGTCTTCCGCCGCCCCTATATGGAACCGGACTGAGGCAGCCGGGCTCCGCCCGGCGTCCTGAGCACAGGCTCACTCTCGGCGGCCTTGCCGGTCGGGCGCCGCCGGGGACGTCACACTGAGCACCGTGCCCGCACCGTCTCCACCGTCCTGGTTGCAACCACCCCCTGAACGGTGTCCGTCCAGGGGGTCGGCTCACCTGCGGTCCCGCAGCGGCGAGCAGGTGGGCGCCACTGTCTCCTCCCGGCTTCCCGCCCTTGGGTGAAGGCAGAGCGGTCTCGGTCCGGGAGCGGCATCAGCCGGTGGGGATGGTCAGCCGGCGTTGCGGTAGGTCTTTCCGCCGGCGTTCGCGGTGGTGCCGTCGTAGAGGCCGGTCGGACTGGTCCTGGTCGAGAGGGCGAACCACGCGTAGCGCTGCACGAAGTCCAGGCTCTCCAGCATTTTCGTCGAGGATTTGATGAAGGCGGTCTGCTCCTTCTGGTTCGGATAGCGGGGTTGGTCCCTGGTGAAGTCGATGAGGGCGTACTCGGACAGCCAGACCGGCTTGTTGTACCGGTCGTGGACGCGCTGCAGATAATCGGCCAGATGTCCGGTGGCGGCGGGGCCGAAGTCGGAGCCGTACCAGTGGACCGGAATGAAGTCGACGCGCAGGCCGCGCTTCTCGGCGCCCTTCATGAAGCGGTCCAGCCAACTGCCCGGCTTGTCGGCGTCGCCGGCGACCGCCGGGGCACCCAGGCGCAGCCCGGTCTTCTCCAGCCGAGGCCACAGATCCAGTGCCCGCTCGGGTGTCATGTTCGCCTGCGAGGGCAGGTCGGGCTCGTTGAAGGTCAGCAGCCGCTTGCCTTCCCTGGCGGCCTGGCTCAGCTCGGTCTCGGTGACCGAGCCGGGCCCCCAGATCGTCGGGACGAACTCGACCCCCTTCGGTTTGTCGACCCCGCTCGAGGAGGCCCAGTTGTGGTACCAGGACGCGCCGGAGTCCTTCAGCGCCTGGGCGGTGCCGTCGACGGGGTTGAGAGCGACGCCCCTACGGTGTGCGGACGCGGGGTCGGTGTGAGAGCCGGGCTCGTCGTCTCCGGGCTTCGGCTCGTGACCCGGGCCGGAGCCGGGGTCGGGGGCGGGCTTCTCGGACGTGCCGTTGCCGTGGAAAGTCACGGTCAGACCGTTGCACTTGCCGCACTGGCGCACGACCTGGTTGCCCTGCTCGGCGTCGTGCTTGGACCATGAGTACGCCGAGGGGCACTGTGTCGTGAGCGCTTCGCTGTAGGCGGTCTTCGCATCCCGGTTCGGGTTGACGCACACCAGCGGCTTGCCTGTGCCCTCGTCCTTGGTCAGGTTCTCGGGCGGGCAGTGGGACAGCAGATCGGTGGGGCAGCCCACCGAGGCGCACTCCCCGCCGTTCTCGGGAGGGTCCACTCCATTCGGGGTGATGGTGATCGGCGTCGAGACCGCGTTGACGTAGCTGACGTTGTACCAAGGCGCCGACGAATCCTTGGTGTCGAAGTTGAACTCGGCGAGGCTGACCGGTTGTTCGCCGGTGGTGCAGCGGTCGGCGTACGGTCCGCAGTCGCCCACCTCGCAGTGGAACGTACTGCCCTCCTCTCCTGTGCAGCCCTGACGGGGAAAGAACTTGCCCCGCCAGTGCCCCGCCTCGCCACGCTCGGGGATGGTGACGGTGGCGGACTTTCCCGGGTCCAGCACGGGCAGGTCGGTGAGCGGGGCCGAGCCGTCGGCGTTGACGGTGGCCCCCACCCAGATCCGGTTCTCGGTCTCGTTCCGCAGGGTGACGGTGTGCTCGGAGCCACCGGCGGCTGCCGCCCCGGCGATGCGGTCCCCGCGGTTGTCGGCGGACCCGTTCAGCTCCGCCGAGGTCACGGCCGCCACGGTGGCGACGACCAGCACGAGAGCGAACAGAAATGGTCGAAATGATCTGAAGGATTCGAGTCGTCTCACACGCACAGAACACGCCTCTCGGGTCGGTATCGTCTGCGCACGCACGACGTACGCGCACAGCGGACGGTTCACCGGCGACGGCTGTTGAGGCCTCTGGCCCACCGTCTTGCGGCCGTTGCCTCGATCCGGGGCGCTACTGCGGCGCTCCGGCGTTCAGCGCTGCCTCGAGTCGCGCCTGGCGTTCCAGGACGGTGGCGAACGCGGTGCCGCCGTCGCCGGGGATCTGATTGCGCATGCGGACCATGGCGACCCCGGCCGCCGCCGCCGTTGCCAGGTCGGGGATCCGGAGCCACAGTTCCTGGGCGCGGTCGGCCACCGCCTCGGCCTGCTCGGCAGCCCCCCGATAGTGCCAGCGCTCGGCGACGTCGCGGTACATGCGCACGCCGCTGACCGGGTCCCCGGCCAGGGCGGTGAGGCGGGCCCGGGTTTCGCGGACGCGCAGCGCTTCGGGGTGCGCGAGGCCCAGCGCGTCCGCCGCGTACTCGTCGAGCTGTGCGGCGAGTGCGAGGGCCTGGTCCATGCGGCCTGCCGCGGCGTGGGCTTCGAGCCGGGACACGGCCTCGCTGAGAGCGTCCGGTGTGCCCGGAGCCGGAGCCGGAGCCGGAGCCGGAGTCGGAGCCCGGGGCGGTGTGGGTGCCGGTACGGGAGTCGGCTCAGGGCGGGGCGCCGGGCCGCCCGCAGTATCCGGTTGCGGGGAAGGAGCCGGCGCATGCCGCTTCCTCGGCGCCTTCGCGGGCTGGGCCCCGTCGGAGAGCTCGCCGACCGCTCCGTCCGGCGAGATGACCAGGTGCCATACGGTGCCGTCCGGTTCGGTCGCCTCGGCCCGCACGGGCCGGCCGAGGCCGTCCGCCGCGGCGGCGACGGCGTCGATGGCCGAGGCGCGACTCGAGTGCTCGGACGCGGGCAGGAGCGGGCCGGAGACGGTCACTCGGCCGCTGTCCTGGACGACGAACGCGTACGTCGGCCAGGCAGGCACCTCGGCGGGCTCGTACATGGTGGGCATGAGATTCCCTGATTCCCTTCTGCTGAGGTTCCGGGCGCTACCGCACGCTGACGTCTGCGACCCGCCATGGCTTTCCGGCCGCTGCCCGGACCAGGTGCACGAAGGCCACGGTGGTGGTCGGCTGCTGCTTCCACCCGTCGCGGCCGTGCGGGGCGGTGGTGATGGTCCACTGCCGCCAGGCCACGGTGTCGGTGTCGCCCGGCTTCGACGCGTCCTCGGTCTTCGCCAACTCGACCGTGGTGTAGGCGCGGTGCTGTGACCACGTCTCCCACTGCGCGCCGGGTGCCGAGCCGGAGCGGTGGTCGCGGAGCCGACGTGCGTACGTCTCGGTCAGCCAGCCCGCGTCCGCGGTACGCACACCGGCGTCCCGCGGGCCGCGGTCGACATCGGTGTCGTACGTCCACATCGCGGTGAGCGCTCCCTTGCCGACCGCGTCCGGGTCCTTCTGGTCGACATCCTCGGGCTTGGGTACGCCCCCCTTCGGGGGTTCCGCGGGTTCGGAGGCTTCGCCGGTCGCGGACGGGGACGCGTCCGGAGAGGGGCCGGTGCCCGCCGAGGCGCCGGGGGCGGGGGACTGCCGCGTGGCGCCGGGGTGCGCGCGCTCCTTGCCGCCGCTGCCGCCCTGGTCGTCGCCGCCGACGGCACCGCATCCCGGGAGTGCGAGTGCGAGCGCGAGCGCGAGCACGGTTGCGGCCGTACGGCGCACGCTGGGGGCTGTCATCCGAACCGCCTCACCTTCTGGGGCCTGCTTGCGTAGTAGTCGTCGTCGAGCTCGCTGATCTTCACCACGTCACCGGTCTTCGGTGCGTGGATGAACTGCCCGCCTCCGATGTAGATGCCGATGTGGTCGTAGCTGCCGTGCAGGTCGAAACCGATCACGTCGCCCGGCCGCATCTCGTCGCGCGCCACCGACCGGCCCTCGGTGACCTGGACCTGGGAGGTGCGGGGCAGGAGTTTCCTGCCGCTGCTCGCGTGGTAGACGGCGGCCTGCACCAGACTGGAACAGTCGAATCCGACGGTGCCCGCGCCCTGTGCGAACCCCCTCCCCGGGCCTTCCGGACCGCCGCCGCCCCATGCGTACGGGGTGCCGAGCCACTTCTTGGCGTAGGCCACCACCCGGTCGCCGAACGGGCCACCCTCCTCACCCGTCATGTCCGACGAGTAGCCGGTCATCGACGTGATGATCTTGGCTACGTAGTTCTGTGTCTCCGGATAGGGCGGCAGACCGCCGAATTCCTCGATGGTGCCGGGGCCCGCGTTGTAGGCGGCGAGGAGCAGTCGCGTCGGGTCGCCCTCCAGCCGCAGCGCCTTGACCTTGTCCGCGAGCCAGCAGTCGTAGCGGGCCTGGGCCATGATGGCGTCGCCCGGCGTGAACGGGTCAGCGGTGCCGTCCGGTTCGGCGCTGCCGTCCCGGCCCGCCGCGTCCACTCCCCAGGTCTTCCAGGTGCCGGGGAGGAACTGGCTCAGCCCCTCGGCTCCGGCGGAGCTGAGCGCCTTCGGGTTCCAGCCCGACTCGGCGTCGATCTGTGCGGCGATCAGCGGAGCGCTGACCTCTTCGCACTCCTTGCCGGCCCGCTCGACCCACCGTACGTACTCCGCCGGGACGCGGTCGGCGTCGAGCGCCGTCACGAATCCCGTGGGAGCGCCGTTCTCCTCCTCGCCCGCTGCCGCCACGACGGACAGGCCGACCAGCAGGGTGAGCAGCCCGGCGAGCGCACAGCTCGCCAACCTCACCGCGGTCGTGGTCATCAGCCCCCCTCTCTTGAACCAGTTCGATGAAAAGTCCGTATGTGGACCGGCAGCCGATATTCAGCGTGTGGGTCTGCTTGACAACGTATGAGCGGAAATGCGGCGTTCTTTGCGCCGACGAAGGGAGAGGCCATGGCCGGGGAAGTGCCGGTTTCCAACCCTTGGCTGTCTCCGGCCCGCCCTTCGGAGGGCAACAACGGGGAGCCGCGACGATCGGTTCAGGACGTGCTGACAGCGCCGACAGGGCCTACGGCACCCCAGGGAGCCGGAGTTCCGGTACCCGACCGTGTGCTGCCGGTCACCGCGCCGCAGCCGGTCACCGGCCCCGGCTGGTGGTGGCTGGGCGTCCACGGGGGCGCCGGGGTCACCACACTGGGGCAGGCCGTGCCGGGCGGCCGGGACGCGGGCCGGGCCTGGCCCGCGGCCGAGCAGCCGCAGCCGGTGGTGCTCGTCGCGCGTTCCGACGCGGGGGGCCTCCAGGCGGTGCAGAGCGCCGCCCGGCAGTGGGCCTCGCAACTGGTCACCGGGGTGGAGTTGCTCGGCCTGGTCGTCGTCGCCGACGCCCCCGGCCGCCGCCCCCGTGTCCTGCGGGATCTGCTGTCCCTCGTCTCGGGCACAGTGCCCCGGCTGTGGGAGATCCCGTGGGTCGAGCAGTGGCGCCTCGGTGAACCGCCTTCGGCGCACGTCCCCAAGGAGTGCGCGCCACTCGCCCGCGACCTGACCCGACTCACCCGACCCGCGTAAGGGGAAACCGCATGTCCAGTCTGTTGGCAACCGCCTCGGTTGCCGCACAGGATTTCGCGCACCTCGCCGCCGACCCGGCGCCGTCCGGGCCGCCCGACGTCGGCGGTGGAGCGGCGCCACCGGGAGCCGACGGCCTGCTGACGGTGCTCAAGTGGGTGGCCTGGACCGTCACGGCGCTGTGCGTCGCGGGCATCTTCGGCGTCGCAGCCCGGATGGCTCTCGACCACTCCAAGGGCGGCGGCCGCGAGCACGCCAAGGGACTCGGCTACGTGCTGGGGGCGTGCCTGCTCGTGGGTTCCGCCTCCGGCCTGGTCGGCGCGCTGGTCTGACTCCACCTCGACCAGCAGCGCCGGCGGGTGGCGCAGACGAGGCGGATCACAGGATGGGAAGGGACATGGCAGAGTCCGACAACCGTACGGGCACCGGCGAGCCGCGCAGTCCATGGCTGCGGACGGGGTTCGTCTTCGCGATGGCGTTCGTCGGCTTCGTGGCCGTCATCGGAGTGGCGGTGCTGGTCTCCTCCGGCTCCGCGGACTCCTCCGACCGGGGCGGTGGCCCCGGCAGCGCCTCCGAGCCGGCGAGGAGTGAGAAGGCACGCGCCCGCACCGGGGACGGCGAGACGGACAGCGACACCTCGTCAGGGGGCGGAAAATCGTCGCACGGCGGATCCTCCTGCCCCGAGTTGGACGAGCGGCAGGACGACGTGCTCACCGCAGCCCCCGAGGGCGTGGCATGGAAGCTGTTCCACGCCGTCGCCCTCCCCGCGTCGAAGGCGGCGGGCCCCGCTGTCGTGGACGGGGAAGTGGCGCGTTGCTACGCGCACACCCCCCTCGGCGCCCTGCTGGCGACCAGCCAGATCAGCGTGCGGTATCTGGCCGCCGACGACTGGCGGAGAGTGACCCGTGCGCAGACCGTCGGCGCGGGCCGCCAGTCCTACATCGAGGCGCGGACGGAGTCGGAGAAGACGGCCGACCCGCAGGCCGACGAGGCCCAGGACCGCGCCGCGCAGGGGCAGATCGCCGGGTTCAAGTTCGTCACGTACACCAGCGGCGCGGCGGTGATCCAGACCGTGTGGCGGTTCCCGGACGGCAAGATGCAGGCCGCCACCACGACCGCGCTGTGGCGGGACGGGGACTGGCGGCTGGAGTATCCGGCCGACCCCGCGGCGCCCACTCCCGTCGATTCCCTCGCCGGATTCGTCAAGTGGGGCGGTGTGTGATGGCGGGCTGCGATTTCGGCTGGGTGAGCCCCACCGTCGGGGGATACTGCGTGGGGGAGGGCAAGGGCACGAGCCCGCAGGACCTCGGCGACAGCGCGTTCGACAACATCGTGGACAGTGCCGCGGAGGCGGCGGCCTCCACGGTCAAGGCGCTCGGCAGCGCGTGGACGCAGGTCGAGAGCCCTGTGCTGAGTTCCGACAGCGGTCCGGTGGCGTTCCTGCGCGGCTCCACCCTCTGGTTCACCACCTTCACCGCCGTCCTGTGTCTGATCATCGCGGCCGGGCACATCGCCTGGCAGCGCCGTGGCGAACCCGGCAGGCAGGCCGTGCAGGGGCTGCTCAATCTGGTGCTCGTCTCCTCGGCCGGGGTGGCGGCCGTCAATCTGCTGACCGTGGCGGGCGACCGGTTCAGTGTCTGGATCATCGACAGGTCCACCGGCTGCCGGCAGATCAGCCCGGACGGGGAGCCGGTCCAGCAGTGCGTGAAGGAGTTCGACGACCGCGTCTCGGCGATGCTCGCCCTGGGGGGCGGTGATTCCTCCTTCCTGGTGCTGATCATGTCCCTGCTGGTGATCGGCGGCAGCCTGGTGCAGATCGCGCTGATGATCGTCCGGGTGGCCATGCTGGTGATCCTCACCGGTACGCTCCCGCTGTCCGCCGCCGCCAGCTCCACGCCCGCCGGCCGGGCCTGGTTCCGCAAGTCCGTGGGCTGGCTGATCGCATTCGTCCTCTACAAGCCGACCGCGGCGATCGTGTACGCGGCCGCCTTCTCGATGACGGGGACGGGGCCGGGCCAGGGCGGAGAGGGCAACGAGATCATCTCCATGGTCTCCGGTGTCGTCCTGCTGGTGCTGGCCTGCTTCACCCTTCCCGCGCTGCTGCGGCTGGCGGCCCCGGCCGTGCAGGCGACGGCCTCGGGCCTCGGCCGTGGCACCAAGTCCGGTCCCGGCGGCGGCCGGACCGTGGCCACCGGGGCGCAGGCCGTGCCGCAGTTGCGGGGGCCCGCCGCCGGCCGCTCGGTGTCAGGAGCGGCCCTGAGCCGGGAGCGGGCGGAAGCCACCGGCGCGCACAACAGGCCCCGCAGTGCCGCGGGCGGCCGCCCTCCCGCGGGGGGCGCAGCCCTCCACGGCGGGACGTCGGGGTCCGAACACGCCCCCGCCGACGGACGACGGGCGGGCGCGGGGCAACCACCCCCGACGGCCTCGCGGACCCGGTCCGACGAGCCGCCACCGTCCGCGGTCTCCGCGGGCCCGGCCGATGCCGACCCCGCGGACCCGGCACCTCCCGCCGATCCCGCCCGTGCGGCCGCCCCGGCCCGTCCCGCCGACCCCGCCGACTCCGCCGACTCCGCCGAGGAGCTGATCTCCTCCGCGCTGTCGACGACTGACCCGCACCGCTACGACGACCAGCGAGGAAAATCCCGTGGCAGCGACTGAAGCACACAGCCCGCGCACCTACGGCAACTTCCGCAAGCCGCGCGCCTCAGGACTGCGGGGCCTGTCCCTGGGGGCGACCCTGCTGCTGTTCGGCGGCCTGATCGCCGTCGTCCTCAGCACGCTGATCTCCCTCTGGGCCGCGCTGGCACTGGCCGTGCTCCTGGCGGTGGTCATGGCCCCGCTGGCGCTGCGTGACCGGCACGGCCGAACGATGATGCAGCGCGGTGCCGCCCGCCTGGCCTGGTGGCGCACCACGTCCTCGGGGGGCAATCTCTACCGGTCGGGCCCGTTGGGCCGGGCCGGAGGCGGTACGTGCCGCCTGCCGGGGCTGGCCTCGCAGTCCTCACTCAGCGAGGCGCAGGACGGCTACGGCCGCCCGTTCGCCATGATCACTGTTCCGGCGACCAACCACCACACGGTCGTCGTCTCCTGCGATGCCGACGGTGCGGCGCTGGTCGACGAGCGGCAGGTCGACAACTGGGTGGCCCACTGGGGCCAGTGGCTGTCGGCGCTGGGCACCGAACCGGGGCTCGTCGCCGCGAGCGTCACGGTGGAGACGGCGCCCGATTCCGGCGTGCGTCTCCAGCAGGAGATCGGCGCCAACTCCGCCGAAGACGCCCCGGAGTTGGCACGGACGATGCTCCGGGACGTGGTCGCCGCCTATCCCAGCGGCTCGGCGCAGATCAGCACTCGGATCGCGCTGACCTACTCGGGCGCGGCCCGCCCCGGTGCGCCCCGCCGCAACGTCGAGGAGATGGCGGTGCACATCGGCACCCGGCTGCCGGGCCTGACCGCCGGGCTGTCCGCCACCGGCGCGGGAACAGCCGTACCGATGACCGCGACCGAGCTCGCCGAGGCCGTGCGGGTGGCCTACGACCCGACCGTCGCCCAGTTGGTTGAGGAGGCCCGCGCCGCCGGTGGTACCGGACTGACCTGGGACGAGGCCGGACCCACCGCGGCCCAGGAGGCGTGGGACCACTACCGGCACGACGGGGTGCACAGCATCACCTGGGCCATGACGGAGGCCCCGCAGGGCGAGGTGTTCTCCAACGTGCTGACCGGCCTGGTGCAGCCCAACCGCGACATCGCCCGCAAGCGCGTCACCCTGCTCTACCGCCCGCACAGCCGCGCCGAAGGCGCCCGCGTCGTCCAACAGGACTACAAGAACGCCCTGTTCACCGCCCAGCAGTCGCCCCTCGGCCGGGCGAGCGACGACGCGGAGGTGGTCGCGGCCAGGAAGGCGACCGAGGAACAGGCCCAGGGGCACGGGGTGATCCAGTTCGGTCTGCTGATCACTGCCACCGTCGACTCGGCCGAGGAACTGCCCAGGGCGACCGCCGCCGTGGACAACCTGGCGCCCGCGGCCCGGATCGCGGTCCGGCCCGTCTACGGCTCGCAGGCCGCGGCGTTCGCCGCTGCGCTGCCGCTGGGCCTGGTGCTGCCTTTGCACACCGCCCTGCCGCAGACGGTACGGGACGCGATGTAGGTGTACCGCGCCCCGCCAGGGGCGCGGGGAACTGCGCGACAAGCCACAACGTACCCGCAGCCCGTGGACGACGGGCAGCGGCACCCCTTTGCCGCGACAAGGCCCGCCGGAAACGGCCAGGCACAGGAGAATCGATGGCACCCAGGACAGACAAGACGCGGGCCCGCAACGCCGCACCCTCCAGCCGGCCGCAGGCCACCGCGCGGGGCTGGCCCGGCCGGGGCGGCGGCATGGTCGGCTACATCGACGCCGCTCCCGAATGGCGCGGCACCTCCGTACAGGTCTGCGGGCTGTGGCCGTTCGGTGCCGGTGCCGGAACCCCCATGGTCGGGGTGCCGCTCGGCCGCGACCTGGACTCCGGGGCCACCGTGTGCTGCGACCCGGTGAGCTGGTTCATGCGGACAGGGCTGCTGGCCAACCCCTCGATGTTCGTGCTCGGCCGCCCCGGACTCGGCAAGTCAACGGTGGTGCGGCGGATGGCGCTCGGCCTGTCCGGCTACGGCGTCCACCCGCTCGTCTTCGGCGATCTCAAGCCCGACTACGTCGACCTGATCCGGGCGATCGGCGGACAGGTCATCAGCCTGGGCCGGGGACGCGGGCACCTCAACGTCCTCGACCCCGGGGAGTCCACGGCCGCAGCCGCGCGCCTCACCGGATCAGCACGTCGGCAGCTGCTCGCCGGTACGCACAGCCGCCGGCTGCACATGGTCTCGGCGCTGCTGACCATCCTGCGCTCGGAGCCGCCCAGCGACCGTGAGGAGACCATCCTCGCCGCCGCGCTGGACGTCCTCGACGACCGGCACGCCCGTGGCCGGACACCGGTGCTCGCCGATCTGGTGCAGGTCATCAAGGACGCCCCGGAGCCGGTGCGTGCCGTCGCGCTGGACCGCGGCGACATCACGCGGTACTGGGACATCACCGAGAACCTGGAAGCCTCGCTGACCGCGCTGCTCGGTGACGGCGTACTGGGGGACTCCTTCGCCCGCCCCACCACCGAGCCGATGAAGCTCGACCGTCCGGTGTGCTTCGACGTCAGCCACATCGACGACAGCGAGACCCTGCTCCAGGCCGCCGCCCTGCTGTCGTGCTGGTCCTACGGCTTCGGCGCGGTCTCCGCGGCCCATGCCCTCGCGGACGCCGGGCTGGAGCCGCAGCGCAACTACTTCCTGGTCATGGACGAGTTGTGGCGGGTACTGCAGGCCGGCCGGGGCCTGGTCGACCGGGTCAACGCGCTCACCCGGCTGGACCGGCAGCGCGGGGTGGGCCTGGCCATGGTGACCCACACCATCGGCGACCTGCTCGCCCTGCCCACGGAGGAGGACCGCATCAAGGCCAAGGGCTTCGTCGAGCGTGCGGGCATGGTGGTCTGCGCCGGTCTGCCTCCCGCCGAGATGCCGCAACTCGGCCAGGTGGTGGAGCTCACGGAGGTGGAGAAACGACTGCTGGTCGACTGGTCCACACCCCCGGCCTGGGACAGCTCCCGCAACCGCCAGGGGGACCCGCCCGGCCTCGGCAACTTCCTGGTCAAGGTCGGCAGCCGGCCCGGCATCCCGGTCCATGTGGACCTGACTCCGGGTGAGTTGGACGTCAACGACACCAACAAGAGGTGGAACAAGTGACCGGGCGGCCGGTGAGCCGAGTGCGGCGGCGTTCGGCGCTCGGCGGTCGGCGCGGGTCTGAACCGATGTGCCCGGGAGCCCGTATCCATCCCTGAGTTCGTTCGTCGTAAGCCGAAGCGTCAGGAAGTGGTTCACATGAGCGAGGACGGGCAGACGCCGCCGGGCGCCCCGCCCGGGCCGTCCGCCGCCCCCTTCGAGGTGGTCATCGATGGTGACGGCTCCGCCACCATCGACGGCGAGCCGGTGCCGGTACTCGGCGACCAGCCGCTCGACACCGCGATACTCGACACCCTGCACGGGTACGCGCAGATCCGCGAGTCCCCCGTCACGGCGGCCATTTCCAACCCCGCCACGGGATACGCGGTGAGCGTCGAGGTCGGTCCGGACGGCTCGAGCCGGCTGGTGGGCGGGGCGGCCGCGGACGCCGGTGGGCATGCCGCAGCCGCGCAAACCGGCACCGGCGGCACTGCAGCCGCAGCGTCCGGCGTATCAGGAGGGCCGGTTCCAGCTGTCGGGGGCGCTTCCGGCGCGGGCAGGCGGCGGGTCCCGTCCATCCCACGTCCCTCGCTGCCCCGGCCCTCGCTCTCGAAGCGGTCATCCGGAACCGGCGGGAAGGGACCACGCGGCTCGCGCGGCTCGGACGAGGAGTTCGAGCCGGGCAGCCTGCTCAAGAAGCCGTGGGTGGTCGCCACGACGGCCATCGCCGTGGCGGCACTCGTCACGACCCCGCTCGCGCTCGCCGGAGCCAGTGACGGCCACAAGGAGAACGGAGCGAGTCGGAAGCACCTGGAGGAACCCGAGGCCGACGAGGGCCGTGGCCCGTTCGGCACCGTGCGCCCCTCCCCACCGGGCTACCCGACCGACCCGCCTTCAGGGAGCCCTTCCTCGAAACCGTCGGAGAAGGACGAGAAGGACGAGAAGGACAAGGACCCCGACAAGCCGAAGTCGTCACTGTCGAAGCCCGAGGAGGCATCGGATGACGAGGAGGACGAGGAGCCGCGCGAGACGGACTCGTCGGGCGACCGTGACCACGACAAGAAGGTCAGCAGCGGGAAGCCCGCGAAGATCCCCTCCGGGACGACCATGGTCGTCAACCGGAGGACGGGCAAGTGCGTGGACCTGCCCGGCACCGGAAAAGGAAAGCCGGACGGACGGGTCCAGCAGGGCGCCTGCGACACCTCCGCCGGGGCACGCGGCGGCAACCAGCGCTGGCACCTGGATCTGAAGAAGAAGGACGCCGGGCCCGGGGACGCCGACCTCTACCTGATCCGCAACGTCAAGGACGGCCTGTGCCTGGACCTGCCCGCCTTCGGCCCCGTCAGGTCCACGACACCGGTGACCGAGTACCACTGCCGTCCCAAGAACGACAATCAACTGTGGTGGTTCGACAAGCAGTCCGACGGAACCTTCTGGATCCGCAATCACAAGAGCGGTCACCTGTGCCTGGACGTGGCGGACAGGAAGAAGGCCCACGCCCATCTGAGGATCGTCGGCTGCGAGGACAACTCCGTGCAGCAGTGGCGATTCCGCAAGCCGTGAGGCGCAGACCCCCGGAACGTTCGGCGGCTCAGTCGCCGGTGTGCTGGACGCCGGCGCCCTCGAGATCGCGCAGCTTGTCGCGGATCTCTTCCGCGTCCGGGTGGTTGAAGTCCTCCAGCAGCTGCAGCGCCTGGCCCCAGCCCGTACGGGCGGCATCCAGTTCGCCCAGGGCGAGACTGGTCTCGGCGAGGTGACCGAGGCTGTGCGCCTCGGCCCAGCGGTTGCCGACGTCCCGATGTGCCTGGAGCGCGAGGTGGTAGTGCTCCACCGCGTCGTCGTGGCGCCGGAGGCGGGAGTACACGGTGCCCAGGAAGTCCAGTGTGATGCCTTCGACCCAGCGGTTGTCGGTGGTTCGCAGGGCTTCCAGCGCCTCCTCCAGGTAGGCGCGGGCCTCGTCCAGTCGGCCGAGTCGCAAGTGCGCCTCGCCCAGGTTGTTCAAGCAGATCCCCACACCCCAGCTGTGGCCGATGGCGCGGTCGGTCTCGAGCGTTTGCTCCAGATAGCCGATCGCTTCATCGATCCGGCCGACTCTCAGGTGGACGTCACCGAGGTTGCCGATGGTCCTCGATACGCCCTGCTCGTCACCCAACTCCCGGAAGGCCGGGAGCGCTTGCAGATGGCAGTCGATGGCCTGATCAAGACTGCCGCCGGCCGTGAGGGCGTTGGCCAGACCGGCCAGGCACTCGGCCTCGCCCGTCCGGTCCCCTGCGGCACGGGCGGCGGCCAGGCCGGCGCGGTTGGAGGCGGTCCAGTCGTTCGTATGGTTGCGCAGGTAGAAGAACCCCCACAGCGCCGCGGTCAGCCGCCACGCCAGACCGGATCGGCCGTCCGTGGCGGCATGGTTGATCGCCGCGACGAGGTTGGGGCGCTCGGTCGAGCACCACTCCAGGGCCTCGTCGTAGGTCGTGAAGGTGTGGGGTCGGCAGTCGGAAGGCAGCGGGACGAGCGGGACGCGCGGACGCTTCGGGGTGATGAACCGGGACGCGGCGTCGGCGGTGTGCAGATACCAGGTCAGCACCCGCTCGGCGGCCTGTTCCCGGTCGGCTGCGGCCTCCTCGCAGCCGGCACGTTCCACGGCGTAGATGCGCAGCAGGTCGTGGAAGACGTAACGGCCGGGGAAGTGCTCGCTGAGCAGATGGGCGCGGGTGAGTTCGGCGAGCAGGCCGCGTGTCTCGCGCTCGGCGAGGCCTGCCAGGGCGGCGGTTGCGGGTGCCGAGATGTCCGGGCCCGGATGCGCGGCCAGCAACTGGAACAGCCTGGCGGCCGGGGCCGAGAGAGCGTGGTACGACCAGGAGAACACCGCTCGCACATCGGTGCTGATGTCGCCGCCCGTGAAGGCGTCGAGGCTGCCGTGGCTTGCACGCAGTTCGTCGGCGACGGCCTGCAACGGGAAGCTGGGATGCGTCGCGGCGCGCGCGGCGACTATGGCCAGCGCCAGCGGCAGCCGGGCACAGCAGGCGATGATCTCGTCCGCCGCCTCGGGCTCGGCGGCCATCCGGTCGGCCCCGATACGGCGGGCCAGGAAGTCCCGTGCCTCGGTGAGGGGGAGAGGGTTGAGCGTCAGCGGATGCGCCCCGTCACTGGCGATCAGACCGGTGAGCTGGTTGCGGCTGGTGATGATGGCCAGACAGCCGGGGCCGGAGGGCAGCAGGGGTCGTACCTGCTCGGTGTCACGGGCGTTGTCCAGCAGGAGCAGCACCCGCCGCTCCGCCAGCAGGCTGCGGTAGAGCGCCGCGCGGGTGTCGGGACGGCCGGGCATCTGGCTCGGCGGCACACCGAGTGCGTCCAGGAAGGTGTGGACGGCCTCGTCGGCCGGCATGGCGGAGCCGGTCGGATCGAAACCGCGCAAATTGGCGTAGAGCTGGCCGTCGGGGAAGCGGTGCGCGATCTCATGCGCCCAGTGCACTGCCAACGTGGTCTTGCCGACCCCCGCCATGCCGCCGATCGCGCTGATCACCACGGCGGTCGGACGTTTCCCCTCCGCGGGCAGCAGGGCGTTGGTCTGGGCGAGTTCGGTGTCGCGCCCGGTGAAGACCGGCAGGTCCGCCGGCAGATGTGCCGGGCGAGCCGTGGCCGCGATGGGAGGTGGGCTCGGCGGCGGCGCGGGAGGGGCGGCCTGCTTCGGCGGTTCGGGTGCACGCAGCGACGGATCGGCGGCCACGATGCGGGTGTGGAGGTCGAGCACGCCGGGACCGGGCTCGACACCCAGCTCCTTCCTCAGGGTCTCCCGCAGTTGGCGGTAGGCCGCCAGCGCCTCGACCTGACGCCCGCACCTGTACAGGGCCAGCATGAGCAGCTCGCAGAGCCGCTCGCGCAGCGGGTGCTCGCCGACCAGTGCCGTCAGCTCGGCAGCCGCCTCCTCGTGGCGCCCGAGCTCGAGATCGACGTCCGTGCGGAACTCGAAAGCACTGAGCCGCTGTTCGCCGAGCCGGTACCGCTCGGCCTCGGCCAGCGGACCGGGGAGCCCGGCGAGGGGCTTGCCCTCCCACAGTTCCAGCGCGGCGTGCAGCAGCTCCGCCGCCGCGGCGAGGTCGCCGCCGGTGCGGAGCTTCCTGGCCTCGGCCACCCGCCGTTCGAAGACGCTCACATCCAGGGAGTCCTCGGGGACGCGGACGAGATAGCCGTCCGCCGCCGAGACGATCACCTCCGGCGCCTCACCCGCCTCCCGATGCGGCTCCAGTACCTTGCGCAGCCGCGAGACGTACGTACGCAGAACGGTCACTGCTCCCGACGGCGGTTCCTCCCCCCAGATCGCGTCGACGAGCTCGCCGATGGTCGCAGGGCGGCCACGTCGCAGCAGCAGCGCTGTGAGCACGGCGCGTTGCTGAGGTGACCCGAGGGCCAGTTCTTGCTCCGCGCGCCACGCCCGGACAGGCCCTAAGACGGCGATGCGCAGGGAGTTCGTATGACTCGCGTTCACGAGTTCGACTCTACCGAGGTGTGAAAGATCCGGAAGGGCGCCGTTCCATTTCCGACCAAGATGTCCCTGCCCGGACTTCGCGACGTCACACACCCGAGATCAGATCGAGAGAACCCGGCCGACCGGTCGGCTGTAGACATCAAGCTGCGGGCGGCTCCGGCGGGGCCAGCGGCTCGACGGGCGGAACCTCCTTCGGCCGGTGGCTGCCGGGCTTGCATCCGGCGAACGGACCCGACGGATCCCGCAGTGCACCCATCACCGGGCCCAGGAAGTCGCGGTGCCACGAGGCCGGGCCCGTCATATCCGCGTCGGGTCCGGTCAGCTCCGCCCATGCCAGCCACAGACCGTGGAGCTGGGCCACCGCCTCCTGGTGCTCCCACCAGCGTGAGCACCATGGAGCTCCCGAGGTGACTTCCCTGCCGTAGACGGGCAGCAGCACGTGGTGCGTCCATTGCGACAGTTGGTACATCTCCGACTGGTAGTCGTAACCGTCCTTGTAGAGGATGAACCGCGGCGCGGCGGGCCCACCCTGTCCACGCACCACCTGGTCCTGCTCCTGCTCCTGGGCCTGGTGCTGGGCCTGGTCATCGTTCCGATGCCGGTCGGGGGTCCGGTTCCGGCTCTCGTCGGCCATGGGCATGGCGGGTCTGCTCCTGCGGTCGCGGGCGGTCTCCGGCGGCGTCTTCGGAACCATCACGTGCGGGCACCGCGCTCGGTTCACTCGCCCGGACGGCGCCGTGCGGAACCGAGTGAACCGATCCCCGAAACCGTCCGTGTTCCCTTTGAGCATCGGTCGTCGACGACACGGAGGACGTTCCCATGCCTGAGCCGACCGGTCCACGCCGCATCAGGCCGAGGCGGCTGGCGCGACAGTTGCTCGACGAGGAGTTGAAGGCTTCTGCGCGGCAGAGCGGCGCGCGGCAGAACCCTGCGTGGGTGCCTGCTCCCCCACGGGGGGAGCAGGACTCGCTCGGTCGGGCCGCGGACGACGTGGCGGACGAGATGCTGCGGTTTCTTCGCGGCTTGTGGCGCCGCCTGCTGCGGAACCGGCAAGGACAACAGCCCGCGGAAGACTCCGGTGTGGGGCAGGAACACCAGCCGTCATCTCCCGGGCAGGGGACCGGCTTCGCTCCCCAGGGCCGCGGCTTCGCTCCCTACGGGACGGGCTACGCGCCCCCTCCACCGGGATGGGCCGTCCTACCGCCTCCGCAGCAGCCGGACGGCCGGCGGACGCTCATGAAGCGGCAGCCGGAGGGCGCCCCGTCGCCCTTCGAGCAGTACGAGAGCCTCCGCGACCGCCCGGAGCAGCAGGCGGCGGTCCAGGACGAGGTGCGGAAGCTGATGAACGGCAGGACCCGGTACCGGGAGGCGGCTCGCCGTAACATGCTGCCTTTCGCCGCGTCACTGGCGGCATTGGCCGAGTCCCACGCGAACAACGCACGGAGGAGCGGGAAGAACACCGAGGCGCCCAAGTCCGAACGGTCCTGGCTCTCCAGGCTCAATCCCTGGCGGTCGGCGAGGCCGGGCAACGCCCGGGAGCGCTCGGCCGAGGCGGACTCTGCCGCAGTCCCTGGTGCCCGTCTGGCCACGCCGCCCCGGCTTCCTCAGCTGTCCGACCACGCCTCCGGGCAGCTGTCCGGCCCTGGACCCCAGAACGCCGTCACCCAGGCGGTCGCCCGCGCGGTGGCCCCCGCCCGGGGAGACTCCGCGGCGCACACCCCGGGGCCGCCCGTGCCCCCGAAGGTGCCGATCGTGCCGCCGAAGATCCCGCTGAACACGCCCGGCGCCGAACCCGCACAGAGCCGGAGCTCTTCGCCTGCCGACACCCAGCCGTCCCCTCCGTCTACTCCCGTGAGTCCCCCCGCGAGTCCGAGGGTGCCACCCGTGAGCCCGGTGAGTCGGACCGCGAGCCCGGTGAGTTCTCCGGCGCCCCCGGTTTCGCCGCCCTCCTCGCCCGGCTTCAGCCCCGCTGTGGCCGGCCAGTCGCTGGAACACCACCGCTCCAACAGCGAGGCGCGCGGGAAGGACGCCTCGATGTCCCGGTCGTCCCGGTCGCAGTCGCCGCACCGCGCTCCCGCGGCGCAGCAGTCCGACACCGCGAAGCGGGCACCGTCCCGGGGCAGGTGAGGATCGGTCGGCGTCCCGCTGGGGGCGGCACGAAAACGGTCCGGTGGTGCGTGAGCACCACCGGACCGTCATGTGTCATGGCTACCGTCGGAGGGCCGTCAGCCCTCTGCGGTATGCCCGGGAGTCACCTGCCCCCGCCGCCTCCCCTTCCGGGCGAGGGGGAGCGCCGCTGGTTCCCGTAGGGGTTCTGCCAGTTGCTGTAGCTGACGTTGTTGTATTGCTGCTGGCTGTAGCTGACACCCCCGGGGTTCTGCGAGTTCCGGCGCTGGACCCCGCCCTGATGTGCTTGCGCCGAGGTCTGGTATCCGCCGCCGCCCGTGCTGGACTGCCCGCGCCCACTCGGCAGATAGCTGACCTGCTGCTGTGGCTGGTAGGAGTTCACGGCGGCTGCCGTCGTGTTCGCCCTCGGTGGGGCCGGGCGGTACGTCAGCGTGCTGGTCTGCCCGTACGCCGGATGAGCGGGTGCGGCCTGCTGGGCGGGTAGCGCCAGGTTCGAGCGGCCCTGTTGCGCCGCCGGCATGTTGTACATGGGAAGGACGTTCCCCTGATCCTGCTGCCGCGACTGCTGCCCTTGGGGAAGGTGGTTGTACGCCCACGTGGCGCCGGCCGATGTCAGTGCGCCGAAGCCCTGGGCCGCCCAGGCCCACCTGTTGCTCTGAATCAGGCCCGAGGCGCCTATACCGTAGGCCGTTTGCCCCGCCATGTTCAGCGCGGTCATGCCGTAGTGCGCGTACGTCCTGTTCGGCGTCGCAGCCAACTGGGTGGCGGGCACCAGCGCGTTCACGGTGACGCCGCCGAGGCCGTACATCCTTGAGCCCCACGTGTTCGGCGGTGCGCTCGGGGGGTTACCGAGGATGCCGATCCCCTGGCCCGCGAAGGCCGCCCCACCGATATCGGTCCCGATCGTGGTCGCGTTGTCCCTGGCCCAGTTGCCGATGCGGTTCGCGAGCCGGTTCGGGTCCACCTGTCGCCAGATGGGCTCTCCCGTGTTCCGGTCACGGTCCCTGGTGTAGGTGTTGGAGCCCCTCAGGTAGTGCCACGCCTGGGTGGCGGTGTGGTACCAAGGCATCTCCTGGGGCGCGTCCTGCAGCACCTCCGGCAGATCGTCCGCGGAACCGGCGCTCGATGTGGTGCCCGGGCTGCTGGGCAGCTCCGACAGACGATCGACGGCCTCGTCCAGAGCGGGGATGTCGGTGCCGCTGCTGCCGCTGCTGCGGCTGCCGTCGGAGCCCGGTGACCCGCCCCCGCGGCGGCGGCGCTCGGTGGTCTCGCCACCGGAGCGATGGCTGCGACTGCTGCGCGAGGACGTCGTGGCCTCCGAGTCCCTGCGCGACGTTCCGCCGCGCTCGCTGCGGCGCGAACTGGTGGTGGCCTCCGAGTCCCTGCGCGACGACCTGCTGGTGCCGGACGAACTCGCCACCGAGGCGGGGTAGCCGCCGGGCATCACCGGCTGTTCTTCTCGCTCCTTCTTCTTTTTCTTCTTGTCCTTCGAGTCCTTTGGTGCCATGCCGGATCTCCTCCAGGCTGACAGGGAGCCCCGTCGTGACCGACAGGGCTCCGCGTTGAGAGTCGTCCTTCCATCACGGAATGCGGGTCGGGGCGGTTCATGGTCGAATCGGCGCCACCGGCGCCAGGCGAGTTGAACCCTTCCGCCGTGCGCCCCGTGGTGGTGCTCGATGCTCACGCCGCACAGCGACCGTGGAGAGCGGACGGCACCTGCCACGGGTCCGAGAACGACGCAGGCGACAGCGCAGCGCATCCGCGATGTGGATGCGCTGCGCGGTTTCGCGCTGCTCGGCATCCTGCTGGTCAACGTGCAGGTGATGGCCGATCCGTACGCGGGACAGGGGCCGTACGGATCAGCGGCGGAGCGGGTTGCCGTCTGGCTCGTCACCGCGTTGGTCAGCAGCAAGTTCTACCTGCTGTTCGCCTTCCTGTTCGGGTACAGCTTCACCCTCCAGGCCCGCTCGGCCGGGCGGGAGGGGGCCCGGTTCGCGGGGCGGCAGCTGCGGCGGCTGCTCTGCCTGTGGTGCCTCGGGTTCGCACACGCCGTTCTGCTGTTCCCCGGCGACATCCTGATGACGTACGCGGTGCTGGGGCTGGTGCTGTTCGCCGCGCGAGGCGTGGCGCCGCGCAAGGCCGTCGGCGGCGCGGTCGTACTCGTCGTCTCCCTCGGCGTCCTGCTGCTCGGCAAGGGCCTGCTCGCCCTCGCCGCCACCGCGCCGGGCGGCGCCGCTGTCCCCGAGGCCGCCTCCGCCGTGGCGGCCTATCGAGGCGATCCGGCCTCCGTCGTCCACGCCAATCTGCGCCATTGGCACGATCTGCTCGCCGGGGACATGCTGTACGCACCGCACATCCTGGCGGCGTTCCTGGTCGGTCTGGCAGCGGGGAAGCGGCAATTGCTCGCCGACCGGGACCGGTGCCGCGTCCAGGCCCGGCGGCTGGTCGGCTACGGGCTGCCGGTCGGCCTGGCGGGAGGCGTCTTCACGGCGGTATGCCGCAACGGACCGCTGGACGCACGCTGGTACGACGTCGGTGACGCCGTCGGCGTGCTCACAGCCCCGGCCCTCACCGCGGCGTACGGCGGTGGGCTGCTGCTTGTGCTGCGTACGGGGAAGGGCCGGCGGCTCGGCGAAGTGCTCGCCGCCGCCGGCCGGCTGGCGCTCAGCAACTATCTGACCCAGTCGCTGGTGATGGCGCTGGTCTTCACCGGATACGGCCTCGCCCTCCATGGCCGCCTGAGCCTGGTGCCCGTACTCGCCGGGTGCTTCGTCCTCTACGCCGCGCAACTGGCGCTCAGCACCTGGCTGGTACGCCGCTTCCGGCACGGGCCGGTCGAATGGCTCCTGCACAACGTGACCCGGGGGCGCGGGACCTGACCGCCCGCCCGGCTCCGGCGGTCAAGACGTCGCTTCCCGGGTCCACTTGAGCCGGTGATCGGGGGAGGGGAGCGCGGTGTCCGCCACGCTTCCGCCGCCCTCGGCGGCTCCGGCCTCCGGATACGCGGCGTCTCCCGGGTGCGCCCCGTGCTCCGCGCCGACGCCCATGCCCGCGGGGGCGTCCGCGCCCACCGCGGGTCCTCCCGCCCACGCCTGTGCGGCCCGCTGGGTGATGGCCTCCGTCTCGGCCTTGGCAGCTGCGGAGATGGCCGCCGCGCCGGGCTCCTTGAACCAGGGGCGCAGCCGGATCATGGCGGGGCGGATGCCGGTGGCCAGCAGCAGGGCCGTGCCCTTGGGAAGGGCACGGATCTTGTCGGGCGGCAGGACCGGGTCCAGCCGGTAGGAGACCGAACGGGAGCCGCCGTCCTTGCCGCTGGAGTAGGAGGGCGTCTTGACATCCTGCTGGCCGACGAGTTTGGAGACCTTGTCCACGAAGTCGGCGTCGTCCAGCCCCGCGCCCAGGAGTTTGATGGTGGCGGCGCTCCACAGCGCGTCCATGCCCGCCTCCCCCCACACGCGGGAGCCCTGGCGGTAGCTCTGCAGCAGGGTCACCACGTTGACGCCGCGGGAGCCCAGGTGGCTGTAGAGGTCGGGAAGGTCGGAGATGCGGCAGACGTTGGCCGCCTCGTCCAGCACGGCCGTCATCGGGGGGTCGAGCCGGCCGCCCATCCGCTCGGCGGCCATCACCCCGGCGCGCAGGGTGGCATCGGCGAGCCCGGCGATGACGCCGGCCGCGGAGCCGCCGCCGTCCTTGGAGAGCAGGTAGAGGGTGTCGCGGCCCAGTACGTGCGCGTGCGGGCGGAACTCGGGCAGCCACGGGTCGGGCTGGACCCAGGCGGCGATCTCCGGGTCGAGGAGACAGGCCACGCACTGCCGTGCCGTCTCGAAGATGCCGTCCCGGGTCTCGACCGCGCCGCGCACCGTGCCCTGGAGCTGCTCGGCCATGGCGACCATGTCGGCGTCGCGCAGCAGGTCGACCGGGGTGCGGTCGGCGGGGTCGGCGAGCCAGCCGAGCAGGTCGGTGACCGTGGCCCCGCCGCGCGCCGCGGCGAGGAACAGCGCCGTGAGCGTGTTCTGGGCGGCCGAGATCCAGAAGTCCTTCTTGGACGCGTCGTCGTTGACGGAGGCGACGAAGTGCCCGGACAGCCGGCGGGCGCCCTCGATGGTGTGGCAGTCGGCCAGCATGTTCCACCACATGCCGCGCGGGGTGTGCGCGATGCCCTGCGGGTCGAACGTCCACACCAGCCCGGTCTTCTGCCGTTCGGCCCGGGTGACCGCGTAGACGTCCGACTTGTTGGAGGTCAGCAGCACCGCGCCGGTGGCCCGCAGGACCCGGGGGACGGCGATACCGGTGGACTTACCGGCGCGCGGGGCCATCAGGTCGAGCTCCACATCCTCGAACGAGGAGCGCAGCTCGGGCCCGTCGGGCTCCAGATTGCCCAGCAGGTTGCCGGTCTGGTCGGGATGCAGCTCGGGCTCGTTCTTGACGGAGGGCCGCAGCTCCCGGGCGCGCTTCTCGACGGCGGCGGGCAGCATGGCGGCCAGCTCCCGACGCCCGGCGAGCCCCTTGGTACGGGAGCGGGAGCGGGCCGCCAGCTTCCATCCGGGGATTGCGACCGCGGCCGTGGCCGCTGCGAAGACCAGCACGATGCCGCAGTACACCGCGACGGGTGACGCCTGCGGCCACAGCGTGCCGGAGCCCTCCGTGACCAGCGTGGCGAGCAGCGTGACGGAGAACGGTGGCGGCCGCCAGCCCGCGCCGTTCAGCGCGGCTCCCAGCGTTCCGCCGAGCCACACGCCCGCTGATGTCGTCAGGCCCAGCGCCGTCACCCCCACGATGGCCCAGGGCCACAGGTCGCGGCCGTGCATCCCCCCTGCCGCGCTCGGACTCATGCGATCCTCCTGTCCGGCGCCGGTCCGGCATCGGCCTCGACGGCCGCGCCGGTCTCCTTCGCCGGCGACTGCGCGTTCTGCGCCCAGCGGCTGTTGGTGTCGTGCAGGTGGCGCTCGGTGTCGGTGATGCTGACCCTGATCGGTAGGCCGGGGCGGCCGCCGACTTTGACCAGGAAGCGGCCCCGGCCGGGCGGTTCCTCACGCTCGCCGGTCATCGCCCAGCCCGGCGGTGACGACCAGGAGGAGACCAGTTCGATCTCCCGCTGGGACAACCCGACGATCTTGCCCAGCTCCTCCATCTCCGCCCGCGGGAGCCCCGCGCAGACGACCATGCCCGCGCGTTCGACGAAGCCGCGTGCCTTGGCCTTGTCGGCTTCGGTACCGAGCGACTCCGCGTCCTTGAGCGTGTGCGTGATCTTGGCGTCGCCCAGGCCGAGTGTGCGGTTCAGGCGGGTGAGCGCGTCGATGCGGTCGACGATGCCGGACGCGGCGCGCAGCGGACGCCACAGCTCGTCGAGCACCGTGAAGAACCAGCGCCGGGGGGTCAGGCCCGCGTCGGCCAGCGCGTGGGACGCGGCGACCGAGCCGAGCCCGTCGGACCACGCCGCCAGCATCGCCGCCGCCGTCAGTTGGGTGTCCGACTCGCCGATCCGGGAGATGTCGATGCACACCGCCGGCGTGTTCAGGTCGATACGGGTCGAGGTCTCCGAGGCGAAGGTGTCACCCAGCGGCCCGTCCAGGATGCCCAGCAGCGAGCGGTGCAGGGGGTCCACGGCATCCCGGTACCGGGACTCGTCCCCCCGGTCCAGTGTGACCGCCCGGACCCGGTCCGGCCCCTCGCTGAGCACTCTCAGAACGTCGGGCAGCACCGGCGTCCGGCCCGGGGGTGTCCGCTCGCGCAGATGGTGGAGCACGGCGGAGAGGACGGCCTGCTCGTGGTCGTCCATGGGGCTGTTGCGGACGATGGTGACCAGCGCTGCGACCATGTTCAGCACACGTCCGTGCGCCTCGGCCTCCAGCGCCTGCCCCGCCGAACCGCCGATCCTGGCCGCCGCGGCGCCCATGGCGCCCGGGTCGAGCAGGTTGATGCCCCCCATGCCGCGCCCGATGGAGATCACCTGCCCGCCCAGGGCCCGTACCGTGTCCGCGTAGTCGGGCTTGAGGTCGCCCAGCACGAGCGGCACCACGCCGGTCGCGGACAGTCCGATCAGCATGCGGTTGACCAGGGTGGACTTGCCGAGCCCCGGCATGCCGAGCATGAACAGGGACGGGTTGGAGATGTAGCGGGCCCGGGTGAACCACGAGAGCGGGTCGCCGCACACCGTCGCGCCGGTGTGCAGATGCTGGCCCAGCGGCACGCCTGACATCGGCGCGCCCGAGCCGGCCGCGAACGGCCACAGACCGCATGCCTGCACGGTCGTCGCCCGCCACATGGTGGGCGGGTCCATGCCGCCGACCTGCCCGCCCCCGGGCCCCGGCCAGCCGCGGGAGGGCGCCATCGGCTCCCTGCGCGGTGCCTTCTTCGTTTTCTGCTGCTTGGCGTTGCTCCTGCTGTCGCGCGGGCTCACAGCGCCTCCCGCAGATCGCGCGGAATCAGGGTCAGCTCCCACGGGAGGATTCCGACCGGAAGGGTGCAACTGAAGGCCGCTGCCTGCATCCGGTCGGCAGGGCGCATGGACAGCCGCGCCGCTCCCTGGAGGTTGCGCATGGCCGAGCTGGCGTCGGCCAGTTCCTCGGCGGAGTCGACGGTGACGGTCAGCATCAGCGAGAACTCCACCAGGCCGGCGCCGGTGGCCTCCTCCTGCGCGGTCTGTTCGGCCGCGCGGACCTCGGTGGCGGCTCGGGCCTGGACCATGCCGCGCCCGGAGGTGGCCATGAACTGGGCTGCGCGCCGGTCGGCCTCCACGATGCGGGCCGAGGTCGCGGGGTCGATGGGCCGGTAGAGCAGCGCCACCCGCTTGCGGCGGGTGCCGGGCGAGGCTTCCAGCAGGCCGCGCAGCACGTTGGCCCGAACCGTGCCGCGGGGTGCGAGGGTGAGCATCCAGGTGCGGGAGACGCCGGAGTCGTGCTGGTAGGAGGCGACATCTTCGACGCAGGCCGCGGGGCCCGCGTCGTCCCACTCCAGACCGGTGCCGCCGTACTGGGTACGGATGTTGAGGACTTCACCCGCGACTGCCGGGTCGTAGGCCACCCGGACGACCTCGGCGATGCGCTCGGCGGAGAGCGGGTAGGCGACGCCGCCGCCCGCTCCGACGAGCCCGGAGAGCAGGCCCGGGATGCGGGTGGCGAGGTCGGTGACGAGTTCCTCGTGCTTGGGCTTCTGTCCTGCCTGCAGCCCGTAGGTGAGCGTGATGTAGGTGTGCATCTCGGAGGAGGCCTGCGGGTACCGCTCGACCACCTCCTCCATCACGGCACGCGCCGCGGCCGGAGCGTCGGGGGACAGACGCGGCAGCACCTCGTGCGCGAGCCGGGTGCCGGAGTCGGGGGCCGTCTCGACGATGACCGAGGCACCGCGCAGCCCCGGTTCGTGGGCCAACCGCGCCAGCCACCCGCCCCATGAGGCGACCCAGTTGTCCACCTGGTCCGGGTCGACCAGGAAACCGCCGTCGGGTTCGCAGCACAGCACGATGGTGTAGAGGTTCCGGCTGCGGTGGAACAGTACGCCGAAGTCCCGGTCGTAGGCGTCCCTGCCCTCGCGCATCTGCATCCGCCCCAGCAGTCCCGGAGGCTGGAACCGCCCGGCGGCTCGCCGCGACAGCGGGCCGGAGACATAGGTGGTCGACCCCTTGGACTTGCGGCGCATCCAGGCGATGCGGACGGCGATCAACTGATACAGGTTGCGCCCGTCCTGGGTGCGCATCATCAGCGGCGCGATGAGGACTGCCGTCGGAACGAGGATGACCATCGCGGCGGCCAGTGAGAACAGCGAGGCCAGCAGCGTGATGACGAGTCCGCCGAAGACGCCCGCGGTACCGATCATGCCGAAGGGCCCGAGACCTGGCCGCCGCGGTCGGCGCCAGTTCCCGTACGTGGGACTCGACGATGCGGCATGGATTGACATGGGTATGGCTTCCTTCCGTGTCCCGCGAGGGGGGGTGAAGTCCTGCCCTGGAGAGGGCTTTCAGGGGGACAGGTGGTGCACGGGGAGGTGCTGCCCGGAGCTGGGCGGAGTGCTCACCCCCGCCCCCGGACAACCGTCATTGCTGGTGGTCGCGGCCTCCGCTCGGCTGGTTGTGACCGAGATCTCCGTCCGCGTCGTCCACGGCGCCGCTGACGAGGTTCCCGACGCCCTTGGCGACGTCCTTGGCCGCGGACCCCGCAGCGAGGGCGACACCGACCGGTCCAGCGGCGGCCCCGGCGCCGCGTACGGCTCCGCTGGGGGCACCTCCGCTTTTGCCGCCGCCACCGCCGCCCGAGTTGCCGCCGCCCGAGCCGCCGCCGCCCTTGCCGCCGCCTCCGGTGCTGCTGCCGCCCGACCGGCTGCCCGTGGCCGCTGCGGCGAGGCCGCCGGGCCCGGACTGGCCGCCGCCGCCCGAGGGCCCGGTGGCTCCGGTGGCCCCGGACTTGCCACCGGAACCTGACTTGCCGCCGCCGCCCGAGGCCGCCGCGCCGACGACCGACTTGGCGCCGGAGGCGATCCCCCCGGCAGCGCCGGTGACGGCGCCGGAGTAGGCACCACTGCCACCGAGTGCCGCGGTGGCGGGCACCACCAGTTTCAGCAGCGCGGGCAGCGAGATGGCCGACAGGAGCATCACGCAGATCCCCGCGATCTTGACGTGGATGTTCTGGGTCCCCGCTCCCTCGTACTGTCCCGTGGTCAGCGCCGTGCCCGCGTAGATGACGAGACCCGCGGCGGGTTTGTAGAGCACCCAGGCGACCATCCAGCCGATGTGCTTGCGCCACCAGCCGCCGCCCCAGTCGAGCATGGACGCAGCGGCGGCCAGCGGAAGGGTGCCGAACAGCACGATCATGACGCCGAGCCGGACATAGAGCAGGATGCCGTGCACGACGGCGGCGATCAGCAGCAGGAACGCGAGGATCAGATAGAGGAACGACGGTACGTCGTCCGAGGAACCGCATCCCATGTTGTTGATCTGCGCGTTCACGGCACCTTTGAACAGGTAGTCGGCGTAGTTGTCACCGATCCCGGCGGCGGCGGCCATGATGGTCGTCCCTCCGCCGGCCACGACGATCAGCCGCACCATGCCCCGCAGCGCGGTCTGCCCGGCGTCGACCCGGCGTTCCGCGGCCATCCGGACGCAGGCGAAGAGCAGCGAGCCGATGGCAAGGTAGACGACGATGTACTTCACCTGGTTGTGCACCGGACTGGAGGCCGTGGTGGAAAAGGTGGGGATGGCCTCGGTCACCGCGGTGAACGCGGACAGCGCCCCGGTCATGATGGCGTTCGCGATGCCCTTGATGATGGTGCCGATGGGATCGCCCAGGAAGTCGAAGAACCCCTTGGCGATGTCCAGGATCGGATTTCCCGTGCTGCCGCATGCCGCCATCAGGCAGCCCCCCACTTGACGTATCCGCCATTGCTCATCGCGGAAGTCGGGGAGGAGAAGAGGGAACCGTTCGACCGAGGCTCGACTTTCCAGTCGCCGCCGTTCCATCGCATCGAGACCGTCGTCGCGCTCAGGCTCCCGCTCGCGCTCTTGATGAGGATCCGCACCTCGGCGGCCTTCTCCGAGTACGAGGGCACCGAGAACCCCGAGTAGACCCCGGGTTCCTGGCCTTCCACCTCCGCCTGGGAGACCGTGGAGCGCTGGGAGATGAACTGCTTCTTGCCGTCTCCTGGAACGAGCTGCTGCTCGGCGACGGTGCGCCAGTCGGCGCTGCTCATGTGCGTGAGAATGCCGTGTGCTGCCATGACGGCGCCCATGGGGGTGTGGGCGTAGCACCACCACACCGGCCCGTTGAACCGTGTCGGTCCGGCCGACGGCGAGGTGGGCACACTCGCGCGGTCGAGCGTCTTCCAGGCGACGTCCTTGGGCGGGGCGGTCGGGCTCGACGGATTCGCCCCGTCCGCCGTCGGCTCCTTGCTCTTCCTTCCGGTGTCCTGCTCTTCCCTACTTCCGGTGTTCTTGTCCGGCTTCGACGTTCCAGCGTCCTCGTCCTCGGTGTGGCAGCCCTTGGGCCGCTCGTCCGCCGCCGGTCCGTCCTTGTGCGGGCGGTGCGAGGTGAGCGGCCCCTTCATGGCCTTCCGGGGCGCGTCGGCGCCGTCGTCGGCTCCGCCGGAACCCGTGACATAGGAAACCGCCGCGATGACCAGCGCGGTCGCCAGGAACACGGCCGAGAACACCCACCCGCGCTGTTTCCAGAAAGGTGCGTCAACCGTGTCGTCGTCCTGCTTGCGTGAGAACATTGCTACTCATTCCCGCCTCGGTGCCCCTCGGTGCCCCGGAGTTGCCCGTCTCTTCAGAAGATCCAGTTCGCGAAGGGCCCTGCGGAGGCCACGAGGCAGCAGCCGCCCAGCACCATGCCGAGCCGGCTCATGTGCTCGGAGCTCTCGCCGCGCTTCAGGGAAATGCCCATCATGGCGCCGGTGATCACGATTCCGAGTACGCCTGCCGCGGTACCGGCCCACGCGGCCAGACCGAGCATCTTGTCGATCTTCGGCCCGAGGCCGTCGGGGGCCTGGCGCTTGGGCTGCGGCACCGCCAGGTAGAGGCTGAGCAGAGTGGTCTTCATCGGAATCTCCTGTGAGGTGAGGTAACTGGGACGGGTGTGCGGCGACGTGCCGTGCCGGCGGATCCGGCTGTGTTTCAGGGGGTCAGGGGGTCAGAGGGCCGAACCACTGCACGAGCGGCGCCGCCGTGGTGGCGATGACCGAGGCGACCAGCACAATGAAGAACCCTCGGAAGTACGTGGCGCCTTCGCCCATTTCTCCGCGCCGCAACTGGAGGGACATCTGGGTGCCGACGATGATGAGTCCGAGCACGCCTGCCCCCGACGCGGCCCAGGCCAGCCAACTGAGGATCTGATTCGCGTCGCCCCCCGGTTGGTAGGGGGCGAGTTCTTCCGCCAGTAGTCGGGGCATCTGGCTCATGACGGTCACCGTCTCTTCTCCCGCTTCTTGGAGTGGGCGAGCTGGGTTCCGGCCAGCTCACCGAGCGTGCGGATGGCTCGCGGTGCGGGCCCGCTCCGCTTCTCCCCCCGCCACGCCGGAACCCAGGGCACCCGGTGGACGTCCGCGACGGAGCGCAGCACACGGACGCGCTGCGCGAGGTGGAAGGGCAGCCGCCCGGGTGCGTCAGCGACGAGCACCACGGCGAGCAGGTCCACCCCCGCCGGGTGCTCTCCCGAGTGCAGGGCTTCCAGCGCCCGGGACGCCGCCCGCAGTCCCGACGCGTGGGTCCGCGCCACCAGGAGCACCCGGCCGGGCTCTCCCTGGGACGGGTCGGGCCATCGGCGCCCCACGTCACGTCCGCCCACCAGGTCGGCGAGCGTGGTGGTTCCGGCGCCGCCATGAGCACCGACCCAGCTCACCGGACCCCCGTCGGATGCGACGGGCTCTCCGACCACCGGAGGGCGGGGCGACCGGCTCCCGGTCGCGGCCGCGGCCGGGCCCGTCGGCACCGGTGGCCCGGCGGCCAGGCCTGCCGGATCGACGGCGATGGCGTGTTGACCGAGCGGGGACGGAGCGGCCGGTGCGGCCGACGCCCTTCGTACCGGGTCCGGACCCGGCGACGGCGCAGCCGGTGCTGCCGGAGCCGGTGCTGCCGGAGCCGGACCTGCCGGAGCCGGACCTGCCGGGTCCGCGGACCGCCCTTCCCGACCGACCGGTTCCCGCGCCTCCGTGGCCGGTTGGGGTTCCGTCGGCCCGCGTACCCACATGTGCGGGCCGGCGGGTGCCTGGCCGGCTGACGCCGGTGGGGGGACGCTCATCGCGTGTCCAGCCTCCTCTCCTGCGCTCTCCTGGGTTTCTGTGCTGCGGCTGTCCTGCGACCTGACGGGGCCTGGCGGGAAGTCGAATTGAACTGATTCGTCCCCGTGCCCGTTCCGATCTGTAAGCGCGTTGCCCTCCGTCGGAGAGCCACAACGGGACTTCAGCGGAAGTGGTTCACCGCTCTTGGACAACGCGGCGACGTTCGGTGCGGAGGGAGGAGGAGGCGGCGGGTGGTGGGCCCATGAGCGAGAACGAGGGGAAGTCCGGCAAGGCGACGATGATCGGCCTGGTCGGAACGGGCTGCGGATGCCTGACACTGCCGGCGGCAGCGGCCGGCCTGATCGTTCTGTTGATCGTCTTCGGTGGGCTCGGCGTCCTCTTCGCGCCCATCATCGCCCTCATCCTGTTCTTCGGCGGTGGAGGAGGGGGCGACGACGTCTCGCCCTCGGACATCGACACCGACGAAGTGTCCGAGTCGGTCCAGGGCGATGGGAAGGGCGAGCTGCACCACGACACGGTGCCCGCGGACCTGGCGGACACCATCGAGAAGGCCGGGGGCATCTGCGACGTCATCGGACCGGTCGTCATCGCGGCACAGATCGAGCACGAGTCCTCGTTCAACGAGGACATGCTCGGCCCCAACGGAGAGAAGGGCATCTCGCAGTTGCCGCCGGACAAGTTCGAGGAGTTCGGCGAGGACGAGGACGACAACGACGAGACCTCGGCGACCGATCCCGAGGACTCGATCATGGCTCAGGGCCGCTACATGTGCTCGCTGGCCGAGAAGGTCAAGCCACTCGTCGACAGCGGCCAGGCCCCCGAGGGGCAGAGCGTTCTCGACCTCACTCTCGCCGCCTACGACGTCGGGCTGAAGGCGGTGCAGGACGCCAAGGGCCTTCCCGAGTCCGGCACGGCGCAGAGCTATGTGATCACCGTCAGGTCGCTCTTCCCGCGGTTCGAGGGGATCGGCGGTGCCGTGTCGCCGTCCGAGTTCCCGACCCCGCCCACGTCCCCTCCCGATTCCTGACCCGAGACCACGGCACGGGCACGGCCCGCCCCCCTTACGAGAATGGAGAGGCAGCGCCACATGCTCCACACGCATCATCCCGCAGGAGTGACGGCGAGCCAGGCGGTCTCGGCAGGCGCCGAAACGTCGCAGCTCGTCCCGCCTCCTTCCCGGTTCGAGGTGCTCATCGCGCAGGACGGCACCGTGGCGCTCAACGGCGAGCGCATGCCGACGGCGGACGGGGAAGAGGTCCACGTCGCGGTTCTCGACGCCATACACCGCGCGGCGCAGGAGCGGGGGGAACCCGTCGAGGCGACCATCCTCGATCTGCGGGAGAACGGCAGAGCGACCTACATCCAGGTCGCTCCGGACGGCTCGAGCCGGCTGCTCGTGCCCGCGGGCGAGGAGGCGCCACCGGTCGACGACGCACAGCTTGCCGACACCGACCCGCACCCTGGAGGGAAATCCGCCCAGGCTCCGGTCTCCGCCCAGGCCCCCGTCCCCGCGCAGGCCCCCGTCTCCGCCCCCGCTTCCGTTCCCGGCCCCGCTGAGGACCCCGGACCCGACGCCGAGCAGCCGCGACCCGCTCCGGTCCCCGGCGAACTGGCGGAGGCCGTGGCGCACATCAACAGGGCGGCGAGCGGCGGCGAGCCGCAGCGCGCCATGGTGCTCGCCTTCCGGCTGCGGGAACACGCCGTGCGCAGCTACGGCGAGGAGCACCCCTACACCCTGGAGGCGCGCGACCTGGAGGCGTTCGTCGCACGCCTGGGCGGCAACTACGCGAAGGCCGTGGGGATGTACCTCGAACTCGCACGGGTCTGCCATCGCCAGGGCAGCCCCCGTGCCTACGGGTACCTCAAGCGTGCCGCCGGCAACTGGCAGATGCTCACGGATCCGCAGTCGCTGCTCACGCATGGCCGGGGGCTCCTGGCCACGTGGGCCGCGCTCGCCTCGGAAGCCGGACCCGCAGCCGACGACACGGTGCTGCCCTGCCATGTCCGTCAGCGTCTGCACGCCCTCGCCGGTGTCGGGGACACTCCCGGCGTTGCGGGCGGCGAGGGATCTCATGACGGTTGAGCCGCCGGATATACGCCGCTGACCTGCGGCATCAACATCGGATTGACGCCGGAGAGCCGACGTTGCGGAAAGGAGTACACCAGGGGCCTTTGTGACGCGCGTCACTCAATGTTGTCGGTTCAGGTGTGAACTTCCCTCGCGGAATGTGTATCTAATTCCTCATTAAACGCTCTAGAGGCTGGTTTACAGGGACAAGACCGATTCGTGCCTTATGCATGGCTCAATGCCGCGCCGCTCCGAGGCAATCGGTCATCAACGTCACGTGGATCTCCCCTCAGAAAACTCTCTGCCTCGTGAGGGGGCCGCTGTGCGAGTCCCGAGGCCAGTCCCGCCGTCGTCGACGGCGCGAATCGAGGGGGTACCAACCGTGAGCTGGACCGTCTTGGGGTCAGGAGGAGCGGTCAGCGCCCAGGAACGGGCGACCCGTTCCCTGTACGAGCAGCACGCACGGCCCTTACAGGGCTATGTGCTCCAACTGCTCGGTGGTGATCTGCAAAGGGCCGAGGACGTGGTGCAGGAGACGCTGCTGCGCTGCTGGCGCAATCAGCAACTGGTCGACGACGGGCAGGACTTGCGTCCCTGGTTGTTCAAGGTGGCGCGCAATCTCGTCATCGACGACTACCGGCTGCGCAGGGCGCGACCCAAGGAGGTCGACGGCAACGCCTGGCTGGAGGATGTGCTGGCCGACAACGACGACGTCGACCGGGTGCTCTCCTCCCTGGTGCTGGTGCAGGCGTTCCAGGCGCTCTCGCCCGCGCATCGGGAGGTGCTGTACGAGACGTACTACACCGGCAGGTCGACACGCGAGGTCTCACTCGTCCTCGGCATACCGCCGGGCACCGTGAAGTCGCGGCTGTACCACGCGGTGCGCAAGCTGCGGCTGACCCTGGGTGTGACCGAAGCCGCCGAGGGCCAGAAGCCCACCGCCGCGGTCAAGTAGCCCATGCTTGCTCGGCCCTTCCTGGGCGCTCCGCACGGTACCGGGCACCGGAAGCCGGTGCCCGGTACCGTAAGGCCTCGCTACGGAACCCCAGCCGCCGCACGGCCTCGACCGACAGGCCGACGGACGGCAACCGAAGTGCCCACCGCAATCTGCGATGGGCCCCAGGCATTGGGGGCAGGACGCACCGTGCGCTTGCGCCGACCGGATGGCCCGGACGGGTGCTGGGCCGGCACTCAGCCGGATCTCGTCACGCCGCGATTTCTGTGCGAGTGGGTGGTTCGGCACCCTGCCGTGTGCAGGTGATGCCCGCGATGACGGCCGCGGTGCGCAGCAGGTCGCTCAGCGCCCTGCCGTCGAGACCGGCCAGCTCTCCGCGCCGGGCTCCGCCGAGCAGGTCGGCCCGGCCGAGCCAGTCGAGGACGCCGGCGGTGAAGGCGTCACCGGCGCCCACGGTGTCGACCGCCTTCACCGGGGGTGCGGGTTGCCGAGCCTCCCCGGCGGCCGTCACGGCCCAGGCGCCGGCGGCGCCGCGGGTTACCACGACGAGTGCCGGTCCCGAGGCGAGCCAGCGACGGGCCACTTCGGTGTCCTTTTCCTCGGGGTGGAGCCAGGCGAGGTCCTCGGAGCTGACCTTGACCACATCCACCATGGCCACCTGCCGTTCGACCCGTTCGACCACCTCGGCCCGTGGTGGCAGGAGGGAGGGGCGGATGTTGGGGTCCAGGGAGAGCGTCACGGCGCCGCGTGTGTGTTCGGCGGCCATGAAGGCTTCGAGCACGTCCGCTCCGGGCGCCAGGGTGGTGGCGAGTGATCCGGTGTGCACGGCCCGGCAGGAGCCGTCCAGCACGGGGGGCTCGTGGGGGTCCCAGGCGATGCGGAAGTCGTAGTCGGCGACCCCTTCGGTGTCGAGGGTGGCGATGGCCAGGCTGGTCGGTTCCTTCGGCCCTGGGAGGATGCGGATGTCGGCACCGCTGCGCTCCAGGTGCCCGCGCACCAGGCGGCCGAAGGTGTCGTCGCCGAGGTGTGTGGCCAGCGTGACCTGGTTGCCGAGTCGGGCGAGGCCCACGGCCACATTGGCCGGACTGCCGCCGGGCAGGGAGGCGAACGTGCGCCCTGCGGCGGGTCCGACCAGGTCGATCAGGGATTCGCCGACGACCGTGATCACATCTGCTCCTTCGTTCGGGGCCGCCGGCCGCGGAGGCAGCCCGCCGTCGAGTACGTCGAGTACGTCGACCGGGGCGACCGGGGGGGGGTGTTCCGGGACGGGGGGGGCGAGCCCGGAGAGCGCCCGGGACAGGGCGGGGAAGCGGAGCAACGATAAGTGGCAGAAAAAAATCTCGCAAGATGTGTTAACAAAGGTGCGGTCTGCTGCTAATAATTCCGCCATCGATACCGCGCTCGACACCCCTGAGCCTCCTTCGCACTGCCGTACCCCGCCCTTCTCGGTCACCTCCCGACCGCACTGCCGCTGAGTCGCATCCCCCGAGTGCGCTGCCGCGGCCGCGGAGCCCGATCCCCCTCGCCACCACCCGCACGAGAGGTCCCTCGCCATGCCATCGATCAGACATGCCCTCATCGCAGGCGCAGCCGCCACCGCCCTCCTGGCCACCGCGTGTTCGGGCGCCGGAGCAGGCGGCTCCTCGGGAGAGGCGAAGAGCATCAATGTGCTGATGGTCGGTAACCCCCAGATGGAGGACATCGCCAAGCTGACGAAGGACACGTTCACCAAGGACACCGGCATCAAGGTGAACTTCACGATCCTTCCCGAGAACGAGCTGCGCGACAAAGTCACCCAGGACATCGCCTCGCAGGCCGGCCAGTACGACGTCGCCACCGTCGGGGCCTACGAAGTACCCATCTGGCACAAGAACGGCTGGCTGCACGAGCTCGGCTCCTACGCCGACAAGGACGCGGGCTTCGACAAGGGCGACCTGCTCAAGCCGATGGTGCAGTCCCTGTCGGGCGAGGACGGCAAGCTCTACGCCCTGCCGTTCTACGGCGAGTCGTCCTTCCTGATGTACCGCAAGGACGTCTTCGCCGAGAAGGGCCTGAAGATGCCCGAGCGTCCGACCTGGCATCAGGTGGCGGACCTCGCCGCCAAGGCGGACGGCGCGAAGCCGGGAATGAAGGGCATCTGCCTGCGCGGCCTGCCCGGCTGGGGCGAGCTCGGAGCGCCGCTGACGAGCGTGGTCAACACCTTCGGTGGCACCTGGTTCACCAAGGACTGGAAGGCGAAGGTCAACAGCGGTGGTTTCAAGAAGGCCACGAAGTTCTACGTCGACCTGGTCAGGAAGCACGGTGAGACCGGCGCGCCACAAGCCGGGTTCACCGAGTGCCTGAACGCGATGAGCCAGGGCAAGGTCGCGATGTGGTACGACGCGACCAGCGCGGCCGGGTCGCTGGAGGACGCCAAGTCCAGCAAGGCCGCGGGCAAGATCGGCTATGTCCACGCACCCGTGGAGAAGACCGAGAGCAGCGGCTGGCTGTGGTCCTGGGCGTGGGCGATGCCGAAGACCACCAAGAAGGCCGACGCCGCCTCGAAGTTCATGCTCTGGGCGTCCAGCAAGAAGTACGAGAAGCTCGTCGGCGAGAAGCTCGGCTGGTCGCGGGTCCCCGCGGGGAAGCGGGCCAGCACCTATGAGATACCCCAGTACAAGAAGGCTTCCGCCGCGTTCGGCGACGTCACCCTGAAGTCCATTCAGCAGGCCGACCCGAACGACCCCGGTGTCCAGCCGCGACCCACCGGCGGCATCCAGTTCGTCGCCATCCCCCAGTTCCAGGATCTCGGGACCAAGGTGACTCAGGAGATCTCCGCCGCCATCGCCGGCAAGACCAGCGTGGACAAGGCCCTCAACGACGGTCAGAAGCTCGCGGAGGACGTCGCGAAGAAACAGAAGTAGGCCGCTTCACAAGCAGGCCGCTTCGCCCCGGCCGGCCGCCCGGTCGGCCGGGGCACCGTCCCCCGACCAAGGCCTCCCTCGGTGTCCTCAGAGCCCGGGAGGTGTCCCCATCGGCGAGGAAAGCCCATGACCACGCTCGTCCCTCCCCCCACGAAGACCGACCGACCACCTGCCTGCCCCGTCGCGCCCGCCGGTGCGAAGAAGTGGCGGCGCCGCGTCCCGCTGCTGCCGGCGATGATCTTCACGATCATCGTCACGCAGCTTCCCTTCGTGGCCACGCTCGTCATCTCCGCCTTCCAGTGGAACCTCCTGCAGCCGGGCGACCGCCACTTCACCGGACTGTCCAACTACGCCTTCGTCTTCGGCGATGCGCGGCTGCGCTCCGCGGTGCTCAACACCGTCGTGCTCACCGCCTCCGTGGTGATCCTCAGCGTGCTCATCGGCCTGGCACTGGCGCTGCTGCTCGACCGCCGCTTCCTCGGCCGGAGCCTGGCGCGCACCCTGCTCACCGCGCCCTTCCTGGTGATGCCGGTGGCCGGTGCCCTGCTGTGGAAGCACGCCCTCTACAACCCTGACTACGGGCTCTTCAACGGCACCCTGAACGCCGTCTACCGGGTCTTCGGCGCCGACAACGGCCCCTCCGTCGACTGGGTGTCGCACTTCCCCATGCCCGCACTGGTGATCGCGCTGGTGTGGCAGTGGACTCCGTTCATGATGCTCATCCTGCTGGCCGGCCTGCAGGCCCAGCCCGGTGATGTGCTCGAGGCCGCCCGGGTCGACGGGGCCTCGGCGTTGCAGACCTTCTCCCACATCACGCTGCCCCACCTGCGGCGGTACATCGAGCTGGGCATCGTGCTGGGCAGCATCTTCGTGGTGCAGACCTTCGACGCGGTCTTCACCATCACTCAGGGCGGGCCGGGCTCCAGAACCACCAATCTGCCCTACGAGATCTATCTGACCACGTTCCGCAAGTTCGAGTACGGCCAGGCCGCGGCGGCCGGCGTCGTCGTGGTGATCGGCTCGATCGTCATCGCGACGTTCGCTCTGCGCACCGTCGCCTCCCTGTTCCGTGAGGAGGCGTCCTGATGACCGCACAGGCGACCGCCCCGGCACCATCCGGCACCGTTGTCCGAAGAGTTCTGCGCCGTCGCCGTCATGACGATCCCGGCCAGGACCCGCGCCTTTCACCGCTGTGGACCTTCGTCGCGTGGCTCGCCACCCTGGCCTTCTTCGCCCCGGTGGCCTGGATGGTGCTCACCTCCTTCCATCAGGAGGCAGACGCCGCGACCAATCCGCCCAACCCCTTCGCGCCGTTCACTCTGGACCAGTACGCGCTCCTGCTGGAGCGGGACATCACCCCGTACCTGATCAATTCGGGCATGGCCAGTGTCTTCTCGACCCTGCTGGTGCTCGTTCTGGCGGTGCCGGCGGCCTACGCGCTGTCCATCAAGCCGGTCGAGAAGTGGACCGACGTGATGTTCTTCTTCCTGTCGACGAAGTTCCTCCCGCTGATCGCGGCGCTGCTGCCGATCTACATGATCGTCAAAGACGTCGGAATGCTGGACAACATATGGACGCTCGTCGTCCTCTACACCGGGATGAACCTGCCGATCGCCGTGTGGATGATGCGGTCGTTCCTCGCCGAGGTGCCCAAGGAGATCCTGGAGGCGGCCGAGGTGGACGGTGCCGGACTGCCCACCGTGCTGCTGCGGGTCGTGGCCCCCGTCGCCATGCCCGGACTCGCCGCCACCTCGCTGATCTGCTTCATCTTCAGCTGGAACGAGTTCATGTTCGCGGTCAACCTCACCGCGACGAAGGCGTCCACCGCGCCCGTCTTCCTGGTCGGCTTCATCACCAACGAGGGACTCTTCCTGGCCCGGCTGTGCGCGGCGGCCACCCTGGTGTCGCTGCCCGTCCTGATCGCCGGGTTCGCGGCACAGGACAAGCTGGTGCGCGGTCTGTCCCTGGGAGCCGTCAAGTGAGGGCCGCCGTGATCGCCGAGCCCGGCAAGGTCGAGCTCGCAGTCGTCGAGGACCCGGCACCCGGTCCCCGCGAGGTCGTCATCCAGGTGGCCGCGACCGGGCTGTGCGGCACCGATCTGCACATCCTGCGAGGCCGGCACGCGCCCCGCCTGCCCCTCGTTCCCGGCCACGAGTTCGCCGGGCAGGTTGTGGCGGTCGGTACGGCCGTCACGGAGGTGGCCGTGGGAGCGCGGGTCGCGGCCGATCCGAACCTGTACTGCTCCGAGTGCCGCTACTGCCGCCTCGGGCGCAACAACCTGTGCGAGCGGTACGCGGCCATCGGCGTCACCCACCCCGGCGCCGCCGCCGAGTTCGTGGCCGCGCCCGTCGCCAACTGCGTCACCCTGCCCGACGGCGTACGTACGGAGGACGCCGCGCTGATCGAGCCGCTGTCCTGCGCGGTGCGCGGCTACGACGTGCTGCGCACCCGCCTCGCCTCCCACGTCCTCGTCTACGGCGCCGGAACCATGGGCCTGATGATGCTCCGACTCGCCCAGGCCACTGGTGCCGCACGGGTCGACGTGATCGATGTCAACGCAGAACGCCTGGCCGCAGCAGTGCAGTTGGGCTGTTCCTCCGCCGCCCTGTCCGCCGGTGAGCTCGACCCGCCGCCCTACGGCTGGGACCTGGTCATCGACGCCACCGGCAACGCCCAGGCCATCCAGGACGCCCTCGGGCGAGTGGGAAAGGGCGGTACCTACCTGCAGTTCGGCGTCGCCGACCACACGACGCGGGCGACCATCGAGCCGTACCGGATCTACAACCAGGAGATCACGATCACCGGCTCGATGGCCGTCCTGCACAGCTTCGAACGTGCAGCCGACCTGTTCGCCACCGGCGTCATCGACCCGGACGTCTTCATCAGCGACCGTCTCCCCCTGACGGGGTTCCCGGAAGCGATCGCCCGCTTCCAGGCGAGCACCGGCCGCAAAATCCTCATCCAGCCCGGTCTCGCCACCACGTGAACTTCCCAGCCGAACGGAAGGCCATCATGTCCCAGCACATCCGCCGCGTGCTCGTCCGCTCCCTCGACGACATCACCATCGAGCAGGTGCCGGCGCCCGTACCGGGGAGCGGCGAACTTCTGGTCCGTACGACGGTCGTCGGTGTGTGCGGCTCCGACACCCATGCCGCGGCCGGTCACCACCCGTTCATCGATCTGCCCTACCGCCCCGGCCACGAAGCGGTCGGCGTGGTGGCCGGGGCGGGGGAGGAGGCACAGGGTTTCGCCCCGGGTGACCGGGTGATCATCGAACCGAACCTGTACTGCGGTGCATGCACTCAGTGCCGCTCCGGCCGCTACAACATCTGCCAGGAGCTGAAGGTGTTCGGCTGCCAGACACCCGGCGCCATGACGGATCTGTTCACCATCGCCGCCGGCCGTGTCCACCGCGTACCCGACAGCATGACCGACATCGAGGCCGCGCTCGTCGAGCCGCTGGCCACTCCTGTGCACGCCGTGGCGAAGGCCGGCGACCTCACCGGCCGCACCGTCGCCGTCCTCGGCGCCGGCCCCATCGGTCTGCTCACCCTCATCGCCGCCCGGCACGCCGGAGCAGCCGGGATCGCCGTCACCGACCCACTGGAGGCCAAGCGCGACCGGGCGCTGCGCCTCGGTGCCGCAGCGGCCCTGCCCGCCCAGGCCCCCGACCTGCCCGTACAGGTCCGCTCCGCACTCGGCGGACCCGTCGATGTCGTCTTCGACTGCGTGGCCCGGGAGCAGTCCATGGCCCAGGCCGTCGACATGGTGGCCAAGGGTGGCCATGTCGTCGTCGTGGGCGTGGGTGCCATCGGTACGACCCCGATCCGCCTGGACCTGGTCCAGGACCGGGAGCTCCGCATCGAAGGGACCCTGATGTACACGGCCGAGGACTACCGCACCGCCATCTCGCTCATCACCTCGGGCGCCGTCGACTCCGATGAGATCGTCACCGCCACCTACGGTCTGGAGGAGGCGGGCAAGGCCTTCGCCTCCGCACTGGACCCGGAACATGTGAAGGTCCTGGTGACCGTGGCGGGCCGGTAGCGGTGCCGGCACCCAGGCCGGTCTCCCCGGACAGGGAAGGCCGGCCACGAGCTCGCGGCCCTGTGCGAGACTGCGAAGCCGTAATCGTCCGGCCCGGCCGGACTCCGGACGCATACGCACACGCGCTCCACAGGTGAAGGGAAGGGGGACCGCAGTGCCCGCCAGGACACGGCTGTCGCAGGCCGCTGTCGAGAAGCGACGTCAGGCCGTTCTGCGGTACGTCGTCGATCACGGTGAGATCCGCATCGACGACCTTGCCGAGCACTTCGACGTCAGCCTGATGACGATGCACCGCGACCTCGACGACCTCGCCAAGCGCGACCTGCTCCGCAAGGAGCGGGGCAGGGCCGTCGCCTTCCCCGCGCTCACCATGGAAACCGCCACCCGTTTCCGTGAGGGCGCCGCCCTGCAGGACAAGGCGGCCCTGTGCGCGGCGGCCGCCGACCGCATCGAGCCCGGCAGCACGGTGCTCATGGACGACTCCACCACCCTCTACCCTCTGGCTGCTGCCCTTGCCCGACTCGACCAGCTCACCGTCGTCACCAACTCGGTGGGCCTGGCACAGCGACTGGGAGCCGCACCCGGGGTGGACGTCACCCTGCTCGGCGGGCGCTTTCACGGGGACTTCAACTCCTGCACCGGCCCCGCGGTCACGCGTGCCCTCTCCCGGATCAACGCCGACCTGGCCCTGATGTCCGCCACCGCCATCCGCACCGGCCAACTGTTCCATCCCTTGAACGAGTACGCCGAAGTCAAGCTGGCCATGCTCGACTCCGCGGAGCGGGCCCTGCTTCTGGCGGACCATTCGAAATTCGGTAAAACCGCCACATACGGCTACGGCACCGTGGCCGACTACGAGACGGTCATCACCGACTCCCGAACCCCCGAAGCGGAGGTCGCGGCCGTGCGCGGATTCGGAGTCGCAGTCGAGGTGGTCGACCGCGGAGAACCCGGCACGTGATACGGACACTTTTCGAATCGCCCAGCACCTACCGCCCCACCGCTGCGGAGATGGCCGCTCCGCCCCCGGAGGTCGAAGCGGTGCTGTTCGACTTCAGCAACACGATCTTCCAGATGATCGACCTGGAGACGTGGCTGCGGCGGGTCGGGGAGACCTCGGGCCGCCTCGCCTTGCTGGATGAGCCCGGCGCGGTGGCAGAGATATCCCGGCAACTGCGCGAGGCGTTCCGGCTGCCCGCAGTCGTCGCCCTCCAGGAAGGCCGGGACCTGTCTCCCGAACGGCACCGCCTCGCCATGATCGGATGGTGGCGGCACGCGGACTTCCTGCGTGGCGCGGAAGAGGAGGCATACGGGCAGCTCACCGCGCCGGACGCCTGGATTCCCTACCCCGACACCGGGCCCACCCTGTACGCGCTGCGTGATCGCGGCCTGCGCATCGGCATCGTGAGCGACTTCGCCTGGGACCTGCGGACCCACCTCGCCCACCACGGGCTGGAGGACCTGTTCGACGGCTGCGTCATCTCCTACGAGCAGGGCCGCGAGAAACCCGACGCCCAACTGTTCCTCAAAGCGTGCGCCGGCCTCGGAGCCGACCCCGCGCCACGCTCATGGTCGGCGACAATCCGGTCCGCGACGGCGGCGCGGCCGCCTGCGGACTGCGCACCTACATCCTCCCGGCCGAGAACCGCACCGGCGAACGCGGTCTGTCCGACGTCCTCCGGCTCGTGACCTGACGGCCGCATCCGCCTGGTCGCCACCGCACACCAGCCCCGACAGCGCAGCCGTCCGGCGGGCCGACGGTTGCCCACCCGGCCGCCCGGGTGGGCGTCGACCCCGCCCTGCGGTTACCGCCGCAGCCACACCGCCTGGTCCGGACCCAGCAGGCCCGCTCCCAGGTCGCCGCTGGCCAGCAGCACGGCCTCGTGCTCAGGCAGAGGGTACGGCTCGGACGAGAGGTTCACCACGCAGGCGAATCCCGGCTCACGGCTGAAGGCGAGCACCCCCGCGGGCGCGTCCAGCCACCGCAGTTCCCCCTCGCCGAGTGCGTCGTGCTCGCGCCGCAGGTGGAGCGCCCGGCGATACAGCTCCAGCATGGAGGAACCGTCACCGGCCTGCGCCTCGACGCTGTAGTTCTCCCAGCCCGAAGGCTGCGGCAGCCAGGGCTCGCCGGTGGCGTCCTGAGGGCTGAAGCCGTACGGGGCGCTCTGCCCGGCCCACGGAATCGGCACGCGGCAGCCGTCCCGGCTGATGCCGGAGCGCTTCCAGCTGGGGTCCTGGAGCGCCTCCTCCGGCAGGTCCTCGACTTCGGGCAGGCCGAGCTCCTCGCCCTGGTAGATGTAGGCACCCCCGGGGAGGGAGAGCATCAGCAGCGCCGCCGCGCGGGCGCGTCGGGTACCGAGTTCGAGATCGAGCGGCCCCCCGGGCCGGTAGGGTTCATTGGCCACCCACTGCTTCACCACCTTGCGGCCCAGGCGGCTCGGGTGGCGCATCACATCGTGATTGGACAGGACCCAAGTGGTCGGGGCACCGACGGCGCCGAGCGAGGAGAGCGAAGTGTCGATGACCTCCCGCAGCCGGCCGGCGTCCCAGGGGGTCATCATGAAGTCGAAGTTGAACGCGGTGTGCAGGCCGTCCTGGCGGACGTAGCGTGCGAGCCGCTCGGTATTCGGGGCCCAGGCTTCGGCGACGAACTTCCGTTCGCCGGGGAACTCCTCGGCCACGCGCCGCCAGGCGCGGTAGACCTCGTGCACCTCGTCGCGATCCCAGTAGGGGTGGCCCACCGGCTGCTGCCCGGCCTCGGCGCCCGGCTCCTGGCCCGGCTGCAGGTCGGAAAGCTCGGGATCCTTGATCAGACCGTGCGCCACATCGATGCGGAAGCCGTCCACGCCGCGGCTGAACCAGAACCGCAGCACGTCCTCGAACTCGGCCCGTACCTCGGGATTTTCCCAGTTGAGGTCCGGCTGCTCGGGCGCGAACAGATGCAGGTACCACTGCCCGTCCTCCAGGCGGGTCCAGGCCGGTCCGCCGAAGCAGGACTGCCAGTCGTTGGGCGGTTCGGCGCCGTCAGGGCCACGTCCTTCCCTGAATATGTAGCGCTCGCGCTCCGGACTGCCGGGGCCGGCGGCCAGCGCGGCCCGGAACCACTCGTGCCGGTCGGAGGTGTGGTTGGGCACGATGTCCGGGATGACCCTGAGCCCGTGCCGGTGGGCCTCCTCGATCAGCTGCTCCGCCTCGGCGACGCTGCCGAACAGCGGGTCGATCTTCCTGTAGTCCGCCACGTCGTATCCGTGGTCGGCCATCGGCGAGACGTACCAGGGGTTGATCCAGATGGCGTCGATGCCGAGCGAGGCGAGGTAGGGCAGCCGGGAGCGGATGCCGGCGATGTCGCCGACTCCGTCGCCGTCGCCGTCGGCGAAGCTGCGGATGTAAACCTGGTAGATGACGGCGTCGCGCCACCAGGGCGTGTTGCGAGGCATGCTGTTGCCTACTCCTTGGTTGTCAGGGGATCGGTGCGGGCAGGGCTACTTGGCCGCACCGGAGGTGAGTCCGGCGACGATCCGGCGCTGGAAGACGATGACCATGATCACCAGCGGGATGGTGACCACTACGCCTGCTGCCATCTGACTGCCGAACGGTGTTTCGAACTGGGTGGCCCCGGAGAACTTGGAGATCGCCACGGGGGCGGTCTGCATGTCAGGTTCGTTGGCCATCGTGAGAGCGATGAGGAACTCGTTCCAGGCGCAGATGAAGGTGATGATCGCGGTGGTGAACAGACCGGGCGCGGCCAGCGGCACGATGACCTTGCGGAAGGCCTGGCCGCGGGTGCACCCATCCACCATGGCGGCCTGTTCGAGCTCCATGGGCATCTGGCGGAAGAAGGTGGTCAGGTTCCACACGGCGAGCGGCAGCGCGAAGGACATGCTGGGCACGATCATCGCCTGGTAGGTGTTGATCCAGCCGATACCGGTGAACACCTTCAGCAGCGGGACCACGATCGACACCACGGGGAACATCGACGTGGCGATGATGACAGTGAGTACCAGGCGCTTGAAGGGGAAGGACAAGCGCGCCATCGCGTAGGCCGTGAAGGTCGCCAGAACAAGGGCCAGCAGGGTGGTGGTGCCGGCCACGACAATACTGTTGAGCAGGGCCCGGGTGAACTCCTGGGAGGGATCGAGGATCGCGCGGTAGTTCTCGAAGGAGATGCGGGTGGGAATCGGCGTGTTCTGGAAGATGTCGGAGGTACGCCGCAGGCTGGAGACCAGCATCCAGTAGAACGGTGCGAGGCAGTAGCCCACAACCAGGATGATCCCCGCGTACGGCAGCCACTTGCGAAGCCGTGCTGTGACCGTCATGCCGTCAGCCCCTTCCGGCGCCGTACCGCCCACCTGCGGCCCCGCTTGGGAGCGTCGCTCTCCCCGACGAGGTCGGTGCCCAGCAGCCTGACGAAGGCCAGTGCGATGAGGAAGACGTACAGGAACAGCAGCACCGAGTAAGTCGAGGCCGGTCCGAAGTGCACATTGGAGGCCTCGTCCTGGGCCAGCATCGACAGGGTCTCCACCGAGTGCTTGTGAGCGCCGATCAGGACGTACGGCAGGTCGAACATGCGCAGCGCGTCCAGGGTGCGGAAGAGCACCGCCACCAGCAGTGCGGGCCTCACCAGTGGCAGGGTGATGTGCCACAGTTGGCGCAGCGAGTTGGCCCCGTCGATCCTGGCCGCCTCGTAAACCTCCTTGGGGATCACCTGCAGTCCGGCGAGTACCAACAGGCCGATGAACGGTGCGGTCTTCCACACTTCGGCGATGATGACCGCGACCTGGGCGTGGAAGCCCTCGGTGGTCCACAGGATCTGCTGCCCGAGGATCTCATTGGCCACACCATGGCTGTTGAAGATCCAGCGCCACAGCAGACCGGAGATGGCCGTGGGGATCGACCAGGGGATCAGAATGCTGGCCCGTACCAGGAACCGTCCCCTGAACGCCTTGTGCATGATCAGCGCCATCGCCACACCTATCACCGTCTCCAGTGCGACCGTGGTGACAGTGAAGAAGGACGTGTTCCAGAAAGCGTTCCAGAACCGCTCGCCGGCGGGCGAGAAGATGTCGGCGTAGTTCTGCCCGCCCACGAACGGCGCGGTCTTGTTCAGGAAGCCCGTCTCCGGGTCCAGGCCGGCCTTGCCGTAGAAGGATTCCTTGAAGGCCACGATCGTCGGGTAGAGCACGACGAGGGCCAGCACCAGCAGGGTGGGGGAGACCAGGAGCGCCGCCATCCCGCCTGAGCCCGCTGTGGCCCGGGGCCGGTGCCGCCGGGGGCGGGACTTGGGGCCGGTGGATCGTATGAGGGCGTCTCCGTGGCGGCCTGCGGACGGCGAGCGGGCGCCTTGCTCCTCTGTTCCGGCAGGCCCTCCGGGGGCCGAGTGGGTCTTCACCATGACCGGCACCTCACTGCGCCACGGCGTCGCGCAGGGACTTCTGGAGATCCCTCAGGGCCTGCTTGCTGCTCTTGTTGCCGGTCATGGCGGCGTAGGCCTCGCGCTGGATGGCCGCGGTCGCGTCGCCGTACTGCACCACGCGGGGGCGTGGCTGCGCGTGCAGGATCGAGCGCTTGAGCGTGGGCAGGTACGGGTACTTCTTCACGAGTGCCTTGTCGTCGTAGAGGTTCGCATAGGGCGGTGCGAGAGAGCCGTCCTTGAGAGCCATACGGGCGTTGGCCTCGCTGCTGTAGAACTTCATGAAATCGATGGCTGTGGCCTTGTTCTTCGCGGAGGAGGACAGGGCCAGATCATGGCCGCCGAGGCTGGAGGTGCCGGTGGCCTTCAGGCCGGGAAGCGGAGCGACGGCGAACTTCCCGGAGGCCTCGCTCTTGCTCTTTTCCACGAGGGAGTACATGTAGGGCCAGTTCCGCGCGAAGATCAGCTCACCCTTCTGGAAGGCACGGCGTGTGTCCTCCTCCTGGTAGGTGGTGGCCTCCTTCGGGATCGTCTTGTCCTTGACCGACGCGGCAAGGAAGTCGAGACCCTTGCGCGCCTTCGAGGTGTCGACGTGGGGTTTCCCGTGCGCGTCGAGGATCTCGCCGCCTGCCGAGTGCACGGCTTCGGCGAAGTTCACCGTCAGACCTTCGTACTTGTGGAACTGCCCCGCATAGCAGGACATGCCCTTCGCCCCGGGGAGCTTCTTGACCTTGGCGCAGTCCTTCTTCATCTGGGCCCAGGTGGTCGGGGGGTGGGCTATCCCGGCCTTCTTCAGCAGGTCGGTTCGGTAGTACAGCATGCCGCCGTCCGAACTGGCCGGGATCGCGTACTGGCCGCCGCGGTACTTACCCGTCTCCACGATGGGCTTCACCATCTTCCCCAGCGGGAACTCGTCGGCCGGGAGCCTGTCGATCCACCGGTGTGCGGCGAACTCCGAGGTCCACACGACGTCGAGGGAGAGCACCGTGTAGGCGTCGGACTTCGTCTGCGCGTTCTGGATCATCTGCTGCCGCTGAGTGTCGGGGTCCGTGGGCAGCTGGATGAAGGTGACCTTCTCCTTGGGGTGGTCGGTGTTCCAGCGGTCGATGATCTTCTTGGTGACGCCTGTCGAATCCTTGCCGGCGACGTACGTGATCGGGCCGCGGCCGGTGAACTCGGGCTTGTCCTGCGCTGCGGAGTCGCTTGCCCCGGATGATCCGCAGGCGGTTGCGGTGAGGCCGACGGCGAGGAGCAGGGAAGAGCACTGCAGGGCTCTGGTGGTACGGGTGTTCACGGTGTTTCTCCTGACGCTGCGGAGCGGGAAGACTTGCCGGCCGCCCGGGGGAGAGGCTCGGCCGGATTCGGCGGAGAAGGAGACGGAGACGGGCTATGCGCCCGGGGTGGGGCGGAAGCGCAGGACCGGCCCTTGGCGGAACTGCGGACGGCCCGTGACGACGGGCGCGGTGCGCCGGTCGGCGCGGTCAGCGTTCTCGTGGCGCGGGGTGCCGGGGAAGTGCGCCCGGGAACCGGGCTCCTCGGCCCTCATCGCGTGTGCATGAGCAGGCTCTCCTCGCCGGGGGCTGTGAGTGCGAGGGACTCGGACCTGAAGCCGGGGGTGGTGTGGTCGCCGCCCTCGTGCTCGGCTGCGGAGGGCCGTGGCGAGACCCTCGTCCTCCGGCGGCAGGGCGGCTGCGTCCCGGCCGCCGATTCGTGTGGTCCCGTCGCTCACGCCCCCCAGGCCGGGCCGTATGCGCGGGGGGCTGAATGTGCCGCAGTCCGCCGGGCCGGTGAGGCCCCGGGACTGTCTGTCGGTGATGTCCGGGCGGAGGGCGTCGAGCGCCGGTCGGACACCGCCTGGATGGCGGCGGGTAACCGATCCGTAACACGCGGTGGTCATGCGGAATCTCTTCTCGTCTTCGACTGGAAGCCGGGCGGTGATGCCGTCGAGGATGAACTGACGTATGCATGCGCTGTCTTGGGCGCCTGAGGGGCTAATGTGCAGGTGAATGGGGTGATTACCTGCTCTGGCTGATTGAGTTCGCCTGCCCTGGGAAAGCGATGCCACGGTAGAAGTGGTGATACGGGAAGTCAATGCGTTACGTCGCGGTAATCAGTCGACCGCTACGTCCCGTATTGCCCCATTTAACCCGAGGGTTGGCGACTAAGAGGGGAGAGTTTCGCGGCAAATTGCTCTGACAGCGCTGTCATCCGCTCTCGTATCCGGCCGTGCCCTCGTGCTAGCGTCCTGACCATGCCCTCAGTGCAACGGCACCCCACCATGGCCGATGTCGCCCAGCGGGCCGGGGTCTCCCCGTCCACGGTCTCGCGCACTCTCCGCGGACTGACGAACGTCACCCCGGACGTGCGGGCGCGGGTCGAGCAGGCCGCAAGGGAGCTCAACTTCGCCGTCTCCCGCCAGGCCGCCAGTCTGGTGACCGGCAAGACCGGGGCGGTGGCCGTCCTCGTGCCCACGCTCAACTCATGGTTCATCGGGACGGTCCTGGACAACCTCGGGCCCATGCTGCGCGCCGCGGGCATGGAACTGGTCGTCTATGTCACCCCGGACATGACCGAGCGCGCCTCCTTCTTCGAACGGCTGCCGGCCAGGCGGAACGCCGATGCGCTGCTGGTCTTCTCCTTCGACCTCACCGACGAGGAGGCGACCCGGCTGGACGACCTGGAGATGCCGGTCATATACGTCAGCCAGCACGCCAAGGGCCGGGCGAGCGTGTACGTCGACGACGTGGACGCCTCCCGGAAAGGCACCCAGCACCTGCTCAACCTCGGGCACCGGCGTATCGCCTTCTTCCAGACGATCGGCCCCAGCGGTTTCGTCTTCAGCACGCACGAGCGGCTGACGGGCTACCAGCAGGCGCTCGACGAGGCGGATCTCGCATTCGACGAGGAACTGGTGGTCGCTTCGTCGGCCGACGACGAACGCGGCATCGTGGAGGCGGTCGGGCAGCTGCTGACCCTGCGGGAGCCGCCTACCGCGATCTTCGTGGACCAGGACCAGGTAGCGGTCTCCGTCCTGTGGGCCCTGCGCAGGGCCGGTACCGAGATCCCGGGCCAGATGTCCGTCCTCGGCTTCGACGACCACGAGACAGCCCGGTGGTCGGACCTGACGACGATCGCCCAGCGGCCGGCCGACATCGGGCGTGCTGTCGGCGAGCTCTACCAGACCCTCGTCAACGATCCCGAGGCGGACCGGGAGCAGCACATCGTCCTTCCCACCCGCCTGATCCTGCGGAACACCACCGCCCCGCCACCGCGCGACGCCCCGGCTCCCGGTGTCTGACGGGCAAGGTTCCCGGCTCGCCCTCGTCGGCGCCGTCCCCCGGTGCGGGCAGATGTCCGCTGCCGCGTATGACGACACAGAGCGGCACGGTGCTGCTGGCCGTCTCCGCGGACACCTCCGGTTCGGGGGTCACCTCTCGGCCTCGGCGACGAAGCTGTCGCCGTCGGGCAAGTGGGAGGCCGGGGAGTCGCGGCTCAGTCCGAACCGTCACTTGGGTGAGGGCCCCGGAGCCCGCACTTACCGGCTGCCGCCCAGCTCGAAGAGCAGGAACAGAAAACCGGCCATCAGATGGCCCGCCACCACGTACACGAACAGCCGCAGGGCCAGTCCGCGCGGGAAGCGCCCGTCACCGCGCTCCTCGCCCGGTTCGTCCCTGCGTCTGCGTTGCGCGGGCGCAGGGACGGAACCGGGTGACGCCTGACCGGAAACGGAAGTGTCCGACGCCGGGGGCTGCGGCTGGGCGGGCTGTGCTGCGGTCATGGTCGGAATGCCTTTCTGCTCGGTGCGGTCAGCGCACACGCGGAGGCCGGGAGCTGTGCGGGGTGGGCGGGGGCTCAGCGTTGTGGGGGGCTGCCGTGTGCGGCGTGGCCGGGCAGGTCGTTCACACAGAGGTCGGCGGTGGGGGACTGGAGGAGTGTGTGGACGAAGAGCAGGTCCACCCCGTTGGCCGAGACGGCTTCCAGGCGGTGCGGGGTGAGGGAGTCGAAGTGTGCCGAGTCCCCTGGGGCCAGCGTCTCGGTGACCTGCCCGAGAGTCAGCCGCAGCTCCCCGCGCTGTACGTGGATCCACTCCTCGCCGGGATGGACGCGGACGAGATCGCGCTGCGTGCCGCGCGGCACATGGACGCGGAGCGCCTGCATGGCGCGCCCGGACCGGCCCGCCTGCCAGTAGCGCCACCCTCCGGCATCGACGGATTCCATCTCGGCACCCCGGACCACCGAGTGGGCGGCCGTGGCCGTCTCGCCCAGGAGCTCGCCGACAGTCGTGCCGTAGACCCGGGCGAGGGTGAGGAGGAGCGGCAGCGACGGCTGTCGCTTCCCGGTCTCCAGCCGGGAGAGGTGGGCGGGGGAGAGACCGGCCCTGCGTGCCGACGCCTCCAGGGTGAGCCCGCTGCGCCTCCTCAGCAGGCGCATCCGAGGCGCGAACGCGGGAAGGTCTCCCGCCTCCGGCCCGGCTGCCTCATCATGGGGAGGGTTCGGACGCATGCCCCGATTAAGACACAACTCTTCCCTGGAAGGCAAAGGCTTTGCCTTCCAGGTAAAAGCTGCGGCAAAAGTCTTGCCGTCCGTGAACCGGTCTCCCCAACTCCACGGACTGTCCCGCTACATCAACTGCGGAACCCGGATCATGGTGAGCGTGGACCGGCAGATCCTGCTGGTCCACGGCCGCGTCGTACGAGGGCAGTAGCCTCTGTCCGCCGGTATACCGGAACGGCACCAGAACCTGCCCCGTCGGCGCCGTGCCGGTCGTCCCACCGGGCGCACCTTGTACGCGGTTCTGGGAGTGATTGCCGCCCGCGGGTGACACTCCTGCGGATGAACACCGTGCGCGGGGCCGGAACCCCCGGCCTTCGCCACACCTCGGCGGTGAGGTTCTCGCACGGCCGTACATGGTCGCGAAGACCACGGGCGGCGAGGCGGTCGGTCTTCTGCCCGGCCCGGCTTCTTGCGCGCTGCTCTGCGCGAAGGTTCTGGCAGAGCCAGGTGTGACTGAGTGCGTGAACTGCCCGTGCGCGTTCCGGTTGGCCCGGGTGCGCGCCTCGGGAGCCCGCAGCGGCGGGCGACAGAGCATCACGTCCTGCCTCCGCTCGCGTGGGGAGCAGTACAGGGTGCGCGGCGGGGTCTGCGCCGATCGCGGCAAACAGGGCCTGAAGCGCTCCGGCGTGACGGGTGGTGCCCGAACCCCGGGAAAGAGACCCAGTACTCGTCCTCGTCGAGCAGGTGCCACTCGCCCTGCTTGGCGCGGGCGGCGTAGCTCTGCACGCACTTTTCCGCACACCCGACGCCGCCGACCGTTGGACTTGGCTGATCCTTGCCGTCTATGCCCAACCCCTGCTCGCCCGACCACCGGCAGCCGATCTGCGGCAGTGGTGGGGGAGGCCCAGCGAACCGCACGGGCCCACTGCAACCCGCGCCACGACGTCCACACAGTCCGGAAAACGGACACCGTGAAACGGAAGAAGGCGGCGTCAGACTCCCCTCGCCCACGGCGCACAGGTTGAAGATCAAGCTAGCCGTGTGGATCGGCCCGGGGATGCGGCGCTGCCGCATCCCCGGGCGTTTGTGAGACCGGCGGTCAGCTGGGTTCGCAGGTTTCGAGCAGGATCTTCAGCAAGTCCTGGGGAGCGTCGCGCATGAGGTTGTGTCCGCCGTCAAGTGCGTGGGTGGTCCACGCGGGGTCCTCGCGCAACTGCTGGTAGGTGGAGGTGAACGGCGATGGGGACTGCCACCCCGCCGCGTACACGTAGACGTTGCGGGGGATGCGGGCGTGGCCGCCGGTGAGGCGCAGCGGTTGAAGGAGCGAGGCTAGGGGGTGCGGTGTGGCTCGCGGGTCGAAGAAGGGCATCGGACGCACCGCGTCGCCGGTCTCCACTACGTCCAGGTACCACCGCCGCTCGTTCTCGGAGACCAGGCTCCACATGGAATCGCCATCGCCTGGCACGACGGCGTCCAGGTAGACCAGCGCTCTCACTCGCTCCGGCATGCGGTCGGCGACTCCGGCGATCACCATTCCGCCGTAGCTGTGGCCGACCAGGACCGTGTCCTGGATGTTCTCGGCCGCCAGCACGCCGGTCACATCCTGGATGTGAGTCTCCAGGTTCACTCCGGTATGCAGCAGATGGCCGCGCTCGCTGAGTCCGGTCAAGGTCAGCGGGTTTGCGCGGTGCCCGTGGGAACGCAACTGTTCGGTGAGCTCCTCGAAGCACCAGCCGCCATGGCACATGCCCGGGATCAGAACAAAGGTGGTCACTGTCGTTCTCTTTCTCTCGTGGCCGGGAAAGGCACGGGTGCTGGTGGTCTCAGGTGTCAGCTCGGTGGGACCCGAGGGCGGTGCCCTGCCTGGGCGGCAGAGGACCGGTGGCCGTGGTCGGTGGCACGGGAGGCACACGGCGTAGGGTGGCGGCGATCGCCGCCCCGGCGGCACACAGGACCGCCGTCCACGTCACCGTGGCGTCGGCAGAGGTGTGGTCGGCAAGGATGCCGGCGACCCAGGGGCCCACGGTCTGGCCCGCCGCGAACAGGGTGGTGAAGGCCGCCAGCGTGGCCGTCCAGTCGGTGGGCGGGGTGCCGGTCCTGATGAGCGTGGTGACGGCGGCGGGAACGCTCATGAACGTCGCTCCGTAGATGATCGCGGAGGCGAGAACGACCGGCAGGGCCGAGGACACCAGGGCGAGTGCCGCTCCGCCTGCGAGGAGGGCCAGCAGCGCGGCGAGGGCATTGCCGCCGCGCCAGCGGGCAAGGGGACGGCTCCACAGAACCGGTGCCGCCACGACCGCCGCCCCCATGACCGTCCAGATGAGCATCACCTGTGCGAGAGGGGCGTTCCGGTCGGCAAGGTAGGCGGACAGGAAGGTGATGTAGGTGATGTATCCGGTCGCGAACAGCAGGTAGGCCAAGGCCGTGCGCCATTGGGGGCGCAGCCGCGCTCGTCCGGTTGTGGCGGCCGGCGCGTCCCCGCCTGCGTGCGCAGCTGTCCAGCTCACCAGGGTCGCCATGCCGGCGGCGAGACTCATGCCGATCCAGGCGGCGTGCCAGTGGGTTCCCAGTGCCGGAAGGCTGACGCCGCTGAGGACGATGCCCAGCCCGGTGCCGGCGAAGTAGAGGGCGACGGGGGCGCCGGAGGAGGCGCGGGCGGCGATCCGTGAGGCGATCACACCGCCAGTGATGAACACGACCGCGCCCGTAGCTCCTGCCGCGGCCCTGGTGGCCAAGAGCGTCAGGTAATCGTCGCTGACCGCAGTGGAGGCCAACGCCACCGCGGTCAGCACCATGCCCCAGCGGAAGGCGGCGGCGCTGCCCATCTTGCGGACGAGAACGGTGGTAGCCAGCGCGCCGAGAAGGTAGCCGAGCCCGTTGGCCGCGCTCATGGCCCCGGCCTGGGCCAGGCTCCAGCGCAGATCGTCGCGCATGGCCGGCAGCAGGAGCCCGTAGCCGAAGCGGGCGAGCCCCAGAGCCGAGGCAGTGCCCAGGGCCAGCCGCACCGACTGCCACACTGCCTGCCGCGCCGGCGGCCTCACCGTGCCCACGCCGACCCGGCCGCCAGGGGCCTGCGACAGGCGGGTCTGTGCAGAGCTGACCCTCTGCCACGGTCGCGCCGACGAACAGCAATCATGCTGACACCACCCAGGAGATCGAACCGATCAGTACGATCCTTGAAGGTAGCAATTGATCGAACCGTCCGGTACCATCCTTGGGTGCCAGTTTCCAAGGGATCGACGATCGACCCGGCGCGCACTCGCGCCGCCATCCTCCAAGCAGCCACCGTGCTGCTGTACGAGCGCGGACTCGACGGCGTCGGTGTCGCCGAACTGTGCGCCCGTATCGGGGTATCCAAGGAAACGCTCTACCGGCATTTCGGCACCAAGGACGGACTCGTCCAAGCCATGCTGGAGGCGCGTAGCGAGCGGGTGACCGACTGGCTCGCCGCGGCTGTCGCGGAGGCCGGAGACGACCCCGCCGACCAACTGCCCGCGGTCTTCGACACCCTTGAGCGGTGGTACAGCGAGCCGGGTTTTCGCGGCTGTGCGATGGTGAACGCGGCCACCCAGCACCACAACGAGACCGTGCGCGCTATCACCGCACGGCATCTGAACCGCTATCTCGATCTCCTCACCGACATCGCCGCCCGCGCCGGAGCCGCCGACCCAGCCCTCCTGGGCCGCCAACTGCTCATGCTGATCGAGGGCGCGACCGTCGTCGCCGCACACGACCGCGCAGCCGGCACAGCCGCCCAGGCCCGCGAGGCCGCCCTAGCCCTGCTGGCGACCGCCACCTCCGCCTCGGCGGGCTCCTGACGTCACGAAGGTGCTCCACCGCTGCCACCGTTGAACGTGCATCGAGACCGAGCAACTGTTCGCGCTCAGCGGCCCGCGGACCGGATCTCCATCGACCGGCACTTCTCCGGTACGCGACGAGAGCCTCATACCCCTCGCCCTCTGCGACCGCAGCCAAGCGCCTCATTTCTTCAGGTCGTCGGTGAAGCACGGACTGGTAGGTGATCAACAAGATCCCGCACCGGTTGTGGTCGGCGGACGGCGCCTGGGAACGTTTGCTCCAGGTGCGGGCAGAGGCGGATGCGGCCGGGGAGATCGGCTGGGGCGTCTCGGTCGACTCCGCCGTCGTGCGGGCTCATCGACACGCCGCCGGTGCCCGCACCGACCCGCCACCGGCTGTCGAAGTGGATGCGCCAGGCGAAGGTCGAGGACGGCGAGGAGCCCGGCGTCACCAGGTCGAAGTCGTCGGAGGACCGTGAGCTGAGGAAGCGCGTGAGGCGGCTGGAGCAGGAGGACGAGGTCCTGCGCCGCGCGGCGTATCTGTCGCAGGCTCACCTGCCATCAAAGGCTCTGCCCGCTCGTGAGAGAGCTCGCCGCCGACGGGATCCCTGTCGCGGTCGTGTGCCGGGTGCTCAAGCTCTCCCGCCAGCACTACTACCGCTGGCTGCATCAACCCGTCACGGACCCTGAGATCACCGTGTCCTACCGCACAAACGCACTTTTCGACGCCCACCGCGACGATCCGGAGTTCGGCTACCGGTTCCTCACCGGTGAGGCCGAGACGGCCGGGGAGCGCATGAGCGGCCTGGTCGGCTCCATGGGCCGGGCCGGTGCCGCGGGCGACAACGCCGCGATGGAATCGTTCTACGCTCTGCTACAGAAGAACGTCCTCGACCGCCGACACTGGACCACCCGGCAGGACCTCCCCACCGCGATCGTGACCTGGATCGAGCGGACCCACCACCGACGCCGCCGACAACTCCGACTGGGCCGATTGACCCCTATCGAGTACGAGACCACCATGAAGCCCGCCGCCCTCGCGGCATGAAACCCGACTGTCACCTATCCGTGCAGCAGTCCCGTGTGACGGGAGACCGAAGCGGGCCCGGCCAGTCACGCACGGGGCCGGGCCCGTTCCATGTCCTGCGGCTGCGAAGGCGCCTTGTACATCCCGCGCGTCCACTGGTTCGGGCCCGCACCCGGCACCTTGACCGCCGTCGGACCGCCCCGCGATATTCGGTGCGCGGAGGTGCGCCTTCCACAGCTGCCCCGGGCCCGGCCACCCCAGGCGGTGCGAGGGGCGGCGGGCTACTTTCCGGTGCCCTCGGCCAGCCCGCGGATGAAGTGGCGCTGTCCGAGCAGGAAGACCGCGACCAGCGGCAGACAGGCGACGGTGAGGGCGGCGAACATGACCGGCCAGTCGGTGAGCAGCCTGCTCTGCATCGCCACCAGTCCGACGGGCAGGGTCTTGAGGCCGTCGTCGTTGACGAAGACCAGGGCGAAGGGGAACTCGTTCCAAGCGAAGAGCGCCTGGAGCAGAGCCGCCGAGGCCAGGATGGGCCTGCACAGCGGGAAGACGATCCTCCAGAACACCTGGCGCCGGCTGGCGCCGTCGATGAGGGCGGCTTCCTCGATCTCCCGGGGGAGGCCCAGCATGTACGCGCGGATCAGGAACACCGTGAAAGGGATCCGGAAGGCGGTGTAGAGAATGATCAGTGCCCAGCGGGTGTCATACAGATCGGTCAGTTGCAGCAGCCGGAACAACGGTATGAGGGCCACGGTGGGCGAGATCATCAAACCGCCCAGAATCAGCAGCAGAATGGGCTGGGAGAAGGGGACGCGCAGCCGGGTCAGGCCGTAGGCCGCCCAGGCACTGAACAGCGTCACGCAGACGATGCTCGCCGCGGTGACGATCACGCTGTTGGTGAGGTAGCGGACGATGCCCTGCTCCCAGGCGGCGGCGAAGTTCTCCCAACGCAGCACGTCGGGCAGCCCCCAGGGGCGTCCGAACACCTCCGCGTTCTCCTTGAAGCCGGTCATCACCATCCACGTCAGCGGATAGACCACGGCCGCGGCGAACAGGAGCAGGCCGACCAGCACCGGCACCCGCAGCAGCGGTGAGCCCTTGCCCCGCGAAGGCCCCGGCCGCCGACGGACGGGGCTGCCGCCGGCGGGGGGCGCCGATGGTGCCGGCTCGGTGGTCGTGGGGGGCAGTGTGGTTGCCATCGGAGTCTCCCTGTGGGCAGAACCGCGGACGCGTTTGGTGGAGAACATCAGGTCTCGACTCTCCGGCGCTGCGCGCGTATCAGTTGTATGACGGAGGCGGCGAGCGTGATGACGAAGATCACCGTTGCGATGGCCGCCGCGTACCCCATGTCGTCGTTCAGGAAGGCACTGTGGTACAGCCAGGTGCCCAGCACTTGGCTGGAGTTGGCCGGACCTCCGCCGGTCATCACCATGACCTCGTTGAAGGCCAGGAAGGCGCCGGAGATGGTGACGACGACCAGCAACGTCGTCATCTCACGCACCATCGGGACAGTGATCACGAAGAAGGAGCGGATGCGGCCCGCGCCGTCGACGTGAGCGGACTCGTACAGCTCGGCGGGAATGCGCTGGATCGCGACCATGAACAGCATCGTCGTGTAGCCGATGGACTGCCACTGGCTCATGGCGATGACCGACCAGATGGCCGTGTCCTGGTCACCGAGCCAGGAGTGCTGCAGCGAGTCGAGGCCCACGGCTCCGAGGAAGCGGTTGACCAGACCGATGTGCGGGTCGTACAGGAACTGGAAGAGCATCCCGGCAACGGTGATGGAGATGACAGCCGGAATGAAGTAGATGGTGCGCAGCAGTCCGCGCAGCCGCCGGCCGACGTACGCCTCCAGGACGGCGGCCAGCACCAGCGCGAGACCCACCTGGAAGACCAGCGAGACCACCGCGTAGCCGATGTTGTTGCCCAGCGCGCGCCAGAACACCGGATCGGAGCCCAGGGCACGGTAGTTGTCCAGCCCGACGGGCCGGGGTTCGGGGGAGAACGCGCTCCAGCTGAAGAAGCTGAGCCGCACGTTCTCGATGATGGGGTAGTAGATGAAAACCAGGACCAGGATCAGTGCCGGCGCGACCCACATCGACGCGTTGGCCCGGGCCCGCAGTCTGCCGACCATTCAGTCGCCTCCTCATCGGAAGTACCGGGGGCGGGGCCTGACGCCCTGCCCCCGGGGGACGGTTCAGCTTCCGACTTCCGCCCTGGCCTTCTTCGCGGCCTCCCGCACCTTGGCCATGACCTCCTCCGGCGTTAGCGAGCCGTCGAGCAGTCCCTCGCCCCCGGAGAGATAGGCCTGGGCGACCTGGGTGTGGGTGACCGTGTCCAGCCATACCGCAAAGTTCTTCGTTCCGGAGATCATCTTCAGCGCCTCCTTGTTCTGGGGGCTGGCGCTGTCCGCTGATCCCTGGACCGGGCTGAGCCAGTCGTTCATCTCGGTCATCAGTGAAGCGTTCTGTTTGCCGGTGAAGAACTTCAGGAAGTCCACCGCGAGGCCGGCGTTCTTCGACTTGGGATTGACCAGCAGCCCGTCGGGCGCACCGACGAGGGCCTCCTGGTCCCCGGGCGCCCCGGCGCTCGCGGGCATCCGGAAGAAGCTCCAGTTGTCCTTGAAGCTCTTGGGCACGTCCTTCGCCGAGAGCAGCGGGAACTCGAAGGTTTCGACGAACTGCATCGCCGACTCCCCCTGGAACAGGGTGGCCTGCGCGGACTCGTGCGCGACGCCGTTGGCCTGGCCCGTGAAGCACCGCTTGCTGAGTTCCTTGAGGCTCTTCAGTGCCCGGACGTAGCCGGGGTCGGTGAACTTCCCGCCGGACGGCTTGTAGTCGGCGTCACGCACCTTGCCGGGGACCCACTGGGCGTTGAGCTGGGTCATGTAGTGGATGGCGGGCCAGCCGTGCTTGTTGCCGAACGCGATCGGCGTGTACCCCGCCTTGTCGAGCGTGTCGCAGGTCTTGAGCAGCTCCTGGAAGCTGGTCGGCTTCTTCACCTCGGCGTCGGCGAAGACCTTCTTGTTGTAGGCGAAGACCTTGGCATCGAGGTTGATCGGAACGCCGTACTGCTTGCCGCCGTAGGTGAACGCGTCCCGCGCCGCCGGGGCGAACGTCTTCCCCCACTTGGTGCCGGGCCCCCTTGTACTCCGCAACCGTGATCACCTCGGCTGTCAGGAGTCACCCGTGCCACGTACAACACGCCACCCAGGCAGTCGAGTTCATGGGCAACAAGCCGGGCAAAGCCCGTCAGTGAGCTTCTTCGAGGTCGCCACCGATCGGGTGATGGGCCGTGAAGCGCAACAAGCGAGGCCCCCCAGGCTGTTGTTCGAGATGTTTGACGTCTCAATCTCGTTGCTCGGGGGCCTCGTCGTCACTGGCTTGCGAAGTACGCGGCTCGTGTCACCAACCGCGAGCTGATGACCCAGCTCAACGGCTGATCTGCTCCAGCCCACGGGCGTCGCTTAGCGGTCCGCCGAACCATTGGTGCAGCGCGGCTCGCAGACCGTCGACGTCGTTCGGTCCGCTTCCGGTCCATGCTATGTGGCAGTCGGGGCGCAGCAGCAGGCGGGTCGCGCTCGTGCCCTCTGCCTTGCCGCTTATGACATCGACCCGGTCGTGCCAGGGCTTCGCGGCCTCGGCGAAGTCGCCGCACAGGTCGAGCAGCAAGGGCCGGGCGGTGGTGGTCAAGTCGGCCAGCCGGCGGGTGCCTGCGCCGGTGTGGACCACTAGGTCGGGCGCGAAGCCCTCGGTGGTTCCAGCGAGCAGGTGGGCGATGTATTCAGTGCCGCCGGGTGAGGCGAGCAGGCCACCAAAGACGGTCCGCAGGGCACTGACTTCCGGTCCGGGGCGCATCAGTGCCGACTGGGACAGGGTCGAGGCCACGACGTGTTCTGCGACAGGTCGGCGTTCCTCGTCGTAGGTGTCGAGCAGACCTTCGGGGGCCCACCCTCGCACTGTGGCGGCCAGCTTCCAACCGAGGTTGACCGCGTCCCGCAGGCCGAGGTTGAGTCCCGGGCCGCCGATCGCCGAGTGCACGTGTGCCGCGTCGCCCAGCAGCAGTACCCGCCTGTCCCGGTAGCGCTCTGCCAGTCGGGTGTTTCCGCCGACAAGACGTCGAAGCAGGTGCGGCCCCTCTCCCACCGGCGGACCCAGCGGGACGGGCACGCCCAGCACGCGTTCGGCGCTCGCCATCATCTCTTCGAAGGTCATCGGGGTGGTGTGCTCGTCCGGCCTGCCAGTTTCGGTGGTGTTGAGGACAGGCACTCGGCCAGGCAGCAGGCCCCACGCGATCGTGCCGCGCTCCGTGCGCACGTACATCAGGGGTGGCAGGCTCCCGTAGCCGGGAACGTGCAGGCTGCCGTCCGGGCCCAGGTATTTGTCTGTCACGGACACGTTCGCGGAGCGGGTGACGAAGTCGTCGGTGGTCACGCCAGGGAAGCCGATGCCGGACAAGCGTCGTACCACGCTGTGCCCTCCATCAGCCCCTACCAGGTAATGGGCGGTGAGAGTCTCACCGTCGGCAAGGGTGATCCGGACGAAGTCGTCGTCCTGGTGCAGATCGGCCACCTCCCGCCCTCTGCGGAGGTCGACGCCGAGTTCTACGGCGCGATCGGCGAGAACCCGTTCGATCTGCTCCTGCGGCGTCGGGAGCAGGCTCACGGGGTTGTCATTGAGACTTGTGAGGTCCAGCGTGAACGCGCCGAACATGTAGCGGGGCGCGGGTCGGGGCGGTTCGCTGGATCCGCTGATGCGTGTGTAGAGACCACGTCGGTCGAGCATGCGCACCACCTGACCAACCAAACCGTTCGCCCGGGGCTCGGTCTTCGGGCCGGCGAGACGCTCCAGCACGACCGGACGCACCCCAGCCAGTGCCAGCTCGCAGGCGAGCATCAACCCGTTCGGGCCGCCACCGACGATTACTACATCAAGCATGACAATTCTCCGCATTTGGGGAATAAAGGGGTAGGGGCTGCAAGCAGCAACCCTTGCTCGATGGAAAGGGGGGCCTACGGAGTGGGAAGTCCGGTGGCCACCATGCGCAGAGCCCGGGGCAGCAGAACCTCCATCGGCTCACCCGTACCGCCTTGCACGAACAGCTCGAGGGCGGCATTGTTGGCGGCCATCACGCTCGCGGCCACCAGGCGAGGGTAGAGATCGGACCCGGGATCCGTGCCCGTGCGGTCAGCGATCGCTGCGGCAAGCTCCTTCTCCGCGATCTTGCTCGCACGCAGCATCTCGGCCTCCAGTGCGGGTTCGGCCAACATCACCCGCACGCCAGCCGCCCACTCATCGGGCTCTTGAGGCGGCATGTGTGCCACCTCGGGGCCAGGCTCCAACTGCCGTAGCGCCGCACGAGTGATTGCCTCCCACAAGGGTTCACCGGGCGGTCCGTGACGCAGCTCGGCCGCGAGCCGCAAGGAGCGCTCACGGTAGCGAAACGCGATCGCTTCGGCCTTGCTGGAGAAGTAGTTGTTGTAGGTGCGCGGAGACACGCCGACCGCCGCAGCGATGTCCTCGACCTTGACCGCATTCCACCCGCGCTCGACGGTGAGCCGGACTGCGGCCCAGCTCAGCGCTGTGCGCGTGGCTTCCTTCTTCCGTTCCCGAAGACCACTCATACCGTTCACGCTAGCAGAGAGTGCGTGGTACGCAAATATTCGTGCCACGCAAATTTCTTCTCAGGGGTCTGCCGGCTCGGACTGGAGCCCCTTGACCCCCGGCCGCGCGTCACATTCGTCCGGTGGCTCCATGGAGAATTAGCAGGCCGTACGGTGCCCCGCGCGGTTGTTTCGCATGGTGAGCCCCGCCATGAGTCAAGTGCTCCTGACCAGGCTCCTCACCGCAACAGCTCCGATCGCGGCGCCGCGTTTACGAGAAGAGGAACTTCGCCGGGCGGTGGGTGTGCGTCAGCCGAGAGCGCTGGCTTCATCCACGACTGCGCGGTGACAACCTCAATGACCAGAATCGTTCCCACGAATCATCCGCAACGATTGCGATTGAACAAGCCTCAGTCGCCGCCCCCGGCCAGTCTACTGATCAGGCAGGAGACCGTCGGGTTGAAGGCCACAGGCCCGAACACTGTCGGCTCGGCTCGCAGCAGACGGCAGTGCCCGAGCGAGCGGCTACGGCCGCTCGCTCCTGGTCCGTCGTCCCGCTGCCCGAGAGCGTCGGTGCGGCAGCGGTCTGCCAGGGCCGACTGCTCGGTCATGGCCGGCCGCCCCGAGGCGCGCGGATGCGCGGAGCGGCCCCTTGCGTGTGGGCGAGTGGGTAAGGGTCACTGCGGCGCGGGAGAATCCGCTCATCACGGTCCAACGTGTCGAGCAGGTACCTTCAGAAGGTCAGGAGGTTCGACCATAGGCCCAGCGTGAGCAGGTGTTCGGCCCCCAGTCCTCGATGCACACCCTCACCTTGACGCTGACCCCCGGAGGGTAATCGTTGGGAAGGTTCCCCGTGTAGTGGTGCTTGCACTTGGTCGCGGGCTTCCACTGGGCGCGGGTTTGGACAACGTAGTCGGCGTACACGCGGTGGCCGTCGCACGCATTGTCCCAGAGCGTGATCTTCTCCGGGGCTCCCGAGTAGAAGCACACCCCGGCGCGATTCCCCGATGTCTGTGCGCAGATGGCCGAGACTGCTTGTGCCTCGGTGGCCGGGCCTGTGACGACAAGACCTGTGCCGAGCGCGAGGGCGGCCGTCGCGGTCGAGAGGCTTTTACCTGGCTTCAAGAGAACCACCTCGCTCGTTGACCTCGTGGAGGTCGCCCACTCTTCCAGAGCAGCACGCCCAGCGCGTTAGCTCTGCGTGCCAAGAGCAGAGAAGCACCCGTTCACCACCTGCCGGTGATCCCGCGACGGATGACCTGGGATCAGGGAGCGGGTCCCGGTCGTTCCATCGGCTTTCACTACGCTCAGCGCGCCGCGCACAAGGCATCCCGGCAGAAGTCGTCAGGGCGGGAAGCCCCGCTTCTCACCTGCGCGCGCCTGCTCACTTGGAGCTGATGGACTCCGTGAGGAGTGTCGTGGCCAGGGCGACACGTTCGGGGGTCGGGGCTGTGCGGGTTGTGGTGAGTTGGGTGGCGCGGGCGGGGTGGCGGTTGTTCAGCCACTGTTCGGTGTGGTCGAGCAGTTTGTGTTGCGTCTCCTCGTCGAGTTCGGGGCGGGGCATCAGGGCGTGCAGGACGAACAGGGCGCGTCCGGCCAGGTGGTGCTGGGCCAGCCAGTCCCTTGCGTAGCCGACGGCGCGCTGGAGTTCGTCGCCGCGCAGGTCGGGTCTGGTGAGGAGTGCTTGCAGGGCGGCCGCGGTGGGGAGTTTTGTGCGGAAGCGGCCGCACCACTGGACCGCGCTGGTGATCAGCTCGGGATCGCCGTTGGGGGCGGGGTTCTGGGTCAAGAGGGCGTGCCAGAGGTGGGGGGCGCCGTTGCGCTGGGGGTGGATGCGGATCCAGGTGGTCGCGTAGGTGGTGATGCGGGCCCGCAGTGCGTCGTCGAGGCCGGGGTCGGCGAGCAGGCTGCGGAGTGCGAGGTGTGCCTCCTGTCTGCCGGCGTTCCCCTCCAGCCAGCAGAGCAGTTGCTTCCTGGCCTTGGCTGCGCTGGTCTGAGCGGCCGGGTGGGGGCAGCTGACGACGGCGCTCAGCAGGCCGGGGGCTTCTTTGGATTGCGAGTGAGCGGCCAGCCACTGGTCGGCGTACGCAAGCGCCCGGGTGACGTGTTCGGAGCCCAGCCTGCGGTGTCTGAGCAGTTGTTCCAGCACCTGGTAGGCGGCCGGGTCGGTGGTGTGCCGGTCGAGCCAGACGAGCGCGGCCTCCACCGCAGTCTGTGCCGCGTCGTCGTCCACATCCTTGCGGAACAGCAGTGGGCACAGGACGTGCGGTGCCCGCATGCTGTGTCTGTGCAGGCGCAGCCAGCGCAGCGCGATGGGGATGGTGCGGGTCAGTGCGGCGGAGTTGTGCTGGGTGCGCTGCAGTACGTCGCGGATCAGAAAGCCTGCGTTGTCCTCTCCGCCGTACCGGTCCAGCCAGATACCGGCCAGTTTTTCGGCCCTGGCGATCTGCGGGAAGTCGGCGTCCTTGGTGAGGAAGACGGCGCGGAGCACGGTGAACGCGACCGACCAGACCCCGTCGGGCCGCCCGCGCGGCTGCTGCCGCTGCCGTGCCCGCGTCCGCGGTCGGGGACGGGGAGGGGTTGGGCGCAGGCGGCGGTCCAGCCAGTCCAGTGTGTAGTCCACCGCCCGGTGTGCCGAGGAGCGGCGCAGGTCCGACCGGGCGAACAGGTCACGCAGCAGGTAGATGGACTGCGGTGTGTCGGGGTAGGCCTCCAGCCAGGCGAGGGACTGGTCCACCACCGTCCCGACGACGGCTGAGTGCAGCCCCGGCTGGGCCAGTACGGCCTGCAGCACGTGGTTGGCGTTCGTGGTCAGGTGGTGTTGGTCCAGCCAGCGGCATGCCATCGCCAGCTCGGCCTTGCGTGTGGCTGCCTCTGGCGGATCCAGTCTCAGTAGCTGGCTGAGTACCCGGCCCGCCTCGGGGTCGTGCTCGTACGCGGCGAGCCAGCGGTCCGCCTGTTCGCGCACGAGCGTCACCTCACCGGGGGCGAAGGGCGGACGGAGCAGTTCGTTCAGTATCGACGCGGTGGAGGGGCGCGGTGGCGCCTGGGCGATGCGTTCGCGTACGAACGCGCGGGCCTGCCCGGTGTCCTCCAAGCGGTGCCGGCGGTGCAGGAAGAGCAGTTGGTGGAGCACCGAGGTGAGGATGCCGTCGGTGGCCGAGACCGCTTCGGGCAGCGACCGCAGCCGGGCCAGGACCGCGGCGGCCAGCGCCGGTGCCTCGGCACGGGGCAGGTCCTCGCGTGACAGCACCGACGCGAGCACGTACCAGGCGGAGGAGGCTTGGACGTTGGCCTTCAGCCAGGCCACGGTGTAGCGCACCATATCGGTGCTCTGACGGCCGGTCAGGACGGGCTGCAGCGCCAGGGCCTCCAGTACCCACCCGGCGCCCGGCATCGGGTGGTATCGCTCAAGCCAGTCCAGGGCGTATCCGATGGCGGGCAGTCGGATCTCGGGCGGCTGATGGGCGGTATACGGCAGCAGCCGACTGAGGATCATGCCCGCACGCTGCTCTCGCGCGTGCGTCGCCAGCCAGTGTGTGGCGGATCGGAGCGCGTGTTCTTCCTGCTCGGGTGACAGGCCGGGGTCGCGCAGAAGGAAGGCGACCGCTCCGAAGGCGAGGGCCTTGTCGTGGTGCTGCTCCAGCCAGCGCAGTGCGTGCGGCCGGATCCGGGGGAAATCGTCGGGCCTGAAAGGGTGGGACCCGGCGAGGGCGATCAGGGCATAGCCGGTCTGCTGCTGGCTGTGCGGGTTGTCCTGGTGTTCCAGCCAGTCGATCAGGCGCTGGAGTGTCCTGCGGTACGGGGTGCTGTCGCCGCTGCCCTCGCCGGTGCCGCCCCCCTCCGTGACCGTCGGCCGGTAGCGGGTCAGCAGCGCGGAGAGTACGTATTGGGCGGGTGGCTGCATCGGGTGCAGGTCCAGCCAGCGCTCGGCCCAGCGCATTGTCTGCTGTAGCTGCTGGCCGGTCAGGTCGCCCCGTTCCAGGAGGGCTTGCATGGGGTACGCGGCGCTGCGTGCGCGGTGGTGCCGTTCGAGCCATTCCATGGCCTGGTCGATGACGCGTCGGTCGAGGTCGTCGTCCAGGTCGGGGCGCAGCAGCACGGCCCGCAGCAGACGGTCGGAGTTCGCCGGCAGGGCGCCGTCTGGGTCCCGGCTGCCGAGCCAGTCCAGGGCCGCCTCGATCAGGGACCGCTGCTGGTGTGGGGTGGCTTCGGGCCGGTCCAGCGCATCGAGCAGCAGGTAGGGGGCGCGGGGGAGATTGCCGTGCAGGCCCACCCACCGGACGGTCAGCGCGAGGGCTTCGGCGACGTCCGTGCCGGCTTCCGGATGCCGGGCCAGCCAGCGTTGCAGTACGAAGGAGGCGTGCTCCTCATCCGCGTTTCCGTTGAGCCACTCCAAGGTGCGCTTGCCGAGCCGGGCTTGCTGGTCGGCACTCAGGTCGGAGCGGGTGAGCAGGACGGACAGCAGTCGTGGAACGGTGCTGTCCCCGTCCGAGCGCTCACCCCGCCGGCCCAGCCACGTCAGTGCACGTTCCACGGCCTCCCGGCGGGTGGCGGGCGCCAGGTCCGTACGGGCGAGCACCAGCCGCAACAGGTCGCCTGAGGCGAGGGCGCCCGGCCGACGCCGGTGCGATCGCATCGCGCGACCCACTGCTCTGCGGGTGCGCGCGGGGTCGAGATCCGGCTGGGCCAGCAGGGCATGCAGTACGCCTTTCGCGCCGGGCGCCCTTCCTTCCCCGGAGTCGGTCCACTCCAACCCGGCGTCGGCGACCACGGCGAGCTGCTCCGGGTCGAGGTCGGTGCGGTTGAGCAGGGCGCGGAGCACAGGGACATGACGTGCCTGAGATGTCTGTGAGAGGGCACCGGGGGTGCCGGAGGTCTCCTCGGCGGTGGCGGTGAGCAACCCGATGCCGTCAGAGATCAGGAGCTGCGCGTGGTCCGCCGGCACCTGGGTGAGCAGGACGGCGAGCAGCGCGACACCCTGTGGACCGCCTTCAGCGCCGGTCACTGCCCCGCCGGTCATCTCCTCGCCGGCCACTGCCCGTGGAACGGTCCAGGCCGTACGCAGAGCCGCCCAGCTCTCGGCGGTCGCCGTGCGCCACGGCGGTGCGACCAGCATGCCGACCAGCAGCCGGACCCCTTGGCGTTCGGTGGCAAGCCGGGAGCTCAGCTCCGTGGCGTTCTCCCGCATCCAGGCGCGGCAGAACCGGGTGAGCTGGTCCTGGTGCTCTGGCGGTGCGTCGGCGTACAGCCGTGCCACGCCCCGCGCCAGCCGGTGCAACCCGCCGAGCCCTCCGGGCGCCATGCCTGGCGCCCCGGCCGGATCGGCCACCGAGCCGTGCGCCCGCAGCAGCGTGCCGAGCGCCGTCCGGTCGAGGGAGTAGCCCTGGCCGGGAAAGAGCGCGGTGCGCAGTATCTCGTCGGCCACGACGTCGTGCACGGTGTGCACAGTGTCGCCGTAGGAACGCAGCCAGCCCAGTCCGCTCAGAGTGTCGACCACGGTTGTGCCGACTGCCTCGTCCAGCTCGCCGGAGGGGAGGCGCAGGGTGCGGGCGACAGTGGCGGCCAGGTCGTCGTACGAGGCGGGGGCGGCGGCCACGGCTGCCGCGTACCCGAGCAGCCCGGTTTGCTCACCGCCTGCGCAGGCGCCGGGCAGCAGCACGCGTTCCTGCTCCAGCCGCCGCATCAGATATCCGGTCAGTGCGGAGGGTGCCGAGGTGTCCAGTTCGGCGACCGGGCGGCCGGCCCGTACCTGGGACTCCGCCTGCGCGGCCAGCAGCAGTGCCACCATGGGCTGTTCGCCGCAGCGGCGGGTCAGCTCCGCCCGGCCGAGGCTGTCCAGTGCCGTGGGCGCCACCTTGGTGAAGATCCGGCGCAGCACTTCCTGGCGGTGGGCCGCGTCGTTCCAGTCCATGGTCACGACGTGGGTGAACAGCCGTCCGCCGTCCTCACCGCGCAGCCGGTCCCGGGCGCTTCGGTGGCAGGTGAACAGGAATCTGATCTGCGTGTCGGCTGCTTCGCCCGGTCCGCCGGCCATGGTGCGCTCCGCCCAGCGGGCGAGGTCGCGCAGGCTCAGCGCGGGCTGCTGGTCCAGGTAGTCGACGACGATCAGTACCCGGGCCGACGGCTGGCCCGCCAGCGCGGCGTCCAGGTCGCCGATCTCCACGTCGGTGTCGGTCCGCAGGTGAAGCACCTGCCAGTTGTCGGCGTGGGCTCGTTCCGCCACCTCCAGGCAGGTCCGGGTTTTACCGGTGGCCGCTGTCCCGGCGAGCAGGACACCGCGGGCCGCGTCGTCGGCAAGCCGGCGAAGGATGCGGCCGGGGTGGGAGGGTGAGGCCTCGGGCGGTTCGTGGAAGGGCAGTTGTGCGTCGACCAGGTACCGGTCGCTGACCGCCAGCTCCGCCATCGCCTGGCGATGCGGCACCACATTGTGCGGGCGTGCCAGGGCGGTACCGGTCCGGCCGTCGGGGGGCAGCCCATCGCGTAATGCCTGGGCGGGGGTGAGGTCCTGGGGGCGGGCCGGCAGACCAGTGAGTGCTCGCAGTCGCTCAAGCGGTCCGGCCGCGATCCGGTACCAGCTCTCCACCGATCTGGCCAAGAGCCGAAAGTCGCCTTCGTCCAAGGGGTCCTGGACAACCACGCCGATGATCGCGTTTCCGGCGCAGACCGCGGCGCCCGACAGCCCGCCCCACGGGGTGACCTCAGCCGACAACGTTCCAGCCGGGGCATCCATCTTCAGCTCAAGCGTCCCGCTCGGGAAGTTCGCCCCCACCGGGATCGTGCCGCGGACCTGCTCCGAGTCGTACGGCGCCTCCTCGCCGCGGTACTTGAAGCTCGGAAAGCCGATCGCCAGGTAGGGCACCTCTCCCGGGTCCTCGGGCATCCGTGTGAACGACACCGGTTCCACGGTCTGCTGCAGCACTGGCTGCGGCCACTGCGCGGGCCAATCGTCGCGCACCCGGTCCTCGTAGGCCTCTCCCAGTTCCACCACGGCGAGATCGATCTCAGGGGCCTGCCATACGACGGCACACTCCGGGTAGTCGCGCCACGCTCCGCGAGCGGTGTAGAACCGCACCTCGGCGGTGTCGAGCCCGCGCAGGGCATGCGCTGCGGTCAGGACATGCGCGCTGCTGATCCGGTAGCCCGAGCCGCGCCACGGCATCGGGTCCCCGTCCGGGTCCGGAACGGTGATCAGAGCAACGCGGCTCATGTGGGGATGCGGGCTACCGGAAACACTCCGTTCGGGCCGACGCTTGGACACTGTCCGCACCCGTCCGGAACTCACTCACCGGGCCTTCCCCGTCCGGAGACATTTGGAGCCCGGCCGGTGGCGACCATCTTCGGCTGCAGGGTCAGCCGCACCACCTGGGTGGATTCGTGGGCCGCCCGGCCCTCACCCCCGAGTTCGACGACCCAGAAGGTGACCTTACCGTTCGCTCCGGCCTCCTTCCGCATGCCCACCGAGAGCTCCAGTTCGACGGGGCCCACTTCCAATTGCAGTCCCCGCGTCGGCGCGGCGGCGATGGCCGCCTCCAGTTCGCGGCGCAGGTTCCGGATCATCTCGGACAGCTCGATCACAGCGGTGCCCCCCTTCCGCGGCCACGGGCCGCGCACCAAACGTGTCGCCAAGTATAAGAAAACCCGTCTACCAAGTCCCGCCCTACGCACCCGACCTCAACTGGTCGAGGGCATCTGGTCCGTCCTGCGACGCACCACCACGGCCAACCGCGCGTTCGCCGACCCCGAAGACCTGATCACCGCCGTCCGTCGCGGTTTACCCCAGCTCCAGTACCGCCACGACGTCCTCGACGGCTGCCTCACCGGCACCGGCCTCCGACGCCGGCCATCATGACGACTTCACGCGTTGAAGGTCAGTAGTGGAGCTTCCTCTGCGAATGCTGGCCAGGATCGATACGGTTTGGCCACTCTGCGGCCTACTGCGGAAGTTGTACGGGTCCGCGCACTACCGTGCTCGGCTGAGGCGAAGAGCGAACTGTGACGGGATGCCTCGATCTTCCCGGCAGCGGCATCCTCGGCAAAGCGCATCACCGGCAAGATCAGCAACTGCCGATCATGTCGGGGGGACAGCATGGTCAAGATCCGATCGCTCATCGCTGCAATGGCAGCAGCAACCGCTCTCACTACCGGTTTCGTCGGCAGCGCTGTAGCCGCCGAGCAGGGTTCTTCCTCAGCACAGGGCAGCAAGTGCACCACCCTGCGGACGAGCAATGGCAAGGACTCGGTCTACGTCTGCTGGAGCTGGCACAAGAATTCGAAGGGCACCTATGACGGCACCTACAGTGGCAAGTTCTACGACCACGCCAAGGACGGCAAGTGGGTGATCCTCCAGGCAAGGTGGGCCGACCGGGGCTGGACACCAGTTCAGACCGCCGCCAACGGGGAGTCGTTCTCCTCCGACTTCTACGGCATAAGCGGACTCAATTTCCGAGCCTGCCTGACCGGCGGCTACTGCGGTAGCCCTGCATGGTGACGCATGCTTGACAGTTGATGAGGGAAGCTTCGCTGCCGCGGGGTGTTCCTTCGTCAGCAACCCAGTGTCGAATAGGACGGCCGGCGTGTCACCACGCCGGCCGTCCAGGGCCAGTGGCGAGCCAGGCGGAGGATCGTGCGCCAGTCGGTGGTGACGAGTTGGGCGGCTGCGGACAACAGTCGGAACTGTAGGCGGTGGGGTTCCCAGAGCCTTGCCGGTGAGTGCGAGCCTGGGTATCCAGGCCAGCAGGCCGAGGGCGATCTGGACGATCTCGAGCCAGACCTTGTTCTGCGCGACCTCGTGCAGGGGCGGGTTGCGCAGGCCGGTGGAGCGGGCGGCTCCGATGCGGTCCCCCGCGCGGGCTCGCAGTCCGCTCCGAAACCATGATCCACCTGGCCATGGCCGATCTCATGGCCCGCCGCCTCACCGGAGTGAACACCATCTCCTGGCGCGATCCCGCAAAGCCACACCAACCACGGAATCTGCGATGAATCACCGGGAGAAAGCGAGCTCAGAGATGAGGGACCGCCCGCTTGCCGCGCGACCATCCGGGGCTGAGGCAATATCCCGAGAGCAACCACATACGGCGCATGGGCGGCATCAGCTCGCGAACTGGACGAAGTGGCCCGGGAGCGGAGCGCGAGCAGGTTGATGTGCGGGACTTTCGTTGTGCACCGGCAGACCAAAGGCTGATCCACCGGCCGATACGTCGTACCTACAGTCGGGGAGATTCCGTCGGCGCCAGTGAGAAGCGGCGCCCCGGCATCGTTTCCTGCACTGCGTACCCAAGGGATCCGCATGAAACCCGAGAGTTCCAGTCCCATCCGGGCCGCCACCGCGGTTCCGCCGACTGGCAGCGGTGCTGGCGCTCCTCGTTCTGTCTCCTGTCTGTGCCGAATACCTCATTGGCTACGACAGCATCATTGGGCGCCCGTGGGAGCTCGCTTCTGGGTTGTTCGTCCTGGCGCCGCTCTATGGAACGGTGGCCGTGCTCATCAGAGAGGTCGCGCGCCGCACCGGCCGGGGATGGCCGAGCATTCTTCTGCTGAGCGCAGCTTTCGGACTGTTCCAGGCGGGGTTGATCGACCAGAGCCTGTTCAACCCGCACTTCGTCAGCGACCCTTTCTGGTCCCAGGAGCGTCTGCCCACCCTCGTCCCCGCCGCGGGTATCAGCGCTCACCATCTGCTGGGATTCGTCGTCGGCCACATGATCTGGAGCTTCGCGGCACCGATCGTGGTGGTCGAGTCCTGTGTTCCGCGACTGGCCGACCGTCCATGGCTGGGGCGCGTCGGCACAACGGTACTGCTCGTGCTGTACGCGTTGGCGGTTGTGGTGTTCTTCCACGAGCACACCAGGAACTTCATGCGAGCGCGCCACAACTGGGCGCCACCGCGGCTGTCGGCCACCCACCAACTGGCGCCCGCCGACTGGTCGGGCAGCGTTCTTGACCTGACGGCGCTCTCCCTGGGCGGCTGCCTGCTGCTGTTCTGGTCACGCCGCCGGGACTGGGACCGACCCCACGCACTCATGGTCGGCGGCACCGCCCTCGTGGTGAACGCGGCGCTCTCGTTCGTGGTCGAACCGGTGGGCGGACACACTTCCCTTACTGCCAAGTACGCAGCCAACGCCACACTGATGGCAGCCGTGCTCGCTCTGCTGACCTGGGCCTACAGGCGGCTGCTGCACACTGGGGCACGCACGACGACCGCCACCCTCCCCGAGCAGCGTGTGCTCACTATCGGTGGTGACGGAGAGTCGTGAGGGTCGTTGTCTTTCGCGTGAAGAATGCCGACGAGCTTGTGGAGACCGTGGTGGCCTACCCCGAGCAGGACCGGGCCAGGCGGCCAGGGGCCACGCTACGGCCTGCGGCCACCGCGCGATCTTCAGGAGTCCAACCCCCGGTGATCACGCGGCAGCCGTACCCGTTCCCAGCCCGGCTCGACGCAAGATCGCGAAACGAGACTGGAGTACTAGCTGTGCCAGACCGCGATTGAGCTGACGCGATCGTTGAGGTAGCCGAGGTCGGACCGGTAGTCGTCGACCCGCGTCACCGCGCCGCCCCAGTTCGCGTGTTCGTGGACGTTGGCCGTGTTGCAGGCACCGTGCAGCCGAATCGACCGCGCGAAGTCGTTGTACGACCAGCCCAGCGTGGGGTACCTGTAGCCGGCAGGGTCACAGTCGCCGTCGTAGCCGTAGATGGTGTACGAGCGGCCGGCGAAGTTGCTGTCGTCGTACAGCGTGAACAATGGTGCCGGCGGGGCTGCGGCGCCGGACGCCCTCACGTTGAGCGCCGACGCGCTGTCGGCACACTGCTGGGAGACGACCTTCGACTCCGCCTGCCCCGGCTCGACCTTCTTGATGACGATGGCGCAGTGCTCCGGTCCGCTCGCGGCGTCGGCCGTGCTCCACGCTGAGGCCGAGCCGGTGGAAAGTGTTCCCGCCGCCAGCGCCGCGACGCCGACAGCAGCGATTCGTGATCCCACGCGCAATGGTCTTCTCTCCCAGTTGGTTGATTCGAAGTCTCATCGAGTACACACGGCACCGGTTGTCGCGAAGCCGGGGCATCGAATACCGCCGAATTCACTGGAACAATGCCGCAGTCCGATGCTTGCAGGAGAGCCGAAGCCCACTCAAGGCTGGGCCGATAAGATCTCGACCGGATCGATAGTGAACTCTCTATGGGTGGTTCACCAGCGCCGGGACCCCCACGTATGCGTCGGAGAGAGCAGCGGAGCCGGGCGGTCCATCCCGCGATCCACCGTCGTGAGAAGGGGAGTTCATTGAGGTTTGCTCCACGGCGATCACTTCCAGATTTGCGTTGAGGTCCAGCGCGGATCGGTGCGCTCAGTACGTTCGGTCGCTATCTTGTCGCCTGGTGCGAGCTGCGGCCTGGTGCTCGGGCCTTGGACATTGCTGCCGGTCGTGGGGCGATCACTGGGCCGGCAACCGACGCTGTGGGAAATCGCGGTAAGGTGATCGCGATCGACACCGCCCCCAAGAGGCTTGCTGCTTCGGCCTCCGATCATCCCGGACGCCCGCAGTTGGGCTGCCGTGTCATGGACGCCCACCAGCCTTCTCAGGCCCGCCGACCATTGGCCCAGCCGATGAGGAACCCGAAGGGCCCAGCCCGCCGCACGACGACCGTTGGGCTTTTACCGCGAGCTGATCAGCGACATGGCTGCCCGAAGTGATCGCCGCACGCCCCTCACGCCCTTCCCCTTCGCATGGCGAACGGTGGTCGAAGGAGGCTGGAAGAACTCAGAATTCCTGATCGGCCGGACACGTACGTCCTAGCCGCGCCCCTCCTCCTGAAGGGCCGAGTCCCGTACGACCATTGCCGCGATGGCGCGGATCAGCGCGATGTCGGCGCGGTCCCGGTTGCTGGCGGCCCACGCGAGGGCCATCGTGCACGAGGGGGCGTCCACCAGGTCGCGGTAGACGATGCCGGGGCGGGGGTAGAAGGTGCGGGCGGAGGCCGGGAGGAAGCCGATGGCCTGGCGGCGCGAGACCACGTGCAGCACACCCTCCACGTCCACGGCCAACGGGCCGAAGCGCGGGGGCGATCCGTCGGGGCGGGGGTTCATGGCCCAGTAGTCGCGCCATTCCTGGGGTGACTCGGGCGGCATGGTGACCATGGTGTGCCCGGAGAGCTGATCCAGCCTCAGCTTGTCCTCAGCGGCCAGAGGGTCCTCGGCCGGAAGGCAGACGACACGGGGTTCCTCTGCCAGTTCCAGCACTTGAATGCCGCGCGGGGCGGGTGGGCGCAGAAAGGCGGTGTCCACCTCGCCGGAGGCCAACGCCTCGTACTGGTTGACGAAGTTGAGGCTGCGCATCTCGACGGTAAGTCCAGGCTGCCGCTTGTTCAGCTCGTCGAGGATGGCGTGGGTGTGCGGCATCGCAGGCTCGGCCGAGAGCGTGCCGATCACGAGGCGCCCGGAGCACTGCCGCGACCGGGCCTCGGCCGCGCGGCGCAGCTCGGCCATGGCATCCGCCACCGCGCGCGCCCGGGGCAGCAGCGCACGCCCCGAGGAGGTCAGCTCCACGGCACGGGAGGTACGGTCGATCAGCTGGAGCCCCAGGCGCCGCTCCAAGGAGCGGATCTGTTGACTGAACGCCGGCTGGGTCATGAACAGCCGTGCGGCGGCCCGCCCGAAGTGCAGTTCCTCCGCCAGGGCGATGAATAGCCGGAGCTGATGGGCGCTCGGGTCCGTGTTCCCGCTCGACGGTCCGGTGGGCGGGGGCACGGCCCCGTTGCCACGTATTGCCATGGGAAGAACCTAGCGTCGACTCGCTTCCGGAACCAGCTCACCTGCGGCGATCGAGGTTCGGGCTGGCTCGCGCGCTGACGCGGCGGCCAAACCCGCTGATCCTCGATGAGGCGACATCGAGCGTCGACGGCATCACTGAGGACGAGGTCCACCAGACGCTGCGCCGTGTCCGGTGTACAACCAAGGTGATCGAGCAGCACCGTCCGCGACGCGGACCTCATCCTCGTGCTCTCCGAGGGAACGCTCGCCGAGACCGGGCGCCACGAGGAATCCGTGGCGCGGGGCGGCGAGTACGCGCGGCTGGTCCGGAGCCAGATCGTCACCGGAGCCCCGGTGATTGCCGGCACTTGGGAAATGGGCAGCGCAGCGTCCGCCGCCCTCGCGGGTGCTTCTTCGGTAACTGGGCCAGAGCCAGTTGGGCGGTGGTGATGTGGTCTGCGGCCGTGTTGCTGCCGGCTCTCCAGTTCCGCCGGGCCCATGGTCCACGAAGGACGTCAAAAGGTGGTGACCATAGGACTTCTTCCAGGTCGCGCCTGGCCTACCACTGCACCTCTGACTCTCTGTGCATCGGCCCAGCTGGAACGGCTCTCCCAGCGTTCTACCGCGCCCCACAGCCGCTCCCGCTCTCGCGGACACGCTCCCATCCATGCTCAAGTGTCATTCGCCCCCCGGGTGCCCGGGTTTGCATCACGGGGTCACCAGCACTGTCGCGGTGGCCTGGGCAAAGGCCCTCGCCCGTGCGAGGGAGGGGTGGGAATGTGTCGGACGCAAGGCCTGTAGGGGTTGGCCCTGCCCTCCCGTGTGGTCAAGGGGCTCTTGCGCCTTCCGTCCGGGAATACCCGTCCACCTGCCGGGGCGTGGCGGTACCGCACCGTTGGCGACGGTGCGCAGCAGCGGCGTACCGCGCACAACCCCGACCCGGTGATCGTGGGACGGGGGAACGGGCGCGGCTGACGGCTGGGAGCGTGGGAGCGCGAGTGCTCCCAGAGGGCTCCCACCATGGGAGCAGACGCACGTACGGAAGAAGCCGTCCCAGCAAATGCTGGAACGGTTTCCGATCTGCGATCTTCGCAGTCGGGACGGCGGGATTTGAACCCACGACCCCTTGACCCCCAGTCGTGCGTCAATTCCGACCTGTGGCTCGCAGGGAGAGGTATCGGGTCGTACGGTGCTCTGCCCGGTTGTCGCCTGCCGTGGTGAGCCCCGCCATGATGTCAAGTGCTCCTGATCAGGGGGCCTCACCGCCATAGGAGATGGCGCACCGCGGAGCGGATCGACACGGGCGATGCACGGTGGGATGAGCCGGGGGAGTAGCCGATGACGATGTGGGGCCGAGGTCCGTGTGTAGCGGGTCCATCCGCGAAGAGTTCCTCATGCCGGCCTGCTGCGCGATCATCTACCGACGCGTCCGCGCACTGTGCAAGCTCCTCCAATCCCGGAACAACACCGTGGGCGCTGGCCAGCCCAAGGGTGTCCGGGTGTCGCACCCTCTACCTCCTCCCCCCCGGGGGTCGCTGTACCCAGCCTGGTGTGCCTACGGTGCTGTCCCGCCGCTGCTGATTCGGACGGTCCGCCTCATGCCTCCCCTGTTATTCTTCGCGACCCTTCGCCGCCGCCCGCGGCACCACTCCCCGCGCCCTGACCACCACCGACCGGACCACCCTCGTCCGCACCCTGAAGGACCAGGGCTTCCTCGAACTCAAGGGCGCTGTGCGGACCCTCACCGGCCTTCTCGGCGTCTCCCGCGCCACCGTCTACAACAACCTCCACCGCTGACATCACAGCAACCCGCGCCGCGGCCCTCGCACCGTGCGACGGCTGCTCGCCTGTCAGAGCCGGGGGCCTGTGGGGAGGCGCACGCGGAAGCAGGTGTGGCCGGGACGGGTGGTGACCTCGACGGTGCCTTGGTGCGCGGTGACGACCGCTTCGACGATGGCCAGGCCGAGGCCGGTGCTCCCGGCGGCGCGGCTGCGGCTGTGGTCGCCGCGGGTGAAGCGGAGGAAGACCTCGGGCTGGAGGGAGTCGGGGATGCCGGGGCCGTTGTCGGTGACCGTGAGCTCCACGCTGCCGGGGTGCGGGGTGAGGGCGACGACGACCTGTGTGCCGGCCGGCGTGTGACGGCGCGCGTTGGTGAGGAGATTGGCGACGACCTGATGGAGGCGGTGTTCGTCGCCGTTGACGAAAAGCGGCTCGGGCGGCAGGTCCAGCTGCCAGTGGTGGTCCGGCGAGACGGCGCGGGCGTCGTCGACGGCGTCCAGGGCGAGGCGTGTGAGGTCCACTCGCTCGCGGGCCAGCGGCCGGCCCGCGTCGAGCCGGGCGAGGAGGAGCAGGTCGTCCACGAGGCCGCTCATCCGCCGGGATTCGGAGTGGGCACGTTCGAGGGCGTGCCGCACCTCGCGGGGCAGCGGTGCCTCGTGGCGAAGGGCCAGCTCGGTGTGGGCGCGGATCGTGGCGAGAGGGGTGCGCAGTTCGTGGCTGGCATCGGCGGCGAAATGCCGCAATCGCTCCTCGACGGCCTGCCTGCGCTCCAGGGCGTCACCGACGTGGCCGAGCATGTGGTTGAGGGCGGTGGCGACCTGCCCCACTTCCGTGCCGGGGTCGCCCGTCGGCAGTGGGGCGGGCATGGCGACCTGCCCGCTGGCCAGTGGCAGCCGTGTCACCTCTGTGGCGGTGGCGGCGACCCGGTCCAGCGGGCGCAGCGAGACGCGCACCCACAGGGCGCCCGCGACCGCGGTCACCACGAGGGCGGCTCCGAAGACCAGGGCCTCCACGCCTTCCAGCCGGTGGACGGTCTCCTCGACGGGGTGCAGGGGGAGGCCGGTGATCAGAACATCTCCGTCGTCACCGGCCAAGGCGGTGACGCGGTAGCTGCCCAGGGCGCTGAGCCGGACGGTGTGGCCGCTCTCGCCGACGGGCACGTCGGCGAGTGAGCGCCGGTCGGCGTCCGTCAGCGGAACAGCGGTCGGGGCGTCGTCCCGTACGACTGCGGCTTGCGTCGCCCGCCCGCGCAGCAGGCGGACACCGAGCGTGCCCACGGACTGCCCCCTGGTGTCGGGGCGGTTGTCGCGGTCAGGCTCCCTCTCGTGCTCCAAGCTGGCGGCGAACCTGCCCCCGGCCGCGGCCAGCTGCTGGTCGAGCCGGTCCACCAGGAAACCCTCCAGGGCGAGCACCGTGGTCACGCCCACCGCCACGGACGCCGCCGCGAGCAGTACCACCAGTCCGACGGTGAGCCGGGCACGCAGCGAGCGGGGCGGCTTCAGACGAAGCCTCGTCCTCACGGTGATGCCTTACCGGGTGCCTGGCCGGCCGCCGGGCCAGGGTCCTGGCCCGGGTCCTGTCCGAGGTCCTGTTTGAGGACGTACCCCACGCCCCGGACGGTGTGGATCAGCGGGGATCTCCCGGCGTCGATCTTCTTGCGCAGATAGCTGACGTACAACTCGACGATGTGCGCCCGGCCGCCGAAATCGTAGGACCAGACCCGTTGCAGGATCTGTTCCTTCGACAGCACCCGGCGCGGATTGCGCATCAAGTAGCGGAGCAGCTCGAACTCCGTCCGGGACAGCTCCACGGTCCCGCCCGCTCGGGTCACCTCGCGGGCTTCCTCATCCATCACCAGATCCGCGAACACGAGCCGGTGGTCGCCGGGCGCATGCCTCATGCCCGCCCTGCGCAGCAGCCCCCGCAGCCGCGCCAGCACCTCCTCCAGGCTGAACGGCTTGGTGACGTAGTCGTCCCCGCCGGCGGTGATCCCGGCGATGCGGTCCTCCACCGCGTCCCGCGCGGTCAGGAACAGGACGCACACGCCGGGTGAGCGCTCTCTCAGCCCGCGCAGGACCGTGAGGCCGTCGATGTCGGGCAGCATCCAGTCGAGCACCACCGCGTCGGGGTGGAAGGCGCCGGCGGCCGCCAGGGCCGAGGAGCCGTCGGCGGCCGTACGGACCTGGCAGCCCTCCGCACGCAGGGCGGTGCCGAGGACGTCGGTGAGGTCCGGCTCGTCGTCGACGACGAGGACGCGCACCGGACTGCCGTCGGGCCGGTTCAAAGCGGGGAGGGAGGTCACATCGTGCATGGTCTCTCCAGCATCCCCCGGCCCGGTGCGAGGGCCGCCCGGACGACCCTCAGAATTTCCTCTGAATGTCGGCGGGAGCCGTTGCTTCAGAGGGTTCTCTGAGAAAGAACGGCCACGCTCGGTCACGCGGAAGCCCAGCTCACCGAAGAAGGAGGCGCCGTGACCGACCTGACCTCCGTTCGGGACGATCCTGTCCGGCGGCCCGCCCGGCACCGGCGGCCCGCGCCGGTGCGGAGCGGCGTGCGCGCGGTCCCGCTGCTCGCCCAGGGGCTCGTCTGGGGCGGTGCGGCCGGCGTCCTCGCGATGTGGTGGGCCGACACCGCGTCGGTCGTCGGCCCGGCCGGCTGGTTGACCGGAGCGGGCCGGATAACCGGCCTGCTCGCGGGATACGCCTGTGCCGTGCTCCTCGCCTTGATGGCGCGGGTTCCGCTGCTGGACCGCGCCGTGGGGACGGACCGGCTGGCGCGATGGCACGCGGCGGGCGGTCGCTACACGATCGCTCTCGTCCTCGCCCACGTCCTGCTGATCCTGTGGGGGTACGCGCTGACCGGCGGAAGGGGGGTGGTGAGCGAGACCAGCACGGTGGTCCTGCACTACCCCGACATGCTCAAAGCCACCGCCGGCTTCCTGCTGTTCCTGCTCACCGCCGTCCTCTCGGCCCGCGCCGCCCGCCGCCGGGTCAGCTATGAGACCTGGCACTGGTTGCACTTCGCCACCTACGCGGCGATTTTCCTGGCCTTCGGGCATCAGCTCGCGAACGGCGCCGACTTCGTCGGTCACCGGCCTGCGCAGCTCGCCTGGTACGCGTTGTACGGCGGGGTTGCCGCGCTGCTGTGCTGGTACCGCTTCATCAAGCCGGTCAGCGCCGCACGGCGGCACCGCCTGCGGGTGGCCGAGGTCCGTGCCGAGGCCCCCGGCATCGTCTCTGTGTACCTCACGGGTGAGCACCTTGATGAGCTGCGCGCCCGCCCCGGGCAGTTCTTCCGCTGGCGCTTTCTCACGCCCGGGCTGTGGTGGGCCGCGAGCCCGTACTCGCTGTCGGCCCCCGCCAACGTCCGCTGCCTGCGCATCACGGTCAAGGCTGTCGGCGCGCACAGCGCCGCCGTCGCGCGCCTCGTCCCGGGCACCCGGGTATGGGCCGAAGGACCGTACGGCGGCCTCACCCCCGACCGCGCCCGCTCCGAGAAGTCCCTGCTGCTGGCAGGGGGCGTGGGTATCACCCCACTGCGGACCCTGTTCGAGGCGCTGCCCGGCGACACCGCGCTCATCTACTGGGCCCGCAGGCCGCAGGATCTCGCCCTGCGCGGCGAACTCGACGCCATCGCCGCCGGCCGCGGTGCCCGCGTCCACTACTCGGTCAGCGATCCTGCCGGTCATACGGTGCCCTTGACCGGCCCGGCGCTCGCCCGGCACGTCCCGGACATCGCGGAACGAGACGTGTACCTGTGCGGCCCGCCCGGCATGACCGACGCGGCCGTGCGTGCCCTGCGCACGGCCGGCGTCCCGCCTCGCCGCATCCACCACGAGGCCTTCGCCTTCTGAACCGGTGGGCGTCGCGGCTCACCTGGGCGTGACCACCCCCGCCCGCGGCCCCGCCCCATGTCCACTGCCCTTGAGGAGAGCACCGTGCGCCGAGCCGTCGTCACCGCCTTCAGTACCGTTGCCGGTGTCGTGATGCTCCTGTCTTTCAAGCCGCACCACAGCGATTCGCCAGGCGTCAGCGCGCCCCCTTCGACGGGCGGCGCGGGCTCCCCCGGCGCTTCCTCCGGCGCGGAGGGCAGCCGCACCGGCTCCTACACCGGCTCCGTCATCACCACCCGCTACGGGCCTGTCCAGGTCGAGGCCACGCTGAAGAGCGGCCGGCTGACCGCGGTCAAGGTCCTGCGGGCCCCCTCGGAGAACGGCCGCGACCGGGACATCGCCAGGGACGCGGTACCGCGTCTCACCCAGGAAGCGCTGGAGGCCCAGAGCGCCCGGATCGACGCCGTCTCCGGTGCCACGTACACCAGCGACGGCTATGTCCGCTCCCTCCAGAGCGCACTGGACAAGGCCCATGGCTGAGACCGGCCGGACAGCGCCTCCGGCCCGATTCGTCCCCCGCTCCGGTCTGCGCCACGCGGAACACGTCATGGGCACGGTGTTCTCCTTCGACATCCGTGACCCGCCGACCCCCGCCCTCGCAGGGGCCCTGCGGACGGCTGTGAGCCGGCTGCACCGCATCGACGCCCTCTTCTCGACGTACCGGCCCGAGAGCGCCATCAGCCGCCTGGCCCGTGACGCCACCACCCTGGAGCGGGAGCCGGAAGAGGTCGCCGTGGTCCTACGCCTGTGCGAAGAGGCCCAGCGGCGCACCCGCGGCTGCTTCACCGCCTGTCCCGGTGGCCGCCTCGACCCGTCGGGGCTGGTCAAGGGGTGGGCCGTGGAAGGGGCCGCCCGGGTCCTGTGCGAGGCGGGCGCCCGGAATGTCTACGTGAACGGTGGCGGTGACATCCAGCTCACCGGGGAGGCCGCTCCCGGCCGACCGTGGCGTGTCGGCATCGCGGACCCTTGTCGCCCCGGCCGGCTGCTCACCACCGTCGAAGGCCGGGACCTCGCCGTTGCCACCTCCGGCACGGCGGAACGCGGCCACCACATCATCGACCCCCGCACCGGTGCCCCTGCGACGGGACTGCTGTCGGCCACCGTGACGGGCCCCCGCCTGATCTGGGCCGATGTCTACGCCACCGCAGCGGTTGTGCTGGGCACCGAGGCCGCTGAGTGGATCGCGGGTCTCGACGGGTACGGACTGCTGGCGGTTCCCGCGGACGGGATCGGTCTCGTCCGCCGAGGCTGAGGCCACGTTCTTCCCACGGGGCTGGCGAGGTTCTTCCCACGGGGCTGGCGAGCAGCTTCCGCTCGTCGAGCGGCGGCGTACCCGTTGGTGGCTGGTCCCGGCTGTACGTGTCCGTGGCGCGTCGGAGGCGCCTTCCTCTCTCTGAGCCGGCCCGGCAGAGCGGGGACCATTCCGACAATCGCGCCTCTGCCTCGCCCAGTTGCCGGCCGCCTCCCAGCCCAGAGCGGGCGCCGCTTGCTCAGAAGAGTCGCTCGTGTGCCTTCTGCCGGGATGGCCATCACACCGCCGGTGAGGTCGTCACCATCGTCGAGTTGATCGCGCGTCGTGTCGGCGCGCGCGGGGCGTCCACGGCAGCGACGTCGAGTCGCGGTCGGACCTGAGGTACTGGCTACCGAGATCGTTGAGGCTTTTCAAGCCGCGATGGAGGAGTTCGCCGCTATCGCGGAGCGGCTGTCACTACACGAGCAGCCAATTCGCAACTCTGGAAACGGGGTTCGAAGTCCGCCTGCCGGTCAGCCGCACCGGACAGTGCTGGGACAACGCGCTCGCCGAGTCGTTCTTCGCCGCCGTCAAACGGGAGTTGCTCGACACCACCAGCTGCCCAGTCGAGCCGCCGCCCGCACCTCAACCTTCGACTTCATCGAAAGCTGGTACAACTTGCACCGACTGCACAGCAGCCTCAGCTACCGCAGCCCCGCCGAATACCAGACCGCACTCGCAGCCTGACCACCACACCGACGGTGTCCGTCAAAGCGGAACAAGCTCAGAACCTCACCGTAAAGGCCTGCTCACCGCGCGGCCCTCACCCGAGGCAGGCGTGCCGGCGCCTGCCCAGCCCTCAGCACTCCGTCGTCCTCTCGTCGTGACGGAGACCGCCACGAGCCCGCCCGAAGGCGGCCGGACGGCTGCCCGCCGACGGATTCGCCGCCGAGGCGGCGGACCGCCCTGCCTCACAACGTCGCACCGCATGCCGTCGGGCGGGAGCAGGAAACGGCCACGCAGGTGATGCCGAGGGCGCTCGTACCGCGCTCGTCTGCGAGATCGCCGACCGCAGCGCGAAGTACGCTGGGCGACACCCGGCTTCTCGACCACTCGGCGAAATGGCGCTGCGCCGTCGACCCTGCTGCACACTCTCCAGCACCAGGGGCACCTGGACAAGCACGGCCACGGCACCAGGAAATTCCCCGCACTGCCGTCAGGCCCAACGGCGGTCGGACACCGGCGGGGATGCCGACTCGGACGTCAACATCGACTCCATTCCGGGTGCGCCCCACCAGCACGCCCTCCCCGCCCGGAAAGCCCCGTCGGCGGGTGTGGTGACCGACGCCTATCCACCGAGGCGTCAACTTGCGTACCGTGGAAAGGCTTTGCGGGCAGAAGGGACGGAGCGTCGGTGCTGTTCACCCTGCTGATCGTGGTCGCCATCCTCGGCATAGTGCTGCACGAGCTGTTCGTGGTGATACGTGACAAGCGCCACGTACGGCGACTCCCTCCACCGTCCATCACCTTGACGCAGGCCGCGGCATATCAGAACCAGGTCTTCCAGGAGATCTGCCGTAGATCCACGGGACCCAACTGGCGCGGGGTCCGCATGGCGGACTACTTCACGGACCACGGATGGAACCGCGCCGATGCCATGCTCATTCTTGCGGAACCACTCAAGCACCGGATGATCAAGGCTTGCGGATGGAAGTTCGGTACCTACGGCCCGACTCGGACGGGGTGGGACGAGTACCGGAAGAACTTCATGTGGTCAGGAGGAAGTGAAGCGGTGCACATCTCTGCCAGCTCCGGCGGTTTCATAGTGGCGAACGTCAGCAGCCCTCACGCTGTGGCTCAGGGAGGCCACGACAACACCGCCGACGTGCACGACATCTCACACCGGCAGTTGATCGACGCGCTGAGACAGGACGCACGCAGCGCCGATTCCGACGAAGCCGTACGGGCGCAGGAATACGCCGACGACCTGACGGAGGCGGTCCAGACGGAGGACCCGCACAGGACAGATCAGATTCTCACTCGAATCAACGCACTGCTCACGTCCGCTCGTTCAGCTTTCGCACTGACCAGGGACCTACTGCCACCCGGGACCTGAATGCGGGCCTTGAGCGCTGCTGAACGGATCGACGCAGATGCTCTCCACGGGCAGCATCTGACCGGGAGGAAACCCGCGTATGCGTCCAGCAGTGAGCGTTTTCCACCTGTCTGGACGGGTGCGTAGTTGGGTTGGAGAGCGGTGTCCGGACGTGAAGAAGCTCCTGGTAGACGGTTCACGACCAAGATCACCTGTCCGCTGGGAGCTCCCGCGTGCTTGTCTACCCAGCCGGCGTCGATCTGTCCACCTCGGCCTTGCGCTTCCTCGCCCGTGAACTGGCCGCGCGTCGAAGCGAGCAGGGCACACGGTGGCGACGGCTGACCGCCGGACGCCAAGCGTTGCTGGTGCTGGCCCACCTGCGATGCGGGTACACATACGCGCAGCTCGCCGCCGGGTTCGGGGTCGGCACCACCACCGCCTACCGGTACGTCGCCGAGGCCGTCGGCCTCCTGGCCACCCTCGCCCGCGCTGCCCGGAGCTGTCCCCGACATCAAGGCCGCACGAACCCACGACATCATCGCCACTCCCGAAAGGGGCGGGGTGGAGTGCTGGGCCGACAAGGGCTACCGGGGCGTCGGCAGCGCCGTACGGGTGCCCTACCGGGGGCGCTGGGAGACGTTGTCCGCCGTTCAGCAGGCCGCCAGTCGCTCGCATGCGAAGATCCCCGCGCTCGTCGAGCAGGCTATGGCCACCCTCAAGACCTGGCGACTCCTGCGCAAGCTGCGATGCTCGACCACCCGCAGCACCAGCCTCGTCCAGGCCGTCCTCACCCTGCACCTGACCAGCTCAAACTGAGGTTGGAAACAGCTCACTGCGCCCGGCAGGTCCAGCTCGTGCATGGTTGGCGGTGAAGCGTTGAGGACGGCGGCGGGACTCGCGGTTCACGTCTCCCAGCCCGACGTCAGGTCCGCCGGTCTGCTGATGGGGCAGTAGCCCAGCTATGGCCTGGACAGTCTGATTCGTGTGCTCGCGACGACCGAACTGGCGGGCGAATGCCCGCCAGTCCTTAAGATGGGCGATGCCGTGCTCGAGCCGAATACGTCGTGAAGAATGCGCCTTGCGCTGCCGCTCGTACGTCTCCTGGTACCAGTCCGGGGTGTTCCCCTTGGACTTGCGATGCGGTGTCACCACCTGTCCGCGCGTCTGGGCACCCGACCTCGGTAGCCGGCATCGGCGAGGCTCTCTACCGCGGGACCGTCGTCCAGGAGCTTGGCCAGTCTTCCAGCCCCGCGACACGGACGGCCACTGGCGAGCACTGCTGGACAGACATGTGGCAGCAGCGGCGCAGCACACCGCCCCCGTGTCGCCCGAGCGGCCCGCGGTGTTGCTGTCCACCGGCGCCTGGGGCGTGGGCACCCGGCTACTGGAGACGGCTCGGCAGCTTGCGGAGCACGACTGCGTGCCGGTCCTGCTGTGCGGCAACGACGAACGCCTGCGGCACCGCGCGGCCCGCCACCCCGGCCTGCTTCCCCTCGGCTGGGTGAGCGACCTGCCGGGGCTGATGGGCCGGGCCCATGTGCTGCTCGACAACGCGGCAGGGCAGACCGCCGACCAGGCCCTGGCGGCGGGTCTGCCCGTGATCGGCCACCGCCCGCTGCCGGGGCACGCTGCGGCCGGCGCCGGGCGATGGCGCAGGCCGGACTCTCCCGGCACGCGCACGGCAACGGCGAACCAGCCCGCAGCGCCCGGGACCTGGCGCTCCCCGGTCCCGCCCGCGCCCGTCAGACATCGGCAGCCCGCGCCGCTTTTCGTACCGACGCCGCCGAGGAACTGGTGGAACTGGCCGAGCGGGCGGGCGTGGCGGGCTCCCGGAGACCATGACGCCGAGGAGTCCGGCGACTCAGCGCAGCGCGCGGAAGAACGCGCGTACGTCTTCGACGAGCGGGCCCGGGGCCTCCATCGCCAGGAAGTGGCCGCCTGCCTCGAGCTCGGTCCAGCGCACGATGTTGTGGTCCCGCTCTGCCCACGGACGGACGGTCACATCGTGTGCGGACACCAGCACGCCGGTGGGTACGGTGCCGCGCTGTGCCGCCGCCCAGTCCTGGTCCTGACCGGCCGCACCCGGGCCGGCGCCGCCGTCGGCCTCGGCGGCTCCGCTCCAGTCGTCGGCGGCTCCGCTCCAGTCCTGAGCCTCGTCGGTCCAGTCCTGGGCCGACATGGCCTCGTAGTAGACCTGGGCCGACGACGCAGCCGTGGCCGTCAGCCAGTAGAGGGAGACCGCGGTCAGGAAGCGGTCCCGGTCGATGCTGTCCTCCGGCAGTCCGTCCTCCGGATCGGTGAGCTCCTTGAATTTCTCCACGATCCAGGCGAGCTGACCGGCGGGCGAGTCGGTGAGGCCGTAGGCGACAGTCTGCGGACGCTTGGAGTTGCACTGCAGATAGCCGTCGTTGAAGTTCTCCATCCGCTGCCGGCGCCGCTCGTCCGCGTCGGAGAGGCCGTCCATCTCGCCCTCCGCCCCCACCGGCACACTGATCAGGGCGTTGACATGGATGCCGGTCACCTTCTCCGGCGCCTGCTTGCCCACCTCGGGCGCCACCCAGGCGCCGGTGTCGTAGCCCTGCACGCCGTAGCGCTCGTAACCGAGCCGCTCCATCAGCTGCGCCAGCAACTCGGCCATCCGGGCCGGGCCCATGCCGGGACCCGCCAGCGGAATGGAGAATCCGAAGCCCGGCAGGGAGGGGATCACCAGGTGGAAGGCGTCCTCTTCCGCGCCGCCGTGCGCTGTCGGATCGGTGAGCGGGCCGACGATGTCGAGGAAGTCGGCGAATGTGCCGGGCCAGCCGTGCAGCAGAAGCAGCGGGGTGGCGTCCTGGTGCGGCGAACGCACGTGCAGGAAGTGCAGCCGCTGCCCTTCGATGACGGTGGTGAACTGCGGGTGGGCGTTCATCCGGGCTTCCTGCGCCCGCCAGTCGTACTCCGAGGCCCAGTACGCAGCCAGCTCCCGCAAATAGGCCGGCGGTACGCCCCGGCTCCAGCCGACGCCGGCCGGTGCATCCGGCCAGCGGGTCCGGCCGAGCCGGTCGGCAAGGTCGTCGAGGTCGGCCTGCGGGATGTCGATACGGAAGGAGGCGATCTCCTGTGCGGTGCTCATGGCGGCGACAGTAGGGTGCTGTTGGGTCAGGTTTGGTCCTAAGCCCCGGGGAGAGTGGGGGACATGGCGAAGACCTCCGCGCGGCTGTTGAAACTGCTGTCTCTGCTGCAGACCGGTCAGGACCGGTCCGGTGAGGAGCTCGCCGAACGCCTCGGTGTCAGCCGCCGCACCGTACGTCGCGACATCGAGAGGCTGCGGGAGCTCGGCTACCCGGTGCACTCCGTCCAGGGTGCTGCCGGATACCGGCTCGCCGCAGGGGCGGCACTGCCGCCGCTGCTGCTGGACGACGAGGAGGCGGTGGCCGTGGCGGTGGGGCTGCGTACCACGGCAGGCAGCTCGGTCACCGGCATCGAGGAGTCCTCCCTGCGCGCCCTGGCCAAACTCGAACAGGTACTGCCTGCCCGACTGCGCCACCGCGTCAACGTCCTGCAGACGGCGACCGTCCACGTGGGAGCTGTCGGTCCACGGGTCGGTCCCGACACCCTGCTCACCCTCGCGGAGGCCTGTCGCCGCCAGGAACGACTGCGCTTCGACTACACCAGCGCCCACGGTGACGAGACCCGCCGTGACGCCGAGCCGCACAGCATGGTCAACTTCGGTCGCCACTGGTATCTGATCGCCTGGGACCTGGGCCGTGCGGACTGGCGGACCTTCCGTGTCGACCGCCTGACTCCGCGCACCCCGACCGGCCCCCGCTTCGTGCCCAGGCCGCTGCCGCACCGCGACCCCGCGACCTACCTCGCCCACCAGCTTTCCGCCCGGACCTGGACCTACCAGGCGACCGTCACCCTGCACGAGTCCGCCGAGGCCGTCGCAGACCGGGTCTGGCCGGGCATGGGCGTCGTGGAAGCCGTTGACGAGCGTAGCTGCCTGCTGTATGTCGGCGCGGACACGGTCCCCGACCTGCTCTGGATGCTCACCTCCGTGCATACGGACTTCACCCTCGACGACGGTCCGCCCGCACTCGCCGAGGCATTGCGAGCCCAGGCCGACCGTTGCCGCAACGCCGTCCGGGACACCCATAGAGAAAGCTTTGACCTGCGGAAACGTCAAGGTTGAGCGAACGCGAGCACGCAGCCACCCCCGACGATCCAAAGAAACAGCGCCATGCAGTGCAGCGGATGGTCCGTGAAGTACTGTCCCGGACGGGCGACCAGCGCGGGCACGTCCGGTGCCCAGGGCGGTGCGAAAACGGCGAGCAACACCGTGGGCAGTAGTAGGGCCGAATCAGCCAGAGCCCCGACGAACACCACGGACAGCGTTTCCTGGAAAGGAGTGCGCTGCCGGTCAGGGATATCCCTGCGACGCCGTCTTTCATACACATACCCGGGAAAGAGGAAAGCGACGAAGAGAGCCAGACCGACCACGTTTGCAGGCACGGTTCAATGCCTTCCGGGAATCATTCGCCGAGTGGCGAGGGAGGCTCGGGGTCAGGTACGGGTCGGGGCGGCGACTCTGAGGCCGGGATCTCGGCCTCCTCGTCGACGATCGCGTGTCCGCGGAAGTCGTGGCCGTCGTCGACGTCCTCCGGATCTTCCGGATCTTCGTGCGTACTGTCGGCAAAGTCGCGCATGACACCCCCCGTCCCCCGCCAGTCCAAGTATTCGCCATGCTGACGCAATTCGCCGGTTCCCGTGGCACGAAGGAGAAACCGCCTCTTATTTGGTACCGCGACGCGCGTAGGACGAAACCGTGTGCACGGCGTCGCCGAGCACTCGCTCGGTGACTGGCCCCGGCAGAGCGATGAGCTTCGCGTCCTCGAAGGTAGCGGTGCCGTCGTAACGCGGCACCGCTACGTCGGTGCACCGCGCCACTGACGGCAGGTCGAGCGCAAAGCCGAGCCCGAAGATCCCGTCGCCCGCCTGCGAGTTGTACTCGATGGTGACAGTGGGCTCGAACCCGTCCAGTCCCGGCCGATGAAGGTGCCAACGTAAAGCACGTCGAGGAGTTCGGCCGCATCGATCGCGTTCTTGAGGTGGGTGCGGATCTCCTGACCCCGGGCGGGGTCGGGATGGAGATTGTTTTCGTAGTAGGCCAGCGCCGAGATGCCGCACGCCAGATCCGCAGCACGCTCGTGAGTGAGATCCCCACTCGCTTGGCCAGCTCACGCTTCGACCAGTGCGTCGCGCCTTCGGGGACCTCTTCGAGCGTGCGCACCACCACCTCCTCCACCTGGGCCTCGGTGATGGTGCGCGGAACCCCTGGGCGCGGCTCGTCGGCCAAACCGTCCAGCCGCTCGTCCAGGAATCGGGACTGCCAGCGGCCTACCGTCTTGCGGTCGATGCCCAGCCTCCCGCCGACAGCGATGTTGCTGCCGCCTTCGGCACAGGCCAGAACGATCCGAGCTCGCAGAGCCAGGCCCTGCGCTGTCGAGCGCCGCGACGCCCACCCCTGCAACACCAGCCGCTCGGTGTCCGACAGCACCAGCGCACCTAGTACTCCAGTGGCACTTCGCTATTTGTGCTGGTCAGGGAAGTGTTCGTGAGTGTACTTGGCTGATGCCGTGTCAGGTAGCGGGAGCTCGTGACTTCGGGTGCGGCGGCCCGCTGTGTTTGTCGTGCAAGATGATGTGCGGCCCGATGTCTGGTCGGCGGAACTGGAAGAGCTGCTGGTGCGGATCGGTCACCGGTTCGGGCGAGTGGATCTGCGGCGGCGGATGCGGGCCTACGTGCACGGCCTGCTCGGACCGGTGAGCCGCAAGAACAGTTGGCAGCTGGCCGAACACGCCGGTCACCGCACTCCCGTCGGGTTGCAGCACCTGCTGGGAGCTCCTTGACGCTACTCAGGCGATCCGAAACCTGCCGCCCAACGAGTTCGCACGCCAGATGATCAGTGACCTCGAGAACTACATCGCCAACCCTGACCACATCGCAGATGGAGGACGCCTGTAGCTCAGCAATTCGTGCGTGCCCCCCATCAGGTACAACTCACGCGATGTGAGCCACAGAAGGATGAGTTGCACATCGCACTGCTGAACCGTTGAACGGTGGGCACTTCCCAACCCCCTGACGGGGGCTGGGAAGTGCCCACCGTGCTGTCACCACACAAGGACTCAAATTGTCTGTGGATGGTGGCAAGTGGCTCAGTGACTACGACGGGCTGATGCTCACCAGCCCCAGCAAGCGGGACATCGACCACGTTGTCCCGCCCAAGGACGCCTGGTTCTCCGGCGCCCGCACCTGGACCCCAGACAAGCGCAAGCAGTTCCACAACGACATGGCCCGCCCCCAGCTGCTGGCCGTCTCGTCCGCCCGCAACCGCTCCAAGGGCGACACGGCCCCCCGGGGAGTGGATGCCGCCGCGCCTGGCCTACCACTGCATCCCTGTGCATCGGCCACCGCTGGAACGGCTCTCCGCAGCGTTCTACGGCGCCCCACAGCCGCTCCCGCTCTCGCGGACACGCTCCCATCCATGCTGAAGTGTCATTCGCCCCCCCCCGGGGGCGCGGGTTTGCATCACGGGGTGACCAGCACTGTCGCGGTGGCCTGGGCAAAGGCCCTCGCCCGTGCGAGGGAGGGGTGGGAATGTGTCGGACGCAAGGCCTGTAGGGGTTGGCCCTGCCCTCCCGTGTGGTCAAGGGGCTCTTGCGCCTTCCGTCCGGGAATACCCGTCCACCCGCCGGGGCGTGGCGGTACCGCACCGTTGACGACGGCGCGCAGCAGCGGCGTACCGCGCACAACCCCGACCCGATCGTGGGACGGCGAAAACGGGCATTGCTGACGGCTGGGAGCGTGGGAGCGCGAGTGCTCCCAGAGGGCTCCCAGAGGGCTCCCACCATGGGAGCAAACGCACGTACGAAAGAAGCCGCTCCAGCAAACGCTGGAACGGCTTCCGATCTGCGATCTTCGCAGTCGGGACGGCGGGATTTGAACCCACGACCCCTTGACCCCCAGTCAAGTGCGCTACCAAACTGCGCCACGTCCCGGTGCTCGTTCGGCTCGGGGCTTTCCCCTCGCCGCTCGCGCACAAAGAACAATACAGCACTTCAGGGGGTGCTCGCTCGCACCCCCCTCTCGTACGGGAGCCACGCGGGCCCCTCCGAGTTTGGTGTCGGGGTGGGCGGGAACTCCGGCGGTTCTGCGACAGACGGCCGGGGCCGCGGAGGGTTCCGGCCTCGCTCCTGGGAGGAGGTCTCGGCTGTGAGCCGGTCCCGCATTGTGATCGTCGGAGCTGGATTCGCTGGATACCAGGCGGCGCGTACCCTCTCGCGCACGCTCCGTGGCGCGGTGGAGATCGTGCTGGTCAATCCGAACGACTACTTCCTCTATCTCCCCCTGCTGCCCGAGGTCGCCTCCGGCGTGCTGGAGCCGCGGCGGGTGTCCGTTTCGCTGGCGGGGACGCTGCCTCGCGTGCGGCTCGTCCTGGGGGAGGTCGACGGCATCGACTTCGATCAGCGCGGGCTCCAGTACGTGGACCCGGAGGGGCGCTCCGGAGAGCTGGAGTACGACCGGCTGCTGCTGACCGTCGGAAGCGTGAACAAGCTGCTGCCCATCCCTGGTGTGGCCGAGCACGCGCACGGTTTCCGGGGCATGCCGGAGGCCCTCTACCTGCGTGATCACATCAACCGGCAGATCGCCCTGGCCGCCGCGTCCGAGGACGCGGACGAAGCTGCCGCACGCCGTACGTTCGTGGTGGTCGGCGCCGGATACACGGGTACGGAGGTCGCGGCGCACGGCCAGATGTTCGCGGAATCCCTCGCCCGGCAGCACAGCCGGCACGAGCACGGGAGGCAGGAGCCCCCGGGCGAGCGAGACGGGCACGAGGCCGCGGGAGTCCGGGACCGGGAGGCCGAGGGGGCCCGGGACGGGAAGGAGCGGCGGACCCGGTGGATGCTCCTCGACATCGCCCCGCGCGTCCTGCCCGAGCTGGATAAACGCCTCTCGGAAACCGCGCACGAGGTGCTGGACAAGCGGGGCGTCGAGGTACGGACCGGGATGTCGGTCAAGGAGGCGACCAGCGAGGGCGTGCTGCTGGACAACGGCGAGTTCGTGCCCACCCGTTCGCTGATCTGGTGCGTGGGCGTACGGCCCGACCCTCTCGTCAAGGATCTCGGGCTCGAAACCCAACAGGGCCGCATCGTGGTCGACGAGTACCTGCGCGTGCCCGGCAGGCCGGAGGTCATGGCCTGCGGTGACGCGGCCGCGGTGCCCGATCTGACCCGCCCCGGGGAGATCACCCCGATGACGGCGCAGCACGCCGTACGACAGGGGAAGATCGCGGGGCGTAACCTCGCGGCCTCGTTCGGCAAGGGAGCTTCGCGCCCCTACAAGCATCACGACCTGGGCTTCATGGTCGATCTCGGCGGGGTGAAGGCCGCGGCGAACCCCTTGCGGGTGCCGCTGTCGGGACCGCTCGCGAACCTGGTGACCAGGGCGTACCACCTGGCAGCGATGCCCGGGAACCGGGTCAGGGTGCTGGCCGACTGGGCGCTGGACGCGGTACTGCCGCGGCAGGCGGCTCAGCTGGGGCTGGTGAGGTCCTGGTCCGTGCCGCTGGAGTCGTCGTCGCCCGAGGTGGCACGGGTGCCGACGCCCTGAGGCGGCGCCGTTCCGGCCGTGCGTGGCCGGCTGTGCCTCCTCACCCACGGAACTTTCCCACACCGAGAGTACGGGGTCGCCACCCAGCGTGAGCGGGCCCGGTGGTCGTGGGCGGAAGTGGGGAGGCCGGGCGCGAGGAGGGCCGAGCCGGGCCGTGCCCCCGGTCAACCCGGTCCGTGTCCCCAGTCAACGAGGCCCTCGGCCCCCGTGCTGTCCCGAGAGAGCGACCGGCGGGACGAACTCGCGCACAAGTGTGCGATGCCACCAGGCGCCGGTCTCCCGCCGCTCCTCCCACGTGGTGAAGCGGTAGCGGTACAGCAGTGCCCGGATATGCGCAGGAGGCTGCTGGGGGAACGGGTTGGTGTGCAGCAGCCGCAGGGTGACGGGGTCGTTCTCCAGCAGCTTGGAGAGGAACGGCTCGAACCAGCCGCGGGTGTAGGCGGGGGAGAGCGCGGCGAACCACATCTGCCAGTCGAGCCGCAGGTGGTAGGGCGCGAACTGGCGGGGCAGCCGGCGCACATCGCCCGGCTTTCCCTTGAACTCGTACTCGCGCCACACCGTCTCCGGCGTGATCTCCTGCTCGTCGGTGCCCTCGATCACGATCTCCTGCCGGACGCGGGTCACGCTGCCGAACGCCCCATAAGTGTTCACCAGGTGGAGGGCGTTGAAGGACCGGTTCATCTGCTGGGTCCGGCTGAGCAGATTGCGTGCCGGCCAGTAGCTGAGCACGACGATCAGAGCCGTCACCAGGCACACCACGACGGCGAACCACAGCGGAGCCGTACCGGAGGCAGGCGTGCCGGTGAGCGGCGAGGTGTCGACGGCGGCGAAGGCGAGAACGATCGTCAGCCAGTTCAGCCAGGAGAAGTTGCCCGACATGACGAGCCAGAGCTGGGTGATGATGATCAACGCTGCCGCGATCGTGGCCACCGGCTGCGGACAGAACAGGCCGAAGGGGACGATCAGCTGTGCCACATGGTTCGCGGCCACCTCCACCCGGTGCATCCGCTTGGGGAGGTGGTGGAAGAACCAGCTCAGCGGCCCGGGCATCGGCTGGGTCTCATGGTGGTAGTAGAGGCACGTCAGCTTGCGCCAGCACTCGTCACCGCGCCACTTGATCAGCCCCGCGCCGAACTCCAGCCGGAAGACCAGCCAGCGCATCAGCCACAGCGTCAGCACAGGCGGGTCGGTCTCCGCGTTGCCCAGAAAGATGCCGAGGAAGCCGGCCTCCAGGAGCAGCGACTCCCAACCGAAGCTGTAGAAGATCTGCCCGACGTTGACGAACGAGAGGTAGAGCAACCACAGCAGTGCCCACATCACCATCGACGCCCACAGAGGCACAGCGTCCGCGGCTCCCGCCACCACGGCGGCGGCCAGGACGACACCAGCCCAGGCGCAGGCGCCGGTGAAACGGTCGTCACACCGCCAGTGGAAGAGGCTGGGGGAGGCCCGGAACGGCACCCTTCTCACAAAGGCGGTGGCAGGAACCAGCCCCCGTTCGCCGAGCAGCGCACGGAACTGCATCGCGGCCGAGAAGAAGGCGACCAGGTAGACAACGGCCAGGGCGCGCTGGAGCACCAGTCGGCTCAGCTCGTACCCGGGCGCCGAGAACCACGGCGTGAACCACTCCATGGCGGCCATGAGTACCACCCGCGCCCCTCCCTCACGCTCCCGGCGAGCCCACGCTTCCGCGCTCGCGATGGGCGCGCGCTTCCGGTGCGGGCGCCGGGCACCGGGCTTCCGGGCGCTCGGGCTTCCGGGCTTCCCTCGCTCTCGGTCCCGTGCCGCGACGGGTGGGTGGGAGAAAGCCGCACGCAGCGGGCTGGCTACGGTATGCGCATGACCATCCGCGTACTCCTGGTGGACGACGACGCCCTGGTGCGGGCCGGGCTCCGGCTGATGCTGGAGGGCAGTCCTGATATCGAGATCGTGGATGAGGCGGCGGACGGCAGTCAGGTGCTTCCGCTGGTGGCGGAGCACCGACCGCATGTGGTCCTGATGGACATCCGGATGCCGACCATGGACGGACTCACTGCCACCGAGCAGCTCCGGGCGCGCGACGAGCCGCCCGAGGTGGTCGTTCTCACCACCTTCCACGCGGATGCCCACGTACTGCGGGCGCTGCGAGCCGGAGCCGCCGGGTTCCTGCTCAAGGACACCCCGCCCGCCGAGATCCTGGCCGCCATCCGCAAGATGGCCGCCGGGGAGCCGGTACTCTCACCGGCCGTGACCCGACAGCTCATCCAGCACGTCACCCCGGTGGGGCACGACAGCCGCCGCGCACGCGCCAGGAAGGCCCTCGCCGCACTCGGCGAACGGGAGAGCGAGGTGGCGCTCGGCGTCGGCCAGGGGTTGGCCAACGCCGAAATCGCCTCGTCCCTCTATATGAGCGTTCCGACGGTCAAGACACACGTCTCCCGCATTCTGACCAAGCTGGACCTCAACAACCGGGTGCAGATCGCCCTCCTCGTCCACGACGCGGGGCTGCTCGACGAGCCGGGGTCGGACGGCGGACAGCACCGCGGCGAGTGAGGGCGGACGCCACCGCGGCGGACGGTGGTGACGGCGGAGGCCGGGAATCCGTGGCGCTCGCGGGCGTTGTAACAGAGGTGACTTCCTCGCGTCCGTTTCCGGTCCCTCTCTCCGTACTCGACCGCTCCCTCGTCCGGGAGGGCGAGCACCCTGGTCAGGCGCTGCGTGAGACGGTGCGGTTCGCCCAGCAGGCGGAAGAGTTGGGCTTTCTGCGGTTCTGGGTCTCCGAGCACCATGCCGTCCCGGGGATCGCCGGCTCCGCGCCGACGGTGCTGGCCGCGGCGGTGGCGTCGGCCACCTCGCGGATCCGGGTCGGGACCGGCGGAGTGATGCTCCCCAACCACCAGCCGCTGGTGGTCGCCGAGCAGTTCGGTGTGCTCGAGTCGCTCTTCCCCGGCCGCATCGACATGGGCCTTGGACGCTCCGTCGGCTTCACCGACGGCATCCGCAAAGCACTACGGGTGGGCAAGGACGCCGCGGACGGCTTCAGCGCACAGATATCCGAACTGCTCGACTACTTCGAGGGCACCGGTCCGGTGCACGCCCGCCCTGCCGAGGGGCTGCGCGTGCCGCCGTTCGTACTCGCCGTGGGCTCGGGCGCGACGGTTGCGGCCGAGCACGGGCTGCCGCTGGTGATAGGTGCCTCCCGCGACGAGCGTCGGACCCGGGAGGCGGTGGAGACCTACCGCACGAGCTTCCGGCCGCGCGCCTCCACCGCGCCGAGTGCCGTCTCCCGGCCGGATGCCGCTCCCGCGACCGCGCCGTACGTCGTCGTCGCCGTGAACGCCGCCGCTGCCGCCACCCGCGAGGAGGCGGAGCTGTTGCAGCTTCCGGAGGCGTGGTCGACGGCGCTGTCCCGCACCCGTGGCACCTTCGCCCCGCTCGTGGCTCCCGAAAACGTGCCGGTCGGCGCGATGAGTGCCAAGGAACGCGCCGCGTTCGACGAGGCCCGGCTCTCGCAGCTCCGGGGGACGGAGGACGAGGTGGTCGAGGAACTGGCCTCCCTTGTGGCCCGCACAGGCGCCGACGAGGTCCTGCTGACGCTCAATACCTACGACCCCGGCGACCGCCTCCGCTCCTACCGTCGGCTGGCCGAGGCCGCAGGTCTGACACAGCGCCTGCCTGAGCCCTCGACCACCCGTTGACCCCAGAAAGCAGAAAACCCCAGAGAGCAGAGAGCAGAGGGGCGGGAGGAGTGGGGCGGCGGGGCCGGGACGACGACTCATCCCTCCCGGCCCGGCAGGTCCCGCTTCACCACCTTGCCCATGTCGTTGCGCGGCAGCGCGTCCAGGAAGTGGACCTCGCGAGGGCGCTTGTGCGGCGCGAGCTGCTCGGTCACCAGCGTGGTCAGCTCCTCGGCGAGCGGCGGCTGCTGTGGTGAGGCCGGAACGATCCAGGCGACGACACGCTCACCCAGGTCGTCGTCGGGCTCGCCGGTGACGGCGGCCTCGGCGACGGCCGGGTGGCCGAGCAGCACGTTCTCGATCTCTCCGGCCCCGATCTTGTAGCCGCCGCTCTTGATGATGTCGGTGGCCTTGCGGCCGACGAGTCGTACGGAACCGTCCGCATCCCTCGTCGCCATGTCGCCGGTGCGGAACCAGCCGCCGTCGAAGGCCTCGGCGGTCGCGTCAGGGCGGTTGAGGTACTCGGTGAACAGGTTCGGGCCCCGCACCTGGACCTCGCCCACCGTTTCGGTGTCCTCGGCGGGCAGGCGCCGGCCCGCGTCGTCGACCAGACGGACATCCACATCCCGCAGCGGCAGGCCCACCGTGCCCAGCCGGGAGCTGCCACCGGGGCGCACGCTGGTGTTCATCAGCGTCTCGGTCATTCCGTAGCGCTCGATCACCCGCTGTCCGGTCGCAGCCATCAGCCGGTCGTGGTCGTGCAGCGGCAGCGCGGCCGAGCCGGACACCAGCAGCCGGGCCCCAGCCAGCGCCCGCACCAGGTCCGGATCGCTCGCGCACGCGTCGGCGAGACGGTGGTACATCGTCGGTACGCCGAACAGCATCGTGCCGCCACCGGCGAGCTCTCTCGCCACTCCCTCGGTGCTGAAGCGGACCAGGTGGCGCAGGGCGCCGCCGCGGCGCAGCGGGCCGAGCACGCCCAGGATCAGCCCGTGCACATGGAACAGCGGCAGGCCGTGCACCAGCACGTCGTCCGCGGTCCACTGCCACGCCTCCTCCAGCGCGTCCAGGCTGCTCGCGATGGCGCGCCGCGAGAGCACCACACCCTTGGGCGGTCCGGTCGTCCCCGAGGTGTAGACGATGAGGGCCGCGGCCTCCGGGTTCGGCTCGGTGGGCAGGCCCCAGGTCTCCTCCCCGGCAACCGGCTCCTCGGAGATCTCGATGTCCGTACGGAGCAGCGAGCCGAGCGCTTCGGGCAGTTGTGCGCCCGGCTCCGCCAGTACGGCGCCCGGGGCGCTGTCGCCGACGATGTGCGCCAGCTCGCTCTCGCCGCTCTTCGGGTTCAGCGGCACCACGGGAACCCCGGCCAGCAGTCCGGCGACCACCCCGACCGCTGTCTCCAGGCTGGGCGTCGCCCAGACCGCGACAGGGGCCGAGGTCTGCAGCCGTGCGGCAACGCCGCTCGTCACGGCGGCCAGTCGGCGGTAGCTGAGGGACCGGTCGCCGAAACTCAGCGCCGTGTGCGAGGACGCGGCGTGCAGCGCGGGGAAGAGCAGGGACACCCGGACTCCTTCGTGATCTCTCGCCTCTGGGACCGCCAGCATCTCACCCGGGTACGTCGGCAGCGGAGACGGAGGCCATCGCGGCGGGGGAGACGGAGGGCAGACGGGATCATCCGGGTCGTTCCGGATTCACCCCTTTCCTCCGCCCCCTCCGCTTCTTTCCCCTCTACTTCATCCCGAAGAGGCGGTTACCTGGGGGAAAAGGGTCGCGAACGCTTCCTTCGGGTCGTCGAGGCCGCGTGCCAGCGGATCGTCGAAGTGCCAGACGAGGAAGAGCAGGAACGCGATCAGTGCGCTGAAGATGCCGGCCAGGACCAGCTCCCTGCCCGAGCGCTGGATCTGCAGCGCGAAGAGCATCCCCACAGCGATCACGGCACCCGCGTACAGCCCGATCCACACCACGCCCGGCATGGTCGGTCCGGCGCCCGTCGCGCGTGCCGTGCGTGCGGTGTCGGCCTCGGCCACCTGGTCGACCACGGCCTGGTACGCCTGTGCCTGCTGCATGGTGGACGGTTCATAGGAGGCCACGTCTTTCCGCAGCCGGTCGAGCAGGAGGGTGCCCCGGTCGGTGAGTTCGCCGTGTTCCACCATGTGCGACCACTCCGTGGTCACGGCGTACCGCACATAGGTGTTGATGTCCTTCCGCACCCGTTCGCGCTCGTCGGCCGGGTAGACCCCCACTCGCTCGCTCACCTCGTGCAGCGCCTGCGCCTCCTGCGAGACGGCCTCGTCTGCCGCGTTGCGTGCCTCCCAGACACCGGCGATCGCCAGGCCGAGCACGATCGCGTAGACCACGCCGATCATCATCGTCATGTACTCGATCACGTCGGGTGTCTCGGAAGGATCCTCCGTGGCGGCGCGTCGACGTCTGAGGACGACCACGGCGACGACCACCAGGCAGGAAGCGACCAGGCTGAGCGTCAGCATGAGCCATTCGGACAAGGGGGCCTCCACAGAGCGCGAACCGATGGGAGAGGAGCGGAGATCGGCGAGGGTCAGCCGCCGCTCGTGCCGGAGGTGTCACCTGCCGCCGCCTGCCTCGAACTGTTCGAGCGAGGCCGCAGTGCGGCGGCCGCGAGCACGGCCGGAGCGACGATCAGCAGCGTGCGGGTGACCATGGACATGCTGCCGTCGGGCCGTCGGCGCTCGGGCGCCGACTGTCTCGGAGCCGCGAGCACACTGCGGGACGGCGTCGGCGAGGGTGAGTGCGAGGCCCGTGGGGGCTTGGCCGGGGGCCGCTTCGGCTGCTGAGGAGCGGGGACCGGCTGCCGGGCGGGCTTCGCAGCGGCCCGCGGCGGCGCGGGCGGCTTCGCAGGCGGGGGCGGCTCCGGAGCTGGGGAGCTGGGCGTCGCGCTGGGCGCGGGAGGCGAGGGCGGAGTGGGCGCGGGAGAGCTGGGTTCCGGTGGCGACGGCGGGGGAGGCGAGGATGGCGGCGTCGGAGAGGGAGGCGGTGTGGGGTGCGGTGGAGGCGGCGGACACGGTCGGTGCCCCGCCGACAGGTGCACGCTCGCGCCGTGCCCGGTCTGCACCGTGAGGGACGCACCCGGGCAGCCGCCCTTCCGGCCGGCCGTCGCCTCCACATGCGTACCGTCGGCGTGCACCGACAGATGGGCGTCACCATCGGGGCCGGTTCGCTGAGGGGCGTTCAGCGGCTGAGCGTCGTTCAGCGGCTGAGCGTCGTCCAACGGCTGAGGGGCTGAGCCGGAAGCGGGGTGCGGCTCGGCGGGGCGCGAAGGCAGGCTCGCTGCCGCGAGCACGACGGACTGGCGTGCGCCCGTCTGCTGACCTGCGGATGAGGGGGCGACGAGGGCGGCAGTCCCCGCCACGGCGCCGAGTGCGGTGCATGCGAGCGCCGCCGCTGTCAGCGCCTGCCGTCTGTTGCGGCTGCTGTCCTGCCTGTCGTCCCTGTTGTCCCGTCGTCGCACATGCTGAGGATCCAGGGGGCGGTGTGGCGAATTGAAGGCTTCTGACCGGAAGTCACACGATGGGTTGAAGTGCTTGCGGACACGGGCGCCAGGGAGACCGAACTGGCTTATGGGGAGGCCCGGTTGCGTCGCCGCGCCGTTCGCCTACCGCTGCTCGTGCGGCGGCGACGCTTCGACCGGGCGGACCGGGCGGACCGGGCCGGCCGACCGATCGGCTGGCCACGAAGCGGGAACGAGGTCCCGACGGAGTCGGCCGGCCGATCGGCCGCGTGCCTGCGGAGTAGGTGCTACTGGGACTTGACGAGCTCCATGTAGCGCGCCCAGTCCCAGTACGCGCCGGGGTCGGTGTGGTCGGAGCCGGGCACCTCGTTGTGACCGATGATGTGCTGGCGGTCCACGGGGATGTTGTTGCGACGGCAGATGTCCGCCGTCAGCGCGGCCGACGCGGTGTACATCTCATCCGTGAACCAGGTGTCCGGCTCGTCGATCCAGCCCTCGTGCTCTATGCCGACGCTGCGGGTGTTGTAGTTCCAATTGCCCGCGTGCCAGCCGACGTTCTTCTCCCGCACCATCTGGGCCACATGGCCGTCGAAGGAGCGCACCACATAGTGCGCGGAGACCGCCTTGTCCGGGTTCTGGAAGATGGCCAGGGTGTCGTCGTAGAACTCCTGGGTGACATGGATGATCACGAGCTCGATCGGGTACTGCGTGGGCCGGTTGGCCGTCGTGTAGTTGGACGGCGAGGCAGGGACCCACTCGGCCCCGGGGTAGTCGACGGCGCGCGGGCCTCTGGAGCGGGCCACCGAGGTTCCGCCCGACATGAGTGAGGCGCCCGCGAGTCCTGCGGCAAGAGTGAATCCCGCTCCACCGCGCAGCAGTGCGCGGCGGGAGAGGTGCGAACGGAACGGGGTGGATGCGTTGTGCCGGCGTGCTGAGTCCATCGTGTCTCCCGGTGGGGGGAAGGCGGAGAGGGATAATGGGGGCACGTACAGAGCGAGTTGACGCGCGTTGATGATGGCAGCCGCCGAGGGGGCTGCCAAGAGTTGTCAGTGTGTGCCATTGGACCGACCAGTGGCCGTACGAACTTGGTGCCGCGAGTAGCGCTCGGAGGGGGCGGAAGCGCTCAGCTCCCCGCGCCGCCCCGGGCAGGGGCGCTCCCTCGGACGGGAGGGGATCCGCCGGGTGCGGCCTCGGTCCGGTACGACAGCGGGTCGTCCAGCACTACGCGGACGGCCGCATGGGCGGCACCCAGCAGCGGCCCGTCGGCCCCCAGGCCCGAGACGACCAGGTCGGGCGGGGCTCCGGGGGCCGCGGTGCGCTCCGCCAGTTCCCGTTCCAGCGACGGCAGGAGCCATGGGGCGAACCTGGCCAGGACACCGCCGAGCACCAGGGCGCCGGGGTCGAGCAGGTTGACCGTCCCGGCCAGCGCCAGCCCCAGTGCCGTCCCCGCCTCACGGAGCGCCCGGAGCGCCCGTTCGTCACCCGCCGCGGCTCTCTCCCGGAGCGCGGCGAGCGTGGCGTCCCGGGTTCCTTCGACGGGCACACCGGCGGCCCGCAGCAGCGCCCACTCACCCGCGTACTGCTCCAGACAGCCCTTGCCCCCGCAGGCGCACGGGGGCCCGTCAGGGCGTACGGGCACATGGCCGATCTCGCCCGCGAAGCCCCGTGTGCCGCGCAGCAGTTCGCCGTCCAGCACGATGGCGGCACCGATCCCCACCTCCGCCGATACGTGTACGAAATCGCGGGGCACTCGGCCGCTGTCCAGCCACAGTTCGGCGAGGGCGGCGAGGTTGGCCTCGTTGTCGACGATGAGCGGCAGCGGCGACGAACCGGCTTCCTGCTCCGGCCCCTGCCCCTGCCCCGGCCCCGGCCGTGTGCCTGTGCCTGGCTGCCTGCCTGTACCCGCCTGCGAACTCGAGGCCGCCCACGAGCCCGAGGCCGGTCGCGAACTCGCTCCCGCCCTGGCGAGTGCGGGAGCGATGTCGATGTCCCGCCACCCCAGGTTCGGCGCCCGTACCACGCTCGACGTCCCGCGAGAGATCAGGCCGGGCACCGCCACCGTGAGAGCGGCGGGGCTCAGCCCGTGCTCGCGCGCCTGCGCGGCCACCGTGTCCACCAATCCCCGCAGCCGGTCGAGCACCACGCCCGGCTCACTGCTGCGGCCCTCGGACTCGACGTCCTCGCGGACGCGCACCCGGCCGCGCAGGTCGACCGCGCAGACCGCCAGATGGTCCACTCCGATCTCGGCTCCCAGCCCGCACGGCCCGCTGTCGGTCAGCGCCAGTGCGGTACCGGGACGGCCGGGGCCGCCGTCGGGTGGAGTCGGCCCCTGTTCGGTCAGCAGCCCGCCGCGCAGCAGTTCGTCGACGAGTGTCGAGACGGCGGTACGCGTCAGCCCCAGCCGCGCCGCCACGGCTGCCCGGGAGGAGGGCCCCCGCTCGGCCACCGCGTAGAGCACGCGCGACAGATTGTGTCTGCGTATCTCCCGCTGGGAGCTGGGAGCCGAGGCTGCCATCGGGGACTCCTTCTGAGGCGACGGGGGAGTGCCGCCGTTGTTGTGTTTCCGAGCACTGCTGTGCGGCAGGACGGAGGGGAGGGGGGAGGGAGGTGGAGACAGGGCTGCCGGTGTGCCGCTGGGAGCGGTCACCGTTCATGGCCGTCTTCCCAGCAGCGCCCCCGCGTCCTGAAGGGTGCCGGCGAGCCGGGTCAGCGTGGCCTCGTCACGTTCGACTGGCTCGTACGACGCGCCCTCGGTGGTGTGCCAGCGGCGTGCGACAGCGGCCGGGTCCTCACCCAGCAGCAAGCCGGCGGCCTGTGCGGCGGCTCCCAGCGCGACCAATTCCTGGGCACGTGGCACCTGAACGGCTCGTCCCGACAGCCGCCGGACTGTTTCACGCCAGGCCGTCCCCTTGGCGCCTCCCCCGATCAGCAACAGGGGCGTGTCTTCCGCCGCACCGCTTTCACCGCTGTCTCCGCTCTCGGCCAGTACGAGATCCAGTGCGCGCAGCAGGGCGAAGACGGCCCCGTCGTAGGCGGCCTGGAGCACCTGGCCGCCCGTTGTGGCGTGCTGGAGCCCGGTGAGCAGCCCGGAAGCGTAGGGAAGGTCGGGAGTGCGTTCACCGTCGAGGAAAGGCAATGCGGTGACCCGCCCGCCCGCCTCCACGTCCTCCCGGTCGCGGGAGAGCAGTGCGGCCATCCGGTCGACGGCCAGGGTGCAGTTGAGGGTGCAGGCCAGCGGCAGCCAGCCGGTGTGCGCGTCTGCGAAGCCCGCGACGGTTCCGGTCGGGTCGGCGGGACGGCGGCTGGAGACGGCGTAGACGGTGCCGGAGGTGCCGAGACTGAGCACCGGCTGTCCCGGCAGCAGCCCCAGGCCGAGGGCGGCGCCCATGTTGTCGCCGGTTCCGGTCGCCACCAGTGTGCCGGGGGTGAGGAACCCGTCCTCCTTCTCGCGGACCGTGCCCGCCGCCTCCCCGGCACCCAGCACGGGCGGCAGCAGCGCGGGATCGAGATCGGCGAGCTGAAGGATCTCCTCGTCGTACGACTCGGTCGCCGAGGCCCACCAGCCGGTGCCCGAGGCGTCGCCGCGATCGGTGCTCGGCTGCCCGGTCAGCCGCTCGGTCAAGAAGTCGTGCGGCAGCCGTACGGCCGCCGTCGACCGTGCCGCTTCGGGTTCGTTCTCACGCAGCCATGCCCACTTGGTGACCGTGAAGGCCGGTGCCGGCACGCTTCCGACGCGCTCGGCCCACGCCTTTGGGCCACCGAGGGCAGCGACCAGCCGGTCGCGCTGGGGCGCCGAGCGTACGTCGTTCCACAGCAGCGCCGGGCGCACCGGGCGGCCCGCCTCGTCCAGCGTCACAAGACCGTGCTGCTGGCCGGCGACGGAGACGGCCGCGGCCTCGCTCGCCGCGCGCCCGCACTGGCCCACCGCGGTGCGCAGCGCCTGCCACCACTCCTCGGGGTCCGTCTCGCGCCGGTCGCCCGGGGAGACGGTGTGCGGGGCCTGCCCACGCGCGACCACCTGGCCGGTCGCTGCGTCCACCACGAGGGCCTTGGTGGACTGGGTCGAGCTGTCGACCCCGATGACGAACGGGCCTTCCGGTGCGGTCATGGAGTGCCGCTCCCTTCCCTCGCTGCCGATGGTGTGCGCATACTAATTTGTAAACGGCCATGACGAATAGCCTCGCGCCGCGGTGTGTGCGTGTCCGCGTGTCCGCACGGGACCTTCCGTACGGGACCACCCGCCGACTTCGAGCGACTTCGGACGGATTCGGACGACTGCGGATGGATATCGGACGGATATCGGACGGACTTCGCACAGGCGACGGCGCGGGAGAGGAACGGCAGGATGAGCTACGAGCCCGTACCGGCGGACAAGTTCAGCTTCGGCCTGTGGACGGTGGGCTGGCAGGGCCGGGATCCGTTCGGAGACGCGACCAGGGCGCCGCTCGACCCGGTCGAGTCGGTGCACCGCCTCGCCGAACTCGGTGCGTACGGCGTGACGTTCCACGACGACGACCTCATCCCGTTCGGCGCACCCGAGGGCGAACGGGAGGGACACGTCAAACGGTTCCGCCAAGCGCTCGACGCGACGGGCATGACGGTGCCCATGGCGACGACCAACCTGTTCACCCACCCCGTCTTCAAGGACGGCGCGTTCACCGCCAACGACCGCGACGTGCGGCGCTTCGCCCTGCGCAAGACGATGCGCAACATCGACCTCGCCGTCGAACTGGGCGCACACACCTACGTCGCCTGGGGCGGCAGGGAGGGTGCCGAGTCCGGCGCGGCCAAGGACATCCGGGCGGCGCTCGACAGGATGAAGGAAGCCTTCGACCTGCTGGCCGACTACGTCACCGAACAGGGCTACGAACTGCGCTTCGCGTTGGAGCCGAAGCCCAACGAACCGCGCGGTGACATCCTCCTGCCGACCGTCGGGCACGCGCTCGCCTTCATCGAGCGCCTGGAGCGGCCGGAGCTCTTCGGTGTCAACCCCGAGGTCGGACACGAACAGATGGCCGGGCTCAACTATCCGCACGCCATCGCCCAGGCCATGTGGGCGGGCAAGCTCTTCCACCTCGACCTCAACGGCCAGTCCGGTATCAAGTACGACCAGGACCTGCGGTTCGGCGCGGGGGACCTGAGGGCCGCGTTCTGGCTGGTCGACCTGTTGGAGAGCGGCGGCTACGACGGGCCGCGCCACTTCGACTTCAAGCCCCCGCGCACCGAGGACACCGCCGGGGTGTGGGCCTCGGCGGCGGGCTGTATGCGTAACTACCTCATCCTGCGCGAGCGCGCCGCCGCCTTCCGCGCCGACCCCGCCGTCCAGGAGGCGCTGCGGGCCTCCCGGCTGGACGAGCTCTCCCGCCCGACGCTCGAAGCGGGGGAGACCCCCGGAGCTCTGCTCGCCGACCGCTCGGCCTACGAGGACTTCGACGTCGAAGCGGCGGCCCGGCGAGGCATGGCCTTCGAACACCTCGACCAGCTGGCAATGGACCACTTGCTGGGCGTCTGACCCCCTACGGCGGGCTGACGCGGCCGGGTCACCGCGAAGCCGGCCGATGTCGCGGCCCGGCACCGAGCCGGGCCGGCCCGCTCAGCGCCGTGCTGCCGCCTCCTGCGCGCTCACCTCGGCCGGAAGACCGAACGTGGCGAACAGGCCGTCCCCGAAGAACGCCCCCACGTGGGCGACCTGTCCGTCCCGCAGGGTGAGCACCTGGAGGTGGAAGGGCCGGTAGACGCCGTCCTCGCGCAGGTTGTAGAGGCCGAAGGCAGGCTGGCCGTTTGCCCAGGTCGGAACCATGAGGCCCTCGTCCCGGCCGATGGGGCACTGGGCGCCGATGAGCCGCACGATGTTCTCCCGGCCGCGGAACCACTGCGGGAAGGGCGGCATCTCCCAGACGGCGTCCTCCTTGAACAGATCCACGATCGCCGTCACATCCGAGCGCTCGAACGCGGCCGCGTACCGGTCCAGCAGCTCCCGGGCCGCCGGGTCGGTGGGCTCGGTCAGTTCCTCCTCCACCGGAGCGGCCGCCTCCAGCTGGGCGCGGGCCCGCTGCAGGGCGCTGTTCACGCTCGCCGTCGTGGTGCCGAGCAGCTCGGCGACCTCGGCCGCCCGCCACTTGAGCACGTCCCGCAGCAGCAGGACGACACGCTGCCGGGTCGGCAGATGCTGCAGGGCCGCCACCAGGGCCAGCCGCATCGAGGAGCGGTTCACCACCACGGAGGCCGGGTCCGTTGGCCCGGAGGACCCCGAGAACATCGCGTCCGGGATCGGCTCCAGCCAGGGCACCTCCGGGGACTCGGTCACCGGGCGCTCGGGATCGTCGCTGGGTGCGCCGAGCCCGGAGGGCATCGGGCGGCGGCCGCGCTGCTCGATCGCGGTCAGGCACGCGTTGGTCGCGATCCGGTAGAGCCACGTCCGGAGCGAGGATCTGCCCTCGAAGCGGTCGCCGGCCCGCCAGGCGCGCAGATAGGTGTCCTGCACCAGATCCTCGGCGTCGTGCACCGAGCCCAGCATCCGGTAGCAGTGAGCCAGCAGCTCGTTGCGGTACGGCTTCGCCTGTTCCAGCAGTTCCTCGGCGTCGGCGGGGATCCGGTCGACGGGAGCGTCCGCCGTGCGGGGGCTGTCTGCCATGGTTCTTGCCTTTCGTCTGCTCCGCTCACCCAACGGCACGGGCGATGCACTCGTCGTCGGTGAGAGTGAATGTAGAGCACGGGTCTGACAGCCTGCTCCCTCCATGGTGGCGGAGGGAGCCGTTCCCCCGCAGCGGCGGCCCGACGGCTACCGGGGCTGCTGCTTCCGCACCCCCTTCCGGTCGCGGACGGTGTCCGTTCGTTGCCGGGGCGGTGCCCCCGGCTGCTTGACGCTCTCGCCCTCCGGCTGCTCAGCGGCCGGCCCCTCGGAGCCCTCCAGCACCTCCGCCGCCGCCGGGTCGAGCACCCGGGAGAGGAAGGCCCGGGTGCGTGCCTGCCGGGGGTCCCCCACGACCTGCTCCGGGGGTCCCTCCTCGACGATGAGCCCGTCGTCCATGAAGACCACCCGGTCGGCGACCTCGCGCGCGAAGCTCATCTCATGGGTGACGACCAGCATCGTCATCCCCTCGTCCGCGAGCCCGCGCATCACCGCCAGCACGTCCCCGACCAGCTCCGGGTCGAGGGCCGAGGTCGGCTCGTCGAACAGCATCAGCTCCGGGCCCATGGACAGCGCACGAGCGATCGCCACCCGCTGCTGCTGGCCGCCGGAGAGCTGCGCCGGATAGCTGGTCTCCTTCTCCGTCAGCCCGACGCGGCCCAGATTGCGCCTGGCCACCTCCTCCGCCTCAGCCTTGCCGCGTCCCAGCGCCCGGCGCTGCGCGATGGTCAGATTGCCCAGGGCGGTCAGATGGGGGAACAGGTTGAACGCCTGGAAGACCATGCCGATGCGGCGCCGGATCCTGTCGAGATCCACCTCGGGGTCGGTGACCTCGGTGCCGGCCACGCGTACCGTGCCGGAGGTGGGCTCCTCCAGCAGGTTCACACAGCGCAGCAGCGTCGACTTGCCCGAGCCGGAGGGGCCGATGACGCAGACCACCTCGCCGCGCCGCACGGTGATGTCGATGCCGCGCAGCACCTCCAGCTCGCCGAAGGACTTGCGCAGTCCCTCGATCTCGATGGCCGCCGAGCCGCCCCCGCTCGTTCCGGTCGCCTCGTTCATCCCGGTCACCTCGCCTTCGCCGTACGGGCCTCCAGGCGCCGCACCAGGTGGCCCAGGGGCAGCGTGATGGCCAGGTAGAACAGCCCCGCGATCAGAATGGGGGTGAGGCTGCGGTGCTGGTTGAGCGCGTCTCTGCCGAATTTGGCCAGCTCGTACTGGTCCAGCGACAAGCCGAGCAGATAGACGAGCGAGGAATCCTTGGTGAGCAGGATGAGCTCGTTGGCCAGCGGCGGCAGGACGATCCGGAACGCCTGCGGGATGACGATGGAGATCATCGCCCAGGTCGGCGACATGCCCAGGGAGCGTGCTGCCTCCGTCTGCCCCTTGGGGACGGCCTGGATGCCCGCGCGGATGGTCTCGGCCATATAGGCGGCGCCCACCAGGCCCAGGGCCAGCATCACGGTCACGTACTGGTTGATGGACACCTGGAAGGCCACCGGTACGCCGTAACCGAGTGCGATGAACACCAGCAGCGCCGGTACGCCGCGGAAGAACTCGATGTACGCGATGGCCAGCCAGCGGTACGGCAGCACCTGCGACAGCCGCATCAGTGCCAGCACCAGGCCCAGTGCCAGCCCGAACACGAAGCCGAGCACGGTATAGACAACCGTGTTGACCAGTGCGGTCGTGATGACGTCCGGAAACTGCTTCTTGGCCACCTCGACGTCGAAGAACGCGCGACGCAGCTCGCCCCAGTCAGCGGCCAGCGCGAAGACCAGCACGACGATCAACAGGACGCCGTACTGGGCTGTGCGGATGGCGCGGGTGCGGTTGCGGCGGGTCACTTCTTCGGCTCCGTGCCGAACCACTTCTTGTAGATCTTGTCGTAGCGCTTGTCCGCCTTGGCCTTCTTGAGAGTTTTGTTGATCTGTTTGCGCAGCGCGTCGTTACCTGTGCGCACGCCGATGCCGTAGTGCTCACCGGTGTCGAACTCGGCGGTGACCTCGGTGTCCGGGTTCTTGTTCGCGTAGTCGTAGAGCACGCCGTTGTCGTTGATGCCCGCGTCGACCTGGCCGGTCTTGACGGCGGTCAGCAGCAGCCCCAGATCCTCGTACTGGCGGGTGGTGACGCCCTTGGCGTGCTTCTTGGCGTACTCCTCGCCCGTGGTGGACTGCTGGACGCCGAGCTTCTTGCCCTTGAGGTCGTCCAGGGAGTCGTACTTTTTGCCCTTCTTGGTGAGGAGTGCCTGGGTCGCGTCGAAATAGGGGTCGGAGAAGTCGAGGTTCTTCTCGCGGACGGGGGTGATGGTCATGCCCGCCGCTGCCAGGTCGCACTTGCTGGAGTTCAGGTCCTCGCCGGACTGGATGCCCTCGAACGGGGTGTCCACGATCTTCTGCTCGACCTTGAGGTCCTTGGCGACCAGATCGACCAGGTCCACATCGAAGCCCACGATCTTCTTGCCCTGTTTGAACTGGAAGGGTTCATAGGGGAGGTGGGTGCAGGTGGTGAGCTTTCCCGAGGTCACCAGCTGGACCTCTTCGCCGCTCTTGCCGGAGGTCTTGGTACTGGAGCAGGCGGTGACGGCCGTCAGCAGTGCGGCCGTCAGTGCTGCCGTGAGGGATATCGCGTGCTGTCGCTTACGCGCGGATCGTGCGGACACAGCGCCTCCACAAGGGGGACAGGTCGGCAATAGAGCCGGATCATGGCCGGTAAATGCCGTGCATCCTGCCATCGGCGCGTGGCCGTGTCAGCGGTGCGGAGGGCAGCTGTTCTCCGAGGCGGCGACGGTCTTGTGTCAGCCGTGCGTTCTGTGGCACTCCAGCTCGGCCCACACGGCGTGCCCCGTCGTTCCCTCGGAGCCGCTCGTGCGGGCCTTGCGTATGCCCCAGTCGTCGGCGAGCACGCTCACCAGGAGCAGACCTCTGCCGTTCTCGCGCTCGTCATCGGCGACCCGGCCGCGGTCCGCGTCCTCCACGCGCATGACCGAGGCGCCGCCGCCCTCGTCCGCCACCTCGAGGCGCAGCCGCACCCCGATGACCCACAGCTCGCAGCTGACCTTCTCGCTGTCCGTATGGCGTACGGCGTTGGTGAAGAGCTCCGACATCAGCAGCTGGGCGTCGGCGTTCGACTCGTCGTCGACGTACCACTCGCGCAGTCTCTCCAGGACCCGCGCGCGTGCGAGGGCCACAGATGTGTCACGGGCCGGCAGATGGAAGGCGTCGCGCAGGGGACGGGTCGCCGGCGCGCCGGCGGGCCGGTGTTCTAAGGGCAGGGCGTCATGGGGGGCAGCCACGGCTCCACTATGCGGTTCGTCACTCGCGTATGGCAAGGATCAATCTGTAAATTGCAGAAGTGCGTTTGACAGGGTGTGCTTGAGAGCTGGCACATGCCAAACTCTTTCCTACCGAAGTCAGTTGGAGGGGAGCGGCTGTGGCGGACTCACGGACGGGCGGTGCGGCGCCCACCGTGCTGCGTGTGGTGCTGGGCAAGAGACTCCAGCACCTGCGTGAGAGCGCGGAAGTGACCTTCGAGCAGGCGGCCAGAGCGCTCGACGTCACTCACGCGACGATCCGCCGGATGGAGAAGGCGGAGGTCGGGCTCAAGGTCCCCTACGTCGAGAAGCTGCTGCGCACCTACGGGGTGACCGATCCGGACGAGATCGACGGCTTCGTCTCGCTCGCCCGCGAGGCGAACCAGCCCGGCTGGTGGCACAGGTACCGCGATGTGCTGCCGGAGTGGTTCAGCGTCTTCGTCAGCCTGGAGAGCGAGTCGGAGGTCATCCGCGCCTACGAGCCGCACTACGTGCCCGGTCTGCTGCAGACCGAGAGCTACGCCAGGGCGGTGCTCCGCGCGGGCATGCCGCACGCCCCGGAAGCGGAGATCAAGCGGGGAGTGGCGCTGCGTATGGAGCGCCAGACGGTCTTGACCAGGGAGACGAACCCGCCGCTGCTGTGGGCCGTCATAGACGAGACCGTCCTGCGGCGTCCGCTCGGCTCTCCCGAGGTGATGCGGGAGCAGATCGACCACCTCATCCAGGTCACCGAGCGGCCGAACGTGGCGCTGCAGATCATGCCGTTCAGCGCGGGGCCGCATCCGGCCATGTACGGCCCCTTCCACCTTTTCCGGTTCCCTCTCGACGAACTGCCCGACATGGTCTGCGCCGAGAGCCTTGTGGGTGCGGTCTACTTCGACCAGCGCGACGACGTCAGCGTGTTCCTCGAGGCACTGGACCGGATGAGCGCCCAGGCCGTACCGCTGGTGCGGACCCGGGCGGTCCTGAGTGCACTGCGCAAGGAGATCTGAACCATGGGTCGTATCTACAACGGGATGCCCGCCGCACATCTGGGCAATGAGGGCTGGCGCAAGCCCTGGAGCGGGGGAAACGGCGGCAGCTGCGTCGAGGCGCTCAAGCTGGCCGACGGCCGGGTCGCGCTGCGCCAGTCCACCGATCCCGACGGCCCGGCTCTCATCTGCAGCCGGAGTGACATCTCGGGTTTCATCCAGGCGGCCAAGGCGGGGGAAGCCGACTTCCTGGTCGCTTGAGCACACCGCGGGCCACGCAGCACGGCCCGTACAGACCGACGAGATGGAGAAGCACGTGTCGGAGGCTGGTTTCAGCCCTGAGCAGATAGACACCACCAGGCCGCACCCGGCCCGGATGTACGACTACTACCTCGGGGGGAAGGACAACTACGAGGCGGACCGGGACGCTGCGGAGAGAATTCTGACCGCACTGCCCGATGTGGGCATCACGGCCCGCAGCAACCGGGATTTCATGCACCGCGCCGTGCGGACGGTCGTCAGCAGCGGCGTCCGCCAGATCATCGACATCGGCACCGGTATCCCCACCTCGCCCAACACCCACGAGGTGGCCCGGCAGGTGGATTCTCAGGTGCGGGTCGCCTATGTGGACAACGACCCGATCGTTGCGGCCTACGCGGGAGCGAAGCTGACCAACTCCGGCAACGCCGGTTTCGTCCTCGCCGACATCCGCGAGCCCGCGGAAATCCTCGACCACCCGGTCACCAAGGAGCTCATCGACTTCGACGAGCCGGTGGCCCTGATGCTGCTCGCGGTGCTGCACTTCGTCACCGACGCAGAGGGCGCCTCGGGCATCGTGCGTACGCTGACCGAGCGGCTGCCGGCCGGAAGCCATCTGATCCTCAGCCACGCCACCCCGGACTTCAACCGGAACGACGGCTTCGGCCAGGTCGCGAAGGTCTACAACGAGGAGTCCACCGCAAGCGCCCAGTGGCGTACAGGGGAGGAGATCTCCGCCTTCTTCGAAGGGTTCGACCTGCTGGAGCCCGGCCTGGTCCAGCTGCCGCTGTGGCGGCCGGACGGGCCGGTGCCCAGCGGCGCGTCTCTCCGGCAGCACATGGGATACGGCGGCGTCGGGGTCAAGTGACCGTGAGCGGGCCGGTGGGATGCCACCGGCCCGCCTGTTCCGGCCGCGGGTGCGTTGTCACCTCATCGAGGCGGCCCTGGTCACCGGATCAGGTCTCCCGAAAGGTGAACCCGAACTCCACCGGCCGCGCGGAGAGCTGGTACTGCGGCAGCACGCCGGGCCCGCAGGACTGCGAGCCGATGCCGTGCATCGCGTGATCGAGGTTGACCCAGACCGTCTCCCCGGGAACCAGATCGGTGGTGTGCTCGGCGGCGTCCAGGTGCTCGCTCGTCCAGCGCCGCGCCGTGAACCAGCACATCGCCCCGTCCGCCTCGATCCGCAGCCCCGGCCCCCGCGTACCCCGTGTCAGTTCGGCCCAGCGGACATCCGGTCGCGCACCGTTCTCCTGCGGCCGCACATAGGGCGTCTGCAGGGCGTCCACCGTGCTGCGCCACAGACCTGTGCGCGCCGCCGCAGCGGTGTCCGGGTAGCCCTCTCCAGGGCCGCCGCCGAACCACCTCACGCGACCGTAGGCGGACGGCAGCCCCAGCCGTACGCCGATCCGGGGCAGCGGAAAGTCCCAGTCGCCCTCCGGCTCGACCGTCACGGCCAGCCGCAGCCGGTCCGCCGCCCCCGTCCACCGGTAGGTGGTGCGCAGCCCCAGCGGGGAGGCGGCAGCGGCCACCCGGGTGCGGACGACGAACGCCTCCTGCGTGACTTCCACACCGTCCGTGCGGTGCCGCATCCGGTGCAGTCCGTGACGCCGCCACAGCGGGCCGTGCCGCACGTCCGGCTGGAAGGGCGCGCCGTCGTCGTTGTCGGTGGTCGCCCGCCAGACGTCCAGCCGCGGTGCCTGGAGCGGGATGCCGCCCAGGCGCAGCAGGGCGCCGCTGTCGGCGGCGAAAACCGCCGGCCCGAGCCGAATGTGCCCACCGTCGCCCTCGCGCCTCTCGTGACCGTCCTGGGCGTCTTCGCGGTGTGGTGCGGCGGGGACCGACGGGAGGGTGGCAGTCGGGGGGTACTCCGGCTCGGCGGCCCGCAGCTGTCCCCAGGCGACCGGGTGCCCGGGCTCGCCCCAGGCGGTCCGTTGGGCGAGGACCGCGCGTACGGTCCACCACGCCTCGCCCGACCGCACCGTCTCCGGCGCCGAGGGGAGCGGCAGCTCCACCGAGCCCCCGGGCGGAACCGTCCCCTCCGGCAGCGGCAGCATGCCGCCGCTGACCTTCTCGCCCTCGATCTCGTACGACCACTCGAGAGCCAGGTGGGACAGATCGAGGAAGTCGTGCCCGTTGCAGACCAGCACGCTGCCGGGTGCCGCGCCCGGACCGATCCGGACCGGCTCGATCACCTTCTTGTACTCCACCAGCCCGGGGGAGGGCGTGCGGTCGGGAAACAGCAATCCGTCGCACACGAAGTTGCCGTCGTGCACCTCCTCACCGAAGTCGCCCCCGTAGGCGAACCAGGTCCGGCCGTCCTCGGTGCGGCGTGCGAGCCCGTGGTCGATCCACTCCCACACGAAGCCGCCCTGACAGCGCTCGTAGGTCTCGAAAAGCCGCTGGTAGTCGCTCAGTCCGCCCGGGCCGTTGCCCATGGCGTGCGCGTACTCGCACAGGATGAACGGGAGGGAGCGGCGACGTGCGTCCAGCTCCGTATCGTCCAGTGCCGGCTCCTTGATCTGACCCACACGCTCCACATCGGCGTGCGGCAGATACATCCGGGAGTAGAAGTCGCTGTCAGGACAGCTGTGGTCGCCCTCGTAGTGGAGCGGCCGGGAGGGGTCCCGCTGCCGGATCCAGCGGGCCATCTCCGACAGACCAGCTCCCGTTCCGCACTCGTTGCCGAGCGACCAGACGACGACGCAAGGGTGATTCTTGTCCCGCTCCACCATGCGGGCCGCTCGGTCGAGCAGAGCAGACGTCCACCGGTCGTCCGCCACAGGGTTGCGCGAGTCGCCCAGTTCGACGAAACCGTGCGTCTCCAGGTCGCACTCGTCCACCACCCACAGACCCAGCTCGTCGCACAGGTCGAGGAAAGCAGGGTGCGGCGGATAGTGGCTGGTGCGTACGGCGTTGATGTTGTGCTGCTTCATCAGCACCAGATCCCGCCGCATGGTCTCGCGGTCCACCGCACGTCCGGTCTCGGGGTGGAACTCGTGCCGGTTGACCCCGCGCAGCAGCACCCTGCGTCCGTTGACCTTGAACAGCCCGTCCTCGATCGCCACAGTGCGAAAGCCGACCCGCAGGGCGATCCGCTCGCCGCCGACGGTCAGTTCGGCGTCGTAGAGGCGCGGTGACTCCGCGGTCCACGGCTCCACCTCTCCGGTTGCCGTCTCACCTGTGCGCAACTCCCAGCCGAGCTCCGGAACGGTGACCCGCCCCGGCCGGTCGCTCTCGACGCGCAACGTGCCTCGGCCTGTGGTGTGGTCGTAGTCAGCGTGCACGGTGTGGTCGTGTGCCGCGTCGGCGGGGCGGTGCAGCAGGGTGACCTCGCGGAAGATACCCGGCAGCCACCACATGTCCTGGTCCTCCAGGTAGCTTCCGGCGGACCACTGGTGCACCCGTACCGCCAGCACGTTGCCGCGTGGCCGCAGCAGCGCGCCGACCGCGAACTCGTGCGGCAGCCGGGAGCCCTGGAAGGTGCCGAGCTCGTGCCCGTTCAGCCATACCCGGGCGCACGACTCGACTCCCTCGAAGCGCAGCAGCGTCTCACCGGCATCCGTTCCACCGGGACCGTCGGCTTGCGTCTTGTCATTCCCTGGAGGCAGCGGCCAGTCGTCGGGCAGGTCGAAGGAGTGACGGTGGTCCCCTGTCGGGTTCTCCTGTGGGACGCGAGGCGGGTCGACAGGGAAGGGATAGCGCACGTTCGTGTAGGCAGGCGCACCGTGTCCGTGCAGCACCCAGTGGGACGGTACGGGCAGTTCGGCCCACCCGGTGTCGTCGTAGTGCGGCTCGGCGAACGCGTCGCTGTGCAGTTCGGCTGCCGGGGAGAGGCGGAACTTCCACGCCGTACCGGTCAAGGTGAGACGGCGTGCGTCGGAACCCGGTGCCCAGGCGCGGGGTGGCAGGCATCCGGTGCCCGGGGAGACGTCCTCGTAGTACGGCACAGTGGCGGAGGCCGTGGACGAGGGCGGGTCGGCCGGCGGGGGAATGCTCATGCGTCTCCTCGGTTCCTGTTGGTTCTTGTTGTTTCCTTCCCACCAACTGCCGCTTCAGCATGCCTGGTTGGTAACCCGAATGCGTACGGTGAGCGCGACATGACACAGTGGCATCCATGACGATGCCACCGCCGCCGAACCAGCCCCCCGCCGGCCCCCCGCCGCCCCCTGTGCAACCGCCGGGTGGGTTCGGGCCTCCTGGTTCAGGCGGCTTCGGGGCTCCGGCACCGGGTGGCGGCTGGCCGCCTCCGCCACCGCCCGGGGGTGGCAACAAGGGGAAGACGATCGCGGCGATCGTCGCGGCGGCCGTCATCGCTGTCGCGCTCATCACGGCATCCGTCGTCTTCCTGACCAGAGGCGACTCCGACAACAGCGCTTCCGGTGACGGCAAGCCCTCCACGTCGCCCTCTGCCTCCTCGGAGGAGCCGAGCGCCACCCCGTCCGGCGAACCGTCCGAGGATGGTGACGCCACCGACTTCCCCACTCCGGGCGAGGACGACGACCTGCCGTCCAACGAGCCCGACGACGACTCCAGCGAGGTGCCGCTGCCCTCTTTCCTGCTCCGCGTCGGCGACTGCTACGACCGCTCCGAGGAGCGCGAGGGGGCGGTGCTGACCCGTGACTGCGACAAGTCGCACGACGCCGAGGTCGTCAGCCGCAAGAAGCTCACCGGCACCTACAGCACCGACTCCGCCGTACGGCGCAAGGCCGACTCGCTGTGCCGCACCTCGCTGCGCAGCAAGGCGGCCAAACAGCCGCCCGGGACCGTTGGCGGGACTCTCATCTCGTATCCCAAGGCGCGGAACGCGGGGAAGAGCCTCAGCTATGTGACCTGCAGTTTGACGGCCGGCAAGGGCAAGAAGCTGTCCAAACCGCTGGTGTGAATCACACCGGGCGCACGCTGCGCTGAGTCCCAACGCCACGGTCTCCGCGCGTAGTTGGACCTTCGGGATTGGCATGGACGCATCGGTCGCGGGGTAAATCCGCCGCGACCGATGTGACAGCTGTTCCTTTCGTGCCTATCCCTGAGAGGCCCCATGAAGCTGCGCAGATGGGCGTCCACGGCCACCGCCGTAGTCGTCTTCCTCGGACTGTCCTCCCTCACCGGCGCCGCGTCCGCATCCGCCGAAGACACCGCAGCCACCGGCTACGTGGCCCTCGGCGACTCCTACTCCTCGGGAGTGGGCGCCGGCGACTACGAGGGAGGCGACTGCAAGCGGAGCGCGAACGCGTACCCGAAGCTGTGGAGCTCCGCCAACACCCCCACCTCCTTCGACTTCACGGCCTGTTCCGGCGCGCGCACCGGCGACGTGCTCGCAAACCAGCTCGGCCCCCTCAACTCCTCGACCGGCCTGGTGAGCATCAGCGTCGGCGGCAACGACGCCGGATTCGCCGACACCATGACGACCTGCGTGACCCAGGGCGAAAGCGCCTGTCTCGCGAGCGTCCAGGAAGCCCGCAACTACATCAACACCACGCTGCCCGGCAAGCTCGACACCGTCTACAACGCCATCACCCAGAAGGCGCCCTCCGCGAAGGTCGTCGTGCTGGGCTACCCCCACATCTACAAGCTCGACGGCGACTGTGTCGTCGGTATCAGCGAGAAGTCCCGCGCGGCCATCAACGCCGCCTCCGACGACCTGAACGACGTCACCGCCAAGCGCGCGGCGGATCACGGATTCAGCTTCGGTGACGTACGTCCTGCCTTCTCAGGACACGAGATCTGCTCCGGCGACGAGTGGCTGCACAGTGTCACCTTCCCGGTGGACGAGTCCTACCACCCCACCGCTGCCGGACAGTCCCGCGGATATCTCCCGGTAATGGAGAGTCTCGCCTGACCGACGCGGACCACGCCCGTGCCGCCGCCCTGTCCCTGGGGCGGCGGCACAGCGCGTTTCACCCCGCTTGGCCGCCCGGCTCCTCGTCGTCGGCCAGCGCGACCGCCAGCGCCGCTGCCGGGTCCCGCTCCGGACCGCCTGCCGGCCACCACGAGTCCCGCTGCCTGCGATAGGGCCACCACCGGCCGTCCGGTCCGTAGCGCAGCTGGGCGTCCCTCCCGACGACCGTCCACCGTGCGCCCGACGTCCGCAGGTCGGCGCCGACCTCCTCCTGGCTGAAGGACCGCTCCAGCTGTTCGCAGGCCCGCTGGAGCACCTCCGGCGCCGGTGACCAGTCCTCCGTCAGAACTGTCAGCGCGTCCGGGCCGCCCAACTCCCAGGCACGTACCGCCACCTCCAGCTCCGTCCGGCTACGGCCGCACCCCTCGGCCAGTCGGGCGGTCACTTCGGGCCCCGGCCGTGCCGCCGCGAGCCGCACGGCGTCTTCCCAGACCGTCAAGGGGTGCGGCAGCGGGCGCGCGCCGTGCCCCGGTGCGACCGCCGCCGCGAGCATGCGGCGAGCCGTCGCGGCGGCGTCCGATGCCAGGAAGGTGAGCGCGTCGGTATCCAGTCCCGGCGCACCGCCGGTGCCACTCTCCAAGGCCGCGATCCGGCCTGTCTCGATCACGGGCGAGGGCTGCTGGGGGAGCGGGGGCAGCAGCATTCCCAGCGCGAACGCCTCCGCCGCGTCCACACCCTCGGACTCTTCATCCCCTGCGGATGTGTCCCCGGTTTGCCCGGTGGTACGAGCGGCCGCCCGTGCCGTGCTGCGATCCTGGAGCGCCTCCAGCAGCTCGCGCTCTCCGCGGCCGCGCAGCAACAGCAACGCGAAGGGATCCTCGTCCAGCAGCCGCGCCATCTGGTAGCTGAGCGCTGCTGTGTGCGGGCAGTGGTCCCAGGCTCCGCAGCTGCACTCGGGGTCGAGATCGCCGATGCCCGGCAGCAGCTCCAGCCCGACGTCCGCGGCGTCCTCGACCAGACGGGGCGGCATATCGCGGTCCAACAGGGCGGCGATATGGCCCGCCTGCTCCACGATCACCTCCAGAAGCCGGTCCCACTCGTCCTCGTCCAGCTCGCGCAGCAGAACATCGGCCCGGGAGGGCGTCCGGTCGGAACCGAGCACCACGGCCGTGATGCGCCCAGGACGCACGGAAACGGCACCCACAGCCCCCTGCCGGGCGAATCTGCGGCCCAGCCTGAGCTGTTGATTGTCCAGCGCGGTCTCCTCGAGTGCCTTCAGCCACGTCTGCCCCCACCAGGTCCGGGCGAAGCCACGGCCGTGGGCGGGCGGCAGCGGTGCGAAGACCCGCTCGCGGTCACCGGCGCCGCCCTGTCCCGTCTCACCGCTCGCCTCGATACCGGCGTCCTCCTCGTGCACCGTCTCGTGCACCCTCCACTCCTCGCTCAACGCTCCACCTTCCGCAGCTCGACGAGCTCGGCCAGCTCGGCGTCCGTGAGCTCGGTCAGCGCGCTCTCCCCGGAGCCGAGTACGGCATCCGCCAGGGCCTGTTTGCGCCGCAGCATCTCCGCGATACGGTCCTCGATCGTTCCCTCCGTGATGAGCCGGTGGACCTGAACAGGCTGTGTCTGGCCGATGCGGTAGGCGCGATCGGTCGCCTGCGCCTCGACCGCGGGATTCCACCAGCGGTCGTAATGGATGACATGACTCGCCCGAGTGAGGTTCAGTCCCGTTCCGGCGGCCTTGAGGGAGAGCAGGAACACCGGTGCGACGCCCTTCTGGAAGCGGCGCACCATCTCCTCGCGCCGTGCCACTGGCGTGCCGCCGTGCAGACACTGGGTGGCCACTCCCCGGGCGGCCAGATGACGTTCCAGCAGACGCGCCATTTGCACATACTGGGTGAAGACCAGCACGCTCGCCTCTTCCGCGAGGAGAGTGTCGAGGAGCTCGTCCAGCAGCTCCAGTTTTCCGGACCTGCCCGGCAGCGCCCCGTCGTCCTCCTTGAGGAACTGCGCGGGATGGTTGCAGATCTGCTTGAGGGATGTGAGCAGCTTGACCACCAGGCCGCGCCGTTCGATCCCGTCGGTGCCGCGCAGCGCCTCCAAGCTCTCCCGCACCACGGCCTCGTACAGGCCCGCCTGTTCGGTGGTCAGTGACACCGCGCGGTCCGTCTCGGTCTTCGGGGGAAGTTCCGGGGCGATGCCGGGATCCGTCTTGTGCCGTCGCAGCAGGAACGGCCGCACGAGCCGCGCCAGCCGCTCGGCCGCCACTGGATCACCGCCCTCGGCCGCGTCGGCGTAGCGGCTGCGGAAGGTGCCGAGACGGCCCAGCAGCCCCGGAGTCGTCCAGTCGAGGACTGCCCACAGCTCGGAGAGATTGTTCTCCACCGGCGTGCCCGTCAGCGCCACCCGGGCTCGTGTGGCGAGTGTGCGCAGCGCCTTCGCGGTCGCGGCGAACGGATTCTTCACATGCTGGGCCTCGTCCGCGACGACCATCCCCCACGCCTCGTCCTCACCGGGAGCCAGCCGGTCGGCGTCGAGCCGCATCGTGCCGTACGTGGTCAGTACGAACTCTCCCGGACGCAGGCCCTCAAGACAGCGGCCGGGGCCGTGGTAGCGACGCACGGGGGTGCCTGGCGCGAACCGCTCGATCTCCCGCTGCCAGTTGCCCATCAGCGAGGCGGGACACACCACCAGGGTGGGCCCGGAGGTCTCCTCGCTCTGCTGCCGTCGCAGATGGAGCGCGATCACCGTGATGGTCTTCCCCAGCCCCATGTCGTCGGCGAGACAGGCCCCGAGTCCCAGCGAGGTCATCCGGTGCAGCCAGTCCAGACCGCGCAACTGGTAGTCGCGCAGTGTCGCCTGCAGCGCGGCGGGCGGGGGCAGCGGGGGCTCCTCGCGGCGCTCCGGGTCGGACAGCCGTTCCCTGAGTGCTTCCAGCCATCCGGTGGCCTCCACCTCGACCTGCTCACCCTGCTGCTCCGCACTGCCGGTGAGAACGGCGTTCAGCGCTTCGAGAGTGCCGACCTTGCGGTCCTCGCGCTGTCGGGCGGCGCGTATCTCCTCCGGGTCGACGAGCACCCACCGGTCGCGAAGCCGCACCAGCGGTCGGCCTGCTTCGGCCAGTTGGTCGAGCTCCGCCCGGGTCACCTCACGGCCGCCGATGGCGAAGCGCCAGTCGAAGCGCAGCAGCGCTTCGGGAGAGAGGTGGGAGGGAAGCTGGGAACCGGACCGGTCGGCACTGCCTCCGCTGTGCCCTTCGGCTTCCTCCCCGGGGCCGATCACGGCGCGGGAGGTGAGAGAGCGTGCGAAATCGCGCGGCCAGTGCACCTGGACACCGGCCGCCGCCAGGGCGCGCGGGACCGCCGCGCCCAGCAGCTCGGCGATTTCCTCGTCCGCGAGGTCGATGGCGTCCGGCACGGCCGCCGAGAGCAGGGGAGTGAGAGCATCCCAGGCGGCTGCCGCCCGGCGCAGCGCCAACAGCGCCTCCGTCCGCGCCCGGGGACCGCACCGCTCGGCGAATGGCGAGTTGCCCGCCCACACCTCTGCCGCATCGGCGATCAGCGTGCTGTCGGCAGCGGCGTGCACCTGCAGCACCCCTCGGAACGCGGGGCCGCGGCTGCCGCGCAGCTCAGTGCCCGCCTCCTCGGCGTCCTCTCCGGACGATGGGAGAGCGCCGCCGGAGGGGTGAAGGCCGGTGCCGGAAGGCGGAAGACCGTCGATCTCGATCCGGAGCGACAGCCGGACCCCGGCATCGATGCCGGCCGCCACCTCGGCGGCCCACTCCCGTAGCTGCGGAACCGCGAGCGGTTCGTCACCGACGAAAAGGCTCGCTCCCGCCGCCAGCGGTGCGGCCGGGGTGCGCGGGAGGCCGTCGGCGACCGCGTCCAGAAAGGCGTGTACCAAGGAACGGGGTTCCGGCAAACGGAGCGGGCCGGGACCGGGCAGCGGCACGGCGTGGGCCTCCGGCGGCATCGCTGCGGCCAGTTCCGCCACTGCGGTGCTGTCGTCGTCCGTGAGCGGGCCCAGCCGCCAGGCGTCATAGCCGGCGGGGCTCAGTCCCGGCAGCAGCCGTCCCTGTGCGGCCAGTCGCAGGGCGAACAGTACCCCGGCGCCCCAGAAGGCCGCTGTGGGCTCCGTGCCGTCCTCCTCTCGTGTGGCGTACGCCCTGGTGAGGACCGGAAGAGCTGTCGCTACGGGCAGCGTGACGGCGGGTACGGTACGTGTCTCCACGCCGTCGTCGGTGGGCAGGACGACAGTCAGCTCGACGGTTTCCGGACGGCCTTGCGGGCTGTCCGGCGCTGTCCCGTTCTGTGCGGTGAGCACTCCTTCGGGCTGTGGGGGAGCTCCGTCGCGGAGCCAGAAGGCGATCTTGGAGCGGCGTGGCGGGTCCGCGGGCAGGAACACGGCCACATGGTGGGTGAGCTGGGACATCCAGGAAGTGCTTGCCAGGGTCTCGGCCACAGTGCTGATGCATTCCTCAAATTTGACTAGTCGGAGCGAGCGGTCGAGGGTACCTCATGCCGAGCCGGAATGGAGCGCACCCCAGGCTGCCATCCCGTAGCTGAGCAGCGTGCGGGGAACCCGCCGCGCCCGAATGGCGTTCAATGGAGTGAGAGGCGGAGCTACCGGACTGGACAGCAGATGGGTGCCCCGCAGGTGCGGAGGAGGTACCGCGATGACCAATCGAGCAAAGATCGCTGTCGGCGGGGTGGCGGTCGGGCTCCTGCTGTGGTGGCTGACGTCCTTCTGGATCGCCCTGCTGGTGATGGTGGGAGTGCCGGCGGTCGCCTACCTGGCGCTGGACCCCTCGCAGCGGCGCAGGCTGCGCAGAGTCAGCCGAAAGGAACTCGGCCGCTAGGCCCTGCCCGGCGCTCTTTCTCCGCTGAGGAGGTCTTGAGGAGGTCTCCTGCCCGGCGCGTGCTGGCTGCGCGGGCGCGGTGTGGCTGCGGGTGCAGTGCGCTGTAGGCGTGACGGCGTGACTGTGGGCCTCCGGGCCGAGGCCGGTGGACCGGCGGCCGTGAGACGGCGTTACGCGGCCGGCCGCACCGCGATGCCGTCGAGAGCCGTGAGCAACTCGGGCAGTTCGCGCCCCCGGCCCACCGGGCGTACCTCGCCGGGCGCCTCGTCCAGCAGCACGAACGCGATGTCGTCGGTGCGCGCGACAACGCTCCATCCGGGGCCGTCCGCGCGCAGCGTGCGGGCGTCACCCGAGGCGAAGGCGGACCGTATCCGCCCGGGTGGGGGAGGCGAGTCGAGGTAGCTCCGCACCTCCTCGAGCACGCGTCGTACCTGGGCGTCGGGCTCCTCCCCCGACTCCACGAACTCCACGTTCTCCTCGATCTGTGCCCGCCACTGTGCCCACTGGAGGGCGATCTCGTCGGCACCGAGTCGCCGCTGGGCGGGGCCCCAGCCGGAGGTGTCCGGGGGTGAGAGCATCGGGCCGCTCCCGGCAAGTTCTCCCTCCAGCACGGGATCGTGCGGCTCGGGCAGTCCGGGTGCGGAGACGGCCAGCTCGAGCGGCCATCCCGGCAGCGCGGCCACCACGTCCCGTTCGTCGGGGGAGAGGTCGGCCTCCATTCCGCAGTCCCACGCGGCGATGGCGCAGGCCACCTGCGTCACGTCCTCGGTCACCACGGTCCAGCGCGCGCCGGTACCGTCCTGCCCCAGCACGAGCCCGTACCCCTCGGCATAGGGCTCCAGCCGCAGCACAGCGCAGGCCGCGGGATAGTCGTCCCCTAGCACACTCGGGAACTGCGCGGGCGTCAGCAGCACGGCAGTCAGCACATACAGCGAATCTTCCTCTTCCGCGGCCACCGGCGACCTCCCCTTCCTGGCGGATCTCGGTGACGATAGCCCCCGGAACGCATCCGCGACAGATGGAACGGGTCCGCGACAGGCAGCCGAAATGTCTCCGTGACAGACGGCGAAATGTCCACGTGACAGACGAACGGACTCCAGGACCCGCCGAGAGAGGGGCACCCGTGCGGCGCTACGACCGGCTCAAGCACATCCTCCAGCTCGACCCGGAACGGAACTCGCACGAGATCTACCGTCTGATCGCGGCCTATGAGTTCCCCTGGGACTTCACCCGTGCTCTGGAACTCGCGCTGTACCGCACCTACGCGGTGCCCAGCATCGGCAGCCTGCTCGCCCGTACCGCAGAGCTGACGAACCGCTCACAGAAGCGCTACGACGACACCGCGCTCCTCCTGGACGCCGTAGTCGAGCACGGCTTCGACAGCCGGGAGGGACGCACGGCCATCCGGCGGATCAACCAGATGCACCGCGCCTACGACATCACCAACGACGACATGCGCTACGTCTTGTGCACATTCGTCGTCATGCCCAAGCGCTGGCTCGACGCCTTCGGCTGGCGCCGTCTCACCCGCCACGAGCTGCACGCCGTGAGCCACTATTACCGCACTCTCGGGCAGCACATGGGCATCAAGGAGATTCCTCGCACCTACGAGGAGTTCGAGGACTGCCTCGACTCCTACGAGGAGGCCCACTTCGGGTGGGACGAGGGGGCGCGGAAAGTCTCCGATGCCACTCTGGACCTGATGGCCTCCTGGTATCCGCGCCCACTCGCCCCACTGGTACGCGGAGCCAGCCTGGCGCTGCTGGACGATTCGCTGCTGAAAGCCTTCCGTTACGCCCAGCCCGCACCCCTCGCGCGTCGGCTCACACGAGGTGGGCTACGGCTCCGCGCGCGGGGCGTGCGGCTGCTGCCACCACGCCGCCGGCCGCACCACGCGCGGCAGAACCCGGAGATCAAGGGCTACCCCGGCTACCCGAACGGCTACCGGATCGCGGACCTGGGAACGTTCCCGGCCACACGCCCGGCGGGAGCCTCAGCCTGTCCTGTGCCGCATCCCCTGAACGAGGAGCAGGGACGGCCCTGATGCCAGGTGTCTCACCGTGGCGCCCGCTCCGCGAGCGCAAGATAGCGCTCGTCCTCGTCCACGTAGGACAGCAAGCGCCAGCCGGTGGCCGCCAGCAGCGCGCGCAACCGCGGTTCCGCCCTGATGTCGTCCGAGGTGATCTGCTTGCCCTGCCGGGCTGCCAGCGCCGCCCGGCCGACCGGGTGGAAGAGCGCGAGCGAGCCCCCCGGGCGGACCACGCGTGCCAGTTCCCGCAGCCCGCTCTCCGGACCGGGAAGGTGCGAGATGAGGCCGGCTCCGAACACGGCGTCCAGACTGCCGTCCCGCAGCGGCAGTTGTGAGACGTCCGCGAGCAGTAGGGCATCTGCGGCGTCCCGCCGGCCGGCCCGGGTCGCCTCCTCCAGCATCGCCGGGGTGAGATCAGCGCCCAGGACCGTGCCGCCCGGGCCCACGGCTGCGCGCAGCGCGGGCAGCGCACGTCCGGTGCCGCACCCCGCGTCGAGCACCGCGTCGCCGGGCCGCAGGCCGATGTCGTCCACGGCCGCGGCGAACGCGGGACCGTCGTCGGGGAACCGGGTGTCCCAGCGGGCGGCACGCTCACCGAAGAAAGAGCGGACCGCGGCCCGGTCCGCTGCCAAGTCGTGTGTCATGGTCCTCATCCTCGTGCCTTCTCGACGTGTCGCTCAAAGGCTGTTTCCTAACTGGAATGACAGCTGGGACGTTTGATGAACCTTGCGGGGGGCAAGCGCTGTTGCGGCACTAGGATTCGCTGCCATGCACTCGGCATCTCTGCTTCTCCACCTGCGCGGCGAACTCGAGGGCTTCCGCGCATGTCTCGACGGCGATTTGTCCGTCTCGGTGGAGCACTGCGGCGAGTGGACGCTGTACGACTTGGCGGAGCACCTGGGGAGTTCGAATCTGTGGGCGGCAGCCGCCGTGACCGAGCGGCGTGGCGACCACAAACCGCCGCCGGCTCCCCGTGACCCGGCAGAACTGACGCGGTGGTTCGATGAGGCGTCGGAGACGTTGCTCAAGGTCCTGGATACCGACCCGGCCACCGAAGCCTGGACGTTCCACCCACCCCACACGGTGGGTTTCTGGCAGCGGCGGCGCACCCTGGAGGCCCTCGTGCACCGATGGGATGCCGAGCACGCGCTGGGAACGACACGACCGCTCGACCCCGAACTCGCGGGCGAGGGAGTGGCAGAAGTCTTCGACACCTTGGCGCCGAGGCAGGTCGCGCGCGGCCGAGTGCACCCGCCGCGGAGTGCGCTGCGCCTCGAGGCCACGGACACCGGAACCTCCTGGACGTATGGTCCCGGAACTCCTGTGGCAACGCTTGCCGCACCGGCGGAGCAGCTCTTGCTCCTGCTGTGGGGGCGGATGCCCCGTACGAGCGGGATCTTCGACTGGACCGGCGACCGCCGCGCCGGTCTGGCCATCCTGGCCGACACGCCGACACGCCGACGCCCTGAGGCCGTGACGCCCTGATCGTGCGTGAGCCCCGCCCGCCGGGTTGAGGCCCCTTGTCGTCGAGGCGGCACGCTGTCCCAGGCCTGGCGCCCCGCCGCTCGACGAGCCGCCGTTCGCGATGCGATTGTGACAGGTGCGACAGGGGAGTAACTGTGCGCAACAGATCAGGTCCCCATGGTTGCTCACCGTGCTCTTGTGGGTAAGGGTGGCACGGCAGATGCCGAGGAAAAGGGGGCGCGGGGTGGCACTGAACACGGGACTCGACTGGTTGCTGGACGACCTCACGAAGCGGATCTCGTCGGTCCGGCACGCGCTGGTCCTGTCCAACGACGGGTTGGTCACCGGGAGCAGCCACGATCTCGAGCGGGAGGACGCCGAGCACTTGGCTGCGGTCTCCTCCGGGCTGCACAGCCTGGCCAAGGGGTCCGGCCAGCATTTCAAGGCAGGACGGGTGCGCCAGACGATGATCGAGTTCGACGAGGGGGTGCTCTTCGTGATGGCCGCGGGGGACGGCAGCTGTCTGTGTGTCCTCGCGGAGTCCGAAGCGGACATCGGCCAAGTCGCCTACGAGATGACCCTGTTGGTCAACCGGGTCGGCGAGCACCTGGGGCTGGCCGCGCGAAACGGCAACTGACCTGCGGTTTCGCAAGTTATCCACAGGCTCGGCGGGATTCTCGGCAGCGGACTATCGTCGTTCTCACGCAAGGTAGTCGAGGATCGACGGGGGATGACGAGATGGGACCAAAGCCCGTGGACCGCCGCGCGCCGGGGCAATTCCGCAGCGCGGCCGATGTAGCACCTCGCACCGCGGCCAAAGAGCTCGGGCTGCGACTGAGGGAGTTCGATCTGGCGGTGCGGATCGAGCAGGTACGCACCGTGCCGGGGGCGCCGGGCGGACCCCGAAGGGTGCCGCGCCAGGAGCTGGAGCGGATCAAGGCGGCTCCGGACTTCCCGCGCGGCCTGCGCGAGCGGCTGCGCGTCATGGGAGCGAGCGAGGCGTCGGAACTGCTGGACATCAGCCCCTCCCGCTTCGCCCGGCTCGCGAGGGCGGGCTGCTTCCACCCGGTCGGCTTCTATGTGAACCGGTACCGCACGGTGGTCTGGCTCTATCTCGCCGACGAGCTGCGAGACTTCGCGGACAACAGCTCCGCACTGCTCACCGGACGCCTGCCCGCGGGCATGCGGACGCGGCTGGAGGCCGGTACCGACGAGCGAGCCCGCCGCTGGCGGGAGAGGCGGGTCAAGCAGCTGGCCCGGCACACCGACAGCCACTGGGAGAGCGCTGCGGCAGCGGCGAGCGTGCTGGACGACGAGACTCTCGCTCGAGCCGTTCCCGACCCGGCTGAACGCTCTCGGCTCATGGCGCTGCGCCCGTGTCTGCACGAAGTACGCAGCGTCTCGCAAGCCACCCGGGCAATCCTGGAGGAACTCTGCCGGGCCGAGGGCGAGGAGGAGATCCGCTGGTACCGGTTCCTGCTGGACGCCGAGCTCGAGACAGCGAGGACCGCGGACGCGGTCGCGGCGACACTGGCCGGTCGAGGCCCTGCCGTTCCCGGAGTGGCATCCGGCCCGGGAGAGGGTGGCGCGTGGCCTGCGCCGGAGACGGGCACGCGGGCTGACCCCGGTACGGCACGGCGGGTCGCGGGGCCACCCACCGTCCCGGTTCCCCGCCGACGCTGGTCCCTGTTGCGCCGTCGGCGGCCGAAGACCACTCCCCGCCCCGCCGGATGAACCGGGGCAGGCGCCGCGAGCCGTTCCGGGCCGGGGAGCCCGAGGGACGGGGACGGGGCGGGCCCGATGACGGGGCGAGGCGTTCAGGAGGAGGACTGCTCCCGGTTCTCCTGAGCGGGGGACGCCTTCCGCTCCGGGCCGTGCGTACGGAACAGCCCTTCCTGCATCACGGAGACGGTCAGTCTGCCTTCGCGGTCGAAGATCTGGCCCCGGGCGAGCCCCCGCGCACCCGTGGCGATGGGTGACTCCTGCTGGTAGAGGAACCACTCGTCGGCGCGGAAGGGCCGGTGGAACCACATGGCGTGGTCCAGTGAGGCGGTGTCGAAGTTCCGCGGCCCCCACAGCGGCTCGACGGGGAGGCGCACAGCGTCGAGCAGGGTCATATCGCTGGCGTAGGTCAGCGCGCAGGTGTGCACCAGCGGGTCGTCCCCGAGCGACCCGATCGCACGCATCCACACCGCGCTGCGCGGCTCGACCCCTTCCAACTCGGAAGGGCTCCACCGCAGCCGTTCCACATAGCGCAGGTCGAAGGCCTGCCTGCGGGCCATCCGCTCCAGCGGTACGGGCAGCGAGCCGAGGCGCTCGCGGATCTCGTCCGCGAGCTGCGGAAGGCTCTCCGGCTCCGGCACCCGGGGCATCGGCAACTGGTGCTCGAAACCGGGCTCTCGTACATGAAAGGAGGCGGTCAGATTGAAGATCGTGCGGCCCTGCTGGACGGCGACCACGCGGCGCGTGGTGAAGGACCGCCCGTCCCGGACCCGCTCCACCTGGTACACGATCGGCACACCGGGGATCCCGGGACGCAGGAAGTACGCGTGCAGCGAGTGCACAGGACGCTCCTCGTCCACGGTGCGGCCCGCCGCCACCAGCGCCTGCCCGGCCACCTGTCCGCCGAAGACCCGCTGGAGCGACTCGTGGGGGCTCCGGCCCCGGAAGATGTTGAGGTCGATCTCTTCGAGGTTCAGCAGGTCGACAAGGCGTTCGGCAGGGCTGGGCCCGGTCATCTCGTCCGTTCCTTCCTCACGTCCAGGGCGGCCGTCACGCTGGGCGCCGCGCTCACATCGGACCCACGTCGGTCACCCTGACCACCGCACGGCCCTCCTCGTCCGAAGCCACGAGATCGACCTCGGCCGAGATACCCCAGTCATGATCGCCACGCGGGTCGGCGAAAGTCTGCCGGACGCGCCAGAGCCGGTCCTCCGGCACCTCCTCGATCCGCAACAGCCGGGGACCACGGGCGTCCGGGCCGGTGCCCAGCTCGTCGTACTCGTCCCAGTAGGTGTCCATGGCCTCGGCCCAGGCGTCCTCGTCCCAGCCGGACTCCCCGTCCAGCTCGCCGAGCTCGGCGAACTTGTCCAGGGCGGCCAGCTCGACCCTGCGGAACATCGCGTTGCGCACCAGGACCCGGAAGGCACGCGGGTTCGCGGTGACCGGCTTGACCTGGTCGGCGCGCTCCTGGGCCTCCTCCGCCGTCTCGTCTTCCGGATTGGCCAACTGCTCCCACTCGTCCAGCAGACTGGAGTCGACCTGCCGGACCATCTCCCCGAGCCACTCGATGATGTCCTGGAAGTCCTCCGACTTGAGGTCGTCGGGGACGGTGTGCTCGAGAGCCTTGTAGGCGCTCGCCAGGTAGCGCAGCACGATCCCCTCGGTGCGGGCGAGCTCGTAGAAGGAGACGAACTCGCTGAAGGTCATCGCCCGTTCGTACATGTCACGGACGACCGACTTGGGGGAGAGGGGGTGGTCTCCCACCCACGGGTGGGACTTGCGGTAGAGGCCGTAGGCGTGGAACAGCAGCTCTTCGAGGGGCTGCGGGTAGCTGATGTCCATCAGCCGCTCCATCCGCTCCTCGTATTCGATCCCGTCGGCCTTCATCTGGGCGACGGCCTCTCCCTTGGCCTTGTTGGTCTGCGCGGCGAGGATCTGGCGCGGGTCGTCCAGTGTCGACTCGACGACCGACACCATGTCCAGCGCGTAGGAGGGGGACTCGGGGTCGAGCAGTTCGAAGGCGGCGAGGGCGAAGGTGGAGAGCGGCTGGTTGAGAGCGAAGTCCTGCTGGAGGTCGACGGTCAGCCGGATGGTGCGCCCCTCGGCGTCCGGTTCGTCCAGCCGCTCGACGATTCCCCCGTCCAGCAGCGAGCGGTAGATGGCGATGGCCCGCCGGATGTGCCGCAGTTGGGAGCGGCGGTCCTCGTGGTTGTCCTCCAGCAGCCGCCGCATCTGGGTGAAAGCGTCACCGGGGCGGGCGATCACGGACAGCAGCATGGCGTGGGTCACCCGGAAGCGCGAGTTCAACGGCTCAGGGTCGGAGGCGATCAGCTTCTCGAAGGTCTGCTGCCCCCAGCTGACGAAGCCCTCCGGGGCCTTCTTGCGGACCACCTTGCGGCGCTTCTTCGGATCGTCGCCGGCCTTCGCCAGCGCCTTCTCGTTCTCGATCACGTGCTCGGGCGCCTGGGCGACGACAAAACCCGAGGTGTCGAAGCCCGCCCGGCCGGCCCGGCCGGCGATCTGGTGGAACTCGCGGGCGCGCAGGGTGCGCACCCGGTTGCCGTCGTACTTGGTGAGCGCGGTGAACAGCACGGTCCGGATGGGCACATTGACCCCGACACCGAGAGTGTCGGTACCGCAGATGACCTTCAACAGCCCCGCCTGCGCCAGCCGCTCCACCAGCCGCCGGTACTTCGGCAGCATCCCCGCGTGGTGGACGCCGATGCCGTGCCGCACATAGCGCGAGAGATTGCGGCCGAACTTGGTGGTGAAGCGGAAATTGCCGATGACCTTGGCGATCTCCTCCTTCTCCGCGCGGGTCGACATATTGATGCTCATCAGCGCCTGTGCCCGCTCCACCGCCTGCGCCTGGGTGAAGTGCACGATGTAGACCGGTGCCTGGTGGGTCTCCAGCAGTTCGGTCAGGGTCTCGGTGAGTGTCGTCGTGCGGTATTCGTACGACAGCGGTACCGGGCGTGTCGCCGAGCGCACCACGGCGGTGGGACGGCCGGTGCGGCGGGTCAGATCCTCCTCGAAGCGCGACACATCGCCCAATGTCGCCGACATCAGGATGAACTGCGCCTGAGGCAGCTCCAGCAGCGGGATCTGCCATGCCCAGCCCCGGTCCGGCTCGGCGTAGAAGTGGAACTCGTCCATCACCACCTGGCCGATGTCCGCCTCCGCCCCGTCACGCAGCGCGATCGAGGCGAGCACCTCGGCGGTGCAGCAGATGACGGGTGCGTCCGCGTTGACCGAGGCGTCGCCGGTGAGCATGCCGACGTTCTCGGTGCCGAACAGCTTGCACAGGTCGAAGAACTTCTCCGAGACCAGCGCCTTGATCGGGGCCGTGTAGAAAGTGACCTTGTCCTGGGCGAGTGCGGTGAAGTGAGCTCCTGCCGCGACCAGACTCTTGCCGGAACCCGTCGGGGTCGAGAGGATCACGTTCGCCCCCGACACCACCTCGATCAGCGCCTCTTCCTGGGCGGGGTAGAGCGAGATGCCCCGCTCTTCCGCCCACCCGGAGAAGGACTCGAAGAGGGCATCGGGATCGGCGTCGCTCGGCATCTGGTCGATAAGGGTGGCTGTCACGCCCCCCATACTGCCTGCTGCCCGGTCCGATCACGGAACCGGTCGGCTCCCGGTGATCACCAGACGCTACGCTGTGTCGCCGAACGGGCGTCAGACCCGGACGGGAGCAGCGCGGGGGCGCGGGGCGCGGCCCCGGCGGCGGGACCGCGACGTATGCGACACGAAGGACAGGGCGGGGATACGCATGATGGGACCGGCGCACTCGCTGTCGGGAGCAGCTGCCTGGCTCGGCGTAGGGGCCGTGGCGGCTGCGCTGGACCATCCGATGCCCTGGCCGGTGGTGGTGGTCGGCGCGCTGCTGTGCGCGGGGGCCGCGCTGGCGCCCGACCTCGACCAGAAGTCCGCCACCATCTCACGGGCCTTCGGACCGCTCTCCCACGCGCTGTGCGGAGTGGTCGACAAGCTGTCCACCGTGGTCTACAACAGCACCCGCTCCCGAGGCGAGCGGCACCGCTCCGGAGGCCACCGCACACTCACGCACACCTGGCCCTGGGCGCTGTTCATAGGCTCCGGCTTCTCAGCGGCCGCCGCCATCTGGGACCGCTGGGCGGTGCTGGTCATCCTCTTCATCCATGTGGTGCTGGCTGTCGAGGGACTGCTGTGGCGGATGGCCCGGGTCTCCAGCGATGTGCTGGTGTGGCTGCTGGGCGCCGCCTGCGCCTGGATCCTGGCCGGCGTGCTGGAGCAGCCGGGCAACGGCGCGGACTGGCTGTTCACCGGGGACGGCCAGGAGTACCTGTGGATGGGTGCGCCGATCGTGCTGGGTGCGATGGTGCACAACATCGGGGACGCCCTGACCATCTCAGGCTGCCCGATCCTGTGGCCGATCCCGATAGCGGGCAAGCGTTGGTACCCGCTCGGCACTCCCCGGTTCATGCGGTTCCGGGCGGGCGCCTGGGTGGAGAACGCCATACTGATGCCCGCCTTCATGGTGGTGAGCGGGGCCGGCAGCCTGGTCGCTCTCGGATTCATAGGCTGACGCGGCCCGCTCCCCGGCTGCGGTGCTCAGCGGCATCCGAGCACCCGGGCCCGGGCACGTCGGAAGGGCCGAGATCAACCGTGCCAGGAGCGCCACAGCGCGGCGTACGGGCCGTTCGCGGCCACCAGCGTTTCGTGGCTGCCCAGTTCGCTGATACGGCCGTCCTCCACCACCGCGATGACGTCGGCGTCGTGCGCCGTGTGCAGCCGGTGGGCGATCGCGACCACGGTGCGCCCCTGGAGGACCTGGCCCAGGGAGCGCTCCAGATGCCGGGCCGCACGGGGATCCAGCAGGGACGTCGCCTCGTCGAGGACGAGTGTGTGAGGGTCGGCGAGTACCAGGCGGGCCAGCGCGATCTGCTGTGCTTGGGCCGGGGTGACCGTCAGCCCGCCGGAACCGACCTCGCTGTCCAGCCCGTCGGCCAGCCCCCGTACCCAGCCGTCGGCGTCCACTGCACCCAGTGCGGCCCAGAGCTCGGCGTCGTCGGCGTCCTGCCGGGCCAGCAACAGGTTGTCGCGCAGGGTGCCGACGAAGACGTGGTGCTCCTGGTTGACCAGCGCCACATGGCGGCGCACTTCCTCGGCGGGCAGCTCGCTCAGCTCGGTGCCGCCCAGTGTGACCTCGCCCCGGCGGGGTCCGTATATCCCGGCCAGCAGCCGTCCCAGAGTGGACTTGCCCGCACCCGACGGGCCGACCAGCGCCACACGACTGCCTGGGGTGACCTCCAGCGTGACCCCGTGCAGCACGTCGACATCCGCGTGATAGCCGAACCGCACCTCGTTGGCGCGCACCTCCTTGCCGCCCGGGGCCGTGCCGCTGCCCGCTTCCTGCTCGATCTCGCGTACTCCCACCAGACGGGCCAGCGAGACCTGGGCGACCTGGAGCTCGTCGTACCAGCGCAGGATCAGTCCCACGGGCTCGACCAGCATCTGGGCGAGCAGCGCGCCGGTCGTGAGCTGTCCGACGCCGATCCACCCCTGAAGGACGAAAACGCCGCCCAGCAGCAGCACGCCTCCCATGATCAGCATGTTGCTGAGGTTGATGGCCGGAAAGAGCACGGTGCGCAGCCACAGCGTCCTGCGCTCCCAGGCCGTCCACTCGGCGACGCGGCGCTCGGAGAGCGCCACCCGTCGGGCGCCCAGCCGGTGCGCCTCCACGGTCCTGCCCGCGTCCACCGTCTCGGCGAGGGCCGCCGCCACCGCCGCGTAACCGGCGGCCTCGGCCCGGTAGGCGTGCGGCGCCCGGCGGAAGTACCACCGGCAGCTGACGAACAGCACAGGAAGCGCGATCAGTACCGCCAGGGCCAGCGACGGTGCGGTGATACACAGGGCCGCCACCAGCAGCGCCGTCCACACCAGGCCGATCGCCAACTGCGGCACGGCCTTCCGCATGGCGTCGGCGAGCCGGTCGATGTCGGTGGTGATCCGGGAGAGCAGGTCGCCGGTCCCGGCTCGCTCCAGCACGCTCGGCGGCAGCCCGACCGAGCGGACGAGGAAGTCCTCGCGCAGGTCGGCCAGCATCTCCTCGCCCAGCATCGCGCCGCGCAGGCGCACCTGCTGGGTGAAGACCGTCTGCACCACCAGGGCGAGTGCGAACAGGGCGGTGACACGGCCCAGTTGCAGCTCCTGTTCGCCTGCCGCCAGGTCGTCCACCACCCCGCCCAGCAGCCGCGGTCCCACCATGGAGGCGACGACGGCCACGGTGTTCACGACGATGAGCAGTGTGAAGGTACGCCGGTGCCGCCGCAGCAGTTCGCGCACGTAGGAGCGGACGGTCGTGGGGGAGCCGACCGGGAGGATGGTGAGATCCTCGGGAGCGGACGGATCGTAGTCGGGCTCCGGTACGCCGAAGTTGCGTCCCTCGGACCCCCGTGGGAGGAGTTGCCGGGGATCTCGGCGGTTCTCGGACACCGCCGAGTTGCTCTCGGGACTCATGCCGATTCGACTCCCTCGGTCTGCGCACGCTGGTCGGTCTGCGCACGCTGGTCGCGCTGGCTTGTCCGCGTCCGCGCCCGCTCCCGCGCCCGTGACGCGTCGGCCTCCCGCGCCCGTGACGCGTCGGCGTGGTGCTGCGGTTCGCGGGTGACGACGGCCCGGTATGCCGTGTCGGAGCGCAGGAGCTGTCGGTGGGTGCCCGTGGCCGCGACAGTGTCTCCTTGGACGAAGACGACACGATCGGCACGGTCGAGCAGCAGCGGGCTGGAGGAGAAGACCACCGTCGTCCGGCCGGCTCTGAGCTCGGCCAGCTCACGCGCGATGCGTGCCTCCGTGTGGGAGTCGACGGCCGAGGTGGGCTCGTCCATGACCAGTACCTCCGGGTCCGTGATCAGCGACCGGGCCAGCGCGAGACGTTGCCGCTGGCCGCCGGAGAGCGACCGGCCGCGTTCGGTGATCCGGGCCCGCATCGGGTCGCCCTCCGCGTCCGGGCTGCCTTGCACCAGTGCCCCGAGGACATCGGTGCACTGTGCGGCGTTCAGCGCCTCGGCAGCGCCTACCCGGCCGGAGGAGGGCACGTTCAGCAGTTCGCCGAGCGTGCCCGAGAGCAGCACCGGGTCCTTGTCCTGCACGAGGACGGCGGCCCGGGCCTCCTCCAGCGGCAGGGTGTCGAGGGGGACGCCGTTCAGCAGCACGGAAGGCGGCACAGATGCGTCGGCCTGTTGCCCGGCGCTCGCACTCCCGCCCGGATCATCGGCGGACGCAGCACCGTCGGCCGCACCACCGGCGGTCCCAGCACCGACGGCCTCGGCCTCAGCACCGACTTCCGGGGCATCGGCGGCCGAGGCCGGGTGTCCACCCAGCCGTTCCGCGAGCCGCCCCGCCGCGTCCGGATCGCCGCAGACCACGGCGGTCAGCCGGGCGGCCGGGGCGTGCAGTCCGGTGAGGGAGTCGTAGAGCCCCTCCCGTGGTCCCGCGTCCGAGGACGCGGCCGCGCTCTGCTCGCGGCCCGCGTGCGCGCCGCGTTCCTCCCCCGGTCGCCGCAGTCCCAGCACTCGTGCCGCGCGGGCGGCCGACGGGCGGGAGAACGAGTACGACATGGCGAACTCGCCGAAGAGCTGCAGCGGGAGAAGGAGGAAGCTGATCGCCCCGTAGACCATGACCAGTTCGCCGACCGCGATGTGCCCGTCCAGCGCCAGCCGGGTGCCGTACCAGACGACGCCGACCAGCAGCAGGCCCGGCAGCGCCACCTGGAGAGCCTCGATGAACGACCACATCCGGGCCGTGCGTACGGCGGCGTGCCGCACCTGCTGGGACGCTTGCCGGTAGCGGGCGAGGAAGAGCTCCTCGCCGCCGATGCCGCGCAGCACCCGCAGACCGGCGACCGTGTCCGCCGCCAGCTCGGTTGCCCGTCCGGCCCGCTCGCGCTGCGCGTCGGCGCGCCGGGTCGCCTTCGGCAGCAGCGGAAGCACGGTCAGTGCCAGCGCGAGCATGCCCGCACAGGCCAGCAGGCCCAACTGGGGCTGGTAGGCCACCAGCGCGGCGCAGACGCCCAGGGTCGTCAGCAGGGCCGCGCTGAAGCGGGACACAGCCTCCACACACCATCCGATGCGCTCGATGTCGCCTGTGGAGACGGCGACGACTTCTCCGGCCGCGACCCGGCGGGTGAGGGTGGCTCCCAGCGCCGCGGTACGGCGGGCCAGCAGTTGCTGGATACGGGCGGCCGCGGTGATCCAGTTGGTGACGGCGACCCTGTGCAGCATGGTGTCGCCGACCGTCACGGCAACGGTGACGACGGCCATCGCCACCCCGGCCAGGGCGAGATCGTTCCCCGAGCGGTGCACCACGGCGGTCACGGCCAGCCCGGCGACGGCGGGGAACGAGGCGATGGATGCGAGCTGCAGCACCCCCCAACCCAGGGCCTTGAGCTGGCCGCCCCACTGCTTGCGCCCCAGCCACAGGAGCAGCCGCAAGCCCGACCGGACGTCGGGAGTGCCGGGGTCGCTGTAGGGGAGGTCGCGAATCTGCATGGCGTTCCAGGGGTCTCGAAACCGCACGGATACAGGGCAGGGGCTGGTACTGCACGGAACTGGTGCGGGACGGTCGGGAGAGGGCAAGCGGGCAGGCGGCAGCAGTCCTGCGGGTGTTCGCCGATCCCACCCGGTCACTCGCCGAATGGCAACGGGTTTTCCCGCTCACGGACGCACTTTTGGCCAATGCGAGGATGGAGGGCATGGGCATGCGTGGGGCAGTACGTACAGGCACCGGGACCGCTCGGCGCGAGGCTGCGGAAGGCCGTCCGCTGTGCGAGACCGCGAACGGGATTCCGCGGCGCGAGGCGGTGAACGGGACCAGAGCCGGCCTGCGGGCGAAGGCCAGGGCCGCGCTGGTCGCCGTCGCGGGCGGGACGGTGCTGGTGCTACTGCTGTCCGGCTGCGGCGGAAACGATGGCGGCGGGAACGGCGGCGACCACGGCTCGGGCAGGGGGAAGAACGCGAAGGCCTCCGAGCCGTTTCCGCAGGCGGAACTGGCCAAGGACCCCACCCGGATCCCCGGTGTGGGTGATCGTCTCCAGGCGAAGATCCCCAAGAACGCCGCGCAAGTGGTGGCCGTCGAGGGCAAGGGCAAGGACTCGGCCGATGCGACGGTGCGGCTCTACTCGAAGCACGGCAAGAAGTGGCGTGAGGACCACAGTTGGGCCGCGCACAATGGCAAGAAGGGCTGGACGCACAACCACCACGAGGGCGACAAGCGCAGCCCGGTCGGGGTCTTCACGCTCTCGGACGCGGGCGGCGTACTGCCGGAGCCGGACGCCAAGCTGCCGTACACGCAGACCTCGGCGTTCACCCCGCCCTCGTACTGGCCGAAGAAGACCCGGCACGACTTCGACCATGTGATCGCCATCGACTACAACCGTGTGAAGGGCACTTCCCCCCTCGACCCGACCCGGCCGCAGGGCAAGGCCAAGGGGGGCAGCATCTGGCTGCACATGGATCACGGCAGCGGCACGTCAGGCTGTGTGAGCCTGTCCAAGTCCGGCATGCGGACGCTGCTGCGTACGCTCGATCCGAAACAGCATCCCGTGGTGGTGATGGGCGACAAGGCGTCGCTCAAGCGCTGAGGGAGCCTAGGGCTTCTCCGAGTCGACTCCCGGCCGCTTCTTCCGCCACAGCCCGCGGGTGAAGTCCGGGATCTCCTGCGGTGTGCCCTTGGCCTTGATCGAGGCGTGGCTGAGCGGCACAGGTGAGGTCCATGTGGCGGCGTCATAGACGTCGAAGTCGGGCACCAGTCCCAGGCGCATGCACTGCACCAGCCGGAACAGCATGATGTAGTCCATGCCACCGTGCCCGCCGGGCGGATCGGCGTGTTCCTTCCACAGCCAGTGGTCGTGGCTCTTGTACTTGTCGAAGTCGCCCCACTGGTCCCCGGACATGTCCGGCTCAAGGTAGATCCGCGGCGGGTAGTCCTCGAAGACGCCTTTGGTTCCGCCGAGGATGTTGATGCGGGAGTAGGGGTGCGGGTTGGAGACGTCATGCTCCAGGCGGACAACTCTGCCCTTGGCTGTCTGGACGAGGCTGATCGACATATCGCTTTCGATGTATGTCTCCTTCCAGCTCTCGTGGCCGGGCGGCATGTGCTCTTTCCGGTAGGCGGCCAGGCCGAGCGCCGGTGAACCGAAGGTGGCGATGCGGACCGCGCGGTCGCCGCGGTTGATGTCCATGTAGTTGGCGGCCGGGCCGAATCCGTGATTCGGGTAGAGGTCGCCCTTCAGCCGGGTGTGCCACTTCCGGCGCCAAGGCCATTCGTAGTAGTCCGGGTCGAACATCAGCCCGCGCAGGTCGTGAAGGTAGGCGCCCGCGCTGTGCAGCAGGTCGCCGAAGAGCCCTTCGTGTGCCATCCGCAGCACGCGCATCTCGTTCCGCCCGTAGACGCAGTTCTCCAACTGCATGCAGTGCTTGCGCGTCTGCTCGGAGAGGTCGACCAGTTCCCACAACTGATCCAGTTCCATGGCGATGGGGCATTCGACGCCGACATGTTTGCCGCCCTTCATCGCGGCCTTGGCCATCTCGAAATGCCAGTCCCACGGGGTGGCGACATATACGAAGTCGACATCACCGCGTCTGCACAGCTTCTCGAAGTCGTGGTCGCCCTTGGCGTAGAGGGCAGGCGCGGGCTGCCCGGCGTCGGTGACCTTCTTCGCGGCGCGTTCGGTCTTCTCCCGTACCGGATCGCACAGCGCGACCACGCGCACGCCCTCCAGTGCGAGGAACAGGTCGATCATGCTGCCGCCGCGCTGCCCCAGTCCGATCATGCCCACCCGCACGGTGCGGCGCTCCTCGAACGGCACGCCGATCATCGTCCTGCCGCGGCGAGGCGGCGTCTTCGCGGTGGCCTCGCCCTCCTGTGCTGCCGAGGCGGCACCGGGCTGTGCCGCCTCGGCTCCTGGGCCGCCCAGTGCGCCGATGCCCAGCCCGGCGCCCGCGACGCCGGCGGTCCGCAGGACCGAACGGCGGCTGAATCCTTGGTCGTCACTCATCGGGTCTCCCGCAGCTCTGTGCACGCCGACTCGCGGCTCCCTGCACGTCGGATGGGTGAACTCGGCTCAGGACCTTCGTGGTTGAGACCTGTGGTGCGCAAGAGTGCGAACTTGGACTCTCGTTGCCTGTGGATGGACTTCCGTTTCCGCAAAATCTTGCTGCAACTCACTGGAAATATTTGCGGAACCTCTTGACGACGCTCTTGCGCGGCGGCAGGCTCCCGGCCGTAACCCCATGAAGGTGCCGTATCCGGCGGCGCGTTCACCCTCCCCCCACGGTGGCCCAGGCGCCTGGCTGCCTTCCCGGGCACGCCTGTGCCCGCACACCGAAGGAGCCGCACGATGAGAAAGCGACTGCTCAGCGCCAGTACGGCGGCAACGCTGGCGGCAAGCGGACTGATCGCGGCGACGCCCTGGCACGCCCAGGCGGCACCGCCCGGCGGAAAGAGCGTCACCGCAACGCTGTTCGAGCGGCCGTTCACCTCGGTCGCGAAGGAGTGCACGGACACTCTCGGTCCGGCCGGATACGGCTACGTCGAGGTCTCGCCCGCCACCGAGCACATCCAGGGCGACCAGTGGTGGACGTCGTACCAGCCGGTCAGCTACAAGATCGCCGGCCGGCTCGGTGGTCGCGACGAGTTCGCGAAGATGGTCGAAACCTGCGAGGCGGCAGGTGTCAAGGTGATCGCCGACGCCGTCATCAACCACATGACCTCCGGCTCCGGCACCGGTACCGGCGGCACTCGGTACACCAAGTACGGCTATCCGGGCCTCTTCGAGGACGCCGACTTCCACGGCTGCCGCAAGGACATCACCGACTACACCGACCGCGAGAACGTCCAGAACTGCGAACTCCTCGGCCTGGCCGACCTGGACACCGGCAGCGAGAAAGTGCGCGGCGCCATCGCCGGCTACCTCGACGACCTGCGCTCGCTCGGTGTGGCGGGCTTCCGTATCGACGCGGCCAAGCACATGGCCGCCGCCGATGTGGCGGCCATCAAGGCGAAGATGACCCAGGACCCCGGCTTCTGGGTCAGCGAGGTCATCCACGGCGACGGCGAGGCCGTGCAGCCCGGGGAGTACACGGGCATCGGCGACGTGGACGAGTTCCGCTACGGCCGCCGACTCAAGAGCGCTTTCCAGGGCGGCGATCTCGGCTCACTTCAGACCATCGGCGACGGCATGCTGGGCAGCGGCGCAGCCCGTACGTTCGTCGACAACTGGGACACCGAACGCAACGGCTCCACTCTCACCTACAAGGACGACGCGGCCTACACGCTCGCCAATGTCTTCGAACTGGCCCATCCCTACGGTTCACCGAACATCTTCTCCGGCTACACCTTCAACGATCCCGACGCCGGGCCGCCCAGCGGTGCCGAGGGATGGACCGACGCCCATGCCAGGCCCGAGATCACCGGCATGGTCGGCTTCCGCAACGCTGTCGGTACGGCGGAGCTGACGAACTGGTGGTCCGAGGGACAGGCTCTCGCCTTCGGCCGCGGTGACAAGGGTTTCGTGGCACTGAACAACGGCGACGGCGAGCTGAGCAGGACTTTCCAGACCTCACTGGCCCCCGGTGCGTATTGCAACGTCGCCGCCGCACAAGGCGGCTGCGCACAGAAGGTCACCGTCGATGCCGACGGCAGGGCGCGGATGACGGTCCCCGCGCACGGGGCAGTCGCCCTGCACGTGGACGCGACGGCGAAGACGACAGGTACGGCACACGGTAGGCGGTGACACGCACGGCCTCACGACGTGCACGGCCTGGTGGCGTGTCCGTACCGGTGACACGCACGGCCGGTGGCGCGCGTCGTGGGGCCTGTCGGCGTGGCGGACTACCGCGGCCGGGTGGCCGATTCCAGCTCCTGGAGCACCGAGTGGTATCCCCGGTTGCCGGTCGCATGGTCGAGGCCGATCTCGCACGTCCGGTTGGCCGACAGATAGGTGTCGTAGGAGCGTGTCGTCACCTCCGCCGCCTCGCGGGCCGTCGCGGAGGCGGTGAGCTCCTGGTGCAGCAGCCCGCGGTCGCCCGCGAAGGCGCAGCAACCCGCGTCCAGCGGCACCACGACCTCTTCGGCGCACGCCTCGGCCACCTCGCGCAGTTCCGCCTCGTCTCCCAAATGGCGCATCGAGCACGTCGGGTGGAGCACGGCCGAGCCGACGCGTCGCTCGACCGCAAGGTGGGGCAGCAGCTCCCGGGCGGCCCATACGAGCGAGTCGAGGACGGTCAGCCTGTCGTGGAGTTTGCGGTTGGCCGGTGTCAGGTAGGGCACCACCTCTTCCGCGATGCCCAGGGTGCAGGAGGAGGCGTCCACGACGAGGGGCAGTTCGCCGCCGTCCGTCCACCGCCACGCCGCCTCGACCATGCGGTTGGCCATCAGCGTGTTGCCCGCCTCGTACCCCTTGGAGTGCCAGATGGTCGCACAGCAGGTGCCGGTGACATCCTCCGGGATCCACACCGGACGGCCGGCTCGGGCGGAGACGGTGACCACGGCCTCCGGCAGCGACAGTCCCACGTAACCGTCCGGGTCGCCGAAGATGCGGTTCACACACGCCGGGTAGTAGACGGCGACGGCCTGCTGTCTGCTCGTCGCCGGGAGCCGCTTGGCGGCGGGTGCGGGAATCTCCGGCAGCCACTCGGGCACCAGGTCGGGGCGGACGACTCTACGGGCAGCGCCGGTGGCCGCGCCGAGCAGCCGGTCCCCGAGGTCGCCACGGCGTCCCCGAAGCCGTCGGCGGAGCTGGTCCGCAGCGGCCACGGCGAGCCTTGTCGAACGCTCCACCTGTGCGAAGTGCCGTGCGGTGCGCTCCGCGTTCCGCTCCTCGCGGGGCGAGTGCCGGGCGTGCCGGAGCTTCTTCATCAGTGCGCCTGTATCGATGCCGACGGGGCAGTCCAGCTTGCAGGTGGAGTCGCCCGCGCAGGTGTCCACGGCGTCGTAGCCGTAACTGGCCAGCAAGTTCTCGCCCACGAGGGAGTCGGGGGACTGGCGTGTCATCTCGCGGCGCAGCACGATCCGCTGGCGCGGCGTGGTGGTCAGGTCCTCGCTCGGGCAGGTCGGCTCGCAAAAGCCGCACTCGATGCACGGGTCGGCGAGCGCTTCGACGGCCGGGATCGACTTCAGGCCGCGCAAGTGCGCCCGCGGGTCCCGGTCCAGCAGCACTCCCGGGGCCAGCACTCCGGTCGGGTCCAGCAGACGCTTGACGCGCCACATCAGCTCCGTGGCCTCGCTGCCCCACTCGAGTTGCAGGAAGGGCGCGATATTGCGGCCGGTGGCGTGCTCGGCCTTGAGGGATCCGTCGAAGCGCTGGACGGTCATCCGGCAGAACTCGTCCATGAAGGCCGCGTAGCGCTGTACGTCGCCCGGGTCGGCGGCGTCGAAGGCCAGCAGGAAGTGCAGGTTGCCGTGTGCGGCATGGCCCGCGACGGCTGCGTCGAAACCGTGCCGCTCCTGGAGCTCCAGCAGGGCCTCGCACGCCTCGGCGAGCCGGGAGGGCGGTACGGCGAAGTCCTCGGTGATCAGCGTGGTGCCGGAGGGGCGGGAGCCGCCGACCGCGGTGACGAACGCCTTGCGGGCCTTCCAGTAGGAGGCGATCGTGGCGGGGTCGCGGGTCAGTTCGTTGGTGACCGAGGCAACGGGCGCCACCAGCTCCAGTTCGGCCAGCAGTTCGCGCGCGGCCTGTTCACGCTCCGCGCGCGTGGTGTCGTCGGGGGAGCGGAACTCCACCAGCAGGGCGGTGGTTTCCTTCGGGAGCCTTGCCCAGTCCTGGGGCACCCCGGAGACGCTGACCGAGGCGCGAAGCGTGTTGCCGTCCATCAGTTCGACGGACATCGCCCCGGCCGCGTTGAAGCGCGGTACGGCGGCGGCCGCGGCGGACAGGGACGGGAAGAAGAACAGCCCGGTGGAGGTGTGCCGGTGCAGCGGGAGGGTGTCGAAGACGAATTCGGCGAGGAAGCCGAGAGTGCCCTGGGAGCCCACCATCAGCCCGCGCAGGATCTCGACCGGGGTCGTGCCGTCCAGGAAGGCGTCCAGGCGGTAGCCGTTGGTGTTCTTCAACTCGTGCTTGGCCCGGATGCGGGCCACCAGCTCCGGTTCGGCCTCGATCTCCGCCTTGAGGGCCAGTAGCCCCGCGCACAGCTCCGGTTCGGCGTGGGCCAGCTTCTCATCCGCCTCGGGATCGGCCGTGTCCACGACCGTGCCGCTGGGCAGGACGCAGGTGAGGGAGGCCACAGTGCGGTACGAGTTCCGGGTGGTGCCTGCCGTCATCCCGGACGCGTTGTTGGCGACCACTCCGCCGACCGTGCAGGCGATGGCGCTGGCCGGATCGGGGCCGAGCAGCCGCCCATGTGCCGCGAGCGCGGCATTGGCACGGAAGACGGTGGTCCCCGGCCGGATCCGGGCCTGCCGACCCTGTGCCAGCACGTCGACGCCCGCCCAGTGCCGCCTGACATCCACCAGGATGTCCTCACCCTGGGCCTGTCCGTTCAGCGACGTTCCCGCGGCGCGGAAGACGACGTCCCTGCCGTTCTCCCTGGCGTATCCGAGCACGGCTGCCACATCGGCCACGTCCTCGGCCAGCACCACCACCTGCGGGATGAAGCGGTACGGGCTCGCGTCGGAGGCGTAGCGCACCAGGTCGGAGACTTTGGTGAGCACCTTGTCGGCGCCCAGCAGCCTCTCCAGGTCACCGCGCAGCGGCTGCGGGGTTCCCTGCGCCCTGGCCTCGGGAACCCGGTCTGCGGCCGGGGAGTGGTCCGCGCCGGTCCGCGGACGCAGCGCGCCGGCCTTGGGTTCGAGCAGCGGCATGGCATCTCCAGGGGCGCCAGGGGGCACGGACGGGCGGGGCGGGGAGTGCGGGTGTTTGTGGGCCACATGCTAGTTCGGCCCACCGACACCGGCCCCGAGGGTCGTCCCGGCCGGGTAATGCTCGGCCGGGTAGCGGTAAACCGGCGGCGCGCTCCTTGGCGGGGTGCTCAGAGGCGCGGTGTCTCTCAGTAGTGCGGTTTCTCAGTAGTGCGGTTTCTCAGCATGGCGGTGCTCGCTCAACAGTTGAGCGCCGCCACCTCAGCAGTGGCCCTGTCGCGCGTCGAGCAGCGCCAGCAGCCTGCTGAGCTCCTCGCGCTGCCTCGGCGTCAGAGGCGCGAGGAGCTCTTCCGCCGCGCTCCTGCGGGCCTGCCGCAGTTCGGTGAGGGCCCGGGAGCCGTCCTCGGTCAGCTCGATGCGGATCACCCTGCGGTTCGTGGCGTCCGGGGCGCGCCGTACCAGTCCGCGCTCCTCCAGCGCGTCCACCAGGCTGGTGACCTGCCTGGGCACCACGCCGAGCTGGGTGGCGAGGTCCGCCATCCGTGGCGGCTGAGGGCTGTGCGCGACCGTACGCAGCATCCGGCCCTGTGCGGGCGTGACCCCGAGCGGTGCGAAGTTCTCCCGGTGCGCGTGGTTGATCCGCTTGGTGAGGCGCAGTAGCTGGTCGGCGAGGTCGGAGGCGGTCTCGTCGGAGGGTGGATGGACCATGGCAGCAGGCTATCAGGGGTTAATTCATTGTGAGTATAGGTAACGATGAACTATGCTCCGTAACCCGAACCGAAACCTGCGACGATCCGAGCCGACCTGAGCCGCAGGTCTGCGCCGCAGAGCAACCCCGAGGAGTCTCTTGCACCGTGAAGCCCCCGGCTGGACGCCGCCGAAGGAACCGCTGAGCGCGGAGCGGTCAACCGGACAGTCCGCTGAGCAGCCCGCGCAGGTGCGCCGCATCCTGCGTCTCTTCCGCCCCTACCGCGGCCGTCTGGCCCTGGTCGGCCTCTTGGTGGCCGCCTCCTCCCTGGTCTCGGTGGCCTCGCCGTTCCTGCTGCGCGAGATCCTGGACGTCGCCATCCCGCAGCAGCGCACCGGACTGCTGTCGCTGCTCGCCCTCGGCATGATCGTCACCGCCGTGGTGACCAGCGTCTTCGGCGTGCTCCAGACGCTCATCAGCACCACGGTCGGGCAGCGGGTCATGCACGATCTGCGCACCGCGGTCTACGCCAAGCTCCAGCGGATGCCGCTCGCCTTCTTCACCCGCACCCGGACCGGCGAGGTCCAGTCCCGCATCGCCAACGACATCGGCGGTATGCAGGCGACCGTCACCTCCACCGCCACCTCGCTCGTCTCCAACCTCACCAGCGTGGTGGCCACGATCGTCGCCATGCTCGCGCTGGACTGGCGGCTCACCCTCGCCTCGCTGGCGCTGCTGCCCTTCTTCGTGTGGGTGAGCCGCCGGGTGGGCCGGGAGCGCAAGCGCATCACCACACAGCGGCAGAAACAGATGGCCGCCATGTCCGCCATCGTCACCGAGTCCCTGTCGGTCAGCGGCATCCTGCTCGGCCGCACCATGGGCCGGGCCGACTCGCTCACCCGGAACTTCGCAGACGAGTCCGAGCGGCTGGTCGACCTGGAGATCCGCTCCAACATGGCCGGACGCTGGCGCATGGCCACCATCGGCATCGTCATGTCCGCCATCCCGGCGCTGCTCTACTGGACGGCCGGCATGCTGACCCGATTCGGCGGCCCGGCCTTCTCCATCGGCACGCTCGTCGCCTTCGTCACCCTCCAGCAGGGACTGCTGCGTCCGACTGTCTCGCTGCTCAGCACCGGCGTGGAGATGCAGACCTCACTGGCGCTCTTCCAGCGCATCTTCGAGTACCTCGACCTGCCGGTGACCATCACCGAGCCGGCCCGCCCGGTGCAGCTGCCGAAGGTGCGCGGTGAGGTCCGCTTCGAAAGCGTCGACTTCACCTACGACACCCGCCCGCCGGGCAGCCCGGCGCACGACACCGGGTACACCCTGCGCGGCATCGATCTGACCGTCCCGGCGGGCAGCAGCCTCGCCGTGGTGGGAGCGACCGGCTCCGGCAAGAGCACTCTCAGCTACCTGGTGCCCCGCCTCTACGACGTGACAGGCGGCCGCGTCACCCTCGACGGTGTCGATGTGCGGGACCTCGACTTCGCGACGCTCAGCACGGCCGTCGGCGTGGTCTCCCAGGAGACCTACCTCTTCCACGCGACCGTCGCCGACAACCTCCGCTTCGCCAAGCCGGACGCCACGGACGAGGAACTGCGCGAGGCAGCGCGGGCGGCACAGATCCACGACCACATCGCCGCGCTCCCGGACGGCTACGACACGCTGGTCGGCGAGCGCGGCTACCGCTTCTCCGGCGGCGAGAAGCAGCGTCTCGCGCTGGCGCGCACCATCCTGCGCGACCCGCCCGTGCTGATCCTGGACGAGGCCACCAGCGCCCTCGACACCCGCACCGAACGCGCCGTCCAGGAGGCCATCGACGCGCTCTCCCAAGGGCGCACCACGCTCACCATCGCCCACCGCCTCTCCACCATCCGGGACGCCGATCAGATCGTCGTACTGGACGGCGGCCGGATCGCCGAACGGGGCACCCATACCGAACTCCTGGCCGCCGACGGCAGATACGCGGCCCTGGTACGGCGCGACAGTGAGACGGCGGACGTGCCGGTCGGCGGCTGATCCCGTCGGCCCTCTGGCTCACCGGTAGAGGAGATACTGGCGCCGCACCCGTTCGAAGTGGCGCACCTCCGAGCGCCACGCGCCGGTGACCTCCTCCAGGCCGTGCCCCGCGTCCAGCATCTCCCGCAGCCGTGCGGAGCCCGACAGTTTGTCGATCCAGTACGGCCGCTTGGGATCGGCGTCCTTGCGCCAGGCGAAGCCGTCGTACCGCATCGCCTCGCGCAGCATGGCCACCGCCGTTGGCACGGCCTGGTAGCGGACGGGGTCGGTCACCAGCAGCTGTACGCCCGCGCAGGTCTTGCCCTGATGCTTGCTGAAGGTGGGCACGAAGTAGCCCTCCCGGAAGAGCACTCCCGGCAGCCGCAGTGCGTTGAGCCGGTCGCTGTAGTGGTGGTCCAGGAACGGCGCGCCGATGAACTGGAACGGCAGTGTGGTGCCACGCCCCTCCGACAGGTTCGTCCCCTCGAAGTACCCGGTGCCCGCATACGCGGTCGCCGTGTCTGGGGTGGGGACGTTCGGGGACGGCGGCACCCAGACCAGTCCCGTCCGGTGCGCCGTCGTACGGGGCGACCAGCCGCGCACCCGTACGACCTCCAGCTCCACCTGTCCGCCGTCGCCCTCGTCGGGCAGCAGTTCCCCGTTGAAGTAGCGGGCCAGCTCACCCACCGTCATACCGTGCTGCTGGATGATGGGCTTCAGTCCGACCCCCGAGGCGAACTCGGGGGTCAACAGCGGGCCGTCCGCTCTGCGGCCGATCGGATTCGGCCGGTCCAGGACGACGAAGGCCGCGCCGATCTCCCGCGCCGCGACCATGGCGTGGTACATGGTCCAGATGTACGTGTAGAAGCGAACCCCGACGTCCTGGATGTCGAAGACGACGGTGTCCACGCCGGCCTTGCGGAAGAGGGCGGCCATCTTGACCCCGTCCGCGCCGTACGCGTCATAGACCGTCAGACCGGTACGCGGGTCCTCGAACTCCGGCTCGGACTCACCCGCCTGCGCGCTGCCCCGGAAACCGTGTTCCGGGCCGAAGACTCCCACAATGCGCAGCTCGCGCTGGGCGGCCATCGAATCCACCACATGGCGCGCGTCCCGCAGCACGCCTGTCGGGTTGCTGACGACCCCGACCTTCCGGCCCCGCAGAATGCGCCAGCCTCCCGCCGCCGCGACGTCGGCGCCCGGGGTCACGGGGCGTGCGCCGCTCCGGCCGGCGGTCTGTCCGGACGGTGCCGCCGCAGCGGAGGGGGAGAACAGCGGGGTGGCGACAGCGGCGGCTGTGCCACCGGCCAGCAGCGAACGGCGCGAGGGTGCAGCGGTCATGTGGGACCGTCCTTCCGGCGTCCAGGGACAGCAGGCGGTGGGGCAAGCTAATACGACCGCACGAGCGTCGACCAGAGGGCGCGCAGCAGTGACGTCCGTCCAAGGGCGCGTCGGCGCGCTGGACCATGCGGCGGAAGGGCGGAAGGGCGGAAGGGGGGAACGGCGGGAACAGCGGGACCGCCGACGGGACCGCCGGCGGTAACCGGTGTGCGCGTGGCCCCCCGGCACGTCAGGATGGGGCCATGCCCACGAACATCACCCTGGTGCAAGGCGACATCACCGAACAGGACGTCGACGCCGTGGTCAACGCCGCCAACTCCTCGCTGATGGGCGGCGGAGGTGTGGACGGCGCCATTCACCGCAAGGGCGGCCCGGACATCATCGCCGAGTGCCGCAAGCTGCGCGCCGAGCGCTACGGGCGCGGCCTGCCCACCGGACAGGCCGTCGCCACGACAGCGGGACGGCTGACGGCACGCTGGGTCATCCATACGGTGGGCCCGGTCTTCAGCCAGGAGGAGGACCGCTCGGAACTGCTGGCCTCCTGCCACCGTGAGTCGCTGCGGGTGGCGCGCGAGCTCGGGGCCCGTACGGTCGCGTTCCCCGCCATCTCCACGGGCGTCTACCGCTGGCCGCTCGACGACGCGGCACGCATCGCGGTGCGGACGCTGCGGGAAGAGGGCGAGGGATTCGCCGAGCTGCGACTCGTCCTGTTCGACCAGCGCTCCTACGACACCTTCCGCGCCGCTGTCTGAACGCAGCTCAGACCGGCTCGATCAGCTCCGTAGCGCGCAGCATCGCCGCTGTGGCGAGCGGGTCACCGCCGTCCGCGCTTGCGATGACATCCAACGCCGTGTCGGCGAACTTGATGGCGTGCTCGTCACCGTGCGCCGCCGCACGGGCGAAGGCCTCCTGTGGGGGGACCGGCGAGCCGGAGGGAACCGGTTTGCCCTCAGCGGGGCCGTAGACAGCTGTGACGGCCGCGCTCGCGGCCCACGCGGCGTCCGCTCCGGCGGCCCACAGCGTGCGGGGAAGCGCGGGCAGGATGCGCAGTACAGCGTTGGGCGCGGTCGCGGCGTGCACCAGCATGACGGGTGAGCCGTGTGCGTGTGTGGCGTACCTCCGGGTGGCCGCGCGCACGATCTCCTCCAGGTCGGCACGCGCTTCGTCGGGATCGGTACCGCCCGAACCGGCCTTCTCCGCTGCCGTTCGTGCAGCCGGGACCGGCCGCTGTGGCAGGGCGGTGATACGGGCGAGTCGTGCGCGGATTCCACCGCTCTGATCGGCGATCAGCGGCACCGCCTCGTAGCCCGCCTCGGCGGACGTTTCCGCGGGCAGCATCGTCACACCCGACAGAGTGCTGTGCCGGGCCGCCCAGTACCCGAGCGCGTGTGCCAGTTCCGTTCGGCGCGGTGCCGTCTGGCCGTCGTCTGTGAGCAGGGCCCGGACGGCGTGTCCTGTCCTGATCACCGGGTGGGTGGCGCCCGCGGAGATGCCGGGCAGCAGCCGGGGCCACCACAGGGCGAGCACGTCCTGCCAGGGGTGCTCGTCGACCTGGTGGGTGAAGTAGTCGGTCCAGTCGGCGAGCCGCCGGGGGTCGCCCAGTGCTTCGCGCCAGTTGGCCTCGGTGACGGGCGTGTCGGGGCTGGGCATGTCCTCCAGCTTGTCCCGGTAGGCGTCGATCCAGCGGTGCACGGAGCGGGCCTGCCCGTGCCGCACCAGAGCCTCCACGGCCATCGGCGCGTGGTTGCTGAGCCAGCCCTCGTGCTCGGGCCCGCAGGTGTGCAGGCGCTCCAGTGCCTCGTCCAGTGTTCCGGTGCGGTCGGCTGTTCCGGCGCTGTCGGCGCGGTGGGCGCCCTGAGTGTCTGAGTCCATGCCGGGACGCTAAAGGGCACTGGACCGGCCGATAACGGACGCGGGCCCGAATCCGCCTACTTCCGAAGACCTAGGCGGCTCGCAGGCTTCGCCCGGACCCTCCTGCGACCGGACCCGGTGGCCTTCCGCGGTCAGGCGCGGCTGCCCGAGCGGGCCAGCCACCGGCCATCCTGGCGGGTGACCTCGATGGGGCGGCCGAAGCACTGCGTCATCAGTTCACCGGTCAGCACTTCGGAGACCGGGCCGACCGCGGTGATCCTGCCCTCGCGCAGCAGCAGCGCGTGACTGGTGCTGGGCGGCAACTCCTCCAGATGGTGGGTGACCGTCACGGTCGCCAGAGACGGGGGGTCGGCGGCCAGGCGGCGCAGCGCGTCGATCAGGTCCTCACGGGACGGCAGGTCGAGCGCGTTGAACGGCTCGTCCAGCAGGAGCAGCGACGGCGCGGGCATCAGGGCACGGGCGATGAGGATGCGGGCCCGCTGGCCGCCGGAGCAGACCCCGAACGGCCGATCGGCCAGCTCCTTGCACTGCAGTTCCGAGAGCAGCTCGCTCGCCAGCCGGCGGGTCTCCTCGTCGTACTTGCGCCACAGCGGCTGTACGGTGCCGGTCGCACCGGTCAGTACGACCGTGTGAGCCGTGGCGTCCTGCGGCACCCGCTGTGCTGTCGACACATGGCCGATGTGGGCGCGCAGTTCGCGTACATCCACCCTGCCGAGCCTGTTGCCCAGCACCTCCACGCTGCCGGTCGTGGGGTGCATGACGGCGCCGAGCAGCTTCAGCAGTGTGGTCTTCCCCGCACCGTTGGCCCCCAGGAGGGCCCAGTGCTCGCCGGCCCGTACCGACCAGTCGATCCCGTCGAGGATGAGCTGCTCGGAGGTCGTACGGCGGACACCGACCTGCTCGATCGAGGCGACCTGGCGGGGTGAGGGCTGGTTCATCGGAGGCCTCCCGTACCTGCTGCGCGGTGGGCGGCGCAACGGAACACCGGGCTCCGCGCCGCTGTGCGGGCGCCCAGGTTAGCTGTGCGCTGCAGCGGCCTGCGCGAGTGTCTCACCGCCGCCGGTGGCCAGGGGTGCACCGTGTCCGAAGCAGACGGTCTCCACGCTCTCGCGAGCGCCCAGTGCGCACAGCCGCTTGAACGCCGTGATGGTGCGAGCCCTGTCCTGGTTGAAGACACCGGGTGCGGGAGCGTCCTCGATCCGCGCGACGGTGTCCCCGGTGAACAGCGTGCGGTGCTCGGGCAGCAGCAGCGCGAGGCTGCCCTGTGTGTGGCCGGGAACGGACAGCACGGTGGCGCCGCCGCCGAGCTCCAGCACATCCCCCTCGTCCACCTCCCGGTCCACCTGGCAGGGCGGTGCCAGCGGTACTGCGGGGGCGTCCGCTGTGATGCCGAACGGGGCGTGCACCTGGTCGAAGACGGCGCGCTCCCACTCCGGCGCGCCGGCCATGTCCGGCGGTGGCGCGGGCACCTGGCCACGGACCACCGGCGCGTCCGCGCGGTGAGCCACCACCTCGGCCCCGTGGCGGGCGGCCAGTTCGGCGGCCGAACCGGTGTGGTCGAGATGGAAGTGGGTGAGCACGATCCGCCGGAGCGCGGCGGGTTCGCCGCCGCAGTGCCGGATGGCGGCCTCCACCGCGTCGGCGCTGCCGGGCGGGCCGGTGTCGATGAGTGAGATCTCCTCACCGTCCCGCCACAGATACGCCTGCCCGACAGCGAACGGGATCACATGCAGAAAGGGCCGCACCGGCTGAGGTTCCATGGCGGGACCGTATGCGGTCTCCCGGCCCGGCTGTCAGCGCTTTACGCCGGGCGCGTAGCGGCTGCGCGCTCAGCGAACTCCCGCCCGGCGCCGGGAAGTCGCCGGAACCGCGCGCAGGGCGCAGACGCGTGCGGGTGCTGCCGGGTGCGGGCACGTGCGATGTGCGGGCGCGTACGGTCAGCGGCCCCGCAGCGCCTTCCCGTAGCGGCCCACAGGTGGCAGCCAGCACAGCACCACTGCGAGCAGCCCGAGGACGATGGCGCCGAGGCTGGTCGCGTACAGCCCGGTCGGGGCGGCGTCGCGCAGGACGAGCATGTGCGGGAAAGCAGCCGCCAGCACCGCGAAGACGCTGAGCAGCACGCGTGCCCAGATCGCCCCCGTACGGGCGAACAGCGCGAACAGCGCCACGGCGACGGCGAGGACCAGGGCGATCGTCGCCCGCGCCGACATGGTGCTCTCCCAGTCGGTGACGATGCCGTCCCACGCGGTGCCGGTGAGCTGTTTGACATCGGCCGCTGTCGTACCGGCGGGCAGACCGACCGCGGCCGGGTCGCTGTCCACGGCTTTGCGCACGTTCTCGTCGGCGAGGTCCTTGCCGCCGACGTAGACCAGTAGTGCGCCGACAGCGCCGGAGAGGGCGGACAGTACGGTGACGGCCAGCATGACGACCACGAGGCCCGGTCTCCTCACCGGTCCGACGGCCGGGTGGCCAGTGCCAGGAAGGCCGGAGGGCATGCCGGTGCGGGGGGCGGTCTGGGGGTGGCTCACGTGCACGAACTCCTTGCGGAACTGCAGGGGAAAGAACGAACGGCTCGACCCTTACACGGGAACACCCGGCCGAACCACCGGTTCCGCTAAGGAACCTGGAGAACATTGCGCCTGAACTCGCGGACACGGGACGGCAGTTAGGCTGCTGAGCCCGAAACCGCCCGGACCGAGGAGAGTGACCAGCACATATGCCCCTGCCAGGCACCGCCGACTACCCACCTGGGTTGCTCGACGTCACGATGGACCAACTGCGGACCCTGCTCGCCGTGTACGAGGAGGGCACGGCTCTGGGCGCCGCTCGCCGGCTGGGCCGCGAGCAGTCCAGCATCCAGAAGCAGCTCGACACGATGAACCGCAAGCTGGGCGACCACTGCGGCGAGCCCCTACTGCGCAAACGTGGACGAGGCGAGCGGGTGCACTTCACCCGCACCGGCGAGGAGCTGGCCCGGCTGGCGCGCGGCACACTGGACGGCTGGCGCGAAGGGCTGGACACCGCCCGCAGACGCCGCGGCCGCAGTCTGCGCGTCGGCTCCACCCGCTACACGCTCGGCTACCTCCTGAACGCGGTGGAACAGGTCAACGACCGGTTCACCCGAGAAGGAGTGGAGCTGACGATGGCGCACGTCCGCAGCGGGGCGGTGCTGGAGAAGCTCCGCTCCCACGAACTCGACCTGGTGTGCGGCAGCATCCTCGTCTCGGCGTCCGCGGGGGCCGCCGAGACGACAGCCGCCGGGCACGACGTCGCCCTGGGGGGCTACGAGGTCATGGAATGGCGGCGCGGCGGCTTCTGCCTGGCCACCAACCAGCCGGACGGAGATCTCGCGCAGGACGGCAGGCCGAACGGAGCGGGAGTGGGTGTGCGGGCGCTGCCGAGGCTGCCGCTCGTGGTGTCCACCGACGGGCTGATTCCCGGCGTGCTGCGCGGCTGGTTCGGACCCGAGTACCGCCGCCGGATGCGGATAGCGGCCGAAATCGACTCCGCACACTACGGCTTCGAGCTCCTCAGCTCCCGCGTGCTGTACGGCAGCATGCTCGTCACCCAGGGTATCGGGGAGGCGATAACCGAAGGCAGGCTCCCCGAGGCGCAAGGGCTGCGCACCCTGCCGCTGGTGGAGGACATGGGAACCGAACAACGGGTGCTCGTCGGGGCCTTCCGCCGCCGCGAGCCGGAGAACCGCGACCCGGACCATCCGGTGAGCCTGCTGTGGGAGGAACTGGCCCGCCGGCACGCCCGTATCCGCGCCGAGGGACGGGTATCGGCCGAGCGCGAGCCCGTACCGGCGGTCGCGCCCGTCTGCTGACGCGGACCGGCCATCGCCCGCCGCTCGCTGCCGTTGCCCGGCAGCCGGTCTCCGGGCGGTGGTCAGTCCGCGGACGGCGGTCGGTCCCCGGGCGGCTGCGGGTGTCCGGCCGCCGCACCGGAGACCAGCACCACATCGAGTGTGCGCGGCCCGTGCACGCCCTCCACCCGGTCGAGCTCGATGTCGCTGGTGGCCGACGGGCCGGAGATCCACGTCAGCGGCCGGGCCGGGTCCAGCCGTTCCAGGGCCTGCGGCACCGAGTCGACGACCTGCTCAGGCACCCGTACGACGCAGATGTGGTGGTCCGGGACGAGGGTGATGCGCCGCCGCCCTTGATCTGGCGAAGCGTCCAGGACCAGCGTGCCCGTCTCGGCCACGGCCACCGCGCACCCGGTCACCACACTGCCCACCGCGTCCAGGTCGAGCGGGGTCAGCGCCGCCGAGTCGGGCACCCGCTCGACCCCGACAGGCAGCCACTGCACGGGTACTCCCACAGGTGCCACCACACTGCGCGAGCCCCGCCGCGCCAGCAGCCCGGCGATCGTCTCCGGCAGCTCCTGCTCGGCGCAGTGGTGCACATGCGCGCGGTAGTCCGCCAAGTGGGCGGCGAGCAGCCCGACCGTCTCCTGCGTGGAGCGCTCACCGTGCACCCGCAGGTAGTCCCGGTCGACCGGGGACTGCTCGGGCCGCTCCGCGCGCGGCACGTCGGCCAGTGCGCGGCGTACCCGGCCGAGCACGGTCTCACGGCCGCTCATTCGTTGCCCTCCAGATGCCCGGAGTCGCCTGTGCGGTGCTGCTCCGCGCTGTGCTGCCCTGAGCCGTGCCGTCGCTCTGTCCCGGACCCCTCCGAGGGCCCGCGAGTGCGCCGCCACCAGTCGCGGAAGGATTCCGCCGGGACCTGTGGCACATCGCGGGTGTCCGTCCAGGCGCGCCCCGGCCCCGGCAGTCGGCTCGGCACCAGGCGCCGCGCCCGCGCGGCCAGCCGCTCCCCGGCGCCCAGGGCACGCGGATGGTCGAACGTCCAGGAGGCCGCCCGCATGGCAGCGCGTTCGGCCGCATGCCCTCTGGCGGGCTTTACGGTCGTGCGCTGCCCGCGCACGGTGACCGTTCCGCCCTGCACCACCCGCTCGCGCAGATGCACCAGTACCTCGGGAATGTCGATGGCCACCGGGCACACCTGGTAGCAGGCGCCGCACAGCGACGAGGCGTACGGCAGCGAGGCGTCCAGTCCCGTCGCCATGCTGTCGAGCTGCGGCGTGAGGATGGCGCCGATGGGCCCGGGATAGGGCGAGCCGTATGCGTGCCCTCCCGCGCGCTCGTAGACCGGGCACACATTGAGGCAGGCCGAGCAGCGGATGCAGCGCAGCGTCTGCCGGCCGACCTGGTCGGCCAGGATGTCGGTGCGCCCGTTGTCCAGCAGCACCAGGTGGAAGTCCCGGGGGCCGTCCCCGTCCGTGGTGCCCGACCAGGTCGAGGTGTAGGGGTTCATCCGCTCGGCAGTGGAGGAGCGCGGCAGCAGCTGCAGGAAGACCTCCAGGTCGCGCCAGGTGGGCACGACCTTCTCGATACCGGCCACCGAGATCAGCGTCTCGGGCAGCGTCAGGCACATCCGGCCGTTGCCCTCGGACTCCACGACGACCAGGGTGCCGCTCTCGGCCACCATGAAGTTCGCCCCGGAGATGCCCACTTTGGCGTTGAGGAACTTCTCCCGCAGATGCAGCCGCGCGGCCTCCGCGAGCTCGGCGGGACTGTCCGAGAGCCCGTCCGGCGCCGGACGCCCCCAACGGCCCATCCGCTCCCGGAAGATCTCCCGGATCTCCCCACGGTTGCGGTGAATGGCGGGCACGAGGATGTGGGAGGGGCGGTCGTCCCCCAGCTGCACGATCAGTTCGGCCAGGTCGGTCTCGTACGCCGCGATCCCGGCGCGCTCCAGTGCTTCGTTCAGGCCGATCTCCTGGGTGGCCATCGACTTGACCTTGACGACCTCGCGCTCGCCTGTCGCCCGTACCAGCCGGGTGACGATCTCGTTGGCCTGCCGCGCGTCGGCCGCCCAGTGCACGGTGCCGCCGGCGGCGCTGACGGACGCCTCCAACTGCTCCAGGTAGTGGTCGAGATGGCGCAGCGTGCGGTCCTTGATCTGCGCCCCGGCCGTGCGCAGGGCGGTCCAGTCCGCCAGCTCGGCCACGGCGCCGGCACGCTTGTCGCGGATGGTGCGGGTGGCGTGCCGCAGATTGCCGGCCAACCGCTCGTCCCTGGTGGACACCTCGGCCGCTTCCGGGAACGGCGGCATGCCCAGGTAGGTGACGCTCACCGCGGCGCCTCCTCGGTACCGGCCAGGATCTCCGCCAGATGCACGGGACGCACCCGTGAGCCCAAGCGGGAGAGCGTGCCGCCGATGTGCATCAGGCAGGAGTTGTCCACCGTGCACACCGCCCAGGCACCGCTCTCCTCGATATGGCGGGCCTTGTCGGCGCCCATGGCGCTGGAGACGGCCGCGTTCTTGACGGCGAAGGTGCCGCCGAAGCCGCAGCACTCCTCGGCTCCCTCCAGCTCGCGCAGTTCGAGCCCCTTCACCTGTTCCAGCAACAGGCGCGGCCGGTCGCCCAGGCCGAGCATGCGCAGCCCGTGACAGGTCGGGTGGTAGGTGACGGTGTGCGGATAGTAGGCGCCCACATCGGTGACCCCGAGGACGTCCACGAGGAACTCCGTCAGCTCATAGGTGCGCGGCACCGCGCGCTCAGCCACCGCAGAGAGCACCTGGCCCCGCCCCTCGGCCGCGGCTCTGGCACCGATGCGCGGATAGTTCTCGCGCACCATGGCGGCGCAGGAGCCGGACGGTACGACGATGTGGTCGTAGCCCTCGAACGCCGAAGCGTAACGGTGCACAAGAGGCTCGGTCGCGTGCCGGTAGCCCGTGTTGAACTGCGGCTGCCCGCAGCACGACTGTGCCTCGGGAAAACCGACCTCCACTCCGAGCCGTTCCAGCAGCGTCACCACGGCCTGCCCGGTGCGTGGATAGAGCGCGTCGTTGATGCAGGTGACGAAGAGCCCTACGCGCACGACGCCTCCCTTCCCTCCTCGCGCTGTGGGCCGTCGGCGGATGCGTCCCGGCGGACGCGCGCCGCGGCCCGGTGCCACGACGAGTGATCACCCGTCGGGGCATACTGTCGCAGCCGTACGCTGCTGCGCACCAGAGCCCGCAGTGCGGGGAGCGGGCCCGTCACCGCTCCGGCCGTACGCGCCTGTACCAGCACGTTCCCGTACGCGGCCGCCTCCACCGGACCCGCCACCACCGGCAGCCCGCAGGCGTCGGCCGTCAACTGGCACAGCAGCGCGTTGCGCGCCCCGCCGCCCACGATGTGCACCGTCTCCACCTGCTTCCCGGACAGCCGTTGTGCCTCGAAGACCGCCTCCCGGTGCGCCAGGGCGAGCGAGTCCAGGACACAGCGCGTCGTCTCGGCCGCGCCGCGCGGCACCGGCTGGCCGCTGCGGCGGCACGCCTCGGCGATCCGTTGGGGCATCCCTCCGGGCTCCAGGAACTCGGCGCCGCCCGCGTCCACGACCGAGCGCAGACCGGGAGCCCTGGCCGCCGACTCCAGCAGTGCGTCCAGCTCCTGTGGCGTGCCCTCCGTCTCCCAGGCGCGCAGGCACTCCTGGAGGAGCCACAGCCCCATGATGTTGCGCAGATAGCGCACCGTTCCGTCCACACCCAGTTCGTTGGTGAAGTTCGCAGCGCGGCTCTCCTCGGTGAGCACCGGGGAGGTCAGCTCGACTCCGGCCAGTGACCAGGTTCCGGTGGCGATGTAGGCGAAAGCGCCGCCCTGTGCGGGCACTCCCGCGACGGCGGACGCGGTGTCGTGCGCCCCCACCGCTGTCACGGGTACAGGTCCCGTCAGGCCTGTCTCGGCGAGCACATCGGCGCGCAGCGCTCCGGCCGGGTCGCCGGGGGAGCGCAGCGGCGGGAAGAGGCCGAGGTCCACACCGAGTGCTTCCGCGACAGCGGGTGACCAGCGACGGGTACGGGGATCGAGGAGCTGGGTGGTGGAGGCGATGGTCAGCTCGGTGCCGCGCTGTCCGGTCAGCCAGTAGGAGATCAGATCGGGGATCAGCAGCAGCTGTCGCGCCGAGCGGAATTGGTGACTGTCGCGCGCGGCGGCCAGTTGATACAGCGTGTTGATGGGCATGCGCTGGATGCCGGTGTGCGCATACAGCTCGTCGGCGGGCAGTACCTTCCCGACTTCCGTCGGCATCTGCTGGGTGCGTGCGTCGCGGTGGTGCACGGGGTTGCCGATCAGCGTGCCGTCGGCGTCCAGCAGTCCGTAATCGACGCCCCAGGAGTCGATGCCGACCGACGCCACGCCGCCCGGGCCGGCACCCGCCGCGGTGCCCGCGGCACGCAGCCCGTCCAGTACGCCCCGGTACAAGCCGAGGACGTCCCAGTGGAGGGTGCCGAGCACGCGTACCGGCCGGTTGGCGAACCGGTGCACCTCCTCCAACGCCATACTGCCGCCCTCGACCCGGCCGAGCATCACCCGGCCGCTGGAGGCGCCCAGGTCGACAGCGGCGAACGCGCTCCCACTACCGGCTCTCACGCCCGCCCGCCTCCTCCTGGCCACCGCTGCCCGCGCACCGCTTCGTCTGCCGGCCGCCGTTTGCGCGCCGCTTCGCCAGTCGGCCGCTCCTTGTGCACCGCTTCGTCTGCCGGCCGCTGCCCGCACACCACTTCGTCTGCCGGCCGCTCACGCGCCCCATCCCGCCTGGCAGCCGCCCACGCGGTCGCGCACGATCGTCTCGGCCCAGCCGGAGGCCGCGTACGCCGCCACCGGGTCGCGGTCGGCACCCAGCTCCTCCCGCAGATCGGCCAGCAGCGGCCGAACATCCGTGTTGTAGGCGTCCATCAGCACCGCGTTGGCGCCCAGTACGTCACCGGACCGCTGCGCCTCGCTCAGCGCCTCCTGGTCGACCAGCAGCGCCTTGGCGGTGGCCTCCTGGACGTTGAGCACCGAGCGGATGATGGCGGGGATCTTGGGTTCGATGTTGTGGCACTGGTCGAGCATGAAGGCGAGCTGCGGATCGCTCCGGGAGCTCTCCGGTGTGCCGGGCAGTCCGCCGCCGGCGCGTACTTCGTACATGATGCGGAAGAGCTGGAAGGGGTCGGCGGCGCCCACCATCAGATCGTCGTCCGCGTAGAAGCGCGAGTTGAAGTCGAACGCGCCCAGCTTTCCCTCGTTCAGCAGGAAAGCGACGATGAACTCGATGTTGGTGCCGGGGGCGTGGTGGCCGGTGTCGACGCACACCCGGGCCTTGGGGCCCAGCTTGAGGCAGTGCGCGTACGAGGTGCCCCAGTCGGGCACGTCGGTGGCGTAGAAGGCGGGCTCGAACAGCTTGTACTCCAGCACCAGCCGCTGTTCGGGCCCCAGCCGCTCGTAGACAGCGCGCAGCGCCTCCGCCAGCCGCTCCTGGCGGGCCCGCAGGTCGTCCTGGCCCGGGTAGTTGATGCCGTCGGAGAACCACAGCTTCAGATCGCGAGAGCCGGTCGCGTCCATGATGTCGACGCACTCCAGCAGGTGGTCCAGCGCCTTGCGCCGTACCGCAGGGTCCGGGTTGGTGACGGAGCCGAGCTTGTAGGCGTCCTCCTGGAAGACGTTCGCGTTGATCGCGCCCAGCCGTACTCCGCGCTCCTCGGCGTACGCGGCCAGCGCGGCGTAGTCGTCGGTGCGGTCCCAGGGGATGTGCAGCGCCACCTGGGGTGCCACACCGGTGTGCTGGTGCACGCGCGCCGCGTCCTGGAGCTTCTCCTGGACCGTACGCGGAACCCCGGGCTGGCTGAACACCTTGAAGCGCGTACCGGAGTTCCCGTACGCCCACGATGCCGTCTCGATCCGCTGGGCGCGCAGGGCGGATTTCACGCGCGCGAGGTTCTGCTCGGGCATACGGCTCCTCGAGTGGGCGCGGGGTTCGGGCAACTGCCGAGCACCTGGCGTCCGCCGCGTACGTGTGCCTGGAGAAGGCCGTACGGGCTAAAAACGATTCATTACTCGGCGTGGGGAACCTAGAGGTCCTCGCCGTGGATGGTCAATATCCTTGCAGCCATGGAGTTTTAGCGGTTCCCTGCCCCCTTGACCCGCCTGGTGGTTGGGGCTAGCTTCCCGTCCACTGCTCGGTGGGATTGAATCAATTCACCGCTGAGCGCCGCCGATTCCCGTGTTCTGAGCCGCCGTCGGTTCTCTTGCTGATCACCCGGAGGAGAAGCATGAGCAGCACCGCACCGGCCGGCGCCGACCGAGCGCCGGTTCTCGCGCTGAGGGAGGTGAGCAAGTCCTTCGGCAGCGTGCGCGCACTGCGCGGCGTCGATCTGGAGCTGTATCCCGGTCAGACGCACGCCCTCGCGGGAGAGAACGGTGCGGGCAAGTCCACACTGATCAAGATCCTTGCCGGTGTGCACGCCCCCGACAGCGGCACCGTACTGCTCGACGGCTCTCCAGCCGCCTTCCAGGGCCCCGCCGACGCACGGGACGCGGGTATCGCGGTCATCTACCAGGAGCCGACCCTCTTCGGCGACCTGTCCATCGCCGAGAACATCTTCATGGGCCGCCAGCCCCGCCGCTCCCTGGGCCGGGTCGACCACGCCACCGTCCGCGAGGCGACGGCGGCGCTGCTGGACCGGCTCGGCGTGGACCTGCACCCCGATCGCGCCGCACGCGGACTGTCCATCGCCGACCAGCAGATCGTCGAGATCGCCAAGGCGCTCTCCTTCGAAGCGCGCGTCCTCATCATGGACGAGCCGACGGCGGCGCTCACCGGAAGCGAGACAGCGCGACTCTTCTCCGTCGTCGAGACGCTGCGTGCCGAGGGCGCCGCCGTACTGTTCATCTCGCACCGGCTGAGCGAGATCTTCGAACTGTGCCAGCGGGTCACCACCCTGCGCGACGGACAGCTGGTGGCCTCCGAACCGCTGGCCGGACTGACCGAGGACGACCTGGTCCGCCGCATGGTCGGCCGCGAACTGGGCGAGCTCTATCCCAAGCAGCACACCAGCACCGGAGAAGTCGCACTCACCGTGCACCGGCTGACCCGCGAAGGCGTCTTCCGCAACGTCTCCTTCGAGGTGCACAAAGGGGAGATCGTCGCGCTGGCCGGACTGGTGGGCGCGGGCCGCAGCGAGGTCGCCCAGGCCGTCTTCGGCGTCGACCGCCCCGACGCGGGCGAGGTACGGGTCGCCGGGAAGGCGCTGCGCGCCGGCTCGCCCACAGCCGCCATGAGCGCCGGAATCGCCCTGGTGCCCGAGGACCGCAGACAGCGCGGCCTGGTCATGGAAGCCTCCATCGAGCGCAATATCGGTCTCACCGGCCTCGGAAGCCTCGGCCGCGGCGGACTCGTGCGCCGTGCCGCCGAGCGAGCCCGCGCGGGCGACTGGGGGCTGAAACTGCGGCTGAAGTACGACCGCCTCTCGGACTCCGTGAGTGTGCTCTCCGGCGGCAACCAGCAGAAGGTCGTCCTCGCCAAGTGGCTGGCCACCGAGCCGGCGGTGCTCATCGTCGACGAGCCCACCCGTGGCATCGACGTGGGCACCAAGGCGGAAGTACACCGCCTGCTGACCTCACTGGCCGCCGGAGGACTCGCCATTCTGATGATCTCCTCCGACCTGCCCGAAGTCCTCGGCATGGCCGACCGCGTGCTCGTCATGCACGAGGGCCGTCTCGTCTCCGAGATACCCCGCGACCGTGCCGACGAGGAGACGGTGATGGCCGCGGCGACCGGGCGCGTCCGGCCGGACGGTTCGACCGCACGCGCCCGGCCGGAGTGCTCGACCAGGTCCCTCCAGCCGGAGGGACCACCCAGGGCGGATTCCAGAACCCCGCACGGTCCGCGAGGAGGCGCCGCGTGAGCACCACTCTGCCGTCCCCCGCCGGCACCCGGACCGAGCCCGGGCGCACCGGCCGCTCCACCGCCGAGACGGTGCTGCGCATACGCGAGTACAGCATCGGCGGCGCGCTCCTTGTGCTCATCCTGGTCACCTGGCTGGTCAACCCGGCCTTCCTGGACGAGCAGGGGGTCAAGGACCTGCTGCTCAACTCCTCCATCCTCGTGCTGCTCGCCACCGGCCAGTCAGTCGTCGTCCTCACCCGCAACATCGACCTGTCCGTCGGTTCGGTCGTCGGGCTGACCGCGTTCGCCTGCGGCTCGTTCGTCTCCGGCACCGACCACGGTCCGCTCACCCTCGTCCTGCTCGGCATCGCGCTGGGAGCCTGCTGCGGGCTCGTCAGCGGCGCCCTGGTCACCTTCGGCAGGGTGCCGGCGCTGGTGGTCACCCTCGGCATGCTGTACGTCATCCAGGGCGTCGACCACGCCTGGGCGCACGGGGAGCAGATCAACGCCGCGACCGTGCCCGAGGACATCCTCACCCTGGGCAGCGGCAGCGCTCTGGGCATCCCCTACCTGCCGCTGATCTCCGCGCTGGTCCTCGCGGCCACGGGCTACTACCTGCGGGCCTACCGCAGCGGCAGGGAGCTGTACGCCATCGGCTCCAACCCGGAGGCCGCCCGGCTGGCTGGTATCCCCATCCGCCGCAGGGTGCTGGGCGCCTACGCCTTCTCCGGAGCCGTCGCCGGATTCGCCGGAGCGCTGTGGCTGGCCCGCTTCGGCACCGTCGTCGCCGACGCGGCCAACGGATGGGAGCTGACCGTGGTCAGCGCGGTCGTCGTCGGCGGAGTCGCCATCACCGGGGGAGTGGGCACCGTGTGGGGCGCCGCACTTGGAGCGCTGCTGCTGACCACCATCGGCAGCGCCCTGGTCGTGCTGAAAGTCAGCTCCTTCTGGGAGCAGGCCATCACCGGTGCGCTGCTGCTCGCCGCCATCAGCACCGACCGTGTGGTGCGCGGCCGCAGCACCCGTGCGCTCAGGAAGAGGAGAAGGCAGTGAACGCACCACCGGTCAGCCCGGCGGACGGGCCCGACCCCGTCGGAGACCACCGTGACGTACGCCGCGACGCCCGCCGGGACGCCGGCAGGGGGCCTGGCCGCTTCGTGCGCTGGGACGCGGCTGTCGGCGCGCTGCTCGTCGCCGCCTTCCTGGTGGGCACCGGCACCACCGAGGGCTTCTCCGACGCCGCGAACCTGTCTGCGGCCCTCAACGACACCGCGGAGATCGCCCTGCTGGCGCTGCCGATGACCCTGCTGGTGGTCGCGGGCCAGGTCGATCTGTCCGTCGCCTCCATGCTCGGCCTCTCCAGCGCGCTGGCGGGGGCGCTGTGGGACGCGGGGTGGGCCTTCGAGACGATCGTCCCGGTCTGCCTGGCGGTCGGACTGCTCGGCGGCCTGCTCAACGGCTGGCTCGTCACCCGTGTGGGGCTGCCCTCACTCGCCGTCACCATCGGCACTCTCACCCTCTACCGGGGGCTGGCCTCGGTCGTGCTGGGCAACAAGGCCGTCGCCGACTTCCCGGAGACCTATGCCAGGTGGGCGCGCAGCAGCGAGACGCTGCCGGGCACTTTCGTGCCGTACCCGCTGGCACTCTTCGCCGTGCTGGCCGTCCTCGCCGCCGTCGTGCTGCACTGCACCGGCTTCGGCCGCGCCCTGTTCGCCGTAGGAGCGCAGGAGGACGCCGCTTACTTCGCCGGGGTCCGGGTCAAGCGCATCAAACTGATCCTCTTCGCAGTCAGCGGCGTGGTGGCGTCCTTCGCCGGGATCGTCTACACCCTGCGCTACGGCAGCGCACGCGCCGACAACGGGCTCGGTCTGGAGCTCGCCGTCGTGGCCGCCGTGCTGCTGGGCGGCGTCGACTTCGACGGCGGAAAGGGCACCCTGGGCGGTGCGGTCGCGGGGGTGCTGCTCATCGGCGTTCTCGACAACCTTCTGACGCTCAACGACGTCTCGCACGAGATCCAAGTGATCGTCACCGGCGCCCTGCTGATCGTCTCCGTACTCACGCCCAGAGCCGTCTCGGTGCTCACCGCACGCGGACACCGCCGCACAGCGGTCGGCGGGAACCCCTGAAACGGCGGCCGATGAGCGGCCCCGTATGTCACACCACATGGGCCTCCGCGGCCCCCACGGCAGCTCCCCACCCCCCCTGAAGGCCAACCCGAAAGGCCAAGCTCATGCGATCCCACAACCGCCACCGCTCACGCCTCCTCCCCGTCACGGCGGCGGCCTGCGCCCTGACTGTCGCGCTCGCGGGCTGTTCGGGTACGACCAAGAGCGACGCGAAGGACGACGCCAAGGACAAGGCGCAGAACGCCAAGGCCGATCCGGACGCGCCGCTGAAGAAGAACCTGAAGATCGCCTTTCTGCCCAAGCAGATCAACAATCCGTATATGACGGTCGTCGACAAGGGAGGCATCAAGGCCGCCAAGGAGTTCGGCGGTGAGGGCAAGGAGGTGGGTCCGTCCGACGCCAAGGCCTCCTCCCAGGTCAGCTACATCAACACGCTCACACAGCAGCGGCAGGACGCCATCCTGCTCGCCGCGAACGACCCCAACGCGGTATGCGGGCCGCTGAAGACCGCCATGAAGCAGGACATCAAAATCGTCACCTACGACTCGGACGCGGGCAAGGAGTGCCGTCACCTGTTCATCAACCAGGCGTCCTCCGAGGACATCGGCCGCGGCCTGGTCAAGGACATGGCCGAACAGCTCGACTACAAGGGCGACATCGCGATCCTCTCGGCGACCCAGAACGCCACCAACCAGAACACCTGGATAAAGATCATGAAGGACGAGCTGAAGAAGCCCGAGTACAAGGGCATGAAGCTCGTCAAAACCGCCTACGGCGACGACGTCGACCAGAAGTCGTTCCAGGAGACCCAAGGGCTCCTCAAGGCGTACCCGGACCTGAAGGGCATCATCTCGCCCACCACGGTCGGCCTGGCAGCCGCGGCCCGCTACGTCAGCGGCTCCAAGTACAAGGGCAGGGTCACCCTCGGCGGACTGGGCACGCCCAACCAGATGCGCAAGTACATCAAGGACGGCACGATCGACCAGTTCTCCCTGTGGGACGCCTCCAAGCTCGGCTACCTCGGCGCCTATGCCGCCGCGGCCCTCTCCTCCGGGCAGATCACCGGCAAGGAGGGCGAAAAGTTCAAGGCGGGCAAGCTCGGGCAGTACACAGTCGGCAAGGACGGCGAAGTCGTCCTCGGCCCGCCCACGGTTTTCACCAGCAAGAACATCGACGACTTCGACTTCTGAGAGCCGTCCGGCCTCTGCGAAACTTGAGCCTGTACGACGTCGAACGTCGGTTCAACAGAGGCCGGGCGGCCGACAGGGAGGGGCTGAGCAGGGTGCGGCGGAAGCGGGGCGGGCGGCCGGAAGCCACTGGGGCGCACGGGTGAGCCGAACGGTCGGGATCAAGGAGGTCGCCCGCGCGGCCGGAGTCTCCGTCGGCACGGTCTCCAACGTCATCAACCGGCCCACCATGGTGGCCGAGGAGACCCGGCTGCGCGTGCAGTCCGCCATCGAACGGCTCGGCTATGTGCGCAGCGAGGCCGCCCGCCACCTGCGCGCCGGACGCAGCCGCATCATCGCCCTGCTGGTCCTCGACATGGCGAACCCGTTCTTCGTCGACGTCGCAGCGGGCGCGGAACGGGCAGCGCGTGCCGCGGGGCTGGGCGTCATGCTCTGCAACAGCGCACAGAGCCCCAGCGAAGAGGCCGACTATCTCGCCCTCTTCGCCGAACAGCGCGTCCGCGGCGTCCTGATCACTCCGACTGAGACAACGGGGGAGAACCTGACCGCCTTCCAGCGGCACGGCATCCCGTTCGTCTCCGTCGACCGGGTGGTGCCCAGCGCGGAAGGGTGCTCGGTCTCCGTGGACGACGTCGAGGGCGCCGGGCTCGCCGTACGCCATCTGCTGGAGAGCGGCCACCGCGACATCGCCTACGTCAGCGGTCCCATGCAGTTGAACCAGTGCCGCGACCGGTACACCGGCGCCGTCGAGGTCCTGCGCGCCTCCGGAAGCGGCGCACAGCTGCGGCACATCGAGGGCGCCCGGATGGACGTGGCGGCCGGCCGCGACGCGGGCGCCCGGCTGCTGGGTATGTCACCGCGCCCCACGGCCGTCTTCTGCGCCAACGACCTGATGGCCCTCGGCGTGCTGCAGGCCCTGTACGGGGCCGGTGTCGCGGTCCCCGAGGAAGTCGCCCTGGTCGGCTACGACGACATCGAGTTCGCCGCCGCCGCGGCCGTCCCCCTCACCTCCGTACGGCAGCCCGCCTACCGTATGGGCCGGGCGGCCGCCGACCTGCTCATCGAGGAGACCGGCGACGACGCGGCCCACCACGAGCACCAGCGCATCGTGCTCCAGCCCGAGCTCGTCGTCAGAGCCTCCACGCTGCCGTCGCGGGGCTGACGCGGGGCTGACGCGGGGCTGACGCGGGGCTGACGCGGGGCTGACGCGGGGCTGCCCCGGGTGTCCCGGGTGTCCCGGGCCGACGCGGTCTGACGTGGACCGAGGCGAGGGTCTGACGTGGACCGAGGGGTGGGACTGACGGGGACCGCCTGCGTGACGGGGACCGACCCGGGGGCAGACCGTCACGCGACGGCGGAAACCGCCGCCGCAGCCCGCCCCTCGTCCCTCGCCCATTTCTCCTCCCCCTCCCCGGCCGACTCCTCGTCCCCCGCCTGCCGGCCCGAGGCGGCCAGCAGTGCCCGTATGTCGCGGACGGCCGACCTCCCTGCCCGGTTGGCGCCGATCGTGCTGGCAGAGGGACCGTAGCCGACCAGATGGATCCGCGGGTCGCGGGCCGCTCGCGTACCCTCCAGCCGGATGCCGCCGCCCGGCTCGCGCAGCCGCAGCGGCGCCAGGTGGTCGGTGACCGGGCGGAAACCGGTGGCCCACACAATGGTGTCCGCCGGTGCCCGCCTGCCGTCGGCCCACTCGACACCGTCCTCGGGGAGCCGGGCGAACATCGGGTGCCGCTCCAGCACCCCGCTCTCCCTGGCGCGGCGCACCTCGTCGGTCATCGGCAGGCCCGTCACCGACACCACGCTGCGGGGCGGCAGTCCCTCGCGCACCCGCTCCTCGACCAGCGCCACTGCGGCCCGGCCCTCCTCCTGGCCGAAGGGGCCGGTACGGAAGAGCGGCGGCCGCCGCGTCACCCACAGCGTCTCCCGTGCGACCTCGGCGATCTCCATGAGGTGCTGCACCGCCGAGGTCCCGCCCCCGACGACGACCACCCGCTTTCCCATGAAGGCGTCCGACCCGGGGCCCGGGTACTGCGCCGTATGGAGCTGCCGACCGCGGAAGGACTCCTGACCCGGCACCCGGGGCCAGAACGGCCGGTCCCAGGTGCCCGTCGCATTGATCACGGACTGTGCCGTCCAGTCACCCTCCGAGGTCTGCACCAGCAGTCGGCCGCCCCAGCCCGCTTCCCGCACCTCGCGCACATGCACGGGCCGCCGCACCCGCAGGCCGAAGGCGCGTTCGTAGGCGGCGAAGTACTCCCCGATCACCTCCGCCGAAGGACGCTCCGGATCGGCGCCGGTCAGCTCCATACCGGGCAGCGCGTGCATCCCGTGGGCACGGCCGTACGTCAGCGTGGGCCACCGGAACTGCCACGCACCGCCCGGAGCGGGCGAATGATCCAGGACCACGAAGTCCACACCGGGCTCGAACCCGGACCGCCGCAGGTGGTACGCGCTGGAGAGCCCCGCCTGCCCGGCGCCGACGACCACGACCGCCACATTGTTCATGCCCGTACCAACCGTCGGGAGCCCGGGAACCTTCCCGTCCGGCCGTACGCCGGCACTTCCTGCCGGTGATCGCGGGACGTTCTTTGAGAGGATCGCCCCATGGCTGAGCGTTTCACCACACGCGAGATCGACGTCAGGACCGGCTCACGTGAGACGGTCCACGACGTGACCCGGGAGTGCGCCTCCTTCCTGCGGGACGTCGCCCAGGGCCGGGACGGTCTGCTGAACGTCTTCGCACCCCACGCCACCATGGGGGTGGCGCTCCTGGAGACCGGAGCGGGCAGCGACGAGGACCTGCTGTCCGCCCTCCAAGACCTGCTCCCGGCCGACGACCGCTGGCGCCACAAACACGGCAGCCCCGGCCACGGCCGCGACCACGTGCTCCCCGCCCTGGTACCACCACACGCCACCCTGCCCGTGATCGGCGGAGAACTGGCCCTGGGCACCTGGCAGTCCGTGTGCCTGGTGGACACCAATGGGGACAACCCGGAACGGAAGGTTCGGCTGAGTTTCCTGGGATGAGCCTGGACCGATCAAGATCGTCCTGGGTGTGCGCAGGCCGTGGGGGCCGGTCTTCGGCTCCCACGGCTTCCGTGGTCGATGTGTGCGCTATGGGGGTCTTACAACGGGCGCTACAGTCCAATGCTTACACCTCGATCTGCTCCTTTGCGGGCTGCGCCGTGCCGTCCGGACCGGCGGTGGTGGGGCGGTCGCGCATCAGGAGCACGGTGAGCAGTGCGCCCGCTGCGGCGATCGCGGCGGCGGTGAAGGCGGCGCTGAACCCGTCGGTGAGGGCCGGGAGGTCACCGAGCTTGCCCGCGCCCTGCGAGGTCGCCAGGGCGGTCAGTGGGGCGAGGCCGAGAGCCGGCCGACCTGGTAGGTGGTGTTGACGATGCCGGAGGCCAGGCCCGCCTGTTCCTGCGGGGCACCGGACATCGCGGTCATCATGGCCGGGATGCAGGGGGCGAGCGACTCGGGCCAGAGCCACGCCGTTGTTCAACCCCGAGGCATCGGGCCGGTGCGACCCGCGACGCGGTGCTGTGCAGCCTCTACGTCGAGCCCGATCGATGCGGCCTGAAGTGGACGGAGCCCACACCGGTCGGTGTCGACGGTCTGTTGGCTCACCTGATCGGCTACCTGAACCGCGACGACCTCGCCGATGACGCGCGGCTGCGGGCCGAGGCGGTGGTGCTGGACCTGTCGCGTCCCTTGCCGGCGCTGCCCATCGAGGTGCCGCACCCCACCGACGCAACGCGTATGGGCCGTGGACGAGGCGCTGTTGGCCGATCCCGCGGACCCGCGCGGCCTGGACGCCCACGCGCGGACGGTCGGTGTCAGCAGGCGCACGCTGACGCGTTATCGAGTCGCGCCGTGATGCGGAGCCATCGGGCCTCGGGAGGGGCGGGTGGCCTGTGATGCCCACCGTGACGCTCCGCAGCGTTTGACTGTAGGGCTCACGGATCGATCCCGATGGCCGTGGCACCCCGTTCGGCCAGCTCTGCTACGGCTCGTCCCGCGCCGCAGCCCACATCGACCACGGCCGTTCCAGGCTTGGTCGCGAGCAGCTCGTACGAGCGTGAGCGCAGTTCAGCGGCTCCGGGTAGGGCGTCCACCGCATCGAGCAGGGTGACCAGTTCTCGCGACGATTCTTCCGTCTTCGTTTCGTTGGACATGCCTGTCGGGCTGGGACAGTGCGCGTCGCCGTCATCCTGCGTGCCAAGGAAGCCGGGCTGTCCCTGGAAACCATTCGCTCCCTGGCCGTCACCGGGCCCGAGGCACGGCGAGACATCCTGCGCCGGGAGGCCGGAGCACTGCGCGCCAGTATCGCCGCTGCCCAATCCTCCTTGGAGCTCATTGAATGCGCCCTGGACTGCGACCATGAGGACTTCGCCCGTTGCCCCCGCTTCCGGCAGGTCCTTGCCGGGCTCATCGGTACCCACCTTCCGGCTCACTTCCCCGTCAGGCACAACGATCAGGGCGAAGCGGCTGCACGACTGCCACATCGCCTCAGCGCGGGTACGGCCACTCCCGCGATCAACGGGTTGAGCATGACGTCAGATTCGCCCCGAGGACGAGCCCGCGGTTGGCACCGCCACGGACGAGCAGAAGAATGGTCGCGGGCCCCTGCGGCCGGGAACGGGCAGTAGCGCAGTGCTCTGGCGTGCGCCGGTGCGGTGTCGTCGTAGGGGCGGGGCGATGACATCGGACAGGTCACCGACACGTCGTGTGCCGTAGCGGACGGCACGGAAAGGTCGCAGCCGCAGCTCGGTCGGCTCCGGCAGGGCTGATGTGAGCAAGGGGGAGCTTCTCGGGCAGGTTCAGCCCGGGGACGGGCGCCCTTCGACGTGGGCGCCCGTCCCCGGAACGAGGGGTGAGATCAGGCTGTCGCGGGCTCGGGTTCAGCCCCGAGGGCGTGGCCGGTCAGACGGCCGGTGCGCTGCAGCCCGTACAAGGCGGCGGCGCAGGCAAGGCCGAGTGTGCACAGGCAGATCCACGGCAGCGCCGGCACGCCCGCGGCGCGGGCGGCATCCAGCGAGGCGCCGGTGAGCAGGTTGCCGAGGGTGATGCCGATGCCGCAGATGGTGTTGTACAGCCCGTAGTGGGTGGCTACGAGCCGGTCACCGGAGAGCCGGACGATGGTGTCCATCTCGAAGGGGTAGGCGATCATCTGCCCCACCGCGAGCAACAGCGCGGCAAGCGACGGCGGCAGTGCCGCCAGCAGCCACAGCCCAGCACCACCGTCCGGTACGGGGATCACCATGGCGGCCAGCAGCGGCACGAAGGCCAGCCCCATGGCGGACAGCCCCAGCGACAGCGCGTGCCCCGGCTCCATGCGGGCCTTGCACCAGGCTGTGACCTTGGTCTGGCCGAGAATGGTGCTCAGACCGGAGACGGCGAAGAGCAGTGCGACCGCCGAGGTACCGAATTCCCCCTCGCCCGCAAGCCGCCGTACCTCCAACGGCAGGGCCAGGTAGACCTGGAAGGCGAGGACATAGGCGCCGATCATCGCGGCCGAGAACAGCAGGAAGGGCCGGTTGGCGAAGATGCCGCGCCACTGTGAGAGCACACTGGCCGCAGTGCTCTCCTGCTGGTCGTCGTCTCCCCGGCGGGCGGGCAGCGCACGGATCTGAACGATGCTGAGCACCGCGAAGATCGCTGCCGAGACCAGGCACGTGACGCGGAAGTCGACACCGGTCAGCACCATGCCGACGATCGGGCCGAGCAGAATCCCGGCCTGGTAGAAGATGTTGAACAGCGCGAACGCCTCGACGCGGCGCTCGCCCGAGTCCGCGGCCAGGTAGGCACGTACCGCCGGGTTGAACAGGGCTCCGGCCAGGCCGGTGGCCGCCGAGGCGGCGAGCAGGGCGGGCAGCGAGTCGACCAGGCCGAGCACGGCGAAGCCGACGGTGCGCAGCACACACCCGGCGACGATCAACGGCTTGTACCCGAACCGGTCGGCCAGCGCGCCGCCGAACAGGAACATGCCCTGCTGGCTGAAGTTGCGCACCCCCAGGACGAGGCCCACCAGCCATCCGGCCAGCCCGAGGGAGCCGGACAGGTGCTGCGCCAGGTACGGCATCAGCATGTAGAACCCGAGGTTGATGGTGAACTGATTCGCCATCAACAGCTGGACGCTGCCCGGGTAGGAACGGAACTGAGTCAGGTTGCCTTTCACCGGGCACCCTCCGTCGCGGGGCGGGCAGGAGAGGCGAGGGCGAGCGGGTCGATCACCTCGGTGCACCGCGTCCAGCGGGTGACTTCCTTCTCGTCCGGCCGGCCCACCACCTCGGGGGCGACGGCGGGTGGGGCCTCCATCAGGCCATGCCGGGCGCAGTACGCGTCGTCGTACACGGTCTCCAGATAGCGCTGCGGCCCGTCGGGGAAGATCGCCGCAATGCGTGTGTCAGCGGGCTGTGTACGGGCCAGCCAGCCGGCCACCAGGGACACGGCGCCCACACTCCATCCGCCGGTGGCGTAGTGCGAGGAGGCCATCTGCCGGCAGGTCCACACGGATTCGGCGGGGGAGACCCAGTGGACCTCGTTGAAGTGCTCATAGGCGACGTTGCGCGGATAGATGCTCGATCCCAGGCCGCGCATCAGCCGGGGACGGGCGGGCTGTCCGAAGATGGTCGAGCCGATGGTGTCCACGCCGACCAGCCGCAGTTGAGGGTAGAGCTGTCGCAGCACGCGGGAGACCCCGGCAGAGTGGCCGCCGGTGCCTACGCTGCATACGAGGATGTCGATGTGGCCGAGCTGCGAGGCGAGTTCCAGGGCCAGTGGAAGGTAGGCACTGGTGTTGTCGGGGTTGTTGTACTGGTCAGGGCACCAGGAACCGGGGTGCTCGGCCAGCAGTTCGGCGACCCGGTCACGGCGTGCCTGCTGCCAGCCGCCGGTCGGATGCGGCTCTGGGACGATGTCGACGCGGGCGCCGTAGGCGGTCAGCAACCGTGTCATCGACGGCTCCAGGCCCGGGTCGGTGACCAGGGTGACCGGGTGCCCGTGGACCAGACCCGCCAGGGCGAGCCCGAGCCCGAGGGTGCCGCTGGTGGACTCGATGATCCTCCCGCCCGGGAGCAACTCACCTCGAGCGCGGGCACGTTCGACCATGTGCAGTCCCGGGCGGTCCTTGATCCCTCCGGGGTTGAACCCCTCCAGCTTGGCCCAGAACCCGCGCCCGGAGGGGCACAGCGGCTCGGACACCCGCAGGACAGGGGTGTTCCCCACGAGCCCGCCCAGGGCGGAGCGCGGGGGAGTGACGGCAGTAGTTGTCAGTGACTGCATCTGTTTTCGACTCTCGTTCGATGAAGCGCAATGCGGGCAATGCGGGTTCATCTCGCGCGCCGCACCATGACGGGGCATGGGCGTCCCCCTTCAGGTACCGGCACGCGGCAGCCGCCGGCGGAAGCGGCTGCGTACGAGCGTCTAGATGCGCCACCGGCACACGACGGTGAGAAGACTTCGGCCCGAGCGTCGTCTCGGGCCTTTCGGCGTAGCGGGCCCGGTATCCGGCTGCCGTACGGCCACGAAGATGGCAGCGACGGCCAGCGCCACGATGGCGCCTGCGAGGAATGGCGGCTGTTCTGTGAGTTGGGCGACTCGGGAGCTCGTACTCAGCAAACAGTCGGCCGTGGGATGCGGCTCTTCGGGCTCTTGGGGTACTTCAGGGGCGGCTTCCATGGCTGAAGGTGCGGCAGCCGAGGATGCGGACTGGTGCGAGTGCCCGCCCCCGGCGTTGCCGTGCGCCCCAGCGCACATGAGGAAGGTCAGCAGCACAGTGCTGAGCAGCAGTGCACCAAGCCAGCGCGCCCACGAGGCGCGCTGCGAGGCCAAGCGGACAGGACAGAGGAACAGGGGACGGGCTGTCACGGACCCTCCGGTGGCTGCCGGGCCGTCCGCGGCGCGGGAGAATCGGCAGGCAGAGATCAGCAGGTGGCAGCCGGCGCAGGAAAACAATCGGGACCGAGGGCAACCGAGGGTGGCCCTCCGGGTCGCATCGCGCCGGGCAGGTAGCTTCCCCCGTCAGCACCCTCTGCAGCACCGACCACGGCGCGGGGTGTCTGACAGGAAGAACGGCTCTAAACCTGCTGAACCACCGAACATCTGGACGCGGACAGCCGGGCTACTCCGGGATCGGACTCCGAGCCGTCAGCCTTCCCCACCCCGCGAACGCACGTGGTATCCGCGCTCAGCGGCGTAAGACAGGGACTGTCCAGATCAGGCCCCTGCTGAGGCTTTGCGGAGACGCATTCCTCCCCCGCGTGGTGGGAGTGGCGCTCAGCCCCATCGTTCTCCGTCGCTACGGCGGACAGTGACGGGAGTGAGGCGTCGTGGTGAGCATCCGCAACCCGAGCAGAAGCAGCCAAACCAGGCGTTGTGTGACCTTCTGCGCTGTCGGCACTCAGCCCATGGGTAACCACGAGCGCGAACAGCAGCAGTGCCAGCCAGACCACAGGCCACGGACCCGCGGCAGTACGGGCCCGCAGTGCGGGGGCCGGCGACCAGGCTGCAATCACACCGTGATCCTAGCGGTTTGCCCGCCGTGCCGATTACCTCTACCGGAACAGTGGCGTAACACACGGTGGTTGCTCGGTAGCGGGAGCCCGACGCCTCAACGTCGTACCGGGGGAAGGCATTTGTGAGCGGCTGCCAGGCGACGCCTCGATGAACCCGCTGACCAGGGGAGTGCGGACGCCACTGGACGTGGCAACACGAGGGGTGGACCCCGACTACGCCGTTGGCGCGTGGCCCCGATCTTTCGGCTTTCGCGGTCCGACGCCTGCGGGATGGCAGGGGCGAGGCCAACGACTCCGAGGACCTGTACCGGGCACGTACCGCACTACCGCTGTGGCTGGCTGCGCCCGCGCTGCTCCCGCCGGAAGGAAGCCCGCAAACCCTGCGAGGACGATGTCCATGGCGCACGGCCTCGCCGCGCTGGATGTCGGCCCCCGCTGCCGACGGCTCAGCTTGAGCCAGTCGGGTGAGTGGTGGGCGTGGTATCGGCCCTTCGCCCGCACGGAGACCAACCCTGGGTCCAGCAAGCGCCCTGGCCCGCGGCGCGGTGCGAGGCCGACCGCGACGGGGCGGGCAGTCCAGCGCCTGGCGGCTTCGCCGGGGCGCCGTCGGGACTTCGGGGCCGGTCGGGACTCGGACCCGAGGCGAAGGATCCACGGTGCGAGCGACGGGAACGGGAGATGACGTGGCGGACAACAACCTGCATCCGGTGCTGCGGGTCGTATGGGCCATCGCCGGCGGGCTGCTGGTCGCAGTGGGCGTCGCCTTGCTCGTCCTCCCCGGGCCCGGATTGCTGCTGGTGTTCGCCGGCATGGTGCTGCTCGCCCGTGCCGTCCCTGCCCTGCACCGCCACTTGGAACCGGTGCGGTTCCGCGCCATGCAGGCCGCCGAGGAGAGCGTGTCGTCCAAGTGGCGGATCGCCGGATCGACGCTGGTCGGCCTCGGTTTGATCGGCGCCGGGGTCGCATGGGGACTGGTGCCGCGGTTGCCGTTCAGTGGCTGGAGCACCGGCGGCAGCCTGATCGTCTCCGGCGTCGTACTCTTCGTGCTCCTCGGCTGGAGCCACCGCCGACTGCAACGTCTGCGGGCGGCCCGCCAGTAGTCGGCTTTCCGCGCGTCCGGCTGCGATTGGCCGGAGAGCCTTGGTGGTTGGGTTCGCCGGAGCTCGACTTCCAGCTGCGACCCCCACGATGCGGAGGGTTCCGGTGGCAATCACTCTCAGTTCCCCCGCGAGGTGAAGGAAAAGCCTCCACATCGCTCTACTGTGGCAGTCGAAAGAGCGGGAACGGGTGGCGGGCGATCAGCCCGTTGCAGGGGCCCGGTGGAGCAGGAGGGGCGGTGCCGTGCGTTCGGATGCCAAGCGTAATCGGGAGCAGATTCTCGACGCCGCGCGGGAAATCTTTGTGAACGAAGGTCCGGACGCGCCACTGGAAACCGTTGCCCGGCGCGCCGGAGTGGGAATTGCCACGCTCTACCGTCGCTTTCCCAGCAGGGAAGAGCTGATTCGGGCGGTGGCCGCCGAGACAGTGGAGGCGCTCTACAGCGCCGTGCGCCGCGCGAGGGAGCAGGAGTCCGACCCTTTCGAGGCGCTGCGCCGCTTCATGCATGCCGCCGTCGAGATGAAGATCGGCGCGGTGCTGCCCTCCCTCTTCGGTCTTCCGGTGATGGAGCGGACCTTCCGGGAAGTGCGCGATCCCGCCCACCCGCTCGAAGAGTTGCTGGGAGAGTGCAAGGCGGCGGGAGCCCTGCGGCCCGACGCGGTGGCGGGCGACGTCATCTTCATGATCGTTCGGCTCACGAGGCCGTTGCCCGGGGGACGGTTCGCCGAGGATGTGCCGCTCGCGCACCGGCAGCTGGAGATCTACCTCGGCGGTCTGCGGGCGTCGCCCGGCCCGGCGCGGCGAAAACGGCTGCCCGGTCCGGTGATCGACGCCGCCTGGTTCAGACGTCTCCGCAGCCGCATGTTCGCGGGCCGGCCGCCCCGCGACAGCTGACCACTATGCGGGGATCGCTCTCCTTCTTCCGGGTTCCAGTTCCCCTCTCCTGATTCCTTCTCCCACTTCTCTTCAATGGCCTCCCGGCCTGAAGTGTGTCTGTTTCATTTCCTGAAAGGGGCTGTCATGTCTGAATTCACTCAGTCAGCAGAAAAAGAAAACCCCCGTCGGCGCTGGATCGGGCTGGTTTTCATCTGCCTCGCCCAATTGATGATCGTCCTCGACATCACGATCGTGAATATCGCTCTGCCGTCGGCGCAGCGGGACCTCGACGTCTCGAACGGCGACCGGCAGTGGATCATCACCGCCTATACGCTCGCATTCGGCAGCCTGCTGCTGCTCGGTGGCCGTATCGCCGACTTCACCGGCCGTAAGCGTGCCTTCCTCATCGGCCTGTTCGGCTTCGCGGGCGCCTCGGCGCTCGGCGGTGCGGCCGTCGGGTTCGGCATGCTGCTCGCGGCGAGGGCGCTGCAGGGCGCGTTCGCCGCCGTACTCGCGCCCGCGGCGCTGTCGCTGTTGTCCGTCAGCTTCACGGAGCGGAGCGAACGCGCCAAGGCCTTCGGTGTCTTCGGCGCCATTGCGGCCGGCGGCGGGGCCGTCGGTCTGGTGCTCGGCGGGCTGCTCACGGAGTACCTCGACTGGCGCTGGTGCCTGTACGTGAATGTGCCGATCGCCGTCATCGCCGCCGCAGGCTGGTACATACTGCCCAGGGACGTACGCGACGGAAACCGGCCGCGGCTGGACCTGCCCGGCGTGCTGTTCGCCGTCACCGGCCTGGTGGCACTCGTCTACGGATGCAGCGAGGCCGAATCCGACGGCTGGAGCTCCCGGCGGGTCCTCTTCCTGCTGACGCTCGGCGTGGTCCTGCTCACCGCCTTCGCGTTCGTCGAGCGCCGGGTGGCCAAGCCGCTGCTGCCGCCGCGGGTGGTCAGCGACCGCACCCGGGCAGGCGCCTATCTCGCGGTTGCCCTGGCGGTGGTCGGCATGTTCGGGATGTTCCTGTTCCTGACGTACTACCTGCAGGCAGTCAAGGACTACTCGGCACTGCTGACCGGAGTGGCGTTCCTGCCTCTGACCGCCGGAGTTCTGGTCGCCGCCGGAGGTGTCGCCTCGCGACTGCTTCCCCGGGTGGCACCCAGGGCGCTGGTCGTCCCGGGGCTGCTGCTCGCGGCCTGCGGCACGGCCTGGCTGACCACCCTGGAAGCCGACACCTCCTACGCGGCCGGTGTCCTGCCAGGCGAGCTCCTTGTCGGGTTCGGCATGGGGCTGGTGATGGCGACGTCGATGAACTACGCCACCCATGGAGTCGGCGAACAGGACGCGGGCATCGCCTCGGCGACCGTCAACACCTCGCAGCAGATCGGCGCCTCCATCGGCACCGCCCTGCTCAACACCGTCGCGACGGACGCGACAAAGGACTACCTCTCCGGCCGCCGCCCCACCCCCGCTCTCCTCAAGGAGGGACTCACCGACGGTTTCGCCACCGCGTACGTCGTGGCCACCGCGATCCTGCTCGGCGCGGCCGTCCTGGTCGGCGCCCTGATGAACGCCCGTCGGCCGCAGCGGGTCGCGGACCCTGCCGAGGCCACGCACGCGGCCCCGCACCTCGGCTGAGCCGCAGCGGTCAAACCGCCGTTGTCACCCGCTCGCCGCCTCTCTCACAGCCCCTCCCTCGTCACTCCCGTCATCGTTCAGAGGAGAGCACCATGCCCGACACTTCTCCGGCGGTTGGTGCGCCAGACGTAGGGCAGGGGCGGATCCCCTCACCAGCCGCTCAGCCAGTCGCCCAGAACGGTGAAGTCCGCGTCGGTCAGTCCGACACGGGGGTCGACACTGTGGAGCAGGGCACGCTCGCCGTGACAGGCGGCCACCCAGGCTCGGTCTCTGTCGGTGATCTCATCATCGACCCAGGCGAACGCCCGTCCCGCTGCCCAGGCGGAGAGCGTGCGCGTCTTCCAGTGCAATCCCGCGCGCACATCGCGCTCCTCCTCCTCGGACGGCTCCGGCCAGTCCACCATGGGCAGCGCTGGCAGGCCGAGCCGTGGCGCGACGCACTCGTTCGCGTCGGCCATCCATGTGGTCGCCCAGACCAGCTCGCACGGGAGCGCCGCCAGCTTGCGTCCGTGCTCGGGGTCGAGTCTGTCGAGAAGCGGGTTCTGCCCCGGAGCCGACGATTCGCGCTCGCTCTGGAATGCCGGAGCCGGACCTGCACCCGGGCTGCCGGCGGGTGTCGGCGCACCGAACGGGATGAGCGGTCCATCGATGTCGAGGAAGAGAACGGGACGCTCCGCGGAACCAGTCACGGCCGCAACATAGCGAGCCAACAACGGCACCGAGAACTCCCGCCCACTACGACAACGGAGTTGACCATCCGCGCCGCGTCGGCGCCGGAGAAACGGCAGTTGAGGTGGGCGGCGGACATGACCGGCGCGCTGTTACGGCAAACGTCGCAGCGGCGGCCGCGGCAACAGACGGCGGCGGGCAGCGCAGGCACATGGGGGCAGGGGCGGCATGCTCGATCCAATTTCGCTGGGGGCCGTCAAAGCAGCGCTGTGCACGATCGGGACCGGGACGGGCAACGAAGCGGGGAAGCGGGCCTGGGAGTCGGCGGAGGTCGAACAGTGAGCGCCGAAAGGGGTCACAGGCCGGCCCGCAGGCCGGTGATCCAGTCGTGCACCTTCTGGGCGTCGAACTCGCGCTGTCCGCCGGGAAACAACAGGTCCGCACCGGTGCACGCCGGGTCCGTGGCGTGGGCCGGTACGTAGGGGACGGCGACGCAGCGCATGCCGGCGCGTCGGGCCGCTTCCGCGCCGGGCGGGGCGTCCTCGATGACGACGCAGTCGGCGGGGGAGACGCCGAGCCTGCTGGCCGCTTCGAGGAAGACGTCCGGCTCGGGCTTGCCCTGGGGCACCTCCTCCGCCGACACTCTGAGCGGCAGCAGTTCATCCAGGCTGGTCGCACCGAGTACGGCGTCGATGGCGGCGCGTGAGGAACCGGAGGCGACGGCCAGCGGGTGTCCGGCCGCGTGGAGACGTTCGACCAGTTTGCGCATCTGGGGGAATACCTCTGTGCCGGAGCGTGCTAGCTCCAGATAGAGACGGTTCTTCTCCGCCAGGAGCGTCTCCACGGGCGCTGTGAGGCCGTGCTCACGGCGGAGCGTCTCAAGGGTCTCCCGGGTGCCGATCCCGATGAACCGCGAATGGTCCTCCCAGGTGAAGCCGGGCACGCCGTGCGCGGTCAGCAGGCGCCTGCCCGCCTCGTAGTAGTGCGGCTCGCTGTCGACGAGGGTGCCGTCGAGGTCGAAGACGACCGCGGGACCGGCGGGAGCACTGATCATGCGCTCCAGCATGCCAAACGCGTGCGATTTGGCCGCAGGTGGGAAGGGGTGCTTTCCTCTTCGTACCAGCATGTGGACACGTGGCCGCCCAGGTCAGCCCGGATTGGAGGGGTTTTGGAGAAGTCGCTTCGGAAGCCCGGGGGAAGGACCCCAGCACATCTCCTCCGTCGCACCGTCGCGACACTCGGTCCAGAACGCACCCTCAGAGCACGCATTTCGTCACGTGCTGTCATCGGCATCGGACTCGCCGTCACGGTGTGTGTGCTCGTCGGCCTTCCGCTGCAGGCCTGTGTCGCGGGCGGGCTGGTGGCGCTGCTCGCCCTGTTCACGGTGGCCGACCCCACGGTGCGGGGGCAGGCCGGCACCACGGCCCTGCTGCCGCTCGCCGGATTCCCCGTACTGGCGCTGGCCGCCTTTCTGCACGAGCTGCCGCTCGCCCGGGACGCCGCCTTCCTGGCGGTCGTCTTCGCCGGGGTCTACGCCCGGCGTTGGGGACCGCGCGGCAACGCGGTCGGCATCTTCGCGTTCATGGAGTTCTTCGCCGCGCAGTTCCTGCGCACGGTCCCCGACCAGCTGCCGGAGATCTTCGCGGCCGGCCTCCTGGCCCTCTTCGCCGCCGCGCTCACCCGGTTCGTGCTGTGGCCCATCGAGCGGGGTGCGCGGCCGCAGCCCGCGATCGCGCCGATCGGTGGCCGGGGGCTGAGCCGTCCCACCACCCGGCAGGCCTTCCAGGCGCTGTTCGCCTGCGGTTTCGCACTGGCTGCGGGGCAGGCGCTCTCCCTGGACCGCTGGTACTGGGCAGTCGGCGCGGCGTGGTGGATCTTCGTGAACACCGCCTCGCGGGGTGAGACTCTCGTCCGCGGCTTCCGCCGGGTGCTCGGCACCGTCACCGGCCTCGCCGCGGGGCTGCTCGTCGCGGTGCCCACGGACGGTGCTGTCGCGCCCACGCTCGCGGTCGTCGCCTGCTGTGTCTTCGGGATCTTCTACACGGCACCGCTGTCCTACTCCTGGATGATGTTCTTCGTCACGCTGATGGTCGGCATGCTCTACGGCCTGCTCGGCGTGCTCCACCCGGGCCTGCTCGGCCTGCGGCTGGAGGAGACGGCTGTGGGCGCCCTGGGCGCTGCGCTCGCCGTCGCGCTGGTTCTCCCCGTCACCACGCACGCCGCGACCGAGGTGTGGATACGGCGGGCGGTGCACTGCGTCCACGAGTGCGCCCTGGACGCCGCGCGTCGTCTCGCGGGTGCGGCCGAGGACGAGGGCGGGGACGGTCCGGGGCCCAGGATCGCCGAGCTGGAGCTGCTTCTGGGGCGCGTACGGCTGTCGGTCGCGCCTCTCGTCCACCCACTCAGCCCGCTGCGCGCCCGTAAGGCCAGGGCACGCCAGGTGCTGGCGCTGCTGGACGACTGCGCCCGGCAGGTCCGTGGCCTGGCCGAGGCCGCCGCCGACCCGGCCGCCTCGCACGACGCGCGGCTGACGGCGGCCTGTGAGCGCGTCGAAGCCGCCGTGCGTCGCCTGGCGGCCCCGGGGCCGGCCCCGGGTGGTGCGGCGCCGAGCGCGCTCGCTCCGGCCGCTGCCGCCGCCCGTGCGGCTGTCGAGCCGTCGGCGCCGGGTGACCGCGCCCTGGAGCACCTGCACGCCCTGGAGGACGCCCTCCATCAGCTCGCCACCCCGCTGCACACGCCTCCGAGGGCGACCGTCTGAGGACGAGTCCTGCGGATCTCGTCCCGGTGACGGGGTGCCCCTGGGGGGCGGGCGGCCGTCAGCCGCGAGTCTCAGCCGTCAGCCGTCAGCCGTGAGTCGTGGTCCAGACCAACTGCCTGTTCCCTGCTACCGTCGTGCCCCCGCACGGAGGGGCGAAGGGAGCGGCACGATGGCTGACGGAACGGAACGGCAGCCGCGCGCTTACATCGGATCGTTCACCTCCGCTGGAGGGCGAGGGATCACCACGGCGGAGCTCGACGCCGACACTGGCGCACTCACCGCGCTGCACCACTCCGAAGGCGCCGTCACGAACCCTTCGTTCCTGGCCCTGTCGCCGGGAGGCGGCGTCCTCTACGCCGTCAGCGAGACCGACCAGGGCGCAGCAGCGGCCTTCTTTCTCGACGGACCCGCACGGACCGGACCCGACGGCCCCGTAGCGCTCGGGCAGACCGTTTCCGTGGCCGGTGCCGGGCCCACCCACCTCGCCGTGGCCGGGCGTCGGCTCTACACCGCCAACTACACCTCGGGCAGCGTCACCGCGCTCCCGCTCCGCGCCGACGGAAGCCTGGGCACCCGCGCGCAGACCCACCAGCACCACGGCCGGGGACCGGTGGCCGAGCGGCAGGATGGACCTCATGCGCACGCCGTGGTCCCGGATCCGTCCGGACAGTGGCTGCTCTGCACCGACCTGGGAACCGACTCGGTGTGGATCTACGACCTGCGGGCACCGGAGGCCGGGCTGCGGCTGCACCGGGAGGTCCCGCTGCGTGCCGGAACCGGCCCCCGGCACTTGGCTTTCCCGGCCGACAGCCGGGAACGCAGGGACGCCGCCCGGGCCTATGTCGTCCATGTCGTCAACGAGCTCGAATCGACCGTGACGACCTGCCGCTGGCACCCCGGCCACGGGGAACTCGAACCGCTGGGCGAGACCTTCCTTCTGCCCCCGGAACGCGCGGCAGTCGAGAACTATCCCTCCGCGCCGGCACTGTCGCCGGACGGCCGGTTCGCCTGGGTCGCCAATCGGGGCGACGACAGCGTGACCGTTCTCGACCTGACCTCGGGGGAACTCCCGGAGCTGGTCACCACCGTGCCCTGCGGCGGTCACTGGCCTCGCGACCTGGCTGCACACCCGACGGGACGGTGGCTCTACGCGGCCAACGAGCGCTCGGGCGACGTCACCTGGTTCGAGGTCGACCCGGTCACCGGAACCCCGGCCCTGACCGGCTCCCTGACGGCTCCAGCCGCCTCCTGCGTGGTCTTCGCGTAGCGGGTCGCCGGGTCAGCCGAGCCGCGCAACCGGGCGCCGGAAACGCGCCCTTGCCGATCCCGCGACGATGCTGCTCCGGGATGCCGCTCCGGTCGGCCGTCCCGCAGCCGGTCCGGGGCTGTCCCGCAGTCGGTCCGGCCTGGCGCCCACCGGCCGGGCGGCTTGGACGGCTCCTCGAAGGACCCGTCGAACGACTCATCGAGGGACCCCGCCGAACGGCCCGTCGAAGGGCCGCCGACAGTGTTCCCCGGGCGCTCAGCGCACCGGCGCGCCCTGCTGCGCCTGCGGCTGGGCGATGCCGGCCTTGGCCGCGTACGTGGAGGCGACCAGCTTGCCCAGCGCCGGGTAGGCGCCCAGCGGCTCGGCCGCCGAGCAGCCCGCCTCCTCGGCCGCCGCCTCCAGCAGCCCCTCGGCGATCTCGGGGCCGATCAGGCACGGCGCGATGGCCAGCTGCTGCGAACCCGAGGTCCGGAGCTGCTCGGCGGTCTGCTGGACGGCGCCCTCGTCGTCGAGCGCCGCGGCGAGCACCGGTACCGCCAGCCGGGCAGCCAGCAGCATGCCGGTGATCCCGGCCGCCTGCACGGCTTCCTCACCGCCGATGGTCGCCAGGATGATGCCGTCCGCCGCCGTCGCCACGGTGAAGAGCCGCGCCCGGTCGGCGCGCGCCAGACCGGCCTCGGAGAGCCGCACATGCACGGCTTCGGCGAGCAGCGGGTGCGGACCCAGTACATCGGTCAGCTCGGCGCCCGAGCCGCTGTTGAGGACCTCCTGGCGGATGCGCCGCAGCTGCGCGGCGTCCGGGCCGGCCAGCAGGGGCACCACAACGGCGGGCAGACCGTCGTCGGCCGGCTCCCGGGCCGGCGCCGCCACCGCTCGCTCGCCGCCCTCCTGTGCGGCTGTCTCCTCCGCCATGGCAGCGGCCTCGCGCGCGTACCGGCGGCGGGTCGCTCGGTCGGTCACCGCCTGCGTGAGGGCGGTGCGGATGGTCGGGAACTCCTCGCCGTCGCCCTCGGTGAAACCGACGCGCGCGTCGAGACCGGGCAGCTCCGAACGCGCGATGCTCAGCGTCTCCTCGGCGAGACCGCGCGTGGCACTGGAGGGCGCGCCGGGGACAGCCAGAACCAGTGCCGGCGCGCCCTCGGGGGCGACGACGGGCTCCGGTCGGCGGTGCCGTCCGGGCTGGCGGGGACGTGGCATTCGTACGGGCAGGCCATTGTCCGGTCCTGTGGGGGAGCTCATGCGCCCGCATGCTAATGCCTTCATGCGCTTGGCTGTTCAACCGGGGGAGACCGATCGGCTTATGTCCCGATTCATCCACTCGGAGCAGTGGCGGTCGCCCGCTCACTCCACGTATTGTCGCCCCTGGTCCGCGAGTGACAACAGTGCCGGGTCGGAAGGAAGCGCCAGCCTGCCCGCCGCCAGCCGTGCCGCGACCAGCAGCGCTCCCTCCAGCGGTCCGCCCGCCGCCTCCACGACCGGGGCGCCGGGAAGCAGCCGCGCCAACTCCGCACGCAGGGGCGCGGTCAGCACGTCACCGAGTTTGAACAGCCCGCCGGTGAGGGCGACCCGAACCCCTTCGTCTGCGTCCACAGCGCCGATGCCGGGGCCGCCGCGGGGGCACACGGCTACGGCGGCAGCGGCGATCTCCTGTGCTGCCGCCCGCACGATCTCCGCCGCGACAGGGTCCTCCGCCTCCACTGCGCACCGTGCCACCTCCGGCGCGAACGAGGCCAGAACGGCCGCCCGGTCCGTACGCGGATACAGCTGACCCGGCAGCGCGCTGAGCGGTTCGCCGAACCGCGCCTCTGCGCTCGCTCGCAGCGCCGCCGAGCCGCCCGAGCGGCCGTCGAAGGCCCGCAGCGCCGCCTCCAGGCCCGCTCGGCCGATCCACGCCCCGCTGCCGCAGTCGCCCAGCAGGTGTCCCCAGCCGTCGGCGCGCCGCCAGGTCGCCAGATCGGTGCCCATGGCGATCATTCCGGTCCCGGCGGCCACCACGGCGCCGGGCCGTTCGCCCAGCGCACCGGCGTACGCCGTCACCGCGTCAGCGGCCAGCGCCAGTCGCCGTACCCCGAAGGCTCGCGCGAGTATCCCCGGGAGCTCGGCCCGCAGTCCGTCGCCGAGGGTCGCCATCCCGGCGGCGCCCACACACGCTGCCGTGATGTGCGCAGGGGCGCCCTCGTCACCGTCCGCTCCGGCTTCCGCCAGCAGCGAGCGCACCGCGGGCACCAACTGCCCGGCCATATGCGCGGCGTCGATGCCGGAGGCCCCCGTACGCACCGGTTCGGCGCATACGACGGAACCGACGACCTCCGGAAAACCGCCGGGGACCGGCGAAGCAGCCTCCAGCGCAGGCGAAGCGGCCTCTCCCGCGCCGGGCGTTGCCGAGCCCGGGTGTCGACGTGCCAGCGCGACCCGCAGCCCGGACCCGCCCGAGTCGACGCCGAGCAGCCACCCGTCCACGGCGGGTGGCGCCGCGCTCCCGGTGGCTGCCGTCCGGCTCACGGCAGGCGCCAGTCCACCGGGTCGGCCCCCTGCTGGGCCAGCAGTTCGTTGACCCGGCTGAACGGACGCGAGCCGAAGAACCCGCGGTCCGCGGACATGGGGGAGGGGTGCGCGGACTCGACAGCGGGCAGACTGCCCAGCAGCGGCCGCAGATTCCGCGCGTCCCGGCCCCACAGCACCGACACCATCGGGCGCCCGCGCTCCACCAGCGCGCGGATCGCCTGCTCGGTGACCTCCTCCCAGCCCTTCCCGCGGTGCGCGGCGGGCTGCCGTGGCGCTGTTGTCAGCGCCCTGTTGAGGAGCAGGACGCCCTGCTTCGTCCAGGGCGTCAGATCGCCGCTCGACGGGCGGGGGAGACCCAGATCGCTGTTCATCTCACGGAAGATGTTCTCGAGACTGCCCGGCAGCCGCCGGACTTCAGGTGCCACGGAGAAGGACAACCCGACCGCGTGCCCCGGGGTGGGATACGGATCCTGGCCCACGATGAGGACGCGCACCTCGTCGAAGGGCTGCTGGAACGCCCGTAGGACGTTCGCCCCCGACGGGAGGTAGGTTCTCCCCGCGGCGATCTCGGCGCGGAGGAAGTCGCCCATCGCGGCGATCCGTTCGGCGACCGGCTCCAGGGCCTTCGCCCAGCCTGGTTCGACAATCTCGTTCAACGGTCGTGCTGCCACGAGCCGTCACTCTACTGGCTCAGCGGCCCGGCCCGGCCCGCCCTCAGGGAAACGTCCGGTCAGTCGATCACCGCCGCCCGTACACACAGCACATCCGGCAGGTGCGAGGCCAACTGCTGCCAGCTCTCGCCCTCGTCCGCGCTGGCGAAGACCTCGCCGTTGCGGTTGCCGAAGTAGACCCCGGCCGGGTCGGCGTCGTCCGTGCACAGCGCGTCCCGCAGCACCGGCCCGTAGTGCGCCGCCTCGGGCAGACCGGTGCCCAGCGCTTCCCAGTTCTCACCTGCGTCCTGGGTGCGGTGGACGCGGCAGCGGTGCCCGGCGGGCACCCGGTCCGCGTCCGCGTTCAGCGGGAAGAGGTAGGCCACGCCGCCCCGGCGCGGATGGGTGGCGACGGGGAAGCCGAAGTCCGAGGGGAGCGAGTCGCCGATCGACCGCCAGCTCGTCGCGTTGTCGTCGCTGCGGAAGACACCCCAGTGGTTCTGCAGGTAGAACCGGTCGGGGTTCCCGGCGTCCCGGGCGATCTTGTGCACGCACTGCCCGTACTCCGGGTACTGCCGGCCTTCGGGCATGAAGACCGCCGATACGCCCCGGTTGCACGGCTCCCAGCTCGCGCCCCCGTCGGCCGTGCGGTAGGCGCCGCCCGTCGAGACGGCGACCGTCACCCGCCGGGCGTCGCGGGGGTCGACCAGGATCGTGTGGAGCCCCAGCCCACCGCCGCCGGGCACCCACTCCTCGCGTGTGGGGTGCTCCCACAGCGGGCGGACGAGCTCGAAGGACTCCCCGCCGTCCACCGAGCGGAACAGTCCGCCGGGCTCCGTCCCCGCGTACACCACGCCCGGCTCGCTCTCCCCTCCTGGCTGGAGCTGCCACACCCGCTCCAGGGAGGTGCCGGTGTCCTCGGGGAATCTGACCGGAGGCCGCTCGGGCTCGGTCCAGGTCTTGCCCAGGTCGTCGGAGTGGAAGACCGACGGGCCCCAGTGGGCGCTGTCTCCTCCGGCCAGCAGTCTGGGCGGCCCGGAGCCGCGCCGGTCGAGGCAGAAGGAGTAGATGGCTTGTGCGTTGAAATACGGGCCGGTGAACTCCCAGCCGGCCGAGCCCCTCCGGTCGGCTTCCTGCCGGGCGAGGAACAGGCCCTTTCTCGTCCCTACCGCGAGTAGTACGTCCGCCATGGCGGCACCGCCTTCAGACGTCGTTCAGTACGGAACAGTCTGCACCCGCCCACTGACAATGCCGCCCGGCCTGCGCGGACTCCCGGTCAACGGCGCGTGCCACCCCCGGACGGCGGCATGCCGGTGCGCCGTTCGGGCTGCCACCGGCTCCGTCGTCAGGGTTGCCCTCCGACCGGCCGAGCGCGCCGTGTGGGCGCCGCCCGGGCTGCCGGGTCTACGGTGCCGACGTGTCGGAGAGATCCCCTTGCTCTTGCTACTTGTCGGATCACTCGTACGAATGGGACGGCGGTCCGCCGGATCGCGCCTCGTCCTCGCCGCCGCGTACGGCCTGGAAGCTGCGGGGTTACGGCACCGGCGCGGGACCCCCGCACGGCGTCGGTGCCCGGCCGCCTTGGTACGCCGTCGGCGTCCGCCGCGCCGACGGCACCCAGGTGGAAGTCGTGGCCGCCGTGGTGGACGGGCGGGTCCGCCTGGAGGAGGTGCGAGCCGACCCGCCACTGACCTCTCAGGAGTTCGCCCAGCTCGCTCCCTGCCTCGGAGAACCGCTCGCCAGAGCGTGCCCGCCCGCCATCCGCCCGCCCGAGGCGGCCCCCACGGTCCGGGCCACCGGCGCCTGCGTACTGCGGCCCGGCCGCCTGCCTGCCGCTCAGCGACCTGCGCCCTCTCAGCCACTTGTGGCCTCGGTGCCGTCGGTGGTCGCGGAGCCCCCGGCCGCCCCGCGCTCGCCCGCACCAGCGCATCGGGCACCCCAGCCACCGTCCCGCCCCCAGACACCGGCCGCCGCACCCCCTGTGACGCCGCCGTCCGCGCCTGTCCGGTGCTGGAGGCGGCCGCCGGGGCCCCGGGGCAGGGACGCCCTCCGTGCGGCGGCCGACGCCTACACCGCGGCCCGGCAGCGAGGCCAAGATCCCGTGCTTGCTGTCATGCGGCTCACCGGGCGCAGCAGGCGGAAGTCGCTGCGCGTCATCGCCAGAGCCCGCGACGCGGGACTGCTGAGCCCGCGCCACGCCCGCCGGTGAGCGGCTGACGACCTCCGGTGCGCCGAGCGCCATACGCGCGCGACCGCCGCGCCGTACGCCGCCCCCAGTCACCGCGCGCGCCGGGCGCCACCCACCGAGCGCACGTCGCGCGGCGGCCCGAGGGCGCCGCACGCCAAGCGCCCGCCGTGCCCGGGTCGCCGGGGCGTTCGCCGCGGCGTGGTCGGCCAGTGCCGGTGCCGTACGCCGGGAACGCGGCGGCCTGCGCCCGGAGCACGGGGCACGCCCCACCGGAGCGGGGGGCGTGTTGGCCGGGGCGGGGCGTGTTGCCGGGAGCGCGAGGCCTGGCGCCCAGGGCGTGGGTGGCGCACGGAGTGCGGGCCCGTTCAGTGTCGTAGTTGCCTCATGCGCTTGATCTCGGCTCGCTGCTGGGCGACGACCTCTGTCGCCATCTCCTCCACCCGGACGTCGTTGCCGTCCTTCAGTGCTTGGACGGCCATGGTGACGGCGCCCTTGTGGTGGGTGGTCATCAGGGTGAGGAAGAGTCGGTCGAACGTTCTGCCGCGCGCTTTGCGCAGCTGTGCGAGCTGAGCTCCGGTCGCCATTCCGGGCATGGCCGCATGTCCCTTTCCGCCGCCGCTGCCGCCGTGATCCGTGTGCCCGGAGTCGTCGTGCTGTTCGAGCCAGCCGCGCATCGCCTTGATCTCCGGTCCCTGTGCGGCCTTGATGCGGGAGGCGAGTTTCCGTACGTCGCTGTCGGCGGCCCGCTTCGGTGCCAGCTTCGACATGACCACGGCCTGCTCGTGGTGCTCGATCATCATGGTGATGTAGGTGAAGTCGGCGGAGTTCGGCGCGGTGTGGCCGCCGCCGGACTTCTGGCGGGCCTTTTCCGGGGAGAGGGTCCGGGCGCTCTCGCCGGGTTCACCGGGAGCGATGACGGACGGGCCGGCCTGGGTCTTCTTCTCCTTTGTGCCGTCCCCGTCCCCGCTGGTGCAGCCGGTCAGTGCGGGCAGCGCGGTGAGGGCGAGGCTCATGGCCAGGGCGCCGGCAGCGGCCGGGAGGCGGCCGGTTCGGGGTCTGTGACGGTCGGTCACATGGTCCTCCGGGTGCGGAAGGGGCATCAGTCGGCGGAGCGCTGCCTCGAGCGTGAGGCCCGGCGCGGCGGGCGTAAAGACGGCCGAGGACTGCCCAATCCCGTCTATTGATATGTACATGCTCCACGGCATACTGCCGGAGTCCGTGACCGCCCCACCACCCACGGGGTGGGCGGACACAAGGGAGGTAGCAGTGACCTCGATCCATGGATCCACCCGGCCGTCGAGGCCGGGCGCCGTCGCAGCTGTCGTGCTCGGATTGCTGGCCGCGCTGCTGGCCGCCGGTCCGGCCGCGGCGATACCCGACCCGGGGGACGTGCCGCGTGCGCCGAAGAAGGTGACCGAACGGGACCGGACGCGGACCGAGAAGGCGATCCGCGACGGAGACCTTCCCGGTCAGGACGAGATCGTCCACAGCGCCAACATGACGCACCTGACGAACCTGCCCAAGGGTGCGCTCCAGGGCACCAACTCGGACCTCGCCTTCCAGGGCAAGTACGCCTTCGCGGGCAACTACGACGGCTTCACCGTCTACGACATCAGCAACCCCAGGAGGCCCGAGGTCGTCAGCCAGGTGCTGTGCCCCGGCTCGCAGAACGACGTCTCGGTCTCGGGTGATCTGCTGTTCCTGTCCACCGACTCCTCGCGCAGTGACGACTCCTGCAACAGCACCAGGGCTCCCGCCACCGAGAAGAGCTCCTGGGAGGGCATGAAGGTCTTCGACATCAGCGACAAGCGGAACCCCGAGTACGTCGCTGCTGTGGAGACGCCCTGCGGCTCACACACGCACACTCTGGTGCCGGACGGCAGGAACGTCTACGTCTATGTGTCCTCCTACGGGCCGGACGCCTCCTTCCCCGACTGCCGGCCCCCGCACGACGGCATCTCCATCGTCAAGGTGCCCCGCAGCAAGCCGCAGAAGGCGGAACTCGTCGACTTCCAGGTGCTCTTCCCGGACGGAGGCTTCCCCGGCGACCCGGACAGGCCCCGCGCCAGTGAGACCACGGGGTGTCACGACCTCACCTCCTACCCGAAGCTGAGACTGGTCGCGGGTGCCTGCATGGGGGACGGCATCCTGATGGACATCCGCCGTCCGGAGCGGCCGCGCGTCATCGACCGCGTGCGGGACACCGAGAACTTCGCCTTCTGGCACTCGGCCACCTTCAGCCGGAACGGCCGGAAGGTGGTCTTCACCGACGAGCTCGGCGGTGGCGGTGCCCCCACCTGCGACGCCGAGACCGGCGACCAGAAGGGCGCGGACGGTATCTACGACCTGAAGGGCAAGGGAGACGAGCGGAAACTGGTGCTCCGCTCGTACTTCAAGATCCCGCGCCACCAGGCCGAGACGGAGAACTGCGTCGCGCACAACGGCTCACTGGTACCCGCGAAGGGCCGCGACATCATGGTCCAGGCGTGGTATCAGGGCGGTGTCTCGGTGTGGGAGTTCACCGACTCGTCCGAGCCCCGTGAGATCGCGTACTTCGAACGCGGCCCGCTGTCCACCAGTTCCCTGGTGACGGGCGGCTCCTGGTCCGCGTACTACTACAACGGGCACATCTACTCCAACGACATCGTCAAGGGATTCGACGTGCTGCGCATCGACGACCGGCGCACCGACAGCGCCGGAAGAGTCCGGTTGCGCGAGCTCAACGTACAGACACAGCCCGACTACCGCTGATCCTGCGCGCCGTGCGGTCCGGGGGAGACCTCCCAGCCGCACGGCCGCAGCCGCTGCAGCCGCCGGATGCGCAGCGCGGGTGAGACCGCACCGCCCGCCGGGGTCGTCTCCGGCGGCACTCCCTGCTCCCACTTGAGCCCGTACCGGGCGAACAGCTCACCGCGCAGCCGCTCCAGCGGCATCGGCGCGCCGGGCAGCAGAGCCGCGACGACGGCTCCCATGAGATTCGCCCGCAGCAGCGGGTAGGCGGTGTCCGGGTCGGAGGAGCCGTAGCGGACCATGGCGGCACGCAGCAGTGAGGCCAGCCGCTGCTGCTCGTCACACTGGACGAACCCCTCCTGCTGCAGTATGCCCGCCATATGGGCGCGCATCAGCACCGGCTGTTCGCGCGCCAGTCCCAGTACCGCGTCGATGGCCCGTGCCAGCATCTCCTGCCCGCCGGCCGGGCCTTCGGGCAGCGGGCCGGAATCCAGGGCCTCGGCGAGCGTGAGATGCATCAGGCGGTGCACCGCCGACTGGAACAGCTGCCGCTTGCCGGGGAAGTAATACGAGATCAGCCCACGTGCCGAGCCCGCCCGGTCGGCGATCGCACCCAGCGTCGCGGCTTCGTACCCGCGTTCGGCGACCAGCTCGACGGTCGCCTGCAGCAGACGTTCGCGCGAGCGTCGGCGCAACTCTTCATTGACCGATGCGCTCCGGGGGGACATGCTGTAACTCCTGCGTTGACTGGCCGACAGCCAATATACTCAGCACGACTTCGGGCGTTCGTGGCCCATGGGTACGGAGCACGGACATCCGGTACAGCGGCCGATATCGGGGCGACGCGGGGGATCGCCCCGGTATCGGCGTCGACCAGGCAGCCCGGCGGGCGGACCGGCGAGCGCGGGTTCGGCTTCCCGACTGCGGCAGCTGCTGGCCCGACTCTAGAGGACGGGCGGCCCGCCAACACCCCTCCCGCAGCCCTCACTTTCTCCCGCCGGGGCCCGAAGCGCCCCGCAGGCGGCTCTGGAGCCGCCGCTGGAGGCCGCGCGCTACGGCACCCGGTCCCGCGGTCCGGGCAGCCGCTCCCCGGGCCGCAGAACGGCCCACATCGCCGTGGACGCCAGCGCCACCGCTGTGCCCAGCAGCGCCCCCACGACCGTGTCCGACAGCCAGTGCACCCCCAGCCACACCCGGGTGAACGCCACCCCGAGCACGGACACCACCGCCGCGCCCACCGCCGACCGCCACCACACATCGGCAACCGGCGTCCCGCGCTCATGCAACAGCCACAGCAGCACCACACACGCCAGCGCGGCCGTCATCACGTGCCCCGAGGGCATGGCGGCGTACTCCGCCGAATCGACCGGCTCACGCCAGCGTGGCCGCTCCCTTCCGAGCGCCTCCTTCAACCCCTGCTGCACCGCTACACCGACCAGTACGGTCCCGGCGGTCCAGTACGCCGTCAGCCGCTTCCCGCGCCACATCAGCCGGATGAAAATCGCCGCCAGCAGCAGCCGGAACGTCCATGGGTCCCACACCCAGTCGGTGAGAATCCGCATCGTCCTGGTCACCGCCGGGTGTTCCAGCGCGGCCGTGTGCAGCCCGGAGGCCACCTGCCGGTCGAGCGCGGCGAACGGCGGCCATGGCAGCAGCGCGAGAACGATCACCAGGGCCGCGGCCGCTCCCAGTGCCGCGGCCACCCGGGCCTGCCGCATGCCGGGCGGTCTCGGACGGATCGCACCACTCATGTGCCGATCATCACCCGCCACCCCCGTGCGGGCACAACTCCCGTTGCGACACGCGCCACTAGCGCAGCGCGGACAGCCCTGGGGCGAACGCCACGAGCACCGGGATCACCGGCACGAGGGATGCCACGGCCGTCATCCGCAGCCTGCGGCTGACCGACAGCCGAGGGGCGGGGGTGAGCAGCCGGTGCACCCGCTGCGGCACCTCCGCCACCGGAGTCGGGCAGGGGCCGAAGACGCCCCGTCCCTCGTTGAGTTCCACCAGGGCGAGCGCGATCGTCAGCCTGCCGTAGCGGCGGGAGGCGACGTCGTCGGCGGCCAGTTCCACCAGCCGGTGCACCTGGTCGCGGAAGCCGGCGAAGACCGGTACCCGAGAGAAGCCGGTGGCCAGCGCCGAGGAACAGTGCAGCAGCCAGTCGTGGCGGGCTCGCGCGTGCCCCTGCTCGTGCTCGAGTACCGCGTCCAGCTGGCGTCCCTTGAGCCGCCGCAGCGCGCCCGTGGTGATGACCAGCTGCGGCGTGGTGCCCGGCAGCCACCAGGCGTCCGGCTTGTCGTCCTCCAGAACCACCAGCCGCTCGCTCGCCGCGGTGTCCTCGCCCGGCAGTTGCGGTGCCCGCTCCCGCAGCTCCGCACGCCGCCTGCGGCGCCTGGCCCGCGCGTCCCTGATCTCGCGCAGCAACATGGCGCCCGTCCAGGCGCCCCCGCAGGCCAGCAGTACGCTCAGGGCCCCGGCCCAGGGGGTGTAGGCGCTGGAGGCGTAGGCCTCCGCCACCCCGTGCGGTGCCCCGGCGAAGACATGGCTGCGCACCACGGCGAAGGCGGCCGCACCCGAGAGCGCCATGGCCAGCAGGCAGCACAGCAGCACCGCGCCGACCACGCACTGCCACACCCACAGGGCGAGCACCGGCTCGCGGTCGGGCCACGAGCAGCGGGTCAGTACGCGCGGTGCGAGACCCGCGGCGAACAGGGCGAGCACCATCAGCGCGAGCGGGACCGTCATGCCGCTCAGCCTAAGAGGCTGTTACGAGACAGTGATATGCCCGACAGTGCAGAAGTGACGCGGCTCACTGTGCTGCCGTGTTTGCCCACCGCCGTGCGACTCGCGCGCGCAGCGGGTCCCGCACCGTGCCCCAGCAGCGGAGGCCGGCTACGCCCCAGCAGCGGTGGCCCGGCGCTCATACCGTCAGCAGCATGGCGAACATCGCCGCTCCCATGGCCACTCTGCAACCGGCCGCGACCTGCTCGTGCTGCACCGCACTCGTGGCCCCGGTGCCCCTCAGGGCGCCGCCGTCACCCGCCAGGACGGGACCGCCCGCTCCCGTCGGCAGGAGGCGCGCTCCCGTCCACACCACGTAGCCGGCGAAGTACGCCAGCAGCACGCCCGTCACCACGGGCACGCCCCCGGGGCCGGAGTGATGCCCTCCGGTCCCGGCGGGATGGGTTCCCGCAGCGGCGCCGAGTGCCATGGTGAGCGCCATGTAGGCCATCGCCGCACTGCCCAGCAGGTGGTGCAGCTTGGCTGACGGGGACGCGGCCCCGTGCCGACCGGCCGTCAGCAGCCACAGCTCCCGCGCCAGCAGCGCCGCGAAGACAGCGGTGAAGACCCAGGCCGAGGCCCTGTGCAGCGCGGGGGACCCGCCCCACAGCACAGGGACGGACATGGCCGCCATGGCGAACCCCATCGCCGCCTCGCTCTGTGCGCCCGCGCGCTGCCCGCAGCCGGAGCCGCGCGCCCGCAGTACGCACACCAGACCCGTCACCGCGCAGAGCGCCACCAGCAGCCACCCGACCGTGGCAGGGCCGTGCATCCGCCCACCCCCCTCGATCGCGGGCAGGCTGCCCCGCTCCGGATCGCATACGGGAGCGCACGGGTGCAACGGGGGCGCGTCGGCGGCCGGTCGGCTCAGCGGGGCCGGGGAGTGGTGTGTCCCATCATCTCGGTGGCCTCCAGCAGCGGCATGCCCAGGTCCCGGTGGAGGATGCGGGCGTCGTCCGTGTGGTCGGGCAGGAAGGAGCGGTCGTCGTGGTGGGGCGGTGGGGAGCTCTCGCGGTGCTCCGCGGGGCGGCCCTCGCCGTCCTCGTGCAGTTCCTCCTCCCGCTCGTCCTTCTCCTGTCGGGTCTTTTCGTGTCCGGCCATCGTCTGCCCGGCCGCCTCCTGTCCGTCCTTCTCCTCCCCGCCCTCGTCCCGGCCGTCGCGCTCATGGGGCGTCGGCGGGTGCGCGTGGGCGCGGATGTGCTGGGTGAGGACCCGCCAGGCATAGGCATTGGCGTGCGGGCTGCGCAGCGCTTGATCCCACTGCTCGGCCAGTTCGGCGAGGGCCTGTCGCACGGCGCTGTCCGCCTGGCGCGCATCGGACAGGCGGCTGTGCGCGTACTCCAGATACCGTTGCCGGTACAGAGCACAGAAAGCGGCGAACTCGACCGGCACATCACGTTCGGTTTCCATGGCGTTCGGTCGTCGGTCGGTCTCCGTCCGCGCCGTATTCACGGCCCGGTCGTGTTCGCACGGCAAGGGCATACGAACGCTCAACGTTCTCTTCCCCTCCCATTCCCTCCGTTACGGTCCCCCTCCAGCCGGAAGCTACAGCTCCAAGTGGGCCGGACGCTACGTGCGTCTGCAGCGTGCAAATTCATCGGTAATTGCACGCGCAGCCGACAGGAACGTGAGACGTCCGCGCGTCGAACGACCGGACGAGGAATAGCCCTATTTTCTTTCCCCTGTGATCGAAGGTGGCCGTCTGCGTCGATACCGTGACCGTTCTCGACGTCTCATCTGTTCACTCGCCACGATCGCGACCGTGGCAGCGGCGAGGGAAACCCGCACGGCTCCAGGGATGGATTTCACCCGTCGGGGTGGCGAACCGTTACGGCGTCCGAATGCACCGCAATGTCCGCTGTCGGCCGCCCGCCCCACCGCAGGCGGATCGCCGACCTGGGCGCGGTCGTGTTGAATTGGACTCCGCCGTCGAAGGGTTGGAGGTCGCTTGTCGGAAGGGCTCGGCTGCCCGGCCCGAAGGGGCGTGCGACTGCCGGGTCCGGGTTGGCCGGGCACGGGCACCTGAGACCCGGGCGGCGGCGACGGCCCGCCGGGGCCTTGGGCTGAAACTGTCCGTGTTCTGATCGGTTTGGTGTGTGGGGGGTTCTGGTGTCGGTTCCGGGTGTGGGCTCCGAGGGCGCGGGCGACGGTGTGCTGGTGATGGCGGGCGTCGGCGGGGGACTGATGGACGTCGGCGTCGTGGTGGCCGGCCTCGGTGGGGTGTCCTGGCCCGGGGCGCTGGCCGGTACGGGCGGTGACGCCGTCGGCAGCCGGGGCGGCGTGGGAGTCGTGGAGCTGGTGGGCCCGGTCGACCCGCAGATGGTGCTGGCACGCGTACGTCTGGTCGCGGGGGTGTCCGGGCAGCTGCTCGTCGTCATCGTCGGAGAGCTGCGCAAGGATCCGCGCAAAGGCGGACTGCACATCGGACTGGGGGCACCCGGACAGCACTCGGCAGCGGTGCGGTACAGCGGTCTGCCCTGGGAGTGGCTGATAGGCGAGTTGGCCATAAGGCCCCCGAGGGCGACGACCGTCATGCTCGACGTGGCGACGGAGCCCGGCACCTGGGAGTCGATTCGGACGGGCGGCCTGCCGGAGGCCCCCGGTGTTTCGGTCTTCGGCCGGGTCGTGCGGCAGGGGCGCGGGCCGAGATGGCGCCGGCTGCGCGGTGGCAGCGCGCCGGTGGAACCCACCTACCTCCAGGAGTGCGTACGGCTGTGGCGTGCGGGCGGCCGTCTGCCCTTCGCCGAGCTGCACGAGCGGGCCGCTGCCGTCTCCGGTACGACGGAGCACGAGCAGGCGCTGTTCGTGTCCTCGGCATCGGACGCCTTCCCCGCCCCGGCGCAGTATCCGGCAGCGGCGCCGGTACCGGCGGCCGGGACGCAGCCGGGCTCGCAGGCGGCGCTCGCCCAGCGCAACGGCTGGGAGCACCAGCCCCAGCCGGACCTTCCGGCGGACTGGCAGCGCGAGAACGACCACCCGCCGCACCACGCCCCGGCGCCCGACCAGTACGCGCCGCACGCGCCCACACCGACCCCGTACGTACCGCAGGTGCAAGCGCAGGCGCAGGCGCAGGCGCAGGTGCCGGCGTCGGCCGTCCCCGAGAACGGTGCCGCCGCCCCGCACCAGCCCGCCGAGCAGCCCCACGCTGTCCGACCGCCCGCAGCCGACGCCTCCCCAGCCGCTCTCCCGGCCGACCCCGCCGCAGCCGCCTCCTCCGCGGCCGACCCCTTCGCCGCCCCCACCCCGGCGGCCCAACCCCCCGCCCCCCGGGCCCCACTCGCCCAGCCCGCCGAGGACCCGCACGAGACGATCATGGCCGCCGCGCGCGCGGGTCGCCATGAGGAGGCCGAGGCGCTGGCGGCAGCCTGGGAGGACGCCGCCGAGCGCACCGAAGGGCCCGACTCGGAGGGAGCGCTGCACTGGGTGGAGGTCCGCGCCGACCTCGCCCGCCTGGCCGGAGATCCGGCCCGCAGCTGTGAACTGTGGCTGCGGGTGGCCAGGGGCCGCCTCGAACGCGGCGAGGCGGAGAACGCCCTGGAGGTTGAAGGCGCCGTCGACCGGGCCCACCACCAGTGGCAGTGCCTGGAGGACGGGGAGACGGCCCGCGAGCTGGCCCCGGAGCTGGTTCTCCTGCGCCGCAGGGTGCCCGGCCGCCAGCCCGGCGCCGTACGGCTGGTGGAGGAGCGCGCGGAGCGGCTTCTCGGCAGCGTCGAACAATAGCCGGGCAGGACAGTCGAACAACAGGCGTGTAGCACAGCGGAGTCGAACAGCAGACGGGCACGACAGCCGCAGGAGTGGCGCGGATTGGTCCTTTCGCAGCATCAGCGGACCGGCCGTACGGCCGCTCGGCGGCACATCTCGGACGCTGGATCGCGCACTGTCCGAGACACCCTTGAGGAGCACGCATGTTCCGTCGATCCGCACCGGTCCTGGCCACGCTCGTGGCGACAACCGCGCTCGCCGTCGCGCCCGCCGCGGCTGCCGAAGCGGCCGAGTCGGCGCCGGGCAAGGTGACGCCCGGTGAGCAGGTCGCCCTCAAGGTCGCGGAGCAGGTGCTGGGCAAGGTGCTGGGCGGTGCCGTCACCCTGGGCGGCCAATGACAGCAGACCCGGGCCGGGGCGCCCTGCGGCCCGGCACACCGCGCCGGGCGTGGACCGGGAGCCCGGGAGCCCGGGAGCCCGGGAGCCCGGGAGTCCGGGACCGGGGCTCCGGCTCCGCGCCCGGTCCGGGACGAGCTGTGTTTCCGTGGCCGTGAGCCGATTCACCGTGAGATGATCTTGTGCGTTCCGCCCTCTACACGGACGCTTGATCCGCTCGTACTGTTGGCAGTTGTCACCGCGTCAACTCACCGCCCCGAACGGAGATTGCAACTCACCGTGTCTGTTTCCGAGCCTCTGACTCTCGACCCCACCGGCAGTGACCCGCACGGTGAGCACAAGGCCCTGCACGAGCGGGGCCCGGCAACCCGTGTCGACCTCCTCGGCGTCACCGCCTGGTCGGTGAGCGACCCCGCCCTCCTCAAGAAGCTGCTGACCGGGCCGGACGTCTCCAAGGACGCGCGGCAGCACTGGCCGCAGTTCGCCGAGACCGTCCCCACCTGGCCGTTGGCGCTGTGGGTCGCCGTGGAGAACATGTTCACCTCCTACGGCAGCGATCACCGCAGACTGCGCCGCATGGTGGCCCCGTCCTTCAGCGCCCGGCGTATCGCCGCGCTCGGCGAGCGGGTCGAGAGCATCGTCGACGACCTGCTGGACGTGCTGGAGCGCACCCCCGAAGGCGAGGCGGCGGATGTGCGCGAGCTGTTCGCCTACCCGCTCCCCATCCAGGTGATCTGCCATCTGATGGGCGTTCCCGAGGAGCGCCGCGAGGGCTTCCGCGAACTGGTCGACAACGTCTTCGCCACCACCCTCAGCCCCGAGGAGGCCGCCGCCAACACGGCCGCCCTCTACGCGGTGCTGGACGATCTCATAGCCGAGAAGCGGGAGCGGCCGGGCGAGGACATGACCTCGCTCCTCATCGACACCCGGGACGAGGAGGGGGACGGCTCCGCGCTCTCGGAGGCGGAGCTGCGCGACACCCTGCTGCTGATGATCAGCGCGGGATACGAGACCACCGTCAACCTTCTCGACCAGGCCATCACTGTCCTGCTGACCCACCCCGAGCAGCTGGCGCTGGTGCGGGAGGGCAAGGCCGGCTGGTCCGACGTGGTCGAGGAGACGCTCCGCTTCGAACCTGCCGTCAAGCACCTGCCGTTGCGCTTCGCGGTGAACGACATTCCGCTGCCCGACGGACAGGTGATCGCCAAGGGCGAGCCGATCCTGGCCTCTTACGCGGCCGCCAACCGGCACCCCGACTGGCACGGCGAGACGGCGGACGTCTTCGACATGACCCGCACGGCGCCAGGTCCCGAGCACCTCGCCTTCGGCCACGGTGTCCACTTCTGCCTCGGTGCCCCGCTGGCCCGTCTGGAGGCCACCACCGCGCTGGAGAAGTTCTTCGCCCGCTTCCCCGACGCCCGGCTGGGCGTCCCGGCCGAGGAACTGCGCCCCGTTCCCTCGCTGATCAGCAACGGCCACCAGACCCTCCCGGTGGTGCTGCGCCCGGAGCCGGGGGCCCGCTGATCCTCCGCGGCCGGGCGGCCCCCTCAGTTGCCGTTACCCGGGCTGAGGGGGCCGATCTTCGGCACCGACGCGTCGCCGTTTGCCGTGACGGGACCGCCCGTCCAGTCGACCCGGAGGGATGCCCGCTGGTCCGGCGGGGTGAGCAGGGCGGCATCCGGGGTGACGGTCCGGGTGCCGGTCATCGCCGGGTTGGCGTACGACAGCGGGGCCCAGGCGCTCGCCCCCGAGGAGAGCTCGACCGGCTGCGAACCGCCACCCTCGCGCTCCGGGGGCACCGACACCTGGTCACCGGAAGCGTTGATGAAGGCGAACCCCGGAAAGCCGCTCACCGTGCAGGTCCTGCCCGAGTTGTTCGTGAAGACGAGGGCGTAGTGGTTCTGCCCGGCGCCCGGCCTGTTGGGGCCTATGGAAGCGCTCAGATCGGCGGCGGTGCACACGGCACCGGCACCGCCCGAACCGGGCCGCGCGCCCTCGTCGCCGCCGTCCCCGGCACCCCCGGAGCCGCCTGAACCGCCCGCCGACCCTTCGGCGCCCTGCGACGCCGCTGCGGAGGACTTCGAGCTGTCGTCCTTCCCTTCGCCATCCTTCCTGCTGTTCTTCTTGTCGCTGTTCTTGCCGTCCTTCGCGCTGTCGTCCTCCTTGCCGCCGCCCTTTGTGCCGCCGGACGGGTCGACACCGGCCGGTGTGGCGTCGCCGACGACCCGGCGGGGCTTCGAGGCGGCGGCGTCCTTGTCACCGCACCCGGTCAGCAGCGCACCGGCCGCCAGGAGCGTGGCCGTGGCGGCCGCGGCTCTCCCCGGACGTCGGACGCGGTCACGCCACCCGCGCGCACCGGCTCCCGGGCCCGCGGTGCCCCGCCGGGGTTCCGTCGCCCTCTTCGCGCTGTACGTCATCTCCGCGTCCGGTGCCATGCTGTTTGTCGACTCCCTGCTCGTACTGCCCGCCGTCGGGCCGGGCACAGCGTTCTCGGCTGCCCGGCTTTCGATGACGGGGCGGACGGAAAAGTTCACGGTGTCCGAAGATTGTTTCCCAGGCACCCCTCGGCGGCCCAAGGGGGGACCGACGATCCCCTGACAACCGCTGCCTTCCTCCCGTTCTCCGGCCGGCGCACCGTTGAAGTGCAAGAACCCACCACCGAACGGAGAACACGGCATGGCTCGCATCGCCCTCATCACCGGTGCCAACCGCGGACTGGGGCGCAGCACGGCGCTGCACCTGGCCGAGGCGGGCACCGACCTGCTGCTCACCTACCGCTCGCACGCCGAAGAGGCCGAGGACGTCGTCGCGCGGGTCCGCGCCCTGGGCCGGACGGCCGTCGCGCTGCCGCTGGACGCCTCGGACACCGCCGCGTTCCCGGCCTTCGCCGAGACCGTGCGCGGGCTGCTGAAGGAGGACTGGGACCGCGAGGACTTCGACATCCTGCTCAACAACGCCGGGCACGGCAGTCACCAGACGTTCGCGCAGACCACCGAGGAGGAGTTCGACGCTCTGATGGACGTCCACGTCAAGGGCGTCTTCTTCCTCACCCAGGCGCTGCTGCCCCTGCTCAAGGACGGCGGCCGGATTCTGAACACCTCCACCGGGCTGACCCGTTTCATCGCCGCCGAGACCTCCGCGTACGCTGCCGCCAAGGGCGCTGTCGAGGTGCTGACCCGCTATCTCGCCAAGGAGCTGGGGCCGCGCGGCATCGCCGTGAACGTCATCGCGCCGGGCGCCACGGCGACCGACTTCGGAGGCGGTGCCGTCCGCGACAACCCCGAGACCAGGAACGGTCTGGGTGCGGTCACCGCGATGGGCAGGGTCGGGGAGGCGGACGACATCGGGGCCGCGGCCGCGGCGCTGCTGGACGAGCGCACTTCCTGGATCACCGGTCAGCGCGTCGAGGCCTCGGGCGGCATGCTGTTGTGAGCGGAACGCGCCGGAACGCCGAACGGCGGGACGCCGATCGCCGGAACGCCGAACGCCAGTCCGAATGCCTGAGCGTTGGAACGGGACAGGGAGCATCGACAGTGGACCGAGCACAGCTCGCGGACTTCCTGCGGACACGCCGGGAGGCGCTGCAGCCGGAGGATGTGGGCCTGCCCCGGGGGCCGCGCCGCCGGACCAGGGGGCTGCGGCGCGAGGAGGCTGCGGCCCTGAGCGGTATGTCGACCGACTACTACAGCCGCCTGGAGCAGCAGCGCGGCCCGCAGCCGTCGCCGCCGATGCTGGCCGCGATCGCCAGGGGCCTGCACCTGTCGCTCGCCGAGCGCGACCATCTGTTCCGTATCGCTGGGCACAACCCGCCCCCGCGTTCGGGTTCCGACCACATCTCGCCCGGACTGATGCGGATCATCGGCCGTCTCGGTGACACTCCGGCGCAGGTGATCAACGAGCTGGCCGAGACGCTGTGGCAGACGCCTCTGGCGGCGGCGCTGCTGGGCGACGAGACCCGGTACACCGGCGCGGAGCGCAGTACGTACTACCGGTGGTTCACCGACCCGGCCGCGCGGCTGATCTTCCCCGAGGAGGACCACCCCCGGCACAGCCGGTTCTTCGCCTCGGAACTCCGTGCCGCCTACTCCCGGCAGGGCAAGGGCAGCCGCGCCGAGATGCTGGTGGAGCGGCTGCTGGAGGTCAGCGAGGAGTTCGCCCGGTACTGGAGCGCCCATGAGATCGGCGCCCCACGGGTGGAACCGAAGCGGTTCCGCCACCCCGAGCTGGGCGAGATCGAGACGCACTGCCAGGTGCTCCTCGACCCGGACCAGGCCCAGACGCTCCTCGTCTATATGGCCACTCCCGGCTCGGCCGACGACGAGAAGCTCCGTCTGCTCCCAGCCGTCGGCCCCCGCTCCACCGGGGCCGACGCCGGTCGTCCTTCCTCCGGAACAGGCCCGGACCTGCCGTGACGGCGGGTCAGAGGTACTGCGCCAGGCCGTTGCCGAGGGACCAGTCGGCCGACTCGTTCTCGGTGACGGTGACGAACATGTTGCGGGGTTCCGCCCCGGCGTAGCTCTGTGCGAGCTCGGCGATCCTCCGGTACAGGGCCTGCTTCTGAGCGGGTGTCCGCCCGGAGCGCATGGTGATGGCCACATAGACGATGCCCTCGTCCCGGTGCACGCCGAGGTAGTCGTCGTAGGCCAGTGTGCTGTGGGTTCCGTCGTGGCCGACGAGGACCTGGAACCGGTCGTCGGGCGGGATTCCGATCGTCTCGACCAGTGCTTCGTGCACGGCCCGGCCGAGGGCGTCGAGTCGTTCCGCGTCGGCCCGCAACGCGTCGATACGGACAAAGGGCATGGCGGCGGCTCTCCTTCACGCGACAGGCGGCACCCGTCAGCGCCGCAGTGCTGTACATACTAGTAGGTACAGCTGGCTGTCAGGGACGCCGTCCGCTGAACCTGTCAGGGGCGCCGCCCGATGAAGCAGAGGAACGCGGTCTGCGCGCCGGCACCCTCCGGCGCCGGGAGGCTCCGGTCGAAGGCCCCGGTGGACAGCAGTGCCGCGTGATACGGGAGCAGTGCCTGGTGGGTGCGGGCGACGGCGTCCTGGTCGAGTATCTCGTCGCCTCCGGTGGCGCGGGCCAGGTCCCAGGTGTGGCCCAGCAGTTCCAGGGAGCCGATCACCTCGACGGCCACCTCCACGGGCACCGGTCCGAGAGGTCCGCCGGGCAGCGGACGGCCGGCCTGCTCGGGGTCGCGGAGCATCGCGAGCATGTCGTCGCGGCAGGCGAGGAACGCGGCCGCCAGATCGGCGCCCGGCTCCACCGCGGGCGCCTCGGCCATGGGTGAGATGCCGACGCCGTGCGCGGGGGAGGGCGGAGTGCCGTGGACGGCGGCGAGAATGCCGCGGTGCCCGTTGATGACGTGCGCGACGACATCGCGGGCCGTCCAGCCCCGGCAAGGGCTGTGCGCGTCCCACCGGTCGTCGGGCGTGGCCCGGACGCGGGCCAGGAAGGCGTCGGCGAGGTGTGCGTAGTGGTCTGCTGTGTCGGACATGAGGTGTTCCCGTCTGTTCACCGGGTGGGTCAGCTGTCGGGCAGCCGGCTGAGGAATTCCGCCAGTCGGTGCTTGACCAGGGAGTTCCATCCGCCGCCCATCGCGTTGCGGGCCCGCTGCTGGAGCGGGTTGTCGGGGTCGAAGCCCTCGTGGAGCAGGAAGAGCCGGGTGCCGCGCCCTTCGGGCCGCAGGGTCCAGGTGATGGTCCAGTCGGCGCCGCTCGGGCTCGTGGGATCCGCGTCGCGCCAGCCGACGCGCAGCATGCGCTCGGGCTCGAAGGCGAGCACCTCGGCCCGTACGGTGCCGGAGAACCCCGTGGCGGGCATGGGCCGGGCCCGCATGGTGTAGCGGTGGCCGACCTCGAGGCGGAAGTCGCAGGGCATGAGCCACTGCGCGATCAGCCCCGGCTCGGTCAGCGCCCGCCACACCTTGGCGGGTGGATGGGCCAGGAACTGGTCGACCCGCACGGTGCCCGGATCGTCGTCGGCCGTACCGCTGTTCGTCGCCTCGTCGTCGGTCATGGCTCATCGTCCCCACGGGTGTCGCCGTTCCCGGGTGGGTCCTCCTCGTCCGGGAGCGTGTCGAGCAGGTCGCGCAGGTTGCCGAGCTTCTCGCGCCAGAACCTCTCGAACGGGCTCAGCCACTCCTGCACGTCGTGCAGCGGGGCCGCCTCCAGCCGGTACAGCCGCTGTCGGCCCGATCTGGTCTCGCTGACCAGCCCGGCTTCCCGGAGCACCCGCAGGTGCTCGGAGAAGCTGGGGCGGGCCATGGCGAAGTGTGCGGCGAGCCGGGTGACCGGCTGCGGCCCCTGCTCCCGTAGCAGTCCCAGCACCTCGCGGCGCACCGGGCTGGCCAGTGCGGCGAAGACCTTCCCGTCCTCGGTTTCGGTGGTGCGCATGGGCTCAGGACCCGGACTTCGCCGGTGCGGGCGACGGCTCGGCGAGCACGAAGCTGTTGCCGTCCGGGTCGGTGAGGGTGGCCTGGCGGCCCCACGGCAGCGCGTGCGGGCCCTCGACGGCGGCCCCGGCCCTGGTGAGTTCGGCGCAGTCGGTGTCGAGGTCCGAGGTCTCCAGGACGAGGCCGCTGACGCTGCCGGGAGTGAAGCCCTGCTCGGCGGAGGCGAGCGTGAAGCTGGTCTCGGCTCCGTGCGGTGCGACCTGGAGCCGGCGGACCGGCCCCATGCGCTGGTCGGCGAGCACCCGGAAGCCGAGCGCGTCGACGTAGAAGTCCTTCGCCCGCTCCTGGTCGGAGACGGGCAGGGTGACGGTCTGGGCATGCGTGATGTTCATGCCCCCACTATACGTAGGAAAATTCCTACCTGTCACGCGCGCACGGCGGTGACCAGCCAGGCGGAGCTGCGCAGCCGTACCGTTCCCTCGGCGTCCTCGTGCGGCCGAAGCAGCTCGATCAGCTCCCGGCGGGCCCGCTCGCCGCTCTCCGCGTCCACCTGGCTCAGCAGATGGCGGGCGGGTCCCGAGCTGAGCAGGAAGTCGGCCGCGTCCTGGGCGCCCTCTCCCCACCTTCCGGCTGCCTCGGTGAGCTCCACGCCGACGTCCGCGAACCCGGCCGCCGCCAGGATTTCGCGGACCCGCGCGGGCTCGGCGAGCGAGAACATGCCCGGCCCGCCGGTCTCCCCGAATCCGCCGAGCGGCAGGTACGCGCGGAGCCCTGCGAGTACCTGGAGCCACTCGTTCCGCTCGGCTCCCGCCGCGCAGATGAAGGCGAGCCGGCCCCCGGCGTGCAGACCGCTGCCGATGTTGCGGAACGCGGCGAAGGGGTCGGCGAAGAACATGACGCCGTAGCGGCTGATCGCGGCGTCGAAGTCGCGCCCGGCCAGCCGATGGACCTGGGCGTCGCCGTGCTCGAACGACACGTTGTCCAGCCCTTCGGCGCGTGCGGTGGCCTCGGCGCGCTCCAGCATGGGGCGTGACAGGTCGACGCCGGTGGCGTGGCCCTCGGGGGTGCGGCGGGCGGCGAGCCGGGTGGTGGCTCCCGCGCCGCAGCCGATGTCCAGGACGGTGTCGCCGGGCGTGAGCGCCGCGGCGTCCAGCAGTGGCTCGTTGAACCCCTCGTTGACGGCGTCCCAGCGCTCCTGGTTGCGGGCCCAGTGGGTGCCCTCGGCACCGTTCCACGCCTGGGCCTGCTCGGTGTTGACGATCTGCTGCATGGCGAACCCGACTTTCCGTAGAGCCTAGTATGGGCGTGTGCCCAAAGCTGTGAGCACAGTATGGGCACGCGCCCAAACTGTCCATCCGTAGCCGCTCATCCTTCCGAAAGGTCCCCTATGTCGCCGCGTGGCGTGGCCGTACCCGATATCCGTGAACGCCTCTTCGCAGCCGCAGAGCGCGTCGTGGCCCGAGGCGGTCCCGGCGCGCTCACCAGCCGGGCCGTCACCGACGAGGCGGGCTGCGCCAAGGGGATGCTGCACACCCACTTCGCGGGCGGACTCGACCAGTTCGTCGCCGAACTCGTCCTGGACCGCTTCGCGCGTACCGCCGCACTCGCCGCCGAACTGCCCGGGCGGGCCGGCCAGGGCACGGTCGCCGCGAACCTGACCACCGTCGCCACCGCCCTGCTCACCTCCGCCGGCCCGGCCATGGCAGGGCTCGCCCTCACCCGCCCGGGCGCCGCGGCGCGCTTCCGGGAGGCGATGGCCGCCGGGGCCCCCGGCTTCGCCGCCGTCCAGGAATCCGTCGCCGGCTACCTGGCCGCCGAACAGCGGCTGGCGCGTATGGCGGCCGACGCCGACCCCGAGAGCCTCGCCCTCGCGCTGGTCGCCACGGCGCACCACCTGCTGATGACCAGTTGGCCCGGCGCTCCCGACCCTTCCGCACAGCTCGAGCGGGTGATCGCGGCCCTCACCACCGCCGGGGCCGCGGGCTGACGTGAGCCCGTCCCGCACCGAGAAGCATCCCGTCGCACTCGAACCCCTGTTGCCCGGCACGTGAGTTCCGTACTCTGACCGAGGCACCAGTCACGTTCGAATCGACTGTCTCCCTCCTGTCGCCGCCTCGGGCGCGGGTGCGCCGAGACGGGTCATTGGACAGACAGGGGGAAGGTGTGGGCTCAGGGCAGCATGCCGGAAATGCTCCGTTAGCGGGACGACCTCCGCTGACGGACCAGGAGCTGGCGAGCGGACTCAAGGCCGATCTCGCCGTCGTCGAAGAACTCATCCACGACTCCATCGACTCCGAAGCGCCGCTGCTGCGCGAGGCGTCCCAGCACCTGATCGACGCGGGCGGCAAACGCTACCGCCCGATGCTGACACTGCTCGCCGCCCGCTTCGGGAACCCGGACGACCCGGACGTGCTGCGTGCCGCCGCGGCCTGCGAACTCGTGCACGCCGCCGCGCTCTGCCACGACGACGTACTGGACGGCGCCCCGCTCAGACGGGGCCGCAGCAGCGTCAACGCGCGCTGGAGCGACGCGGTCGCCATCCTCACCGGCGACTTCCTCTTCGCGCAGGCCTTCCTCCTGCTGGCGGCCGTGCCCCAGCAGGAGGCACGGCTGGAGGTCAACACCTTCGTACGGCTGGTCACCGGCCAGATCCGGGAGATGACCGGACCCGCCGACGGCGAGGACCCGACCGACTACTACGTCACCATGGTCTCCGACAAGACCGCCTCGCTGCTGCGCGCCTGCGTCCGCCTCGGAGCCCTCACCTCGGGCGCCGGGGAGACCACGGTACGGGCGCTGGAGGAGTACGGGGACGCCTTCGGGGTGGCCTTCCAGATCTCCGACGACCTGCTGGACCTCTTCGGTGAGGAGGAGCGGTCCGGCAAACGCCAGGGCACCGACCTCCTCCAGGGCGCGCCGACGCTCCCCGTGCTGTACGCGCTCAGCGGTACCGGCGAGGACAGCGAGCGGCTCCGCGCCCTGCTCGGCCCCGTCCCCGGAGCGAAGCGCCGCACGGCGCTCACCGCCCAGGAGCGGGCCGAGGCAACGGAGTTGCTCCGTCGGCACCCGGCCGTCGACCGGACCCGCGAACGGCTGGACGCCTACATCGCACGCGCCCGCGCCGCGCTCGCACCGCTGGCCGAAGGACCCGCCAGGGACACCCTCGAAGCGCTGTGCGCGGGCGTCGCCCACCGGGCCGGCTGACGCCGCTCACACCGTCCGCCGGTCGCCCGGCGGCCGGGCCGGCCCGCTCGCAGCAGCAGTCCACACCAGGGGTTGCGATCTCTTGACCAGAACAGGCGCGATCCTGCGCGCCACCAGTGTCCGGTTCACCGCGCTGTACTTCCTGCCCTACTACACAGCCCTCGTCGCCGAAGGGCGGGCCCGCTGGCAGTGGGTGGCTCTGGGAGCCGTCTACTGGTGCGCGCACGGCCTCGGCACCGAGTCCCTCAACCGGCTCGCCGACCGCGCCGAGGACGAGATCAACCGGCCCGAGCGCACCGCGCTGTGCCACCGTGCGGGCTTCCCGCTGCTGCGGCGCGCGGCCCTGGTGGGCTGGGGAACCGTACTGGCGCTGGACGTCGTGGTGCTCGTGGCCCACCCGGACTGGTGGCTGGCGCTGTTCCTGTTCCTCGCGGGCTTCAGCGGTGTCAACTACTCCTACGGGCTGCGCCTGGCCCGCAACCGGTGGCTCGCCCCGCTGCTGCTGACCTTCCACTTCGGCGGCACGTTCGTGATCGGCACCGTGCTGGCGCAGGACCACTGGGACGCGGAGGTGCTGCGCGACTTCGCCGGGTACGGACTGCCGTTCTTCGCCGTCGGCATGGTGACCCTGCTCGCGCTGGGCGGCGCCAAGGACCTCACCGATCTGGCCGGCGACGCCAGCATCGGCTACCACAGCGCGTGGATCGACCTGCTGCGGCGGCACGGCGCCTGGCTCGCGGCGGCCATGGTGGGCTCCACCTATGTCCTGGTCGCCGTCTTCGTGCCGGCCGGCGCCTTCCCGCCGCGCTTCTGGCTGTGGCTGCTGCTGATCCCGGTGGCCGCCGCGCTGGGCCGTTGTCTGTGGCGGGCGGCGACGCCGGGGGAGCGGCATGCGACCCGGGAGTTCTTCTACCAGTACTGGGTGCTGTCCCTGCTGGTGGCCGCGCCGCTGTACGCGCCCCGCTGGGAGCTGGTCCCCGGGCTCGTGGCGAGCGTCGCCTTCTGGGTCCTGACCACCCAGCGCCTCCACTGGTCGGGCGGAGTGCGCCGCGAGACCGTGCGCACCGCGGCCGCGCTGGTACGTGGCAGCCCTCCGCGGCCGGGAGGGCCGCCCGCCGGGGCCGAGTACGCACAGGAACGAGAGGAGAGGACCGGATGACGACCCCCAGGACGGAGCAGGAGATCCGCGCGGTCGTAAGGGAGACCGCGCTGCGCATCTTCGAACTGGAACCCGAAGAGCTGGCAGACGAGACCGACTTCGAGACGGCGGGCGGTGACTCGCTGCTGCGCCTGGAGCTGGTCGCAGCGCTCCGCGACCGGCTCGGCGTGGAGTTCTCCGTCGCCGACGAGACGGAGATGACCTCGATCAAGGCCGCCGTGGACGTCACCCGGCGCGCCCTGGGGGTGTGAATGCGGCAGGGCCTCGGCCGCCGGGTCGTCGTCACCGGCATCGGAGTCGTCTCCGCGCTCGGCACCGGCGCCGACCGGTTCTGGGCCGCCGTCCGGCAGGGGCGGGTGGGCACCGGTGACGTCACCCTCTTCGACACCGGTGGCTGCCTCACCCACCGGGGTGGACAGATACCCGAGTGGACCCCGCCCTGGCCCGACGAGGCGTACGGGCACGGCCCGTTGACCCGCAGCGAGTCCTTCGCGCTGGCGGCCACCCGGCTGGCGCTGGCCGACGGCGGCCTCGCCGACGGGCACGGCCGGCTCACCGGCCCGTACGACGACACCCGGGTGGGCGCCTCGTTCGGCATCGTCGTCGGCAACAGGCCAGGTATCGAGGCCCCGTTGCGTGCCGCGTACGCCCGGGAGCAGGCACGCGGCACACCGTCCGCGCCCGCCTCGGCTCCGGTGCCGCGCTCCCCTTCGGGCGGCCTGGAGCCGCCCGCGCACAATCCGTCGCGGATCAGCGCGCTACCGGCCGCCAGCTTCGGGCTGTACGGGCCGAATGTGCTGCTGCCCACCGCCTGCGCGGCGGGCAACGGCGCTGTCGCACTCGCCGCCGACGCCGTCGCCGAGGGCCGGGCCGACGCCATGCTGGCGGGCGGCACCGACGAACTGTCCGAGGCGATGTTCCTGATGTTCACCAGCTTCCGGGCGCTCTCCCCGGACGTCGTACGCCCCTTCGACACCCACCGGGCCGGCCTGCTGCTCGGCGAGGGCTCGGCCGTGCTGCTGCTGGAGGCCGAGGACAGCGCCCGCGCGCGGGGCGCCCCGGTGCACGCCGTCGTCGCCGGCCACGGCAACGTCTCCGACGCCCATCACATGACGGCGCCGCACCCTCAGGGGCACGGCGCCATCCGGTCGATGCGCGCCGCGCTGCGCAGCGCGGGGCTCGGCCCCGGCGACATCGACTGCGTCAGCGCGCACGGCACCGGCACGCCGGCCAACGACGCCGTCGAGGCCGCGGCGCTCGCCGAGGTCTTCGGCGGCGGTCACCGGCACGCGCCGCTTCCGGTGACCGCGCTCAAGTCGCTGCTCGGACACGCACAGGGCGCGGCGGGAGCGCTCGCCGCCGCCGCGTGCGTGCTCGCGCTGCGCGACGGCGTCGTCCCGCCGACCGCCAATGTGACCGCACCCGATCCGCGGTGCCTCACCGACGACTTCGAGCTCGTGCGGGAGCGGCCCCTGCGCAGGCCGCTGCGTGCCGTGCTCAACAACGCCTTCGGCTTCGGCGGCAACAACTGCTGCGTGGTCTTCACCCGTCCCGGCACCGAGCCTGCTGAGGGCGCCGAGGCGGCCGAGGACGCGACCGGTGCGGGGGAGCGGTGGTGACCGGCGTGGTCGTCACCGGTGTCGGGGCGCTCACCTCGGCAGGGCTGGGGCACGAGGTGCTGCTGCGGCGCGCCTCGGACGGCGCCCCCGCACGCCGCGAGGAGGAACGGACCCTGCCCGCGCCCCCGGGACAGCCCCCCGCAGCGCCGGTGCGGCTGGCCGCGCTCGCGCCGTACGACCCGGCCGAACACCTGGGCAGGCGCGGGATACGGACGCTGAGCGCGCAGAGCAGGGCATTCGGCGTCGCCGCCGTCGACGCCTGCCGGCACGCGGGGCTGGCCGCCTCCTGGGAGCAGGACCCGTCGGTGGGGATCGCGGCCGGCACCACCAGCGGCGGTCTCGAGGACTACGCGGGGCTGTTCGCGGCCCGGCTCGCGCGTGGCGTGAGCGGCGTCAACCCGGCTCAGGGGCCGCAGACCGGACTGAACGCACCCGCCTCCGCGGTCTCGATCCTCACCGGAGCCGCCGGGCCCAACCTCACCCTGGCCACCGGGCGCGCGGCGGCGCTCGACGCGCTGGCCGCCGCGGCCCGCGCCATCGTCTCCGGCGCCGCCACCACCATGCTCGCCGGCGGTGTGCAGGTCCTCGGCTACGCCGAGCTGACCGCGCGCCGCCGGACCGGGCAAGGGCCCGGCCCCGCCACCGAGCCGCCCGCCCCCGGTTTCACGGCCGTCGCGGGCGAGGCGGCCGTGGTCCTGGTCCTGGAGGACGAGGGGGCGGCCCGGGCGCGGGGAGCGCGGCCACTGGCCCGGGTGCTGGGCGCCGGCTCCGCCTTCGGGCCGCCCGCAACCCGCCCCGGACGGCGGGCGGCACACGCCGCGCTGGACGAGGCCGGACTCGCACGCGGCGCACCCGGAGCGCCCCTGGCGCCCGCCTTTCCCGTGTCGGCCGTCGACGCCGCCTTCGGGGACTGCGCGGGGGCGACCGGCGCGGTGCAGGCCGCGCTGACCGTGCTCGGCCTGCACCACCGGACGCTGCCCGACGACACGGCCCTGGTGCTGACCTCCGAACCCGCCGAGCCCGGCGGGCCAGGTGGCTGTACGGCGGCACTCCTGTTCGGCAGGGCCCGCACCGGCACACCTTCCACCGGCCCGTCCCACGAGGGAGGTCACTCCATATGACGACCGGCACCGGCGACGGCACCCGCACCAGCGACGGCACCCCGGGCTTCGTGCCGCCGCCCGACGGCAACAGCGTGCACCGCTTCCTGGACGACCATCTGGCGGCCGGTCACGGCGAAGCGCTCTGCGCGCTCACCGAGACCGAACGCGTCACCTACCGCGAGATGCACCGCAGGGCGTGCCGCGCCGCCAACGCGTTCGCCGCAGCGGGGGTCGGATACGAGACACGTGTGGCGCTCGTCCTGCCCGACAGCCCCGACCACCTCGCCTGTGTGCTCGGGCTGCTGCGGCTGGGTGCCGTTCCCGTGCCGCTGGCCACCCAGCTCACCCCCGAGGACTACGCGCGGATCTTCGCGGACTGCCGCCCGCGCCTGGCCGTCACGGGCCCCGGCCGGATCGCCGACGTGCAAGCCGCGTCCCGTGCCGCGGGAGTTGCCGGTGCCGCCCGGCCCGGGCAGGTGTGGGTCGCCGAGGCTCCCGGGGAGCGGTACGAGGGCCCCGAACCCACCCTCGGGCAGCGGCTGGCCGCCGCGTCCGACGAGTGTCCCGTCGCCCCCGTCAGCGTCGACGACATGGCCGTCATCCAGTACACCTCCGGCAGCACGGGCACCCCGCGCGGCGTCGTCCACCTGCACCGGGGGCTGCTCGCGGTGCTCGGCACCTTCCCGGTGCGCCTCGGGCTGACCCGCGACGACGTGTGTCTGTCGGCCGCCAAGCTGTCCTTCGGGTACGGCTTCGGCAACTCCTTTCTCTTCCCGCTCGCGGCGGGCGCCGCCACCCTGCTGATGCCCGAGTCCGCCGACGGCGCACGGGTCCTGCGCCTGGTGGCCCGGTGCCGCCCCACCGTGCTGTGCGCTGTGCCCGCGCTCTACTCGGCGATGCTGACCGTCGCCCGCCGCAGCAGCGGCGACGTCGATCTGACCAGCGTGCGCCGGTACGTCTCGGCGGGCGAGCCCCTCCCCGCGGGCCTGGCCGAACAGTGGCGGAAGCTCACCGGTGCCGACATCGTCAACGGCCTCGGCTCCACCGAGTGCCTGCACATCTTCATCGCGGCCGAACCCGGCAGCACCCCGCCCGGCGGCTGCGGCACCGTCGTGCCCGGCTTCGAGGCCGAACTGCGCGACGAGCACGGCCGGGTGCTGGGGCCGGGCGAGATCGGCCACCTGTGGGTACGCGGCGAGGCCAATGCCGCCCGCTACTGGAACAACCAGCCCGCCACGCTCGCCACCATGGTGGGCGGCTGGGTGCGCACCGGCGACCAGCTCAGCCAGGACGCGGACGGCCTGTTCACCTTCGTCGCACGCTCCGACGACATCCTCAAGGTCGGCGGCCTCAAGGTGGCTCCCACCGAGATCGAGGACTGTCTGCTGCGGCACCCCGCCGTCGCGGAGTGCGCCGTCGTCGGCGTACCGGGCGAGCACGCCACCACCGAGGTCGTCGCCTACGTCAGACCCCACCCGGACGCCGCCGAAGAGGAGGTCCTGCGCAAGGAGTTGCGCGGCCACCTGCGCGCGGGGCTGGCCCGCTACAAGCAGCCGCGTGTTCTGCGTCTGGTCGACGCGCTGCCCCGCACCTCCACCGGAAAGCTGGCGCGGCACGCCCTCAGAGCCGCCGCGGCCGATTCCTGATGATCCATTGGATTCGCCGTCGCGTCTCGGACAGACTGTCCCCGGCACGGACGCACAACTGGCCCGGCAACCAGGCCGCCAGGTTCCGCACATGGCGGTCCGCCTCGGGAGAGGGGAGACCCCGTACATGGCCACACTCCGGCTCGACGGCGTGGTGCACGACTACCAGCGCGGCCGACAGCCCGTACGCGCGCTGAACGGCGTGTCGTTGACGGTCGAGGGCGGGCAGTGCGTCTCCGTGCTCGGCCCCAGCGGTTCGGGCAAGAGCACCATGCTGCACGTCATGGGCGCCCTGGACACCCCGTCGGAGGGCAGAGTTCTCCTCGACGAGACGGACTTAGCCACCCTCGACGACGACGCGCTCTCCGACCTGCGGCGCAGACGCCTCGGCTTCATCTTCCAGTTCTTCAACCTGCTGCCCGCGCTCACCGCCTGGGAGAACGTCGCCGTACCCCGGCTGCTGGACGGTGAGAAGCTGAAATCCGTCCGGGACGAGGCCCTGGCGCTGCTGGACCGCGTCGGCCTCGCCGACCGCGCCGACCACCGTCCCGGAGAGCTGTCCGGCGGACAGATGCAGCGCGTCGCCGTCGCCCGCTCCCTCATCATGGACCCCGGCGTCCTCCTCGCCGACGAACCCACCGGAAACCTCGACTCCCGCACCGGTGACGAACTCCTCGACCTGCTGGCCTCCCTCGCACACGACGGGTCCGAACGCTCCGTGGTGATGGTCACCCACAGCGTCGACGCGGCGCTGCGCAGCGACCGCGCCGTGCTGCTGACCGACGGTGACATCGTCGCGGACGGCATCCCCGCTGACGTCGTGGCCAAGTTCGTCGGGGAGGGGCACCGCTCGTGACCGGTGAGGTACGCAAGCCCAAGGCGGCGGGGCCCGCAGTGCTCGCGGCCCGGCTGCGCCTGTTCAACCTGCGCCATCTGCGCCGTCATCCGGCCCGCACCGCGCTCTCGCTGGGCGTGCTCACCGTCGCGGCGGCGCTCATCGTCGCGGTACTGGGCATCTACGGCTCGGTCGGGGGCTCCTCGGGGCGGCTGGCCGGCCAGGTGGCGGGCAGCGCCGACATCGAGGTCACGGGGCGTACCGACGAGGGCCTGACCCCGGCCGCCGTGCACCGGGTCGACGAGGTGGACGGCGTCAAGGCGGCGGTACCGCTGGTGCGGTCGCCCGTGGAGGTCGACGGCGAACGGATGCTGCTGTTCGGCACCGACCGCTCGGCCACGGCACTCCACAGCGACCTGTCGGACATCGCCGCCGACGCCGTACGGGGCTCGGCCGCGGGGGACGGCACCGAGCCGGGAGCGGTCTTCACGGGCCCGGGCGTCCAGCGCGTCAAGGAGGGCGGCACCGTCCAAGTCGCCTCGATGGCGGGCCAGTCGCACCGGGCTCCGGTCGCCGGCACGCTCAGCGGCGGCACTGCCGAGAGCGTCAACGACGGCGCCTACCTGGTGGCCCCGCTGCCGGTCGCCCAGCGGCTCGCCGGGCTCGGGGACCGCGTCCAGTCGGTGCTGGTGGTCGCCGAGCCCGGTACCGAAACCGGGGCGCTGCGCGACCGGCTGGCAACGGAGCTGGGACCCGGCGCGTTCGTCACCGACCCCTCGTTCCGCGCCGACCAGGCCGACGACGCCACAGCCATGGTCCGCAACATCACCCTGCTCGTCGCCTTCATGGCGCTCGTCGTCGCGGCGTTCCTGATCTTCAACAGCATGAACATGGCCGCGGCCGAGCGGCGCGGCGAGATCGCCTCGCTGCGCGCGCTGGGCTCCCGGCGCGCCCCCGTGATGCGGGACTTCCTCCTGGAGTCGCTGCTGCTGGCGCTGTTCGGCGCCGCGGTCGGCAGCGCGCTCGGCTACGCCATGGCGGGCGCCAGCATCGACTCGCTGCCCCCGGTGATCACCGACTCCGTTGACGCCGAGGTCGAGCTGGCGGTGCCCGCCGGTGCCGTACCGGCCGCCGTCCTCGCCGCCGTCGCAGCGTCGCTCGCCGCCTCCTGGCTCGCGGCCCGCCGCGCCTCGCGGGTGCCGCCCGTTGAGGCCATGCGCACCGCCGACCCGTCGTCGGACAGCGGCGAGGTGGAACAGCGCCGCGCCGGACGGCTGTGGGCCCTGGGCCTCGGACTCGCCCTGGTGGCACTGGCGTTCGTCACAGCGGCCGTCTTCGACGACGAGCGGTCCTTCGGCGGCGGCTCCCTGCTGCTGCTCGGCGTGATCCTGCTCGCCTACGCGCTGATCGGCCCGCTCACCCGCGCCGTAGCGCTGCTCGCCGCCCGGCTGGGCCCCAGCGGCCGGATCGCCGCCTCGGCGGTCGAGCGCGCCCCCCGCCGAGCGTGGGCGACGTTCATGACCGTGCTGCTCGCCGTCGCCATCGGCGTCGCCACCACCGGCTCCTCGCAGAACACGGTGGACGCCGCCTCGAAGAACGTCTCCACGCTGGCCGACACCGATCTGATGGTGCAGCGCGCCTCCAAGGACGTACTGCCGGTACGGCCGCTGCTGCCGCGGGAGACCCAGCGGGAGCTGGCCGGCACCGACGGCGTACGGCGGGTGGTGGCGGGCCAGTTCACCTACCTCAACCAGCCAGGGAAGCGCGCGCTGCTGCTCGGCATGGACGGCCCCAGCAACGCCACCGCCTACCGGCTCGCGTCGAAGGAGGCCCGCGCGGAACTCCTCGCCGGCCGCGGAGCCGTTGTCTCCGGCACCTACGCCAAGGACAAAGGGCTCTCCAAGGGCGACACGCTCACCCTGCCGACCGCCAAGGGCGAGCAGCACATCAAGGTCGCCGACGTCGTCGACTACGTGAGCATGGACGCCGGTCTGATCGCACTCTCCCTCGACCGCGTCGCGCAGTGGTACGGGCTCTCCGGCGCCTCCTACTACGAGGTGATGCTCGAACCCGGAGCCGACAAGGCCGCGGTGCGTCACCGCATCGAGCAGCAGACGGAGGACAAGCCGTACCCGGTGCACGTCCTGGACGGCAGCGAGAGCGTGAAGGCCACCGAGTCCGCCGTCGAACAGGTCGGTTCCCTCGCCCTCGCCCTCCAGTGGGTGATCGCGGGCGTCGCCGGACTCGCGCTGCTCAACACGCTGATGCTCTCCGTGGTCGAGCGGCGGCGCGAACTGGGCATCCTGCGCGCCCTCGGCAGCAGCAGACGGTATGTGCGCCGCGTCATCCTCACCGAGGCCACCGCCGTCAGTGTGCTGGGCGGCCTGGCAGGGCTTGCCGTCGGCACCGCGCTGCACTATCTGTCCACCGACGTGATGGCCGAAGCCCTGGCGATGGACATCCCGTTCAAGGTGGCACCGGCCGCGCTGGGGCTGGCGGTCGGCGCCATTCTCATCGCGCTGGCCGGCTCCATCCCCCCGGCCCGGCGCGCGGGCAAGCTGAACGTGGTGCAGGCCATCGGATACGAGTAGGGGCGAGTTGATGAGACGGGCACCCGGGCCGCGGCCCCACCAGATACCCGGCCTGCTGCGGCTGGCCGTCTCCGACCCGCTGCGGTCGATGTACCAGACCGTCAGCCGGTACGGGGACGTGGTGCGGGTGCCGCTCGCGCCGGGCCGGGGCATCCATCTGTTCTGCCGCCCGGAGCACGCCGAGCACATCCTTCTCGACCGCGAACAGCGGTACGGCAAGGCGTTCACCTACCGCCCGCTGCGCGAGTGGATCGGGCTCGGCCTCATCACCAGCGACGGCGAACTGTGGGAGAGACAGCGGCGGCTGATCCAGCCGCTGTTCTCGCACCGCCGGGTGGAGACCCTGCGCCCGCTGATGGTCGCCTCGGTGGAACGGATGCTGGACGAGTGGGACCGGCGCCCGGACGGCACCGTCGTCGACGCCACCGGCGCGATGAGCGGGCTGACCCTCGACATCGTCGGGGCGAGCCTCTTCGGCGCCGACCTGACGGGGGACAGGGACAGCGTCTACCACGCGGTGGAGACCCTCCAGGACGCCGTCACCAAGGTCATCAAGAACCCGCTCACCTGGATCTCGCCCCGCGCGGCGCGCCGCACCAGCCCCGGCTTCCGGCAGTGGGACCGGGCCAAGGACACCATCGACCAGGTGGTGGCCCGCGTCATCGCCGACCGCGCCGAGGGGCGCACCGGGCCGGGAGGTGTACGGGCGGGGCGCGACCTGCTGGACGCGCTGCTGGAGGCCCGCCACGAGGACGGCTCGGCACTGGATCCGCGCCAGCTGCGCGACGAGATCGTCACGTTCTTCATGGCCGGGCACGAGACCAGCGCCACCTGCCTGGCCTGGACGTTCTATCTGCTCTCCACGGCACCCGAGGCACGGGCGCGGCTGGAGGAGGAGGTCGACAAGGTGCTCGCGGGGCGGCCACCGGGCCCGGAGGACACCGAGCAGCTGGTGTGGACCCGGGCGGTGCTCAACGAGTCGCTGCGGCTCTTCCCGCCCGTGTGGACGGTCGAGCGCGACGCGGCCGCCGACGACGAGGTGGGCGGCCGGCCCGTGCGTGCGGGGGACACCGTCATCACCCCGCCCTACCTCGTGCACCGGCACCCGGGCGTGTGGGAGAGCCCCGAAGCGTTCGACCCCGCCCGGTTCCTGCCGGAGCGGTCGGCCGGACGGCCCCGGCACGCCTTCATCCCCTTCGGCGGCGGCAAGCGGGGCTGTATCGGCAACGCCTTCGCGCTGATCGAGGTCGTGGTCGCGCTCGCCATGATCACCCAGCGGTACCGGCTCGACCTGCTGCCGGGCTTCGAGCCCGTGCCCAAGGTGACGGTGACCCTGCGGCCCCTGCACGAGATGGCGATGACACTGCGACGGAGGGTCCCCTGATGGCCACCACCACCGCCACCTCGGCGTCCCGCCGTCCCGCCGGGCCCGGCGCTTCCCAGGTGCCGCAACTGCTCGGCGCCATCGGCCGCGACCCGCTGAGCGCCGCCGTCGGCCTCTACCGCCGCTACGGCGACCTGGTGCGGGTGCCGCTGCTGCCGCGGCGTCCGCTGTTCCTGCTGTGCCACCCGGCACACGCCGAACACGTCTTCGTCGCGCGCCAGGACAACTACCGCAAGGCCGCCACCTACCGCCCGCTGCGCGTCTTCCTCGGCGACGGCCTGGTCACCAGCGAGGGCCGGCTGTGGGAGAGACAGCGGCGGCTGATCCAGCCGATGTTCTCCCACCGGAGGGTCAGCGGCTTCGTGCCGGGAATGGTGGCCACCATCGAGCGCACCTTCCAGGAGTGGGAGAGACGGCCCGACGGGGCGCTGGTACACGTCTCGGAGACGATGAGCCTGCTCACGCTGACCATCGTCGGTGAGGCGCTGTTCGGCGCCGACCTGCGGGGCACGGGGGCGCGGATCTCGGCGGCGGTCACCGGGATGCAGGACTTCGCGACGACCGCGATGCGCAATCCGCTGCTGCTTCCCGCGCCCCGGCTGGGGCTGCGCACCACACCTGGCTACCGCACCTGGCGCGGCACCGTCGAGGCCGTCGACGAGGTGGTCGCACAGCTCTCCGCCGAGCGGCGCAGCGCCGGCCGGGACCGGTGGACCGGCGGCAAGGACCTGCTGGACGCGCTGCTGGAGGCCCGCCACGAGGACGGCTCGGCGCTCGGCCCGCGCCAGCTGCGCGACGAGATCGTCACGTTCCTGATGGCGGGACACGAGACCAGCGCCACCGTGCTGACCTGGACCTGCTGTCTGCTGGCAGCGCATCCCGCCGCGCGGCGCAGGCTGGAGGAGGAAGTCGAAGCGGTGCTGTCCGGGCGCGCGCCCGAACTCGCCGACATGGACCGGCTCGTGTGGACCAAAGCCGTCCTCAGCGAGGCGATGCGGCTCTACCCGCCCTTCTGGACGCTGGAGCGGGACGCCGTGGACGACGACGAGATCGACGGTGTGCACGTCCCCGCGGGAAGCACGCTGGCCGTGCCGCCGTACCTGGTGCACCGGCACCCGTCCGCCTGGGAGAACCCCGAGGGGTTCGACCCGTCCCGCTTTCTGCCCGACGCCGCCCCCGGGCGCCCCCGGCACGCGTTCATCCCGTTCGGGGGCGGGCGGCGCGGGTGTGTGGGCAACCTCTTCGCGATGCTGGAGATGACCGCCGCCGTCGCCATGCTGACCCAGCGGTTCCGGCTGGAGCTGGTACCGGGCGGGGTGCCAAGGCCGCAGCCGACGGTCACGCTCCGGCCGCGCGGCGGGCTGCGGATGGTGCTGCGGCACCGCTGAGGGCGCCCGCGGCGGTCACAGCGGCCAGGGCGTGTCCAGCACGTGCGGAAGGCCCAGCGCGTAGCGCACATCGTCGGCCTTGCGCAGCAGCCGCAGCTCCGGGGGAGCGTACAGATCGTGGACGGTGCACGGGTCGGCGTCCGAACCGGCCGCCTCCAGCAGGGCGTTGACGGCTCTCTTGGCCGTCTCGTTGGCGCCCTCCATCGTCGCGCAGCTGAGGTTGTCGCGGACGTAGTCGGAGGCGAGGAACAGATTGGGGACCGCGGTGCGGTGGCTGGGCCGGTGGGCCCAGGAACCGGCCTCGGAGACGATCAGCGGCTCGTCGTTGGCCGCTGTGGAACCCCCGTCCGGGTAGCTGATCGCCGGGTCGAGGTGCCAGCTTCTGACGGATTCCTCTGGCAGCACCGTGCGCCCGGTGTCCTCCAGCGCGGCCCGCATCTGGGCCAGGGTCTCCTCGGCGATCTGCGCCGGAGTGCACTCGCGCGCCGGCTTGTTGTACACGATGCCCGGCGCGTCCCACTGCGCGATGTTCACGGAGAACGACTCGGCGACGGAGCCGTCACCGTACTCGGCCCGAAGGTCGCGGTCCCAGTACTGGGCCTGGCTCAGGGAGACCAGCGCCCAGGGCGAGTCGAGGTAGTCGACGAAGCCGTTGAGGACGGGGGTCGGCCTGTCCAGATAGAACTGGATGCCGTTCATCCACTCGGTGCGGAGCTTGTCCATCCGGGCGAGCGCCGGATCGGCCGCGCGCAGCGCCGGGGACCACAGCTTCCTGGCGCGCTCGGCCGGAACCGCGCACACGTACCAGTCGGCCTCCACCCGCTGTCGCTCCGCGCCCGGGCCGCGCGCCAGGGCCCCGGATATCCGCCCGTCGGAGCCGAGGGACAGCTCCTCGACCGTCCAGCCGACCTGGAAGCGCACACCCCGGCGGCGCAGATACGCCACCCATGGCTGGATCCACGACTCGCTGGTCGGCGCGTCCAGCACCCGGCCCAGCTTGCCGGTGCTGCCGCGTCCGGCGAGCGCGTAGAAGTACAGCTCGGTGAGGATGCCGGTGGCGCGCGTGGAGGCGATGTCCGGGCGCGAGGCGACCAGATGGGTGGTGAGCCCGTCCGCGAACAGCCTGCGGAACTCCTGGCTCATCTCGTCCGTGCGCAGGAACTCGCGCCACGGGGTCTTCTCCCACTGCCCGAACCGCCGCTTCCCGCCGCTTGTGGCGAAGATGGCGATCTGCCTGGCGAAGAAGGCCGTCTCGTCCGGTGGCACGGCGCCCAGTTGCTGTACGAGCGCGACGACCAGCCGCTGGATCTCCGCCAAGGACGGCAGGTCGTCCGGGTTGGACTCCAGTTGCAGGTCCTCCCGGCCGCCGGAGCGCGAGTAGAGCACTCCCGCCTGGGCCACCAGATGATCGTGGACGCTCTCCTCGTCGCCGCCGGCCGCGGGGATACGGGCCATCGTCTCCGGCAGGTGGTGGTAGAAGCCCGGTACGTACCGGAAGCCGTGCTCGCCCGGCAGATCGCGGCGCCCTCCGGTACCCGTGCCCTTGACGGGGATCGACCGCGACTTGCCGCCCAGCTCCTTGCGCTCCCAGACGGTGACCTCGAAGCCCCGTTCGACCAGCTCCTGGGCCGCGGTGAGCCCGGCGACGCCGCCGCCGAAGACGGCCACCCGGCGCCGTTCGGCCGCCGCGGCCGGTGTGCCCAGGCCGCCGAAGCCGAGCACGGTCGCCCCGGCGCCCAGCGAGCCCGCGACGAAGGTACGGCGAGGGGTGCCGCGGCGCTGGTGCCGGGCAGGGGACGAGGGTCTGCCTTCCGCCGCTTTCTCCACCCGTGTTCTCCCTCGCTCCGCGGGGCCGCACTCCCGAGGTGGGACGGCAACGCTCCCGGATATGGCGGGAAACGACGCTACCGGTCATCTGGTAGGCGTCAAGGGGGAGTTCTACGCTGAGCGCTCACCTGTCATTTCCTCGCCCCCGGGCGAACAGGAGGAGAATCGGCGTGGCTTCCAGCAAATGGAGCAGGACTCTTCGCACGGCGTTCAGCCAGCCCGATCCGGCCGCTCACGCACTTCTGCTGCGGGATTCCCAGCAACTGACGCGGACGCATTTCCTCACGGCCGCCGTTCACCTCGGGCTGCTGGAAGCCCTGAAGACCCCCGCTCCGGCCGGTGAACTGGCCGAGCGGCTCGGCATCACCCGGACCGAGCAATTCCGCATTTTCCTCGAACTCGGGGTCTCCGTGGGGGAGCTGTCGGTCTCCTCACGGATCTCCGGCACCGCGGCGGCCCCTGGCACGTACGCGCTCAAGGGCAGGCGCGCCCGCGCCCTCGTCGGCCGCAACAGCAGCGTCCTGCGGGCCCTCCTGGAGGAGCAGACCGCCTACCACGCCACCGTCTACCGTCAACTGCCGGAGACCCTGCGCGGCTGCGACCTCGGCGACCATCTGCCCCGCTACGCCGAAGTGATCGCCGAGTCCTCCCGGATCGCCGAAGGGGTGATCGCGCAGTACGTACGCGAGGCCGTGAGCGAGGCCGACGGCGGCCGGGTGCTGGACGTCGGCTGCGGCTCAGGTGTTTACCTGCGTGCGGCCTCGGCCCGGCCGGGCAGCAGCGGCACCGGGCTCGACCTTCAGCCCGCCGCGGTCGAACTGGCCCGCGACAACCTGCGCCGCTGGTCCTTGGACGACCGCTTCACCGTCCACCAGGGCGATGTGCGCGGGACCGAACTGGACGGCCCCTACGACGTGATCCTGCTGCTCAACAACGTCTACTACTTCGCGGCCGAGGAACGGCCCGCCCTCTTCCGCACCCTGCGCGGCGCGCTGCGCGAGGGCGGCACGCTCGTGCTCGTCTCGATGTTCCACGACCGCAACCCCACAGCGCTCAACCTCGACCTCATCCTCGCCTGCACCCAGGGGTGCTACGCACTGACCACCCCGGCCCGGCTGGAACCCGAGCTGCGAGAGGCCGGCTTCGGGCGCATCCGCACCGACCAACTCGTCTCGGGCCAGAGCCTGTACGCGATTCGCGCTTCCTGATCCCGAGTCTTGCGCGGCGCACACACGGATGCGAATGTTGAGACGTGGTGAGTGACGTGGCACGTCCCGCTGTGGAGAAACCCGATATCACCATCGTCGGCGGTGGTCTCGCAGGCTTGTCCACGGGCATTGCACTGGCCGAGTCCGGAATCGACACGGCCATCGTCGAATCGCGCAGGAAAGCCAAGGCCGACATCTTCGGATTTCTGCTCTGGCCGCCGGGAACGCGCAGCCTCAGGTGGTTAGGCGTACTGCCCGAGGCGCTGCGTGACGGCGCCGAACTGGAATCCCTCACCTGGTTTGTGACCGAGCGGGAGCACACCCGGCTGCGGGTGAATCTGACGGAGTTGGGCGCGGGCACCTTCCTGGGAATTCTCCCCTCCCGCCTGGAATCCCTGCTGCGGGACGCCGCCCTCCGCGCCGGGGTGCGCATTCTCGACTCGGTCGACGACTGGACCCTCAGCCGGGAGCGCGCCACCTGGACGATGCGGCTCCAGCGCCCCGACGGCACGCTGACCCTCCGAACGCCGCTGCTGATCGGCGCCGACGGTTCCGGCTCCCGGCTCCGCGGCGAGATGGGGCTGAGCTCCTCGCGCAGACAGCCGCGCGGCCAGGTCATCGTCACCGGCGTCGGAGGGCCGCTGCCTGCCCGTGAATCCCGGCAGGCCCTCTCGGCGGCGGGCTCGGGAGGCTGCGTCAGCCTCGGCGACAAGGACAGCTGGCTCTACACCGTCGCCCGGGAGCAGGAGGCGGCCGACCCCGACAGCGCGCTGCGGCGGTACGCCACCTCGGACCCGGCCGAGGCCACCGCCTACGACCAGCTCCGGCGCGCCGTCGTCGTCCGCCCATGGACCGTCACCGTCCCCCGCTGGGCGACCGACGGTGCCGTGCTGATGGGCGACGCGGCACACGGGATGCTGCCGCACCTCGGGCTGGGCGGCTCCCTCACGCTGGAGGACGTGCCACTGCTGCGGGAAGTGGCCGAAGAGGCCGTGCGCAGCGGCGACTTCTGCGCCGCACGGCTGTCCGCCTTCCAGCAGCGCCGCCAGGCCCGCACCGCCTACGCCCAGCGGATCTCCGAGCAGTGGGCCCGCGTCCTGTGCAGCAGCGTGCCCGGCGCCCGCACAGCGCGCGACCTCGCCATGCGCCGGATGGCCCGCAACATGGAGCTGGCCGAGCGGTTCTACCGCGAGCTGGCCTCCCCGTCCGTGCCGTCCCTGGGCACGCGGATGCGGATGATGATGCTGTAGCGGCGCACCCTTCGAGCCCGAACTCCGTCGAGACGGGATGACACATGACCGCACCTGGTAAGCGAGGCACGGCTGCCGTCGTCGGCGGCCGCGGATTCATCGGCGGCGCCTGCGTCGAGGCGCTGCGCGAGGCGGGCTGGGACGTCGTCGTGGTCACCCACAACGCGCGAGCCGCGGCCCGGCACGAGGGCTACCGCTGGGGCGACATGCTCGACCCGACGACGCTGGAGCCCGCCGTCGAGGGCGCCGATGTGGTGGTGCAGAGCGCCAACTTCCCCGACTACCCCTTCGAGAAGCCCCGGCAGCGGCACAGCTTCCTGGAGTACGACGGACTGGGAACCGAGCGCCTGGTACGCGCGGCGCGCGCCGCCGGGGTACGGCGCTACGTGTACGTGGCGGGCGTCGGCGTCACCGAGAACCCGACCAAACCGTACTTCCAGGCCATCCGCCGCGGGGAACTGGCCGTGGCCGACTCCGGGATGGAGCATGCCGTCGTCCGGCCGGCCTTCGTCTACGGCCCGCGCGACAACGGCATCAACCGCATCGTCCGCGCCTGCCGCTACCTGCCCGTCCTGCCGCTGCCGGAAGGGGGCCGGCAGAACCACCAGCCGGTGCACGTCGACGACGTCGGTGACCTCGTCGCCCAGGCGGCGGTGGCCGGAGCGCCCGAGGGCACGTTCGAGATCGGCGGGCCCGAGCGGATGACGATGCGGGCCATGCTCACCACAGCGCTGCGGCTGGTCGGCCGCAGCCGTCCCGTCGTCGACGTCGCCGACCGCGTCGCCCGCCCAGGCGCGCACCTCCTGGCGCGCCTGCCCGGCCCGCTGATCACCCCCAACGCGCTCGACTTCATGCTCGAGGACTTCGTCGCCGACCTGGAACCGGTGACCAAGCACTACCACCCGCGCCTGACACCGTTCCTCGAAGGTCTGCGGAGCTACCTGGTGCGGTGAGCTGCGCCTTGCGCCCACCCGGCCGACGGACTTCGGACCCGCCAGCCGCAGACACGCCTGCTGATGCGCTCCCTGCTGTCCATTTGCCAAACCGGCAACAACTCTGGCCTCCCGACGTGGCGGGACACATGATCGTTACAGACCGATCAGCCGATGGGTCAGGGCCGGGCATCGCGCCCGGCGGTTCCACAGCTTTGGAGGGCACATGTCGCGGCAGACCAAGGACCAGGCATCCGAGTTGACACACCGGCTGGTCCCCTCGCCGGCCGGCCGGATCCACGTCGTCGAGCAGGGCAGCGGTCCGTTGGTGCTGCTGGTGCACGGCTTTCCCGAGTCCTGGTACTCCTGGCGCCACCAACTCCCCGCGCTGGCAGCCGCCGGCTACCGCGCAGCGGCCATCGACGTGAGGGGCTACGGCCGCTCCTCGAAGCCCGCCGAGGTGGACGCTTACCGGATGCTCGACCTCGTGGAGGACAACGTCGCGGTCGTACACGCCCTCGGCGAGCGGACCGCCGTGGTCGTCGGGCACGACTGGGGCTCGCCCATCGCCGCGAACTCCGCGCTGGTCAGGCCGGATGTCTTCCGCGCCGTGGGCATGCTGAGCGTGCCCTACAGCCCGCGCGGCGGCCCCCGGCCCAGTGAGATCTTCAGCCGGATCGGCGGCGACGAGGAGTTCTACGTCTCCTACTTCCAGCAGCCTGGCCGTGCCGAGGCCGAGATCGAGCCCGATGTGCGCGGCTGGCTCGCCGGGGTCTACGCGGCGCTGTCCGCCGACACCATGCCCGCCGACGACGCCCCCGACCCGCACTTCGTGGCGCCCGGCGGTCTGATGCGCGACCGGTTCCCGGCCGGACAGCTGCCCGCCTGGCTCAGCGAAGAGGATCTCGACTTCTACGCCGGGGAGTTCGAGCGGACGGGGTTCACCGGGGCCCTGAACCGCTACCGCAACATGGACCGGGACTGGGAGGACCTCGCCGACTTCGACGGCGCCCCCGTCACCCAGCCCTCGCTGTTCGCCGGCGGCGGCCGGGACGCCTCCACCACCTGGCTGCGGGACGCCATCGAGGCCTATTCCACCACCCTGCCGGGCCTGCACTCCTCCCACGTCCTGGACGACTGCGGCCACTGGATCCAGCAGGAGCGCCCCGAGGAGATCAACAAGCTGCTGACCGAATGGCTCGCGTCCCTGCCTGCCCCGGCTGCCTGACCCGGCCCCGGCTGCCCGCTGCCCGGCGGCGCTACGACTACGCCCAGCTGCCCCCCGGTCCGCGCGCCCGCCACGCTCCGCCGGACGGGAACCGGCGATCTACCCTGGCCATACGTTCGCGTATGGAACGAGGTCGGCCACGGCCGTACGAGGGTCCCGACGGCCGGGCGCGCTCATCGGCGCCCTCCTGCTCGCGGCAGGTGGGCGGAAGGAGGTGGAACCTGCGGCCTCGGCGGTGCGGGTAAGCGCGCAGCGGCACGAGCGAGGGGCAGGATGTTCGGGTGAGTGAGGTGTGGGTGTGGCGACGGATCTACCGGTGGGTGCCCGCAGGGGTGCTCGTGCTCGCTGTCGGCCTGGATCTGCTGGCCCGGCAGTGGGTCTCCACGGCGCCCCTGCTGGCCGTGGCACCGGTGGTGGCCGCGCCGGTGCTGGAGCCGCTGACGATCATCGCCGTGGGCCTCGCCGCCATGGCCGCACACGCGGGGCTGGCCTACTCCGAGGGCACCTTCGGGCCGCAGAGCGGTATCGGCACCCAGCTCACCCTCGTGGCCATCACCATGCTCGCGGTGGGGCTGAACCGCACCCTGCGCTCGCATCACGCCACCGCCGACAAGGCACGGCACGCCGCTCAGGTGGCCCAGCAGGCGGTGCTGCCCAAGCCCCCCGAGCACACCGGCGGCCTGCAGGTCGCAGCCCGCTATGTCCCAGCGGACGAGACGGCGCTCATCGGCGGTGACCTGTACGTCGTCCAGGAGACGCCGTACGGGGTGCGCGCGATGATCGGCGACGTACGCGGCAAGGGGCTGTCGGCCATCGCGGTCGTCAGCGCGGACATCGGCGCCTTCCGCTATGCCGCCGACCACTGCGTCGACCTGCCCACCGTGGTGGAGACGCTGGAGGAGACGCTGGTACGGGAGGGGGAGCGGCAGGGCGGACTCGAACAGACCGAGGGCTTCACCACGGCGCTGCTCGTCGAGTTCAGTCCTGACCTGCAGCAGGTGCGGCTGGTCAACCGCGGCCACCCGGCGCCGCTGCTCCTGGACCCGGCGGGGCACGCCCGGCTGCTGGAGCCGGGCCAGGAGGCGCCGCCGCTGGGGATCACGACCCTCGGCTCCTGGACCTCTCCGGTGGAGAGCTACGACTTGGCGCCGGGTGCGACCCTGCTGTGCTTCACGGACGGGGTCACCGAGGCGCGGGATGGCAGCGGCACCTTCTACGATCCGGCCGACCGGGTCTCACGGATGCTGGAGGCCTACCGGCGCAACACCGGCTATCCGGCGGACCCGCGGACAGTGCTCGACTTCCTGGTCACCGATGTGCACCGGCACAGCGCAGGGCCGGCGCAGGACGACCAGGCACTCCTGGCTCTCACCCGCCCTGGACGCCGCGCGGATCTGCTCGTCCCGGCCTCGTCGCCGTCCTGACCGGTGCCCGTCACGGTTCCGCCAGGGCGGTGTCCGCCTCGGGGGCGTCGGTGAGGCCCAGGCTGCGGTGCTCCACGTGGTACAGCGCCTGGTCGAGGAGTTCGGCGACGTGGTTGTCGTGCAGCGTGTAGACCACGGAGCGCCCCTGCCGGGTGCCGGTGACCAGGCCGAGATTGCGCAGCAGCCGCAGCTGGTGGGAGCAGGCGGACTGCTCCATGCCGACGGAGTTGGCCAGTTCGGTCGCCGCGCACGGCCCCTCGCGCAGGCGGGCCAGGATCAGCAGCCGGGAGGGCGTGGAGAGAGCCTGGAGCGTCGTGGCGACCTGCGGCGCGTTCTCGGGGGTGAGGCGGGTGCGCCGCGCCGCGCCGGGTTCGGGGGTGTTCGCTCCATGGCCCATGGGGACATCCTACGGAGCTGAACACATGAATGACTGTTCAATCGTTCCTGTATGGTGGTGGGGCAGTCGCTTCTCCCCGCCAGCGAAGGACAGCCGTTCGTGATGACCTCCACCCTCACCGAGCCCGCCGCTTCACCGCTCGCCCGCCCGGCCCCACCCCGTCGGCGCACCCGGGTCCTGGCACTGCCCGAGGCGCGCTGGGCCCTCGCCGCGCTCGTACTGTTCCTGCTCGCCCTGCCGCTCGACCTGCTGGGCGCCCCGGCGTGGACCTGGGCACCGCTGTTCGCCGCCACCTATGTCACCGGCGGCTGGGAGCCCGGCTGGGAAGGGCTGAAAGCCCTCCGGAACAGGACGCTGGACGTGGATCTGCTGATGGTCGTCGCGGCCCTCGGTGCCGCGGCGATCGGACAGGTGCTGGACGGCGCGCTGCTGATCGTCATCTTCGCCACCTCGGGCGCCCTCGAGGCCGTCGCCACCGCGCGGACCGCCGACTCGGTACGCGGCCTGCTCGATCTCGCCCCCGCGACCGCCACCAGGCTGCTGCCCGACGGCGGCGAGGAGAGCGTGCCCGCGCAGTCCCTCGCGGTGGGGGACACGATCCTGGTACGCCCGGGGGAGCGGATCGGCGCCGACGGGCAGGTACTGGACGGGCGGAGCGAAGTGGACCAGGCGACGATCACCGGTGAGCCGCTGCCGGTCGCCAAGCAGGCCGGGGACGAGGTCTTCGCCGGCACCGTCAACGGCACCGGCTCGCTGCGTGTCCGGGTCGAGCGCGACTCGTCCGACTCGGTGCTCGCCCGGATCGTGGCGATGGTCGAGGAGGCCTCCGGGACCAAGGCGCCGACCCAGCTGTTCATCGAGAAGATCGAACAGCGGTACTCCCTGGTGATGGTCGCCGCCACGCTCGCCCTGTTCGCCGTGCCCCTCCTCCTCGGTGCCGCCCTCCAGCCGACGCTGCTGCGGGCGATGACGTTCATGATCGTCGCCTCGCCGTGTGCGGTCGTCCTGGCCACCATGCCGCCGCTGCTCTCCGCCATCGCCAACGCCGGGCGGCACGGCGTACTGGTCAAGTCCGCCGTCGCCATGGAACGCATCGGGCAGATCGACGCCGTCGCGCTGGACAAGACCGGCACCCTCACCGAAGGCATCCCCCGGCTGTCCGAGGTGCGCCCGCTGCCCGGCTCGGGGCTGACCGAGGACGCGCTGCTCAGCCGGGCGGCCGCGGCCGAGCGGGCCAGTGAACACCCGCTGGCCCGCGCGGTCGTGGAGGCAGCGCGTGCCCGCGGCCTCCCGCTCCCGGACGCCGCCGACTTCGCCTCGGCCCCCGGCCTGGGAGTCACCGCCACGGTCGACGGCCACCGCGTCCAGGTCGGCACGCCTGGCCGCCTCCTGGTCCCCGCCCACCGGCCCGGCCCGCCCACCTCGGATCAGGCGCTGCGACAGCCGGTGGCCGCGCGGGAGGACGACGCGCAGGAGACCTCGCGGGAGGCCGAGGCCCGGGAGGCGGTGCGGCAGTTGGAGGGCGATGGGCGCACGGCTGTGGTCGTACTCGTCGACGGCACTCCGGTGGGCGTACTGGGCATCGCCGACCGGCTGCGGTCCGACGCAGCCGAGGCCGTCGCCGCACTGACGTCCCTCGTCGGCACCTCACCCGTCCTGGTCACCGGTGACAACGAGCGTGCCGCAGCGTCGACGGCGGCGCGGACCGGTATCACCGACATCCGCGCCGGCCTGCTGCCGCAGGAGAAGGTCGAGGCCGTCCGGGGACTGGAAGCGGCCGGGCGCCGGGTGCTGGTCGTCGGCGACGGTGTCAACGACGCCCCGGCGCTGGCCGCCGCACACACCGGTGTCGCCATGGGCAAGGCCGGCTCCGATCTCGCGCTGGAGACCGCCGACGCCGTGGTGGTCCGCGACGAACTCGCCGCCATCCCCACCGTCGTCACCCTCTCCCGCGCCGCACGCGGCCTCGTCGTGCAGAACCTGGCCATCGCGGGCACCTTCATCGCCGTGCTGGCCGGCTGGGACCTCATCGGCACCCTTCCGCTGCCGCTCGGCGTCGCCGGGCACGAGGGCTCCACCGTCCTCGTGGGGCTCAACGGGCTGCGCCTGCTGCGTGACTCGGCCTGGCAGCGCGCCCGTCAGCGGCCCGGACGGTGACGGCCGGCGTCCGGGCCGCGGCGGAGCGGCCGTCGTCTTCCTGCCGGGAGCAGCGCGATCCGCCCGGGTACGTCCGGCGTCGCGGACCGCTCACGGGCGGCAGCCCGGTGGATTCCGGGGTGCCCCGGCGGACGGCGCTCCCGGCGCGTCGGGCCTCTCAGCCCCGACGGGTGAGGCGGCGGGCCGCACGATCCTGCCCGCCTTCACGGTGAGCTGCCGCCTGAGGTAGTCGGCGGCGTCGTCGGGCCGCATGCGGGCGAGGGAGACCAGGCCGGTGATGACCACGTCGGCCACCTCGGCGTGCACATCCTCCCAGCGGTGGCTGTTGCCCTTCCGGGGATTGGCGCCCTGGACACCGATGAGGGCCTGGGCCGCCTCGCCCGTCTCCTCCGCGAGCTTGAGCACTTGCACGGTCCACTGCTGCTGCCGGGGCACGCCGCGCGCGTCGGCGTGCGCCTCGAAGGCCCGGGCGAGGCCGTGGACGGTCCGCCAGATGCCGTTCTCCGCCCCACTGTTCCCGGTCGTCGGGCCGCCACGTTCCCGGCACGTCGAGTCGCGGGCGCCGTCGCTGGCCGGGGTGGGGCAGACGCTCAGCGGCCCGGGTCCCGGCAGGACACCGGGCCATACAGCCTCCAGGGCCTGGGCCGACGGTGCGAAGACCGGTCCGAGCGTGGCCAGGGAGCGCGGCTCGTGCCACTCCCACCGGTGGAAGCGGTGCGGCTCGGGACGCAAAGTGCCCGACCAGGCGGGGACGCGGACCACGGCGGACACCCGGGGCACGCTCTCGTTCTCGTCCAGCAGGACGGCGTGCAGACGCGCTTCCCCGGCGGCTGTACGCAGGCCCGTCTCCTCGGCGAGTTCTCGTACGGCTGTGGTCTCGAAGGACTCGCCGGGCTCCACACTGCCGCCGGGCAGCTCCCACATTCCGCTCACCGACCGGCCGAGCAGTACGCGGCCCGCAGCGTCGGTCACCACCGCACAGGCTCCCGCCACGGCGTGCGGCACCGGGCGGCCCTTCTCCACCGGGGCGAAGGCGCGCGGTGCTCCCCGCAGCACCAGCATCGTCAGCCCGTCCGCGTCGAACCGCTCCGCCTTCTCCCAGCCTTCGGTCAGCAAGCCGATCTCCTCCTCGTCCAGGGCGATGCCGCGCCTGCTGTCCGGCACCTGCTCCGCCGACGGTGAGATCACCACCAACCCGCCTCCGGGGCGCAGCCGTTCACCGAGCCTGCGCAGGGTGCGGGCGCGGTCGTGGAGAAAGGGGTAGGCGAGCCGCAGCGCGATGAGGTCGTAGCCGTCGTCGCGCAGCTCGGTGAAGTCCGCGCGCTCGACATCCAGTCGCAGCCACCGCACCTGCCCGTTGTCCCGGTAGCGCTCCCGTGCCCGGGCCAGGGCGCTGTCGGCGTAGTCCACGGCGTCCACCCGGTAGCCGAGGCGGCTGAGGTAGTCGGCCAACTCCCCGGTGCCACAGCCGACGTCCAGCGCGGTGCCGCCGTCCGGCGCGGGGGTGTGCGCGGCGAGCAGCGCCCGCTCGGTCTCGCCGAGCGGCCGGAAGCCGCGGCCGTCCGCGTAGTGGCGCTCCCACTCCTGGACCGTGACGTAACCCAAGGGGCTGCTCCTCATCTGTGCCGGGTGTGCCGTGCGGGCCGGTTGTACCGCGCGTGCCGGGTGTGCCGTGCGGCCTGTGTGCGGTGGCACTCGGGAGTCTGCCCCTCCGGTCTGCTGTCACCCCCGGTCAGGCGGGACGGGCGGGCAGCAGCGGACCGGCCGCGCTCAGGCGCGCGGCTCCCGTACGAAGGCGCCGATGACGGTGGTCACGGTTCGGTGGACGGCTTCGGCGTCCGGTGGTGTGCCCGTCCGGTCGGCGAACAGCAGGTGTCCGGCGCCGACGAGGGTGGGGGCGAGCGTGTCGAGGTCGGCGTCCGCCGCGATACGGCCCAGGTCGCGCTCGGCTGCGAGGTAGGAGGCGATCATGGCGGTGGCTTCCGTCAGCAGCGGGACGCCGGTCGGCCAGGTGCGGCGCAACCGCTCGCGAAGGCCGTCCCGGGAGGTGATGAGCCCGACGAGGGCGACGGCGACCGAGCCGAACAGCTTCGTCAGCGCGTCGGTGAGGTTGTCGGCGACGGTTCCGGTCCCGGCGGAGTCGCGCAGAGCGGCGGCCCTGCTCTCGAGCCGGTCGACGCGGTCGTGCACGAGTTCGGCGAGGAAGGCGTCGAAGTCGGCGAAGTGCCGGTGCAGTACGCCCTTGGCGCAGTCCGCCTCCGTGGTCACCGCCCGGCTGGTCAGGGCGTTGGGCCCGTCCCGCAGCAGTACGCGTTCCGCGGCGTCGAACAGTTGCTCCCGTACGTCCCGGATGGCCACCCCTGTCGGCACTGTGCACCCCTCCTTGCTCGTCGTCTCCTGGGCACCCGCTTGGCGAGTGGGCACTTGCCCACTAGAGTGGGCGCATGCCCACTCTACCGTCGGGGCCGTCCCGACCCCCTGCTTCCGAACCGCACCGGGCCCGCCATGTCGCCGAGTCCTTCGGCGTGGACCCCGAGCGCTACGACCGGGCCAGGCCGCGCTATCCCGACGCCATGGTGAACCGGATCGTCACCGCGGCGCCGGGGACCGACGTCCTCGACGTCGGCTGCGGCACCGGCATCGTCGCCCGCCAACTCCACGCGGCCGGCTGCCGGGTGACCGGCGTCGAGCCCGACACGCGGATGGCCGCGTGGGCGCGGCAGCACGGACTCCGCGTCGACGTGGCGAAGTTCGAGGACTGGGACCCGGCCGGGAGGTCCTTCGACGCGGTGGTCGCCGGGCAGACCTGGCACTGGGTCGACCCGGCCGCCGGTGCGGCGAAAGCGGCCGAGGTGCTGCGGCCCGACGGGCGACTGGCGGTCTTCTGGAACGTCGACCAGCCGCCGCCCGAACTGGCGGAGGCCTTCTCGGAGGTTCACCGCCGGATTCTGCCCGACTCCCTCGCAGCGCGTCGGCCGCCTGCCGAGTCGGATCCCTACGCGGCACTGTGCGCCAAGGCGGCCGACGCGCTGCGGGAGGCCGGGACTTTCGGCGAACCGGAGCGGTGGCGGTTCGACTGGCAGCGGTCCTACACCCGTGACGAGTGGCTGGACCACCTGTCCACCACCGGCGGTCTCACCCTGCTCCCGCCCCCGAAGCTGGCGGAGGTCCTCACTGGGATCGGGGCCGTCATCGACACCCTGGGGGGCCAGTTCACGATGCCCTACGCCACGGTGGCCGTCACCGCGCGGCGTACGGACGCGGGCTGAGCCGCGCGGAGCGCGTGCTGTCACAGCCCTTGACGACCCGTGACGGCGGCCACATATTACCTCTCAGTGCAACTGGCCAGTAACTGCCGGCAGCGACCCCCACCTTTCCCCACTCACGAGAGGTCCCTCATGCGCTCACGCATGCCCAACTGCCGTGCCAGAACCGCCGTAGCCCTGGCCACCGCCACAGCCGCCGTCACCGCAGGCGCCGGGCTCGGTGCGAGCCCGGCGCTCGCGCAGGACACCGCCGTCCACCGCTATGTCGCCCTCGGCGACTCGTACGCGGCCGGGGCAGGTGTGCCGAACACGGTCGACGAGACCTGTTCGCGCTCCGACCGGAACTACCCCTCGCTGGTCGAGGCGGCGCTCGGGCCCGCCGGGCACCAGGACGTCACCTGCGGCGGAGCGACCACCGAGGACCTGTACACGGCCCAGCACCCCTCCGTCGCACCGCAGTTGGACGCACTCAGCGCCGAGACCGATCTGGTCACCCTCACCATCGGGGGCAACGACATCGGCTTCGGCAACATCATCGTCCGCTGCGTCACCCTCGGTCTGTTCAACCCGCTGGGCTCACCGTGCAAGAAGAGCTACACGTGGACCGGGCACGACGAACTCGCCGCGACCATCGAGAACACCGCACCCAAGATCTCCAAGGCGCTGGAGGACATCCGCGCCCGCGCCCCGCGTGCCAAGATCCTGATCACCGGCTATCCCGCCATCCTGCCCGACGACGGCAGCAACTGCCCCACAGTCGTCTCCATCGCCAGGGGCGACGCCCCCTGGCTGCGCGACACCCACAAACACCTCAACACCATGATCGCCAAGCAGGCGGCCGAGCACGGCGCCGTCTATGTGGACACCTACTCCAAGTCCATCGGCCACGACGTGTGCAAGCCCGCCGGGACCCGCTGGATGGAACCGCTCGTCACCGACGCAGCGGCGCCCTTCCATCCCAACGCGGCCGGTGAGAAGGCGATGTCCGAATCCGTGCTCGCCGCCACCCGCTGACCGGCTCCGCCACCCGCTGACCTGCCCCCACCGGCGCGGCCCCACCGGCGCTCGGCCCCACCCGTCCGGGGCCGGGCACCGTCAGCTGCCGACGGGATCGGCGGCGCGGCCTTCGGTGCGGAACTCCAACTGCCCCTCCGCCACATCGACCAGCAGCCTGGTGTGCGGCTCCAGATCGCCGCCCAGCAGCATCCGGGAGAGCCGGTTGTCCACCTCGCGCTGGATCGTCCGGCGCAGCGGACGGGCACCGTACTCGGGCTGGTAGCCCTTGTGGGCCAGCCAGTCCACGGCAGCGGGGGAGAACTCGATCTCCAGGTCCTGGGCGTGCACCCGGCGGCGGGTCTCCTCCAGCAGCATGTCGGTGATCCGCCGCAGCTGTGCGTCGTCGAGCTGCCGGAAGACCACGATCTCGTCGATACGGTTGAGGAACTCAGGCCGGAAGTGCTCGCGCAGCGGCCGCAGTACGCGCTCCCGCCGGGCGTCCTCGTCGGCCTCCTCCCCGCCGCCGAAGCCCAGCATCGCCCCGCGCCCGGTGATCGCCTCCGAACCCAGGTTGCTGGTCATGACGATGACCGTGTTGGTGAAGTCGACGGTGCGGCCCTGCGAGTCGGTGAGCCGGCCGTCGTCCAGCACCTGCAGCAGGATGTTGAAGACGTCGGGGTGCGCCTTCTCCACCTCGTCCAGCAGCAGCAGCGAGTACGGGTTGCGCCGCACCGTCTCGGTGAGCTGTCCGGCCTCGTCGTGCCCCACGTATCCGGGCGGAGCGCCCACCAGCCGGCTGACCGTGTGCCGCTCCTGGTACTCGCTCATGTCGAGCCGCACCATCTTCTCGTCGGTGCCGAACAGGGACTCGGCCAGCGCCCGGGCCAGCTCCGTCTTGCCGACCCCGGTGGGTCCCAGGAAGAGGAAGCTGCCGATGGGCCGGTCCGGGCTGGCCAGGCCGGAGCGCGACCGCAGCACCGCGTCGGCGACGGCGGTGACCGCCTCGTCCTGCCCGACGACCCGCTGCTGCAACTGCTCCTCCAGGCCCAGCAGCCGGTCCTTCTCCTCCTGGGTGAGATTGCTGACGGGGATACCGGTCTGGTGGGAGATGATGTCGGCGATGTCTTCGACGGTCACCTTCACGATCCGGTCGCCGTGCCGGGCGTCCGGCCGGTGCCCGTCCTGCTCGATGGCCTCCTCCAGCTCGGTGAGCCGGTCGCGCAGCTGTTTGGCCCGCTCGTAGTCCTCGGCGGCCACCGCCTGGTCCTTGTCGCGGCGCACCTGCTCGGCCTCGCGCTCCAGCGCGCGCACGTCCGTGCCCCGGGTGGCGGTGCGCAGCCGTACCCGGGCGCCCGCCTGGTCCAGCAGGTCGATGGCCTTGTCGGGCAGATACCGGCCGGTCAGATAGCGGTCGGACATCTCGACGGCGGCTACGAGCGCCTCGTCGGTGTAGCGCACCTGGTGGTGGGCCTCGTAGCGGTCCCGCAGGCCGCGCAGGATCTCGATGGCGTCCGTCACCGTGGGTTCGGGGACGAGCACCGGCTGGAAGCGGCGGGCGAGCGCCGCGTCCTTTTCGATGTACCTGCGGTGCTCCTCCAGCGTCGTGGCGCCGATGACGTGCAGCTCGCCCCGGGAGAGCGGCGGCTTGAGCATGTTGCTCGCGTCCATCGAGCCGCTCTCCCCGCCGCCTCCGGCCCCGACCACGGTGTGCAGCTCGTCGATGAAGACGACCAGCTCCTCGCTGTGGGCGCGGATCTCGTCGATGATGCCGGTGAGCCGTTCCTCGAAGTCACCGCGGTAGCGGGTGCCGGCCACGACGCTGCCGAAGTCGAGCTGCACGACGCGGCGGCCCAGCAGATTGTCGGGCACGTCACCGTCGGCGATCCGCTGGGCGAGGCCCTCGACGATGGCGGTCTTGCCCACGCCCGCCTCGCCGATCAGTACGGGGTTGTTCTTGCCGCGCCGGGCGAGGACCTCCACGGTCTGCTCGATCTGCTCGTCCCGCCCGATCACGGGGTCGATCCTGCCCTCCCGCGCGAGCTCGGTCAGATCGCGGCTGTACTTGTCGAGGGTGGGGGTGTTGCTGGGCCGGGCCTCGGGACCGCCGCGCGCCGGGGTCTCGGGGCCGCCGCCCTGCCCGGAGCCGGGGCCACCGCGCGGGGTGGCGGAGCGTGGATCGAAGTGTGCCGAATTGAGGATCTGGCCGGCCGTGGAGTCACGGTTGGCGGCGAGCGCGACCAGCACATGTTCGGCGCCGATGTAGGAGGCGCCGCGGGAGCGGGCGATCTCGTGCGCGTCCATGAGCGCCCGCTTGACGGCGGGGCTGACGGAGAGCGAGTTGCGGGGCTGCCCCTCGCCGACCTCGCGGTCGATCTCGGCGGCGATGGCGTCGGGGTCGGCCCCGGCCTTGGCCACCATGGTGCGGGTCGGCTCAGCGGTGAGTGCCGCTCGCAGCAGATGCTCGGTGTCCAGGTCGTTGCTGCCGTGCTCGGCGGCGTACGTTGCCGCGTCGGAGACGAGCTGCCGGGCGGGCTCGCTCATCAGCCGGAGGAAGTCGTAGGAGCGCGGGTCGCTGTAGCGGCCCCCGCCGCCGGACCGGGCCTTGCCGAGGAAGCGCGCGATGAACTCTTCGAACGGGTCCCGACCGAAGTCCCCGGGACCCATGTATCCGCTGGTCATAGTGGATCCGTCCCGCTGACCCGACCGAGCCGGGCCACGCTGTGCTGACTACGAGTGGCTACTCGTGCGGGGGTTCCCAGGTGTGCCGGTATGACACGTGGACTGGATCTTCGCGGGTGGGGGAGCGGCTTCCGGAGGACGGCCACCGGGGGTGCGGCCGTTCGTCGCCGGGTTCCCGGCATCCACCCGTACGGGTGAAGCCGGCCGGATGAAACCGCACCGATCACCGTGCGTATGTTCCCAAACAACCGTTCGCATCCGCACACGCCCGCCCCTTCGGGTCCCCAGCCGGATGGCGTCCGGATGGCTCACGGGCCCTGCCTCCCGGCGGCGTGTCCGATGTGATGAATCCCTCGTTCCTCTTTGATGGTTGACAGTAATTGATTCGTGATGAATGACATCGGTGATTCGGGGCAGAGGCCGCCACAGGCCGGGACTCTCCGGTCTGATGACTTCCCAATATGACCGCAAAGGATGAACGCGTGGCTGCGCAGACAACGGCCAGAACATCTGACCAGAAGCCGGGGCCGAAGCCTCCGGCGCCGCCGGGGGGTGGTTCGATCGCGCCGTGGGTCTTCTATCCGTCGGCCATTGTCATCCTGATCTTCGTGCTCTACGCCGTGATCGGCCAGGACACGGCAGCGGAGCAGGTGCAGACCGTCCAGGACAAGATCGTCGGCAACCTGAGCTGGTTCTACATGGCTCTGGTGTCACTCTTCGTGATCTTCGTCATCTGGATCGGCATCGGCCGCTACGGAGACATCAAGCTCGGCAAGGACAACGAGAAGCCGGAGTTCAGCGCCGGCTCCTGGTTCGCCATGCTGTTCGCGGCCGGTATGGGCATCGGCCTGGTCTTCTGGGGCGTCGCCGAGCCGCTGAACTTCTTCCACGCGCCCAGGCCGGGCATCGGCAAGGGCGCGGCGGAGCGTGAAGAGTTCGCCATGGTGCAGACCTTCCTGCACTGGGGCATCCATCCGTGGGCCATCTACGTCGTGGTCGGCCTGGCCGTCGCCTACTCGGTGCACCGCAAGGGACGCCCCGTCTCCATCCGCTGGGCCCTGGAGCCGCTCTTCGGTGACAAGGTGAAGGGCTTCTGGGGCAACGTCATCGACACGGTCGCCATCGTCGGCACCCTCTTCGGCGTGGCGACCTCGCTCGGGCTCGGCGTGATGCAGATCGCCAGCGGTATGAACTTCCTCGGCTGGGTGGACGACCCCAACAGCAAGGGGCTGCTCGTCCTGCTGATCGTCTGCATCACCGCCGCCGCGACGACCTCGGTGGTCTCCGGCATCGGCAAGGGCATCAAGTGGCTGTCCAACATCAACATGGGTGTGGCAGCGATCATCATGCTCTTCGTGCTGGTCGCGGGCCCGACGGTGTTCATCCTCAACGGCCTGGCCCAGGACGTCGGCGGCTACCTGCAGAACCTGCTCCAGCTCAGCTTCGACACCGGCGCGGCCTACGGGGACGAGGGAACCAGCTGGGTCAACGGCTGGACCGTCTTCTACTGGGGCTGGTGGATCTCCTGGGCGCCGTTCGTCGGCATCTTCATCGCCCGGATCTCCCGCGGCCGTACCGTCCGCGAGTTCGTCTGCGGCGTGCTGCTGGTGCCCACCCTGCTGACGTTCGTCTGGTTCGCCATCTTCGGCGGCACCGGCCTGTTCCAGCAGATGAACGGCAAGCACAACTACGTGCACGACGGTGTGGTCAGCACCAACAACGCGCTCTTCGAGATGCTGGACACCCTTCCCGGCGGCAAGTTCGTGGCCGGCGTGTCGATCCTGCTGATCGTGCTGTTCTTCGTCACCTCCTCCGACTCCGGCTCGTACGTGGTCGACATGCTGGCCTCGGGCGGCGACCCGAACCCGCCGGTGTGGAGCCGGGTGTTCTGGGCGCTCGCCGAGGGCGCCGTGGCCATCGCCCTGCTGCTCGCTTCCGACTTGCAAGGCGGAGCCGCGTCGCTGAACACGCTGAAGACCGCGGCCATCGTCATCGCGTTGCCGTTCAGCATCGTGATGATCGGTATGTGCATCGCCACCCTGAAGTCCTTCCATCAGGAGCGGCAGGCATATCTGAGGGCCAAGGAGCAGAAGCAGCAGGAGGAGCTGATCGACCAGACCGTGGCTGCCATCGAGGACAGCCTGGAGGGCGGGACACTCTCCGACGCGGTCGAGTCGTCCAAGAGCACAGCGGGCGAGTCCTCCAAGAGCACATCGGACAAGGGCAAGGGCGAGGACGAGAGCTAGCGCTCCGCCGTCGCCGTCCGGTGCCGAGGCCGCAGTCTTCCGGGCTGCGGCCTCGGCCGTGTCCGCGGGCCTCCGGGCCTGCGAGGCCGGAGGCGGGCGGCTACGTCCGGGTGGTTCCGGGGCCCGGGGCGGCCGCTGGGCGGCGCGGAGGGGTACCGGTGACCGGTACCGCTGACGTATTGCTTATCGTCTCCCGGTGCGAACAATCGTGGTACCTGTCTGCGGGGCGGAGGACTGGCTGTGGTGACCCGGTGGCGGCCACGCGTGCGGCACCCGGCGCAAATGGTCGTGGCCGGCTTCGCCGCGGCGATCGCGTTGGGGACCGGCCTGCTGATGCTGCCCGTCGCCAAGGCGGGGGCCGGCGCGGCGTCAGCGCTCGAAGCGCTGTTCACCTCCACCTCCGCGGTGTGCGTGACCGGGCTGATCGTGGTCGACACCCCCGACTACTGGAGCGGCTTCGGGCAGACGGTGATTCTGGCGCTGATCCAGGTCGGCGGCCTCGGGATCATGACGTTCGCCTCCTGGCTGGTGCTGCTGGTCTCCCACCGCCGGATGGGGCTGAAGGCCCGCCTCACCGCCGCCACGGAGACCAAGACGCTGGGCCTGGGCGACGTACGGACGGTCGTGGTCCGGGTGGTCAAGGTCAGCCTGCTGCTGGAGGCCGTCACCGCGACGATCCTGACCGTCCGGCTGGCGACCTCCTATGATGAGCCCTGGCCGCGAGCGGTGTGGCTGGGCGTCTTCCACGCCGTGTCGGCGTTCAACAACGCCGGGTTCGCGCTCTACTCCGACAGTCTGATGGGCTTTGTCACCGACCCGTGGATCTGCCTGCCGATAGCGGGCGCCGTCATCGCCGGTGGCCTCGGCTTCCCGGTGCTGTTCGAACTGCGCCGCAGGTTCCGCAAACCGCGCTCCTGGTCCCTGCACACCAAGATCGTGCTCGGCGCCTCCGCGATCTTCCTGGTCTGCGGCAGCGCCTTCATCACCGCGCTCGAATGGCGCAACCCGGCGACGCTGGGGCCGCTGGACGTCCCCGGGAAGCTGCTGGCCGGGTTCTTCCAGGGCGTGATGCCCCGTACGGCCGGCTTCAACAGCGTCGACACCTCCCAGATGAACCCGGCCACCTGGCTGGGCACGGATGTGCTGATGTTCGTCGGCGGCGCCAGCGCGGGCACCGCCGGCGGTATCAAGGTCACCACCTTCGCCGTGCTGTTCTTCGTGATCTACGCCGAGATCCGGGGCGAGGGCGCGGTCAACATCTTCCGGCGCCGCCTGCACGGCGACCTCCAGCGCCAGGCCCTGACCGTGGTTCTGCTGTCGGTGGCCGCCGTCGCCGTCTCGACGCTGGCCTTCATGGTCTTCACCGACTTCAGCCTGGACAAGTCGCTGTTCGAGGTCACCTCGGCCTTCGGAACCGTCGGCCTGTCCACCGGCATCACGATGGGACTGCCCGGAGGGGAGCAGCTCCTGCTCACCGCGCTGATGTTCACCGGCCGACTCGGCCCCATCACCATCGCCTCCGCGCTCGCCCTGCGACTGCGCGTCCGTATGTACGACCTTCCCGAGGAGCGACCCGTCATTGGTTAGGAAACGCACCCCCAAGAACCGCCGGAGCTCTCACCAGGACGCCGTGGTCGTCATCGGGCTCGGCCGCTTCGGCCGTTCCCTGGCACTCGAACTCGCGGACGAGGACACCGAGGTCCTCGGCATCGACGAGAACCCCGAGGTGGTCCAGCTTCTCTCCGGATCCCTCACCCACACCGTGCGGGCCGACTCCACCAAGGAGGACGCCCTGCGCCAGCTCGCGGTCCACGAGTTCGACCGGGCGGTCGTCGCCATCGGCACCGACCTGGAAGCCAGCATCCTCACCGCCTCGCTGCTGGTCTCCTTCGGTATCGAGAACGTGTGGGCCAAGGCCACCAGTGAGGCCCACGGCCGTATCCTCACCCAGCTCGGCGTGCAGCATGTCGTCTACCCTGAGCACGACATGGGCCAGCGCGTCGCCCACCTCGTGCGCGGCCGGATGCTCGACTACATCGAGTTCGAGGACGACTTCGCGATGGTCAAGACCGACCCGCCCACCGAAATCCTCGACATCCCGCTCTCCAGCAGCGCCGTCCGCACCCGCTACGGCGTCACCGTCGTCGCCATCAAGCGCCCCGGGGAAGGCTTCACCTACGCCACTCCCGACACGGTCGTGCGGGCCGATGACACCATCATCGTGGCGGGCCGGACCCGGGCCACCGAACGCTTCAGCGAACTGCGCTGACCTCGGCCGACCCAGGCGGAGCGCGCTCGGGAAAACCTTCTCCGCTCTTCGGATTGCTCCTGTTTCAGGCCGGAACCTTGGGTACCCGCCGCACCAGACAGCCGCATTCGACGCAAAAAGGAGGAATTGGCCATGGCCGAGAACCCGGGCAACTTCGCCAACGACCCGCAGCGGGCTGCCGAGGCCGGTCAGAAGGGTGGCCACGAGAGCGGCGGGAACTTCGCGAACGACCCGCAGCGGGCTGCCGAGGCCGGTCAGAAGGGCGGTCACGAGAGCGGCGGGAACTTCGCGAACGATCCGCAGCGGGCTGCCGAGGCGGGCCAGAAGGGCGGTCACGAGAGCGGCGGCAACTTCGCCAACGACCCGCAGCGGGCTGCCGAGGCGGGCCAGAAGGGCGGCCGGACCAGCGGAGGCGGACAGGGCGGCTGAATCGGCCACCTGTCAGGAGGCGCACACGTCTCCGTCCGCTGATGACCGGCGGGCTGCCCGCCACAGCGCGGGCAGCCCACCGTCGTGCCGTGGCGCGGACCGGCAGTCCCGGCAGGCTGGGCAGCACCGGGACTGCCGGCCCGCGCAGCCTAGGCGCCGCGCGGCTGCCCACCAAAGGGGCGCACCGGCGGGGCCTCCACCGGCCTTCGCACGTGTGACGTGCGGTCAGTGGTGCGGCGGTGGACGGCGGGGCGGTGGCCGCCGCGTGCAGGCGCCGGGCCCCTCGGGTCCTTCCGCTGCTGTCGGCCCCTCCGCCGCTGTCGGCCCCTCCGTTGCTGCCGGTTTCTCGGAGGCCGCCGGTCTCTCGGGTGCCGTCGGCCGGGCGGGGGAGGCCGTCGTCTCGGCTGCCGGCCGGTCGGCGGAGACCAGGGCGCGGTGGCGGAGCCGGACGATCCGGTGCGCGCAGAACCGGCCGGTCCACTGCAGGAGTGCGCACACGGCGAGGACGGCGAAGGCCGCGATCGCGTCGAGCCAGAAGTGGTTGGCCGTCACGACGATCACCACGAGCGTCAGCAGCGGATGCGCGAGCACCAGCCAACGCACCCGGCGGCGGCTCACCCGGATGACGACCACGGCCACGAGCACCGCCCAGGCCACATGCACGGAAGGCACGGCGGACAGCTCGTCGGCCACCACGCTCCCCGGGCCGCTGTCGTAGACCGACTGCCCGTACCGCTCGGCCGTGTCGGCGAACCCGAGCTCCGTCACCAGCCGCGGCGGCGCAACGGCGACCAGCTGCACCAGCAGCGAGACGACCGTGACGAGCACGACGTAGGTGCGCACCCGGGGATAGGACGGGCGGTGCCGCCAGTACAGCCACACCAGAAGCGCTGCCATCGCACCGAAGTGCATCACCGCGTAGTAGTAATTGGCGGCCTGCACCAGCCATGGGTGCGGCAGCACGGCCTGCTGCCAGTCCACCTCGTCGGGCAGCCGGAGGCGCTGCTCCCAGCGGTAGATCCACTCGGCCCGGTCGACGGCGGCGTGCAGGTCACCGGCCGACATCCGCGCCGGGATCTGCCAGATGACGAAGACCGAGGAGACGATCGCTGCCTCTCGCAGCAGGATCGGTGCCCGGGGCCAGCGCCAGCGCCACACCGGCAGGCTCAGCGCCAGGAGGACCAGCGGCACTCCGGCGGTCACGAGCCAGGGCCCGGCTGCTCCCACCGACAACGGCTCCCACTCCCTCCTGGCCTGCGGCTTTCCGGCGGCCCGGCGAGTCGCACACCACAGGAACGGGGCACCCACCGTCCCTCATGGTGGCGGTGCCGATGGACAACTCGGATGATTGGTCGGTACCCCGACGTTCCGCCGCCCGCGAACAGGACACCCGAAGAGCGGATACGACGCGTGTCCTCTCCTCGCTCTTCAGGGGTGCGGCGCGGGGCGGGTGCGGCCATACTGAGGCGAGTCAGAGCGGTACCGCCGCCTCGCCAGAGGTGCTCCGGGAGGACACGGGGTCATGACGAACGAACAGCGCAAGGAAGCGTATCTGCGGCAGACCGGCCGACGGGAGCTGACGCACCGCCAGCGGCGCCGCATGCTGAAGAAGGCCCGCCAGGGCAAGGAGTAGCGGGCCCGGGCCGGGCCGCGCCCTCGTCCGTGCGGGCCGACGCAGTCGGGAGAGAAGTGAGGCGACGATGGTTCTGCGGGCGCCGCTGGCGGTCTTCGATCTGGACGGGACGCTGGCCGACGTCCGGCACCGGCTGCCGTTCCTCCAGCAACGCCCACGGGACTGGGACGCTTTCTTCGGCGCCGCTGTGGACGACCCGCCGCTGGCGAAGGGCGTGGCCCTGGCCCTGGAGACGGCCAAGCAGTGCGAACTGGTGTACGTCACCGGGCGGCCCGAGCGCTGCCGGGCCGACACCGTGGCGTGGCTGAGGGCCCACGGCCTGCCCACAGGCCGGCTCCTGATGCGCGCTGATGACGACCGGCGTCCCGCCCGCATCACCAAGCTGGAGCTGCTGCAACGGCTGGCCAGGGACCGCGCGGTCGCCCTTGTGGTCGACGACGACGAGCAGGTCAACGCCGCATACGAGGGCGCGGGCTTCCGGGTGGTGCGAGCCGACTGGATGACGGCCCCGGCGGTCCTGGAGGCGGCCCAGGAGCGGGAGGGCCGCACCTGACGCGGGGGTCTCCGGTTGTGCGGGAGCCCGGGCGCGTGCGCATGCTGGGAGTCTCCACAGCCGCCCGTCCCGCTCCATACGAGGAGGCTCCCTTGACGGCAGCGACCCCAGACCCCGACTCCGACCCCGGGACCCCTGGCCCCGCTCCCGGAACCCCCGGCCCCGCCCCCCGGGCCGCCGAGACGCTCGACCGGGTCCGCGCCGACGCCCTGCCGCTGACCGGCACCGACTCGCTCGATCCGCTGCTGGAGCACATCGGCGACTCCCGCTATGTGCTGGTGGGTGAGGCCTCGCACGGCACCACCGGGTTCTACCGGTGGCGGGCGCTGCTCACCCGTCGGCTGATCGAGGAGAAGGGGTTCACCTTCGTCGCGGTCGAGGGGGACTGGCCGGACTGCCAGGCGCTGCACTGTGCCGTCACGGCCGCGCCGGGAGCGCCGTCGGACCCGGTCGAGGCGCTGGAGGGGTTCGACCGGTGGCCGACGTGGATGTGGGCCAACACCGAGGTGGCGACGTTCAGCCGCTGGCTGCGCGACTACAACACCACCGTGCGACCGGCCCGGCCGGTGGGCTTCTTCGGCTTGGACGTGTACTCGCTGTGGGAGTCGCTGCGCGCGGTTCTGGCGTACCTGCGAGAGCACGCGCCGGACCGGGTCGAGCACGCCTTGGAGGCGTACCGCTGTTTCGAGCCGTACGCGGCGGACCCCCAGTCGTACGCCATGGCCACCCGCCTGGTGCCGGCCGGGTGCGAACGGGAAGTGCTGGACCTGCTGACCGAGCTGCGCGGCCGGGTGGAGGCCGTACAGACGGCCGACAGCGGCCTGGCCGAGTTCGCGGCGCGGCAGAACGCCGAAGTGCTGGCCGGGGCCGAGCGCTACTACCGCACCATGATCGGCGGCGGCCCCGAGGCGTGGAACATCCGCGACACCCATATGGCCGACACCCTCGACCGGCTGATGGAGCACCACGGGCCCGAGGCCAGGGCGGTGGTCTGGGCGCACAACACCCATGTGGGCGACGCACGGGCCACGGACATGGCCGATGTGGGCATGGTCAACCTCGGCCGGCTCGTGAGGGAGCGCCACGAGACGGAGGGCGTCACGCTCGTGGGGTTCAGCTCCTACCAGGGTTCGGTCGTCGCGGCGCCTCGCTGGGCGGGCGAACCCCGGGTCATGCGCGTCCCGCCGGCCAAGGAGGGCAGCATCGAGACCCTGCTGCACGACGCGCTCGCCGACCGCCCCAGCACGGAGCACTCCGTCGAGGACGGGCGGGCGCTCTTCCTGGTCCCGCCGGGGCACCGCAGCGGAGTGCCGATCGGCGCCCGGTCCGGGTGGCTGTGGCAGGAGCGGGACCACCGGGCGGTCGGTGTGGTCTACGACCCGCGGCGCGAGGAGTGGGGCAACTACGTTCCCACCGTGCTGGGGGAGCGGTACGACGCGCTGCTCCACCTCGACCACTCCGAGGCGCTCACCCCGCTGCGGGAGGCGCCGCTGGGCGAAGGTCAGCTGGGCGAAGGGGAGGAAGCGACCTGGCCCAGCGGCGTGTGACGCGCCCGGGCCCGCGCGGTCTCAGCGCGCGCCGGTGGCCGACCGGCCGCCGAACGCGGCGAGCGTACGCTCCAGCAGTGGCAGCGCCCGCACCACCCGGCGGCTGCGGATCAAGGCGTCCCACGCCGGTTCGAACTTCTTCCAGCCGCCCGCGTACGCCAGGTGGCGCAGCCGTTCGTGGCCGCCTGGCTGGGCCGCCGCACCCCGCCAGATGTTCCCCCAACTGTAGAAGTCCCGGTACGCGCGCCAGTAGCCGTCCTCCAGCTGCCGCGCTGTCATACCGCGCGGGCGGAAGACGACGTGCCGGGTGTCGTACAGGTCCCAGTCCTGGTGGAGGATGCGGTCCTCGGCGGCCAACTGCCGCCACAGCCCGGTGGACGGGTAAGGGGTCATGATGTGGAACGTGGCCGTCTCGATGCCCTGCCGCACGGCCCACTCCACGGTGCGGTCGAAGACGTCCGGGCCGTCCTGGTCGAGCCCGAAGACGAAGCTGGCGTTGACCATCACGCCCGCGTCGTGCAGCCGGCGGACGGCGGCTGAGTAGTCACGGCCGATGTTCTGGTCCTTGCGGCGCTCGGCGAGGTTGGCGTCGTTGACCGTCTCGAACCCGACGAAGAGGCTGCGCAGCCCGGCTGCCTGGGCGCGCTCCAGCAGTCCGGGTTCCAGAACGGACTTGACGGTGGCGGCGGCCTGCCACAGCCTGCCCATCCCCGCCATACCGTCGAACAGCGCGGTGGCGAACCGGCGGTTGCCCAGCAGATGGTCGTCGAGGAAGTACAGATGGCGGCCGGGCAGCCGGTCGATCTCGGCCAGCGCGTCGTCGACCGCCTGGGTGTAGAAGGACTTGCCGCCCGCGAAGAAGGCGTCCTTGTAGCAGAAGTCGCAGTGGTGCGGGCAACCGCGCGAGACCACCAGGGAATTCGGCACCAGATACAGCTGCCGCTTGATCAGGTCGCGTCGCACGGGCGGCAGCCCCGCAAGGGTGCGCTGCGGCCCCGAGTCGTACCGGCGCGCGGGCACGCCGTCGCGGAACTCCTTCAAGAAGCGCGGCCAGGCGTCCTCGCCCGGCCCGGTGAAGACGGTGTCGGCGTGCGCGGCGGCCTCCTCGGGCAGCGAGGTGACGTGCAGCCCGCCCATCGCCACATGGGCGCCCCGGGCGCGGAAGTGGTCGGCTATCTCGTACGACCGCCGTGCCGAGGTGATGTACGGCTGCAGTACGAGCAGGTCGGGCGTGGGCATGGCGGCCAGGTCGAGCCGCTCGACGTGCTCGTCGTACAGCTCGACCTCGTCGTCGGTGTCGAGGTATCCGGCCAGGGTGGCGAGGCCGAGGGGCGGGAAGAGCGAGTATTTGATCGGCCGGAAGAGCGGGCTGGTCGCCTCGGTCAGGGCGGGCAGAATCATGGTGACGCGCATGCCTCAAGGACAGCCGCGACGGCGTGCCCGGTTCCGGCGGGGTCGCGTCCGGCCAGGCTATGGACGGCGGGAGGCCAGCAGCTTGACGGCCGCCGCGAGCGGTGCCACCCGACGTCCTGCTCTGTCAGACGGCGTGGTTTCGCGCGGCGCTGGAGGCCACGTCAGCCGACCGTCCCGGAGAGAACGCTTCGGACGGGCCCGGCACCGGAAGCGGCCGACGCGGAGCCGGAAGCGGCCGACGCGGAGTCGGCGGCCTGCACGGGGATCTCGGGCAGACGGGCATGCACCTCGAACACTCCGGTGAGGCGGGCGTGCTTGATGATGCGGTGGAAGCGGCTGCTCTCGGTGATGAGCCGCAGCCTGCCGTGCCGCTCCACGGCACGGTTCCTCGCCCGGCACAGCAGGCGCAGCCCGCTGCAGTCCAGGAAGGTCACCGGCCGCAGGTCCAGCACGACGTCGGGTCGCGGCCCCGCGGTCAGCGCGTCGAGGAGTGCTATCAGAGGTGGCGCCGTACGGAGGTCGATCTCGCCGCTCAGTTCCACGACGGTCACGCCTCCGTCGCCGCGTTCCGTGTGGCGGGGCGCGAACTCGATGGGGTTCTCGGACATGCACCGAGGAAAGCCGGGCGGCCGGTGGCGCGGTAGGGCCGGTCGGTCCCGCGCTGATGTTCTGGTAGGCACTCCGTCGAGCACGAGAGAGGGGTTCGCGTACGCCGGTGCTCCGGCGTACGCGAACCCCTCAGGAGCGGGCCGCTGCGGCGGTCAGGCGGTCGGCTGCACCGGCTCCGCGTCCTTCTCTTCCGAGTCCGGCAGACCGGCCTTGCGGGCGCGGACGAACTCCAGGAAGGAGTTCAGCTCCCGCTTGACCACCGGCGCCAGCAGGTAGAGGCCGATGATGTTGATGACGGCCAGCGAGAAGAGCACGGCGTCGGCCAGGTCGATCAGCGTCTGCAGGGTGAGCAGGGCGCCGGCCACGGCGAACAGCGTGTAGACCACCTTGAAGGAGAGCTCGCTGACCTTGCTGCGGCCGAACAGGTAGGTCCACGCCTTGAGGCAGTAGTAGCCCCAGGTCAGCACCGTCGAGATGGCGAACAGCATGACCGCGAGGGTGAGGACGTACGGGAACCAGGGCAGGACGGTCTCGAACGCGTCGGAGGTGATGGTGACACCGCCGATGGACTCGTCCGTACGTGCCTTGGTCCAGCTCTCCGGGCTGGCGATCACGATCGTCAGGGCCGTCATGGTGCAGACGACCACGGTGTCGATGAACGGCTCCAGCAGGGCGACCAGGCCCTCGCTGGCGGGGTGCTTGGTCTTCACGGCGGAGTGGGCGATCGGGGCCGAGCCCAGGCCCGCCTCGTTGGAGAAGGCGGCCCGCTTGAAGCCGATGATCAGCGCGCCGAGGATACCGCCGGCGACGCCCTTCGGGGCGAAGGCTCCCTCGAAGATCGAGGCGATCGCGTCGGGAACCTGCCCGATGTTGACCAGGATGACGATCAGGCAGGCCACGATGTACATGGCGGCCATGGAGGGGACGAGTCGGCTGGTGACGGTGGCGATGGAGCGGATGCCGCCGAGCAGCACGATGCCGACGATCGCGGCGATCGCGAGGCCGAAGAACAGCGCGCCTGCCGAGGAGCCGAGGGCGCCGTCCTCGCCGCCCGCGACGGAGACGAACTGCGCGTAGCTCTGGTTGACCTGGAACAGGTTGCCGCCGAAGAGGCCGAAGAAGAGCACCATGGCGGAGGCGAGGACCGCCAGCACCCGGCCGAGGATCTTGCCGTTCCGCCCGAAGCGGTCGGCGAGGCCCTTGGGCAGGTAGTGCATCGGGCCACCGGAGACGGTGCCGTCGGGGTGCACCTCGCGGTACTTCACACCGAGGGTGACCTCGACGAACTTGGTGGCCATGCCCAGCAGGCCGCAGAGGATCATCCAGAACGTGGCTCCGGGGCCGCCGATGGAGACGGCGACGGCGACACCCGCGATGTTGCCGAGGCCGACGGTGCCGGAGACCGCGGCGGTCAGGGCCTGGAAGTGGTTGACCTCACCGGTCGACCCCTTCTCGTCGTATTTGCCTCGGACCACGTCCACCGCAAGCCGGAACTTGCGTATCTGCACCAACCCGAACCAGGCGGAGAAGACGAGGCCCGCCACGACGAGCCAGGTGACGATGAGGGGGAGTTCCGTTCCACCGATCGGAACCGAGTAGAAGACGATTTCTCCCATCTTGGTGGCGATGGGTTCGACGAAATCGCTGATTCCCTTGTCGACAGAGTTGGTTATGGAGTCGAGTGACAATGTGGTTACCACCTGTGGGGCGGGTCGGCGCATGGGAGTGTGCGCCGCAGTGAGCGGACATGGTGCAGAAACGCCGTCGTCCGATCGGCGAGAGAGGGAAGCGGTCCGCGGACTCGAACCACGATCGCCCTGGTAGTGATGTCGGTACCGGTCCTCCGCAGTGCCGGCGAGGGGTGGTGCCGGATGAGGAGTTGCGTTGTTCTAGCACGTCCGTGCGGTTTCGTGGGTGATGTAAATCACATAACGGCGAGTAGCTGAGCAAAGTGCCAGCACGCGTGATGTGACCGTTATCCGGACAGCCCCCTGCCGTTAACGGGTCGGCACACTTGCGTCACAGGAACCGTCCCGAGTCGGGATGCTCGGCTCCGCCGGCCGCGCCGCCGCCCCGCCGGGCGCTCGCACCCGGCCACGGGACCGGCCGGGCCCGCCCGCAGGGCGCACGGGGGCCGTCCGGAGCCGTGGCAGGGACCTGCGGCCCCTGCCACGGGGCCATCCGCGCGGCGAATCTGGAAGCGACCCCGAACGAGAGGTGGACGCCATGTCCCGCAACGTGACCGTGGGCCTCGACGGCTCATCCGAGAGCCGCGCCGCCGCCGAATGGGCCGCCCGCGAGGCCGAGCTGCGCGCTCTCCCGCTGCGGCTCCTCCATGTCCGCGAACCCTCCTCCGCCTCCCTCGCGCAGTCCCGGCTGCCGGCCGGCGCACCGACGTGGCAGGACTGGACAGCGCGGATGCCCCAGGAGGCGGCGGAAGGCATCCAGCTGCGCCACTCCCGGGTCGAGGTGACCGCCGAGCAGGTCGAGGGCTCACCCATCAAGGTGCTGACGTCCGCAGCCAAGGACGCCGAACTGCTCGTCCTCGGCTCCCGGGGACTCGGCGCCGCGCGGGGCTTCCTGGTCGGCTCCGTGGGGCTGGCCGTCGCCGCGCGCGTCGAGCGGCCCGTCGTCTTCGTACGGGCCGGGGAACTGGCCGCAGACGAGCACGCCATGGACCCCGCCGGTATCCCGTCGGCCGCGACCGCGTTCCGCCCGGTCGTCCTCGGCCTCGACGCCGACAGCCCGAACGACGCCGTGCTCGCCTTCGCGTTCGAGGAGGCCGCCCGCCGCGGCACGGCGCTGCGTGCCGTGCACGGCTGGAACCTGCCGCCGTACTACGTCTACGGCCTTTCGGCGGCGCTCGGGCTGCCCGAAGAGCTCGCGGTGCAGAAGGCGGCGGAGGTCACCGAGGCGCTGCGCCCCTGGTGCCAGAAGTACCCCGATGTGCGGGTGGTCGAGGAGTCCCGGGTCGGCAGCCCCGCCCAGCACCTGATCGAGGCGTCCTGCGACAGCTCACTGGTCGTCCTGGGCCGCCGCACCCGCAACAGCCGCATCGGCGCGCGCATCGGCTCGGTCACGCACGCCGTCCTGCACCACGCCGCCGTTCCCGTCACCGTCGTCCCGCACGGCTGACGGCACCGCCTCCGTCCACCCGGCCGCGGCTGAGCCGCACGACGCGGTCCACCAGCCGCAGCCCTGCCGCCCGGTGGGTCACCAGTAGAGTGGTGCGGCCGTCGGCGGCCCGCAGAAGGTCGGCGAGCACGTCGTCGGCCGTCTGCGGGTCGAGTCCTTCCGTCGGTTCGTCCAGGACCAGGACGGCGGGGTCGGCCAGCAGGGCGCGGGCGAGCAGCAGCCGCTGCCGCTGCCCTCCCGAAAGGCTGTCACCCCCTTCGGCCACGGGGGTCTCCCAGCCTTGCGGCAGCGATTCGATCCACGGCAGCAGCCGCACCTGTGCCGCGACAGCCCGCAGCCGTCGGTCCGTCGCCTCCGGCCGGCCCAGTGCGATGTTCTCCCGCACCGAGGCGCGGAAGACATGGGCGTCCTGGGTCACCCCGGTCACCAGCTGCCGGACATCGCGGCCCGACAGGTCGCGCAGCTCGTGTCCGTCGAGCCGGACGCTTCCCCACTGGTACTCGCAGAACCGCAGCAGGGTCGACAGCAGAGTCGACTTGCCCGATCCGCTCGGCCCGACCAGAGCGACGCGCTCGCCCGGAGCCAGGACGAGGCCGACGTCCTCGAGCGCGGGCGGCCGGTCCGGCCGGTGCCGCACCCCGAGGCCGGCCACCTCCACCCGGACCGGAGCGCGCGGCGCCGGGAGGGGCCGGGCCGGTTCCGCGACCGGCGGCGCTGTCTCCCACAGTCGGCCCAGCCGTGCGGCGGACCCGGCGACCTCGACCGAGGCGCGTGCCGTGGCGACCAGCGGAGCTGTCACCTCGAAGGAGGCGAGCGCCAGCACGGCCAGTACGGGCAGCAGCACCGTCGGCAGCTCGCCCTGCGCGTGGGCGCGCAGGCCGAGAACGGTGACCGCCGCAGTGGTGAGGCCTTGTACGACGAGCCCCGCCGCGGTGGCGGCCGCGGTGACGATCGCCGGCCTCAGCTGGGCCGACCCCAGCCGTCGGCCGAGCAGCGAGGTGCGCCGCAGGGCGCCGCTCCCGGCGCCGAACGCGGCCAGGTCGGCCGCGCCCTCGGTCAGATCGAGCGCCGAGGCGGCGAGCTCCCCCTGCAGGGCTGCCGCCCGGCCACCGCTCCGCCGCACGGCCACGCGGACAGCAAGGGGGAGGAGCACCGCCGTGATCGCCAGCCCGGCGGTCAGGACCGCGCCCGCCGCCGGGAGGAGCGCGAACGCGGCCGAGCCGGCCGTGGCGGCGACCGTGAGCGCGACGGCGGCCGGGATCAGACAGCGCAGCAGGAGGTCCTGCACCGCTTCGATGTCCACGACCAGCCGACTGAGCAGGTCGGCGCGGCGAAAGGCCGGCAGCGCGGCGGGAGCGAGCGGGATCATCCGTTCGTACAGCCGGGCGCGGAGGGCCGCCATGGCCGTCAGGACCGCGTCGTGGCCGAGGAGCCGCTCGACATAGCGCAGCACCCCACGGCCCAGGGCGAGCGCACGCACCATGACGATGGCAAGCGCCACCGCCTCCAGCGGCGGCTGCCGCGCCGCACTGGAGATCAGCCAGGCCGCTGTGGTCATCAGGGCGAGCGCGGAGAGTTCGGCGGCGACCGCGGCCGTCACCGCCGCCAGGAGGCGCCGCCGGTGAGGGAGGAGCAGCCGCAGCAGCCGTGCGGTGTGCCCGCGGCCGAAGCCGGGGAACAGGCCGCGGCCCGGAAGCGGAGCACGTCCGGGAAGCAGGTGTGAGCCGGAACGGTTCCAAGACCGGGACAACATGGTCGGGCAGGTCCTCACTGCGGAAGAGGGGGGACGGACGCTTCGGCCGCCCGGGGACGAGTCGGCCCATCGACAGCGGTCAGCCGGCCGTCCTGGACGGACACGATCCGGTCGGCGTCCCGCAGGACGTCGTGCCGGTGGGCGACGACGAGAGTGGTACGCCCAGCAGCCAGCCGGGCACAGGCGGCGACGACTGCGGCTTCGCTGTCCGGGTCGAGGTGCGCCGTGGGCTCGTCCAGCAGCAGGAGCGGCGTGTCGCGCAGGAACGCTCTGGCGACGGCGATCCGTTGCCGCTCGCCCGAGGAGAGCCCGGCCCCGTGTTCGCCGAGCCGGGTCGCGTACCCCTCGGGCAGCGCGGCGATGAACTCGTGCGCGTGCGCCGCCCGCGCCGCCGCCCGCACCTCCCGGTCGCTCGCGTGCGGCGTCCCGAGCCGGATGTTGTCCGCGACGGAGGCCGCGAACAGGTGGGGGCGCTGTGGCACCCAGGAGATCTGTTGCCGCCAGAACGCCGGGTCGAGGTCGGCCAGATCGGTGGTGCCTACGGTGATCCGGCCCGAGGCGGGGGCCAGGAATCCGAGCAGCAGGGCCAGCAGGGTCGATTTCCCAGCGCCGCTCGGGCCTACGACGCCCAGCCGTTCGCCCGGACGCACCCGCAGCGACACCTCGCTGAGCACAGGGCGCTCCTGGCCCGGGTAGCACACCGACACCCGCTCCAGTGCAAGCCCGTGGCGCATCGGTGACGGGCCGGTGCGCGCGGGCATGAACGCGGGCGTGATGTCGGGGGCGGGCTCGTCCAGGATGGCGAAGGCGCGCTCGGCAACGGCGAGGCCCTCCGCGCTGTCGTGGAAGGCGCCACCTGCCGTGCGCAGCGGCAGATACGCCTCCGGGGTGAGGAAGAGGACGGCCAGCGCCATGCCGAACTCCGCGTGCCCCGCGAGCAGCCGAAGCCCCAGGGGGACGGCGACCAGGGCGATCGAGAGGGTGGCGACCAGTTCGAGAACAAGGGCGGAGAGGAAGGCCACCCGCAGGGTGCGCATGGTGGTTACCCGGTGTTCCTCGGCCATCCGCCGCACCACACCCACCTGGTGTTCGGCCCGCCCGAAGGCCCGCAGGGTCGGCAGCCCGGACAGTACGTCGAGGAAGTGACCGCCCAGCCGGGCCAGCGCCGCCCACGACCTGGCCGTGCGCTCGCGAGTGTGCGTACCCACCAGGGCGCCGAAGAGCGGGACCAGCGGAAGCGTGAGCACCACGATCAGGGCCGAAGTCCAGTCGATCACCGAGAGCGCGACAAGTACGGCGGGCGGGGTGACCACGGCGCCGGCCAACTTGGGGAGATAGCCGGTGACGTAGGGGTCGAGAGAGTCCAGGCCCCGGGTGAGAAGCGTCGCCAACTCGCCCCGGTGCCACCGGTACCGCGCAACCGGCCCGGTGGCGTACGCATGGACGGCCAGGCGGTCGCGCAGCGCCGACTTCAGCCACGCCGCCGTATGCGCCGCGAGCACCGACTGCCCCCAGGTCAGTGCCGCGCGTGCCACGAAGACCGCACCCAGCGCCAGCAGCGGCCCCACCAGCCGTTCCGGTGGGGCGGCGGTGGCGAAGCCGCGGGCGAGGACCTCGGCCAGCACGACGGCCTGCGTGATGGCACACCCCGCCGTGGCCGCCGCCAGAACCGCCGTCCACGCCAGCCGGCGGCGGAGCGCCGGGAACTCCGCGTGGAGACGCCGTCGAGTGGCGTTCATCGTCCGGGCCCTCCCGCCTCGGTCACAGGTAGCCGGGCGACCCGGCCCGTACCCGGCCGCCGAACAGCCACCAGCTCCACGCCTGGTAGGCCACCATGAGCGGGATCAGTACGACACCGAAGGCGGACAGCACCGTCAGCGTCGCCCCGTCGGCCGCCGCCTCGTGGACGGTCATCCCGAACCGCTCGTCGACCGTCGAGACGAGCACATAGGGATAGGAACCCGCCCCCACCAGCGCCACCGGAACGGCCGCGGCGAGACTGGTGGCCGTGAACGCCCATCCGTTCCTCCGCCGCGCGAGGGCCGGCCACCCGGCCGCCAGGGCCAGGAAGAGCAGCGCGGCGAGAAGCTGAGCGGCCCCCGCGTTGACGAGCGCCGAGGCGTCGCCCGCCGCGGCCAGCAGCGCGCCGGTCAGGGCGCACGCCGCGGTGGCCGCCAGCAGGCCGCGGGCGGCGCGTGCCGCACGCGCCGCGAGCGCCCCGGTGGTCCGCAGGGTGAGGAAGACCGAGCCGTGCGCGAGGAACAGCACGACGGTGGTCAGCGCGCAGACGAGCACGAACGGGTCCGCGAGCACTCCGAAGCGCACCGTGAAGGAGCCGTCGGCACCCCTCGGTACGCCCGTCAGCAGGACGCCGACCACCAGCCCCCAGCTCGTGGCGGGCAGCAGGCCGCCGAGCGCGATCAGAACGTCCCAGCAGCGCCGCGCGGTCGGCCCCGAGGCCCGGCCGCGCAGTTGGACCCCTGCTTTTCCCACTACGAGGCCCAGCAGGAGCACGAGTATCAGCGGATACAGCCCCGAGAGCAGCGTGCCTTCCAGAAAGGGGAAAGCTCCGAACAGCACCCCGGCGAAGGCGACCAGCCATACCTCGTTGCCGAAGAACAACGGGCCCAGCGCATTCAGCGACACCCTCCGTTCTCTCTCGTCCGCAGCCAGCAGGCCGCGCACCATCTGCACCCCGTAGTCGTAGCCGCCGAGTACGAAATAGCCGCTCAGCAGCGCTCCCAGTATCAGGAGCCAGGCGGTCTGCATTGCACATGTCCTTTTCGGTGATCGCTGGGATGACGGCCGTCATGGCCGTTGGAGAAAGAGGGCCGTGGTCACAAAGTGGCGGTGGACCGGGGCGATGAGAGCGGTTCCAGCGCGGTGCGGTCGCCCAGTTGTGTGCCCTCGGGGCCGCGCCGGGCGAAGCGGGCCAGCAGCGTCCAGTTGGCGACGGCCAGCGCCAGGAAGACGGCGAGGAAGAGCACGCAGGAGGTGAGCAGGGTTCCGGTGCCGACCGGCGAGACGGCATCCTCCACCGTGAGTTCGCCGTACACGAGCCACGGCTGCCGCCCGCCCTCGCGGAAGAGCCAGCCGCCGAGGGAGGCGATGAACGGTAGCGGGATCGCCGCGACCAGCACCCAGGGCGCGAACCGGCTGCGGGTCAGCCGCTCGCCGCGGGCCAGCACGGCCGCCAGCCCCGCCGCACAGCCGAGGAAGAAGGCCCATCGGTAAGGGCCGGCCTGCCCGAAGACGGCGCCGCCGGCGAAATCCGAGAGCGGCAGAGCGGCGGCCGCCACGGCCAGTACGGTCACGGGCCGCCTGCGCGTCAGACGTTCCCGGTACAGCGCGAACGCCGCGACGATGGCGACCGTGAAGAGGAGGTAGCCCAGATACAGCATGAGGTACTGGGCCGGAACCGCCCAGCCGGGCGGTACGTAGTCACCCGGGCCGTGCTTCTCGGCCATGGCGGCGGCCAGCTTCCCCACGCCCTCTCCGGACGTCAGGGCCAGCTTCATCGGCTGCGTCTTCTCCAGCAGCGGGTACTGCAGCGCTCCGACGACGTAAGTCGGGGTGCCGGCGAAGGCGGCCACCAGCACCCCCAGGCGGAGCGACCGGTGGAAGAGGGCCCGGTCGGCGGCCGAGCTCGCGCCCCCGGCCGGGCGCCGGCCGCGCGCCAGATGCCAGGCGCTGATCCCGGCCACGAAGATGCCGCCGGTCAGCAGCGCGGCCAAGGCGATGTGCCCCAGCGCCAGCAGAGCGTTCGGGTTCGCCAACATCGCGGCGAAGTCCGTCAGATAGGCCCGCTCGCCCCGGACCTGGTAACCGACCGGGTGCTGCATAAAGCCGTTGGCCACCAGAATCCAGTAGGCCGAGGCATAGGCGGTCAGCGTGACCAGCCAGATCAATGTCACCTGGACTGCCGGGCGCAGCCGTCCCCATCCGAAGATCCACATGCCGAGGAACGTCGATTCGGCGAAGAACGCGATCAGCGTCTCGAGCGCCAGCGGAGCGCCGAAGACATTGCCCGCGAACTTGCTCAGCCCGCTCCAGGAGAGTCCGAACTGGAACTCCATCACCAGCCCGGTCACAATTCCCAGGGCGTAGTTGATGACGTACAACTGGCCCCAGAACTTCGTCATCCGCTCCCGGCGGAGCCGCTCCTCCGGGGCACGGGCGCACGCCGCGCGGGTGTGCATGACAGCCACCAGCGGCACCAGACCCAGCGTCAAGATGACGAACAGCCAGTGAATCCCGGTCGTCCCGGCAAACTGCACCCGCGCCACTAGTGACGGATCCACGGGTCTTCCCTTCCACTTGTCGAGCCCGGCGCGCCCGGCACAGGGCCGAAGTGCGCCTCCTGCGGAAAAGCTAGACGCGCCCCACTCATACCGTCCAAGGCATGCTCAGGTATATGTTCATGCCTCTGAGAGCATGAAGGAGGGGCTGAGTGGATCTGCTTCCGTTGCGGTACTTCCAGTTGGTCGCCCGCTATGAGCACGTCGGCAAGGCGGCAGCGGAACTCCGGGTGGCGCAGCCGTCGGTGAGCCGTACGATCGCCCGGCTGGAGAGCGAGCTCGGCGTGCCGCTCTTCGACCGGCAGGGCAAACGGATACGCCTCAACCGGTTCGGTGCCGCGTACCTGCGCAGGGTCGACCGCGCTCTCGCGGAACTCGACGACGGGCGCCGTGAACTCGCCGACGCCGCAGGGCTGGAGTACGGCAGCGTCGCGATCGCCGTCGAGACGATGCTGACGCTCACCGAGCTGCTGCCCGACTACCGCGCCCGGTACCCCGAGGTGGACGTGCGGCTCTTCCAGGCGACTGCGGACGGGATGCAGCGCCAGTTGCAGCGGGGCGAGGTCGATCTGTGCATCGCCTCCCAGCCGCTGGCCGGGCCCTCGCTGCGCGCGGTCGAGCTCCTGCGGGAGGAGGTCCTCCTCGCCGTCCCGCCCGCCCACCGCCTCGCGGACCGGGAGACGGTGACCCTCGCCGAATTGGAGGGCGAACCGTTCATCACCACACGCACCGGCCACTGGCAACGTGCCCTGGCCGACCGCCTGTTCACCGAGGCCGGGCTCCGGCTCACCGTCGTGTGCGAAGGCGACGAGCCGGGCGCTACAGGGGACCTGATCGGCGCCGGACTGGGCGTCGGCCTGGTCCCCGCCATGTCACGCGAGACCACCACCCGGTCGTCGCCCGTGGTCCACCTCCGGCTCGACGCACCCGGTTGCTACCGGTCCCTGTCCCTGGTCTGGCGCCAGGACGCCTACCTCTCGGTGGCCGCACAGCGCTTCTCCGAACTGGCCGTCGCCCACTTCCGCCGCTTCGCCTCCTACGAGGGTGCGGGCCGAGCCGGGACGAGCTGAGCCGGGCACGTCCCGCGGCCGCTTGCCGAGCGGCTCCGCGCACGGACCACCCGCGAGGCCGCCCCCAGCGTTTCGTGTGCGCGGGGGAGGGCCTACCGGGTAGAAAGTGCGGAGCGGGGCCTGCCCCGGCCCCGTCGTCCGCGCGGGCGACGCGCGGGACTCACGGCAGGAGGGGGCCGGGATGAGTGGAGACGACGGTCTCGCGGCGCGGACCGGAACCCTGCGCCGGGTGATGCGCGCCAGGGACCCGGCGGAGGAACACCGGAGCGCCACCCCGCTCGAGCTGCTGTTCGACCTCACCTTCGTGGTGGCGGTCTCGCAAGCCGCCGCGCAGCTCCACCACGCGCTGGCCGAGGGCCATGTGGGCGACGGGCTCATCGGCTATGCCGCGGTCTTCTTCGCCGTCTGGTGGGCCTGGATGAACTTCACCTGGTTCGCCTCCGCCTACGACACCGACGACGCGCCCTACCGGCTGCTGACCCTGCTGCAGATGGCCGGGGTGCTGGTGCTGGCGGCAGGCGTCCCGGACGCTTTCCAGGACGGCGACTTCTCGGTCGTCGTGATCGGCTACGTCCTCATGCGCCTCGCGCTGATCGCCCAGTGGCTGCGGGCGGCGGCCGAGCACCCCGAAGGCCGTGGCACCGCGCTGCGGTACGCCGCGGGGATCACCGTGGCGCAGGCCGGGTGGATCGCCAGGCTGTGGACAAGCGGCGCATGGGCACCGGCCACCTTCGTGCTGCTGGTGGCCGCGGAGCTGGCCGTGCCCGCGTGGGCGGAGTTCCGCGGCGGCCGCCCCACCACCTGGCACCCCCGGCACATCGCCGAGCGCTACGGGCTGTTCACCATCATCGTGCTGGGCGAGGTGATTCTCGCCAGCCTCACGGCCGTCCAGTCGGCGCTGAGCGACCACGGCCTGTCCGCCACCGTGCTGCTGATCGCCCTCGGCGGGCTGCTGCTCGTCTTCGCCCTGTGGTGGCTCTACTTCACCGGCGGCGAGGCCGAACTGGCCACTCTGCGCACCGCCCTCACCTGGGGATACGGCCACTACGCTCTCTTCGCGGCGCTGGCGGCGCTCGGCTCAGGGCTTGAGGCGGCGCTGGACGCCGCCGAGCACCACGCACACCTGAGCGAGCGGTCCGCAGCGCTGGCTGTGGCCCTGCCCGTGGTGGCCGTACTGCTCCTGCTCGGAGCCGTGCACCGGATGACGGGGGCCGGTGCCGTGGGCCACGGGCTGCTGGTGTCGGCCGGGGCGCTGGTGGTGCTGGCGCTGGGCTTCAGCCCCGCGCTGTTCGGCCTGGGCGGCGCCGTGTTCGCCATGGGCCTGGCCGTCGCCGCGACCCTGGCCGCGAACGTGGCGGCTCTCCGCCACCGGGCGCGCTCTCCGCGCTGACGGTGCACCGGCCGGCGGCGCGCGACGGGGCGCGGCTCGGTGCCTGGTGTCGCGCCGCTACTTCTCCTGCTTCTCCCGGAGGACCTTGCCGGTCTTCACCTCGACCTCCAACTGAGTCTGCTTCGCCTCGGCGTGCGCGCCCTCGACGACGGTCACCTGCCACAGGTCCTCGCCCTTCTTGTTCTTGGTGGTCACCACGGAGTGCAGGTCCTGGTCCGGGTGCCGGGCGGCTGCCTTCCGTACGGCTTCCTCGATCGGGACCCGGAAGTCCTCCAGTTTGTCGGCGTTGTCGTCCGGCGTCGTGTCCTCGTGCCTGCCTGTGACCTTCTTGCCGTCGTCCGACACGGAGACGTCCCACTCCGAGCCGCTCTCCTCCGCGACCTTGATCTCCCACTCCGGGGTGCCCTCGTCGTCGTGCGTCAGGTGGTACGCCGTGCTGCGGGGCACGGCGCGCTGAGCCGTCTCCAGCGCAGTCAGCCCGTGGCGGACGGACAGCGAGAAGGGCCGGGGCGAGGCACTCTCCGTCGGGGAGAAGGTGGGCGAAGCGGTCGCTGAGGCCTCGGCCCCGCCCGCGTACAGCCGGGAGTCCGAGCTCTGGCAGGCGGTCAGCGCGCCGAGGCCCAACAGCAGCGCGGCCGCGCCCGCGAGCGCTGAGGCAGCGGTACCGGAAGAGTGCACGGATCGGTTTCGGTAGTTCGGCATGCCGCCCTCTGTACCACCGCGAGGCCCCTCCGGAACCTGTCGCAACGCGGGAACCCCGGGGGTGCCGGACAGCGGCGCTCGGGTGATCACCACCGCCCGGACGGAGGATGTCCGCACCGGCGCTCCGTCGCCGCGTCCGGGGAGGGGAAGCGGATGACGCATGAGCGCGTGCCCTGCCGCGACCGAGCTCCACAGCCCCCGAAGGCCAGGAAGACGAAGGAACAAGGGCGACAGACGGAAAGGCGACAGGCGGAAAGGCGACGGACGGGAAGGCCGGTGATCCGGTGAGGTGGATCCGCCGGCGGACCGAGCGGGCACTGGAGCTCCTCGGCGGCCGGGAGCGCGCGCGGGCCGCCGCTGTACTGGCAGCCGTACTCGCGATGGACGGCGCCGACAAGGGCACGCTCTCGACGGCGGCGGGCGGCCTCAAGCGCTCCTTCGACCTGGGCAACACCGAGATCGGGCTGCTGGTCAGCGTCGTCGCGCTGTCGGCGGCCGTCTTCACCGTGCCCGTGGGGCTGCTCACCGACCGGGTGCGGCGCACCCGGCTGCTCACCATCAGCACGGCGCTGTGGGCGGTGGCCACCTTCTTCTCCGGCCTGGCCCCGTCCTATCTGTGGCTGCTCGCCTCGCGCGCCGCGCTGGGCGCCGTGACGGCGACGGCGGGTCCGACGGTCGCCTCGCTGACGGGCGACTTCTTTCCGGCCCGGAACCGCGCTCGGATGTACGGGTTCGTACTGGCCGGCGAGATGCTAGGCACCGGACTGGGGTTCGCGGCCTCCAGCGTGGTGGTGGACCTGCTGGGCTGGCGCTTCGCCTTCTGGTGGCTGGTCGTACCAGGAGCCGCCGTGGTGTGGGCTGTGGCGCGGCTTCCCGAGCCGCGCCGGGCCGGCCAGGTGCCCGTCGGAGCGGAACCGAGCGAGCGGACCGGGCCGACCGGGCAGGCCGCTGAGCGGGTGGGCGCCGAGCCGGACCCCTCCATGGTCCTGCGCTCCGACCCCCGTCGGGGCTCACGGTGGGCGTCGATCCGCTACATCCTGCGGGTGCGGACGAACCTGATCCTGATTGTCGCCTCCTCGCTCGGCTACTTCTACTTCACCGGGCTGCGCTCGTTCGCCACGCTCTTCGTCACCGACCACTTCGGGGTCAGCACGTCGTTCGCCGGCTTCCTGATCCTGGTGGTGGGCTCGGGCACCGTCCTCGGCGTGCTCGTGGGCGGGCCGGTCGCCGACCGTCTGCTGCGCCGCGGCATCGTCAACAGCCGCGTACTGGTGCCCGCCGTATGCCTGCTGGGAGTGCCGCTGCTGGTCGCCCCGGCGCTGTACGCGAGCAGCGTGCTGATCGCGCTGCCGCTGCTGATCTGCGGCGCGGCCCTGCTCGGCGCGACCAACCCGCCCCTCGACGCAGCCCGGCTGGACATCCTCCACCCCTACATGTGGGGCACGGCCGAGGGGGTGCGGACCTTCCTGCGCACCGTCGGCGAGGCCGCAGCGCCCACCCTGTTCGGATACGTCTCGGTGCACGCCTTCGCGGGCGGCGACGAGGGACTGACCTACACCCTGATGGTCTTCCTCGCCACCCTGCTGGCCGCAGCGCTGCTGGGCCTCATCGCCCTGCGCACCTACCCGCGCGACGTGGCGACGGCCGCCGCGTCCCACCGGGCCATCTCAGGGCGGGCCGAATCCTCCGGCACCTCGGCGCCGGGACCGCGCGGCTGACCCCGCGTTCCGGAGCCCGGCAGCAACCCGACGAGCAGCACGGAGGCGGCGGTGAGGGCGGCGGCGGTCAGGTAGGCGGCCGCGTACCCGTCGGCGAGTTGCTCGGGCCCTGGCCGGCCCGCGCCGTCAGCGGTCGCCCCCACCGAGACGGCACCGAGGACGGAGAGGCCCAGTGCGCCGCCGATCTGCCGCGAGGTGTTGACCAGCCCGGCGACCACTCCCGCCTCACGGGCTGCGGCGCCGGTGGTCGCCGCGTCGGTCAGCGGCGTCATCAGCAGGCCGATTCCGGTGGCCATGAGGACACCCGGGCCCAGAATCGTGCCGAGGAAGGTGCCGTCCGCCGACAGCACCAGGCCCTGCCAGCCGAATCCGGCGGTGGTCACCACCCCGCCGACGGCCACCATCGTGCGGGTGCCGAACCGTGCCATCAGCCTGGGCGTCACCTTGGAGCCGACGATGACGCCCGCGGTGTGCGGCAGGAAGGAGGCGCCGGCGCGGACGGGGGAGTAGTCGAGCACGTTCTGCATGTAGAGCGAGAGGAAGTACCACATCGCGAAGGCGCCCGTCATGGCGACGAACGTGACCACGTTCCCCGCGGCGACAGCGCGCAGCCTGAACAGGCGCAGCGGCACCAGCGGTTCGGCCGTGCGCGCCTCGACCGCGACGAAAGCGCCCAGCGCGAGCAGCCCGCCCGCGAGCGGTACCAGGACCTCGGTGGAGCCCCACGGGTGCGACTCGGTCCGGCCGATGCCGTACGCCAGGGCAGCGACGCCCACGGTCACCAGCGCCGCACCCGGCAGGTCCAGCCCCCGGCGGCCCGCCCTGTGGTGCTGCTCGTGCAGCGCGAACAGCACCACGGCGACGACCAGCACTCCGACGGGCACGTTGATCAGCAGCACCCACCGCCAGGACAGCAGATCCGTCAGCAGCCCGCCGACCAGGCCACCGGTCGCGCCGCCCGCCGTACCCACGGCCGCCCAGGTGGCGATCGCCCGGGTACGCGCGGGTCCCTCGGGGAAGGTGGAGGTCAGCAGGGAGAGAGTGACGGGCGCGAGGATCGCGGCGCCGATCCCCTGTACGGCGCGAGCGGCGATGAGCGTCTCCGCGTCCTGCGCGAGTCCGCCCGCGAGGCTCGCGGCGGTGAACAGGCCGAGCCCCACCAGGTAGACCGGTTTCCGGCCGAAGATGTCGGCGGCGCGTCCGCCCAGCAGCAGAAAGCCCGCGAAGGTCAGCGCATAGGCGTTCACGACCCACTGCAGCGTGCCGCTGCTGAGCGAGAGCCCCGTGCGGATGCTGGGCAGCGCGACGTTGACCACGGACACGTCGAGGACGACGAGGAACTGGCCGATGCTGGAGGCCAGCACGACCGCCCAGAGCCGGACGGCGCGCCCCGGGCCCGGGTCCTTGCCGGGAGCGGCGCTCGATGACAGCGAAGATTCGGAGAGCATGGCAGCCATCCTGTGCGCCCCGGCCACCTGCGGGCATCGGAACAAGGTCCCACCTGCCCGCGCACTTTGGCCCTAGGCCGCACGACGGGGGCCCGGCGCCTCGCGGCGACGGCAGGGCGGGGCGCATGCGGTCGCGCGGTTGCGGTCCGGTCGCGCGGTCAATCCGGTCGCGCCGCTGTGGTCTAGGGGACGCCGCCGGAGCCGGCGGGGCGGGAGTGTGTCAGGCGGGCCACCTGGTCGCGGACGCCGCGCGCCTGGGGGTGCCTGCGGTAGGGCGCGAGGACGCGGCGGAGGGCGGTCAGGGCCGTGGTCGTACGACGGGAGGCGGTGTACGGGTAGTGGGCCAGGGCACGCGCGCACTGGTCGAGGGCGGCCTCCAGTTCGCCGAGGGCCAGCAGGAGCTCTGCCAGCCGCGCGTGGGTGAGGACGAGCGCGATGTGGTGTGCCGGGGGGCGGACGGCCAGCGACTCCTGGAACGCGGCGGCGGCCTGCGCGCGGTCGCCCAGCGACAGCAGTGTCTCGCCGCGCTGGTAGTGGAACGCCGTCGTCGGGTATCGCGTGAAGGGCTCGAGGGGATCGTCGGCCGCTTCGCGCCGGGGCTCGGTGTCGTGGTACCGCTCGGCGGCCAGCAGGTCCGCGAGCGCCGCTTTCCGCTCGTCTTCGCAGGCCCGCACCAGCGCGCGCCCCGCGTACAGATACGTCCGCACATGGCTGCTCTGGGTGGAGGCCGCGGTCTCCAGGGCCAGTTGTGACCACTGCCGCGCGTGTGGCAGGTCGTCCAGGCGCAGCGCCAGTACGGCCATGGTGCGCAGGGTGATGGCGTAGACGTTCCGGTCCTCGGCCCGGTGCGCCAGATCGAGGGCGGCCCGGTAGCAGTGGTAGCCGAGATTCGGCAGTCCGGAGTCGGCGGCCATCGTGCCCAGCAGGTGCATCAGGCAGGCGCTGCCGGTCAGCACGGCTGGATCGGCCGGCCCGGCCGTTCCGCTGCCGGGAGATGATGCGGTCAGGCGCTGGGCGACGTCGTCGGCGACGTAGGCGCCCAGCGCGGAACGCGCGTGCGCGCCGCCGTACTTGGCCGCCAGCTCGGCGAAGATGGTGACCATGTCGGCCAGCCGCGGGTCGGCGCCCGCCGACTCGCCCCGTGTTGCCCTGCCTTGGGGTGCGCCGTCTTGCGCTGGGCCGCTCTGCGCTGTGCCGCCTTGCGCCGCGCCGCTCTGCTCTGTGCCGCCGTGTGTTGAGCCTGGCTGCGCCGTGCCGGGCTGCCGACCGGGAAGTGGTCCGCCGGCGGGCGGCCAGGCGGGCAGCCGGACATCGGCCGCGGTGAACATCTCCCGGTTGAGCGCCAGCCGCCGCGCCGGGTCGGCATCGGCCGCGCACAGCGCGGTGAGCCGTTCCACCGGATCGCCGGTCCGCAGCACCGCTTCGGCCGAGGCCCCTGCGGTCGTGGTGCTTTCCAGCCCCGTCTCGCCGACGCGCACCGGACGGCCGAGGCGCCGTCCGAACACCTGGGCCACCAGCCCCGGGACCGGTGGGCGCGGCCGGGAGCCCTCCAGCCAGTGGGCGACGGCCGTACGGTCGTAGCGCAGCCGCAGCCCGTACTTGGTCCCCAGAGCGTTGACCGCGCGCGCCAGTTCGCCCGCGCTCCACCCGGACTCCGCCAGCAGGGCGGCGAGTTGGCGGTTCGGCCCACGAGGTCCCATGGGAGTCTCCTGCTCGCTCCGCCCGGTCACGCAGGCCCGGGGCTTCCGGCGGACACAGGGTCCAGGGTTTTCAACGCATTCACGCCTTGGTGACCGAAACCGGTCAGCACCGTGCCCGTGCTTGTGCTTCGGTGGAGACATACCCCGGCGAAGCCCTTCCCACATGGGCCAGGTGCAGTTTCGGACTGTACCCACGGGGTGCCATGGCGCGGCGTTGCCGGTGGTTCTGCTGGTACCGCTCCGCCGGCGACACCAGCGCGCCGACCGCCGGGGCGCACCGCTGCACCGCAGGTCGCGGCGGCCGAGCGGCACCCGGCCGCCCGGCGAGGAGCCGATGGCGGGCCCCGTCGCGAAATAGGCCAGAACACGACCCCGCCGACGGGGACGCGCCGCCCATCCGTCAACACCGTCAACAGCACACCTCACACGCCTCAATCCCCCCAGGTGAGAAGGAGAGAGGAATATGCCGCGAGCATACGACCGACCCGGGTTACCACCGGCGCCATGGGCGCCACCGGCCGAGACCATCCATCTGTTCCCCGGGCAGGGGGACTTCGCGGTCTCCCCACTGGTACGGGCTGTGCGCGCCCACCCCGTGGTGCGCACCGCCGTCGCTGAGGTGTTCGCCCAGGTCGACGAGGTGAGCGCCGCGTACGGGATTCCGGCGCTCGGGCCCGCGCTGCTGGGTGACACACCGCCGAGCGGCCGGACGCTGGCCGCCGGGCCCGTGGGCACGCCGCAGGTCGCGCTGTTCGGCGCCTCCATGGCGCTCCACCGGGCGCTGTGCGCGGTCGGCGCGGCACCCCGGCGGATGGTCGCCGTCAGCTTCGGGGAGATCGCCGCGCTCACGGCGGCGGGTGTCTTCGGCGTGCCCGACGGCACCCACCTCGCGTGCAGGCTCTCCCGCTGGCTGAGCCGCTGCCGGGGCGGAATGACCGTGCTGGCGACGGGGATCGACGAGGCGGAGCGGCTGATCACCGCCGCGGCGGCCCGGAGGGTGGCCGTGGCCTGCGTCAACGACCCGGACGAAACCGTCCTCAGCGGCCCGGTCCGGGAGCTCGACCAGGTGGAGGAGCGGGCGGCTGAGCACGGCGTCGACACCGCCCGGCTCCGGCTGCCCTTCTCCTCCCACCACCCGTCGCTCACCACCCAGGCCGAGGGGTTCGCGGCCGCGATCCGCACCCTGCCCGCACGCCCGGCCCACACCCCGGTCCACTCGGCCGTGCGTGGTGGACCGTACGGCAGGGGCGACGACGTGTACGCGGGCCTGGCCGCCTGTCTGACCAGCCCGGCCCGACTGCCCGCCGTGCTCGACCGGGCGGTGGCCCACGGTCCCGCGCTGCTCCTGGAGTGCGGCACCGGACAGGCCCTCACCCGCAGCGCCCGGCGCGTCCTGAAGCATCGGGACGGCATCGCGGCGTACAGCCCGCTCAACTCCCCGGACTTCCCCTGGGAGCGCCCGGACCGCCTGCACCGGGCCGCAGCGCCCGGGGCGCCCGGAACAGCGCAGCATCAGCCGCAGGGGGAGATCGCGTGACCCGGCCCGCAACCGACCCGCCGACCACCGCACCCGCGCCGCCCCAGCCCATCACCGACCCGTTGCGGACGCCCCGGGCACAGCGCATCACCGAGGCGCTCGGCCCCGTCCGCCCTCCCGAACCGGGGGAGGGCACGAGCCGGAACCAGCTGACCCACCACGCGCTGGCGCGGCTGGCCGAGGTACTGCCGCCGGCACGTCAACTGCTGCACGACCCGGACTTGTCGGCCGAGCTGAGCGCGTGCACGGCACTGGCGGACCCGGCGCTGTACATGACCGTCGTCAACCACTACTTCCTCTGCCTGGGCTCCGTCGTCGCCTCGGCCGACGAGCGGCAGCAGGCCGCACCGGAGCTCGCGCGGGTGGTGGAGGAGCTGGAGAGCGGCCGGCGCAAGGGGGTCTTCCTGGTCACCGAGATCGGCGACGCCACCAGCCATCTGGCGCTCCGCACCACCGCCGAATTCGACCCGGGCAGCCGCGAGTTCGTGCTGACCACGCCCGACCCCGGAGCTGCCAAGTTCTCCGCCGTCGGAACGCCGGGCAGTGCGCAGTCGGCCGTGGTGTGCGCCCGGCTGCGGGTGGGCGGCAGGGACCACGGCGTCCACCCCTTCCTGGCCGACCTGTGCGACGAGCGGCGCACCGCCCCCGGGGTCTCCCTCTCGGGCGCACTCGGCGCCGAGACGCTGCCGCTGGAGTACGCGCTGGTGCGGTTCGAGGGAGCGAGGCTGCCCTACGACCGCTGGCTGCGCGGCGAAGCCCGGATCGACGCCGACGGCGCCTTCCACGAGCCCAACGACCCCCACGGCGACGCCGGCCGCGCGCTGCAGCGCACCCTGGACGTCGGCAGGGCGCTGTGGGCGACGGTGCCGTCGGCCGCCGCCGCGACAGCGCGCGCGTCCGCCACCTCGACGCTGCACCATTCCCGGCACCGGCGCTCGCACGGCCGCCTCGCCCCCGAAGCCCCGGTGCTGGCCTACAGCACCCAACAGCGCGCGGTGCTCGGCGCGCTGGCGGAAGCGTTCGCGCTCGACTGCGCCTCCCGGACCGCGCTGGACATCTGGCAGCAGTCGGAGCAGGCCCGTACCGAGCCGAACCCCTCACCCGCGACGGAGACGGCGTTCTCCCCGTGGGCGGCGGTCGACCGCCAACTGTCCGCCTTCAAGGCGCTGGCGGTGGCCGGCGCGGCCCGGATCACGGCCGAGTGCAGGCGCCGCTGCGGACTCGCCGGGCACCTCACCGTCAACCGGCTCAGCGGCTACGCCGGTCTGGCGGAGGCCTTCGGTGCGGCCGGGGGCGACAACCAGTTGATCCTCCTGGACATCGGCCGCGCCCTGGCGGAGGAGGAAGCGCCCGCACCCGCCGACGGCACACCCCGCCCTGCAGGCACCGATGACCCCGCCTGGTGGCTGTGGACCGTCAGCGCGCTGGAGCAGCGGCTGACGGCCGGACTCCGGGCCGCGCTCGACGAGCGCCGTCAGCGGGACCCGGACGGTACGGACCACATGGACCTGTGGAACCCGCTGCTCGATCAGGCCCGGCAACTCGGCGAGGTCCACACGCTCCGGCTCGCCGCGCAGTCCGTGGCCGAGGCGACCCGCACGGCACCCGACACCGATCAGGACGCAGCCGCTCTGGCCGCCTTGTACGGGACCGGTCAGGCGCTGCGGCTGGCCGGACCGCTGCAGTGGACGGGTGTGCTCTCGCCCGGGGCGGCCGCCGCTCTTGAGGCGGCCGCGGACCGCCAGTGCGCGCGGCTGATGTCCTCCCTCGACTCATTGACGGCCCGGCTCGCACCGCCGGACGCGCTTGTCCCTGTCCCGCTGGCCGCCTCCGACTACGCGGCCGCGCTCGGCGCCACCGCCGACCGATCCCCCGGAGGATGCTCGTGACCGGCAGCTTTTCCCGTTCCGACGTGACTGTCCCGACTTCCGAGGTGACTGCCCCCACTTCCGGCGCGGCTTCCGTCGCCAACTCTGACGCGGCGTCGGGCATCGGCGTCCTGGGCATGGGCACCTACCTGCCCACGCGGCAGCGCTCCAACGACGAGGTCGCCCGCGCGATCGGCGTCAGCCCCGACTGGATCGTGGAACGCACAGGGGTGCGCAAGCGCCACGAGGCAGCACCGGACGAGGCCGCCTCCGACATGGCGGCCGCCGCCGTGCGCTCCGCCGTGGCGGCGGCCGGGCTCGACCCGGAGCAGCTCGACCTGCTGGTGCTGGCCACCTCGACGCCCGACGAACTCGGTCCGGCCACGGCGTGCCGCGTCCAGGCGCTCACCAAGGCACGCAACGCCGTCGCCCTCGATGTCGGCGCCGCCTGCTCGGGCTGGCTGTTCGCCACCCGCGTCGCACACGACTACCTGCGCGCGGACGCCGGTTCCCGCTACGCGGCCGTGGTCGGCGTGGAGGCCTACTCGAAGTTCCTCGACCCCGCCGACCGGGCCACCGCCGTGCTGTTCGCCGACGGCGCCGCCGCCTCCGTGCTGGGCCCGGTACCGGCGGGAGAGGGGTTCACCGACTTCCACCTCGGCTCCGACGGCGCCCTCGCCGATCACGTACTGATCCCGGCGGGCGGGAGCCGCGCACCCGCGGACGCCGGCACGGTCGCCGACCGACGGCACACCATCCGGATGGACGGGCGCGCCGTGCGGGACTTCATCGTCGAGATGTTCCCCCTCGTCGTCTCCGACAGCCTCACCCGCAACCGGCTGCGCGCCGAGGACATCGACGCCTTCGTCACCCACCAGCCCAACCCGCGGATGCTGCGCTCCGTCGGTACGTCACTGGGTATCCCGCCAGGGCGGCTGCCGATCGTCGCGGACGAGGTGGGCAACATCGGCGCGGCCTCGGCGCCCTACGCGCTGGCCGCGGCCGCCGTCGACGGTCTGCTGCGGCGCGGGGACCGCGTCCTCCTCGCCACCTTCGGCGCCGGGATGACGTGGGGCAGCGCACTGCTCACCTGGAGTGGCGCGCCCGTCATCCGTACCGCCCCCACCGCGGCGTCAGCCGTCCCCTTGGCAGAAGCCGCCGTATCCACCGTATCCGCCGAAAGGAGCGCGCGATGAACAGCACGCCCCGCACCGACTCCCTGACGACAGCCGAAGCCTTCCGGCTCGACGGCGCCCGCGCCCTGGTGACCGGAGCGTCACGCGGTATCGGACGCGCCGTCGCGCTCGCGCTCGCCGACGCCGGCGCCGACCTGGCGCTCTCGGCCCGCAGCGAGGCGGCGCTGAAGGACACCGCCGACCAGATCGCCCACCGGGGGCGGCAGGCCGTCCTGGTGCCCGGCGACTTCACGGAGGCCACCGCCGCGGGCGGCGTGGTGGACGAGGCGGCCGCGGCGCTGGGCGGCCTCGACGTCGTCGTCCACAACGCCGGCATCCTGCCCACCGAGCCCGACGGCGCACCGCGGCTCGCCCCTCTCCAGCACACCACGCAAGAGGACTGGGACCGGGTGGTGACCGTCAACCTCAACGCGACGGCCGCGCTGTGCCGGCGCGTCCACCCGCACCTGGCCGCCTCGACCAGGGCGAGCCTGGTGCTGATGTCCTCGGTCGCCGGGGCGGTGGGCACCCCCATGATGGACGCCTACGCGGCGACCAAGGCGGCCCAGATCTCCCTCGCCCGCAGCCTGGCCGCCGGCTGGGCGCGCGAGGGCATCCGCGTCAACGCGCTGTGCCCGGGGTGGACCCGCACCGACATGACCTCGTTCGCCGCCGAGGCCGCGCCGCTGTCCGACTGGCTGATGGCGCACGTCCCGCTGGGCCGGTGGGCCGAACCGGAGGAAGCCGCCTGGGCGGCGCTGTATCTGGCCTCGCCCGCCGCCGCCTTCCTGACCGGTCAGGCGCTGCTGCTGGACGGAGGGCTGTCGGTGCCCGACGGCGGACTCGCCGGTACCCCCAAGCCCGCCTCACCGTTCGCCGGGGTGTGACCGGTGACGTCCAGGACCGCCCCACCAGCCGGGCGCGCCACCGTCGTCTGCGGCATCGGCGCCTCGCTGCCCGAGCAGGTGCGCAGCAACGCCGATGTGACGCGGGACGGCGCGCTCGCCACCACCGACGAGTGGATACGCTCCCGTACGGGCATCGCCCACCGCCGCCGTGCCGGGCCCGGCGTCGCCACCGGTGACCTGGCCGTGGCCGCCGGCCGGGCCGCGCTGGAATCCGCCGCCGGAGCCCGCCCGGACCTGCTGGTCGTGGCCACCACCACGCCGGACCGGCGCTGCCCGGCCACCGCGCCCGAAGTGGCCCACCGGCTCGGCCTGGGAACCGTCGCCGCCTTCGACCTGGCGGCTGTCTGCTCCGGATTCGTCTACGCCACCGCCGTCGCCACCGGGCTGGTCCGCTCCGGGATGTGCGAACGGCCGCTGGTCGTCGGCGCCGAGACGTACTCGAGCATCGTGGACCCGCAGGACCGGGACACCGCCGTCGTCTTCGGCGACGGCGCCGGGGCCGTACTGCTGCGTGCCGGGGAGCGGGGAGAGCCGGGTGAGGTGATCGCCTGGGACCTGGGCGCTGACGGGTCGGGCAGCGACCTCATCGCCATCGCGGCGGGCGGCTCCGGCACACCCGACACCGGGACCCGGCCACCGCGCGCCCACCGGTACCTGCGCATGCGCGGACGCGAGGTCTACGCGCACGCGGTGCGGCGGATGACCGAGTCGTCCCGTACCGCGCTGCGCCTGGCCGAGTGGGAACCCTCGCTGCTCGGCGCGTTCATCGGCCACCAGGCCAACCAGCGCATCCTGGACACGGTCGGCGACCGGCTCGGCATCGCGCGCGAGCACCGGTTCGGAAACATCCGCGACGTCGGCAACACCGCGGCAGCGTCCGTCCCCCTGGCGCTGGCCGACACGGCGGTGCGCGGCCTGGTACGGCCGGGCACGCCCACCCTGCTGACCGCCTTCGGCGGCGGGCTCACCTGGGGGTCGATCGCCCTCACCTGGCCCGCGGCCGGCGCCTGTGCCAACTCCCCGCGCGGGGCCCGGGAGCAGGAGCAGCAGCCGGAACAACAACCGGAACACCAGCAACCAGAACACCAGCAATCGCAGCGACGACGAGAGGAAGACCCATGGACCCTGTCCACGCCTACGTGACCACCGTGCTCACCGACAAGTTCGAAGTGCCCTCCGACGAGGTGCGGCCCGGGGTGACCCTCACCGAACTGGGGCTGGACTCGCTGGCCGTCACCGAGCTCCTCGTCACCGTCCAGGAGCACTACGGCACCGGCGCGCCGGACGACGCGGTCACGGGTGAGGCCACACCGGAAGACGTGGTCGCGCTGGTCCACGAACTGCTGGGCGAGACGCAGCCCGTGGGACAGATGGGGGAGGAGTGACCGGCGTACGTACCGACCGGGCGGTGGCCGTCACCGGCGTCGGCCTGGTGACACCGGCGGGGGTGGGCACCGAGGAGACCTGGCAGCGGATCTGCTCCGGCAGGCCCGTCGCCGCCGACGACCCCGAACTGGCCGGAGCCCCTGTCACGCTCTCCTGCCGGGTGACCGGGTTCGATCCGCGCAAGCACCTGGACGGGGTGCGGCCCTGGCGCCACGACAAGTTCACCCAGTTCGCCCTGGCGGCGGCCGGCGAAGCGGTGCGTGACGCCGCCTTGGACCCGCACGGCTGGGACGGTGCCCGGGTCGCGGTGGTACTGGGCTCCGCAGCGGGCGGGGTCGGCAGCTACGAGGAACAGCACCACAAACTGTCGACCGCCGGTCAGCGCGCGGTCTCGCCGCTCACCCTGCCCGCCTTCCTGCCGAACATGGCCGCGGGCCAGCTCGCCATCGACCTGGGCATTCACGGGCCCGTACTGCACACCGCCACAGCCTGTGCCTCCGGCGCGACCGCGCTGGCCACCGCCGCCATGCTGCTGGACAGCCACGCATGCGACATCGCCGTGGCCGGCGGCAGCGACGCGATGGTGACGCCCCTGTGCGCGACGGCGTTCGCCCGGGCGGGAGCGCTCTCCCGGCGCGGTGACGACCCGGCCGGCGCCTCCCGCCCCTTCGACACCGACCGGGACGGCTTCGTCCTCGCCGAGGGTGCCGGGGTGCTGGTCCTGGAGCGTGCCGCTGACGCGACCGCACGGCGCGCGCCGGTCCGTGCCGTGCTCGCGGGGCACGGCTCGACGACCGACGCCCACCACGCCGTCGCGCCCCGGCCGGACGGCCGCTGTCTGCGGGAGGCCGTGGAACAGGCCCTGGCGCGGGCCGGCGCCGCTCGCGGGGATGTGGACCATGTCAACGCGCACGGCACCGGAACCCCGCTCAACGACCGCACCGAGGCGGCCGTACTGCGCGAGCTGTTCGGCTCCCGCGGTCCGGCCGTCACCTCGGCCAAAGGGGTCATCGGCCACACCATGGGCGCGGCCGGTGCGGTGGAGGCGGCACTCACCGTGCTGACCGTGCAGCGGCAGACCGTGCCACCGACCGCGAACTTCCGCACGCCCGACGCCGGCACCTCGGACATCGACGTGGTGTGCGAGGCCGCCCGGCCGTGCTCCGTGCAGCTGGCCGTCAGCAACTCCTGCGGCTTCGGCGGGCACAACGTGGTGCTGGCGTTCGCTCCGGCGGCTACCGCCCGCGGCGGGTGACGGTACCGGGAGCGTACGGACGGCCGGGGCGCGACGGCGTCGGGGTGCCGTCGCCGTCCGGCCCGGTGGCGGTGTGAGCCGCCACCGGGCCGGGCTCCGGCTGAGGCCCGGACGAGCTCTCCGGTGCGGAGCCGTCGCCACCGACGGCACGTGCGGCGAGTGCGTAGTGCTCGGGATCGGTCATGACCGAACCGATACCTCGCCGGGCCGCCGGTACGACAGGTACGCCCCGAAGACCACCCGTGCGGTGGCCGTGACGCGGGATCAGCCGCAGTGCTGGGCCTTCTCCTCATCGGTCATCGGGCGGGTGTGCTGCGTCTTGGTGCTCGGCGCGTCCGGCTTCGGACCGGTGGCCTCGAAAGGCACATACCAGATGTAGTGGCCGTGGAACCGGTCGGGGAAGTGCATCTCGTACTTCCCGCTGACGGTCTGCAGCTGGGCCTCGCGCGTCACCCAGCCGACCTCGCCCGGCCGCACGTCGATGTTCGTCTGGGCCGACTCGGTGTGCGAACTCTCCCAGGTGTGCGAGTAGTTCGTCTCGATGCTGACCTTGAACACCTCGGCGAAGCCGTACTCGGCGCTCAGCGACACGCCCACGCTGTTGCTCTCGCTGGTGGTGTCGGACCAGCCGACCGTGGAGCGCTGGAGATCCTTGGTGCAGTTGTAGGCGCTGTCGCCGACCTGATGGGCCTCGCCCATGGAGTCTCGGGGCGGCCCGTCGGGGTGGAAGACGCAGACGTCGGTGCCGTTGTCACACTTGTCCAGCAGTTCTCGGACGGTGGGCGGGTTGTCGTCCGCCTGCGCCACGCCCGGGGCGAGCGCGGCGCTGCCGGCGGTCACCAGTGCGGCCAGCATGACCGACCACCTGACACGTTGCTTCATGGGGGGTTCTCCTCACTGGAGGTGGGGGGTGGGAGCTTCGTGGTCAGCTGAAGCCGATGGACTGGGTGCGGTCGTTCATGAAGGCACCGATGTCGGAGGTGTTCTCCTTGAACGGGCCGTCCCGGTCCCCGCCGAGCCCGGGCTCGGGGTAGAGCCAGATCCAGCAGTTCCCCCACGGCTGCACCGAGGAGATGCGGTTCTTCCAGGCGTCTTCCAGGTCGTACTGGTAGTCGACCCAGCCGTCCTTCTCGCACAGCCCCTCGCCGGTGATGGTCAGCGAGTCGCCGCCGAAGTCGGCGTCGTCGAAGAAGGTGCCCTGGATGACACCATTGGCGCGCTCGTCGCCGTCCGCCGCCAGCGAGCGCGCCTGCGCGCGGAACCGGCTGTCATGCGCCGCCGCACGGGCGGAGGCCGGCGCGTCGTCGATGCGTCCGCCGCTCGCGTTCTCGATGGCCTCGGTGAAGCTGGCGTAGCAGTGCTCGGCACGCGTTGTCAGGTCGAGGGTGCAGTGCCGGGGCTGTCCCTCCGCGCCCGACGGGGGCCCCGAGGGGGCGGCCTGGGCCGCCGGCGCGGTGACCGCGCCGGCCAGCAGCGCCGAAGCGGCCAGGGTGACCGTACGCCGTTTCCGGTGTCTCGGCCGGGAGATCATGTAGCCTCCAAGTGTTCGTGGGGCACGTCCAGTTGGACGTGGAACAGCAGTACGCGTGCTCGCTCGGCCACGGCTGAAACAACAAGCCCGCAATTGCCCGCAAGTTACCGCTCGTAACAGCAGTGACTCGGCGACTGTGCCCGGGAATGTGGGATCCCCGCCACAGCCGCCCACGCGCCCACACCCACCGGAACCCGCCCTGCACCGTCCCCCGTATGGCCGACGAGGCGTTCCTCGACCCACGACTGGCCCCCCGCACGATCCCCTCACCCCCGACCGCCACGACCTGACCCCGTACCTCCACCTCACGGAGCAGCTGAGCCCTTTGTCGGTGTGCCGCCGACGTGCCGGGGGCTTCGTGGCGGAACATGGCCAGCGGCGGCCGTGCGCGGACGGCACACCGTGGCGGCCGCCGGCTGCCGAGTGACGGCTGCCGACCTGCGTCCAGCTTCGGGAGCGGTGTGAGCGGCGAGAGCGATACGGGGTGGTCCACCGGCTCGGACGGCCCCGACTGGGGGCAGCTCGACGCTGTCCTGGCCGACGTCATGAAGGCCACCGGCGCCTCGGTGGGTCTGATCTACCTGCTGCCGCCCGGCGAACGGGTGCTCCGGCTCGCGGTGGTCTCCGGAGTGTCCCGCAGCATCGCCGCGCCATGGGCCCGGGTCCCGTGCGACGCGCCCGTCCCGGTGGCGGTCGCGGTGCGGCGCCGGCGGATCGTCTGGCTGGCCGGGCAGGAGGACATGGCCCGTCACTACCCCCGCGTCGGCCTCGTACTGCCGTACGACTTCCGGCTGGCCGCTGCGCCCATCGTGGTCGGCGCCACCGCGCGGGGCGGCATCGTACTGCTGTGGCCGACCGGCCACCCGCCACGCCTGTCCGCCCGCGAGCGCCACATCGTGGGAGGCGGCTGCCGCAGCGCGAGCCGTGTGCTGCGGCAGGCGGCGGAGAGCGGCCGTCCGCTGTTGCCGCAGGACGAGCCGCGTCTGCTGCACCAGCAGCCGTCGCAGGAACCCGGGCCCGCCCAGGCGACGGCGGCCTTCGAGTTCGCCGAACGGCTGCCCGACGGCTGCTGCTCCCTCAACGTGGAGGGCCGGATCGTCTTCCTCAACTCCGCTTGCGCCGAGCTGGTGGGAGCCGACGCGGAGTCCCTGCTGGGCACCCGCCCGTGGGAGTCGCTGCCCTGGCTGCGCGACCCGGTGTTCGAGGACCGGTACCGCGCGGCCGTGATCGCCCGGCAGCCGACCACCTTCACCGCTCGGCGGCCCCCCGACACCTGGCTGTCCTTCCGGCTCTTCCCCGGCGAACGCGGCGTGAGCGTCCACATCACCGTCGCCGCGACCGAGGACGCTCCCTCGCCGCAGGACCGGAGCCCCGAGGAGGCCGCGCAACCCGGCGGTGCGACAGCGCTCTACCACCTCACCCATCTGGCGGCCATGCTCAGCGAGGCGGTGGGCGTCACCGACGTCGTCGAGCTGGTGGCCGACCAGCTCGTCCCCGCGTTCGGACCCGCTGCGCTGGCCCTGATGACCGTCGAGGAGGGCCGCCTCCACGTCGCCGGGCACCGTGGCTGTCCGGCCGATCTGGTGGCCGGCTTCGACGCGGTCCCCCTCTCCTCCGAGACTCCCGCGGCACGTGTCCTGACCACCGGTGTACCCGCCTTCTTCTCCAACGCCGCCGATCTGGCAAGGAGCCATTCGCCCGCCGCCCACCACGACCGGATGGGTGCCTGGGCCTTCCTTCCGCTGACCGCGTCCGGCACCGCCATCGGCACCCTCGCACTCGCCTACGAGCAGCCCCACCCCTTCACACCGCCCGAAAGAGCCCTGCTCACCTCCCTGGCCGGACTGCTCGCGCAGACGCTGGACCGGGCCCGCCTCTACGACAACCAGCGGCAGCTGGCCCACAGCCTGCAGACCGGTCTGCTGCCGCACAGGCTGGCCGGCGTCCCGAACCTCGAGGTGGCCGCCCGCTACCTGCCCGCGGGGCACGGGATGGACATCGGCGGCGACTTCTACGACCTGGTCCGCTGCGACGACACCAGCGCCGCAGCGGCCATCGGCGACGTCCAAGGGCACAACACCACGGCGGCCGCACTCATGGGCCAGGTGCGGACCGCCGTCCACACCCATGCGACCGCCGGAGCCTCACCCGGTGAGATCCTCGCCCGCACCAACCGGCTCCTCATCGACCTGGACACCGGCCTGTTCACCAGCTGTCTCTACGCGCACCTCGACCTGCCCCGCCGAGAGGTGCGCCTCGCCACCGCGGGGCATCCACCGCCCCTGCTGCGCCATCCGGACGGCCGCACCGAGATCCTGGACGTACCACCCGGGCTGCTGCTCGGTGTCGAGGCCGAGACCGACTACACCACCGTGAGCGTGCGCCTGGAACCGGGTTCCGTCCTCGCCCTCTACACCGACGGACTCGTGGAGATCCCCGGCGGCGACATCGGCGCCTCCACGGAGGCCCTGGCCCGCAGACTCGCCGAGGCCGCCGTCGACGAGAGCCTCGACGACCTGGCCGACACCCTCACGAGTTCCGAATCCCAGCCCACACCCCCCACCGACGACATCGCCCTCCTCCTGGTTCGCCCCACCGCCGAACGCCTCAGCGGGAACACGACCACACACCGCCCATGAGCCCATCGCCGCCCATGAGCCCGTCGCCGTTCATGAGCCCGTCGCCGTTCACGAGCACATCGAAGAGCGTCCACCCGTCCAACTCCACCTCGAACCCCTCCGCGGGCGGTCGCCCGCACGCGCCGGTACGGGCGAGGGCCTGATCCAGCAGCCGTAGGACGGTCCCGGGCTCGTTCAGATTGAGCGAGCGGCCACGAGCGTCGACGACCACCCCCGACTGCGGGTAGCCGGCGGACAGACGGCGGTCCGGAACGGTGCGGAAGACGATGCGCAACGTCCGGCGAGGGCCGGCGCGGTGCAGGCTGAGCACCTCGCGGCAGTCGGGGTGCCGGTGGCGGACGGTCCAGAGCCAGGCGGTATCGCCGACGACGAGTCGACGGAGCCGGCGTTCACTGCGCATGCCCGGACAGTACGGGACCTGTGCCGGGCCCGCTCGGCGGCCGTTCAGCCGGAGCCGGAGGAGGCCGCCTGCAGCGGGGTCCATCGGATTCGCGTGCTGCACAGGGAGACCGCCAGGGCCGAGGCGGCGACGGTCGCCATCCCCCACGCCAGGTTGCCGGCTCCGGCGACGAAGCCGATGAGGGGCGGACCGGCCAGCAGTCCGGTCGTCCCCATGGCGGCGACCAGCGTCAGCGCGTCCGAGCCCTGCCTGGCCGCGGCCGCGTACACGCAGGGTGTCACGGCGGCGATGCCCAGTCCCACACAGGCGAAACCGGCCAGGGCGGGCGCCACGCCGCCGCTCACCAGCGCGGCGGCGAGCCCGGCGCCCGCGAGCGCGCTCCCCAGCAGCACGACACGCGCGTCGCCCCAGCGGGCGCGCCAGCCGTCGGCGAAGAGCCGGGCGAGGACCATCATCCCGGAGACCACGGCGATACCGAGGGGCGCTGTCTGTGCCGACGCCTTCGCGATGTCCCTCATGTACAGGGTCGACCAGTCGTTCATGGCGCCCTCGGCGATCGTGCCGAACACCATGGCGAAGCACATCCACAGCGTCACCCGGGACGGCAGGGGCCACCGGCGGCCGCGCGCCTTCGTTGGCCCGCCTCCCTTCCCACTCCCTGCCTGAGCGGCTCCCTCCGCGTCCGTCTCCTCCCCGGCCGGTCCGTCGTCCGCGAGCAGCCCGGTCCGTGCGTAGGCGCCCAGCAGGACCAGGAGCGCGACGGCCACGCCGAAGTGGGCTCTGACCGACTGCGTGACGGTGCTGACGCCGGACGCGAGCAGGGCGGCGAGCAGCGAGCCGCCGCTGAAGACCGCGTGCAGCCGGGCCATGGCGTTGCGCTCGAACTTCGCCTCCAGCGCCGCCCCTTGCGCGTTCATGGCTACGTTCAGGCAGCCGACGAGCAGCCCGTCGGCGCACATCACCCCCAGGGCCACGGGGTAGTTCGGCGCCGCCGCCAGGGCCGGCAGCAGCAGGGTCAGCCCCAACTGGGAGAGGAGGGCGAGCCGCAGCGAGCCCAGAGCCCGCATCAACAGCGCCACCAGTGGGAACGACACCGCGGCTCCCACACCCGCGGCCATCAGCAGCATCCCCACCTCGGCCGCCGTCAGGCCCAGTTCGCTCTTGATCGCCGGAATGCGGGAGGCCCAGGTGGCGTACTGGAATCCGAGGGAGCAGAACAGCGCGGCGATGGCCGACTGGCCGCGGAGGAACGACTGCTGGGCGCGGACTTCGAGGACCCGGAACACAGGTATCAGCTCACTTCGTGCGGCGAGGACGGGACGCGCTGTGGCTCGGCTCCCGGATCGTGATCGGACGGCCGGCTCAGGCAGGGCGACACCGGCCGGGACATGTACAGCGCACCGGTGCCGTAGCCGCTGTCCGGTGGTACGACGCCGGGGTACGGAACGAACCCGCGCGCGGCCCAGAACCTGTCGCTGCCCCCGACGGCGACCAGGGAGATCCGCCGGTGCCCGCGTGCCCGGGCGGTGCGGGCGAGGTGGCGCAGGAGGTGCTGCGCCAGCCCCCTGCGGCGCAGGTCGGGGGCGACGACGAGGTCGTGGAGATGGAGATTGCCCGCCCGGGTGGCGGCGGGGGAGTGCGTCCGCGTCAGGTCCGGGAAGTGGAAGGCCGGGCAGGGCAGGGCCAGCGCATAGCCGGCCGTCCGGGCGCCGACGTGCAGCGTGAAGCATGTGCCAGGTGACGCGGCTGCCCGGGAGCGCAGCGTGGTCGGCCCCTCCGAGAGGCCCAGTCCGGCGTAGGCGTCGCGCTCCAGCGCAGCGATGGCGTCCCAGTCCGCGTCGGCGATACGGCGTATCCGCACGGCTTCATCCGTCCTCAGGGGCTCACCCATGGCGGCCGCCCGGTTCGGTGAACGCGTACGGGAGCGGTGCGAAACCGTTGAAGCCGCGGGTCATATAGCTGAGCGCGTACGCACCGCTGGACAGCACCCACACCGGGTCGCCCGACGCCAGCGCCCTGGGCACGGGGACGAGCGCGTGCTCCGGGGAGCAGGCGTCGTCACCGTCGCAGGTGGGGCCGGCGAGCACGGCCGGGACGTTTGCATCCCCGGCGTGTCCCGGAAAGACCAGCGGGTAGTGCAGCGCGTCCAACTCGTAGAGGCCGTTGAATCTGCCGCAGCTCAGATACAGCCAGTGCTGCCGCTCGCCGTCGGCCCTCCGGCGCTCTGTGAGGCGGGCGACGTGGGCACGGACCGCTCCGTGGTCGGCGATCAGATGGCGCCCCGGCTCGATGGTGAACTCCAGGGCACCGCCCAGGACGTCGCGCAGGCCGGCCATTCCTTCCCTGATCACCGCGAAGATCTTGTCCAGCGGTGGCTCGTGGGGTCTCCCGCGCCGGTCGAGGTAGCCGAGGGCGGGAAGACCGCCTCCGAGGTTGATGTGGTCCAGGCGGATCCCGCGCCGGACCAGGGCGCGCGCCACCTCGCCCAGGCTCTCCAGCGCGCTGTGCCAGGCCTCGGGCGTCAGCTGCTGCGAGCCGACGTGCACGGACAGGCCCGAGGGCACCAGGCCCGACTCCCTGGCCCGTTCCAGTACCGAGGGTGCCTCCGCCGGCGGGCAGCCGAACTTCTCCCCGAGGCCCCAGACGGCTCCGGCTCCGCTGGTCAGTACGCGGCAGAAGACGCGGGCCCCGGGAGCGTGGGCGGCGAGGGCCGCCACGTCCTCGGTGCTGTCGGTCGCGAAGTCCCGGATGCCGAGCCGGTGGGTGGCGGCGATGTCCCGGTCGGACTTGACGGTGTTGCCGTAGTGCATCCGGTGTGCCGGTACGCCCGCCCGCAGCGCCTGGCGGGCCTCGCCCGGGCCGGCCGCGTCGATCCCGGCTCCCCGGCGTGCCAGGGCCGTGATCACCTCGTCCACCGGGCACGCCTTCATCGCGAACCGCACCCGCACTCCGGGCAGTTCACGGCGTAGTGCCTCGTAGCGCTGCTCGATGCCCGCGAGGTCGAAGACGATCCGGTCCGTGGTGGCCGCGGCGAGCGCCTCGGCCAGGGCAGCGCTGAGGTGCGAACCCGCCGTGCGTGCCGTCCCCGCGACCGTGCGTGCCGTCCCGGCGACCGCGCTTGCCGTCCTCGCGACGCCGGAGGACGGCCGGGAGAGGGCGCCCGCGCCCATCACCGGCTCACCTCCGGCAGCCCGGACCCGGACGCAGCGCCAGGCGAGGGGCTCGACGGAGGGCTCAGGGCCGTGTGCCGGGCCGCGGCGACGAGTTCGCTCCACACCTCGGTGAGCAGCGCGAAGTCATCGATGTCGCTGCGCGCCTCGGCGAGCAGGCGTTCCCGGCGCGGGGCCAGCCGGTCGGCGAAAGCGGCGTAGCGGCCGCCCAGGCGCCGGTAGGCGGTCTCGAGAGCGTCGAGGCGCTGGTGGTTCTCCGCGGTGTCCAGCCGGGTGGCCTCCCTGGCGAACGCGGCGACGGTGTCGGCGCGTATCCGCCCGCGCTCGTCCAGCAGCGAGTCACCGGCCTCGGCCATCCGGTCGTACACGTGGTGCAGATAGAGCATCGACAGCAGAAACTTGGCGAAGCGGTGCTGATACGCCAGGAACCCGGTGCCGGTGCGGCGTTCGGCGGTGTGGTAGTTGACGATGTTGCGGTTGTGCAGGACGCCCGGCAGCCCGGCGTTCCGCACGAGGTGGAGCAGGAAGTAGTCGCTGCCGATGGTGTCGCGCGCGGGCGGCAGCGGCACCTGTTCGTGTACGCCGTGGAAGCTGACGTTGCACATGTCCACCCGCATCGGATCGACCAGCGTCAGCAGCGAGTGGTCCCGTTCGAACGGCTGCGTACCGGCACCCCGGAAGGACTCCGCCACCAGCTCCCGCTTCTGCTCCGCGGACCATCCGGCGGGCGCCCAGAGGCTCACGACGTCGCGGTACACCTCGGGATCCGCTGCCAGAATCCCGCCGATGTCCACGGACAGCTCCCCGATGAACGAGCTGCCCACCAGCGCCACCCGTCTGGACGACTGCGCCTGGGTCAGCGCGGTCTCGCTGACGCCTCGCGCGGCCTGCGCCGCGGGTCTGCCGAGCGACATCAGTTCGTGGTGCACGGGGAAGACCGGGCGGCCGTCCACGGTCTGGTACCGGCTGTCGGAGTCCCTGCGGTGGACCGACTCGCAGCCCAGCGCTGCCGCGTACAGGAAGGCGCGGTCGGTGCAGGCGCCGTAGGAGACACCGTCCGGGAGCAGCAGGTCGAGCAGCAGCTCCGTCTTTGCGCTGCGGGCACGGTCGACCACTCGGGTGAGGAAGTCCCGCTGCCGCACCTCGTCGAGGTGGTGCACGGTGAGGCGGGGGGAGCGGGGCAGGCGCTGGACGGCTTCGGCGTGCTCGGCGTACACGGAGGGCGCGCAGGAGTCGAGGATCAGCAGATGGACATCGTTGTCAAAGCGGTCGGCGGCGTAGCCGGCTTCCGCGCCGACGGCTGTGATCGTCGCCGCGCAGGGCCGGTTGGTGGGGAGGGTCAGGCAGATACCGCGCATGTCACCTCCCCGGTGGTCTCGGTCGTCTCAGTAGCCTCAGCTGTCTCAGTCGTCCCGGTCGCCCCAGTCGTCCCGGCCGCCTCGTCCCCCCGCGCCTCTCCCGGCTGGGGGCGCCAGGAGGCCAGGCCCAGCAGTCTCGCGCCCAACTCGGTGAGTTCGGCGGGCCCGTAGCGCTCCGACTCGGGCCGGGTGGAGTCGCCGACCAGCGTCGGGTTCCAGTCAGGGGTGCTCAGGTTGCGCCAGGAGTCGATCCGCGACTGCCGCAGCCTCCGGTGGCTCTCCAGGGCCGGCATCATCGACAGGTACTGGACCGAGCGCACCCCCTTCTCCGAGGTGTTGGGCGCAACGCCGTGCGCCAGCAGGCCGTTCCAGATGAGCAGGTCCCCGGCCCGCAACTCCGGGCGTACGACGGGCATCTCGGCCTGGTCGACCGCCGGCCGGATCGGGTCGCGGTCGTCCGGCTGGAGCGCCTTCCAGCGGTCGAACCGGCGGAACAGCTCGGGGCAGCACTGGAAGCCGCCCAGGTCCGGTTCCGTGTCGTTGAGCGCGATGATGCCCTGGACGCGCTGGGGCGGTACGCCGAGTGAGGTGTCGACGTCCCAGTGCAGCTCGATGTCGAAGCCGCGCTCGCGGTGCTCGATCAGCGCACGGTCGCGGTTGCGGATGTTGGGCGGGTTGAGGTTGAGCCGGTCCAGGGTGACCCACAGCTCCTCGCAGTCCCACACGTCCACGAAGGCGTCGTAGACCCGCCGCGTCTGGCGGCTGTCCCAGATGAGCTGGTGGTGGTACGCCTCGACGAACCCGTAGATGTGCAGCTCGCGTTCGAGGTCGGAGCGGAAATCGCGCTCCTCGTACCAGGTGTCCGGGTGGTCGGGCGAGAGGCCCTGGAAGTCCCAGGCGAAGTCCAGCAGCCGCCGGGCGGCACCGGCGGATATCGCCTCCCTGACGACGATGTAGCCGTAGGTCTGCCAGAAGGCGAAGTCCTCCTCGGACAGCACGCGGAGCGGGCGCGTCTTGCTCAGTTCACGCAGCGGCGTGTGGGCGAGATACGTCTCGCCGTCCTCGCTGAAGTAGGGGATGTTCGATGCGGCTCGATGGAGATAGCGGTCAGACGTCGCCATATGGGGCTCCAAGTGCTCACTGCCGCCCCCGGGCCGGGGAGCGGCAGGCGGTGCGAACAGTGGACGGGCCGGTGCTGGGCCGACGGTGGACGTTCGGGTGCTGCACCGGCGGAAGCTGTGCCGGCGAAGGTCGGGGGCGCGTGTCAGGTCGCGCTCGTGGCAGGGTGCTGCTCGCGTCCGGGTTGCGGCGCGGGACCGGCGGGGCCGGTTCCTGTGGCGAGGCTCCGGAGGCGCAGCGCCGCAGGCCCGCGCTCCGGCCTCACGAACGGAACGCGTGCCCCACGTGCCTCTCCGGTGACTCGTGCCTCACCATATTTGGACTAGACCAAAGTGAATGTCAACTCCCGGCCGTGCCCGGCCAGTCCGGCACCCGGCCCTCGTCGCTCAGCGTCCGCCACAGGAAGGTGTGGACCAGGGCCTCGACATACGCCGCCTGCTCGTGGTCGGCCGCCCCGGCGTGGCCACCGCCGGTGTTCTCGAAGTAGTGCACGGGCAGCCCCAGCTCACGCATCCGGGCGGCCATCTTCCGGGCGTGGCCGGGGTGCACCCGGTCGTCCCGGGTCGAGGTCGTCAACAGCAGCGGTGGACAGCCGCGGTCGGCGTCCAGATTGTGGTACGGCGACCAGTCCAGCAGGTGCGAGCGGTCCTTGGGATTCTCCGGGTCGCCGTACTCGGCGACCCAGGAACTGCCCGCCAGGAGCCGGTGGAAGCGGACCATGTCCAGCAGCGGCACCTCGGCGACGACCGCGCCGAACAGCTCGGGATGGCGGGTGAGCATGACGCCCGTCAGCAGGCCGCCGTTGCTGCCCCCGGCGATGCCGAGCCGCCGCGGTGCGGTGATGCCCCGCGCGACCAGGTCCCGCGCCACCGCCGCGAAGTCCTCGAATGCCCGCTTCCGCTCGGCGCCGAGCGCCGCCCGGTGCCAGGCGGGACCGTACTCGCCGCCGCCCCGGATGTTCGCCACCACATGGGCGCCGCCGCGCCGCAGCCACGTCCGGCCGGTCACGGCCGAGTAGGACGGGGTCAAGGACACCTCGAACCCGCCGTAGCCGTACAGCAGCGTCGGTACCGGGCCCTCCTGCTGCTGCGGTCCGACGACGAAGTACGGCACCCGGGTCCCGTCGGCCGAGACCGCGAAGTGCTGCCGCACCCGCAGCCCCTCGGTGGCGAAGCCGGACGGCGCCCGCTTCAGTGTCTCCGTACCCGGCGCACCGGCCACCGCCCTGCACAGGGTGGCGGGCTGGAGATACCCGCTGACGCTGAAGAGGAACTCCTCCGCGTTCTCGTCCTCCTCGGTGGCCGCGGTCGCCGTCACACCCGCCGTGGACAGCGGCGGCACCTCGCCGAGCGCGCTGCGCGACCAGCCGCCGCCCTCGTTCGGGCTGAGCAGATGGAGGCGGGAGGAGACATCGGTGAGGGTCTCCAGGACGATATGGCGACGGGTGGTGGCGAACCCGTCGAGGACCGTGCGCTCGTCGGGGGTGAACAGCACATCGTGCTCCCGCCCGCCGCGCAGAAAGGCGTCGAAGGAGAAGGCCAGCAGTGCACCCGCGGGCCGGCCGAGCCAGGGCGAGCGCAACTGGACCAGCAGCCACTCCCGATGGACCTCGGCCAAGGCGTCGTCGGGCACCTCGATCCGCACCGGCGCGGCGTCCGGCACCAGGAGGAAGTACTCGCTGTGCCAGAAGTCCCGGTTGCGGACGGCCAGTTGCCGCTCATGGCCCGGGGTGGGGTCGTGCCAGGCGTGGACGGACACGTCCTCCTCCCGCCCCTCGAAGACGACAGGCGCCTCGTCGAGCGGGGTACCGCGCCGCCAGCGCCGCACCGTGCGGGGGTAGCCGGAGGTGGTCAGCGACCCGGGCCCGGTGTCGGTGCCGACGAGGACGTGGGCCTCGTCGATCCAGCTCACCGAGGTCTTGGCCGCGGGCAGCCGGAAGCCGCCCTCGTCCTCCCCGACGAAGCGGCGCCCCTCCACGTCGTACTCCCGCACTTCGGTGGCGTCCGCGCCGTCCCGGGACAGCTCCACCAGCGCCCGCCGCAGGCCGGGCCGCAGCACCGAGGCGCCCGCCCACACCCACGGCACGCCCTCGGCGGCCGCCAACTCGTCCACGTCGAGCACCGTCTCCCAGCGCGGGCTCGGCCCCCGGTACTGGTCGAGCGTGGTACGCCGCCACACGCCCCGCAGGTGCGAGGCGTCGCGCCAGAAGTTGTACAGATGCGGGCCGCGCCGTACGACGTACGGAATGCGGGCGGGATCGCTCAGCACCTCCCTGATCTCCTCGCGCAGCCCCTCGAACCCGGGATCGGCGGTCAGCTCCGCCACCGTCTCGGCGTTCCGCTCACGCACCCAGCCGAGCGCGGCGTCGCCCTCGATCTCTTCCAGCCACAGATACGGGTCGTCCTCGATCACCGCACGATTGTCCCCCGCGGTCCGCCCGGCGCACGACGGGCTCCGCGGGCGGTATGCGCCGCACGTGCGATCAGGCGCCGTCGGCGGGGCGGCGCGCGGTGACGACGTAGTAGTCCAGCAGGCCCTCGCGGTAGCTGGTCAGGAAGTTGCGCGGCCAGGTCACCGGCAGCTCGACCGCGGCGAGGTAGCGGTCGAAGCCGGGCCACACGTGCGCGCCGATGGACTCCCCGCGGACATCGGCCAGGCCGGCCTCGCCGAGCGCCGTCAGCAGGGTCCCCAGCTGATGGGCGACGTCGAGGCCCTCGGCGAAGCTGTCCAGGCGCGCGGCCAGGGACGCGTCCGCACCGTCCGCACCGTCGGGCAGGAAGAAGCTGGTGACCGCGAGGCCGCCGCCGGGCCGCAGCACCCGGGCGCTCTCCCGCGCGAACCCCGTGAGGTCGGGGAAGTGCTGCGCGGCCTCCACCGAGTACAGGGCGTCGAACTCGCCGTCGGGGAACGGCAGCCGCTCCGCCGCACCCTGAACGAAGCGCAGCCGCCCCGGCGCCCGGGCCAGCAGCCGGGCGTTGACGCGACGGGCGCGCGCCAGCTGCTCCGGATGGATGTCCAGCCCCGTCACGGACCGGAAGCCGAACTCCTCCAGCGCCAGGGCGCCGCCCAGCCCCAGACCGCACCCCACCTCCACGGCGCGCCCCCGCGCCGGGAGCGTCCGCAGCACCCTGCGGTAGAGGTTGCGCTCACTGCGCACCCGGTCGTCGGCGGTCAGCGGACGGTCGAGGGGAATCCCCTCCCAGTGGCCGAAGTTGATGAAGCCCCCGGAGAAGGCCGGGACCGAGCTGAGATCCTCGGGACCGTAGGCGTCCCGCACCCGTGAGGGGGCCGCATCCGCCGTGCCGCCGGTTCCCGCATCCTTGTGACTGGTCACATGCGCAGGGTAGTCGAAAGGGGGCGAGTGCACGGGGAAAATCCGTTCGCGGGGTGCTCCGCGCGCTCCCTACCGTGGAGCAGTGGACGAGACGAACCCGGAACCGACCGGACCCGACCTCGCCCGGCGTGCCGACCTGTTGCTGGGCGCCCCGCTGGGCCGCGACTTCCTGAGCGCCTTCGTGGACGACTGGCTGGAGGACACCCTGTTCGCCGCGCTCGGTCTGGGCGACGTCCCGGGGACGGCGGCGTTCGTGGTCGAGGACGACGGCCCGGGCTCCACGCCCCGGACCCGCACCGTCCACCGCCGCAAGCACCGGGAGTGGCGTGACGTGCCCGCCGCTGAGGCGCGCGCCGTGCTGCGCGAGACCGTCGCCCGGCGGGAGTGGAGCGGTCTCGGAGAAATGACCGAGGCCGAGCTGATGGAGCGGCTCTCCGAGGTCTCGAACCTGTTCGGCTTCGGCGGCGGCGACACCGCACGATGGGGCCTCACCGGGCTCGCCGCCGAGGAACTGCGGCCCGTCGCCGAAGCGCTGGCCGCATCCCCTGGAGCCGGTTGGTGGTGGGACCCGGTCGACCGCACGGACCAGCGGCAGCTCGTCTGGGGCGAACCGGCCAGGCGGGAGGGTAGCGGGCTCGCCGGTGTCGAGAAGGCGATGCGGCGCGACATGGCACGGGAGCGAGTAGCCCACAAAAAGGGGCGGCGCGGCCGCCCACGCCCCGGTGAGCGCAACCTCGGCGCCACATGGTGGTCGGCCCCGGACTTCGCCGAGAACACCTGGACGACCGGGGCCCGGGGCGGGCTGCCCGCGCTCGAACTCGGCCACTTCATCGACACGTTCACCCCCTTCGAGGAATCGACCGCCACCGTCGGCAGCCTCCGGATCGGCGAACACGCCCGCGTCGCCGAGATCCGTGGCCCCCGCGACTGGCGCGAGCTGGTGACCCGCTTCCCTCGCGACGTGTCGGGGACACACGACGGCGAGTGGCGCGACTGGGGCGATGTGGACGGGCCCTGGTATCTGCCGGACTGGGAAGCACTGGCCGAGCACTACGACGGGGTGCATGTCACCGTCGGCGGCTACCTGTCGTCCTGCGGCCTCGCCCAGCCCGTCCATGACGGCTACACCATGCTCGCGGGCTGGGTGCCCGACGCCACCGTCTGGGTGCGTGACGTCGCCACCGGAGACCGGCTGCTCGGTCTCTGGCGCGGCGACCCCCAGGACTGCGGGGAGTGGGAGGAACGCCTCGCCGGGTGGGACCCGTATCCGGGCGGCTGACGCGACTCGCCGCCCGGATACGGGCCCTCGCACCGGGGAGGGCGACGGCCTGTGGACGGCGTGTGGGTGAGGTGTGAGCGAACTGTCGGTACCTGTCGGCCGGATGTCGGTGTTCTGTCGACCGGTGGCCGGAGGCTCGGGTCGTCGGCCCGGGGGAGAAGCCCCGGGCCAGAGACCGAAGGGGAACACCATGGCACCCGACGTCGGCCCGACCCGCACGACGCCCCAGAGCGCACCCGCATCCGCCTCCGCCGCATCCGCCAGCCGCCGAGTCCTGATCTCCGGTGCGAGTGTGGCAGGACCCGCCCTCGCCTACTGGCTCAACCGGTACGGCTTCCGCGTCACGGTCGTGGAGCGGGCCCCGGCCCTGCGGCCCGGCGGCCAGGCCATCGACGTACGCGGCCCGGCGGTCGAGGTCGCCCGGCGCATGGGCGTTCTGGACGAGCTCCGTACGCACGCGACCGACCTGCGCGGCATGTCCGTACTGGACGAGGACGGCAACGAAACCTTCCGCAGCACCGAGTACACCGCGAGCGGCGGTCGCCTCGACCGCGACGACATCGAGATCCTCCGCGACGACCTGGCCCGCATCCTGGTGGCCGCCTCAGGCTCCGGCGTCGAGTACGTCTTCGACGACTCGATAGCCCAGCTCGACGACGGCCAGGACGAGATCCGGGTGCGCTTCGCGAGCGGACAGGAGCGCGCGTTCGACATCGTCGTCGCTGCCGACGGCGTCCACTCGCAGACCCGAGCCCTGGCCTTCGGGCCGGAAGAGGACTGCCTGCGGCCCCTGATCGGGCACCTCGGCGTGTGGACGGCCCCCAACATCCTCGACCTCGACCGCTGGCAGGTCGCCTACCGCACCCGGGACGAGCAGGCGTGGGGCTGCCTGGTGATGAGCGTACGCAAGAACTCCGAACTTCGGGTCTACGTCGGTCTGAACGGGCTGGACCACCGCGACCCGGCGCTGCGCGACCCGGAGGCACAGAAGCGGCTGATCGCCGAATGGTACGGAAGCGCAGGCTGGGAACTGCCCCGCCTCCTGGGGTACATGTGGTCGGCGCCCGACTTCCACTTCGACGGCGGGGCGCAGATCCACATGGACACCTGGTCGACGGGCCGGGTGGTGCTGCTCGGCGACGCGGGATACTGCGGCTCTCCCGCCTCGGGCCAGGGCACCAGCATGGCCATGGTCGGCGCCTACGTACTGGCCGGAGAGCTCAAGGCAGCCGACGGTGACCACCGCGCCGCCTTCGCCGCCTACGAGCGCGAGCTGCGGCCCTGGGTCACCGCCAACCAGGCGCTGGCGGACTTGCAGATCGCGCGGGCTCACAGCTCCGCGGGGGACACCGAAGGAAACGACGGCCACGAGGACTCCCCGATGACGACAACCGTGGACGACGACTACTACTCGGTCGTGGACGACTTCACCGTCCGCGACTACTGAGAGCCGCCGGGGCGCGCGGAGTTCCGGTGGGGCCCGGGCGCGTACGCGAAGGAGCGGGTGGGAGGTGTTCCTCCCACCCGCTCCTTTTCGCATGCGGGGTGCTGGTGCGTGCTGTGCTGTGCTGTTTCGGCTGTGTGGCCTTGGGTGCCGGCTCAGTAGGCGGAGTTGACGTTGTCCATGGAGCCGTAGCGGTCGGCTGCGTAGTTGCAGGCGGCGACGATGTTGGCGACGGGGTCGGTGAGCTTGTCGGGGGTTCCTTCGACGTGGTAGCGGTCGAAGGTGGGCTGGATCACCTGGAGGAGGCCCTTGGAGGGGGTGCCCTTCTGGGCGTTGATGTCCCAGTCGTTGACCGCGCCCGGGTCACCGGCCGACTCGCGGATGATGTTGCGCTTGATGCCGTCGTAGGAGCCGGGGATCCCGTGCTTCTTCATGATCGCGCGGGCCTCACGGATCCACCCGTCCAGGTTGTCCGGGTACTCCTCACCGCCGGCCTGCTTGCTGTCGGCCTTGGCGTGGGCCTGCTCGGCCTTGGCGTGGGCGGCCTGGGCGGTCAGGTGCTGGGCGGTGGAGGCGGCACTGGCGATCGCGGGCTTGGCCTCGTGCTTGCCGGTGCCGGCGGCGTGGGCGGTGCCGGCCAGGGCGGTGGTGGCGATACCGGCGGTGCCCACGGCGGTCACAGCGGCAGCGGCCAGGCGGCGGGTGGGCTTGAGGGAACGCAGAGCAGTACGCATGCGAGCGGAGAGCCTTCCAGTGGGGGGACGTTCCGGCCGCGTCCGTCCCAGGGGCGCCCTTCGGGGGCGTGCATCCCGGTCTCATCGCGACCTGGCACCCACCCTGGGAACCGGCTCCCCCACCCGACAACCATGTGACCTACGACCCCTTTTCGTACCGCTCACGCAGCGGCGCCGACCACTCCCCACCCTCTCCCGCACATGCACAAACCGGACCTACGAAGCCGCCACGTAAGTGATCTGGACCCTATGGGCGGCCTCACATCACGCGCCCTCATGCCATGCGTGAGCGGTGCGTACCGCCAGAGACTGGGCACGCACCGTCACGCCTTCACCGTGCTCTCAGGCTCACTGCTCCCGGGGAGTGGGCACCGGGGCGGGGACCGGGTCGGGCGCCGGGCCCGGCGCGGGCCCCGGAGTGGGGGGCTGCGGATTGGGCGGTACCGGATCCGGCTCGGGCCGCGGGGGCTGGGGCGGCACCGGATCGGGCTCCGAAGGGGGTTCCGGGCCCGGAGTGGGCCCGGGCCCTGGCCCAGGTGGCCCAGGGCCGGGGCCCGGAGTGGGAGGCTCGGGTTCCCGGCCGGTCGGCGGCAGGGTTTCGCGCTCCTGGATGTCGGACGGGGCTGCCATGGCGGACTCGCAGCGTTGTGAGGAGTGAACACGCTCTGTGTATCTGCCGCACGCCGTCGCGTCGGTCGCGGCGCGCGGCGGTATCGATCTCTCCTCGACGGGTCACCGGGGGACCGGAGCGCGAAACCGCGGGAAACCGCATGTTCCGCCGTGGCCTGGTAACTCCGTGGGGCTGTCGAGGCTGCGAGGGAGTCCCGTATGGAACGCGTGGATGGCATGACGTACGTACAGGAGGGCCCCTACCGGTTCCGTCTGGAGCAGCGGGACGGGATGCGGGCTCCCGGTGTGGTGTTCGCGTCCCCGGAACTGCTGCGCGACGCCGAGAAGTCGCTGGAGCAGGTCGGCAATGTGGCGACGCTGCCGGGCATCGTGGGTGCCTCGTACGCCATGCCCGACATCCACTGGGGTTACGGCTTCCCCATCGGGGGCGTGGCCGCCACCGACGTCGAGGACGGCGGGGTGATCTCGCCCGGTGGGGTGGGCTTCGACATCTCGTGCGGGGTGCGGCTGCTCGCCGCCGACTGCGACCGGCCGACGCTGGAGCCGGCGCTCCAGACGGTGATGGACGGGCTGGGCCGGGCGATCCCGCGCGGTGCGGGGCCCGGCGGAGTCTGGGAGCCCAGTGGCCGGCGGGAACTGGAGGCGGTCCTGGAGGGCGGCTCGCGCTACGCCGTCGAGCAGGGCCACGGCGAGGAGCGGGACCTGCGGCGCTGTGAGGACGGCGGCGCGGTGGCCGACGCCGATGTGCGGCAGGTGAGCGAGCGGGCGCGGGAGCGCGGCCTGGTGCAGGTCGGCAGCCTGGGCAGCGCCAATCACTTCCTGGAGGTGCAGCGGGTCGCCGAGGTCTACGACGAGTCGGTCGCCTCCGCGTTCGGGCTGGCCCGGGACCAGGTGTGCGTCATGATCCACTGCGGGTCGCGCGGGCTCGGCCATCAGATCTGCACCGACCATGTGCGGGCCATGGACAGCGTCATGGCCCGGTACGGCATCCAGGTCCCCGACCGACAACTGGCCTGTACCCCGGCCGACTCGCCGGAGGGGCGCGACTATCTGGGCGCGATGGCGGCCGCGGCCAACTACGGCCGGGCGAACCGGCAGTTGCTCGCGCAGGCCACTCGCCGGGTCTTCCAGCGCGCGGCCGGTGTCCGGCTCGGGCTCGTCTACGACGTCTCCCACAACCTCGCCAAGATCGAGACGCATGCCGTGGCCGGGGAGCGGCGGCGGCTGTGCGTGCACCGAAAGGGCGCCACCCGGGCCTTTCCGCCCGGCCACCCGGAGCTGCCCGAGGATCTGTGCGACGTCGGCCAACCAGTCCTCATCCCGGGCACGATGGGGACGGCTTCCTATGTGCTGACCGGCGTCACCGAGGGCGACGCCTTCCACTCCACCTGCCATGGCGCGGGCCGTTCGCTGAGCCGGCATCAGGCCGCACGGACGATCGGCGGCAAGCAACTGCGGGCACGGCTGGAGGCGGACGGTATAGCGGTCCGCCCGCTCTCCCCGCGCAGCCTCGCCGAGGAGACCCCGGAGGCGTACAAGGACGTCGCGGAGGTGGTGGAGGCGAGCGAAGGTGCCGGGTTGTGCCGCAAGGTGGCCAGGCTGGTCCCGCTCGGCGTGGTCAAGGGCTGACCGGCCGACGTCGCCGGAACCCGGACGTCCTGGGAAGGGGCTCGGAGTTTCGTCGACGGGGACTCAGACGTCCACCGTCACGGCACACGACCATCCCTCCGAGACCTGCGCGACGGACAGCTCGTTCCAGGAGACGCCCTTCGGCGGCGCACCTGTGACCGGTACCGATCCCAGATCCGTCACCGCCATGCGCACGTCGAGGACTTCGTCGGTGCTTGCCGTCGCACTGCTTGCCGCCGCGCTCTCAGGGCTCGCCGCCTCGACCCGTACGGGGACCTCGCCGTGCACTTCCAGCCGGAAGACGACCTCCTCCAGAAGCGCGGCCAGCAGGTCCTCGTCGCGGCGTCCGGTCACCCGCACCTGGCGCACGGGTCCGGGCTCAGCGCCGGAGAGGTCCGCGAAGCACTCGACCATGCCCAGCACCGCCTCGGCCAGGCACTCTTCCCGGCTGGTGCCCCACGCCTCGATACGCGCGTCGGCCGTGTGCGGCACCGTGCGGTGCCCGCGCTGCTGCGGCGCTCGCTGTTGCGGCGGGTGCTTGTCGTCGTCCGCGTCGCCGGGCATGGGCACCGCTCGTCTCCCTGTCCTCGGCTTGTCTCCCCGTCTTCCTGTCGGCCCCGCCTGTCAGTCCGCGCGTACGGGCGTATCGCCCCAGGGGCGTCGGCTGTCCCCGCCGGGGACGAGGTCCGCCGCCGCGTGAGCGTCCGATACCGACAGCGCGATACGGGCGAAGGGTGTCTGCCCGCGCGTCTCGACGACCACGACCGGCTTCCAGGGGTGGACCGCGATGAAGTCCTGCCCGTCCCCGTGCTGCCATACGCCGAGGTGCGAGAGCCCGGGAAGGTAGCTGGTCCGCTTCGGCGTGCCCCGCAGCGGCCGCCACCAGGCGGTGGCCTCGCCGACCCGGGAGACGGCGGACAGCGGCACCCGGATCTGACCGTGCCCGGTGGCCAGCTTCTCCCACCATGACGGTCGGACGACCAGGTCGTCCCCGTCGATCAGCAGCCGTGCCATCGCCCTGGTCCCGTCTCGTCGTGCGCGTCGCGGTCGGTCCGCCCGTTCGGTTGCCCTCCCTCCAGCCTGGGCCGCGTGCGCCGGGTGCGCATTCCGGGGCATCCGGGCAGGCCGGAATTCGCACAGCGATCCGTCTACCGGTGGGTAGCGGGTACACATACGCTGTCCGGCCATGACGGACGCACGGATGCGCCACGGCCGGGCCGCTCTCGCCTTCAGCTTCCTTGCGCAGGGCGTGGCCTTCGCGCTGCTGGTGACGCGCATCCCCGCCGTGCAGGACCGGTACGGAGTATCGAACGCCCTGTTGCCCGCCTTTCTGGCGGCGGTCCCGGTGCTCGCCGGAGTCGGCAGCGTGGGCGCGGAGCACCTGGTCAAACGCGTACGGCCGAGCCTGGTGCTCCGGTGGTCGCAGCCCGTGGTGCTGCTGTCGCTGTTGGGGGTGGCCGCGGGTGAGGGAGTCGCCCAGCTCGCCGTCGCACTCGGTGCCTTCGGGCTCGCCGTGGGCGCGCTGGACGCCTCCATGAACATGCTCGGGGTGAGCCTCCAGCACAGCTACGGGCGCAGCATCATGCTGGGCTTCCACGCCGCGTACAGCCTGGGCGGGATTCTCGGCGCTTCGGTCGCCTGGCTCGGCGCGCACTTGGAGCTGGCGCTCCTGACCTCCTATCTGCCGGTGGCCGCCGTGCTGTTGCCTGCCGCGCTGCTGGGCAGCCGCTGGTACGTGGACGCCGCGGCGCCCGGGCCTGCGGACGCGGGCAAGGGGACGGCGCAGGCGGCGGGTGCGGCAGACGCGGGTCCGGGCGCGCGGGAGGCAGCTCCCGCGTTCCGGGTGCTGCTGCCGCTGTGCCTGGTGATGACCTTCGCGTACATCGGGGACTCCACCGTCTCCAACTGGAGCGCGAAGTATCTCCAGGATGTACTGGGCAGTTCGGAGCAGCTGGCCACCGTGCCGTACAACGTCTACATGGCGACCACCCTGATCGGGCGCTCGCTGGGGGATCTGGGGGTCAGGCGGTTCGGAGCCGTTGCCGTGGTGCGGGGCGGCGCGCTGCTGGCGGCGCTCGGGTTCGGCACGGTGGCGGCGGCCCCCGGGGCGTGGACGGGCATGCTGGGCTTCACCCTGCTCGGGCTCGGCCTGTGCGTGCTCGTACCGCAGACTTTCGCGGCGGCGGGACGGCTGTTCCCGGGCGCCTCGGACGCCGCCGTCGCACGGCTCAACATCTTCAACTACGTCGGCTTCCTCGTCGGATCGCCTCTGGTGGGCGCGCTCGGCGACGCCTGGAACTACCGCGCCGCCATGCTGGTGCCGATGGCGCTGGTGCTGGTCACCCTCGGGTATGCCAGGTCCTTCGCGCCCCGGCAGCCGGCGCCCGCCTGAGCCGGAAGTCGCAGCACCGGTTGCGCGGGCGCGGCGGCTGTGCGGCCCGTCAGTGCGTCTGGAGCGTCTCGGAGAAGAGCGGCAGCAGCCGCTCCCAGTGCCGCTCCAGTGCTGCCGGGTCGAAGGCGGCCGTGTCGGCCATCGTGAAGCCGTGGACCGTGCCCGGATAGACCTCCGAGGTGTAGTCGGCGCCGGCCTCGTCCAGCACCTCGTTCAGCGTGGCCACGTTCTCGGGCGTCATGGAGCCGTCGTTCTCGGCGTGCCCGAAGTGCATCCGGGCGGTGATCTGCCCGGCGATGCGGTGCGGGCTGTCCGGCTCGTCGGTGACGACATGGCCCGTGTGGAAGCCGGCCATGGCGCCGACCCGCTCCGGGTACGCGGCCGCCGTACGCATCGCCAGCACGCCGCCCATGCAGTAGCCGGTCACCCCGGCCTTCCCGTCCCGTGCCTGCGGCTGCCGGGTGAGGAAGTCGAGGTAGGCCCCGGCGTCCCGGACGGCGTTCTCGCTCGTGTGGGAGCCGAGCAGGGGCAGGACCCGGCCCATGAACGCTTCCCGGTCCTCGCTCCTGCTCAGATCGGGCACCTCGACGACGGGCGCGCGGCCGTGCCGGTAGAAGACGTTGGGAGCCAGCACGTAGTAGCCGTGCGAGGCCAGTTCGGTGACCATGTCCCGGATCACCGGCCGAAGCCCGATGATGTCCATGTAGAAGAGCGCGGGAGGGTAGCTGCCGTCCTCGTCCGGGCAGGCGGCGAAGGCGTCGGCGGTGCCGTCCGGGGTGGGGATGTCGACGTTCCGGAAGTGCATGAGGGGTGGCCCTTCGTCGGGGGGTGACGCGTTCTTGTCCTATCACCGCAGTTGCGCCGTGATGTCGTGGGGGCGGCTGAGACGAAACCTCTCCAGGGTCGATCACTTCCCTGGCAGAAATGGTCAGTTGACGAGTTCATTCGGTCAATTTCCCGGCGGCTCCGGCATGTTCCCCCGGAAAATGCCGGAACCCGCGCCGCACCACCGGGTACATGCGTAGTGTGAGCCTCACTGTCCGTGGCTGGGGGGTGGCCACTGGTGTCGGTGGGTCATGTTCGATGGGTCATGTGGTGTGCCGCGCAGGGGAGGGGAGTGCAGCGTGCCCGGAATCGACGAATGCCTCCTGGAGACGATGCGATTGCCCGGCGCGCGCAGTGCCGCCGTGATCGACTGGGTCAGCGGACTGGCGCTCGGCGTCGCCGGAGACGCACCGGGCGGTGACTACGAGGCGGCCGCCTGCGAGACAGCGGAGCTGGCCAGAATGGTCGCCGAGTACCGCTCGCTGGGCCCTCTCTCCACTGTCGGGGAGCCGGACGGCGTCCCCGCCCCACCGACGACCGGGGCTCCCACAGCGGACGGCGACCGCGTACCGTCCCCAGGAGTTGCCCCGGCCAATGCGCCTGCGCAGACGACAGGCCCGGCACCGGTCGTCGAGGACATCATCACGACGAACAAGGACAGCTACCACCTGCTGCGGTTCGTCCCCGGCGCCCTCGACGGCACCCTCTTCCTCCACTTATGGCTCGCCCGGGACGAGGGCAACCTCGCACTGGCGCGGATGCGGCTGGCGGAGATAGCGCAGCGGATGGTCCTGTGATGAAAACCGCCGCGCCCGTGATCCACGCCCCCGCTCTGCTGCACCGCCTCGCGGAGGAGCGCGCCACCGGAGCGTTCACCCGGGCCGGGGGCACGCTTTTCCTCGTCGACGGCGAGATCGTGCACGCCGAGAGCGCGGCGGCGACCGGGCTGGAGCTGTTGCTGACCCGCGAGGGCGCACTGTCCCCGGCGTGGTGGGACGCTGCGCTCACCCGCGCTGAACGGGACGGGGGAGTGGCGCGGCAGCTGCTGACCTGCGGCCAGGTGCCCGAGGGAGTGCTGGACCTGTGTCGGCGCACCGCTCTGTACGACGCTGCGTTCTTCGTGCTCGCATCCGGCGGCGGGCCTGGTCGCTTCCGGCGCGGGGTGCGGGACCGGCTCGGGGCGCACGGTGGCGTGCCCCCGGTGGTCGTGGAACGGGAGACCGCGCGACGGCTGGCGCTCCTGGACCGGATCTGGCCCGACGGACGCCTCGATGTGCTGCCCCCCGTGCCGACCGCCCGAGCCGCACCGGCCGTTCCGGCTTCCCCTGCTGCCCCCGCCGCCCCGCAGGACGTCGGGCTCCCGCTGTCGGCCGTACCGGATCGCCGGTTACCGGTGCTGCGGCTGGCCGACGGGGTCAGAACCGCAACCGACATCGCCCGCGCGCTGGCCCGTCCCGCCTTCCACATCCTGGTGGAGCTGCGCCGGCTGGCGGCGGCCGGACTGGTCACCCCGGCGGAGCCTGCCGCTGCGCGAAACCCGTACACCCCGCACACCGCGGGCACCGCGGAAACCGCAGCGACCCCCACCCCCACCCCCACCCCCACCGGCGCCCGCCCGTCGGAGGCGCCCGGTGCCGTCTTCGACGCTCCGGACGTCGAACTGCTGCGTCGGCTCAGGGACGCGCTGGAGGCGCTGTGATCAGGGGATTCCGTCAGCGTGCCGAGAGGAGAGTGCTCATGGCGGCGGAGGCGGCCGTGCTGGAGGAACTGCGCGGGTTACGGGTCAGGGTGCCGCAGGTCGGCGGGGCCCTGGCGGCGACCGTGGACGGTTTCGTACTGGCCGAGGACCTGGCAAGGGCGCAGGCAGACCGGCCGCCGGAAGCCGAGCCGCTGGCCGCACTGACCGCCGCCGCGCTCGGACTGGCGTTCCGGATGAACGAGGCGACAGGGCGCGGTGCCTTCCGTGAGCTGCTGATACACGGAGAGCTCGGGTACGTCGCCACCTACGCCGCCGGTCCGGCCGCGGTGCTCACCCTGCTCGCGGACGACCGCATCAACGTCGGCCGGCTGCACCTGGAGGGGCGCCGTACGGCGCGGCACATCGGTGAACTCGTGGCCGAGGCCCGGCGTTCGGCGGCCCCCCAACCCCCCGTCGATGTCGCGCTCTCCCGGAGCGGACCGCCACCGGACCGCCGCCGTCTGCCGCTCGAACGGCGCCGCCGCGGCTCGCCAGGGCCGGACGGCACGGAACGACAGACCACGGATTGATCACCGAACCGACGAAAGGACAGCACACCACCATGTCGAACACCGACGCGTCCCTCAAAGAGGCGATGAGCACCATCGACGGCACGATCGGGGTCGCCCTGGTCGACTACACCAGCGGTATGGCGCTGGGAACGCTCGGCGGCGGCAAGGACTTCGACCTGGAGGTCGCCGCCGCGGGCAACACGGACGTCGTACGGGCCAAGCTGCGCACCATGGAGCTCCTTGGCCTCAAGGACGAGATCGAGGACATCCTGATCACCCTGGGCAGGCAGTACCACCTGATCCGCCTGCTGCGGGCGAAGAGCGGCAACGGCCTGTTCCTCTACATCGCGTTGGACTCGGCGAAGGCGAACCTCGCCATGGCCCGGCACCAACTGCGGCGAATCGAGGCGAACCTGGAGGTCTGACCGGGGCCCGCCCCGCAGGGGGCGGCGCCGCCGTGATCCGGCGTGGCTGTCAGGAGGGCACCGCGCCCTGAGCCGCGAGCGCCGTCCACCCTGGCGAAAGTCAGGGGTTCGGTTGCCTTTCGTAGCTGACGGGCGAGGTGTGCCGGTTCCTACGCTCCCGGCCATGATCCGTACACACCGCGCGGCTGCCGCCGTGCTCACCGCCGCTCTGCTCGCCCCGGCGACCGCCGCCTGCGCCCCCGGCGGGGGTTCGACTGCTGCCGACGCGCGCTCCGCCGCTTCCAGCGCCTCCACCACTTCCACTGCTTCCGCGCCTTCAGGGGCCTCCGATTCCACTGCTTCCGGGTCCTCCGAAGCGGCGGCCGTGAAGCGCGGCAAGCACCTCTCCCTCCCTCGCCCCACCGGGAAGTGGGCGGTCGGACGCGACACCCTGCACCTGGTGGACAAGGACCGCCGCGACCCCTGGGTGCCGTCCGCCGGTGCCCGTCGGCTGATGGTGTCGGTCTTCTATCCCGCCCGGCGCGGCGGCCCTCGGCAAAGTGCCGCGCCGTACATGTCGGCCAAGGAGGCCGGGCTGCTGCTGAAGGGACTGAAGCTGGACAAGTCCTTTCCGCCCGACCTGCTCGCCTCCGTCCGTACGCACGCCCGCATCGGAGCCCGTCCCGCGCCGGGCAGGCATCCGCTCGTGGTTCTCTCCCCGGGCTTCACGCTGCACCGCGCCACACTGACCACCCTCGCCGAGGAGTTGACCTCCCACGGCTATGTCGTCGCACTGCTGGACCACGCCTACGAGTCGTTCGGCACCACCTTCACGCCCCGGGGTTCCGCCGGTGCCGGCAAGGGCTCAGCGCGCACCCTCACCTGCGTCGCGTGCGAGACCGTGGAGGCGGCGCCCGACGACAAGGGGGAGAAGAAGCTGCTCGCGCGTGCGGCACGGAACCGGGCGGCCGACATCTCCTTCGCCGTCGACGCGCTGACGACCCCCGCGCCGGAACACTCCCGTGACTACGCCGAGTTGATCGACACCCGCCGGATCGGCGCGGCGGGCCACTCGCTCGGCGGCAACGCGGCGGCAGTGGCGGCCGGTACCGACCGCCGTATCAGGGCCGCCGCCGACCTGGACGGCACATTCTTCGCGCCCGTACCGCAGGCGGGTCTCGGGCGGCCGATCCTCATGCTCGGCACTGAGGACGGCCACAATCCCCGCGCCGAGGACAGGACATGGCCCAGGACCTGGCAGCGCCTGGACGGCTGGAAGCGGTGGCTGACGGTCGCCGACTCCGGGCACTTCACCTTCATCGACCTGCCGATCCTGGGCGGCCAGGCGGGTGTCACGGATCCCTCGGCGCCGCTGTCGGGAAAGCGCTCGGGTGAAATCACGACCCAGTATGTGAAGGCGTTCTTCGACAGTAGGCTGCGCGGCCTGCACCGCCCGCTGTTGGACGGCCCCTCGAAAGAGAATCCGGAAGTGACCTTTCATACGCCGTGACGGAACTCGGAAACCGCTCTTCCGTTCCCCGTTGCAGCCTTTCCGTATGGAAAGCAACGCGGCGGCCGCGCATCACCTCGAAGGTGATGCGCGGCCGCCGCGAAAGGGGTCTCGGCTCAGTACGGGCCGTTGACGTTGTCGATCGAACCGTACCTGTCAGCCGCGTAGTTGCAGGCCGCGACGATGTTGGCGACCGGGTCGCGCTGGTCGTAGGCCGTGCCCGCGACGTGGTAGGCGTCGAAGGTCGGCTTGATGACCTGCAGCAGCCCGATGGACGGGGTGCCGTTCTGGGCGTTGATGTCCCAGTTGTTGATGGCGTTCGGGTCGCCGCCGGACTCCCGGATGATGTTGCGGTGGATGCCCTCGTAGCTGCCCGGAATGCCGTGCTGCTTCATGATGGTCAGCGCCTCGTTGATCCAGCCGTCCAGGGAGGTCGACTGGGTCTTGTGCACGCTGCTCTGCTCGGCCGAGCCGCGGTCGGCGCGCTCGGGGGTGCTGCTCCGCTCGGCCGGCGCCGAGGCCGTGTCCAGGGTCAGCTTCTGACCGGGACGGATCAGGTTCGCGTCGCTGCCGATCGTCTTCTTGTTGGCCTTGTAGAGGGTCGGCCAACCGCCCTCGACGTCGTGGTCCACGGCGATCTGGGAGAGGGTGTCACCGGCGACGACGGTGTAGGAGTCGGCCTCCTGCTCGGCCTTCGCCTGCTGGGCGGCGCGGGCCTGGACGGTCTGCGCGTGCTTCGCGGCACTGTCCTGGACCTGGGCCGGCGCGGACGCCGCGTGGGCGCTGCCCGCGGTCAGCAGGGGGGCGGCGATTCCCGCGCCACCGGCGACGAGGGCGATCGAGAGCCGGGAGATGCGGGACTTGAGCGGATTTCGGGCGTGTCGGCCACGAGACATGGGGGTGTCCTCTCCTAGCGCCTGCGAGGTGAGCTGTCGGATTCGGGCTGGAGTGGCCCGGCCATTCCCGTGCGCGAGGCGCAGCGGGCATGACTTCACCCCTAGCCGGGCCGCCGGGTGCGGCTCGGCACGTACTTGGGTCCCCCGCTCCTGCCGCGTGGTACTGGTGCGGATTTCCCTCGCCGGGCGGCAGGATTCGGCGCCCCGGCACGGGAACTCCGGCCGTTCATGGAGGCCGGAGCGAGGACACGGAAACACAATGAATTGCCCTGAGCAAGGCGCTCGATTCACCTCTGCCAGGTCAAGAAGAAATGATCTCGCGATACTTCAACGCTCTGCGGTGGATCATTTTCTGAGCGTAAAGCGGTGAAGTGAAGGGAATTCCGAAAATCTCTTTGATGCAAGGCTCTTGACGGCCCGCCAGAAGATCTTGCCTGTGATGGCACCTGATCGGTGTGTTTCCTGACACAGTGAATGAGCAGGAGCGGCAAGTCTTGTATATCCGGACATTGCAGTTGAAATCTGCTGAAGGTGGCTCTCTTCAGTGCAGCGTTGACCGCCGTTGAATGGGCGGAAGCGTCCGGGGGCGCCATTTCTACTAAGCGGCATCGTACATTGCCGTGCGCGGCCGGTGTTTCCGGAGGGCTCTGTGTTCCCGGATGTGTGATTTCCGGGTGCTGCTACGAGGTGCCGGGTCCGGAGTCCTGCGGGCCTGGGCCGTCGAGTGGGACGCCGAACCAGCGGACGGCGACCGGCCGGGTGCCCGGTTCGGCTTCGGTGCGACGCTGCTGGAAGCGCCGCAGCAGCTCCAGGTAGGCGTCGTGGAACTCCTGGAACTCCTCGCGGGTGAGGTGGAGGGTGCCGCGCGAGCCGTACACCCACTCCGCTTCCTCGGGGCGCGGGAGGGTGTAGCTGTAGGCCAGCTCGATGTCCTCCTCCATACGCAGCCGGTCCAGCTCGCCGACCACGGCGCGCTCGGCCGGCGACAGCCCGGCTGGGGCGGGCCGCCGGACGTCCAGGCCGCGTACCCCGCGCCACCAGCGTTCGCGGCCGCTCGCCGAGTGCTCGGGGTCGTCCTCGATGAACCCGGCGCGCTCGAGCTGCCGCAGGTGATAGCTGAGCGTCCCGGTGTTCTCGCCGAGCTCGGCGGCGAGCGCGGTGGCCGTCGCGGCGCCGGCCGCCGTCAGGCGGCGGAGGATCTTCAGGCGCAGCGGGTGCGCCAGCGCCTTGAGCGCCGCGGGATCGCTGGTGGTGCGGGGCGAGTGGCGCGCGGCGGGACGGTCCTCTTCCGGTGGCTCGGACATGCCCTGAGCTTAGCGCAGAGATTCCTCTGCAGAGCCTGCTCTGCAGAGGCAAGTATGCAGAGAAAATTCTGCAGAGCTTCCTTTGCAGAGTTTTCTCTGCGATCCTGCTTGTCGGCACGCCACGGCCCCGACCGTGCGCGCGCCGAACAACCACAAGGACGGCAGGACGGACATATGGCAGACAGAGCGGTCTCGCTGCGGCAGCTCACCCGCCGGTACGGCACCGGCCCCGGCGCGGTCACAGCGCTGGACGGGGTCTCACTCGACTTCCACCACGGCACATTCACCGCGGTGATGGGGCCCTCCGGCTCGGGCAAGTCGACACTGCTCCAGTGCGCGGCGGGTCTCGACCGGCCCACGTCGGGCTCGGTCACGCTCGCCGGGGCCGAGCTGACCGGGCTGAGCGAGACCCGCCTGACACTGCTGCGCCGCCGGCACATCGGCTTCGTGTTCCAGAGCTTCAATCTGCTGCCGTCCCTGACCGCCGAGCAGAACGTGGGTCTTCCGCTGCGACTCGCGGGGCGCCGCCCTTCCTCAGCGCTCGTACGGGAGGTTCTGGAACGCGTCGGGCTGGGCGGGCGCGGGAGGCACCGGCCCTCGGAGCTGTCCGGCGGCCAGCAGCAGCGGGTCGCGCTGGCCCGTGCCCTGATAACCCGCCCCCAGGTGCTCTTCGGCGACGAGCCGACCGGAGCCCTCGACTCCGCGACCAGCCGGGAGGTCCTGGCGCTGCTGCGCGACATGGTCAGCGCGGAGGGGCTCACCCTCGTCATGGTCACCCACGACCCGGTCGCCGCCTCCTACGCGGACCGCGTGGTCTTCCTCGTCGACGGACGGCTCACCGGAGAGCTGCTCGGAGCATCCGCGCAGGACATCGCCGGGCGGATGGCGAAGCTGGAGGCCACCGCATGCTGACGAGCACCCTGGCAGCGCTGCGCACCCGCTGGGTCGGCTTCACCGGCAGCTTCGTCGCGCTGGCGCTCGGGGTGGGACTGCTCACCGTCATGGGCCTCGCGCTGGCGTCCGCGTCCCAGGCACCGGAGCGGAAGCCGGAGAGATTCGCCGCTGCACCCGTCGTCGTCAAGGGCGCCGACACCCTGCGCGTTCCCACCTCGATCGGCGAGCGGACCCACAAGCTGGCACACCCCCGTGTCGTGCCCGACAGCGTGCGGGCCCGGCTGGAGAAGCTGGGTCAGGTCGTGGAGGACCGCTCTTTCGGAGTGCGGGTCGAGGGCGGCCCCCGGGATCTGGTCGGCCATCCATGGTCCACGGCGTCGTTCGCCCCCTACCGCCTCCGCGAGGGCCGTGCGCCCAGGGCCGACGACGAGGTGGTCGTCAGCGGGGACTGGGCACGGCGAGGCGCCGGTCCGGCCAGGCCGGGGCAGCGGCTGCGCACCGCCGAGGGCCACGTGCGGGTTGTCGGCGTCGTCGGTGGGCTCGGCTTCGAGGACGCCGTCTTCTACACCGACCGGCGCGCCGCCGAGCTCGCGCCGCGCAGCGGACAGCTGGTGGTCGACACCGACGATCCGGGCGCGGTACGCGCGGCTGCCCACGGCAGTGGCGTACGGGTCCTCACCGGTGAAGCGCGGCGGCTCGCCGATCCCGACCCCGACCGGGACAGCGCGGCCCTGACCGCGACGACCGCCATGTTCGGCACCGCCGGCGGCCTCTCCGCGTTCGTCTCGGTGTTCGTGGTCGCCTCCACCTTCGCGTTCGCCGTCGCCCAGCGCCGCCGTGAGTTCGGGCTGCTGCGGATGGCGGGGGCCACCCCTGCGCAGGTCCGCCGTGCGGTCCTCCTCGAGGCGCTGGTCGTCGGCGCGCTCGCCTCGGCGGCCGGCTGCGTGCTGGGCGGGTACGGAGCGCCCGCGCTCGCCCGGTGGGTGGTCGACGAGAAGCTGGCGCCCGGCTGGTTCACCATCCAGCACCACACCTGGCCGTACCACGCGGCCTTCTGGACGGGGTTGCTGGTGGCCCTCGGCGGGGCGGCCGTCGCCTCCTGGCGGGCCGGCCGCACGGCACCGACCGAGGCGCTGCGCGAAGCCTCCGTGGACACCCGCACGATGACGTGGAGCCGTGGGCTGTGCGGCGGAGCCCTGCTGCTGACCGCCGCAGGCACCCTCCTCGCCTCCTTGCTGACCGACCCCGGCGACCTGCTGCACCGCAAGACATATGTGATCCGGCCGATGCTGCTGATCACCGGGTTCGCGCTGCTGGGGCCGCTGCTGGTGCGGCCGCCGGCCCGGCTGGTCGCCCGGCTCGCGGCCAGGCTTCCGGGCGCCGCCGGCCTGCTGATGGGCCAGAACGCCGCCACCGGGGCCAGACGCACGGCGGCTGTCGCGGCGCCCGTCCTGGTCACGGTGGCCCTGGCGGGCTCGCTGCTGGGAACCACCGCGACGCTCAACGAGGCGAAGGCCACCGAGACGCGCGCCCGCACCGCCGCCGACTTCGTGGCCACCGCCCACAGCGAGGACGGCTTCGAGACGGCAACGCTCAGGCGGCTGCGCCGGATCCCCGGCACCGAGGTCTCCGCGACCGCCGCCACCGCCGTCTACACGCTGGAGGACGGGGTGGCGCTCATCAAGTCCGCAGCCCGGGCGGGTGAGCCCGCCGGACTCCGGAGCACGACTCGGCTGCCGCTCGCTTCCGGCTCGGTCGGTGACCTCGACGACGACTCGATCATCGTCAACGAGGAGTGGGCGCACCACACCGTGGGGGAGCGCGTGAACGTATGGCTCGGAGACGGAACCAGGAGATCGCTGCGGATCGCCGCGGTCATGACCACGGGCACCGGAGACAACGGCGCCTATGTCACCCCGCGCAACGCCCGCCATGCGCCGGTCGACCGGGTCGAGGTGCGGCTCGGCGAAGGGACCGGCGCTGCCGAGGCGGCCGCAGCGCTCCGGAAAGCCGTGCCGCGGTCGGAAGGAGAGGTCAGCACCCGGGAGGAGTGGCTGCGGTCGGCCTACCCCGGCACCGACCGCACGACCCGCGTCGGCCTGCTGCTGGTGCTCGGTATCGCCCTGCTGTACACGGGGATCGCGGTTGCCAACACCATGGTGATGTCGACCGCCGACCGGGCGCCCGAACTGGCCCTGCTGCGGCTGACCGGCGCCACCCGGTGGCAGGTGCTGCGCATCGTGGCCGCCGAGGCGCTGATGGTGGTCGTGGTCGGCGGGGTGCTGGGGATCGCGGTGGCCGGGCTCAACCTGGCGGGCATCTGGGGCGCACTGGAACTGCTCTCGGTCCACGCGCCGATCCGGCTTCCCTGGACGGCACTTGGCGCGGTCACCGGGGCCTGCGCCGTGGCCGCCGTGCTCAGCGCGGTACTGCCGGCGGCGCTCCGGCTGCGCCGCCGGTCGGCGGCGCTGTCGACGGCGTGCGCCTGAAGCCGGCGTCAGGGTGCACGTGCCCGTACCCGGCCCCGACCCCGAAGTCCGGCATGCGCCGGACCGGCCCTAGTGGGCCGGGTACCAGAGGCGTCGTAGCGCGCTGTCGGTGAGCACGTCGTCGGGGCGGCCCTCGCCGACGAGCCGTCCGTCCCCCAGGAGCAGGCAGTGGTCGGACGCGCGGGCCGCGTCCAGGTCGTGTGTGGCCTGGACGACGGTCACTCCCTGGGTTGCGGCGGCCCTGAGCACGTCGGTGATGCTCTGGCGTGCGGCCAGGTCCAGGCCTGTCGTCGGCTCGTCCAGCAGGAAGAGGTCGGCCTCCTGCGCGAGCCCCTGGGCGACGAGGGCGCGTTGCCGCTGGCCGCCCGAGAGTTCGCCGAGCTGCCGTCCGGCCAGCTCCAGGATGCCCAGCCGTTCCATGCTGGCGTCCACGACGGAGCGGTCCCGCGCGGTGAGCCGCCGCCAGGCGCCGCGATGAGCCCAGCGCCCCATGGCCACGGTTTCGCGGACGGTGAGGGGGAGGGTGTCGGCGACCGCGCTGCGCTGGACGACGAAGCACGGACGGGAGGTGCGGCTCCGGTGGAGGGCGCCGGAGGTGAGCGGGTGCACGCCCGCCAGAACGCTCAGCAGGGTGGATTTCCCCGAGCCGTTGGGACCGACGACGGCGGTGGTCGCCGAGCGGGGGACGGCCGCGGTGAGTTGACGCAGCACCGGACGCCGCGGGTATCCGGCGGTGACCTGGTGGAGCGCGACCTCGAACGGCGTGGGCTGTGGCATGTCCTCCCCCTTGTTGTTATGACAATCATTTTCATTATAGGCTCCGCAGCATGGAGTGGTTGACCGGCCCGTTCGAAGTGGCCTTCGTCCAGCGGGCCCTGTGGAGCGGAATCCTGGTGTCGCTGATCTGCGCCACGGCCGGGACCTGGGTCGTGCTGCGGGGCATGACCTTCCTCGGCGACGCCATGGCGCACGGCATGCTGCCCGGGGTCGCCGTCGCCTCGCTCTGCGGAGGGAATCTGCTGATCGGCGCCGCGGTCAGCGCCGGCGTCATGGCCTGCGGGGTGACGGCACTCGGGCGCTCGCCCCGGCTCTCCCAGGACACCGGGATCGGGCTGCTGTTCGTCGGGATGCTGTCGCTGGGCGTGATCATCATCTCGCGTTCGCAGTCGTTCGCGGTGGACCTCACCGGATTCCTCTTCGGCGATGTGCTCGCCGTACGCGAGCAGGATTTGGTCGACCTCGCGGTGGCGCTGGGCGTCGCCGTCCTCGCGTCCGCGCTGGGCTACCGCTCGTTCCTGGCACTCGTCTTCGACGAGCGGAAGGCCCACACCCTCGGGCTGCGCCCCCGCTTGGCACACGCGGCGCTCCTCGGACTCGTCACGCTCGCCATCGTCACGTCGTTCCACGCGGTCGGGACACTGCTGGTCTTCGGGCTGCTGATCGCCCCACCGGCGGCGGCACTTCCGTGGTCGCGGCGCGTTCCGACGGTGATGTGCGGCGCTGCGCTGTGCGGCGTGGCCGCGACCTTCGGCGGGCTCCTGCTCTCCTGGCACCTGGGCACGGCCGCCGGAGCGACGATCGCTGCGGTCGCAGTGCTGCTGTTCTTCTGCTCCGCGCTGGTCTCCCGAGTCCGCGACCGCCGAGTGGAGTACGCGCAGCCAGACCCCGAGGCCGCGGAGCACGAAGAGCCCGAACAGCGACTGGAGTACGAGCACTCATCATGACCCGGAACCCGAGCAAGGCCGCAGCGGCCTCGATCACAGCGCTCACCCTGGGGCTGCTCCTGGCGGGCTGCGCCGAAGGCGACGGCAAGGAGGAAGCGAGAGCGGGGAGCGGGAAGAAGTCCGCGTCCCCGAAGCCGCACGGATACGTCGCGGGAGCGGAGGAAGCCGCGGAGCAGCAGTCCCGCCTCGTACTGGGAGACAGCCGGAGCGGCACCGTGGCCGTGCTCGACCTCATCGAGGGCGGGACCGAGCAGCTGGGCCGGATGCGCGAGGGCGCGGAGCTGGTCACCGACGGCCGGTTCGCGTATGCCAACTCCGGCGGCGGCTCACAGGTGTTCGACAGCGGCGCATGGATGGTCGACCACGGCGACCATGCGCACTACTACCGCGCCAAGGCCCGTGCTGTGGGGACGGTTCGGGGGAAGAAGGCCGAACACGTCCACAGCAGCCCGTGGCTGACGGCTGTCACCTTCGCCGACGGCACCGCACGGCTGGTGGACCACGGCCGCATGGAGAAGGGGCGGATCAGCATCTCCGTCACCATCGAGGACGTCGACCGGGGTCCTGTCGTTCCGCTGGGCGAACTCGCGCTCGTTCCCGTCGCGGCAGCCGGCTCGGACACCGCGCTCGAGGTGCGCGACCGGAACGGCAGGAAGAAGGCCTCCCTCGATGAGAAGTGCCCCGGACTGCGCGGCGCCGCCGTGACGCGCAGCGGCGTCGTCTTCGGGTGCGCGGACGGCGCGCTGTTCGTGACGGAAAAGGGGAAGAAACCCCGCGCGGAGAAGATCCCCTTCGGCCGCGAGGTGCCCGCCGCGGAACGGCCTGATGCCTTCCGTAGCCGCTCGCAGGGCACCACCCTCACGGCGAAAGCGGGAGACAAGGGCGTCTGGGTCCTGAACGTCACCGAACGCGACTGGAAGCTGCTCGAAACCGGACCGGCGGCAGCGGTGAACAGCGCGGGCGCGGGGATGCCGGTTCTGGTGCTGAAGAAGTCCGGCACGCTGAAGGCCTACGACGCGTCCGACGGCAGGGAGACAGCGAGCAGAAGAATCCTGGCCAAGTCGTCATCGGAAAAGGACGCCGCACGCTCGGTCATCGAGATCGACGCCGGCCGCGCCTACATCAACGACACGGCGGCCAAGAAGGTCCACGAGATCGACTACAACGACGACCTGCGCAAGGCCCGTTCGTTCCCCGTGGACTTCACCCCCTCCGAGATGGTGGAGACGGGGCGGTGAGCGCGGCCATGACGTCCTCTCACCCGCGCCTGCGGCGCCGGGCACTCGGCGCCCTCCTCCTGGTCTGCGCGCTGCTCGCCGGGCTGGCGGGATGTTCCGGTACCGCGGACAGGCGCCCCACCGTCGTGGTGACCACCAACATCCTCGGCGACCTCACACGGCAGGTCGTCGGCGGGCAGGCCGAGGTGAAAGTGCTGATGAAGCCGAACGCCGACCCGCACTCCTTCGGCGTCTCGGCCGCCGAGGCCGCACAGATCGAGGGCGCGGATCTGGTGGTCTACAACGGCCTGGGACTGGAGGAGAACGTGCTGCGCCATGTGCGGGCGGCCAAGGAGGCGGGCGTCCCCACGCTCGCCGTCGCCGACGCGGTGCACCCAGTCACCTACCGGTCGGACGAGACGGCGGGAGAGCCCGACCCGCACTTCTGGACGGACCCCTACCGGGTGCGAAAAGCAGTCGGGATCATCGGGAAGCACGTCGCCCGCCACGTCGACGGGGTCGACAAAGGCACCGTCAAGGCACGAGCCGCCGCCTACGGGAAGAAGGTCGGGCAGCTCGCCGCGTGGATGGAACGGCGCTTCGACACCATTCCCCCACAGCGGCGGAAGCTGGTGACCAATCACCACGTATTCGGCTACCTGGCGCGCCGCTTCGATTTCCAGATCGTCGGCACGGTGATACCCAGCGGCACCACTCTGGCCTCGCCCAGCGCCGCCGACATGAAGGCGCTCGCCACGACCATCGACAAGGCCGGAGTAAAGGCGATCTTCGCTGACTCCTCGCAGCCGGAGCGTCTGGCACGTGCGCTCAAAAGGGAGAGCAAGGTCGAGGTGTCGGTGATCCCGCTGTTCTCCGAGTCGCTGACGGAAAAGGGCAAGGGCGCCGCCACCTATCTGCAGATGATGCGCTTCAACACCGAGGCGATAGCGCGCGGACTCGGCAAATCCTGACAACAGCGCAGCACAGGACCGCCGCCCTGCCATCCGCGGCGGACCAGGAAAGGAAGAAGGACACCATGAGCAGCAGCAGTTCGCGCGTGCGCAGGGCGGCGACGTTCTCCGCGCTCCTCTTCACCTCGGTCGTCATGACGGCATGCGGTGCGGAGAACACGGACGACAAGTCGTCGGCCAAGTCCACGGGCAAGCGGTCAGCCGCCACCGTCGAGGACCCCCTCGCGGTCACGCACGACGGCGGGATATACGTGCTCGACCCGGAATCCCTCAAGGTAGTCGGGGACGTGCCGCTCAAGGGATACAACCGGGTGAACCCGGCAGGTGACGACAAGCACATCATGGTGTCCACCTCGCAGGGCTTCCGAGTGCTCGACGCGACCCGCCGACAGCTCACCGCCACCCGCTTCGACGGCGCCGAGCCCGGCCATGTGGTGCGGCACGCCGGGAAGACGGTGCTCTTCACCGACGGCACGGGCGAAGTCACCGTTCTCGATCCGGCCGAACTCGGAAAGCGGAAGCCGAAGACCGAGACGTACACCTCACCCTCCCCGCACCACGGCGTCGCGGTCGAGCTGGAGAACGGCGAACTGGTCACCACCCTGGGCACCGCCAAGAAGCGCACGGGAATCGTCGTCCTCGACAAGAAGCGCAAGGAGATCGCGCGGAACGAGAAGTGCCCCGAGGTGCACGGTGAGGCGGCCGCCGAGGACGAGGCGGTGGTCATCGGCTGCGAGGACGGCGTTCTCCTCTACAAGGACGGGAAGATCACCAAGATCGACAGCCCGACCGAGTACGGCAGGATCGGCAACCAGAAGGGCTCCGAGAAGTCGCCCGTCGTGCTCGGCGACTACAAGCAGGACCCGGAGGCCGAACTGGAGCGCCCTGAGAAGATCTCCCTGATCAACACGGAGACGGGCAAACTGAAGCTCCTCGATCTGGGCACCAGTTACAGCTTCAGGTCCCTGGCTCGCGGTCCCGAGGGCGAGGCGCTGGTGCTGGGCACGGACGGGAAGATCCACGTCATCGACCCAGGCAAGGCCGAGGTGAGCCGGACCATTCCGGCCGTGGACAAGTGGCGTGAGCCGCTGGACTGGCAGCAGGCGCGCCCGGAGATCTTCGTACGGGGCGGGACGGCCTATGTCACCGAGCCCGAGCGGAAGAAGGTCTACGCGATCGACCTGGAGTCCGGGAAGCGGAAGGCGACCGGCACCTTCGAGAAGAAGCCGAACGAGATCACCGGAACCGTCAGCGAGTAGCCGTGGCCGGGGCCGGGGGCGTTCGGGGCGGAGGGCGCGGAGGGCGCGGAGGGCGGCGCAAAGCCTTCCGTAAGTTTCAGCAAGCTGTTACGGTCCCGTCGCTCCCGCCCGCCCTCGCCCCAGACGGAGGCCGCATGAAGGCACGTACGCCCAGGCTCCGCACCTTCCGCTCCTTGCGCACCCTCCGCTCCAGAGCTCTGGTCGCAGCCCTGACGCTGTCCGCCTGCGCCACAACGGCCCTCGGCGCGGCACCCGGAGCCGCTCTCACTCCGGGCACGAGCGCGCCGGGAACCGCGGCGTCCGATGGGGGAGAGGCCACCGACCTCAGCACAGCGCGGGTGCAGTGGATCGACCGTACGACCGTGGCCTGGCCGAGGAACCTGGGCGATCACACGGCACCCCACCGCCTGGTCACCGACCGCGAAGGCGACCTGGCGGTACGCGACGGAAAGCTCACCGGCGGCGGCCGGGAACTGCCACTGGAGCGCGTGCCCGGCGGCCTCAGCGATCGACAGCGCGCCAAGTGGCCGCACCTGTCCGGCGCGTACGACGCCTACCGGGTGTCCGAGCAGGACCCGGGAGCGCTGCGCGGCGCACTGCGCGGACAGGTGGTGGCAACGGCGGGCGAGGACAGGCTCTCGGCCGCCACCGGCGTCCAGCTCCCCGGTGTCCTGGACGACTTGTACGCGGACGAGGGCGGAGCCGAACACGCGCGCCTGGGACCCGCCTTCCACCAAGGGCGCCGGACCTCCCTGGCACTGTGGGCGCCGACAGCGCAGCGCGTACGGCTGCTGGTCGGCGGCCGGGCCGTGCCCATGCACCGGGACGAGGCGAGCGGCGTCTGGCGCGCCACGGGCAACTGGCGTGACGTCCGCTACCGGTACCGGGTCACGGTGTGGTCCCCCAGCGCGGGCAAGGTCGTCACCAACGACGTCACCGACCCCTACTCGACGGCTCTCACCGCGGACTCCCGACAGAGCGTCGCCACCGACCTGTCCGATCCCCGGCTCGCACCGCCGGGCTGGTCCCGGCTGCGGAAGCCGCGTCCCACCGCGCTGCGCAACGCCCAGATCCAGGAGCTGCACATCCGCGACTTCTCCCGCGACGACCGCACGGTTGCAGCGCGCGAGCGGGGCACCTACCGGGCGTTCACCGAACGGAACTCGGACGGCATGCGCCATCTGCGGAAGCTGGCCCGCGCGGGAACCTCCCATGTACATCTGCTTCCCGCCTTCGACTTCAGCTCCGTCCCCGAGCGGCGCACCGACCGGCAGCAGCCGCAATGCGAGTTGGCGAAGCTGCCCCCCGACTCGGCCGAACAGCAGCAGTGCGTACGCGAGACCGCCGGGCGCGACGGCTTCAACTGGGGATACGACCCCCAGCACTACACCGTCCCTGAGGGCTCCTACGCCGCACGGCCCGACGGCCCCTCGCGCACCCGCGAGTTCCGCGACATGGTGCGCGGTCTCAACCGCGCCGGACTGCGCACCGTCATGGACGTCGTCTACAACCACACCACCGCCGCCGGGCAGGACCCGCGCTCCGTCCTGGACCGCGTGGTGCCCGGCTACTACCACCGGCTCGACGCCGACGGCCGCGTCGCCACCTCCACCTGCTGCGCCAACACCGCGCCCGAACACACCATGATGGGCAAGCTCGTCGTGGACTCGGTGGTCACCTGGGCCCGCCAGTACAAGGTGGACGGCTTCCGCTTCGACCTGATGGGCCACCACCCCAAGGCCAACATCCTCGCCGTCAGACGTGCCCTGGACGCGCTCACCCCCGCCCGCGACGGCGTCGACGGCAAGCACATCCTGCTGTACGGAGAGGGCTGGAACTTCGGCGAGGTCGCCGACGACGCCCGCTTCACCCAGGCCACACAGCGCAACATGGCGGGAACCGGAGTGGCCACCTTCTCCGACCGCGCCCGCGACGCCATCCGCGGCGGCGGCCCCTTCGACGAGGACCCCCGGGTGCAGGGCTTCGCCTCCGGCCTCGCCACCGACCCCAACCCCTCGCCCGCGAACGGCAGCCCGGCGCAGCAACGTGCCCGGCTGCTCCACTACCAGGACCTCATCAAGGTCGGACTCAGCGGCAATCTGGCCGGCTACCGCTTCACCGACTCACGCGGCCGCAGCGTCACCGGCGCCGAAGTCGACTACAACGGCGCCCCGGCGGGCTACGCCCGACGACCGGGCGACGCACTCGCCTACGCCGACGCACACGACAACGAGACGCTCTACGACGCGCTCGCCTTCAAGCTGCCGGCCGGCACGACGGCAGCGGACCGGGCCCGGATGCAGGTCCTCGGTATGGCCACCGCCACGCTCTCGCAAGGCCCCTCGCTCTCGCACGCGGGCTCCGACCTGCTCCGCTCGAAGTCCCTGGACCGCAACTCCTACGACTCCGGTGACTGGTTCAACGCGCTGCACTGGGACTGCCGCCGGGGCAACGGCTTCGGCCGCGGCCTGCCCCCGGCGCCGGACAACGAGGCGAAGTGGCCCTATGCGAAACCGCTGCTCACCAACCCGAAGCTGTATCCGGACTGCGCACGGATCACCGCGACCGCCGCCGCCTACCGGGACCTGCTGCGCATCCGTACCACCGAGCCGGCCTTCGGCAAGAAGACCGCGGCCGAGGTGCAGCGCTCCCTCTCCTTCCCGCTGTCAGGCCCGGCGGCCGGCGAGAAACCAGGGGTGATCACCGCTCGTCTGGACGATCTGGTGCTGGTCTTCAACGCCACTCCGCAGCGCCGGACCCAGCGCGTCCCGGCGCTCGCCGGCCGTGGGTATGCCCTGCATCCCCTCCAGGGGGCCGGCGCCGATCCGGTGGTGCGGCGGTCCGGCTACGAGAAGGCCACCGGCACCTTCACCGTGCCGGGCCGCACCGTCGCCGTCTTCCGGCAGCGCCCCTGAGCGCCGACGGGTTTTCTCCGTCCCTGGTTGGAGAGTGCTTTTCTCTATCCCTGGTTGGAGGCCGCCATCACCCTGCGGCCCGATGCCCGGGGCCCTGGGCGGCCATAGCCTGAAGCACATCATGGAACGAACCGACGACCGGTTCTGGCCGGTCCTGCTGCTCGTCGTCCAGGCCGCGGTCTGGCCCGGCGCCGCGCTGGTGCGCGGCGCCGGGCCGACAGCCGCCGAACTTCTCGCCGCCCTCCTGACGGACGGCCTGGTGGCGGCGGCTCTCGCGACGCGCCGCACCCGGCCGGTGCCCGTGCTGCTCCTGACCACCGTCGCCTGCGCGGTCGCCGCCGGACCGCTGCCCACCGGCGCGGTGGCCGTGCTCGGGACCGTGGGCGTGGCCCTGGCGCTGTTCACGGTGGCCCTCGAACGGGACACCGTCACCGCGCTGCTGTGCGTGGTGACGCTCGCGGTGTGGCAGGCCGTGCACGGCGTCACCCTGCACGGGCTCGGCGACCGGCAGGGGCTCGGCCTCGTGGCGACCGCCCTGCTCTACGCCGCCGTCGGGGGCACGGGGCTGCACCTGCGGCGGCTGCGCGCGGCCCGGCAGACCACCGAGCGGCGGCTGCACCGCGCGGAGGCCGAACGCCACCGGCTCCCCGCGGCGGAACGCCGCCGGATGGAGCGGGAACTGCACGACGTCAGCGCGCACCACCTGACGGCGGTCGTCGTCACGGTGGAAGCCGCGCTCGGGTTGCGCGAGAGGCGGCCCGAACTGGTCGGCCAGGCCGTGGAATTCGCCGCCGCGACCGGCCGCGAGGTGACCCGCGCACTCGGCGCGGTGCGGGCCCCGAAGCCCTCAGCGGAGGAACTCCCCGCGCCTGAGGAACGGCTGCGGGAGCTGGTGACCGGATTCCGCACCCTGGGACAGTCGGTGAGCTGGGAGATCGACGCGCTGCCCGAGGGCTCCGTCGGCGACGCGGCGTACGGAATCGTGCGCGAGGCACTGACCAACGCGGTGCGCCACGCCCCGGGTGCCGCCACCACCGTGCGGTGCCGCTACGGCGACGAGCACACGGAGGTCGTGGTGCGCAACGCGCCGCCGGGCCCGGCAGCCGACATGGCGCCGCGCGGAGCCGGACTCGGCGGCGGACGGGGCCAGAACTTCCTGCGCGGCCGGGCACGCGAGGCGGGGGGCACGCTCACCACCGGACCGACACCGGAGGGAGGCTGGGAGGTACGCGCGCTGCTGCCGGGCCGCACCACGGTTCCGGCACCGGCCTCCGTACCGCGTACCTACCGCCTCGCCCAGTTCGCCGCCGCCGCTGCGCTGTGCTTCCACCCGCTGCTGCCGAGCCTGATCATCAGGGACGGTACGACGCCTGCCGGACCTGGTGTCTCCGCGGGCGCGCTGTTCGCCCTGCTCGCGGCCGGGCAGGCGCTCGCGCTGCTGTGGCTGCGACGGGCCCCGCGGACCACGTGGGCCGGGCTGCTGGCCCTCGCCGCGCTGTGGCCTGCCGCGATGGCCGTGAGCGACTACGCGGGGCCGGTGCTCCTGCCGCCCGCGCTGAGCATGCTCGTCACCTGTGCGGCGCTCGCCATGACGGCGGCGGCTCACGACGCCGAGTCCGCACCGCCCTCCGTACGGCAGGACGCGGGCGCGCGTACGGCCCTGCCGCGCCGGGCCGTTCCCGTCCTGGTCGCCGGGGTCCACGCGGCAGCGGCGGCCGCCGCCGTGCTCGGCCGCGGCGGCACCGCGTCCGGCTGGGCGGCCATCGGGACCGCGACCGGCACGGCGGCCCTGGCGGCGGCCGTCGCCTGGTCGTCCGGAACCTGGTACGGCAGGCGTCGCAGGGCGGCACGGGACGCCGACGAGGGCCGGCTCGCGGCGTGGACGGAGGAGGCGGTGCGGGACGCGTGGGCCGAACGCCGCCGCATCACCGCCGGGTTGGAGACCACCGTGCTGGCCCGCACCGCGGAAGTGGTGACTCAGGCCGAGGCAGGGGAGCTGGAGCGGACGGCGGAGCGGGCCCGCGAGGCCCTGGCCGCCATGCGGTCCCTGCTGGAGGCGGTCCGGGACGGCGAGGAGCACGCCGAGCTGAGCCCGCAGCCCACCCTGCACGCCCTCGACCTGCTCGTACACCAGTGGCAGGCCACCGGCAGGCAGGTCGAGGTGCGGCTGACCGACCGGCTGCCGGAGCGGCTGTCGGCAGAAGTGGACCTCGCTGCCTACCGGGCAGCGGAGACGGTCCTGGAAGCCGGCGGGGACGAGCCGGCCGTGCTGGTGCTCGACGCCACTGACGAAGCCGTGACCCTCACCGCCACCGGCGTTCCCCGCGCCACCCGCCGCTCGACGCGGGACCGGCTGACGGCGCGGACCGCGCCGCTGGGCGGGACGCTGACCGTCGAACAGCCCGGTACGCTCCTGCTGCGCCTGCCCCTGGCCACGGCGCCGGGTGACCGAGCCGCTGTCCCGGCCGCTGACGGGGCCGGCGGGGGAGACGAGGAGGAAGCCCGATGAGCCTCACGGTGCTGGTCGTCGACGACCAGAGCGTCGTCCGGGCAGGCTTCGCCGCGGTCATCGACGACGAGCCCGGTATGAGGGTCGTCGGAGAGGCCGGGGACGGTGCCGAAGCCGTGGCCCTCGCCGAACAGCTCGCGCCCGACGTGGTCGTCATGGACGTACGGATGCCCGGACTCGACGGTATCGCCGCCACCAGAATCCTCACCGGGCGCGAGAACCCGCCCCGGGTACTGGTGCTGACCACCTTCGACCTCGACGCCTACGTCTTCGACGCGCTGCGCGCCGGAGCGTCCGGCTTCCTGCTCAAGGACGTGCAGGCGGCCGAGCTGCTGGACGGAATCCGCGTCGTGGCGGCGGGCGAGAGCGTTCTGGCCCCGTCCGCGACCCGCCGGCTGATCGGCCATTTCGCCGCCGGCTCGCCCACCGGGCCGCGCGGCGGCCAGGACGCCGGGGCCCTGGGCCGGCTGACCGGGCGGGAGCGCTCCGTCCTCACGCTGGTCGCCTCGGGGCTGAACAACGCGGAGATCGCCGGTGAACTCGGCATCACCGTCGGCACCGTCAAGTCCCATGTGAACGCGCTGCTCCGCAAGCTCGGGCTGCGCGACCGGGTCCAGGCGACGATCCTCGCCTACGACCTGGGCCTCGCCCGTGCGAACCCACCAGGTGCGCACGGCTGATCCGGCGGCGGTTTCCGCCGGACCGCTCTCCTGTGCGCCGCTGTGAGACAGCTCGATACGCCCGGATACGCCTGTACGCCGCAGTACGCCGTCGCCGTCGCCGTCGCCGTCGCCGTCGCCGTGCGCCGTCGAGACGGCGTGCTGTGCGCGCGCCGTCGCTCGACGAAAGGACCGTGCAACCGATGAACACCACACCCGAGGAGCCCGACCACATGACCGACTCCCGTTCCGAGCCCGCCGCCCTCCGCGCCGTACGCGACGCGCTGCGCACCGTGCCGGCCCTGCTGTACCTCGCCGTCTGTGCAGCCCTGCTCGTCTGGGCCGTGGTGGTGAGCGCGGGCGACAACCCCGACGCCTCCCTCGCAGGGGTGGTGCCGCTGCTCGCCACGGCGCCGGTGAGCCTGGTGCTGCTGGCGCTGCCGGACCACCTCTCGATGGTCTTCGTCGCCGTCGGCCTCGGTGCCCTGGTCAACGCGGTGCTCATCGGCTGGTGCGCCCGCGCCCTGCGCCGAGGCCGCCGCACCGGCTCAGGGCCGCTGGCCTGAGGGCGGCCCGCAGCCTCGTCGCAGCAGGTCAGCGCCCGTTCGCCGAGGGTGAGGCCAGTGCTCTCCCGGACATCCGTCGGCGTTTATCCGGCGGGCCGAGCGGGGACCGCGTGGGGCGAACAGCACGCGGAAACCACATCCGGGAAAGGCCGGTCTGCTCCCTGGGAGAGCTCATGAGCTCCAACAATGGCTCGGACCTCGGTAACGGCGTGGAGCCGGAGGAGTTCTTGCCGCAGAGCGCGACGGAGCGGTCGGCGATGCTGGGCGCGCTGATCAGCGCCAGTCACCTCTCGACGCTGGAGGAGCTCCCCGGCCATCTGAGCGAGCAGGCCGCCCGCGTCGGACTGACCGAGGTCGTCATCTACCTGGTCGATCTGCAGCAGGAACTGCTGGCGCCGCTGACCGCCCATCCGCCGCCGGCCGGTGGCGAGGGCCTGCGGCCGGACGAGATCAGGGTGGAGGGAACCGTGGCGGGGCGGGCCTTCCAGCACGGCGAGGTGCTCCCGGCCTCGCCCGCCGATCACGATCACTGGTGGGTGCCCCTGGTCGACGGGACCGACCGGCTGGGGGTGCTGTACATCACCGCGCCCGGCGCCGACGCTGCCGCCCAGGTGGACATGCGCCGACTGGCCGGACTGGTGTCGCTGCTGGTGGTCAGCAAACGCGGACTGAGCGATTCCTACAGCCGGCTGGTGCGCCGTCGGCGGATGGACGTGGCGACCGAGATGGAATGGCGCCTCATGCCGGCCCGTACCTTCGCGACCGACAGCCTGATGATCAGCGCACTGATGGAGCCCGCCTACGAAGTCTGCGGCGACGTCTACGACTACGCCTTCGACGGCCGGGTCGCCCACCTGGCCATCTTCGACGCGATGGGGCACGACACCGCCGCCGGACTGACGGCCAACCTCGCCCTCTCCGCGGCCCGCAACGCCCGCCGTGAGGGAGCCGATCTGGTCCGCACCGCGGGGGCCGTCGACCGGCTCGTGGCCGAGCAGTTCTCCGGCGAGCGCTTCGTCACCGGAGTTCTGGCCGACCTGGATGTGGCCACCGGAGAGCTGCGGTGGCTGTGCTGCGGGCACCCGCCGCCCGCCGTGGTGCGCGGACACGGAATCGTCCATCTGGAGTGCGCGCCGACCCCGCCGATGGGGGCCGGCTTGGGCATACCCGGCAATCTGTGCCACAGAGAACTCGAACCCGGCGACCGGCTGTTGCTGTACACCGACGGCATCACCGAGGCCCGCAGCCCCTCGGGCGAGGAGTTCGGACTGGGCCGCTTCGTCGACTTCCTCATCCGTCACCAGGCCGACGAGTTGCCGGTCCCCGAGACGCTGCGCCGGCTCATCCGGCACCATCTGGACTACCACCAGGGCCGGCTGGGCGACGACGCGACCGTGCTGCTGGCGGAGTGGCACGGGCCGGCCGGGCTGGAGATCGAAGGGGTCAAACAGATGGCGGGCGTTCCGGACGTCGCGGACGTGCGCGGCCTCGACGTGTAGCGAGCCGCCACGGGGTCTCCGTTCGGTTCACCACGCCGCCCCCTCATCACCGTGCCCGGCCCGCCCTCACCAGTGCCCCGGCCCGCTCACCGGGCTTCCGCCTCGGCCGTCGGCTCCGTGCCGGTCGCTACGGCAGGGCCGGCGCCGCGCGGTCCCGGGGGCGTCGCGGGCGGGGCGGTCAGGATGGTGCGCTCCGGGATGTGGGCCGTGTCGCCGTGGGCCAGCAGCCAGTAGAGGACCGCCGGGACCGCCAGTCCCACGAGCCAGGAGATGTCGGCGCCGCCGAGCGGGTCCACCAGCGGACCGGTGTAGAAGTGCGTCGCCAGGAAGGGGAACTGGGCCGCGAGGCCGACGGCGTAGACGGTCAGCGCCCGCCACCGCCAGGCGCCGTACCGGCCCTGCGGGTCGCTGAGCGCGGGCAGGTCGTAGCGCTCCTTGGCGACGAGGTAGTAGTCGACCAGGTTGATGGCCGACCACGGCGTGAACGCGGTGAGCAGGAAGAGCAGGAAGTCCTTGAACGAGGTCAGGAAGCTGTCCTTGCCCGCCAGGGCCACTGCCGTGCCGACGACCATGATGGCGGCGATGTAGCCGGCCCTGGCGCGCGGCCCCAGCTCCCGCTGTCCCCGGAAGCCGCTGACCCCGGTCACCATCGACATGAAGCCGCCGTAGGTGTTGAGGACATTGATGGTCAGCTTTCCCAGGGCGATGACGAAGTACAGGAACGAGGCCATGAGCCCGGCCCCGCCCAGCCCGACCACGTAGCCGACCTCGTGCCCCACGAACGCCGGACCGGCCGCCGCCGCGGCCAGCGCGCCGAAGGTCATCGACCACTGCGACCCCAGCACGGAGCCGCCCAGCGTCCACCAGAAGGTGGCGCGCGCCGAGGTGGAGCGGGGCAGGTAGCGCGAGTAGTCGGCGACGTACGGACCGAAGGCCAGTTGCCAGGAGGCCGACAGCGAGACCGCCAGCAGGAAGACCGGGAAGGAGAACGCGCGCTCGGCGAGCAGCTCGGCGAGGTCGGCCCGCTCCAGCAGCCGGAAGCCGAGATAGACGAAGGCCAGCGCGCACACCAGGCTCGCCACTCTGCCCAGTGCGTGGATGACGCGGTATCCGACGGCGGCCGCCACGGCGGTGACGAGTGCGAACAGCACGATGCCGGGGGTGTCCCCGAGGTGGGTCAGCTCGCCGACGGCCTGGCCCGCCAGGACGCTGCCGCTGGCGAAGAACCCGATGTACATCACGATGACCAGCGCCAGCGGTACGACAGCGCCGCGCACCCCGAACTGGGCGCGGCTGGAGATCATCTGCGGCAGCCCGAGCCGGGGGCCCTGCGCCGAGTGCAGCGCCATGACCGCTCCGCCGAGCAGATTGCCCAGCAGCAGCCCGAACACCGCCCAGAAGGCCGGGGCGCCGAAGACGACGGCGAGGGCGCCCGTCACGACGGCCGTGATCTGGAGGTTGGCTCCCAGCCAGAGAGTGAACTGGCTGAACGCCCTGCCGTGTCGCTCCGCGTCCGGGACAACGTCGATCGAGCGACGCTCCACCACACCGGCCATTCGCTGCACCTTCTTTCGCGTTCTTCGCGCACACCCGGTTCCGCGATTCCGCGGGCCGCGGGCTCCGTGGCACCGCGGCTCTGCATGGGTGTATTCATGCTGGGGTCCGGATGAATGGCCGTCAATACATAGAGGTGAATCTTGCGTAACGGCGGTCGGTGCCGCGAGTGCTCCGGCGCCGCTGCCCCCGCGTAGACTGCCCGGCACCGGCAACCGGCCACGGAGTTCGACGGGGAGGGACCATGCAGCCGAGCTCGCGGCCCCTGTCCCCACGCCGTTCCGCGTCCGCGGTCCTCGCCCTCGTCTGGGGCGCTCTGCTGCTCCTGACCGGCGCCGTGCCGGCGACTCCCGCGCAGCCGGGCGCGCCGTCGTCCAGCACCGTGGCGGCGGACCGGGGAGCACTCCACGGCTCCGGTGGCTCTTCCGCCCCCGTCCGGGCAGACACCTGGCGCAGGGCGGTGGTGCACGAAGCCACGGCCAAGGCCGCCAAGACGGTGGCGCACGGGGCCACGGCGACGGCCGTGCACGAGGTGCGGCCGAACGGCCATCCGGGCCACCCGCCTGCCCTCCCGACCGCCGCCTCGCCCTTCGCGCCCGCGCCGCTCCTCGGCCGCTCGGCGGCCGATCCCTCGCAGGAGCGGGCACCGCCGCACTCCGCGCACGACCCGCGCACCAGCCGGGGCCCGCCTCGGTCACCACTCGCCGTCTGACCGAGTCGGCCGGCTCTCCTCCGCACCCTGCCCGCGGCGCGTGCCCGTGCCGTCACCTCGTTCGCGTACGCGCTCCCCGAACCCGCTCGACGGGCCTGCCCGGCCATAGGCGCCGCAGGGGCCGGAGCGCGCGGCAACGGGCACTGGGTGGTGCCCCGGTGCGCTCCGGTGCCGCCGTGGCTCCGTCACGGGCGGCAGTGCGGAAGGGGGCGGGTCGGCTGCCCTGTGCGCCGCGTATGCCGCGCGGTGCCTCTTCAGCCTGGAGTGGTCTTGTCCCGTACGCCCCGCCGTACCCCCCGTACCGCCGGTGCTCAGCACCGTTCCCGCGCGCCGCTGTGGCGCGCGCTGCTCGCGCTCGCCGTCGTAGGAGTCTCGCTCTTCTTCGCCCTGACCACCCCGGCCCGGCTGGGGCTGGACCTCAAGGGCGGAACCCACATCGTCCTCGAAACCCGGAACGGCCCCGGTGTGCGGGCCGACCGGGCCGCCACCGACCGCGCGCTGGAGGTGCTCAGGCAGCGCGTCGACGCCCTCGGCGTGGCCGAGCCGTCGCTGTCCCGCGCGGGCGAGAACCGCATTCTCGTCGAACTGCCCGGGGTGCAGGACCCCAGGGAAGCGGCCGAGGTGATCGGCCGCACCGCACAGCTGACCTTCCATCCGGTCGAGGAGGTGACGGAGCGACGGCCACAGGGCAAGGCCCGGCCCGAGAAGGGCGAGGACGGCTCCCGCGTCCTGCCCGACCCGGACGACAAGCGGGCCGCGCTGCGGCTGGGGTCCGCCGCGCTGACCGGTGAGGGGGTGAAGAACGCCGAGCCGCAGCTCGACACCGCGCAGGGCAGCGGCTGGAGTGTCACCGTCGACTTCCGGGGCGGCGCAGCGGACAAGTGGGCGCGACTGACAGGGGAGGCCGCCTGCCGCCCGGTGGACGCGCCGCAGCGGCGGGTGGCGATCGTGCTGGACGACCGGATCGTCTCCGCGCCCCGCATCCAGGACAGCGTGCCCTGCCGTACGGGGATCACCGGCGGATCCACCCAGATCACCGGTGACTTCGGCGACGACGAGGCCAAGGAGCTGGCCGCACTCATCAAGGGCGGCGCGCTGCCCGTACCGGTCGAGGTGATCGAGCAGCAGACCGTCGGGCCGACCCTGGGCGCCGACGCCATCCGGGCCAGTGCACAGGCGGCGGTCATCGGACTGCTGTGCACAGCGGTGTTCATCACCGTCGTCTACCGGCTGCTGGGCGCACTGGCCACCGTAGCCCTCGGTGCCTACGGCCTGATCTCCTACGCGGCGCTCGTCGCACTGGGCGCCACGCTGACGCTGCCGGGGCTCGCCGGCTTCGTGCTCGCCATCGGCATGGCGGTGGACGCCAACGTGCTCGTCTTCGAACGGGCCCGCGAGGAGTACAACCGCCCGCGCCCGCGCCCGGACAAGCCACGGCAGGAGCGGGATCTGCGGCGTGCGCTGCGCACCGGGTTCCGCCAGGCGTACACCGCCGTCATCGACTCGAACGTCACCACGCTGCTGGCCGCCGGGCTGCTGTTCTTCTTCGCCACGGGGCCGGTCAAGGGCTTCGGCGTGACCCTCTCGCTGGGGGTCCTCGCCTCGATGGTCTCCGCCATGGTGATCACCCGGGTGCTCGCCGAATGGGCCGTGCGCCGCCGCCGGGTACGACGGCGGCCAGGGCTGACCGGTCTCGCCGGCTCCTCCCGGCTGCGCGACCGGCTCGCGGCGCGCCGGCCCCGCCTCGCCCGCCGGCCCCGCCTGTGGCTGACCACGATGGCGGGGCTGGTGCTGGTGGCCCTCGCCGGGATCGGGTTCCGTGGGCTGGAGTTCGGTGTGGAGTTCACCGGTGGCCGGATGGTGGAGTACGGCACGAGCAGGACCGTCGACGCCGACACCGCACGCCGGGCCGTGGCGGACGCGGGGTTCCCGCGCGCAGTGGTGCAGGAGGCGGGCGAAGGGGGCGTCTCCGTACGGACCGAGAAGCTCACCGACGCGGAACGGGAGCGTATCCGCGAGGGACTGGAGCCGGCCGGCGGTCACGTCTCGGTCGAACGGGACGAGTTGGTGGGACCCAGCCTCGGCAGCGAGCTGCGGCGCAAGGCCCTGATCGCGCTGTCCATCGCCGTCGGCGCCCAGTTGCTGTATCTGAGTGTCAGGTTCCGCTGGACGTTCGCCACGGCAGCCGTCGCGGCGATGGCGCAGGACGTCCTGCTGGTGGTGGGGCTGTTCGCCTGGCTGGGCAAGCCGGTCGACAGCGTCTTCCTGGCCGCGCTGCTCACCGTCGTCGGCTATTCGGTCAACGACACCGTCGTGGTGCTCGACCGGCTGCGCGGTATGCGCCGTGCGGACCGCGCGACCCCGCTGCCGGAACTGGCCGACGCCGCCGTGGCCCGTACTCTGCCGCGCACCGTGAACACCGGGATGGGCGCGCTGTTCATCCTGGTCGCCCTGGCGCTGTTGGGCGGCGACTCACTGACCGACTTCTCGGTGGCGCTGCTGGCCGGAGTGGTCTTCGGAACGGCCTCCACGGTCCTGACGGCGACCCCGATGGCCGCCGTACTGGAACGGTGGCGGCCCCGGCCGCACCCCGAGCGCGCGGATCACGCTCGGCAGCGCGACAGGGACAGTTCAGGCGCCGTGGTGTAGGCGCGTTGTCCGGGAAGCGGGAGCCGGGCCCAGCTCGCCCGGCCACCGAGGAGCTGTCAGCGGCGGCGGGGTCTGCCTCGTTTGCCGGGCTTGGCGCCCCCGGAGCCGGTACGCCTGCCGCGGCCCTTCCCGGCCGGCTTGGGGGGCGCCGGTTTCCGCCGGGCGCCCTCGGCCGCAGGGCGCTTCTCCTTCGGCTGCGCCGGGGCGGGGCGGCGGCCCCGGGAGCTGTTGACGGTGCGGCCGCGGACGATGCCGATGAAGTCCTCCACCATGTCGGTGGTCCGCTCCTCCGGCCACGAGAGCGCGACCTGGGACCGCGGGACGTCCGTGAGCGGCCGGTAGGTGAGGTCCCTGCGGTGGTGCAGCCGGGCGAGCGACTGCGGGACGACGAGCAGCCCGACGCCCGCCGCCACCAGTTGGACGGCGTCCGCCGTGGTGGCGGGACGCTCCTGCGCGGGCCGGCCCGGCGGGTGCTCCCAGTCGAGTGTGTCGTCCAGGGGGTGCAGCACGAGCTCGTCGGCCAGCTCCTCGGCGGTCACCTCGTCCACGGCCGTCACGATGTGGTCCTTGGGGACCACGACCACCGTCGTCTCGGTGTAGAGAGGGATGACGCTCAGATCCGTACGGTCGATCGGCAGCCGGACGAAGCCGGCGTCCGCGCCGCCGCCGCGCAGGACGTCGGGGGCCTCGGCTGCGGACAGCCCGACGAGGTGCAGCGGGATGTCGGGCAGCCGCTCCTCCCAGATCCGCACCCACTTGGTGGGGGTCACGCCCGGGACGTAACCGAGCCGGAACGAAGGAGGTGCGTCTGAGCCTGTCACCTGGCCAGGTTACCGGGCGTGGTCTTGGGCGGCACACACGATCGATATGCTGGAGCCCATGACGTCGCACAAGAACACCCAGACGATGAAGCCCGCGACCGCGGCCAAGAAACTGGGTGTGTACCTCGATGCCACCCCCGAGGAGTTCCAGGAGGGTGTCGTCTCGCGCGACGAGCTGAACGCGCTCCAGGCCGATCCGCCCGAGTGGCTGCGGGAACTGCGGCGCAACGGCCCGCACCCCCGCCCTGTGGTCGCGGCGAAGCTGGGCGTCTCCACCTCCGGTCTGGTGCGCGGCGGAGTGACCGAACCGCTCACCACCGAACAGATCGAGGCCCTGAAGAGCGAGAGCCCGGAGTGGCTGCGCAAGGAGCGCGCCACCCAGGCCGAGGTGCGCAAGGAGGCGGCACGCCTCAAGGAGAAGCGGCTCCAGGAGAACGAGAAGGCCGCACAGCGCGCGGAGCAGCCCCGCCGCCCCCGCCCCTGACTGGGCGCGGCCCCCGTACGGGTACGTGCAGCCCCCGTTCAGGCATGTGAGAGCCCTACGGCTTGGGTGTCAGTTCGGCCATGGTTCCCCAGCCGTGCTGGTCGGGGATGTTCACGTTGATGATTCGCGGGGTCTCGGCGATCGCTGTGGACATGGCCTCCAGGCCCGCCTTGAAGTGCTCGGACTCGACGTGCGCCGCGCCTGCCGCGTCGTCGGCGAAGGCTTCCAGCAGGGTGAACCGGTTCGGGTCGTCGACGTCGCGTGACCAGTCGAAGAAGAGGTTGCCCGGTTCGGCGCGTGTGGCTTCGGTGAAGGGACCCACCAGGGAGAGCCACTCGTCGGCGTAGTCGGGACGGACTGTGAAACGTACGGCGATGAAGATCATGCCGCCAGCATGGGACGCGCTGCGCTGTTCGGCCAGCCGGGCAGGGCCTCATTCCGACGCTGTCGGAAACGCGGCGGCCGCGCGCAGCAGCGCTGCGCCGACCTCGGCGTGCCGGAGCTGGAAGAGCCGGCGCGGCAGCGAGACGGACAGCGCGGCGGGTGCGGCGTCCGGACGGCCGGGCAGGGGTACGGCCAGGCAGGTGTGGGCCGGGTCGGCCTCGCCCACGGAGACGGCCAGGCCCCGGTCGCGCACTCGGGCGAGCTCGGCCTCGAAGCGTGCCTCGTCGGTGATGGTGCGGTCGGTGTGCCGCGCCATGCCGTGGTCGGTGAGATAGCGGCGCCGCGCCGCGCGCGGGAGCTGGGCGAGCAGGGCCTTGCCGTGCGCGGTGGCGTGCGCCCTCCTCTCGGGGCCGGGCGCGAAGGGGTCGGTGGCCGTGAGAGGCGTGGTGCTGTCGATGACGGTGATCTGCCCGTCCCGGTAGGTGGTGAAGTACGCCTCGGCACCGGTGGCCCGGCGTATCCGGGGGAGCAGCGCCGCGGCCTTGGCGTCGACGCTGTGGTGCCGCCGGAAGGAGCGGTGCAGCGCCGGCACGCGCGGGCCGGGGCTGTACCCGTCCGGGCCGCGCAGCACATGGCCGCGCTCGATGAGCGGAGCGAGCAGGTGGTAGACGGTCGAGAGGGAGCAGCCGCACTGCCGTGCGAGTGTCTTGGCGCTCACCGGGCCGGGTGCCTCGGACACCGCGTCCAGCAGATCGAGCGCACGGTCCACCGATCGAGGGCCGGTCATCAGGGCGCGGACTCGTCTCCGCCGAGCGGGGCTGTCTCGTCTCCGCCGAGCAGGGCTGCCTCGTCGGCGACGGCGGTGTCGAGCGCCTGGGTGAGCTCGTCGAGCCGGGCACGCAGCTCGGCGGCCTCGGCCGCGTCGAAGCCCGCGGCTGCCGCGATCCGACGTGGGACGCGCAGGGCGCGCTCGCGCAGCTGCTCGCCCGCCTCGGTGAGACGCACCTGGACCGAGCGTTCGTCCTGTGCGGAGCGCTCGCGCCGGACGAGTCCTGCCGACTCCAGCCGTTTGAGGAGCGGTGACAGGGTGCCGGAGTCGAGCCGCAGCTGTGCGCTCAGGCTCTTGATCGACACCTCGCCGTGCTCCCACAGCACGAGCATCACCAGGTACTGCGGATAGGTGAGACCCAGGTCCTTCAGCAGCACGCGGTAGACGCTGCCGAACGCCCGTGACGCGGCGTTGAGGGAGAAGCAGATCTGGCGGTCCAGTCGGAGGAAGTCCTCCTCCGGTACGTCGGTGGGTGTCGGCAACCGGTTCATGATCCCAGCGTACCTGCTGCGAGCATTTGAGTTGTGCACAATTTAATTGTGTGCTCTCCTTGTGACCCGGGGCGGCCTGGCCGGGCCGCACCGCCGACCTGTCATCGAGAGGGATGGTCTTTCCATGGACGCGCTCTACACCGCTGTCGCCACCGCCACACACGGCCGGGAGGGGCGAGCCGTCGCCTCCGACGGCAAGCTGGACGTCCAACTCGCCCCGCCGCGGGAGATGGGCGGCAGTGGCCTGGGCACCAACCCGGAGCAGCTCTTCGCCGCCGGCTACGCGGCGTGCTTCGCCAGCGCCCTCGGCGTCGTCGGCCGACGGGCGAAGGTCGATGTCTCCGAGGCCGCCGTCACAGGCGAGGTCGGCATCGGCAAGCAGGGGGAGGGCTTCGCCCTCGCCGTGACGCTGCGGGTGGAGCTCCCTGACGGCCTCGACGGCGAGACGGGCCGCACGCTCGTCGAGCAGGCGCACCAGGTCTGCCCGTACTCCAACGCGACGCGCGGCAACATACCGGTCGAACTCGTCGTCGAGTGACCGGCCTGCCGGGCCGGTTGGCCTCCGGGGCGATGGTCCGCGTCGGGTGCGCGGCTCGGGACCGCGCGCGGGAAGACGCCAAACGTCAACACGTCCTGAAATCAGGCCGGTTGGCACGCACTGGCGAGGCGACCGGCTCCCGCTTCGGGTATTGACGGCGCCGGAGCGGGAAGGGTGGGGTGGGCTCCTCCAGCAGAATTTCCCCCCACAGGAGGTCTGTTCATGGCAGGCAGCTCCCCCTCACCTTCCTCCGCCGGCGGCTCGAAGGGCTCCCCGCGAATACCCGCACGCCGCCGTGTCCGCCTGGCAGCCGCACTGGCCGTCGCCGGCGGGCTGGCGGGTGCCGCCGCGGCCACGCCGTCGTTCGCCGCTTACGGGAACGACGACGGCGCCGCTGCCGAACGGCACGATGCCGCGTTCACCTCACCGTTCACCGGTCTTCCCGCCCAGCGGAACCCGGTGCTCGCCGTGAAGATCGACAACCACAAGGACGCACGCCCGCAGACCGCGCTCGAAGACGCCGACATCGTCGGCGTCGAGAAGGTCGAGGGCGGACTGGGCAGGGTGTTCGCGGTCTATTCCAGCCACTACCCCGAAACGCTGGGCCCCGTGCGCAGCGCCCGCGAGTACAACGTCGAGCAGATGCGGATGTTCCAGCGCCCCGCGCTCGCCTACTCGGGGGCGCGCGCCGCGGTCGTTGAGAAGATCAAGAAGTCACCGCTGTACGGGGTGTCCCACGACGACCACCCGGACGCCTACGAACGCGGTGGGGACAACGAGCCGCCGCACAACCTCTACGGTCACCCCGACAAGATCCTCGAAAAGGCCCCGAAGGCGAGCAAGGCCGACGACATCGGCTTCCGTTTCGGCGCCGAGCCGAGCGGTGGGACGCCGACCGACGAAGAGACCGTGGACTACGGTTCTGCACGGACCACCTTCAACTGGTCGGCCAAGGAGGGCCGTTGGCTGGTCTCCTTCGACGGCGACCCGGCGAAGGGCACATCGGGGAAGCGGCTCGGCGGCAAGACAGTGATCATCCAGAAGACGGAGATGCCGCCGGACTCCAGCGGCAAGACGCCCTACATCGAGACCGTGGGCAGCGGCGAGGCGACCGTACTGCGCGACGGAAAGGCGTTCACCACGAAGTGGGAGCGCGAGAGCGCGACGAGTGACACCACCTACACCCTCTCGAACGGCAAGCGGATGCCCTTCGACCGCGGTCAGGTCTGGCTCGTCTACCAGGAGCGCTGACGGCGCCTCCGCGGTGTGGTGCATGCGGAGTCGTGCCGGGTGGCTGCTGGTCGCCCGGCACGACACTGCCGACCAGACACATGGTTTCAGTACACCCCTCGAAGCGGCTGACCGCTGCTCATACGACCCGCGCGGCGATGGTCCGCGCGCACTCCAGCGCCTCGGTGCGGGTGGTGTCCACCTCCAGGTCGTAGCGCACGCCTTGGTGCGCCACCTGCGCCTGGGAGGCGGCCATGCCCGCGGTCCGGTCCCCTCTGGCCGTCTCACGGCCCGCGGCGACCGTGCTCTCGCACCTGACGCCGACCCACAGCACCCGCAGGCCGTGCAAGGCGTTCTGCCACCGCTGCTGGGACGCGGAGCCACCGAGGAAGACGTCATCGACGACGATCCGGGCACCCGCACGCGCCATGGCGGCGACCCCCTCCATCCAGGCCGCTTCCAGCGTGCGGAACGCGGCCCCCACGTGCACACCGCCGTCGGCGGCGAACCCGATCCCGGTGCCGGAGGTCTGCAAGGACACCGGCATGGCGTCCACCAGGGTGTCGACCCCGACTGCGAGCCACGGGTCCGGCAGGATGCTCTGCAGACACCGGGCGATCCCCGTCTTGCCCGAACTGGAGCCACCGTTGAGCACGATCACCTGAACTGTCACCGCGACAGGGTAGAGGGGACCTCCTGAACGCTCGCAACACATTTCGGCGCCGGTGCGGTGGGCCTGACGGCTATCGAGCGGGCTCGACGCCACCGATATGGGGGTGGTCCGGCCGTGGTGTGGCGGCCTTGCCCACGCGGGCCTCGACGCACTCCGGATCGCCGTCGGCCGAAGCCGACTTGAAGCAGGCCCGGACCATGCGGCCGGGCCGGGCCGCGGTCATCCCGGTGTGGACATAGCTGTCCGCGTCGGCCCTGTCCTCGACGCGGACGCCGCGGGTCGGACCGCCCGCTGTGACCTCTACCCGGTCACCGACCCGGGTCCCCCACATCCGGACCCAGCCCGCGCCGCACTTCTCGCTGTACCGCAGCTCCACGTGGGCGCCGGTGGAGGCGCGGTACGTGGTGAGTGTGTCGGCGCCGATGCCGCAGACCAGGCGTATCGGGTCCCTGCCCTCGCAGGTGTCTCCGTGGCATCGGGCGGCGGGAGAGTACGGAACGGAAGCCGCGGGCAGTTCGTCCGCCGGGGCCTCCCGGCCCGGCAGCAGAACGAACCCGAGTGCCACCCCACCGACCAGCACGGTGTACACCAGCGCCAGCGCCACCACGAGTCGGCCCCTGTGACCGCGTGGCCGCCCGGTCTCCGGAGGCGGTGGCGGCTCCGGAGGCTGCGGTCGCGGCTCGGCGGCGGCAGGGACGGGGACCACAGCGCGTCCGCTCCAGTCCGACTCGGCGATCTCCCACAGGGCGACCAGGCGCCCGTCCGGTTCGCTCGCGACCCGGCACAGCTCCCGTACAGCCTGACGTGGGGGCATGCTCTTGCCGTTGAGGTAGCGCTCCCACGAGGACTTGCTGTACGCCGTGCGTTCCGACAGTGCCGCCAGGCTCAGCCCCGTACGTGCCCGCAGCTCCCGCAGCTCCGCGGCCAGCCGGGTGTGCTCCTCGGTCACTTCGGCGCCGCCTCCCGCAGGGCCTTCCAGGTGCGCGGGTCGAGGACACCGTCCACGGCAAGCCCTTCCCGTGCCTGGACGCGCTCGACCGCACGCTGCGTCTGCCGGCCGAAGACGCCGTCGATGTCCCCCGGCGCGGCGCCCGCCCGGTGCAGCAGGCACTGTGCCTCGGCCACTTCCGGCCCGGAGTGCGCATACGCCAGAACGCTGCCAAAGGTGCGGCTGTGACCCGCGTACCAGCGCCCGTTCCGCTGCTGCCACCGGCAGGCGCCGCCGACCGGTGCCGAGGACTCCGACGCGGTGACCGGGACCGCGGCGACCAGTCCGGAGCGGTCCTCCGCGAGCCTGGTGCGGGCATCGGCGTGCCGTACTGCCAGCAGAAGCGCCGCGGAGACGGACAGCATCAGCGCCACCGCTCCCGCCGTGACCGCGGTGTGCCGGTAGCGCTCGTACGGCTGCTGCTCCGCGGGTGTGTGTACTGGTGTCGCAAGGGTGCTCTCCGGGTCGCAGCCGGCGGCTGCGCGCCCCTCCGTCCAGCGTTCGGCGGCGATGTCGTGGAGCACCAGCAACCGGGTCGGGTCGTCACCGCCGATGCGGGCCATCGCCTCGACGGCCTCCCGGGGCGGCAGAGACCTGCCGTTGAGATACCGCTGCCACGACCTCGCGCTGTATCCGGTCTTCGCGGCCAGCTGGTGGGTGCTCAGTTCGCTGCGGTCCTTCAGTTTGCGCAGTCGCACGATCAACCCGTGGACGTGTGGGTGCAGTTGTGCGGGCAGCTCTTTCCAACGCGACATGTTCCCCCCGATTCGCGCCAGGGACCGCTGGACCGGCCCCCCGTGTCCCGGATTCATTCTGCATGAGCAGTTGCAGGCACGCGGGGAATCGCGATCCACCCCGGCGCGGAATCAGCCATCCCCCGCTCGTGACCGTCCCGCGGCTGCGCCTCGGCGGACGACGTCCCAGCAGGTCAGAGCCCGGGACGTCCCGGGACGGGGTCACTTCCTCGTCAACTGTGGCCGGGCCGCTGCTCGGACCCGCAGTCTCGTCGAGGAGCCGGCCGGTGCGGTCGGCTCCGTCCATCGCACGTCACTGGAGGGGAACAGGATGCGAACTCTCACGAAAGCATTCGTCGGTGTCACCGCCGCGATCGGGATCGCCGGTGGCGGTCTGGCCACCGCGGGCACGGCCATCGCGGCTCCCGTGTCGGTCCAGCAGCAGACGGTGAGCGGCGAGGCCTCGGTGCTCGCGGTGGTCAACCTGGGGCTGGACACCGCCCATGCGAAGAGCTGGCAGTGCTGGCTGCGCACCACGGGCTACGACCCCGGAACGATCGACGGGAAGCTGGGCCCCAACAGCTGGAAGGCGGCGCAGCGGAAATTCAAGGCCATGGGCTACTACAACGATTCCATCGACGGAATCGTCGGGCCCAACACGATCAAGGCGCTGCAGAGGTACCTGAACCTGCACGGCGCCAACCTCGCCGTCGACGGGATCGCCGGGCCGGCGACCAGGTCCGAGTTCTGGGACTTCGCCGGCACACACCGCTGCTGAGCCCATCTGGGGACCGCGCACACGCCGCGGCCCGTCCGCTCCACCGGGAGCGGACGGGCCGCACGCGTCCGTCGGGCCGGTCACCCCGTCAGTGGGTGCCGGTCGCGCCCAGTTCGCGGTGGATGGCCCGCGAGGCGGCCTCCACGGTCTCGATACCGCGCTCCATCGTCTTGTTGTCCTGCGAGAGGACCGCGATGCCGTAGTCGTGGCCGCTTCCCGTGAAGGCCCCGACGCTGTTGACGCGCCAGCCGTGCTCGGCGCGCGACAGCCAGCCGTTCTTCACATGCACGGTCGCGTCCTTCGGTGCCCCGGCGGGGGTGCCCCAGCGCTGGCCGTCGTCGACCTTGTTCATCAGACAGAGCGCGTATGCGCGGGACTTGGCGTCCAGCACCCGGTTGCGCGAGGTGAGCAGCTTCAGCAGCTTGACCTCGTCGCGCGCCGTGATCTGGGTGAGGCCCCAGTAGCCGTGGCGGCCCGGGTCGGTGTCCCTCATGTGGGCCAGGTCGAGGAAGTGCTGCACGCCGCCGCGTGAGACCTCGCGCCAGAGCGCGGTGGTGGAGTCGTTGTCGGACTTGGTGATCATGGCGGTGGCGCGCTTCTTCTCCACCGGAGTGAGCTTGCGGTGATGGTCCTCCTCGGCCTGCCGCAGCAGTGCGCCGAGCAGGGTGGCCTTCACCACGCTCGCCGAGTCGTACCGGGAGTGCGCGCGATAGGTGCACGAGGTGTCGGACGAGCGGTCGTAGAGCGCGACTGCCGTGCTGCTGTGGCGCTCGCGCAGCGCCGTGGCCATCCTCCGGGACAGCCGGTCGGCGAGACCCGCGTCGTCCGAGCTGCACGTCACCTGGGAGCCGCCGACCCTGGCGTGCGCGGTGGTGGCCGCGGCTCCGTCCGCCGCGGCGAGCGTCCCGGCGGCCGTTCCACCGGCCAGCACGGTGGCCGGCAGGGCGAGCGCGCCCCACCTGCGCAGGCGGCGTGCGCGGCGGCGCGGAGTGCCGGGGCCGCCGCTCGGGTCGGTGTGCGTCAGACCTCTGCTCTTCCTCATGCGGGTCTCCCCGTTCGGTGCTTGGTCGTGGTCGCGACTGGGCGTACTGAGTGGCATGCGAGTCGGGCACCGAGGAACCGGGGCGTGTGCGGTGCGACCGCACCGGGAGATACCGCTGGGCGGCCGTACAGGCGCCGACGGCCCGGTGCCGGGTGCGGGCTCCGATGCGCGCACCTGCCATGGCGGGGGAGGGAGGGGGTCCCGGTCGGTCGCGTTCCGTGAACAGCCGGCGGCTGTACGCGAGCGCCGTACCCCTGCCCGACGCGCGACCCTACGCGGCGCTCGGCCGTTCCGGGAGCGGCGATCGCGTCGTCGGCGCGGGAAGAGACAATCCTCACGGCCGGGCGGTCGGCCGGATGACGGAGACCTCAGGGTCGAATACGCCACGTAGCCGCCGGTGCCCACACGTTACGCGTCCGTGTGCGCACCGGCGGTGTTGCCGGCTCAGGCCGTCGCAGCCCGTGGAACGGCCCGCATCGGCAGCCGGTCGGGGTGCGCGACCGCCGAGGCCACCTCCCGGACGGAGTGGCCGGGCAGTGGCTCCATCCGCCACCGGGCCAGCACGGTGGCCAGCGTGATGACGATCTCCGTCCAGGCGAAGCCGTCCCCGATGCACTTCCGGTTGCCGGCGCCGAACGGGATGTAGCTCTCGCGCGGCCGGCCCTCGCTGCGCTCCGGCAGCCAGCGGTCCGGGTCGAACCGCTCGGGTGCCTCGTACAGCCGGGGGTCGCGGTGCAGCGCGTAGAGACTGAACGCGATCTCGGTGCCGACCGGCAGCTCCACACCGCCGAGTTCCACAGGGGTGGCCACGCGGCGCATCAGCAGCGGGACGGAGTGCATCCGGGAGACCTCGCGCAACACACGGTCGGTGTACTCCAGCTTGGGCAGATCCTCGAAGGTGACGGGCCGGTCCCCGACGACGGTCCGGATCTCGTCGACGAGGCGCTCCTCCACCTCCGGGCGGGATGCCAGTTCGTGGAACGTCCAGCTGAGGGTCGAGGCCGTGGTCTCCGTACCGGCGAACATGATGGCGACCAGCTCGTCGCGCACCTCGCGGTCGCTGAGCGTCTCGCCGGTGTCGCTGTCGCGGGCGGCGAGCAGGGTGGAGAGCAGGTCGTTGACGTCCGCGTCGCCGCTCTCCCGGGAGGCGACGATGACGTCGTCGATGACCTTGCGCAGGCGGGCGGCGGCCTGGTCGAACTTCCGGTTGGCCGGAATCGGCAGCCGGTCCAGGAGCCTCGGTGTCACGGCCCGCAGCAGCGCGGTCTTCAGCAGGATCGGCACATCCCTGCGTACGGCCACCGCGGCAGGGCGGCTGATGTCGGTGGAGAACATCGTCTCGGCCAGGGTGCCGACCGAGAACTCGGCCAGCTCATGGTCGACTGCGACGGTCCCGCCCGGGCGCCAGGCATCGGCCATGGCCTGCGCCCGGTCGGCCATCACACGCGCGTACTCGGCGATCCTCTCCCGGTGGAAAGCCGGCTGCATCAGCCGCCGGTGCGGGCGCTGGATGTGCGAGGGCGCGGTCGGCAGTGCGTCCCCGACCAGGACCCGTGCCCGGACGAAGAACCTTCCCTTCTCCACGTGCCGGGCCTTGGTGACGAGCAGCTCGTGGGTGAGATCGGCGCTGTTGACGAAGTAGATGGGCAGGGTCCCGACGTCCACCCGGACCAGATCACCGGTCGACCGCAAGGACTGCATGAAGTCGAGCGGCCGACGCAGGAGGGGGACGACGTGGCCCAGCAGCGGCAGCCCTCCCGGGGCCCGGGGTATCGCGCGCAACGCGGTGCTCATAGGGTGCTCCTCTTCCTCAGCCTCATGGCTGCGGTCGCTCAGGCGCAGGAACGGCGGCGGTTTCCGGCCGCCGCCAGCCGGTCGGTGACGGGGCGGCGGGGGAGACCCCTCCCGGTGCCGACCGAGGCGGGCTGGGCGCTTTGCGCGAGGACAGGGGCTGGTTCGTCGGGAACGACGTCCCACCACCAGGCGACGGCCGGAATGTCGAGCGGCTCGGTGCTGTCGTCGGTGGGCGTTTCCCGGAACGTGGTGGGCAGGTCGGCGGGGTCCTCCGGGGTGGTGTAACGGCGCGAGGAGATGCCCCAGTCCTGCGCGGCCCGGATGAAGGAGCCGAGGCTTTCGAGGTACTGGCGCAGTTGCGGGCTGCCGGAGGCGGTGAGCCGGGCACCCATCCGCAGGAACAGGCACATGACACGGTCGCGCTGCGCGACGGCGGTCTCCAGCGCGTCCTTCGGCTTCAGCCCGTGGTGGTGTTCCAGTACGCGCAGCACGTTGAGGAAGTACTGCTGCCCCCGGGACTCCTTGTGGTGCGAGAAGAGGTCGTTGTCCCAGGTGATGACGAAGTAGGCCATCTCGGCTGCGGCCCGCACGGGGGTGCTGTCCCTCTCGTGCGGCTGGAGTTCGTAGCCGTACCCCACCTCCAGCAGTGGCATGACGACGGACGTGGCACCGTCGTACAGCCGCATCAGGGTGTAGTCGTTGAGGTCGGGGACGGTGCTCTTGCTGCGGTGCGACGCTTCCCACACCACCGAGAGGAAGTACTCGCGCAGCGCGTCCACCCAGCGCGCCACCTGCCCCGGTGTGGCGTGCTGGTCCATGCGGCGCCGCAGGTCCCGCAGCCCGGCGGCCAGGGGGTCGTCGTCGAGCATGGCCACTTCCGGGTTCTGGGCTATGCGCAGCAGCCGGGAGAGCTCGGGGACGAGTTGTCTGGGGTCGGTGCCGAGCTCTCCCTCTTCGCAGTGGCCGTCGTCGACGCCGAAGAGCCAGAGCACGAAGTCGGCGAGGAGCGAGATGACTTCCTCGTCACCGCCGGGGAGAATGCGCGCCGCGAAGGTTCCGATGTCGTGCCCGACCAGTTTCTCGCGGAGTTCGGGCGAGCCGATACGGAAGTTCCGGGCCCAGTCCGCGTTCTGGCGGTTGATCAGCTCGTGCCGCGGATGTATCGCTGGGGAAATCGGAGAATAGACGGGCGGGATGAGCACTCGGTGCTCCACTGTCGATCACCTCAGTCGTCCTGCGGCCCACGCCGCTTTCGTGCCCGAACACTCGAGAGGGCCTCCCGGTCGCGCACCGGTCCGCGGCAGCGGCGCCGAGCAATGCCGCGCAAACGGCAAGCGCTCATGCCACGACCCGCCCATGGGGGCGGGTCGGTAAGCGGCGGGGGGTGGTTGACGCAGTGTGACCCCTCTCCTGCTCATATGTATCCACTTCATCAACGGGCTATTCGCGCAACAGGAATCCCATGATTCCCGCCACCGCGGGGAACGGCGCCTACCGGCCGCTTCTCACCCGCCGCAGCGCTGCCGCCCACCGCGCGGCGCGGGCCGGTTTGCCCGACGGGCCGGGCTCCGCCGCCGCCCCGGGCGCCACCGAAGGCCACCCCTGCTGAGTCGCCTCCTGATGCGGCTGGGACACCGGCGGTGGCAGTGGCTGCCGGGTGGCCGACCCGTTCTCCCCCGCCTTCGGGCGTCCCACCCGGCGGGGCGGGGTGAACGAGGTGGGCAGCGACACCAGCCGCCGGGACATCAAGGCGGTGTCCCACTGCAGATCCTGCTCCGCGACCGCCAGCCGGAGGTCCGGCAGCCGGGAGAGCAGCGTGTCGATGCCGGTGTCCGCGATGGCCCGCCCCAGGTCCCGGCCGGGGCACTCGTGCGGACCGGCGCTGAAGGCCAGATGAGAGCGGTTGCCGTGCAGGGGAACCGACCGGTTGGGGCGCACCGCCGGGTCCGCGTTGCCGGCGGCCAGCCCGAGGACCAGCATGTCCCCGGCCTTGATCTGCTGACCGGCGAGCTGGGTGTCCCCGGTGGCCCAGCGGCCGATGTTGGTCGTCATCGGCGGTTCGTCCCACAGCACCTGCTCCAGCGCGTCGGGCAGGGTCGTGTGCCCACCGGCCAGAGTCGCCCGGAACCTGCGGTCGGTCAGCAGCATCCGCAGCGTGTTGGCGATCAGGTTGACCGTCGGTTCGTTCGCCGAGACCAGCGTCACCCGCAGGTGCTCCCGCACCTCGTCGTCGGTCAGCCGGGCCGGGTGTTCCAGCAGTTTGGAGGCGACGTCGTGCCCCGGGGAGGCGCGCTTGTGCTCGACCAGCCGCTGGAGGGTCTCGGTGATGAAGTCATTGCTCGCGACGGCGGTCTCGGTGCCCTTGATCATGTCCTTGGCCGCCTCGACCAGCCGCGGCCCGTACTCCTCCTCCATGCCGAACAGCTGCGTGATCACGCGCAGCGGGAGCTGGTCGGCGAACTGCCCGACCAGATCGGCCTGTCCGGTGTCCTGGAACCCGTCGATGAGCTGGTGGGTGAAGCGGATGACATAGCGTCGGATGCCGCGCGACTCGAAGCGGGACAGGCTCTCGGTGAGCGCCTGGCGCAGCCGTCGGTGCTCCATGCCGTCGGCGAACACGCACAGCGGCTGCCAGGTGGTCAGCGGGGCCAGCGGATGATCCGGGCCGATCCGGCCCTCCCGCATGGCGTGCCAGTGACGGGAGTCCCGGGAGAACAGCGAGGGGGTGCGCGCCACCTCCAGGTTCTCCCGGTGCCCCAGCACCAGCCAGACACGTACGTCCCCCGGCAGCAGCACCGGAGCGACCGGGCCGTGTTCGGCCCGCAGCTTCTCGTACAGGGCCATCGGGTCGGCCTCGGCCTCGGGCCCGAACAGCCGGCGCAGCCCCGCGGTGCCGCCGCCGGCTCCACCGGCATGCGCGGGACAGCCGGGCGGCGGCGCGACCGCGGCGCCCGCCGCCTCGCCACCCGGCTGAGGAGACGGGGGAGACGAGGGAGACGGAGGAGACGCCTGCGGCTCTGTCGGCTCGTACAGCGAATTGGGGGGTTGCCGGTTCACATCGCCTCCGAAGGCTTGGCGAGGGAATACAGGTACCGCATCAGCGACAGCAGGACGTCCTTGCTGGACTCCCGGCTCCGGGCGTCGCACACCAGCAGCGGCACGTCGTCGGTCAGGTCCAGCGCCTCGCGCAGCTCCTCGTCGGAGTAGGTGGGCGCCTCGTCGAACGCGTTGACGGCCACCACGAACGGCGTCTGCGACTCCTCCAGCCGGCCGAGCACATCGAAGCTCGCCTCCAGCCGCCGGGTGTCCACCAGCACCACCGCGCCCAGCGCGCCCTCGAACAGGCCGTTCCACAGGAACCAGAAGCGCTGCTGCCCCGGCGTGCCGAAGACGTACAGCACCAGTTCGTCGTTGAGACTGATCCGGCCGAAGTCCATGGCCACGGTCGTCATGTTCTTGCGCTCGACGCCGGCGAGGTCGTCGACGCTGACGCTCGCCTGCGTCATCGTCTCCTCGGTCGTCAGCGGCCGGATCTCACTGACCGAGCGGACCAGGGTCGTCTTGCCCACGCCGAAGCCGCCCACGATGACGATCTTGACAGCAGAGGTGGCCGACGAGGGCAGCGCGTCCTCGCTCCGAGGCCCCGCCACCGTCTCAGAGGTTCTGGAGACCATGGATCACCGCCTTGATGATGTCGATGTCGGGAAGAGACGGGGCAGGCGCCCTGGCTTCCACGCGTTCTTCGGCCAACAGATCCGCGAGCAGCACCGTGACGATGCTCACCGGGAGTTTCAGATGCGCGGAGATCTCCACGACTGACAGCGGTGACTCGCACACCCGCAGGATGGACTCGTGCTCCGGCTGCATGCCGATCTGCGGTGGGGTACGGGCGACGATCAGTGTGACCAGGTCGAGACCGGCCTCCTCGGATCCGCTGCGCCCGCCCGTAAGGATGTACAGCCGCTCCGGAGTGCCTTCGTCCCATTCGTCATCCGGCGTCATCGCACCGGCCGGTCGCCACGCGGCGGGCTGGTGAGGTGGGCGCCGATACGGGCGACGAGGTCCCGCATCTGCTGCCCCACCAGGCCCATGTCGACGCCTTCGTCGACCAGCACGACCAGATGGGCGCCCTCGCCCGCCGCCATCAGGTGCAGGAAGCCGCCGTCCAGTTCGATGACGACCATCCGCATCCGGCCATTGCTGTGCGGAAACTCCTGTGCGGCCGCCCCGGCCAGACTCTGCAGGCCCGCTCCGATCGCCGCCAGCCGGTCGGAGGTGTCCTTCTCCGGCGGGCACTGGGCCATGCACAGACCGTCCGACGACAGAAGGACGACATGGCGGGTCTGCGGGACGCTCTCCGCCAAGTCCTTGAGCATCCAGTCCATGTCGGGCTGCCGAACCATCGCTTACTCACCTTCATTCGACGACGTGTCGCTGTGTCCCTGGGCGGCAGCCGTTGCCGAGCGCTTGCCGGACAGACCTTCCTGAAAGGCGCCCATCCACATCCCGGGCGCGGGATCCTCCGACGGTGCCGCCTCCCGCTGTTCCTGCGCCGGAGCGGGGGCGCCGGCCGCCGGGCGGCTGCCGGACCGGCCGCGGCGGCTGCGACGCTGCGGCAACCCGCTGGCCGTACGCTCGACGACCTGTGGCGTCTCCTCGTCCATCCGCTCCTGCTCCCCGGGGCCGGCGGTCGACGGCGCGGGCTTCCCGGCCCGCGCGACGGACGGCGCGGACCCGCCCGAGGGGCGCTGCCCGGAGGCCGCGCCGATGCCGTGGGCGCGTCCGCTCGCGGGCGCCGTGGTGATCAGTTCGTGGGGGACGACGAGAACCGCGCGGACGCCCCCGTAGGCGGAAGGCGCCAGCGACACCTGGAAGTCGTACTCCTGGGCGAGGCGCCCCACCACGGTCAGGCCCAGCCGCGGCGCCTCCCCGAGGTCGTTCAGGTCGATGCCCTCGCGGGCGGTCTCGAGCATGTGCTCGGCCCGCTCCCTGGCCTCCTCGCTCAGCCCGAACCCGCCGTCCTCGATCTCGATGGCGATGCCCGCGTGCACCTCGCTCGCCGTCAGATGGACCCGGGTCTGCGGCGGCGAGTAGGTGGTGGCGTTGTCCAGCAGCTCCGCGAGCGCGTGGATCAGCGGCTCCACGGCCCGGCCCACGACGGCGACTTCCGCGACCGAGTGCAGCGAGACCCGCTGGTAATCGGCGATCCGCGACATGGCGCCGCGCAGCACGCTGTAGATCGGCACGGCCTGGCTCCACTGCCGGCCCGGACGCGCCCCGCCGAGCACCGCGATGGTGTCGGCGAGCCGGCTGATCAGAGCGTTGCTGTGGTCCAGCCGCAGCAGGTCGGCGAAGAACTCGCCGCTCCCGCCGTGACGTTCCTCCATCTCCCGCAGGTCGGTGGCCTGCCGGTGCACGATCGCCTGGACGCGGCGGGCGATGTTGACGACTCCGCGCTGCGCGGAGTCGCGCAGGGACTCCTCGGCGCGCACCGCCTCGACCACCGAGCGCAGCAGCTCGTGGTGGGCCGCCTCGAACTCGGCTCCGAGCCCCGACTCAGGACCGGTGGCCGCCAGGGAGCGCACCACCTCCTCGGCGAACTCGCCCCGGCGCAGCCGCTCCACCGCCTGGGGCAGCCGCTCCTTGGCCAGCTGCACGGTCGCCGCCTCCTGCTGCCGCAGGTGGTACTGGAGCAGCTGCTGCTGCTCCGCGTACTGGGTCCGCACCTGAGCCAGAGCGCGGTTCCTGCGGAACAGTTCGCCCGCTGTGAGGGCGACGGCGGCCGTGCCCAGGGCCCCGCAGCCGATGACCGCGGCACGGGCGTCCCCGGGGACCTGGACGGCCGCGACGATCGTGGCGAGGGCCATGGCGAGGGTGGGCAGCCACCACCACAGTTGGGCGGACCGTTGACCTCCGGGCGACGATCCCGTGCGCATCATCAGCGTCCTCAAATCGTTCGACAGACTGAGCAAAGGGGCGATGTGGGGAGCAACGAGTCCACCTCCGGTCCTCCGCAGGGGGTCTCACCCCGGCTCTCCGGGGCCCCGCAGCAGGACAAGATGTGACCGGGGAACTCAGTGAGACTCCGTCATGCCGAGGCTGATGCAGCATAACCAGAAACGATCAACGCCTAACAAGCGAGGCACCGTTGGGCTCGTGAGCTGCACAGAGGATGGCGTACCGAAACGGATGGGGTGTGGCTTGCGCTCGGTGTTCCGGTGAACACTGTGAGAAATAGCACCTCTGCGGGGGAAGTTGACCGACGTGGCGAAACGGGAGGGGGCTTCTCGTCCCGGCGCCGTCCCTTCGGGGGTCCGTTCGTAGGTCCCTTCGTGGGTCCCTGCGTATGGGACCCGGTTCCGCGCGGGTAGTCTCCGCGGAGAGCCGTCGAACGGGCACGGTGAGGATGCGGGAGGGTCATGAGGCGTCTGCCGAGGTGGGGTGGGGGAGCAGCGCTTCTGGTCGTGCTCGTGGTCGCCGGCTGCTCGCCGGAGGGCGAGGACAGCGCGCCGCCCGCGGAGGACAAGCCACCCGCCTCCAGCCCGGCCGGCGGCGACCGGGCGGCCGGTGAGAAGGGCCTGCCGGGCGTGCCGTCGGCGGAGAAGGCCCGACGTCAGTTGTCCGGACTGAAAGTGGCGCCGCACGGTTCGATGTCCGGCTACAGCCGGGCGAAGTTCCCGCACTGGAGCGCGCAGGGCGACCACTGCGACACCCGCGAGAAGGTCCTTGCCCGCTCCGGCACAGACGTCGAGCGCGACGCGGAGTGCCGGGCCGTCTCCGGCCGCTGGACCAGCCTCTACGACGGTGAGAAGGTCACCGAGGCCTCGGAGCTGGACATCGACCACATGGTCCCGCTGGCCAACGCCTGGCGTTCGGGAGCCGACGCCTGGCCGCAGAGCAGGCGCGAGGCGTTCGCCAACGACCTGACCCACCCTCAGCTGCTGGCCGTCACCGCTTCCACCAACCGGACCAAGGGCGATCAGGGGCCGGAGGAGTGGCAGCCGCCGGCCAAATCGTCCTGGTGCACCTACGCGCGGGCCTGGACCGCGGTGAAAGCCACCTACGAGCTGACGGCCACCCGGGCCGAGAAGCAAGAGCTCGGCGACATGCTGGCCACCTGCGACCGATGACGGGCCGCGGCACGGGACCCGACAGCGGCGGCCGGTCCGGCGGTGGCCCGGACCGGTACGAGGGCCGTGTCCAGGCCGGTCCGGGCGGCGTGATGACCGACGAGGTGGGGGTCATCACCGGCGAGGTGACCGTCGTGACCCGCTCGGCGCCCGGTGGGCGCGCGGCGATCGACGTCCAGTACACCGGAGCGGAGGAGTGGTACACCCTCACCGGCAGCCCCGTACCTCTCCCGCCCGGCGGACTGGCCGCTCTCCACACCCAGGTGGTGGACCTGCTGCGGCGGGGCGGCGCCGCCCGGGCTCCGCGCTGAGCCGGACCGGCACGCGCTCCAGCGCGGGACGGCGGCGATCCGAAGGTCGCACCGGGACGGTCCGGGGTCACACCAGCGCGGTGAGGGTGAGCAGGCACAGGGCGAAGGCGAGGGCGGTGATGAGCGCGCTGACCGTCACACACATGCGGCGCCGCAGAACGGCGTAGGCGGCCTGAAGTTCCGCTGTGTGCTCTTCGAGAGCGGTCTCGATCAGCTCCTGTGTCCGTCGGGCGAGGGCTCGGCGGTCGTGTACATAGAGCCGGATGATCTGCTCGCGCTGTGCGGACGTCAGCCCCGGAAGTTCGGCCGCGAAACAGACGGCGTCCTGCTGGGCGTTGTGTGTCTCGGTCTGCCGGAGGAGGTAGCGCTCCAGCTCCGCGACTCCACGGGCGGCCTCGCCGGTCGCATCGGTCCGGTCGGTCCCGCCGGTGCTGCGGGGCCGACCGGTCTCGACGGACCGGCTCGGCGGTTGCGGGCCGGACGACGGCTCCCGCCCGCCTTTGCGCTCACTGCTCACCCTGCCTCCCCTCCGGTCCTCCCCAGGGACCGCCCACTCCTTCTCCGGCTTCGACGACGTCGCGGCGATCGATGTTCTCGATCTGGTCGATCTCCGAGATCTCGGGGTGGTGGAGGTCGAAGGCGGGGGACTCGGAACGGATTCTGGGCAGGGCGAGGAAATTGTGCCGGGGCGGAGGGCAGGAGGTGGCCCATTCCAAGGAGCGGCCGAAGCCCCAGGGGTCGTCGACGGTCACCTTCTCGCCGTACTTCGCGGTCTTCCAGATGTTGTAGAGGAACGGGAAGGTGGACAGTCCAAGGAGGAAGGCGCCGATGCTGGAGACGGTGTTGAGAGCGGTGAAGCCGTCGGCGGACAGATAGTCGGCGTATCTGCGCGGCATGCCTTCGGCGCCGAGCCAGTGCTGGACCAGGAACGTGGTGTGGAAACCGACGAACAGGGTCCAGAAGTGGATTTTGCCGAGGCGCTCGTCGAGCATGCGGCCGGTGAATTTCGGCCACCAGAAGTGGAAACCGCCGAACATGGCGAACACCACCGTTCCGAACAGGACGTAGTGGAAGTGGGCCACGACGAAATAGCTGTCCGTGACATGGAAGTCGAGCGGGGGCGAGGCCAGGAGGACGCCGGTCAGTCCGCCGAACAAGAAGGTGACCAGGAAGCCGAGGGCCCACAGCATCGGGGTCTCGAAGGAGAGCGAACTCTTCCACATGGTGCCGATCCAGTTGAAGAACTTCACCCCGGTGGGCACCGCGATCAGGAAGGACATGAAGGAGAAGAAGGGCAGCAGGACAGCGCCGGTGGGGAACATGTGGTGCGCCCAGACGGTCACCGAGAGCCCGGCGATGGCGATGGTGGCGCCGATGAGTCCGACGTAGCCGAAGATCGGCTTGCGGGCGAAGACGGGGATGATCTCGGTGATCACGCCGAAGAAGGGCAGGGCGACGATATAGACCTCGGGATGGCCGAAGAACCAGAAGAGGTGCTGCCACAGCAGCGGGCCGCCGTTCGCGGCGTCGTAGATGTGGGCGCCGAACTTCCGGTCGGCCTCCAGCGCGAAGAGCGAGGCCGCGAGCACGGGGAAGGCCATGATGACCAGCACGCTGGTCAGCAGCACATTCCAGCTGAAGATGGGCATGCGGAACATCGTCATTCCGGGCGCCCGCATGCACACGATGGTGGCCATGAAATTGACCGCCCCGAGAATGGTCCCGAAGCCCGACATGGCGAGCCCCATCACCCACAGATCGCCGCCCAGGCCGGGCGTTCTGACCTCGGCCGACAGCGGTGTGTAGGCGAACCAGCCGAAGTCCGCCGCGCCCTGAGGGGTGAGGAATCCGCCCACGGCGATGAGCGAGCCGAACAGGAACAGCCAGTACGAGAGCATGTTCAGCCGCGGAAAGGCCACGTCCGGTGAGCCGATCTGCAACGGCATGATCGCGTTGGCGAAACCGGCGAACAGCGGGGTGGCGAACATCAGCATCATGATCGTGCCGTGCATGGTGAACGCCTGGTTGTACTGCTCGTTCGACAGCAGTTGCAGACCGGGCCGGGCCAGCTCGATCCGCATGCCGAGCGCGAGCAGGCCGCCGAGCAGAAAGAAGACGAAGGCCGTGCTCATGTACAGGGAGCCGATTTTCTTGTGATCGGTGGTGCTCATCCAGGCCACCACGATCGATCCCCGTGTGTGTCCTGCCCTGCCCGTGTTCCCGGACGATCCCTCGCCTGCGGGCCGATCAGTGGTTACCGCCACCCCGACGTCCTTTCCGCTGTCCGGCTGTCACGAAGCCGCCACCTGACGAAGTACAACTGCACCAGAGCCAACGGCGAAGAAAGAGCAGCACACACGAGTCAAGAGGGCGGAGAGGAATGATTCCCGCTATGGCGGAACAATCGGACTGGCCGACTCGCCGACGGCCACGAGGGGGGAGCGGGCGGGCGAGCGGGCGGGCCAGGCCACGGCCCGCCCGGCGCGGTGGTCGTGACCGCAGACGGCAGGCCACGCACGGGGCCCGGTGACCGATCGCGACACGGTCGTCCGGGGCGTCGTCGAGGCGCCCAGCACCTGAGGGGCCGGGCGCCCGCGCTCACAGAGGCCGGATGTTCTCGGCCTGGAGCCCCTTCTGCCCCTGCGTGACATCGAATTCGACCTGCTGGCCCTCGGTGAGCTCCCGGTAGCCGGGGACGTCGATATTGGTCTGATGGGCGAACACATCCGGCCCGCCCTCGTCCTGTTCGATGAACCCGTAGCCCTTTTCCGAGTCGAACCATTTCACTTTTCCGGTGGTCATCTCTTTTCCTTCCTCTTTTCCTTCCGGAGCGGCTGCCGTTTCCCGCGGCGCACCGGAGCAGGGGCGGCGTGAGCTCGGCAGGGGGTCGGCCGGCGGCGCCTGGGGCCTGCACATGTAGACGTGCGGCCGCCGCGTGCGTCTCGGGCGCCCCGCCGGTGCTCGGTCACTTCTCACCGCGCCCGGGGGAGCGGAGAGCGCCTCGCTGTCGGGTCCGGGCGCGGCCGACTCCTCCCGCGGCCGCAGCCGCAGCCCGCACAGGGCGATGGCCTCATACAAGCGAGGTACCCCGCCGCCACGCCGACTGCGGGTCCGAGCCTCGATATGCACACAACTGGCGCAGTTCGACCCCCCCGACCGCCTGCCGCCCGCCGCTCGCCGAAGCACTTCGATACGGATTGGTATCGTGACGCACGGTGTGTCGAGCAGGGCCAGGAGCGGGGCCGGGATCGTCGGCCCCGACCACTCACCAGCCCCCCGGCCGGGACAGTGCCGGTTCGCGGCGGCGTCGGTTGTCGTCGGGCGTGGGTGGGGCGTGAGGGAGGATGCGGGGATGAGCCGGGCCACTATCTACGACGTCGCCGAGCGGGCCGGGGTCAGCATCTCCACGGTCTCGCTGGCGCTGAACGCGCCGTCGAAGGTGCGCCCTGCGACGTTGGGCCGGATCATGGCGGCCGTCGACGAGCTGGGTTTCGTGCCGCGTGCCGAGGCGGTGTCCCGGGCGCGGAAGCGGGTGGGCCGGATCGGGGTGATGGCGCCGTTCACCACGTATCCGACGTTCGCCCGGCGGCTGGAGGGGGTGCTGGAGGCGGTCGAGGGGCTGGACTTCGAGGTGGTGGTCTACGACGAGGTCTCGGCTGCCGCTGCGGCGCCGGTGCTGGCGGGTCTGCCGCTGTCCCGGCGGCTGGACGGGCTGATCGTGATGTCGTTGCCGCTGGTCGGCGAGGTGGCGGACCGGTTGCGGGGCCGGGAGCTGCCGACGGTGCTGGTGGAGCTGGCGCGGACCGACTTCAGCAGTGTGGAGATCGATGACGCGGCCGGGGGGCGGCTGGTCGCGCGGCGGCTGGCGGGCGCTGGGCACACCCGGTTCGGTTTCGTGGGCGAGGCCCAGGCGTCGGCGGAGTTCGCCTCGCAGTGCAAAGAGCGGCTGGGCGGCTTCCGCGCCGGGCTGGACGAGGCGGGGCTGAAGCTGCCGGACGAGGGGGTGCGCCTGGTCGAGCACAGCGTGGAGGCCGCTGCGCAGGCCGCCGGGGAGCTGCTGGAGTCCGGGCAGCCGCCCACGGCCGTCTTCGCCCACGACGACTGTCTGGCGGCCGGTGTGCTCCGGGCCGCCCGCGAGCGCGGGCTGCGTGTCCCCGACGACCTGGCCGTGGTCGGATTCGACGACGGCGACTTCGCCGAGGCGCTGGATCTGACCACCGTGCGGCAGCCGTTCCGGGAGTCGGGCCGGCTGGCGGCCCAGATACTCCTCGACCGCATCCGCGAACCCGACCGCCCCATCCAGCACACCCGCCTCGAGCTCTCCTACGTCTCGCGCGCCACCGCCTGACAGCGCCGCTGGCGCCACCGCCCGGCCAGCGCCGCTGGCGCCACCGCCCGGCCCGCGACTCCCGCGCCGCCACCCGACCCACGCCGCTCACCGGCCGGCTCCGCGCGCTCTCGAAGGACCTTTCGAAGTGCTTCGATCAAAGTGTTGACGACGCTGCCGCGTCCCTCCTAGCCTTCGGTGCGTGACATTGCAGCCGCCGACCGGGAGCACCAACTGTGCTCGGCACAACGGCCGTTCGGGGACCCCGCAGATCGGGGGCCCGCAGGCGGTCGGCTCCTTCGGCGACGCCGGCGAAGATCCCCTGATTCCGGTCCTTGAGACACGCGCTCCGGCGGCACGGCTCCTCCCTATGCTCGGGGCGGACGTTCCGCGAGTACGCCTGCGGCTCCTTCGACGTCTCTGTCACCGGCGCCGGGACAGCCGGCGGCTGCCACCCCCACCGCGACGGATATCGTGCGCCGGATGAAACCGGTCACCGTTCGATGAAAACCGGTCACCGAGGCGCTGGAAGCGCCCTGACCGGACGGGGTCGCCACGACCCCCGAGCCCCCACCGCTGTTCTTCCTGCCTGTTCTGTCACTACACAAGTTGGAGAGTGAGGCGTTGACCGCCGAGGCCCTGCCCGCCGAGTTGCGGCGTGCTCTGGTGCAGCTTGCCCGTGTTCCGCGCTTGCTGGTCGCCAGTGATTACGACGGTACTTTCGCGCCGATCGTGCCCGATCCGGCCCAGGCCAGGCCGGTTCCCGAGTCGGTGCATGCGCTGCGTTCGCTGGCGGGCCTGCCCGCGACGACGGCCGCGCTGATCTCCGGTCGGGCGCTGCGTGACCTGGCGACCCTGTCGCGGCTGCCCTCGGAGGTGCATCTGGTGGGCAGCCACGGTTCGGAGTTCGATGTGGGTTTCGTGCATCAGCTCGAACCGGAGGCGGCAAGGTTGCGGGCCGAGCTGCAGACCGCACTGGAAGAGGTGGCGGCGCGGGCTACCGGGGTGACGCTGGAGTCCAAGCCGGCCGGCGTCGCGGTGCATCTGCGGCGCGCCGAGGCCGAGGCGGCCCAGTGGGCGCTGGAGGCGGTCCGATCGGGCCCCGCCACCTGGGAGGGCATACACGTCACCGAGGGCAAGGCCGTCATCGAACTGTCGGTGATCGCGACCGACAAGGGCAACGCGCTGGAGGCACTGCGGCACGAGGTGGGCGCGAGTGCGGCCGTCTACTTCGGTGACGACACCACGGACGAGCGCGCCTTCGCCCGTCTGCAGGGCCCGGACGTCGGTATCAAGGTCGGTGAGGGCGACAGCCTGGCCGGCTACCGGATCGCCGACGCCACCGAGGTGGCCACCGCGCTGGCGTTCCTGCTGGAGGAGCGGCGCGCCTGGCTGTACGGGCAGCACAGCCCGCCGATCGAGCGGCTGACGATGCTCTCCAACGAGAACACCGTCGCGCTGCTGACACCGGACGCGCGGCTGTCCTGGATGTGCCACCCGGGCCCGGACGCGGGCGCGGTCTTCGCCGACCTGCTGGGCGGCCCCGGGGCCGGCCACTTCTCCGTCCGGCCCCACCGTCGCGCGGGCGGTGGGGCCGGCGCCGCGGGCGCGGGCCCGCGCAGCCCGCTCCCCCTGGGGCAGCGCTATGTGCCGGGGACCATGACGGTCGAGACCCGCTGGTCGCGGCTGCTGGTGACCGACTACCTGGAGCACGGGCTGCCCGCGCACCGGACGCAGGTGGTGCGGGTGCTGACCGGGAGCACGGCTGCGGAGGTGGAGTTCGCTCCGCGTCCGGAGTTCGGCCAGGTATCGGTCCGGCTGGTGGCCGAGGCGGAGGGGCTGCGGGTGCTGGGCACCGCCGAGCCGATGGTGCTGCGCTCGCCCGGAGTCCGCTGGGAGGTCACCTCCGACGGCGTGAACGAGACCGCGCGTGCCGTGGTGGACCTGGTCGAGGGGCAGCCGGTGGTGCTGGAGCTGCGCTGCGGCACCGACGACCTGACGGCCGCTGCCGCACCGGAACCGGAGCGCCGCGAGATGGCCGAGCGGTACTGGTCGGAGTGGGTGAGCAAGCTGACCCTGCCCGCCGTCGAGCGGGAGCTGGTGGCCCGCTCCGCGCTGACCCTGCGGGGCCTGTGCGACTCCGAGACCGGCGGCATCATGGCCGCTGCCACCACCTCGCTGCCCGAGGAGATCGGCGGCGTACGCAACTGGGACTACCGCTACTGCTGGGTGCGGGACGGGTCGATGACCGCTCAGGCGCTGGTCACCCTCGGTTCGACCAGCGAGGCAGAGGCGTTCCTGGACTGGCTGCACCGGGTGCTGGACAGCCTGCCAGGACCCGAGCGGCTGCACCCCCTCTACACCCTCCAGGGCACAGGGCTGGGCCCTGAGGCCGTCATCGACGGCCTGCCCGGCTACGCCGGTTCGCGCCCCGTGCGGGTGGGCAACCTGGCCGACCAGCAGGTCCAGCTCGATGTGTTCGGCCCCGTCGTGGAGCTGATCGCGCACCTGGCGCAGGCCACCGGCCATATCCGCGACCGCGACTGGGAGCTGGTCGAGTCCATGGCAGCCGCCGTCTCGCGCCGCTGGGACGAGCCCGACCACGGCATCTGGGAGGAGCGCGACGCTCCCCGCCACCACGTCTACTCCAAGGTCATGTGCTGGGTGACGCTCGACCGCGCGGTCGAGCTCGCCGCCGTCTACGACCGCAGGGCCGACCAGTCCTGGGCACCCCTGCGCGACCGTATCGCGCAGGACGTCCTGGAGAAGGGCTGGAACCCCAAGGTCCAGTCCTTCACCACCGCCTACGACGGTCTCGACCTGGACGCGGCCTCCCTCCACGTGGGGCTCTCCGGCCTCATCGACCCCACCGACGAGCGCTTCACCGCTACCGTCACCGCCATCGAGGCCGAGCTGCGCAGCGGCTCGACCGTCTACCGCTACCGCCGCGACGACGGTCTGCCCGGCGACGAAGGCGGCTTCCACCTGTGCGCCGCCTGGCTCATCGAGGCGTATCTGCTCACCGGACGCCGTACCGAAGCCGCCGAGCTGTTCCAGCAGATCGTCGACACGGCAGGGCCCACCGGGCTCCTGTCCGAGGAGTACGACCCCATCGCCGAGCGCTCCCTGGGCAACCACCCCCAGGCGTACTCGCACCTGGGCCTCATCCGCTGCGCCCAGCTGCTCGCACGCTGAGCACACCGGGAACACGGAAAGACGACGGTGCCGCGGCCGCCCGGCCTCGGCACCGTCGTCTTCCGCCGCCGGTCGCACGGCTCCCTCACGGGCCGCCCGGGGGCTCGAAGCCGCCGGCCCGGCGCGGTCTGCCCGCTGCTCGTAGACTGGAGGCAGGAAGGAAGCCCGCCAGAAGGGCGGCCTGCCCATGGTTTCTTCCGAACAGCTCCCCCCGGCCGAACCGCTGCGTCCGCTGGACGCGCCTGATCCTGCCATGGCGGTGATCGACGCCCAGGGGACGATCATCGGCTGGACCCCCGCCGCGGAGACTCTGGTCGGTTACCCGGCGGCCGATGTGGTGCGCCGGTCGGCCGAGGACCTGCTGACCTCCGGCGAGGACGTGGCCAGAGCCGCGACCGTGGCCGAGCACAGCCGCGCCGAGGGCGGCTGGTCGGGGCTGGCGACCGTACGGCACCGCAGCGGCCGCCCGGTGGAGGTGGGCCTGCGCGCCTGCCCGCTGTCCGATCTCAACGGCAGCGAGTCCTGGCTCGTCTCCGCTGTCGACCTGGGGAAGGCGCCCTCGTGGGCGCTGGGCGGCTCGGTGCTGGAGGCGTTCTTGACGCGGTCCCCGCTGGCCATGGCCGTCCTCAGCACGGACCTGCGCTACGTATGGATCAACGACGAGCTCGAACGCCGCGGCGGGGTCCCGCGCGAGGAGCGGCTGGGGCGCCGTCTGGCGGACACGCTCCCGGGCCTGGACACCGACGCGCTGGAGGCGCAGATGCGGCAGGTCCTGGCGACCGGCACTCCGGTGATCGACTACGAGTACCGGGGCTGGACCATGGCCGACCCGAACCGGGAGCACGCCTACTCCACCTCGTTCTTCCGCCTCGATGAGCCGGGCGGCGATGTACTGGGGCTGTGCTACGTCGTCATGGATGTCACCGAGAGGTGGCGGGCCCGCGAGCGCCTCACGCTGATCAACGAGGCCGGCACCCGTATCGGCAGCACGCTCGAGGTGGAGCACACCGCGCAGGAACTGGCCGATGTCGCCGTGCCGCGCTTCGCCGACTTCGTCACCGTGGACCTGGTGGAGTCGGTGGTCAGCGGCGAGGAGCCGGTACCGGGGCCGGTCGGCGGCCTGCCCACCTTCCGGCGCTCGGGGCTGCGGTCGGTCACCGAGGGGACCCCGGAGGCGGTGGCGCAGCGGGGAGAGCAGGTCACCATCGACCCCGCTTCGCCCTTCGTCCGCGCGTTCACGACAGGCGAGGCGCTGCTGGACCGGGACCTCGTCGGCAGCAGCAGCCGGTGGCTCGACGACGATCCCGCACGGGTGGAGAAGATCCGCCGGTTCGGCATGCACTCGCTGATCGCGGTTCCGGTGCGTGCGCGCGGCACCATCATGGGCGTGGCGTCGTTCGTCCGTTCGCGGTATCCGACGCCGTTCGAGGAGGACGATGTCCTGCTCGCCGAGGATCTGGTCTCCAGGGCCGCGCTGTGCGTGGACAACGCCCGCCGCTACACGCGCGAGCACACGGCGGCACTGACCCTCCAGCGCAGCCTGCTCCCGCACGCCCTGAGCGGCGGCACGGCCATCGAGGTGGCGTCCCGCTATCTCCCCTCCGGCGCGGGTGACGGCGTCGGCGGCGACTGGTTCGATGTGATCCCGCTGTCCGGGGCCCGCGTGGCCCTCATCGTGGGCGATGTGGTGGGCCACGGCATCAACGCGGCGGCGACCATGGGCAGGCTGCGTACCGCCGTGCACACCCTCGCCGATATGGAACTGCCTCCCGACGAGCTGCTGGCACACCTGGACGACATGGTCATGCGCCTCACGGAGGAGGAGGCCTCCCCGGCCGGGGAGCCGTCGCCGGATGTGAGCGCGATCACCGTGCTCGGCGCCACCTGCCTGTACGCCGTGTACGACCCGGTGACCGGGCGCTGCACGATGGCGCGTGCTGGCCACCCGCCGCCCGCGGTGGTGTATCCGGACGGCACCGTCACGTTCCCCGACCTGCCCGCCGGACCCCCACTGGGGCTGGGAGGTCTGCCCTTCGAGTCCGCTGAGCTGGAGCTGCCCTCCGACAGCCTCCTCGCGCTCTACACCGACGGTCTGCTCAGCGCCTGCGATCCGGATGTCGAGGTGGGTCTGGGCCGGCTGACGAACGTCCTGGCGCAGCGGGAGCTGCCGCTGGAGGCCCTCGGCTCGTCCGTGCTGGACAGCCTGCTGACCAGCCCGCCCTCCGACGACGCGGCCCTGCTCCTCGCCCGTACGCGCGCCCTGGCCGAGACCGGTGTCGCCTCCTGGGACCTGCCCAACGACCCCGCCATCGTCTCCAAGGCCCGGTCCATGGCCGCCCGCCAGCTGAGGGAGTGGGGCCTGGAGGAGCTGCTGCTGACCACGGAGCTGATGGTCAGCGAGCTGGTGACCAACGCCATCCGGCACGGTGCGGGCCCCATCCGGCTGTGCCTCATCCGCCATACGGTGCTCAGCTGCGAGGTCACCGACGGCAGCAGCACTTCGCCGCGGCTGCGCCATCCGCGCACCACCGACGAAGGGGGACGCGGCCTGTTCCTCGTCGCCCAGCTCAGCCGCCGCTGGGGCACCCGCTACACCGAGGCCGGCAAGATCATCTGGGCCGAGCAGGACCTCCCCGCTCCCTCGGAGGGGCTCTCGGGCCCCTTCCCGGAGATCCCGGACGTCTTCTAGCCCGCGGACGGCACGGGCGGACTCCAGGGCTGCCGGGGGGGCTCAGTTCCCCCTGGTGTGGGCTTCTGAGATTCCCCTTTGCATGGGCATGCGTGATGATGCATAATCTTCCTATGTCCAAGGTCCTCACCTCCCTGCCCGCCGGCGAGCGCGTCGGCATCGCCTTCTCCGGCGGCCTCGACACCTCCGTCGCCGTCGCATGGATGCGCGACAAGGGCGCCGTCCCGTGCACCTACACCGCCGACATCGGCCAGTACGACGAGCCCGACATCGCCTCGGTGCCCGGACGTGCGAAGACCTACGGCGCCGAGATCTCCCGCCTGGTCGACTGCCGCGCCGCGCTGGTCGAGGAGGGCCTCGCCGCGCTCACCTGCGGCGCTTTCCACATCCGCTCGGGCGGGCGCGCCTACTTCAACACCACTCCGCTCGGCCGCGCCGTCACCGGCACCCTGCTGGTCCGGGCGATGCTCGAGGACGACGTGCAGATCTGGGGCGACGGCTCCACCTTCAAGGGCAACGACATCGAGCGGTTCTACCGCTACGGCCTGCTCGCCAACCCGAACCTGCGGATCTACAAGCCCTGGCTGGACGCCGACTTCGTGACCGAGCTCGGCGGCCGCAAGGAGATGTCGGAGTGGCTCCTCGCCCACGACCTCCCCTACCGGGACAGCACGGAGAAGGCGTACTCCACGGACGCCAACATCTGGGGCGCCACCCACGAGGCCAAGACCCTGGAGCACCTGGACACCGGCGTGGAGAGCGTGGAGCCGATCATGGGCGTCCGGTTCTGGGACCCCTCGGTCGAGATCGCCACCGAGGATGTGACGATCGGCTTCGAGCAGGGCCGCCCGGTGACGATCAACGGCAAGGAGTTCGCCTCCCCGGTCGACCTGGTGATGGAGGCCAACGCCATCGGCGGGCGGCACGGCATGGGGATGTCGGACCAGATCGAGAACCGGATCATCGAGGCCAAGAGTCGCGGGATCTACGAGGCGCCCGGCATGGCCCTGCTGCACGCGGCCTACGAGCGCCTGGTCAACGCGATCCACAACGAGGACACCCTGGCGCAGTACCACAACGAGGGGCGGCGCCTGGGTCGGCTGATGTACGAGGGCCGCTGGCTGGACCCGCAGGCGCTGATGGTGCGCGAGTCGCTGCAGCGCTGGGTCGGTGCGGCCGTCACCGGCGAGGTGACGCTGCGGCTGCGGCGGGGTGAGGACTACTCGATCCTCGACACCACGGGGCCGGCCTTCAGCTACCACCCGGACAAGCTCTCCATGGAGCGTACCGAGGACTCCGCGTTCGGCCCCGTGGACCGGATCGGCCAGCTCACCATGCGCAACCTGGACATCGCCGATTCGCGCGCCAAGCTGGAGCAGTACGCCGGGCTCGGGCTGATCAGCACCTCCGACCCGGCCATCGGCGCCGACCAGGCCGCGGCGACCGGGCTGATCGGCGCGCTGCCCGAGGGCGGCGCCGAGGCCATCGCCTCCCGCGGCGAGGTCTCCGGCGACGACGAATGGCTGGACCGCGCCGCGATGGAATCCGGCACCGACTGAGCGGTTCCCCGGACGAAGGCTCGGAACCGCGCCGAGGACGCCCGCTTCCAGGCACGCCACCGCACCCGGGCCTTCGTCCCCGTCCCGCGCTGCCGACCGGCGATCCGTGCCCGTCGACGGCTTCAACGGGACCCTGGCGCTCGCCCCGTCTCCAGCCCGGCGAGGCGTGAGGTGCCCGAGTACAGCGGTCGGCCGAAGCGGTGGACCTCCAGCCTGACCTCGCCGGTCAGATGCTGTTCGGAGTGGCCGAGCCGATGCGGGGTCAGCGCGGGAACGGGCAGCCGCAGCAGTGGGCTGCCCGCGCCCTGGCCGCTCAGCCTCACCCGGTGGCGCGGACCCAGGGCCGTGAGCGACCAGCGGTCACCCCGAGCGCCACCCCGTACCACGGCCGAGGGCGGGAACAGATCGATCCGGCTGCCTCCCGCGACCAGCACCAGCCCGCCGACGGGCACCGTGCAGCGCCCCCTCCCCAGCAGCCCCCCGGCGAACGCCACCTTCACATCGGGGCGGTCGAAGCCGTGGGCCTGACCCCACCACCAGGCCGGCGGAAAACCGCGCCCCCACGACTTCTCCGCGTACGCCTGGCAGCCCGTCAGATCCCAGTGCTCGCCCGCGAGCCGTGCCGTGCCCTCGACCCGCGCGTCGAAGAGGTAGGGGTGCCAGTAGTGGTTGAGCCACGGCACCAGCGAGAAGACGCCGGCGGCGGGCAGCAGCGTTGGGCGGCGGGCGCGGGGAACGACGGCCAGCTCCACGTCCACATCCGGCAGGGACACCCGCAGGCGGTCCTGCGCGAAGGAGAGCGCCGGAGCGGCATGCACGGCGAAGCGGTCGGTGTCCGCGTGTACGCCGTCGAGCGTCGCCGACCGCACGAGGGCGGGGCTGGCCGCCACCACCACCGTCCCCCAGCTGTGGCCGCGCCCCTCGTTGACGCCACAGGCCACCAGCAGCACCCGGCGCCGGACGGGGTCGGTGAACCGCCAGAGGTAGCCCTCCATCGCCGACCGGTGCGAGGGCAGCGGATCGCCCCAGGGCAGGTCCGCGCCGGTGCGCCGCCACCACTGACGCAGCACCGCTAGGAGCTCCGCCGGGTCAGATAGGCGGCCATGGCGGCGAACCGCCGGCGCGCCTCACCGGACATGGGCACCGCCGCCAGCACCCGGAGCGCCATCGCCGTCTGGTGCTCGGCCTCCCGCCGGGTGGCCTGCTCACCACCGGCCTCGCCGATCAGTTCCAGGACTTCCGGGACATCCTGCGGAGTGAGAGAGCTGCCCTCGCGGCTCAGGAGCTCCCGCAGCCGCGCGGCCGCAGGCGCCTTGGCGGTGAGTGCGAGCAGGACCGGAATCGTCTTCCTGGCCAGCAGAAGGTCGTTGCCGACCGGCTTGCCCGTACGCAGCCGGTCACCCCACAGCCCGAGGATGTCGTCGGCGCACTGGAACGCGACGCCCAGATGGCGACCGAAAGCCGCGAAACGCGCCACCTCGCGCGGCCGGCCGCCCGCGAGCAGGGCGCCCAGCGCAGCCGCGCAGGCCAGCAGCGCTCCCGTCTTCCCCTTGGCGGCTGCGCGGTACTCGGCGACCGACACAGCGGACGGCCCGGCCCAGGGCCGCTGGACGAAGCCGAGGTCACGCACCTGCCCGTACATGGTGGCGATGAGGGCGCGGTTGAGGAGTGCCGCCGCCGTTCCCGAACGGTCGTCGGGCTGCCTCAGCAGCGCGTCCATGGCCAGCACATGGAGCCCGTCACCCGCCAGCAGGGCCGGGCCCACGCCGAACCGCTTCCACAGCGCGGGCCTGCCGCGGCGGGTGGCGTCCCCGTCGGTGATGTCGTCGTGGACCAGCGTGAAGTTGTGCACCAGTTCGACGGCGACGGCTCCGGGAACGGCACGCTCGGCGGGCGCGCCCAGCGCCTCGGCGGCCAGATACGTCAGCGCCGGGCGTACGGCCTTGCCGGTGTCCGGACCCGGCTCCGGCGCGGTGTCCGCCAACTCCGCCTCCTGCGCCGCGACCCCCTCTGCCGCCTCGTCCGCAATCTCCGACGTGCCCGGTCGGGCATGCCAACCGAAGTGGTAGGCGCCGGCGGGAGCCAGCGGTCCTGGCAGGCGGCCGACGGCACGGCGAAGCGCCGGCAGCGTCCGCAGCCGGGCCCGCTCGCACAGTTGCTGGGCAGCCCGGAGGTCGGCCGGAGTCGCCCCCGCCACGGTGGTCATGCCTGCTCCGCCCGCCCGCCGACCGCCGGAGCCGGCTCCGCAGTCCGCTGCTCCGCCGACCGGCGCCGGGCAGCCAGTGCGGTACGTGCCAGCCACCCCGCGAACAGCACGGTGGTGCCCGCGGCGACGGCGACCCACTCGGCCGGGGCCGGAGTGCCCCGCAGCGCGAGATCGGCCAACAGCGCCACCATCGTTCCGCAGGTGGTCAGCGGCAGCTGCATGGACGCCCAGAAGGTGACGCCTTCCGCCCTGCGCCGGTCCGCCATCGCGCCGGTGTACAGGGCGCGCAGCACGTGGAGTCCGACCGGGACGCAGGCCAGTTGAGCCACCGCCACCAGCGGCGGCAGCTCTCCCGCCGCTGCCAGCGCGAGCACAGCGGCGTACAGGGCGGCCTGCCCCGAGGCGTACAGGCGGGTCAGCCTCGCGGGACCGAGGGCCGAGGCGAGCGTGTTCTTGCCGACCAGCCGGTCACCCTCGATGTCGGCGAGATTCATGATCAGACAGCGGAGCACCTGGAGCACACAGACCAGCGCCGTGCACCACAGCAGGAGCGGCGAGAGCTGACCGGACTGCAACAGCGCGGCAAGCAGCGGCCCCATGCCGTACAGCACGGCCGCACAGGTCACCTCCCCGAGCGCCCGGTAGTTCAGCCGGAGCGGGGGCGCCGTGTAGAACCAGGCGAGGGCCATCAGCGAGACAGCCAGCAGCCGGGTGGGCAGGGTCGGCATCACGGCGGTCAGTCCGATGCCGACGAAGAGCGTGACGAAAGCCGAGGCGAGGCTCACCGTGGGGCTGAGCAGCCCGTCCACCAGAGTGCGGCTGCCGCCGGTCCAGGAGGTGGGGGAGGGGTTGGCCCGGTCGGCCTCCAGGTCGAAGTACTCGTTGCAGAAGTGCGTCATCAGATGGGTCGACCAGGCGAAGCCCAGAGTGAGCAGATACCAGGCGAGCGAGAACCCGCCGGTCGCGTGGACGGCGAGGGTGACGCCGAATCCGGTGACCATCATGCTCTGGAAGAGGAACTTCACGCGCGCCAGCCTCAGAAAGGCGGCCGGTCCGCCCGGGGCCGCGCCCGAGGCCGTGCCTGCTGCCGGGGCCGAGGCCGCACCCGCGGCTGCGCTTGCCGCCGTATCCGAGGCCGCACCCGACGCAGCACCCGCGGCCGTGCCGGGTGCCGTGGCCGGGACGGTCGGCTCGGACGGGTTCACGGAGCCTCTTTGGTGGCCACGATGATCCCGTGCGGGGTCCAGCCGGGTACGGGGAAGCGCTCCACCGCCCCGAATCCGGCCTCCCGCAGACACCGCTCGTGGACCCGCCAGGGGTAGATCATGCCGCCCTCGGCAGGCAGCGCGGCGAAGTAGACGCTGTCCAGCGCCGCGACGAGCGGACCGTCCCCCTCGTCGTTGGACATCGAGTTGAAGACGACCACCCGGCCGCCCGGCGCCAGGGCCGCGTACGCCTTGCGCAGCAGCGCCGTGTTCTGCTCCGGCGTCCAGATGACGAGCTGATGGGCGAACAGCACGCAGTCCACGCCGGTGGGAAACGGATCGGCGAACATGTCGCAGGGGCGCACAACCACCCGGTCGGACAGACCGGCCGCGGCGATACGGTCCGACGTCATCCCGGCCGAGGCCGGGATCTCCAGCACGGTGACCTCCAGCGCGGGATTGTGCCGGGCCAGCGCGATGGCGTTGACCGCGTCACCGCCGCCGCAGTCCAGCAGCCGACGCGCGTGCGTCAGGTCCAGCGTGCGCACCAGGTGCTCGTTGGCCAGCTCCGACCAGGACTTCATATAGCGGTAGAAGACCGACTCCAGCCGGGGGTTGCCGCTCAGCCGCTGGTAGAGGTCGGGCTCGTCCCCGGGGATGCGGCGCAGGCCCACGTTCCTGTTCCGCCGCAGCGATTCGGTGAAGTCGGCCTGCCCCTCGTAGACGATGTCCTGCTCGAAGGCGACGGTGTCCTTGATGTTCTGCCAGGTGCCGTTCGCGCGCAGTGCCGTGACGAGGTCGGCGACGCGGTAGTCGCAGCCGTCCTTGACGGTCAGGCCGAGTGCCGTGCAGCCCAGCAGCAGGACGGCACAGGACCGCTCCTCGAGCCCGAGCCGGGTCCGGATCTCCTCCTCGGTCAGCGGGCCCCGCTCCGCCAGAAGGTCGAGCAGTCCCAGCTCGCAGGCCGCGTTCAGATACTGGAAGGCGGAGTGGCCGAACAGGAGGAACGACAAGCGGTCCATGGTCAGCGGGGGCACCGCCGGGGCGGAGACGTGGTCGACACCGCTCGGCCGCGTGGTCGTCGAGGAGGTCACCTGGAACCCTTCTTCTCGGTGAACAGGTCCGCATTCCACGGCCCGGCGAATAATTGCAGCCGTTGCCCGGCGGTAAGCCTCCGCTGGGCCTGCGGCGTCAAATATTCACTTGGCTGAGTGACCGGACGTGGCGGACACACACCAGGAACCCGGTCTGCAGTACGACAGCACGTACCGTCTGCTGCAGGTGGCTTTGTGCCGTCAGGTGCCGCCATGTCAGATGACGCAGTGCAAAGGACCTCGGTTATGGAACTCAAGGCCACCGCTCTGGCAGAAGAGGAATCCCCGCCCCTGAAGGAAGCCACCGGGAACCGTCCGTGCGACCTTCTGGGAATCGACCACATCCGGCTCTGCGTCGGCAACGCCCGGCAGGCGGTGCACTTCTACGTGAACACCTTCGCCATGGAGGTGACCGCCTACCGGGGGGATGAGACCTCCGACAGCGGGCTGACGGAGTACCTGCTCACCTCGGGCCAGGTGCGTTTCCTCATCACCGGCGGCACCTCCCCGGACAGCGGCGCCGCCCGGTGGGCCGCCGCTCACGGGGACGGGGTCAGCGACGTGGCACTCCAGGTCGCGAATCTCGACGAGGGCCTGGCGTACGCGGCCGAGGCGGGTGCGACCGTGCTCCAGGAGCCGACGGCGCACACCGATGAGTTCGGCCAGGTGCGGACCGCCGCGATCGCCACGTACGGCGAACTGCGGCACACCCTGGTGGAGCGCGGCTCCTATTCGGGGCCTTTTCTGCCGGGTTTCGGGCCGCCGCCGGTGGTTCCCTCGCCCTCCTCGCCGCCGCTCTTCCACCGGGTGGACCACACCGTCGGCTGTGTGGAGTACGGCCTCATGGACAAGTGGGTCGACTTCTACCGGCGCGTGCTGGGCTTCACGACTATGGCCGAGTTCGTCGGGGAGGACATCGCCACCGCATACTCGGCGCTGATGAGCAAGGTCGTCGCCGACGGCACCGGGAAGGTGAAACTCCCGCTGAACGAACCGGCCCCAGGGAAGAAGCGCTCCCAGATCGACGAATACCTCCAGTACCACCGCGGGCCCGGAGTTCAGCACATCGCACTGGAAACGCACGACATTCTGGCCGCGACGGACGCCCTGCGGGCAGCCGGAGTGGATTTCCTGGCCACCCCGGACGCCTACTACGACGACCCGGAACTGCGGGCCCGTATCGGGGATGTCCGCGTGGACATCGCCGAGCTGCGCGAGCGCGGCGTACTCGTGGACCGGGACGAGGACGGATATCTGCTGCAGATCTTCACGCGCCCCCTCGTCGACCGCCCGACGTTCTTCGTCGAACTGATCGAGCGGCACGGCTGCCAGGGCTTCGGCAAGGGCAACTTCAAGGCGCTCTTCGAAGCCGTCGAGCGCGAGCAGGACCGGCGAGGAAACCTCTAGCCGCCGAACCAAGGAGCTGCCCATGAGCCGCGCGAGTCTCGCCAAGCACCCGGACGAGGTCACCCGCATGTTCGACGAAGCGGCCGGGCGCTACGACCGCACCAACACCCTGCTCTCCTGCGGCCAGGACAGGCTCTGGCGGGCCCGCACCCGTGCGGCGCTCGCCCTCCAGCCGGGCGAGAGGTGTCTGGACGTCGCCTGCGGTACCGGGGTCTCCACCGCGGAGCTCGCCCGCTCAGGGGCCACCGTCACCGGGGTCGACCGCTCACCCGGAATGGTGGCCCGCGGCGCTGCCCGCTCCCTCGACCTGCGGGTCGGCGACGCCCTGCGGCTCCCCTTCGGGACGGCCGCCTTCGACGCGGTGACCATCATGTTCGGCCTGCGCAACGTCGTCGACCCCGGCGCGGCCCTGCGGGAGATGGCGCGGGTGACCCGGCCCGGCGGACGGCTCGTCGTCTGCGAGTTCAGCCACCCCACCTGGGCGCCCTTCCGCACCCTGTACCTGCGGTATCTGATGGGCGGGCTGCCGCGTATCGCCGACCGGATCTCCAGCAACCCGGACGCCTACACCTATCTCTCCGACACCATCCGCGCCTGGCACGATCAGCCCTCACTCGCCGCACTGATCCAGCAGGCGGGCTGGACGCGGGTCTCCTGGCGCAACCTGACCGGCGGTATCGTCGCGCTCCACCGCGCCGTGGCACCGGCCCAGGACTCCGGCCCGTCCGGCGAGGGCCCGCAGCAGGAACCGCATACGGCACCGCGGGAACCGCACACTGCGCAGCAGGAACCGCACATGGCACCGCGCCGGGAGCCCGCCGTATGACAGGGCCGCGCAGCGAAGCGCAGGTGCTCGTCGTGGGAGCCGGGCCGGCCGGGGCCACGGCCGCCTACCACCTGGCCCGCCAGGGGGTGGAGGTGGCCGTGCTGGAGAAGTCCGGCTTCCCACGGGAGAAGGTCTGCGGTGACGGCCTGACTCCGCGTGCCGTGCGGCACCTCGTACGCATGGGTGTCGACACCTCCGCTCCCGGGTGGAGCCGCAACCGGGGACTGCGGTTCGTCTCACGCGGGGTGACCCTCGAGGTGGACTGGCCGGAGAGCAACAGTTTTCCGGGCTACGGACTGACCCGCACCCGCCACGACTTCGACCAGCTTCTCGCCGAACGGGCCGTCGCCGCCGGTGCCGTACTGCACACGCGGACCAAGGTGACGGCGCCGCTGCGGGACGCGGCGGGCCGCATCACCGGAGTGCGCGCGGTATACGGCCCCGACGGGGAGCCACGCGACTTCTCGGCCCCCGTGGTGATCGCCGCCGACGGCGTCGCTGGACGGCTCGGACTGGCCATGGGCGTCACCCGGCTCGGCAAGCGCCCCGTGGGCACGGCTGTACGCCGCTACTACCGCAGCCCCGCCAAGCACCAGGACCCCTACCTCGAGTCCTGGCTCGACCTTCGCCGCCCGGACGGCCGCATCCTGCCCGGATACAGCTGGATCTTTCCGCTGGGCGACGGCAGGGTCAACGTGGGCCTCGGGGTGCTCAACGACTCCCGCACCGGCACCACCGACATCCGCAAGATGCTCGCTCCCTGGCTGGAGCGGACGCCGGGGGAGTGGGGACTGCGCGGCGAGGAACACGCCGACGGCCCGCTGCGCGGCGCGGCGCTGCCCATGGGCTTCAACCGGCTCCCGCACCACCGGCAGGGACTCCTGCTCATCGGCGACGCGGGCGGCATGGTCAACCCGTGCAACGGGGAGGGAATCGCCTACGCGATGGAAGCCGGGGAACTCGTGGCAGACCTCGTACCCCAGGCCCTCAGCCGCCCCACGGGACCCTCACGGGACCGGCTGCTGGAGCAGTACCCCCGCGAGGTCGCCACCCGGCTGGGCCGCTACTACCGGCTGGGCCGCGTCTTCTCCTCCCTCATGGCGCGCCCGCTGTTCACCTCGCTCGTCACCCAGAACGCCGTGAAATCGCCTCCCGTCATGGCCGCCATGGTGCGGCTGCTGTCGAACCTCTCCGACCGCCCCGGGGCCGACGCAGTCGATCACCTGGTGAACACGCTGGTACGGGTCTTCCCCCGGGACAAGGAACTGAGTGCTCGCCACCGCTGAGCCAGCACGCTGAGAAACCGATCAGGATTCGAGAAGCGGGTACCGCCGCCCACGCCTAATCTCGGCCGCATGGACATCTCATTCCGGTACTGCCACACCGGCCGTTCACAGACCGACGGTGACGCTCTGCAAAAGCTGCTCACCAAGGGTGCGCTGCCGATGGCGGTCTGTGCCTTCCGCGACCCCTCGGGCAATAGGGTGCGGATTCAGCAGAGGCCCGAGCAGTAAAAGAGACGACAACAGAAGACGAGCAGCGCATGAATACGGATAACGGGGCGGACACGGAGTCGCCTTCGCCGCACATTGCCGACAGCCACGAGCTGATTCGCGTGTACGGCGCGCGGGAGAACAACCTCAAGGACATCCACATCGAGATTCCGAAGCGCCGGCTGACGGTGTTCACCGGCGTCTCCGGCTCCGGCAAGAGTTCCCTGGTCTTCAGCACCATCGCCGCCGAGTCGCAGCGGCTGATCAACGAGACCTACAGCGCTTTCGTCCAGGGTTTCATGCCGACGACGGCGCGGCCCGAGGTCGACGTGCTCGAAGGGCTGACGAGCGCGATCGTCGTGGACCAGCAGCGGATGGGGGCCGACCCGCGCTCCACCGTCGGTACGGCCACCGACGCCAACGCGATGCTCCGCATCCTCTTCAGCCGGCTCGGGCAGCCGCACATCGGCCCGCCGAGCGCGTACGCCTTCAACGTCCCCTCGGTTCGGGCCAGCGGGGCGATCACCGTCGAGCGGGGCGCCAAGAAGGCGGTGAAGGCGACCTTCACCCGGACCGGCGGTATGTGCACCCACTGCGAGGGCCGGGGCACGGTCTCCGACATCGACCTCACGCAGCTCTACGACGACTCCAAGTCGCTCGCCGAAGGCGCGTTCACCATCCCCGGCTGGAAGTCGGACAGCTTCTTCACCGTGCGGGTCTACGCCGACTCCGGCCTGCTCGACCCGCACAAGCCGATCCGCGAGTTCACCGAGCAGGAGATGCACGACTTCCTGTACCGGGAGCCGACCAAGGTGAAGGTCGAGGGCGTCAACCTCACCTTCGAGGGGCTGATCCCCAAGGTCCAGAAGTCGTTCCTCTCCAAGGACAAGGAGGCGATGCAGCCGCACATCAGGGCGTTCGTGGAGCGGGCCGTCACCTTCACCACCTGCCCCGAGTGCGACGGCACCCGGCTCAGCGAGGCCGCCAGGTCCTCGAAGATCGACGGGATCAGCATCGCCGACGCCTGCTCGATGCAGATCAGCGACCTGGCCGAATGGGTCCGCAAGGTCGACGCGCCCTCGGTGGCGCCGCTGCTGGCCACGTTGCGGCAGACCCTCGACTCGTTCGTCGAGATCGGGCTCGGCTACCTCTCGCTGGACCGGCCTTCGGGCACTCTCTCGGGCGGTGAGGCCCAGCGCGTCAAGATGATCCGCCATCTCGGGTCCTCGCTCACCGATGTCACCTATGTCTTCGACGAGCCCACCATCGGACTGCACCCGCACGACATCCAGCGGATGAACGACCTGCTGCTGCGGCTGCGGAACAAGGGCAACACGGTGCTGGTCGTGGAGCACAAGCCGGAGGTCATCGCCATCGCCGACCACGTGGTCGACCTCGGCCCCGGCGCCGGCACGGCAGGCGGCAGCGTCTGCTACGAGGGCACCGTCGAGGGGCTGCGGGCCGCCGGCACCGTCACCGGCCGCCACTTCGACGACCGCGCAGCGCTCAAGGAGACGGTACGCAAGCCGACCGGCACGCTGGAGATCCGCGGCGCGACGGCGAACAACCTCCGCGACGTGGACGTCGACATCCCGCTCGGGGTGCTCGTCGCCGTCACCGGTGTCGCCGGCTCCGGCAAGAGCTCGCTGATGCACGGGTCGCTGGTCAAGAGCCCCGAAGCCGCCGAGGCGGGGGCGGTGGCGATCGACCAGAGCCCGGTCCGCGGCTCGCGGCGGAGCAACCCGGCAACCTACACCGGGCTGCTCGACCCGATCCGCAAAGCCTTCGCGAAGGCCAACGGCGTCAAGCCGGGGCTGTTCAGCGCCAACTCCGAGGGCGCCTGCCCCACCTGCAACGGCACCGGCGTCATCTACACGGATCTGGCGATGATGGCCGGGGTCGCCGCCACCTGCGAGGACTGCGAGGGGAAGAGGTTCCAGCCGGCGGTGCTGGAACTCCGCCTCGGCGGCCGCGACATCAGCGAGGTGCTCGCCATGTCGGTGACCGAGGCCGAGGAGTTCTTCTCCGCCTCAGCCGAGGCGCGGACACCGGCGGCCCACAAGATCCTGCGGCGGCTCGCCGACGTCGGACTCGGCTACCTCACCCTCGGCCAGCCGCTCACCACGCTGTCCGGCGGCGAGCGCCAGCGCCTCAAGCTGGCCACCCACATGGCGGAGAAGGGCGGCGTCTACATCCTCGACGAGCCGACCACCGGCCTCCACCTCGCCGACGTCGAGCAGTTGCTCGCCCTGCTCGACCGGCTGGTCGACTCCGGAAAGACCGTCATCGTCATCGAACACCACCAGGCGGTGATGGCCCACGCCGACTGGATCATCGACCTCGGCCCCGGCGCCGGCCACGACGGCGGCCGCGTCGTCTTCGAGGGCACACCCACCGACCTCGTCGCCGCCCGTTCCACCCTCACCGGGGAGCACCTGGCGGCCTACGTCGGCGCCTGACCGAGGGCCCGGCAGGCTCAGCCCCGCTCCGCGCCGTTGGGCGCGGAGCGGGTGCGTGTCGCGTGGATGGAGCCGAGCAGGTGCAGCGCCTCCGCACTGGGGCTGCCCGGCTCCGCGTGGTAGATGACCAGCTGCTGGCCCGCGGCCTCCCGCACGTCGAACGCCTGGTAGCCGAGGGTGAGAGGACCGACGTCCGGGTGGAGAAAGCGCTTGGCCTCGTGCGTCTTGCCGCGCACGGTGTGGCCCTCCCACAGGCGGGCGAACTCCGCGCTCTGCCGGGTGAGGGACTCCACCAGTTCGCGCAGGCGCGGATTGTCCGGCTCGAAGCCGACGGCCTGGCGCAGATTCGCGACGGTGGCCTGGGCCGCCCTGTCCCAGTCCTGGTAGAAGGTGCGGCCCGCGGGGTCGACGAAGGCCATCCGGGCCAGGTTGTCCGCCGGGCTGAAAGGCGCGTACAGGGCGTCGGCCAGTGCGTTGCCGGCGAGGATGTCCAAGGTCCGGTCGAGCACGAAAGCGGGCGTGTGGGGATAGCCGTCGATCAGCTGCCGGAGCCCGGCGCTGACCTGGCCGGGCGCCCGGCCGGCGGGAGCGGTGGGGGCTTGCCCGGCCAGCCGGTACAGATGTGACCGGGCGTCGTCGTCGAGATGCAGCGCACGGCTGAGCGCGTCGAGCACCTGAGCCGAAGGGTGACGTTCCCTGCCTTGTTCCAGCCGGGTGTAGTAGTCGGCGTTGATGCCCGCGAGCACCGCGACCTCCTCCCGGCGCAGCCCGGGGACGCGGCGGGTGCCGTAACTCGGCATGCCCGCCTCTTCCGGGCTGAGGCCGGCGCGTCGGCTGCGCAGGAATGCGGCTAGGTGGTTGTCGGCCATGCCGCCAGGCTATGCGCCGCCGCGCCGGTCTGCCTGGGTGTGCCGCACCCAGGCAGAGAGCGTCCTGGTTCGCCCGTACGGCACTGCCCAGACTCGCTGACGCAACCCATCCCCGCCCTCAGCGAGAGGTCTTGCCATGGACACGGATTCGGCGAACGGCCCGGACATCGACGTCGTCGGTATGTGGGTCACCGCAGACGGTCAGATCCGCCAGGAACTGCGCGCGGACGGCCGCTACGAGGAGGCGCGCGGCCGACGTGCCCGCGCGTACACCGGCCGCTACACCGTCGCGGGCGCTCACCTCGACTACGTCGACGACACCGGCTTCACCGCCACCGGCGATGTCCGCGACGGCGTGCTGTACCACGAGCACCTCGTGCTGTACCGGGAGCAGCCCGCCCCCTGAGCCCCGAGCGCGCAGCCGCGCTGTATGCCGCTGCACCCCGGCCCGCTGACCGTGTACGACCGCTCACGGAGCCGGCTCGAGCCATCCGATCGAAAGAGAGCTGGACAATGACGCAGAAGGCCGCAGGCCCTCTGTCAGCACAAGACACCACCCCCGGCGCGCTCGCCCTGCTGACGCTGTGCGCAGCGCACTTCATGGATGCCATCGACCTGTCCGACGTCGGTGTCGCCCTCCCCGCCATCCAGCACGAGCTGGGCATGTCACCGGCGTCCCTGCAGTGGGTGATATCCGCGTACACGCTCGGTTACGGCGGCTTCCTGCTGCTGGGCGGCAGGACAGCCGACCTGTTCGGCCGTCGGCGTACCTTCCTGGCGGCCGTCGCCGTCTTCGCGGTGGTCAGCGTGGCGGGAGCGCTCGCTCCCGGCAGCGGGCTGCTCATCGCGGCCCGGCTGGTCAAGGGCGTGGCCGCCGGTTTCCTCGCCCCGGCGGCGCTGTCGCTGATCACCACCAACTGGCCGGAAGGCCCCGAGCGCGGCAGGGCCCTGGGCTGGTACGCGACCGCGGGCGCCGGCGGATTCGTCGGCGGCCTGGTACTCGGCGGCGTGCTCACCGAGGTCTCCTGGCGGCTGGTCTTCGCGCTGCCGGTGCCCCTCGCCGTGGCCGCGCTGATCGCGGGGAGCCGTCTGCTGCCGGCCGACCCGCCTCCCGCGGGGCGGGGCAGGATCGACCTCGCGGGTGCGCTGAGCGTCACGGGAGGGCTTCTCCTGTGTGTGTACGCCATCGCACAGGCGCCGGAGCACGGCTGGACCTCGGTGCGCACCGTCGCACTGTTCGCCGCGGCAGCAGTCCTGCTCGCCTTGTTCGTCCGCGTCGAGGCCAGGGCGAGTACGCCCCTGGTGCCGCTGTCCTTCCTCACGCGCCGCCGGAGCGCGGGCACCAACCTGACGATCTTCGCGATGTGGGGTGCCTACACGTCCTTCGCGTTCCTGGCCACCCTCTACCTGCAGAACGTGCTGCAGTGGACTCCGCTCCAGACCGCGGGCGCCTTCATTCCGCTCGGCCTGGTCAACGGCGCGGTGGCGCCCTTCGCCGGACGCCTCGCGGCCCGGTTCGGCCACCCGCGCATGATCGCTGCGGGCATGCTGCTGCTGGCCGCTTCGTACGCGATGTTCCTGCGGATCGGACCCGACTCGTCCTTCCTCTCCGTGGTGCTGCCCGTGATGGTCCTCAACGGACTCGGAACGGCGGCGACGTTCCCCGCGCTGAACATGAGTGCGGTCGCGGGTGTCCCCGACCGCGACCAGGGCCTCGCCGGAGCTCTGCTCAACACCTCCATGCAGATCGGCGGCGCGGTCGTACTGGCCGTGGTCACCGCGGTGGCCGAAGCGGGACGACGCGCGGGCGGCGGCACGGATCCGATGGCGGGATACCTCCCGGCCATCGCGGTCATCGTCGGCTGCGTCCTCGCGGGTCTCGCCGCCACCGGGCTCCTGAGCAGGCCACGTACGCACGCGACCGCCCGCACTGCGGCCACCCGGTCCGCGGCCACCACTTCCGCCCCCGCCGTCACCTCCGCCGCGCGCAGCGGCAACGAGAAGGAACAGGAACAGCACCATGACGACCTTCACTGATCCCGCCTTCGAGGAGTTCGCCGGCAAGACCGCCCTGGTCACCGGTGCGGCACGCGGCGTCGGCAAGGAGACCGTCCGGCTGCTGCACAGCCGGGGCGCGCGGGTCGTCGCCGTCGACCAGCGTCAGGAGGTGGCCGAGCTGCCCGAGGAGTTCGCAGGCGTTCGCCCGCTGATCGGCGACGTCACCCGCGAGGAGACCGCTCGGCGCGCGGTACGAGAAGCCGTCGCCGCGTTCGGCGGTCTGGACGTCCTGGTCAACAACGCGGGACGCACCCTCAACAAGCCGATCACACAGACGACGGCGGAGGACTGGGACACCGTGATGGCGGTCAACGCCCGCGGGTCCTTCCTCTTCGCCCGGGAGGCCTTCGGCGCGATGAAGGAACGCGGCGGCGGGGCCATCGTCAGCACCGGCTCGTACGTGTGCACCGTCGCGCTGCCGGAAGGTGCCGCGTACAGCGCGTCCAAGGGCGCCCTCGCCCAGCTGACCAAGGTCCTCGCTGTCGAGGGCGGCCCGCTGGGGATCAGGGCGAACATCGTGGCGGCGGGCGTCATCGAGACGGACTTCCTCGACACCTTCCGCTCCGACAGCCGTGAGTACCTGGCGTCCTTCGCCGACGCACAGCCGCTCGGCCGGGTCGCCCAGCCCGAGGAGATCGCCGAAGTGCTGTGCTTCCTGGTCTCGCCACGCGCCGGCTTCGTCACCGGTGCCGTGGTCGCGGCGGACGGCGGCTTCACCGCGATGTGACAGAGGGGCTGTCGGCGCCCAGCCGGGAACTCACCGGCACGGCCACAAAGGGCCTGCCAACTGGTCGTTGTCGCGTTCGACTTGATCGAGTAGAGTCGCCGCCGTGAACACCGGACAGGCGCTACGCCACGCACGGATCGGCGATCCGGTGGAGGACTGATCGCTCGGTGGGTGCGGCAGAGGCACCCACACGGTTCGGCACGCGGACCTCCCAGTGCTCGTGCACCACGAGTCCCTTCTCCGTGCCGAGCCGCAGCGAGGTCAACCACATGACAGTCACGTTCAACCACACCATCATCGCCTCAAAGGACCGCAACGAGTCCGCCGCCTTCTTCCGCGAACTGCTGGAACTGCCGGAAGCGCCGTCCTGGGGCCCGTTCACCAACATCCAGCTCACCGACGGCGTGCTGATCCAGTTCGCCGAGCCGCCGGTGGAGATCCAGATGCAGCACTACGCGTTCCTGATCGACGATGAACTGTTCGACCGGGCGTACCAGCGGCTGTGCGACCAGGGCATCGAACACTGGGCCGACCCCCAGATGCGGCGCCCCGGCGAGATCAACAACGGACACGGCGGCAGAGGCGTCTACTTCAAGGACCCGGCCGGCCACGCGATAGAGCTGATCACCCGCCCGTACCTGTAACCGCGGACCGCCTGGTCGGGCGCGATGGCACCCGACCAGGCGCGCGGCCGGGACGACCACCTTCGGGACGGCGAGTCGGCGATGACGGCGAGGACGGTGGACGCGCGGGCCCGAAATGCGCTTGTCCGCCGTTCCGACCCGGCATTACCGTGCCGCGGTGGATCTCTTCTCAGACTCCTGGGCGACGTTGCGCGAGGCGGTCGCGGACCTTCCGGAGGAGGACTTCGAGCGCCCTTCCGGCTGTAACGGCTGGCTCGTACGGGACCTGGTGTGCCATCTGATCATCGACGCGCAGGACGTCCTGATCACCTTGGTCACGCCCAAGGACGCCGAACCGACCGCGAACGCGGCCACCTACTGGGACCTCGTCGAACCCCCGGCCGGCGAGGACCCCCTCGACGCGCTGATCCCCCGGCTGGCTGCCGCATACGGCGACCCCCGGCTGCTCAAGTTCCACCTCGACGACGTCGGTTCCGCCGCGGGGCGCGCCGCCGGACTCGCCGACCCCGCTGTCCGCGTCAGCACCAAGGACAAGGTGCTGAGCGTCGGCGACTACCTGTCCGCCTACCTGCTCGAATGGACCTTGCACCACCTCGACCTGATCGCACACCTGCCGTCGGCCACCGAGCCCTGCGCCCGGACCCTCTCGGCGGCGCGCACCTCGCTGGAGGAGATCGCCGGGGCCCCGTTTCCCGCCTCGCTCTCCGACAAGGACGCGCTGCTGATCGGCACCGGACGTCGGGCGCCGACCGACGCGGAGCAGGCCGCGCTGGGCGCCTTCGCAGCGAAGCTCCCGCTCGTCCTCGGCTGACGACCGGCAAGCGCTGCCGCTGCTGCTCGGGTGAACCGCCCTCCTCGGGGAGGGAGCCCTGGAACGCGGAGGTGACGGAGCCGACGGGGCGGGGGAACGGCTGCGGCGTATCCGCGTACGCGCGCCCGCGTATCCGCGTACGAGCCGGCCTTTCCCGAGCGAGGAGCGACCCGTGCATCAGGCAGAGCCGAACCGTGACGAGACCGCCCAGCTGCCGCCTGACGATGTCATCGGCGTGCTGCTGAGACAGCACGCCAGGATCCGGGAGCTGTTCGACGCGGTACGCGACGGGACCGTCGAGGCGCGCAGGGCGAGCTTCCTCGAACTCCGTGCCCTGCTGGCCGTCCATGAGACCGCCGAGGAAATGATCGTGCGCCCCACGGTGAAACACATCGGCGGCGAGGAGGAGGCCGCCGCCCGCAACAGCGAGGAGAAGGAGGCCAACAAGGTACTGGCCGACCTGGAGAAGCTGGAGTTCGGCAGCGAGCAGTTCACCTCGATGCTCGCCGGCTTCGAGCAGTCGGTGAAGGAACATGCCGCACACGAGGAGCGCGAGGAATTCCCCTCGCTGCGCCGCCTGTGCACCCCGGAAGAGCTGGGCAGACTGGGGCGGCGGCTCCTGGCCGTCGAGCGTGCCGCGCCCACCCACCCGCACCCCGCCACCGCCGGTTCGCCGGCCGCCCAGTGGACCCTCGGTCCTTTCGCCGCACTCCTCGACCGCGTCCGCGACGCCATCAGGAAGAACTGACGAGCTGACGAACTGCCGAGTTGACGAGCTGACGTGGCCGAACGCGGCGGCCACGCGCCTCCTTAGCCGACACGGGTGAAACCCGGCTCCCGTACGAGTGACCGCCACCGCGTTGCGCGCCGATCGCCTTGAGCATGGAAATGGAAGGTACGACCGGGATGGCAGGAGGCGTGCACATATGCCCCTTCATATGCCGTCCCCGGAACGCCCCCTTCGTGTGCCGGCCACGGGACGTCGCCTTCGTGTGCCGGCCACGGGGCGTCGCCTTCGTGTGCCGGCCACGGGATGGCGTCCCCGGCGGGCACGCCGCTTCCACGCGGCAGCCGCGACCTTGGCGGCCGCGCTCACTCTGCTGCTCACCCTGTTCGCGCTCGGCGGCGCCGAACTGTCCGCCGAGGACGCGGGGTGCGTCAACGGCCGGGCCTCCCTCACGGCTGCCGCCACGCTGCCTTGTCCGCAGGTGTCCGTCGACGAACCGGAACATGGCCGGCACCCTGGCCACGACCCTTCCTCCGCACAGGCGTTCCTGGTGGCGACTGCCACCCATCGGCCGCACTGTCATTCGTCTCTGCCTGTGATCGACTCTCCGGCTGTGCGCGGTCTGCTGCCCGCCGGGGCCGCTCCCACCGGCCCGGCTCCACGCGTCACGGTCGACTGCCATCCACGCGTGGCCCAGCGGCAGATCCTGCGCTGCTGATCGGACCCGCCTGCTCGGAAAGCCCCTGACAAGCGCGACGACCGCCTCCGGTTGGGCGGCCGAGTCCAGCGCGACGACCGCGGGTGTCCGGGCGGGCTGCTGCTGCTCCGATCCTTCACTCTGCCGTAGGAGAGCCATGCCTACCGACCCCTTCCGGGCCATCGCTGCCCTGGCGCGTGCCGAAGCCGCCCGCACCACGACCCCGGCCCCGCCCGAGCCGCGCACCTCCTCCGAAACCGCCGAGCCCGAAAAGCCCGAGGTGCCCGAACGTCGCCGAACGGGCTGGCGCGAGATCGCCCGCCGTATCCGTCGCCCCAGGTCAAGCTGACACATCGGCCACGGCCACGGAGGGTGATCACCGCAGCCTGGTGACCACGGTCGCTGCCTCCTCAGTCCCTCCCAACTCCCCTTCCAGAGCGGCTCCTTCAGACTCACTGCGTCATGTTTCTCACTCCCGGCCCATTGCTGTCAGTCAACGGTCAATTTATCGTGACGTGTCTTCATCAATGAGGACGACCACAGGCGCACGTACACAACGGGAGGTTCGAGATGCCCAGCACGCTGTTCGATCTCGATGTGGAACTCGTGGAATCGGTCGAGCGCGAGGCCGCGCACCCCGACGCCGCACGTGAGCTCGACGAGAACGCCGCCCTGACCCCGACCACTGTCAACACCTACGGCATCGGCGTCGCCATGTGCGTCCCGTGCTGCTGAGCCGGCGCTGACGCACCACTGATCGACCGCAGCCGGCCCCGTCGGCCTCTCCGGCCGTCGGGGTCGGCGGCCCTGGGGCGGTGAGGGAACGGGGAGGGGACCACTGGTGCACAGCAATGCGGCGGACGGCGCACCGGAACCGGTGTTCCGGGCAACGGAGTTCGGGGTCGTACGAATGGCTGCCCTGCCCCTCACCCACCCGAGTGCGGGAGGCGATCGAGGCCGCGCTGCGGACCGCCCTTCCCTCGCTGGCGTCGCTCCGTGCTCCGCTGCGCGTCCGGGGTGTGGAGGTGCCGGGCTGGTGGTACGGGCTCACGAAACGCCCCCTGGTCGCCGAGGAGTTCGCCGACGGCCAGGTCAACTTCGGTCTCGCGCAACGGCATACCCGGCCGCTCGGCGTGCTGTCGCCATGGCGGGCCGGGTGCTGGACCGGCCGGAGTGGACGCGTGCCGGTTTCCAGGCCGTACAGGCCATGCTCCGCCGTCCCGCCGACGAGTGGGGCATCAACGACCACGCGCAGTGCCATGGCTGGTCCGGCATGCTCTATCTGCTGGAGCTGTTCGAACTGGACCACCCGGAGGCCGGACTGCGGGCGGCCACCGACGAGGTGGCCGAGCGGCCGCTGAACGGCTTCTCACCCGAGTCGGCCTTCGGATACCGCTACTACCAGCCCGCCGCCGACCTCCACCTCGACATGCCAGGGTTCCTGGACGGCGCAGCCGGCATCGCTCTCGCCCTCCACGCCTACGCGACCGACAGCGCCGCCGCCGGCTGGGACACCTTGCTCCTGCTCAACTGACCGATACGGGAGCCGGTGTGCGGGCCTGACCGCTGTGAAGAACACACCATTCCGGGGGTTTGCCGAACGAGCCGTTGACGCGGCGGTGGGTCCGGCGGCCTGGAAAGCCCGACACGACGGCCCTGCGGTAGATCGGATCCCGGTATAGCAGGACATTTTGCTGAAGTGTGGCTGTCGTGCTGCATTGGCCTCCGCACGCCGGGACCGGCACCCCGGTCACCGTCAGCACTGCGGGAAGGGACCCCCATGCGCACAGTCCGGGAATCCGCCCTGGATGTTCTCCGAACACGCGGCATGACCACGGTGTTCGGCAACCCCGGCTCGACAGAGCTGCCTTTCCTCAAGCACTTCCCCGACGACTTCCGGTACGTCCTCGGCCTCCAGGAGGCCGTGGTCGTCGGCATGGCGGACGGCTACGCGCTGGCCTCCGGCACCACAGCCCTCGTCAATCTGCACACCGGCCCGGGCACCGGAAACGCGATGGGCGCCCTCCTCAACGCCCGCGCCAACCGCACCCCGATGGTCGTCACAGCGGGCCAGCAGGTACGCGCGATGCTCACCATGGAGGCCCTGCTCTCCAACCCGCAGCCCGCGCTGCTGCCGCAGCCGGCCGTCAAGTGGGCGTACGAGCCGCCCCGCCCGGCCGATGTGCCGCCGGCCCTGGTCCGCGCCGTCCAGCTCGCCGAAACCCCGCCGCACGGCCCGGTGTTCCTCTCGCTGCCGATGGACGACTTCGACGCCACCCTCACGGAGGAGGAGGACCAGGCCGCACAGGCCACCGCGGCGCGCAGGATCGAGCACGCCACGGCGCCCCGGCCGGAGACCGTCAGGTCGCTCGCAGACCGCATCAAGCGGGCGGGCTCCGCCGCTCTGGTCGTCGGCGACGACGTGGACGCGTCCGGCGCCTGGGAGGCCGTCCTCCGCCTCGCCGAGCGCGGCGGACTCCCGGTGTGGGCAGCGCCCGCCTCGGCCCGCGTCTCCTTCCCCCGCACCCACCCGCTCTACCGGGGCGAGCTGCCGCCCGCCATCGGCCCGCTGACCAGGGCGCTCGACGGCCACGACCTGGTCGTGGTCGTCGGGGCGCAGGTCTTCCGCTACTACCCCTACGTACCGGGCCCCTACCTGCCCGGAGGCACCGAACTCGTCCTCGTCACAAGGGACGCCGAGGAGGCCGCCAAGGCCCCCGTCGGCAACGCGGTCGTCGCCGACCCCGGCGTGACGGCACAGGCGCTCGCCGACCACTTTCCCGCCTGCGACCCCGTCCCCGTACCGGACCGGCCCACAGAGGCACCACAGACGGCCGACGGGCCCCTGCCGCCCGGCACCGCGCTGGCCGCTGTGGTGGCAGGTGCTCCCGGGAACACGCTGTGGGTGAACGAGTCGCCCTCCAACGTCCCGCAGTTCCACGAGGCGGCACGGATCAGCGCCCCCGGCTCCTACCTCTTCTCCGCGGGCGGCGGGCTCGGTTTCGGAGCCGCCGCCGCGGTCGGTGCGCAACTCGGCGCTCCCGACCGGCCGGTCGTCGCCGTGCTGGGGGACGGCTCGGTCCACTACGCCGTGCAGGCGCTGTGGACCGCGGCGGCATACCGGGTGCCCGTCACCTTCGTTGTGCTCAGCAACGCCCGCTACGCGATCCTGCAGTGGTTCGCGCAGCTCGAACACGCGCAAGGCGCCCCGGGGCTGGACATCCCCGGGCTCGACATCCCCACGGTCGCCGCCGGATACGGCGTGCGCTCGTTCCGCGCAGCGGGTGCGGGAGAGCTCACCAAGCTCGTACGGGACGCCACGGGCAGGCGCGAAGGCCCCGTACTGATCGACGTACCGGTCACCACGGAGCTCCCGTCGCTGTGAAGTCCCCGCGGCCTCCGACCGCGACCCGCGACCGCGCCCCGAGCATCCCCGCACCGCCGCACCAACCCTGGAGGGCCGATGCCCCCGCACGCCGCTTCCCCCGACCCCGCGCAGCTGCTGGACGAGCTGCGCGACCGACTGCCCGCCGACACCCTGCTGACCGACCCGGAATCCCTGGCGGCCCATGCCAGGGACGCCGCCCCGTTCTCCGCCCCCGGCGTACCCGCGGTGGTCGTTCTGCCGCGCACCGCCGAGCAGGTCGAGGAGGTGATGCGGACCGCGTACGCACACCACGTCCCCGTCGTCCCGCAGGGCGCCAGGACCGGTCTGGCCGGCGCCGCGAACGCGGTGGACGCCTGTGTCGTGCTCTCCACGGTCCGGATGGACCGGATCGGCACCATCGACCCGGTCAACCGGCTCGTCCGGTGCGAGCCCGGCGTGATCACCAAACGCCTCAACGACGCCGTCGCCGAGCACGGTCTCGCCTATCCGCCCGATCCCGCCTCCTGGGAGACGTGCACGATCGGCGGCAACATCGCCACCGGCGCCGGAGGCATCTGCTGTGTGAAGTACGGCGTGACGGCCGACTACGTCCTCGGCCTCGACGTGGTGCTCCCCGACGGGCGGCGGATGCGCACCGGACACGACACTCCCAAGGGGGTGGCCGGATACGACCTGACCCGGCTGTTCGTCGGCTCGGAGGGCACCCTCGGTGTCATCGTCGGCGCCACCCTCGCGCTGCGGCCCGCCAGGCCCGCGCCGCTCGCCCTCCTCGCCCAGTTCCCGAGCCTGGCGGCGGCAGGACACGCCGTCGCGGCCATCACCGGGGGAGGGCACCTGCCCTCGGCCGTCGAGCTGCTGGACCGGGCGACCTCCCAGGCCGTCGCCGAGTACGGGCACGCGCTGCTGCGGCCCGACAGCGCCGCAACGCTCATCGTCGAGAGCGACGCGCCCGATCCCGCGCCCGACCTCGCGGCGATGAAGGCACTGTGCGAGGGCGCCGGTGCCGACCAGGTGGTCGCCGCCACCACCGCCGAGGAGTCCCAGAAGATCATCGAGGCCCGGCGGCTGGTCTCCCCGGCGCTGGGCGCCTTCGCCGCCACCCTCGGGGGACGGCCCACGGCCTTCATCGAGGACGTGGCCGTACCACCCTCCGAGCTGCCCAAGTTCGTCGGCACGATCGAGGACATCGCCAGCCGGCACCGGCTGCGAATCTTCACCCTCGGCCACGCCGGGGACGGCAATCTGCACCCCACGGTCCTCTTCGACGAATCCGATCCCGACCAGGTCCACCGGGCCCGCACCGCCTACGACGACATCATGGCGGCAGGTCTGGCACTCGGCGGCACCACCACCGGCGAACACGGCATCGGGACGCTCAAGCGCGAGTGGCTCGGCCGGGAGCTCGACGCCGTCAGCCTCGAGGTGCACCGGGGCATCAAGCAGCTCTTCGACCCCCGCAACCTGCTCAACCCCGGAAAGGTGGTGGAGGCATGAGCGGGCCCGTATCCGCAGCCGATCCCGGCAGGCCCGACCCCGGCAGCCCCGATCCCGGTAGCCCCGGCCCCGGAAACCCCACCGGAGCGCCGGACACCACCCGGGCTCCAGACTCCGGCGAACCCGCCGGCCCGTCGCCCCGAAGCGGCGCGGCGCGACCGCACCGCGCCGGCCGTGGTGAATCCCTCCGCTTCGCCGTCACCCACACCCTGCCGGCCTTCGCCCGGGGCGTTTCCGCTCCCCGCCCGGCGGTGGGGTCGCTGCTGGGCGCGGTGGGCCAGCCCCGGTGGTCGGCCGCGACGCTGCGCTCGCTGCGCGACCGCTACGGGGGTGCGCCCGTACTGCTCGGCGGCGCCTCCGGTGACACGCTGGTCCTCCTCGACCCCGCTGACGTCGAGGACTTCTTCGCCCGCCCGGTGCGCGAACTGGCCCTGGACGCGGTGGACAAGACGAAGATCTTCTCGGTCCTCGAACCAACGGGCGTCATCTGCGCGCACGGCGACCTGCGCGAAGCCCGCCGCGCCCTCAACGACCGGGTGCTGGGCCACCATGAGGAGACCCACCCCTCTTGCGAGACGTTCCGTACCGTCATCGCCGAGGAGTGTGTCCGGCTCACCACCGGGCCCACCCTGCCGTACGCCCGGCTGGAGCGCGCCGCTCAGCGCATCTCACGCCGCATCGTGCTGGGGGACCAGGCCGCCGGGGACGAGGAACTGGCGCGCTGGCTGCTCACACTGCGCCAGGAGGGCAACTGGGGAGCGGTCCGGCGCGGCCCCACCCCGGCGAACCGACGGCTGTACCAGGCCGCCACCGACCGGCTGCACGTCTACGCCCCGCACGCGCCCGGCACCACCCTGCTCGGCCAGGCCATGGAAACGGCCTGCGATCCGGACGTCGACGCGGTGGGGCAGGCCCACCACTGGCTCCTCGCCCTGGACGCGATCGGGCTCATCGTCGCGCGCACCCTGCTGCTCCTCGCCGCGCATCCGGCCGAACAGACAGCGCTGTACAACGCGCCGCACGCGCCGGACACCGGCCGGCTGCGCGCCTGCGTCCTGGAGACCCTGCGCCTGTATCCCCTCGTAAACGACCTGCTGCGCATCCTGCGCGCCGACACCACCTGGCGCGGGGTGCCCTACAAGGCCGGAACCCACGTCCTGGTCCCGATCGGATTCCTCCAGCGCGACAGCACTCTGGTACCCGGCGGTTCGCTGTTCGCCCCCGGCCGCTGGCAAGTCGAGGGGGCCGAACACGACACGCGGATGGCGCCGTTCGGCCACGGTGGGGGCCGCTGCCCGGGCGACCGGCTCGGGCTGATGGTCGCCACCGAGATCTGCGCCCAGCTCCTCCGCGCCCACCACCTCACCGGAGGCAGCCCCCGGCTCGACCCGCACCGCTCGCTGCCGGGCGCCCTGAACGCCTCCGCCATCCGCCTCACCCTGGCCCGCTCCTGACCACACCGGACCGCCGACCTGGAGGCATCACCCCATGGCCGAAACCGGAACCGAGACCGGCACCGCGACCGAACCGGATGTGGACCGCCTGCACGCGCTCTGCCGTGAGCTGGGCGAAGCCGCGGACGCCGTACGCCAAGCCACCCAGTACGCCGGGGAGCTGGCCCTGGGCACCCGCCTCCCGGTGCGTGCCCTCGGCAGCCGCCGGGCCCGCGTGGCACTGCGCTCCCTGCTCCGCGCCCTCACCGATCCGGCAGGACTGGGCTGGCCGGCCGGCGGGTGGAGCCCGGCGGCCCGCGCGGCGCGGCTGGCCGGAGTGCTCACCAGCCGCGAGTGCCTCGCGGTGAGCCTGGCCGTCGTGGGTCTCAAGGCCCGCATCCGGGCTGCCGCCGTCACCCATCCCGAACTGCTCACCGACCCCGACACGGCCCGGGTGCTGCGGGCCATCGACGAGGACCGGCAGCGCGAGGCCCTGCGCGCCTTCAAGTCGATCGTCGGCAGCCAGGGCGCCGAACGCGCCTTCGCGCTGCTCGCACCGTCCTTCGGCGACATCCTCGCCTGGAACGCGCTCACCGACGAGAACCCCTTCAACGACGAAGCCGCCTGGGAGATCGCCACCGGCCGTACCCTCACCAAGGCCGAGCCTGTCCTCGGTATCAGCCCGCGTGTCTGGGCGCTGCTGGACCGCGGTCCCGGCCGCGCCGAACCCGTCGCGGCGGACCCGTCGCTGCTGGAGCGTCTCGACCGCTCGTGCACCGTGGTCGGCTGCATCCGCAACATCGGGGCCGTGGGAACCGGCGGCATGCTGCTCGTCCAGCAGGTGACGGGCCCGGACGGGGTGCGGCGGTACGTCGTCCAGCTCGCCGGTATGGCCACCGACGCGATCGCCAAGTCCAGCCCCCAGGACGTGCTCGGCGCGGTGCACGCCGTCGCCAGGCCCAGTACGCCCTACTCCCGTGCCGTGACCCGGGCCCTGCGCTCCTGGGTGCCTTCCGGCAGCGAGCTCGCGCTCGTCGGGCACAGCCTGGGCGGCATCACCGCGATGAACCTCGCGGCCGACCCCGACTTCTGCGCGCTCTACCGCGTCACCCACGCCGTGGCGATCGGCTCGCCCATCGACGGCAAACGCCCCGCCGACCCGGACACCCGCGTCTTCTCGCTGATCAACGAGCACGACATCGTGCCCAGTCTGGAGGGCCGCTCCGCCGTCTCGCCCTACGCCCTCCCTGAGCAGTTCACCGAGCACACCTGGACCGACGACACCCACGCCTTCCCGTTGTGTCACGCGGCCGAACGCTACGCGCACAACCTCCAGTTCGACGTGCCCGAGGCGAGCGCCGAGGTCGACGCCGCGCTCGCCCCCTACCGCGGCCGGGCGACCGTCAGCAGGCTCTTCGCCCTCCACGACCGCTGAGCGACCGGCGGCCCCGCGCGGCTCGGCCACCGCCCCCCGCCCTGCCGCCTTCCGATCTGCCCGACCGTTGCCGAACGCCCGCCCGGAGGTCCCCGATGACCGACACCACGCCCTCTTCCGCGTCCGCCGACACCGGCAAGCCCGCCGACCCCGGTTCCGCCCTCCCGCACATCCACGCGCAGTCCGACGGCCTGTCCCCGTCGCGTCCGTCGAACGCCTCGCAGTCGGCGCAGCCGGAGCCCTACGGGCCGCCCGGCGTCCTCGAACGGCTGGGCTCGGCGGCCTTCGGCCGCATCAACCGCCGCCGCGAATGGCACGAACTGCCCACCCCGCTCGGCCTGCTCAACCTCCGCTTCCTCCGCGACGACCTGCGCCGCGAGAACCTCCACGACACCTACTGCGCAGGCGGGGAGCGCCCGCGCCGCGCCCCGGCGAGCCTGCCGCCCTTCCGTACGTACGACGGCTCGGCCTACGACCCGCACGACGAGGACATGGGCCGCGTCGGCACCCGTCTGGACCGCAACGCTCCGCTCCACCTCGCTTTCCCCGAGGGCGACGACGAGCTGATGTCGCCCAGCCCCCGTGAGGTCAGCCGCCACCTGCTGGCCCGGCGCAGCTTCGTGCCGGCTCCGGCCCTCAACCTGCTGGCCGCCGCCTGGATCCAGTTCGAGAACCACGGCTGGGCCAACCACGGCGACAACGAACAGGCCGAACCGTTCACCGTGCCGCTGGCCGAGGACGACGACTGGGCGGGGGAGTGCCCGATGCGGGTCAACCGCACCCGCCCCGACACGGTCGCGCACACCACCCCCGACGCCCCGCCCACCTACGAGAACACCCTCACCCACTGGTGGGACGGCTCGCAGATCTACGGCTCCTCCGAGGAGCGCTGCCGGTCGCTGCGCACCGGCGAGCTGGGACACCTCGTCGTCGAGGACGGGCGGCTGCCCGCCGACCCCAGGCCGGGTATGTCCTGTCTCGACGCCACGGGGATGAACAGCGACTACTGGGCGGGCCTGTCCTTGCTGCACACTCTGTTCGCCAAGGAACACAACGCGATCTGCGACTATCTGCACTCGCACTACCCCACCTGGGGCGACGAACGGCTCTTCCACACCGCGCGTCTGGTCAACTGCGCCCTGATGGCGAAGATCCATACGGTGGAGTGGACCCCGGGCATCCTCGACACACCCGTCCTGCACCGTGCCATGAACGCCAACTGGTACGGGGTGCTGCCCCAGTGGGTCCGCAGGAAGTACGGCCGGGTCGGCCGGGGCGAGATGCTCAGCGGGATCCTCGGCTCACCGACCGACCACCACGCAGCGCCGTTCTCCATGACCGAGGAGTTCGTCTCGGCCTACCGGCTCCACCCGCTCATCCCGGACGAGCTGACCCTGCGGGACCACCGCTCGGGCCGCCGGGGCGAGACGATCGGCTTCGACGACATGCAGGGCGCCACCACCCGCAGCGTCATCGACGCGCACGGCGTGAGCGACCTGTTCTACAGCTTCGGCACCGCCAACCCCGGCGCCCTGGTGCTGCACAACCACCCCGACTCGCTGCGCGATCTGACCCGGCTGACCGGCGAACACGTCGACCTGGGCACCGTCGACATCCTCCGGGACCGGGAACGCGGCATCCCCCGCTACAACGCCTACCGCCAGATGCTCCGCAAGCGCCCCGTCAACTCCTTCGAGGAGCTCACCGGCGGCCACCCGACCGACACCCCGCTGCTGGAGGAGCTCTACGAGGGGCGGCTCGACCGCGTCGACACCCTGGTCGGCAACCTCGTCGAGCCCCGCCCCGCCGGCTTCGGCTTCAGCGACTCCCTCTTCCGCATCTTCATCCTGATGGCCAGCAGGCGCCTGAAGAGCGACCGCTTCTTCACCACCGACTACCGGCCCGAGATCTACACCCCCGAGGGGCTGGAGTGGATCGACCGCAACGGCATGACCCGCGTCCTGCTGCGCCACCACCCCGAACTCGCCCCCGCACTCGACGGTGTGACCAACGCCTTCGCTCCCTGGAGGAACCTGTGACACCGGCCCCCGTCCCAGCACCGCGCTCCGCCGCTGCCACCTCCGACAGCCCGGCGACCCCGGCGGCTCGACTGCGCGCCCACGCCGCCGCGCTCGCCGCGCTCGCCGAACGGCTCGGCGCCGGGGCCGCCACCGCCGACTGGAGCGGCCCGGACGCCGCCGCCCTCCAGCAGCAGGTCGAGCAACTCGCCCGCCGCTGCGCCGTCGCGGCGCAGGCCCTCACCTACTCAGCGACCCTGCTGGACACCCGCTGAGCGACGGGGCTGCGCCCCGTCAGCGCCGCGGGGGAACGGCGCGAGCGACCACGACGCACCCGCAGCCCGCCCCCCGGCGAACAGGGGCACCCGAGGGCGCGGGGAGCGCAGGCGGCAGGCCCTTCTCCGCGCCCGAAAAATCCCGCGCCCGGGCGGCAACCTTCCGCGCTCCGGTGGCAACGACAGAGCAGACAGCACTCGTTGCCCACCGGTGATCCGGTGCACAGGGGACACCCCGGTGCACCGGATCACCGCACGGAGATGAAGGGGAGCGCCCACATGGCACGACAGGCACGGCACAGGCTCCGCAGACGCACGACCCTCCTGGTGGCCCCCGCGGCGGCGTTCGCCGCGCTGGTCGGGTTCGCCGCGGCACCGGCGCACGCCGCCGTCTGGTCCTCCTCGGACCGCTGGGGCAGCTACCGGACGCCCGACGGCTACACCCTCTACAACAACATCTGGGGCCAGGGCGCCGGTTCGCAGACCATCGAGGCGAACTCGGCGTCGGACTGGTGGGTGCATGCCGACCACCCCGGCACCGGCGGCATCAAGTCCTATCCGAACGCCAAGAAGGTCGTCGGCAAACGTATCAGCGCACTCACCTCGCTCAGCAGCAGCTACCGGGTGAGCGTCCCGCAGGCCGGCGCCTACAACACCTCGTACGACATCTGGGACAGCGACTACGACTACGAGGTCATGCTGTGGGTCAACCACCACGGCGCGGTCGGCCCGATCGGCACCCCGCAGGGCACCGTCTCCCTCGGCGGGCACACCTGGCGGGTCTACAAGGGCGACAACGGCTCCAACCAGGTCTTCTCGTTCGTGCGCACCTCCGACTCGACACAGGGCACCGTCGACATCCTGCCGGTCCTGCGCTGGCTGAAGGACACCAAGGGCTGGTGGGGCGACGAGACCATCGGCGACGTCCAGTTCGGGTACGAGATCACCTCCTCGCCCGGCGGCCTCGACTTCGCCACCCGCCGATTCGGCGTCACAAGCCGCTGACCTCCACACCCTTCGACCCCCATCCCCCCACCCCACCCCCCTCACAGAAGGAGGTCCGTGTATGAGAACCGGACTGCACAGGCGCCGACCGAGCCTCCGCGCCGCTCTCGCCGGGGCGTTCGCCACCGTCGCGCTGGGCGGGGCCGCCCTGTTCAGCACCTCCGCTGCCCCGGCCGGCGCCGCCGAGCAGTGGCCCGACCCGCAGGGCGAGAAGCCGGTCTCCGAGACGATTCCGGTCTCCGGCACCTACGACGGCGAAATGCGGCGCTTCCACGGCGAGGGCGACCTCGGCGGCGGCGATCAGGACGAGGGCCAGGACCCCCTCTTCAAGCTGGAGGACGGGGCCGTGCTCAAGAACGTCGTCCTCGGTGAACCGGCCGCGGACGGTGTGCACTGCATGGGCAGCTGCATCCTGGAGAACGTGTGGTGGGAGGACGTCGGTGAGGACGCGGCCTCCTTCAAAGGCAGTTCCTCCTCCGCCCGCTACACGGTCATCGGCGGCGGCGCGCGCAAGGCCGACGACAAGGTCTTCCAGTTCAACGGCGCGGGCTCGCTGAAGGTCTCCGGCTTCCAGGTCTCCGACTTCGGCAAGCTGGTGCGCTCCTGCGGCAACTGCTCCACCCAGCACAAGCGCTCCATAACCGTCGAGGACGTGGACATCACCGCACCCGGCAAGGCCGTCGCGGGCGTCAACGCCAACTACGGCGACACCGCCACCCTGCGCGAGATCCGCATCCACGGCGACGCCGACAAGAAGATCAAGCCCTGTGTCCGCTACCAGGGGAACGACAGCGGCGACGAGCCCGACGAGATCGGCAGCGGCCCGGATGGCAAGACCTGCCGCTACTCCGAGTCCGACATCTCGTACGACTGACCGGCCCCCGTCACGGGACGGCGGGGCCCGCACAGCGCGGGCCCCGCCCATCCGCCGCACATTTCCCGGCGGGCTCCCGAGGGCAGGGGACTCACCGCCGGTGGACCAGATGGCCGTGTTACGCTTGGGCGAGTTGCAGTTGTGGTTCCCGAAGATTTCAGCCGCTCCTTCGATCTACATCGATGCGAGCGCTTTTCATTTCCGGCGTTCTCCGGAGGGAAGTCATCGCAGCGACTCCGGTTCCGCAGGAAGCGGTCCGGTCACTGCCCCGAGGGAGATGCGATGGCGGTCGGCACCGTGAAGTGGGTCGACGCGGAGAAGGGCCTCGGCCCCCGCGAGCTTCACGAAGGCCGGATCAGCCTCCGTTCCGGGGCCGACAACACCGTTCCCGCCTGCTGAGGCCGGCGTCGAGGCATCCCGCGCGGCAGCGGCGCGCCGCTGCGTACGTGTGACCGCGCGTAGGCGACGGGGCTTGTCACGCGGCCCGTCCTCCGAGACGACCGCCGTCTGCTCCGGCCCGCCCACTGCTCTCCTTTTCCATTCGTCGTCGCTTTTCCGGAAAACCGGCCGCTGCTGTGGCCAGTTTTCTCCGTCTTCTCCCCGGCTCGTTCTTGCGAATACTCCGGCAGTCCGATCTGTTTCCTGCTGCTGGACGAATTCCCTCGATGCGTGCCGCACCGAGGAAGGTTTTGCATGAATCGCTCCACCCGCACGAACGACAGCTCCCACCGGTCCCGCAAGGGCGGCGCCCCCGGCTCCCGCAAGGGTGGCGCTCCCGGTTCCGGCCGGGGCCGCCACGGCCGGCGTCCCGTCGCCTCCCGGCCCAAAGAGTTCGCCCTGCCGGTCAGCAGCACCGCGGCGCTTCCGGCCGTAGAGAAGTTCTCCGAGCTGGACCTGCCCGACCGGCTGAGCGCCGCGCTCCGCTCCGAAGGCATGACGGTGCCGTTCCCGATCCAGGCGGCGACCCTGCCGAACTCGCTGGCGGGGCGGGACGTTCTGGGCCGCGGCCGCACCGGCTCGGGCAAGACGCTCGCCTTCGGCCTCGCGCTGCTCGCCCGTACCGCAGGGCGGCGGGCCGAGGCCCGGCAGCCCCTCGCGCTCGTGCTCGTACCCACGCGGGAACTGGCTCAGCAGGTGACCGAGGCCCTCACTCCCTACGCCCGGTCGCTCCAACTCCGGCTCGCCACTGTGGTCGGCGGCATGTCGATCGGTCGTCAGGCGAACGCGCTGCGCAGCGGGAGCGAGGTCGTCGTCGCGACCCCCGGAAGGCTCAAGGACCTCATCGACCGGGGCGACTGCCGGCTGGACCAGGTCGCCATCACCGTCCTGGACGAAGCCGACCAGATGGCGGACATGGGGTTCATGCCCCAGGTGACCCAGCTGCTCGACCAGGTACGGCCCCAGGGGCAGCGACTGCTCTTCTCCGCCACCCTGGACCGGAACGTCGACCGCCTGGTCCGCCGCTACCTGACCGATCCGGTGGTCCACTCCGTCGACCCGTCCCAGGGCGCGGTCACCACGATGGAGCACCACGTGCTGCACGTACACGACGCCGACAAGCAGGCCACCGCAATGGAGATCGCCGCCCGTGACGGGCGGGTGCTGATGTTCCTGGACACCAAGCACGCGGTGGACCGGTTGACCAAGCGGCTGCTGGCGGTGGGCGTACGCGCCTCGGCGCTGCACGGCGGCAAGTCCCAGTCCCAGCGCACCCGCACGCTCTCCCAGTTCAAGACGGGGCACGTCACCGTCCTGGTGGCCACCAATGTCGCAGCGCGCGGCATCCACGTCGACAATCTCGACCTGGTCGTCAACGTCGACCCGCCCAGCGACCCCAAGGACTATCTGCACCGCGGCGGCCGCACCGCGCGTGCCGGTGAGTCCGGCACCGTCGTCACGCTCGCCCTGCCCGACCAGCGCCGCAGCGTGGACCGTCTGATGGCGGACGCCGGTGTCGGGGCGCGGGTGACCAAGGTCCGCTCCGGCGAGGCCGAGTTGAGCCGTATCACCGGTGCCCGCAAGCCGCCCGGCGTGCCCGTCACCATCACGGCGCCGGTCGCCGAGCGCCCCAAGCGCACCGAAGTCACGCGCGGACGGCGGAACAGGCCCGCCAGGGGGCGCCGCCGCCCGTCCTCCGGCATCGCCGCGTAACCCTCCCCAGCCGCGCTCGACGGGCCGGCCCCGCCCAGGGGTCCGGCCCGGCGCAGCGGTCCCGCCCGGCGCAGCCGTCCGGCACGTGACCGGCCTCGGCGGCCGGTCCACAGCGGTTCGTCGCAGCGGCGCGCCACCCCGCGCGTCGCGGAGCCGGTACGCGGCCTTATACCATCAGCAGCCATGTCGAATGCTGACGAGCTGCTCGTCGACATCGCCGCCATGGTGGAGTCGGAGCAAACCAATCAGATGTCTCTCACCGTCGTCGTGCACGGGGCTGTCATCACGGGCCGGCTGGCGCCGGAAGCGGTGTGGAGGCAGCGAGTGGCCGAGGTCCTGAGGGACTCGGACCGGCTGGGCCCCTTCGCCGGTGCTTTCATGGCGGTGCCGGACAGCACGGAGCCCCGGGGCTCCGCCTCGCCGTCCTATCTGCACTTCCATGTGGCCAGGATCCTCCAGGGCCAGGTGGGCATCCCGGAAACGGGCGGGATGTACCGGATCGCCATCAAGGACGTGAGCGCCTGGACCGTCGGGGACCTCAGCTACTCCGACCAGTGAACGGCCGCCCCTGATCGGCTGCCCCTCCCCGGTCCGCTCAGCTCTCCGCCCCGGCGGGGAGCGGGTGGGCCGGGTGCAGCCAGGCCGCCATGCCGCTGCTGACGCATTCCGCTGTGACCTCCGCGTACCGGAGCAGGTCCGGCTCGGTCAGGATCTCCTCCCACTGGCCGGACGAGCCCCGGTGGAAGAATTCGCGGGGGTCGCGCCAGATGCCCGTCCCGGCCTCGGGGACCAGTTGGTCGGCCCGGCCGCGCATCGCCTCGAAAGTCGCTGCCCGCACCAGTTCGGGGAACCTCTCCTCGTCCACCGCGACACCCAGCCGGCGGGTCAGCCGGCGCATGTTCCCGGCCAGGTCGGATTTGAGGTCGTCGTAGTGCAGCAGCACCACGTTGTCGAGGTCCCGGGCCTCCCAGAACGTCCGCAGGTGGTGCAGCGTGAACCGCAGGCTCGCGGGCGCCTCGTCCACCGGCGTGCGGTCCTCGACCCAGCGCCGGAAGCCCGCAGCACCCGGCTCGGCGGCCTCCCGCACCCTCCTGGCCGCCTCCTCGGCCCCCTTCTCACCGCCCGCCCGCGCGCGGGCGCGGACGACGGCCGCCGGGTCCATGTTGGCCATGTGGTGCTGCATCGACACCCCCACATCGCGCGGGTCGCGGCCCACGCACACATACGTCACGCGGGCGTCGTAGGGCAGTCCGTCCAGCGGAGTGTGCGACTTGACGAACCGGCGGTGCGGCTGCGCCGCGAGAGTGGCCAGCACCTCGCCGTGGTCCCGGTAGCGGGCGTCCAGCCAGGGCGACATGGAGTCCAGGGGCTGCGGAAACTCGGCCGAGCCATGTATGAGAAGGGCGCAGATCATCTGTGTCCATGTGGTGCCGCACTTGGGCGGCGTACTGATCACTATGTCGCCCTCGCGGAACGGGAAATCCGCCCAGCGTGCGCTGTCGAGGACGGGGGACCTGTACCGCACCACCGGACGATCGCCTGCCACTGTCTCCACCACCGGGTCGTCAACTCCTCCCGCGCCGCGCTGCTGCAGCGCCTGTGCGGACCGTACCCACCCTCGCGCGGGAAGGAGCACTCGTCCATGGCGCCTCCGTCCATGACGCGCCCGCCATGGCGCCTCCGCTCCCGGCGCCCCCGTCCACGGCGACTCCGTTCACGGCGCCTCCGTTCACGGCGCCTCCGTTCACGGCGCCTCCCTCCCGCCTCCGCTGCCGAAGCCCGCTGACAGGACGCGCCCGCCCTCCTCTAGCCTGGTGGGAGCCTGTGTGCTGCCGCCGTCCTACGGCGCTGCGGCGGCACGCCGCGCCCGGAGCGCCTCCCCACGCACCGGGCGCGCGAAGAGCACACGACCACGGGAGTGCGGGTGTCGCGCAACGCGAACGAAGGTGTCCCAGAGACGGAACGGGAGGAGACAGCGCCGGACCGTGCGCCCGGCTCGCCGAAGACCCCCACGCGCCGGGGCACATGGCGCCAGGCGCGCTGGGTCCGCTTCGCCCGGCCGGTGGCGGCGGTGCTGGCGGCTGTGTGCGTGACGGTGCTGGCGACGGTCGGCACGCTGCGCAACACGGTCCTGGACCGCGGCTTCTACCAGCAGGTGCTGGACGACGAACGGGCGTACGACCGGCTCTACGACGAGGTACTCGTCGACCCGGAGGCCCGGCCGGTCACCAGCAGCCTGCTGGCGCGGCTCCCGGTGCCCGGCGCTGTGGTGACGGCGAACCTGAAGACCGTCCTGCCCCCGGCGACCGTACGGGAGCTCACGGACGAACAGATCGGGGCCGTCACCGGCTATCTGCGCGGCGACACCGACACCCTGGCGCTCTCCGTCGACCTCACCCCCGTGCTGGCGAACGTGGACAAGCTCGCGGACGTGTACCTCGGCGGCCTGGTCTCCGAGGCGCAGGGCCGCGAGAAGGTCGACCTCCCGGCAGCGCAGAAGCGCATCGAGGCGGCGGTCGACGACGTCGCGGCCGGGCGGCGGCCGGCGGATCTGCCCACCGTCGAGCTGAGCGACCGGGCCGCGGAAAACGTCAGCACATTTCTGCTCTCCCGCGTACCCAAGAGCGAACGCGACGCGCTCCGGCCGCAGGTCGAAGGAGCGCTCCGGGTGGGCGATGTGGCCACGGCGCTGGCCGCGGTCGGACCGCACGTGGTCGGCGGACGGGCGGGTGCCGGTGCCGAGGAGGGCGAACAGGAACTGCTGCGCATCACCGAGGGCGGCCGGTGGAATGTCGTGGAGGACCTGGAGAGCGCCGGGATGCACACCGGTGCGCTGAAGTCCGCGCGGAGCATCACCCACACCCTGGGGTGGGTCTACACCCTCGCCGTCGTCGTCGGGGTACTGTCCGTCGCCTTCCTATGGGTCACAGGACCGCGCCGCAGGCTCCCGCGGCTGCGCGCCATAGGCTGGAGCCTCGCCGCGGGCGGCGTACTGACGGCCGCGCTCTTCGGGGCGGTCCGCTGGAAGGCGGACGGCATGTGGGGGAAGGCGCCGGACTCCTGGCCGCCGTCTCTCGCCGCCCTGGTGGAAGACCTGGAGGAGTCGGCGCTGGGGACCCTGACGACCGCCGGGCTTGTCGCCGCGCTGATTCCGCTGGCCGTCGGGGCGCTGCTGGCCGCCCTGTCCTCCGTACGGCGGCGGCCCAAGGCCGCGCGCTCCCTGACCGCACGCGGCCGCACCGGGCTGCTGGCCGCGATGTCCGCCGTCACCGCCACCGCTGTGGTGCTCGGCGTCACCTTCGTCCCCGCGACGGCGAGCGGCACCCAGGAGCTGCACTGCAACGGCTCCGTCCACGCCTGCGAGCTGCGCTACGACCAGGCCGCCTACCTCGCCACCCACAACTCGATGTCCACCACCGCCGACCGCTTCATCAGCCCGCTCCAGGACGGCGACATCACCGCCCAGCTCGAAGGCGGTGCCCGGGCGCTGCTCGTGGACACCCACACCTGGGAGCGGCCCGACCAGATCGCGGAGCGGATGAAACTCTCCGAGTTCGCGCCGGAGATGCGGGAGCGGGTGACCGGCCTGATCGACAAGGCACACCCCTCACGGCCGGGGCTGTGGATGTGCCACGCGGTCTGCCGCGGCGGTGCCATCCCGCTCGTCGACACCCTGCGCGACATCCGCTCCTGGCTCGACGAGCACCCGGGTGAAGTGGTGACGCTGATCGTCCAGGACGGTATCTCCGGCAAGCAGACGGCGTCCGCTTTCCGGAAGGCCGGCCTGAACCGTCTGCTGTTCACCCCCGACGACGACCCCCAGGCGAAGTGGCCGACGCTGGGCGAGATGGTCAAGGACGACAAGCGCCTGGTCGTCTTCGCGGAGCACGCCGACGGCCCGGCCGACTGGTACCGCAACTTCTACCGGTACGGCATGGAGACGCCCTACGCCTTCGCCGCGCCCGAGGACATGAACTGCGCCCCCAACCGCGGCGGGAGGAACAAGAAGCTCTTCCTGATGAACCACTTCGTCACCAGGGCCGGAGGCAGCAGGATCGACGCCAGAAAGGTCAACGCGAAGGACTTCGTGCTCGACCGTGCCCGGCACTGCGAGGCCGCGCGCGGCCATCCGGTCAACTTCGTCGCCGTCGACTTCGCCAACCTCGGTGACGCCGCGGGCGCCGTCGAAGCACTCAACGCGGCACGCGAACCGTAACCTCCGACGCGGCCTCCTCTGATGATCCCTCAAGGGGCTCCAAGGGGTGCGGCGCGAACATGCGGGTGGCGCCGGTCGGGTTGGTGCCCGGGCTGCCGGAGGACACCCGGTCGGGAGTGGCTCAGTTGCAGGCGGCACTCACACACGGCCACCCTACGGCGCCGGCCGCAGCCGATCTGACGGCCCTCGCGGTGTACCAGGCTGGCGCATGGGAGGAGTGTCTGGCCGTACTGGACGGGGTGGACGACGCCCTGCGGGACCCGGACCCGGAGGCCGACCGGATCGAGTACCACGACGAACTCCTCGCCCTCGGACGCCTCTGGGAGGAGGGCTGAGACTGCTCGTACGACGCGAACGGCGGCAGGCCAGCGGGTCATCGGGCGCTACGAAGCGCTGGACCTGTGCGGTGTCGGCCTGGGCCCACGGTGGGGTGGGGACAGCCCCACTCCCCGCCTGACCTGGGCGGCAGCGGCCTCCGCGCGGTGCACAGTGGAAGCACCGGACGGAGAGCGAAGGAAGCGAAGGAAGCGAAGGAACAGACATGAGACCCGGCCCCGCCCTCACCCCTGACGGCCACCCCTCGGCGGCCCCGTCCCCCAGGTAGCACCAAAAGTCCCCTAGGTAGCACCAAAAGAAAAAGGGCAAGGAGAACCACTCCCTGCCACTCTCAACCTATAGCGCACCGGGGGGCTTGCGGCAAGGGCCCGGGGAGGGCGCAGGATTGTCGCTCCCGGCGGGAAGCCGGGAGAAATTGGGGGATTCGCGGTATGCGTATGGTGTTGACGACTTGGGGTTCGCGCGGGGACGTCGAACCGGTGGCGGGACTCGCGGTGCGGCTGCGGGAGCTCGGGGTGGAGGTGCGGGTGTGCGCGCCGCCGGACGAGGAGTTCGCGGCGCTGCTCGGCGGTGTCGGCGTGCCGCTGGTGCCGCTCGGTCCGACGGTGCAATCGGTGGTGACCGGCGCGAGGCCGCCGTCGGCGGCGGACGCCTTCCGGCTCGCGCCCCAGCTGGTCGCGGCGCGGTTCGAGACGCTCATGACGGCGGCGGAGGGGTGTGACGCACTGCTGGCGACCGGTCTCATGCCGGCCGGCGCGCGTTCGGTGGCCGAGAAGCTGGGCATCCACTACGTGTTCGCCTGCTTCCATCCGTTCGGGCTGCCGTCCCGTCACCTGCCTCCGATGCAGCGGCCGGGCAAACCCTCTCCGGAGGGCGAGAAGGACATCAAGGCGCTGTGGGCGCAGGACGCCGAGCGCGTGAACGGGCTGTACGGCGAGGCGCTCAACAGTCACCGCGCTGCGATCGGGCTGCCTCCGGTGGACAACGTCCGCGACTACGTTCTCACCGACCGGCCGTGGCTGGCGGCAGAGCCGGTGCTGGGCCCGTGGCAGGAGATGACGGAGCTGGACCTCGTGCCGACGGGGGCGTGGGTGCTGCCGGACGAACGCCCGCTCCCGGACGGGCTGGAGGCGTTCCTGGAAGCCGGGGAGCCGCCCGTGTACGTCGGCTTCGGCAGTATGGCCCTGCACACCGCGAGGGACATGGCACGGGTGGCCATCGAGGCGGTCCGGGCGCACGGACACCGCGTGCTCCTCTCCCGGGGCTGGGCCGACCTGGGCCCGATCGACGACCGTGACGACTGCTTCGTCGTCGGCGAGGTCAACCATCAGGCGCTGTTCGGCCGGGTGGCGGCTGTCGTGCACCACGGCGGCGCAGGCACCACGACGACGGCGGCGCGGGCCGGCGTGCCACAGGTGGTGGTACCCCAGATCGCGGACCAGCCGCACTGGGCCGCGTGTATCGCCCAGTTGGGCATCGGCGCGGCACACGAGGGCCCGACGCCGACCTCCGAGTCACTGTCGGCGGCGCTCACCACGGCTCTGAGCCCCGAGACCCGGGCCCGGGCGAGCGCCGTGGCCGGGGAGATCCGTACCGACGGGACCACGGTGGCCGCGGAAATGCTGCTCGACGCGGTCAGCCGGGACAGGTCGTCGGCGTCCGCGTCCGCGTAGCCATCCGGAATCCCCGAGCCGGGGACGGGGCACCGCGCGCGCTGCCCCGTCCCCGGCGCCGGACCGGGCCTCAGCCCTCGTCCAGTACCGCCCGGATCACATGCCGGGCGTTGTGCGCCATCGCGGGGTTCGTCCTCCGGTAGTGCGGCAGCGCGATCAGCGCCTGCGACAGCGTGCGCGCCCGGCCACGGCTCCAGGTCGCGTCGTCCACGCCCAGCGCCGCGCGGAAGACCTCTCTCGCACCGGCGGGCAGCAGATTCCACGCCGGGAACAAGTCGCAGGCCGGGTCGCCCACGCCCATGCAGCCGAAGTCGATCACGGCCGCCAGCCTGCCGCCGTCGAGCAGCAGATTGCCCGGCATCAGATCGGCGTGCAGCCACACCGGCGGCCCCGTCCAGCCGGGCGCCCGCAGCGCGTCCTCCCACACGGCTGTCGCCGCGTCGCAGTCGACGCCTTCCTCGGGGAGCTCCCTCAACCGCGCGATCGCCGTCCGGGTTTCCGCGTCGAGCGTGGCCAGGGGGCCACCCCGGTGGGCCTGCGGTGCGCCGGGCAGGGCGATGTTCCGCATCGCCGCCACGAATCCGGCCAGATCCTCGGCCAGCGGAACGGGTTCGCTCAGTGCGCCCTCCTCGGGATGCCGGCCGGTCTCCCACCGGTACACCGCCCACGGCCACGGATACCCGTCGGCGGGCTCCCCGGTTCCCAGCAGCTCGGGGATGCGTGTGGGCAGCAGCGGCGCGAGGCGGGGCAGCCACTCCCGCTCCGTGAGCACGTCTTCGGCCCCGCCCCGGGTCAGCGGCAGCCGGACGGCCTTGTCGTCGCCCAGCCGGTAGACGGCATTGACCGTGCCGCCGGACCGCCGGCGCTCGATCGCCGCGTCTGCCCACTGCGGGAACTGTCCGCCGACCAACCGCCGCACGAGGCCGTCGTCGACGGGATAGGGGCCGGAATGCGTGCCGGGCTCTGTGTGCCCGGTGCTCGTGGACGTCATCCGGAAACCGAACACCGTGCGCCGACGGACGTCAAAGGGCTTTCGACCCGGCCCTGACGCCTCGGCCACCGGCTGGGCCGTGCGGGGAAGTCACCACCTCCCCGAGCCGTCCATGGGCGGCGCGGGGGAGGGCGGCGGGACGTTCTGGGTCCCCGGCGCCGCCTGCGGGGCGGCGTCGGTCAGCGCGACGTTGCTCCAGTCGAGCGTCGGGCGGCGGCCGACGAACTTGCCGAAGACCAGCGCCGCGGCGGTGGCGGCGACCACGCCAGGCACCATCTCGTAGATGCCGGACTGCAGCGGGCCGAGGAGCGGGTCGATCTGCTTCCACAGCAGCACGGTGAGGGCTCCGGTGAGCATTCCGGCCTTCGCCCCGGCCGCCGTCATCCGCGGCCAGAACAGCGACAGGAGGATCACCGGCCCGAAGGCCGAGCCGAATCCCGCCCAGGCGTACGCGACGATGTCGAGGACGCCGCCGCCGCTCAGCGCGATCACGTAGGCGATCAGCGCCACTGCCAGCACACTCAGCCGCCCGATCAGCAGCAGTGTCGTATCGGAGGCACGCCGGTTGAGGAACGCCCGGTAGAGGTCTTCGGTGAGCGAGGTGGCCGAGACCAGCAGTTGGCTGTCCACGGTGGATTTGATGGCTGCCAGTACGGCCACCAGCAGGACCCCGGCGACCCAGGGGGAGGTCAGGTGGGCGGACAGCGCGATGATGACCGTCTCCGGGTTCGAGAGCGGTTTGTCGAGCGCGACGATTCCGGTGAGACCGACCAGCGAGGCACCCGCCAGGACGACGATCACCCAGCTGACGCCCAGGCGACGGGCGAGCGGGATGTCCCGCGTGCTGCGGATGCTCATGAAGCGGGTCAGGATGTGGGGCTGGCCGAAGTAGCCGAGCCCCCAGGCGAGCAGGGAGATCAGCGCGACGGCCCCGACCGGCTCGCCCGCCGTCCACTTCTTCTCCGCGAAGGACGCCTCGGTTCCCGGGTCGAGCAGCGCGGGGGTGATCGCGTCGAGGTCGCTCTGCAGCGCCTCGAAGCCGCCGAGCTGCCAGAGGGCGATCGCGGGGAGGGCGACGGCGGTGAGGACCATCAGCGTGCCCTGGATGGAGTGGCTGACGCTCAGGGCCCGGAATCCGCCGAGGATGGTGTAGATGACGATCACCACGGCGAAGACGGTCAGCCCCAGCTCGAATCCGGCGCCGAAGATCTCGTCGGCCAGCAGCCCGCAGGCGACCAGCCCGCTGGCGACGTAGACGGTGAAGAAGACGACGGTGACGGTCGCCGAGAGGAGCCGGATCACTCTGCTGCGGTCCTCGAACCGTTCCTCCAGATACGAGGGCAGGGTCACCGCGCCGACCCGCTCGGTGTAGACGCGCAGCCGGGGAGCGACGAGGCGCCAGTTGAGATACGTGCCGACGATCAGGCCCGCGGCGATCCAGGTGGCGCCTATGCCCGCCGCGTACACGGCGCCCGGCAGACCCAGGAAGAGCCAGCCGGACATGTCGGCGGCTCCGGCGGACAGGGCGGCGACCGGAGCGGTGAGCTTACGGCTGCCGACCGTGAAGTCGTCGAATGTGGTCGTTTCCTCATGCGTCACGACGCCGACCATGACCATCGCAATCAGAAAGACTCCGAATGTGATCATGACTGGGACGGTCAGGGCGATCATGCGTATTACTCCTGTGTTACGGAAGCGACCATTGGCATATGCGTATGCGGCCACGCTCGGGGTGGAGAGGCTGGAGCTTAAGAAGGGGCAGCGCTTACTGGCGAGAGAATGCGACACACGAAGCCGTGATCGGTTCCGGATCGTGATACAAGAGCGGCTCCCCATTCCCGCCACGCCTCACCGGCCCGCCGCTCACGGGCCGCCCGACTCGCCGAGATCCGGGGGGAGTCCTGCTCGATCTTCAACGAATCCATTGAATATCGAGGGGAACCCCTCGACAGTCGGTGGATGCATCGCTTCTTCACAGCGCCCCTGCCAAGTGGGCACAAGAGGGCCACTCAGCGTCTGCGCGCCGCCTTCCCCTCGGCGGTGACGGGGGCGATCATCGCGCCGAGACGGGAAGCAACCAGGTCGAGGAGTCACGGATGACGGTCCCAAGCGGGGACGGGCACGGTGGGCGGCAGCCTTCGGGCGGACCCACCCAGGTGCACGGCGCCGGCATGCTGTTGCTGGACGACCAGGCGCGCATCGTCGAAGTGAACCCTGAGGCCGAGCGCATGCTGGGTCTCCGGGCGGCGGAGCTGCTCGGCGGCGACGCCCACGACCGTCTGCACCGCGACCAGCACGGGCACACCACGCCCCGGAGCAGCTGCCCGGCACTGCGGGCCTATCGCAGCGGCCGGCCGGCCCAGGGGGAACGGGGCTGGTACGAGTGCGGCGACGGCACCCTGCTGCCCGTCCGCTGGTTGATCACGCCGTGCCGGACGGCTGACGGCGCCGAGGGCGCGATGATCCTCTTCCATGAGCACGCTCCCGGCGCGGGCGAGGACGAGCGCGAGGCCGAAGACGAGGAGCCGCTGTCGGAGCTGGACCGGCTGGCGCTGCTGGCCGAGGTCACGACCACGCTGACCTCGACCCTTGACGTCCATGAGGCGCTGCGCCGGCTCACGCGGCTGGTGGTGCCGCGCCTGGCGGACTGGGCCGTCATCGACCTGATTAGCGAGAGGGACGAGGTCTGGCGGGCTTCGGTCGTCCACTACGAGGACGGCGACCTGGTCGTCCGGCACGACCTCCAGGGGCCGATGCCCCCCATCCCCCAGGAGTCCGTGATGCCGCTGTCGCGAGCGCTGCGGGGAGCCGCGTCGACGCTGGCGGGACCCGAGACCTACCAGGGCCCGCCGGACGCGGGTATCGCGGTCGCACAGCGGAAGCTGTTCGAGGCCACGGGGATGCGCTCGGCGGCCATCGCACCGATCCCGGGAGTACGCGAGGTGCTGGGGGCGCTCACGCTGGGCCAGGCCGAACGGCCCGAGCGGGTGGCCGATCTGTCGCTGCTGGAGGACATCGCGCGCCGGGCCGGGCTGGCGCTGGAGAACGCGCGGCTGTACCAGCGGCAGCGCCGGGTCACCGAGACCATGCAGCGCCACTTGCTGCCGCAACTGCCCCATGAGCCCGGCCTGCAGATGACCGCGCGGTATGTGGCCGCGCCGGAGGGCTCCGAGGTGGGAGGCGACTGGTACGACGCCTTCCTGCTTCCGGACGACGCGGTGGCGGTGGCGATCGGTGACGTCGTGGGGCACGACGCCGACGCGGCCGCCGCCATGGCGCAGGTCCGCAACATGCTGCGCGCCTACGCCTGGTCGTATGAGGAACCGCCCAGCGCCATCATCGACCGGCTCGATCAAGCCGTGCGGAACATGACCGAGGCCTCGCTGGCCACTCTCATCTTCGGCCGGATCGAAAGCGGGGGTGAGGACGGCCCGGGCTGCCGCGTGAGCTGGACCAACGCCGGGCATCCGCCGCCCCTGCTGGTCACGCACGACGGCACGCCCCATTTCCTGGACAGCACCGTGGACCCCCTGATCGGTGCGGGACTCGCCGACGGCCGTCAGGACGCGTCCGTGGAGCTGCCGCCTCTGTGCACCCTGCTCTTCTACACCGACGGTCTGATCGAGTCGCGGTCCCACGCCCTCAGCGAGGGCCTGGAGCGGCTGAGCGAGCATGCCGCCGCGCTGGCCCGCCGGCCCCTCGACACCTTCTGCGACCTGCTGCTCAGCCGCGTCCGGCCAGACGACAACGACGACGATGTGGCCCTGCTCGCCGTACGCAGACCCGGCTGAGCCTTCCGCGGGCCGGAACGAGCTGTTCGGCCCCGTTTGCCGGACATCCGCCCTTTGGGGCTCGGTGGAACGGCCCCACCGGCTCAGCCACCGGCCCGGGGGCGACACGCCGGACAGGTGCGAGCCGCAGCGGCGGCAGGCGCGGCGCGTCATGCTGGGGCGCCGCCGGATTCCGGTTGGCGCTGTCGGCGGCCGATCGGGGCGGACGGGCGGTATCACGCCGAGTGAAGCCGTCGACAAGGGCAACATCGACACTGGAGAGGCGCGATGGCCACCTCGGTGGTGCTGTTCACCCGGGATCTCCGCCTGCGCGACAATTCGCCGTTGCGTGCGGCCCAGGACACCGCCGACGCCGTGGTTCCGCTTTTTGTGCAGGACGATGCCATCCGTGCCGCCGGTTACGCCGTACCCAACAGGCGTGCCTTCCTCGCCGACTGCCTCGCCGACCTCGATCGTCAGCTGCGGGAGCGGGGCGCCCGCCTCATCGTACGTACGGGTGATGTCGTCGAGCAGGTCTGCCGGGTCGCGCAGGAGGCCGATGCGCACGAGGTGCACATGTCCGCCGACGTCAGTGCCTACGCAGACCGGCGGGAGGAGAAGCTGAGTTCGGCACTGGCCGCCGCTGGCCGGCGGTTGTGTGTCCACGACCGGATGGTCACGGCAGTCGCCCCAGGCGAGATCACCCCCGCGGGCAAGGACCACATGGCCGTCTTCACCCCGTACTTCCGGCGCTGGGAAAAGGCCCGGCAGCGCCCCCCGCACGGCGCGCCCGCCCGGATCATCGCCGTCAAAGGCGTCGCCACCGAGAAGCTTCCCTCCCGCCGTCGGATCGACGGTGTCTCACCCGGGCTCCCGACGGGGGGTGAGACCACCGGCCGCAAGCAGTTCGCCGAGTGGCGGCGCACGGGCATGGACGCCTACGCGGACCACCACGACGATCTGGCGGGCGACGCCACCTCGCGCCTCTCCCCGCACCTTCACTTCGGCACCCTCTCTCCCGTCGAGCTGGTGGCCAGGGCTCGCGAGCAGGGTGGGATCGGCGCCGAGGCGTTCGTGCGGCAGCTCGCCTGGCGCGACTTCCACCACCAGGTCCTGGCTGCCAGACCGCAGGCCGCCCGCGTCGACTACCGCACCCATCGGGACCGCTGGCGCACCACCGAGGAAGCCGGCGAGGAGATCGACGCCTGGAAGCAGGGGCGCACGGGATACCCGGTGATCGACGCCGCCATGCGCCAGCTGCGGCACGAGGGCTGGATGCACAACCGGGGCCGTCTGCTGGTCGCGAGCTTTCTCGCCAAGACCCTGTATGTCGACTGGCGCGTCGGCGCCCGCCACTTCCTCGACCTCCTGGTCGACGGCGACATCGCCAACAACCAGATGAACTGGCAGTGGGTGGCGGGCACCGGAACCGACACCCGCCCCAACCGTGTGCTCAACCCACTCGTCCAGGCCAGGAAATACGACCCGGAGGGCGACTACGTAAGGCGCTGGGTACCCGAACTGGCCCACGTCGAAGGCCGTTCGGTCCACGAGCCGTGGAAGCTGTCCGGCCCGGACGGGAAGAAGCGTGCCGCTCCGGATTACCCCGAGCCCATCGTCGACCTCGCCGCCGCGTCGGACCGCTTCCGGCGGGCACGCGGGAAGTGACCGCCCCGCTCCCCGTCAGGCGACGGCAGTACGCGACGAGGGCCGGGCCGGTTCAGCCGACCGGGTTCCGCAGCGGTTCCCCGGCCGCGAAGCGGCGTACCTGGTCGACGACGAAGCGTTCCGCGCGCGGCCGGAAGGAGGCGGAGCCACCTGCCACATGAGGGGTGATCAGCACGCCGGGAGCCGTACGCAGCGGGTGGCCGGCCGGCAGGGGTTCGGGGTCGGTGACATCGAGTGCGGCCCGCAGCCGTCCGCTTCGCGTCTCGGCGAGCAGCGCGTCGGTGTCGAGGGTCGGGCCGCGGCCGACGTTGACGACCAGCGCGCCGTCCGGCAGCGCGGCCAGCGCCTTCTCGCCGACGAGCCCCGCGGTGGCGGGGGTGTGGGGGAGCACCAGCACCGCGATGTGGATGTCCGGCAGCAGCCTGGGCAGGTCGTCCACGGGGTGGACGTTCTCCGCGGGGCGTGCGCGCCGGGCGACGCGTACGACCTCCGCCTCGCACGCCAGCAGCCGTCGCTCCAGCGCCGCGCCGATGGAGCCGTAACCGATCACCGCCACCCGGCAGTCGGCGAGCGAGCGGGTGAAGTGCGGCTCCCAGCGGCCCGACTGCTGGTCGGCGACCCACCGGGGCAGGTCGCGCTGGGCGGCGAGGACGAGACCGAGCGCGTGCTCCGCGGTGCTGGCGTCGTGCAGGCCGCGGCCGTTGTGCAGGGCGACGCCCTCGGGCAGCAGCGGCTGCAGCTTCTCCACGCCGGCGCTGAGCGACTGGACGGCCCGCAGCCGGGTGAGGCGTGGCAGCAGCCGCTCCGCGCCGGGTACGGCGTACGGCATCACCCACAGGCCGGTCCGGTCCAGCACCTCGGGCGGCAGCTCGTCGTCCGGGGTCAGCCCGTCCCATACGTGCGCCCGTACCCGAGGCGGCCAGGGCCCGTGCTCGCGTTCGAGTCCGCTCCACGGCACGAGGACATCGACGGTGTCGGGGGTGGGGTTCTCAGGGGTCCCGGGCATCTCGCTGCCGCCTCTCGTTCGCATCGTTCGAACCATTGACCTGTACGCCACACGCTCGTAACGTCCTTCCCGTCCAGTGAAACACTTTCCACCCCACGGAAAAGAGGGGGTCCGGGAATGACAGTGGCGTCATCTCCCCGTGCCGACGCCCGGGGCTTCTGGTCCTCGGCCCGCGCCCGGTACCTGATGCCGATCGCGTTCGTCACCTACTCGCTCGCCTATCTCGACAAGTCCAACTACGCGATCGCGTCGGCCGGCGGCATGGCCGAGGACCTGCATCTGTCGGCCGGCCTCGACTCGCTCATCGCGGCCTCCTTCTTCCTCGGCTACTTCTTCTTCCAGATCCCCGGCACCATCTACGCCGAGCAGCGCAGCGCCCGCCGCCTCATCGCCTGGTCGACGGTGGCCTGGGGCACCCTCGCCGTGCTGCAGGGCGTCCTGAGCAGCCCCGGCCAGCTCATCGCCGTGCGGTTCATGCTCGGCGTCGTGGAGGGCGCGGTACTGCCCTCGATGGTGATGCTGCTCAGCCGCTGGTTCACCAAGGGCGAGCGCGGCAGGGCCAACACGCTGCTGATCCTGGGCAACCCGATCACCGTGATGTGGCTGTCGGTCGTCTCCGGCTGGCTGATCGCGGCGGCGGACTGGCGGCTGATGTTCGTCGCTGAGGGCATCCCCTCCGTCATCTGGGGGCTCCTCTGCCTGAAACTGATCAAGGACCGCCCGGACGAAGCGCGCTGGCTGCCCGAGACCGAGCGCTCCGGGCTGCGTGCCGAACTCGCTGCCGAACACCGCGCCGCCGCGGGCTCCCTCGCCACCCGTGCCCCCGAACCGGGCGCCACCCCCGCCGACGCCCCGCGCGCCACGGCCGACGAGTACCGCAAGGTGCTGCGCTCCCGCCCCGTCGCCGTGCTGGCCGCCCAGTACTTCTTCTGGTCGTTCGGCATGTACGGCTTCATCTTCTGGCTGCCCGCCATCGTCAAGAAGGGCTCGGGCCAGGGCATCGGGACCACCGGTCTGCTGACGGCCGTGCCGTACGTCTTCGCCGCGGTTGCCATGCTGGTCAACTCCCGCCTCTCCGACAGCAGCGGCCGCCGCCGCGTCGCCGTGTGGCCGTGGCTCGGCCTGGGCTCCCTGGCCCTGTACGGCTCCTACCTCGCAGGTACCGACTTCCCGCTCGCCATGACCCTCCTCGTCGTCGCGGGCCTGTGCATGTACGCCCCGTACGGCCCGTACTTCGCGCTCGTCTCCGAACTGGCGCCGGCCGGCGTCGCGGGCGCCGCGGTCGCCTGCGTCAACTCCTTCGGCGCCCTGGGCTCCTTCGCGGGCACCTACCTCGTCGGCTGGGTGCGCGGCACCCCGCTGGGCGACGGGGGCGCGTTCGGCTTCATGGCGGTGTGCACGCTGATCTCCGCCGCGCTGATGCTCGCCGTCCGCGAGCCGCGGGCCGGTGCCTCGGCCGCCCGGGCCGCCGAAGGTGCCGGTACGGTGAGGCAGGCGGCGCAGGGATGACGGCGCCGTACACGGCGACGAGACCCGAGGGAGCAGCGAGCGTGAGCGCACCGCCCGGCGACGACATGCTCAGCCGGGGCCTGCGGCTGCTGACCGTACTGGCCGACCACCCCGCCGGCCTCGGCGTCAGCGCGGCGGCGCGGGCGGCCGGGCTCCCCGTCAGCAGCGCGCACCGGCTGCTGGGACGACTGGCGGCCGACCGCTTCGTCGCGTACGACGAGGACACCCGCCGCTACGCGCTCGGCGTCCGCGTCCTGGAACTCTCCCGCGCCTTCCAGCGCTCACCGGCCGGCTACTCGGCGGCCGCGGCACCGATGCGCCGACTCGCCGCCCGTACGGGCCTCCCGGCGATCGCGGGCATTCTCGACGGCGCGGACGTCCTGCTGGTCCTCACCGTTCAAGGCACCCAGCACCTCCAACTCCGCAGCGCCGAGGGCACTCGCAACCCCTGGCACGCCACCTCACTGGGCAAGGCGCTCGCCGTCGCCCTGCCGGAGCCGGAGCGGGAGCGGCTGCTGGCCGGGGACCTGCCGGCCGTGACGGACCGGACGCACACCGAGCCGGAGGCGCTGCGCGCGGAACTGGCCCGGGTCGCCGCGCGCGGCTGGTCCGAAGTCGACGAGGAGAACGAGATCGGCGTCCGCTCCATCGCGGCAGCCGTCCCCGATCCTGACGGCAACGGACGCCCCCGGCTGGCGGTCTCCCTCGGCGCCACGGTCGTCCTCACCCCGGCGGAAGAGCTGCACGCCCATGTACCGGCGCTTCTGGACTGCGCCGAGGACATCGCAGCCACCATGCGCTGACTGCCCGCCGGGCGCACGGTGGCTGCGGCGGAACACGGAGGTGCCGCGGGCAGCTGTCTACCGGTCGTCGTCGGAGTCCGCGCCTGTGCCCGTGTCCGTGTCCTGGACCAGGGTGTCGACCACGTCCAGGACTTGGTCGAGGACGGCGAGACCCTCGCGGGTCTCCGCCTCGGTGAGGGTGCAGGGCGGGACGAGGTGGAGGCGGTTGGAGTTGGTGAAGGGGAGCAGGCCCAGCTTCTTCGCGGTGCGGACGGCCTCGGCCATCACCGGGCTGCTGCCGCCCGTCGGTGCCACGGGGTGCCTGGTGTGCCGGTCGGTGACCAGTTCGACGGCCCAGAAGACGCCCCGGCCGCGGACCTCGCCCACACTGGGGTGCCGCTCGGCGAGCCGGTCGAGTTCGGGCCCGATGACCTCGGTTCCGATCCGCCGGGCGTTGTCCACGATGCCGTCACGTTCCATGACGGTGATGGCGGCAGCGGCTGCCGCGCACGCCAGGGGATGGCCGGAGTAGGTGAGGCCGCCGGGGTAGGGCCGGTGGGCGAAGTGGTCGGCGACCCGGTCTCCGAGGGCGACACCGCCGAGCGGCACATAGCCCGAGTTGACGCCCTTGGCGAAGGTCAGCAGGTCGGGGACCACGCCTTCGTCGCCGCAGACGAACCACGCGCCGGTACGGCCGAACCCGGTCATCACCTCGTCGACGATGAGCATGATGCCGTACCGGTCGCACAGTTCGCGTACCCCGGCGAGATAGCCCGGTGGAGGGAGCAGGATCCCGGCGGTGCCGGGGATGGCCTCCAGCAGGACCGCCGCGACCGTCTGCGGGCCCTCCAGTTCGACGACCTGTTCGAGATGAGCGAGCGCGCGCCGGCACTCCTCCGCCTCGGTCGCCGCGTCGAAGTGGCTGCGGTAGAGGTACGGGCCGAAGAAGTGGACAACGCCCGAGTCGCCGTTGTCGTTGGGCCAGCGGCGCGGGTCGCCGGTCAGGTTGATCGCGGTCTGCGTTCCGCCGTGGTAGGAGCGGTAGCGGGTAAGGACCTTGGGGCGGCCGGTGACCAGCCGGGCCATGCGGACGGCGTGCTCGTTGGCGTCGGCGCCGCCGTTGGTGAAGAAGACCCGGTCCAGGTCGCCGGGGGTGCGCTCACAGATCAGCCGGGCCGCTTCGGAGCGCTGGTCGTTGGCGTGCTGCGGGGCGACGGTGGCCAGGGTACGGGCCTGGTGGGCGATCGCCTCGACGACGTACGGGTGCTGGTGACCGATGTTGGTGTTCACCAGCTGGGAGGAGAAGTCGAGCAGCCGGTGGCCTTCACCGTCCCAGAGGTAGGAGCCCTCGGCGCGGGTGACGACCATCGGGTCGAGTTCGGCCTGCGCCGACCAGGAGTGGAAGACGTGGCGGCGGTCGAGCTCGTAGGTCCGGGCGACGGCGCGGCTGTCGATCTCGTGCTGGACGAGGGTCATGGCGGATGCCTCCTTCAGGCCGTCTGCGGGAAGCCGAGGTCGAGGCCGGCCTGGCTCGGTGCACGCCAGCGGGTGGTGACGACCTTGCCGCGGGTGAAGAAGTGCACGCCCTCGGTGCCGTGCGCATGGGTGTCGCCGAACAGCGAGCTCTTCCAGCCGCCGAAGCTGTAGTAGGCCATCGGCACCGGGATCGGCACATTGACGCCGACCATGCCGACCTCGACCTCGTTCTGGAAGCGCCGCGCCGCGCCGCCGTCGTTGGTGAAGATCGCCGTCCCGTTGCCGTACGGATTGGAGTTGACCAGCTCAAGGGCCTCGTCGTAGGACTCGGCGCGCAGCACGGACAGGACGGGCCCGAAGATCTCGTCCGTGTAGCAGCTCATCTCGGTGGTTACGTTGTCGAGCAGGGTGGGCCCGAGCCAGAAGCCGTCCTGGCCGCCGTCGGCGCGGACCTGGCGGCCGTCCACGACCAGACGCGCGCCGTCCCGCTCCGCCTGGTCGACGTAGGAGGCCACCCGGTCGCGGTGCGCTGCGGTCACCAGCGGCCCCATGTCGCAGCCCCGGGTGCCGTCGCCGGTCCTGATGTCCCGGGCCCGCTCGGCGATCTTCGCGACCAGTTCGTCCGCGGCGGCGCCGACCGCCACCACGGCCGAGATGGCCATACAGCGCTCACCGGCCGAGCCGAATCCGGCGTTGACCACGGCGTCGGCTGCCTGGTCGAGATCGGCGTCGGGCAGCACGACGGCGTGGTTCTTCGCCCCGCCCAGGGCCTGGACCCGCTTGCCGTTGGCGGTACCCGTGGCGTACACGTGGCGGGCGACGGGGGTGGAGCCGACGAAGCTGACGGCCTTGACCGACCGGTGCGACAGCAGGGTGTCGACCGCAGCCTTGTCGCCCTGGAGCACGTTGAAGACGCCGGCGGGCAGCCCTGCCTCCGCCCACAGCTCGGCCAGCCACAGCGCCGCCGACGGTGCCTTCTCGCTCGGCTTGAGCACCACGGTGTTGCCGGCCGCGATGGCCACCGGGAAGAACCACATCGGCACCATCGCGGGGAAGTTGAACGGGGCGATGATGCCGACCACCCCGAGCGGCTGCCGGACCGAGTGCACATCCACCTCGGTCGAGGCGTTCTCGCTGAAGGCGCCCTTGAGCAGGTGCGGCATGCCGCAGGCGAACTCCACGACCTCCTGGCCGCGCGTCACCTCGCCCAGCGCGTCGGACAGGACCTTGCCGTGCTCCGCCGTGATGATCCGGGCGAGCTCGTCCTTGCGCTGGTTGAGCAGTTCGCGGAAGCGGAAGACGATCGCGACGCGCTTGGCCAGCGACGTGTCCCGCCAGGCCGGAAAGGCGGCCGCGGCCGACTCGATCACGGTGCGGGAGTCCGTCTCGTGGGCCAGGGCCACCTCGCGGGTGACCGCGCCGGTCGCCGGATTGGTCACGGCTGCGGCACGTCCGCTCGTACCGGGGAACGCCTTGTTGTCGACCCAGTGCCCGACCCGGGTCACCTCGCTGGTCACCACTGACCGCCTCGCTCTCGCTCGATTCCTCACTGCGGCACGGGCCGGACACCGGGGAGCCCGTCCGTCGGCTCGCCCGGCCCCGCCCGGCCGGCCCACAGTGAGGCTGCCAGGGAGGGTGCCGACAGTCTGTACAGCCAGGCAGCCGATTTCTTACGATGTGTAAATGCAGCCGACCGTACGGGAAGTCCTCCAGCTGTCAGCGCTGGCCGCCGGGCGGCCATGCGTCGTCGGCGGCCGCGACCACCTCGACCGTCCGGTCAGATGGGTGCACATCAGCGATCTCCCCGACCTCACCGACCTGCTGGAGGGCGGGGAGCTCGTACTGACCACCGGCCTTCCGCTGGCCGAGGGCGGGCCCCGGGCCGAGGCGTATCTGAGCATGCTGGCAGCCCAGGACGTGGCGGGCGTCGTCGTCGAGCCTGGCACCCACATCGAAGAGCTGCCCGCCCACCTCGGAGCCCTCGCCGACTCCCTCTCGCTGCCCGTGGTGACCCTGACCGACAGAATCCGGTTCGTCGAGGTCACCCAGCAGGTGCACCGGCTGCTCGTGGCCGAGCAGTACGAGGAGGTCGAGTTCGCCCGCACCACCCACGAGGTCTTCACCTCGCTCAACCTCGCCGGGGCCTCCACCACGGACATCGTCACCCGCGCCGCACAGACCCTCGGTGCCCCGCTCGTCCTGGAAGACCTCAGCCGCCATGTGCTGGCCTTCTGCGCCCTCGACACCTCGACGACCGCTCTCCTGCACCGCTGGGCGGAACGCTCCCGCCTCCACGACGCGGCGACCGATCACCCGGCGACCGACCACCCGGCCACCGGCCAAGCCGTCACCTCCGCCTGGACCGCTGTCCCGGTGGGTGTCGGCTCCGAGCGCTGGGGCCGTCTCGTGCTGCCCGCGCAGACCCGGGAAACCTCCCGGGTGCGGATGGTCCTGGAGCGCGCGGCGCAGTCCCTCCAACTGCACCGGATGATCCAGCAGGAGCGCGAAGCACTCGTGGTGCAGGCGCTCGGCGGCCTCCTCGACGACCTGCTGAGCGGCCGCGTCACCGAGGAGGACGAGGCCATGGCCCGCGCCACGGCGCTCGGCCTCATCCCTGGCAGCCGGTACGCGCCGCTGTCCGTGCGCATCCCCCGCCGCCCCGGCACCGACGCACTCGCACAGGGCGAGGCCGACCGGCGCCTGCTGACCGCCGTCCGCCAGGCGGCCACCGCCGTGGGCGGCAGCGCCATCGCCTCCATCCGCCGCGAGGGGACCGTCTCGGCGGTCATCGCCTGCTCGTCCAAGGGCGCCGACCCCACCCTGGAAGGCCTGTGCAGGGGACTGGCGGAGCGCCTGGCCGGCCGTGGCGGTACCCAGGGCTGGGCCGCCGGCACCGCACCCTCCGCCACGGGCCTCATCGGTGCGGCGCACGGCCTCACCGAGGCGGAACATGTCGCCGACGTCGGCCTGACCATGCCCGAACCGCACCGCCTCTACCGCTCGACCGACGTGCGGCTGCGCGGACTCGTCGCCCTGCTCCGCGACGATCACCGCCTCCAGGCGTTCGCGGAGACGGAACTGGGCCGCCTGCTCGACCACGACGCCCGTACCGGCGAGAACCTCCTGGCCGTCCTGCGCGCTCACCTCGAATGCGCCGGCTCCAAGACCGGGACAGCACGCCGCACGGGCCTGAGCCGCCCCACCCTCTACAGCCGGCTGCGCACCCTGGAGCGCGTCCTGGGCGTCTCCCTCGAATCGGCCGAGTCACGCACGTCTCTCCACACCGCACTCATGGTCATCGACGCGCGCTGACACGCCCGGCGCCGGAAGGTGCCGGTATGTCAGCTCCACCACTGGTCGTAGGCGAGCTTGCCGACCAGGCCGACGACGGTGGTCAGCAGGACGACCCGGACGAAGCCGCTGCCCCGCTTGAGGGCCATGTGCGCGCCGACGAGGCCGCCCGACATGTTGAAGACCGCCATCAGCGCCGCCAGCTTCCACAGCACCGCGCCCTGCCAGGCGAACAGGGAGAGGGCACCGATATTGGTGCAGACGTTGACGACCTTGGTGGTGGCCGAGGCGGTGACCATGTCCATATTGAGGAGGGCCACCAGGGCGATCACCAGGAAGGCTCCCGTGCCGGGGCCGAGCAACCCGTCGTAGAAGCCGATGCCGACACCCGCCACCCCGAAGGCCGTCAGCAGGCGCCGCCGGGTGACCATCCCGCCCGGGGCCTGTCCGAACTGCGGGCGCAGCACCACGAACGCGGCGACACAGAGCAGCAGCACCATGATCAGCGGCCGGAGCACGGCGCTGTTCACCCCGGCGGCGAAGAACGCCCCGCCCGCCGAGGACAGCGCCGCCACCACGCCCATCCGGCAGGCGAGCCGCACATCGACCGTTGCCTTGCGCAGATAGGTGGAGGCGGCGGCCCCGGTTCCCACGAGGCTCACCGCCTTGTTGGTCCCCAGCGCGTACGCCGGAGGCAGGTGGGGGAGTCCGATCAGGAGAGCGGGCAGTTGCAGCAGGCCGCCCCCACCGACGACCGCGTCGATCCAGCCGGCCAGCGCGGCGGCGACGCACAGCACCGCAACGGCGGTGAACGATATGTCATACACGGATGCAGCGGTCCTCGGTCCTCAGTCGCACGGCGGCGGATCGGGCGCGGGGTGCCCGCCTCCAGCGCCGGAGGCCCCGCCGAGGTCGCCTCAGCATCTCAGGCGGTCATCCGTGCCTGTCGCCGAGGCTCCCCAGGTCAGCCCGGCTTCGCCAGCGCGTGTTCGAGGAGGAGTTCCGCGGCCGCCCGCGCGTGCCTGCCGTAGTCCGCTTCGCCCAGCACCATGGCGCGGCTGGCCGCTCCGTCGGCGAGGGTGACCAGTTGTTCGGCCAGCGGCCCGGGGTTGCGGCAGTCCAACTCCGTCAGCAGTACGGTGACCAGCTCCACCATCCGCAGCTTCTGTTCGCGGGCGTAGGAGTGGACCCTGCTCCCGGGGTCGGGGAACTCCGCCGCGGCGTCGATGAACGGGCACCCGCGCACCGGCGCCGCCTCAGCCGTCGGTTGGTCGAACAGGCTCAGAATCCGCTCCCGCGCGGGGATGTCCTCGCGGGTCAGCGCGCTCTCCAAGGTGGCGCCCGACGACGCGAGGTCCTGGAGATGGGCGATCACCAGGTCGCTCTTCGCCGGAAAGTGCGCGTAGAGCGTGCGCTTGGACACCGGAGCCTCCTCCGCGACCTGCCCCATGGCGGTCGCGTTGATCCCCTGCGTCGCGAACAGCCGAGCGGCGGCGGCCAGGATGCGCTCGCGCCCGCCGCGCCCCCGTCGTTGACCCGTCGTCGGCGCCGTAACCATGAGCCAACTATACGACGGCGTTTACTTGGCGGAGATGGGTGGGTTAGGGTCTGACTCGTCGAGGTAAACGATTCCGTTTACTTGTCGAGCGCTGTCGAGGAGATCCCATGACCTGGTCGGACCCCACCGAACTGAGTGCACACGCGGAGAAGCTGATACGTGGCCGCCATGCGACCCGCGCGTTCCGGCCGGACGCGGTGCCCGAGGAGACGCTGCACGCGGTCTTCGCGCTGGCCGGCGCCGCTCCGTCCAACTCGAACGCGCAGCCGTGGCAGGTCGAGGTGGTGAGCGGCGCGGTGCGCGAGCGCCTGGCGGACTCCCTCCAGGCGGCCCACGCCCACAAGCGCGTCTCGGTCGACTTCCCGTACTCCGAGGAGATGTACACGGAGCAGCACCAGGCCCGCCGGGCCGCGTTCGGTGCCGAGCTCTACGGCACCCTGGGCATCGGCCAGGACGACCACGCAGCGCGCGCCGCCTACGACGCCGAGAGCCTGCGCTTCTACGGCGCGCCGCACGTCGCCTTCCTGTTCGTCACCGGCGAGGGCGGGGCGCGCCTCGCCGCGGACGTCGGTGCCTATATGCAGACACTGCTGCTCGCCATGACCGCATACGGCGTGGACAGCTGCCCACAGGGGCTGCTGAGCTTCTACGCCGACACGGTCCGCGACGAGTTGGGCGTCAGCGAGGGAAAGCTGCTCGTGGGAATCTCCTTCGGCTATGCCGACGAGGCGGCGCCGGTGAACCGGGTCACCACCCCACGGGCCGCACTCGCGGAGACGACAGCCTTCCATCGCTGAGCTCCAAACGACCCCGGATCACCCCCTCGCCGGTGTTGTCACAGTCGTCGTAGCGGTCCGCCGCCGTCGCGGAGAGCGGTGTACGCCCGGGCTCATATTCGTCGGGGATCGAGGCGGCGCTCCGTCCAGGTTGTCGTGGTCAGCGTGCCGCACCCTTCGGTAACGGCGCATCCCCGCGAGGTGCGGCTGCCAGGCGACGAAGCCGTGCAGGGCCGGCAGGTCGGGGATTTGAGCGAGGGCGACGTCGGTGACGCTCACCAGCACGGGGCCGTCATGTGCGTGAACGCGACGTGGCGTCCAGGAGGTCGTCAGCACGGCGTGCCTCACGTCGGGGTACAGGGCGGTGAACGGCCCAGCGTCGTCAGGATCTGGTCCAGCGCGCCGGAGCCGTCGGGGGCGGTCATGGAAAGCCTTCAGTCGCAGCGCGGACCCGAAGGCGCGGTGTGCCCGGAGCCGAGGAGAGTTCCCCCTCCGGAAGGGAGCCGGTTCCGGAGGGGGAGGACGGTGGCCGTCAAACGGTGGGGGAGCGGCGGTCGGTGAGTGGCCTGAGCACCTCCAGTCGGACGGCCTCGGCGGCCTTGTCGAGGGCGGCGTGGCACTCCTGCGGGGTCTCGGCGACCGCCGTCACCAGCGCGTACCTTCCGGCCACCTGGCCGTGCGGCGGAAGCCGCAGCTCCTGCCCAGGCAGGGCGATCGGCAGCGCTTCCGTCACCGCGGGCGGCAGCGCGGCCTGGTCGGTCCGCACCTCGCGGGCGAGGCAGTCCGCCTCCGGGTAGAGGAACCGCACCCCGGCAGCGCGGCGGCGGTCGGGCCCGAGGTCCGGCTCGAGACCGCAGGCCACCCGCGCCGCGGTCAGCGCCGCGTCGGTGCCGAGCGCCAGCCGGCCGAGGTCCGGGATGCGGTCGCCGCCGATCCGGGCGTTGATCTCCACCACCTTCGGCCCTTCGGCGGTCAGCCGCAGCTCGGTGTGGGTCCACCCGGTATCGAACCCGACCGCCTCATGCGCCCGCCGCACCACGTCCAGCACGGCGGGATCGTCCTGGAGCGGGTCCGAGCCGTCGACGAGATGACCCGTCTCCTCGAAGTACGGCGGGAAGCCGCACTCCTTCCGCGCCACGAAGGCCGGCGCCATCCGGCCCCGGCACCAGGCCGCGTCCACGCTGATCTCGGGCCCGTCCAGATACTCCTCGACCAGGACGTCACCCGGCGCCACCTCCACGGCGCCCGGCGCCGTCGCGCCGCGCGCCAGCCGGAAGCAGCGCGCCAGCCGGTCCGCCGAGGTCACCCGCACCACACCGGTACTCGCGTTGAGCGCACGGGGTTTGAGGACCAGCGGATAGCCGGTCCGCGCCGCCGCTGCCCGGGCCTGCGGCAGCGAGGTGACCAGCTCCGAACGGGCCTGCGGGACCCCCGCCTCGTCCAGAGCCGTGCGGGTGGCGCGCTTGTCCCGGCACAGCAGCGCGGCCCGCGGGGTGCTGCCGGGCAGACCGAGCAGCTCGGCGAGCTCCGCCGTGTGCACGACGCGGGTGTCGTCCCAGGTGAGCACACCCTCGACGGCGAGCTTACGGGCAGCCGCCGCCATGGCGGCCACATCGGAGGTGTCCACCACCGTGTGCCCCGACAGATACGGCGTCTCCCAGGTGGGCGCACGCTCGGCGAGCAGATGGACGTCGTACGCGGTGGCGACCGAAGCCAGCAGATACTCGCGGTACACCTGTGAGCCCGCACCGATCAGCACCAGCGTCATGCCGGAACCCCCTGCTGGGCCAGCAGCGGGGCGAGTTGGCGCACAGTGCGGTGCAGATACAGCTGCGGCAGAGGGAAGCCGGGCAGCCCGGCCGCCTTCAGCGCCGCCAGCAGCCGCACTCCGAGCAGGGAGTTGCCACCGAGCGCGAAGAAATCGTCGTCCAGGCCGACCCGGAAGCCGAAGACCTCTTCCCACACCGCGCGCAGCCGCGAGGCGACGTCGTCCCCGGCTGCGGCCGGCTCCTCCTCCGCACCGTCGGACCTGCCCTCCAGCGGCAGCGGCAGCCGCTCCGCGTCCACCTTTCCGTTCGGGGTCAGCGGCAGCGCGGGCAGCGCCGTGACGGTGGAGGGCACCATGTGCGCGGGCAGGAAGCGCGCGGCGTGCTGCCGTACCTCCTCCGTGGCGCCGGTACGCGCCTGATCCGCCGCTTCCGGGCGGAGGACGACGTAGGCGTCCAGCCGGGCACCGGCCGTGTCCGCCTCCTTGCCCTGGCGCAGCACCACGGCCGCCGCCGTCACCGACGGCGCGTCGAGCAGCCGGGCGCGGATCTCGTCCAGTTCGATGCGGAAACCGCGCAGCTTCACCTGGTTGTCCAGCCGCCCCAGGTGCTCCAGGCGGCCGTCCGGCAGCAGCCGGCCCCGGTCACCGCTGCGATACATCGGGCCGGGCGCGTGCGGGTCGGGCACGAAGCGCTGCGCGGTCAGCTCCGGGCGGTTGAGGTACTGTCCGGCCACCCCCGCCCCGCCGACGCAGATCTCACCCGGCACACCGGGCGGCAGCGGGCGGCCCTCCGGGTCGAGGACGTACACATGCCAGCCGGGAAGCGGCCGCCCCACCGAACGTGAACCGCTCAGCGCCGCACGGCGGGTGACCGTCTGCGCGGTCACATGCACGGTGGTCTCGGTGATGCCGTACATGTTGACCAGGCGGCAGCCCCGCTCCGGGTGCCGGTCAAGCCAGAAGCGCAGCGGCCGGGTGTCGAGGGGCTCACCGCCGAACACGACCAGCCGCACCGAGCCGGTGATCGGGCTCTCCCGGTCGACCTGTGCCAACTGGGCGAAGGCGCTCGGGGTCTGGCTGAGCACCGTGACCCGCTCCCGCTCCAGCAGCGCGGCGAACTCGGCCGGGTCACGGGACGCCCAGTACGGGACCACCACCAGCCTTCCGCCGGTCATCAGGCAGCCCCAGATCTCCCACACCGAGAAGTCGAAGGCACTGGAGTGGAAGAGCGTCCACACGTCCTCCCCGCCGAGTGCGAAGTCCCCCTCGGTGGCGGCGAGCAGCGCGGCGACGTTGTGGTGCGGTACGACGACGCCCTTGGGACGGCCCGTCGACCCCGAGGTGTAGATGACGTACGCGGCGTCGTCCGGTGAGACACGCGGGCGTGTGCCGCTGTCCTGCGGCGACTTCGGCTGTCCCGTCACGCGCCGGGCCCGGCCGGGACCGTCCAGCGCGGCGGGACCTTCCAGCGCGGCTGGGCCGACCAGACGCACGCCCTCCAGCCGGGGGAAGCTCTCCGACTGAGTGACGACGAGTTGCAGCCCGGCGTCCTCGGCGGTGAAGGCGAGCCGCTCGGCCGGGTACGCGGGGTCCATCGGCACGTACGCCGCACCCGCCTTGAGCACCGCGAGCAGGACCACCACCAGGTCGAGCGACCGCTCCAGGCAGACGCCCACCCGGTCGCCGGGTGCCACCCCGTGGCCGCGCAGCCCGGCGGCGAACCTGTCGGCGCGCCGGTCGAGTTGCCGGTAGGTGAGGGTCTCGCCCTCACAGGTGACCGCGGCCGCGTCCGGGGCGCGCTCGGCGTGGCGCCGTACGGCCTCCTCGATCCGCTCCCGGGGCACGGCGAGACCCTGCCCCAGGCCGCCGAGTTCGGCCAGCTCCTGCCGCCGCTCGTCGTCGAAGAGGGGCAGTTCGCCCACCGGGGTGTCGGGGGCCGCCGTGACCAGCGCCCGGTGCGCGGTGGTGAGCATGCCGGTGAACCACTCCACCGCCGCGTCGCCGAACGCCGCGTGCCGGTGGACGCAGCTGCCGCTCAGCACGGTGGAGCCGTCGTCGGCGAGGTGCAGCGACATCGGGTGCACGGGAGCGAGGAACGGTCTCGACTCGAGGGGTTCGGCCTTCACCCCGTCGCCGCCGATCATCTCGGCAGCCGGAGTGACCGTCAGCCCGACGACCGGGGCTCGGCCCGACCCGGGCCCGGCGCCACCGGCCAGCTCCAGGTACTCCGCCACGGTCTGCGACGGTGCGGCGGAGAACTCCACCGAGTGCTCGGCGTCCCTGCCCACCACCACGTCGGACTGCCCGGTGCAGCGGGCGAGCACCAGCCCGAGCGCGGCCCGGAGCACCACATCGACGGGCACCTCGGCGTGTGCCGGGACCGTGAAGCTCCGGTGTCCCACCGTCGCGGCCCCGGCCTCGCCCAGGCCCCACTCCGGCGCGGGGCCGCGGTCGAGCTCCCCCAGGGCGGCCCGCAGTTCCGCGTCCCGCTTCGCCGCCTGCTCCGCGGCCGCCCCCCGTACCGTGGGGACCGCCGCCTCGCCCAGCAGTGCCCTGGCCAGGTCGTACGGCTCGGCCACCGCCCGGTGGGCCACCACGACGAGTTCCTCCGTCCCGTCCGCGTACCGCAGCAGCACCGCCCGTACCCCCGGCCCGGTGCGCGGGTCGGCGGGCCGGGACAGTTCGCGTTCGCGGCGCACCTCGGCGAGCCGGCTGTCGGCACCGTCGGGGATCTCCTCCACCCACAGCCGCGCGCCGTTCGCGAGCCGTGCCAGATCTCCGCGCAGCCGTTCGGGCTCGGCTCCGCAGTGCAGGCGCAGGGCGAGCGCCTGGCAGAGCCTGCCGGTGTCGTTCATCGTCCTCGTCTCCCCGCTGTCCCCGTGCTCCCTGCCGTACGTGGTGACTTCGCCGCCGCTCACCGGCTGGTGAACCCGCCGTCCACGGTGACCGTCGAGCCCGTCACCTGGCGCGATGCGTCCGAGCCGAGCCATACGGCGGCTCCGGCCACGTCCTCCGGCTCGATCAGCCTGTTCATCGGCTGCGCGGCCAGGAAGGTCTCCTCGTGCTCGGCCACCGGTACGTCCAAGGAGCGGGCGATCTCGGTGAGCATCCGCCCCTCGGCCGCGTCGTCGTCCCGAACCGAGCCGGGACACAGCGCGTTGACCCGTACCCCGAAGGGGGCGAAGTCCAGCGCGGCCGACTTGGTCAGCCCGATCAGCGCGTGCTTCGCGGTGACATAGCCGGCGAAGTGCCGGTAGCCGACCAGCCCCGCGGTCGAGGCCACATTGATGACGCTGCCCGCCCGCTGGCCGGTCATGGCGGCGCCGACCGCGCGGATCATCCGCCAGGCCCCCGACACGTCGACATCGAGCATCAGGTCCCACTCGTCGGGCGAGATGTCGTGCACGGTCTTGCCCGAGGGCGCCGCGATACCCGCGTTGTTGAGCAGGATGTCGAGGCGCCCGAACCGGTCCAGGGCACCGTCCACCACCGCGCGCACGGCGTCCAGTTCGCGTACGTCCGCCTCGGCTGTGGCCACCACGGAGGCGGGGGACAGCTCCTGGCAGAGCCGGGCGGTGTGCGCCAACTGGCCGGCACTGCCCAGCGGGTAGGGAACACCGTCCAGGTCGTGGCCGATGTCGGTGAGCAGCAGATCGGCCCCGGCGCCCGCGTACGCCAGCGCGCAGGCCCGGCCGATACCGCGTGCGGCGCCCGTGATGAGCGCCGCCTTGCCCGCGAGCGCTCCGGCTGCGGTGGCTCCGCCCGGCGGGGGAGCGGTGAGCGCCCCGTTCACAGCCCCACCCCCTGCGAGGCCAGCTCCTGGTCGAGAAGGCGCACGAGCCCGGCCGGGTCGTCGACCAGATACATGTGCCCGCCCGGCAGTTCCACCTGTCGGCAGCCCTGGGAGGTGGCGCTCTCCCATTCGGCTGCCTGCTCACGGGAGACCAGACCGTCCTCGGCCCCCCGGATGGAGACGACCGGGACGCTCAGCGGCTTCTCGGACGGCGCCAGGTAGTTCTCGTGCATCTCCACATCGGCGCGCAGCGGCGGCAGCAGCATCTCCCGCAGTTCGGGGTGTTCCAGCGCGGGGTGTGTGTAGCCGGCGAACTCCTGCACCTGCTCCAGGAACTTCTCGTCGGACAGCCCGGTGGCCCGCTTCTCGCGCCGTGTCCACGGCCCGGGTGAGCCGCTGACGAAGAGTTTGACGACCTGCGGGTGGCCGAGCGCGGCGATCCTGTGCGCCATCTCGTACGCGATCACAGCGCCGAGGCTGTGCCCGAACAGTGCCACGGCAGGGCGGCCGGACAACTGGTCGAGCACCTCGGGCAGCAGTCCGTCCACCGCGGCCGTCACGTCCGTGTACAGCGGCTCACCGAACCGCTCCTCGCGGCCCGGCAACTGGACCGGTGTGATCAGGACGGTGTCGCTGCCGTACTCCTGGCAGCGGCGGAACGCGGAGGCCCCGGCGCCCGCGAACGGGAAGCACAGCACGGGGATCGGCCCGGATACGGGAACAGGCATGTCAGCCCTCCAACTCTGCGGCGGACGCCCACGCCCGCTCGATCAGTTCAGCCGTCTGGGCGGGGTTGCCCCGCACGAAGTAGTGGCCGCCGGAGCCGAGGCGGTGGAAGTCCACCCGGTCCGCCACCCGCTCCCAGCAGCGGTACTCCTCGGCCGCGTGCGCCAGGCCGGTGTCGTCCCCGGCGACCACGACGGTGAACGGCGCCTCGATCCGCCGGCCCGGGTCGTTCTCGGTCAGACGGATGAAGTAGCGGTAGCCGCCGCACACGTCGTGCCGGAAGAGGTCGCCCATGAACGAGGTGTAGCGGCGGTCGAGACCGTCCATCTCGGTGTAGCCGGTCTCCTCGACCATGTAGGTGATGATGTCGCCGTCGCTCCAGCTCTCGATCATCTCGATCGACTCGCGCATCTCGTCCGCCGACGGCAGGAGCTTGGAGCCGATGAAGACCTGCCGCAGGTCGAAGCCGCGCTCCTCCAGGACCCGCGCCAGCTCGACCGTCACCGCGGCGCCACCGCAGTGGCCCCACAGGATCAGCGGAAGGTCGGCCAGCTCGGGCCGCTGCTCGAGCTGAGCCAGCGTCCGCTCCACCGTCTCGGTCACATCGGTGAAGCGGCCGGGACGGCTCGGGCTGTGGCCCGGCGGTTCGAGCCCGTACACCGCGAGATCCGGGGTGCGCTTCTCCACCGCCTCGGCCAGCGGCTTGAAGTTCACCGGATGCCCGCACGGGTACGGCACGCACACCACCGCGGCCCGGGCGCCCTCGGCGGTCGAGGAGAGCAGTTGCAGCAGTTCCTCCTCCTCGCCCTCCACCGTCCCGCCGCTGTCCACCAGCGCGGCCAGTGCGCCCAGCCGGGGCAGACGGGTCAGATCGGAGAGCGTCACCAGGCCGTCCAGCTCCAGCACGACGCGCAGCGCGGACAGCGAGTTGCCGCCCAGTGCGAAGAAGTCGTCCTCCTCGCCGATCTCCTCCTCGGGCAGATCCAGGACGTGCTGCCAGGCCGCCCTGATCCGCGCGACGGTCGCGGGGGACGCCGACGAGCCGCGGGACGCCGACGCGCCCGGCTGCGGCTGGGGTTGCTGCTGGGCCTGGGGCTCGGACTGCGGCTGCGACAGGCCCTCGGCCGGGGCGTCGCCGTCCAGCAGAGCCAGGTCCTCCTCGGCCAGGAACTGGTGCGCCTCGTGTGGCGCGTCCGGCTCGGCCGCCATCAGCTCCAGCACCCGCACGAAGTAGCCGCCGATCCGGTCGATCTGCTCCTCGTCGTACAGGTGCGTGTGGTAGTGCAGGCACAGCTGCACCTCGTCGTCGACGAAGCTGCGGGAGAACTCCGTACGGAACGGGAACTCCGTCTCCGAGTCCACCCGCATCTCCAGCAGCGAGAACTCCGGCAGGTGCCGCAGGTTCTTCAGCAGGTAGAAGTGGGTGAAGTTGAACGTGGTCGAGAAAAGCTGCCGCTGGGTGGCCAGGTCCTGCTTCATCTGCGCCATCGGGTAGCGGCGGTGGGGCAGCAGCGCCAGCTCCGCGCGGTACACCCGCCGGATCAGCTCGGCCCAGCTGCCCGAGGCCACCTCGACCTGGAACGGCACGGTGTTCAGGTGCAGTCCGAGCGTCGTCTCCGCGTCGGGCAGCTCGGGCCGGCCGCTGTGCTCGTAGCCGGTCATCACCGTCCGCTGCCCTGACACCAGGCTGAGCACCTTCATATGGGCGGCCAGCAGGACATCCTTGACCGGTACCGACAGCGCGTCCGCCGTCGCCTCGATGCGCTGGGTCAGCCCCGTCGGCAGCGGTACGTCCCGCAGTACGACACGGAAGTCGGCGGTCTCCTCGGCACCCGGCCTGCGGGGTACGTCGGCCGGGTGCGGATCGGCCATGACCTCGCGCCAGAAGTCCCTGGAACCCTCGGAGCGCAGCGCCTCGGTCTCCAGGCCGACGAAGTTGCGCAGATGGTTGTCGACCGGGCGCACGGTGGTGTCCCGGCCCTCCCGCACCTGGTGGTAGAGCTCGAACAGCTGGGTGTGCAGCAGCGAGATCGACCAGCCGTCGAGCGCCGAATTGTGCTGGCTGACCGTGTAGCGGTACAGCTCGTCATCCAGCACCTGGATGTGCAGGGTGACCAGACCGCCCCGCTCCCACTCGAACCGGCGCGCCTTCTCGCGGGCCAGCCACTCCTCGTGCCAGGCCTCCTGCGCGGCCCGGTCCAGGTGGCGCAGGTCCTCGATCGTCAGCGGGGGCTCCACCTCGCGGTGCACGATCTGCAGGAACTCGCTGTACCCGGTCAGGTGGTAGGTGGTACGCAGGATCGGGTGCCGCAGCGTCAGCAGCCGTACGGCCTCGGTGAACGCCTCCGCGTCGAAGGCACCGGTGACCGCGTAGCTGAGCACGTCGTGGTACTGCCCCAGACCGCCGGTGATCTCCGTCTGGAAGATCAGCCCCGCCTGCAGCATCGAGAGCGGATAGGCGTCCTCGGCGTCCTCGGGCAGCAGTTCCCTGTCCTGCGGGCCGATCAGCTCGAACGGCCGGAAGGCACCGCGCGCCGCGACATCCGGCACGCCCGCCGCCGAGCCGGACTCCTCCATCGACGCCACCAGCAGCGCGATCGTCTGGTGCCGGAACAGCTGCTGGAAGGTGAAGTCCAGCCCGGCCTCCCGGGACTTGGCCAGTACGGACACGAAGTGGATCGAGTTGCCGCCCAGTGCGAAGAAGTTGTCGTGCACCCCGACCTTCTCCAGGCCGAGCACCTCCCGCCAGATCCGCGCCAGTGCCTCTTCGGTCGCGTTGCGCGGCGCGACATGCGCGGGAGCCTTCTTGCGCAGCGCGTCCGGGCTGCGCAGCGCCGCCCGGTCCAGCTTCCCGTTGGGGGTGAGCGGCAGCTCGTCCAGCACCCGTATCCGGCCCGGCACCATGTACGCGGGAAGCGCGGCCCGCAGATGCTCCTTCAGCTCCGCCTCGCTCGCCTGGCCGGTCGCGTCGCTGGGCACGACGAAACCCCGCAGCGAGGTCTGCCAGCCGTCGTCGACGGCGACCACGGCCGCCTCGCGCACCCCGGGGTGGGTGCGCAGCCGCTCCTCGATCTCGCCGGGCTCGACGCGGAAACCCCGTACCTTGACCTGCTCGTCGACCCGGCCCAGGTAGTCGAGGCTGCCGTCGGGCAGGCGCCGCACCCGGTCGCCGGTGCGGTACAGCCGCTCCTCACCGGTGGCGGCACGCACCGCGTCACCGGTCACGAACTTCTCCGCGGTCAGCTCGGGCCTGCCCAGATAGCCGCGGGCCACGCCCACTCCCGCCACGTACAGCTCGCCCGGTACGCCCACCGGAGCCTGCCGTCCCTCGCCGTCCAGCACATACAGCCGGACGTTGTCGATCGGCCGGCCGATGGGCAGCCGAGCCCGGCCGGTGAGGCCGGCGACGGGTTGGTGGGTGACGTCCACGGTCGCCTCGGTCGGCCCGTACAGGTTGACGAGCCCGGCCTGGGGAATCAGCTCGGCGAACCGGACCGCGTGGGCGGGAGCCAGCGCCTCACCGCTGGCGAAGACCTGCCGCAGGGTGCGGGTCGCGGCCCCGCCGCCGAACCGGTCCAGATGGCCCAGGAACATAGTGAGCATCGACGGCACGAAGTGCATCGTGGTCACCCGGTGCTTCTCGACGGCGGCCAGCAGCGCGGCCGGGTCCTTCTCCGTTCCCGGGGCCGGGAGGGCGAGCGCCGCTCCGGTGAACGACCACCAGAACAGCTCCCACACGGACACATCGAAGGAGATCGACGTCTTCTGGAGCACGACGTCGTCCGGGCCGATCGGATAGGCGCGCTGCATCCACAGCAGCCGGTTGACGGCGCTGCGGTGCTCGACCAGCACGCCCTTGGGACGGCCGGTCGACCCGGAGGTGTAGATGACGTAGGCGACATCCCCCGCGCCGCCGGTCTCCCGGAGCGGCTCAGCGGACGCCGCGTACGACGCCGGGTCCTCGATGTCCAGGGCCGGGGTGGAGCCCGCCAGCGCCTTGAACCTGCTCTGGTGGAGGGCGAGGCCGGCCGCGCTGTCGGTGAGCAGATGGTCGATGCGGGCCTGCGGATACGCCGGGTCCACCGGCAGGTAGGCGGCGCCCGCCTTCAGCACCGCCAGCACGGCCGTCAGCATCTCGGGGGAGCGCTCGGTGAGCAGAGCCACGATCGAGCCCGGGCCGATGCCACGCTCCCGCAGAGTGCGCGCCAACTGGTTGGCACGCGCGTCGAGCCGGCCGTAGGTGACGGTGCCGTCCTCCGTCAGCAGCGCGGGCGCCTCGGGGGTGCGCGCTGCCTGCTCGGCGAACAGTCCGTGCAAGGTGGCGTCCGTGTCGAAGCCGCGCTCGGTGGAGTTGGCCGCCGCGACGGTCTTCTCGTCCTCGGCCGTCCACAGTTCGATGGTGTGTACCGGCCGGTCGGGCTCGTCCGTGGCCTTTTCCAGCAGAAGGGCGTACTGGGCGCCTACGAGGCGCACCGACTCCTCGGCGAAGCGGTCGGTGGCGTACGCGAGGGTGAGCGACAGTTCGCCGTGCCGCCGGGCGACGGTGACCATGACGCCGGGCGCCACGAACCCCGGCTCGTGGAAGCCGTCGAGCGCGAGACCGGTGTCGAAGGCCCCTGGGCGCCCCAACTCGGTGGCGAGGGAGGCCACGTCGCAGTCCTGGTGCCGCTCGGCCTCCCGCAGGGCGTCGCCCACCCGGGCCAGCAGCTGACGCAGTGACCCGGACGGGTCCGTACGCACCAGCAGGGGACCGGCGGCGAACCGGGCGGCGGCGCCCCGCTTCGGCAGCGCGACGGCCACCTCCTCCTGGCCGGTGCAGCGGCCCAGCAGCGCGGCCAGCGCGGAGGCGAGAACGACACAGAGCATCTCCAGGCGGCCGCGGCTTATCCGGTCCAGTCGCTCGGTAAGGGTGCTGCCGAGGGGCACTGCGAGCGTGGCCGCGTGGCGCCCCGTGCTGTCGTCCGGGTCCGCCGCCGGGGTGCTGTCCGGGGGTGCGGGAGGACGGAAGTCGGGCAGGAAGCCGGAGGTCTCGGCGAGTGCGGCCAACTGGGATCGCCAGTACGCGGCCTGCGGGGTGGGTGCGGAGGATGCTGCTTCGGATGCGAGCAGAGGCATGGATGTCTCCTGCACTTGTGGTGAGAAGCCCACTCGAAGGGCTGGAACGGCTCGGTGAGCTGAGGCGGCCCGTCGAGCGAAGGTGGGTCGCGGAGCGAAGGTGGGTCGCGGAGCGAAGGTGGGGCGACGAGCGGCGGTGGGAAATCAGAGATCGAAGTCGAAGTCGGGAGCGAAATCGGAGTGGGTGTCCGACCCGGACACGGCGGCCGGACCCGGGGCCGAGGCGGCGGGTGCGGGCTGTGCCGGCCGGGATGGTGCCGCGTCGAGCGCGGGAAGAAGCGAGCCGAGCGGAGCCGAGGGGTCCGCCACGATCGCGTCCAGCAGAGCGGTGAAGCTCTCACGCCAGCCCTCGACCGTCTCGCGGCGGAGCAGCCGGGTGGCGTACTGCCAGGCCACCCGCAGGGTGCCGGTGTCCTCGTAGATCTGCATGTTGAGGTCGAAGACGGCCTGGCCGGTCTGTTCCAGGCGCAGCGGCACCCTGGCGCCCTGGAAGTCCACCGACAGATAGCGCCCGCTGTGCAGGGCGATCAGCGCCTCGAAGACCGGCGTACGGCTGTAGTCGCGCACCGGCGCGGCAAGGGAGACCAGGTCCTCGAAGGGGAAGTCCTGGTGGGCGAAGGCGTCCTCGGCCGCCTGCGCGGTGCTGCGCAGGAAGGCCCCGAAGGGCACCCGGGGTTCGGGCGCCGAGCGCAGGCACACCGTACCGGCGCACATGCCGACCGTCGCCTCCAGCCCCGGCGCCGTACGGCCGGAGACCGGCACCCCGACCGTGACGTCGCCGGTGCCCTTGAGCCCGGCCAGCAGCAGACTGTACGCGGACGCCAGCACGGCGAACAGCGTCACGCCGTGGTCGTGCGCCAGCCCGCGCAGCCGCCGGGTGCGCACCTGACCGAGGTCGAAGGTGACGACATCGCCGTCGAGCGACCGCAGGTCAGGGCGCGGGTGGTCCGTCGGCAGGTCGGCCGGGTCGGGCGGGGTGGCGAACACCCGCTGCCAGTAAGCGCGCTGGGCCGTACGCAACGCTTCGCCAGCCGGCCCGGCCAGCCACTCGGCGTAGTCGCGGTACTGGACCCCGGGCGGGGGCGGCTCCTCGCCGCCGTACAGCGCGGCCAGGTCCGCGAACAGCGGCGCCAGGGAGAAACCGTCGACCACGATGTGGTGCAGATCGAGGCGGAGTGTCACCTCCGTGGCCGTCCGGTGGATCTCGGCCCGCCACAGCGGGGCCCGGCCCAGATCGAAGGGGCGGACGAACTCCCGTAACGGCCCCGGCGGCCCCTCGGCCACCCGGACCGGCACATCGACGGCCGGCTCGACGCGCTGTCTGATGCCGCCGCCCTCGGTGACGAACCGGGTGCGCAGCGCGTCGTGGCGCGCGGCCAGTTGCCTGAGCGCCGTGGCGAGCCGCAGCGGGTCGGTGTCGGCCGGCAGCGCGAGGGTGACCGGCACGTTGTAGTGCACCGCGCGCTCGTCCTTGAGCTGTTCGAAGTACAGCTGCCGCTGCTGCGGAGTGAGCGGATACGTCTCCCGCCGCGGCGCGGGCGGGATCTGAGTACCCCGTTCGACGGGCGAGGAGTCGCGCAGCAGCGCAGCCAGCCGCGCCGGAGTGCCGCAGCGCAGCACGGCGCTGACCGGGCACGCACGGCCCAGCCGCCGCCGGGCTCCGGCGGCCAGCAGCGTCGCCGTGAGCGAGTCGGCGCCCAGGTCCCGCAGATCGTGGGCCGCTCCGATACCGCTGATGCCCAGAGCCGCCTCGGCCAGCTCCACCAGGACACGTTCGGTCTCGTCGGCGGGCGGCACATAGGCGGTCGCGGCCAGCAGATGGGAGCCGTCCGGATCGGGCAGCAGCGCTCGCTCCACCTTGCCGTTGCGGTTGAGCGGCAGCTGGGGGAGCGGCACCAGGTAGGAGGGGACCATGTGCCCCGGCAGTGTGCGGGCGAGCAGGCTCCGCAGCTCCTCCGGTGTCGGCGGGTGCTGCCCCGCCTTCCCCGTGTAGTAGCCGCACAGGTAGGTCTCGCTGCGGCCGGGCCGGGACCTGGCCGTCACGACGGCCTCCGCCACGCCCGGGTGGTCGGCCATGACGCTCTCGACCTCGGCCGGCTCCACCCGGAAGCCCCGGACCTTGACCTGGTGGTCGCGCCGGCCGAGGAACTCCAGCACCCCGTCGGAACGCCAGCGCGCCAGATCGCCGCTGCGGTACAGCCGGTCGCCGCGCGGGGTGAACGGGTCCTTGATGAAACGTTCCGCTGTCAGCGCGGGGCGCCCCAGGTAGCCGCGGGCCACCCCGTCCCCGCCCAGATGCAGCTCACCGGGCACGCCCACCGGGCACGGCTGCCCCGCCTCGTCCAGCACATACGCGGTCGAATTGGCGATCGGCCGCCCGATCGGGATGCGCTCCAGATCGGCCCGGGTGAGCCGGTGCGTGACCGAGAAGGTGGTGTTCTCCGTGGGGCCGTAGCCGTTGACCAGCGTCAGCTCCGGGCAGGCGGCCATCACCCTCGTCAGATGGGCGGCGGAGAGCGCGTCCCCACCGACGACGAGCTCCCGCAGCGGCCGGAACGCGGTCGCGTCCTGCTCCACGAGCTGGTTGAACAGCGGCGAGGTCAGCCACAGGGTCGTGATGCGCCGCGCGGCCAGCTCCCGGCCCAGCGATCCCGCGTCGAGCACGGTGTCACTGCCCGTCAGATGCACCCGCCCGCCGTTGAGCAGGGGGCCCCACAGCTCGAAGGTGCTCGCGTCGAACGCGATGGAACCCGTCGGCATGACGCTCATGTCCGGGCCGAAGCGCACATACGCCGTGCCCCGGACGAGCCGCACCACATTGCGGTGGGTGACCTCCACGCCCTTGGGCCGTCCGGTCGTCCCGGAGGTGTAGCAGATGTACGCGAGGTCCTGGGCGGAGACTTGGGGGTCGTCGTCGGTGTCGGCGTCAGTCCCGGTGTCGTACCACGGATCGAGGACCGTCCCCGCGAACGCGAACCGCGGGGGCCGGTCGGTGGAGGCGACCAGCAGTACGACGGCGGAGTCGGCGAGCAGCCATTCGGTGCGCTCCGCCGGATACTCCGTATCGAGCGGAAGGTAGGCACACCCCGCCTTCAGGATGCCGAGTGCGCCCACCAGCAGGTCAGGAGTGCGCGACGTGTGCAGCCCGATCCGGTCCCCGCGCCGCGCCCCGGCCGCCCGCAGTGCTGCGGCCAGCCGGTCGGTGTGCGCGTCGAGTTCCGCGTAGCTCATGGTGCGGTCCCGCCAGGTGACGGCCGGGGCCGCCGGAGTGCGCCGCGCCTGCTCGCGGAACAGCTCGTGCACGGTGGTCGAGGACGGGTAGGGCCGGGCCGTGTCGTTGAACGTCCGCAGAACCAGCTCCCGCTCCCCGTCGTCCAGCAGCCCGACCTCGCGCACGGCGGTGTGCGGCTGCTCCGTCAGGCACCGCAGCGCCCGGGTGAGGTGGCGGCCGAGGCGTTCGGCGGTCTCCCGGACGAAGAGGGAGGCGCGGTAGCCGAGCAGCAGACCGGTACCGTCCCGGGTGAGGGAGAGCTCGTACGGCCCGGCGTCCGGCTCCTGGCCCCGGCTCTCCTCCGCCGGGGCGCGGTCGGCGAACAGTACGGCTGTGGCGCTGTGCGGGCCGCGTTGCGTCGGCGTCGTCCGAGCGACCCGGGTGGCGAGCGCGGCGACGGGCTCGTGCCCGGCCACGTCCACGGTCAGGGTGCCCGCGCCGCCGTCGGCGAGATCGGTGTCCACCCGGAGCCGACCCTGCCCGGTCCAGCGGTGCAGCACGAGGAGGAGAGCCGCCAGGGCCGCCGGTCCTTCGGCACCGGCCAGCCGGACGGCGCCCCAGGGGCCGCGGGCCGCTTCCCGGGTGCGGGGGCGATCGGTGACGAGCACCACCGCGTCGTCTGTCGTGGCGGGTGCCCCCTCAGGAAGCGGCGGGGACGGTGCCCGCGTCGTCCGGGTCGGAGTCCCGCTCTGCACGCTGGTCATCGGCTGCTGTCACCTCCAGCCTGAAGGGCGTGTTGCGGAAGAGCACGACCGTCAGCAGACCCGGCGCGGTGGCCAGGGCGGCGACGAAGAAGATCAGCGCGGTGTAGTGGTTGCCGCTGAGCAGCACGCCGCCCAGCGCCGAACCCGCGGGCAGCGCACCGGCCATGACCGTACGCATCAGCGTCATCGCCCGGCCCCGCATCGCGTTGGGCACCCGGGTCATCCGGACCACGCCGCCGAGCACCGTCATCGGGGCCGAGAGGATGCCGTTCAGCGCGAGACCGAGCAGGATCCACGGCAGCGCCGTCGGGAGGAGCAGGAACAGCACGGCGCCGGAGAGCAGTTGCAGTACGCCGATACGCAGCATCTGCTTCTCGGACGTTTCCACGGCACCGGAGACCAGGGAGCCGACCAGTTCGCCCGCGGCCATCACGGCGAGCATCAGGCCGAGCACACCCGGGCCGCTGCCGAACTCGAACTTGGTCAGCCAGGGGATCGCCACCACCAGCGCTCCGGCCGAGACGTTGAACGCCCCGAACGACAGAGTGAGCACCAGCAGGAAGCGGTCCCGCACGATCAGCAGGAACACCGGCGCCCAGCCCGGCTTCGCGTCCTTGGCCCCCGGCTCCGCCGACGGTTCGGGCCGGGCGAGCGGAGCCTTGATCCGGCCGATGAGCAAGGCGAAGAGCAGATACGTGGCGGCGTCGAGCACCAGCACATTGGGGGCGCCGAAGAGGGCGATGAGCCCCGCACCGATCGGCGGCCCCAGCACGTTCGCCGCTCCCATGGCGGTGGCCTCGAGACCGGACGCCGCCTGGAGTTTGTCAGCCGGGACCAGTTCCGGGAGCACGGCCGGTGTCCCGGCCAGCGGGATGATCTTCAGCAGCCCGTAGACCAGCGCCACCACGTACAGGTGCCAGGCGTGCAGCGCACCGGCAACCGCCAGCACCGGAACGAGGGCCACGACGGCGGCCCGGAAGACCGAGTCGTAGATGAACAGCTTGCGCCGCGAGAACCGGTCGAGCAGCGGCCCGATGACGGCGCCGCCCAGAATCACCGGAAGCGTCAGACAGACACCCAGCACACCGAGGCCCGCCGCGCCTGCCTTGTCGAGAGTGATCCAGGCGAGGGCCGCGTACGTGGCGCCGTCACCGAGGAGGTTGAGTACCAGGGCCGACCAGAGGAGACGGTAGTCCCCGATTCGTAAAATGCTCAGATACGCTTTCACGTCCACACCGTTCAGTAGGCCGAAAATGGCAGAGCAGACAGCCGGGCAGGCGTGCGGGGCACGTCGGCACCGACAGGTGGGTGTGCGCAAGAAAGGCGCCGGCAGGACCGAGCCGCAACGTGAGCAGCCTTGCGGACGGGGTCAGCGATCTGCGGCGTTACGGGAATGAACCTGTGACCCGTGCATTTCCGGCTCGACGGGGGCCGGAATTCCCCATGGCTGTATCGCCCAAGACTCCCCCGTGAAACTCCCCCGTGGCGCTGCGCATCGCCGGAGACGGTGCGCGCTTTTGACGGCATGTTTTCTAACAGCTCGCTCGGAACCGGGTCAAGCAGTCGCTTCCGGGGAAAAAATGTCGCCTTCCGGACTTGTGATCAAAGGCTCCCGTGTGCCAGGGGCGGACGACCGGCGCCGCGTACCCGCTGTCGTCGGCACCCTGGGCGGCTCCCCGCCCGGCCTACCGACGCACGGCCCCCGCGATCTCCCGCACGTCCACCGGCACACACGCAGCCCGTCGCCGCCGCCCTCACCCTCGCAGCGCTCCCGTGCCTGCTCCGGACCTCCCGCATCCGTACCGCGGCTGGGCCGGAGTGGGGACCCGCGTCCGAGAGGAGCTCCACCCGATTGGCGTGCGGTCGAGGTGGATCGGGGCGCGCTTGCGGCGCGAGCGCTCGGTCGGTCACCCGGTTTTCCCCACGTCCCAGCAGCTCAATAGACTGGTGTGATGGGCTTCTTCGACAAATTGAACGGCACAAAGCACCCCCGCGGCGATGTGCCTCCGCAGCCGGCTGAAGACCTGAAAGCCATGCTGCTCGGCCTCAATGGGCCGGATGTTCCCTTCGCTATTCGCGCTGGTGGCGAGGAGAGTTCCTACGAGGATTACCTGGTGGCGGAGTGGAGACTCATGGAACCGGCCTGGCGATCCTTCTTTGCCGACAAGCAGTTGAGTCGCCGCCTCCGAATTCGCATGCGCCTGGTACGCGCCGAGCGCGAAGTCCGTGTCCTCGAAGAGCAATGGAAAATCCAGTGGGTCGGCGGCGTTCCGGTTTCCCGGGAGTACGGGCGCGGACCGTTGAATCAGAGGTCCGCTGAGTGGACGATCGGTCGCAAGCGGGACGGGCGCGGCTTCGAGGTGACACAGACATTCCGTTTCGACAGCGCGGAGATGAGGGAACCCCTTCAGAGCACGGTGCTCGATGCGGGATGGACCTGGCGCGGAGTAGTGCTCGGCAAGCTGTGACCAGCGGGGACGCCCCGCGTAACCCGGCGCGCCGCTGCCCGGGACCGCCCAAGGCCGCGTAATGCGCGCAGCAATGCGGAAAACGGTCCTGCGCGGTGCTGAAGTGCGCGTGTCAGGTGGCCAGGTGACTGCTGGTGTCGCGCGGCAGTTCGAGCCCGGGGCGGCTCGCAGCGGTCGTGGGTGCGGCGGGTGCTAATGGCGGGGACCCGCGCGTACGGGGGCCACCCCTGGTGCCCGAGGAGGCCCGTTCGCTGACGAATGCGGAAGCGGAAGCGGGTACGGAAGTGGGTGCCGAAGTGGGTGCCGGTGAGCTGAATTGTGAAGCTGCCGTGGGCTTTTGGTGTGGGCGGCTGCTCCATGCCCGCCGGGCGGAATGGCGTGACGGGCCACTCAGTGGAGGTGGCGGCGAAGCGATGACAAGTGTCATGCGGAGTTGTTGACGAGTGTTTCTACAGCTCCGGGAGCTGTCCGGGGAGGCTTGAGGTCATGACGACGACCTCGGCTGACAAGCCCAGCGCAAGCGCCACCCCCGCAATGCTCTCGCCCCGCTGCTGGTGGATGTGCCCTTCGCGCTGCTGATCCTCGTCGTCAACGGGGTCGGTGCGGCGCTGAGCTTTGGCACCGGTGCTCCGCGGCTGATGCTCGCCAAGGACAGCGGTGTCAGCGGTGCGATCGGCGTCGGGGTGCTGCTGTCCGTGGTCGCGGGCAGGCCGATGATGACCGCTGGCCGCCTACCCGATGGCCCGGCTGCTCGTCGCCGCGACGGAAGCGGGCACCGAAGCGCGCACGGAAGCGCGCACCGATGCGGCGGCGGTGGCCGAAACCGCGCCGGTCGCTCGCGAGAACGACGGCGCCGTGGCCGCCGTCGTCCTGGCGCGCTGACGGGCCTCGCTCAAGGGGAGCTGTTGACGCCATTGACGCCGTCGGGACAGAAAGGCCCCGGCCAGCCGGGGGGAGGCTGACCGGGGCAAGGCCCTGGCCGGTGGGGGGGAGATGCCGACCGGGGCGGTTCGAGGCGGTCCGCGGATTCCGCGGCCGCACCCGGAACAACGACATCAGACGTGCTCCTGTTCCACCTGAATTGCGCTTTTGCGGTGATATGGCTCACGCCAGGGGCCCCCACTCCACGCCGGCACGGAGTGCGGTCGGAGATGCGGCGCAACCGGCCTCACGGTCCGGCATGTGAGGCACGGTTGCTGTGACGAAAAGGGTGTAGCTGCGGCCGGTGGAGGGGCGCGGTGTTAGGAATGAGTCATGAAGCTGCCTTTCCGCCGCCCCGGGACTCGGCCGGAGCGCCAGTCGGCCCGCTCCGGAGGGCAGTGGCGTTCGCTGCTGCGCCTGCGCAGCGCGGCCGGACAGGTGTTCGTTCTACAGGTCGGGCTGGTCCTGCTGCTGGTCGCGGCCGCGGTGGCGGCCCAGGTGGTGCAGGCGCGGCAGGACGCGAGCAGCCGGGCCCGGGAGAAGTCGGTCGCGGTGGCCCAGGCGTTCGCGCACGCCCCGGGCGTGGCCGACGCGATACAGGGTCCCGATCCGGCGAAGGTCCTCCAGCCGCGCGCCGAGGCGGCCCGTAAGGACGCGGGTGTCGACTTCATCGTGCTCATGGACCGGAAAGGCATCCGCTTCACCCAGCCCGACCCGTCACTGATCGGGAAGAAGTTCGTCGGCACGATCGAGCCCTCGCTCCGCGGCCGTACCACCATCGAGCGGGTCACCGGCCCCCGCACCGGTGGGGACATCCACGTCGTGCAGGCGGTGGTCCCGGTGCGGGACTCCGACGGCAGGATCGTCGGGCTGGCGTCGGCGGGACTCGCCATCCGCAGTGTCACCGGCATGATCAACCAGCAGCTTCCGATCATCCTCGGCGCCGGTGCCGCGGCTCTCGTCGCCGTCACCGCGGGGACAGCGCTGATCTCCCGACGGCTGCTGCGGCAGACGCACGGCCTCGGGCCGGCCGAGATGACGCGGATGTACGAGCACCACGACGCCGTGCTGCACGCGGTCCGGGAGGGCGTGCTCATCCTCGACTCCGAACGGCGCCTGTTGCTGGCCAACGACGAGGCACGCCGCCTGCTGGACCTGCCCACCGGCACCGAGCGCCGGCACGTGGCCGAGCTCGGCCTGGACGAGGGCATGGTCCAGCTGCTGGCCTCCGGCAAGGCCGTCACCGACGAGGTGCGGCTGTCCGGGAATCTGCTGCTGGCGGTGAACATCCGCCCCACGGCCCCGCACGGCGACGAGCCGGGCAGCGTGGTGACGCTCCGTGACACGACCGAGCTGTCGGCCGTCTCCGGTCGCGCACAGGTGGCCCGAGAGCGGCTCAAACTGCTGTACGAGTCGGGGGTGCGGATCGGCACGACGCTGGACGTGGCGCGTACGGCCACCGAGCTGGCCGAGGTGGCGGTGCCCGGGTTCGCCGACCTGGCTGCGGTCGATCTGCTGGACGAAGTCGTACGCGGCCAGGAGCCGGACTCCCAGGCGCAGCGCCGGGTGCGGCGGGTGACGGTCAGCGACCGGCCCGAGGGGATGCCGCTGTACGAGGTCGGGGAAGCGATCACCTTCCGGCCCGGCTCGCCGCAGGCCCGGGCCCTGGAAGCCGAGCAGGCGGTGCTGGAGCCGGACCTGCACCGGGCCGAGGAGTGGCTGCGCCACGACCCGGACCGCGCGCGGCGCACACTGGAGTACGGCGTGCACTCGCTGATCACCGTCCCGCTGCGGGCCAGGGGAGTGGTCCTGGGTATCGCGCACTTCTGGCGCAGCGGCGACTCGCCGGCCTTCGACGAGGACGATGTGTCCTTCTCGGAGGAGCTGGCCGCCCGCGCCGCGGTGGCCATCGACAACGCGCGCCGCTACACCCGTGAGCACGCGATGGCGGTCACCCTGCAACGCAGTCTGCTGCCACGCGGACTGCCCGAGCACGCCGCGCTGGAGGCGGCCTGGCGCTATGTGCCGGCCGAGGCGGGCGTGGGCGGCGACTGGTTCGACGTCATCCCGCTCTCCGGGGCGCGCGTGGCGCTCGTCGTCGGCGATGTGGTCGGCCACGGACTGCACGCGGCCGCGACGATGGGCCGGCTGCGCACCGCCGTGCACAACTTCTCCTCCCTCGATCTGGCGCCCGACGAGGTGCTCGCCCACCTGGACGAGTTGGTCGTCCGCATCGACGACGAGGACAGCAGCGCCGGTCTGGCGAGCGGGCGGCAGTACCAGGAGGTGGCCGGGGCGACGTGTCTGTACGCCATCTACGACCCCGTCACCGGCTCCTGCACGCTGGCCCGCGCCGGACACCACTGCCCCGCCGTGGTGTACCCGGACGGCACCGTCAGCTACGCGGACGTCCCCGCCTCCCCGCCGCTCGGACTGGGCGGCCACCCCTTCGAGACGACCGAACTGCGCCTGCCCGAGGGCGCCCATCTCGTGCTGTACACCGACGGTCTGGTCGAGACCCGGGACCGTGACATCGACACCGGTCTGGAGATCCTCCGCCAGACCCTGGAAGGGACGGCGGGCAGCAGCCCGGAGGAGACCGCCCGCGCGGTCGCGGACACCGTCATGCCCGCACACCCGTCCGACGACGTCGCCCTGCTGGTGGCCCGCACCCGGCGGCTCGACCTGAGCCAGGTCGCCGAGTGGGAGGTGCCGCCCGACCCGGCGGCCGTGGCCCCGGTACGTACGGAATGCGCCGCGCGGCTGCGCGAGTGGGGCCTGGAGGAGATCGGCCACACCACCGAACTGATCCTCAGCGAGCTGATCACCAACGCCATCCGCTACGGCCGGCCGCCCATCCAGGTCCGGCTCCTGCACGACGCCGACAGCCTCATCTGCGAGGTCTCGGACGGCAGCGGAACCTCGCCGCACCTGCGCCGCGCGTCCACCATGGACGAGGGCGGGCGCGGCCTCTTCCTCGTCGCCCAGTTCGCGCAGCGCTGGGGCACTCGCTACATCCCGGGCGGCAAGGTCATCTGGACCGAACAGCACCTGCGCGCCGGCCCCTCAGCCCGCGCCGCCGAGCAACTGACGACCGACGCCCTGCTGGACCAGTTCGACGACACGGGCTGGTGAGGACCCGGAACGAGACGGCCAGAACGGGAGGACCCGGAACGAGAGGGGCCGGGACGAGGCGGCCTGGAACGAGACGGCCCGAACGAGACGGGCCGGTGAACGGGTGCGGGCCGCACGGCCGCCCTACGCCGTCGGCGCCTTCTCGGCCGGCCCCTGGTCCGGTACGGAAGTCTCCACGGCGTCGTTGGCGGGGGCGGCCCGGCCTGTCGGGGTCGCCTGTGAGCCGACGGAATCGCCGGTGGTCGGGGCCGCGGCGACGGAGCGCCACCAGGGCGTGGTGGGAATCTGTTCCGCCGTCGGCTCGAAGGGCTCACCGACCAGGGGGAAGGCAGCGCGCGCAGCCGCCTCCTCGGCTGCTCGGCGGGTGCCTTCGGCCGGCTCGTCCCATGGATGCAGCGCCAGGTTGAACGTGCCCCAGTGGATGGGCAGCATCACCCCGGAGGTCCCGCCCTGCTGCAGGTCCAGGTGGGCTTTCATGCCCTCTGCGGGCGTCATGTGGATGTCGGGCCAGTACTCGCTGTAGGCGCCGATCTGGATCATCGTCGCGTCGAAGGGGCCGTGCTCGGCGCCGATGTCCCGGAAGCCGGGGAAGTATCCGGTGTCGCCGCTGTGGTAGACGCGGTGGCCGTCGGCACCCTGGACCACCCAGGACGCCCAGAGGGTGTGCTGCCGGTTGCGCAGCCCGCGCCCGCAGAAGTGCCGGGCGGGGGTGGCGGTCAGCTGCAGGCCGCCCACGCGCGCCGACTCGTGCCAGTCCAGCTCCAGCAGCCGACTGCCGGAAACGCCCCAGCGCTCCAAGTGGGCGCCCACGCCGAGCGGTACCGCGAAGACCGTGTCCGACGAGGCGAGCGCACGGATCGTGGGCATGTCGAGGTGGTCGTAGTGGTCGTGGGAGATGACGACCACGTCCACCGGGCCGAGCGAGGCGATCGGTACCGGGACGGCGTGCAGCCGCTTCGGCCCGGCGAAGGCGAACGGGGAACAACGGCGGCCCCACACCGGATCGAAGAGGACCCGTCGGCCGTCGATCTCGGCGAGCACGCTGGAGTGGCCCATCCAGGTCAGCCGCAGACCGGAGGCCGGGGGCCTGCCGAGCTCGTCGAGGGTGCCGCGGTGCAGCGGTATGGGCGCGGCGGGCCTACGGCGTCGGCGTGCCTCCTTACGGAAGAACGCCTTGGCGAACTCGAGCCTGGATCCCGAGGGGGCGATCCGGGCCGACTCGGGGTTCCGGAACGTTCCGTCGGCGAAGTGCGGGGACCGGCGGATCCGCTCCATCCGCTCACCGGCGGGGTCGGCTCCGAAAGCGAGGGGCCGCAGCCATCGCTGCGAGAGGGATGTGGGCGAAGCAGCTGATCCGGTCATGGGACCTCCCAAAATCGTCACATCATTAGACGAAGGTTCGCGCTATTGATCAACCCTGCAGATGTCAGGACACGCCTTGCGTGCGCGGCCACTGTGACGCGGGTGTCCGCTCGACGAGCCATGACCACACAGACGCGCTTCGGCCACTTTCACCTCCGGCTGTCTGCTGCCGGAGGTGAAAGTGGCCGAAGGGAGCGGGAGGGAGGTCCACCAGAGCATGCGGAATCCGTCAGATCACCGGAGTTCCGTCGGAATCAGCGCGACTGGGTGGCGAGCGCGTGCCGTGAGACGGCCCGGCGCACGCCCGTACCGGAGAAGACCAGCGCCGTGGCTGCGGTAGCGCCCAACAGGGCCAGGCCGATCGCGTAGGACTCGAAGACGCCGTACAGCCCCCAAGGGCTCGGCGGGGACGGAGCGACCGGGTGCGGCCGGCCCGGCCGATCCGGTCCGTCCGGGCCCGCGCGCGGGACGTTCGGCCCAGGGCTCAGCGGTCCGCACAGCAGCAGGATCGGAAACAGGGGGCAGACACGGGCGGTGGTCCACACAGCGGCGCCGCCACTGGCCGCCCCCAGGAATCCGACCAGGGAAGGAAGGCGGGCTGCCACGATGAATGTCGCAACCACCACCACGATGAACACCTTGCCCGCCGAGCACCGCGAGCAACTGCTGCCGATCGCCCGCCAGGTCTCGTTCCCCCAGGGAGCGCGACTGTTCCTGGAGGGGCAGACCGCCGGGAACTTCTGGATAGTGCGCACCGGCACGGTGACCCTCGACATGCATGTGCCCGGACGCCGGTCCCCGGTCATCGAGACCCTCGGCCACGGTCAGCTGGTCGGCCTGTCCTGGCTGTTCCCGCCGTACGAGTGGCAGCTGGGCGCGGAGGCCATGTCGCCGGTGCGCGCGTACGAGTTCGACGCGGACGCCGTCCGCGGGCTGTGCCGGGCCGATCCCCGTCTGGACGCCGCCGTCGCACACTGGGTCGCCCAGGTACTCTCCCACCGGCTGCACGCGGCTCGGACCCGGCTGTTGGACCTGTTCGGCCCCTACGGCAGTGCGGGCCCGCGCTGACCGGTCACCCCGGTGTGGGCCACTGGTCAGCGGGTGCTCCGTCGGCGGGGACGAGCAGCATCCCGGTGACCAGGTCCGGGTGGACGCGCACGGCGTGCTCCATCTTCTCCTCCACCCACGGCAGCAGCATCGACCGGTAGCGGTCCAGCTCCAGCGGGTCCGAGATCAGCTGGGCGTAACCGGTGACCACGACGCTCCAGCCGAGGTGGGTGCGCGGATCGATGTCGTCCGCCTCGTAGGCGACGACCACACCTGGGCTGTGGGCCTCGCGGGTCCGCTGGGTGAGGGCGGTGCCGTCGTGGGTGCGGATGATGATGTCGCCCCTGTCCACGATATGATTTACCGGACGAATGGTGGGCAGGGCGTGCCGGGTCAGGACAATCCGGCCCAGCGAGACACTGCCGAGCAGTCGCAGGGACTCGGTACCGTCGAGTTCGACCCTCCGGCGGAGACCGGCCGGGTGTGGCTTGGTGGGCCGGAGCTGCATCTCGGTGTTCCTTCCCGGCTTCGCGGCGGTAGCTGCCGGGCCTGGTACGCGGGACACGTTCTCGCGTCGTACCGGTCCGGACACCTCGATGGAACGCCACCCGCGTGCGTGGGACCAGGGACCATTGGGCCTTGCCACGGGGCGACCGGCCCCCGAGCGGGGGAGAGGGAGTGGGGCTGCCGCCGGGGGAGGGTGCCGCCGGGGGAGGGTGCCGCCAGGCGGTTGGGGCCGAGCGGCCCTGTCCCTCCGTCCCGGCGAAGGGCACGATCACGAGATGGACCGGCCCGGCAGGACAGGCCCGGGGCGGCGGCGCAGCAGACGGACGACGAGGGAGCATTCCGATGGCGGACAGCGAGCAGCCCGGCCTGGAGGACCCGATCCGGGTCTTCCTTCTGGACGACCACGAGGTGGTCCGGCGCGGGGTGCACGACCTCCTCGGCGACGAGCGGGACATCACCGTGGTCGGTGAGGCATCCACCGCCGAGCAGGCGCTCGTCCGCGTGCCCGCGCTCCGCCCGCAGGTCGCGGTGCTGGATGTGCGGCTGCCCGACGGCGACGGGGTGAGCGTCTGCCGCGAGTTGCGCTCCCGGATGCCGGAGCTGGCCTGCCTGATGCTGACCTCCTTCGACGACGAGGAGGCCCTGCTGGACTCGATCATGGCGGGCGCTTCGGGCTATGTGCTCAAGCAGATCCAGGGCTCCGACCTGGTCTCCGCGGTGCGTACGGTCGCCGCCGGCCAGTCGCTGCTGGACCCGAGCGCGACCACCAAGCTGATGAGCCGGCTGCGCGGCGGCAATCAGCAGGAGGAGCCGGAGGTGCTGTCGGGGCTGAGCGACCGGGAACGGGAGATCCTGACGCTGATCGGCGAGGGGCTGACCAACCGGCAGATCGGTCAGCGGCTCTTCCTCGCCGAGAAGACGGTCAAGAACCACATCTCCCGGCTGCTGGCCAAGCTGGGCGTGGAGCGGCGCATCCAGGCGGCCGTGATCGCCACCCAGGCCCAGGACCGGCTCAAACACGGCGAACGGTGAAGACCTCGGGGCCCGTCGAAGCCGTTCCGGGTCGGTCGGTGCCTGCCGGGCGCGCCGTCGGCCCCGCCGGCCCGGGTGGCCCGCGACCGCCGAAGAAGGCCGCCTACCCTGGTCATTCCGTGCGCCGTTCCCGTGCCGCCCCAGCCGGAGACGGAACGCTGTCGGTACGCAGAGGCAAAGCTGGAGGGTCACCCGTGGGAAGCTCGGAACCGTCCCAGGGGCCCCGGGTGCGGCTGCCCCAGTTGCGGCTCGACGAGTTGCTGGAAGAGCTGCAGGCCCGGCTGGACGCGGCACGCGGCACTCGCGACCGGGTGCACAGCCTGCTGGAGGCGGTGCTCTCGGTCGGCCGCGAGCTGGATCTGGAGCAGGTGCTGCGCCGGATCGTGGAGGCAGCGGCGATACTGGTCGACGCGGACTATGCCGCGCTCGGTGTGATCGGGCCGGACGGCCGGATGCTGTCGGACTTCTACACGATAGGGATCAGCGAAGAGCAGATAGCAGAGATCGGCAACTACCCCGAGGGGCACGGCCTGCTGGGGGAGCTGATCCGCAACCCGGAGCCGCTGCGCCTCGCGAAAATATCCGAGCACCCGTCCTCGTACGGATTCCCGCCCCACCACCCGCCCATGAACACCTTCCTCGGCGTCCCGATCCGGGTCCGGGACCAGGTCTTCGGGAACCTGTATCTGACCGAGAAGCGCGGCGGTACGCAGTTCGACGACGAGGACGAGTCCGTGCTCGCGACGCTGGCCGTGGCGGCCGGGGTGGCGATCGACAACGCCCGGCTGTACGAGGAGTCCCGGCTTCGGGAGCGCTGGCTGCGGGCGAGTGCCGAGGTCACCCACAACCTCATGTCCGGCAGCGAACGCAGCGAGGTCCTGGGGCTGATCGCCGAGCGGGCGAGGGAGAACACCGGCGCGGCGCTCGCCGTGGTCGCCGTACCGATGGGCGACACCGACACCCTCACCGTGGAGTTGGCCATCGGGCGCGGTGCGGACGAGCACCGCGGTCTGGTACTGCCCGTCGACGGAAACCTGATCGGCCGGGCGCTCGTCACGGCAGCGCCGGTCACCAGCCCCGACATCTCCAAGGACGAGCGCGGCGAGCGGGGCGCGCCCCCGGCGGAGGGCGAGAGACGGCTCTCGTCCGGTCCTGCCCGCTTCACCGGTCTCGGCCCCGCGGTCGCCGTCCCCATCGGCACCGACGGCAGCGGCGAGGGGGTGCGGGGCGTGGTGCTGCTGGTCCGCGAGGCGGGCCGGACGGCCTTCTCGGGGGAGGAGATCGAGCCGCTGAAGGGCTTCGCGGCCCAGGCGGCGGTGGCGATGGAGCTCGCGGACCGCCGCCAGGACGCCGAACAGGTCGCCCTGCTCAGAGACCGCGACCGGATCGCCCGGGACCTGCACGACCTGGCGATCCAGCGGCTGTTCGCCACCGGGATGACGCTGCAGAGCGCGGGCCGCTTCATCGAGCATCCCGAGGCGTCGGAGCGGGTGCTGCGGGCCGTGGACGACCTGGACGAGACCATCAAGATCATCCGCTCGACCATCCTCGGCCTGCGCTCCCGGGGCGGGACAACCGGCCCCGGACTGCGCACCCGGGCGGTACGGGTGCTCGACGAGGCGGCGCCGGTCCTCGGCTTCCCCCCGAGCATGCGGATGGACGGCCTGTTGGATACACATGTGCACAAAGAGACCGCCGACCATGTGATCGCGGTGCTCTCCGAGGCGCTGACCAACATCGCCCGTCACTCCGGGGCCGACCGTGCCGAGGTGGTGCTGGAGACCGACGGGCAGGACGTCCGGCTCACGGTCCGCGACAACGGCGGGGGCATCCCGGCCGGGGGCCGTCGCAGCGGCTTGCGGAACATGGCCGAACGCGCCGAGCAGTTGGGCGGCGGACTGGAGATCGGCAGCCGGCCCGGCGGTGGCACCACGCTGGTGTGGAGCGCGCCGGTCGGCGGGGGATAGCCGGACGCCTCGCGCCGTCGTCAGCCCCGGGCCGTGTCCGGCAGCCACAGATCCGGGCCGAACACCTCGTAGTGGATGCGGCGCGCCGGAACCCCCCGCTCCAGCAACTGGGCGCGGACGGTACGCATGAAGGGCAGGGGCCCGCACAGATAGGCGGTCGCGTCCTCCGGTACGGCGACAGCGTCGAGGTCCATCAGGCCGGTGCGGGCCCCCGGTTCGGCGGCCTCGGGCCGCTCGTACCAGAACACCGCTTCCCCATGCGGCAGTCGGGCCGTCAGCTCGCGGGTCTCGGTGCGCAGAGCGTGCTCAGCCGGGCAGGTGTCCGCGTGCAGCATCTGGACGGGACGGGGTGAGCGGATCGCGGCGAGCCGGGCGAGCATTCCCACCATGGGGGTGCAACCGATGCCCGCCGAGGCGAGGATCAGCGGGTTGTCGGCCTCCTCCAGGACGACGTCGCCGAAGGGCGCGGCGACGGTCAGCACGTCCCCTGCATGCACCGTCTCGTACAGCAGGTTCGACACCTCTCCGTCGGGCTTCCCGTCCGTTCCGGCGACGCGCTTGACGGTGATCCGGCGCACCTGGCCACCGGGGTCGGAGGACAGGCTGTACTGGCGCGACTGGTGCACACCGTCCGGCATCAGCGCTTTGACGCTGACGTACTGCCCGGCCCGTGCCGCCGGGGCGGGCCGGCCGTCGGCGGGGTGCAGCAGGAAGGACGCCACATCGGCTGTCTCCTCGCGGCGGTCAACGACCGTCCAGGGACGCCAGATTTCGCCGGGTTCGAGACCTGCCTGCTGGTAGAGGCGGGCCTCCCGGGCGATGAGGGCCCCGGCCATCAGCCAGTAGACCTCGTCCCAGGCGGCGGCCACCTCTGGGGTGAGGGCGTCGCCGAGCACCTCGGTGATGGCCCCGAACAGGTACTTGTGCACCAGCGTGTACTGGTCGTCGGTGACGCCCACCGCGGTGTGCTTGTGGGCGATCCGCGCCAGCAGCGCGTCGGGGAAGGCGTCCGGCTGGTCGAGCAGCGCGCGGGCGAAGCCGGCTATCGATCCGGCCAGGGCCTTCCGCTGGCCTCCGTCGGCCTGATTGCCGCGGTTGAACAGCCCGTCCAGCAGCTCGGGCCGGTCGCGGAACATCGTGTCGTAGAAGCGGGCCGTGATCTCGTCGAGCGCTCCTGATACGGCGGGCAGGGTGGCCCGGACCAGGGCGGCGGACTCTTCGGACAGCATGGGACCTCTCAAACCGGTGGAGACAGGCTGGGGTGGACCTGGGGCTCGGGCGTGGGCGCGGAACCGGGAGCCGCGCGGGTCCCAGGCGGCAGGCCCGGGTCCTGTATAGCAAGCAGAATCAGAGGCTCTGCCCGTTTTGCCCGTCTAGCGAAGTGGTCAGGGACCAGTGACCCGGCGATACAGGTCTCTGGTACCGCCGCGACCGCTGAAGTCAGGGCCTGGCGGCGGCCACACCAGGGCCGTTCGGCCCTGTGCTCACCGCTCGGCGTACCCGGCCTCGCACGGGCACGCGGGCCCGCGCCCGTGCCCTCCCGCGCAGGCCGGCGCATCGGCTCGCTGTGGACTCGGCGCGTAAGGAAATCCCTTGCCCGGACACGGGACCTCATGCTGACACTGGCCCATGACCAGGGCCACAAGGGAACCGCTGCCGCCGGGCGGCCTTGCCCTGGCCGTCCCCGACGACCGGCCGGGCCCGCCCCCGCTGCGCTTCGAGCGGGTCACCGGCCGCCAGTGGGTCCTGCGGCAGGGCGAACGGCCGCTGATCCAGGCCCGGTCGCAGGGTGAGGGCTGCTGCCGGGACCTGATCATGCACCGTCTGCCCGGCCACCGCTCCCCGCTGCCGCACCTGACCGCCGCGATGATGCGGGCCGGGGGCAACTGGCCCCACCGGTACGCGCGCCGGCTCGAGGAGACCGAGCACGGCCCGCTGTACCACGGCCGTTGGCGGCTGACCACGCGCACCACTTTCGCGCCCGGCATCTGGAGCTGCGACCTCGTCCAGGACTGGCCGCACGCCACCATCGAACTGCTCTGCGGAGGCGGCTGGCACGGCGTACTGCCGCTGCGGCCGCTTCCGGCACCGGACGCTCCGCGCGTGAAGGCGTACCGCAAGCACGCCCGCGAGGGCACCCTGGCACCCGTTCTGCTGTGGTGGGTGTCCTTCCTGGACGGATGGCTGCTCCTCGACGGCCACGACCGGGCCGCCGCCGCGCTGGCGGAGGGCAGGCAACCGCCCTGCGTCGAACTGGTCCGGCTGCCGGACGAGGCCGACTGGCGCGCGACCGCCGAGGAGATCACCGCGGTGCACGAGGAACGCCTGGCGCGACTGGCCGCGCACCCCGCCGACCCGTACACCGCACACCGGCGGCGGACGCTGGAGCGGGGCTACGGCGACGTGATCTCCACCCTGCCCTACGACGCGGACACCACCCCCATGTTCGAACCCGGCTCCGGTGCTGCCGCAGCTTGCGGTGGACAGTCGGGGGCAGCCCCTACCCGGCACGACCCGCCGGACACGCCCTAAGGCCCCGCATGCACCTGGCAGGCCCAGAGGGTGGGGGTGTGGGGGTAGGTGTCGCGGAGGGTGCGGACGGTGGAGTGGAGGGCTTCCGCTGTCCGGGAGACGTCCAGGTTCCCGTCCCGCGTACGCAGGGTCTCGTACACGCTCCGGGCGACCGTGGCGCCGATCGTGTCGTCGACGTGCCACAGCGAACCCACGACGTGGGGGAAGCCCGCGATCTGGAGGGCGCTGACGATGTGCACGGCCTCGTCGGCGAGTTCGGGGCTGGTCCGCAGCGTGTCGCAGGCGGAGAGGTAGGCGAGCCGGACCGACGGCAGCCGCAGTCGCGCGAGGTCGCGGACGGTCAGCGGACGTTCGGCGTGGTCGTGCAGTACCAGTCGGCTGCCGGACGGGTTCTCGAGATCGCCCACCGCATGGCAGGCGAAGTGGGCGTAGGCGTGCCGGGGCAGCGCGGAGACGACCGCGGCATGTGTCGCTGACGTGCCGGTCAGCACGTCGGCGTCGGCCAGCAGCCCGGCCAGGTGCTCGGCCTCCCGGCGCGCGGCGGGCAGCGGGACCAGACCGGGTGCCTCGTCGACGGCGACGACGAGCGTGCCGGTGTCGGTGTCTGTGCCGGGGCCCGTGCCGGTGCCGGTGGCGGTGCCTGTGCCGGACGGGCGGGCGGCGCGTTGCCTGGCGTGGTGCAGCGCCCGCAGCGTCGGCGTATAGGAGGAGACGACCCGGTCCAGCGCGCCTGGCCCACCGTCCTGCGGGGCGGCGGCGTGCAGCGGCAGGCTGCCCAGCGCGCCTCCGGGCGACCACCAAAGGCGGGTCGAGGGCCCGGCGGGCGCGTGTGGGATGTCCAGATGGTCGAGGACGGGCCCGGTGACCGCCTGCCAGAGCCAGGCGAGCGAGTCGCGGACGGTTCGCTGGGCGCGCAGCGACTGCTCGCGGGAGGTGCCGGGTGCCTCGATGCGCAGCAACGCCTCCTGGAAGGCACTCCGGCGCTGCGCGGTCGTACGCGGGTCCAGCCCGGGCAGCGGCACGGCCTCGATGGCCCGCTCGGTGACGACCAGCGCGTCGCTGCCGTGCGGGGAGACGTTGACAAGCACCACAGGCCCCGCCGCTGCCGTCGCGCACAGCTCCCGTTCGTCCCATTCCCGCACCGGCCGCAGCAGGCCGAGTTCCGGGTGTTCGGCGCGAATGCGCGCGGTCAGTTCCCGCCACTCGGCGGCCAGCCGCTGCCGCAGGTCGGCGCGCGCTTCGCGGCTGTCCGCGCGGACTTCGGGGCTGCTCGGCGCACCCCGGGGGATTTCGCCTGGGCCGGATGTCGGAGCTCTTCCGGAAGACGGAGTGAGACCCCTGGCCCCGGACCGGTACCCGCTTCCTCAGGTTGTTCGCTCGCGGAGCTGGACGAGCCGCTGGTGCAGGACCGTGAGGGCCGTGTGCGCGGGAGGGAGGGCGAGGGCACCGGCGAGGAGCAGGGCGACGGCGATCGGGGCCAGAAGCCCGGCGACGTACGCGGCGTAGGTGTTGTCGGGGCCCCACTCCAGGAAGAGCGAGACGGTACGCGAGCGCAGCGGCCGGGCGGCGAGGTGGAGCAGCACGTACATGCCGACTGTGAGCACGCCCAGCGGCAGAGTCACAGCCACCGCGCGCAGCCAGCCGACCGAACGCGCCCACACCAGCGACCAGGAGCGGCGCAGCGCGGCAAATGGCGAGAGACCTTCGACCGCTGCGGCAGCCGGGGCCAGTGCCCAGCTGAACCGGAGCACCAACGTGATCAGCAGACCCAGTGTGGGCGGGCCGTAGCGCAGCAGAGCGAACAGGTTGGGGTACTGCCACTTCGGCACGATGACGGTGTACTCCCGGAACATGGTGGTCGTGAAGTACTGCTCCACCAGGACACCGGCCACCAGCGGAACCCACACGCACACGCCGCGCAGCAGATACACGCCCAACACCGCGCGGAAGCGAGCGCGGGGACGGTCGATCGACCGGCTGCCGGACTGCGTGCGGCGGTCGCCTCCCGGCTCGGCCGCCGCCGCGTGGGCGGACGCGGTCTGGAGCGCCGCGCAGCCCAGGTGCAGCAGCAGTATCAAGAACGGCAGACCCGCGAGGGCGATGAGCCACAGCTCATCGACCAGGCTCCCGTCGGGGGCGAACGAGTCCTCCATTTGCCGGGCCACGGCCGCGTCGCTGCGTATCTGGGCGAAAACAGGCCAGGCGACCAGGAACGCCACGGTTGTGACCAGCAGCCCACCCAGCGCTGCCAGCCCGGTCACGCATGCCGTCCGCCGCAGCAGATGCCGCCCGTTGCGGCGCAGGACGGTGAACGTCGCACGGACGATTCCGCGTTGGGCCGACTCGTACTCACCAATCGGCCGTTCCGCACATGTTGCCGCTCCTCTCGCGCCGTCATCGTCGTCCGCCGTTCCGTTTGTCACGTCGCCCGCCTCTGCTGTCCGTATGCGCTGCCCGATGGCCAGGATCAGCGTTCGAGTGATGTGATGACGGTGAGCGGCCACTGGTTCTCCGGTGGGGGCGGGAATTCCGCACAGGAGCGCGTTGCTGGGCCGGACGGCAACGCCCTGTCGGCCCCTGGTGCGTGCGCACCGATCCGGCCCGGTCACCCCGGCCGGTCACACCGGCTCGCCACACCGGACTGTCAGTGGCCCAGTACGGCCATGGCCGCGTTGTGGCCCGGGATGCCGCTGACGCCACCGCCGCGTACGGCGCCGGCGCCGCAGAGCAGGACGTTGGCGTGCCGGGTCTCCACGCCCCAGCGTCCTGTGCCCTCCTGGGCGTGGGGGAAGGCGAGGTCGCGGTGGAAGATGTTGCCGCCGGGCAGCCCCAGCTCGCGCTCCAGATCGAGCGGGGTCTTCGCCTCGACGCAGGGCTTGCCGTCGGCGTCGGTGGCCAGACAGTCCGCGAGCGGTTCGGCGAGGTGGGCGTCGAGCTGGGCCAGGGTGGAGGCCAGCAGCGCGTCGCGCACGGCGTCGTTGTCGCGGCTGAAGAGTCCGGCCGGAGTGTGCAGGCCGAAGAGGGTGAGCGTGTGGTGGCCCTGTTCGGCGAGCTCCGGTCCGAGGATGGTGGGGTCGGTGAGCGAGTGGCAGTAGATCTCGGAGGGCGGCGCGGCGGGCAGTCGTCCGGCGGCGGCATCGGCGTACGCGGCGGCGAGCTGCTGGTAGCCCTCGGCGATGTGGAAGGTGCCCGCGAACGCCTCACGCGGCTCGACGGCCGGGTCGCGGAGCCGGGGCAGCCGCTTGAGCAGCATGTTGACCTTGAGCTGGGCGCCCTCGGCGGGCGGGGGCGGCTCCTCGCCCAGCAGCCCTGCGAGCTCCCGGGGCGAAGCGCCGACCAGGACGTGGCGGGCGGCGACGATGCCTTCGGTTTCCGCCGTCCGGTACGTCACCTCGGCGTGCTCCCGTCCGTCGGTCTCGACGCGGGTCACCTGGTGGCCCGTGACGATCTCGGCGCCCGCCGACCGCGCGGCGTCGGCCAGCGCGTCGGTGAGCGCGCCCATGCCGCCGACGGGCACGTCCCAGTCACCGGTTCCGTTGCCGATCACGTGGTAGAGGAAGCAGCGGTTCTGCCTGAGGGACGGGTCGTGGGCGTCGGCGAAGGTGCCGATGAGGCCGTCCGTGAGGACGACGCCGCGGACCAGATCGTCCCTGAAGTGCTCCTCGATCGCAGCGCCGAGGGGTACTTCGAACAGCATTTGCCAGGCCGCGTCGTCGTCGACGCGGCGGCGCAGTTCGTCCCGGGTGGGCAGCGGTTCCGTCAGAGTCGGGAAAACGCGTTCGGCCACGCGCTGTGTCATCCCGTAGAAGGCTTCCCACGCGCTGTACTCGGCGTTGCCACCGGTGAGCCGTTCGAACGATTCCCTCGTACGGTCGGGACCGCCCCCGACGAGCAGCCCTGTCGCGTGGCCGTCGCGGTGGGCCGGGGTGTACGAGGACACGGTGCGCTTGCGGAGGGTGAACTTCAGCCCCAGCTCCCGGACGACCTTCCGCGGGAGCAGGCTCACGAGGTACGAGTAGCGGGACAGGCGGGCGTCCACCCCGGCGAAGGGGCGAGTGGAGACGGCGGCGCCGCCCGTGGTGTCGAGACGTTCCAGCACCAGCACGGTGCGGCCGGCCCTGGCCAGGTAGGCGGCGGCGACCAGACCGTTGTGGCCGCCGCCGACGATGACGGCGTCGTATCGCTCGTGTGCGGGCATGCGTTCTTCCTAGCACGCGTCGGTACGCGGACACCGCCGAAACACGTGCCGACGGCGCGAGTTGCCGCACGGAGGCCATCCTGTCGGTGGGTCACGCCATGATGTACGGGTGACGGATTCAGGTGGTGACTCGCTGGGCCAGGACGAGCTGGTGATCCTTGTGCACGGCACCTTCGCCGGTGACAAGGACGGCAACGACGAGGGGCCGCGCTGGTGGCAGCGCGGCAGCGACACATGGAGGTGGCTGGAGGACAACCTCCCGGCAGGGGTGAGCCTTCCGCACAGTGGCAGGCTGTTCCACTGGAGCGGTGCGAACACCCAGTCGGCGCGGCTGTCCGCCTCCATGGAACTGCTGGCGCTCCTCGTCGAACTGGAACGGAAAGGCCGCCCGTATCACCTGGTCGGGCACAGCCACGGTGGCTCGGTCATCTGGGAAGCCCTCCTGACCAGCCACGTCCTGCAGCGCGGGGGAACGCTGGCCGCCCACCTGTACTACCCCTTGGTGCGCCGAGGTGTCGTCACCGGTGACGCATCCGGTACCGATGTGACGGGGAGCCGCTTCCTCGCCGAGAGATACCGGCAAGTGAGCCAGGAGCTGGAGCTCGGCCGCCTGCGGAGCTGGACGACGATCGGAACCCCCTTCCTGTGCCATCTGCCGCAGGGCGGTCTGCTGGCGACAGGGTGGCGTGAGGGGAAGTTCTCCCTGGCGGACGCGGTGAGTCGCCGGGATGTCAGAGCCCCGCGCTGGACGATGCTGCTCGCTCTCGCCTACATGCTGCTGGTGTTCTTCCCGAGCATGGTGTTGTCGCTCGCCTTCTCGTGGTTCGAGCTCTCGTGGATCATCCGCCTGGTATGGCTGCTCCTGGCAGCCTTGGGGCTGAAGTACACATTCCGGGTCACTGCACGCGGAGAAGTCGCCCACGCGCTGATGATCCGCGCCAGGCTCGCCCGGTCCGCTTTCGCACGCTTCCACTCACGGTGGCTGGGCCTGTACGCGGCAACGGACGAAGCGATCAGCGGACTCCGTACGCTGTGCCCGCCCGACGCCCCCGGATACTCCCAGTTCTTCGTACCGGCCGCACAGCGCGAGGTGCCGCGGAAGCCGGCCGGCGCGTGGCCGCGCGTGCCCACGCTGCTGCGATTGAACGCCCCGCTGAAGGACATCGCGCTCGCTCCGCAAGCCTCGATGGGATACGGGTACTACTACCCCGGCTCCACCCCGACCGGCGGCGCCTATGGCCTGATCAACAAATGGCTCATGCCGAGCGTCAACGCGGCGCTGGCCAAACGGCTGCTGCGCACCGGCCAGGGGTGCGACGTCCCGTACACCGACCTCGTCCACGTCTCGACGTGGCCCCTGCCCCTCGACGGGGGTGCCGCCGGACTGCCGGACCGGGTCAACACGGCGCTGGAGACCAACGCCATGGCCCACGCGGGGTTGCTGGGCCTGGAGGTTCGCCAGATGATCGCCCGCGCGGCCATGAACGGCAACAGGCTGACGGGAGTCGTCACCGGCCGGCAGCCGCAGATCTCCACCAAGGCGCTGGTGCATACGTCGTACTTCGACGATCAAGACGTGCTGCGCATGATCCGCCACCACATAGCCACTTCCAGCCGGACCTGCCGGACGGAAGCAGCCGCAGCGGACGCGGCGTCAGACGTCCGGGAGTGGATAGCCGCGGCACGCGAGCGCGTGGCGGGCAGGGCGACGCAGGGAGGCGGCCGGAGCCTCCCGCGTTGACTCGCGTCTTGTTCACACGGGCCAACCGGTCTGAGCGGGTGCGCGATCACCGTTCGACCCCCGGCGCAGGCCGCCTTCGTCGTCGTACAACTCGAGTCCGAAGCTGAGCCCGAACCCTGAGAGCAGTGCCGCCAGAGTGTCGAACCAGACCGGGTCGATGACGCCGTGCAGAAGGATGTCTGGCCCCTCAACAGGAACAAGGTCGACTTGGCACCAGTTGGTTTCGACTTCATACGCAACCGAGGAAGACGCTCGGGTCCTCCAGCCGGTGCGAGCGAACCACTCGGCCACATCGGAGGCGTTCAGGCGGCCCCGCAGCACGCCGTACAGATTGTTGTCGGCCGCACGCCAGTTGGGGGTGAGGCCCCACCCGTCGTCGTCCGAGGATTTCACCCTCGCATTCTGGTGCACGTGGGCGGCGTGCGGCGTCTTGGGGTGAACGGTCAGCGGGTTGGGTCGGGGAGGGGGAGGGAGGGGAGGCGTTCGGGGTCGGAGAGGATGTCGATCGCGATGATCTTCTCGCCGCTGACGGTGAAGCTGATGACCGAGAACAGCTCGCCGTCCACGGTGTTGATCAGTCCGGCCGTGCCGTTGACGAGCGCGGGGCGGCTGGTGGAGGTGGTGGCCATGCGCTGGAAGGTGGCGGCCTGACCGGCCACCGACTCGATGCCGCACAGGACCCTCATGCCGCCGGGCAGCGCCTTTCCACCGTCGGCGCGCAGTACGACTTCAGGGTGCAGTACGGCTACCAGGGCATCGAAGTCGCCGCCGCGCGCGGCGGCGAGGAAGGCGTCGACGACCCGGCGCTGCGCGACCGGGTCGGGGTCGGGTTCGGGGGCCGCGCCCCGGACCCGCTGCCGGGCGCGGCTGGCCAGCTTGCGAGCCGCGGCCGGTGTGCGGTCGATGACCGGGGCGATCTCCTCGAACGGCAGGCCGAACATGTCGTGCAGGACGAAGGCGAGCCGTTCCGGCGGGTTGAGGGATTCCAGCACGACGAGCAGGGCCAGCCCGACCGAGTCGGCGATGAGGGCCTGCTGTTCGGGATCGGTGACCTGCTCACTGACGACCGGGTCCGGCAGGTGGGCCTCCAGAGGATCCTCACGCCGTTGTGTACGTGAGCGCAGCATGTCGAGGCAGACCCGGCCCACGACCGTGGTCAGCCAGCCACCGAGATTGCCGATGTCGTCCGTCCCTGTCCTGGCTAGCCTCAGCCACGCCTCCTGTACGGCGTCGTCGGCCTCGGCCAGGGAGCCGAGCATGCGGTACGCCACCGCTCTGAGGTGGGAGCGGTGCTCTTCGAACCGCTCGGCCAGGAAGTCTCGCTCGTTCATCATCGTCCCGTGGGTCGTTCCGTGGATCGTGCCATGGTCGGTCTCGCTGGCGTCAGTGCTCTCACTCTCACCGCACTGACGAATCGGACGCCGACGATGTGACCACCCCCACGGCCCGCGGCCGCCGAATGGTCGCGGAACCGCCGGTTCGTCGGCTCGCCGTCACGTACGCGGATCCGGCCGGGGCCCGGGGGCCCGCCTCAAGCCCTCGGCCGGATCAGCCTGGTGTCACGCGGCCGCGCTCACTCCCACGGGTCGGTGAACGACCGTCCCGGGACGGGCTTGGCGATGAGCGCGAGGGGCGTGAAGAAGTTGACCTGCCCGATGGCGATGGTCAAGGTGGCGAGCGCCTTCTCGTCGTAGTGCTCGGACACCTGGGCGTACAACTCGTCGGGCACCCGCTCGCTGTGCGGCGCGGACGGCCGCAGAACCGCCTCCACCAGAGCCAGCGCGGCCCGCTCGGCACTGGTGAAATACGGCGCGTCCTGCCAGGACGCCACCGCGGTGATCCGCTCCTCCGATTCCCCCGCAGTGCGCAGGAATCCCGTGTGCAGAACGGTCAGATAGGTGTTGCCGGCGATCTGACCGGCGCGCAGCTGGACGAGACTGATCGTGGTCCGCGGTACCGAGCGGTTCCCGGTGGCTTTGAACAGCGCCGCCGAAACCTCCGCCAGTTCGGGGACCAGCTCAGCGGGGTCCTGCCGCATCCGCGGCCCCTTCGGCACCTCGGCAGTGATCGGGCGTGCTTCCATCGTCGTCTCCCCTTCGGGCTTCATATCGCTGACACCGCCTTGACGGACCGGAGCGGTGGAATGTGACCGATCGACGGAACTCAGGACCGGGGGAGGGCAGAAGAGCGCGACCGAGCACGTCCGAGGACCGTCCGTTGAGGCACGACTGCGGCGCAACTGATGCACAATGCCCAGGTGAGACCACGTGAGGCAGCCGGCGCGGCAGGTATCGGCGTCGTTGCCGCCAGCGAGCACATCGGCCGGCCCCGCTTGCACAGGGCCCTGCCGGCCCTCTCGGCGCGTCTGGTCGTCAGCCTCGGGCCACCCATGGACATCCGGTACGGCGGGCACGCCCGGAGCACGCAGGCCGTGATCGCCGGGATGATGCGACCCGGCGTGGCCACTCCTGCCCTCACCCTGCGGCCCAGCCAGCCCATCGTCTACGTCGATCTGTCGCCCTTGGCCGCCCAGCGTCTGGTCGGCGTACCACTGAGCGAAGTGGATGCGGGCGGAGTCGACGCCGATGCACTCCTGCCATGGATGGGTCGGCTGAGCGAGGAACTGGCCGACCGCCCGGCCTCCCAGCGCGAGACGCTCATGCGGCTCCGGCTCCTCGAAAAGCTGGCGCGTGTGGAGGGAACTGCACAGCGCTGCGGGTCCCGGGACGCCTTCGAGGCGCTGAAGATCATTGAAGCCGGCGGCGGGCAGGTGTCCGTCGAGGAGCTGGCCCGGCGGGTCCACCTGAGCCCGCGCCGCTTGCGGCAGGTGATGCGGAGCGAACTCGGCATCGGACCGAAGTTCGCCTCGCGCGTCGCACGGCTGGCCGCCGCCGTCCGCCGCGTCGGCGACGGGGCCGATTCCTGGACCCGGATCGCGGCCGAAAGCGCCTACCACGACCAGAGCCACCTCGTGCACGACTTCCGCGAGCTGATGTGCACGACACCGACCGCGTGGCTGGCGGAGGAGGGCCGAAATCTACAAGGCCGGCGACGCCCGGCGCCGTGAACCTTGAGGCATGACCACTGAACTCCAACTCCACCCCAAGTTGCTCGTGTCCGACGCCGACGCCGCGATCGATTTCTACGCCAAGGCTCTGGGAGCCACCGTGACCCTGCGAGTGGCCGACGACGCGGGAGTCGTGAACCACGCCGAACTCACCCTGGGCTCAGCGGTCCTCGCGCTGGCCCAGAGCGTGCAGGAGTGGGGCTGGCACGATCCCGTATCGGTCGGCGGCTCACCCGTTCTGATCACCGCCGGTGTAGCCGACCCGGACGGGACGGCGGAGCGCATGGTGCAGCTGGGCGGCGAGCTGGTGATCCCGGTCGAGGACCGCCCGTACGGCAAGCGGCAAGGCAGGGTGCGGGACCCGTTCGGCCACCTGTGGGTGATCAGCGGGCCTCTCCGGGGGGACACCGAACAGCCCGCCTGAGATGGTGGCTGGACGCCCCCGGGCCTCGCGCGAGAGGCCGGGTCCTGGGCCCAGGTGAGGGTGTCGCCGTGGTGCGAGGTTTCGGGGGAGACTGGTGCCGTACGCAGCAGACTGTGAGGAGTTCACGCACCGATGGCCAGTCCCCGCCGGGGTTCCGCACCACGCCAGCCGACGATCGCCGATGTCGCGCGGGCCGCTTCCGTCTCCCCTACGACGGTCTCGCACGCGCTCAACGGGCTGGGCAAGGTCGACCCCCGCACGCGGGAGCGTGTCAAGCGGACGGCCGAGGAGCTGGGCTACCGCCCCAATCTGCGGGCGCAGCGGCTGCGCCGGGGTGAGGCCAAGGCGATCGCCTTGCTGTCCTCCATGCCGCTGGCGGTGGCCGGGGGGCCTTCCCGCCTCGGCTTCTACATGGAGGTGGCAGCGGCCGCCGCCGAGCACGCGCTGGCCCACGGTTTCGCGCTGGTGCTGCTGCCGCCCGGGGAGAAGGGCGAGGGGCTGCGGACCGTGGACATCGACGGGGCGATCGTCGTGGAGCCGGGTGAGGACGATCCGCTGGTCGCCGAGTTGACCGGGCGCGGACTGCCCTGCGTGGCGCTGGGCCGCCCGGTGCCGGACGCGAGCCCGGTGCCGTACGTGGATCTGAACGGCGAGGCGGTTGCCGAGCTGCTGCTGGACCACCTCTTCCGGCAGGGCGCCCGGCATCCCGCCCTCGTCACGGCGGCCGGTACCCGTTCTGCGGCGGTGGACGCACGGGCCGCCTACGCCCAGGCCGCCGAACGGTACGGGTGGCCGCCGGTGACCGCCACGGCGGGGGAGTCCGGGGGTGAGCAGGCCGGCTACGAGGCGTGCGCGGCGCTGCTGCGCGAACACCCGCGCACCGACGCGCTGTGCGTACTCGTCGACGCCTTCGCCGTGGGCTCGGTGCGAGCGGCCCGGGACAGCGGACGCCGGGTTCCCGACGACGTCATGGTCGTCACCCGGTACGACGGCCTGCGCGCCAGGACCTGCACACCTCCGCTGACGGCTGTCGATCTCCACCTGGAGCAGGCAGCGGCCGACGCGGTCGAGCTGCTGCTGCGGCAGCTGCGCGGCGCCCCCGCCACCCCGCTCCGAGCCCCGGACCCCCGCCTGGTGCCACGTGCGTCGTCCAGCCGCGGGCCCGAGGACGCCGATGGTGCCGAGCTCGGGTCCCGGGCATGAGGACGAGCTCGGGGACCGGGCATGAGGATCAGATCCCGAGCATCAGTACCAGCCCCGAGACCAGCGCGAAGACCAGTACCGCCAGCCGCAGACGGCGTGCGTCGAGCCGGTGGTGCACGTACCGGCTCAGCGCCGCACCGGCGGCGAGCGCCGGCAGCACCCAGAGCACCGTGCCGAGCCGGTCCGGGGTGCCGCGCCCCGTCGCGAACAGCAGGGCCAGCGAGGCGATCTCGCCCACCAGGAAACAGACGGCGACCGTCGAACGCAGTTCGGACGGCGGCCGGTGCTGGTAGACCAGGGCCAGCGGGGGGCCGCCCACTCCGGTGGCCGTCTCGGTGATCCCGGTGACCAGCCCGGCTCCCACGTACGCGCCGCGCCCCGGAGCGAACGCCGGGGCCGCCAGACTGACCAGCGCGGCGAGTACGGTCGCGCCGCCGACGAGGACCCCCAGGTCGTGCTCCGGAACCGCCGCGAGCAGGAGCAGCCCCGCAGGCGTCGCCGCCAGCCGGGCAGCGGTGATCCAGCGCGCGCCGCGCAGATCCAGGCTGGACCGCTCCCGCCAGGCCACGTACAGGTTGAGCGGAATCATCGACGCCAGCAGGAAGACCGGGAGCAGCCCCGGGTCCACCAGCCCCGCCACCGGCGCCACGATGAGCGCATAGCCGAGTCCGCTGGCGCCCTGTACGAAGGCGGCCGCTGCCACCGTCAGCCCCAGCAGGAGCAGCAGTTCGCCGCTCATCGGCTGCTCCCCGGCACGCCGTGGCCGCCGCCGGGCCCGGCTGCCGTACGAGGCCGCCGCCCGGTTCGCGCGGCGGACTGCTCGGCCCGCCCGGCGTGCCGCCCGGTATGCCGCGCGGCTTGGGTGGAGGGTGGGTGGACCCGGACGACCGGTGCCCGCCCCACCACCTCGCGGGCCAGCTCAGCGGCGCGCCCCACCAGTTCCCTGCCGTCCCACGTGACAGGCCAGCCGTGCCACAAGCGCAGCCGGCCGGCGGTGAAGACCGCACTGATCTGATCGCGGTTGCCGCGCCGCACCAGCTCCCAGGGCAGGTCGTGGGAGGGGCACATCTCGGGGCCCGTGAGGTCGAGGAGCAGGAAGTCGGCTGCGGCACCCGCCGCCACCACTCCCGTACGCACTCCGTTACCCGCTGCGCCGTCACCCAGTCCGACCGCTTCGGCACCCAGCCGGGTGCCGTGGTCGAGCCACGTCCAGCCACCCCCGCACGAGGAGTCACCGCCGGCCAGTCCGTGGACGAGCCGCTGGGCGGTCTCGGCGGCGTCGAGCAGCCGGAAGGCGTCGCCGCGTGTGCCGTCGCTGCCCAGCCCGAACCGGATACCAAGCTCGGCCATGGTGAGGGCGGGCGCGACAGCGTTGCCCTTCCACGCACTGGCCACGGGGTTGTAACTCACGGCTGTGCCAGTGTCCTTCAGCAGGGTCAGCTCGCGCGGGGTGAGCAAGGTGGCGTGCGCGGCCAGCAGGTGCGGTCCGAGCACGCCCAGACGGTGCAGCTGCTCCAGGGGGCGCAGGCCGTGCCGCAGCAGGGAGCGTTCGACTGCGGCGAGGTGTTCGTTGACGTGGATCTGCAGCACCGCTCCGGCCTCGGAAGCCAGCCGGGCCATGGCTGCGAGGGTCTGCTCGGTGGCCGCCTCCGGTATGGAGATCGCCGGCGAGGGGTGGATCAGCGGGTCGCCCGCATAGCGGGTGAGATGTTTCTCGGCCCGGGCACTGATCTCCTCGGCGGTGCCCGAACTGCCCGACTCGGCGCCGGGTTCCGCGTCGTTGCAGATCTGTCCGAGCACGCAGCGCAGCCCCGCGTCGCGGGCGGCGGACGCCACCACCTCGACGTCGACCGGGGCGCGCGTCCCGGCATCGGCCACGGTGGTGAATCCGCCGCGCAGCGCCTCGAGCGAGGCGAGCTTGGCCGCCACGTATGCGGATTCCTCGTCCAGCGCGCTCTCCAAGGGCACCCACACCCGCCGGAATATCTCCGACGGTTCGCCGAAGGCCAGCGCGGCGCCGAAACTCTGCGTGAGGTGGTGGTGGGCGTCGATGAAGCCTGGCAGCAGTGCGGTGCCGGGCAGTCGGACAGCTGTCAGCTGCGGGAAGTCGCGGGTCAGCCGGGCGGCCGGGCCCACGGCGGTGAACTCGGCGCCCTCCACGACGACCGCGTGGTCGTCGGCGGGACCGTCGGGGAGCAGCACGGTCTCGGGGACGAGCAGCAGGGGTGCGTCGTCGTCGCACGCGAGGGCGCCGGGTCCGGAAGAGTCCAGGGGGTGCATGGTGTCCTTGTGGTTCGACGTGGACGTTGATGTGAGTGGGTCGAGAGCAGGTGTGAGCGATCAGCGGGCGGGGGCTTCTTCGGCGCCCGCCGCAGCGGCAGCTCCGGTGTCGGTTCCGGTGGCAGCTCCGGTGTCACTACCGGTGCTCGTTCCGTCGTCAGTTGCGGTGCCGGCTCCGGTGGCTGGGGTGGTGCCCACAGCCGTCGTGGTACGCGTTCGCCAGGGCGTCCGGTGGAAGAGCGCGTGCAGTACGGCCGCGCTGAACGCGCCGACCGCGACGCCGCTCTCCAGCAGAATCCGCAGGTTCGCGGGCAGGTGACCGTAGACGCCGGGCACCAGGATCGGCAGCAGTCCCAGCCCCAACGCGACGGCCACGATGAAGGTGTCAGCGTGGTCGTCCAGCCCGCTGCGTCCGAGCATCTGCACGCCGAGCACCGTGATCACTCCGAAGACGACGAGCGCGGTCCCGCCCACGACCGGTGCGGGAATGGCGTTGACGAGCCAGGCCACCGGCGCGAGGAAGCCGACGGTGATCAGCACGAGGCCCGCCGCGACCGTGACGAAGCGGCTGCGGACGCCGGTGATCCGTACGATGCCGATGTTCTCCCCGCTGGTGACCATCAGCGGAAGCCCGAAGAACCCACCCGCCAGCGAGATGACGGCGTCGCCCCGGATGGTCTTCGGCGCGTCGCGACGGGCGTCCGGCTCCTTGCCGACTGCCTCACTGTTGATCACTGTCTGTCCGGTGGCCTCGGCCATCGAGGCGAGGCTGTAGACCAGCAGCGGCAAGGAGGCGAGCAGGTTGAACTGCGGGCTGCCGAACGGCATCAGCTGCGGTGCGTGCAGCAGCGCTCCGCCGTCGGTGGCATCCAGCTCCACCCGCCCCAGCAGCGCGGCCAGCGCCGTACCGGCCAACAGGCCGAGCAGCACGGAGAGCTGGCGCAGCGTTCCGCGCAACAGCGCGAAGGCGACGACGGTACAGCCGACCGTGGCCAGGCCGAGCAGCAGGGCACGCGGTTCACCGAACCCGCTGCTGCCCGGGCGCCCGGTGACCAGCAGTGCGCCGACCTTCACCAGGTTCACGCCGACGATGACGATCATCGTCCCGATGACCAGCGTGGGGAAGAACTTCAGCAGCCGGGAGAAGAGCGGCAGCACCACGAAGTAGAAGACAGCGGTGATCATGACAGCGCCGGTCGCGGTGCGCAGCCCGTGCTGGTCGGCGATGGAGAGGAAGAGGATCAGCGGCGCGCCGCCGGGCAGCATCACGAACGGCAGCCGCGCGCCGATGCCCCAGGGGCCCAGCGACTGGAGCAGCGAGCCGAGTCCGGAGAGCACGAACGCGGCGGACAGCAGGTTGGCCGTGAGCGACGGGGACAGCTGCAGCGCTGAGCTGACCAGGAAGACGCTGGAGATGGGTGTGGCGGCCATGACCAGGAAGTGCTGGACACCGAAGAGAAGCATCCGGTGGAGTGGGCGGTAGTCGTCGACGGGGTGTGGCTGTCGGCCGTCGGCCCCTGGGGCGTTGCGTGGGTCCGGGCTTCGGCGGAGAGCGTTGCGTATCGACACGGGTGAGTCTCCGTTTCGGGTTCTGCTCGCTCGGTTTCTTGGCCTGCACAATCGGGCCCGGACGGTGGCCAAATCGATTTGGCCAAATCGATTTGGCCGTCAGTATGGGCGGCGGGTCTGGGCCAGTCAACAGATGGCGCACGGCGCTGTACGCGGGGGAGGGGGCCGCCGTTCCAGGGGGCTGCCGCCAGGGGGCTGTCACTCGGGGGCGGCCGGGGGGGCGTCGCGCCCGGGTGCGCGGCGGGTGGCCGTCGGTCCTGTGGAGGGGCCGCCGGAAGGCGCCCGTCCGCCGGTGGTCTCGGACCCACTTCGAACGTGACGCAACCCTTGGCGGGGGAGGGCGTGAGGTGTAATACATTACGCCACGCGCCAGAACCACCACCTGCACTCGCTGTCGCGGGGAGGTGAACACGACGAGCTGCGGTTCCGACCCGTCAGGGCGCGGTAGTCCCCAACCTGCGATTGAGCCATACGCCCATGAGTTGAAGCGGCATACGGCCGCCTGCCGACGAGGCTCGGCAGGCGGCCCAGGGGAGGAGAACGCGGGCGGTCAGGCGCCCGCCGGCGCACGGCGATGCCGTGTGAACCGGCATGGGGCGAAGGGCCGGGCTGTGGTGGCGGCGTCGGACGCCCGCCGACCGCCCGCGATCTGTGCCGCGATGAGTTCCGCCGTCACCGGCGCCAGGGTCACGCCGAGCATGCAGTGCCCGCTGGCGACCAGCACGTTGTCCCTTCCGGGCAGAGGGCCGACGACGGGCAGCCCGTCGGGCGTCATCGGACGCAGGCCAGTCCAGCCGCGCGGCTGTGCGCTCGCGGGGAAGTCGGGGAGGAACGCATGAGCTGAGCGGACGATGCCGCGCAGCCGATGGAGATCGACGGCCCTGCCGTAGCTGCCGAACTCCATGGTTCCGGCGAACCGCAGCCGGTCCGACAGAGGTGTCACGGCCACCTTCGCCTCACCGAGGTAGACGGAGTGACGCAGCGTCACGGCGCCGTCGCTGACATCGAAGCCGTACCCCTTGCCCGGCTGGATGGGCAGCGGGAATCCGGCCAGCCGGGACAAGGGGCCCGTATGTGCTCCGGCGGCGAGGACGAAGACATCCCCGCTGATCTCGTCCCGTCCGGCCCGGACCGAAGTCGCGGCCGGTCCCCGGAAGCGAATGTCAACGACCCGGGCGTTGCGCACAAAGCGGACGCCGAGCTCCGCGCAGCGCTCTGCCAGGCCCTCGAGCAGCCGGACCGGGTCGACGTGGCGTTCCTCCGCGCACCGGAGGCCCGCCCGTACGTGCGGCCCCAGCGCCGGTTCGAGGTCCCGGAGTTCGTCACCGGAGAGGGGAACAGCCGTGTGGCCGATCCGCTCCAGGGGCGCTGTGTCCGCTTGGTACGCCCGCATGGTTTCGCGGGTGTGGAAGGCCATCAGATGGCCCGTGCGGTGGTACTCGAAACGGACGCCGTCCATGTCGTACGCGTCGAACAGCGGGACCGTTCGCGCGTTCAACGCCGCCAGGGCTTCAACCCCGTGGCGGAAGTCCCGGGGATTGCAGTGGCGCAGCAGGCTCGCCATGAAGCGCACATGCTCCGGGCGCAGGGAGGGGCGGATGTAGAGGGGACTGTCCTTCCTGGCCATCCACCGCAGGGCCTTGCCGGGCATGCCGGGGGCGGGAACGGGAGCCGACATGATGGGCACGACCCAACCGGCGTTGTTGACGGACGTTCCGGCTGCACCGTCGCTCGCCGCGTCCACCACGGTGACGGTCAGTCCGTCGCGGGCGAGCCGGTAGGCGGCGGCCAGTCCGATGACTCCGGCACCGACGATCACTGCGCTGTCTGCCATTGCTGCCCTTTCACGGGTGGGCCCGGGGCGAGTCCTGTCAATTGCGGAAAGCGAGCCCGGTCAGTCGCGGAAAGCGATCCGATCAGTCGAGGAACTTGTCGGTCAGAAGGCGGGCGACGGCCCAGTCCTGCATGGCGACGCCGACGGTCTTGAACACCGTCCGCCTGCCGTGATCCGCCGAGGTGTCGGTCAGCGCGGTGCCCAGTTCGGTGAGAGCGTCCTCGGTGAGAGCGCCGGCTTCGAGGGCGTGGATGATCTCGCCGGACTCCTCCAGGATCGCGTCGAGTTCGTCGATGACGACGGTGCTCGTGGCGAGCAGCTCGTCGGGCAGTTCGCGCATGGTGGGTCGGTACGCGCCGATGGCGTTGACGTGCACCTGTGCGGGCAGGGCGGACTCCGGGAAGAGCGGGCTGGCCGTATTGGTCGCGCAGCAGACGATCTCGGCTTCCCCAACGGCCGCCGCGGGGTCTTCAGCCGTCCCCAGTTCCACTCCGGGCAGCTCGGGTGCCAGCGTCTCGGTCAGCCCCAGGGCACGCCGCGGGTCGGTGTCCACGACCGTCAACCGGCGCAGCGGCCGGACCGCGTGCACGGCGCGGACCTGGTCGGGGGCCTGTGCGCCCGCTCCGATCAGGGTGAGCCTTCCGGCTTCGGGCGGGGCGAGAAGGTCGGTGGCGACGCCGACTGCCGCGCCGGTGCGCAGGGTGGTCACCGCGCTCGCGTCGGCGACCAGGCTGTCCGGGCGGCCGGTCTCGCTCCAGACGACGGTGCCGGCGATGGCGGGCTGTCGTCCGAAGTCGAGACTCAGCGTCTTGATCATGGCGGACGAGGTCGGCCGGTGATGTGCTGACATCACCAGGAACTGTCCGTCCCGCAGCGCGGTACGGGTGGGCATCTCGAACTCGCCGTTGGCCAGGTCGATGAAGCCGCTGCGTACTGCGTCGATCGCCTCGCTCATCGACACGGCTTCGCGGATGTCGCGCTCGTCGACGGTGATGGTCTTCATTGCACCCCCAGAAGTCGAGTGTGTAAGGTATTACACCTCACCATGCTCAGCAAGGGGACGTCGACCCTTCGGAGGTTCCGTGTTATGTATGAGGTGTGACCACTTCGCGCCCGTCGGCGGGGCCGGCGACCAGCCCCCAGCTCAAGTCAGTCAGCCTCCGGGAGCAGGCGCGAGAGGCGGTACGGACCCGGATCGTGCTGGGGCAGATCGAGCCCGGGCAGGTGGAGAGCGTCATCAATGTGGCCGCGACACTCGGTGTCTCCGTCACCCCGGTCCGAGAAGCGATCATGGACCTCGCGAATCTCGGCATGGTCGAGATCATCCGCAACCGCGGCTTCCGGGTCCCGGTGCTCACAGAGCACGACCTCGACGAGATCTTCCACATCCGCACGATGCTCGAAGTGCCCGCCATGGCCGAGCTCGTGAAGGTCCTGGACGGGGCACCCGTGCCGGAGTTCCGAAAGCTCGCCGGGCAGCTCACCGACGCCGCACGCGAAGGAGACCTCATCTCCTTCCTCGACCTGGACCGGCAGTTCCACCTCGGCCTGCTGGAACTGCTGGGCAACCGCCGCCTCGTGGCCATGGTCGGCCAACTGCGCGACCAGGCCCGTATGCGGGGGTTGCAGAAGCTGGCCGATCAAGGGGAGCTGACCCAGTCCGGCGAGGAGCACATCGCGCTCGTGGACGCCATCGAATCGGGGGACGGGGAGCTGGCCGCCGACCTGATGCGCAAGCATCTCGCCCACAGCCGCGGAATCTGGGCAGGCCGGGCGGAAGCCGACTCCTGATACGAGCGCGGCCCGGATCCCCCTCAAGCCCGGCGCCGTTGAAGTGGAGGTTCCGCCGATGACCGAACTGCGGCTGACCGGTGACGAGCAGGCGATGCTCGACGGCGAGGCGGGTGAGGCGGTCGCGCTGGCGATGCGCCTGGTCGTCGGAGTGGCCCGGGCGGGCGGCGCGCGGCAGCTGCTGCCGGTCGGCTCCGTCCACGTCGACGGCTGTCTGTACCACGGACCGGCCGGGCTCGACCTGGCGGAACGGCTCGTGAAGTCGGGCGGCGAGGTGGCGGTGCGTACGACGCTCAACGTCGGCTCCCTCGACATGCTGCACCCCGGCCTCGTACGGGCCGACACCGCACTCGCCGACGGCGCACGGCGGTTGATGGACGCCTACGTCGCGCTCGGTTGCGAGCCCACCTGGACATGCGCGCCCTACCAGCTCTCCCACCGCCCGGCCTTCGGCACGCATGTCGCATGGGCGGAGTCCAACGCGATCGCCTTCGTCAACTCGGTACTCGGTGCCAGGAGCGACCGCTACGGGGACTTCCTCGACATCGCCGCTGCGCTGACCGGGCGGGTGCCGGCGGCCGGACTGCACCTGGACTCCGAGCGCCGCCCCGTGCTGGTGCTCGACTGCTCCACGGTCCGCGAGGACCTGTGGGAACAGCACGCCGCCTGGGCGGCGCTGGGCATGCTGCTCGGCGAGAAGGCGGGCACCCGTGTCGCCGCGCTGACCGGGCTGCCCGGCTCGCTCGACGACGGCGTCACCGAGGACCGGCTCAAGGCCCTCGGCGCGACAGCGGCCTCCGCGGGCGGTGTCGCACTCTTCCACGTCGTGGGCGTGACGCCGGAAGAGGTGACGACCGACGGACTGCCGACGCACGCGGTCACCACCGCCGACCTGTTGGCGGCGCGCGGCCGGCTGTCCACCGCGGCGGACGGCCGGATCGACGCGGTCAGCCTCGGCACACCGCACTTCTCCGTCACCGAGTTCGCCGCGCTGGCCCGGGAGGTGGGCGAGGGCCCGCGCTTCGCCGTACCGGTCTACGTCTCAACAAGCCGTGCCGTACTCGCCGAGGCCACCCGGCTCGGACTCGTCGCCCCGGTGGAGGCGGCGGGCGCCCGGATCGTCACCGACACCTGCACCTACCTCACTCCCGTGCTCGACCCCGGCGTACGCACCGTGATGACCAGCTCGGGCAAGTGGGCCTGGTACGCCCCCAACAACCTCGGCATCGACACCGTGCTGGGCAGCCTCGCGGAGTGCGTCGCCTCCGCCCGCGCCGGAGAAGTGGTACGCGATGACGACGCCTGGAGCTGAGCTGTGACCCCTGCACCCGAGCTGTACGGCCGCACCCTGCACTCCGGCCAGGCACGCGGCACGGTGCTCCACCTCGACGAGCCGCTGTCGTTCTGGGGCGGTGTCGGCGAGGACGGCACCGTCGTGGACGTGCACCACCCCCAGCACGGCCAGTCGCTCACCGGGCGCGTCGTGGTGATGCGCTCAGGGCGGGGGTCGAGCTCGTCAGCGGCGGTGCTCGCCCAGCGCCTCCAGGACGGCACCGCACCGGCCGCGCTGGTCCTCGCCTCCTGCGACACCATCCTCGTCGTCGGGGCACTCGTGGCCGCGGAGCTGTACGACGTGCACCTGCCGATCGTCCGGGCCGACCCCGGAGCGATCGCCACCCTGGCCGGGCACGTACACGTGACCGCGCGCCCGTCCGGTGAGGCGCTCGTACGGGGCGGCGCCTGAGCCTGAGCAGCCCCTCCGGTGGACGTACGCCTCAAGGCACAAGTGGACCGGCCGACCTCAGGACGGGGTGCACGCCTGGGCGACGGAGAGGCTGTTCTCGTAGAGGTGGTGACGCGTGATCCGCCCATTCTCGACGGTGAGGCGCAGGGCGAACGGCCCCTCGAAGGACTTCCCTGTCGCCCGCACCGTGCCCGAAAGGTGCCCCATCAGGACGGCGTCGGCACCGTCCACCAGGAAGGTGTCCACGGAAGCGCGCGTGTCCTCGGCCACCGTGTGCTCCGCCAACTCCGCGGCCTGCGCCGCGCATTCGGCGCCGGTGGAGCGCGGCCGGATCCACGGGACGCCGGGGTTGTCCGCGAGCAGCCAGTCGACGTCGTCCGCGAAGAGCGCGACGAGCCGTTCGCCGTCACCGGCCAGCCGCGCGGACAGGAACTCCTGGACGACACGATGAGTGGTCTCGGCGACTGAGTCCGTTGCGGTGTCGGGCGGAGTGACGGTCATGGCGTGCTCCTCTGGCCTGTGGTTCGGAACCCTCGTCCGGGTCCCGCGTTGACGTGCACCACACTGCCGGGCCGGGGAACGCGGGTCGATTACGTCAGGGGTAAAGGCCGGGGCCGCCGCTGCGGCGTCCCCGGCTCCATCGTCCACGGAGGCGATGCGGGTGACGGCCTCGGCCAGCGTCTCGGGCGCGCAGGCGAAGTTGAGACGGGCGAAACCGCGCCCTCCGGTGCCGTATCCGAGTCCTGAGGTGAGTGCGACCCGTGCGGTCTCCAGCAGATGTGCGGCGGGATCGTCGGCCCGGTCCCGGGCCCCCGGGCTTCGGCGATCCAGGGGGCTCTGGGAGTTCCGGGGGCTCCGGGGGAAATGGTCGCGGAAGTCCAGCCAGGCGAGGAACCCCGCGCCCGGCGGGCGGTAGCCCACGCGCGGGAGGTGCTGGGTCAGCAACTGGCCCAGGAGCTTCCGGTTCTGGTCGAGCGCCTCCACGACCTCGGCCAGCCACGCGTCACCGTGCTCGTACGCGGCGACGGTGGCGAGCACGCCCAAGTGCCCCGTACGGAAGAGGGAGTGCGGTGAGAGGCGGTCGACATACCGCTTCGGGGCCGGATGGGCGGTGACGACGGTGGCCGCCTTGAGCCCCGCCAGGTTCCAGCCCTTGCTCGCGGAGTGGAAAGCGAAGCCCTGGCGACGGGCCGCGTCCGACACGGAGAGGAACGGGACGAACTCCGCGCCCGGGAGGGTGAGCGGTGCGTGGATCTCGTCGGAGAGGACGTGGACACCGTACCGGTCGGCCAGTTCGGCGAGCGCCGTCAGCTCCGACCGGCTGTGCACCAGGCCGAGGGGATTGTGCGGGTTGCACAGCAGGTACGCCGCGGTCTGCGGCGCCGCGAAGGCTTGCTCCAGCGCGTCCAGATCGAGCCGCGGTTCACCGCCGCTGTCGCCCACGGAGGCGAGGGGAGCCTCCACCGGCCGGGCGCCGACCTCCCGTATCCACCAACTGAACGGCTCGTACACCGGCGGGCTCAGCACGACTCCGTCACCGGGGGAGACCAGGCGGCGCAGCGTCTCCACGATGCCCAGTCCCACGTCCGTGACCGTTCGGACGTGCTCAGGGTCGACCGTCCAGTCCCACGCGCGGCGAGCGTAACCGCACAGCGCGAGGGTGAGCTCCCGGGTGGGAGCCGCGTACCCGGTGTCGGAGCGGTCGATGGCCTCGCGGAGCGCCTGGACCACCGGTTCGGCCAGCACGTAGTCCATTTCCGCGACGGGGAGCGGCAGTACGTCCGCCGGATGGCTGCGCCACTTGGCGCTGCGGCGGCGACGGAGGGTGGCGAGAGGAGGGACGAGAGGGGGCACGCGAGGGGCGAGAGGGGAGTCGAGGGAGCTCTGTGTCGTCATAGGGCGATCCTGCGGCCCTCCGCGGTCGCACCGCTTCCGATAAATTGCCGACCGATGACGAAAACCCGCCACACCGGCTCCGCAGGCCTCACCCCGCACGGCTCCCCTCGTCACTCCCCGCGCGCCGTGACGCGGACGATCGCCCTGTCGCCGGGCGCCGAGGTCGACGCTCACTGGCACGACGAGCACCAGATCGTCTACGCCGGGCGCGGAGTCGTCTCCGTCACCACCCAGGCGGGGAGCTGGGTCGCACCCGCCACGCGTGCCCTGTGGATCCCGGCCGGTACGCCGCACCAGCACCGTGCCTACGGCACGACCGATCTCCACTTGGTGGGGCTGCCGGTCCAGGACAACCCGCTCCGGCTCGACCGTCCGGCCGTACTCGACGTCAGCCCGCTGCTGCGGGAACTCCTCCTCGCCTACACGGGGAACTCTCCCGACGCGGGGAGTTCCACCGACCGGCGGAACTCCCGGGGCACCGCCGCGGAGCGCCGACGGCTGCGCGCCGTACTGCTCGACCAGCTACGGCGCTGCGCGGGCCAGCAGCCCGTCCACGTGCCGACCGCCACGGACCCACGACTGGCCGCGGTCTGCGGACTGCTGCACGAGGATCCCGCCGACCCCCGCACCCTGGCCGAACTCGGTGCCGCCGTCGGTGCCGCCGAGCGCACCCTGAGCAGGCTCTGCCGCGCCGAGTTCGGTATGAGCTTCCCGCAATGGCGCACCCAGCTCCGTCTCCACCATGCCCTGCGGCTCCTCGCCGAGGGCAACTCGGTGACCACCGTGGCCCACCGCTGCGGATGGGCATCGAGCAGCGCCTTCATCGACGTCTTCCGCCGCGCGTTCGGCCATACGCCGGGGCGGCAACCCATGGACCGCACCTCCGCTTGACGGCCAACTCCCCACACACACCACACTGATGGGCCAGTCTTGCTCTTGTTTCCCAGCGCCCAGCTGGAGAAGGGACGGCAGGCATGGGTGAGAGTGCCCTGCTCGTGATGGACGTCCAGCGGGACATCGTGGACATCGCCGACGTCGGCCCCGGGTACCTGCCGCGGCTGCGCAGGGCCGTCGACGGCGCCCGCGCGGCGGGGATCCCCGTGATCTACGTGGTCATCGCTTTGCGGCCGGGCCGGCCGGAGGTGAGCCCGCGCAACAAGGTGCTCACCAACGCCGTACAGGCCGGCCTCTTCAGCGAGGACGAGCCGGGCACCGGAATCCACGACGGCATCGCGCCCCAGCAGGGCGAGCCCGTGGTCACCAAGAGGCGGGCCAGCGCCTTCTCGGGCAGCGACCTGGACTTGGTGCTCAGGACTCGCGGTATCAACAGCCTCGTTCTCACGGGAATCGCCACCAGCGGCGTAGTGCTCTCCACCCTGTGCCAGGCCAACGACCTGGACTTCGGTCTCACCGTCCTGTCGGACGCCTGCCTCGACACCGACCCCGAGGTGCACCAGGTGCTCATCGACAAGCTGTTCCCGCGGTGGGCCGAGGTCGTCACCGTCGAGGACTGGCTCGAAGACATCACACCGCGATAGGGGGTGTTCGCCACCACTGCCGACCGACCCAGCACCAGCTCCACCAGCGTCAGCACAGCGGCCAACCGCTGCGAACGCAGCTTGGCCGTGCCCCGACCCGACCCGGACTCGATTGCTCACTGCCTCGAGTCGAGCAGCGCGGTACCGAGCGGGGTCGGGCTGTGGAGTGCCGTGTTGCGGTGCCGGGAGGTCCGGATGAGTCCGGCCGCACGCAGCACGCTTGCATGTTCGCTGGCGCTGGGAGGCGCGATCCCGCTGAGGGCGGCCAGTTCCTTGGTCGAGCAACCCGGGTGCTCGGCGATGGTGAGCAGAACAGCGGCCCGGGTCCGGCCGAGGAGCGAGGCCAGTGGTGAGCGGCATCCGGAGCGGGCGTGCTGTGCCGGTGGGACGAACAGCGGGGCGGAGTCGGAAGTCCGGGTGTGGCTGACGGGATACCTCATCACGGGCTGCGGCTCGGCATCGATGTCCACAGCGGGCCCGTCCGCGCCGAAGAGCGAGGGAACGAAGAGCATTCCACGGCCCCCGAGATGCAGGTCGCCGTCGAAGCCGGAGAGCATCGCGAACTCCAGGACGGGCGGATTCCAGCGGACACGCTGGGGGTGCACCGAGGCGAGGAGCGCTTCCACCCCTCCATCGAGGACCTGCCGCATCCGCACGTCCCGGTCGGCTGCCGCCTCCCTCGCGAGCTGCTGCCAATGCGGGGACAGCAGCACGGCACAGACGTGGTCCAAGCTGTCGTAGAGCTGCCGCTGCAGTTCCGGGTCGTCGGCCAGGTGGTGCGCCCAGGACGGGAGCGGCTGCCACTCCGCGACATGGGCGAGATCCTTGCGAATCAGGGAGCGAGGGGTGGAGCGCGCCCGCTCCAGCAGCTCCTGCGGGCTGCCCTGCCCTGCAGAGGTCAGGAACGTAGGAGCCCAGCCGCCGGGCGGGATCAGGTCGAGGACCATACGCGCCTTGGGTTTGAGACCGGCGAAGACGCTGCGCCGCCACGCCCCGAACCGTACCGGGTGGCTGCGACCTTGGAGTGTGCGTACGGCGGCACTCAGCTCCATCAGCGGCGGAGGCTGTGCCACACGGGTCCGTGCCAGATCCTCAACCGTGAAATGAATGCGGTAAACCACGCTCGGCCCCCAGCTCGGTACGCCAGTCCGGGCAATCCTCCGGGTTTGCCGTTGTTCGGTCCAGACCGAATCACGTCGTCAGAACCCCTCGGTGGGCGGAGAGTTGACGTCGACCGAGGGGAGGCCCTGGGGGCCGCGGGGCGAAGGTGGAGGCGAGGGGCGGAGGAAGCGGAGGACGATGTACGGCCGAAGCGCCTGCATCCTCGCCCTCGCCTTCCCGACCACGACCTTGACAAGGCCCTGGCTCAGCATCACGTCGACAAAGGAGGGAAACCGTGAGACGTATCCTGCTGGCTCTCATTGCAGCGATAGGCCTCATCATCGCCATACCGAGTTCGGCGAACGCGGCCGACGAGTGGTACACCTCGAGCAACTATCCCAGCGACAAGGGCTACGGGTATGTAGGCTCCTCCAGCAGTACGGTAAGCGGGGTGTACCAGCACCTGACGATGTACCGGGAGAACAACTACGTCGCCCTGTGGGCCAGCGTGGGGGACGAAGCGACTGACGGCTACTGCGCAGGGCAGGAGATCGCCTACCAGGTCTATGTGAATGGGTCCTGGTCGTCGGATTACCACAAACGGATGGTTCCGGTCCATGACTGCTCGACCAATGGCGTGGACAATTTCGGCGGCTATTTCTACAGCAAGTACAAGACGCGCAATGTCCACTCGCGCGCCTGCCACGTCGATTCGAGCGGCCGTAAGATCCACTGCGAGGGCACGTGGCACGGGCCGATCTGACGGTGACTTGTCGCAATACGAAGGCCCCGCTCTCCCGTGAGCGGGGCCTTCGTGCTTGTGGTCGTCATCGGGCCGAATCGGCCCGAGCTGTCGAGCAGGGCCGGGCCGCCGCCGGGTGCTGGGATCTCGCGGTGTCGGCAACGACCTCCGCGAGTCGCGATGAGTTCTGCGGTGTTCAGCGGTCTTACTGTCGGAACCGTCACCGAGGAGGGCTTCTGATGCGCAGCGTGACCTATTCGATGAGCGTCTCACTTGATGGCTATATCGTCGGTCCGGACGGCGATTTCGACTGGTCGGTGCCGGACGACGACGTCTTTCGCTTCTGGATCGACGAGATCCGGGATGTCGACGTCCATCTGCTGGGAAGACGGCTGTACGAGACGATGCTGTACTGGGAGACCGCCGATCAGGATCCGTCGCTCGATGAATCGATGCTCGAATGGGCCGCGCTCTGGAAGCCCCTCCCGAAGGTGGTGTTCTCCACCACCCTGTCGGCGGTGCAGGGCAATGCCCGCCTGGCTTCCGGCGGCCTCGCGGAGGAGATCGAGCGGTTGCGGGCCGAGCCGGGGGAGGGCGACATCGCGATCGGCGGCGCGACTCTCGCCGCCGAGGCGGCCGCGTCGGATCTGATCGACGAGTACCGGGCCATGGTCTACCCGGTGCTGGTCGGCGGTGGCATTCCGTTCTTCCCCCGGCGCGAGCGCCGGGTGGATCTCGAACTGGTCGAGACCCGCACCTTCAGCTCAAGAGTCGTCTACCTCCGCCACCGCGTGGCGCGGCGCTAGCCGGCTCGTCCCCGGAGACCCACAGCGCGGTGCCCTCCGGCACGTGAATCCCACTGTGCTTTCAGGCGCAGCAGTCGCAGCCCGGGCGGCAGTCGCACGAGTCCTCGGCCGCACCGTCCGAGGGCTTCAGCAGTGCGGTGGCGGGAGGGGCGGCGCAGCAGCCGTCGCCCCGCCATGCTTCGCGGCCTTCCTTTACGGCGACGGCGGCGATGAGCAGGGCTGCGATCGGGTCGGCCCAGGACCAGCCGAGGGCGGCGTTGAGGAGCAGACCGACCAGCAGCACGGCCGAAAGGTAGGTGCACAGCAAGGTCTGCTTGGAGTCGGCCACCGCACTGGCGGAGCCGAGTTCGCGCCCGGCCCGGCGCTGGGCGGCCGACAGGAACGGCATCACGGCCAGCGAGAGCGCGGCGATGACGATGCCGGGCAGGGAGGAGTCGGCCTCACCGCTGCCCACAAGTGCGCGGACGGCGTCCGCCGTGACGTAGGCGGCGAGCGCGAAGAAGGAGACGGCGATGATGCGCAGCGTCGTCTTTTCCCGTGCTTCGCGTACCGAGTGCTCGCGGGCGGAGAACTGCCAGGCGACCGCGGCGGCGGAGGAGACCTCGATGAGCGAGTCCAGGCCGAAGCCGATCAAGGCGGTGGAGGAGGCGAGCGTTCCGGCGGTGAGGGCGACGGCCGCCTCGATCGCGTTGTAGGTGATGGTGGCGGCGACCAGCAGCCGTATTCGCCGGGCCAGGACCTCGCGCCGCTGCGGTGAGGGGGCGAGGGAGATGGCCATCAGCAGCATCCCTCGTCGGTGGCGTCGGCGCAGTGCCGGTCGGCGTCGACCGCGACGACGGCTGTCCGCAGGTCGTCCAGCGCGTGGCCGAGTCGTGCGTCGGCCAGCTCGTAGCGCGTGCGGCGGCCGAGGGGCACCGCGACGACCAGGCCGCAGTCCCGCAGGCACGCCAGATGGTTGGACAGCCGGGTACGGGAGATCCCCAGCTGTTCGGCCAGGTCGGACGGGTGCGCCGGAGCCTCGCGCAGCGCGAGCAGCAGTTGGCAGCGGATGGGATCGGCCAGCGCGCGGCCGAACCGCGCCAGTACGTCGATGTCAGCAGCAACAGTCAGCACAGTCGATGACTGTACACGATGTCGTGAATTCACGAGAACGTGGATTGAGCGAAGGAGTGCAGGACTCGTCCGGCGTGAGCTTGTCGGACATCTCCTGAGGAGCGCCGGAACACAGAGTCTCCGCCGCGGGGAGAAAGAGGGAGAGCTGGGTGGAAAGAGACGGCTGGGATGGGACGAGGAAGGGGTCGGCGGCTGTGGATCTCGTGTTGCGCCCGGGTACCGGGGACGATGCCGAGGAGTGCGGCAGGATCTGTTTCGAGGCCTTTGCCGGGATCGCTCACGCGCACGCTTTTCCACCCGACGTACCCAGCCCCGAGGTGGGCACCGAACTGATCCGGGCGGAGCTGGCCCACCCGCAGGTCTACAGCGTCGTCGCCGAACTCGACGGCCGGGTCGTCGGAAGCAACTTTCTCGACGAGCGTTCGTCCGTCGTCGGGGTGGGACCGCTGACCATCGATCCCGCCGTTCAGAACCGAGGTGTGGGCCGTCGGCTGATGCAGGACGTGCTGGAGAGGGCCACCGAGCGCGCCGCGCCGGGCATCCGGCTTATGCAGAGCGGATACCACACCAGGTCGTTCTCGCTGTACGCGAGCATGGGCTTCGAGTTCCGGGAGACGGTCGCGTGCATGCAAGGACCCGCGATGTCACGCGAGGTCCCCGGGTACACCGTCAGGGAGGCCACGGAAGCGGACCTGGGCCGCTGCGACGAACTGTGCCGACAGGTCCACGGCTTCGACCGGGGTGGCGAGGTCGCCGATTCGCTGGGGCAAGGCACGGCCCGTGTCGTCGAGCACCAGGGACGTATCACCGGTTACGCCACGGACCTGGCGTTCTTCGCACACGCGGTGGCCGAGACGAACCCGAGCCTGCAAGCACTGATCGCCTCGGCGCCGAGCTTCGGCGGCCCCGGCATTCTCGTTCCCGCGAGCAACAGCGCGCTGCTGCAATGGGGACTCGCGAACGGCCTGAAGGTGGTGCAGTTGCTGAGCCTGATGACCACCGGCCTCTACAACGAGCCCGCCGGGGCGTACCTGCCCTCGATCCTCTTCTGAACGGGCTCGCCGCCGGACCCGGCTCCGACCCGGCGCGCGACTTCGACGGCGGACTCCGCGACTTCGACTGCGGTCTCCGCGACGGCGACGACCCCTCTTCAGGGGCGAGCGGGGGTCGTCCCGTCGTGGCGCTCGCGGGATCGCTCGAGGAACTCGGCGATGTGGCGGGCCAGCTCCGGGCCGGCGTCCTCTTGCAGGAAGTGCCCGGCGTCGCGGATGACCGGGTGGTCGTGCCCCTGCGCGCCGCGCATCTCGTTCCGGAAAAGCGGCGCCATGCCCGCGGTGACGGGGTCGCTGTCACTGAACGCCACCAGCATCGGCGTCGGGCTGTCGCACAACGTGGCCCAGGCGGACCGGTTGGCCGCGGTCTCGGGATCGTCGGGCGAGGTGGGTACCAGTCCGGGCATCGCCCGGGGGCCGGCGCAGTAGGAATCGTCGGGGAACGGCGCGTCGTAGCAGGCGCGTTCCGCGTCGCTCAGAGGACGCCGACACCCGGACTGGACAAACCGGCCGACGTCGATGGTGGGCTGTCTCTGGATGGCTCGGCGGAACTTCCACCACACGTCGGGCATCGGGACGTCACCGCTGGGCAGGCCGGTGTTGGCCACCACCAGTCCCGCGAAGCGCTCCGGGTGCTCGGCGGCCAGACGAAGCCCGATCAGGCCACCCCAGTCCTGGCCGACCAGTGTCACACCGGTGAGACCGAGCTGGTCGAACACCAGGGCGCGTACCCACTCGATGTGGCGGGCATAGGTGTGGTCGTCCACACTGGCGGGCTTGTCGGAGCGGCCGAACCCCACCAGGTCGGGGCAGATGACGCGGTGGTCGGCCGCGGCCAGTACCGGGATCATCCGCCGGTACAGAAACGACCAGGACGGCTCGCCGTGCAGCATCAGTATGGGAGCCGCGTCAGCCGGGCCCTCTTCCACCCATGCCATCCGCAGCGTGCCGCCCTCGTCGTCGGACATCTCGGCGTACCGGGGTTCGTACGAGAAATCGGGGAGATCGGCGAATCGGTCATCGGGGGTGCGGAGAATCTGCATGGACGTCGACTGTAGTGATCGCGCAACCGCGTGGCTGCCCCGCGAGTCGAATCCGGGACCGGCTGCAGGGAGCGCCCGTGAGGGCGTCGACCGAAGCCGGCGCCCTCTCCTCCCATATGGCAGTTGGTCAGCGGTGCGAGTTGGCCAGCAGGCCGGTGGCGACGTTCACGCGGTTCCACGCGTTCACCGACGCGATGGCCATCACCAGTGCGGCGAGTTCCTCCTTGGCGAAGTGGCGGGCGGCTCTGTCCCAGGTCTCGTCGGACACTGCTTCGGGGGTGTCCGCTGTCCGCGTCATCGATTCGGCGAGTGCCAGCGCGGCACGTTCCCGGTCGGTGAAGAACGGAGTGTCCCGCCACGCGGCGACCGCCCACAGCCGTTCGTTGGTCTCGCCTGCGGCGTTGGCCCGGTGCGAGTGCAGGTCGACGCAGAGGGAGCAACCGTTGATCTGGCTGACCCGCAGTCGGACGAGTTCCAGTACGTCGTCAGGCGCGGGACTGTTGTGCAGGAACTCCTCCATCGCGGACAGGGCCTGATAGCCACCTCGAGCGATCTTGTACACATCGGCCATACGCGGCTGCTGCATGCTTGATTCTTCCTTTCCTGTATATTGAATGTTCAGGTTCGGGCCCAGCTGAAGCCGCCGCCCAGGTGGGCGGCGGCTTCAGCGGCCGGATTGCGTCAGGCGGTTCCGTGCGACCCGCGGTGCGTCGGGATGTTTGCTCTCGACCGCGTTTTTGATGTCGGCGAGCGTCTGCCCGGCGAGCTCACGCCGCCACGCCAGTTCTGCCCGGCTCATCGCCTGGGAGACCAGGCAGCGGCTGCGGTAGTCGACGTCCGACCGCCCACCGGGTCCGTCGCGCATGATCTGCTGGCAGCGGAACGCGGGCTGCTCACCCTCGATCGCGACCACCACATCGAGGAGAGTGACCTTGGCCGGGTCGCGCGCGAGCCGGAATCCGCCGCGTGGCCCGGAGGTCGAAGCGACGATGCCCGCGCGGGCCAACGCCTGGAGCTGCCGGTTCAGATATGCCGGTGGCAGATCGTAGAACGCCGCCAGCTTCCCCGCCGGCACGGCTCGGCCCTCCGCCCAGGCGAGGTTGAGGCAGCTGTGCAGGACCCACTCCACACCCTCGCTCATCTGCATTCCTGGATATTAAACATTCAGGATCAGTTCCTTCAACCCCTGCCCGCTCGGCCGTCCGCCTTCAGGTCGTGGCCGCGTGGGCGAGACGGGCGAGTGCGGCCTTGAGCCGGTCGGTGGACAGCCCCTGGCCGCGCTGGTGGAGGAAGACTTCGGGTGCGAGCGGTGCCAGCAGTGCGTCCGCGAGCGCCTCGGGGTCGGGGGTGTTCGCCTCCCGCAGGAGTGCCAGGACGTGGGCGCGCCAGAAGCCGTAGGCGCCGACGGCGAAGCGCTTCGCCCCCGGTTCGGCGCCCAGGGCGAGATGACTGTGCTGTTCCAGCAGGTCGATCATGGCTCCCAGGAACGCCGTCAGCCGGTCAGCCGGTGGCGCGCCCGGGCCGAGCGGTGGGTCGCCGTGCAGCAACTCGCCTTGCAGGAGCCGCTCGTGCTCGTCGAGGAGGGCCGCCGCTACGGAGGCGACGTCCGGGTAGCGCCGGTAGAGCGTGCCCCGGCCGACTCCGGCGGCACGGGCGATGTCCTCCATCGTGACCGTGCGGGGGTCATCGTCGGAGAACAGCCGTGCCGCCGCCGAGAGCACCTTGGCCCGGTTCCGCGCCGCATCGGCCCGTTCCCTTGTCGCTTCCGCCGCGTTCGTCTCCCTCGTCGCCACGTCGGTCAGCCTACGCCAGTCCGAGAAATAACCGGACACCGTGTCCAGTTGGTAGTAAGGTCGCCGCATCGCAACCGGACATGCCGTCCGGTTCGCCGTCCGGTGAACCATCCCTGAGACAGGAGTCGCCCCCATGCCGAACACCGCCGTCCCTACGCTGCTGCACCTCGACGCCAGCGCTCGCCGCCGCTCGTTCAGCCGGGAGGCCGGTGACGCCGTCGCCGACGGCTGGCGGGCGTCGCACCCGGAAGGGACGTACGTCCACCGCGACCTGGCGCTCACTCCGGTTCCTCAGATCGACGAGGCGTGGACCGAACTGTGCGACTACGTACTGGAGCACCAAATAACCGACATCGCGCGGTACCGGGAAGCAGTGCGTACCCCGGCCCAGGCCGCCGCCTGGGCGGTCATCGAGCCACTGCTCGAGGAACTCGTCGCCGCCGACGTGGTGTTGATCGCCTCCCCGATGTACAACTTCTCCATCCCCGCTTCGCTCAAAGCGTGGATCGACCAGGTGACCTTTCCGAGGATGTCCCTGGCCGGACGGCGATTCGTCGTGGCCTACGCCCGAGGCGGCGCCTACGGGCCCGGCACCCCTCGCCACCCGTACGACCACCAGGAGCGCTACCTGCGTGACTTCTTCGCCGGTCACTTCGCAGTCCCGGACGAGGACATGACCTTCCTGGGCACCGAGCTGGTCAACTCCCGTACCGACCCCGCGCTGGCGGCTCACCGCGAGGCACACGACGCCTCCCGGGCGGCCGCGCTGGCGGCCGCCCGGAAGATCGGAGCCTCGCTGTGAGCTGGCTGCTTCTCATCGCCGCGGGCCTGGTCGAGGTCGCCTGGTCGCAGAGCATCAAACCCACGGCCGGCTTCACCCGTCCCCTGCCCACGGTCCTGTGCTTCGCCCTCGCCGCGGTCGCTGTCTATCTGCTGTCCCTGGCGATGAAGGAGCTGCCGGTCGGCACCGCCTATGCGACGTTCACCGGAATCGGCGCGATCGGCGCCATCGCCCTGGGCGCCGTCGTCCACAAGGACCCCGTGACCGTCGGCCGTATCGTCGCCCTCGGCCTGATCGTCGCAGGCGTGGCTCTGGCCCGCGTGACCACGTCCGAAAGCTGAGCGCAACGGGGCCCTCCCGCCGTGCCCGTCCGTGGACGGAGCGGTGCCCCCCATCGCGGCCATGTCGGCGTCCATGCCGACGCTCCGCTGCGACGACGAGGCCGCCCGGAGCCCCTTGAAGCTCCTCCAGGCTGCCCCGGTGGACCGGCTCCAGCGACTGATCACCGAGTAGTGCGCCGACCGACGGCCGACTGCCGGTCAGCACCGCCGCCCGACGAGCCGCGGGTTACCGCACTCGCAGTACCTCCGCGCCGCCTGCGCCGTCCGCGGTAGCCGGATACGCGGCGGCGGCAGCGCGAAGTGTCCGCGTCCGGCGGACGACCGGGACCGGGCCCGGCGGAGATGCTCAGGCGAAACCCAGCCGCAGGGACAGGAAAAAGGGAGTGCCTCATGTCTGTTCGTCGCTTGCTCGCCGTCGTTGCGACCGCCTTTTCCGTGTGCCTTGGGCTCGCCGCACCGGCGGCCGCCCACGCCTCGGTCCAGCCGGTCGCCGCGAGCGTCTACTCCATCAGCCTCGGACGACTCGTAGCCGCCACGGGAGCGGGGCTGGGGCTGGCCGGCGTGGTCATCGCCTGGCGGGCGCTGGCCCGGCCCGCCGGTCGTCTCGGGGCTTCCAACGGGCCGTTCGGGGCAGCGGCGGCTGTTGTGGCGGGGGTCGTCGGCATGACCTTCGGCGGGCTGGTCGCGGCCACCGCCGACGGTGGGCTCGGCACCGGCAACGGGCTGGGCGGTGCCTACGTGGCCCTGCTGGTGGGACTGCTCGGCACCGCACTCGGCGGGGTGGCCCTGATCCGCTCCCGCCGCACGGCCTGACCGCGGCGGCCCGCCGACTCGGCTGCGTGCGGAGACCGACGCTCGCTTCCTGAACCGGCCGTCAGGAGCACGGCAACGCCTTGCGGCAGGTCCCTCGGGGCGAGAGGCCTGCCGCAAGAACACCGCTCGGATCAGTGCGGATGAGCTCACCGAACCTGTCCGGGGCTTCTACCAGCTGGAGCCGCAGTCCCGCATCTGAGACGACCCCTTGTAGAGGCAGACCATCACCGACGGATGCTTGGCGTTGTACACCGAAGCGGTCGTCAGCGCGGTGCTCTTTCCCTCCCCTGCCACACTTCCCAGCTTGAAGTACCTTCGCTCGCCGGTGGCGCAGTCGGTGTAGGCGAGCCAAGCGATGGCCCCGCTGCCGTCAGCGTCCTCGTCCCAGAGCTTTCCGCTGGAGACCCAGAGCCTGGAGCACTTCGAGAAGTCGTCGGAACTCGTGTTGAGGGTTCCCTGACCCCACGCTCCGTAGTACCAGCCGCCATCCGTCGAGTTCAGCGCGAAATCACGGGAGTAGGCCTGCGCACTCGTGGCCGTGAGCACCAGCGTGGCGACAACGACCCCGAGTGTCGCCATCACCCGGGCAATGCGCTTCATCATCGTCGGTCCCCCCTCACGTCTCACAGCCGATCCACTTGCCGCCGTCCTGGGAAGATCTGCACAGCATGAACCGGGGGAGCTTGGCGTTGTAGACGGGGCTGGTGCTGAGCCCCACCGTGCCGCCGTAGTGGGCCTCACCGATGATCTTGTGCTTGATCTTTCCGGTCGCGCAGTCGGTGTACATGAGGTACCCGACGACCCCGTGCCCGTCGCCCGCGTCGTTGTCATGCAGCCTTGAGGCGTACGTGCTGTTCACCTTCGCGTACGAACAGCCCGTGTTGGAGGACGAGCCGTGCGAGATGTAACCCTCCATCTGCCCCCAGCCGGCATTGATCTTGTTGCTCCATGTACCGGCACTCGCCGAAGACGCCTGCATCACCACTGCCGTCACAGCGACCGCACACGGCAGGAGCGTTCTCCTCAGCCAGACTGACCGTGCCATTCGCAACACCCCCTTGCTTTCTGTCGGCGGCGTCCTGAGGAGGAGGCCGCGCTGCGGAGTTGGCGGTCCGAGCCTCCTGGCGGACGCCGCACCTCACAATGGGGAACCGCTGTCCCGGACACCTCCCGTGGTGTCCACGCTGGTCACAGCCTTGCCTGCGAGGCTGTCCCGGACGGCGTCCGTGTCGCCGGACCGGAGCAGATACTCGATATCCGCCGAGCCCCGACCTCGGGTACACGGTGAGCGCCGAGCTCGAAACCGCGCTCGGCATCGCGGCGATCCTCGAAGAAATACGACCGCTTCACCGGCCGCCATACGGTCACCAACGTGTGCGGCAGCAACGTCGACGTATGATCACCACGTCGGCCGGCGCGGCGGTGTCCGAGAGGTCGGCGGTGCCGGGTCAGGCGAGGGACCCGCAGGTACTACGGCGGGGGGGGAGTGCACGAGCTGAAATCCGCGGTTGTGGTGATCACGGGCGTCATGGCGTCCGGCAAGTCCACCGTCGCCCAGCTGTTGGCCGAACGCCTCGACCGCTCTGTGCACCTGCGCGGGGACAGCTTCCGGCGGATGATCGTGTGCGGTCGCGAGGAAATCACGCCCGAGCCGACCGAAGAAGCGACGGCGCAGCTACGGCTGCGCTACCAGGCCTCCGCCGCGGTGGCGGACGTGTACGCGCGGGCGGGATGGACCGTGGTCGTCCAGGACGTCATCCTGGGTGACCATCTGAACGCCTACCTTGGGTCCGTCACGGCCAGACCGTTGTACTTGGTGGTCCTCGCCCCTGCCCCGGCCGCGGTGGCCCGGCGCGAGGCGGGCCGGGGCAAGAGCGGTTACGGCGCTCCCTGGACGGTCGACAGCCTCGACGCGGTCCTGCGTGACGAGACGCCGCGCCGCGGGCTGTGGCTGGACACCTCGCAGCACACCCCCGACCAGACCGTGGACCAGATCCTCACCGGCCTCCCAGCCGCCTTGATCCACGGCTAGGAGCATGTTTCATCACCCCCGCCTTCGGAGGGGGCACGCCGACTCCTGCCCGGCGCCGCGCACGGACAACCGACGGCGCTGAACCGGTGGCGCTGGACCGGCGGCGCTCTGATCAGCGACACGCGTCCGGTCCAGACCTATTGACGAAAGGTCTGGACCGCAGAACCCTCTCAGCGACCCCACACACAGGCGGAGGGAACACGGCATGCACGGAACGCCCGCTCGAAGACGACGCTCGTGGTATCTGCTCGGCATCGGCGTGGTACTGGCCTGCGTCGTCCAGCTCCTCACCGCAGCGGCCCCCCGCGCCGCGGAACTCCGGCACCCCGCGGCCCCGCCGTCCCGGGCCACCGAGTCCTGCCCGGTGAAGGGCAAGCCGTCCGGCAAGGTGCTCCAGGGCTACTGGGAGAACTGGGACGGCGCCGCCAACGGCGTCCACCCGCCCTTCGGCTGGACCCCCATCACCGACTCCCGCATCCGCGCGCACGGTTACAACGTCCTCAACGCCGCCTTCCCCGTGATCCGTTCGGACGGCACGGTGCTGTGGGAGGACGGTATGGACTCCACCGTCAAGGTCGCGACACCGGCCGAGATGTGCGAGGCCAAGGCCCAGGGCCAGACCCTGCTGATGTCCATCGGCGGTGCGACGGCCGGCATCGACCTCAGCTCGCGCGCCGTCGCCGACCGGTTCATCGAGACCATCGTGCCGATCCTGAAGAAGTACAACTTCGACGGTATCGACATCGACATCGAGACCGGCCTCGTCGGCAGCGGCAACATCAACCAGCTCTCGACCTCGCAGGCCAACCTCGTCCACATCATCGACGGCGTCCTCGCCCAGATGCCGTCAGGGTTCGGCCTGACGATGGCACCCGAGACGGCCTATGTGACGGGCGGCAGCGTCGTCTACGGCTCGATCTGGGGCGCGTACCTCCCCATCATCAAGAAGTACGCCGACAACGGCCGCCTGTGGTGGCTGAACATGCAGTACTACAACGGCAGCATGTACGGCTGCAGCGGCGACTCCTACTCCGCGGGCACCGTCCAGGGCTTCACCGCCCAGACCGACTGCCTCGACAAGGGCCTGGTCGTCCAGGGCACCACGATCCGCGTGCCGTACGACAAGCAGGTTCCCGGCCTCCCGGCCCAGCCCGGCGCGGGCGGCGGCTACCTGGCACCGTCGCAGGTCGCCCAGGCGTGGAACCACTACGGCGGCCGGCTCAAGGGCCTGATGACCTGGTCCCTCAACTGGGACGGCTCGAAGAACTGGACGTTCGGCGACAACGTCAAGGCGCTGCAGGGCCGCTAGAGAGCCCCTGGCTGCTCGGCCGCCGTGGCGAGCATGCGCAGGGACCGTGCCGAGGGCGACCCGGGGTCGGCCGTGATCAGGACGACTTCCTGGTCGTCCTCGGGCACGAGAAGGACATCGCAGTTGAGCCGCAGGCTGCCTGCCGTCGGGTGGTCGAGGGTCTTGGTGCGATGGCCCGGGGCGTGGACCGGCCGAGTCTCCCAGAGCTGACGGAACTCCTCGCTGCCGGCGTGCAGTTCGGCCAGCAGCGCTGCGAGCTGCCGATCGTGCGGGTAGCGGTCGGCGGCCCGCCGCAGCCGTGCCACCACGATGTGCCCGAACTCCTCGGTGTCCGAGCTCTCGGACCACCGCCCCTCGCCCAGGAACCGGCGGCGGGCCGGGTTCGCCGCCCTCCGCTCGAGGTCACCGCCCAGCAGGGCCCGGGCCAGCGGGTTCCAGGCGACGACTCCGTAGGCCGCGTCGGTGACGATCGCGCCGGTCTCCGGCAGGCGCCGCAGCATCTGGGCCACGTGCGGGCGCACGCGCCGTACGGCACCCCCGGCGGGCGGGGGAGCGCTCGTTCCGGCCAGACGGAACAGATGGCTGCGCTCGGCCGCGGTCAGCCGCAGGGCTCCGGCCAGCGCGTCGAGGATGCGGGGCGAAGGGCGAGGTCCGCGGGCCTGTTCGAGCCGCACGTAGTAGTCGACGGACATATGGGCCAGCTCCGCCACCTCCTCACGGCGCAGGCCCGACGTCCGGCGCGGGGCGCCGGTGGGAAGGCCGAGCTCGCGCGGACGAAGAGCCGCGCGGCGCTCCCGCAGGAAACGGGCGAGCTCCTGCCGCGCCATGATCCTCCTCCCGGTGCCTGGTACAGGTTGTCCCTGGCAGGGCGGGCACCGCCAGGGGACGGTGGCTGCCATGAACGATCGCACAGCACTGGTCACAGGTGCCAACAAGGGCATCGGAAAGCAGATCGCCCGCCTGCTCGCGGCCGAGGGCTTCGGCGTGTACGTGGGCTCCCGGGATGCCGAGCGGGGGCGGCGGGCCGTCCAAGAGATCGGCGGCGCCGCGCGTGCACTTGTCCTCGATGTGACGGACCAGGACAGCATCGCCGCAGCCGCGCAACACCTCGAACACCTGGACGTACTGATCAACAATGCGGGTGTCTTGCCCTCGCTCGCCCCGCCGACCGAATCCACCACGGACGACTTCCGCCGCACCTATGAGACCAACGTGTTCGGGGTCGCCGCGGTCACCAACGCCTTCCTGCCGGCCCTGTGCCGCTCCCCGCACCCCCGGATCGTCAATGTGTCCAGCGGGACCGGATCACTGACCTGGAGCACGAATCCGAACCCCCAGTTCACCCCCGGCAGCGGCGGTGCGGCCGTGTACCGGTCGTCGAAGGCCGCTCTCAACGCCCTCACCGTCCTGTACGCCCAAACGCTGGCCGAGGACGGTTTCAAGGTCAACGCGCTCGCCCCCGGCCTGCGGGCCACTGCCCTCAACCCCCGGTCGGCCGCAGCGGGCGGAGACCCGGCGGAGGCCGCCCAGGGCGCTGTACGCCTGGCGCTGCTCCCGGACGACGGGCCGACCGGCGGGTTCTTCTCCTGGGACGGAACGCCGGTGCCGTGGTGACGAACGGGCGGCGGGGTGGCGGGGTGGCGGATCCGCGGGACCTGGCATGATCGAGGGATGCCAGAAACCATGGTTGCGGCCTGCGACGGAGCCGCCAAGTCGAACCCGGGACCGGCGGGCTGGGCCTGGGTGCTCGCCGACTCGGCGGGCACCCCGCAGCGCTGGGAGTCGGGCCCGCTCGGCCGTACGACGAACAACGTGGCCGAGCTGACCGCGCTCGCCGAGCTGCTGGAGGCCACCGACCCGGCCGTGCCGCTGGAGATCCGGATGGACTCGCAGTACGCGATGAACGCGGTCACCAAGTGGATCGCGGGCTGGAAGCGCAACGGCTGGCAGACGGCGTCCAAGAAGCCGGTGGCCAACAAGGACCTCGTGGTCCGTATCGACACCCTGCTCGAAGGCCGCGAGGTGGTCTTCCGGCACGTCCTGGCCCACCAGGTGGACGGTGACCCGCTCAACGCCATCGCCGACGCGGCCGCCAGCACGGCAGCCACCGAGCAGGCTCCCGCCGGCACCGCTCACGGCGCCACCGACATTCCGCGTCCGAGCCCCGCGACCGAGGACAAGCCGCACCCGGCCCGCTCCCGCAAGGCCCGCACGAGCCGCCCGTCGAAGGGAGGAGGGGGCCCGGTGATCAAGGCGAAGTTTCCCGGGCGCTGCGGCCACTGCGACTCCCGCTACGAGACGGGCACCGAGATCACAAAGATCGCCTCGGGTTGGGGCCACCGAGCCTGCCGCGAGAACGCCACTTCCTCGTAGCGCGGTGAGGGGTGCTAGCTTCCTCCCCGTGGTGGCGTACCAGGAGGAGACCAGGGCGGCCTACGACGGGATCGTCGAGCTGTACGCGTCGATGTTCGCCGACCGGCTGGAGACGCAGCCGTTCTCGCGGAACATGATCGGCACCTTCGCCGAGCTGGTGCGCGGGACGGGCAACCCGCGCGCAGCCGACGTCGGCTGCGGGCCCGGACATCTGACCGCCATGCTCCACGACCTGGGGCTGGACGCCTTCGGACTCGACCTCTCCCCAGCCATGGTCGCCCACGCACGGCGGGCCCATCCGTCGCTGCGGTTCAGCGAGGCGCGGATGGAGGCCCTGCCGGTCGAGGACCGTACGCTCGGCGGCCTGCTGGCCCACTACTCGATGATCCATACCCCGCCTGAGGAGTTGCCCGCGCTGCTCACCGAACAGGCGCGTGTTCTGGCGCCCGGGGGCCTGCTCCTGGTCTCGTTCTTCGCGACCGAAGGACCTGAGCCCGTCCGCTTCGACCACAAGGTGACACCCGCGTACAGCTGGCCCGTGGACCGGTTCGCCGAGCTGCTGGCCGCAGCCGGGCTCGTCCCGTTCGCCCGACTGCTCCACGATCCGGCCTCCGAACGGGGCTTCCTGGACGCGCACTTGCTGGCGCGCCGCGACCGGCAGTGACCGCGCCGATTGCGGCACCGCCTCGGTAGGGGACACGGACGGCTCTCCGCCACGCCGCGCTCCGCGACGGTACGGCTGGTCGAGCGGTTGGGCGGTTGGGCGGTTGAGCAGACATTCGTCGTTGGGGCCGTCGTCATCCGGCCTGCCCGTGGTTGGTGAAGAAGTCGACGAGGCTGTGCGGGGCGTTGTCGTCGAGGCACAGCTTGTGTGCGCGGGAAGCCTGGTCGGCAGCGGCGGCACTGCGCGGGAAGAGGGCCTCCTCGTACGCGGCGAGTGCTGCCTCGGTGTCGTCCGGGTGCGCGGCGAGGGCGTTGCCGAGTTCGGCGCCGTCGTACATGGCGAGATTGGCCCCCTCGCCGGAGGGGCACATCAGGTGCGCGGCGTCGCCGAGCAGCGTCACCCCTGGCACGCGGTCCCAGCGGTGTCCGATCGGCAGGGCGTTGACGGCGCGCGGGACGGGGGCGGTCTCGCCGTCCGTGAGCAGGGCGGTGAGTTCCGGGGCCCAGTCGTGGAACTCCGCGGCGACACGGGCCGTCGCCGCGTCGGCGTCGGTGAAGTCGATGGCGTCCAACCACTCCTGTGGTTTGCTGAGTGTCGCGTAGGTGTGCAGGACGCCGTCCGGCTCGCGGTGGGCGCAGATCCCCTTTCCGGGAGCGAGCGCGAAGAGCGAGCCGTCGCCGACGGCCCGGGCGCCGGCCGGGTGGCGGGTGTCGGCGTCGAACAGGTAGGTCTCGATCAAGGCCGTGCCGACGTACTCGGGTTCGGCGTCGGACAGCAGCGGACGGATCCGCGACCATGCCCCGTCCGCGCCGACCAGCAGGCTGGTCATCGTGGTCGTCCCGTCAGCGAACGTCACCTCGTGCCGGCCGCCGCCAAGGGTCCGGGCCGCGGTGACCTTGCGCCCCCACTGGACCGTGTCGGCGGGCAGTGAGTCGAGCAGAATCCGCCGGAGGGCGCCGCGGGGCACCTCGGGCCGCCCGCCGGTACCGTCGTCGGGCTCGTCCAGCAGGACCTTTCCGTTCTTGTCCAGCACCCGCGACGCCTCGGCGCCCTTGTGGATGATGCCGAGGAACTCCTCGAACAGCCCGGCTGCCTTGAGCGCGAGCTGCCCGTTGTACTCGTGGATGTCGAGCAAGCCGCCCTGGGTACGAGCCGCCGGTGACGTCTCCGCTTCGTGGACCGTCGCCGGGATGCCGTGTACGTGGAGGACGCGGGCGAGCGTCAGTCCTCCCAGTCCGGCGCCGATGATCGTGACCGGTGGGGTCATGGTGCTTCCTTCCTGATCGCGGACCGCTGGGCGGACACCCGGCAGGTCATTCCTGGAACACCGTTCCAGGGCTCTCAGGGTGGAACGGTGTTCCAGTGCTTGTCAAGCTGGAACGGTGTTCCAAGGCGGCTAGGATGAGGGCATGGCAAGCAGGGCGCATCGTCCGGAACGACGGCAGGAACCGCTCTCCCGGGAGCGCATCGTCAGTGCCGCCGTGGAACTGCTCGACACGGTGGGCGAGGGCGGCCTCACCTTCCGCGCACTGGCCGAGCGCCTCGCGACCGGCCCCGGGGCGATCTACTGGCACCTCTCGGGCAAGGCCGAACTCCTCGGCGCCGCCACCGACGCTGTCGTCACCACCACCCTCACCGACGACGACACCGACGCGACGCCGCAGGAAGCAATCCGCGCACTCGCGCTGGGCGTGTTCGACGCGCTCGACGCCCATCCATGGATCGGCGCGTACCTGGCCCGCTCGCCCGGGCGGTCGACGATGCTGCGGGTCTTCGAACGCATCGGACGCCAGGTCCAGGCGCTCGATGTTCCCGCAGCCGCCCAGTTCACCGCGGCGTCCGCGCTGCTGAACTACATCCTCGGAGTGGCCGGTCAGAACGCCGCCAACGCCGTCAACGCCCGGACAGTGCAGCCGAACACGGACCGGACCGAGTTCCTCGACGCCGTGGCGACCGCATGGGCAGAGCTCGACCCCGACGAGTACGCGTTCACCCGCAGCGTCACCGACCAACTGCGCGAACATGATGACCGCGCGGAGTTCCTCGCCGGGATCGACCTCATCCTCGCCGGTCTCACCGCTCGTCGGTAGTCGTTCCCGACGGGAGCACGGCACCCGCTTGGCGCGGACGCTCCCTCGAAATGGGCAAGGCGGCGGAGCCTGCCGAATGGACAAGGCGGCGGAGCTCCTACCGGCGTCGGCATGCGCGGGCGAGCAAAGCCGCATGGGCAGCGCGAGCACACCGTCCTCGTCGGCAGCGGCGGTCGGCCCGGCCGTTGTCGTCCGCATCCGAGGACTCGGAGGCTGAGGATCGACGGACCGGTGGCGTCACGGTCTGGAGTCAAGCTCGGCCAGGTGGTGCAGCGAGTTGGTGAGATGCTCGGGGCCGAACGGCGGGAACTGGATGTACTCCCGGATGAACTGCGGCACCGCCGACCAGTCGTAGGTGAGCGTCACCTCGGTCTCGGACGGAGCGAGCGACGCGAGGTCGTAACGCCACGTCCAGCCGCCGAACTCCAGGTGACCGTCCTCCTTCTCCTGCCCAGGCAGCCAGCCGATGGCGTACGGCGGGTCGAGCACCTGGACCTTGTTGGCCACCTGGTAGGCACCGTCCGGATGGTTGGCGTGGTACATGCCGACCCGGAAGACCTGCCCCACCTCGGTCAGCGGTGCACGGTCGACAGCTTCCTGGACCCAGCCGGTGCCATCGATCGCGGCATGGGTCGTCGGGTCCGCCAGCACCGCGAACAGCCTCGCGGCGGGCGCAGCTGCGGTCAGGGTGACGGTCACTTTCTCCTGGTCCACTGCGTGCACGCTCCTTGTCATCTCCTCTTAGTCTTCCGTCCCCTCCCGCGCGGGCGCGAAAGAGGGGGCGTTCTCAAGGTGTAGACGGCGCGGCGCGGCAGAACTCATCGGTCGTTGCAGAGGGCCGGGGGACGGGCTGCTGCTCCTGCCGGGTGAATCGATTTCAAGCCCGCTGAAGATATGAAGTGCACGGTCACTCTCGCTCTCGGCCGCGCGGGCTCCTCCGGAAACGCGGCCCGGCCCGGGAGCGAGGCCAAGGACGTCACGCCTCTCACTCAACGCAGTTCCGGACCACTCGGGGCCCCTCTGGCTCCCATGGCTCCATCGTCCGCCGAGGATGGAGCCATGGGAGCCATGGAGCCTGCAACCGGTGCAACGGAGCCGTCAGGCAAGCGCCGCTTGGCCCGTCTGGAGCTTCCAGAGGTTGGCGTAGGTACCGCCGCGTGCCACGAGCTCCCGATGCGCGCCTTGTTCGATCACCCGGCCGCCCGAGCCCATGACGTAGATCCGGTCGGCGCTTTGGACGGTGGACAGCCGGTGGGCGATGACGACCATCGTACGGCCCGTCCCGAACACATGCAGTGCCTGCTGAATGACGGCCTCGGTCTCGTTGTCGACCGCGGACGTCGCCTCGTCGAGGATGACGACCGGTGGATCGCGCAGGATGGTGCGGGCCAGCGCGATGCGCTGCTTCTGGCCGCCCGACAGCGCGGCACCCCGTTCCCCGATCATGGTGCCGTAGCCGTCCGGCAGGGACTGGATGAATGCGTCGGCTCCGGCGGTGCGCGCGGCGCTGAGGAGCTGGTCGTCAGTGGTGTGGAAGGCGCCGTAGCGGATGTTGTCCGCGACCGATGCGTCGAACAGGAACGGCTCCTGAGCGACGTATCCGATGGCGCGGCGCAGGTCGGGCAGGGCGAGGGTGCGCACATCGGCGCCGTCGAGCAGCACCTGCCCCCGGTCGGGGTGGCGGAAGCGCAGCAGCAGCTTGGCGACGGTGGTCTTGCCCGCGCCGGTGGTGCCCACGATGGCGGTGGTCCGACCGGGGGAAATGAGCAGTGACGTGTCGTGGAGGGCCGGGGCCCGTCCGGGGTAGGAGAAGGTCACCTTCCGCAATTCGACTTCTCCCTTCACCTGCTGGAGGGGGAGGTCGCGCCCTTCGGAGACGGGCTCGACAGGGAGGCCGTGCAGATGCTCCACCCGGTCCAGTGCGGTGAGAGTGCGCTGGTACTGGTCGGAGGCACTGCCCATCCTGGAGATCCGCGACAGGGCGATACCCGGCATCTCGACCATCGGGCCGAACGCCGCGAGCGACAGCTTGCCCCGCAGTACGGCCCTGCCGCCCAGCAACACCGTGCCGACCAGGGCCGAGCCACCGACCAGACGCAGGAGGTTGCGCAGCAGTGCGGCGCTGCGTGCCGTGGCGCGGTCAGCCACGCTGCACTCCTGGTTCAGCTCGCCGATGCGGGACAGCTCGTGCTTCTCGGTGACCGCGGACTTGATGGTCGTATGGGCGTGCAGGTTCTCGGTCATCCGGCTGCTCAACTGCGCACGCTGAGCCTCGGAGTGGGCGTGACTGGTGACCGCGCGCTCGTGAAGGCGGAAAGTCAGCCAGGCGATGAACGGCACAGGCAGGAAGGCGAACCAGGCGAGCTGTGGCGCGACGAACACGAACATGGGGACGAGCAGTCCCAGGCTTGCCACCATCTGGACGACGTCGTGCATATGCGAGCCGATGAAGACGCCGAACTGGCTGATGTCCTCCGACAGGACAGTGTTGACCCGGCTGACGCGCTCGCTCTCCAGGTCGGCCGGCGCAGCCTGCTGGACGTGCGCGTAGGCGCGGGTTCGCCAGTCGGCTTCGACGTCATGTCCCAGTCGGCGCCAGGCGACGCCGGCACCGTAGCCCGCGGCCGACATGGCAAGGCAGGCCAGCCCGGCGGCTCCCGCGAGCATCGACAACTGACCGGCGAGGCTGGGCACGCCCAGTCCGGCCAGGGTGGCACTGCCGCCCTTGGCGAGCACCAGCACGGCGGACGGGGTCAGCGCGAACAACGCCATCTCCGCCAGCTGTGAGAGCCCCGACAGCAGTGCTGCCACGCCGAACTGGCGCTTGTGCGGGCCCATGAGGCGCCACAGGGCATGACGACGCGGAACGGCTCCGTCCGACTGCTGCGGAGCGGCACCGTCCGACTGCCGCTGTATCAGCGCTGCGGATCTGCGGCTCGTCCGCCGGACGACGACTGTCGTGGCCGCGGCCGCTACTCCGAGAGCGACGAGGGGGCTGCTGAAGATCCCGAGAAGGAATGAACCTCCGCCGACGGCCGCCGCAGTCGCACCACCGAGTCCGAGGACCACCGGAAGCCAACTCCTGGTGGTCGCGCCCTCCTTCTGGCTGTGAAGCCCCGCTGCGCGACCGCCATGGAGACCGCTGTGAAAACCGGTGTCCTGTGGTGGTTCCGCCCGTTCGCGACCACTCCCGGCGGGCTGCGCGGTCGAGTCGCGGCCGCGCGCAGTCGGCACGGACTTGAGCAAGGCGGTCCGTGCCCGGTCGACTGCCCTGCCCAGCAACCGGGCGGCCTCCCGCGGGCTGAGCGTACGGTCGTGCCGCAGGAGCACCCGCCCGGTGACCGGACTGGCGCGTACCTCCTCGATGCCGGGGGCCTGGATGAGCGACGCCTCGATCAGCCGCGCAAGGTTGGGCCGGCCGCGGACAGGATCCACTTCCCAGCGTTGGCGGCCCGGGACGACCGAGCGGGGCCGCAGCAGAGTTCTCGAGCGAGCGCTGTGCGACATCGGGGCATGGACGGGTGGGCTCACGGTCAAGGCCATCGCAACAATCGCTGGGTTCCGGACACGGGATGCCACGGTGACGCGCCGGCACAAGCCACAGCACCACCGACAGCAATTGCTTCAACGAACCCGTCTGGCGCGTGTCACGGCACGGAAAGGCCTGCCTCCGGAACTGCCCCGGAGAAGTCCCTGAGTGTTGGTCCGAACGGGTGAACAGCCGACCCGTCGACCAGAGGTACGCAACGCGGCGGCCCGGGTCGGCAGCCGACGCGGTGCCGGGGCACGACCCCGCGCCCACGGGGGGTGCGCCCGGCCTGAGGCGAAGACCCGTTCGTGCTGCGAGTCGAAGCCCCGGCTTGAGCAGGTCGATCCGCTGCAGCGCTGTCAAGGGGATGCCGTCAGCCGCAGTTGCTCTTGGTCTGGTGGCTCGCCAGTGGACAGCGCTCCCGCTGGCCCCACTTCTCTCAGCCGCCCTGCCACAGTGACCAGGCAGCTCCTCGGCGATGCCCTGGTAGGAAGCAACTGTCTTGCTATGTGGGCACTGCCCTACTTGCACGGCCAGGTAGCTGACCGAAAGTGGTGCACTCGCCCACAAGGTCCATGGCTCGCCGCAGACCGCACCGAGCATCGTCTACTGACCGCAACGGCTCCAGAGGAGCTGAGCATGACAGATGGCGCTGCCCCCCTCTCCCCTGAGGGGGCGTCTTCTCTGGGCCGTCACTCCTCGAAGGGGGCGGCGAGCAGCAGGTCTTCCACGGTGGGCACCGAGAAGTCGGGGATGTGACGGCGGCCGACCTCGGCGAAGGGGTGCATCTGCACCGAGATGGGCTTGTCGCGGCACAGCGACAGCATCTTGGCGAGCGCGTCTTGCTTGAACCCTTCCCGGGGGAAGGCGGTGAGTATTTCCCCGAGAGTGTCGGAGAGGATCCTCCGCAACTCGTTCCCCGTGAAGTCGAGTCCGGAGCCGACGGAGACCATGGCGACCTCCGGCCTCTTCCGGTTGGCGATCCCGGCATTGGTGTGCAGGGCGATCGCGTCCCAGACGACCGCCACCCGGTCATCCGACATTCGCTGCTTCCGCAGGAAGCGCTGGGCGGCGTCGGCGCCGTCCACTTCGAAGCGCTCAATCGGACTCCGATACGCCTCGACCAACCCGAGGTCGTGCAAGGCTGCCGCGACGAATACCAACTCGCGGTCATAGCGAACGTCCCGCTGGTCGAACAGCACACAGCCGAAGAGATATGTCCGCATCACATGGGGTGTTCGCTGATGCTGGGAGCCTATGGACGGCCCTGTGGCGCCAACACCTGCGAAAGTGCCGAGGAACCCCTGAGTCTCGCCAGCGCGGTTGCACATGCGCTCGACAAGCGTGCTTAGAGTCTTCCCATGACCGATACGACAACCTTTGACGAGACCCCCGCGGCCAGGGCCGCCCGCTTCCGTACTGAGGCCGCCGCGCGGGGGATTCCGGCGGCCGAGGTGGAGGCGTATATCCGCATCGCCCGCCCGGCGGTCTACCTTGCCGAGGACGGCCCCGGCCCGGTAGCGGCAGTGACCGGTGGGAACCCGCCCCTGCCGGAGGGCGCCCCCACGCCGACAACCGCCTTCGTCGCGGCCGTCGACTGTGCGTCCCTTCCCCCTGGGGCGACGGACCTGCCGCTGCCGGCCGAGGGCCGGCTGCTGTTCTTCGCCGACCCCGATCCGGGCAGCGGGCATGTGACCGCCGACGCGGTGCGGTACATACCGGCCGGGACACCGTCGTCCGAGCGGCCGGTCGATCCGGACACGGGCCCGGTGACGTACCACCGGGCGCGGCTGGACCTCTGCTTCCACCAGTGGTCATGGCCCACCCCGGAGGAGGACGACGACGAGGAGTCGCAGCGGGAGGCCGAGCTGGAGTCCGCCTGGTCGCACGTGGTCGGCTGGCGCCCGCACTGGCGCTTTCAGCTCGGCGGACACCCGAATGCCTTCAACTGGGACCCGGTCGAGGTGGCCCGGGAAGAGGAGCCGCTGTCCGTCGCGGAAGGAGCGGATGGAGAGGAAGGAGACGACTGGACACTGCTGGCCACCTGGCGCGGCGGGGACGACTGCGAGGAACTGGAGTCGGCCCTCTTCCACTGGGTGATACCCCGGGCCGACCTTGCCGCCCTCCGTTTCGACCGGGTGTACGTATACGTCGACGCGTTCTGATCACCCCTCCCGCCTGGGCGCCGTAGTCGCGGTCGCCTACGGGGGAGCGGGTTGGACGAGCGCGCATGGCTGTGAGCTTCTGAGCGATGGCCGAGGTCAGGCAGGCGCGGCTGTACTGGTGGTCACACACCAGCCGACCCCAATCCCCTGCACAGTCCGCTCCCACAACCGACCACAGGGACATGCCATGAACGGTGACCTCCGCGGCCTCGTACTGCTCGCGACCACGCTCACGACCGGCCTGATGGCGGGTCTCTACTTCGCCTTCTCGGTCGCCGTGATGCCCGGTCTCGGCCGCTCGGACAACCGCACCTTCGTGGAGGCGATGCAGCGCATCAACGTAGCGATCCTGAATGGCTGGTTCGGGCTCGCGTTCGGCGGAGCTCTGGTTCTCGGCGGGATCGCGGCGGCCCTGCACTGGCGTGGTGAGGGCCGGCCGGCGCTGCCGTGGATCATCGCGGGCGTGGTGCTCTACGCGGTCTCGCTGGCCATCACCATGGGCCTCAACGTGCCGCTCAACGACAAGTTGGCCGCCGCGGGGAAGCCCGGCGCGATCCGTGACCTCGCCGCTGTCCGCGACGATTTCGAGGCGGCCTGGGTCCGGTGGAACGTGATACGTACGCTGGTCACTACGGCCGCGCTGGGCTGCCTCGCCTGGGCCATGCGCGTCGGCCACGCAACAGGCCGGGCCTGAGCTGTCTGTCCTTCGAGGTCCGGCCGGCCTAGGATGCCGGCCGGGCTGACGAAAACATCGAAGAGCTGTGGGCGTGGCCGATGAGTTCTCGGCGTCGGACCGGTCTGCACGATTATGACGGTTATGGCTACGCAAACGCTCAAGACCCCCGCTGCCGACCTCGTCCATGACGTCCGCGGCCCGCTGCCGACCACCGACGGACGCCCGCCACTGCTCATGATCGGCCAGCCCATGGACGCCAGCGGCTTCAGAGCGCTGGCGACGCACTTCACCGACCGCACCGTGGTCACCTACGACCCGCGCGGCCTGGGCCGCAGCACCCGCAAGGACGGCCGGACCGACCACGACCCCGAGGTGCAGGCTGCCGACGTGCACGCCGTCATCGAGGCGCTCGGCACCGGCCCTGTCGAGTTGTTCGCCAGCAGCGGCGGTGCGGTGACCGCGCTCGCCCTCGTGGCGGCGTACCCCGATGACGTGACCACCCTGGTGGCGCACGAGCCGCCGCTCTTCTCGGTGCTCCCCGACGCCCAGGCCGCGGAGCGCGCCCGTGCCGACATCCGCGACGCGTACGAGGCGAAGGGCTTCGGCGCCGGAATGGCAGCTTTCCTCGCGATGACGTCGTGGCAGGGCGAGTTCACCGCCGACTACTTCGACCAGCCCGCACCGGATCCCGCCGCGTTCGGGATGCCGACCGAGGACGACGGCTCCCGTGACGATCCGCTGCTCTCCGAGCGGTCCTGGGCGGTCAGCAGCTACCGGCCCGAGGTGGACGCGCTGGCCGCAGCGCCGACGCGGATCGTGATCGCGGTGGGCGAGGAATCGATGAAGACGGTGACCGGACGCACCGCGACGGCCACCGCCGAACTGCTCGGTCAGCCACCGACGGTGTTCCCCAGCCACCATGGCGGCTTCCTCGACGGCGAGTTCGGCTATCCCGGACAGCCGGAAGCCTTCGCGCGCAAGCTGCGCGAGGTTCTCGACGCAGCCGGCTGACGGCCGTTCTTCCGCGGGCCCCCGGCTCGGACACATGGCGAGGCGACGGTCACCCCCGCGTGCCGCGCCTCCCGCTTGTCAGGGCCGGAGGGCCGACGTCTCACCCACGGCGGCGAGCAGTTGGAAGGGCCATTCCGGGTCGGCCTGCCCGATCGTCAAGGCGAGCCAACGACCGGAGTCGGGCAACCGCCACAGGTGCATGTCGCCTGCGACGCCGGACAGGAAGAGGAACGGCTCGGGGGCCACGGAGCCGGGGCCGGGGTCGTCGGTGTCGTAGGTGTCGTCGGTGTCGAACCCGAGATACGGCCACAGAGCGACCGTCTGGGGGCTGCCCCAGCGGTCGGTCAATGTGGCGGCCAGTACGGCGAGATCCGCTTCCAGCTCACGTTCGGCTGCCTCGACGACCTCTTCGCTGCGGTCATCCCAGAAGTCCTGGCTCTCCCGGAGTACGACCAGGTGGTATCCGGGCCCGCTCCACCTGCCGTCCCTTCCAGGCTTTCCCTCCTGCTCGGGGAACGGCAGGGCGCACAGGCTGTCGATGACCGACAACTGGTCATCGGTGGGACGCGCCGACCCGTGCTGGCTGAGCATGTCCGAAGCCTAGCCTTCGGACCCTTGGCCTGGGCTGGACGTACGGTTACGGGGTGCGGAAGCCGCGGAACGTCACGCGCTTGCGGGTCACGAAGCCGAGCCGTTCGTAGAGCGCGATGGCGGCGCTGTTCGTCTCGGCCACGTGCATGAAGGGGCGTTCGTTCCGCGCCAGTATGCGTGTGACGAAGGCGCCGACCAGGCGGGCGGCGTGGCCCTGCCCGCGTGCCTGGGGAGCTGTGCAGACGGCGCTGATCTCGGTCCATCCCGGGGGCCGTAGCCGCTCGCCCGCCATGGCCACCAGCCTGCCGCCGACGCGGATACCGAGGTAGGTGCCGAGTTCATGGGTGCGCGCCCAGAAGGGCCCCGGTCGGGTCTCCGCGACCAGGTCGAGCATCTGCCGCACATCGTCGGCCCCCAGCTCGACCACGTCGGCACCGGTCCCGGCTCGGGCCTGGTCGGGGCGGCTGCCGCCCGACCAGATCAGCTGTCGGCCGTCGAGGACGAAAACCGGCTCCCAGTTGGGAGGGGGTGGCGCCGGGCAGCTGAACATGTCGGCGAACGCGTCGCGGCCGAGGAGCCGCGCGAGGTCGGCCCAGTCCGCGGCTTCCGCGTCGGCGGGTACCGACGAGAAGGTCGCGACTTCCGACAGATAGGTGGCGGCTCGGCCGAGTCGGCGCCCGAGGCCGGCGTGGTGGCCGCGCAGCGACTCGCTCACCGGATCGTCGAGAGCCGCAGTGTGCCCGCTCGTCATCGTGTTGTGCCTCCGCCTGTACGCCGTCGTTCGAGCGCATTCTCCACCCCCGGCTGCGGAGCCCCGACTCCGGCCGACCCGGAAGATCCGTCGCGGCACGGCGGGTCCCCAGGAACCTCAAGGTCGGGTCCGCGTACGGGAGGGTGCGCCTGGACCTGTCCTGGGCGATCATCGAGCATCAAGTTGTCGACATCGGGCTGGGGATGGGAACCGGGGGGCCAGAATCACGGTGCCTCGGGACGCGGTCGTCCACGTCGGGGGTCTGCGCACCGGGTGGAGGGACCTGCGCTACGAGGCCCGGCGGCCATCCCGGTCCGGCGGGCCGAGGTCCGGATCTCCGGGACCATGGCATTCGGACGTCTGAAGACCGTCCACGCCCGCCGCTGAGGCTGCGCCCGGCACCGGCCACCGCCCGGACCGGGGCCCGGGCGGTGGCCCGGGCCCGCTGGGCTCGTCTACTGCCCTGCTGTGGGGAGGGCGGCGACACCGTCGATCTCGACGCGCACGCCTTCCCGTACGAGTTGTGTGATGACCGTTGTCCGGGCCGGCAGCAGCGGACAGTCGGCGAAGAAGTCGCGGTAGACCTCGTTGAAGGTTGTGAAGTTCTGCCTGTCGTCGAGGTAACAGGTGCACTTGACGACCAGGTCTTTCCGACTGCCCGCGGCGGTGAAGACGGCGACGAGGTTGTGCAGTACCTGCCGCACCTGGGCGGCGAAGTCGTCCGGTATCGCGTGCGTGGCGGGGTCGAGGGGCCCCTGGCCGGAGGTGAAGACCAGGTCGCCGACTCTGATGGCCTGGGACAGCGGTGGCTCGGTGCCGTCGGGGAAGCGCACGAACGGGGCGTTCTCCGTGTGGATGCCTTCGATCATGCAGGGCATTGTGCTGCATCATCCCCCGATGACCGCACCGGGACCGGGCACGGGTCTTGAGGCTTTGTCCTGGTCGGGTCGGACTCAGTCGGGTTTGCGGGCCAGGGCACCGTACATGGCGATGTCCTCGTCCCGTACCGGCTCGTCGTCCGGGTCGGGGCGCCACTTGTGGACCTGCACCACGCCTGGGTCCACCAGCTCCAGGCCGGTGAAGAACGCGGACGCCTCCTGGTGGGTCCGCAGCACCATCGGCATCCCTTCCGCCGCGTACTGCTCGGCGACGCGGCCCACCTCCTGCGGCGCGAAGTCCGCGGTGCCGATGGTCGCGGCAAGGTAGCTGCCGGCCGGCAGCGGATCCAGCAGCCTGCGCAGCAGCCCGTGGTCGTCGTCGGCAGGGTGGATGAAGTGCAGCATCCCGATGACCAGGAGTGCGATCGGCTCGTCCAGCTCCAAGGTGGCGCGGAACTCGGGAGAGCCGAGGATCGCGTCCGGGTCCCGCATGTCCGCGTGGACATAGGTGGTACGGCCCTGCGGGCTGCTGGTGAGCAGCGCCTGCGCGTAGTTCAGCACGATCGGGTCGTTGTCGACGTAGACGACGCGGGCGGTCGGCTCGGCCTCCTGGACCACCTCGTGCAGATTGGGGGAGGTGGGCAGGCCGGTGCCGATGTCGAGGAACTGCCGGATGCCGCAGTCGCGCGCGAGGTGGCGGCTCGCTCGCAGCATGAACGCCCGGTTGGCTCTCATGTGCACGGGCAGGGCCGGCCAGACCTCGACCATCGCTTCACCGGCCGCGACATCGGCCTCGTAGTGGTTCTTGCCGCCCAGGATGTAGTCGTAGACGCGCGCCGAGTGCGCCGTACCCGTGCTGAGTGGCCGCTGCCCGTCCCCGATTTCCGCCATCAGTGCCCCACACAATCCGCCCCGGTGGTCCGCCGGGGCCAACGATCTCGTTGATCGACACCCTACGGCGGTGCCTCGGCGCGCACGGCGGCGAGGTCGGCGCCTCTGTCCCCTGCCCCACTCCCAACACTGCTGCGTCGCAAATGCGTTGGGGAGCCGGAGGCCCGGGGAGAGAGCGGCGCGCATTGCATCGAACGGCGGAGCCTGGACGACGTTCCGTCACTCGGGGGAAGGAGGGCAGCCACCGCCGCCGCCCGCTCCCACATGGCGACCGACCTCGCCCGGCTCGGCGAGCGCCTACTGGTCACCCGTTGCGGGGTTTGCTGAACTCCTCGATCAGCACGGGGTACTGCTCACCACCATGTCCGGCGGCGATGGAGCGGTCAGCCATCGCCTTGAGCAGTCTCGGCAGTTCGGCGTTGACGCCCACCGCTTCGCTCTCCTCGATCAAGTGCGCCATGGCGCGTGCGTCGGTCTCCAGGGCCGACACCTCGGCAGGGAAGGAGCCGCTGTCGATCTGCTCGGCGTACCCAGGCAGCCATGTGGCCACGTCGGCAGCGATCTGCTGGGCGAACGGCGCCTATGTCACCGAGACGGCGCTCTTCCGCTGGGGAGTCAGCTTTCGCTGGCTAGGGAGTCATCACAATCCTGCCGAAGACCTCGCCCGCGTCCATCTTCCGGTGGGCCGGCACCGCCTGGTCCAGCGGCAGCACCTCGTGCACTACTGTGCGCAGCTTCCCCCGCGCGGCATCGCTGAACTGGGACGACCGGACGGCCTGCCTGTCGGGACCGGGCACGGCGTCGGAGCTGAAAGTGGCCAACGACAGGGAGCGGCGGAAGTTCTCCATCAGCCGCATACCGAAGTCCGCTGGTGGCTGCCCGCCGACGATGCCGACGGCCACATACCGTCCGTTGGGGTTCAACCTGTCCAGGAAAAGGGGGAGCTGGGGACCTCCCACGATATCGATCACTGCGTCGAAGCCCGACGGTGCGTCGGGGCCGCCGCCCTGGCCGGAGCGGTCGAGGACGTGGGTCGCGCCCAGGTCCCTCAGCCGGGCGCCGCGCTCGGCCGAGGAGGTGGTGACCGCCACCGCGTCAGCGCCGCTTCTGGCTGCCAGTTGGACCGCCGTGATTCCGATGCTGCCCGCCGCTCCGCGTACCAGCAGCGTTGTACCAGGTGTGAGACCGGCGCGGTCCAGGGCGAAGTGGGCGGCTACGCCGGAGCCGCCGAGAGTCACGGCGTCGGCGCAGGTCAGGTCGTCGGGCAGCGGAAGGATGTCCTCGACAGCGGCGACAGCCTGCTCGGCATACCCACCTGAGAGGCCGGTGAACGCCCACACCCGCCGTCCCGTCCACGAGGCATCCACGCCCTCTCCCACCGCGGTGACGCTTCCGGCGACCTCGCTGCCGAGGAGATGGCCCTCCTGGAAGCCGTGGGCGAGCGTTCGCCGGCGGATCACGGCGTCCACGCCGCCTACGCCAATGGCCTCCGTTGCGATCAGGACCTGTCCCGGGGCGGGTACGGGCGCGGGCAAGTCGATCACCTCCAGTCCTTCGGGGCTTCCGAACTTCCTGATCACGACGGCTTTCATCTCGGCTCCTCGGGTTCGGTCGGCGGGTGGACGGGGCACTGCCGCAACGGCCGTGTGCGGCGCAGCGGCACTGGGCGAGCCGGGCTCAGACGGCTGTGACCTCACCAGCTGTGGGGTGGGCCATGGCGGCGGCTCCGTCATCGGACCGTAGCGGACGCCCCCGTCCGGTTGGCTAAAGTGAGAGGTGATGACCGGCCGTTTGCCTCACCTCGTGCGCTCCGACGCCCGCGACAACCGGGCCCGCATCCTCGACGCGGCCCGTGCGGTGTTCGCCGAGGAGGGACTGGTTGCGCCCATGCGAGAGGTCGCCCGGCACGCCGGGGTCGGCCCCGCCACGCTCTACCGGCACTTCCCGACCAAGCGGGCCCTCATCACGGAGACCTTCGCCGAGCAGCGGCGGACCTGCCACACCATCGTCCGCGACGCCCTCGCGGACTCCGACCCGTGGAGGGGATTCCGCCACCTGGTCGAGCAGATCTGCGAACTCCACGCGCACAGCCGGGGGTTCGCCGACGCCTTCATGACGGCCTTTCCCGAGGCCATGGACTTCTACGCCGACCGGGAGCGGGCTGTGCGCGCGGTCGCCGAGCTGGCCCACCGCGCCCAGAAGGCCGGCCGGTTGCGCCCTGGCTTCGTCGTGGACGACCTGCTCCTGATGCTCATGGCCCATCGGGGCGTCCAGGACGTGCCGCGTGCTGCCCGGCTCGCGGCCTCCCGCCGCTTCGCCGCCTACCTGATCGAGGCGTTCCGCGCCGTCCCGGAGAACGCCGTTCCGGAGAGCGCCGTTCCGGGGGACGCCGCACGGGAGGGCGCCGCGCCGGAGACCGGAGCGTCCCCGCCGCTGCCGCCGGCTCCCCGCCTGCGGTTCGCGTACCCCCGGAGCACAGCGGACTCCCTTCCCGGTGAGCCCAACCGGGGGCCTTCTGGGGAGACGTGTCCGTGAGTCGAGTCGCCGTTCCTAGCTCGGGCCGATCGCGGTCTCGATGTGAGCGAGGTGGGCGGCGAGGAGTTCTTCGAAGGCGGCGCGGCGGTCCGCGCCGAGGGGGCGGACGTCACGGGCGAAGTGGGCCAGGGCCGGGAAGCGTTCGGGGTCCGCGCCCAGTACCGCGACGCGGAACAGCTCCATGCCCTGTTCGTGTTCCTCGGGGGTGAGGGTGCTGACCCCCGCTTCGGAGGCGATCAATGCGGCGAGGAGCACCGCGAGCCGGTGGTAGCGCACCGGGATCTCCTCGTCGGGCAGTCCTGAGGCTCGAAGGGCCTGCAGCACCTCCTCCATGACCAGCCGGGAACCGGTGCCGCTCGACACGTAGCGCCCCCAGACCGCCGCGAGTTGGGGCTGCTGCCCGAACGCCTCTCTCACGCGCAGCGCCAGGGCGGTGATGCGCTGCTTCCAGTCGCCCTCGGGGCTGTAGCCGTCCATGGCGGACACGAGGATCCGGTCGGCGACGGCCCGGAGAAGCTCTGTCTTGCTGCGGAAGTGCCGGTAGAGGCTCGAGGAGTCGGTCCCGAGGGTCGCGGCGAGCTTGCGCACGCTGAACGACTCGGCGTCGCTCGAGCGCAGCAGCTGTGCCGCCGCGTCCAGGATCTCGTCGGTCGACCATCGCCTTCGGCCTGCCGTCTCGCCTGCCATTCCGCTCCTCTCGACTGCTCTCAGCCTAGCCCATGCACTCGGCTGAGCACTTGGTGTTGCACGCACCGCGTGCATAATGAGGACATGAGCGCGCCCAGAGCCGGGACCAGGCGGTCGGCGTGTCGTTCGTGCCCTGCACCCGGGCCGGGCGACACGCCCCCGCACCCGGCCGGGCGTCCCACGCGGGGCTCACTCCCGGGAAGACGAAAGGACGCATGCTGTGACCAACCCACTGGACTGCGCCGAGTTGAACGCCGCTCTTGAGAACGTCCACCGGGCCGGAGTGCCGGGCGTGTTCGCCGAGGTGCGCGACGGCGACCAGGTCTGGCGCGGCGCGGCCGGGGTCGCCGACGTCGACACCGGTCGCCCCGTCACCGCCGATATGCGGCACCGCGTCGGCAGCATCACCAAGACCTTCACAGCCGCCGCGGTTCTGCAGCAGGTCGACAGCGGCCAGATCGGCCTCGACACACCGATCAGCCGGTATCTTCCCGGACTGGTCCCCGGTGAACGCGGCGACGCGATCACCGTCCGCATGCTGATCAACCACACCAGCGGCCTCGCCGAGTACCTCCCCTTCGCCTACCACTCGCTCAAGGCGTTTCCCGACCTCGCGGAAACCGGGCCCCAGAGCCTGGACGACCACCGGTTCACGCGGTTCCACCCCACCGAACTGATCGAGATGGGCGTCACCGCACCTCCCGTCGGCGCCCCGGGCGGCACTCCGGGCGTCTACTCCAACACCAACTACCTGCTCCTCGGTGAACTCCTGGCACAGGTGACCGGAACCACCGCCGAGGACTGCATCACCCGGAACGTCATCGAGCGTGCCGGGCTTCAGGACACCGAACTCCCCACCGGACCACACATCCACGGGCCGCACTCGCGGCTCTACGAGGCATGGTTCGGCATGATCGACCCGCCGCGCGACTACAGCGTCTACGACATGTCATGGGTGGGACCGGCCGCCGCGCTGATATCGACCGTCGCGGACCTCAACCGCTTCTTCGGCCTGCTGCTGGCCGGCGAGATCGTCAGCTCCTCCTCGCTGGCGCAGATGCAGCGCACCGTGCCGGTCGTCTCCCAGGAAGGGAAGACGATCGACTACGGGCTCGGGCTGCACCCGACGGAGGCTCCCGGCCAGCGGACCTTCTGGGGGCACGGCGGCACGGTCTGGGGCGGTGGAGCGCTGGCCATTACCCGCGACGACGGCAAGCGGCGGATGGCCGTCGCGGTGAACACGCAGAGGTGGAACAGGCTCGACCCCTCCGGCAGGCCGCAGCCGCATCCCATCGACGAGGCGCTCGCGGCCCTCCACCGAGTGGCCATGTACGGCTGATCCGGACCCGGACGACCACAAGACGGCGGACCCGCGCTGTGGGCACGACCGACGCGATGGCCGGTTCCGTCCCGGTAGTCCGTGGCTACCGGACGAGGTGCTGATCGAGAGCGGCCAGGATGTCGTTGACGGGGCCGAAGGTGAGTATGCCTGTCGTGCCGCCCGCGATCTCGCCGCGCAGCGGGGAGAGGGCGTCGCGCGCTCGTGCGGCGAGTGAGGCGTCCTCCAGCAGGTTCGCCGTATGCGCGTTGACGGCCCAGAGCGCGTCGTACAGATGGTCGGCGGGGGGTTCGGGCAGGCCGGCTGCGGACTCGCGGGCCGCTTCGGGGTTGCCGCGGGCGAGGTGGAGCAGGGGCCGGACCCAGGGGCGGTTGGGTCCCCAGTCGAGGGCGGGGTCCGTGGGCGCGGCGCGGCCGTGGCGCATCCGGAGGGAGAGGAGCGCGAGCGGGAAGATACCGGCCTCCACCCCGGGCATGCCCGCGCCTGCGAGGTCGCCGGCCACGGAGCGGTAGGCATGGGCGACCTCGGCCGGATCGCTCGACCGTTGTGCCAGCCGCATCGCACGGAAAGCGGCCGTGAGGACGTGAACGAGCGGGGACTCGTGGACGGTGGCGAGCCGCTCGGCCGCCACGGCGTGGCATTCCGCGGTCCCGGTGTCGCCGCGGGCAGCACAGACCTGGATCTTGATCAGCCGGCCGAGGATCTCGAACATCGGGAGATCGTGGCGCGCGGAGAGCTCGATGACCTCACCGGCGATCAGGTCCCGCTCGCCGGTGCGCCCCGGGTGCTGGAAGGACTGGACGAATCGGGCGTTGAGCGCGAGCACCAGCGCATTGGGGTCGTGCAGGTCCCGGGCCAGTTGCTCGGCTTCGTCCGCCGCCTCGGCGGCCCAGCGGTCCCGGGTTCCGCGGTGTTCCAGCGCGATGGTCGCGAGGAGACGTGCCCGAAGCGCGGGGGGAGCCCCGGGCCCCAGCCGGTTCAGGGTGCGCCGAGCAGACGCGACCAGGGCCTCGGACCGCTCGGGGTCGTCGGCGCGCGTCCAGATGGTGGGGACGTCGTACGCCGTGATCACACGGGCGGTGAGAGCGGCGTCCTCGGTCCTTTCCGCCTCCGCGACTGCCGCGGCGCGTTGCTCCTGGGCGAGAACCAGGTTGGTGCCGCCGGTGACCGCTGCGGCCCCGGCGACGGTGCTCATCGAGCGCAGCCGGGTGTATGTGCCCGTCGCTTCCGTACGCGTGAGCAGGCGCTGCCGGTCCTCGTCCCGGGGTGCGGGCGTGAGGTGCGGAGCGTGCCGGAGGATGTCACGTTCCAGGTGGTCGAGGCTGTCCGCCGATTCCAGTCCGAACCGGTCCAGCAGGCAGGCCCGCGCGTTGCGCAGCGAGGCCAGCGCGTCGACCTGGCGGCCGGATTGGTAGAGCGCATGGGCGAGCAGCACCCAGGCGCGCTCCCGCCACGGGTGCGCGGTGGCGAACGCTTCCAGCTCCGGAACGAGCGGCGCGCCACGCCCGAGGTCGAGCATCGCCCGGGCGCGCAGCTCGACGGCCTGACGGTGGAGCTCGGTCAGCCGGGCGCGCTCCGGCGTCAGCCAGGGCGAGGCGTCGAGGTCCGCGTACGGCTCGCCCCGCCACCACGACAGCGCCTCGCTCAGCGCACCGGCAGCCTGGCCGCTGGGCGCCTCGCGCACCGTCCGAAGGGTGTCCTCGAACCGGTGCACGTCGACGTTCGCGCGCGGAATCCGCAAGGCGTACCCCGTTCCGACCGTCTCGATGGTGAGCGACGGGGCCCGCGGCGGGCGATCGGGTTCGAGGGCGCGGCGCAGCTCGCCGACGAAGGTACGCACCGTCCCTGCCGCTGCCTGCGGGGGATCCTCCCAGAGATCACCGACGAGCACCGGAAGCGGGACGGCCCGGCCGTCGGCCGAGACCAGCCGTCCCAGCAGCTCGCGGCGGCGTCTGCTGCCCACCGGTACAGGGCGGCCCTCGGCGTCCGTGACCTCGATCGGCCCGAGCACCTTGACGAGGATCTCCATGTCCTCATTCTCCTCGGTCCCGGGCCACCGCTGATCCACTGCTGATCCGCCTCCCGGATGATCCCTGTCGTTCACGCATCCGGGTGTGAGCGGCAGCGACCCACGAGCGTGGGAGAGGGAGACGGCAACGATGAGCACCAGCATTCCGGGGTTCGAGACCAGGTCGATCGAGGTGGCGGACGGCGTGGAGCTGCACGCGGCGGTCGGGGGAGAAGGACCGGCCGTCGTGCTGCTCCACGGATTTCCCCAGACCCACCTGATGTGGCGGCACGTCGCTCCCCTCCTGGCAAGGCACCACACCGTGGTCTGCCCCGACCTCCGCGGCTACGGCGCCAGCAGCAAGCCGGAGGCGGTCACCGAGGACACCTACTCGAAGCGGACGATGGCCGAGGACATCGTCCGCCTGGCCGACGCGCTCGGATTCGACCGGTTCGCGCTGGTCGGGCACGACCGGGGGGCGCACGTCGCCTTCCGTGCCGGGCTCGACCACCCGGACCGGATCAGCCGGCTGGGCATCCTGGACATCGTTCCCACCCTGGACACCTGGAACGTCCTGCACGGAGTCAGCGCCGCTGTGGCCTTCCACCTGTACCTGATGGCCCAGCCGCCCGGGCTGCCCGAGCAGATGATCGCGGGCAGTGCCGACGCGTTCTTCGGCCACTTCCTCGACGCCTGGTCCACGGGCTCCGACGCGATCCCGGCAGACGTACGCGCCGAGTACCTTCGCGCCTCCCGTAACGCCGTTCCGTCGATCACCGCCGACTACCGTGCCACCGCGACCGTCGACATCGAACACGACCAGGCCGACCTCGACGCCGGCAACCGGCTCTCCATGCCGGTGACGGTCGTCCAGCAGGACTGGGGCCGGCAGCTGGGGTTCGACGCCGAGGCGATCTGGCGGCCGTGGATCACCGACCTTCAGCACTTCACCACCCGGGCGGGCCACTTCATGGCCGAGGAGGCCCCGGAGGACATCGCCACGCTGATCCTGGACCTGATGAAGCGGTGACCGCCCGGATGATCCCGTAGCGGCCACACTCACCGGGGGCTTTTTGGGGGACGGCTCATATGGGGCCGTTGGGCTCTCCCCCCGTGGGAGAGCCCACTTTGCCGGTGTGCGGCCGACCCTGGCCGTCTCACCGGCCGGTCACTTCACAGAGCCGGCCATCACCCCCTGCACGAAGTGCCGCTGGAAGGCGAAGAAGACCGTGACCGGCACGATCAGGGACAAGAACGCGCCGGGAGCCAGTACCCCGATGTTGCTGCCGAACTGCCGCATCTCCGACTGCAAGGCCACCGTCAGCGGCTGCGACTGGCTGTCGGCGAAGATCAGGGCCACCAGCATGTCGTTCCACACCCACAGGAACTGGAAGATCGCCAGGGAGGCGATCGCCGGCCGGCCCAGGGGCAGTACCAGCGAAGTGAAGATGCGCAACTCGCTGCAGCCCTCGGTCCGGGCGGCCTCCAGCATCTCCTTGGGGATCTCCGCGAAGTAGTTCCGCAGCAGGAAGACGGCGAACGGCAATCCGTACGCGACGTGGAAGAGGATCACTCCGGGAATCGTGCCGAAGAGACCGACCGCGCCGAACATCTTGGCCACCGGCAGCAGCCCCACCTGGATCGGCACCACGAGCATGCCCACCACGGCCAGGAAGATCCAGTCGCGGCCCGGGAACTCCAGCCAGGCGAAGGCGTATCCCGCCAGGGACGCCACCACGACGACGGTCACGGTCGCGGGGACCGAGATCAGCACCGTGTTCCAGAAGGAGTCGATGATGCCGGAGTTGTCCAGCAGCGCCGAGTAGTTGTCGAAGGTGAGGTCGCCGGGGTGGGTGAGCGCGGTCCACCAGCCGGAGGAGGCGTTTTCCTGGTCCGGCCGCAGCGAGGAGACGAACAGTCCGAACGCCGGGGCCAGCCACAGGAGTCCGACGACCGCGAGGATCAACTGCACCACGCCGCGGCTGAGCTGCCGCATCAGCCAGGCGACGGGTCCCGGTCGCCCGGCCCGGGAAGGGGCCTTGGACGAAGCCTTCGAGGAAGGCTCGCCAGATGGCTTGGAGGGAGCCGTTGGGGAAAGCGCGGTCATGACTGGCTCCTGCGGAAGCGTCGGATGTTGAAGATCATGGCCGGCACCACCAGGAGCAGCAGCAGGACACCCAGCGCGCTGCCCAGGCCCTGGTTGTTGCCGCCGCCGAAGGACACCAGCCACATCTGCAGCGCCAGGACATTGGCGTCCTCCTGCACCGGCCCCGGCGCGATGACGTAGACGAGGTCGAAGACCTTCATCACATTGATCACCATGGTCACGAAGACCACGCCGAGCACGGGGGCCAGCAGTGGCGCGGTGATCTTGCGGAAGATCTGCCACTCACTCGCCCCGTCGATCCGCGCCGCCTCCAGCACGTCCCGTGGCATGGCCGCGAGCCCGGCGGCGATCAGGACCATCGCGAACCCGGTCCAGATCCACATGTACGCGCCGATGATCGCCGGGGTGATGAGTGTGGGGCCGAGCCACTCCACGCCCGTGTACGGCTCGGCGAAGGTCCGGGCGGGCAGGCGTATGGAGTAGTCGCCGGGTGACAGCTTGCTGAAGTGGTACGAGCCGTCGGCCGCGGTGGTCGTCTTGGCCACGGCCTTGCCCTTGGCGTCGACCGCCTCGATGGCGACCTGTGGCAGACCCTTCTCCTTCGGGTCCACCTGCCCCGGCTTTCCGCCGCCGCCCAGGGTGAAGTCCACCCAGACGACGCCGCGCAGCTCGTCACCGTGTGCGGTGGCGTTCGCCGCCTTGCGCGCGGGTCCCGCGTCCTTCGGCAGGTCCTTGGGCGGGACGCCGACCAGGCCGAGATTGACCGTGTTGCCGGGTGACGCCTTCTCCTTCGTCGTGTACGAACCGTCCTTGCCCTTGGCCAGCACGGTGCTGTCCTTGGGGCGCGCTGTCGGATAGTGGGCGCCTTCGTCGAAGGCGTCGTGTACACCGACGGCGACCGCGTTGAGCACACCGCGGTCGGGGTCCTGCTCGTAGACGACGCGGAAGATGATGCCCGTGGCGAGGAAGGAGATCGCCATCGGCACGAACAGCACCAGCTTGAAAGCGGTGGCCCAGCGGATCTTCTCGGTCAGCACGGCCAGGACCAGCCCGAGGCCGGTCAGCAGCGCCGGCGCGACCAGGACCCAGATGGCGGTGTTGCGGATCGCCTTCAGCGTCGCCGGGTCGTCGAACATCTCCGTGTAGTTCTCGGCGCCGACGAAGCGCGTGCCCGAGGCGTCGAAGAGACTGCGCCCGACCGTGAAGAGGATCGGGTACGCGACGAGCGCGCCGAGCAGCAGCAGCGCGGGCAGCAGGAAGAGCAGAGCGACCAGGCGCCGTCGGCGGTCGGCCCGGCGGCGTGGACTGTCCTTGGGCTCAGTGGTGCCCGGCCCCGCCCGGCCCGGCAGCGGTGCCGGGCCGGCGGGAGCCTTCACAGGGGTGGCTGGCATCCGTACGTTCCTCAGCCCTTGTACGCCTTGGCCGCGGCGGCCTCGAGCTTGCGGGCCGTGGCCTTGGGGTCGGACGGGTCGCGCAGGAAGTCCTGCAGCAGCTTCCACTCACCCGTGCCCTTGGTGCCGCCGAAGGCGGCCGGGGCCTGGTCGGACATGTCGAACCGGACCGTGTTCCCGGCCTCGACCAGCGACTTGGCGGTCTGCCGGGTGACGTCGTCCGGGTAGGCCGAGAGCTTCACGTTCTTGTTGGGGGAGAGGAAGCCTCCCGTCCCGGCCCAGACCTCGGCCGCCTCGGGCGTCGCCAGGAACTCGAGCAGCTTCATCCCGGCCTTGCGGTGCTTTCCTGCCTTGATGACCGCGGCCGCGTCACCGCCGCCGACCACCGGCGGCTTGCCGCCCTTGACCGCGGGGAACGGGAAGAACTTGGCGTCCGTGCCGACCTTCTTCTTCAGGTCGCCGGAGATGCTGGCGCCCACGAAGTCGCCCTCGTAGACCATTCCGGCCTTGGGGTTGTCGCCGAAGACCTGCTCGACGGACTCCGGGAAGGTGGTGCGCAGCGCGCCCTTGCTGCCGCCGGCGACCAGGTTCTTGTCCTTGAACAGCTCGGCGAGCGTGGTCAGGGCCTTCACGACGGTCGGGTCGGTCCAGGAGATCTTGTGCTCGGCGAGCTGCTTGTACTTCTCGGGGCCGGCCTGGGAGAGGTAGACGTTCTCGAACCAGTCGGTGAGGGTCCAGCCGTCCTCACCCGCGACCGAGAAGGCGGGCAGCCCGGACTCGGATATCGTCTTGCCGGCCTTCAGCATCTCCTTCCAGCTCTTGGGGGGCTGCACCCCGGCCTGGGAGAGAGCGTCCGGGCTGTACCAGACGGTCGACTTGTTGGACGCCTTGAAGTAGAGGCCGTAGTACTTGCCGTCCACGGTGCCGTAGTCCCGCCACACCGGGGCGAGGTTGCTCTTGGTCTCGTCGCGGACCTTGGTGGACAGCGGCTGCAGCCAGCCCTTGTTCGCGAACTGCTTGAGCACCCCGGGCTGCGGCACCATGACGACGTCGGGCGCGTTGCCGCCCTCGATCTTGCTGCCGACGACGGTGGAGACGTTGTCGCCGGTGGAGATGAACTTGGTCTTGGCGCCGGTCTTCTCGGAGAAGGCGTCCAGCACCTTCTGGAAGTTCTTCTGCTCGGTGCCGGTCCACACTCCGGCGACCGTGACCGTCTGGCCCTTGAGCTCCTGCGAGCCGGACCCGGCGTCGTCGTCGCCCGAGCCGCAGGCGGTGGCGGTCAGGGCGAGGCCGAGCGTGAGCGCCGTGGCCGTCGCTACCCGTCGTCTGGTGCTGGTGTTGGTCATGGTGTGTTCCCCTCCTGGGAGTTGGAGTCGGTGGAGCGGGTGGACAGGTCGCTGATCCACCAGGCGGCGGTGGACCCGGGAAGGACGCCCGGCGGGCAGTCCCGGCTGGCGAGCAGCGGAGTGCCGGCGACGGGCGCCGGTACGGGATCGAGGCCGAAGTTGACGGCGCAGACCAGGCTTTCGCCGCGTACGAAGGCCAGGACCTCAGGCTCGGTCTCCAGCCAGCGCAGGCTGCCCTCGCCCAGCTGTGGCAGGCTGCGGCGCAGCTGGAGCCCGTCGCGGTAGAGGTGCCAGAAGGAGCGGGTGTCGGCCAGCGCCCGCTCGGTGGCGTGCTCGGCGAACCACTCGGGCTGCGGCAGCCACGGCTGGGCCGTGCTGTCGGCGGCGGTGAAGCCGAACGGGGAGGCGTGGCCGGACCACGGCAGTGGCACCCGGCAGCCGTCACGGACGCGCCGGCGCGAGCCGGTCCTGCGGAAGATGGGGTCGGTGAGCACCTCGTCGGGCAGGTCGACCACCTCGGGCAGACCCAGCTCCTCGCCCTGGTAGATGTAGGCGGCACCGGGCAGTGCGAGCATCAGCAGGGCCGCGGCCCGGGCGCGGGCGGGGCCGACTGTGGTGCTCTCCCCGGCGTACCGGGTGACGGTCCTGACCTGGTCGTGGTTGTTGAGCACCCAGGTGACGGTGGAGCCGGTGCCCGCGATGTCGGTGAGCGCCTCGGAGATGGCCTTCCGGAAGGCATCCACGTCCCATTCGGCACTCAACAGGTCGAAGAAGAACGCCTGGTGCAGCTCGTCGGGGCGTACGTACATGGCGTGCTCGCGGGCGGTCGGCACGGACACCTCGCCGACCAGCAGCCGGTCGAGGCCGTCGCGGGCGGTGTACTCGTCGCACACCGCGCGCCAGTCACGCCACACCTGGTGCACCTCGGGCTGGTTCCAGGCCAGCGGGTTGACCGAGTCGCGGGCGCGCTCGTCGGCCTCCGGGTCGGGGGAGTCGGGGAGTTCGGGGTGCTTGAACAGGCCCGCGGCGACATCGATGCGGAAGCCGTCGACGCCGCGGTCGAGCCAGAAGCGCAGCACGTCGCCGAACTCGCGGCCGACCGCCGGGTCACGCCAGTTGAGGTCGGGCTGGTCCGGGGTGAACAGGTGGAGGTACCACTGGCCCGGCTCGCCGTCCGGCTCGGTGATCCGGGACCAGGCGGGGCCGCCGAACATGGCCCGCCAGTTGTTGGGCGGCAGTTCGCCGTCCGCTCCGCGTCCGTCGGCGAAGTGGAAGCGGGAGCGAGCGGGGCCGCCGGGACGGTCCGCCAGTGCGGCGCGGAACCACGGGTGCTCGCTGGAGCAGTGGTTCGGAACGATGTCGATGACGACCTTCACGCCGAGCCGGTGGGCGTCCGTGACCAGACGGTCGAACTCGTCCAGGTCCCCGAAGAGCGGGTCGACGCCCCGGTAGTCGGCGACGTCGTAGCCATGGTCGTGGTGCGGCGAGGGGTAGAAGGGGCTGAGCCAGATCCCGTCGACGCCCAGCTTCTTGAGGTACGGGAGTCCGGCGCGGACTCCGGCCAGGTCGCCGACGCCGTCCCCGGTGCTGTCGAGGAAGCTGCGGACGTAGACCTGGTAGATCACCGCATCCCGCCACCAGTGCTGGGTGGTGACGGCCATGGCTGTGTGCATGCGTGGTGCCTGTCTCATCGAGTGTTCCGACGTTGTGCATGCTTGTTATGTAGGAATTTCACGCAGGTGTCAATGAGTTTGCTCGTAACCACCCGGAAACCTGTGCGACTTGCCCGTATTTGCACCGGATTTTCGAGGCAGGAGAACGCGACGGCTCTACTTAACAAGTAAGTACGCGATTCGGAGTGGGACCGGATCCGGCGGGAGAGCCGGCAGGGATCCGTTCAGCCGCGGCGGACGATCTCCTGGAGCTCCCGTTCGAGCCGCGCCACCGCCTGCCCGGGCGTCACCCGCTGCGCCATCGCGTCGTACACGACCGCCTGCACGGCCAGGCTCACCTGCTCGTACCTGCGGCTCTTGGGCCTCGGCTTGGCCGCGAGTACGCTCTTGCGCAGCGTCGGCAGATACGGATACCGGCGCACCAGCGCGGGATCCTTGTAAACGCCGGCCCATACCGGCGGCAGGGCGCCCTCGGTGAGGACGCGCCGCTGGATGTGCTCACTCGTCAGGTAGTCGAGCAGATCGGCGGCCGACTCCTTGTGCTCGGACCGTGCGTTGACGGCGAGATTCGAGCCGCCCAGCACCCCGGCCGCCGCCCCGTGGGAGCCGGGCAGCGGCACGACCCCGAACTTCCCCGCGACCTTCGAGTCGCTCGCGGCCGCTGTCCCCTGGACGTACGGCCAGTTGCGCAGGAAGAGCAGTTTCCCGTCCTCGAAGGCCTGCCGGGACTCCTCCTCCTTGTAGGTGAGGGCCTCCTTCGGGATCCAGCCCTCCCGTACGCCCCGGGCCAGAAAGCCGATGCCCTTCCGCGCTGCCGGGGAGTCGACGGTGACCCGCTTCCCCTCGTCCGCGAGGAGGGTGCCGCCCGCCGACCTCATGACCTCCGACGCGTTGACCGTGAGCCCTTCGTACGGCAGGAACTGCCCCGCGTAACCCTCCAGGCCGTACTTCGGCGCCACCGTCTTCGCGAGCCGCTCCAGCTCGGCCCAGGTGCGCGGCGGGGCCTTGCCCTCCTTGTCCAGGATGTCCTTGCGGTAATAGAGCAGGCCCGCGTTCGTGACGTACGGCAGCGCGTACAGTCGGCCGCGGAAGGTGGCGGTGTCCACCACGGGAGGCAGGAAGTGCTCGAGGGGGAAGCGGTCGGCGTTCAGCGGAGCGATCCAGCCGGCGGCGGCGAACTCGGAGGTCCAGGCCACGTCGATGTTGAGCACGTCGTAGCGGTCGCTGCCCGACCGGAGGCTCGAAGCCAGCTGCGCGCGGACCTCGTCCGCGGCGTCCGGCAGCTCGACCAGGGTGACCTTCTCGGCCGGCCGCTGACGGTTCCAGTCGTCCAGGACTCCGCGCAGATAGCCGGTCAGGTCTCCGCCCGTGACCACCGTCAGCGGTCCGCGCCCCGTACCGGAGCCGCCGACCGTCGCGTCGCGGGCTCCGGCGCCGGTCCCCGTGTAGCCAACCAGGATCAGCACGGCAGCCAGGAGTCCCCTACCCGCGGCCCGTTTCCACCGCATAGGTTCCTCCTTCGCACACCGGCGTCGACCCGCCCGCGTCGGCGTCCGCGCCCCCTGCATAGCTGTTAGGTATGCGGGATACTAAACATCCTGGACAATACAGGGGCGATCCGGCTCACAGGCAGGGGCTGGGCAGCTAACGAGAAGGTAACGGTGGCCGGAGAGGAGGGCGAGCATGCGGCTGTCCCTCCTGGCGCTGCTCGCCAGAGGCCCGGCCCACGGATACGAACTCAAGCAGGCCCTTGAGAAGCTCCTGGGCGCCGCGTACCCTCAGCCCAACATCGGGCAGGTCTACGTCACCCTCGGCAGGCTCGAGAAGGCCGGACTCATCGAAGGCGAGGACATCGCACAGTCGAGCCGGCCGAACAAGCGCACTTACCAGCTCACGGACGCGGGACGGGAAGCGGTGGCCGCGTGGTTCGACGAGCCGACCGAGGAGCCGCGGGTGCGGGACGAGTTCTTCATGAAGCTCGCCGTCGCCCCCGGCACCGGGATGGCCGACCAGGTCGACCTCATCAACAAGCAGCGTCGTCACTACCTCAACGCCATGCGTGATCTCTCCAAGCTCTCCGCGGCCGAGGACCGGGACAACCGGGTCGCGCAGCTGCTCGTCGAGGGGGCGATGCTGCACCTCCAGGCGGACCTCGACTGGCTCGAGCGCTGCCAGGAGGAGCTGGAACAGCTGGAGGAGCTGGAATGAGCCGCGAGGCCCGTGAGGCCCCTGCCGCCGACGACGCGGGGGGCATATCGGCCGCCGCCGACCTCGTCGTCTCGGCCGAGGGGCTGGTCAAGACCCACCGCACCGAGTCCGGCACCCCCGTCAAGGCCGTACAAGGTGTGGATCTGCAGATCGAGCGCGGCGAATTCGTCGCCATCACCGGCCCGTCCGGGGCCGGCAAGTCCACCCTGCTCCACCTGCTGGGCGGACTGCACAAACCGGACAGCGGGCGCATCTGGCTGGAGGGTGAGCGGGTCGACACCTACAGCGAGGCACGCTGGGCCGTGCTGCGCCGCCGCCACGTCGGTATCGTCTTCCAGTTCTTCAACCTCATCTCCCACCTGACGGTGGCCGACAACGTCGAGCTGCCCGCGCTGCTGGCCGGAAGCAGCCCGCGCCAGGCCCGCGCCAGACGCGCCGAGCTGCTCGCCGACCTCGGTCTGGAGGGCAAGGAGAACAGCACCCCCGGCGAGCTGTCCGGGGGCGAGCAGCAGCGTGTCGCGCTCGCTCGCGCGCTGGTCAACCACTCCAGCCTGCTGCTGGCCGACGAGCCCGCCGGCAGCCTCGACAGCAAGGGCACCCGCGAGGTGCTGAGGCTGCTGTCCCGCTACCACCAGCGCGGCCAGACCATCGTGCTTGTCACCCACGACGCCCGGGTGGCCAGCGCCGCCGACCGGGTGATCAGCCTCTTCGACGGCCGCATAGTCGACGACGCGGCGCTCGGCGGCGGAGCCCGGCCGGGCCGAGCCAAGGGCGGCGTGTCCGGCACGCTCGAACTGAAGGGCTGAGGCGGTGCGGGCCACGGCGCGCTGGGTCCGCGCCGATCTGCGGGCGCACCGGGGCGAGGCGCTGTTCCTGGTCCTCGCCACGGCCGGGGTCATCGTCTCGCTGCTGCTGTCGGGCGCCTTCCTCGCCTACGGGGCGAGTCCCTGGCAGCGGGTGTTCACCGAGTCCACCGGCGCCCATGTGTGGATCCAGACCACGGCGGGGGCCGACGCCAAGGCGCTGGCCGGGCTGGACGGGGTCGAGTCCGCCTCCGGACCGTTCCGCACCGCCGTCACCACCGTGGAACTCGACGGCGCCAAGGCGAGGGTCCAGCTCCGCGCGGCGGGAGCCGAACCCCCGAAGGTGGCCCGTCCCCTGATGACCGAGGGCCGCTGGCCCGAGCAGAAAGCACCGGCCGCCGCCGGGGCTGCGTCCGCGCACGCCCGTGCCGGGGCTGCGGCCGCGCACGCTCCTGCTGAGGCTGCGTCCGCACGCGCCCCCGCCGAGGGGCCGGCCGGTGCCGACTCCGCAGACCGCGACGCGGCGGGAGCTGTCGACGGCATCGTGCTGGAGAGCTCGCTCGCCCGCGCCCTGTGGGCCGAACCCGGCGACGTGCTGCACGTTCGAGGCTCCGACGGCGCCGCCCACGCCCTGCGCGTGTCCGGCGTCGCGGAGACCGCCGAGGACCGGTACAGCCCGGGCCGCACCCCCGGCATCGGCTGGGTGCTGCCGGGCGCCATGCACCGCCTCGGGACGGAGGCCGACCAGCGCGGGCAGACGATCGGGCTGCGGCTGGACGACCCCGAGGACACCGACTTCGCGATCCAGCGGGCAGTCACCGAACTGGGCGACAACCAGATCGTCTCCGTCTCCACCTGGCAGCAGGCGCGGGACGACGCCGAGGGCGGCGGTCGGCTCCTCGGGCTGCTCCTCGGACTGTTCGGCCTCAGCGCGCTGCTCGCCGCCGCGCTCGCCGTGGCCGGAGCCATCAGCACCCGCATCCGGGGCCACCTGCGGGACATCGCGATCCTCAAGGCGATCGGCTTCACGCCCGGCCAGCTCATCCGCACCTTCCTCGTCGAGCACGCGGCGCTCGCCCTGCTCGGCGTGGCCTGCGGTGCCGTGCTCACCGAGGTCCTCGGCCCACGGATGCCGGGACGGCTCGGCGAGGCGATGCGGCTGTGGCAGGCGCTTCCGGCCCACACCTGGGTACCGCTCGCGATCCCGCTCGGCGCGCTGCTCCTCATCGTCGGTACGACCGCGCTGGCCGCCTGGCGGGCCGGCCGCGTATCGCCCGTACCGGTCGCCCGCGCTGCGATGCCCGCCGTCCGGCGGATGCCCGGCACGGTACGGCGCGCCCTCGGGCTCCGGCTGCCGCCTGCCCTCGTCCTCGGCTGGCGAGGTGCCTTCCATTCCCGGGCCCGGTCCTGCGCCGCTGTCGGGCGGCTGGCCGTGCCCCTGCTGCTGATCACGATCGTCCTCGGGGCATGGACCACCCTCGACCGTCTGGAGCACCATCCGGAGAGGGCGGGCATCCCCGCCGCGCTCACCGTGCGCGGCGACGGGCTCGACGCCGCCGCCGTACGGGGGATGCTCGCCGACCAGCCGAAGGTGACCGCGGCCTACCCGGGGGACGAGGTCAAGGCGCTGGTGCCCGGCCAGACCGGCACGATCACGCTCCGCGGCCTCGGCACGGACCGTGACCCCTACCCCTTCACCATCGCCGAGGGGCGCGCCGCGGACAGATCCCACGAGGCGGTCGCCGGGCAAGGGCTGTTGGACCTGCTGGACGTGCGGGTCGGGGACTGGGTGCGGGTGACGGTCGGCGGCGACCCGCAGGTGCTGCACATCGTCGGGCGCAGCATCGAGCCGGAGGAGGACGGCCGGGTGCTCTCGACCCCGCTCGACACGCTGCGCGAGGGCGACAGCACGCTGAGCCCCGGCTTCTACAACCTCGTCCTGGACGAGGACGCCGATCCCGCTGCCGTGGCCGCCGAACTGTCGTCGGGGGCGGACGGCCGGCTGGACGTGCGCGAGATCCCCAATCCGGTGCAGGAACTCCATTCCGTACGCGGGGTGCTGGGCGGTCTTGTCACGGTGCTGGCGCTGATCGGTCTGGCCGAGCTGTCGACGACGATCGCCGCGGGCGTACGGGAACGCCGCCGGGATCTGCTCGCCCTCAAGGCCATCGGGCTGACGCCGCGGCAGATCATCGCGGTGATCGTGGCCGGGACCGGCTTCACCGCCCTAGCCGCCGCCCTGGTCGGAACGGCGGCCGGGGTCATCGCGTCGGGATGGCTGATCGACCTGCAGGGCCGCTCCAGCGGTATCGGCGCCGGGATCGCCCAACAGCCCCCGCTCGCTGCCCTGTTGCTGCTGGTGGCCGCAGCGGTGGCGGGCGCCGTCGCCGTTTCCCTGCTCCCGGCGTCACGCGCCGTACGGCAGCGACTGGCCGACACCCTCGGCGACTCCCTCTGAGCGGCTCCGCGCCCCGAGCGGCCACTGGCGTGGGTGGCCGTGGCCCTCATTCAGGGCGGCCGAACCGGTATGCCGCCCAGCAGAGTGCGCCGGTGCCCAGTGCTGCCAGGAGGCCCCATTCCAGCGGTACGGGGAGCTGCCGGCCCGCCCAGGCCGGGCCCTTGGGGGCGGTGAGCCCCGGGACCTGTCCGGCGATGCAGCGCCGCATCGCGTCGACGGCGTAGGACAGCGGATTCAGTGCGGCGGGCACGGCCAGCCACCGCGGAAGCGCCGTGAGCGGGAAGAAGACGCCGGAGAGGAAGAGCAGGGGCATGGTCACCAGCCCCAGCAGAGTGTTGAACGTCTCGACGCGGCGGATGTGCACCGCCAGAGCCAGGGTGAACGTGGTGTAGGCGAATGCGGTCACCACCATGCCCAGCATCAACAGGAGGAACAGCACGGGCCGGTAGGGGATCCCGACGGCACCGGAGACCAGCAGCAGCATGGCCCCCTGGGCTGTGGCCATCAGGGTGCCGCCCAGGCAGTGTCCGCACAGCAGTGTCGAGCGGCGCACCGGAGCCATCAGCGTCTCGCGCAGGTAGCCGTTCTCCCTGTCCATGATGAGGCGGATGCCGACGGACATGGCGGGAGCCTGCACAGCGATGGCGAGGATGCCCGGGAACAGGAACGTCTTGTAGTCGCCGCCCACGGTCTCGGACGGGATCAGACCGGACAGCCCGCCCCCGAGCGCCACCAGATAGACAGCGGGCTCCAGCACAATGATCACCGTGTGCAGGCGCAGGGACAGCAGCCGCAGGCACTCCCGGTACACCAGGGCGTGTGCCGCACGCAGTTCGCGGCGCAGCGCTGAACCGGGAACAGGGTCCGGGCCGGTGAGCGCGTCGGCCGGTTCGAACCCCCCGCCGGTCGGGCCTCCGGCTCCCTTGGCGGCTGTCGCGGTGGGTGCGGGGGTGGGTGGAGTGCGGGACGCCGGCTCGGCGCTCATGAGGGCTGCTCCCGTCCGCCAGGGGGCGGCGCTTCGACCGGTCCGCCAAGGGCAGGCGCTGCCGTCGGGTCCACGCTGATGTTTCGGCCGGTGTGGTGGAAGAACACATCGTCCAGCGTCGGCGGCGTCGCCGTTGCCGCGTACACGGTGACGCCCCGCTGAGCGAGGGCAGCGCACAGCCGGGGGAGCCAGGCACTCGCTTCACGGACGCGCAGGGCGACCCCCTCGCCGCCGGGCGGGGCCACCGACTTGGCCGGATCGGACGGACCGGGAGGCCCCTGAGACGCGAGTGCCTCGCGCAGCTCCGGGATGTTCCGCGCCACCTCACACACCGCGGCGTTGTCGTCGGTCCGCAGGTGCAGCTGGTCCCGCCCGATGGCGGCTTTCAGACGCTCCGGAGTGCCGGAGACGACGATGCGGCCCTGGTCGATGATGGCGATGCGGTCGCAGTTCTCGGCCTCATCGAGGTAGTGCGTGGTGACGAACAGCGTGGTGCGCCGACCGCCCGGGGGCGTGCGTCCGGGCAGCGAGTTGAGGTGCTCCCAGATCTGGGCTCTGGCGTGCGGGTCGAGCCCCACGGTGGGCTCGTCCAGGAACAGCACCCTGGGCTGGTGCAGCAGCCCTCTCGCGATCTCGAGCCTGCGCCGCATGCCCCCGGAGTACGTGCGCACCGGCTGCCGGGCCCGCTCCGCCACTCCGGCAAGCTCCAGGAGCCGGGCGACGCGCCGGCGTGCGTACCGCCGGGAGAGCCCGTACAGACGCGCGTGCACATACAGGTTCTGCCGCGCCGTCATACCGTCGTCCAGCGAGCTGGTCTGGAACAGATAGCCCACGCGCTGCCGTACGAGCCCGGCCTCGGCCGCCACATCTGCGCCGTGCACCCACGCGCGTCCGGCCGTGGGGACGGCGAGCGCGCACAGCATGGCGATGGTGGTCGTCTTTCCCGCACCGTTCGGCCCCAGGAACCCGAAGGTCTCGCCGTCGGCCACCTCCAGGTCCACTCCGCGCACCGCCTCGACCGGTGTGCCGCCGCTGCCTCCGTGCGGGTACGTCTTGACCAGCCCGCGTGCCTGAACGGCGTACGTGCTGTCGGCCACCGGCTCCCGCCCTCCTCTTGCCGGGGGATGCAGTCCTCAGGAGGGCTTCCCAGCGCGGCCGGCGGCATCCCTGCCGCGGCGCAGATGCACTCGTGGCGGTCATACGCAATTGGTGCGTCGATGCATACGGCGCTCTTGTGACGGTCCTACTTCGCATCCGGCCCACCCCGTACGCCCGTGTCGCGCAGTCTCGTCCCCGGCGCACCAGGGCAGGCCTCCTGATACGGCACTGCCGACGGTTCCGCCGAATCCGAGCCGCTGCGGCAGCGGCGCGACCGCACCCACTGAACGAGAGAGGAGGTGAGCGAGATGCGCCGCGCGTACGAGCGCCCGACTCTGATGCTCGTCGGTTCCTTCCGCCGGGTCACCGGCGTCAAGGGCCACGCGTCGCCCGACTTCCTCGGTCAGCACAGCATTCTTCGCTGACCAGGGCCGGCACGGCCGGGAAGCACCGGGAGTTTCACGGAAACCGGACGAGCAAGGGGTGGTGGGCGGCGCGAACCGCCCGCCACCGCCGAGCACGGGCCGGGTGGGCGGAAGTTGACGAAGGCGGAAGTGGACCAGCGGAAGTGGGAAGAGGGGGCTGGGGCGCACATGCTTCGAGAGCCGGCCGCATTCGCCGCGGCCCCTGTGTGGTTCGCCGTGTTCCCCGACTGTCCGTCCGCCGCGACGGCTGCCGCGCGGCTGCGCCCCCTCGCCGACCGCTGCCTGCCGCATCCTTCGGGGCGCCCCCTGCTGCTGGGCCGCTGGCCGGGTGCACAAGAAGCCGCTGAGACCGTCTGCACGGCGGGCGCAGGCGGGACGGTGCTCGCGCTGATCGGGCAACAAGGCGCCGGGACCGCCGCGTTGGAGCGGGCCGCCGCCCGCGTCCGCACCACCGAGGCGGCAGCGGAGTCCGCTTCCGGCGTCCCGGGCAGCTTCCACCTGGTGGCCTCGGTGGACGGGCGGGTGCGGGTACAGGGCACACTGAGCGGGCTGCGCCGGGTGTACGCGACCGAGGTCGCGGGAGCCACCGTCGCCGCCGACCGGGCCGACATCCTGGCGTACCTCACCGGCTCCGGTTTCGACGACCGTCGCCTCGCCCTGCGCCTGCTCTCCCCGACGCTGCTGCACCCCCTGACCGACGAGCCGGTGTGGCGCGGGGTGCGGTGTGTCCCGCCCGGCCATTTCCTGCTGTACGAGCAACAGGGCCGCGCCCGGGAAGTGCGCCACTGGTCGCCTCCCGACCCCCGCGTCCCGCTCGCCGAGGGCGCCCCGGCACTGCACGCCGCACTGCGCGACGCGATCGCGGCCCGGACCACGGGACGGGCCGTGATCAGCTCTGACCTCAGCGGCCTCGACTCGACGTCCCTGTGCTGTCTGGCAGCCCGGGAGGAGAAGACGCGTGTGGTCGCTTTCACCGCCGCGTCCCCCGACCCGCTCGACGACGACGTGATGTGGGCGCTCCGCACCGCGAAAGCCGTGCCTGGCATCGAGCATCACCTCGTGCCGTACGAGGAGATGCCGACCATCTACGAGGGACTGCCGCAGCTGCGGGAGCCGTTCGACGAGCCGTGTGCCGTCATCGCGGACCACGCCCGCTGGCTGGCGCTCACCCACCGTGCGGCAGCAGCCGGTTCGGCTGTGCACCTGGCCGGCTTCGGAGGGGACGAACTGCTGATCGCCAGCGCGGCTCATCTGCGCACCCTGCTGCGCCGCAGCCCCCTGGCCGCGACGCGGACGCTGCGCGCCTACGCGGCCGCCAACCGGTGGAGGCCGGGGCACGTACTGCGGCAGCTGCGTACCCGGGAGTCCTACCGCGATTGGTTGGAGTCGGTGGCCGGATCGCTCACCGATCCGCCGCCTCCACCGGACCGCCCCGCGCTCAGCTGGGGCGAGCCACCACGTCTGGCCCCCTGGGCGACGGCGGACGCGGCCGACGCGGTACGCGAACTGATCCGCGAAGCCGCACCCGACGCCGAACCGGTCTCGGCCTCGCCCGGAGGCCACGACGATCTGACCGGGCTGCGCTACGCGGCAGGCCCGCTCCGCCAGATCGGCCAACTGGCCCTGCGCGGCGGTACGGCACTGGCAGCGCCCTACTGCGACGACGCCGTGCTCGACGCCGCACTGGCGGTACGTCCGGACCACAGGCGGGCCCCTGGGAGCTACAAGCCGCTCCTGGTGGAGGCCGTACGCGGCACGGTCCCCGAGGAGATTCTCACCGGGCGCACCAAATCGATCACCAACAGCAACCCCGACGCGGCTCTTCGAGCGCACCGCGCCCAACTGGCCACCCTGTGGGAGGACTCCCGGCTGGCCGACAGCGGACTGATCGACACGGCCGCCCTGCGCGACCTGTGCGCAGGCCCCCTCCAGCACCACCCGCACGACCTGCACAGCGGGCTCTACCAGACGCTGGCCTGCGAACTGTGGCTGCGCTCCCTGGAACAGCGGCCCGCAGCCCTCGACCAGCCGGCCGGCACGCCCATCACCGACGAGGAAACGAGGCCCTGATGCTCACCCTGCGCTCGGGCGTGTCCTGCGCCGACACCGAGGAGGGCATCGCCCTCCTCGACGAGGAGAACGGGCAGTACTGGAGCCTCAACCCCACAGCGGCGCTTGTCCTGCGCACCCTGCTCGACGGCGGCAGCCCGCACCTCGCGGCACAGCGGCTGAGCGAGACGTACGAAGTGGACGACGACAGCGCCCGACAGGACGTGCAGGAGCTGATCCACGCCCTCACCACCACCGGACTGGTGGAGCGGTGACACGGCGCCCCGCGCAGCCCACAAGCACCGACCCGCTCCCCGTTCCCTTTCGCCGCCGCCTTCTAGCCCGGCCCGCGGTCCGCTGCTCTCTGCTGCTGGCGCGCCTGCCCCCGCGCCGCATCCGCACCCTCCTGACCCACGTACGGCGCGGCGCCCGGCCCGCCCAGTACGCCGAGACCCTCGCCGCGCGGAACGCGGTGACCGCCGTCAGTCCCGTCTGCGCCGGCCCGGAAGGCTGTCTGCCCCGCTCGTTGGCCACCGCACTGCTGTGCCGCCTCCACGGCTGCTGGCCGGTCTGGTGCGTGGGAGCCCGCCGGCTGCCGCCCTTCGCCGCGCACGCCTGGGTGGAGGCCGACCACACCCCGGTCGGCGAGGACCACCCACCCGACTACTTCCGCACCTTCTTCACCGTCGGACTGGACGGATCGGATACGGCCTGAGCGCGGTCACCAGGCGTGCCCGGCTGGGCGGGGATGCGGCGTACGCACTCGATGAGGTAGTCACCGGTGTCCGGGTCGAGGGTGACACCGTGGGTCTCGCTGTGGAAGCCGGGAAACCGCCGATCGAAGCTCTCCAGTGCCCTCAGATAGCGCAGCAGCGGACCGTCGGGTGCACCGGTGTTCTCACCCGGCATCAGGACCGGGATACCGGGCGGTGTGACGGTGACCATGGCGGCTGCGGTCCGGTCGGCCGCGTCGGCGAGCCGCACCCGTTCGGTGCCGCTGCGGATGAGGCGCTCGTAGCAGTGCTGAGGTGGTGCGACGGGCTCGGGCAGCTCCTGGAAGGCGGTGTCGAGCAGCTCGACCAGCCGGGCTTCCCGGAGGTGGTCGTGCATCTCCTGGCACAGCGCGCGCAAGGTCTGCCCGGCGTAGCGTCGGGGGTGCGCGTCGACCAGTTCGGGCAGCAGGCGCTCCAACGGCGCGTCCTCGTCGTAGAGCGCCTTGAAGTCCATCAGAGCGTCCATGAGCGTCCCCCACTTGCCCTTGGTGATCCCCATGGAGAACAGGACGAGAGTGGTGTACGTGTCGGTCTTCTCCACCACGATGTTGCGCGTGGCCAGGTAGGCCGTCAGGACGCGCGCCGGGACGCCCCAGTCGGCCATGCGCCCCCCGCCGTCGATGCCGGGGCAGGTGAGGGTGACCTTGACGGGGTCGAGCAGGCAGTAGCCGTCGGACAGCCCGGCGAAACCGTGCCAGTCGGCGCCCGGCTCCAGCTGCCAGCAGGACGGTTCGCTGCTCAGCAGCTCCACCGGAGCGTCGGCGAAGGGCAGCCGCTCGCCGGAGGCGGGATCGACCACGGTATCGGGCTGCCAGACGCCGAAGAACCAGCCGGGCCGGTCACCGGCGGCCGCGACGCGCCGGCCGAGGCGTACGACTGTCTGGCGGAAGCGGATGGCCTCGGTCACCGACTCGTCCACCAGCCAGCGGCCCTGCGGCCCGTCCATCATCGCGGCGGCCACGTCCAGCGAGGCGATCATCGGGTACAGCGGCGAGGTGGTGCCGTGCATCATGAACGCTTCGTTGAAACGGTCGTGCTCAACCGGTGCGCGGGGCGCGGGCTTGACGTGCACCATCGCGCTCTGCGACATGGCCGCCAGCAGTTTGTGCGTCGACTGGGTGGAGAAGACGGTCGGGCGTTCGGGGCCGGGGAAGGTGTCGGGGCCCACCGACATGCCGAAGCGGCCGGCGTAGAGGGGATGGAAGCGGGCGTAGGCGAACCAGGCCTCGTCGAAGTGCAGCCGCGGAGTGCTGGGCGCGAGGGCTCTGGCGACCTGGAGCGCGTCATAGCACAGCCCGTCATAGGTGGAGTTGGTCAGCACCGCGTACTGGACCTGGGAGGTGACCGCGTTCTGGGCGAGTGGATTGCGGGCGATCCTGGCTGCGATCGCCTCCGCCCGGATCTCCGTGGGCGGCAGGGGACCCGCCAAGCCGTAGCCGTTGCGGGTGGGGACCAGATAGACCGGCCGGGCGCCGGACAGGACCAGACCGTGCAGCACCGACTTGTGGCAGTTGCGGTCCACCAGCGCGATCTCGTCGCGGGTGACGCTGAAGTGGCCGACCATGCGGTTGCACGTCGAGTCGCCGTGCAGGACGAAGTAGGTGCGGTCGGCACCGAAGATCCGGGCCGCATTGCGCTCCGCCGCACCGACCGGCCCGGTGTGCTCGAACAGCGAGCCGAGCTCCTCGACCGAGATGGACAGGTCGCTGCGCAGCAGCCGTTCCCCGAAGTAGTCGTGGAATGTCCGGCCGACCGGTGACTTGAGGAAGGCGACACCGCCGGAGTGTGCAGGGGTGTGCCAGGAGTACTCGTGCGCGTCGTCGAAGCGGCGCAGCGCGTGGAAGAACGGCGGCAGGAGCTCTTCCTGATAGCCGCCGGCCGCGCGGGCGACCCGCCCCGCGATGAAGCGCGCGGTGTCCTCCAGCGGCCAGATGTAGCCGACCACGGTCTCCGCCACCCACAGCGGCAGGTGTTCCAGGTCCTCACCGGTCATGACCAGGAAGACCGGCAGGTTCTGGAAGCGACGCCCGACCTGGCGCAGCACCTCGGCACCCCCCGGCCCGCCGGAGACCGTGCCCTTGTCCGGGAGCCCCCAGTCCACCACGGCGGCGGCCAGCCCCGCCTCGGTACGCAACACCGCCTGCGCGTCCCCGCTCGTCGACGCCCAGCGCACCTCGAAGCCGTGCGCCACCAACTCCTCGCCGACCCTGTGCAGCTGTTCGGCACCCGTGCCCTCGCCCTCGGGCGATCCGGGTACCGCGAACAGAACTGTCCCCTCCGCCATGCCACCCCTCCGCGGTCGCTGGAGACCCGGACATACAGGTCTGGAGAGAGTGAACGGGGCCCTCACTTGAATAAGCGCCCGGCCTGTGCTGAAACCACCCGGATGTGGGAATCGCCGGCCGATGGGGAGAGGCTCACGGTGCTCCGGTGAACATCTGACGGCCGAGCGCTGGTTGTGTCAGTGGCAGCCTTCGACGGACCCGGTGCCGCGGGACTCCTCCCCGACCGCCGACAGTCGGCAGAAGCACGAGGCGTGGATCGGGACGTCAGCCCTCGCCCGGGCGAGGCGCAGCTGCTGCTCGACGATGGCGGCCTCTCCCTTGTGGCCCTGCCGGACCAGACACTCGTGGAAGCCGTGCAGGCTCCAGACGTTGCCCGGGTGCTGTTGCGACCGCGGGATGGTGCCGTCCAGGCCCAGGTCGGCCCGGTACACCGCTGCGGCCTCCGCCACATGGCCCTGCTCCAACAGCAGCGCCCCGAAGGCGTGCCGGGTCGGCTGCATCCACCCCCAGGGTTCGTCGTAGGGGAGGTCGTCATCCAGGTCGATCGACCGCCGCAGCGCCGCGTAGGCGGCGTCGACGTTCCCCTTGCGGTACTCCACCTCGCCCTCCAGCATCGCGGCCGCCACCGCGAGGATGTCCTGACAGGTGTTGTTGAACAGCATGCGCGACTCCGGGACCCTCTCCGCCGCCTCCTCGAACAGCGCCCGTTGCGCCTGGGCCGTCTCCACCCGGCCGGAGGAGGCGTGGGCGATCGCCTTCGCGTAGTGCATCAGCGCCGTCGTCACGCAGTAGAGTTCGGGGTCCGTGGGCAGTGGTGCGTCAATGATCTCCTGCCACATGCCGAAGCGGATCAGCACGTGCATCCGCATGGGGAGAAGCCCCTCGAGCCAGTCCGCCATCGGTGGCTCTTGCACGCGGAGGAGCTCTTCGGGAACCGCCGCCTCGAGTTCGTCGCAGGTGCGCAGCGCGGCGGCGCGCTGCCCGAGGAACATCGAGCCGTAGATCTTGAAGTGATAGTTGTGGCAGCGGTAGAGCGTGTAGAAGTTCATCGGGCCGGAACGTCTCACGAATTTCTCGTCCGCCTCGATCGCACGAGTGTTGGAGGACACCACGCGGGAGTAGTCGCCGCACAGGACATCCAGGTGTGTGGGCATGTGCTGCAGGTGACCGGCATCGGGAACGAGGTCGCGCAGCCGGTCGGCCATCGGCAGGGCCTGCTCCGGCGTGGACGACATCTCCATCAGATGGATGTACATGTGCAGCACACCCGGGTGGTCCGGCCCGCCCGGCAGTGCCAGTGCGTGATCGAGTGCGGCGCGCGCCTCGACAGCGAACGATCCCGGGGCCGGCTCACCGGTCCTCTGGTCCCACAGCTGCCACGGGGTGAGGTTCATCAGCGCGTCGGCGAACAGCGTGATCACGTCGAGATCATCGGGGTGCTCCACGTACACCAGGCGCATCGCCTCGGCATAGCGGTGATTCCACGCCGAGAGGTCCGGCACCGCGGCCGCCTCCGGCTGGGGGTAACGGTGCCGGAGCGCGCCGATGAGCGCCCGCTCGGCGGGCGTGGCCTTGTGCGCGAGACGTTCGGCCTGCGCGGACGCCTCGAACGCGCGGGAGACGCTCGTCTCGAGCTCGGCCGGGTCGAAGCGGTCCCAGGGCTTGTTGTAGTTGGGGCCCAGGGCGTAGGCGATACCCCAGGAAGCCATGGCACATTCCGGGTCGAGCTCGCGGGTCCGCTCGAAGCAGTCGATGGCTTCCTCGTGGTTGAAGGCATAGCTCCACACCAGGCCGCGGTCGAACCAGGTCTGTGCCTCCCCCGCCCCGGTCGACACCGGTCGGGTGTGGCGGCCGAGATCGTAGTAGTCACTCATCGAGCCTCCAGCGCCGCCTCGGCGTTCTTCTCCCTGGCCGCCCATATCCTCGCAGCAGATGACGAGCTCCTCGTCGCAATACACGCGCTGGGTGTGGGCATGCCCCCGCCCCCGCCTCCCGGTGCTCGGCAAGCGTGCGGATGTTCATATGGAATGACGGCACTCTCGGCCGGCCGCCGCCCGGCACGGCACGTGGCTGACGGTCGGCGCTGCACCGGCTGTCGCCTCTGGCGGGGAGAGGCTGTCCGGCCACCCCCGGCCCCGGCGGAGCGGGCCCGGACCACCGGCGTGGTCCGGGCCCTGAATGCGGTGGCCGGTCAGCTGCCGATCCTCCGTCTCATGGGCTGGTTGCTGCGCCGCCGTACCAGCCAGGTGCCGGTGGCTGCCGCCGCGATGACCGCCGCGCTCGCGCCGACGGGAACCAGCGCGTCGGCCGGCGAGTGTGCCCCGGCCGACGTGTGTGTCGCCGTGGCCGCTGCCTTCCGAGCCTTCTCCTCCTGTTGGCCGAAGCCTCCGGCCAGGCCCTTCTTGTCGTAGCCGGAGCCGGGGAGTTTGTCGCCGTACGCGTCGTGCACCCGCGCGTGGTACGCGCGCAAGGTCATGCCCTTGGAACCGACCGCCTTCCGCGCGTCGGGGTCGAGGGGCAGGACGCGCTTGCCGTCCTGGACGTACCAGGCGTCGATCTGCGGCTCTTCGAAGACAGTGCCGTCGGGCGCCTTGGCGGCGCCCTTCGCGGCGTAGCGCGTCTCATCGTCACCGGTGGCGATGTTGACGACCTGCCAGCCTTTCGTGGTCCGCGCCGCCATGACGGAGGCCCGCTGCCCGTCGGACGAGACGGCCCTGGTGGCGAACAGCTTCAGCTCGGCCACCGGCAGTGTGGTCGCCCGCGCGGCGGAGGGCGCGGCCACGAACTCCCGCGAGAGCGTGTAGACGGGCACGGACCTGCCCTCGATACGCGGGTCCGCCTTCGCGGCGGTGACAGCTTTGTCGTGGGCGAAGAAGCGGGAGAGGGCGTGCAGCGTCGTGCTCCGGGACGCCGCCTTGTGGGCCGCGCTTGCCGCGCCCTGGGGCGGCGCCGGGGGTTGGGCTGCGGTGCCGTCGGCGTGTGCGTACGGGGCGGCTCCCAGAAGCGCGACGGCCAGGACTCCGGCGGTCGCGGCGGAGCGCAGGGAAGCGTGCCTCAGGGGGTGGTTGGCCATGACCTCACGCTCCGATCCGGTAGAGCGAGTGGGTCCAGGAGAACTCGTAGTTGTCGACGTACCAGCCGTGCGAGGCCCAGTTGTAGCGGGTGTTGGACGGCCAGGGGTCGCCCCAGTACACCCAGCTGCGACTGGTGTCGTAGCCGTACAGGACGTGCATATGGCCGCCGCCCGAGCTCCACTGGATGCGGGTCTCGACGGGACGGTTCGCGTTGATCTCGTTCTGCACAGTGCTGTAGCGCAGCCAGCCCGAGACGTAGGAACCGGGGTTGATACCCATCCAGCCGAGGGCGTCCTGCACATGGCCCAGTGTGGCCTGGCTGTTGGGGCAGGAGCTGCCCTGGCTGCGGCCGAATGCGGCGTTGCAGAAGGTGTTCTGGCTGTAGTTCTCGCCCATGTAGGTGCTGATGGTGTTGCCGGCCGCCGCCCAGCACCAGTTGCTCATCTGCTGGGCCTGCATGGAGATGTCGAGCCGCTTGGCAGCGAGCAGGTGTGTGCTGTCGGGCGTCGGCGCCGAGCTGCCGGGCGCCGCAGTGGCGACCGCGACGGGCAAGGAGAGCAGGGCCGCCGCTGCTGCGGCGACCAGCGCGGAACGTCTGCTCCGCGTACGGCGGCGACGGGCGTGACCGTGACCGCCGCCGTCGCGGCGCGGCCCGCTGCCGTCCGCCTGACGACGGAGAGCCAGTGGGGACATGGCGATCCTCCCAGGGATGAGGGGGGTGGAGGAGCGCATCCGGATGCTGCTGCCGTTGAGCATCGTGAGTTGTCGGTGGCTGGTCAACACGCTTGAATACAAGTCAGGAACGAGGTGTGAACAGCGGGGGCGCCCATGTGAACGGGCCAGGCTCACGGGCTGGCCGGGGAGAGAAGGACGGTGCGTCGGCTGTGAACGTTCACGCCACGGACTCGGGAACATCCGGCGACCTCGAACGCGTGCTGCGCACCGGCCCCTTCCATCTCGCGCTGCGTACCGCGATCGAGGCACGCGGCCTCGCGCTGCACAGGGTGCGGCACCGGCTGGCGCTGCGCGGCATCAACGTCGGCGTCTCCAGCCTCAGTTACTGGCAACAGGGCGCACGCCGTCCGAGCCGTCCCGAGTCGCTCAGTGCCGTACGAGCGCTGGAGGACGTACTCGGGCTGCCCGCCGAGTCGCTGCTGCGGCTGCTCGCGCTGTCCTGCGACGGGGACCGGAACCGGCCCGCCTCGCGGTCGTACCAGGCGCTGTTCGAGCGGTCCGATGTGCTGCGCATGCTGTTCGCGCAGCTGGACTCGCCGCTCGACGGGGGGCTGCACACTCTGGACCAGTGGGAGCGGGTGCGGATCGGGGCGCGCCGGGAACTGCTCTCCCGCTCCTCCCAGCAGGCCGTCCGCGCCCACCGCGACGGCATCGACCGCTACCTCGCCATCCACCACGGCGATCCGGGCTGCACACCGGAGCGGGTACGGGTGCGGGCGGGCGAGAACTGCCGCGTGGGCCGGGTCCGCTGGTGCGCGAGTGCCCGGGTCCTGGTGACGGAGCTGCTGTTCGACACCAGGCTGAGGTCGGGGGAGACCTACGTCTTCGGCTACGCCTTCGAGGACGGCACGGGTGGCGTCAGCCATGAGTACGTACGGGGTTTCAGCTTCGGCGGCGGCCAGTACGTGCTGCAGGTCGGCTTCGACGCCTCGGAACTGCCCGTCAGGTGCTACAGCTTCACGCGTGCGTCGGCCGCGGCGCGGCCGAGCGGTGCGCAGGAGCTGACCCTGAGCGGTGGAAACCGCTCGGTCCATCTCATCCGGCACGCAGCGGAGCCGGGCATCGTCGGTATGGCCTGGGAGTGGGCCTGACGTCGCTGCTCGGCCGGTTCCCGGTGCCCTCGCATGAGAGGGGTACGGCGACCGGCACCAGGGCATGCACTCTCTGGAATTGTAGGGTTGCACTAAGTGTTCACTGGAGAGTGCATGGCACCCGGGACCCCTCCCAGGCACATCGCCTGCATCATGGACGGCAACGGCCGCTGGGCCCAGCAGCGTGGACTGGAGCGTACCCACGGCCATATGGCCGCCCTTGCCGCCCTCAACGCGGTCGTGAGCGGGGCTCTGAGAGAGGGCGTGGAGTGGCTGACGCTCTTCGCGTTCTCCACGGAGAACTGGTCACGCCCGGAGGGTGAGGTGAGCTTCCTGGTGGACTCCTTCCCCGGTCACGTCTTGGAGCGGGAGGCACGACGCCTGCAGGAGCGCGGGGTACGGCTGCGCCTGCTGGGCTGGGACGATCCCCGCATCCCGGCAGACGTGACGGACATGCTGCACGGCCTCGAGGAACTCACCCGTGGCAACACCAAGCTCCAGGTGAGCCTGGCGTTCAACTACGGGGGCCGCCAGGACGTGTGCGAGACCGTGCGCTGTCTGGCCGCCCAGCGCTTTCCGCACGAGGAGATCACCGAGGAGACCTTCGCGCGGCACATGAAGCTCCCCGAACTGCCCGACGTCGACCTGCTCCTGCGTACCGGGGGAGAGCACCGGCTGTCGAACTTCCTGCTGTGGCACTGTGCCTACGCCGAACTCGTCTTCCTCGACGTACTGTGGCCCGACTTCCGTGCCCCGCACTTTCAGCACGCTCTGGAGCTGTACCGGCAGCGTCGGCGCCGCTTCGGCGCCCTGGGCCCGGCAGCCGGGACGGACTCGCCCGGCCCTGCCGACGCGGATCCCGCCCAACCGCCCGTCACCGGCCACCCTGTTGAGCCCGGCCCGGTCTCGCCGCTCAAGCTGCCCGCGGCGATCGCCTCGCATCTGGGCTCCAGTCTGCTGAACGGGGTGAAGGAGACCGCCCGTTTCGCCATGCTGCAGCTCGGGGCGGCGTCGGTGCAGGCCCGCCGCCCGGATCAGCGGTGATGACGGTGCCTGGCCTGACACTGGAGCAGTTCACGTTCTGGCAGCGCACGCTGCGCCGGGCCGGGGTGCCCGAGGGCGCGCTGCGCAGTGACTACACCGCGGCACTCCGCCTGACGACCGGGAGATACCCCGCGATGTATCCTCTGGCTCGCTCAGGGTGCCCCTCCGCCTTGCAGCCCCACGTGGTCGCGGTGGCGGCGTTCGGCATCCATGCCGACTGTCTGGTGGATGTGCCGGTGAACGAGTGCGACCCGGGTCCCTTTCACGCCTGGGCGGAGCAAGTTCGGCAGGGGCTGCTCACCGGCCGGTCCGAGCAGCCGTTCTTACGCGCCTTCCTGCACACCGTGTCCGCGTGTTCCGTCAGTCACGCCGATGTGCACGCCTATCTGGCCGGCCAGGCCGGTCGGCTGGGGCTGAGCGGATACGCCACCGATCAGGACCATTACGACAACATCGACCACTCCAACATGCCCTTCGCCCGCGTGCTTGCCACCTCGTGCGGTATCCCGACCCATCCTCGCAACGAGTCAGTGGTGCGCCTGGCTGTCGACGCCATTCAGCGATGGGACGATCTCGCCGACCTGGCCGACGACCTGCGCCGCGGGCTGCTCACCATCCCCGAGACCGAGCTGCTGCGGTTCCACGCCACCCGGGACGACCTGGAATCCGGCCGGGACACCCCCGCCGTCCGAGCACTGCTCACCCACACCTGCGGCAAGGCCCGCGCCGTCCTCCACGCCGCCTACAACGCCCTCGACGACGCTGATCCGCTGCTCCAACTGAGCCTCCGCCCCTCCCTGATGATCTGCTTCCAGGCCATGGGCGGTCTCGAGCGCGCAGGCGCCGCCCTGCTGCGCCCCAGCCCGCTGTGGCACTTCCGGCCCACTGCCACCCACCTGCTCGACGGCACCCTGCGCACCCTCCACCACCGCCTCAGCCTCGCGGGCCCCACGACAGCGCTCTGACCCGGGTCCCAGCCGAAGCACATCCGGCTCAACGTGTCTGCACTCCCATGGAGGTGGCTGCCCTCAGGCGTCCGTGCAGGACGCGTAGTGCTCCGCCGACGAGGTGGCCGGGGGAGAGGTGGAGAGGGAGCGAGACCGGGTGACGGGTGAGGGAGGCGCCGCGGCGTTCGACGGTGTTCATCACCTGGTGCTGGAAGAGCAGCCCTGGCCGGTACAGCAGTTCGCACTCGGGCCCCAGTGGGGAGAGTGCCTGCTCCGCTGCTGCCTGGGCCGAGCGGGCCTTGTGGCAGGCGTGGGCGAGCAGCGCTCGTACCGCGCGGGTGTCGCGTGCGGACTCCAGGTCCGAGCGGGTGACGCCGAAGCGGGCCAGGTCCGTCAGAGGCAGGGTGAGTTTGCCGCTGTGCCGCAGGTCCTTGGCGAGGTCGGCGAGGTCGTCCGTGCGCTGGATGGCTTCGGCGTGCGCCCGCGCCGCCGGGGTGGGCGGTTGGGGGGTTCCGGGCAGGACGACCTGGTGGATGAGGCGGGTGAGCGGCATGTTGATGCGTTCGATGTGCTCGTCGTAGTCCTCCTCGGTCGGGTACTCGGTGTAGGCCGACTGCTGGGCCTGGCCCGCCAGGATGGTGTGCACGTCCGAGTGGGGCAGCTCGCGCGTGGCCACGGTGTGCAGGAAGGCGCGCAGGAACGGCTGCTCGGCCTGGCCGGTGCGCAGCCCCTTCCGGACCTGTTCGTTCCAGGTGTACAGCGGCTCGGGGTCGTGCTCGTGGGCCGGTACGTCGGCCAGGTTGTCGCCGTGGAGCCCGAAGGCGATGACGGTGAGCAGGTACGGCTGCGACGCGGCGGGCATGAAGAGCCGAGTGGGCACGTACCACAGCGGATACCGGCGGAAGGCCATGCCGGCCGCCGCGGTGTAGTCGGCCCGGAGCCGGTCGCCACGCAGACCGGCGGCGTTCAGTGCGTGGCCCCAGGGGGTGAGTTCTTGGGGTGCTGTGCTCCAGGACAGCGGTTTCCAGGACAGCGGGTTCCAGGGCGGTGTCATGACAGGGCTCCCTCCCGGCGCCGCGCGTCCCGCACGCGGGTGCCTGTTCGGAACGGGTGGAGCAGGCACCACCCGGGTAGATCACTTGCCGAATTCACTTGATTACTGCACGTGACTTGGAGGGTGGATGCCCACAACGGCCCCTAAGCATGTGGCCTGCATCATGGACGGCAACGGCCGCTGGGCCCGGCAGCGCGGTCTGGAGCGCTCGCACGGTGAACTGGCCTCCGAGAACGCCTTCAGGACGGTGGTGCGAACCGCCGGAGAGGAAGACGTCGAGTGGCTGACGCTCCTGGCCGGCGCCGGAAACCGGGCACACTCGGGCGAGGGCGGTTCCCCGGGGCACTTCGTCGCACAGCACGTCCTCGGTCACAACCTTGAGCGCCTGCACGACGAGGGTGTACGGATCCGGGTCCTGGGGCCCACCGGCCCTGCCCTCGCCGACGCGACTTCGCACCGCCTGCGCGAGGCGGAGGAGCTCACCCGTGGCAACACCCGGCGAAACCTCACCATCGCCTTCGAGCCCGGTGGCCGACAGGACATCCTGGACGCGACACGCGCGCTGGTCACCCGCCAGGTCCCGGCCTACAGAGTGACGGAGGCGACCTTCCCCAAGTACATGCGGTGCCCCGAGCTGCCCGACGTCGACCTGCTCATCCGCACCGGCGGTCAGCACAGGATCTCGAACGCCCTGCTGTGGCACTGCGCCCACGCCGAACTCGTGTTCCTCGAAATCCTCTGGCCCGACTTCCGCGCCGAACACCTGCGGTACGCGCTGGACGTCTACCGGCGAAGCCCGCGCCGCTCCGGTCAGGCCCCGGCAGACCCCGCTCCCCACCAGGCCCCCGCCGTCCCCGCGGGCGAGGGTCTGCTGTCCAAGCTGCTGCATCTGCCCAGCACGCTCACCACCCACCTGGGTCTCGTCCTCATGGACGGACTCCGGGAAGCCGCGGACTACGCAAACTCCCAGCGGACACAGATGCGGACGCGGACGCAAACGGGACTTGGCGACGGCGACCGGTGGAGCCGGTGAAGTTCAGCTACCGCCGCCCTTCCCACTCGGCCCGAGTGAGTCCGTATTCGACCTCTCCGTGCTCGGAGCCGGGGATCGCCTCCGGCCAGTCTCCGGTGAAGTTCCGGAGGAAGGCGAGTCCGGACTTCTCCATCACACGCCTCGACGCCCGGTTGACCGCCATGGTGTTCGCAGTCACCCGCTCCACCGCTAGCTCTGTGAAGCCCTTGTCGATGAGCGCCCGCGCTCCTTCGGTGGCACAGCCGCGACCCCAGGCTGCCTTGTTGAGCCGGTAGCCGAGTTCGACCACCGCGGGGCTGTCGTCATACAGCGGCCGAAACTCGAACCAGCCGACGAACACCCCGCTTTCCCTCTCTTCCGCGGCCCAGTATCCGCGGGTGCCGAAGCACGGATGGTCGTGCATCAGCCGCGGCAGGGTCCGCTCCACGATCGCCTCGCGGGTCGTGGGGCGGCCGCCGTTGATGAAGCGCATGACCTCGGGGTCGTTGTCGAGCGCGAGAAGACGGTCGGCGTCGTCGGGGGTGAACGGCCGCAGCACCAGCCGGTCGGTCTCCAGGAAGGCACACATGCCGCGATGCTGACCGGCGCGGACTGCGAGGCGCTACCGGTATCCCGTCAGCCGTCGCGTCCGGTGCCGGTAGCCCGGGAGGTCTCCCGCCCAGGTCAGACGGCATGCCCTCGTCCTCGAGGCGCCCGTGGGCGATCACCGATCGGTGGCTCAGGTTTCAAAAAGTAGGCACAAATTCCACACACCCCTCTCCAGACGGGCGCCGATGGTCTACATTGACCGTGCTTCACATGTTTGGACACGAGGCGACAAATAGTGATCTATGGGTCCGGAGTCCTGGGCTGCCTGCAGCCATGGCCGGACAGGACCTGTGAATCCGTTGCCGCCTGGTGGGGTGTTCAAGTACCGCTGCACAGCTGAGAAGTCATTTGTGGGGGTGGAGGCGGGGGCCTCCTGGGGGGAACAGCGCGGCGCGGGGGGCGAAGGTCCTCCGTAGAAACAGTGTTGGGCGAACACGTCGAACCACTGGCGGCCTGGGGGGCTTTGTGCGGCAGGGGGAATTAGTCGACCCTTTTTCGTCGGCGCGCGGACGTCTGGCGAACGGGGAAATCAATCGGTCTGCGAGCGACTGGGAACAGCGGTACCGCCGTACCGTCATAACCAGCGATACCGTGGCCACCGCCATTGTGGTGGGGGCGATCGGCATTCTCTTCGGAGCCAGGGACGCGGCCAACTGGCACGAGAAATGGGGAATTCTCGCATTCGGTACCGAGCTGTTGGTGCTGGGAGCGCTTGCGGTGAGCCGGGCGTGGGCTCCGGCCGTGCTCGGCCAGGGAGCCGAGGAATTCCGCCGGCTCGGACGCTCACTGTTCACGGCGGTGGTCGTACTGGCGCTCAGCGGAATCGCCCTCACTTCGCGCAATATCAAGCTCTGGATTTTCGTCGCGATTCCCGCGATCGCGCTCGTCACCATGACCGGTCGGTATCTGCTGCGCCTCTCGCTGTACAGACAGCGGACGGAAGGACGATGCCTGCGACCGGTGCTCGCCGCCGGGAGCCCGGCCACCGTGGGCGACCTGATCGCCCGGGTCCGTAAGTTCCCGCACCTCGGCTGGCGCGTCGAGGCGGTGTGCACGCCGGACGGCCTGGGGCCCGACGGTGACCACCTGGACGGGGTGCCGGTCGTCGGCCGGCTGGCCGACCTCGCAGGCCACGTCCGCCGCGACGGCTACCGCGTCGTCGCGGTCACACCTGACCCGCACTGGTCCCCGGACCAACTCCAGCGGCTGGCCTGGAACCTGGAAGGCAGCGACGCGGAGATGGTCGTGGCCCCCGTACTGATGGAGGTGGCCGGCCCCCGGCTGCACGTCGACGCGGTGCTCGGCATTCCGCTGCTGCGGGTCAGCATGCCGGCCTTCACCGGGGCCCGGCGGGCGGTCAAAGAGGTCGTCGACCGGATGGGCGCGGCGCTCCTGCTGATGCTGTTCGCGCCGCTGATGGTGCTCGTCGGGCTCCTCGTGCTGGCCGACAGCCGGGGTGGGGCCTTCTACCGCCAGCGCAGAGTCGGCAAGGACGGCCGCGAGTTCACCATCCTCAAGTTCCGCACCATGGTCGCCGGTGCCGACAGGGCGCGTGCCGCACTGGCCGATCGCAACGAGGGCGCCGGGCTGCTGTTCAAGCTCCGCCGGGATCCGCGGGTGACCCGGGTGGGAGCGGTGCTGCGCCGCTACTCGATCGACGAACTCCCGCAGCTTTTCAACGTACTCACCGGCTCGATGTCGCTCGTCGGTCCGCGGCCTCCACTTCCGGAGGAGTCCGCTGCCTACGGCCCGGACATCCGGCGGCGGCTGCTGGTCAAACCCGGGCTCACCGGCCTGTGGCAGATCAGCGGACGCAGTGATCTGCCGTGGGAGGAGGCCGTCCGGCTGGACCTGCGGTACGTGGAGGACTGGTCGCTCGCCCTGGACGCGGTGATCTTGTGGAAGACCCTGCGGGCGGTGCTCCAGGGGCAGGGAGCCTACTGATGCGCGCGCGACCGTCGTCCGGCGGCGCGCGGACCGCAGGCCTCAGGGGCCTGCGTGGGGGGAGGAACGGGCTATGAGGATCAGTGTCCTGGGTCTGGGCTACGTGGGATGTGTGTCGGCCGCGTGCCTGGCCAGTCTGGGTCATGAGGTCATCGGGGTGGACGTGAACCAGGCGAAGGTCGACCTGGTCAACGACGGCAAGGCTCCAGTGGTCGAGGAGCGGATCGGCGAGCTCATCGCCGAGGTCGTGCGGAGCGGAGCGCTGCGCGCCACGGCTGACGTGCGCGAGGCGGTCACGGCCGGCGAGGTGTCGCTGGTCTGCGTGGGCACACCGTCCGAGCCCAACGGCAGCCTGTGTACGACGTATCTGGAGCGGGTCACCGAGCAGATCGGTGCCGCGCTGGCGGACCGGGGCGGGAGCAGCGGGCGGCACACCGTCGTCTTCCGCAGCACCATGCTCCCGGGCACCTGCCTGAATCTGCTGGTGCCGATCCTGGAGAAGTACGTCGGCGGCACGGCCGGGGTGGACTTCGGGGTCGCGGTCAACCCGGAGTTCCTGCGCGAGGGCACCAGCGTGCGGGACTTCTTCGACCCGCCCAAGACCGTCATCGGCGAGTTCGACCCGGCGAGCGGCGACATGGTGGCGGCGCTGTACGACGGCCTGCCCGGCGAGATCTTCCGGGTGCCGGTCCCGACAGCCGAGGCGATCAAGTACGCGGACAACGCGTTCCACGGCCTCAAGATCGGCTTCGCGAACGAGCTGGGTGCGGTGTGCCAGGCCCTCGGGGTGGACTCGCACCAGGTGATGGATGTCTTCCTGGCCGACCGCAAGCTGAACATCAGCCCGGCCTATCTGCGACCCGGCTTCGCCTTCGGCGGCTCCTGCCTGCCCAAGGACCTGCGCAGCCTGGTCCACGCGGCGCAGCGGGCCGATGTCTCGGTGCCCATCCTCGCCCACGTACTGCCCTCCAACTCCGACCATCTGCAGCGGGCGGTCGAGCTGGTCGAGCGCACCGGCAAGCGCCGCGCCGGTCTGTTCGGACTGTCCTTCAAACCCGGCACCGACGACCTCCGCGAGAGCCCACTCGTCGAACTGGCGGAGCGGCTCTTCGGCAAGGGGTACGACCTGCGGATCTACGACGCCAACGTGAGCCTCTCGCGGCTGCTCGGCGCGAACCGCGAGTACATCGAGACCCGGCTGCCGCACCTGGCGCAGCTGCTCGCGGACTCCGTCGGCGAGGTGCTCGAGCACGCCGAGGTATGCCTCGTCGGGACCAGGGATCCGGCCGTGCTGGCCGCGCTGCCCCACGGCGAAGGGCCGATGATCGTCGACCTCGTCCGCCTCCCCGACGCCGAGGCGCGCCGGGCCGAGAAGGGGTACATGGGCCTTGCTTGGTGACACGTCTCTCGGTGAAGCGGCCGGCGGCGGCGAGCCGGGCCGGCGCGCGCTGATCCTGGTGGAGAACCTGTCGGTGCCGTTCGACCGGCGGGTGTGGCAGGAGTGCACGACGCTGCGCGACGCGGGCTGGAAGGTGCACGTCATCTGCCCTCGCGGGGAGAAGCGGGACACGGAGCCCGAGGCGGAGATCGACGGGGTCCGGATCCACCGCTACCCGTTGCGCGCGGCCACCGGAGGACCGGCCGGCTATCTGCGGGAGTACGGATCGGCGCTATGGCACACTGCCCGGCTGGCCCGCAAGGTCGGCCCGGTGGATGTGGTCCACGCCTGCAACCCGCCCGACCTGCTGTTCCTTCCGGCACTGTGGCTCAAGCGGCGCGGCGCGCGGTTCGTCTTCGACCAGCACGACCTGGTGCCCGAGCTGTACCTCTCCCGGTTCGGCCGCGGCCAGGATCTGCTCTACCGCGGGGTTTGCGCGCTGGAACGGCTGACCTACCGGGCCGCGGACGTCGTGCTCGCCACGAACGAGAGCTACCGGGATGTCGCGCTGCGCCGCGGCGGCCGGCGGCTGTCGGACGTCTTCGTGGTGCGCAGCGCGCCCGACATCGAGCGGTTCCACTCCGTACCGCCGGAGCCGGAGCTCAAGCGCGGCAAGCGTCATCTGCTGTGCTACCTCGGAGTCATGGGCCCGCAGGACGGCGTCGACTACGCCTTGCGGGCCCTCGCGAAGCTGCGCGACGAGTACGGGCGCACCGATTGGCACGCGGTGTTCGTCGGCGCGGGCGACACCTTCGAGGCGATGGCGGAGCTGTCCCGGCGACTCGGCCTCACGGAGCGGGTGGAGTTCACCGGGCGCGTTCCGGACGCCGACCTGGTGCGCTACCTGTCCACGGCGGACGTGTGCCTCTCACCCGACCCGCGCAATCCGCTCAACGACGTGTCGACCATGAACAAGGTCCTGGAGTACATGGTGATGGGCCGGCCGATCGTCTCGTTCGACTTGAAGGAGGCGCGCGTCTCCGCCGGGGACGCCGCCGTCTACGCGCCCGCCAACGACGAGGCCGAATTCGCCGGGCTCATCGCGCGGCTGCTGGACGACCCTGAGAAGAGGGCCCGGATGGGCAGGATCGGCCAGGAGCGGATCAGCGGGCAGCTCTCCTGGCGCAACTCACAAGCGTCGCTGCTCGCCGCCTACGCCGCCGCCTGCCGTGACCGTACTCCGGTGGCGGCGGGCGACCCGGTCGGGAAGAGGCGGCGCCGTTGAGCGATGACACGATACGCCTGGCCACGGTCGGGCGGATTCTCCGTCGGCGCGGGCGGTTCCTCGCCATCCTCGCCGTGGTGGGTGCGCTCGTCGGCTACGGCGCCTCGCTGCTGATCCCGCCGCGCTACACGGCGACGGCTTCGGTACTGCTGCCCGGACAGTGGGAAGAGCGCGAGCTGGTGACCCAGGCGGAGATCGCGACCAGTTCGGCCGTGGTCGACCGCGCGGCCGCCACGCTCCGCTGGAGGGACGTCAGCGGCGGCGAGCTGCGGGACCGAGTGAGCGCCAAGACCGCCGAGGGCAACATCATCGAGGTCTCGGGTACGGCCCGCACCCCGGAGCGCGCGCAGCAGCTCTCCGACCGGGTGGCCCAGAAGTTCGTCACCTTCACCACGCGGATCGCAGGTGACAGCACCGACACCGAGGCGACAGCGGGGGTCGAGGAACTGCGGCAGAAGGTGGTGCAGACCAACCGCCGCATCACCGACCTGGCCGATGCGGCCGATCCGGGGCGGACCGTGGAGGGCGTGCAGGCCCGCACCGAGCTCGAAAAGCTGCGCACCGCGCTGCGGGAGGCCATGAAGAAGCTGGACGAGGCCTCCCCGGCGTCCAACGAGGCGGGCATGGTGGTCATGGACACTGCGGCCCGGCCCACCGGCGAGGCACCGCCGACGCGGGTGCAACTCATCGCCGGTGGGGCGCTGCTGTCCTTCCTGCTCGCGATCGTCGGCCATCTCGCCGCAGCACGGGTGAGCCGTCGGCTGCGCGCCGGTCCTGAGATCGCCGCGGCGCTGGGCTCGACACTGCTGGGTAACGTCGACGTGCCTGGCGAACGGCCCGCACACCGCCCCGGAGACCGTGGCCGCGTGGCTCGAATCCGTCGGCTGCTGGGCATCGACACCCCGTGGGACATACCGCCCCCGCGGATGTCCGGCGACGAGGACGGCAGGCGGATCCGCTACCGGAGGGTGTGCGCCCGCCTCCGGGAGGAACTGCCGGCTCCCCGGCGGCTGCTGGTTGTCGTGCCGGCCGGCGACGAGATCGCCGGCCGGGCAGCGGAGCGGCTCGTCGCCGAGGCCGAGAGCGATCCGGTGCTGTTCGCGGTGGAGGTTCCGGTGTCCCGGCCGCTGGTGCCGGACCGCGATACCGAGTGCGGTGCCCTGGTCGTGCTCAGCGCGGGCAGCTGGACCGCGGGGGAGCTCGCCTGCGTCGCCGAGGCGTGCACGGACGCGGGGCACGAGGTCGTCGGCGTCGTCGTCGCCGGTCCGGTCCGTGACCGTCCGACGCGCACCTCCGGCAGGGCTCCGCAGCACGACACACCGGCGATCGCGGTCGGTGACGCCGCGAGGGGAGGTCCAGCATGACGACGACCCAGAAGTCGGAGCCGTCGGCCTCCGCCCCACTGCTGGACCTGCATGCGCTGGTGGTGGCCGTGCGCAGGCGCCGCCGCCTGTGGTCCTCCATGGCGCTGCTGGGGCTGCTGGTCGGCGCTGCGGTGGCGGTCCTGCTGCCGCCGCCACCGACCGCGGTGACCAAGGTGCTGGTCACACACCAGGAGGACCAGCCGAACGACACCGGAACGCTCATCCGTACCGACGTCGAACTGCTGGGGACCACACGGATCGCCGGAAAGGCCCTCCGGGCCCTCAAGTCACCAAAGAACCCGGAGGACTTCATCCAGGACTACCGGGGCACCGGCGTGACCAACAACCTGCTGCGCATCGACGTGACAGGTGACAGCGACGCGCAAGCGGTGGCCCGGGCCAAGGCGCTGGCCGAAGCGTTCGTCGCCGACCATGTGCGGCGGATGCGGGAGTCCGCGAAAGCCGAGGCCAAGGCCCTGCTCGAGCAGCGTGACCGCATGCGGGACGAACTCGCCGAGGTCAACAAGGCGATCGGAGGCCGCTCGCCCGAGCGCGACCCGAAATCCTCGGCGAGCCTCGAGTCGCTCTTCTCCCGCCGGGCCGAGCTCAATTCGCGCATCGCCGATTTCGACGAGCGTGCCGCCGAGGCACGCACCGGCACGCCCCGGATCACCGCGGGCACGCAGATCGTGGACGCCCCCCGCGCGGTGCGGCACTCGCTGCCCAGGGCCGCTGCCACGAACGCCGCGATCGGACTCGTCCTCGGACTCGTCATCGGGCTCGCGGTGGCAGCTGTCGGCGCTGTGGTGGCGGACCGGCCCGTACTGCGCCGGGAGATCGCGGCCAACCTGGGCGCCTCGGTCATCGCGGAGCTGCCCCGCCGGTCGGGCAGATCGTGGCAGCCGCGACGGACCCGGGCGGCACACGAACGGCTCACCGCGACGCTGGCCCGCACCGTGCGCGGCTCGGCGGAACCGCTGTCGCTGCTGGAGCTGGGCTGTGCGCGCAGCACGAGCGTGCTCGCCCTTCAGCTCGCCGGGACACTGGCGGATGACGGGCCAGTGGAGATCGTCGACGGTCTGCCGGGCCCGCAGCTCGCGAACCACCGTCAGAAGTCGGGCGGTCCGGCCGTGGTGAGCGGCGAGCAGGCCGCGGCCGTGCCGCGTCACCACCGCCGGCTCGGCGTCGGCTCGGTCGCGCCCGGCACGGCGTGGACCGATCTGACCCACCTCGGCACCCGGACCGTGCTCGTCGTGCGGGCCGGGCACGGAAGCGCCGCGTGGCTGCACACCGTGGCGCGGCAGCTCGCGGAGCAGCGCATCCAGGTGATCGGTGTGGTGCTGATCGACCCCGATCCGGGCGACCGGACCGACGGCACGCTGTGGGACGGGCCGCACACCGCGCCCCTCGGCCGTGACGAGCGGCAGGCCAGGCGGAACGGGACGGTCCTGACGCACACGGAGCGGCACTCGGTGCGGGCCGCACGGGTTCCGGACGACGACCAGGAGGCGCGGTAGGACATGTGTGGCATAGCAGGCGCTTACCGATGGCCGGACGGAAAGCTCGTGACCGAGCGGCTCACCGAGACCCTCGCCCATCGCGGTCCGGACGGGGCGGGCCGCTACAGCCACTCCGTCGGTGACGGCGAAGTGCACCTCGGGCACCGACGGCTGGCCATCATCGACCTGTCCCAGGCCGGTGCCCAGCCGATGGTCTCGGGCGGCCTCGCGCTCACGTACAACGGTGAGTTGTACAACGCACCCGAGCTGCGTGCCGAACTGGCAGCCGCCGGGGTGCGCTTCCGCGGTACCTCCGACACCGAGGTGGTGCTGGAGGCCTGGCGGCGCTGGGGGAGGGACTGCCTGCCCCGGCTGCGCGGCATGTTCGCCTTCGGGATCTTCGACGAGCGAACCGGTGAACTGGTGCTCGCCCGCGACCAGCTCGGCATCAAGCCGCTGTTCCTGATCCGGCGCGGCGAGGGCCTGGTGTTCGCCTCCGAGCTCAAGGCGCTCGCCGCCGCCACCGGCGGGTCGCTCCAGGTGGACCCCGCGGCGCTGGTGGCCTCGCTGCTGTACTACTGGGTGCCCGACTCGCGGTGCGCGTTCCGCGAGGCGGAGAAGCTGCCGCCGGGGAGCTGGCTGAGGTGCAGCGCCGACGGCCGGGTGGAGCGCGGCCGGTTCTGGCACCTCAAGGATGTCGCCGCCGAGGGGCGGGAGCGCGCCCGCAGCGGCGAGCGGCCCGACCTGGCAGCCCTCGTCGAGGAGTCGACCCGGCGCCATCTGCTCTCCGACGTCCCGGTGGCGACGTTCCTCTCCGGCGGGCTGGACTCCAGCTACCTGACCGCGCTTGCGGCCCGCCACCAGCCCGGGATCTCCGCGTACACGATCGGGTTCCGCGCCGAGGACGCCAAGTTCGAGGCGATGCCCGACGATCTGCGCCATGCCCGGCGAGTGGCCGAGCGGTTCGGCGTCGACCTGCACGAGATCGAGATCGCGCCGAACGTGCTCGACCTGCTGCCGCGGATGACGTACCACCTGGACGAGCCGATCGGCGACCCCGCCGCGATCAACACCTTTCTGATCTGCTCCGCCGCCCGGGAGGCCGGGGTCAAGGTGATGCTCTCGGGGATGGGCGCCGACGAGCTGTTCGCCGGGTACCGCAAGCACCTGGCCAACCTGCTCGCGCTGCGCTACCAGCGCGTCCCGCGGCCGCTGCGCCGCGGCCTGTCCCGGGCCGTGGACCGGCTGCCGGTCGCCACGGCCCGCCGGGGGTACCGGTCGGTGCGCTTCGCGAAGCGGTTCCTCTCCTTCGCCGAACTGCCCGAGGAGACCGCGTTCCGGCGCAGCTACACCATGTACGACCGGGACGAGCTGCTCGCCCTGGTCGACCCGGACCTGGCCCCGGCGGTCGAGGAGGTGCTGACCGAACACGCGGACATCTATCGGGACAACGACCTCGACGACTTCGTCAACCGCATGTGTCTGGGCGACGCCCGGATGTTCCTGCCGGGCCTCAACCTCGCGTATACGGACCGGTCGAGCATGGCCGCGTCGACCGAGGTACGCGTGCCGTACGTGGACGTCGAGGTGGTCAAGGCGGCGTTCACCGTGCCCGGTGACCGCAAGATCGTCGGACGGCAGGGCAAGGCCGTCCTCAAGGAGGCGGCCGCCTCGATCCTGCCCCGGGAGGTCGTCTACCGGCCCAAGGGCCTGTTCAGCGCCCCGCTGCGGGCCTGGATGAGCCGGGATCTGGCACCGCTGATGCGCGAGGTGGTGCACGACGGCGTGCTCGTCCGTTCCGGGTTGCTGCGCCGCGACGCGCTTCAGCGGCTGGTCGCCGAGGACGCCGCCGGACAGCGGGACCACTCCAAGCATCTGTGGCATGTACTGACCCTCGAGTACTGGTATCGCGGCGCGACTTCTGGGGAGTTCGGGTGAAACAGGTAGTGCAGAACTACAAGAGCGGTGAACTGGCGCTGCTCGACGTGCCGGTGCCGGGATGCAAGCCGGGTGGTGTGCTGGTCCGCAGCGCCTACTCGCTGATCTCCACCGGGACCGAGCTGATGAAGGTGTCCGAGGCCGGTATGTCGATGGTGGGCAAGGCCCGCTCCCGCCCTGACCAGGTGGCCAAGGTGATGCAGAGCGTGGCCACCAACGGAGTGCCCGCCACCTACCGCAAGGTGATGGGCAAGCTCGACTCCTACACGCCCCTGGGCTACTCGCTGTGCGGGGTGGTCGAGCAGGTGGGCAGCGGGATCGACGAGGTGAAGGTCGGCGACTTCGTGGCCTGCGCCGGCAATGAGCACGCGCTGCACGCCGAGCTGAACTGGGTGCCGAAGAACCTCTACGCGCGGGTGCCGGACGGTCTCGCGCCGCGCCACGCGGCCTTCGGCACCGTGGGGTCGATCGCGATGCAGGGCGTGCGCCGAGGCGAGCCGCAGCTCGGCGACGTGGCGCTGGTCATCGGCCTCGGGCTGATCGGGCAGCTGGTGGTGCAGCTGCTGGCCGCCTCGTCGGTCCGCGTCGTCGGGGTCGACACCGACCCGGCGCGCTGCGAGCTCGCCGAGCGGCTGGGCGCCGTGGCCTGCGGCGATCCCGCGTCCGCTGCCGTCGAAGCCGCCGTCGCCGAACTCACCGGCGGCCTGGGCGTCGACCAGGTGTTCCTGGCCGCCGGCGGCGACAGCAACCAGCCCGTCGAGCTGGCCGCCAAGTTGAGCCGGGACCGCGGCCGGGTCGTCGACATCGGCAAGTGCCGCCTTGATCTGCCGTGGAACGCGTACTACGAGAAGGAGCTCGACGTCCGGTTCTCCCGCTCCTACGGGCCCGGTCGCTACGACCCGGAGTACGAGCTGGAGGGCCGGGACTACCCGATCGGCTACGTGCGCTGGACCGAGCGCCGCAACCTGGCGTGCTTCCTCGACCTCGTCGCCCGGGGCAGCGTCGACGTGGAGCCGCTGATATCCCGCATCGCCGACTTCGACGACGCCGTCGAGACGTACCGGAGCCTGAAGGACGGCGACCTGAAGGCCGTGGCCGTGCTGTTCAGGTACCCGGAACAAGCGGCGGAAGCGGCACCGGCAGCCCCGGCGGTGTCCGTGCCCGCGGTGGACGTGAAACGGAGTCCGTCCCGGGCCACCAGGACGCCGGTGCGCCTCGCGTTCGTCGGCGCGGGGAACTACGCGACGTCGATGCTGCTGCCGCACCTGGCACAGCGGGACGGCGTCGAACTGTCGACCGTCGTCACCACGACGGCGCTGTCCGCGGCCAACGCGCGGCGCAAGTTCGGCTTCCACGAGGCGACCACCGATCTCGACGCCGTCCTGGGCGACAAGTCCATCGACGCGGTGTTCGTGGTCACCCGTCACAGCTCGCACGCCCAACTGACCCGCAAGGCGCTGCTGTCCGGCAAGGCCGTGTTCGTCGAGAAGCCACTGGCCCTCACCGAGGACGAACTGGCCGACGTGCTCGCGGCGGTGGAGGAGTCCGGCAACGACCGGTTGCAGGTGGGCTTCAACCGCCGGTTCGCGCCGCTGCTGCGGGAGGCCAAGCAGCGGTTCGGCGCCCGGACCGGCCCGGCGAGCCTGCGCTATCTGGTCAACGCGGGCCGGCTCGACCACGGGAGCTGGTACCTCCAACAGGGCTCCGAGGGCTCGCGGTTCGTGGGCGAAGGCGGGCACTTCATCGACACGGCGAGCTGGCTGCTCGACGCCGACCCGGTGTCCGTGTGCGCGACCGCCACGTCCGGCAACGAGGACCTCCAGATCGTGCTGCGCTATCCGGACGGGTCCACCGCCACCATCAGCTACGTCACCTCCGGCCCGTCCGGCTTCCCGAAGGAGACGCTGGACCTGATCGCGGACGGGCGTGCGCTGCGGCTCGACGACTTCGTCCGTGCCTCGGTCTACGGCCGAAAGCGGTGGGTCAGTTCGCGGCTGCCCAAGGCCCGGGACAAGGGGCAGAACGCCGAACTGGCCGCGTTCGTCAAGGCGGTGCGGACCGGCGGGCCGATGCCGGTGCCGCTGCGGTCGCTGGTCGCCACCACGGCGGCCACGCTCGCCGTGCAGACCGGCCTGGCGGGCGGCGCGCCGGTGACACTGGCGGAGGCGCGATGACCATGAGCGCGGGCTGGTATCTGCGGCGGCTGTCCCGGATGGGACCGCAGGAGGTCGCGGGCCGGGTGGGCGACTCGGTGCGCAGGCGGCGGTGGCGGTCGGCGCTGCCCGCCTGCCCGAGCGTGACCGGAGCCCGGTTCACCGCGGTCCTGCCCGCCGGGACGATCGCCGCCATACCCTCCGACGCCGCGAAGCGCCTGATCGCCGAGGCCGACCGGCTGATGGACGGGCACGTCGAGTACTTCGGGGTGGTCCGCGACGACCTGGCCGACCCGGACTGGTCGTACGACCCCAGGACCGGGCGCCGGGCTCCGGCGGGCTACGCCTTCGACGTGCCGTACCGCAGCGAGGACGCGGTCGGGGACATCAAGCAGATCTGGGAGCCGTCCCGGCATCAGTACCTCACCCAGCTCGCCGCCGTCTACGCGATCACCGGGAACGAGCGGTACGCCGAGCGCGTGGCCGCGCATCTGCGGTCGTGGTGGGCGGCCAACCCGCCGCTGCGCGGCGTCCACTGGATCAGCGGCATCGAGCTGGGCATCCGGCTGCTGTCCTGGGTGTGGATCCGCCGGCTGCTCGACGGCTGGCCGGGCGCTGCCGCTCTGTTCGAGGACAACCCAGTGGCAGTGGAGCAGATCTGGCACCACCAGCGCTGGCTGGCCGCCTTCCCCAGCCGGGGCTCTTCGGCGAACAACCACGTCATCGCCGAGACCGCCGGGCAGTTCGCCGCATCCTGCGCGTTCGGCTGGTTCCCGTCCTCGGCGCGCTGGCGGGCCGACGCGCTGCGGTCGCTCGACCGGCAGCTGCGCGCCAACACCTTCCTCTCCGGCCTCAACCGCGAGCTGGCCACCGAGTACCACGGACTGGTGCTGGAGCTCGGCCTGGCCGCCGTGGCCGAGGCGGATGCCGCGCGCGTACCGGTGCCCGTGACGGTCCGGCTGGTGCTGCTGCGGATGACCGACGCGCTCGCGGCTGTCGTGGACAACCGGCTGCGGCCGCCGCGCCAGGGCGACGCGGACGACGGGCACGGTCTGGTCCTGGACGGCGCCGGCACCGACCGCTGGGCCTCCCTGCTGGCCACCGGGGACGCCGTCTTCGGCCGGCTCGCCTGGTGGCCCGAGGTGACCGGCACCGATGTGCGCACCCCGGTGCTGGCCGCGCTCATCCGGCCGTACGCGGAGAAGCGAACCGCACCAGCCGTCTCCCGCCCGGCAAGAAGACCGGCCCACTTCGCCGACGCGGGGCTCACCATCCTGCGCGGACCGGGAGAGATCTGGTGCCGCTGCGACGGCGGCCCGCACGGGTTCCTGGCCATAGCCGCGCATGCCCACGCGGACGCGCTGTCGGTGGAGGTACGGCACGACGGGGTCGATGTGCTCGCCGACCCTGGGACGTACTGCTACCACGGGCAGCCCGAGTGGCGGCAGTACTTCCGCTCGACCCTCGGCCACAACACCCTGCAGCTGGACGACGGCGACCAGTCCGTCTCCGGCGGCCCGTTCCTGTGGACCCGGCATGCCAGGAGCCGTGTCCTGGCCGTGGACACCTCCGATCCGAGTGTGGCCCGCTGGTGTGCCGAGCACGATGGTTACCAGCCCTCCGTGCACCGCCGCCGGGTGGAGCTGACCGCCGCGAGCCAGGAGCTGCGCGTGGTCGACGAGGTCCGCGGCCCGTACAGCCCGCGCAGGGCCGTGCGGCTGGCGTTCCACCTCGGCCCGGCGATCACCGCGGACCTGGTGGGGAACCGTGCGGAGCTCAGCTGGACCCGGGACGGCGAGGAGCGCTCAGCGGTGCTCGACCTGCCGGCTCAGCTGTCCTGGCGGGCGCATCGCGGCGAGACCGGCCCTTCCCCAAGCTCTTCGAGCAGGGGACACCCCGTGCTGGGCTGGTACTCAGCCGGCTTCGGCCGCAAGGAGCCGGCCACAACGCTGGTCGGCACCGGCTTCGCCGACGGCGGTGCGCTGTCGGGGGAGTTCGTCACCGTACTCGGATTCCGCGGCTAGGGAGGACGGGTGGGGACCAAGTGGCGGAAGAGGGCGTTACCGGTCGCGGTGCCGGTGCTGGCCCTGCTGGCTGCGACCGGCTGTGTGAGCACGCCGGGCGCCCCGGCGGAGCCGACCGACGCGCCCTCCCCGTCCGTGGCCAAATCCGTGGCCCGGGTGTGCGCCAAGCCTGCCGACGGGCCGTCGAGGGCACCGGCGGGCGCGGTCCCGGTCGACCCCGCGGTGGTCGGTGACCTGGCGGCGAAGACCCGGCGCAGCCCCGCGAACACCACCTTCTGGCTGCGACCGGGCAAGCACAGGCTCGAACCGGAACGGCACGCCCAGGTCGTCCCCAAGAAGGGGAACAGGTACCTCGGCGCGCCAGGCGCGGTACTCGACGGCCGGAAGACCAACCAGTACGCGTTCGGCGGCAGCGCCCGCGACGTCACCATTCGCCACCTGACCGTGCAGGGTTTCGTCGCGCCGCACGACGAGGGCGTGGTCAACCACGACTCGGCCGACGGATGGGTGATCGAGCACGCCAAGATCCAGTACAACTCGGGCGCCGGACTGATGGCCGGCGCCCGCCAGCGGGTCCGCGCCAGCTGTCTGCGCGGCAACGGGCAGTACGGCATGAACGCGTACCAGGCCTCCGGCCGGATCAGCGACCTGGTCGTCGAGGGCAACGAGATCGTGGCCAACAACAAGGACGACTGGGAACGGCGGCGGCCGGGCTGCGGCTGCACCGGAGGCGTCAAGTTCTGGTCCGTCGACGGCGCCGACGTAAGCGGCAACTGGGTGCACGACAACCGCGGCGCCGGGCTGTGGGCGGACACCAACAACAACGACTTCCGCATCGAGGACAACGTGCTCGAGGCCAACGACGGTGCCGCGCTGATCTACGAGACCAGCTACAACGCGGTCATCCGGAAGAACACCATCAGGCGGAACAACTGGGTCGAGGGCCGCAAGTACGCCGACCGCGACGACAGCTTCCCGTTCGCGACCGTCTACCTGTCCGAGGCCGGCGGTGAACCACGGATCGAAGCCCGTACGGACAAGATCGAGATCTACCGGAACGTGCTGGAGAACAACTGGAACGGGATCACCCTGTGGGAGAACGCCGACCGGTTCTGCAACAGCCCGGCCAACACCTCCTCCGGCGCCTGCACACTGCTGGTGAAGGACACCGACCGCTGCACGCGGCCGGCGATCGCCGCAGCACCGCTCTACACCGACTGCCGGTGGAAGACCCAGCGGGTCGACATCCACGACAACCGCTTCGTGCTGGACACCTCCGTCGTCGGATGCACGGTCAAGTGCGACCGCATGGCGCTGCTGGCCAACTACGGCACCTACCCGGACTGGTCGCCGTACCAGGGCGAACGGGTGGCGGAGGCGATCACCCGCAAGCAGCACAACCGCTGGCACGACAACGTCTACCTCGGACCGTGGAATTTCGTCGCCCACGACCCGAGCCGGGTGCTCGACCCCGGCCAGTGGCAGAGCACGCCGTACAAGCAGGACGCGGGCAGCACCTTCCGGCCGCAGGACGGTGGTTGAGATGGGCGGGGACACACCGAAGACCGTCGGGATCGTCTGGGGCTTGCTGGTCCTCAACACGCTCGGCTCAGCCGGGGCGAAGACCATCGTCCCGCTGCCCCGCTCCCTCATCCAGTTGGTCACCATGGGCGCGCTGGTCGCCGCGTTCGCGCTGGCGCTCGCGCTCAATCGCCGGCTGCGCATCCGGGCCAGCGCCTTCCTGCTCCTGCTCACCCTGCTGCTGGTGCCGAGCGTGATCTCCAGCGCGTATCTGGAGTCCGGGTTCGGCGCGCTGTTCCGCTGCGCCCGGCTGGCCCTCTTCATCGGCACACTGTGGCTGCTCAGCCGCTGGTGGGACGGCAGCACCACGTTCGTCAGACACCACATCCGGATGTACTTCGCGGTGCTCGGGTCGGTGGCCGCCGGTGCGGTCGTCTCACCGGGCGCGGCCATGCCCGAGCTCTACGGCGGGCGGCTGGTCGGCGCGCTGTGGCCGCTCACCCCGCCGCAGATCGGACAGTACGCCGCGGTGATCATCGGGCTCACCGCGCTGCTCGTACTGGGCCGCCGGACCGACAGGGCAGGCGCGGCGGTGATCATCGTGCCCTCACTCGTCCTGCTCGCGTTGACCCACACCCGGACGGCCACACTCGGACTGCTCATCGGGCTGGCGCTGGCGATCGGCTCCCTCTTGATGACCAGCACCGCGGCGCGCCGCTTCTTCGGCTGGACCGTGCTGTGCGCCGCGGTGGCCGCGGTGGGGTTCGGCCCCGCGCTGCGGTCCTGGTTCCTGCGCGGACAGAGCCAGGAGAACTTCACCAGCCTCACCGGCCGGGCCAAGGTCTGGGACGCCCTGCTCGCAGCGCCCCGGACCACCGTGGAGAAGCTGTTCGGAGTGGGTCTGGGCGACAAGTCGTTCGACGGGCTGCCGATCGACAACAGCTGGCTGGCCGTCTACCACGAGCAGGGCCTGACCGGCGTCACCCTCGTGGCGGCGCTCGTCATCGTGCTGGGCGGCGTCGCGCTGCTGCGGCCACCGTCGCTGTCGAGGGCCTGCGCGATCTTCCTGATCAGCTACTGCGCGATCGCCTCGTACACCGAGGCCGGGCTGGGTGACGCCTCACCGTATCTGCTGCACCTGGCCGTCGCCGCCTCGCTGCTGGCGGCACCCGCCACGGCCCCGCACCTCCCGGCGCCGCACGAAATCCCTCGACGACATGTCCCGCGATGGGCACAGGACCGGGAGGCGACGTGAGCATGCATGTCCTCGTGGTGCACAACCGCTACGCCTCGGCGCAGCCGAGCGGCGAGAACAAGGTCGTCGACCAGGAGGTGGGGCTGCTGCGCGCGGCCGGCCACCGGGTCGAGGTGTTCGAACGGCGCAGCGACGACATCGCAGCGCGGTCCCTGCTGGGCAAGGCGGCGGTGCCGCTGCTGGTGCCGTGGAACCCGGCGGTCCGCACCGAGCTCGCCGCCCGGCTGCGCACCTCACGCCCCGACGTGGTGCACGTCCACAACGTCTTCCCGCTCCTGTCACCCGCGGTGCTGGCCGCCTGCGCCGACGCCGGCGTGCCCGCCGTCGCCACGCTGCACAACTACACCCAGATCTGCCCACCCGGCACCCTGCAGCGGGACGGCCGCCCGTGCACCGACTGCGTCGGCTCGGCACCACTGCCCGCCGTCCGGCACGGCTGCTACCGGAACTCCCGTCTCGCGACGGTGCCGCTCGCGGTCAGCCTGTCGGTCAACCGGCGGCGGTGGTGGTCAGGGGTGGAGCGGTTCTTGTGCATCTCCGCGGCGCAGCGCGACGTCCTGGTGCGGTCCGGCATGCCACCCGAGCGGCTGGCGGTCAAGCACAACTTCGTGCCCGACCCGGGCGACTGCCGAGCGGGCGACGGCGAGCACCTGCTCTATCTCGGCCGGCTCGCGGAGGCCAAGGGCGTGCGGCTGCTCATGGCCGCGTGGGACCGGATCGCCGCCGAAGGCGGTGTCGGCGTACCGCTCGTGATCGCCGGCGCGGGCCCACTGGAGCAGGAGGTGACGGCCTGGGCGGCGGGCCGGGACGACGTGCGGTACGCCGGACTGTACGACCCGGCGGAGTGCCGGCAGGCCATCGCGCGGTCGGTCGCCGTTGTGGCGCCCTCGACGTGGCTGGAGGCGTTCGGCCTGGTCGTCGTGGAGGCCATGGCGGCCGGGGTCCCGGCGGTCGCCGCCGGTCACGGCGCCTTCACCGAACTCGTCGAGGACGGACTGACCGGGCTGCTCCACCGGCCGGGCGAGCCCGCCTCGCTCGCGGCGTGCCTGCGCCGTGTCACGGCCGAGCCGGCCCGCAACCGGGAGATGGGCCAGGCGGCCCGGCGCCGCTACGAGCAGGGCTTCAGCCCTGCCGTCGGCCTCGAGCGCCTGGTGGAGGAGTACCGCACCGCGATCGCGGATCGGACTGAACCAATGGGGGGAAGTAGATGACACGATGCCGACTCTGCGGCTCGGAAGCGATGGCGAGCGTCGTCGACCTCGGGGCGACGCCACCATGTGAGAGCTTTCTCGCCGCGGACCAACTGGACGAGCCGGAACCGGCGTACCCGCTGCACCTGCGTGTCTGCACCGACTGCTGGCTGGCGCAGATCCCGCCGCTGATCACGCCGGAGGAGACGTTCAAGGAGTACGCGTACTTCTCCTCGTACTCCACCTCCTGGGTGGAGCACGCGCGCACGTTCGTCGCCGACGCCGTACAACGGCTGGGTCTCGACTCCGGGGACAAGGACGCCTTCGTGGTCGAGGTCGCCAGCAATGACGGGTATCTGCTGAGGCACGTGGGGGACCGGGGGATTCGCTGCCTGGGCATCGAGCCGTCGGAGAACGTCGGCGCCGCGGCGCGGGACGCGGGGGTGCCTACGCTCACGCAGTTCCTGGACCCCGCCACCGGCTCGCAGGTCCGCGCCGAGCACGGTCCGGCGGATCTGGTCGTGGCCAACAACGTGTACGCGCACATCCCCGACGTGGTCGGGTTCACCCGGGGACTGCGCGCCCTGGTCGCCGACGACGGCTGGGTCTCCATCGAGGTGCAGCACCTGCTGACGCTGATCGAGGAGAACCAGTACGACACGATCTACCACGAGCACTTCCAGTACTACACGGTCGCCTCCGCGAGCCGCGCGCTGGCCGGCGGCGGACTCGCGCTCGTGGACGTCGAACTGCTGCCCACGCACGGCGGCTCCCTCCGGCTGTGGGCCCGGCCGACCGAGGCGGCGGGAGAGCCGACCAATGGGGTCTCCCCTGCTCTGGGGGCACCTCCCGGCCGAAGGCTGGGGGAGGAGCCGAGAGCTTGGGGAAGGGTGGCCGACGTGCTGGCCCGGGAGAAGGCGGCAGGGCTGCAGGAGCTGTCCGGGTACACCGAGTTCTCCGCGCGGGTGGCCAAGGTGCGCCGGGACCTCCTCAAGTTCCTCATCGAGGCGGCCGAGCGCGGCGAGACAGTCGTCGGCTACGGCGCCCCGGGCAAGGGCAACACCCTGCTCAACCACTGCGGCATCCGGCCCGACCTGCTCCCGTACACGGTCGACCGCAACCCCTACAAGCACGGCAGGTTCACCCCGGGCACCCGCATCCCGATCCTGCCGCCCGAGCAGTTGGCCGCCGACAGACCCGACTACATCCTCGTCCTCCCGTGGAACCTGCGGGCAGAGCTGGTCGAGCAGCTGTCGTTCGTGGGCGACTGGGGCGGTCGGCTGGTCTTTCCCATTCCGGAACTGAGCATCGTCGAGGTCAAGCCATGAAGGTCGTACTGTTCTGCGGCGGTTATGGGCTGCGGATGCGCAGCGGAGCCTCCGACGACATCCCCAAGCCGATGGCGATGGTCGGCCCGCGGCCGCTGATCTGGCACGTCATGCGCTACTACGCGCACTTCGGGCACACGGAGTTCATCCTGTGCCTCGGATACGGAGCCCACCACATCAAGAACTTCTTCCTCAACTACGAGGAGACGACGTCCAACGACTTCGTGCTGCGAGCCGGACGGACCGAGCTGCTGTCCACCGACATCTCGGACTGGACGATCACGTTCGCGCAGACCGGCATCGAGTCACCGATCGGGGAGCGGCTGCGCCGGGTGCGGCACCACCTGGACGGCGACGAGATGTTCCTCGCCAACTACGCCGACGTACTCACCGACGCCCCGCTGCCGGAGATGATCGAGCGGTTCGCCCGGCGCGACGCGGGCGCGTCGATGATGGTGGTGCCGCCGCAGTCCTCGTTCCACTGCGTGGAGCTGGGCGAGGACGGGCTGGTGGGGGGCATCACCGCGGTGAGTGAACTGCCGCTGTGGGAGAACGGCGGCTACTTCGTACTCCGCCAGGAGGTCTTCGACCACATACCGGAGAACGGGGACCTGGTCGCCGACGGATGCGCCCAACTGGCCAAGCGCGGCCGGCTGGTGGCGCACCAGCACCGCGGCTTCTGGAAACCGACCGACACCGTGAAGGAGCGGGCCGCGCTCGACGCCGCCTACGCCCGGGGCGACCGCCCGTGGGCCGTATGGGAACAGGACGACGTGGGGGTGAGCGCGTGATCCGCCTCGGAGCCGGGCCCCTGGACCGGATCGTCGCGGTGGGCGCGCACTGCGACGACATCGCCATCGGCGCCGGCGGCACGCTGCTGACGCTGTGCCATGCGCGACCGGGCATCCGCGTCGACGCGCTGGTGCTCTCCGGCGGCGGCAGCGAGCGGGAGCAGGAGGAGCAGGCCGCACTGGCTGCCTTCTGCCCGGGCGCCGACCTGCGGCTTACCGTCCACAAGCTGCCGGACGGCCAACTGCCCGCCCACTGGGAGGAGGCCAAGGCAGCGGTCGAGGAACTGCGCGCACGGACCGAGCCTGATTTCGTGCTGGCGCCGCGCACCGAGGACGCGCACCAGGACCACCGCGCCCTGGCGAAGCTGATGCCCACCGCCTTCCGCGACCACCTCGTGCTCGGCTACGAGATCGTCAAATGGGACGGCGATCTCGGCCGTCCAACGGCGTACCAGCCGCTGTCGCCTCAGCTCGCCGAAGAGAAGGTGCGGCTGCTGCAGGAGCACTACCCCTCGCAGCGGCACCGGCCCTGGTACGACCGCGAGGCCTTCCTCGGCCTCGCGCGCATCCGCGGCATCGAATGCCACGAGCGCTACGCCGAGGCGTTCGCCGTCACCAAACTCACTCTCAACCTGGGGGAATGAACCTTGCGCGTGCTGCTCACCGGACACCAGGGCTACCTGGGCACCGTGATGGCCCCGGTCCTCACGGCTGCCGGACACGAGGTCGTCGGGCTCGACTCCGGCCTGTTCGCCGAATGCGTCCTGGGCCATTCGCCCGCCGACCCGCAGGGCCACCGGGTGGACCTGCGCGACGTCACGGCCGACCATGTGGCCGGGGTCGACGCCGTGATCCACCTGGCCGCGCTCTCCAACGACCCGCTGGGATCGCTGGCTCCTGAGCTCACCTACGACATCAACCACCACGCGTCCGTACGCCTTGCCCGGCTTGCCCGCGAGGCCGGAGTACGGCGCTTCCTCTACGCCTCGACCTGCTCGGTCTACGGCGCCGCGGGAGGTGACGACCTGGTGGGCGAGGACGCCCCGCTGCGCCCGGTGACGCCGTACGCGGAGTCCAAGGTGCGGGTGGAGGACGACCTGCACGCGCTCGCCGACGGCGACTTCAGCCCGGTGTTCATGCGCAACGCCACCGCCTTCGGCTACTCGCCCCGGCTGCGCGCCGACATCGTGCTGAACAACCTGGTGGGCCACGCGCTGCTGTCCGGCGAGGTCCTGGTGCTCTCCGACGGCACGCCCTGGCGTCCTCTGGTGCACGCGGCCGACATCGCGCGGGCCTTCGCGGCAGCGCTGACAGCGCCGCGGGAAGCGGTGCACGCCCGCGCCTTCAACATCGGCAGCGAGGTCAACAACGTCACGGTCGCCGAGATAGCCGAGCAGGTCGCCGAGGCGGTGTCCGGCGCGAAGGTGGTGATCACCGGCGAGACCGGTGCCGATCCGCGCTCGTACCGGGTGGACTTCTCCCGGTTCCGCACCGCGATACCCGGCTTCGACTGCGAGTGGACGGTGAAACGGGGGGCGCTCGAACTGGCCGACGCCTACCGCGAGTTCGGACTCACCCGCGACGACTTCGAGAAACGCTTCACCCGCCTCGCCGTGCTGCGCGCGGCGTCCGAGGCCGGTGCCGTGGACGACACCCTGCGGTGGCGCCGGTGACCGCGCCCGGCGACCGGCCGGTGGCCACGCCCGGCGAAGAGATGTACGCGCTGGTGGAGCGGATGTACCCGCTCTGCCGGAGCATCACGGGGGACGGGGTGCGCGCCACCCTGAAGATCGTCGGCGAGTACCTCCCGCTGCAGGTGCACGAGGTGCCGACCGGAACGCAGGTGCTCGACTGGACGGTGCCGCAGGAGTGGAACATCCGCGACGCCTACATCGCCGACCCCGCGGGCAACCGGGTCGTCGACTTCGCCGCGTCCAGTCTGCACGTGCTGGGCTACAGCGTGCCGGTGTCGGCGACCATGCCGCTGGCCGAGCTCCGCTCGCACCTGCACACCCTGCCGGACCACCCGTCCTGGGTGCCGTACCGCACCAGCTACTACAAGCCGGACTGGGGGTTCTGCCTGGCGCAGGAGACCCTGGACACGCTGCCGGACGGCGAGTACGAGGTGCGCATCGACTCCACGCTCGCCGACGGTCACCTCACCTACGCCGAGCACCTCGTCCCCGGGCAGGTCGCCGACGAGGTGCTCGTCTCCTGCCACGTCTGCCACCCGTCGCTGGCCAACGACAACCTGGCCGGTATCGCGGTGGCGACCTTCCTGGCCCGGGCGCTGGCGGAGCGGACGCCGTACTACACCTACCGGTTCCTGTTCGCGCCCGGCACCATCGGCGCGATCACCTGGCTGGCCCGCAACGGGGAGCGGGTGGACCGCGTCAAGCACGGGCTCGTGCTGGCCTGCGCCGGGGACCGGGGATCGCTCACGTACAAGCGGAGCAGGCGCGGCGACGCGGAGATCGACCGCGTGCTGCCACACGTGCTGGCCGCTTCCGAACGCCCGCACCACGTCGCGGAGTTCACTCCGTACGGCTACGACGAGCGGCAGTTCTGCTCGCCCGGCTTCGACCTCGGCGTGGGCTCGCTCACCCGCACCCCGTACGCGGGCTATCCCGAATACCACACCTCGGCGGACAACCTGGACTTCGTCTCCCCGGAGGCGATGGCGGACACGCTCGCCGTGTGCCGCGAGGCGTTCGCCGTCCTCGACCGCAACCGGCGGTACCTCAACCTCAGCCCCTACGGCGAGCCGCAGCTGGGCCGACGTGGACTGTACGACGCGCTCGGCGGCCGCAGCGACGCGAAACAGGCCCAGATGGCCATGCTCTGGGTGCTCAGCCTCTCCGACGGCGAGCACAGTGTGCTGGACATCGCCGAGCGGTCCGGACTGCCGTTCGACACCGTCGCCGAAGCGGCCGGAGCCCTGCACGGCGCCGGGCTGATCAAGGCCTGACGCCGATGACCACCGAGGAGGAGAATCCGCGGACAGCGGCGGTGCCACCGACCGGATCGGCCCGGCGGGCCGTCGTCGGCCGGCTCTCCTGGGGACTGGCCGACCAGGCGGCCTCCAGCATGACCAACTTCGCGGTGGGCATCTACGTGGCCCGCTCGCTCGGGGTGACCGCGTTCGGCGTGTTCGGCCTCGCGTGGGTGACGTACGGGGTGGTGCTCAACGTCTCCCGTGGCCTTGCCACCGATCCGCTGGTGGTGCGCTTCAGCGGCGTTTCGGACACGTCCTGGCGCGGCGCTGTGGCCCGGTCGACGGGGACCTCACTCGGCGTGGGTGGCGTCATCGGCGCGGCGTCCGTGGCGGTCGGGCTCGGTCTCGGCGGTCGCGTGGGGCCCGCGTTCGCCGCTCTCGGCGTCATGCTGCCGGGGCTTCTGTTGCAGGACGCCTGGCGGTTCTCGTTCTTCGCCGCCGGCACCGGGCGGAAGGCGTTCGTCAACGACGTCGTGTGGGGCGCCGCGCTCGTCCCCGCCATGATCGTGGCGGCTCGCGTGGGCACCGTGGCCGCTTTCGTGCTCGCCTGGGGCGCGTCCGCCACGGTGGCGGCGGGATACGGCTACGTCCAGTCCGCTATCTTGCCCCGGCTGACCGAGGCGCGCGGTTGGCTCCGCGAGCAGCGTGATCTCGGCTACCGGTACCTGGTCGAGAACGTCAGCCTCAGCGGCGCCAGCCAGCTGCGCGCCTACGGGCTCGGCGCGATCGTCGGGGTCGGCGCGGTGGGTGCGGTCCGGGGCGCCGAGCTCCTGCTCGGCCCGTTCCTCGCCGTGCTGATGGGGCTGTCGCTGGTCACCGTCCCGGAGGCGGCACGGGTGCTGCGGCGGGCCCCGCACCGCCTCGGCACGTTCTGCCTCCTGCTGGGAGGCGGGCAGGCAGCCGCCGCACTGCTCTGGGGCGGGGCGCTGCTGCTGATGCCGGACCGGCTCGGCGAGCTGGTGCTCGGCGGCGTCTGGCACTCCGCCGCGCAGCTCATCGTGCCGATCACCCTCGGCGTCGCGGGCGCGGGACTCGGCACCGGCGCTGCGGCCGGGCTGCGCGCACTCGGCGCGGCCCGGCGCAGCCTGCGCTGCCAGCTGTTCGCCTCCACCTGCTACGTCGGCGCCGGGCTCGGCGGAGCGGCCCTCGCCGGCACGGTCGGCTCGGCCTGGGGCGTCTCCGCCGCGACCGTCTGCGGCTCGGCCGTGTGGTGGCTGCACCTGCGGTACGCGCTGCGCGAGCACCACCACGACCCCATACGCGAAGTGAGGACGCCATGACCGCCCTTCCCCGGCTGAGCATCGGCCTGCCCGTGTACAACGGCGAGGAGTACCTTCCCGAGGCGCTCGAAGCACTGCTCGGCCAGACCTACGAGGACTTCGAACTCGTCATCTCCGACAACGCCTCCACCGACGGGACCCAGGACATCTGCCGGAAGTACGCCGCGCGGGACTCACGCGTCCGCTACCTCCGGCTGCCCCGGAACATCGGCGCCGCGCCGAACCACAACCACGTGTTCACCGAGTGCCGCGGCGAGCTGTTCAAGTGGGCCTCGCACGACGACCTGTACGCCCGGGACCTGCTGCGGCGCTGCGTCGAGGCACTGGACGAGCGGCCGGACGTGATCCTCGCGCACACCGGCCAGGCGGTCGTCGACGGCGGCGGCCAGGTGAAGGTCCCGTACGAGTACACGCTGGCCACCGACTCGCCGTACGCGCCCGAGCGTTTCCGCAGCATGCTGTTCGAGCCCGGTGGCGACGACTTCTACGGGGTGATGCGGGCCGACGTGCTGCGCCGGGTCAAGCCGCACGACAGCTACCACCACGCGGACCGCACGTTCGTCGCCGAGATCGCCCTGCACGGGCCCTTCCACCAGGTGCCGGAGCTGCTGTACTTCCGCCGCGACCACCCCACCCGCGCCGAGCGCGCGAACCCTTCCAAGCGTTCCCGGTGCGTCAACCTGGACCCGCGCCGCGCGGGCCCGCTGCACCCGACGCCCCGGCTGCTCGCCGAGTACGTCTGGGGTTTCGTCTCGGCGATTCGGCGGGCGCCGTTGTCCTCGGCCGAACGGCGCGCGTGCTACGGCCACTTGGCCGCGTGGATGACCAGCCGGGCCCGGCCGGGCGCCGGGGAGCGGGTCGAGGACCGCGCCCCGGTCGACCCGGCCCGGCTCACCGTCTCCGTCGACGCCCTCGTCGCCGGGCGTGAGGGGCGTGCGGGGAGGCAGGTGTGACCGCTGCCCGCGTCGGGGTGTTCGGCCTGCTCGGCTCCGGCAACCTCGGCAACGACGGATCGCTCGAAGCCGTACTCGGATATCTTCGCGCCGAGCACCCGGAGGCGGTCGTGGACGCGCTGTGCGGCGGGCCGGAGACCGTCACGGCCCGGTACGGAACACCCGCGACGCGGCTGCACTGGTACCGAGGGGAGTACCGGACAGCGTCCCGTGCGGGCGCGATCGCGGCCAAGGGACTGGGGAAGTTCGTGGACGTCTTCCGTACCGCCGCCTGGGTGCGTCGGCACGACGTGGTGATCGTGCCCGGTATGGGCGTCCTGGAGGCCACGCTGCCGCTGCGGCCGTGGGGCTTCCCGTACTCGCTGTTCCTGCTGTGCGCATCGGGCCGGTTGTTCGGCACCCGGGTCGCGCTGGTCGGTGTCGGTGCCGCCCCGATCGGTCAGCGGCCGACCCGGGCGCTGGTGCGCTGGTCGGCACGGCTGGCCGCGTACCGGTCGTACCGGGACGCGCTGTCCCGCGACGCCATGCGGGACATGGGCGTGGACACCGGGCGCGACGAGGTCTATCCGGACCTGGCGTTCGCCCTTCCGACGCCGCGGTCGATCGTCTTCTCGGAACAGGCAGAGCCGACGGAGCACTCGGGCCCGCGGGGCCCGGTCTGCGTCGGCGTCATGGCCTTCCACGGCGGCAACGACGACCGCGCCCGGGCCGAGGTGATCCACCGGCGCTACCTCGACGGGACGACCCGTTTCGTCCGCTCCCTGGTCGAGGACGGCAGGACGGTCCGGCTGCTCATCGGCGACGACGTCGACCGGCCGGTGGTCGCCGCGATCCTCGACGCGGTGGACTCGCCGCTGGTCACCGCCGCCGAGGCGGCCTCGCTGGCCGACCTGATGAAGGAGACGGCGGCTGCCGAGTCCGTGGTGGCGACCCGGTACCACAATCTCGTCTGCGCGCTGAAGGCCGGCACGCCCACGCTCGCTCTCAGCTATGCGGCGAAGAGCGACGCGCTCATGGACCGGATGGGGCTGGGCGCGTACTGCCACCCGGCCCGCGAGGTCGACGCCGGCCGGCTGCTGGAGCAGTTCCGGGCGCTGGAGCGGCGCTCCGCGCAGCTGCGGCGGACCCTCGCCGAGCGGAACCTTGTCGCCACCCGGCAACTCCAGGTGCAGTTCCGCGAGTTGACCGCGGCCCTGTTCCCGACGACCGGCCACGGTCGAGCCCACACCCACGCCCACGCCCGCCCCCGGCAGGAGACTCCATGAAAGCGACCGAGGTCCCGGAGATCGCCGGTGCTTACCTGTTCGAGCCGACCCCGCACGCCGACGAACGCGGGTTCTTCTGCCGCACCTTCGACGCCGATGTGATCCGTTCGGTGGGCCTCGCACCGGACGCCTTCGTCCAGGACAGCCTCTCCCGCTCGGTGCGGGGCGTGCTGCGCGGCCTGCATCTTCGCTCCGGCGCGGGCGAGGCCAAACTGGTGCGGTGCTCGTACGGGAGGATCTTCGACGTCGTCGTGGACCTGCGGCCGGAGTCGCCGACGTACCTGGGCCGGGCCTTCTTCGAGCTGTCCGGCGAGACGCAGCTGACCGTGTACGTCCCGGCGGGGTGTGCGCACGGCTTCCAGGCACTGACCGAAACCGCTGACATCTCCTACCGGATCGACCGCCCGCACGATCCCTCCGAGGACGTCACGATCGCCTTCGACGACCCGGAGCTCGCCATTCCCTGGCCGCTTCCTGCCCCATCGATGTCCCAGCGGGACCGGGAGGCGCCGAGCCTCGCCGAGGTACTGAAGCAGAAGGAGAGGTGAGGTCGGCGTGGCCACCGAAGGTACCGAAGACCCCCTGAAAGCCGGAGAGTTCCTCCTGCCCCGGTCGCGGGCGGCGAACGAGCGGCTGCACGCCGTGATCCCCGGGGGCGCGCACACCTACGCCAAGGGCGACGACCAGTACCCCGAGAACCTCGCCCCCGTCATCAGCCACGGCCGCGGCGCCCATGTGTGGGACGTCGACGGCAACCGCTACATCGAGTTCGGCTCCGGCCTCCGGTCGGTCAGCCTCGGCCACGCCCACCCGCGTGTGACCGAGGCGGTGCGGCGCGAACTCGACCGTGGCAGCAACTTCGTCCGGCCGTCCATCGTGGAGGCCGAGGCCGCGGAACGCTTCCTGGCCACGGTGCCGACCGCCGAGATGGTGAAGTTCGCGAAGAACGGTTCCGACGCCACCACCGCCGCTGTGCGCCTCGCCCGGGCCGTCACCGGGCGCCCGCGGGTGGCCGTCTGCGCCGACCATCCGTTCTTCTCCGTCGACGACTGGTTCATCGGCACCACGCCGATGTCCGCCGGCATCCCGGCCGCGACCACCGAGCTGACCATGGCGTTCCCGTACGGGGACCTGGCCGCCACCGAGGAACTGCTCACCCGGTACGAGGGCGAGATCGCCTGCCTGATCCTCGAACCCGCCGGCCACACCGAGCCTTCCCCGAGCTCCCAACCCGGTCCGAGCAGGGGAGACCCCACTCCGGGCTACCTCGCCGGGCTGCGCGAGCTGGCCGACCGGCACGGCTGCGTACTCGTCTTCGACGAGATGATCACCGGCTTCCGCTGGTCCGAGGCGGGCGCCCAGGGACTGTACGGCGTCGTTCCCGACCTCTCCACGTTCGGCAAGGCGCTGGGCAACGGGTTCGCCGTCTCCGCGCTGGCCGGACGCCGCGAGCTGATGGAGCGGGGCGGGCTGCGCCACTCCGGCGAGCGGGTGTTCCTGCTGTCCACCACGCACGGCGCGGAAACGCACTCCCTGGCAGCAGCGATGGCCGTGCAGACCACCTACGTCGAGGAAGGCGTCACCGCGCGGCTGCACGCCCTCGGCGAGCGGCTGGCCGCCGGTGTCCGTGCCGCCGCGGCGGGTATGGGCGTCGGCGACCACATCGTCGTACGCGGCCGGGCCAGCAACCTGGTCTTCGCCACCCTCGACGCGAACGGGCAGCCGTCGCAGCAGTACCGCACCCTGTTCCTGCGCCGACTCCTCGCGGGCGGGGTGCTGGCACCCTCGTTCGTGGTGAGCAGCGCGCTCAGCGAGGCCGATGTCGACCACACCGTCGAGGTGGTGTCCCAGGCGTGTGCGGTGTACCGGAAGGCACTGGACGCCGCCGACCCCACCCCCTGGCTGGGCGGGCGGCCGGTGAAGCCCGTGTTCCGCCGCCTGGCGTAGACGTGATGTGACATGACGTGATGTCAGCGGTGCTTTCGCGGGTCGGCGTCGGCCACCCGGTCGACCAGCCATGCGGTGGCCGGTACCACTGCCAGCGCGGTGCACCAGCCGCCGAGGACGTCGGTCGGGTAGTGCGCGCCCAGCGCGACCTGCGCCCAGCCCATGGCGGCTCCGGCGACCAGCGCGGCAGCGAGCACGAGTGACGTGCCGGCCGCCCTGCCGAGACCGAGCCGGCCGGCCGCGAGCAGCGCCACCACGAGGGCGAGCGCGGTGAGGAAGGCGGTGTGCCCGCTCGGATAGGACAGGTTGTCGTCGCCGTGGATGGTGCGGCCCACCAGGTGCTTGAGCAGCGTCGCCGTCCCCACGGTCGCACCGGTGCCGACAACGGCGAGCACCGCGGCGCGAGGGCACCGAAGCAGCAGGCAGCCCGCCACGGTGACCACGATCAGCGTCGCCGCTCCCACGGGCTCCCCCAGGAAGTCCGTGGCCGTAGCGGCGTACCGCCACGGCTGCCCCGCACCGTCCACCGCAGCCCAGATCCGCGCGTCCACCACGCCCGGCTCGCCGTCACCGGCGTACAGGACCCCGAGCACGGCAACCACCAGCGCGGCGAGGACGGCAACCAGGCCGAGCCAGGGGCGCAGCGACGCGGACAGCACCGTGGGGGCAGCCCGGCCGGTCACACGCCCACCACGGACTGGACGGGCCGGACTTCCACGCTTGCTCCGGCCAGGCGATCCAACGCGAGCCCCCCGTCGTGTCCGAACCGTCATCCGGCACAGCCCCGAACGCGTCGGCCTGGCCGACGCACTGGCACCCTAACCAACAATCACTCCGGGCGTAGCCGTCTCCCCGCCCCACGCCCACTCCGTGCGGCGGGCGTACCGAAGCATGGCCCCACGTAGCCTCTTGCCCATGCCAGCCTCCCGCCTGCATCGCGTCGCCGTCCTTGTCCTGGAGGGTGCGAAGCCGCTCGATGTCGGCATTCCCGCACAGGTGTTCACGACCCGGGCGAGCATGCCGTACGAGGTACGGGTGTGCGGTGCCGAACCCGGCCTGGTGACCGGAGGTGACGGCCTGTCGTACTCCGTCGCCCACGGCCTGGACGCGCTCGCGTGGGCCGACATCGTCTTCGTCCCCGGCTACCGGCACCCGGATCGCGAGGACCCGCCACCGGCCGTCGTCGACGCGCTGATCGCCGCCCACACGCGGGGCGCGCGGCTCGCCGCCATCTCCACGGGCGCCTTCGCGCTCGCCGCCACGGGCCTGCTCGACGGCAGGCGCGCCACCACGCACTGGCACTACACGCGGGCACTCATGGCCAGGTATCCGCACATCCAGGTCGACGAGAACGTGCTGTTCGTCGACGAGGGCAGCGTGCTCACCTCGGCCGGCGCCGCCTCCGGCATCGACCTGTGCCTGCACATCCTGCGCGGCGACCTGGGCGTGGCGGCCTCCAACCACGCGGCCCGCCGCCTGGTCGCGGCGCCCTACCGCAGCGGCGGCCAAGCCCAGTACGTGCCGCGCAGCGTCCCCGAGCCGCTCGGCGAGCGCTTCGGCACCACCCGGGAGTGGGCACTGCACCGGCTCGGCGAGCCCCTCACCCTCGACATACTGGCGCGGCAGGCGGGGGTCTCGCCCCGCACGTTCTCCCGGCGCTTCGTCGAGGAGACCGGTTACACGCCGATGCAGTGGGTGATGCGCGCCCGCGTCGACCTGGCCCGTGAACTTCTGGAGCGCTCCGAGCGCAGCGTCGAACAGATCGCCGCCGACGTCGGGCTCGGCACCGGCGCGAACCTGCGCCTGCACTTCCAGCGCATCCTGGGCACCACCCCGATCGAGTACCGGCGCACCTTCACCCGTGGTGCGTAGCCGCGGCTGTTCGCAGTTTTCGCAGTATTCGCGGTGTTCGCAGTGGCATGGCGAGATCCTTTTGAACCATGGCGATCCCGCCACTGTCCGCGGCGCGGCCGACGCGCGAGCCTGGTGGCGAAAGGGAAGGGAGACCACTCATGACCCGCGTCGCCATCAACGGATTCGGCCGCATCGGACGCAATGCGCTGCGCGCGCTGCTGGAGCGCGACAGCTCCCTGGAGATCGTGGCCGTCAACGACCTCACCGAGCCCGCCACGCTCGCTCGGCTGCTCGCCTACGACAGCACCGCGGGCCGCCTCGGGCGGCCGGTGACCGTCGACGGGGACACCCTCGTCGTCGACGGCCGTCGCATCAAGGTACTGGCCGAGCGCGAACCGGCGCAGCTGCCCTGGGCCGAACTCGGCGTCGACATCGTCCTGGAGGCCACCGGCCGCTTCACCTCGGCCAAGGCCGCCGGTGCCCACCTCGACGCGGGCGCGCGCAAGGTGCTCGTCAGCGCTCCTTCGGACGGTGCCGACGTCACCGTCGCGTTCGGGGTCAACACCGACACCTACGACCCCGACCTGCACACCATCGTCTCCAACGCCTCCTGCACCACCAACGCGCTCGCCCCGCTGGCCAAAGTGCTCGACGAACTCGCCGGTATCGAGCACGGGTTCATGACGACGGTGCACGCCTATACGCAGGAGCAGAACCTGCAGGACGGTCCGCACCGCGATCCCCGCCGCGCCCGTGCGGCCGGTGTCAACATCGTGCCGACCACGACGGGCGCCGCGAAGGCGATCGGCCTGGTGCTGCCGAACCTCGACGGCAAGCTGTCGGGCGACTCGATCCGTGTGCCGGTGCCGGTGGGCTCGATCGTCGAGCTCAACACGACCGTCGCCCGCGACGTGACGCGCGACGACGTGCTGGCGGCCTACCGCACGGCGGCCGAGGGCCCGCTCGCCGGCATCCTCGAATACTCCGAGGACCCCCTCGTGTCGTCCGACATCACGGGCAACCCCGCCTCTTCGATCTTCGACTCGGCCCTCACCCGCGTCGACGGCCGCCACGTGAAGGTGGTCGCCTGGTACGACAACGAGTGGGGCTTCTCGAACCGCGTGATCGACACGCTGGAGTTCCTCGCCGCCGCTCTGGTCCCGGTCAGCGCGAGGTGAGGCGCTCCGGGTCGGGCAGACGCGTGGCGGTGGCCGGCTCGTAGACGGCGGCGAGCGCGGTGAACAGCAGCGCCACGCCGAGGGAACCCGGGTCGGGGACGCCTACGGCGCGCTCGCCCACGTAGCTGGCGCGGCCGCGCCGGGGAGTGAGCGAGGCGGTGCTCAGGGCGCCTTCGACGGCGGCCTCGGCTGCGACGGTGAAGGGGCTGTCGGCGCCGTCGCGTGCGGCAGTGGTCAACGCGTCGGCGGCGGGAGCGAGTGCGTCCACGAGGGTGCAGTCGCCGACCTCGGCGCCGCCGACCCGGTGGATGGCGGCCAGGCCGGACTTCGCCGCGTCGGCGACGGACAGGGCGTCAGGCGCCTGGCCGTCGGACCAGGGGACGGTGGCCATCTCCTGGAAGAGGAGGCCGAAGAGCGGACCGCTGGTGCCGCCGACGTCATTGAGGAAGGCCTCGGCCAGGGCGGTCACGCCGTCGGTTCCCGACTCGTTCCGCTGGACCGCCCGGCGTACGCCGCCGGCCAGGTTGTCCCCGAAGTCGCCGTCGCCGACGAGCTGGTCGAGCGCTGTGAGGTTGTCATGAGCCTGGGAGACGATCGCCGAATAGCGGTCGAGTACGCCTCGGCTGGTCGGAGCCTCGCGCACGCCCACGTGTGTGGCGGCCGGTTCGGCGACGACACTCGCCGCGGTGTCCGGGGCCAGGGTGCGGGCAGGAAGGGTGAGCGGCGTGCCGGTGGGAGCCGTCCACAAGTCGGCCCATTCCGGCTTCATACGGGTGAGGGTGAGGGAGAAGCCGGCCATGTCCAGGGCGGCGGTGAACGTGCCGGGCACGACGGCCAGGGGCTGGATGCCGCGCGCAGTCAGCAGGTCGTGCAGGATCGAGCCGATGGCGTGCAGTTCCAGGCTGGTCGTGGCACCCAGGCCGTTGACGACGGCCAGGACCTTTTCCTCCCCTGCGGGCAGGGCCTGGAGCAGATCGTCGGTCATCTGGGCCACGAGTTCTTCGACGGGACGGTGGTCGATGGTGCGCGTACCGCGCTCGCCGTGGATGCCGACACCGTAGTCGAGCGTGCCGGGGCTCAGGTCGAAGGCAGGCGCCGCGGTCGAGGGTGAGGTCTGGGCCCGGGCCGCGACGGCGAGGCTGCGGGAGCTTGCGACGACGTCCGCGCCCAGAACGGCGAGTTCCTCCAGTTTGGCGCCCTGGTCGGCGAAGGCTCCGAGCAGCTTCTCCAGGACGACGGTTGCGGCGGTGCCCCGGCGGCCGGTCGCGGTGTCGGCCTTGTCGGTGGCCAGATCGTCGTCGACCAGAACCGTCGCCACGGGAATGCCGTCGTGGCGCAGGCGTTCCGCCGCGATCTGAAAGTTGATCACGTCCCCGGTGTAGTTCTTGATGATGAGCAGCACTCCGTTGCTCTTCGCGGCGGCCGCGCCGGCCTCGTAGATCTGCCGGTTGTGCGGGGAGGCGAAGATCTCGCCGGGGCAGACCGCGTCGAGACCGCCGGGGCCGAGAAGGCCGGTGTGCAGCGGTTCGTGGCCGGAGCCGCCCCCCGAGACCAGCGCGACCGTGCGGTCCGGGTTGCTGGTGCGGGCCCGCAGGTACAGGGGACTGGTGTTCACTTCGAGCAGGCCGGGGTTGGCCAGGGCGAGGCCGCGTGCGGCGCTGAGAACCGTGTCGGTCTGCGGGAGGAAGTACGTCATGGGGAAAGGCTCCGTCGGAAACGAGAGTGGATGGATCGGCGACCCTCAGGTGATGGGGTGGAGAGGTCGGATCAAGGGGCTGGCTGCGCTGCTCACCGGGGGCCGCTTGACGCCTCGCGGGGAGACGCCTCGCGGGGAGACGCCCTGTGCGGGTGAGGCGGTCGGCTACGCATCGGCCGCCGTATCGGCGAGCGCACGGAAGATCAGGGCCGTCGAGGTCGCGCCCGGGTCCTGGTGGCCCACGCTGCGCGCTCCCAGATAGGAGGCGCGGCCCTTGCGTGCCTGCAGGGGAGTGGTGGCGCGCATGCCTTCCTCGGCGGCGTCGGCGGCAGCCGCTGCCGCTGCGGCGAAGCCCGTTCCCTGCCGGGCCTGCTCCTCGAAGGCGGCGACGGCGGGCGCGAACGCGTCGATCATCGTCTTGTCGCCGGGAGCGGCTGTTCCCAGCTTCTGGATGCTCTCCAGACCTGCGGCCAGTGCCCGGGCGAACGCGAGCGGGTCGGCTGCCGGAGTGTCCAGGGCCTTGCCCAGCGCGCGGAACGCGCCCCCGTACAGCGGCCCCGAGGCACCCCCGATGGTGGAGATGAGGGTGGCGCCGGTCTTGCTGAGGACGGCTCCGACCGTGTCCGGGCCGAGGTCGGAGACGGCAGCGGCAGCGGCGGTGAATCCTCGGTCCAGGTTCGTCCCGTGGTCGGCGTCACCGATCGCCGAGTCGAGCTGGGTGAGGTGATCCTTGTGCCGGCCCACGGCGACGGTGATGGCCTGCACCCACGCACGGGCGAGGTCGATGTCCATGGGGTCTCCGTTCGATGATCGGTGCGTACGGGGTCGGTGGGTGGAAGGCCGAGCGGGGCGCGGTCGGCACGGCCACCTCAGCCGGGCCGAGCCTGTGCTGCACAGCCCTGCCCCACAGGGACAGCATGTCGGTCTCCCCGCTGCACACCGTGGTGGAGACACCCGTCGTGTCCGGGCGGGTCACGGAGTCGCTCACCCGTCTGCGGGCAGTGGGCGCGTTGTTCGCCGCGCGTACATCTGCCACCGGACGCTTCACCTCCTCCGCGGGAAACGGGCTGGGAACGGGAGGGGAGCCGCCGGGTCCTTCTGTGCGGGCGGAACCTCGCGGCCCTGTGGGAACCGGACGACCTGCCCTCCCCGGCGACTGTTCATCATTGATGAATGTTGTTCCGGAAGTTAAGCACGCGTTTCCCGCCTGTCAAGAGGCTCGGAACTGCCTAGGCGCTCGGGGTGTAGCGGACCCGGCGCGGGGCTCCCAGGTCGCGAGAGAGATTGCGGGCGGTCTCCCGTACCGCCACGGCGAGTTCCTGGCGTACCGACTCGCCCAGCATGCGCTCCACGGGACCGACGATGCCGATGGCGCCCGTCACCTCGCCGGAGCGGTCGAAGACAGGCGAGGCGATGCCCGCCTCCCCGATGGCCGACTCCTGGTCCTCGATCGCGTAACCGGCCTTGAGAACGTCCTCCAGGTGGCCCGCCAGCGTCTTCCGGTCGGTCATGCTGGCGCCGGTGAGCACGGCCGGCTCCCCGGCGAGCAGGCGCTCCCGTACGTCCGCGCACGAGGAGGCCGCGATGGCCTTGCCCAGGGCGCATGTGTTCCACGGGATGCTCGCGCCCACCTCGAGGATCTGCACCGCGCCCTCGGGGCGGAACGCATGGTGGACGACCAGGACGTGGTCGCCCGTGAGGACTCCCACCCACACGGCTTCCCCGGTCCGGTTGGCCAGAGCGTCCGCCCAGGTCAACGAGCGTGTGCGCAGCTCATGCGTATCCAGATAGGCGTTGCCCAGCTGCACGAGGTTCGGCCCCAGCTGGTACTTCGAACTGTCCCGGTCCTGTCCGACCAGGCCCTCGATCTCCAGGGTGCGCAGCAGCGCGTGCACGGTGGGCTTGGCCACGCCCAGCCGCTCGGCCAGCTCGGTCACGCCCAGCCGAGGACCGCCCGAGGCGAGCTCCCGCAAGATCTGCACTGCTCGATGCACGGACTGGACCATGGAGATCTCCGATTCAGTATTGCCGAACAATGTTCCGGGATTTAATGTGACCGTTCATGAGCGCAACCGTCGGCATCGTACTCGTGTCCCACAGCGCCGAGCTTGCTTCAGGCCTGCGCCTGCTGGTGGAGCAGATCGGCTCCGACACCGTGCCCGTCGTCACCGCGGCCGGGACCGATGACGGCAGGCTCGGCACCAGCTACGACCTGGTGCGCAAGGCGCTCCAGGACGCCGACCGGGGCGCCGGGGTCCTGATCCTTCCCGACCTCGGCAGTTCCGTTCTGACCACCCGTACCGTCCTGGACGACCACCCACGCGCCGATGCCGTCATCGCCGACGCGCCCTTCGTCGAGGGGGCCGTCGCCGCAGTGGTCGCCGCCGCATCCGGCGCCGACCTGCGAGCCGTCGCCAAATCAGCAGAAGAGGCCCGCCATGTCCGCAAGCAATGACACCACCGGCTACGAATCCGGCGAGACCACCGGCCACGAAGCAGCCGTGGTGCTCCCCGCCAACCTCCACGCCCGTCCCGCGGGCCTGCTCGCCCGCGCGGCAGGCGAGTTCTCCAGCACCATCGAGCTGGAGCACAACGGCAAGACGGTCAACCCCGCCGGCGTTCTCGGCGTTATGGCCCTGGGAGCCACGGCCGGCAGCACGGTGACCGTACGAGCTACAGGTCCCGACGCCCAGGAAGCGGTCGCCGCACTGATCGACATCCTGGCCAACGCCGAGTAGCCCGCACCGTGATGAGGCCCTCGGTCCGGAAGTGCTGTCCGTCATCGTCCCGGCGACGGTCGGCGAACGTCAGGAGCGGCCTGCCGAGGTGGATGGCGCGTGATCGGCCGCCGACTGTCCGGCGAGGATCACGTCCGCGATCCGTTCGAGCCGTTCCTGCTGGGAGCGCAGCCCAGGGCGCCGAGGCGGGCGACGATGTGCCGGGCACCGGCGGCGACGTACTGTCCAGGGCCCGGCCCGCAAGCATCCGTTCACGCGAGACTCTGCGGCTCACGAAGAGTCTGATACGCCCCCGCCGCGGTGAATGCGGTGATGATCGGCGCGATGAGCGAGGCGAAGCGGCGAATACCCTGCCCAACCGCGGTTTCGCGGTCCCGTCCTTCTCCGACCGCCGCTGGCAGGGGATCGCGAAAGCCCGCCGGACCGTCGAACCGGTCGTCCTGCGCATGTCCATCGAGCACGGCGACGTCGATTGGGCGGCCCGCGTGCGGGCCGCCCACCATCGCCTGGTGCGCACTCCGGCGTATGTGCCGGAGGAGGGCGAGCACTACACCGGTCCCTGGGCTGAGGCTCACCGGGTCTTCCACCGCACGCTGCTGGATGCGTGCGGCAATCGCGCGCTGCTGGAGACCTTCGACCGGTTGTGGACCGCGAGTGAGCTGGCCCGCCGTTGGTCGGCGCACCGCGACCCCGACCGGGACGGCGCCGAGGAACACCGCAGGCTGGAGGAGGCGGCGCCGGCCCGTGACGCCGACACCGCGGCAGCGGTCCTGGTCCAGCACCTCACCCTGACGGTGGCTGCTCTGACCGACGCTTCAGGCCAGGCTTCACAATGACCTGAGTCGGAGATTCGTCGTTGGTCGGAGTCGTTGGTCGGGTGTGAGTCGTCCAGGTGCGAAGATTCCGTGCGAATCGTAAGGCGAGCCCGCTAACGGGACCGCAGCGTCGACGGGGTGACATTCTTGAGGAACGGCACGGGTGTTGCCGCGGTGGCCACCGCGAATACGGCGAAGGCCAGTCGCATGCCGCCCAGTTCGGCCAGTAGGCCCACCAGGGCTGCACCCAGTGGCATGGCGCCGAAGCTGAAGAGCCGGGCCGCCGCGCTGTAGCGGCCGAGCATCTGGTCGGGGACCATGCGCTGGGTGAGGGTGCGGGTGTTCACCGTCCAGAGTGTGCCGCCCATGCCGCCGAGGAAAGCGCCGGCGGTCACGGCCCAGATGTTGGTGGTCAGGGCGGGCAGCGCCACCATCGCGGTGGTGCCGATCAGGTCGGCGAGCATCGCCCGGTGAGCGCCCAGCAGCCGGTTCACCCACGTGACGGCTGCCGCGCCGGCCAGCCCGCCGATTCCCAGGGCACTGAGCACGATGCCGTAGTGCTGCGGCTCCAGGTCCATGGCCTGCTTGGCGTACAGCGGTATGAGAGCCAGCCAGGCGCCCCAGACGGCGGCGAGTACGGCGACCACCAGCGACAACGTGCGCAGCACCGGGTCGTGCCACAGGAAGCGCAGCCCTTCGGCGATCCGGGCGTTGACGGAGACGGGAGCCGCGCCCGGGGCGGGCCTGCCGGGACGGAAGCGGCCCGACAGCCAGAGCAGCGAGAGCGCGGCGACCGCATAGGAGGCGCCGGTCAGCCCCAGCGCGAGGCCCGTCCCGGTGGCCAGCAGCAGCCCGCCGACGAAAGGCCCGGCGAACTCCTGTCCTACGGTCTCGGCTCCCGCCATCCAGGTGTTGGCGCGCTCCCGCCCCGCCGCGGGCACCGCGGCCGGGACCAGGGCGGAGGCCGAGGTCGAGGCCAGCACGTCCGCGACACCGAGGAGCGCACCGGCGGTGAGGAGCCGGCCGAGCGTGAGGCCGTCCGCCAGGTGGGAGGCGGCGAGCCAGCCCATCGCGGCCAGCCGCATCGCGTTCGCGCACCACAGCAGCCGCCGCCGGTCGAAGCGGTCGACGAGCACGCCGATGTGCAGGGCGGTCAGCAGCCAGGGCACGGTGAGGGTCAGCGAGACGACGGTGACCTGGGCGGGAGAGCCGGTGAGCCGGGTGGCGAGGAGCGGCAGGGCCATCTTCGTCACACCGTCGGCGAGGTTGGTGGCAGCGGTGAAGCCGACCAGAACAGCAGTGTTGCGGCGGCCAGGGGCCGGCGGGGCGCTCTTGTGCGGCGTAGTGCCGCGTCTGCTGCCGGTTTCCGTCCGCTCAGGCACCGCTGTGGCCATGGCCCTCTCCCCCAACCGTCCCACCGAATAACCGCCTAAGGCGTTAGACGGTGAGGCTACTTTGGCACAAGCTCCGGCCACCCGGCAACCGGTGAAACGGTTAGCCGGTAAGATGGCGGAATCCTGGAGGAGGTGACCCGCCATGCTGGAGCCGCCGGCCCCGGCCGTCCTGGTGGAGGCATTCGCCAACACGGTCGATGTGGAAGAGGGAAGCGACGAGATCGCCACCCCGTCCGGTCTGGCCGACTGGCTGCGAGGCCGCGGCCTGCTGGACGCGCCTGGTGCGATCCCCGCCCAGGTCCACGAGAGCTACCTGGCCCTTCGCGCGGGAATCCGCGAGGAACTGGGTGCCCACGTCGGCGACACCCCCGATCCGCAAATGCTCGCCGCCGCCGACCGCGTGCTGGCCGAGCACCCTGTACTGGTCACCGCTCGCGGCTCTCTGACGCCCGCGACGGGGCTGCCCGCCGAGCGCGGCCCGCTGGCGACGCTGGCGATCGCGTGGAGTGAGCTGGTCACCACCGGGCAGGCCGCCCGCCTCAAGCGCTGCGCGGAACACACCTGCGGCTGGGTGTTCTGGGACGTGTCGAAGAACCGCAGCCGCCGCTGGTGCTCGATGAAGGTGTGCGGGAACCGCAACAAGTCCCGCTCCTACGCCTCCCGGCGGCGACAGGCGGCCTAGGGTCTGCTGTGCAAGTGGAGCATCGGTGTGGAGTCGGCGGCAGCTGATCGACGGCATACGGTGGCGGACGCGGACCGGCGCCCCGTGACGGACGTCCCCCTACGGTAAGGGCCGTGGGGCCGGGTCCGCGATCTGTTCCGGACCGGGCCGGGTGCACGAGCTGTTCCGGCGGCGGGCCGGGCCGGCCCGTGCTTGCTCTGCCGCCCGGGAGCCCCCGGGTTCCCAGGGGCTCTTGCTCGACGCGAACCGCCTGACCCGCTCACAGCGGGACGCTGTCCTGGCACTGATCCGGCTCTCCTCGGTTCTGGACCCAACATTTCCCCGAGGATCTTCCGACCGGGCCGAAAAGCACGGACGCGGCGCGAAGTTGCCTCGCGCAGCACACACCCGCCTCCGATCCCGCGGGCATTCAGCACCGAAGTCATCGGTGTTCCCCTCGACGGTCCAGGTGAGCCCCGCCCTGCCCGTTCGGGTCCCGTGCTGCTTGAACACGCGGCCCCGGTCCGGACCAGCTCAACGATCCCTTCATCCCGGAAAGCTGAACGACCAATGTCAACGCTGCCCCAAGTGACAACTGGACCTGAACGTCTCATGTTGGAGCACATGCTCGACCGCAACCGGCAAGCGCTCATCGACACCGCGCGAGGACTGTCCGAAGCCGAGGCACGGCGACGCCTGGTCACCGTCCGAGCGGAGCCTCAACGGCTGGCCAGGGTGCGGGCGAGGAGGGGGAGCAGGTGGTCCCAGTGGAGCCGCAGTGCGGCGGGATTGAAAGCGTCGGTGTCGGACATGGTGAAGCCGTGGACGGTGTCGGGGTAGATCTCAGAGGTGTAGTCGACACCCGCGGCGTCCAGGACCTGGTTGAGTTCGCTGAGGCCCTCGGGCGTCAGGTCGGATTCGGCGTGCCCGAAGTGGACCTGGGCGGTGAGGCGGCGCAGGCAGTCGGGCCCGGCGGCGCCCACGGGAGCGTGGAACCCGGCGACGGCGGCCACTTGGCCGGGGTGGGCCGCGGCGGTGCGCACCGCCAGGAGGCCGCCTATGCAGTAGCCGGTCACCGCGACGGGTCCGGTGCCGGCCTCGGGCCGGCCGGCGAGGAATCCGAGGAAAGCGTCGGCGTCGCGCAGGGTCCGTTCAACGGTATGTGCCTCGATGAGGGGCATCAGCCGACCCATGACCGCGGTCCGGGCCTCTTCTCCGATGTACTCGGGAAGTTCGACCACAGGTGCCGGGCCGTGCCGGTAGAAGAAGTTGGGGACGAGCACGTAGTACCCGTGGCCGGCCAGTTCGCGAGCCATCTCCCGCAGCACGGGCCGGATGCCGAAGCCGTCGGCATACATCAGCACCGCTGGGTGCCGCTCGCCGTCGTCGGGGAAGGCGGCGAAGGCATCGGCCTGGCCGTCCGCGGTGGGAATCTGCAGCATATGGGTGGGCATGAACTCTCCTGTCGTGGTTGATGTGTCCTGCGATCAACACGACGGAGGCGGAGCCCGCGCAGCAGCGCAAGGTCCGCGATCGAACGACGGGCCCCCACTGGCCCGTACCGGGCTCAGAAGAGCACCGGGTGGTCACCGATCCGTGTGTGGCGCGAAGCCGTCCCGGTAGTCACCCCCGTAACCTAGTCCACCGAACGAAGCCGACGCCAGCCGCAGCATGCGGTGCGGCGTACGCCGCTGAGGACGAGCGAGCAGCCTCCCCGAGCCCTGGGGAGCCGGGGCGGTCACAGCGGCTGCGGTCTGTCTGTGCGGTGCGAAGGGGGAGCGGCTCACGTCCGGGAGGCTCTGCCGCACCCCTGACCCTCGGCTCCTCGCATCCGCTCGTCGATCGGCTGGCTCCGGTCGTACGGATCGATCACCGGGCCGTCCCCGTTGCCGGCCGTCTGCTCGTGACCGAACTTCGGGTTGAGGTAGCCGTTGAAGATGTCGCACCCGCCGTTGGTGGTGTCCAGCTTGTACGACACGACGGAGAAGGTGCCCGCTTCGGTCTTCACTTTGGCGGGATCGTCCCAGCTCATCACCAGTTCCCGCCGCACGATCGTCCGCGCGACCGCGCTGCTTCCTTCTTCAGCCGCGACGACCGGGTACACGTACGTGACGTCCGCGGTGACCTCGAGTGCGCCGCGCTCGCCGGTCTCGTAGGTCACCCTGCCCCGTGTCTTCACCACGTCCCCGGCTGGCTTCACCTTCGCCGGGTCGAAGCGGCTGAACAGCAAGAGCGGGTTGTTCTTCCGGCTCGGGTTGCGGAATGCCGTCTTCAACAGCTGCTGTACATCCTGCTGGCGGGGATTGATCAGCGCGATTGCCTTGTCCGGGTGTTTTCCGCGCAGCACACCGGCGTCCAGGCTGGATGCGGACAAGAAGTCACGGGTGCGGTCCAGCGCTTGGTCGACCTGCGCTTTGTCCATCCACCCGGTTGCCCGCGCCTTGGGGAAGCGGATGCCGGCCAAACCGTCCTCCCACCTCTGCGCCGGCGATCCCTTGAACGGCTCCTCCAATGTGGGCTGCTCTGCGACGGTCGTGCTCGGTGCGGTGCCGACTCCCTGACGTTCGGAGTGCGTGTCGTCGGCACCAGGGAACCACCCGACCACCCCGGCCGGGTTCAGCGCCACTGCCCCGAGCCCGAGCGCGGCCAACAGCGCCGCCGCGTACCAGAGCTTTCTTCCACGGCGGCCGCTCCGCCGCTGCCTGTCCCGTGGTCCGCCGCCCAGTTCGTACGTTCGCCAGCCCGTCGGGCGGTCAGGCCCTTCGCGCAGCCTCCTGGCCACCATCCTCGCCCGTGCCGATGGCTCCTTGGGCGCACTCTTCCCCCCGGAGGCGGCCTCCTGAAGGAACCGCTCCCATTCCTCGTCCGGTATGGAGGTCCCGTCCTGTTCCCCGCCTCTGCCCACGCTGATCGTCCCGCCCTCTCGCCGCCTCAGTCGCCACCTGTCGGGTGTTCGTGCAGATGATCGTATATCCGCCGATCCGGCCGGAGGTTCGATCGGGGTGCTTGGACCTCAGCTCGATGTCATGGGGATCGCGGGTAGCGTCCGGCGGTCCACCTGTCAGTCGTGGTCCAGGCCGGACAGAGCCTTGGCGATCATGCGGGTGGCGAAGTCGCGGTCGTCGGTGAGCCGGTTGATGTGCTCCGCGAGAAGAAAGGCCGTGGCTTCCAGGGGGTTCATCTCCTCCTTGGTCCAGTCTCCGAACTGCTTGCGCCACAGGCTGGGGCTCAGCCCGGTGCCCGACGCGACGAGCAGCCCCGCCATGGTGGGGATGGCCTCGGGGCGGACACTCTTGGGCATCCTGCGCATCGTGGCCACGAGACTGGGCACCACGTACTCGATGACGTCCTTGTCGTGGTCCTCGTAGGCCAACCGCAGCCAGTTCATGAACATGTAGATGAGCGTGCACGTGCCGTCCAGCACGTCATCGACTCCTCTGGGGCCCACGGACGCGGTGAACTGGCGGTTCAGTTTCCGCTGTTCAGGGCCGACCTCGGTCCTGCCGTCGTAGACAGCTTTGAGCTGAGAATCGATGATCATGAGCGCCGCGCTCACATCTCCGGCGGGAGCGTGCTGGGGGTCGCAGGGCGATGACACCGATTTCCTCCTCATGTGACTGCGCCAGGCAGCGCGCATGCCCGTACGGTAGAGCGCCGATCAGGCGAGGGTCCGGCGATTCCCGATGGGGAGGAAAGTCCGGCGGTATCGGCTCACGATTTGGCAGCACAGGTACAACTAGGTGCTGCAATTGATCCGTAATGCGTCTGTTTCTGCTCGCGTATGCGTTGAGTTGCCTTGTGAGGGACCGTTCGCAGTGGCGGCGTGCGAAGGACTGCTCAGTACAGCGGGAAGGCCCAGCCCCCGGGGTACCAGGGTTCGCGTTCGCCGCGGAAAGCCGCCGAGGCGAGAAAGAGCGCACCGGGCCGCAGTTCCTCGACGAGGCCGGCGGCGGCGAGGGCGGTCAGCGTGGTGCCGCCGAGGAAGGCTGCGCCGAGTTCCGCCGCAGTCAGCCGTATGTCGGCTGGAGCGCTCGTGCGCTCGCAGAGGACGCTTCCCGCTTCTGCCTGTAGCCGGTGGCGTCCGCTGTTCCACGGGCAGAAGTCGTCCCGTACGTCGAGTACGACGTCCAGCGGAATGCTGTAACCCCGGCTGGCCAAGGCCCTGTCCACGTCGGCCAGTCGTAGCCACAGGCGGTCCACGGGCCTGGCCTGAACCGCTCGCGGATCGACCAGCAGATGCGGCAAAGGCTCGTCCACGGCACCCTCGTAGTCGATCCAGGTCACCAGGTCGATCCCGGCGAGGAAGCGCCACAGCACCGCATACGCCTGGCGCGAGTACGTCGCCAGCTCCACCACCTCCACCACCCCGGCCTTGCCGCCCAGCCCGTCCGGCGCGGAGTTGTGCCGATAGAGGGCGTAGCCGGTGGCACGCCCGTCGTGCTCTTGGTGCACAGCGCACCGGAGCGAGGTCGCGCTGCCGCGCCGGTGTGGATAGTCGGCGAGGCGCACCGTCCAGTGGGCCGTCTGCCGATCGGGCCAGCCGACCGTGGCAGTGCGGACCTGGTCGTACATCTCCGCAAGGAGGGGACGGGCCTCGACGGGGTGCCGCAACCGGACCGTCCCGTCGCCGAAGTCGGTGTCCGCGCGGAACCGCATGGCACGCCGGTCGCAGCGCATCCGGTTGCCGACCGTCGCGGGGCCGTAGCCGTACCGTCCGTAGATGCCGGCCTCGGAGGGGCGGAGAGCGGCGACCGGCTCGAGCTGCTGCTCGTACAGGCTGCTCAGCTGGGCCCGCATCATCGACGTGAGGATGCCGCGGCGGCGATGCGTCGGGGCAACCCCGACAGACGCTATCCCTGCCACGGGCAGGACGCCCCCGGGTACGGTCAGTATCCGGCCGTAGATGGAGGCTCCGGCGACCGGCTCTCCCTCGTCGAAGACGGCCAGAGTGCGGTCAAGGTCCGTCGCAGCGCGCTGATCGGCGAGTTCCTCCTCCGAACGGTCCGTGCCGTAGGTGTCGGCGATCATGCGTGCCCAGGGGGCGAACTCCTGCTCGGAAACACGGCGAAGCTGGAACTGAGAACCGGTCATCGGTCATATGTACAGCACGCTGCCCTGAGCTGGCGCCTGACCTCATCCGAACGGTCGGTTCAGCCTGATTTCCCGCCCTCTTGACCCGTTCTGCGGCCCCCTCGGCCTCCATCCGCAGCCAGTGATGACATAGCCAGGCTGGACCTTGATTTGCGGCACCTGTGCCTGGGCTGCTGGAGAGAGACGATCGCTACTTTTCAGCGAGGTATCCCCAGCTCACCTGCGCGTAGTCCGGCCTGAAATCGGGACTCGGCCTCGAGCCCGACCATCAGGTCGGCCACGCGCCGCCGGTAGGTGCGGAGCGAGATGCCCAGTCGTTTGGCCGCCGATGCGTCGGTGAGTCCGGATGCGAGTGCTTGGAAGATCATGCGTCCGTCGGCGTCGAGGTCCGGGACGTTGCTGTGCAGGTAGGTGTTGAGATCGGCGGCGGTGTCCCAGATCGCCTGGAAGAGAGAGTGGACACCGTCGACCAGGGCCTGTGACGTCGTGACGGTGTATTCGCGGCCGGTCGGGGTGTGCCGGCCGGCGAGGATCATCACGCGCCGGTCGATGAGAATGGTCTCGTGCGGCATCGGCGAGCTGCTGATCCGAACGGCAGCGCCCTTGCTCCGCACCTTCTGCAGGTGCGCGCGGGCCTCTTCATCGGCGAGGGCGACCGGGCTGAGCAGCTTGCGGGAGACGAAGCCCGAGGAGTCCGCGACGCGCATCCGGTTGCGGATCGCTGCCCTGGCCTGCGGTTGTGACCAGGTCCTGAGATCCCGGGCACCGCACAGAAACTCGTTCTGCGCAGACTCGAAGAGGTGTCCGGCGCGTGTGATCAGCTCTGCGTCCCCTCGGACGGAGAACACCTGTTCTTTCCGCATCCGTCCAGTCTGGCAGCAAGCTGCCACGTGTTCGCGGGGCGTGGTCAGGGGCGGACAGCATAAGCCTCATGACGATCAAGACTTTCTCCCTTGGCGGGGATCTGACCATCAATCGCCTCGGCTTCGGCGCGATGCGCCTGGCGATGGGGACCTTCGACGGCCCGGTGCGAGCGCCGGAGACCGGCATCAAGGTGCTCCGGCGAGCCGTGGAGCTGGGTGTGAACCATATCGATACAGCCGGTTTCTACGGCCGTGGGCCAGTGCGGGCCAATGAGCTGATCCGTAGGGCATTGACGCCGTACCGGGACGACCTGGTGATCGCGACGAAGGTCGGTCCGCTGCGTGGTCCGAAGGGTCTGCCGAGTGAACAAGCGACGCCGGAGGAGTTGCGTGGCCTGGTGGAAGCGGATCTGCGCTCTCTGGGGCTGGACCGGCTCGACCTGGTCTATCTGCGGGTCGGCGGGATGGGCGGACCGGGTGGGGAGTCGATCGCCGAACGGTTCACGGTGCTCGCCGAGCTCCGCGCTCAGGGGCTGATCCGGCATCTGGGCGTCAGCAACATCGACGCCGCCCAGTTCGCCGAGGCGAGGGCGATCGCACCCGTCGCGGCGGTGCAGAACCGGCACACCGGTGACATGCGGCTGCTGGCGGCATGTCAGGAAGCGGGTATCGCCTACGTGCCGTACTTCCCGCTCGGCGGCGGTGGCGAGCCGCTCAACGCCGATCGACTCGGCAAGGTCGCAGCACACCTCGGCGCGACCACCGCACAGGCCGCGATCGCCTCGCTGCTGGCGATGTCGCCGTCGGTGCTGGCGATTCCGGGCACCGGATCACTCGCTCACCTGGAGGAAAATCTCGCCGCCGCCGATCTCAGCCTCACCGAGCAGGACTTGGCCTACCTCCGGCGCTGACGGGCGTTTCCGAAGGCGGCCACCTGGGCCCGTACCCCGCAGCTGGTACTCGGCATGGACGCAGATCCTTTCTTCGCTGGGGAGGACACTGCGTTGTCGTCCCGGGATACTGGTCGCCATGGTTGAGGTCGAGGTCGTCGTCGCCCATCACGAGCGCGCGACGCTGCGGGTCGGTGACGTGTTTCTGAAGGTTGACGCTGATCAGAAGCGCACCGATGCCGAGGTCGAGGCGATGGCCATGGCACCGGTCCCGACCCCGAAGGTGCTGTGGCGCAAGCCTCCCGTGCTCGCGATCGCCGCGGTTCCGGGGGCCGCGCTCGGCCGCCTCGGCGAGCCGTCGACCGCGTCGTCGGCGGCGTGGTCCGCGGCGGGTGCCGCCGTCCGGAAGCTGCACGACGGTCCGTTGCCGTCCCGAACCGGCCGAGCCGGCCGGGGGGTCGAGGAGTTGGCAGCGGAGCTCGACGGCGAGTGCGAGCGGCTGGTGGCGAACGGTGTCCTGCCCGCCGACCTGGTCACCCGCAACCGCCAGGTCGCCGAGGCCGCGCTCCGGTCGTGGACTCCGGTGTTCACCCACGGCGACCTGCAGGTCGACCACGTGTTCGTCGACGGCGACGAGATCACGGGCGTCATCGACTGGTCCGAGGCGGGCCACGGTGATGCCCTGTACGACCTCGCCACCTTGACGCTCGGACACGAGGAGCACCTCGGCGACGTCCTCGCCGGCTACGGCACCGACGTCGACCTCGACGTGATCCGCGCGTGGGGCTCGCTGCGAAGCCTGCTGGGGGTCCGCTGGCTGATCGAGCACGGCTTCGACCCGTCCGCGCCGGGCTGTGAGGTCGACGTGCTGAGGTCCCGGATGTGACGTGCTGGGATCCCGGATGCGAGGAGCGCGCCGCGGATGTCGTTGCGGACTCCCAGCTGATGCGCAGGCGGCGGAACCAGCGCAGCAGGGCGAGCGCTCCTTCCACGACCCAGGGGTACACGCCCGGACCAGAGCCGTGCCCAGGGCGGCACACCTTGCCCAGCGGGCAGTGCCTCGTGAGAGGCTGGCAAGATGTTGGGCGGGCCGTCCGAGAACCCGGAGCTCTGGGCGTTCCTGGAATCGCTGCGCTGCGGCGAGCTCCTCTCCGGCACCGTCACGGCGCTCGAACGGTTCGGTGTCTTCGTGGCGTTGGACGACGGGCCCGAGCACCCGGTCTTCCCCGGCGTCGGCTTCATCACGGTCCCCGAGCTGTGCTGGCGGCGTATCGAAGCAGCCTCCGACGTCGTGCACGTGGGGCAGCGCGTCTCGTGCGAGTTTCTCCAGTTCGACACGTGGAACCTGGAGGCCAGGCTCTCGTTGCGCGCAACGCGACCGGACCCTTTCCAGGTATTCGCCGACGGCCTAGGACTTGTCCGGCCGATCATGTGACTGCTTCGCAGCCATGTCGTTGATGTGGGCATGGGGCGGGGTGATCTGACGGATGCCGAGTGGGAACGGCTGCGGCCCTTCCTGCCGGTCAGCAACAGGCGTTGTGGCAGGTGGCGGGATCACCGGCAGGTGATCGACGGGATCCTGCACCGGGTGCGGACCGGCGTGCAATGGCGTGACCTGCCCGAACGGTTCGGTCCATGGAAGACGATCTATGAACGCCACCGGCTGTGGTCGGCCGACGGAACATGGGAACGACTGCTCCAGCAGGTCCAGGCCGAGGCCGACGCGGCTGGAGAGATCGACTGGGACATCTCGGTGGACTCCACCATCGTGCGGGCGCATCAGCACGCCGCCGGCGCCCCCACCGAACCACCGCCGGCTTTTGCCTCAAAGGGGGACGCAGCGGCAGAACACCAGGGCGAAACGCCGTGGCAGAGCCTCGTCGCCCGCCTGGTGGAGGTGGTGCGGGAGGTGAGGGCCTGGGCCGCTCGCGGGGCGGGTTCACCACCAAACTCCATCTGAGCGCGGACGGCCGCTGCCGTCCTTTGTCCCTGATCGTCACACCGGGACAGCGGGCGGACTGCACGCAGTTCAAGCCCGTGCTGGAGAGGATTCGCGTCCCGCGGATCGGCTCGGGCAGACCACGCAAGAAGCCTGACAGCCTCGCGGCGGACAAGGCTTACAGCAACGGCCCCTGCCGCGACTACCTGTGGTGTCGGGGCATCCGGCACACGATCCCGGAGAAGACCGACAGCCAGGCCGCCCGCCTGCGCAAAGGGGCGCACGGCGGACGGCCACCTGGTTTCGACGAAGAGCGGTACAAGAAACGCAACACCGTCGAACGGGCGATCAACCGGCTCAAGCACGCCAGAGCAGTGGCCACCCGCTATGACAAGCGCGGCTACGTCTTCCTCGGTACCGCAACTGCCGCAGCCCTCCTCATCTGGCTCCGTACATGATCGACCGGACAAGTCCTAGTGGTGGGGCAGAAGCTGCTCGGGCAGGTCACCAAGCTCGTCCCCATCGGCGTTTTCGTCGAGGTCGCTGACGGAATCGAGGGACTGGTCCCCTTGCGGGAGCTCGCCCCTCGGCGTGGAGAGCCGTCGGACATCGTCCATGTCGGCGACGCGGTAACTGTCGTTGTCACCGAGGTGAGCCGAGAGAGACGCAGGCTGGCTCTCTCCCTGCGACAGGGTTTCTCCTGATGGTCCGCGCCTGCTCGGCACCGGGGAACGGTTCACTCGACCCCGTTGATCAGCCCTCCGCGTCGGCCGGGTGGCCGACCCCGAGCAGCGCCAGCGGCTGCCGGCCAGCCGGCACGACTGCGGGGGAGAGCCCGAGGAGCCGGTCGTCGTCGAACCCGGCGACGAGCACCGCACCCAGTCCGGCTTCGGCGGCCTGGAGGTAGACGTTCTGGCTGGCGTGCCCGGCCTCCAGCCATACGTACCTCCTTCCACGGCGGCTGTGCGGCGGCTGATCGGCGAAATGTCGTGTGGCAGCGTCCATGTCACCGCTCAGCAGGAGCAATGCCGCCGCATGCCGCAACCAGCAGTGATCGGCGAGGGTGGTGCCTGCGACCCGGTCGCGGTGATCACCGCGGGCGGCCGGGATGAGCGCATGCCGTTCGGCGTCGTACTGGTAGGCCCCGGCGGCCAGACCGTCCACGTTGCCCGAAATCACTGTGAGCGTCAGGGGGTACAGCGCGTGCGCCGAAGGACATGAGCGGTGCTCACCGGTTGTGCGCCCCTGCGCCGCCCACACCACACGGGTGATCTGGTCGATGCTCATGGGCCGGGGGCCGAAGCTGCGCGTGCTGCGTCGCCGTACCAGCAACGACCCCAGGCTCTCAGCCGGAGCCGCAGGTCGAACAGGCGCCAGAGGCACTTCCCGCTGTGTCATGAGGCCAGACAAGCACACAAGCATACCGGGGAGCTGTACCATCCGATGGATTCGGCTCGGACCCAGCCGCTTCACCGATGAGCGGCCAGCACTGCCGCGAGGCCCTCTTGCAGATCCTTGACGAAATACTCGGGAACCTCCAGCGACGGGAAGTGTCCCCCGGTTTCAGGCGTCCTCCACCGGACGATCTGGCGGAACCGCTCCTGCGCCCAGACGCGCGGGCACTTCTCGATGTCGCGGGGATACACACTGAGGGCTGACGGGGCGTCGACCCGCAGTTCGGCGTCGAGCGAGTTGTGGCTTTCGTAGTAGATGCGGGCCGCCGATGCGCCGGTCCGCGTCAGCCAATACAGGGTGACGTCGTCAAGAATGCGGTCTCTGGAGATCGTCTCGAACGGACTGTCCTCGGTATCTGTCCACTCGGCGAACTTGTCGAGGATCCAGGCGAGAAGCCCGACTGGTGAGTCGACGAGCGAGTAGCCGATGGTCTGCGGTCGGGTCGCCTGCTGCTTCGCGTATGCGGCGTGGTTGCGCCAGAAATCTCGGGTTTCCTCGGCCCATTTGCGCTCGGCAGCCGTCAGCCCGTCCGTGGTCAAGCCGGGCGGTGCCTGCGCGGTCGTGGTGTGGATACCGAGAACATGCGACGGGAACCTGCCGCCGAGGACCGTGGTGATCACACCTCCCCAGTCGCCGCCGTGGGCTACGAACTTGCTGTAGCCGAGCCTTCCCATCAGTTCCACCCATGCGGCCGCGATCTTTTCGATTCCCCACCCGGTGGTGGCCGGCTTGTCGCTGTAGCCGAAGCCCGGCAGCGACGGGACCACGACGTGGAACGCCGGCGCGTCCGCATCGTTCGGATCTGCCAGCTCATCGACCACATGGATGAACTCGGCAATGCTGCCTGGCCAGCCGTGCGTCAGGATCAGGGGAGTGGCGTCTGCACGCGCTGACCGGCGGTGCAGGAAGTGGATTCCCAGACCATCAATGGTCGTGCGGAACTGGCTGATCCGGTTGAGGCGTGCTTCGAACGACCGCCAGTCGTACTCGGTGCGCCAGTAGTTGACGACATCGGCCAGGTCCGCTAGAGGAACGCCCTGTTCCCATCGGCCAGGGCCGGGCGCGGTGCGATGAACCGTCTCGGCCTCCGGCAGCCGCGCCGCGGCCAGTCGAGCGCGCAGATCGAGGAGGTCAGCGTCCGTTGCGTGGGCTTCAAAGGCTTGCACGTCGTTGGGCATGGGACCTCCTGGTCGTCGTGGAACCGGTGTGAGCCTGTCGGTGAACCGGCTTGGACCTAGGCGCGAACCGGCTAAGACGGTTCTAGCACCTCTCGATGGCGGCGGGCAACCCGCTAAGGTGGTTCCATGCATGCTCGGTTCCCTGACTTCCGCCTCGGCAAGGTGCTGGCGACCAGCTTCACGGCGACTCTGACGGAGCGTTGCGGCGACGCCGTGGAACGCATCCCCACGCCGCAGCGACTCGTCGACTGGCTGGGAGTGAACGGCCTCGCGGTGGAGTCCTGCACCACCGTCCAGCTCGAACTCGCCAGGGAACTGCGGGAATCGATTCACGCCGCTTTGACGGCGGCCGCGATCCAGGACTCTCTCCCGGCGTCTGCTGTCCACGTCATCAATGACTGCAGTCTTCAGGGGCGGGCTGCGGCGGTCCTGACGCCCGAGAACACTCGGGAATGGCGACTTGACCCGGATTCCCGCGTAGAAGATGCTCTGAGTGTTGTCGCCGCCGACGCGATCAGCATCCTCGCAGGCGAGCGAGACGGAAAATTGGCCCTGTGCGCATCGCCGACCTGCCGGGCCGCCTTCTTCGACGCGAGCCAAAGCCGTACCCGCAAATGGTGTGACATGAACACATGTGGGAATCGTGAGAAGAAGGCACGCTTCAATGCCAACAAGCGCAAGAGTCCAGGAACGGCAAAGTAGTCGCTGGTAGGTCCCGAAGTGTACCGGCGACACGATCGCCGCCGGTGAGCGGCTCTTTCGTCATCAGGCGGCCGAATTCGATGCTGATGCCGGTGATGAACAAGATTTCATGGGGGAGGGGACCTGCTGCGGTGAAGCGGCGGGAGGACGTTCCGCGCCGCACGCGCGCCTAGCGTTTGTCGACGGCGAGCTCGCCGTTCAGGATCACCACACTGAGGTCGCGAAGATTTCCGATGTCCGCAGTGGGATCAGCGTTCAGTACGAGCAGGTCGGCGCGCCTGCCGGGGGCCACCGTGCCGAGGTCGGGGCGGACACACTGCCGCGCCGCGACGCTGGTGCCCGCGGCCAGCACCTCGGTGGGCGTCATCCCGGCCGCCACCATGAGTTCCGCCTCTTCCAGAGTGTTGGCTCCGAACAGGCCCCGGCCGCTGAAGGTGTCGCTGCCCAGCGCGATGTGCACGCCGGCCTCGGCGACCTTTTTGAGATTCCCACGGGCGTCCGGGTGGGCGTCGTCGATCCAGAGTGTGGGCGTGTACGTGGTGCCGTTTTCGAGCATCAGGTCGATGAGTGAGTGGTCGGTGAGGGGCTCGACGGTCACGCCGTGCTCCAGGCCGTCCGCCCCGGCCTCGATCGCCTCGCGTGCCGCGGCTTGCTGGGTGGTGTGAACGGTAACCCGAAGGCCCCGCTCGTGCCCGGTCTCGATACCGGCCCGAAGGAGATCGAGGGGCAGCCGTTCCAATTCCACACCATCCGGAAAGGCAGGGTTCTGCCAGAGGTACTTCGGCCCGCCAGAGTGTGCGCACGCGCCTTCCGACAGGAGTTTGATCGCGTCCACCTTGCGGTCGGCGAGGTGGTGCACCAGGTCACGGATCTGCTGCACACTGTCGACCTCCCCCGTGAAGCGCTCGCGCGCCCAGGGGTTGCCGCTGAAGACAGTGGCGGCGGGGTGCCCGTCGCGTCCGGTGATACCGCAACCGGTCGCCAACAGCCGCGGGCCCGGCAGTATGCCGGCGGTGATTTCGGCCCGCGTGTGCAGGATTCCGTCCGTTGGATCGCCCACCGACTTGATGGTGGTGATCCCGTGGTCGAGGAACTGCCCGAGCTTTCCGGGAAGCTCGTTCTTCTCGAAGGCCCGCATCGCATCAGGGTCGGAGACCGCGCGTACGTCGTAGAAGTGGATATGAGTGTCGATCAGGCCCGGCATCACCCATCCTTCGGCCGCATCCACCTCCTGTCTGCCTCTGAGCGGCTCGGCCGAGACGGAAGCGATCTCTCCACCGTTTATGGCGATGTCGTACAGACCGGCGAGGGCTTGGTGGCCGTCGAATACATGTGCGCGTCTGATCACGCGATCGTAGGGCGCAGGGCCGCGAGCATCGGTGCTCGCGGTTGCTTCGGATTCCTGGGTCACCGCTCTCACTCCTGGTGCGTTCCGTGCATTAACTGCAACTAGAGTAGTTACAGTTTGCTCATGCGTCATGACGCAGGACGCGCATGCGTCACCGTCTGATCAGTGGCCCCTGGGTTCGCCGTTCTCGGAGGCCAGGATCTGCTGCAGCAGGCCGGCGATCGTCGTCCTGCCGAGCTGTTCCTCCAGGGCTCGTTCCGCGCCGCGGAACTCGACGTCGAGCAGGGCGCCGATGTTGCGCCCGACCTCGCATGCCCCGCTGGGCGGATGGGTGTGCCGCGAGAAGACCTGCCCCTCCTCGACGGCGGCGTACGCGTCGTAGAGCGTGATGTCCCGCGGGGCCCGCGCGAGGGACCAGCCACCGCCCCGACCCTCGGTGGCCCACACCAGGTGAGCGTCCCGCAAACGGCCGAGGACGCGCCGCACGAGGACTGGATTGCTTTGAAGACTGTCCGCGATCTCCGCGGACGTCAACGAGCCCTCACGCCGGTGCGCCAGCATCGCAAGCGCGTGAATCGCAACCGCGCTCCTACTGCTGAGCCCCGCCATCTCCCGCTCCCGCCGTCGCCACCGAATTAACTGGAACCAAGCTAGTTGCAGTTAGTTCGATGGTCAACCGAGCTGTCCTGAGACTTCGGTTCGCGCGGCTCAGGCGCGGGTGACGGCGGCTCGGAACATGGAGAGCGGTCTCCCGGGGGGTTACCGGGCGCGCCGGACGCGGGCCTCGTCCCAGACCGGCTCCGAAGCCTCCCGTACGGCACCGTCCGCGCCGAAGACGAGGAACCGGTCGAAGCTGCGCGCGAACCAGCGGTCGTGTGTGACCGCCAGCACCGTCCCCTCGTACGCCTCCAGCCCTTCCTGGAGGGCCTCCGCGGATTCCAGGTCCAGGTTGTCCGTCGGCTCGTCCAGCAGTAGCGCCGTCGCCCCCGCCAGCTCCAGCAGCAGGATCTGGAAGCGTGCCTGCTGGCCGCCCGACAGCCGGCCGAAGACCGTCTCGGCCTGCCGCGTCAGCTCGTACCGCCGCAGCGCCGACATGGCCGCGCCCCGGTCCCGTGCATGCTCCTTCCACAGGATGTCCAGCAGCGTGCGCCCCTCCAGCTCGGGATGGGCATGGGTCTGCGCGAAGTGGCCGGGCACCACCCGCGCGCCCAGTTTCCAGCCGCCCGTGTGCGGTACGTCGTCCCCGGCCAGCAGCCGCAGGAAGTGCGACTTCCCGGAGCCGTTCGAGCCGAGGACCGCCACCCGCTCGCCGTAGAAGACCTCCAGGCTGAACGGCTTCATCAGCCCCGTCAGCTCGAGTTCTTCGCAGGTCACGGCCCGTACGCCGGTGCGGCCGCCGCGCAGTCGCATCCGGATGTCCTGCTCGCGCGGCGGCTCCAGCGGCGGACCAGCCTCCTCGAACTTCTGCAGCCGGGTGCGGGCCGCCTGGAGCCGGGAGGCCATGTCGGAGTTGAAGGCGGCCTTCTGCTTGTACATGGCCACCAGCCGCTTCAGCTTGGCGTGCTCCTCGTCCCAGCGCCGGCGCAGCTCCTCGAAGCGCGCGAACCGTTCCCTGCGTGCCTCGTGGTACGTCGCGAAACCACCGCCGTGCACCCACACATCGCTCCCGGCGGCACCCGGCTCCACGCTGACGATCTTCTCGGCGGAGTGGGCCAGCAGCTCACGGTCGTGCGAGATGAACAGCACCGTCTTGGGCGTCTCGCGCAGCCGCTCCTCCAGCCAGCGCTTGCCGGGGACGTCCAGGAAGTTGTCCGGCTCGTCCAGCAGCAGCACCTCGTCCCCGCCGCGCAGCAGCGCCTCCAGCACAAGCCGCTTCTGCTCCCCGCCGGAGAGCGTCCGCACTTGCCGCCACTGCGCCTTCTCGTACGGGGTGCCGAGCGCGGCGACAGTGCACATGTCCCACAGAGTCTCCGCCTCGTACCCGCGCACCTCGGCCCAGTCGGCGAGCGCCTGCGCGTACTGGAGCTGGGCTGCCTCGTCGTCCCGCTCCATCACCGCCAGCTCCGCCTCGTCCACGGCACGCGCGGCAGTGCGGATCTCCTTGCGGGACACCGACACCAGCAGGTCCCGCACCGTACGCTCGTCCCGCACCGAACCCACGAACTGCGGCATCACCCCGAGGCCGCCGCTGACCGTCACCGTCCCCGCGTCCGGCTTCAGTTCGCCCGCGATCAGCCGCAGCAGCGTCGTCTTTCCGGCGCCGTTCGCTCCCACGAGCGCGACCGAGGAGCCCTCCCCGACCCGCAGCGAGACATCGTCCAGCAGGGCCCTGCCGTCGGGCAGAAAGAACTCCAGATGCGCGGCCTCGACGTGTCCCATGCGGGGGATTCTCGGCCCCCTCGCCCTCCCAGGCCAAGCGAATATCCAACCCAGCGCCGCTGCGGAGGCGGAGGCGGACGGGCAGAAGCCGGCCGGCGAGGGCCGAAGCCGACCGAGCTGCCAACGTTCCACTGGCTGAGCACCGGATCAGCTGCTGTTCCCCGGTCAGGAGTAGCACTCGTGGGTGGCCTTGAGGGTTACCTCGTACTTTCCGCTGCCCTTCGCTTCGTGGCCGTCGGGTGTGTACTGGACCACCATGACGTTGAAGCTCCGCTCGTCCCTGAGGTCGGGACCCCAGGGGCCAAGAAAATTCTGCCCGATGAAGTCGTCGTGCCACCATTCCGTAAGAAGGCTGACAATGGCCAGGATGATGCCGCCGATACCCTTGGCCATATCACCCTTCTTGGACGGGTCCTTGACTCCCTTGATCAGCTTCTCGCTGATGTCCCGGGCCTTCTCTCCGATCTTCTTCACCAATGCGCTCTTTCCGTGATCCTCCTCCCACCCTTGGATGGAGATCCACACGTTGGTGATGGGAGCTTCGTCCACCTCATCGTCGTGCATCCAAGCCACAACGGGCTGGTTGTAGTCCTTGGTGACGCCCTTCTTGAAACCTTCGACGGTTTTGGTGGTCCGGTCGAAGGTGTAGTCGGGATCGCCGTCCGTGACCTGGAGGGTGAAATAGACCTCGTCCGTGCCCGGCTCGCCCCAGGTGTGTTCATGGCACTTCGCCCGCACGACGTGCACTGTCGCGCACATCGGGTCCCGCGTGGCGTCGGCAGCACCAGCCAGATCCCGGGCTGCCCGGCCTTGCCCGCGACCGGCCGCTGGGATGGGACGGGGCGGAACGATCCGACTCCACCCGAAACGCTGCACCACCTCTCCGGAGGGCATGTCCTGCGGGCTCATGCCCGGCTCATGGAATGCCACGTTGGGCATCTGGCTGATGACCGGCCAGTAGTCGGCCACTTCCTGGGAGACCTGTGCGTAGGTGCACGCATCCTCGGGCGTCAACTCGGCGATCCGGTCAGGGAACAGAGCCGCGCGGCCTTCCGCGCCCAGTTCTGTGTATGCCACCCCGTACCTGAACAGATCGTTTCGGGTTGGAGCGGCCAGGCGGGCGAGGTCGAGCAGGTCACTTTCCAGATCGGTGAGGGGCTTTCCGGCTTCGGCCTTTCGGCAGGCGTTGAGCATGATCGGCGTCAGGTGGTTGATTTCTCGGTTGGCGGCCAGCCTCTCGGGCAGCAAATGGTGTTTGCGTGCGGCCCGCTGTTCAGCCGTTTCGTTCTCCTGCGGTAGCAGGGCGGAGGCGGCCCGGGGAGCGCTCGCGGCTTCTGCCGCCATGGTCAGAGTGCGGTGGAGAGATGAGGCGGTGGTTGTCATGTTGACGCTCCGTTCGAAGGGATTTTCCCAGGGAATCGCTGTCCCCGGCTCGGCCGTGACGCACGGCTCACTCCCCTCCCTTGCCCGCTCCCTCTGTTCACTTCTTGCCACTGTCGAGTGGGTTCCACGGCGCATCGACGTGCCCGGAAGTTGGGCGACGCGCTCCGCTGACACCGTTGTGCGCCCGCACGCTTTGGCAGGAAAAAGGCATCCTGAGGGGAGGCCACAGTGACCACTGCCGTACCGGGAGCAGAAGCCGAGGGGCGCTTGCGGTCCGCCCGGGAACGAGGCCGTTGCCCAGGGTTCGGACTGGGCCTCCCGGGGGGCCGACATTGCGACGAGAGCCCGTGTCTCGGGCGGGCTCGGACGGGTGAACGGCCCGGCCCCGCCGCTGGACCGTAGGCGACGGGGCGCCCACGGCGGTGGAGCATCCGCCACCGTGGGAAGCCGCCGCGCCGGGGTCAGCCCGCCGTGTCCAGCACCCGCCGGGCCTCCGCGACCACAGCAGGGTCGGTGATGAAGTGGGTGTCCTGCTCGGCCGAGGCCCCGGAGGCGCCGAGCGGCACCCAGCTGCCGCCGCGCCGGGGGGCGGCCCGGGTCTTGGCGGAGAGATGGACGGCGGTAGCGCCCGCGGCGACCAGTTGCGGGATGGCGGAAGGGCGCACTCCGCCGCCGGCCATCATCTCCACGCCGGGAGCGGCGGCGGACATCGCGGCGAGCTGGTCCGTGCCTTCGGCCGCCGTGGCGGCGCCGCCGGAGGTGAGGACGCGGGTGAGGCCGAGGCCGGGGAGGAGCGCGGCCGCTGCGACCGGGTCGGCGGCTTGGTCGACGGCGCGGTGCAGGGTGACCTCCACCGGCCGGCCCGCGGCGTGAGCGGCCTCGGTGAGCGCGGCGACCGCGCGGACGTCCAGGCCGCCGTCGGCGGTGAGCGCGCCGATCACCACTCCGGCAGCGCCGGAGGTGACGGCGGACCGCACCTCGGCGGCCATCAGCGCGACCTCCTCGGCGTCGTACACGAAGTCGCCCGGCCGGCACCTGACGAGCACCTGCACCGGCGGCCCGGCCTCGACGGCGGCCTCGATCAGCGCTGCGGACGGGGTGAGGCCGCCCAACTCGAGGCCGGTGCACAACTCGACCCGGTCGGCGCCGTGTTCGCGGGCGGTGCGGGCGCCGGCCGGCGAGGTGACGGCGATCTCCAGGGCGGGGCGGGCGCTCACTCGTCGTCCCCGGTCAGCGGCTGGTCGGAGGCCGGGATGAGGCGGGCCGTCAGGTCGGGGTCGGCCATGCCGCGGTCGAAGGGGAACATCGGGCGGCGGATGCGGCGGTGGCCCAGGCGCACCAGGTCCTGGTCGACGCCGCCGGGGGTGAGCGCCATCTTCCAGCCGACCGCCATCCCGGCGAGTTCGGGCTCCAGGTAGCCGATCTTCACGATCACGATGTCGGCGCGGCGTGGATCGAGGCCGAGGCCGGTGAAGTCGTCCTCGTGGTGGTAGGGCTTGCGCAGCCGGGTGAGGATCGCGTGGACGCTGCCGACCCGGATGACGACCTCGGTCCGGGCGTCGCGGTCGCCGTGCCGGACCGCGTGCACCACACCGGTGAGGGTGACCGGTCCGGCGTGGCGGTCGTCGACCTCGGCTCCGGCGGTGACGGTGACGGTCGCGCCGACGCCCGCCGCGACGGCGGTCTCGACAGCCTCCGGCCCCGGCACGGAGGCGTAGATCACCGTCGGGCCGTCGTCCTTCTGGAACTCCGGGCGCTCCAGCAGCCTGGTCAGGCCCCAGGTGACGTCGCCGGCGCCGCCGGCGGTCGGGTTGTCACCGGTGTCGCTGACGAAGTAGGGGCGCTGGTCGGAGGCGAGAGCCTCGTCCAGGATGCCGTCGAAGGTGCCGGTGGGCGCGACGAAGTCGAAGTCGTGGCGCGCTTCCCAGAATCCGCGGGCGAGCCGTTCGGCGCCGGCCGTGACGGCGGCCTCGTCCTGGCCGGTGACGACGACGGCGGCACGGTTGCGCGGCTCGTCGGCCCAGGCGTAACCGACCCAGATCGCGGCGTCGACGACGCCCTCGGCGGCCTCGACCTCGTCGACGGCGGCGTACACGCTCCTGGCGGGTTCGACGCGCGTCGAGGTCTGCTCGCCCGCCAGCAGCACCGGCACCGGCACCCACGCCTTGACCGGGCGGGGCGCGCCGGAGGCCAGCAGGTCCACCAGGTTGCGGACGGCCCGCTCCTTGGTCTCCATGTGGTCCTCGTGGGGCGCCATCCGGTAGCAGGTGATCAGGTTGCTGCGGTGGGCGAGTTCCCGGGAGACGTTGCCGTGCAGGTCCATGGAGGTGGAGACGATCACGTCGGGGCCGACCGTGGCGCGGATACGTTCCAGCAGCACCGCTTCCGCGTCGTCGACGCCCTCGACGGTCATGGCGCCGTGGATGTCGTACCAGAGGCCGTCCAACTCGGGCAGGGCGGCGAGCCGGTCGATCAGCTCACCGGTCAGCTCCTCCCAGGCGGCGGCCGTGACGGTCCCGCCCGGCAGCGACTTGCCGACGAGGGCGCCGTGCCACTCGGCGGCCTCGCGCAGCTCCCGGCCCGGCGCGAGGAAGGGGTAGCGCCCGAGGACCTCGTCCCCGCGCGACGGGTGGAAGGCGGGGGCCTGGGTGCGGGCGGGGGAGAAGGTGGAGGACTCGATGCCGAGGCCGGCTATCGCGATCACCGGCCGGTCGACCGGCGTGCGGGGCTGTGACATGGCTGTTCTCCTACGGGGTGCGGGGGCCGGGCGCGGCGGGGGCAGGGGCGGGGAGACGGTCGGACGCCAGGTCGGTGCGGCCGACCTCGCGCAGCGCGTCGGCGAGGGCGCGTTGCAACGCGAACTGCCCGGCGCCCACCAGTCCCGCGTCGGCGCTGAGGCTGACGCGCTCGATGGTGAGGTGTTCGGTGACCAGCGGATGGCAGCTCTCGTAGAGCTGGCTGCGCACGGCGGCGACGAACGGCTCCAGGGTGGAGAGGATTCCGCCGAGGTAGACGGCGTTGGGGTTGAAGAAGTTGACGTTGGTGGCGAGCACCTGGCCGAGGTAGTCGCCGGCTTTGCGGACGGCGCGGGTGGCCTCCGGGTCGCCGTGGGTGGCGAGCCGGACCACGTCCTCCAGGCGGTCGACCCGGGCGCCGCGTTCCCGCAGGATGCGGACGAGAGCGGCGCCGGAGGCCACGGTCTCGAGGCAGCCGGTGTTGCCGCAGGAGCAGGGGGTGTCGGCCCCGCCGACGACGCGGATGTGGGTGATCTCGCCGGCGGCTCCGGTGGCGCCCCTGAAGAGGTGGCCGTCCACGATGACTCCGGCACCGATCGCGGAGCCGATCTTCACCATGATCGACTGCCGGTGTTCCGCGGGCCGTACGGTGTGCTCGCCGACCGCCATGCAGTTGGCGTCGTTGTCGGCGGCGGCCGGGACGCCGAAGCGCTCCTGGAGCCAGGCGGTGATCGGGAAGCGGTTCCAGCCGGGCATCCGGGACGGCATGACGACCGAACCCGACGCGACGTCGACCGGGCCGGGAAGCGAGAGCCCGACGCCGCGCAGCCGCCCTGGGCCGTGCTCTTCGGCCAGCGCCTGCAGTGTCTCGGCGAGCCTCGGCAGCGCCGCCTCGGGGCCGTCGGCGATGGCGAACGGGACCGTCGAGACGCTGGTGAGGCCGCCGCCGGGCAGCACCACGCCGACGCGGGCGTGTCGGCCACCGAGGTCGGCGGCGACGGCGAACCCGTCGGCACCGCCGAGCCGCAGCACCTTGCGGGGCCGCCCACCGGTGGACGCCTGGGTGCCCTCCTCCGCGATGAGCCCGCGCTCCACGAGCTGGCTCACGGCGAGGGAGACGGTGGAGGCGGCGGCGCCGAGCAGCCCGGCGAGTTCGGCACGCGAGGATGCCTGCCCCGACGCCACGAGCTCCAGGATCCGCGGGGCGAGGGCCGAGGCACCCTTCGCCGTCCGCCGGCCCCTCGTATTTATTTCATTCATGGACGAAGTAACTTCCGCGATGAGTGGGTGTGACGGAACAGTACGCCCGGCTGGCGCGTCGGGGAACGCTTCCAGGTGATCTTTTCGGTGGGATGAAACCGCCTAATACCCCACAAATACCAGCATCGAGGTGGGGACGTGAGGCGGGCGGTACTTTTTCCAGAACCGCAGATACTTACTTGTTACGCAACTTTGTTTGTAAGTGCGGTGAGTCCGGCGTTAGCTGTCGTGAACACAGCGCCGGTCCGACGGCGCCAGCCCCGTCCACCGGGATCTCCCTACGGGGCCTACCTCCCAAGGAGAGCCATGTCCCCTGCTCACACGGCCGCCGGCCGCCGCTGGGCCCTCGTCGCGGGCGCCGTCATCACCACCGGGACGCTGCTGGCCGGCTGCTCCGGCGGCGCGTCATCGTCCGGCTCCGGCGGGTCCGACACGATCAACTACGCGCTCCCGGCCAACTTCACGCCGAACTGGATACTCCCCATCGGCACCGCCGCGCATCTGAACACCAACAACTCCTCCATATCCCAGTCCCTGTGGGAGCCGCTGATCGCCTACGACGGCTCCGCCGGCAAGGTCGGCTGGAACAAGGACAACTCGCTCGCCACCGCAGCGGACTTCGCCGACGACAGCAAGAGCGTCACCATCACCCTCGGCGACCGGCACTGGAGCGACGGCAAGCCGGTCACCTCCCGCGACGTGGAGTTCTGGTTCAACCTCGTCAAGACGAACAAGTCGGACTGGGCCAGCTACAGCCCCGGCAAGGCGCCGGACAACTGGACCTCCTTCAAGGCCGTCGACGACACCCACTTCACGATCAACTTCGACCGGGCCTACAACCAGCAGTGGATGCTCGCCAACGAGCTGAGCATGATCCGCCCGATGCCGCAGCACGCCTGGGACAAGACCAGCGACTCCGGCTCCGTCTCCGACCTGGACCGCACCCCCGCCGGGGCGAAGAAGGTCTGGAAGTACCTCAACGGCGCCGCCAAGAAGATCTCCCGCTACGCCACCGACCCGCTGTGGAAGACGGTCAGCGGCCCCTACACCCTCAAGTCGTTCTCCACGGCCGGCAAGGTGCAGCTCACCGCCAACGCCAAGTACGACGGCGGCGGCAAGGCCCACATCAAGAACGTCAACCTGCTGCCGTTCACCACCGCCGACGCCGAGAAGAACGCGCTGCGCGCCGGCACGGTCGACTACGGCTACATCAACGCCACCGACCTGAGCCAGAAGTCGTCGTTCGAGGCCAAGGGCTACAAGGTCGATCCGTGGCAGGGCTGGGCCATCACCTACATGCCCTACAACTTCAACAACCCCAAGATGGGCCCGGTCTTCAAACAGCTCTACGCCCGCCAGGCCATCCAGATGTCGGTGGACCAGAAGACGCTGTCCAAGGTCGTCTTCAACGGCACCGCGGTGCCCACCTACGGCCCCATCCCGCAGGGCCAGAAGTCTTCCTTCGTCTCCCGCGAGCAGCAGGACAACCCCTACCCGTTCTCGACTGCCAAGGCCCGGAAGCTGCTGACTGACCACGGCTGGACCGAGAAGGGCGGCACCATGGTGTGCACCAGCCCCGGCAGCGGCGAAGGCCACTGCGGCAAGGGCGTCGACAAGGGCACCAAGTTCTCCATGCAGGTGCTCTCGCAGTCCGGCTCGACCGTGACCGACAACATGATGAGCGCTCTGCAGTCGTCGTTCGCCAAGACCGGCATCGACTTCCACATCAAGACCGCGCCGGTCAACTCCGTCCTGTCGCAGTCCGGCCAGTGCAAGGCCGGCGAGTCGAGCTGCAAGTGGCAGCTGTCGTTCTTCGGCACCGCCGGCAGCTGGTACTTCCCCGCCTACCCCAGCGGTGACTCGCTCTTCGCCACCGGCGGCGGCTCCAACTTCGGCAGCTACTCCGACCCCGCCGTGGACAAGCTGATCGCCCAGACCACCACCTCCTCCTCCGACGAGGCCATGCGCAAGTACAGCGCGGCGCTCGCGGAGAAGCTCCCCGTGGTGTGGCTGCCGGAGCCCGACTACCAGGTCTCCGTGGTCAAGAAGGGGCTCGGCGGCTTCGCGCAGGACTCGCTCGCCAACTTCCACCCCGCCATGTGGAAGTGGACCAAGTAGACCGTCCCCGCGAGAGCGAGCACACCGACAGCGACCGGAACCCACATGAGCACTCCCACATATCTGATCAGGCGGGCCCTGCAGGCCGTCGCGGTCATCCTGATCGTGACAATCGTGGTCTTCACCCTGCTGCACGCACTGCCCGGGGGCCCCGCCCGCGGAATCCTCGGCCCGCAGGCCACCGCGCAGCAGATCGCGGCCTTCGACCACGAGCAGGGCCTCGACAAACCCCTCCCCGTGCAATACCTCTACTACCTGGGGCAGCTGGCACACGGCGACCTCGGCACCTCGTACACCCTCAACGAGCCGGTGTCGCAGCTGATCACCGAGCGCCTGCCGAAGACCCTGCTGCTGACCGTCCTGTCGGCGATCGTCGGCCTGCTGCTCGCCGTGCCGCTGGGCATGTGGCAGGCCGTGCGGCGCAACAAGCCGGTCGACTACGTCATCACCACGCTGAGCTTCATCGCCTACTCCACGCCCGTGTACTTCCTCGGGCTGATCCTGGTGCTGGTCTTCAGCCAGGCGCTGCCGTGGTTCCCCTCCCAGGCCCCGCAGGGGCACACGCTGGGGCAGGTGCTCTCCGACCCGCAGGGGCTGGTGCTGCCGATCGCCGCGGGCGCCGCCTCGATGGTCGCGGTGTTCAGCCGCTACATGCGGGCCGCGACCCTGGAGAACCTCTCCGAGGACTACGTCAGGACGGCGCGGGCCGGCGGCTCCCGGTCCCGCGCCATCCTGTGGCGGCACGTGTTCCGCAACTCGCTGACCCCGGTGGTCGCCATGCTCGGCTACTACGTGCCGGTGCTGTTCGGCGGCGCCCTCGTCGTCGAACAGCTCTTCAACTACCCGGGCATGGGCCTGCTCTTCTGGACCGCCGCGCAGTCCTCCGACTACCCGGTGCTGCTCGGCTGCGTGCTGATCATCTCGGTCGCCACGGTGACCGGCACGCTGATCGCCGACATCGTCCAGCGGATCATCGACCCCCGAGTGAAGGCAGGCCGGTCATGAGCACTGTCATACCGCCGGGCCGGGCCCCTGGCACGGCCACCCCGGCGAAGTCCGCCGCAGCGTCGGGCACCCGGCTCGCCGTCCGCCGGTTCCTGCGCAACCGGCTCGCGGTCGTCGGCCTCGGCGTCGTGGTCTTCTTCGTCCTGTTCTGCTTCGCGGGCCCGCTGGTGTACTCCACCGACCAGACCCACACCCTGCTCCACCAGGTCAACCTGGCCCCCAGCGGCGCACACTGGCTGGGCACCGACGCCGTCGGCCACGACGAACTCGGCCGGCTGATGTACGGCGGCAAGGTGTCACTGATCGTCGGCCTCGCCGCCGGTGTCCTGGCCACGGTCATCGGCACCCTGTGGGGCGCCGCCGCCGGCTACGCGGGCGGCTGGATCGACGCGGTCATGATGCGGGTCGTGGACGCCGGTATCGCCATCCCCGCGCTCTTCATCCTGCTGGTGGTCTCCGCCATCACCACGCCGGACCTGGGCGGCCTCGTCCTCATCCTCGGCTTCGTCTCCTGGCTGGTGCCCTCGCGGCTGGTCCGCGCCGAGACGCTGACCCTGAAGAACCGCGACTACATCCTGACGCTGCGCGCCATCGGCGGCACCCACGCCAGGGCCATCACCCGGCACATCCTGCCGAACTCGGTCTCCACCATCGTCGTCGCGGCCACCTTCCAGATCGCCGACGCCATCCTGCTGGTCGCCTACGTCTCTTACCTGGGCCTGGGCGTCCAGCCGCCGGCCACCGACTGGGGCGGCATGCTGTCGGTCGGCCTCACCGCCGCCTACTCCGGCTACTGGTGGCTCATCCTGCCGCCCGGCCTCGCCATCATCCTGGTGGTGTGGGCGTTCAACGCGATCGGGGACGGGCTCCGCGACGCATTCGACGTGAGGGGACGCGGATGACCGCCGACCACAGCCCCGCCGCACCTGCGGCCGGCCCCATCCTCCGACTCGACGACCTCGGCGTCGTCTTCACCACCCAGTCCGGCGAGGTGCCCGCCGTGAGCGGCGTGTCCCTCTGCGTCGACCCCGGCGAGACGCTCGCGCTCGTGGGTGAGTCCGGCTCCGGCAAGTCAACCGTCGCGCTCGCCGCGATGGGCCTGCTCGCCGGCAACGCCCGCGCCACCGGTAGCGCCACCGTCGCCGGCACCGAGGTCGTCGGCGCGGGCGAGGCCGCACTGGCGGGCCTGCGCGGCCGTACCGTATCGATGGTCTTCCAGGAGCCGGCCACAGCGCTGGACCCGCTGACCCGCGTCGGGAAGCAGATCGCCGAAGTCATCCGCAACCACCGCGAGATCTCCGCCAAGGACGCGGCCGCCCAGGCCGTGGAACTCCTGCGCCGGGTCGGCATCCCCGAGCCGGAGAAGCGGTCGTCCGCCTACCCCTTCCAGCTCTCCGGCGGGCAGCGCCAGCGGGTCGTCATCGCCATGGCCATCGCCAACGAGCCCGCGCTGCTGATCGCCGACGAGCCCACCACCGCGCTGGACGTCACCGTCCAGGCCGAGATCCTCGACCTGCTGCGCCGCCTCGCCGCCGAGACCGGTACCGGCGTACTGCTGGTCACCCACAACATGGGCGTCGTCGCGGACTTCGCCGACCGGGTCGCCGTGATGTACCAAGGCGAAATCGTGGAGACCGGCCCCGTCGAGGACGTACTGCTGCGCCCCTCCCACGAGTACACCCGGCGGCTGCTGGCCGCGGTGCCGCGCCTCTCGGTCGCTGGTGAGGACGTACCGGAGGCGTCACGGGCCGCCGCACCCCCCGCTCCAGTCCCAGCCTCAGCCCTCGCCACCGCCGAGCCGGTCGTCGAACTCGACGACGTCTCCGTCGTCTTCGGGCGCGGCAGGAGCGCCGTACGCGCCCTGGACGGTGTCTCCCTCACCGTGCGCCACGGCGAAACCCTCGGCCTGGTCGGCGAGTCCGGCTCCGGCAAGTCGACCGCCTCCCGGGTCGCGCTCGGCCTGATCAGGCCGAGCCGGGGTACCGTCTCACTCTTCGGTGCCGACCTGGCCCGCACCCGGTCCAGGGCCCGCCGTGCGCTGCGGTCCGGCATCGGCGTGGTGCTGCAGGACCCGGTGGCGTCGCTGGACGCCAGGATGACGGTCGGCGAGTGCGTCGCCGAACCCCTCAGGGTGCACCGCCGCGCGCTCTCCGCCCGGGAGCGCCAGGAGCGGGTCGCCGCCGTCCTGGACCGGGTCAGGCTGCCGCGCGACGTGGCTCGAAGAGCGCCCCGGGAGCTGTCCGGCGGGCAGCGCCAGCGGGTCAGCCTCGCCCGCGCCCTGGTGCTGGAGCCCCGACTCCTCGTCGCCGACGAACCCACCAGCGCACTCGATGTCAGCGTGCAGGAAGCCGTCCTCGAAGTGATCTCCGAGCTCCAGGCCGAGCTGGGCTTCGCCTGCCTCTTCGTCTCCCACGACCTCGCGGTCGTCCAGCACTTCGCGCAGCGCGTCGTGGTGATGCGGGCCGGGCGCGTCGAGGAGCAGGGTGACACCGGCACGACGCTGTTGCGGCCGGAGACCGACTACACGCGCAGACTGCTGGCCGCCGTGCCGGTGCCGGACCCGGTGGTACAGCGCAGTCGCAGAGCCGAACGCCTGACCGCCCTGGCCGCGGGCCGGACGGAGGCGACGGCTTGACGTCCCACGACCGCACCCTCTTCGCCGGGGTCGATATCGGCGGCACCACCACGCAAGTGGTGCTCTGCGACGAGGACCTGACCGTCCTGGACCGGGCCGGTACGGCTACCCCGGCGGCCGACGGCGGCCGCGCCATGGTCGACAAGGCGCTCGGCGCCCTGGCCCCGCTGCTGGAGCGCACCCCCGGACAGCTCGCCGGTGTCGGCGCCGGCGCGGCCGGCGTCGTCGACGCCGAGGCCGGCCGCATCCTGGTGGCCAGCGACTCCTTCACCGGCTGGGCGGGCTTCGCGGTCGCCGACGCCGTCCAAGAGGCACTCGGCGTCCCGGCCTACCTGGACAACGACGTCAACGCGTTCCTGTACGGGGAGGTGTACGGCGGCGCCGTGCGCGGCGAGCCCGATGTCCTCGGCATCACCCTGGGCACCGGTGTCGGCGGGGCGCTGTGGACCGGCGGCGCGCTGTTCGCCGGGCCGCACGGCGCGGCGGGGGAGATCGGGCACATCCCCGGATTCGGCGACCTGCCCTGCACCTGCGGCGGCCGGGGCCACCTGGAGACACTCGCCTCCGGGCGTTCGCTGTGCGCCCGGTACGCCGAACGCACCGGCCGCAGGCTGACGGCACGCGAGATCGCCGAGGCAGCGGGGCACGGGGACGGCGAAGCGCTCGCGGTGTACCGGGCCGCCGCGTACGGCATCGCCCGGGCCATCGTGATGACGGCGGGCGTCGTCGATGTCACCACAGTGGTGATCGGCGGCGGCGTCACCGGCTCCTGGCCGCTGCTGGAGCCACTGGTACGGGAGGCGCTCGCCGCCGAGCCGCCGGTCAGCGGCCACCCGGTCCGGGTCGTACGGGCCGCGCTGGGTGCCGACGCGATCCCGGTGGGCGCGGCGGCCAGGGCCCGCCGCGAACTGACCGCGGGCGCCCTGGTCTGATACCCGGGACGGTGAAGGCAGCCTCTGGCGCGTGTAGAGAGTGAGGGAGGGGCGAACACCCCTCCCTCACTCACACGTGAGGCGAACCGTCTCGGTCCTCGCAGGCCGTGTGTGTGGTGCTGCAGGGGGCCTTGCCTCAGCGCTTGACGCTCCACTGGAGCGTGCCGTTCAGAAGCTTGCGCAGCCGGGGGTCGCGGACCGCGTCGGTCGGATTCGTGACGCGTACGGTCACGGTGTGCGCGCGGCCGTCGTCCGGGACGCCGAGGGTGCCGGGGGTGACGGAACGTTCGCCACGGACCTTGCGGGCTTCACTGCCGTCGACCAGCCAGCGCACCCGCGCCTTGGCGGATGCCTCGATGCGTATGCGCTCCGCGCCGCGCAGCTTTCGGTCGGTGGGGGTGGTGCTGGAGACGGCCGGTGCGTGCTTGTGGAAGCCCGCGATCATGGCCTCGCGCCCGGGGAGGTTGAACTCCCGGCCCAGCGTGCGCATGATCGAGTTCTCCGTGGGCCGGTTGACGCCGAGGGCACAGCAGCCGCCACCCTCGTACGTGCCGACGGTGCCGCCGTCCGGTGAGGTCCGGCCGAGCCAGCGGTGCCACTTGGTCTGTCGCGCGGCCATCTCCTCGGCGCTGAGCGTGGAGAGGTTGGGCTCGCCCGGCTCGGGGCCGGTGTGTTCGTTCTCGCTGTACCAGTACTCGTCAGCCAGCTTGCCGAACGAGTGGCCCGACTCGTGCACCACGAGCTGCACGGCATCGGCGTTGTCGGACGAGGCGGTGGCGATACCGTCGTATCCGGATGGCGAGGAGATGTCGTTGTAGCCGGCGCCGCCGTATTTGGTGGAGTTGCTCAGGACGATGACGAGGTCGGGGTCGGCGGCCTTGCTCGCGTACGCCTCGACCTTGTTCTCGTCGACGCACAGCAGCCGTTCCATGCCGTCGCAGAAGAAGTACGAACCCAGGGCGGTGTCCTTGCGGACATCGCTGGTCGGGTCGCCGGAGACGCCGGAGTCCTTCGAGTGCGCGTCGACGGCCCAGACGTTGAAGAGGTCCTTGTACTGGGCGTACGGCTCGATCTTGGTGACCTGTGCCCAGTTGCGGCGCACGTCGGCGTGGAAGTCGTTCTGCTGGTCGGCGGTGTAACCGTCGCCGATGAAGACGACGTCGACCTTGGCGTTGCTCGGTCCGGCTTTCTTGATCGGTACGACGTCGCCGTCGTCCTTGATCTTGCTGTGCTGCTTTGTGGTGAGTGGAGCAGAGGTGGGGATGCGGGTGTGGCGGGGGTGGCTGCCGGGGCCGTTGAAGTATTCGACTTCAACGTGGTCGCTGGACGGGGAGCCGGTGCGGTCCTTGTCGGCTCGAGCTGCTGAGGTGCTGTCGCTCCAGCTCTGGCTCGCTGCTACCGGTGCTGTGGCGGCCAGCGCGGCCGCGACGGCGATGGCGGCGGCCACGGTCAGCCGTGTGCGGGATCTGCGCGGTGCGTGTCCAGGCATAGGGGCCTCCGTGAGCTGCGCGGACCTGTCAGCGGCCCGCACATTAACTGGGGGGTTAAGTGCGCTTAACGCAGCGATTAACGTAGGCGTGGCCGAAGTCCGGGGCAACGGTCCGGCATAAGGTGGCTGTGCGTATGGCGAGTTCGCGCCACCCGCCCCCGCGTCCTTCGCTGCGGTCTTCAAGGCACACGGACGTTCGAAGGACAGGGGCATTCGACGGACGTGGACGGTTGGTGACTCAAGTGCCGGGGGAACCGCGGGAGGTAGAGGTGGCCGGGAACCGAACCGCCGACGTGCGGCCTGACGAGCCCACCGCCATCGGACAACGGGTGCTGCGCCTGCGGACCGAGCGTGGTCTCACCCAACGGCAGTTGGCCGAGCCCGCGTACACGCCCGCCTACATCTCCACACTGGAATCGGGCAAGGTGCGCCCCTCGGAGGCGGCCCTGCGGCATATGGCGGAACGGCTCGGCACCACTCCCGAGGAACTCGCCACTGGCCGCCCGGCGCACCTCGCCGCCGATCTCCGACTGCGGCTGACCGATGCGCGGCACGCCCTCGCCACCGGGGCCCCCGAGGACGCGGCCACGCTCTTTCGAGCCGTGCGGACCGAGGCCGTCGAACACAGGCTTCCCGCCGAGGAGGCGAGCGCTCTCCTCGGCCTGGGCGACTGCCTGCTCGAATCAGGCGACCTCGCCGAGGCGCGCGAGTGCTTCGCCGCCGCCGAGCGGTTGCTGACCGACGAGCCGTTGACCCGCCGGGTCCCCGCCGTGCGCGGACGTGCCGCCGCCCACCGACTCAGCGGGGAACTCCGCTACGCCTGCTACCTGTTGGAGACCACCCTCGACGAGCTCAACGCTTCCGGTCTGCACGACCCCGACTCGCTGCTGCTCCTCTACACGGCGTCCATCGCGCCCTACCTGGACATGGGCGCACGGACGCGGGCCGGGCGCGCCGCCGAGCTGGCGCTCGCGCTCGCACCGCGGGTGGACGACCCGGCTCTGCTCGCCGGAATGCACCGCGGCGTGGCCCGCACGTTCATCGCCCAGGGCCGCATCGCCGAGGCCGACTCCTCACTCGCCAAGGCCCAAGAGCTCTACCAGCAACTGCACATCCGCACCGACCTCGCACACTGCCACTGGATGCGCGGCTATGTGCACGCCCAGCACGGCGACCTGGAACGAGCCGAGAGCGAACTGTGCACCGCCCGCGCCATGCTCGACTCGAAGCGGGCCGCGCTCTTCACGGAACAGGTCGAGGTCGAACTGGCGGACGTGCTGCGCCGCCGCGGCAAGGTTCGGGAGGCGGAGGAACTGCTACGGCCGCTGCTCACCGCGGGAGAGCAGGAGACCGGGACCCTGCGCCCCGGCCGCGGTGCGGTGCACGCGGGTGCCGCACACCGGCTGCTCGGTCTCATCGAAGAGCAGCGCGGCGACGACCCGGCCGCCGAGGAGCACTACCGCGCGGCCCTCCCGCTGCTCGAACACGCGGATGCCGCCGGTGACGTCGCCGATCTGTGCCGGCTCCTCGGCGATCTGCTCCGCCGCACCGGACGCGTGGATGAGGCTCTGGACATCTATCGCACCGGCCTCGGCCATCGGGCCACGCCCGGCACGACAACACTGGGACCCGCACCGGCCGGCCCGCCGATGTGAGCACCGAGGGGTGAGGGCCCCGGGGAAGCCTCTTCTGGCCCGGCGAACGACCCCGAGATCGTGGCCAGACAGGCCTGGGGGCGTGCGGGCGGGATCAACGGGCTTGCGGCCCGGCAGAGTCGGAATCTTGTGGCTGCCGGCGGGCGGCCTGCTCCTGGAGAGCGGTGACCTGGCTGCGCAGCTCCTCCACCTGCCGTTGCAGTGCCTGGATTGCGACGAGGGCGATCCCGTTGGCGTCGGTGCAGCAGATGGTGCGGTCGTCCTCACCGACTTCGAAGGCGGCCCACCAGTCCTGCGCCATGGGACCGATGTGCCGCACGTGCGGCGGATCCCAGTGGTAGCGCCAGGTGCTGAGGGGCAGCCGCACCACCTGCCCCAGCACATGGTGGCCGTTGACCGGTGCGCCCGCACGGACCATCTCGCCGGTGGCTCCGGACGCCGGCCCGGCGGGGGACGCCCCCTCTCGGCGGGTTTCCCTGATCGCCGACGGGGTGCGCACCCTGGCCAGCACGCTGCGCAGGAACCAGCCCTTCACCGGTCCCAGACCACGGGGGTGACGGCGGTCTTCCACGCCCGGTCGGAGGCCCGGCGGGGTGCTGGCGCGCCCGACCTAGAGCCGGCCGACTGTCCGGAACCGCCGGCCGCGTCGAGGTTGGTGTCCGTCGGGTCGCGCCGGGGCGGCCCCGTGGGCGGCAGCACGAAGTCGTGGGAGCAGTTGAGCGAGGAGTCGTTGCCGAAATGCAGGATCGGCCGGTCGCAGCCGGGCTGCGGGTGGTTGTCCTTCGGGCCGAGGCAGTACTCCGGCCACAGCACAGGAACCAGTGAGTAGCCGCCGCCCAGGTGGTCGTCGACGGAGGTCCACACGATCCGCAGGATGTAGCTCGCCGGATCCTCGACGCAGCAGGACAACTCGAACTCGTGGCACTGCGCGGAGGACGCCTGCCTGACCGCCGAGTACGATCGGCCCGTAAAAGCTGCGACAACCAGCAGGCGAGCCAGTAGCGTGGCCTGACCGACATCAGCATCACCGATGCCGGAAGCCCCCGCCGGATACGCCGCACTCCAAGCCCGCGAAGCTCCGCTGCGGCCTGTTCCTGGACACACAGAACGCTGGTTGAGGAACCGTCATGCATTGTGGAATGACTGTCGGAGTACACGGAATCCTCGCCCCGAACCCCTGGCTCGAAGGCAGTGGCCGGCACGATTTCCGCGAGAGCGTGCTGGACCTCGCACTGATACGAGCGGAAGCCTACGGTTGGCACGCCCCTTACGGCTGGAGGACCCCGACCGGGAAGAAGCTCTTCCACGTTCCGGACCGCTGGCTCGACTGCGACAAGGGCGGCGACTGGGCCGGCGGCACGCAGATCCGCGAACTCGCCTGGATGCAGGCCGACATTCCCGAGGACGCCCGCCATCCGCGCCTGCCCGTCCTCCCGCTCACACGCATGCTCATCGACGCACTCCACCGGGTGGGGTCCCTGACTTTCACTGCCCTGCAGGCATACCTGCCCCTGCAGAGCGCAGCAGGAGATGCGTCGGGCGACCTGGACGATATGAGGGACTGGTTCGCACTGGCCGCACCGACAGCCGCCGTGGACGTTCATGTGACGGTTGCCGCAGCTCCCTCCGTTGTCTGGGACTCTCCTGAGGAGAGTGCCCGCGTGCGGCACGCCGTCCAGGAGCGTCTCGGTACGGCGGCCGAGGTGGGAGCCCCCTCGCAGGGGGACACATCCCGCTTTGCCGGTCGGGCGAAGACCCGATCACCGCTGGAAGGAGCGCGAACGGTGGTGCACTTCCTCTGCCGCACACGGGAGTGGACACCGGACGCCGCAGTCTGGCTGGTCGAGGTCACAGGAGACGCTTTGCGGTCGACGGGACACACGACGCCGGTCGTGGTGACCGCGTCCTCACTCCATGGCCTGGACGACTTCCACGCTCCATGACCTGGGCCGCGAGATCTCGTTCACCGGCCCCGGGACGGTCCGATGCGGCGACCGTGGGCAAGCACGCACCGTCGCATCGGACCGGTGGGGGGAGTACGGACGTCAGGCTGTGTGCAGGGTCAGACCGTAGCGATTGAGGATTTCGTTGATGGGCTGGTACCAGGTCTCGCCCCCGCTCGTACAGTTGCCCCAGCCGCCGGAGGTGACGCCCTGCGCCTGGTCGCCGCTGATGAACGAGCCGCCGGAGTCGCCGCCTTCGGCGCATACACTCGTCTTGGTCATCTGATGGACGGCGCCCTGGCTGTAGTTGACGGTCTCGTTCTTGGCGAGCACGGTGCCGCAGTGCCAGTGGGTGGTAGAGCCCGAGCGGCAGATGGAGGCGCCGACCGGGGCCTCGGCCGAGCCGCGGACGAGTTGGTCCGAGACCGTGCCCCAGCCCAGCACGACCGGGACGGTCCACCAGCCGTTGCCGACGTTGACCCACGCGTAGTCGTTGCCCGGGAACGAGGAGCCCTGGAAGTTCCCGATGTGCGTGCGGTCCCAGCCGCTGACCGACTGGCCGGCGCCGCCGCAGTGGCCGGCCGTGACGAAACCGCCGTGTACCGAGAAGCCGATGGAGCAGCGGACGTTGCCGGTGTAGTACGGGTCGCCACCGACCGTGCCGGCTGCCAGTGTCGCAGGGGTGTGGTCCGTCGTCCGCACCGCCAGCGGGCCTGCCTTGCGTGCCTGTGCGAGGAACTTCTTGACATCGTTGTCGTGTTGCAGATCGGTGCGGACCTCGACGACGACCCGGTTGGTCTTCCAGTCGGCACGCCAACTCGTCACGCCGGTGGGTGCGTCGAGTCGATCGATGCGCTTCTTGACGGCGTCGAGCTGTGCCGCACTGCGGTCGACCAGTTCAACGGTCGCGCCGGTTGCCCGTACGGCCGCGGCCTTCTTCCGGTCGGCCACCGCGACGGTCAGCTGTCGGCTCTTCGGGGTGAACCAGGAGCCCGCGTAGGCGGCGCCGGCCGCTCGTCGGGCCTTCTTCTCGATGGCGGTCGCACGCTTCTCCGCGGCCAGCCGGGATTCGGCCTGCTGCTCGGTGAGGCCGAAGTCCCGCTGCATGGCGGCGAGTGCGCCGTCGGACGCGGGGGCCTTCTCGGCGGCCTTCGGTTGCGCACCTGCTGCCGTGGACGGGAGCAGGCCGGCTGTCACGAGGGCGCCGCTGAGCAGCAGCGCGGACAGAAGGGCACGGGGCGTTCTGGTGCGTCTCATGGATCGGCCTTTCGTTGTTCCAGTGGTGTGGGGGTGGAACAGCAAAGCCGGGGAGCACTCCCTGGACATGCCGCTGCGCACATTAACGGCGGATCATTGGCAGGTCCATACCAATCGACCGACCGGGAGAAGTGCGCTGTCGCGGTCGATGCACGATGTGCGGAGGCGAGCCAAGGTGAGCCGGCTACGAGTCCGCGACAGGCCTGGGCGACCTCGTCGTCAAGAGGGACGGGCGCTCTTCCGCGCACCTGCCGGGAACGTCCCCTCCGTCCCGCTGGAACGCGAGCCGGTCCGACCCGCGACGAGCTGCCGGCCCTCGGGCACAACGCGGGCTGGGCCAACACGCTCGTCGCCGTACGCGGGGAAGGTGACGGTGACGGCCAGACCGCCCTCGGGCCCGGGCAGGGTCGACAGCTCGGCGCCGTGTGCCTGCGCGACGGCGGCCACGATGGACAGACCCAGGCCGTGCCCCTCCCCGGCACCGCGCGGCGCGAGCCGCTGGAAGGGCTGATGGAGCGCGGGGATGCGGCTGCGCGGTATCGGCTCTCCGCTGTTGGCGACGTGCAGCCAGGGGCGGCCGCCGCTGGTTCCGGTCGCGACGTGGATCCAGCCGTCGCCGGGGGTGTAGCGCCGCGCGTTGTCCACCAGGTTGACCGCCAGCCGCTCCACCAGCGCCGCGTCGCCGTGCACCGTTGCCGGTCGGGTGGCGACGGTCATGCGCGGGTCCTCCCGCTCGCGCACGACCGCCGCCACCACGGCCGCCAACCCGGTCGGGCCGCAGCGCGCGGGATCGACACCGCGTTCGCTGCTCGCCAGCGTCAGCAGCGCATCGATCAGCCGCTCCTGACTCTCCCCGGCCCGCACCACCCGCTCACACACTTGGCGCAGCGTCGCCACATCGGCGTCCCGATCGGCGAGGGCGACCTCGACCGTGGCGCGCTGAAGGGTCAGCGGGGTGCGCAACTCGTGCGAGGCGTTGGCCACGAAGCGGCGCTGCGCCGCGAAGGCCCCGTCCAGCCGGGACAGCAGCCCGTCGAAGGTGTCGCCGAGCTCTTTCAGCTCGTCGGCGGGGCCCGTCACGGCGAGCCGCTCGTGCAGATTGAGCTCGGAGATCCGGCGGGCCCGGTCCGCCATCACCCGCACCGGGCGCAGTACCCGTCCGGCCATCACCCAGCCCAGCGCCACCGACACTCCTGTCATCCCGGCGAGCGCGACACCGGACTCGGTGAGCAGGACGCGCAGTTGGGCCGAGCGGCGCTCGCTGACGATGTCCTCGATCCGCCCGCGCAACTGGTCACTCCCGCTGCCCGGCCCCCCGGTCCGCCAGGCAGTGACCCGGGTGTTCTTGTTCGCCGGGCTCTGGGCCACCAGCAGATAGGTGCCGGCGAGCAGCGCGGCGCCGGAGACCAGGAAGAGCGCGCCGTACATCAGCGTCAGTCGCAGCCGCGCCGACCAGCGGATACCCCGGCGCTGCCGCACGGGCTCAGATGCGGTAGCCGGCATGCGGCACCGTCTCGATCAGCGGCGGGTCGCCCAGCTTGCGGCGGAGTCGGCTGACGGTGACCTTCACCGTGTTGGTGAACGGGTCGGCCGACCGGTCCCAGGCGCGCTCCAGCAGCTCTTCGGCGGAGACGACCGCACCGCGCGCGGCCAGCAGCAGTTCGAGGACGGCCAGTTCCTTGGGCGACAGATCCAGCCTCCGTCCGCCTCTGCGGGCCAGCCGCTCGGCCGGGGCGAGGGTGAGGTCGCCGTGGATCAGGACCGGCGGCACCGCCGGCTGGGCGCGGCGGGCCAACGCGCGGATACGGGCAATGAGTTCGGCGAACGCGAACGGCTTGGCGAGATAGTCGTCGGCGCCCAGGTCCAGGCCCTCGACCCGGTCCTCCAGAGTGGAGGCGGCGGTCAGCATCAGCAGCCTGGCGCGGCAGCCGTCGCGGCTCAGCGCCCGGCACACCTCGTCGCCGTGCAGCCGGGGCAGGTCGCGGTCGAGCACGATGACGTCGTAGTTGTGGACCGTGGCCTGCTCCATGGCTTCCTCCCCGTCGAAGGCGAGGTCGACGGCCATGCCGTCCCGGCGCAGCCCGGTGGCCACGGTCAGCGCCAACTCCCGGTGGTCTTCCACGATCAGCACCCGCATGGCGCAAGGATGGGGGAGAGGGCATAACAGCGGCGTAACAGCCACCGTTCCCGCGGTGTAACCGTCCGCCGCGTACAACTCACCGCATGTTCATCACTCGGAAGCGATGCATGGCACGGACCCTCCCCGCGGCGGCGGTGCTGCTGACCGGCGCACTGCTCACCGGCTGCGGTGGCGACTCCTCCGACGGCGGGGGCGAGCGGGACTCGGCGCGGGAGGCCCCGGGCGACGACGGCGCGCGGGGCGATGCCGGTAAGCAGTTCGACAAGGCTCTGGAGTACGCGCAGTGCATGCGCGACAACGGCGTCGAGGACTTTCCCGATCCCAAGCAGGAGGGCGGTGGAATCCGCATCGGCGGCCCGGGTATCGACCGCGGTTCCGCCGCCTTCGAGAAGGCGGAAGAGGCGTGCCGCGACAAGGCGCCGCAGATGGGCGGCGGCGGAGGCAAGCCGCTGGACTCCAAGAAGGTCGCGGCCTGGGCCACCTGTATGCGCGAGAACGGGCTCGACGACTTCCCCGATCCCGCGGTCAACGGCAGCGTCATGCAGATCGATCTGTCGGGCACCGGCATCAAGCCCACGGACAAGGCGTTCCAGGACGCCCAGAAGGCGTGCCGCGACAAGTACCCCGGTGGCGGTATCCAGATGAAGGGCGGCGCGCGGTGACCGACCAGCACCAGGGCCCGCCCGACCGGCAGCCGACGCCGGCGCCCGCCGGCCCCGCGGCCCCGGCCGGCCGGTCGGCGTACGAGGCGCCCGGCGAAGCGGCGCACTCGGCAACCGGGGAAAGGGCCGGCGAAGGAGCCGGGGAAAGGGCCGAAGAGAGGGACGAAAGAGCCGACGCGAGGGCGGAGGCAAAGGCCGACGCGTACGCCGACGGAAACGCCGAAGGCGCGGGTGGCAGCGAAGCGGACGGTGCTGTCGGCCTGGCCGGCCGTGGTCGCCGCACGTTGCGCACCTCGCTGCTCGTACTCGCCGCAGCGACCGCGGTGGGCGCCGCCTCGGTGGCCGCGACCGGTGCGTTCGGAGGGCAGGCGAAGAGCGCGGGAACGCCCCGCGCCGCCGGACCGCAGAAGACGGTACCGGTGGAGCGCACCACCCTCACCCGTACGGAGACGGTGGACGGGACGCTCGGTTTCGGTACCCCCACAACCGTCCAGCAGGCGGCCACCGGCAACCAGGGCAACGACGGAGGTGCCGGCGGCGGTGGCGCCAGCGGCGGAGGCTCGGCGCAGCAGTCGGGCGGGAACACGGGGAGCTCGGCCAACGGAAGTCAGGAGGCGGGGATCGTCACCTGGCTCCCCGAGGAGGGCGCCACCCTCTCCCGCGGCGACACCGTCTACAGCGTGGACGAACACAAAGTGCCGCTGCTGTACGGCTCCAAGCCCTTCTACCGCACGCTGCGCACGGGTGCGAAGGGGGACGACGTGGAGACGCTGGAGAAGAACCTCGCCGAGCTCGGCTACAGCGGATTCACCACCGACGAGGAGTTCACCAGCGGTACGGCGCAGGCCGTCCGCGACTGGCAGGACGACATGAACCGCGAGGCGACCGGTGAGGTGGCTCCTGGCGACGCCGTGGTGGCCTCCGGGGAGCGCCGGGTCGCCGAACAGCGGACCTCACCGGGGGCACTGGCCGGCGGCGAGGCGCTGACCTGGACGGGTACCGACCGGATCGTGGAGGTCGAACTGGAGGCGGGCCTGGAGAGCCTGGTGAACAAGGGCACCAAGGCGACGATCGGGCTGCCGGACGGCGGCACGGCGCAGGCCGAGGTGACCGGCATCGGCACCCCCTCCAGCGCTCAGAAGACCTCCGGAAGCGGTCAGAGCTCCGAGGACAGCGGGGGCGGAGGCGCCGACGAGGCGACGCTGCCCGTCGAGCTGAAAGTCGCCTCGCAGCAGAAGCTGGGCCGCTATCAGGCGGCCTCGGTTGACGTGATCTTGAAGGCGCGGACCCGCAAGGACGTGCTCGCGGTGCCGGTCAGCGCGCTGCTCGCCGAGCCCGGTGGCGGCTACGCCGTCGAGACCAGGGGCGCGGACGGGCGGTCGCGGCGCCTCCCGGTGCGGCTGGGCATGTTCGCCGACGGCAAGGTGGAGGTGTCCGGGAAGGGCATCGAGGAAGGGCTCGACGTGGGGGTGCCCCGATGACGCCGGCCCGCACGCTCACGGCACCGCCGACCAGTGCCGTGCCCCCGCTTCCGTCGGCTTCCCGCACGCTGGTCGAGCTGGTCGGCGTCCAGCAGCGGTACGGCGACGTGGTGGCGCTCGGCGGGGCCGACCTGTCCGTGGCCCGGGGCGAACTCCTCGCCATCGTCGGCCCGTCGGGCTCGGGCAAGTCGACGCTGCTCAACGTCATGGGCACCCTCAGCCGCCCCTCCCGGGGCACGGTGCGCATCGACGGGCACGACGTGGCGGCGCTGTCCGACCGCGAGCTGTCCGCGCTGCGCGCCCGGACCATCGGCTTCGTCTTTCAGCAGTTCCACCTCTCCCCGGGGGTGCCCGCCCTGGACAGCGTCGCCGACGGGTTGCTCTACAGCGGTACCCCGCGCGGGCAGCGGCGACGCGCCGCCGAGGCGGCGCTGCGCGAGGTGGGGCTGGGGCACCGGCTGCTCCACCGGCCGCACGAGCTCTCCGGCGGGGAGAAGCAGCGGGTGGCGATCGCCCGCGCCGTGCTGGGCAACCCGCCGCTGCTGCTGGCGGACGAGCCGACAGGGGCGCTGGATTCGCGTGCGGGCACGGCCGTTCTGGAGCTGCTGCACGAGTTGCACCGGGCGGGTACGACAGTGGTCGTCATCACCCACGACCGGGACATCGCCGCTTCGCTGCCGCGTGAGGTGCGGCTGCGCGACGGCTGGATCGAGCACGATTCGGCCGCCGGGGCGGGGGCCGCCCGATGAAGGACGGTTCGAGCGGTGGCGCGCCGCGTGCCGCGCGGATGGGCCTCGCCGATGTGCTGCGGGTGGGCGGCGCGGGGCTGCGTTCGCGGCCGATGCGGGTGTTCCTCTCGGCGCTGGGCATCGCCATCGGCATCGCCGCCATGGTGGGCGTGGTGGGGATCTCCACCTCCAGCAGGGAGGACCTGGACCGCAAGCTGGACGCGCTGGGCACCAACCTGCTCACCGTCACTCCGGGTCAGTCCTTCTCCGGGGAGGAGGCCAGGCTGCCCAAGAGCGCGGTGGAGATGATCGGCCGTATGCCGCGGGTGGAATCGGTCTCCGCGGTGGGCAAGACGAACGCCAAGGTCTTCCGCACCGACCGGATGCCCGAGGAGGAGACCGGCGGCATCTCCGTCGCGGCGGCACGCACCGACCTGCCCAGGACGGTGGGTGCCGAGCTGGCGGTGGGCCGCTGGCTGAACGCGGCCAACGCGCGCTACCCGGCCGTGGTGCTGGGTCCCAAGGCGGCCGACCACCTCGGCATCAACACCGCGGGTCCGGACACCCGGGTGTGGCTGGGCGAGCGGTGGTTCACCGTCGTGGGCATCCTGGCACCCAACGAACTGGCCCCCGACCTGGACGCCACCGCGCTGGTGGGCTGGCAGGCGGCGACCCGGTACCTGGGCTTCGACGGCTACCCGACGACCGTGCACACCCGGGCGGAGGAGTCGTCGGTCGGCGCGGTGCAGCAACTGCTGGGTGCGACGGCCAATCCGGAGAGCCCCAACGAGGTGACGGTCTCCCGGCCCTCGGACGCGCTGGCCGCCAAGGAGGCGTCCGACGACACGCTCAGCGGACTGCTGCTGGGACTGGGCGCGGTGGCGCTGCTGGTCGGTGGGGTCGGTGTCGCCAACACCATGGTGATCTCGGTACTGGAACGGCGCTCCGAGATCGGGCTGCGGCGGGCGCTGGGGGCCACCCGGGGTCAGATCCGGAGCCAGTTCCTGTGCGAGTCCCAGCTGCTGTCCGCGCTCGGCGGGGCCGGTGGGGTGCTGCTGGGGATCTGTGTCACCACCGGGTACGCGGCCTATCAGGGCTGGCCGTCCGTGGTGCCGGTCTGGGCGATGGCGGGCGGTGTCGGGGCCACGCTGGTCATCGGTGGCCTGGCGGGGTTCTATCCCGCCGTGCGGGCCGCACGGCTGCCTCCGACCGAGGCGCTGGCCGCCTCCTGATCCGCTGCCGGCAACTGCGCGGGGGTGCGGTGCCGACACCTCGGGCGGGTCGCTGACGCATCGGTCAGTGACCCGTCTGAGGTGAGGAGCCGCGCCCCCGGACCGACGGGCGGCACAGGATGGCTCTCCCGTAGAACCGGCTGCCCCAGGTTGCTCGCGTGCCACTCCTATCGCTCAAGTACCCACGCACACTACTGTGTTGATCCGTTGCCTGCTGCCTGGCTCGGGGAGGCTGGGAGACAGTGATCGTGCTCGGGTACAACGGTTTCACCAGGGGTGCGGAGCTTTTCGGGCGCCTGTACGGATCCACCGGTGTCGGGCGGAACCTCCTTGTGGGGCACGATGCCGCAGCGGCTGTGGTGATCGACGGTGAACTCGTCGCGGCTGTCGAGGAGGAGCGGCTCAGCCGGGTGAAGAAGACCTCGGACTTCCCGGCGCAGGCGATCGAGTGGTGCCTGGAGGCCGCCGGTGTCACTTTCGACCAAGTGGATGTCGTCGCCTTCCCCTGGCGCTTCTCTCCGGCTGTGGCCGAGGAGATGATCGCGGAGATATCCGGCGCCGACATGCCGGTCACCGCGAAGTTCGACGCCCTGCGCCGCGCGGGCGAGGCCTACACCGGCATGTTCAGCCGCGAAGCCGTCCACGGCGACTTCGTCGAGCGCACCGGCCATCGGCTGGATCCCAACAAGCTGGCGCTGGTGCCGCATCATCTGGCCCATCTCATGTGCGGCGCGTATCTGGCGGGCAGAACAGACGCCGCTTTCGTGGTGAGCGACGGCCGCGCCGAAACCCTGTCCTCCGTGATGGGTGAGCTGCGCGGCGGCGTCGTCCGTCTCTTCGACGAGTGCACTGTTCCCCTGTCCAGCTCGCTGGGCGTGGCCTACGGGCGGATCACCCGCTACCTGGGATTCGTGCCCAACAACGACGAGTACAAGGTGATGGGGCTCGCCGCGTACGGCCCGCCGCCGCAGCACAACCCGCTCCTCGAGCGCGTGGTGCGGCTGCACGAGAACGGTTCGTACACCATCTCCATCCCCCAGGACGTCCCGGCCTACTTCGCGCTCTTCGACAGCCTCTTCGGCGGCGACAGCGAGAAGCGCGAGGAGTTCGGCTTCCGGGTCGAGGTCGCCGGAATGGCACAGCACATGGTCGAGGCCGTCACCGCCCACCAGCTGCGGACCCTGACCGCTGCCTCCGGCCTGGACAACCTGCTCTTCGAGGGCGGGCTGGCGCTCAACTGCGTAGCCAACACGAAGATGTTGGAGAGGTCGTCGTTCACCGGCATGGACGTCAGCTTCGGAGCCAGCGATCCCGGCGTCGCCATCGGTGCGGCCGTGTACACCGCCGGCTTGCGAAACCGGCCCGCTGACGCCGCCACCACGCCCTACCTCGGGCCCTCATACAGCGAGAACCAGGTGCTGGACGCCCTGGGGGAACACGAGGACCGCGTCGAGTGGCAGCAGGAGGCCGACGCCACCGCGCTCGCCCACCGCACGGCCGAACTGCTGGCCGACCGCAACGTCGTGGGCTGGTTCCAGGGCCGCGCCGAGTTCGGACCGCGTGCCCTGGGCAACCGCAGCATCCTCGCCAACCCGGCCTTCCCCGACATCAAGGACATCATCAATCTGCGGGTGAAACACCGGGAGCCCTTCCGCCCGTTCGCTCCCGTCGTCCTGGAATCCGAGGCGCCACGTGTGTTCGAGATGGGCAAGAAGACCGCGTCGCCCTACATGACGTTCGTCTTCCCCGTGCGGGAGGAGTACCGGGAGCGCATCCCCGGCGCCTGCCACGTGGACGGCACGGCGCGGATCCAGACCGTCGAGGAGCGGCAGAACCCCGCGCTCGCGGAGCTGCTGCGCGTCTTCTCGGCGCGAACCGACGTGCCGTGTCTGCTCAACACGTCCTTCAACGTGGCCGGCGAGCCCATCGTCTGCTCACCCCGGGACGCGCTGGAGTGCTTCCTCGCCACAGAGATCGACTATCTGGTCCTCGACCGCTTCGTGGTCACCAAGAAGGGTGCCCTGCCGTAACAGCGCGCGCCGGCCGATGGCGCCGTCGACAGCTCGTCCTGCCGGCACGATACGGCCTCCCACCGGCGCCGTCCGAGTGGCTGGGCCGGGCGGGTGAAGAGGCTGCTGCACACAGGCGGTCGGCACCGGGTGCGGCCGGTACCGGGGGAACGTTGACACCCGGACCCCCACCACAGGCGTGCGACGACTCTCCCAGGGGCGTACGGCCGCCAGAAGCCCGAGGGAAGGACCGCCGTTGCCGAGCAGGGATCAGCTGCTGCCCATGGTCCGGGACGGCTGTTCGTACGAGGAGATCGGGCACCGTTTCGGCATTCCCGCCGGGCAGGCATACATGATCGTCACCGGGCTGCCCGCGGACGGGAGTGACGTTCTGGAAGCCGAAGCGCTCGCCGCTCGTGAGGGCCTGCTGACCAGCAGCAGCCAGCACCTCGTCAACCCACCGGCCGAGGTGCCCTCCCGCGATGCGGAAACCCTGCGGTGGCTGCGCCGCCGGGCGGCTGAGGACGCACCGATGCGTCAGGCCGCGGCCCGGCGCACCGTACAACAGCCGCCCCAGCCCGACCCGGGCGACGGGACGGGCGACGGGACGGACGACGTGCTCTCGGCGCTGACCCGGCAGCACGACCGGATCCGGATGCTCCAGGAGCAGCTGGAGACGCTTCCCTCAGCGCAGTCGGGCGGCACGGCGGACGAGCGCAGGCAGCGGGTCGCTGTCGTGGCCGAAGTTCGCGAGCGGTTTGCGCGCCACAAGGAGGCCGTGGAGAGGTGTCTGTGGCCTGTGGTGGCCCGCGCGCTGACCGACGGCGAGCAGCTGGCGGAACAGGGCCGGGGGCAGGAACTGCGCACCAAGGCCGTCCTCGACTCGCTACAGGGACTGGCGGGCGACGACGAACGGTTCGACGATCTCGTGCGGCAGCTCGGGCCGGCACTGCGGAGACACATGGCGTTCGAGGAGACGGTCTTCCTCCGCCTCGAACAGGCGGTGCCCGCGGCGGAACGCGAGGAGCTCGGGCGGCGCATCCCACGCGACCGATCAGATGACGGAGTCTCTCCTGGCCACCAGGAGGGCGCGCCCCGGGAGTGAATGCCCGCACCGGCGGGCGCACGACGGCGAAGGACGTGGCGAGATGCGCAATCCTCTTCGGCACTGGCCCCTGTTGCGCCAGATCCGCGAATCGGACCCGTTCGGCAGGGGCGCGGCGGCCAAGTCGCACACCTCGGCGGAGCTGGAACCACGGACCGCGACCGCGGACAAGGTGGTCAAGTCCATCTGCCCGTACTGCGGTGTGGGCTGCGCGCAGAACATCTACGTCAAGGACGAGCGAATCGTCCATATCGAGGGCGATCCGGACTCACCGGTCAGCCGTGGCCGGCTGTGCCCCAAGGGTGCCGCGACCCTGGAACTGACGACCGGCCCGGCACGGCGCCACCAGGTTCTCTACCGCCGCCCCTACGGCACCGACTGGGAGCGGCTGCCACTCGAACGAGCGCTCGGCATGGTGGCGGACCGGGTAGTCGAGACCAGGCGGCGGACATGGGAGTGGGAGCGCGACGGGCGGCGCGTACGGCGCACTCTGGGCATCGCCAGCCTCGGCGGAGCGACGCTGGACAACGAGGAGAACTACCTGATCAAGAAGCTGTTCACCTCGCTGGGCATCGTCCAGATCGAGAACCAGGCCCGGCTGTGCCACAGCTCCACGGTCGCCGGTCTGGGCACCTCCTTCGGACGGGGCGGCGCCACCACCTGTATGCAGGACCTCCAGCACTCGGACTGCATCGTGATCGAAGGGTCCAGCTTCGCTGAGGCCCACCCGGTCGGGTTCCAGTGGGTGATGGAGGCCAAGGCGCGCGGCGCCACCGTCATCCACGTCGACCCGCGCTTCACCCGGACCAGCGCGCTGGCCGACATCCACGTGCCGCTGCGGGCGGGCAGCGACATCGCTTTCCTGGGCGGGCTCATCCGTTACGTCCTGGAGAACGACAAATGGTTCCGCGACTACGTCCTGAACTACACCAACGCCTCCACCGTCGTTTCCGGGGACTTCCAGGACACCGAAGACCTGGGCGGCCTCTTCTCCGGGCTGATCGAGGGACGCGCGGCCTATGAGAACGAGAACTGGCAGTACGAGGGCGCTGTGGTGCAGGCCGCGGCCGGGAAGCGGGACGCGCAGTACGAGGAGCGGCTGAAGGCCGTCAAGAGCGCGGGGCACACCGAGTCGCACGGTTCGGGCGGCGCCGGTATGCGCGGCAGTCCCGAACGGGACCCGACGCTGAGCCACCCGCGCTGCGTGCTCAATCTTCTGCGGCAGCACTACGCGCGCTACACGCCCGAGATGGTGCAAGAGGTCTGCGGGATCCCCACCGATCTGTTCGAGCGGGTGTGCGAGACCATCACCGGCTGCTCGGGGCCCGACCGCACCACGGCCTTCGCCTACGCGGTGGGCTGGACACAGCACACCGTCGGCTCGCAGTTCATCCGCGCCGCCTCGGTCCTCCAACTGCTGCTGGGCAATATCGGCAGGCCGGGCGGCGGCATCCAGGCACTGCGCGGTCACGCCAGTATCCAGGGCTCGACGGACACGGCGACGCTGTTCAACCTGCTTCCCGGCTATCTGCCGATGCCGCACGCCCATGAGAACCAGACGCTGGAGGACTATGTGCTCGGCGAGGAGCCCGACAAGGGCTACTGGGCCGATATGCGCTCCTACATCGTCAGCTTCCTCAAGGCCTGGTTCGGTGCGGCGGCACATCAGGGCAACGACTTCTGCTTCGACCACCTGCCCCGTCTGACGGGCAGCCACAGCACCTACGAGACGGTCAAGGCCCAGCTCGACGGCGTCTGCAAGGGCTACTTCCTCATGGGCGAGAACCCTGCCGTCGGCTCGGCCAACGCCAAGATGCAGCGGCTGGCCATGGCCGAACTCGACTGGCTGGTCGTGCGGGACTTCTCGCTGATCGAGTCGGCCACCTGGTGGCGGGACGGCCCCGAGATCGACACGGGCGAGCTGCGCACGGAGGAGATCGGCACGGAGGTGTTCTTCTTCCCCGCCGCCTCGCACACGGAGAAGAACGGCGCCTTCACCAACACCAACCGGATGCTGCAATGGCACTTCGCGGCCAAGGAACCGGACGGCGAGGCCCGTAGCGAGCTGTGGTTCATGTATCACCTCGGCCGTCTGATCAGGGAGAGGCTGGCCGGCTCCAGCGACCCGATGGACCGGCCGGTGCTCGATCTGACCTGGGACTACCCCACCGAGGGCGCGCTGGCCGAGCCGAAGGCCGAGGCGGTGCTCGCCGAGATGAACGGCTTCGACGCCGAGGGACGGCCGCTGGCGCACTACGAGCAGCTCAACGACGACGGCAGCACCGCGTGCGGCTGCTGGATCTACTGCGGCTCCTTCGCGGACGGCGTCAACCAGACGGCGCGGCGCCTGCCCGCCAAGGACCAGAACTGGCTCGGCCCGCAGTGGGCATGGGCCTGGCCCGCCAACCGGCGCGTGCTCTACAACCGGGCCTCAGCGGACCCGGACGGCAAGCCGTGGAGCCCGGGCAAGGCGCTGGTGTGGTGGGACGAGGACGAGGCGCGGTGGACCGGGCACGACATCGCGGACTTCAAGGCCTCCAAGAGCCCGCACTACCGGCCGCCCGAGGGGGCGACCGGCGCGGGAGCGCTCTCGGGTATCGACCCGTTCATCATGCAGGCCGACGGGAAGGGCTGGCTGTACGTTCCCGCCGGTCTGGTCGACGGGCCGATGCCCGCGCACTACGAGCCGCAGGAGTCGCCTCTCGCCAACCCGCTCTACGACCAGCAGCGCAACCCCGTGCGGGAGGTCTTCCCCAACGAACACAACCGCTACCACCCCAGCGGTGACGAGCCCGGCTCCGAGGTCTTCCCGTATGTGGTGACCACCTACCGGCTCACCGAGCACTTCACCGCAGGTGGCATGTCCCGCTGGTCGTCGTACCTCTCGGAGCTCCAGCCGGAGATGTTCTGCGAGGTCTCGCCCGAGCTGGCCGCGGAGCGCGGTCTCGAGCACGGCGGCTGGGCGACGCTGGTCACCGCGCGCAACGCCATCGAGGCACGGGTGATGGTGACCTCCCGTATCGCGCCGCTGACCGCGGGCGGCCGGCGTATCCACCAGATCGGGCTGCCGTTCCACTGGGGCACCAACGGCTACACCCGGGGAGACTCGGCTAACGAACTCACCTCCATCGCGCTGGACCCGAACATCCACATCCAGGAGGTCAAGGCGCTGACCGCCGACATCCGGCCCGGACGGCGGCCCAGCGGTCCGGCCCGCGCCGAGTTGGTGCGCAGCTACCGCGAACGCGCTGGAATCACCGCGGAAACAGGCACAGAGGTGACTTCGTGAACGAGCCAACAGCGCACGGCTGCCGCTGCGGCGGAACGGCGAACGGCGGCGGGGCGGCCCCGGACGGTGGGAGGACGACGATGAAAGGCGGGGCGCCTGGCGGCTGCTGCGGCCCGGCCGACGGCAGCACCGGCGCCGGGGGCACAGCGTGCTCAGGCGCTGTCGACGTCACTGTGCGCAGCCGCGCGGACGGCGGTTTCGGCAACGGGCAGGACGCCGCTGCCGGGAGCGGCTACCAGCACGCGCCGCCGCGGCTCGGCTTCTTCACCGACACCTCGGTGTGCATCGGCTGCAAGGCATGCGAAGTTGCCTGCAAGGAGTGGAACGCCATCCCCGAGGACGGGCTGACCTTCGCCGGGATGTCCTACGACAACACCGTCGGCCTGGGCGCCGACAGTTGGCGGCACGTGGCCTTCATCGAACAGGACAAGCCGCTCGCCGGCCAGATCACCGGCGGCCGGCAGGACGGCGAAGCTGAGGGGCTGCGCTGGCTGATGGCCTCGGACGTGTGCAAGCACTGCACGGAGGCAGCCTGCCTGGACGTGTGCCCGACCGGTTCCCTCTTCCGTACCGAGTTCGGCACCGTCGTCGTCCAGGAGGACATCTGCAACGGCTGTGGCTACTGTGTGCCCGCCTGCCCGTACGGGGTCATCGACCAGCGGCCCGGGGACGGCCGGATGTGGAAGTGCACCCTGTGCTACGACCGGCTCGGAGCGGGTCAGGAACCGGCGTGCGCCAAGGCGTGCCCCACCGACTCCATTCAGTTCGGGCCGCTCGACGAACTGCGCGAGCGGGCGGCGCTGCGGCTGGACCAGATGCACGCCGAGGGCATCTCCGAGGCCCGGCTGTACGGACACGAGCCCACCGACGGCGTGGGCGGCGACGGGGCCTTCTTCCTGCTGCTGGACGAACCCGAGGTCTACGGGCTGCCGCCCGACCCCGTCGTCACCACCCGCGACCTGCCGCGGATGTGGAAGCTCGTGGGCGCCGCGGCGGCCTGCCTTGCGGCATCGGTCGCAGCGGCGTTCGCGGCCCAGACGCAGGGGACGAACCGGTGAACGAGCCGACGGGCGGACCGATGAACAACGAACCGGCGAGCGGACCGGGAAACACGGCACCGATCACCCAGGAGGGGCTGCGCGGCGGACGCCCCGGCAGCAAGGCGACCACGGGGGCCCACGTACCGCCGGGCGGCGGCGGGCCACGCCGCAAGGGGCGCAGTGGCCGGGCCGAGCCCCGGTTCCGCTCCTACTACGACCTGCCGGTCCTCAACAAGCCCGTATGGGAAGCCCCCGACATCCCGGGCTATCTCTTCCTGGGCGGCCTCGCCGGTGCCGGAGCCGTCATCGCCGCGGGGGCACAGCTGACAGGCCGGCCGGAGCTGAGCCGCGCCGCCAAGGTGACGGCGGCTTCGGCGGGGCAGCTCTCGATCGTGGCCCTCATCCACGATCTCGGGCGCCCGGCCCGCTTCTTGAACATGCTCCGCGTCTTCAAGGTCACCTCGCCGATGAGCGTCGGCTCCTGGCTGCTGGCGGGCTTCGTACCCGCCGCGAGTGTGGCGGCAGGCACCGAGGCGACCGGCAGGTTCCGCCCCCTGGGGGCCGTGGCCACGGCCGGGGCGGCGCTGCTCGGCCCGCCGGTGGCCTGCTACACCGCCGCCCTCATCTCGGACACGGCCGTCCCCGCCTGGCACGACGGGCACCGGCTGATGCCTTTCGTGTTCGCGGGCAGTTCGCTGTCCGCGGCGGCCGGGGCCGGACTGCTCGCCGCGCCTGTCGAGGAGACCGCTGCGCTGCTTCCCCTCGCGGTCGGCGGGGGCCTGGGAGAGGTGGCGCTGTCGGAGGTGATGAGACGCCGAATGGGAGTGGTCAACGAGGCCTATGAAACCCGCCCGGCCAAGACGTACCTGCGCGCGGCCAAGGCCCTGACCATCGGCGGCGCCGCCCTGGCCGCGACCTGCCGCCGCAGCCGCACCCGGGCCGCCCTGGCGGGTGCCGCCCTGCTCACCGGGTCGGCCCTCACCCGCTTCGGGATCTTCTACGCGGGCCTGGCGTCCGCTGAGGACCCGAAGTACACGGTCGTGCCGCAGCGCGAGCGGCTCGACGGCCACAGCGGAAGCAGTACGGCCCCGGGTGGAGAGCCCGACCGCGGGCTTCCGTGACAGGCTTCAGTCCTCACCCCAAGCAGTTACCACGAAGGTCACCTTCCCCGCATCCGGCGAGATGTCCCGGACTCGCAGCAACTCGACAGCTTCGTCCTCGTCGTAGGGGTGGGTCAGGCAGAACTGCCGCCCCGCCTTGAGGTCGGAGAGCGGAATGCCGGCGTGGATCTCGGGCACTTCTTGGCTCTTGACGAGGGCGTTGCAGCTGCGTCCGTCCTGCTTCCCGGAGACCTGGTATGCCGCATTGACGCTGTCGTGCGGATCGAGAAAGCGCAGCTTCGCCTGATCGCTCTTTCCCCCGCACGGATCAACCGACAGGTCCGGGTTGGTGTATCTCAGTTGGAACCCGCCTTCCACCAGCTTCGGAGAGGTCCCGTCGAGAGACGCGTAGACGGTGCCGCAGTCACCGTCGTCCGACTTTCCGCCCATCGTGAGCGAGGCATCTTTGTACCGCACGGGCTCTGTCGCGCTCGGCGAGCTGGAGGGTGAGCTCGTACTCGTCCTGGAAGGCGGCGGCGCGGGCTCGGGCCTGTCGTTCTCGCTCGAGCAGGCAGCAGTGGTGAGGGTCGTGGTCAGGAGCCCTGCCATGATCCAGGTGGTCGTTCGCATGGCCCCGAGAGTCCCACCCGGCTCGGACTGCAACAAGCGCAATGAGTGCCAACTTTCCCTGGCTGCTGTGCTTTTGGGGCCACGGCCCCGCCCGAACGTCGGGCTCGCGAAGGCCGCCGCTCGCGCCGGGCGCAGCGGGAAGCCATCGGGTCACCCACTGCTGCTCACCCGTACGGAGTACCGGCAGAGGCCGGCGCGTCCACACAACCGACCGGCGGAGCGACGTGCCCCGCTCCCCGGCCCCGGCCTCAGCCCCAGCCCCAGAAGCGGGGCTCTCCTCAGACGCGCGCGCCTCCACCCGCGCGGCGACACCGGGGCCCTGCCGCAGCGGGGGTCTCCGGGTGCCGTTGAGCACCGCTCCGCGCATTCTGGCCACAGGACGTCGTTCTGCCGCCTCTGCTCGCGGCCCGGTCGGTGCACCGGGACACGAGACCGCCCTGCGGAGGTACATGACCGGCGCGCGGCGCCGAACACAGCATCGGACACGCCGAGCCAGGGAGACGGACGTGCGGGCAACTCTTCCACTGGGACGGATCGCCGGGGTGCGGGTCGGCGTGCACTGGAGCGTTCTGCTCGTTTTCGCCCTCGTCGCATGGATTCTGGCCAGGAGCCGTTTCCCGCAGGTCGATCCCGGTCGCGCCGAGGCACTGTACTGGGGGATCGCGCTGGCCACCGCCGTACTGTTCTTCAGCTCGCTCCTCGCCCATGAACTGGCGCACGCGATCGTTGCCCGGCGCAACGATGTGCCGGTGGAGGACATCACGTTGTGGCTGCTGGGCGGATTGGCACGACTCAAGTCCGAAGCGTCGCAGCCCGGAGCGGAACTGCGGATCGCGGGCGTCGGCCCCCTGGTCAGTCTCCTGCTGGGAGTGGGCTTCGGGCTCTGCTCCTGGCTCATCCACCTCCTGGGTGCTACCCGGCTCGTGGTGGAGGCGGTGGCGTGGCTGGCGGTCATCAACGTCCTGCTTGCCCTCTTCAACGCCATTCCCGCCGCGCCGCTGGATGGTGGCCGTCTGCTGCGGGCTGTGCTGTGGTGGCGTACGGGGGACCGGCTGCGGGCGGCGATCGGGGCCACCCTGGCCGGACGTGCGTTCGGCTGGCTGCTCATCGTCGGAGGGCTTCTGCTCTTCCTGGCGACCAGGGTCTTCGACGGGCTCTGGCTGGCGCTGATCGGCTGGTTCCTGCTCTCTGCCGCGACCGCGGAAGGCCGGCAGGCGCAGCTGCGCAGCACTCTGGCCGGAGTTCCCGTACGAAGGGCCATGACGGAGCAGCCCGTCACGGTCCCCGCCGAGCTGACCGTCTCGCGGTTCCTCGCGGACGCCAGGTACCGCTACCGGCACTCGGCCTTCCCCGTGGTGGACCAGACGGGCGAGGGGGCCGGTCTGATGACCCTGGAGCGTGCTCAGCGCGTCCGAACGGAGCAGCGGGAAACGACCGAGGTCGGGGAGGTGATGCTGCCGTTGGCAGAGGCCGTCACCGTGGCCCCGGACGACTTGCTCCCGGACCTGCTGCCCCGCATGGAGTCCGGCGCGGAGCACCGGGCCATCGTGCTGGACGGCGGCCGAGTCGTCGGCATCGTCGCGCCCAGCGACATCGCCCGGACGCTGAACTGGCTGATGCCCCCACAGCCGCGCTGGGGGAGCAGGTGACGGGCCGGACGTCTGGCGGGCCCTGGAAAACCGATGACCCTGTGGCCCGGTCTCACGCCAGAATCAGAACGATGAAGAGCGCGCACATCAGAATGTTCACCAGCCAACTGTGCGTGTTCGCCCAGTCGCGGACCTTCGGCATCACCACCGCCGCCCGATGACCCGCGCCCAAGCGGATCAGGAGGGGCAGCGCCGCGATCAGGAGAGTCGCGCCGATGAACGGCAATGCGTCCACGAACGACTTTCCCGCCTGTTCGAGATGTACCCCGACTGTGAGCATCACCATGATGTCCGAAGGCATGAGCAGCACGACCAGGATGCCGACCCGGAAAGCCTGCCCAGGGTCTGCTTCCAGCAGAGTGCGCAACCATTTCGGAGGCTGCACTGTTTCGCGTTTCCGCCAATTCCTCAGCGCCGCGAGAACCAGCAGCAGAACCAAGGCGTACTCGATGGCCTGGCCGACCGAGCCCTTGTCCTTCGAACTGCCCAGGCTGACCGCGTCACCCAGGAGCGAGGCGATTCCCAGCGAGGCGGCCACACCCGCGAGAGCCGCCACGGCCACCCCGCTCAGGAACCCGAGAGACACACGCACCGCCTGCGGTGCGGTGACGAGGATGATCGCCGACATGATCTGCGGCCCGGCCATCATGGTGATCGCCAGGGGAAGGATCTTCAGACCGTCCATGATGAACCACCCGGGACCAGGCCGCTGCGTGAGCGTTCGGGCGAAGCGGTCCCCGATTGAACGCGCGGTGCGGTGCGGTCGCTGATCGATAGGAGGGGCAGATGACCCCAGTCCACCCCCTCCCATCTCCCGGCGCCCCCGAGCGCAGACCGATCGGGTGACGGGGCCCAGCACGGCTACTCCAGCGGTTCGGGCCCGCGCCCGCGTCAGCGGCCTCGCTCCCGGGTGCCGGTGTCCGGAAAACCGCCGGTCAGCGATGGGGGACGACGGCGACGGGACAGGCCGCCTGATGCAGCGCCGTGTGGCTGACCCGGCCCAGCTGCAAGCCGAACTGGCCCTCCCGCCGAGTGGCGCCGACGACCAGCAGATCCGCCTCGGACGACGGCCCGAGGAGAACCCGGTGGGCCGGCCCTTCCAAGGATGCCCGTCGCACAGGCACCGCCGGGTGCTCAGCCGTCGTCGCCTCCAGCACCTCCTCCAGGACTGCGACCGCCTGATCCCCGTACGTTCTTGCGCCGGAGTCCAGTGCGCCCAGCGAGTCCGTGGGATGCTGAGGACTGCGCCAGGCCCGCACGGCCACCAGTTCGCACCCGCGGGCTTCGGCCTCACGCAAGGCGAAGCGCACGGCAGTGGCGGCCTCGTCCGCCTCTCCCACACCGACGACGACCCTGTGGCCCATGCCCCGGATGTTGGACTGCTCACCGCGTGTGACGACGACCGGGCAGTGGGCGCGCCCCGCGACCGCCAGGCTCACCGAGCCCAGCAAGCGCTCTTTGACTCTTCCGCGTCCTGAGGAGCCGCACACGACCGCGGAGGCCTCCCGCGATTCCTCGACCAGCGCGGTGGCCGCCTCGTCCGCCACGGGCACCGCACTGACCTGCAAGTCCGCGGAGAGTTGCTGGGCGCGCTGCTTCGAGGAGGCGATGATGTGCTGGGCTGCGACCTCCTCAGCCGGTCGTTCGGTGGTGAACGAAGGCAGTGTGCCCTCGTAGCGCTCCCACCGCGACGCGTAGATGATGCGCAGAGGCAGCCGGCGCCGTGTCGCCTCTTCCACCGCCCAGTCCAGGGCAGTCAGGCTGCCGTCCGATCCGTCGACACCCACCACCAGCGGACCCTTCATGTCCCTCACTCTCCTCACCGGATGCCGGACGGACACCGGCTCGCCGTCGTCCCCTCATCCACCATCCCCCGCCGTCTGCGTCTCGGCATGTCAAAGGCCGGAGGCTCCGCGCTCTCCGACAGATCCGCGAGGACGGTCCGGCCGGTGCCTTCATCGGATACCTGCCTGCCCGCCAAAGGAAGGCAGCCGCTCCGCACGCCCCTTCGAGCCCTAACGGCCACCCCCAGGCCGTACGGAGCCGGGAGCCGTTTTCTGTTATGACGGCCCCCGGCCCGAAGTCTCCTCTTGTGTCGGACAGAGAATGTCGTGACTCGGAAGGGAAGTGGACGGGCGTGGCAGCGACAGGGGAAGCCGACCGTGCGGTGGTCGAGGCGGCACAGCGCGGTGTGCTGTGGGCACAGGATGAGCTGGTCAGCTCTCATCTGCCCCTGGTGTACAACATCGTCGGCCGGGCGCTGAACGGGCACACCGACGTCGATGACGTCGTACAGGAAACGATGCTCCGTGCGCTGCGCGGTCTCGGCTCGCTGAAGGACCCGCTCGGCTTCCGGTCCTGGCTGGTGGCCATCACGATGAACCAGGTCCGCACCTACTGGTCCAAGCAGCAATCCGCACCGGCCGATCTCGGTCTGCACGATGCCCACGAGGTGGTCGACCCCGGCGCGGACTTCGTCGATCTGACGATCGTCCGTCTCGGACTGGAAGGCCAGCGGCGGGAGGTGGCACAGGCCACCCGCTGGCTCGACACCGACGACCGTGCGCTCCTGTCGCTGTGGTGGCTGGAGGCCGCGGGCGAGCTGAGCCGGGCGGAGGTGGCCGCCGCTCTGGAGCTGTCGCCGCAGCACACGGGGGTGCGTGTGCAGCGGATGAAGGCGCAGCTGGAGACCGCACGCCTGGTGGTGCGTGCGCTGTCCGCCATGCCGCCGTGTGCCCGCCTCGACCAGCTGACGGACAACTGGGACGGGCGCCCCTCTGCGCTGTGGCGCAAGCGCATCGCGCGCCACGTCCGTGAGTGTGGCGCGTGCTCGGGATACCAGGTCGGGCTGGTACCCGCTGAAGGGCTGCTGGTGGGCCTGGGCCTGGTGCCTGTGGCTGCGGCGCTGACCGGCGCCGGGATTGTGGCCGCCCTCCACGGCACTGCGGATCCCGTCGCGTTCTCGGCGTTCAGCGCCTCCGGCGACACGGTCATGCTCTCCGAGAACGGCGCCGGCTCGGCCGCACAGCGGGCGGTGGCCGACACCGGTTCGCGCGGTCGGCGCCGCCGCCGCGAACGTGAACGTATACGCAGGCGACGGCGGACCACCGGGCTGGCCGCCGCGATCGCCACGCTGCTCGCGAGCGGAACCATCGGGGTCATGAACGGGCTGACGCCGGACGAGGACGGGCACCGGGACACGACGCGGTCCGCGGCCGACCCCGAGCCCGCGACATCCCCTTCCCCTTCGGCCTCGACCGCGCCGTCACCGGAGAAGTCCCACTCACCCCGGCCGCGTGAGACGCACAAGAAGCCGAAGCCCAAGCCGACACCGTCGAAGACGACGAAGGCTCCATCCCGTCCCGAGCGGACGCCCACGCCGACCGTCGAACGGGCCGATACGCCCGCCGCGCAGGTCCTGGCGATTACCAACACGGAGCGGGCCAAGGCGGGGTGCCGCCCGTTGAAGGCCGACGACCGCCTCACCCGCGCCGCGCAACTGCACAGTGAGGACATGTCGGCGAACAACTACTTCGACCACACGAGCCAGGACGGCCGCACCTTCAGCGACCGGGCCAAGGCCCAGGGATACCGGACGCCCGGGGCCGAGAACATCGCCAAGGGGCAGGCATCACCCGAGGATGTGATGGCAGCGTGGATGAAATCAGAAGGCCACCGTGCGAACATACTCAACTGCGACTTGACCACCATGGGCCTCGGACTGGCCGAGGGCGATCGGACCTGGACCCAGCTGTTCGGCTTCTGAGGTCGCGAGGGGGCGGGTGGGGAGTGCGTTCTGCTCGCTTGTCCCGCCTCGATCGCAGAGGGGACCGCTGAGGCGGGCCCGCTGACGCGCGGCCGCTGAACGCCGCACGGCCGGGACGGGGGGCCGGCTTCTCCGCTGTAAGGCGGCGCTTACTGTCGACCGGCACCGGCACCGGCCTCCGCCCCTGGACCGGGGCGCGCGGAGCGGCCATCACCGGAGCCGTAGCGTTCGGCACGCAGCCGCTTGCGGTGGCGGCTGCGGCGGACGGCGGTGACGAGGACGATGACGGCGCAGATGATGACCCCGAGCACGGGGAGAGCGATGGCCAACATCAGCCAGCCCGCAAGCCCGACAAGCCCGTCGGGCTCGCCGAAGGCGTAGCGGGAGAGTGCTTGGGACGAGCAGGTGACCGAGTAGTCGCCTGCTCGCGGCACATCGATGGTGTAGAGCGCCGTCCAGCTCTCGTCACGGGTGAGGAACACATCGAGCCCCGGATCGGTGAGGCCCGGGGAGCCCGGACCGGTGATGTCGCACTCCGGGCCAGGTGACCGGCCCGGGTACTTGACCCAGATCGTCTTCTCTCTCTCCGGCTCGAGCCGCAGGGTGACGGTGTCGCCATTGGCGAACTGGTTGTGGGTGTCCACCGCATCGAGCGCGTCGTTGAACCGGTACACACCAAGGGCGCCGCCCAGGGTGATCAGTACGACGGCGATCGCTGCCGCCGTCACATACCAGTGACGGCCGGGCCGCAGTTCGTTTGCCGGTATCCGCGGTGGTGGGAAGGGGCGCATCGGCAAATCCTAGACCGCCCCCGCTGCCCGGCCGGCACGGCCGCTGGACCGCGCGCAGCCCTTCTCGGCGGTGCCGATCCGGCTGGGCAGCCATCTCGGCCTCCCGCCGGCACGGGCGGGCCGGATCGGCACCGCCGTCCACGCCTCACCAATATGGGCCGGGCTTGCGCCAACCATTGACACCCCTGACCGGCGACATTAGTTTCCCTCCCATTCATCGAACATATGACCCGCTCATCGGGTCGGCATGGGGGTGGAAATGAGTGAGGAGCACCATCAGTCGGGATCCGCTGATCTGGGTCGCCGACCGGGGACGCTCGAGCGCGGACTCGCGATCCTGGAACTCCTGAGCACCGAGCGTTCGCTGAGCGCGGCGCAGGTCGCGGAGCGGCTGGATCTCTCCCGCAGCGCCACGTACCGGATCCTCGGAACGCTGCGGCAGCGCGGCTACGTGGACTGGGACGGCAACGCGGACGACATCGTGCTCGGACAGCGCACCGTCACCCTCGGTATGGCCGCACTGAGCGGCTTCGACCCGTTCCTGGCGGCGCAGGCACACCTGCGGGACCTGTCACGGGAGTTGTCCGAGGCCGCGCTCATGGCCGTACGGGACGGCGACCAGATGGTGTACATCGCGCACGAGGACGTCACCGACCACTCCATCGCGGTCCGCAGACTGCTGGGAGTGCGCCGTGACCTCCACAGCACTTCGCTGGGCAAGGCGTATCTGGCCGCTCTGCCGCTCGACGAGGCCGACGCTCTGGTCGACCGGATTCCCCTGCCCGCCTACACCCCGACCACGCTCACCGACCCGGGTCGGCTGCGCGCGGAGCTGGACGAGACCCGCGCCCGGGGGTTCTCGATCGACGACAGCGAGAACGAGCCCGACGTGCTGTGCTTCGGGGCGCCGATCCGTGACGAGCGCGGGTGGCCACTGTGTGCGATCAGCGTTGCCGGTCCGCGGGAGCGGATGCTCGGCAAGCAGGACATGGCAGCTCAGCGCGTTGCTGAGGTGGCGCTGGCGATATCCCGCCGTCTGGGCTTCGTGGGACAAGCCAACGCCGTTAGTTTCGGAGGTAGTTCCTGACATGAGATCTCCACGCGTATCGCTCACGGTCGCCGCGGCAGCGATCGTCCTCCTCGCCTCCTGTGCGCCCGGCAGCAGTTCGGACGGCAGCAAGACCAAGCAGGCCGACGACAAGAAGCTGACGTACCTCTACTTCACCGATGGCCCGGACGAGCAGGCGACCCGCGACCTGATCGACGAGTTCGAGAAGAAGACCGGCGCCAAGGTCAATCTGCAGATCGTCCCCTTCGACAACCTCGAACAGCGGCTGCAGGCACGGCTGTCGGGGAACAACGCGCCGGACGTGGCCCGGTTGACCGACATCACCCCCTTCCGCGCCGACCTGCTCGACCTGAACAAGTTCCAGAAGAACGCCTTGAGCGGGAAGTTCCTCAAAGGCGCCGATGCCTACGTCACGGGAAAGGGCGGCGAACTGCTCGCCGTGCCCAGCGACCTCACCATGAACGGCCCGCTGATCAACGTGGACCAGTTCAAGAAGGCCGGCGTGCCCCTCCCGGATCCGAAGCAACCCTGGACCTGGGACGAGATGGTCAAGGCCGCCAAGAAGGTCCAGGCCGCGAACAAGACCCAGAACGCCATCGCCATGGACGTCTCCGGGCACCGCTTCTCGACCATGCTCAGCCAGTACGGCACCGACTTCTTCGACAAGACGGGCAAGAAGCCGGCCATGGACACGGCGAAGGCGACAGCCGCGGTGAAGCGTTTCGCTGAACTCAACGCCTCCGGGACGATGCCCAAGGACCTGTGGCTGCAGGCCGGCACGAAGTACAAGGCCGCCAACGAAATCTTCCTCGCCAAGCAGACCCCGGTGTACCTCAGCGGCAACTGGCAGGTCAGCGCATTCGCCAAGGACGCCAAGTTCAGCTGGGCCGCCGCGCCGAACCCCTGCCAGAAGACGTGCGGCGGTTTCCCGGGCGGCAAGTTCATGGCCTCGTTCAAGCAGAGCAAGCACCAGAAGCTGGCCGCGGAGTTCATCGCCTTCATGAATTCCAAGAAGTCGCAGGAGAAGCTGGCCAAGGAGGCGAACTTCCTGCCCACTCGCAAGGATCTGATCTCCTCCGGAGTGACGTATCCGGTGCGCGACGCCGACATGCAGACCTTCCTCGACGACGTGAAGCGCACCCCGCAGGCGGCCTACGCCAGCGCCTACAGCCCGGCCTTCGGTGCCACCGCCGACGCGTCCGTCAAGGAACTGGCCAAGGTGCTCGCCGGCGACAGCTCACCCAAGGAGGCGGTCGAGTCGATCCGGGCGGCAGCACAAAAGGCGCTCAAGGACGCCCAGTGACCGCGATGGCCCGTATGGCGCCCCGGCGTGCGGCCGGTCCCACCGTGCCGCAGCCGGGCCACCGCAAGCCCGTCAACCGCCGCAGGTCCGTCAAGCCGTGGAACCAGCGGGTGGCGCCCTATCTGTTCGTCCTCCCCAACATGCTGATCTTCGGTCTGTTCGTCATCTATCCGGCGATCAACAACTTCAACATCAGCATGTACGACAGCGGCAACGGACGGGACTTCACCTACGTCGGCGGCGGCAATTACCAGGGGATGCTCAGCGAGGCCGAGTTCTGGAGCGCCGCCCGGCACACCGTGATCTTCGCCGTGTTCTTCGTGACGCTCACCACCGTCGTGTCGATCGGACTCGCCCTGCTGCTCAACCAGAAGATCAAGGGCCGGGCCTTCTTCCGCACCGTGTTCTTCCTCCCGGTCGTGATCTCGCCGGTCGTGGTGGGGCTGATCTGGGGGTGGATCTTCGAGCGGAAGAACGGCCTGCTCAACTCGCTGCTCGGCGCCGCCGGTCTGGGGGAGCCCGGCTGGCTCGTGAACAGCACCCTGGCCATGGCTGTGGTGATCTTCGTCGGCCTCTGGCTGCACGTCGGCTTCTACGTCCTCATCGTCCTGGCCGGCCTGCAGGGCATCGACTCCACCTACTACGAGGCCGCCCGGATGGACGGCGCCTCGGGCTGGCAGCAGTTGCGGCTCATCACGCTGCCGCTGCTGCGGCCGACCACGATGGTCGTGGTCATTCTCAGCCTCATCAACGGGTTCCAGGCGTTCGACTACATCTGGACGCTCACCGGCGGCGGCCCGGTCGGCGGGACCACGCTCATGGTCCAGTACATCTACGAGCACGCCTTCCAGTCCCCCGTCCAGTACGGCAGCGCGGCGGCAGCGGCCGTGGTCCTCTTCTGCGCGGTGTTCGCGCTGACGGTGCTCAACTACCTCTACAACCAGCGGAAGGAGTCAGCATGAGCCTGACGGCCCTCCGCGGCTCCCGTGACACCCCTGACACCCGCGGCGCTCGTGGCACCCGTGGCACCCGGCGGTGGACTTCGATCGGCGACCGTCCCACGCCGACGGCGGGGCGCGTCCTGACCTACGCCGTGCTGATCGGCCTGTCCATCGTGGTTCTGGCGCCCGTCGTCTGGGCGGTGCTGTCCTCCTTCAAATCGCAGAGCGAGCTCGCACAGGTGCCCCCGTCGCCGCTGCCGTCCTCGCTCCGCACCGAGAACTACACCGGGGCGCTGAGCTCCTTCGACTTCGCGCTCTACCTCAAGAACAGCGTCATCGTGACCGTGGGGGCGACGCTGCTCACCGTCGTCATCAACACGATGTGCGCCTACGGCCTGGCCAAGTACAACTTCCGCGGCCGGAACCTGCTGTTCCTGATCGTCCTCGGCACGATCATGATCCCGCTTCAGCTGATCTTCATTCCGGTGTACCAGATGGCCGCGCAGCTGGGGCTGGTGAACTCGCTGTGGGGGCTGATCATCCCGCCCGCCGCCACCCCGACCGGGGTGTTCCTGCTGCGCCAGTACATGCTCACCATCCCCGACGAACTCATCGCCGCGGCCCGGATCGACGGCGCCGGAGAGTTCCGCATCTTCACCAAGATCGTGGTGCCGCTGAGCGGCGCGGCCATCGCCGTCGTGACGATCTTCTCGGTGATGTGGCGCTGGAACGACTTCCTCTGGCCGCTGATCATCAGCCAGGACCAGTCGAAGTACACGCTGCCCGTCGCCCTGGCCCAGTTCAACAGCCAGCTCGTCGCACCGTTCAACTACATCCTGGCCATGTCCGTGGTCAGCATGCTCCCCGTCGTGATCATCTTCCTGGTGCTGCAGCGCCACATCGTCCGCGGCATCGCCAGCACCGGCCTGAAGTAGCCCGTCGCCCAGTACGGCATCGAAGCAGCCCGTAACCAGCACAGCAGCGCAGCCCAACAAGGAGTCCACGCATGCAGGAAGGCAACGAGACCGGTGACGCCGGTATCCGGCATCCGGCGGACGCCGGGCGCACAGTGCACGCGCTCGACGCGCGCGGCACCGTGCGGGACTGGCTGATCAGCCCCGCATGGGGGACACCGGCTGACGATCTGGACAAGTACCTCGCCACCGACGGTGACCCCTGGGGAGAGCGGGGCCGGTGGCGGCTGACCAACGGACCGGACGTCACGCCCCTGAAGGAGGAGCTCCACCGGCACCGCCCGTTGCGGAGGGACCCCGTCACCACCCCGCCCCTGGAGGGCGGCCCGGTCCGCTGCACGGGTCCGGACGGCACCGAGCACACCGGGACCTGGCGGCGTGTCCACACACCGGCCGACGGCCTGGTCGACTGGAGCGAGTTCTGCTTCACCCCGGAGTACCGTACGGCGCTCGCAGCCTGTGTCCTGGAGGTCGACCAGGCCGAGTGGCGAACGCTGCGCCTGGCCGCCACCGGGCCCGTGCTGCTGTTCGTGAACGGTGAGCTGGTCGGCGAGTCCGGCACGGTCACCTACATGGAACCCGCCGAGCAGGCCGTACGGGTCTGGCTGCCCTCCGGAACCTCCACGGTGGTCGTCGCCACGTGGCAGGTCGCCTTCCGGGAGTGCCGCCATGTGGTGCGGCTGCGCGTCGACGGCCTGCCGGTCCGGGTCGTGGTGCCGAGCGAGGGCGCCTGCGAGCACACCTCAGCTGTGGCCGAGCGCATCCTGGACGCCGTGGGCGTTCCGCGGTGGGGAACGCCGAGCGGCGAGGTGGCGATCACCGGCCCGGAGGGGGCGGCACTGCGGGTGGACGGGGTGGGGCGTACCCGTCGGATCCGGCTGACCAGCGGGCGCGCGACCGTACGGCTCGACGACGGCGAGCACGACGAGGGCCACGACAGCGGTCGTGACGACGACCACGGCACCGGCAGCGCCTCCATGCTCTCCACTGGAACGACCGTGCTGCGGATCGCGTTGGACGACGACCGCTCCCCGGTGTACCGGGAGTTCCCCGTCGCCGTACTGCCGCGCAGCTACCGAGCGGCCCCCGAAGGCCCCCTCGCCGAGCGGCGTGCGGAGTTCCTGCGGCATGCCGCGCGTGCGGACGGAACGGCAGGCGAACTCGCCCGCGCGCTCGCAGATCCGGCGTACCAGGTGACCGCCTCCGGCCTGTCCAGGGCCCTGTGGATGATCGACAACCGTGCGGACTGCGCCGACTTCGAAGCCGTAGGCCTGCTCCACCTCTGGCACCGGATACCGCCCGACCGCTGGGAGGCCGGCCTGCGCGCACGCGTGCGTGACGCGATTCTGGGATTCAAGTTCTGGATCGACCAGCCCGGCCTCGACGCCATGTGCTACTTCACCGAGAACCACCAGCTCGTCTGGCACACGGCCGAACTGCTGTGGGGTTCGGCGCTGGCAGGGGACACCTTCGCCAACACGGGTTGGACCGGCGCGCGGCACGCCGCCCACGCCCGGAGCATGGCGGTCGCCTGGATGCGCCGCAAACTCGCGGGCGGCTTCAGCGAGTTCGACTCCAACGCGTACCTCGCCATCGACCTGCTCGCGCTGGTGACCCTGGTCGAATACGCCGAGGACGAGGGGGTCGTCCAGCTCGCCGCCGGGGTCGCCGACCGGGTGCTGTTCAGCCTGGCGGCCAACTCCTGGCGCGGCATCCACGGCTGCGCCCACGGCCGCTCTTACGTGTCCACCCTGCGCTCCTCCCGACTGGAGGAGACAGCGCCGATCATGTGGGTGTGCTTCGGCACAGGGGCACTGAACGAGGCCGTGCTGCCGGCTGCCGCGGTCGCCACCGCGGTCCGCTACCGGATGCCCGACGCCATCCGGCACACCGCACACCACCTGCCGGAACGCTGGTGGGGGCGGCAGAGCTACCGGGGCGATTACCGGCCCAGCCACGACCTCCTCGCGCGCCCGTACGCCTCCGACCTCACCGTCTACAAGACTCCCGACGCGATGCTCTCCTGCGTAGGCGACTACCGCCCTGGGCTGCCCGGACTCCAGGAGCACATCTGGGGTGCCACGCTGGGCCCCGAGACACAGGTCTACGTCACCCACGCACCCAACGCCTCCACATCCCCCTCGGCACGCCCCAACGCCTGGGCCGGCAACCGCCTCCTCCCCAGAGCCCGCCAGCACGAGGGGACGGTCCTGGCGCTGTACCGGATCCCCGGTGACGACGCGATGGGCTACACGCACGCGTGGTTCCCGGTCGCCGAGTTCGACGAGTGGCTGCAGTACGACGTATGGACGGTGGGACGCAAGGGGGACGGCTATGTGGCCCTCGCGACCGAGGACGGCGCGCTGCTGACTGACGCGGGACCCGAAGCGCGGCAGGAGCTGCGTCCGCGCGGCCCCGGCACCGCGTGGGTGTGCACTGTCGGGCGGCGCGCCCTCCACGGGGAACTCGGCGACTTCGCCCGCACACTCGGCACCCCCCGGTTCGGACCCGACCGGGTCGGATTCCGCACCCCCGAGGGCACCGAGCTGGCTCTCAGCTGGGACGGGCCGTTCACCGTGGACGGACGCCCCGCCGATCTCACCGAGGACGGCACCGTCGCCCCCGTCCCGCAGCTCGACAACCCCTGCGCACGCCTGGAGTTCACAGACGCGACGCTGACCATCGCTCCGCCGGCACCGGCGGGCGCGGCACCACACGTCATCGACCTCCGGTGGGGCCGCAAGGTGACCGGGACGGAGGACGCATGACACCAGCGACCGCCGCGCGCGGCCTCGACACCAGCCAGGCGGCACTGGCCGAAGCGCCACTGCCGCCCGCCGCCCCCGAGGACCTGCGGCCTGCCCTGCTCGCCTCCACCGCCGCACGTATCGCCGACCGGGCCGAGACGATGGGCCTCACCCAGTGGTTCTGGGGCGAGGGCGTCGTGCTCCAGGGAATGCTGCGCCTGGCCGAAGCCACTGGAACGCCCGCCCGCCCCTTCGTCGCCGCGTTCGTCGACCGGCACCTGCGCGAAGGCATCGAACTCGACCACATCAACCACCTCGCACCCGGCGCCGCCTGCGCCGACCTGTACGGGATGACCCAGCAGCAGCACTACGCCGACGGCTGCCGCCGGCTGCTGCACTGGCTGCGGCACGCCCCAGAGGTCACCCGGGCGCCGGGCGGTGCACTGGAGCACTGGCCCGGCGGGGTCTGGGCGGACACGGTGTACATGGCGGGCACGTTCCTCATCCACTGCGGCCTGCACACCGATCGGCCCGAACTCGTCACCGAGGCCGGCGAACAGATCCTCGCGCACGCCGGGGTGCTGCAGCACCCCGGCACCGGCCTCTACGCACACGGCTCCCACGAGGGCCGCACCATCTGGTGCTTCTGGGGCCGGGCGAACGCCTGGAGCGCACTCGCGGCCGTGGAATACCTCGAAGCGGCGCCCCGCGCCGGTACCGATCCGGAGATAACCGACCGGGTCCGCGCCCTGCTGCGCCGTCAACTCCTCGCGCTCGCCGACCACCAGCCCGCGCACGGCGTGTGGGACGTACTGGTCGACGGGCAGCCGGAGAACCGCGGCATCCTCGAGACCTCCGGCACGGCAGGTATCGCGGCCGCGATGTTCCGCGCCGCGGCACTCGGCATCGAACCGGAGCGCCTGCGCGCAGCGGCCTGGCGCGCGCTCGCCGGTCTGCACCCGTACGTGGCCGAGGACGGCACGCTCACCCGCACGAGCGCGGGCACGGTCCTCCAACTCGTCCCCTTCGGCTACTCCGTGATCCGCAACGACATCATCCAGCCCTGGGGCCAGGGCCTCGCCCTGCACGCGTACGCCGCCGCGCACACCGACCGGGCGCGGCACCGTCCCTGACGACACAACGGAGGTCATCCATGGAGGTCAGGCACACCACGGGCCCTGATCAGGTCCCAGGTATGGACACGGAGGAGCTGCGCTCGCGCTTCCTCGTCCAGGACCTGTTCGGCACCGACGAGGTCCGCACGGTCTACAGCCACGAGGACCGGATGGTCATCGGCGGCGTCCGGCCGTCCGGCGCGACGGTGCCGCTGCTCACTGCGGATCCGCTGCGCGCCGACCACTTCCTCGCTCGCCGGGAACTCGGCGTCGTCAACGTGGGCAGCGGCCCCGGCACCGTCACGGCCGACGGCACGGAACACCAACTGGGCACCAAGGAGGTGCTCTACGTCGGCCGGGGCACGCGCGAGGTCGCCTTCACCGGTGACGGCTCCGCGGCCTTCTACGTGGTGTCCACCCCCGCGCACGCCACCCACCCCACCCGCAAGGGCGGCCTGCAGGACGCGACCCCTGTGCACCTCGGCGAACAGCGCACGTCCAACGAGCGCACCATCTACAAGTTCATCCACGCCGACGGCATCCAGAGCTGCCAGCTCGTCCTCGGGATCACCGAACTGGGCGAGGGAAGCATGTGGAACACGATGCCTGCCCACACACACGACCGGCGCACCGAGATGTATCTGTATTTCGGCCTGGATCCCGACCAGCGCGTCGTCCACCTCATGGGCCGCCCGGACCAGACCCGCAATCTGATCGTCGCCGGTGAACAGGCCGTGATCTCGCCTTCCTGGTCCGTCCACTGCGGGTTCGGCACCGGCTCCTACGCCTTCGTGTGGGCCATGGGCGGCGAGAACACCGACTACACCGACGTCGAGCCGTTTCCGATCACGGAGCTGCGATGACCACCCTGCCCAGCCCTCTGCCCGACCCCCTGCCCAGCCCCCTGTTCGACCTGCGCGGCCGTACAGCGCTGGTAACCGGTTCCCGCACCGGTATCGGCCGGGCGATCGCGGTCGGCCTGGCCCAGGCCGGGGCCGACCTGGTCCTCCATGGCCACCACGACGACCTGGACGATACGGCGCGACAGGTCGAGGCTGCCGGCCGGAGCGCCCGACGGTGGATCCGCGATCTGTCCTCCACCGAGCACCTCGCCGAGGAGGCCGGCGAGGTGCTGGACGAGACACCGGTGGACATCCTCGTCAACAACGCGGGCATCATCCGCCGGTCCCCGGCCACCGAGATGGCGGACGAGGACTGGACCGCCGTGCTGACCACCAACCTCGACGCGGTGTTCACCCTCGCCCGGGCCGCGGGCGCGCGGATGCTGGCCCGCGGATCCGGAAAGATCATCAACATCGCATCGCTGCTGTCCTTCCAGGGAGGCATCAACGTCGCCGGATACACGGCGAGCAAGCATGCCGTAACGGGTCTGACCCGCGCCCTGGCCAACGAATGGGCCGGCAGAGGCGTCCAGGTCAACGCCATCGCCCCCGGCTACATCGCCACCAGCAACACCCGGGCCCTGCGCTCCGACCCGGTGCGCGAACCGGAGATCAGATCCCGCATCCCCGCGGGCCGCTGGGGCACCGCCGAGGACCTGGTCGGGGCCGCGGTGTTCCTGGCCGCCCCGGCCTCGGACTACGTCTGCGGGCACGTCCTCACCGTCGACGGCGGGTGGCTTGCCCGCTGAGCTCCGCGGAGAGCTCTCCGTGTCACTGGCCGTCTCGGTGGTCCTGTTGTGAACCCGGCCATGGGCGCGGGACTGTGCGTGCCGAACAGGCCGACCGGTGGGGGAGGCGGCTGCACCGAGGAGAACTGGCCGCCTCCCAGCAGCGCTGAAGTGACTCCTGGCGCGGCTCGTCCGTGGCGTTGAGCGTTGGTGACCACGGCGGGGGAGAGCACGCCGAACGCGGTGACGGCCAGGAGCAGGCACACAGCCACGTGACGGGCCCGGCCTGGGCATGGATGGAGATCCCGGCGATGTGAGTGCGCAACGGGGTCGCTAGCGGGGTGCCGCGAGTACGTCCCGGAGTACGCTCGCGAGCGTGACGCGGGCCAGCTCCTGTCTCAGGTTCTCCTCGATGCCCTCGTAGATGCTCTGCATCGCCGGTTGGATGCCGTAACCCACCACGCATCCCTGGTCCGGGGTGGTGCGGTGCATCGCGAACAGCGGGCCGGGTTCCACTGCCTCGTACACGTCGAGCAGAGTCATCGAGTCCAACTCGCGTGCCAGCGACCAGCCCGCGCCCACGCCCCGCCGGGACTTCACGAGCCCGGCCCTGCGCAGGTCGCCGAGCAGGCGCCTGATCACCACGGGGTTGGTGTTCGCGCTGGTCGCGATCTGCTCGGAGGTGGCGACCTCATGGCCCTGGCGCTGGTAGAGGCCGATCCAGGCCAGTGCGTGCGCGGCAAGGGTCAACCTGCTGTTGGCACTCATGGCCCCTCCTTTCGGCCGCAACACTCCATGTTACGACAGGCTCAGTCGTAACAACGAAGGTTGCAACTGCCTGTCGTAACAATTAACGTTGCGACTTCCGAGAAGGGCCAATCAATGAGTCGATGAGGTGAGAAGAATGAGCAAGCCACTCACGGGCAAGGTCGCCTTGGTCACCGGGGGATCGCGCGGACTGGGAGCCGCGACCGTACGACTGCTGGCCGAACAGGGAGCCGACGTCGCCTTCACCTACGTCAGCTCCGAGGAGCGCGCGCAGACTGTCGTCGACGAGGCGCGCGACAAGGGAGCGAAGGCCGTCGCCTTCAAGTCCGACCAGGCGGACATGAGCCGGGCGCCGGCGCTGATCGACGATGTGGTCACGCACTTCGGAGGCCTGGACATCCTCGTCAACAACGCGGCGATCTCGGTGGAGCAGGGCCGCACGGTGGACGACCCGGACGCCGACACCGCCGCACTGGACCGGATGCACGCCACCAACTACCTCGGTGTGATCGCCGTCATCCGGGCCGCCTCCCGAGTGCTGCGCGCGGGCGGCCGCATCATCACGGTGAGTTCCGGACTTGGTTCCCGGGTCGGCGTCCCCGGCCTTGCCGACTACTCGGCGACCAAGTCAGGGATCGAGAGGTACACCATGGGGGTCGCACGGGACCTCGGACCGCGGGACATCACGGCCAACGTCGTGGAGGCCGGACTGATGGAAGGCGGCATGGACGGGCCGGGCCCCGAGACCCTCGAGGCCCTGGTCAGCTCGCTGTCCCTGCAACGCGTGGGTCGACCCGAAGAAGTCGCCGCAGCGATAGCCTTCCTCGCGAGCCCCGCCGCGTCATACGTCACGGGCGCGGTGCTGGACGCCCACGGCGGCTACAACGCCTGAATCGGAACCCGTGCCACGCGCCCCGAAGGACATCGCGCCCTCGGGGCGCCCACCGCCGACTCCCTCCGGTGAAAGGACGCGGGCGCCGACACTGGTCCGTCGCCGGTCGACCGGCCGAGAAGACAGGCGGCAAGCCCAGGCCGTGGCCGAGCAGACCATGGTGCTCGGGCATCCTGGCCTGCCCAGGCACGGGTCGACGCCCGGTGCCGTGCCCGGCTTGTTCGTACTGGCAGGCCAAGTGGCCCTCCCGGGGCGGCCTGATGGCCCCTGGCCCCCGGGCCGAGCGAAGCCGAGGCTGGGGCAAGAGACGGCCACTGGCCGGCAGCGTTCCGGGACAGGAGTGGGAAATGAGTGACCCAGTGATCGTCGGGGTGGACGGTTCCGCCTCCAGCCTTGAGGCGGTCGACGTCGCGGCCCGCGAGGCGTACCTGCGCGGGGTGCCTCTGCGGATCGTGCACGCCTTCGGCCACGCGCCCGGGCACCTGCCAGGCGACGCACCTGCGTGGAGCCCGGCCGACCACGGCCTGGAGCCGATGGTGCACGGGGTGGTGGCACGCGCCGAGGAGCGGGCGCACGCGGCAGCGCCGGACATCGAGATCACCCGTTCGGTGGTGGCCGGTGAGGCGCTGGAGGTGCTGGAGATCGAGTCGCGGTCGGCGGCGCTGGCGGTGGTCGGCAGCCGGGGCCTGTCCGGCTTCGCCGGCCTGCTACTGGGATCGACAGCGGTGCACCTGGCCGCACACGGCCGCTGCCCGCTCATGGTCGTGCGGGGCCGTCCTGATCCGACCGGTCCGGTCGTGGTGGCCGTGGACGGCTCGAAGGCCGGGCAGGCGGCGGTGCAGTTCGCGTTCGCCGAGGCCGCGCTGCGCAAGGCACCCCTGGTGGCGCTGCACGTGTGGAACACCTGGAGCGAACGCGCCTACGAAGGTCCCGGCGACCCCCTGACCGCTGTAGTGGCCGATGCCGACGATCTCCGCGAGGCCGAGCAGCGCCTGCTGGACGAGACCGTGGCCTGCCTGCAGGAAGACTTCCCCCAGCTTGCGGTGGAGCGACGCCTGGTGCGCTCCCGGATCCGTCCCGCCCTCATCGACGCGAGCCGCTCGGCGCAGCTGGTAGTGACCGGCGCGAGGGGGCGCGGTGGCTTCACCGGGCTGCTGCTCGGCTCGGTCAGCCAGGCTCTGCTCCACCACGCCCACTGCGCCGTCACCGTCGTCCGCGGCGAGGAGTGACCATGTCTCCGCAGCCCTCCACCAGTGCGATCCCGGAGGCGTGACCCGGACGGAAGCGGTGACGGAGTCAACCGGCCCTGCCGCCGCGTAGGGAGGCCCTGCGGCTGCGAGCGGCTCCGGCCCCCCAAGGCTCTGCAATGGGTGTCAGACGCTGGTGTACCGGGCGGCGTACTCCTCGCTGGGCGGGATGATGGTGATGACGTCAATCAGCACACCGTCCGGGGCGGCGATGATGAAGTGGCGTTGGCCGAACTCTTCCGTGCGCAGTGGCAGTACTTCGGGCAGGCCCGCCTCGACCACGAGCCGCTGGTGCTCTGAGTCGACGTCGTCCACCTCGAAGTTCAGCAGCAAGCCCCCCTGGAGAGCGGCCCGGTGCCCTTGGGGGACGGTCGGGTGGGCGTGGTCGAGGAGGGCCAGCTCGTACTCCGGGGCGTCAGGGCGGCGCAGACTGACGTACCAATCCGCCTCGAAGGTGACTTCGAACCTGAAGTGGCGGGTGTAGAAGTCGCGGGAGGCCGCCACGTCCCGGCTGGCGAGCACCGGGTAGAAGCCGCCGAGCTTGATCCTGGGCGTGGTCGTGAGTTCGTTCGTCATGGCAGAAGTCCTCCGGCTTCATTTCGCATACCCGCGGTATGTGAATCGGAACGTTAACATACCCTCAGTACGCGAAAGGGGAAGGGCGGTGGGCTCGATGGTGGTCAGCCGAGCGGAGCAGCGGGCGGCAACGCGGCAAGCGCTGCTCGCCGAAGGGCGGCGGCGGTTCGCCGCCGACGGGTACCACCACGTGGTGCTGGCGGAGGTGGCGCGGGCCGCCGGCGTCACCAAGGGAGCCGCCTATCACCACTTCGACAGCAAGGCCGGGCTCTTCCGGGCCGTCGTCTGCGAGGTGCAGCAGGAACTGGGCGAGCGGGTCGCGACCGAAGCCGAACGGCACGAGGACCTCTGGGAGCAACTCCGGGCCGGCTGCCGGGCCTTCCTGGCCGCGGGAACCGACCCGGCGGTCCGACAGATTCTCCTGGTCGACGCGCCGACCGTGTTGGGCTGGGACGAGTGGCGCGCCATGGACGAGGAGTCCTCCGCCCGGCATCTCGCGGACGCCCTGACGGCGCTGGCCGAAGCGGGGATCATCGCCGATCAACCGGTGGAGCCACTGGCCCGGTTGCTCTCGGGGGCGATGAACGAGGCCGCGCTCTGGATCGCGCGGGGCGGGGACCCGCGGGCCGGGGAGCAGGCGCTCGACCGGCTCCTGGTGGGGCTGCGCACCTGACCCGGACCGGTGCCGCATCCATTCCCCGTACCGGTCGGCCGCTGAGGCACGGCTTGTTCACCTGCCCGGCACGCACGGCCGCCGGAGACCTCGCCGCTCGAGGGGACCGGCGGCTCCCAGCGGTCCGTGTGTGAGGACCTGCTTCCCGTGCCGGGGTCTGGCCGGTCTGGTGACATCGGGGTGTGAATGGGATCGCCGCAGGAGTGACCGATGCGGTGAACACGTCGGTGAGCAGGTGGCGGATCTCTGGGACAGTCGGGGACGATCGGGTCGCTACTGCGGTCGGGGGAGACGCGAGTTTTCGAACAGGGCCAGACCGCGGACTACGCGCCGCTGCGCACCACGACTCCTGGGGAAGGCGCCTCGCACGGCGTGCTCTACCGCGTCGTCGTCCACGCGGAGCCGGGCTGGACGACCTCCCGGGCGAGCTGCAGGAGCTGGTGACCGGGTGTGTGGCCAAGCTGCGTCGCTTGCCGCAGCGCCCACCATGACGGCCCGGCCGGGTGGGCCCGCAGAACCCTACGCCGCCGCCTGGCCGCCGGCGTAGGCGACGGCGTAGGCGACGGCCAGGAACAGCGCCGAGGTAGAAGGGAGATGTTTCAGATTGGTGGAGACCTACAGCGAGAGGGTCTCACCCGGGCCGATGGGGATTCCGAGGAGTACCCAGGCCACGAAGAGGAGCATCCAGCCGACGTAGAAGGCAACGGTGAAGGGCAGAACGAGAGCGAAGAGGGTTCCCAGGCCCGCCCGTTTGTCGTACTGCTGGATGAAGCCGAGCATGATGGCGACGTAGGGGCTGAGCGGGACGAGGCAGTTCGTCGAGGAGTCGGCGATTCGGTAGGCGAGCTGCGTGTATGCGGGGTTGACCTCCTGGAGCATGAACATCGGCACGAAGATCGGCGCTTCGATGGCCCAGAGCCCTGAACCGCTGGCGATGAGCAGGCTCAATACCAGTGTGATCAGGCTGAGGCCGATGAGTCCGGCCAGGCCCGAGATGTCCAGGCTTTCCATCAGTTCCGCGCCGTTGACGGCGACCCACAGGCCGAGTCTGCTCCAGTCGAAGTAGGCGATGGCCTGTGCGGCCGCGAAGATCAGTACGAGGAAGCCGCCCAGGTTCTTCGCTGCTTCCGCCATGTATGTGGGCACGTCGCCGCTGCTGCGCAGCGCGTTCACGGTGATGCCGTAGGCCACCGCGCCCACGACGAACAGCAGAAAGAGCAGCGGGACGATGCCGTGCAGCAGTGGCGACTCCACCAGAGCGCCGCCCTTGCCGCGCAGTGGCGAGTTCGGCAGTGCTACCACCGCGGTGACCACGGCCACGTACCCGAGGGTCGCCAGTAGGGCATTGCGCAGGCCGCGGCGCTGCTCGGGTGTCAACTGCGACTGCTCCAGCGCGTTCGAGTCGTCGTCGCCCTGGTAGGCGCCGAGGCGGGGTTCCACGATCTTCTCGGTGACGAGCACCCCGATGAGGGTGAGGGTCACCACCGAGGCGACCATGAAGTACCAGTTGGCGACCGGCGAGACCGCCGTTCCCGAGTCCACGATGCCCGCGGCCTCCGTGGAGATCCCGGACAGGAGCACGTCGGTGCCGGCGATGAAGAAGTTGGCCGAGAACCCGGCCCCCGCGGCTGTGAAGCCTGCGGCGAGTCCGGCGAGCGGGTGCCGGCCCACCGCGCGGAACACGAGCGCGGCCAGGGGAGGGATGATGATGAACGCGGCGTCCGAGGCCAGGTTCCCACAGATGCCGGTGAGGAAGACGGCGGCGGTGACCAGGCGCGGTGGAGCCGCCAGGATCACGCGCTTTACCGCCGATTCGATCAGTCCCACCTGTTGGGCCAGCCCGATGCCCAGCATCATGACCACCACGAGTCCCAGGGGCGGGAACTCGACGAAGTTGTCCAGTGCGGACGTCAGCATGTACACGAGACCGTCGCCGGAGAGCAGGCTGCGGACGGGCTCCGTCTTACCGCTCTCCGGGTCCTCGACGGTGACACCGAAAAGGTTGGTGACGCCGGAGACAGCGATGATCAGTAGGGCGAGGTAGACGAACAAGATGAACGGATGGGGGAGCTTGTTGCCGACCCGCTCGATGCCACCGAGCAAGTTGCCGGAGACACCGCTGAAGCGATTTCTCAGTCTGAGCGGCACGGGGGAACCTTCACTTTCGGATGCGCGATCGCTCGCGGGCTTCCGGAGGGCACACCGGATCCGCTGAGCGGGGCGAGTTCGGGGAGAGTTCGGGAGAGGGGGGAGCGGACGCCGCGCCGTCAGGTTCTGCGCGGGGGACAGGCGCCGTCGAGGTCCGTACCGTCAAGGGCCGGTGGGTGTGGTCGTTTGACCCGGGTGTGGGGTGTGACCTCGGTCCAATGGACCGTCCGCGGGTGTGTGGTGCCGGGCCCTCTCAGAGCAGTCCGGCATCGCGTACGGTGATCGTGAGAGCCTTGGTGTCTGCGCAGGCGCCGCGGCGGTGCCGGATGGCTGCCTGGGCGAGGGCGTCGGTGAGGGCATCGGCGAGGATGCTGTCCCGCGCACAGGTTTCGCTGGGGCGGCTGTAGACGAATGTGTGCACGCCGCGGGTACCGTCGGGGGCGATCGTCGGGATGTGCACCTCCCACCTGAGCATGGTTTCCACCTCCGTGTGCGATCCGTAGGACCGACGACGGTCCGGTTCTGGGGGAGCGGATCGGCTGTTTGTGTTCAGTGTGGGATCACACGTATGCAGTCCGCTGAATTGGGCATTTTGCGTCACTCTCTGATGACTTCTGCAGGATGCGTTCAGTAATCCGCTTGTGTGGGCGCGGGGGAGCCGGGCCGGCGACCGACGGTCAGCTTCTGTGAGGTGTTGTCGCAGCTCTCCGGCCGGCGGATCTCCGCCCGGGCCAGGGCTTCAGGCTGGAGAATCCGGTCCAGTTCTGCTGAGCTGAGCAGAGCGCGTTCCACGACGATATCGGGGATGGAGCGCCCTGCGGCGAGAGCCTCTTGCGCGACCGCGGTCGCCTGCTCGTATCCGATGTGCCTCGTGAGTGCGGTGACGATGCCGATCGTGTTGCGTACTGTGCTTCGCAGGTGGTCGCGGTTGGCGGTGATGCCAACGACGCAGCGGTCTGCGAGGGCCAGGCACCCGGCGCCGAGCTGGGTGAGGCTCTGGAACATGCTGTGAGCGATGACCGGCTCGAAGGCGTTCAGCTGAAGCTGCCCGGCCTCTGCGGCGAGGGTGACGGTGACGTCGTTGCCGATGACGTTGAAGGCGATCTGGTTGACCACCTCGGGGATCACCGGATTGACCTTGCCCGGCATGATGCTGGAGCCGGCCTGCACAGCGGGAATGTTGATCTCACCGAGACCCGCTCGCGGTCCGGACGACAGTAGGCGCAGGTCGTTGCAGATCTTGGAGAGTTTGACAGCGATGCGCTTGAGGACGCCGGAGAGTTGGACGAACGCGCCCACGTCCTGGGTGGCCTCCACCAGGTCGGGGGCGGTGCGCAGCGGCAGCCCTGTGATGTCGCCGAGATGCCGACAGGCCAGTGTGGCGTAGCGCGGAGCGGCGTTGAGGGCGGTACCGACGGCGGTGCCGCCGAGGTTGATCTCGCATATCAGCTCGCATGCCTCGGCCAGCCGTAGCTCGTCCTCTCTGAGCGTGACCGCATAGGCCCCGAATTCCTGACCGAGTGTCATCGGTACGGCGTCCTGCAGTTGTGTGCGGCCGGTCTTGACCACATCGGCGAATTCCTCGCCTTTGCTCTCGAAGGCCGACCGCAGGGTCGCCATGGCCTCCAGCAGCCGGTTCGCTGCCCAGTGCAGGGCCACTTTGACGGCCGTGGGGTAGGCATCGTTGGTGCTCTGCCCCGCGTTGACATCGTCCAGCGGATGCAGATGGGCGTGGTCGCCGCGCAGGTGGCCCAGGTACTCAAGGGCGCGGTTGGCGATGACCTCGTTGGCGTTCATGTTGGTGGACGTGCCTGCGCCGCCCTGGATGACGTCCACGAGGAACTGGTCGTGCAGCCTCCCGGCGCGGATCTCCTCACAGGCCGCGATGATCGCTGCGGCCTTGCGGGCGTCGAGGATGCCGAGGTCGCGGTTGGCCATGGCGGCGGCTTGTTTGACAGCGGCCAGGGCATTGATCAGGTCGGGGTGGGACGAGATGGCGGTACCAGTGATCGGGAAGTTCTGCACGGCCCTGAGTGTGTGGATGCCGTAGTAAGCGGCGCAGGGCACGGCGTGGTCTCCGAGGAGATCGTGTTCGGTGCGGAAAGGGTCGTCCGCCATGGGCGTGTCTCCTGACGTCGGGCGGGAGGTGGGCAAGGGCCGGCAGCCAGCAGCGGCGGTGCGGTCGCGCGGGACGAGGGCACTTCGTCCTGCGAGCAGGGAAGGTGACGCGAGCGGGGGACCTGCTCCAGCGCTTCGGTGTGCCTCTGGGGCCTGGTGAGGGTGACGAGGCCCCAGCCAGGAGCAGGGCGGTGGTATGCCCGGTGAAGCGGTCCCGGCCTTCGTGACTCGTGAGCCAGGCCAGAAGCAGGGCACACTGCCGCCGTACAGGGCGACGGCGTACGACGGCACGTCGGTGCCCGCTCCAGCCCCGCTCGGCCAGGCACCCCAGCACGGGGTGGCCACCAGCCTGCTGTCCTTTCGTGCCGCTCTGTTTCGAACGGGCTCTCACCGGACCACACAGCCGGGCAGACCCCGAGCGCGGTGACGAGGAGTGCACACGCGCTCAGCCGGTTGTGCCGGTGGGGCCGGCGGCGAGGCGGCGCACGGCGAGTTCCGCGTAGAGGGCGGAACCGTCCGGCAGGACGGTCTCGTCGAAGACCACGTGTGGTGAGTGGTTGTACGGGACCTTGTCGAGGTCGGCTTCCGGCGGGCAAGCTCCGAGAATGGCCAAGGTCCCTGGTACCTGCTCGAGGACGCGGGAGAAGTCCTCCGCGCCGGTGAGGGGGTGGGCCAGCGCCTGGAACCGGTGCTCGCCGAATACCTCACGCACGGTTGAGGCGACGAAGCCGACCTCACGTTGGTCATTGACGGTCACCGGATAGCGACTCGCGAATTGCACCTCGGCATGGAGTCCGTGAGCCGAGGCGATCGACCGGACCAGAGCGACCGCGGCCTCACCGATCCGGTCCTGTGCCGCTGCGGAGAAAGTCCGCACTGTGGCTTCGAACCGGACACTCTCTGGGATGACGTTGCGGCGGGTACCCGCGTGGAATGACCCGACAGTGAGCACCACGGGGTCGAACGGGTCGGTGGTACGGGTGACCATCGTCTGCAGGGCGGTCACGATCTCACACGCCGCTGGAAGGGGGTCCTTGGCCTGATGCGGGGCCGAGCCATGGCCGCCGACACCGTGGACGGCGACGTTCAGGTCGTTGGTCGCTGCCATGGTCGGACCGCTGCGAGCGGTGAACAGACCGCCGGGGAACCCGGTGGTGAACACATGCAGCGCATAGGCGGCGACCGGTCGTCGGCCAGCAGCTTCCAGGACCCCCTCGTTGATCATCACGCCGGCGCCGTCGCATCCTTCCTCGCCCGGCTGGAACATGAACACCACGTCTCCAGCCAGGTCTTCTCGGCGGGCCGCCAGCAGGTGTGCGGCGCCCACCAGCATCGCGGTGTGCAGATCGTGCCCACATGCGTGCATGACGCCTTCCACCTTCGAGGCGAATTCCAGCCCCGTTTCCTCGGCCACGGGCAGCGCGTCCATGTCGGCCCGCAGCAACACCACCGGGCCCGGCCGACCACCCCGCAACACCGCGATCACCGAAGACAGCCCGGTGCCGGTGGAGATCTCCAGCGGCAGGCCGTCCAGCGCGGCCAGCACCTTCTCCTGCGTCCGCGGAAGAAGCAGTCCGACCTCGGGCTCGCTGTGCAGGCTGCGACGCAACCGGACCAGCTCATCACTCAAATACTTCGCGTCTGTATAGATGGTCATCTCAACGAATGCACCTCCTACGCTGGGAAAAGGCCTTGGCCAGCGACCACTCAAGGGTGGACGCGTGAGCGGAAGCGATGCTGAAATAGAAGAAAAGAGCCAGGCGGTGACGCCGTATGCAGGATTCGTTCAACCTGACTGAAACTGACATCTCGCTGATCAACGTGCTGCAGGTCGCGCCCCGGGCAACCTGGCTCGAAGTCGGCAGGGTGCTGGACATCAACCCGGTCACGGCGGCCAGGCGCTGGCAGCGGCTCTCGGAGGACGGCCTGGCCTGGGTGACCGCCTACCCGAAGCTGTCAGTGTGGGCAGAGGGCAACTGTCTGGCCTTCATCGAGGTGGACTGCGAACCGAGCACCCGCCACCGAGCGGTCGAAGCCCTCATGCACGTGCCCCAGGTCGCCTCCATTTCACAAGTCGGCAGCGGACGCGACCTGTTTCTCATCGCCTTGTTCCCGGATCTGCAATCACTGTCGAGATTCATGCTCGACTACGTCAGCCAGCTCACCGGAGTACGTGGAACGCGCACCCACACCGCGACCCGCTTCTACAGCGAAGCCAGCCGTTGGCGACTCCACGCCCTCACCTCCGCCCAGCAGACCCATCTGGCCCGACATGCCCCCTCAACCGTCGTCGACGCAGGGCCACTGCCGGATTCCTGTCACGACCTCGTGCTGCGACTCGGGGCCGATGGCCGACGGACTGCGGCCGAGCTGGCGAAGCTCACATCAATGAGCGTTTCGACCGCCCGGAGGCGTTTGGAGCGCCTCATCCGGGGCGGGCTGGTGACCTGCCGCTGTGAGGTGGCCGAGGTCATCAGCGGCTGGCCTGTCATCGCCCACTTCTGGGCGCGTATCCCGCCGCAGGACTTGGAGACCACCGCCAGGGCCCTGGTAACCCTCCCGGAGATCCGCATGTGTGCGGCGATGACCGGAACGGACAATCTCATTTTCATCGTCTGGCTCCACTCCCTGGGAGACAGCCAGCGGCTCGAGGAGAGTCTCGCCAAACGCTTCCCCACTCTCGAGCTGACCGAGCGCGCGGTGGTTCTGCGCATGACCAAACGCATGGGGTGGCTCCTCGACGACCTCGGCCGTGCCACCAGCGTCGTCCCGATCGACCCGTGGGCCGGTATGCCGCAAGACCTGCTGGCATGACCGCAGAGCGGCGCCGCCCCTCTCTGGGCGCACTCGCGCGGCGCCGGCCTGCCGCCCTTCCTACGCCCCAGTGCAAACCGGCCCAGGGCCCCTCGAACCAGATCTCGCCCCTTTTTCGGGCACGAGGGTGGCGGCGGTGCGCAGCATGGGCACGGCCTGCTCGCTGATCAGCCCCCCCTTGACCGGTGCGCGGCCCCCCGTTCGGCCCGCACTGGGTGCCCCTCGGTGTCGAGCTGAGAGACGAACGGTCGCGGACGGCACGGTGAAGGGCTGGCACCGGTCGGTGTCAGCCCCCTCACTACTGGGCCGGGTCAGTGCGCCGGCCGCCGCGGTGGCGGAATCTTCGGCAACAGTTCCCACAGCGGCCAGGAACCCGCTGCCCACCGGGCGAGCATGTGGCGGTCGACCAAGTGCATCTGCTGGTCGCCGGCGAAGGGGACCGCGTCCCGGGTGAAGCGTCCGTTGGTGAGCATCACCACCACGTCCGCCTTGTGCACCGGCCGTGCCGTCCCGTTGAGCCGCTGCAGGTCCGGGGTGCCGATGGCCGCGCCGGCCAGACCGTCACGGCGGTGCTTGCACTGGATCACCCACCGCCGCCCCGCAGGGTCCGTTGCGATGACATCCGCGCCCTTGTCTCCCCGGCCCCCGGTGCGTAGCGCGTCCCGGCAGCCGTCCCGGAGGAGCAAGTCGCGGACCGCGTGCTCGAACTCCGCGTGGCCCAGCATGTCCAGCCGCCCCACCTGGAAGCGCAGTCCCTGAGCCCGTGCCGCCTCCCATCGCCGCCGCTGCACCTGCTGCTGCCACCACACCGCCCCGGTACCACCGGCCAGTACCCCTGCCAGGACCAGCACCCACCAGTGAACGAGGAGCCACTGCACCAGCGCGACGACCAGGCTCACGCCGACCACGACGACCACCCCGACTGTCAGCAGCTTCTCCTCCTCCTTGCTGCCCCGCCTGCGCCGACGACGGACCGGAGCCCTCCGGGCCGTGGCCTTCCGCGCTGAGCCCTTCCGGTTCGGTCGCCGCCCGCTCACCTGCCGCTCCCGGGCTGTGGCGGCTCTCCGGTGGGGAACGTGATCCGGAGTATCGGCGTCTCCACCCCACGGGGAGCCGCAGGAGCCGCTCCCACCACCGGCCCGCCCAGGACCGGGGCTGCCCTGGTGTGCGCTCGTACCGGAGCCCCTTCCCTGCGCGTGTACGCACGGACGTCAACCACATGCCCTCCCAGGTGAGTTCAGCGTCCCCGCCCACTCACCAGTGCAGCACGACCCACTGACAGCCCGTATCGGAGCGATCATGGGAAGTGATCAGATGGGGAGGCTCAGAGCGCAACAGGGTTCACTCCGTTCCGGCCCCTGAGTGCCTGCGGAGCACCTGCGATCAGGCGGACGCCGGGCAGGAGCGGGGCTCCCGATGAGTTCCTGGTACGCAGGCGGTCGGTAGGGAGAAGCATGAAGCCGAGACCGAGCAGCCTGGCAATGCGCTCGGCCCGTCCATTCCGTCACAGCAGGAGGACCCGATCGTGTCCCGTTCCGTGCTCTACATGTCCATGTCGCTCGACGGCTTCATCGCCGGTCCCGATGACGGCCCCGGGAACGGCCTCGGCACCGGTGGCGAGCAGCTGCACGCGTGGCTGTTCGACGGCGACCACGAGGCCCGCGGCGGAGTCGCCCTACCGGCCATCCGGACCGACGCGGCCAGCCTTACGGTGGTCAACGAGATGCTGGCCACCGGCGCCGTGCTGACGGGCCGGCGCACCTTCGACGCGGCCGGCGGCTGGGGCGGCGACCACCACGACGGCGTCCACATCGAGGTGTTCACCCGCTCCGAGGCTGGTGACGAAGCCGTCCAGGGCCCCAATGTCCGCTACGCCACCGACGGCATCGAGGCAGCCATGGCGCGGGCCAAGGAGGCCGCCGGGGAGCGCAACGTACTGGTCCACGGGGCGACGACGGCACAGTTGGCGCTGCAGGCCGGGGTGCTGGACGAGCTCGAGATCCATCAGGTCCCCGTACTGCTCGGTGCCGGCCGGTCGCTGTTCGGTGCGCTGGGCACGCCCCACCAGCTCAACCTCGTACGCGTCATCGACGCTCCAGGGGTCACGCATCTGCGCTACCGCGTGGTCGGCTGAGCACCTGGGCGCCGCCGTCGCCGACCCGGCGGGGAAGACCCCAGCAGCCCACGCCGGACTACGAGGCCGACACGCTCGAGTACGCGAAACCGACGTGCTGGGCCGCTACACCTTCCGCCCCGCCGGCCCGGCTCGTCGACTGTTCCCCGGAGGGCTGACGAATCAAGCGGGACAGGAGCTGCTGGGAAGTACCAGGGCCGAGTGCGTGTGGAGCGTGATGCGCACCGGTGTGAAGGTGGTGGTGTCCAACGGCGCCTCCCCGTTGCCGGGATTGCGGGCGTAGCGCGGATGGGCGCCTCCGCTGATCTGCCAGCGTATGCGGTGGCCGACCTGGAAGCGGTGGGCGGTGGAGCTCATCGGCACGGTGACCTGTGAGGGCGCCTGTTCGGCCGTCCGGAGTCGGACGAATCCGTCGCAGATGTTGACGGAGCGGCCCTGTGGGTCCACGTCGCACAGGCGGGTGAAGACATCGGCGTGCCCGGTTTCCGTGGAGGCGCTCAGCCGTGCGGAGACGGGGCCCAGGATGTCCACGGGCTCGGTCAGCGGTGGACCGGTGAATGTCAGGACGTCGTTCCGGGTCTCCAGAGTGGCGTTGTTCCGGGGACCGGCGGTGCGGGAGAGCAGTGGGCCGCCCAGGGAGGGGGTGGGGTCGGCCGGGTCGTAGCGGAACGTCGCCACGGGTGCGGATTCCGCGGGGGCCTGCTGGGTGAGATGCCCGCCGGGGATGGGGTACCACGACGTGGCAGCCGTGGCCGGCGGCCAGTCGTCGAGGTCCCGCCAAGTGTCTTCGCCGCCGATGTGCACACGCACGGCGGTGGGACGCAGGCCGGAGGGATCGGCGTACAGATGGGCGCGCAGCCACGCGAGGCTCTCGGCGAACACCTTGGGCCACCCTTGTTGCAGGGCCGACGTGTGGGTCCAGGGACCGACGAGCAGGGCGGTCTCACATCCGGCCTGGCGCAGCCGGTCGTACTGCTCGAAGGTCTGGTCGGCCAGTGCGTCGTGCCATCCGGTGATCAGAGCCGTGGGAACGCGAAGCCGCTCCGCCGGCGCGGCCAGCGACGCGCCGCGCCAGTAGGCGTCCTTGGCGTCCGAATGTGTCATCACGTCGTCCAGCCAAGGCAGCTCGCTCCCCAGCGCTGACTTGTACGCCCCACGCAGGGGCTGCGCGGTGCTGATGTCGCGCATGCGGCGCTGCAGGCGCAGCGTCGCCTTGAGGAAGGGTGCCAAGCCCTGGTGCTGGTAGTTCATGCCCACACCCACGGCGAGGGCGTTCTCCAGGCGCAGCGCACTGTCTGCGTGGAACAGGGCGTAGGGATCGTGCAGTCCTACTTGCACCACCATTGCCTTCAGTTCTGGTGGTGGGTCCGAAGCGAGGGCCCATTGCACGTATCCCAGGTAACTGGGGCCGACGGTCCCCAGTGTTCCGTTGAACCAGGGTCGCTCGCGCAGCCAGGCCACCGTGGCCTGGCCGTCGGCGGCCTCGTTGCGCCACAGATCGAACTCGCCCCCCGAACCTCCGGTTCCGCGGCAGCTCTGCAGGACCACGTGGAAGCCCTGTTCGGCGAAGAGCAGGCCGTACTGGGGCGACCACGGCAGGCCCCGGCCATAAGGAGAGCGGACCAGGAGGGTGGGGAAGTCGCCGTGGGCACGCGGAAAGTAGTGGTCGGTGAGCAACGGGCTGCCGTCGGCGGCCGGCACCACCACTCCCGGCTCCCACCCGACCTCGTGCCGTTTCGCCGGCAGACCTCGCCAGGTCGCCCTCATCATCCGTGAGGAAAGCGGAGGCTTTCCGGCGGGTGGTACCCAGGCAGGCCTGGCTCCGGCGTCGGGCGTGCGTGATGGCATGGTTCTCTCCTTTATTCTCGTACGTCGTACGAGAATAAAGGATGCTTGGATGACCTTGGTGCAAGAACCGTCTCAACAATCAGGGGAAGGAGTGCGAGGCCGTGTCCGGTGACGGAAAGTCCGGTGCCGACAGCGTCGATCCCGAACGACTCTGGCTGCGTCCCACCGAGCCGCGCAGGGGTCGCAGGCCGTCCTTCAGCCGGGAGGCGATCACCGCGGCAGCCGTCACTCTGGCCGACGCGGAAGGACTCGACGCGGTCACCATGCGGCGGGTGGCCGCCGAGGTCGGAGCGGGCGTCATGTCGCTCTACAGCTACGCCCCTGACAAGGAGACGCTGCTGGAACTGATGGTCGACCACGTCAGCGGCGAACTCACGGTCACGGACCCACCCACCGGCGACTGGCGTGCCGATCTGAAGGCCGTGGCCCGCCTGCAGCGGGCCAACATGCTGCGCCACCCTTGGCTGCCCGTCGCCTTGTCCACCCGTCGTGCTCCGGGCCCCAACACGCTGGCCTTTCTGGAACACGTGCTCGCCGTCCTGCGGCCCACCGGGCTGGACGGTGCGGCGAAGCTGGAGGTCTTCGCCCAGCTCACCGCGTTCGTGGCCGGGCACGTCGCTCATGAGATCGCGCAGGCCGCGGTCTCGCGATCACCGGACCGGGCCGCAGCCGAGGGCCGCTATCTCGCCGCTGTCGCCGCCGACGGCCGCCACCCGGAACTCGCCGAAGCCCTTTCCGCCCCCGGGCGCCCCCTCACTCCCGACGCCACCTTCACCCGATTCCTCAACCGCCTGATCGACGGCCTCGATACTGACTGATGCCCACAGCTGCGCCTGCCGCCGCACGGGCGGGGACACGGAGACCACAAGTTTGTCCACTTGCCAGAATCCGGAACGCGGAATAGCGGTACGCCCGCGCGCACTTGCACCAAGACGTATTTCTTAGGAGGACTGCTTGATGACCAACCGACCCTTGACGCTCATGGCAGTGCACGCCCACCCCGACGACGAGGCCACCGGAACTGGAGGCGTCCTCGCGCGGTACGCGGCGGAGGGCATCCGCACGGTTCTTGTGACGTGTACGGATGGCGGTTGCGGTGACGGACCGGGGGGTGTCAAGCCGGGCGATCCCGGGCACGACCCCGCGGCTGTCGCCCTGATGCGCCGTCAAGAACTTGAGGCGAGCTGTGAAGCCTTGAAGATCAGTGATCTGGAGATGCTGGACTACGCCGACTCCGGAATGATGGGCTGGCCGAGCAACGACGCCCCCGGATCCTTCTGGCAGACGCCCGTTGAGGAAGGCGCCGCCCGGCTCGCGGAACTCATGCGGCACTACCGACCCGATGTGGTCGTCACCTACGACGAGAACGGCTTCTACGGCCACCCCGACCACATCCAGGCGCACCGCATCACGATGGCGGCGCTGGAGATGACCGCGCTGACACCGAAGGTGTACTGGACGACGATGCCCCGCTCGGGGATGCAGCGGTTCGGCGAGATCATGCGCGAGTTCGGTGAGGACATGCCGGAGCCGGATCCTGCCGAGACCGCCGCGATGGCTGAGATCGGCCTCCCTGACGACGAGATCACCACGTGGGTGGACACCACCGCATTCAGCGGTCAGAAGTTCGATGCGCTGGCCGCGCACGCCAGTCAGGGCGAGAACATTTTCTTCCTCAAGATGGGCAAGGAGCGGTTCGGTGAGCTGATGGGCATGGAGACGTTCGTACGTGTCAAGGACGCCACGGGCGCAGCCGTACCCGAGAACGATCTCTTCGCCGGGCTGCGCTGATCGGCCCGTCCGGCCGGGGCCTGCCGTCCGGCCGGGTCCTGGGAGAGCTCCTCAGCTGAACCGCGCCATCAGGCGCGTCACATCGCCGGAGGGTGCTCCGCAAGCCCGGGGCCGGTCGCCGAGGCGGTGACGGCATGCCGGTAGCTTCTGCTGCGGCACGCCCCCGTTGGGCACGACCTTGGAGCGCTCGATGTTGATACACCGGCCCGGACAGCCGCAGGACCTGCCTGACCCGGAAGAGATGTGGGCGCGCTGGGCCTTCGCGGCGGTGCTGTGCGCGACCAGCGAGCGGGAGGGACAGCGGTCCGGCCTGTCGGGGTGGTGGCTGGACGCTGCCCGTGGCGGACTGCGCATGGACGATCGCGGCTGCACATGGTGGGCGCTTTGGAGGTGGGGCGAGGGGCGCTTCCTGCTGTGCGGCTGGGACGAGTCGGGTGAGCTCATCGGGTTCGAGCCACCCGTCGACATGTTCGCCGGTGCGCCGCAGTGGCTGTCGCCGTCGAGGCTGGAGGAGCTTGTCGATCCGTTCCAGTTCGGCTGCGTCTACTGGTACGAGCACGGGCGCTGGAGTCGCGCCCCGTACCCGGACGAGCTGTGGGACGACGGCCTCGACATCGGCCTCAACAGCGCTCTGGACCTGGAGGCCGCGGCGGACCTGCGGCGGATCGACGTGGCGCGGCTGAAAGCGGACATCGAGGAGTTGAACCGCGCCGCGACGCACTTCCGGGTGACGGAGCGGCAGTTGTGCGCGTTCGCTGACCGGGCTGTGGCCTCGGGGGCTTCGTCACTGGACGTTCCCGCCATGCTCCGGGCACTGGACGCCTCCGGCCTCGGAAAAGGAGCCGAGACCGAGACGGGGTGATGGCTCCCCGAGCGCGCCACCCGCACACGGACCTGATGGCTTCGTGAGCAGCGAGCACCCAACGTCGCTCTCCGCCGGCGAGTTGAGGTCGAAGGCATCAACAACTGCCGTGTCGCGTCGGCTACCCCTGAGAGCCCGCCGGGAAGCGGACGAAGCCGGCGATGCGGGGCGAGAACGTGGGCGGGCACTGCTCTCCCAGAGCTGAGCGCAGGCTCGCAGCCACGTCATCGTCCGGTTCGCCGAACACCTCGAAGTGCTGCACCCGGCAGTGCTCCATCACTTCCTGGATATACGGGTCGGCCAGCTTCCAGTGCAGGCGCACCGCGTCGGAGTCCCGGTAGAGCTGGAAGCTGTGCGCGAGCATCCGCTCTTCGTCCACGAAGGTCTCGACCATCATCTGCGGCCCGTGCTGCCGTGCGAAATCCACCGCTCGGACGATGGCGTCGCGGAAGCTCTCCAGGTGGCCGTCGGTGATGCGCATGGTGTTGCGGAAGAGGAGGAGCGCGTCGTCGTATGCGGTCATGACGCCACTCTGAAACTTGAACCGCACTGCAAGTCAAGTCTTGGCGGTCAGGGGTCTGCCGGCTGTCGCCGACCGGTTCGTGTCGGCACCGCCGCCAGTGCTCACCCCAGTGTCGCGGAGTTGGCGATGCTCTGGACGAACCACCGCTGGAAGGAGGCGGACTGCCGGCACTCGTACGCCACGCGCTCAGCAGCCCACCGGCGCCGTCATCTTTCCCTTGCGCATCTCTTGACGCACCAGCCCCGCCCGCATCGCGCTTCTGGTTCGCGCTCATGGGTGTGCTGGTCTTCGCGGTCACCCTGGACTGGCTGCCGACCTCTGGAACGGTCGGCTCGGCGGCCTGGTAAAAGGGTAAGACCGCATCTTGATTGGCGAACTGGGACATGTGCGTTGGCCCTACGGGGCTTGGTCGGGTGCCGTGATCCCGAGGTCGACGCGCATCACGTGGCGCATTCTCCACAGGGGATCCCACAGCTTGCCGAAGCTCTCCCACGCGGTCTCCAAGCTCTCACCCTGCCGGGCGATGCCTCCGTCGAGTCGCATCAACAGGCCGTACAGTTCCCCGAGGTGGCGGTTCGCCGTGCTGGCTGTTGCCGCCACGGCGTCGGGCAGCACCATCTGGGCCTCAGCGTGACGCAACCGGTGGTCGCGGCGTGCCCTGTCCAGCTCTGAGCGCAGCTCCTCTCTCACTTCGCCCTCCTCCAGTGCGTGGAGGACCTTCGCCATCACGTTCGCCAAGTCGCGAGTACCCGCGCTGAGAGTGGCGTAGCACGTGCGCCGCGCCTCGAACTGAGCCTGACGCGTGGCGTACTCGCGTTCATCCTTCTGGAGGCGTCTCGTGTGCTCCAGCTCGCAGGCCCTGGCACGGTCGGCACCTCGCTGCGTGATCACGGCGGCCGCGAGCGTACCGCCGACGCCCAGCACCGCGATCACGATCTGGCTGATTGCGCTGTCCAAGCTGCCCCCCGGCTCCGATCGGCTCGCCGGGACTGTACCCGCTGCCGCACGTCTCCTCAGCGGACGGAACGCCAGTAGCAGACGGGGGCGCCGGCAAGGCCGACAAAGGCAGGGAAGTGTTTGTCCCTGCGCTCGTGACGGCGGTGCAGACGGCGGCAGCCGCCCGGCCGCGACAGGGTGCGCTCGATCACCCAACGTGCCGCCCCAGGCTGTTGGAGGCTCAACGCCACGGCGGGCGACGCGTGGCACGATCTGCCTGCGCCGCAGCCAGTTACGCAGGTAGTCGAAGCCGTAGCTCTTGTCCGCGTGGAGCTCGTCCGGGCGGCGGCGCGGCGGGTCGCGGCGCGAGCGGGTGGGAGGAATACAGCGCACCAGCGGGATGAGCGCCTGACTGTCGTGCACATCTGCGGCAGAGATTCCCACCGAGATCGGTAGGCCGTTACGGTCACGGACGACGCGCCACCGACGCCACGTCGCTCACCAGCAGCGGCGTCACCGTCCAGGGCCACCTCGCCAATCCCTGCGCCCCTGGGTCCTACGAGCAAACCCCTGAGTATGGGGGCTGTTGACCGTCGCGGGCACGCTGTCCTTCAAGGGGTGATCGTGCCGTCTCCGTGTTTCTCACCGTCGAGGTGAAACGCAATGGGGTACTGCCGGGCTTCGGAGGGGCGGTGTCTTCTCTGCCCGGTCGTAAACCTTGGACCTGTGGGGGCCGGGCGCACACGCAATCACGCACCCGGCTCTTCGTCGGGGGCGTAGGTCCGCTCTGGCGTGCGCCGCTCGATGCGCAGCAGGAGACTGACGACGCCACAGCCGAGTCCTCCGGCCAGGAGGAGACCGGCGTAGCCGAGCTGGCGGATGTGTCGGGTGTTGCACTCGACGGTGTGGAGGTAGGGATCTTTGGGAGCGATGGTCGGCCCGCAGGACTCCTGTGTCCTCCCCTCCTTGAGCGGAACACACAGCATGAGGACCACTGTGACCACAGCAGCGAGGGCCAGTGTGGCCAGGAAGCTGGACCAGGACTTCACCTGGTCCGGGGCCTCCCACGCTTCCGCCTCACCCAGTGCCTCTTTGCCACTCTCGGCCTCTTCGGCCCCCCCAGCCCCCTTCATCTTCCTTGCCTTTTGGAGACTACGTCGAGCAACACCAAGCCCGGCACCCCGCCCCGTCGTCCCCTTCCTACGGAGTGCAGCCCTCCCGGGGCCGGGCGCCCGGTCCCCCGCGGGTTCGTAGACACCTGCGGGCACGGCTGGCCGAAAGCAGCTGCACAACAAGAGGCCGCGTGGCGTCCGTGCTGCTGCGATCCAACCCTCGTTCTCCCACTGCGTGTTGACGTACCGACCGGGCAACAAGACAGACCTGCAGTCGGTTGCTCGAAGAGAAGAGGGTGGAGCGGGCTCATGCGGACCCTCAGTCTCGCGCAGCAGTCTCTGCCCCGCTCACGCGAACCTCTCCCCGTGCGACCCCCCTTCGAGGTTCTGATGAGGACCCCTACGCCCTTCCCTCCCGTGCACTGCCGCACGAAGCGACGACTGCCGCTGAGGTAGCGCGGGTACAAGGGCGCCGCATCTCCGCCGTACGGACTTCACCCGTGACGGCCACCGAGGACCAGCAGACGGTGGTGAAAACGTTCTGCGGCGTGCCGGAGCCTGCGCGGCGCAGGGTGCCCGGACCCCGTGACGTGCTCGTGCCCCTGCGCCGGCGGTGGTTGTGGAAGCCGGTGCAGAACGGGGGTGAGCACGACCGGATCGTTGCATCGCGCGCGGGGCTGCCGGGCATCTCCCCAGGCGTTCCCGGCGGCCCAAGTGGCTGTGGCGCGCCCATGGTGTGAGCGCGGTGTGCGGGACACGTGACCCATCCGAAACCGCAGGTGAGGCGTGTTAATCTCCCCGGCGGCATGCTGGGCAACGCACCTTCCGAGCAGCGCTGTTGGGAGGGAGCGGGGGAGATGGGAAACGGAGGAAGAGGGCGTTGTCGGGTGGTTACGAGATCAAGTCCAAGTCGGGCATGACCGGCAAGGCCGGTGAACTCGACCGGTCGGGCGACGACACGGGCAAGGTGCGCAAGGCGGTCGACCCGGCGATGTGCTACGTGCCGGACGCGCTGGGCGGCAACGAGGCCGCGGCGGCGTTCAACGCGTACGCCACCGCCTGGGAGTCCGAGGCCGGACTGCTGGAGCGCGCGCTGCACGAACTGGCGGGCAAGGTGGACGGGGCCAAGGGCGCGTACGCCGGTACCGATCACCTCGTCGCAACCAGCGTCCACGGCACGCACGTGGGTGTGGGTGACGGGACCACCGCGATGCCGGCCCGGGCCGGGAACGACGCGATGACGACGATGCCGACTCCCGCCGGCGACAGCATCGTCTCCACCCCGTCCGTCCACGCCGACCGCCCGTCGGCCCTGTCCGAGTACTGAGGGCCCGACCGGTGACGATATCTCTGTGGGCCGACGCCACCCCGGCCGAATGCCGCAGGCAGCTGGCCGACCTGAGCGAGCACATATCCACGGCGGGCAGCAAGAACGACTTGCTGGAGCACATCGACAGTGCGCTGTCCGTCCCCGCCCCGCCGGGCGACAGCCTGACACTGGAATCGTTGAGCAAGACCTACCGCGACCAGGCCGAGAAGGTCGACGACGTGTACAAGCGGGTCCACAGGGTGGCCCGTAAGGGCTTGCCGGAGGTGTGGGTGGGTGACACGAGTGTCCTCGCCTCCAACGTGGTGAGCGCAGCGGGACGGTCGGCGACGCAGATGGCGGAGGCCTTCCGGGGCGGCGCGAAGGCGTTGCTCAAGCTGGCCGACGCGCTCGGGGACGCGCAGCGGAAGGACCACCAGGGGCGCGCGGGACTGCGGCAGGCCAAGAGGCAGCTCGGCGGCAGGGACGGCTGGTTCGACGACCTGCACGAGGACGACGACGAGGAGCGGGCCCGTAAAGAAGCCCGCGGCATCGCCTCGGCCGGAGTCTCGATGATGCACCGGGCCGCCACGGTCACCGAGGAAGCGGTCCGCGCCGCGGTCCGGGACCTGAACAAGTGGGCGTCCGAGGCCCGCGCCGAGAAGCTGGACACCGATGACCTGTCCGCGGTCGACAAGCTGGTGCTGGCCGACACCAGCACCGGGGGCGGTGCCGCGGAACTGAACGAGATTCTCAGCGCCGACGACCTGGAGCGTGCCGGCCGCCGTATGGAGAGGCTGAACGCCGCCGACGAGGCGGCCATGGAGCGCATGTTGGCGCAGTCGTACAGTCCGCAGGAGCGGGCCTACCTGATGAAGGCCCTGGCCGCCGGTCACGGCGTCGATGACATCGAGCAGTTCGGGAGCAAGATCCACGGCAGGAGCGAGGAGTGGCTGCGCCGGCACCTTACGCCGGTGGTCACCGCCCCCGACAGCATGGACGACGAGGGCCAAGCCGCCGACGGCTCCAACAACAACAAGGACCAGGTCAGCTTCGGCACTCAGTTGTGGATACAGGGCGGTGACGGCTCGGAGGGCACATGCGTGGCCTCCTCCACGGTCACCGCCCGCGCCATGGTTGATCCCGTCTACGCTCTCGGCCTGACCGGAGGCCCCAGCGGCCAGGAGGACGACCCCGACGCCTTCCGGCAGCGGCTCGTGGACGAGCAGCACCGGCTGCACGAAGCAGGCGACGGCGGCGACAACTGGGGCGGCATGGGCCTCGAGGGGCAGGAGCGCATCGCCGACTCCACCATCGGCGGCGCCACCGGCGACGACTACGAGCGCCGCGACCTGGGCAGTGCCGACGACCGCAGGGCGGTCCTCACCACGGTGGAGAAGTCGGTCGCAGAGGGGAAGCCGGTTCCGTTCGATGTCAAGGGCGAGGATGGTGCCCACGCGATGGTGATCATCGGGCAGGAGGGCGGAATGCTGCAGGTCTACAACCCCTGGGGCACGACCACCTGGGTCAGTGAGAACGACTTCATCAACGGCCATATGGGCAAGGCCGCAAGCAAAGGGCTCAATGATGCGTACAGTGTCTACCTTCCGGACTAGTCCGGTCGATGCGGATGCGGATGCGGATGCGGATGCGGATGCGGATGCGGATGCGGATGCGGATGCGGCTGCGGCTGCGGGTGCTCGTGCCGGGACCGGTGGGGGTGCGGGCGTCATCGTCGCCGTAGCCGTTGCCCTCACGCTCGTCGCCGGCTGCGGGTCGGGCGCCGACGAGCCGACCCGTCACCCCACAGGGGACACCAGCATCACCGCCGAGGTCGGGGAGCGCTTCACGCTCACCGTCAACGAGAACGCCTCCACCCGGGAGCACTGGTTCCTGGCCGACCCCAAGCCCGACAGCGCGGTGATCCGCAGCCGTGGGCGGCACATCGAGTCGGACTCCGGCGATGAGCCGGTTCCCGGTTCCAGCAGCGACCTCGCCTTCACCTTCGAGGCCACTGGTAAGGGCCGCACCCGCATCGTGCTGACGCACTGCGTGGCCACCACCACGTGCCCCCCTGACGGCCGCACCCAGGGCCCGACGGCACAGCCCTTGCCCGCACCCGAGCGCGTCACCTACACCGTCACCGTCAGCTGACTTCGGCGGACTCGACAGTGGACGAGACAGCAGAGGCCGATGATGAACCCGACCCCGCACCCCCCAGCCCGAACCGACGACGAACTGGCCCGGCTCGATATCTCCCTCCTGCTGCGCTACGGCCTCACCACCATCGCTCCCGGTCCGCGGCGCACGGCCCTCTTCGGTGACAGCGCCGCGGGTGCCGCGGTGATCCTCGACCGCCTCGGCACCCATCCGCGTTCGGTGGCCTTCCTCGCCGACACCGTCCGCGCCTGTGGCCTGGCCCGCGCCGCCGAGCTACCCGAGCCCCTTCCTCACCCCCACGCCGCGGGCGCCGTACGCGACTGGCTGCGCGCCGGGGCCGACCTCGCGGGCGGCGTCGACGTCGACGACCTCGCCGCACGCTGGCTGCACGCCGTCGCCACCGTCATCGAGGTCCGCCGGGTGACGCGAGCCCGCGGCTGACCTGCAAGAGGCTGGATGACGGTTGCGACCCACGAGAGCGCTCCCTGTCTCGAGGCCGGGCGTCCTGGGGCCGGCTCGCGTTGAGGCGGTCCCCGGCCACCGTGGGCGGCAGGGGACCACGCACCTGTGGCAGTGGGCGTAGGTGACGCGGCTGTGCACCCCCAGGACACCCCCGTCCCGTCCCCGGCGTGGTGCGCCGCAGCATGCACTCCTCATCGCCGCAGCGGTGTTCGAGAACACGCAGGTGGCTGATGAGCCGCCTGGCCGCGCCGTATGAGCTAGCCAGTGCAGAACGGCCGGGCGGTTGCATAAGTCGCTGTGAGCCGCACTGGGCGTACACCGGCCTGGCGTGAACCGCAGGACTCCGTCCGACTCGCCCACCCAGCGGGTGCTGAGCTGCCGGTGTGGGGACAGGAAACTTGGATCGGGTCCGGGTTATACAGGGATGGTGGTGCGTCCAGGAGAACGAGATTGGGCTGAGAGCCGGCCGTGGCAGCCACGCTGTGTGCTGCTGGCGCTTCCGCTCGGGCTGATCGCCGTCGTCACAGTGGTGGACATCCTGGCGCCGCCCCACGTCCACCTCGGCCCCTTGCTGGTCGCGGCGCCGGCGGTCACCGCCGCCATCGGCGGGCCTCGGCTCGTGGCGCTGGTCGGAGCGGTCGCCACAGCGGCGCAGCTCGCGATCGGAGTGACTCGGCGCGGATGGCTGACCGTCAACCATCAGATGCAGATTCTCGCGCTGGTCGTTGTCACGGCGGTCATCGCGGTGTTCGTCACCTTGCGTGAGCGGCAGCAGCGGGAGATGACCCAGGTACGTTCGGTCTCCGAGGCCGTCCAGCGCGTACTGCTTCGCCCGCTGCCCCCAAGTTTGGGGCCGCTGCGAGTTGCTTCGGCCTACCTGGCAGCCGAGGCGGAGGCACAGGTCGGCGGTGACCTGTTCGCTGCCGCACGTACTGGTGGACAAACCCGGGTGATCATCGGGGATGTGCGGGGGAAGGGGCTCAGCTCGGTCAGTGATGCGGCCCTGCTGCTGGGAGCCTTCCGGGAAGCGGCACACCAGCACGCCGATCTGTCTCCGCTCACCCGGTACCTGGAGCGGAGCGTCAGTCGGGACCTGGTCGAACTCGCCGAGGCCGACCGGACCAGCGAGGAAGACTTCATCACCGCCGCTGTCGTCGAGATCCCCGACGACCGGGCCGTGGTCCGGCTGGTCAACTGCGGTCACCCACCGCCGCTGCTGGTGCGCGGCCGAAGCGTTACGCCGCTCCATACCGACCAGCCGGCGACCCCGCTCGGACTGGGCGAGCTCGCCGCCTCGGACTACCGGACCGACACCTTTCCCCTCGGGGACAACGACCTGCTTCTGCTGTATACGGACGGTGTCATCGAGGCGCGGGACGCAGCGGGGGACTTCTACCCGCTGGCCGAGCGGCTTACCGCATGGGCAGGGGACGACGCCGAGACACTGGTGCGGCGGCTGAAGCACGACCTGCTCGCCTACAGCGGCGGCAGCCTGGGCGACGACGCCGCCATCGTCGCCCTCCAGCGCACACCCCGACAACATCGGGCTCCCGCAACATGACAACACAATCCAAGCGGCCATTCGGCTCTCAACATTCAGCTGATCTGCGATGGTCGCCGGGGTGCGCGGTCATGCTGGTCGGTGCGACGCTGACGGGCCAGATGACGGTCCGCCCTCTGCTGGACGATCGTCTGGCCCGCTCCTCCTGAGCCGCATGCCGTCCACGAGCTAACGAGCCACGTCGGAGCTGAATGGCGAAGCCAGGCATACGGAAACACTTGAGCGGACAGTCAACAGAAGGAAGAAGGGGCCGTCCTGCTTGTGCGTAGTCGGCTGACACGGCGTTCTCTGGGGCAGGGGAGGAGAGGAGGCCCACTTACCGCGCTCGAACTATGACTCGAATGTGGTAGTCGTGAGGGCGACCAGAACCCGGACCCTTGGGTGCGGGCCCGGACGCCGGGCGGGCAGGCGTTCGATGTCGTGGCGGTCCGCGCTCATGCCCGTACCCGAGACGGTCGCTGGCGGCACGAACGCCACGCCATCCTCACGGCGCGCCCCGGCCCGGACGGGTACGCCAGTCCAGAGGGTGTGCCTGTGGCTTTCAGCGTCGTCGCGGAGCACATCGTTCCGATCCCTGGCGACTCCTACGACCATGTACCGACCGACGGTGCGGTGTCCGGACAGTAGTAGTCGGCCATCCGGCCCCCCGGTGGACACGGTGGCACCCCGTGGTGGCAGCTCCACCACCGTGCCTGCTGGCAGGCCCGCGGTGGCTGGCGCCGTCGCCTGGTCACCACAGCGGAAGCCCGTCAGCTCCTGGCCACTGAGTGCCTTCCCTTTCGGTGCAGGCTGCCGCTGTACTGGTCGGGCCTTCAGCTCCTGGCGCTGGCGACGCCCAGGCCGTCCATGTAGTCGCGGACTCGCGTGATCAGTCCGTTGTGGACGTGGAGTATCAGCAGGCCGGGGACGGTGAACGTGGTGGCCTTGGCCGGCAGCGTTCCCACCACGACATGCTCGGCGACGATTACTTCGGGATCGGCGGTCTCGTAGGCCGCGACCTTCCTGACCTCCTCCACCTGGACGGGGCTGGCACCCCAGGCCTCCCTGTAGCCGGCGCGCACGGCCTCACGACCCTCGAAGCTCGGGGGGAAGCCGGGTGAGGCGAACGGGAACTCGTGCACCGCGTCGATGGAGTAGAGATCGGCGAGATCGTCCGGGGACTTGTCGAGTATGGCTTGGTAGTAGCAGGTCAGCACCTCGTGAGGGGTGCGAACAGCAGGTGTATCCAGAGAGGGCACGGGGGCTGTTCCATTCGCTCAACGCTTGTTGACCCACACACCGTAGGGTCGGTGGGAAGTTCGGTCAACGGCTGTAGAGTGAAACAGTGTCCACTTCTCGCCAGTCCCGCGCCGACCGACGCCGAGCGACCGAGGTGCGCATCCTCGACAGCGCCCGGGAGTTGTTCGCCGAGAAGGGATTCGAGCGCACCACCATTCGCGCAGTGGCGGCCGCGGCGAGTGTCGATCCGGCTCTGGTCATGCAGTACTTCGGCTCGAAGCGGGAGCTGTTCGGCCAAGCCGCGCAGGCGTTGCCCGCCCCGCTGACGGCCACTGAGACCGACGAACTCGTCGATCAGTTGCTGGCCTCGCTCGGCCTCAAGCTCGGCAGTCTTCCCGAGGGCACGCTGGCGATGATGCGGTCGATGCTCACCGACCAGACGGCAGCCGATCACGTGCGTGCCGCTCTCGTTCGGCAGATCGACAGCATCGGTGCCGCCCTGCCCGCTGCCGAGGATTCCGAACTGCGCGCTGCGCTGGTTGTCACCGCGTTGCTGGGCGTGACCATCGGCCACCAACTCCTCGGCCTGGCCGCGCTTCGCGAGGCCCCTGCGGATCACATCGCCGCGCTGCTCCGCCCGGCCATCAATGCCCTGGCCGGACCGCCGGGGTGAACGCAACGCCCCTGTTGCTCGAAATGTGAGCAGGCTGAACTCAGGCTCAGCAGCGGTAGTGGACGTGAACCGGGCTCCACCGTGTTTCCGCGTCGGCTTCTGTCGGCGTACCAGGGCCTGTTGCGAAAGTGCTGGTCATGGCCGATCGGCAGGGGCCATGGCGACGGCCAGTCCCTCCTTCTCGGATCGGCAGGCCCGAAACGCCTTTTCCGCTCGACTCAGGTGTCGAGGAGTTCCGGGACGAAGATGTCCTCGCACGTCAGCTCTCGCTTCGACAGCCCCTGCTCGTGGTGGTAACGCAAGAAGGTGTCGATCGCCTTGCGGTTCGCGGCGACGCCGTAGGGCCACCAGTCGTCGCCGAGCAGCCGACGGTTCTCCTCGAACAGCGAGCTGAACCACGGAGTGATGACGCTCATGTGCTGCTTCTTGGCGTCGTCACGGTACTTGCGCTCGGCGAGCACCTTGGCTTGCGTGAAGGCGTCGTACACGGCCCGTGCGAGGCCCGGCCGATGTGCCAGTTCGCTGCGGATCGCGATGATGTGCATAGGAGGGAAGATCCCGGTGCGGCGGTAGTAGTCGCGCTCCACGGCCTCGTAGTCGGGGAACAGACGGGCGACCTTCGGGGAGCCGTCCAGCGCCGCCTGCGGTACGTCGACGGAGATCAGTGCGTCGATCTCGCCGGATTCGAGCATGACTCCCAGGGGCTGGCCTTCCTCCGCGTGGCGAACCTCGACGCCGTCCGGGACGGGCTGTGGGACCCAGTCGAAGGCGGGGATGGGGTGGTTGGTGCCGCCGATGATCCAGCGGCACTGGTCGGGGGTCACGCCGTACTCGTCGGCCAGGATGCCCTTCGACCAGATCCCGGCGTCGTGGCCATAGAGAGCGAACTCGCCGACGGTCCTGCCGACCAGGTCCTGCGGCTGCACGATCCCGCCGGCGGTGTTCACGAAGATCGCCGAGTGGCGGAAGTTGCGGTTCGGCAGGATCGGCAGCGCCAGGAACGGCGGGTCGTCGCGGTCGAAGGTGCGCAGGAAGTAGGTGAGACCGAACTCGGCGAGGTCGTAGTGTCCTTCGACCGCGCGGCGGAAGATGTCCGACACGAGCGGTGCCGTCTCGAACGTCGCGTCCACTCCGTTGACCATGACCCGGCCGTCGAACAGTGCCTCGGTGTGCTCGTAGGCGTAGACGCCGATGCTCAGCTCGGTGCTCATCAGTGGATCTCCTCTCCGGGGTCCGCGGAGTGGGCCGCTTCCGTAAATGATCGTTCACTTTTAAGGTGTCCCCAGAACAGTGGAGCTGTCAAGATGAATGTTCATTCACGATCAAGGAGGCGACCGTGCCGCGCATTACAGCCGAGCGCCGCGAGGCGAAGCGTGCGGAGATCGTCGCTGCGGCCCGTCGTTGCTTCGCCCGTGACGGGTTCCACCAGACCTCCATGCCGGACATCGCCGCGGAGGCAGCCGTCTCGGCGGGCGCGCCTTACCGCTACTTCACCAGCAAGGAGGAGATCATCCTCGCTATCGCGGGCGACGCGTTCCGGCTGATCTTCGAACCGGTTGAGCGGCTGGCCGAGAGCGCGGACGCCCCGTCCGTCGCGGAACTGGTGGCCGCCGCGCTCGACACGATCGGCCGCGAGACGGTGCAGGACTCGGCGGGGCACGAGGTCGCAGTGGAGGAACTGCTGCGCTGCGTCGTGCAGACGTGGGCGGAGGTGCTGCGCAACGACGAGGTTCGCGGCCCAGCCGCGGAGGGTTTCGAAAAAGTCCGCGCCGCTGTCGCCGACGCGCTGCGCCGCGGCCGGGCTGCGGGCACGGTGCCCACAGCCCTGGACCCGGACCGCGCAGCCCGCGTGGTGATGGGGCTGCTGCACGGATTCCTGCTCCAGCGCGTGGCCTTCGGTCTCGCGGGCACGGCCGACTTCGCAGACGACCTGCACGCCGGGCTGATCTTGTGATGACCTATGACTGCACCAAGGCGGCGCGACACCGACATGACGGCGGACGGACACTGACACATTGATCCCCGCGCCGCGCGTGTAGCGGTGGTTCACTGCGAAGTACAGGAGTGCTGGTCATAGCCACTCGTTGAGGGCTGCGACCAGCGCGGCCGCGTAGTAGCGGACGGCGAGTTCGTCGTACCGTGTGGCGACCGCGCGGTGGCGCTTGAGCCTTGTGATCCCGCACTCCACCGCGTGCTGCTCCTTGTCATCGTCATTGTCGAACTTCGGCCGGCGCCCGCGTCGGGAGCCGAGCTTCTGGCAGTTGGCGGATCTGATCAGCCTTCTCCGGGGTGGTGCACTGCACGCCGCGTCGGCGCAGATAGGGGCGGTCCGCCCGGGACCCGTGGGTCCGGTCGGCGCGGACCTTGACCGGTCGGGTGCGCGGTCGGCCCGGTTTGGTCCGCGGCACGCGGATGCCGTCCAGAACCGGCTGGAACTGGGGGCTGTCGTGCCGCTGGCCGACAGTGACGAGCAGGAACAGGGGCTTCTGTCCCTGCTCGACCGCCGCGTGGAGGCCCATGGCGGCTGAGAAGCCGCTGCCTGCGGGGGCGAGACAGCCGGCGCCTGCACCGCCGAGGATGCGCATGCACGGTGGGCAAGACGGGAGGGGGTGGACTGGTTGGCCGGGTGGTAGCTGCGGGTGCGCAGCAGGAGGCGGTGTGCTGCAGGTCGGCTGAGGCCCGTACCCGCCTCCAGCGCGGGGCCGTCGCACCGTTCATGGCCCTCAGCGGGCTTCCATGTCAGCGCCGGATTCGCGGACGCCCGCTCTCCAGCGCTTCGCGGGCCGCCTCCATGAACGCGTATCGCGATTCGCGTTTGATGCCTACCCATTCACCCGCGTGCGCCTCCGAGTTGCGCAGACGCGTGTGCAGTGCCTTGGTGTAATCGTGAGCGGCTTGGGCTGTCGCGTGCGGGCATGCCAGCTCTACGCTCTTCTTCGCCAGCCACAGGTCGTGCAGCTTCTCATCGGCCGGGTCGTCGGGCGTCGGCAGTCCGAGGTCTCGGCGATCCAGCACCAGCTCGACCCGCTGTGCGGCCGCCAGAAAGCCCGAGATGGCCTCCTTTCGCTCGATGCGCTCCGCGTCCGCGCGTTGCTGCCGATCGCGTCGCGTCTCGACGCGCGTTACCAGGTACTGGCCTATAAGGGTCCCCGCCGTTCCCAACAGGACGCCGATCAGGGCGAGGACCGTTCCTCCAGCTGTTCCATTCACGGCACAGCATTATCGATCTTCACGTACGGCGGCGCGGCGGTTTCGGCGGCCCACAAGGACACCGATCCGCGCCCCCAGCATGACGAGCCCGGCAACGCAGGCCCCGATGAGCCACATCATCGGTCCGGCCGTCATCTGTACCTCGAGTCGGGCAGCCACCCGGTCCTCCGGATCCTTGTAGACGGTCAGCCGGTCGCCGATCCGGGTGCCCTTGTCGCACCCCGTACCGGCGACGTCCGCCCGGGTTCCGTCCGGCAGGCGGACCCGGCAGACCCGGGTGGTGGTGCCACTCGGCTGCGATACCGAGTTGCGGAGCTGTGACACCACGGCCCTCACCCGCTCCTTGCGCCGGTCGAGGACGGCATCGTCGTGGAACGCGAGAGGCAGCACCATCAGGACGTTCAACACCCCGACCGCGACCCAGTAGGGCCAGGGGAGACCCATGAGCCCCACCGCAATCATGCTGACGAGGCCCGCCATGAAGATCGCCACGCCCAGGACGGCAGGACCTTCCGGGCCGGACGAGTGGTTCGTCGTCAACGCGCTGGAACCGAGCCACAGTGCGGCCACCGCCAGGCCGCCGGCCGCTCCCAGAAGCCCCCAACGCGCCGTCCCCCGGCTCAGCGTGAGCCGAGACGGTCGCTTCGCTCCCACGGATCTCCCCTCTCATGCCTCCGCGCGCCCGGCCGCACGGGACTTCAGCGGCCGAGCCGAGTAGCGGAAACCTACCTGGCGGATTTGGGGAGAGGTCCCGGTCGAGGGGGCAACGTATGGCAAACGGCGCTCACTTGCCCGTACTCGCCGAGTGATCTCGCTGGAGGCGTGCCTGCACGCCGGCGAGTTCCCGTCGATTTGTCGGCCGCCGTTCATCCTCGGCTGTGACATCAGTGGCGTCGTCGAGGAGTCGCCGGAGACGTGGCGGTTTCGGCCCGGCGACGACTGGTTCGGGGTGCAGCTGTTCCCGCGGCCAGCGTACGCGTACGCGTACGCGAACGCCGAGCTGGTGGCAGCTCACCGCTGCACCTGGTACGCAAGTCGGCCGCGCTCGCCCACGTTGAAGCCTTTGCACTCCCGATCGTCGGGCTGACGGCGTGGCAGGGTGCGTCGGCCTCGCCGACGTCAGCGAGCGTGATCGCATCCTGGTCCATGGCGGTGGCGGCGGGATCGGCCACGTTGCGATCCGGATCGCGCCGGTGTGCGGTCTGCCGGTTCGGGGGTCTGCAACGACGCCCGTCCGCAGGCTGTACGGGCGGGCTTTGGCCTTCGTCTGGCTCAAGTCTGCCGGGGGACGTCGGTCTGCTCACGCAGGATGTCGCTGTGGCCGGCGTGGCGGGCGAATTCGTGGATCATGAGCAGGTAGATCCATCGCAGGCTGACGGTGCCGAAGCCAGGGCGGTGTCGGGTGGCGTCGAGGTCGATGTCCGCGGCGATCGCTCGCGCGCGGTTGCTGGCGCGCTCGAATTCGGCGATGACGTCGGCGACTGTTTCGTTGTCACTGACGACGAAACTGGCTTCGCCAGCCATGGCGCCGTCACATTCGGCTTCCGGCAAACCTCCCAGGATGTGCTGGAACCACATCCTTTCTGCGAACGCGGCGTGCTTGACCAGCCCGATCGACGTCGTCATGGACGGGACGAGACGGTGGCGGGCCTCTGTTTCAGACAGGCCGTGCACTGTGTCGATCAGCTCGCCTCGGACGTGGTCGAGCATGTATTCGAGCATCTGGCGCTCGGGGCCGCCGGTGATACGAGTTGGGTTTTTCATGACTCGTCTGAGTCCTTTCGGTGGGGAGTATGGGGACTATTGGGCACTCACCGTTCCGGTGGAGTGGACTCCCGGTGTGCCCGGTCGAACGTCCGCATCGAGGTGATGTTGCACGGCTTCGGTGTATCGGGGGATACCGCCGGATCCAGCGAGCCGACCAGGAGGCGGCGAAGATTTCGCTCGCTTGCGGGAAATTGGGGCCGGTCGATTGGTTCGGAGTCGCACACGAATCGGATGCTGCCCGGGGTCCCTGGCCGAGGGAGGCGTGGTCGAGGACAAGACGCATCTGCGCCACCGAGACGACGAGACCGGCACTGCCTCGAACTATTGCGTCGGGGTGCCGCAGAAGTCCCGCTGAACTCAACTCTACTACCGCCGCGCGCGAGGACGCGTCCGTTCCGGTAGCCGTCAGCCTTTGTCGGTCAGATCGTGGCTGTCACCAGCAGGCCGGTGGCGGTGCGTGGCCCCGTCGTGAGGAACATCGGAACGAAAACCGGCGCTAAGCCTCCGTCGCCCCTGATGGGCGGCTGACGGAGCGTTGGCCGGCGGACCGGTCTGCAGTCGTCCCACGGATAACACCCCAATATCAGCGGTAACTTGATCCGCCACCTGCGGTGACGTTCTCCGGGCTGTACGCGAAGTGAGCTTTTGATTTTCGGTAGAGGGGAAGCGGCGCCCACCGTCGTACAGTTGCCGGCCGGGGAGGCGCTGACCGTACGTGCGGTGGCGGACGTGTCAGCCCCCGCGACGCATGCCCGGACACCGGGCCGGCCAGGCTGTCGTACGGGCAGGCCCCCGCCCTGCTCGACGAGCACACCGTCCTGCGCGGGCTGGGTACGGGCTGGGACTGCGCCAGTACCGCCATTCCGCTCTGGCCCGTCTCGGCGAGCAGGGTGCCTCGCTGTTGATGCTGATGGCGAAGTCCCGGGCGCGAGAAGCCGGAGAACGTCCGCCGCTACTTAAAGCCCTTCCCGGAGGCGATCCCCGAGCTGACCAGCCTGCTCGCCCCCGGCGCGCCCGCCGTTGACCGCTGGCGCCGGGCAGGGCCGCCCGGCGCGGGCGGGGGCGTTCAGCGAGGAATCACCCAGCCCGGTGCCCAGGTCCCGGCGGCGTCTTGGCCGGCCGTCGTGGCGGCGAGGTGGGTGCGGAGGGTGGCCAGCGCCGGGTGGGGGTTGTCTCGGTGCCAGAGGAGCGAGTGCGGGTAGACGGGTGTCGGGTCGGTCACCGGGATGCGGCGCAGGCCGTGGTCGGTGGGCCAGATGAGGCGGGTGTGTTCGCCCATGAAGGTGGCCAGGGCCGGGGTGTCGGCGATGGTGTCGAGGAGTGCGTCGGAGCCGAAGTTGGGGCCGGTCACTTCGATGGTGAGGCCGAATTCGGCGACGAGGCCGTCGTAGTAGGCGCCCCACTCGGTACCGGGGGCGATGCCGGGCATCCAGATCCGGTGCCGGTGAGCTGGGCGACGGTCACCGACCGGGCGCCTGCCAGTGCATGGGCGGGGCCGGTGAGGAGTTGGAGCGGCTCGTCGAGCACCCGGACGGACGCGATGTCCTCGGGAAGGGGCCGGCCGGGCGCGGCGACGGCGCGGAAGGACGCGTCGATCTCCCCGGAGCGAATGGCGGTGACGGCCGTCTCGATGTCGAACAGCATCATCACGTCGAGGTCGACCTCGGGGTGTGCGCGATGGAAGCCGCGTATCAGGCTCGACTGCGCGCTGCGCGAGGTGAGCACGTCGACGCGCAGCGGACGGCGGCCCGGGCGCACGGACTCACCCGCGCGCTCGGCGACGCGCAGCAGCTCGCGTGCGTGGGGCAGGAACGCCTGCCCGTCGATGGTGAGCTCGGCGCCGCGGGGGGCACGGGTGAACAGCCGCACACCGAGGTCGTGCTCCAGTGTGGCGATGCGTTTGGAGACGGCCTGCTGGGTGATCGACAGGTCGGTGGCGGCTTTCTGGAACTGGCCCGCTTCCGCGACGGCGACGAAGGTACGTACTGCTTCGAGATCCACGCCGACTCACCTTAGGGAACAACTGGTGGTTGTGGATTACTGGCAGGTCAGTTGTTTGACCTGCTGTTGCCCTGCCCGCTTATCTCTCATCGGTCAACGTCAGTTTGTTCGGGTGAGCCATCAAGAGGAGTGCGCTGAGCATGGTGGGCAGGAGACGGCTGGGTCGGCAGTTCGGCTGGCTGTGGGCGTCATATGCGGTGAGCGCGTATGGGTCCGGTCTGGGGTTCGGGGCGTTGCCGCTGATTGCTGTGCTGGTGCTGCATGCCGGTCCCGCTGAGGTGTCCGCGCTGTCCGCGGTGGGGCCTGCGGTGGGTGCGCTGATCGCGGTGCCGCTCGCGCCGTGGGTGGAATTCCGGCCCAAGCGCCCGGTCATGATCACGATGGACTTGGCCCGGTTTGCGGCCATGGCGACGATCCCGGTCGCCTACGCCTTCGGGTGGCTCAGTTTTGTCCAACTGCTTGGGGTCTCGGCCGTGGCCGCCGCAGCCAAGATCGCCTTCAACGCGGCCAGCGGCGCCTATCTCAAGGCCCTCGTCCGACCGGATGACCTGCTCGTCGCCAACGCGCGGTTCGAGTCCACGAACTGGAGCTCTATCGCGGTGGGGCCGCCGCTGGGCGGGGCGGCCATCGGTCTGTTCGGGCCGGTCACGACGGTGGTGGCCGACGCGCTCAGCTACCTGCTCTCCGCGTTGGGTATCACCGCGATCCGCGGCCAGGAAGAAGCACCGCGAGCGACCGACAAGAGCGCGGTCCGGGCGGGGGCGCTGCTCGACGGCTGGCGACACATCATGGGCCACCCCGGTCTGCGGCCGCTCTTCCTCAACCAAATGCTCGTCGCCGGTCTGATCATGGCCACCGAGCCGCTGCTGGCTGTGCTCCTGCTTCGCCAACTCGGGTTCCCGCCCTGGCAGTACGCCCTCGCCTTCGCCGTCCCCTGCCTCGGCGGACTCATCGGCTCGCGGCTGGCCCGCCGTGTGGTAGCCCGCTTCGGCCGGCACTGGGTCTTCCAGACCGTCGGCACACTGCGCGTCATATGGCTGATCGGCCTGGCCTTTGTCCGTCCCGGCGTCGTCGGCCTCGTCACCGTGATGGCCGTCGAGCTGGCGATCATCATCAACATGAGCCTGTACAGCCCGGTGCTCGCCACCTACCGGCTCGAACACACCCCCAAGCATCTCCTCGCCCGCACCCTGTCGGCCTGGTCGATCGGCCAGCAGGCGTCCATCGCCGTCCTCATCGCACTCGCCGGGCTGCTCGCCGACGTCACCAGCCCCCGAACCGCTCTCACGGTCGCAGGACTGCTCATCCTGAGCACACCGCTCCTGCTTCCCCGACAGGACCAGACGTCGCAGCACGAGCCGGAGCTGTCCCGCAGCCACTCATGAGGCACCACAACTTGCCACCCACAGGCCGCAACCTGTTTCGCCGGTGCGTGTCCGCGTCGGCAGGCACCACTTAGCAAGGAGAACACTCGCGTGAGCACTGCCCCCGCGCTTGACCCCACCCACACCGCTCTTCTCGTCATGGACTACCAGCCCGCGATACTGGCCTTTGTACCCGAAGGCGAGGAGCGAAACGCCCTGCTCGGTCGTGTAGAAGGGGCCATCGACGACGTTCGCGCGAACGGCGGCACCATCGCCTACGTACGCGTCGGCTTCACCGATACCGACTGGGACGCGATCCCGGCCTCCAACAAGTCCTTCGCCCCATGGCCCAACCCCGCGTCCTGCACCACGAGGACGCTGCCACTGCCATCCACGAGCGCCTGGCTCCCCAGGACGGCGACATCGTCGTGCGCAAGATCCGCTACGGCGGCATGTCTACCACCGACCTGGACCAGCAGCTACGCGAGCGCGGCATCACCACACTGGTCGTCTCCGGCGTCAGCACCAGCGGCGCCGTCCTGTCCACCGTCATCGACGCGGCCGACCGCGACTACCAGCTCTACGTCTTGTCCGACAGCGTGGCCGACCCGGACACCGAAGTCCACAACGTCCTGTTCCACCATGTCTTTCCCTCGCGGGCCCACATCATCGACACCTGCGAGCTGCGCGCCCTGCTCCGGGCTGACTGACTCGAACCAGGAGCTGATCCCACCCACGGCCGCCCTACCCACCAGGTGTTGGCGGCCGTTCACACCCCCAGTGCCGACCCAACCGCAGCCGGGAATTTCATAGCCGTCGCGACCTCGGGTCGCGTTACGGCTCCCGGCCCACTACGAGCCGGTGACCTACGCAAACGTCACCGCCGGGATAGCCCCCGGCGGTGGATGCCACCTGGGCTCCGCTTCTCGTCCGGGACCTTCTGTCGGCGTGCGCCCGAACGTGCACCGGCCGGTACGCACCAAAGCGCTCAGTGCTGAGCTGATGCCCGACTGCGGGGCTTGTCGGCCAGGGTGGGTGCGTCGTCCAGCGGTGTCTCCTCCGCCCACGAGGGGCGGGGAGCGGGGCGCCCTCCTCCACTGCCCCGGCTTGGTGAGTTCGCTTCCTGTTGCCGGCGTTCCCCACGGGAAGCAGTCATGAGGAGTTGAGTAGATCAGTGCCTTCGCGCGTGTCGTGGCACTAGACGTGAGCGAGGGCGCTCGGCGTTCGGCAACCGACGATCGCCGGAGCCTCGTGGACGAGAGTGTCGTCGGTGAGGGCTTCGACCATGAACAGCGCGAAGTCGATGCGGCGGGTGAGGTTGCTGGCCAGAACCGGGTCGCCCACATGCCGGCTCCACACGGGCAGGCCCTGGCTCTCCCCCTCCTCCAGGGAGCTGCCGCGCACCACGGTCCACCGGGTGTTGCTGGCGAAGATCCGTCGGCAGGCCTCGACCTGGTCGTCGATCTCCACGGCGCGGACGAGCTTGCCCAGCACGGCGGCGATCCGGACGCCCAGGGTGAACAGCCGTGAGTATGTGTCCTTGCCGTCGCGCGTGATGTGCCAGCCACAGGAGAACACGAGCCGCGCACCCGGCTGCGCGTGATCCAGCACTGCCTGCGCCGTCCCGGACGAGTACTGCCGCACACCCCAGGGCACCAGCACCGTCAGCACTCCGTCGCACCCGGCGACCGCCTCGCGGATCACCTCCGGGTCGTTCGTAGGACCGGGAATGACCGTCATCCGCCCCTCGAACTCGGCCAGTTTCGGCACACTGCGCTCCCGGCAGACGCCGACCACCTCGTATCCGCGCTCCAGCGCGTGCCGGACCATGTACTGCCCGAGCTTCCCCGATGCTCCGACGATGCAGATCTTCTTCATTCGTTCCGCGCCCATGGCACAGTCCTTTCGTCGACACGCCTACCTTATGTTGTAAGGTAAAGTAGCCTTATGGCGTAAGGTGGTCAATGAAGGAGAGATGGATGTCCAAGAAGGGCGAGGGCCGGCGCGTCCCGCTCAGTCGTGAGCGGGTCATTCGTACGGCCGTGGCGGTGGCCGACCGGAAGGGCTCGGCCGCGCTCACCATGCGGGCCGTCGCGGAACCGCTGGGTGTCGAGGCGATGTCCCTCTACCACCATGTCAAGGGCCGGGAGGACATCCTCGACGGCATGGTGGACGAGGTGTTCGCCGAGATCGACCTGCCGCCGCGCGACACGGACTGGAAAAGCGCCATGCTCCACCGCGCACGCTCCGCCCGAGCCGTTCTGAAACGACACCCGTGGGCGATCGGCCTGATGGACTCCCGCTCCCGGCCCGGCCCGGCGACCCTGCGCCACCACGATGCCGTCATCGGCGCGCTGCGCGCCGGAGGATTCTCCGTCCCCATGACGGCCCACGCCGTCTCACTGATCGACAGCTACCTGTACGGCTTCGTGCTCCAGGAGCTCAGTCTGCCGTTCAAGGGCGAGGCGGAGCTGGACGAGGTGGCGGGCGCCATCGTGAGCGAGATGCCCGCCGAGACCTACCCCCACCTCGCCGAACTGGCCACCGAGCACGTCCTCAAGCCCGGTTACGACTACGCCGACGAGTTCACCTACGGGCTCACCCTCATCCTGGATGCCCTTGATCCAGATCATTAGTTCGTCGCCCCGGATTCGTGCCAGGACGAGCGGTCAGGCGGGACCGCCCTCAGCCAGCGAACGGTCCACGCCTCCGCCGCGCCCGCGATCCCACGCCGTATCCGGCAACTCACCACGAGCAACCACAAGATCAGACGCGGCCCAGTGCCTGTTTCGAAAATGGATCGTCTGTCAGACCCGCCTGACAGGCTCCGGGCATGGAGATGACAGTACAGCTGACGATCGACTGCTCCGATCCGCAGAAAATGGTGGCGTTCTGGGCCCGGGCCCTCGGCTATGTGCCCGAGCCGGCGCCGGACGGGCACACCACATGGCGCGCCTACTGGGAGGCGATGGGGGTGCCCGCGGAAGAGCTGCCGGCCGGTGCCGGCGACATTCCGGAGTCGATCGTCGATCCGGCGGGTCGCGGGCCGCGCGTGTGGTTCCAGCAGGTTCCGGAGCCGAAGACCGCCAAGAACCGGTGGCACTTCGACCTGAAGGTCGGTGGTGGCCGTGACGTCCCGCTGGACGTCCGCGTGCGGCGGGTCAGTGCCGCTGTGGACCAGTTGGTCGAAGCCGGTGCCACCGTGCTGAGGATCAAGGACGAGCCGGAGATGGGGTTCTACGCCGCAGCCATGCAGGATCCCGAGGGCAACGAGTTCGACGTCGTCTGAGGGCCGTTGCGACGGTGCTGGTCTCAGCCACTCGTTCACGGCTGTGACCAGCACAGCCGCTTCGTAGCGGACGGCGAGCTTGTCGTAGGTGTGGCGACAGCACGGTTTCTCCTGGGGCGGTTGATGCCGCATTCGACCGCGTGGCGTTCGCGGTAGCCGGTCGGGTCGAAGCGCGACGGTCGGCCGCCGCGGGAGCCGGGCTTCTGGCGGTTGCGGGCCTGGTCGGCATGAAGGCCGTCGTCCAGTTGCTAAGGGATCGGCCGGCGGGCTACGCGTGGCTGAGGATCTCCATCAGGGCCGCGCACTCCGCGAGGACCTGGATGGTGAGCGCCGCCGTCGCACCCGTGCGACGGGCGCGGCCAGGGCGAGGAGGCCGGCGACGGCGCCGAGACCGAGGCCCCAGGCGAACAGCCAAGCGGGCAGTCCCGGCGCACTGAACCGGGTACTCAACCGTGAGCGTGCACAGTACTCAGACTGTGCCGCCTTGGATGCCGTGGGCGTGGCTGCGAGCGCTTTCCGTACCGGGCGGCAAGCAGAGCGGCCGTCCTCCCGGGGCGGCTCCGCGTACGTCCACGGCAAGCTCATCGAGGGCAAGCCCGCCCTCCGGTCGACGACCGCCCAAGCTCGCCGACTGCCGACTCGGCCCTCGCTCCGGAGAGCCGGGCCGGGCTGTGAGGCCGGGTGATTGTCAGTGGCCTCTCCTACCGTTCAGGCAGTGGGACCTGCCGGACAGGCCGCAGGTCCGTCCTGGGGAGGGGTCTGCCATGTCTGCCGCGTCCACCGTGTCGACGACGTATCTGGAGCTGTCGCAGGAAGGCGGTGGCGCGCACAAGTTCTACGAAGTGACCGTCGACGGCCAAGCAGTGACCGTGCGGTACGGGCGGATAGGCGCCGCCGGGCAGACCCAGACGACGACGTTCCCCACGGCGGCCAAAGCACGCACGGCAGCCGCGAAGAAGGTCGGGGAGAAGGTCCGAAAGGGGTACGCCCCCGCCGTTGCCGGGCAGCGTGCCCCGCGTCCGGTGACCCGACGCCAGGTGTCCTCGGCTCCGTCCACCGCGCGTGCCGCGGCACCCGTGCTGTGGCGGTTCGCCACCGGCTCCTCGGCGTTCGGTATCCATGTCGACGACGAGCACTGCTGGATCGGCAACCAGGCAGGCGACGTCTACACCCTGGACCACGACGGTGCCGTCCTGGCCCGCTTCGGCCTGCCGGACGGCGTCAAGTGCCTGGTGGCCGACGACTTCTGGGTCTACGCCGGCTGCGACGACGGCAGCGTCTACGACCTGTCCTCGAAGCTGCCGTTCGCGGCCTACGACATCGCGGCTGACGTCGACATCTTCTGGCTGGACATCCACGAGGGCATTCTGAATGTCTCGGACCGCGACGGCCGGCTCACTGTCATCGACCACGAGGACGAACACCAGTGGGCCCGCCGCAGCCGGGGCGAGCATGCCTGGATGGTCCGTGCCGACGACCGCGCCGTCTACCACGGCCACCACCGTGGCGTAACCGCCTACGCTCCCGACGGCGGCGGCGAGTTGTGGCACACATCCACTCGAGGCGGCGTCCTGTTCGGCTGGCAGGAGGACGACGCCGTGTACGCCGGCACCAGCCATCGCGTGGTCCAGCGACTGACGAAGACCACAGGCGAGATCGAGGCCACCTACGCCTGCGACGGCACTGTTTATTCCTGTGCCACCTCGCCCGGCGGGGAGTACGTCTTCGCCGGAGACGCGGCCTCTTCCGTCTACTGCTTCGACCGGGACGGCAACCGCCTGTGGAAGCTCGGCACAGGCAGCGGCTCAGCGCTGTCGATGCAATACCGCGACCAGCGGCTCTATCTGGTGACCACAGATGGCCAACTGGTGTGCATCGACGCGGGGGAGAGGGCCATCACCGCGGCACAGCAGGGGACGGTGCCGGTGGCCCGCGACGTCAAGCTTGCCGCGGCGATGCCCACCTACACACCAGCCACGGCCCCGGCCGCCGTCTCCACCCTCGACCACGCCCCCGCGGGCACCATCGTTCTCGAATGCGTCCAAGAGGACGGCCGCCTGCGTGTACACGCCGTCTCCGAGGGCTATGACGCCTCCTGGAACGTCCAGTTCCCCCGCGCGATACGGCAGCCGGGCGCACGCTACGCGGTCGACGCGCTCCACCCGGCAGCCGGCGGCTTCTACCGCGTCCGCGGCACCATCCGACGGCTGCTGTGACCGCACGCTCCCTGACCGTATGGAATTGCCGCTTCGGTGCTGGAGGCGGGGCCGGAGAGGCGAGTGGGTGCGAGCGTCCGGCGTACGGTCAGGCAGAGGTGGGAGCAGAACCGGTGCGAGCGCGCTTGTAGCGCGCGGGCGTGGTGCCCACGTGCCGGGTGAAGTGTCGGTTCAGGTGGGCCTGGTCGTGGAATCCCACGGTTGTGGCGACTTCGGCGGGCCGGTGGCCGTCGAGGAGAAGCCGGCGTGCCTGATCGATGCGCTTGCCGGTGAGATAGGTGTGTGGCGGCAGACCGTATGTCTGTTTGAAGCAGCGGATCAGGTGGGTGGGGTGGGCGTGCAGGATGGCGGCCGCCTCGTGCAGGGATATCCCGACGCATGTCCGCGAGTCCAGCAGTTCTCGCAGCTCGGCGGCGAGCCTGTTCGCCTCGCGTCCCGGTGCGCGGGGCTGGAGCGCGTCCAGGTGGAAGTGGAGTCGTTCACGGATGACCGAGAGGAGGGACTCGGCTTCGAACTCGTCTCCGGGATGGGTAAGAGCGGCATGCAACAGGTCGATCCGGTCGCGTAGCGGCCCGTCGTTGAAGACCGGGGTGTCTGCCGCACGGCCGATCAGGTGCTGCGGGAGTACGGAGCCGTCGAGGTAGAGGTTGCGTTTGCGGAAGCCCGACGCCGTGACGGTTCGGCCGTCGTGGGGCACGCCGGGAGGCAGCAGGAGAACGCTGGCGGCACCAGTCGCCCCGTGGCGGTGGCGGTCGAGTGCGAAGTCGACCGAGCCGTCGTCGAGGATCATCAGGTCCCACGTGTCGTGGGTGTGGGCCGGGTACGCGTGGTCGGTGAAGTGTGCGTGGAAGACCTCGGCGATCCCTGTCAGCGGCGGCCTCCAGGCGCTGATGGACGTCCCGGGTCGGTCTGAGGCCATGCCAGAAACGTACAAGACCGGTGCAGTCCGTGCGCGGCAGGCTCGTGCCATCCGGTCGGCGGACTTGAGAGGCCGCTCTCGCTCCTCCGGCCCCCTCGAGGAAGGATGCGTATGTCCGAGTCTGTTGTTCCTGTCAACCTCGCCGACAAGCTGTCGCAGTTCAGCGAGCTGTGGTCGCAGAAGAAAGTGGCTGTGCTGAACGACTACGAGGTCAAGCTGGCCAAGCTGAAGGGGGAGTTCGTCTGGCACTCCCATGAGGACACCGATGAACTGTTCCTGGTCATCAGCGGGCGGCTCACCATCCAGCTCAGGGATGGCGACGTGGTGCTGGAACCCGGCGAGTTGTTCGTGGTCCCGCGTGGGGTCGAACACTGCCCCGTGGCAGACGAGGAGACCGCCATCATGTTGTTCGAACCGGCGGGGACGCTCAACACCGGTGACGCGGGGGGACCGATGACCAGGCCGCCCGAGACCATCAGCTGACCCGCAGGCCCGACGCTGCGCAGGACTTCGCCGCCCTCTCCGGCCGAAGAGCGCCGCTGCTGCCACCGGAGCAGTTGCCCGCGCCGGCCTTGCCTCGCACTCGGTGACCTCGTGCGAAGCGACACCACCTACATGTGCCGTCGAAAAAGCGGCCGTGGCTCCGTCCTGGGTGTAGACCGTAGGCCGAACGGGCCGCACGTCGAAGAAAGAGGACCGGCATGACTCTTCAGCGGATGGACAACGTCGCCATTGTCGTCGAGGATCTGGAGGCCGCCATCGCCTTCTTCACCGAGCTCGGCATGGAACTGGACGGCAGGGCCCAGATCGAGGGGCTTTTCGCGGACCACAGCGTCGGACTCGACGGCGTACGCAGCGACATCGCGATGATGCGGGCTCCGGACGGCTCCGGCAAGCTGGAGCTGACGAAGTACCACAACCCTGCGGCGATCAGCGTCGAACCGTCCAGCCTGCCGCCCAACACGTTGGGTCTGCACCGTGTCATGTTCGCCGTCGACGACATCGACGACACCGTCGCCCGCCTGCGTACTCACGGCGCCGAACTCCTCGGCGAGGTGGCGCAGTACAAGGACATCTACCGGCTCTGCTACCTCCGCGGCCCCGCGGGCATCATCCTTGCCCTGGCCGAACAGATCGGCTGACCCCCCGCCGCCGACTGGTGAACGGCTACGACCCGAGCGAGTGGGCGAGGTGGGTTCACGGCGCGGTCTGGCGGTGCTCGCACATGAGGCGGTGCCGGCCTCGGTTTCATCCGGTTCCGGTATCGGTTTCATCCGGTTCCGGGACCGGGTGGGGGAGCGCACGGCCGGAAGGGGGAACCGCGTCGGCTTCGTGTATCTGTGCTTCCAGGCCGGCGCCTTCGACGCGGTGTGCCGGCGCATGGTGTTTGGAGGTCATCCGGTCTCAGGGCAGATCCGCCCGCTGATGCCCTCAGGGGCAGCCGCCCGCTGATGCGCGGGGGCCGGTTCAGGTCGGCTGGATGGCGCCTGGCAGTTCTTCGACGGCCGTGACGAGGGGAGCGAGTGCGGGGTCCTCGGCCGCCTCGTCCAGGGCCTCACGCAGGGCGGTGTTGTGGGTGGGACGGGCTTCGTCCAGCACGCGCATGCCGTCCTCGGTCACATCCGTGTAGATGCCGCGACGGTCGGTGGGGCACAGGTAGCGCGAAAGCAGCCCGCGCTGTTCCAGGCGGGTGACCAGCCGTGTGGTGGCGCTCTGGCTGAGCACGACGGCGTCGGCGACCTGCCGCATCTGCAGATGGCCGCCCTCGCCGTCGTGCTGCCTGCTGAGCACATCCAGTAGCGCGTACTCCCGCGCACTGAGCTTGTGCCCGGCCTGGAGCGCGCGTTCGACGCAGTTCTCGATGCGGCCGTGCAGCAACGAGAGAGCCGACCAACGGTGCGCCAGTGCGGTCATCGCCGGGTCGGTGGCAGTCATGAAGCTCCCTCGGTCGGGTCGTTCCAGCGGGGGCGCCGTGGCAGGGGCTGCCGGGCGTCTCACTGGGTCCAGTATACCCGCGCTTGCAGATATCCCGCGTCTGCAATTATTGTGGACGCTCGTAAAGAGCGGACGCGCTTTACGCTCTGGGGTCACCATCCCCGTCTTCTCCCCCTTGCACCGTCTAAGGACCTCGTCATGCCGCTCGCACTGCTGGCCCTGGCCATAGGCGCCTTCGGAATCGGCACCACGGAATTCGTGATCATGGGGCTGCTGCCCCAGGTCGGCGCGGATCTCGGGGTATCGGTTCCGACGGCCGGCCTCCTGGTCACCGGTTACGCCCTCGGTGTCATGATCGGCGCGCCGATCATGACCGTCCTGGGCACCAAGATCTCCCGGAAGAACATGCTCCTGCTGCTCATGGGCCTGTTCATCCTCGGCAACCTCATCTCTGCCGCCGCACCGGTCTTCGCCGTCATGCTGATCGGCCGGGTGGTGGCCTCGCTGGCTCACGGCGCCTTCTTCGGTATCGGCTCCGTCGTTGCCGCCGAGCTGGTGGCGCCCCAGAAGAAGGCCGGCGCCATCTCCCTGATGTTCACCGGCCTGACCGTGGCCAACGTGGTCGGCGTGCCCCTGGGTACATTCGTGGGCCAGAGCGCCGGCTGGCGGGTGACCTTCGTCCTCGTCGCCGCGCTCGGCGTGCTCGGCCTGGCAGGCGTCGCCAAGCTCGTCCCCGACATGCCCAAGCCGGAGGGCGTGCGGCTGCGGCACGAGGTAGCCGCCTTCAAGAGCGTCCAGGTCGTGCTGGCCATGGCCATGACGGTCCTCGGCTTCGGCGGCGTGTTCGCCGCGATCACCTACATCGCGCCGATGATGACCGAGGTCGGCGGGTTCGCCGAGTCCTCCGTCACCTGGCTGATGGTGGTCTTCGGGACCGGCATGGTGGCGGGCAATCTCATCGGCGGCCGGTTCGCCGACCGCAAGCTGATGCCGATGCTCTACACCGCGTTGGGCGGCCTGGCGCTCGTCCTGCTGGCTTTCACCTTCCTGGCCTCCGTGAAGGTGGCGGCCATCGCGGCCGTATTCCTCATCGGCGCGCTGGGCTTCGCCACCGTCCCGCCGCTGCAGAAACGGGTCCTGGACCACGCACACGGCGCACCCACGCTGGCCTCGGCGGCCAACATCGGCGCCTTCAACCTGGGCAACGCGCTGTCCGCCTGGCTCGGTGGCATGGTGATCTCCGCAGGGTTCGGTTACACCGCACCCAACGCCGTCGGCGCCGCTCTGGCCGCCGCAGCGCTGGTGCTGGCCGTCGTTTCGCGACTGCTGGAACTGCACCCGGGCCGCGGAGCGACAACACCCACCGCCCAAGATCTCCTCGATGCCGCGGACCTCGTCCGCGCCCCCACCGCCCGCCCGGCCGCCGACCCCGGCGCCGTTGCGGACGCGGCGAGCGTCGTCCGCTCCTGACCGCCGCGACTACACCCCTTGCGCGACTACACCCCTTGGAAGATCGCCTGCCCGGTGATCACCGGCAGCAACCTCCGTGCGCATAACGCCTAGTCCCTGCCGACCGGTACATAAGAACACCGACAGCACCACCGAAAGGTCCCCCATGACTGCCATCCCCAGCGTGACCCTCAACAATGGCGTCGTCATGCCGCAGCTCGGCTTCGGCGTCTTCCAGATCCCCGACGAGGAGACCACCGCTGCCGTCGCCGGCGCCCTCGAGGCCGGTTACCGCAGCATCGACACCGCAGCGGTCTACGGCAACGAGCGTGGCGTCGGCAAGGCCCTCAACTCCTCCGGCATCCCCCGCGAGGACCTCTTCATCACGACCAAGCTGTGGAACGACGATCAAGGCAGGGACAGGGCCCTGGCCGCGTTCGACTCCTCCCTGGAGAAGCTGGGCCTCGACTACGTCGACCTCTACCTGATCCACTGGCCAACCCCGGCCCGTGATCTGTACGTGGAGACCTACACGGTGCTGGAGGAGATCCTGGCGAGCGGGCGCACCCGGGCCATCGGTGTCTCGAACTTCCGAGTCGCCGACCTGCAGCGGCTGCAGGAGAACACGGGCGTCACCCCGGCCGTCAACCAGATCGAGCTGCACCCCGCGTTCCAGCAGAGCGAGCTGCGCGCCTTCCACGCCGAGCACGGCGTCGCCACCGAGGCGTGGAGCCCGCTGGCCCAGGGCGCGGTCCTCGAGGACGAGCCGATCGTGAAGATCGCTGGAACGCACGGCGTGTCCCCGGCTCAGGTTGTGCTGCGCTGGCACCTGCAGAGCGGCAACATCGTGATCCCCAAGTCCGTCACCCCTGAACGCATCCGGCAGAACCTCGACCTCTTCGGCTTCGAACTGAGCGACGCCGATATGTCCGCCATCGCGGGAGTGGACCGCGAGCTGCGCACCGGCCCGAATCCCGACACCCTCAACTGGCCCCGCCCCTGACCCCGACACCCTCAACCGGCCCCGAGCGCCCGAGCGCCCGCCTCGTCCCCCGTGTCACGGGGGCGGGCGCTCCGTGCGCCGGCCGGCCACCGGCATGGACGGACGTACCACGGCATCGAGCTGCATCGGCTCGGTCCACAGCCGCACACCTTCGACGAGGAGGCACCATCGTGCAGATCGACCTTTCCGGCCGCACCGCCCTGGTCACCGGCTCCACCCAGGGCATCGGATACGCCATCGCCGTCGGCCTCGCTCGCGCCGGAGCCCGGGTCGCCGTCAACGGCCGGGGCGCCGAGCGCGTCATGGCCGCGGTGGACCGGGTGCGTGCCGACTCCGGCAGCGACGACGTCATCGCCGCCGTGGGCGACCTGGCGACCGAGGAGGGCGCTGCGGCGGTACTGCAGGCCGTCCCCACGGTCGACATTCTCGTCAACAACCTCGGCATCTTCGGCTCCGCCGCCCCGCTGGAGATCGACGACGCCGAGTGGCGCCACTACTTCGAGGTGAACGTCCTGTCCGCTGTCCGGCTCATCCGCGCCTGTCTGCCCGGCATGACGGAACGGGGTTGGGGCCGTGTCCTCAACCTCGCCAGCGACTCGGCCGTGGCCGTTCCCGCCGAGATGATCCATTACGGAATGACCAAGACCTCACTGCTCGCCGTCAGCCGAGGCTTCGCCAAGGAGGCGGCCGGCACGGGAGTGACCGTCAACTCCGTCATCGCCGGCCCGACGCACACCGGCGGCGTCGAGGACTTCGTACGTGAGCTGGTCGGCGATGAGTCGCCCTGGGACGAGGCCCAGCGCGAGTTCATGATCAAGCATCGCCCGCAGTCCCTGATCCAGCGCCTCATCGAGCCCGAGGAGATCGCCCACATGGTTGTCTATCTCGCCTCGCCCTATGCGTCTGCGACCACCGGCGGTGCCCTGCGGGTCGACGGCGGCTACGTCGACTCGATCCTGCCCTGAGCAACCCGGCACCACCACTGGCTCCCGGCTCCCCGGGGCTCGCAGCATCGGATCGATGTACCACGCTCGACAGCTGAACCGGACTGCCTCGACCTCTGTCCGGAAGCACCGGCTTGCTCCGGGGCACCCGTCGCAACGGGCCGGCCTGCGGCACGCCGCCTCTTCGCGCACGTCAGGCCTTCGCCGGTTCCGCCTCGGGCTCCGGGGTCCGGCGGCGGATGCCGAAGTCGTGAGTGAGGGGCGAGAGATAGGCCAGCAGTGCGGAGAAGACGATGCCGCTCCAGCAGAAGACGGCCCACGGCAGGAAGCCGAAGTTCGCCACGCCCAGCGTCGATGCGAAGAAGGCGCCGGAGACGGTCCAGGGCACCAGCACCTCGGTGATGGTGACCGAATCCTCCATGCTCCGCGAAAGGTTGGTCGGGTGCAGGTTCCGCTTCTTGAAGGCCTCGCCGTAGAGGTCGTTGATGAGGAAGTAGGTGACGAGGGCGTTCGACGTGCCGTTGATGACCGTGAAGCCGGAGAGCAGTGTGGCCGTCACAAGGCTGCCGGTGGAGCGCAGCTTGTCGATCAGCTTGCTGAGCAGGAGGCGGAGTACGCCGGAGTTCTCCAGTGCCGCGGCGAAGAAGAACGCGCAGAAGACGAAGAACGCCGAGTTGTACATCGAGGTCAGGCCGCCTCGGTTGAGCAGCTCGGTGACCGGGGCCGAGACATCGCCGGGCAGCATGTCGGTGGTGAAGCCGGAGACGGCGGCATTGAACGTGTCGGCGATGCTGAAGCCCTGGACAAGTACGGCGAGTACGAGAGCGGTCATGGAGGACACGAAGAGCACGATCAGCGGGGGTTTGCGCATGATCGAGCCGATGAGGACCACTGCGGGCGGCAGGAGCAGCACAGGGTTGAGGACGAAAAGTCTCTGCACCTCGGTGGTGGTGCGGTTGATGACGTCGAGGTCGACCGACCCGGCGTCGATCGACAGTCCGGCAAGCAGGAAGACCACGATCGCGACGACCGATGACGGCACCGCCGTGTAGAGCATGTGGCGGATGTGCTCGTAGATGTTGGCGCCGGCCGCCAGGGAGCTCATGTTCGTGGTGTCGGAGAGCGGTGAGAGCTTGTCGCCGAAGTACGCACCCGAGACCACGGCCCCGGCGGTGATCGCCAGCGAGATGTCCATCGTGGCGGCGACGCTGATCAGGGCGACGCCGATCGTGCCGGCTGAGCCCCAGGACGTCCCGGTGAACGTGGCGACAATGGCTGTGACGACGAAGGACAGGACGTAGAGGTACGACGGGTTGATGAGTTCGAGGCCGTAGTTGACCATGAGCGGGACGGTGCCGGCGATCATCCAGGTACCGATCAGCATCCCAATGCTCAGCAGGATGAGGATGCCCGGCAGGGCTCGCTTGATCTTCTCGCCCATGTCCGTGAGGACCTGGTCCAGACTGACGCCGTGGAGGGCGGCGAAGACCGTGAAGACGATGGCCGCGAATATGAGCATCAGCTCCGCGGGGAATTCCAGAATGCCGATACCGCCGACGAAGATCGCCAGGGTGATGACCACCGGAATGAGCGCCACGGTGAGCCGCGGTCGGGGGCGCGCACGCTTCTCAGCTTGCTCGGACGACGCTGTGTCCTGCTGAAACTCCATAGTTTCCTCTCAGGCAAGAGTAGTGACGGCCGCGGAAGCCGTCAGCGGGCGAGTGACGCGAAAGCCCGGTCGAGGTCCTCGATCTGGCTCTGCGCGCCCTCAAGTCCCACGGAGAGCCGGATCAGGCCGCCGAGCCCTGGGGCCGGGGCGTCGGTGGCGCGCATCGGTGACGTCACGAGACTCTCGTAGCCGCCCCAGCTCGGGCCGATCCGAAAGAGGCTCAGGGCGTCGATGAACCGGGCTACCCGAGTGAAGGTGCCCTCCCGCAGCTCGAAGCTGAGGAGTCCGGAGAAGCCGCTGAACTGGGAGGTGATCACAGCCTCGTCCGGGTCGTGGTCGACGTGCGGGTGGTGGACAGCGGTGACCTCGGGGTGCGCGCGCAGATGGTCGATGACGCTGAGCGCGTTGCGCTGGTGCTGCTCCATCCGCACCGGGAGGGTCCGCAGTCCGCGCAGCACGAGGGACGCCTCCATGGCGGACATGACGGCGCCGAACAGTTGGTGGCCCTGGTAGAAGAGCTCCCGGATGGTGTCCTGGGAGCCGATCACCGCGCCGCCGATGACATCGCTGTGCCCGCCGATGTACTTGGTCAGGGAGTGGACGACGAGGTCCACGCCTGCCGCGAGCGGCTTCTGGAAGAGCGGTGTGGACCAGGTGTTGTCCATCACCGTGCGCACACCGTGGCGCCGTGCGACCGTCGTCAGCGCCGGTACGTCCACGACCTTCATCAGCATGGTGCCCGGGCTCTCGACATAGATGAGTGCCGTGTTCTCCCGGATGTGGTCCTCGACGTCGGCGGCGGTCGGGTCGGCGAGGGCCGTGTGCTCGACCCCGAAGCGCTCGAGGTGCTGCGCGAGTTCGATCGTCGGGCCGTAGACGGTGTTGACGAAGAGCACGTGATCGCCGCCGCGCAGCAGACCGGCGAAGACCGCACCGATCGCACCCATGCCGGAGGCGAAGCACTTCGCGGCCTCGCCGCCCTCGAGCAGCGCGAGACGCTCCTCGAGGAAGGCGACCGTCGGGTTGGTGCCCCGGCTGTAGACGAAGTTCTCGTGTTCGGCGGCCTGCTGCCGTACGAACTCCTCGAAGGACGGCTTGGTGAAGAGGCTCGTCTGATAGATGGGCGGCGCCACGGCACCGGGTCCGACGCCCGGGCCGTCCCAGGCGCCCATACATATCTGCTGGTCGGTGCTGTTCACCTGCGCCCCTCGTCGCGGACTTGCGTGCGGACATCGGCGGGTCCTCGAGCGGGCCGCCGAACGGACGTAGCTTGTAATATAAGCTGCTACGTGGTCAACACTTTCGAACGAACGTGTACGACCGGACGCATACGATCGGCACCGGTCCGCACCGCACGGGGGCGGCACCGGGCCGGCACCGGGCCGCGCAAGCCGCTCAGCAGGCTGCCGCTCAGCAAACTGCTGCTCAGTAAGCTCAGGTGCGAAGGCCGATTTCGACTAAGGGGCGAACGCATTGAGAGACACGGCGGAGGGGGAGTCCGCGCAGCAGCCGGCAGGACGCAGTGCGATGCGCGCCCAGCCACGGTCGCTGACCACGCAGGTCGTGGAGTTCATCGAGGAACTGTGCGTCGGCCCGGATGTCGAGCCAGGGAGTCAACTCCCTCCGGAGGGCGAGCTCGCCGCACGGTTCGGGGTGAGCCGGGTGGTTCTCAGGGAGGCGATGAAGACTCTTGAGGCACGGGGTCTGGTGCAGCGGCGCCAGGGCAAGCCGGCCGTCGTCGCCTCACCGAACGCTTTGCCGGTGGAGAAGTTCGTCGCGTTCGCGGTCCTGCGCGACAAGCGCGCACTCATGGAGTTCACCGAGGTCCGCAAGGCGCTCGAGGTGCACGCCGCTCGACTTGCCGCGCAGCGCATCGCGGGCCCGGAGGAGCCGCAGACCCGGCCGCACATCGCCCGAGCCCGCGAGGCGATCGCCCAGCAGCGCGCCAACCCGCTCGACATGCCCACCCGAATACGCACGGACGTCGCCTTCCATCAGGCGCTGGTGGCAGCTGCGGGCAACACCAGCCTGACGCAGATCCTGGACGCTCTGGAACGCTCACTCGCCGAAAGCCGGGAGGAGAGCCACCGGCGCTACCTCGCAACCGGGGCCGATCCCGCCCGCTCCGCCACCGAACACGAGGAACTGCTCGACGCCGTGCTGACCGGAGATCCGGCGCAAGCGGTCGCGGCGATGGAATACCACCTGCAGATCACGATGCAGGAGATCGAAAGCCGCCCCGAGGCGGACGGGGCCGAGTAGGGATGGTGCACTCCAAGGCCGCCCCACCCAACGCCAAGCTGCAGGCCCCACTCAGAACGCGTCGTCGGGCAGCCACTGGAGAGCGAACCACAGCTCCATGCGGGTGTCCGGGTCCCGGAGATCGACATCGAGGAGTTCGGCGACCCGTGCCAGCCGGTGGCGCACGGTGTTGCGATGGATGTCCAAGGCGGCAGCTGTGCGGTCCCAGGTGCCGTGGAACGCCAGCCAGGTGCGCAAGGTCACCAGGAGTGCACCGGCACCGGGTGTTGACGTCTGGGAGAGCGGGGCGAACCTGGCACGGGCGAGTTCCCGCGCCTCGACGGGGGCGACCAGGGCGTGCAGAGTGTGCGCATCGGTTTGGTGGACGACTGCTGGCGCCTCACGGGCGAGGGCCCGCTCCAGTGCGCGCTCGGCCTGAGTATCGGCGCCGGCCAGTTCGGTCACGGGTACGGCTGCGCTGAAGCCGAGGGTCCACCCCAGGGCGGCGGCCTGCGGGGGAGCGGTCGGGCGGGTGCCGGGTACGGCGGGGATCAGCGCTCGCAGGCTGCTGCCGTCGATGTGCAGATAGGGCGTGCCGAGCGCGGTGGCCAGCGCGGCCAGTCGGGCCGCGACTTCGCCGGAGGGGGGCGTGGTGGTGGACTGCGGTGGGACGTGGCGGCCGTGGACGACGATCCAGTGGTCGCCTGCGGGGTCTACGGCAGCCACGAGCGCGGGCGCCACCTCGGCAGGGGTGGCCCCGAGCATCAGCTGTACCAGCGCGCCGACGCTGCGGGTGTCGGTGCCGAGGGCGTGGCTGGGGCTCGTGAGCAGGGACAGCAGGACGGTCGCCATGCTGGTCACCTGGCGGTCGGCCAGAGTCGGGGCGGTGTCGGCGATCTGGCCGAGGGCGAGTGGAGCTGTCGCGCCGTCCATGCCGGGCAGGGTGTGCACGGTCAGATGGAGGCCTTCGTGGTGGTGAGCCGCTGCCGTCGGGGGCGGTGGCCTGTCCTTCGGATGGCTCCGCGTGGCGCGGGCCACGGTGCGCACGGCGAGGTCGCGGGCGAGCTGGGGGCCGGGGGCCACAGGGCGGCGGCCCGCGCTGAGGAGTTCGTTGCCCTGGCCGTCGAAGAGCACCGACCATGCCTCGACATGGGCGCTGAGCTGCTGCAGTACGGCTTGAAGCGCGTCAGCGCGTGCGGCGGCGGAAGCGAGAGCCGACTGTGCTTTGGAGATCCTTCGAAGTTCTCTGTTGCGGACCTCGGCTATGGCCGCGTACGTGGCCTGCCCGACGGCCACGAATGGGGTGTGGGGTGGCAGGCGCAGCAGCGGCAGCCCGTAGCGGTCGCAGGCGGTGACGAGCTCAGCGGGAATCTCCAGGTGCACGGGGGCCACCCCGAAACCGAGGGCGGCCACCCCGGCGGCGACGACGCGGCTCACGTAGGTGTCGATGCCGTGGGCCTCGCGCGGGAGCCGCACTCCGGCGGTGAGGAGGAGTTCGCCTCCGACGACGTAGGGCGCGGGGTCCTCGACCTCGGTGGTGCCGACCGTGCTGATGAGGCGGTCCTCGTCCGGCCCGGCGACCTGGCTCAGGCCCAGTGAGGGGTTGGCGAGCAGCGTACTGAGGGGGACGGACGGCTGGTCGGTCTCGCTCATGTGGAGTGATCCTCCCACCCCGGCAGGTCGAACAGAACTGCGGGATTCGTACAACGGGGCACTTCATCTTGGATGAATCCCGCACTTCTGTGCCAGTGCGGACCGTGAGTAGGTTCTCCGACCAACAGGGCACCACCCCCGACCCTGGCACCCCTCTTCGTCAGCACTGCCGCATCCGCACCGCCGCCGGCGGCATGGCGCGCAGCCCGCTGGCCCCCTTCACAGCAGCCACTCGGCGTCGGCTCAGGTGTGGGCCGACGCGAATCGGAGGACCTGATGGCCGTCGACCACCTCGTCATGATCGGATATTTGCTGGGCCTCGTCGGCGCCGGCTGGTGGGGCAAGAAGCGCGCCGCCTCCAAGAGTGAGTTCCTGGTCGCCGGGCGGCGGCTGGGACCGCTCATGTACACCGGCACGATGGCCGCCATCGTGCTCGGCGGGGCCTCCACGGTCGGCGGTGTGGGGCTGGGCTACAGCTACGGGATCTCCGGCGCCGCCATGGTCTTCGCCATCGGGTTGGGGCTGCTGGCACTGAGTATCTTCTTCTCCGCCCGGATCGCCCGGCTGCGCGTATACACCGTCGCCGAGATGCTGTCCCTGCGCTATGGCGATGCCGCGAGCGTCATCTCCGGCGTTGTGATGTGGATGTACACGCTCATGCTCGTCGTGACCTCGACGATCGCCTACGCCAGCGTCTTCGACGTGCTGTTCGACGTACCGCGCTGGGCCGCGGTCGTCATCGGCGGCACGATCGTCGTCGGCTACTCGGTGCTCGGCGGCATGTGGTCCATCACTCTCACAGACATGGTGCAGTTCGTGGTCCAGAGCGTGGGGGTGCTCCTCCTGCTGCTGCCCATCGCGGTGGTCAAGGCCGGAGGCTTCTCCGCAATGGCCGATCAACTGCCGCACGGCTATTTCTCCCCGACCTCCATAGGCGGGCAGACGATCTTCACCTACGTGCTGATCTACACCTTCGGCATGCTCATCGGGCAGGACATCTGGCAGCGGGTCTTCACCGCCCGCAGTGACAAGGTCGCCGCCTGGGGCGGTACTGCCGCAGGCGCCTACTGCCTCGTCTACGCTTTGGCCGGCGCTGTCGTCGGCATGGCCGCCAGGACGCTCTACCCGAAGCTGGCCGACGCCGACCAGGCGTTCGCCGCCATCGTCAAGGACGCCCTGCCCGCCGGAGTCAAGGGACTGGTCCTGGCCGCTGCGCTCTCCGCGATGATGTCAACCGCCAGTGGCGCCCTGATCGCCTCCGCCACCGTGGCCAACAACGACATCTGGGCCCGGCTGCGCCGCCTCGGCCGCCGCGGGGCCGGGACACCCGGGGCAGCCGGTGACAGGGACGAACGCGACGAGGTCAGGTCCAACCGGCTCGCCATCGCGGTTCTCGGGCTGGTGTCCATGGCCATCGCCGCCGTACTCGGTGATGTCGTCGCAGCCCTCACCGTGGCGTACGACCTGCTCGTGGGCGGTCTGCTGATCCCCATCCTCGGCGGCCTCGTCTGGCGGCGCGGAAACCTCCAGGGCGCTCTGGCCTCGATGGTCGTGGGCGGCGGCACAGTGATCGTCTTGATGGTGGTCAACGGGCTCCTCGCCGACGAGCCGATCTACTACGGTCTGCTCGCCGGGCTCGTGGCCTACGTGGGCGTCAGCCTCGTCACCAAGCCGACGGAGGAAGTGGTCGCCGAGGCATGGCGCAGCCGACTGACAGGCGAGGCAGTGGGCACCGAAGCAGCCCCCACCGCCGTACCGGCGACCACCGCGATCTGACGCCGATCAGCCGGCTTCCGCGGCTGTTCATCCTCCACTCTCCGAAGGAGCCTGTATGACCGGCCCGCTGGCCGTCTTCACCGACCTCGACGACTTGGACCCCGGCCCCGGGGTGACCAAGCTGACCCGCGCGGGATTCGAGGTGCGGATCGCCGACAGCCCGAGCCCTGACGCCATTGTCGAAGCAGCCTCGCACGCGGTGGCCCTCCTCGTCGGCTACGCCCGTGTCGACGCCGACCTGATGGACCGGCTTCCGAAGCTGCGGATACTGGCCACGTGCTCGGCCGGATACGACATGGTCGATGTCGAGGCGGCACGCGCCCGCGGCCTGTGGGTGTGCAACCTGCCCGGCGCGGCCACCGAGGAAGTCGCCGTCCACGCGCTGGCATCAGCCCTGTCGCTGGTGCGCCAACTCCACCAAGGCGACGCCGTGGTGCGCCGCGGTGGCTGGACCACCGACCTGCCCCTGCTGCCCCGCCGGACCGGCGAACTGACGCTCGGCCTGGTGGGCATGGGCCGCATCGCCACCCGCCTCGCCGAACTGGCCGCTCCGGTCTTCGGCCGCGTAGCCGCCTACGACCCGGTGTGCCGCCCTGCCCAGGTGCCGGCCACGGTGCACCGCACCGATCTGGACACCTTGTTGGCCGGCAGCGATGTGCTCTCCCTGCACGCCCCGCTCGACGACAGCACCCGGAACCTCATCGGCCGCGCGGAGCTCGAACGTATGCCGGCCGGAAGCTTCCTGGTCAACGTCGCACGCGGTGGCCTGATCGACCACACCGCGCTGCTGGCCTCCCTCGACGCCGGACACCTGGCCGGGGCAGCGCTGGACGTCCTGCCCACCGAACCCCCGGCCCCGGACGACCCCCTGCGCACCCACCCGCGCCTGCTGCTCTCGCCGCACAGCGCTTTCCTGTCCGATGCCTCGCGGCGCACCTACGTCGAGCGTCCGGCCGAGAACGTCATCGCCTGGTACCGCACCGGCAGGCCCCTCACCCCCGTCGTCACCCCAGCCGCCGAAGGAGGCACCCTGTGACCGAGCAGACGTTCGGCCCCGACCGGGCCGCCAAGGCCGTCTCCGACGAGGAATCGCGGCTGCGCCGTGAACTCGCCGCGGTCTACCGCCTGGTGGCGCACTTCAGGATGACCGATCTGATCTTCACGCATATCTCCGCCCGGGTTCCCGGGCCGGAGCAGCACTTTTTGATCAACCCCTACGGGCTGCTCTTCGAGGAGATCACCGCATCGAACCTCGTCAAGATCAACCTGGCCGGCCACCCCGTCGAGGAAACCCCTCATCCGGTCAACCCCGCCGGTTTCGTCATCCACAGCGCCGTCCATGCTGCCCGGCCCGACGCTCACTGCGTCCTGCACACCCACACCAAGGCCGGATGCGCTGTCGCAGCCCAAGGGCACGGCTTGCTCCCGCTGAACCAGATCTCCATGGAGTTCTACGGCAGGCTCGGATACCACGACTACGAGGGCGTCGCCCTCAACCTCGCCGAACAGCAGCGCCTGGTCGCCGACCTCGCCGACCACCCGGCCATGATCCTGCGCAACCACGGCCTGCTGGCCGTCGGCGAAACCCCGGCCCAGGCCTTCCTGCGCATGTACTACCTGGACAAGGCGTGCGAGATCCAGACGGCTGCCGCGGCAGGCGGAGGCAAGCTCGTCACACCCCCGCCCGACATCTGCGCTCTCACAGCGCGCCAGCTTGCCGGTGAGGACGACAGCTCCGACCTCCAGGACGAGAAGGCCTACGACCTTGCCTGGTCGGCACTGCTGCGGCTCGTCGAGCGCGTCGCCCCCGACTACCGGGACTGATCCGAGCAGCCTCACACAACAGATGCGGGCCCCCCGGGGCCCGCACCGTGCCCGAGTGACTCCCGGTCAGTGACCGACACCATGTCTACGAGACGCGCAATGGCGGTTCGGGCAGTGCTGTCGTCGTCCCGTCCGCTTCGGCGGCCGGTTCGCGGACCGCTCCTCGCGCGACCGCGCCACGGCCCTGAGGGCCGTCGCCCTGGTGGTGCCACAGGTTGGGGCTCAGGCCGGTGCCCGCGGCGGGGGCCGTCTGCCGTGATCACGCTGTCGACCGCGTACCGTGGGTCCGGGCAAGATTGACGTAGCGGCAGATGCGCAACCACGTCAAGGGGAACGGGCTTATGTGCGGCTTCGCGGAAGCGGACCTCGAAGCGCTGGCCGGCGCAAGGTCCTTCGAGCGGGGGCTCGGCTATCTGGACGCGGTGTCGGGTGTCGAGGTCGGTGACGGCTGGATCACCGCCAGCGTCCGCGGCACGGAGCGCTACGAGGCCGAGCTGACGCTGGAGGGGCCCGACGGGCTTTCCGGCGAGTGTGACTGTCCGTTCGGCCTGGAGGGCAACTTCTGCAAGCACTTGGTTGCCCTCGGCCTGACCGTACTCCAGCAGGAGGAGAGCCTGCCGCGGCAGCGGCAGGCTGGCCGGGACCGTGTACAAGATCTCGACACGTGGCTGTCGGCGCTGTCCAGGGACGAGTTGCTCGCTCTGGTGCGGGAACTGAGCGGTGAGGACCGGCAGTGGCGGCGGCGCCTGGAACTGCGGGCCGCGAGCGAGCGCGGGGACCTTGCCTCGGTCCGGGCCCGCATCCGTGAACTGCTGGATATCGGCCCGTTCGCGCAGTACGGATACGTCGATTACTCCGACGCCCGCGCCTACGCGGATCAGGCGGGGCAGGCGGTGTCCGCCATCGGCGGGCTGACCTCCTCGGGCCGGGCCGACCAGGCTGTCGCCCTGGCGCGGGAGGCGATGCGGCTGCTGGCCGAGGCCGCAGAGAGCGTCGACGACTCCGACGGCCGACTGGGACAGGTGGCCACCGATCTCGCCGCGGCGCACCTCGACGCCTGCCGTGCCGCACGTCCCGATCCGGAGGAGCTCGCACGCTGGCTGACCGGTCACGCGCTCGGCGACTTCGACGCGGGCCTCACCGACATCGATCCGCTCGACTACGAGGACGTCCTCGGCGAAGAGGGGATGGCCGTCCTGCGGAAGCTGTCGGTCGAGGCGTGGCGGGGCAACCGCCGCGGCTGGGCGGAGAAGTACCTGCTGAAGCGCGTGACCAAGGCCGCAGGCGATGTCGACGCACTGATCGCCGTGCACGCGGCCGACCTCGCACCGAACGGCAACACTCATCTGGTCATCGCCCGGGAACTGGACGCTGCCCGGCGCAGTGGCGAGGCCCTGAACTGGGCGGAACGCGGCATCCAGGATGTCCGCGAACTCTCCGATGTCGACACTGCGCTTGTCGACTACCTCTGCGAGCGCTACGCACAAGCGGGTCGGCTCGCCGACGCCGTCGCCCTGCGTCGCGACCACTTCGGTGCCCGCCGCACCCTGTTCGCGTACCAGCAACTACGGTCCGCCGCCCGGGCGACGGACCGCTGGCCGGCCGAGCGTGAGAGCGCACTGGCGCTGCTGCGCACCGATGCGGAGGCAGAGCAGGAGGGCCGGTACGGCAACCGCACCTTGGTCGACGCCCTGCTCGACGACGGGGATGTCGACGCCGCCTGGCAGGCCGCCACCGAGGGCGGCGCCGACGACCGGCAATGGCTCGTCCTCGCCGACCGAGTCCGTGCGGGCCGCCCATCCGACGCGCTCGGCGTCTACCTGCGGCTGATCGAACCGCTGACCGGCCAGACCGGAAATGCGGTCTACGAGCAGGTCGTCAGCCTGCTGCTGAGCATCCGCGACTGCCACCGCCGCCTTGGAACCCCCGAGGAGTTCACCGCATACGCTGCCGGCCTGCGCACGTCCCAGAAGCGGAAACGAAACCTGATGCGTTTGTTGGACGAACACCGTCTGTGAGTCGCCCTGCGAGTAGGGATCGCGGTGCTGGTGCAGGCCGTCCTCGCCCCGGTACTGCCGGCGCTCACCACGGAGATACTGGTCAGCGGTACCCTGCTGGCCGAGCGCGGTATGACCCTGTCCGAACTCGCCGCCAGGGTAGGGGTGACGGTGGTCAACCTCTCCATTCTCAAGAACGACCGGGCGAAGGCGATCCGCTTCTCCACCCTCACCGCGATCTGCCGCGAACTGGACTGCCAGCCCGGCGACCTGCTCAGCATCCGCGAAGACTGACCAGACCACCTTCCGGACGGCCTGATCAGCAAGGCATCCAGTGTCGCGACCCCGGACTCCGGCGAGCCCATGCGGCCCGCATGCGGCCGGTGAAGCCCTTGAGCGGTTCAGACGTGCGCGGGCGCTTCCGTGCCACGGATCGCCGCATGGGCGCTGACGGCGAGCCTCCGTCTGTCCGGCAAAGGGCGCAGTTCAGGGTGGGCCATGACGCTCACTCTGAGCTCCCGGGCACTGATCACTCGGTGGAGGGAGGAGCCGAACGAGTCGTCGCCGAGGAACGCCGCCACTGTGCTGGGCATGCCGCGCTGCCGGTAGCTGACCGTCACCGGCCGGACGGGGGCATCAGCGTAGATCGCTGCCTGGAACATCGCACGTCTGAAGCCGCTTCCGGACTCGGTGCACCAGGTTGTGCCCTGCGGGAAGACCACGACCGAACGGCCGTCGCGCAAAGTGGCCGTGACCTGCGCCACGGTGCCGGGGAGGGTGCGCAGCCGGTCCCGGTCGATGAAGCGCACGCCCGCCTGCCGGGCCAGTGTCCCGAACAGCGGCCACTGGGCCACCTCCCGTTTGGCGAGCGTGGTTGCCGGTTCCACCGCGAACAGCGCGAGGGCGTCGAGCCAGGAGATGTGGTCCGACACGATCAGCGATCCGGGCTCGCCGGGGCGGCGTGGTCGGGTGAGCGCGGTTGTCGAGGTCTCCAGCTCCAGTCCGAGAGCGCGTATCACCCCACGGGCGCGGGCTCGCAGGACCTCACGTCGTACCAACCTCGGCCCTGTCGCCACCCCATGGGCCAGCGCGGTGGTCAGGGCCACGTACCGACGCGCCCGCACCGCAGCCGTGACCGGCGGCAGGCGGTGGCTGGCGCACTCCGCCGTGCAGGGCGAGGAGACGGCCCAGGGGCTCACTGCGACTGCCCGAGGAAGTAGCGGCGATACCGGTCGTCGAGCTCTTCCATGTCGAGGATGACGAAGAAGACCGCGACGCCGAACTGCGGGTCATGGGCGGGCGGGCCGCACACCCAGGCACCGAGCCGCAGATAGCCGCGGAACAGCGGCGGGAGCTGTGCGTAGCCGGCTGGGGCTGTGCCAACGGTGGCCTGTGTTCCGGGTTCCCAGGGGCGCCGGGGGAACACCGCAAGGCCCGGCGGTGGGGTGTGCCGGGCCGCACACAGCGACCACGCGTTCGCGGCCGTCCGTCCGCCGTCGGCCAGCGGCACCGAAGCACAGCCCGCGAGGTAGCGGTGCCCCGAGAGCAGCACATAGCGGGCGAGCGCCGACCACATCAGGTTGACCACGGCCCCGGTGCGGTGACCGGGGTGCACACACGAACGTCCGGCCTCGATCAGCGACGGGCGGATACCGTCAAGCGCGCTCAGGTCGAACTCCGTGTCCGAATACGAGTGCTTCACCCTGCCCGGCAGCAGAAGACGGTACGTTCCCACCACGTCACCCGTCGAGGTGTCCGTGACGATCAGGTGGTCCGCGAAGTCGTCGAAGGCATCCACGTCGTGGTGTGCCACGGGGGAGTCGAGAGTCGCGCCCATCTCCGTGCCGAAGACTTGGTGGCGGAGCCGCTGCGCGGCCCGTATCTCGGCGGTCGAATCGGCGACAGCGGTGACGTATGCGGCGTCGGCCTTTGCGATGGATGGAGTCGTCATGGCTGGTCGTGCCTCCTGGCAGACTCGTGCGGGGCTCGTCCCAGGTGATGGAGGGGGCCTCTCGCCCGATCGTCACAGTGCCGGCCGAAGAACATGTGAGCTGCTCATGAAGCGCGTACGACCAATGGCCGATATCCGGCGGCTGCCGTCCGCCGACCTGGCCGCCGTGCAACGGGCGCTCACCTTGTGAAGACGGCATACCGCAGGGGTGACGAAACGTCAGCCTCCACGAGGTCACCCCTGCGAGTCGGTAGCCGTACGGGGGGCTGTCAGGACTCGCCGAGTGGATCGTCGGTGCCGTGCCGTGCCGTGCCGTAGGCGTTGGCGGTGCTCCGCTCGACCATGGCCCCAGTGCGGCAATAGTGGGATAAAGCCGAACACGGCATAAAGTGCACACGAAACGTTCGCGTCGTCGACGAGGTGCACCGCTGATCGTCAGCCAAGCTGAGGGGGTGTCGTGCTCAGCCGTATCGCAGGCGTCGTGGTGCCCGTCTTCGGCCGTTTGAACATCACCTCGGATGCCGGTGCCGCGCCGGCGGCGGGCAGCATCATCATCGCCAACCACACCTCCCTCAGCGATCCCGCGATCATCCTTGCCGCGCTGCGCCGTCTGGACACCGACCCCGACCCCGTCGCCCTGGCGGCCGCCGGGTTGTGGCGAATTCCCCTGCTGGGCCGTGCCCTCACCAGAGAGGGACACATCCCGGTGCACCGCCACGACCGGCGGGCCACGCAGGCACTGCGGGACGCCCAGGCCGCACTGGCCGCCGGCCGGCCTGTGCTGCTCTACCCGGAAGGTGGGCTTCCGCACCGCGGAGGCGTCCAAGAGGCCCCGCCCCGCCCCTTCCACCCGGGCGTGTTCCGTCTCGCGCGGTCGACCGGCGCCCAGGTCGTGCCAGTCGGCCAGGCCGGGGCCCGGGCGCTCGCCTCGGGCGGCCCCGCCGAAGTGCTGGCCAGGCTGCTCAGCGCTCCGCTGCGCCGCACGGGTCTGGAGGTGCACGTCGGCGCTCCGCTGTGGTTGGGCGGCGAACAGACCCAGGCACAGGCGCTTGCCCTGGCTCGCGGTGCGCTGACCCGGGCCTGGTACACCGCTGCCCGACGACTCGGCGGGCCGGCGACTCCGCTCGCGTCCTGATCCGGTTCTCCTCCTGCAGTCGCTTCCGAAGGGGGCCGCGGACCGGTCGAGGTCGAGGAGGGAAACGGGCCGTCGGGTGACAGACGGGCGCTGCAGACAGTGACGGTGTCGGCCCCGACCCGGCTGGTGGTCACCCCTGACGGGGTTCTCCGCCGGAGTCGTCGCGACCGACTGGTCGTCGGTTACTTCGGCGCCGGCACCGGGGCGACCGCCGTGCTGTGGCGGCTGCCGAACCGGATGTGCGGGCCGCCGTCGTCTCCCGGGGCAGCAGGCCCGACCTGGCCGGTCCACAACTGCCGTGGCGAACCGGCCCGGACCGGGGACGAGGCCGGACCTTGCGGCATGGCAGCCGAGACAACCACTGCCGGTGTTCTTCGTCGGACAGGTGGTGCCGGCCGCGCCGTTCAGCGTGACAGCGTCGCTACAGGCCCTGGGAGAGCAGGATCTCGTGGGCGAGCCGTGCGCCGCGGGCTGTTTCCTCCGGCGGCGTGTCCTGCGACGGGACCGCCTCCAGGCCGCGAGCCAGCGCGCGCACGGCCTCGGCCAGTGTCCTCACCTGTGCTTCCAGTCGGCTCAGCCGGGCCTCCGCCGTGGGTGGTGTGTCGGGGCCGGGAGCGTCGTTCTGTGCCATGTGGTGGTTCCTTCCATGCGTTGACCGGCGTGACCGGGGGTGTCGGGCACTGGCGGGGGCGGGGCCGCTGTTCGGTGGGGGCGAGATCAGGCCGTGATGGCCCGCGTAGCGGTGGTACAGGACGTTCCCCGCTGCCCGGTGGTGTCGTTGGCGAGGAACACGAATGGGTGTCCGGGCAGGTCCAGTTGCTGCTTGGTCTCGAACGTTCTTCCGGGGAGCGGCGAGGCCGCTGATCGTGAGTGGTGCGGCGGTGTCACTCATGCGTTCCCGGCCGGTGTGCGCCTGGGTGAGGCGGTGGCTCCTCGGGCCGGACTGGTACAGCACTCTGTCGTCACCGGTGTCGATGTCGGTGAACAGCCAAGAAATCGTAGTCCGTCATCTCGATTTCGAAGGAACCCTCGTCGGGCGATTCGCGGCTGACGGTTGCGGCGGCGACGTGTGCGCGGGCCAGGGTGGCAGTTGACGTCCCGATCGGCCGAGCGATCACCCACCCGGCCCAGGGCCGGGTCGGCCACATGGGTCAGCTCGACACGTGCGAACAGGCAGGTTCCCGCGGACCCGTGATGATGCCGCCCGGCGTCGCCGGGATACGCGAAGATGCAGACGGGCACCCTGTTCGACCGAACGCGTGAGCCGGTGTGCGCGCATCAGCCGCGAGCACCTCCGTCCAGCGGCTGAACCACGCCGAAGCGGAGCGTCCGAGTCGTACGGAGTCGCCAGGCTCATACTGAAGTGCCGGACGACCACGACCCACGACCCACGACCTGCGGAGGCGGAACACGTCATGAGCAGCAGTTACGGCAGGGCCGTCCGGGAAGAGCTACGCCCGCTCACCCGGGAGCTGCGCCACGCCATCCCGGGCGTCTACCGGGGCTACCGGGAACTGCACGACGCCGCTTTGCAGACAGGCGCCCTTGACGCAAAAATCAAGGAACTGATCGCGTTTGCCGTAGCCGTCAGCAAGCAATGCGATGGCTGTATGGCCGCGCATGCCCACAGCGCTGTCCAGCAGGGCGCGACTCCGCAGGAAGCCGCCGAGGCCATCGGCGTCACCTTCCTGATGAACGGAGGACCCGCGACCATCTACGGAGCCCGGGCCTTCGCCGCGTTCAGCGAGGCGTACGAGGCGGGGGCCGGCAGCGACGACGCGCCCCGGTAGCTTTGGAGGGGCCCGCCGCCGGCGGAGCTCGGCCGACCGGGCTGCCGGAACGCTGCGCGGGTTCGCAGATCACCGGGCGCCAGGCTCGCTGCACGCACGTTCCGGCTCCGCCGGTGGCGCATGAGACCCCGGCGCCTCGTCGCCGACCATGCACGAACTCGTCAGGGCGCGATGGCCTTGCGCAGGGTGTGCAGACACAGGGTCAAGGCGGTGTGCTTGGACGCCCCGGCGGTGCGGGTGTGACTCACCCATGCGCCATACAGTAGCGCTCCTTTCCGTGAGGAAAATCGAGCGCTCTCATCCACGCGTGCCCGCTCCGAGGCTCGTGGGCGCACGTCGGTCTCGCGCTCCGCCCGGGACGCGGGTGGGAGTTCTCCGATCGCTTCGCGAGGTTTATGAGGGTTACACGTGAGTGGGGTGCATGCGCGGGTCGCCTCCGAGTTGGCGGCTGTTTTCGACGAGTGCCGGGTCGTCGATGGCGATTCCGCGCAGGAGCGCCTCGACGGCATGCCCCACCTCGTCGTCGCTGGTGGGGGCGTGGCCGAACAGGGCGCGGTAGTGGACCAGAGATCCGAACATGTCGAGCACAAGGGTGCGGTCCAGGTCCGGGCGCAGATCTCCGCGTGCCACGGCGCGGTCGAGCATCCGGGCCACGGCCGAGCGCGGTGGGTCGAACAGCGAGGACATGAACGCGTCCCGCGGTTGGGGGGCCGCGGTGCAGTCGGCGAGGAGCGGTCCGTACGTGCGGATGGGTCTGGCCGAAGGTTGTGATGAAGACGTTGATGCCTTCGTTGAGGTTGCAGATCGTGCACCCGGTGTCCGGAGTCTCGATTCCGCCGAGCCGGGTGGCGAGGGCGGCGAGCACCAGGAAGTGGCGGCCGGGCCAGCGGCGGTGGATGGCGGGCTTGGTGGTTCCGGCACGGCGTGCGACCTCCTCGATGGCGAGCTGACTGTAGCCCGTCTCATCGAGCACGCTCAGCGCAGTGTCGAGCACGGCTGCGCCGATGCGGGGGTCGCGGGGACGGTCCACTTCTCTCCACCGGCGTTGCCGTCGCTGAGACGGTGCTGTCCGGCCGCGAGGTGGGTTCACTGTCCGTACATCCCGCGGCGCCCGGTGGTGCAACCCGCCTCCGGGCGCGGAAGGCCGTCACCTCCCCTAGTGTGAAAACGGTGGAAAGCACGCAAATGCTTTGAGGTGCGGTATGAGGGACGACACTGGCGCGGACGAGGAGGAGCGCGATGCATACCCGTCCGACAATGACGAGCGTGCGGACGAGGAGCCGGCCGACGCGGAGTGGACCGGGGAGGACGAGGGTGAGGATCCTCTGGAAGGCGAGCTGGCAGAGGCCCCCTCGTCAGTTGACAGGTCCGGTGACCCGGACGTTCTCCTGGACGTACCGCAGCTGAGGGTCGAGGAAATCAATCTGCAGGTCGAAGACCTGCAGGCCAGGGTCTCCCTCCAGGCGGAGGTCCTGGACCTCCTCAAGCTCAATGTCGGCGCCGACGTGTCGCTCGGCCGCGTGGAACTCGACATCAAGGGCGTGGAGGCGCAGGCCCTGCTCAAGGTCCGGCTCGACAACGTCGCCGCGATCGTCGGCAGGGTGCTGTCGACCATCGACCGCAACCCTCAGCTCCTGGAGCAGGTGACCTCCGGCGTCGGGTCCGCGGCGGAGAGCCTGGGCGGCGGTGCCGGGAAGGCGGTTGGCGAGCTGGGGGAGGGTGCGGGCGCAGCGGTCGAGGATGTGGGTCAGGGCGCGGGCAAGGCTGTGGAAGACGTCGGGGCGGGCGCGGGCGGAGCCGTGAAGGACGTGGGTGGGGGAGCCGGGAAGGCGGTCGAGGACGTGGGTGGGGGAGCCGGCAAAGCCGCCGAAGATGTGGGTGGGGGAGCCGGGAAGGCCGCCGAGGAGGTGGCCGGCAGTGCCGGGCGGGCTGCCGAGGAGGTGGGGGACACCGCATCCGAGACCGCTGAGTCGGCCGGACGTGCCGCGAAGAAGTCCACGAGCCGGGTGTCCGGCAAGGTCTCGGGGAAAGCCTCGGGCCACGGCTCGAAGGCAACAGGGCGGACCGCGAAGAAGGGCTCGGACGACTCCCGAAGCAGGGGCACGTCCGAGCGGGCGGCACACAGCAGCAAGTCTGCGTTCCGCAGCCGCGAGCGGGGACGGCCGCCATGAACGTCCGCCTCCGACATCGAGGCCGTCCCCGACATCGAGGCCGCCTCCGTCGTCGAGGCCGATCGACTGCGTTCCCGCGAGCCCGGCCGGGGCGGCGCGGGTGCGGCGCGGCACCGGACGTCGGTCTTCCGCGCGGTACGCCGCTACCTGTCGTAAGGCACACCCCCCTGACCGGACGAGCAGCGTCCGGCCCGCTCGGACTCGGCGGCGCAGCCAGGGAGTGCGGACGAGCGAGTCGACCTGTCGGTCGAGGACACCCGGGACCTGAGGACCTGTTGTCCTTCCGGCTTGAGGACAGCGTTCTCCCGCAGGCAGAGGGCGTCGCGCGCCCCGGACCAGCAGGCGGTCCGGCATCATCCGGAAACTCAGGAAGAGGAGGGTCCGAGCAGGTCGGCCAGCGCGGCAAGTGCCTGAGTGCCCACCAGATCCCCCGGCAGCAGCGGTACGTCGAGCAGTGGTACGTCCACCTGCCGCCGCAGTCGGACGAGGTGCTGGTCCTCCTGCCCCCGGCGCCGGGCGAGCAGCTCACCGGCGTCCGCCGGGGAACGGCGGTTGGCGACGAGTGCGGCCACCTCGACACCGAGGCCGGTGAGCTTCTCGTACACCTCCACGGTCTCGGCGATGGGGAGCAGCTCAGCGGTCAGCACGACCACGAACCCCGCCTGAGCCGGGTCCGTCACCACCTCGCGCAACCGGGAGAAGCGGTCGCGGCGGCGCAGCAGGATCCGGCGCAACTCGGCGTCGCGGTCAGCCTGCTCGCCGCCGCCGAGGCCGCGCACCGCGGCGCCGAACCGCTCGGACCGGTCACGGTTGGCGAGCAGGGTCTCGGTCCAGGAGGTGAGCTGTTCGGGCAGCGCGAGCAGCCGTAGCGTATGGCCGGACGGGGCGGTGTCGAAGACGACCAGGTCGTACGCCTCCTCCCCGAGCTCCACCGCCTCGGCGATCCGCTCGAGCACCGCCGACTCGTGGGTGCCGGGTGCCAGCCGGGCCAGCTCCAGGTGCCGGGCGGCCGGTGCGTGCATCCGTTCGGGCAGCAGCCGTCGCATCGTCCCGGCGACCGCGGACAGGTGCTGCTCGACCGTGCGCTCGGGGTCGATCTCCAGTCCGTCGACGTGACCCGCCGTCCCGGCCCCGGGGGAGAGGTCCCCGGGGCCGGCGAGGCGCGTGGGCTCGTCGCCCACCACGCGGTCCCAGAGGTGGCCGAGGTTGTGGGCGGGGTCGGTGGAAACCAGCAGCACGCGGGCGCCCGCCCTGGCACGGCCGAGGGCGAGCGCCGCGGCGATGGACGTCTTGCCCACCCCGCCCTTGCCGCCGACGAAGACAACTCTGCGCGAGGTGAGGAGGTCTAGCAGCACCCGACATGCTCCAGTGGCGAGCGGTCCATGCCCATCCGGCGGTGCCAGGCGTGGAAGTCCTCGTAGAGGGCGGGCATCAGCTCGACGGTGTAGTACGCCGCCGGGTCGGGTACGCCCAGTGCTTCCGCGAGGACGACCATCCGGAAGAGGTCGTCCTCCTCGCGCCGGGCGCGGGCGAAGGTACGCCGGTAGGGGCCGGCGTAGAACTCCTCCAGCCCGGCCCGGAACGAGGCCCAGCGGGATGTCACCCCGTCACCTCGGCCTTCTCCGTCACATCGGCGTCAGGGGCCTCCGGTGGCTCCTGGGACGCCCGCCGCATCGCGACAACCGCCTCGAAGGCGACCCACACGGCGGCGACGATGATGACGACGTCGATGGTCAGCAGCAGCCAGTCCCGGGCGTCGTAGAGGTCGCCGAGCTGCGCGAGCGCGGCCCAGAACGCCATCACGAACACGACCGCGAGCGGCACCAGCGCAGGAGCCGGGTTGCGCCGCTTGCGGATCAGCATGACCGCGACGATGGACAGGGTCAGGGAAGCCAGCAGCTGGTTGCTGGTGCCGAACAGCGGCCAGATACGGAGGCCGCCGGCGCCATCGGCGCCCTGGCTGAAGGTGAGTCCCATACCGGCGGCGAGCGCGATGACGGTGCCGACGCCATTGCTGATCTTCAACTTTGCGACCTCGCCGGCCTCCTGGACGACGAAGCGCAGCAGGCGCATGCCGGTGTCCATGGTGGTAGCGGCGAACAGGATCGCCATGGTGGCCAGGACCGTCGAGCTCAGCGAAGCCGACAGGCCCAGGCCGCTGTTGACGATCTTGCCGCCGCCCGTGACGAAAGCCCCGACGCCGCCCTCGCCGAAGGCGGTGTAGACGGCCTTCCAGTCGGCCATGGTGCGGTAGCCCGCGATGGCGGCGATGATCGCGCCGAGCGCGAGCATGCCCTCGCCGACCGCGCCGAAGTAGCCGACGAAGCGGGCGTCGGTCTCCTTGTCCAGCTGCTTCGAGGTGGTGCCCGAGGAGACCATGCCGTGGAAGCCGGAGATGGCGCCGCACGCGATGGTCACGAACAGCAGTGGCAACAGGTCCGGGGTGCCCGCGGGCACGGCGTCGTTGAATGCCGGGGCGACGACCGTCGGGGCGCTCAGCACCACTGCGACGAACAGGATGCCGAGCCCGACGAAGAGCTGGACGCCGTTGATGTAGTCACGCGGCTGGAGCAGCACCCACACGGGCAACAGGGAGGCTATGCCGGCGTAGACGAAGAGGGCGACGATCCAGAAGGTGGCCGGGGACATGCCCAGGATCGGGTCGGGCAGCTCGACGGGGACGGCGTCACCGAGGAGGATCAGGGCGTAGAGCGCGACGACGCCCACCACGGTGACCAGGCCGAGGTTCATCCTGTAGCGGTAGACGGCCTGGCCGACCAGCAGCGCCACCGCGACCGCGCCCCAGGCGGGGATCACCGCCGAGGGAGTGGAGATCAGCAGGTCCTTGATGACCACCGCGAAGGCCGCGATCACCATCAGGAGCAGCAGGAAGATCACGACGAGGAAGAGGTTCGCGCCCCGGGCGCCGATGTAGCGGCCCGAGAGCGTGCCCATCGAGCGGCCCTTGTTGCGCGCCGAGGCCCACAGAGCTCCCAGGTCGTGCATGCCCGCGAAGAAGACCGTGCCGAGGGTGACCCACAGGAACGCGGGCACCCAGCCCCAGATCACGGCGACGGCGGGGCCGACGATCGGCGCTGCCCCCGCGACCGAGGTGAAGTGGTGACCCCACAGCACGAACTTGTTGGTCGGGACGTAGTCCACGCCGTCCTGCAGCTCGTGCGCGGGCGTCTTGAAGGACGCGTCAAGCTTGTAGACCCGGTTGCCCAGGAATTTCGAGTAGAGGACGTATCCGCCCGCGAATATCGCAAGGCCGATCAACAGCAGCGGAAGTGCGTTCATGCGAGACGCTCTCTGGGTTCTGGGAAAGGGTTCTGGGGACTTTGAGCAGTTGCCCTGCGCGGGACGTGCACCTGGCAGGCAGACCGCGTGGACGGGGAGCGTGGCCCTCCTCGACGGAGGCAGACCGGCGACCGGAACGGGGGACCGGGCGCTGGCGCCCGCTTTGCATGGCTCGGCGGCGTACCCGGCCACGGGGTGCTGGTCCGTATCCGCTGTCTGCCAACGGTGCCTCCTGACCTCCTGCATGGATGCCGCGAGCCGGCCGCCCGGCGGTCTGCTCAAGAGTTGCCGGGGGTTCCGATTCGGTTGACAGGAGATTTCCCTGAGTTTCAGGTGGCGGGTCATGACGTCACGGATACGCTTGACCCCCTCTTTCACTCCCCGGCGTCCCCGCTCCGGCGTGCCCGCTGGTCACGCCGCCACAGTTGGTAGGCAATCATCGTCAGCACTGCGGAGAGCGGCACCCACAGCATCTGGTACCAGTAGAAGAACGGGATGCCCATCAAGGCGGGGCCGTTCTTGGCGTAGGAGCCGACCCACAGCATCGCCACGAACGGGGCGACGAGACACAGGGCGATCACCACCCGGGCCGGCGTGATCACCGCTGGCTTCAACTGAGGTCTCCCCGGCATACGGGCGGCTCCATTCCCTCGCCGACTACGCGAACACAGCAGGACATCAAACCGGTCGAGAGGTCACACGGCTGGGGCGCAGGGCACGAGGCAGTCGGGGAGGGGCCGGGGGAGTGACGCGAGAACCCCGCTGGTGGACCCCGCACCGGAAAAGATGACCCCCCGCTCCGAGGGCGTCTGGTTCAGCACCCACAGGCCGATCACCGTGGCCAGTGTGAAGACGGCCGCGATGAGCACCGCGAGGACGAGTCGGCGCCGACGCTCGCGGCGCAGCCAGTCGCCGCGCGCGGTGCTGTAGGCGTCGGGGGCACCCCGCACCCCGTCCGCGAGTGCGGCCAGGGCTTCGCCCAGTTCCCTCTCCGTCCGGTCGGGACTGGTGTCGTTCATTTCCGGGCCTCCATCGCCTGGGTCAGCGCTGCGATACCGCGCGCCGTATGCGTCTTGACGGATCCGGCGGAAATTCCCATCGCAGCGGCGATCTCACTTTCCTTCAGCCCGAGCCAGTGCCGCAGCACCAGCGCCTCACGCTGCCGGGTCGGTAGCTGCCGCAGCGTGTCGATCAGCACACGTTGATCGTCGCGCAGCAGCGCGGTGCTCTCGGCCGAGGCGACCATCTCGTCGGGTGGTCTCACCGCGTGTTTGCGTGCCATTTGCAGATGGCGTATCCGCATCCGCGTCAGGTTGCAGACCGTGGAGCGCAGATACGCCTCGGCCGCCGCGGTGTCCCGCAGCCGTCGCCATCTGCGGTAGATCTGGTAGTAGGCCTCGGCCACCACGTTCTCCGGATCGTCGGCTCCCAGCAGCACGGCGAGTCGCAGCATCGGGGTGTAGTGCAGTTCGAACAGCCGGGCCACCCCGGCCTCCCTCTCCGCGTCGGCGGGGTCGTCGATCGCGGGGGCGAGTGCCTCGGCTGGAACTGCGGGCTGCGGCACGGGCACAGGGATGCCGGATCTGTGTCTCATGGGTTCTTCGCTCCCGTCTCGGGGTGCCGCCTGACGGTCAGACGCGGGGGCAGGTCGGTGAGGTCGGCGCCGCGCGGGACGCGGAGACGTTCGAGAGCGACGCTCCCGGCCACTGCGACAGTCAGATTGAGCAGCAGCGCGACGAGCCCGACGTATATCTCCAGCGGTCCGGCATCCGTGCCGAGTGGCACGATGGGCGAGAACCCTTCCCGCACCACGAGGAACGTGCCGGCCACCATGCCCACGCCCCACCCGGCAAGCAGGGCCCGGGGGTGCAGCCATCGGGTGTACAGCCCCACGGCCACAGCCGGGAAGATCTGCAGGATCCAGACCCCGCCGAGCAACTGGAGGTTGACGGCGTCCTGATCGCGCAGCCCGAACACGAAGGCCACCGCGCCCACTTTCGCGGTGAGCGACACCAACTTGGCGACGCGCACCTGCCGCTTGGGCGTGGCCGTCGGATGGACGTACTCGACATAGACATTGCGCACGAAGCTGGTCGCGGCCGCGATCGACATCACCGCGGCCGGGACAAGCGCCCCCACGGTGATCGCTCCGAACACCAGCCCGGCCAGCGGACCCGGCATCAGCCGGTCCACCAGCATCGGCACCGCCGCCTCGGCCGCGCCCTCCGGCACCCGCACCCCCACCGCGAGCGCAGCGATCCCCAGGAACCCGAAGAGTGCGAGCAGCCCGGTCCACGCGGGCAGCGCCACCGCGGTCTTGCGCAGGGTGCGCGAACCGTCGGAGGCGAAGCCCGCCGTGAGCACGTGCGGGTACATCAGCAGGGCGAGCGCGGAGCCCAGGGCGAGGGTGGCGTAGGCCGGCTGATGAGCGGGGCTGAGGAGCAGCGCGGGAGAGCCCAGCCGCTGGGCGGCGCCCTCGAAGACCGCACCCGGACCACCGAGCCGTACCAGGACCAGCCAGGTCACGGCGGTCAGTGAGACGAAAACGGCGACCGCTTTCAGCGCGGAGATGACGGTCGGCGCCCGCAGCCCGTGCCGGTAGGTCGCCACCGCGAGCCCGGCGAACAGCGCCGCCATCACCAGATCGCCGGTCGCGCCCCGCGGGTACATGCCGCCGGCTGTCAGCACCGCGCGTATGCCCAGCAGCTGCAGCGCCAGATACGGCATCGTCGCGAGGATCCCGGTCAGCGCGACCACCAGGGCCAGTGGCGCGGATCCGTACCGTCCGCGCACGAAGTCGGCGACGGTGATGTAGCCGTGCCGGCGGGCCACCGTCCACAGCCGGGCCAGCAGGACGAAGACGAGCGGGCAGACGAGTACCGTGTAGGGCACCGCGAAGAACGCGGGCGCGCCGTTGCCGTACGCCAGTCCTGGTACGGCGGTGAAGGTGTACGCCGTGAAGATCGTGCCGCCGAGCAGCAACCAGGTCCACAGGGGTCCGAGGCTCCGGTCGGCCAGCGCCCAGCCCTCCAGGGACGGAAGCCGGTCGTTGGGGCGCAGGCGGCGCGCGGTGACCGCGAGCAGCGACGCCCCGGCGAGCACCGCGAGAAACGTCGCAGTCATGGCTGTACCGGCCATGGGTCACCGTCCTTGGTGTGCCTGTTCCCTTGCGCAAGAGTTGCCCGGGCCGCCGGGCCGGAGGACAGGGAGCGAAATCCGCCGGAAATGTACTGTCAACCCTGCCGACGGGTGGAGAACTCCTGCACAGGCCTACAGCGGCCAGGAGAGGATCGTAGGCCATAGCACGAACCGTGCGTCACCGACTACGATGCGTCACGATCACGCGTGCTGCTTGTTGCGGCCCGGCCCGAGCCTGCGGAGGGCCTCGACGCGCCGGGATCAAAGATTTTCACCGACCGGTCCCGGCCCCCTGCGCCACCGCGCAAGCCTGCCGGGGAGCGCCCGGCTCACCGCGCTGACCTGTTCGATTGCCGGCTCCACCCGCCACGGACAGGCACCCTGTCGCAGTCCACGGCCTTCGGCGAGGCGATATGGAGCGGGAGCCCGAACCGGAGCAACCGTGTTCACGCCGTTGACGCGCCGGCCTGATTGCGCTTCATTGATCGGGGCAGGCGATGTCAACGCTGACACAAGTCAACGTTGACACCCCTTTTCCGGTCCGTCCGCCCCGGAGCCGCAGTCACCGCTCGTTGCGCGGACGGCCGCGGGACAAGGAGACCTCATGAGCTCTGTGCACGTATTCCGGCATGCCCGCACGCGGTCGACAGCGGCGGTGGCGATGGTCTGCGCACTGTCCGCGGCCACGCTCGCCGTCCCCCGAGCCGCGGCGGCCGACACTCCGCTGTACGCCGAGACCTACAGACCGCAGTTCCACTTCACGCCGCAGAAGAACTGGATGAACGATCCCAACGGACTCGTCTACTACCAGGGCGAATACCACCTCTTCTACCAGTACAACCCGAACGGCAACTCCTGGGGAGACATGTCCTGGGGGCACGCGGTGAGCAAGGACCTCGTGCACTGGAAGGAGTTGCCTCTCGCCCTGTCGCACGACGACAAGGAGATGGTCTTCTCCGGCAGTGCCGTCGTCGACTGGAACAACACCTCCGGTCTCGGCACGAAGAAGAACCCGCCCATGGTGGCGGTCTATACCAGCGCCTACAAGGACGGCGGCAAGCAGGCCCAGTCGCTCGCCTACAGCACCGACCGGGGCCGCACCTGGACCAAGTACCGGGGCAATCCCGTCATCGACATCGGTTCCAGGGACTTCCGGGACCCCAAGGTTCAGTGGCACGCGCCCACCAAGAGCTGGCTGATGACGGTGTCACTGTCCGCCGAGCACAAAGTGCGGTTCTACTCGTCCAAGAACCTCAAGGACTGGAAGCAGCTCAGCGATTTCGGTCCGGCCGGCGCCACGGGCGGCGTGTGGGAGTGCCCTGATCTGTTCCCCCTCGCGGTCGACGGCGACAAGAACAACATCAAGTGGGTCCTGGTCGTCAATATCAACCCAGGTGGTATCGCGAGGGGTTCGGCCGCCCAATACTTCATCGGCGACTTCGACGGCAAGAAGTTCACCCCCGAGGACAAGGGCACCTACACTCCGCCCGTCGGCACGGCGGTGCAGGACTTCGAGAGCGCCGGTTTCGGCTCGTGGACAACGACCGGCACCGCGTTCGGCCGGGGACCGGCCGCCGGGGCGGTGGACGGGCAGGGCGCCGTGACCGGTTTCGACGGCAAGGGTCTTGCCAACAGCTTCCACGAAGGCGACGGCTCCACCGGCACCCTCACCTCCCCTGGATTCACTGTCGCCAAGCCCTACCTGAACTTCAAGGTGGGCGGCGGACGGCATCCCCACCAGTCCGGAACCGTCATGGAGCAGCGGCCCGCGCCGGAGGGTACGGTGCTCGCAGATTTCGAGGGCGGCACCTACGGCGACTGGACGAGGACCGGCGACGCCTTCGGCACCGCACCAGCCACCGGCCCGCTCCCCGACCAGCAGCGGTTCTCCGGCTGGTTGGGAGACGGTCTGGTCAACACGTTCCGGAACGGCGACTCCGGCACCGGCACCCTCACCTCTCCCGAATTCACCCTCGACAAGAAGCACATCAACTTCCTCATCGGCGGCGGCCGCCACCCGGCCGGTTCCGGCAATCCCACCGCCGTCGAACTCCTCGTCGACGGCAAGGTGGTACGCAGCGCGACCGGCAAGGACGACGAGGTGCTCGACTGGGCTTCCTGGGACGTTGACGACCTCGCCGGAAAGACGGCGAAGATAAGGATCGTCGACGACAACACCGGTGGCTGGGGCCACGTCAACGTCGACCACATCGTGCTGTCCGACACCAAGGCCCAGCCCCGCTCACGGGAGACGTCCGTCAATCTGATCGTCGACGGCAAGGTCGTCCGAAGCGCGACCGGCTCCGACAGCGAGACCCTGGACTGGGCGTCCTTCGATTTGCGCCCCTGGCTCGGCAAGAAGGCGCGGATCCAGGTCGTCGACATGAACACCGGCGGCTGGGGCCACGTCCTGGCCGACCAGTTCACCGCCGCCGACGCCCCCGCCAAGTCCACCCTGCAGCGCGCCGACTGGGCCGACTACGGCAAGGATTACTACGCGGCGGTGTCCTGGGAGAACGTCCCGGACGGTAAGCGGTACATGATCGGCTGGATGAACAACTGGGACTACGCCGGCGCCATCCCCACCTACCCCTGGCGTGGGGCCCAGAGCATCCCCCGCGAGATGGCCCTGCGCACTGTCGACGGCCGCATCCGGCTGACCAGTCAGCCCGTGCAGACCGTCAAGACCCTGCGGCGGAAGCGCCCGGCGACCGCGACCGGCGTCACGGTCAGGAACTCCTCACAGCCCCTGAGCGGCACCGCGGTCAAGGGGGGCAGGGGAGTCGAGGGCAAGACCCTCGATATCGAGGCGACCTTCTCCCTCAAGGACGCCGAACGCTTCGGCTTGAAGGTACGCACCGGCACCGGCGGTGAGGAGACCGTCATCGGTTATGACACCACGACACGCGAGTTGTACATCGACCGCACCCGCTCCGGTGCGGTGGATTTCAGCGACACTTTCCCCGGCGTCCAGACCGCGCCCCTGAAGGCCAGGAACGGCAAGGTCAAGCTGCGCATCCTCGTCGACTGGTCGTCGGTCGAGGTCTTCGGCGGCAACGGCGAGGCAGTGATCACCGACCGGATCTTCCCCGACCCCTCCAGTACCCGCGTCGACGTCTTCGCCGAAGGCGGCGCAGTCACCCTCGACGCCCTGCGGGCGTGGCGGCTGAGGTCCATCCGGCGGTGACGACCTTCTCGGTTCCGTACGCCGGCTCGGACCGCCACCCGCAGCCGGCCGGTCCGGCTCTGCCGCACCTGCCCGGTGCGGCAGAGCAAGGCCGGTCGTCGGGGAGGCGGAACAGCGCGCTTTACGGCGGTCCGGGGTCGCCGCGTACCCGGAACAATTGCCGCATGTCCACGCCCCGGTGGAACACGCAGACGGACAGACCCATCGGCCCGAAGCCGGGGGCCGGTCTTCCCGTGCGCTCCGGCTTCGGGCCGCCTCCGGCGTGGGAGGCTCGCTACGAACGCGTGGACAGCGGATCGAGGAACGTCAGCACGGAGGCGTCCTCCTCGATCAGCGGGGCGAGGGCGGCGTTGAACGGGGGGCCGTACGGGGCGTTCAGGTGTGCCGTGAAGGCGTCCTCGTCCCGGTAGACCTCGAAGATCCAGTAGGCGCGTGGGTTGTCCGCCTTGGTGTAGACGTCGAAGGCCAGGTTGCCTTCCTCTGCGCGCACCTTCAGGGCGTACTCCCGGATCAGGCGGGTGACCTCGTCCTGTGCTCCCTGTCGGGCGGTGAACTCGGCGAGCAGGCTTTTCGTCATGGTTTCGTGTCCTTGTCAGTGGGCGGAGTCGTCCTTGTCAGTGCGTGGAACTCCAGGCATCGGATGACGGCCTTGTCCGTGTGGGCCGACAGCCGACCCGCCGCGGCGGCGCCGGCAGCCGTCAGCCGTCAGACCTTTCCGGCGGTTGCCGACTGTGCCAACTCGTCCCGCCAGGGCGGGTTGGGGCCGGCAACCGAGCAGGTCAGCGCCGCGACACGGGTGGCGAACCGGCAGGCCTCGGCAACCTCGTCGAGACCGAGACCGTCCAGTCGACCGGACAGGAGTCCATGGGCTTCGAGGTGGTGCAGCAGCCCGGCGGTGAAGGAGTCCCCCGCTCCCACCGTGTCGATCACCCGTGTCGCCGCCACCGGCACCCGCAGCCGTTCGCCGTCGAGTGAGACCAGGGCGCCGTCGGCACCGAGTGTGATCACGATGAGCCGTGCCCCTGCGGCATGCCAGATGTCGCATGCCTGCTCGGGCGGGGTGCCGGGCAGAAGCAGGTCCAGATCGTCCTCGCTCAGCCGCAGGATGTCGGCCAGGCCGCACCAGTGCGCCAGTCTGGCGCGGTAGACGTCCGGGGACACCAGCAGCGGCCGGACGTTGGGATCGATGCTGATGGTGGTCCGGGGAGAGGCCGCCGCAAGGAACTCTTCCACCACCGCCGCGCCGGGCTCCCGGACCAGCGCCAGTGACCCGGTGTGCACACAGGCCGTTTCGGACAAGTCCACCCGCGCCAATTCCCCTGGGCTCCACTGCCAGTCGGCCGTGTTCTGCGCGTGGAAGGAGTACGCGGCCTGTCCCTGGGCGTCCAGCTCCGCCACCGCCAGTGTGCTGGGCTCAGCCGCCGCCACGGCATACGAGAGGTCCACGCCGGACGCCTCCAGATGGGTCCGGAACAGGCGGCCGAACACATCTGCGGACAGACGTGCGAGAAAGCGTGCAGGGGTGCCCAGCCGTGCCAGGGCCACCGCCGTATTCGCAGGTCCGCCACCGGGCAGCACGCGCAGTGCGAGTTCGCTGGAAGCACTCGCGGGTGCGCAGAAGGCGTCCGCGACACACTCTCCCAAAACCGTTATCCGACGCGGGTTCATGGGCTGTCTTCCCTCCGGAAGGACGGGGCGGACCGGTCTTCGCGCCACGGCTGCCGGGCGGTACGCCTGGGCTGCGCTCGCGGATGTTGCCGATTCGTGACGGGTGGAAGGCATTGACGTTGCCTTGATCCGGAGTCCATCATCCTCGCCATGCGGTGTCAACGATGACATAAGTCAGCGATGACACCGGGGGGCAGGCTTCGATCCCAACCCCCCACGCCGTCGGCTATCCCACAGGAGTGATCATGTCGCGCCCCACTCGCCTGTCCCCCTCCCTCCTCAGAGCCGCCGCCGTCTCGGGTGCCGCGGCTCTCACCCTGACGGCCTGCGGGTCCGGATCGAGTGCGTCCAGCACCGGTTCGGGCGACATCAAGGTCGGTCTGATCACCAAGACCGACACCAACCCCTTCTTCGTGAAGATGAAGGAGGGCGCGGAGAAGACCGCGAAGGCCAAGGGCGTCAAGCTCATGACCGCGGCCGGCAAATTCGACGGCGACAACAGAAGTCAGGTCACCGCCATCGAGAACATGGTGTCCGCCGGGGTGAAGGGCATCCTGATCACCCCCAGCGATTCCAAGGCGATCGTGCCCGCGGTCGAGAAGGCCCGTGCGCGGGGTGTCCTGGTCATCGCCCTGGACACCCCGACCGAGCCGAAGAGCGCGGTCGACGCTCTCTTCGCCACCGACAACCTCAAGGCCGGTGAGCTGATCGGCGAGTATGCCAAGGGCGCCATGAAGGGCAAGAAGTCCAAGATAGCCACCCTCGACCTCGCGCCGGGCGTCTCCGTCGGCGTCCAGCGGCACAACGGCTTCCTCAAAGGCTTCGGCATCAAGAAGGGCGACCCCTCCATCGTCTGTTCCCAGGACACCGGAGGCGACCAGGCCAAGGGGCAGACCGCGATGGAGAACTGCCTCCAGAAGGAACCCGGAATCAACGTCGTCTACACCATCAACGAGCCGGCCGCCCTGGGCGCATACACCGCGCTGAAGGCAAAGGGCCGGGAGAAGGACGTGCTGATCGTCTCCGTGGACGGCGGCTGCACCGGCACCCGGGCGGTCAAGGACGGCAAGATCGCCGCCACCTCCCAGCAGTACCCGTTGGAGATGGCGGCCGAGGGCGTCAAGGCCGTCGTGACATACGCCAAGGACGGCAAGAAGGCGTCCGGTTACACCGACACAGGCACCACTCTCATCACCGACAAGGCACGGGACGGGGTCGCGTCGAAGGACACCGCCTACGGCCTGAAGCACTGCTGGGGCTGAAGAAACCGCCCTTGAGGACCGTCCGAGACCGCCATCCCTCAGCGGGTCGGCCGCCCCAGCCTCCTCGACCGGCGGGGACGGCCGTCCCCCTTGTCCTGGCGACACGCTCGTCCCGGCGACAAGGAACACTGTCTTCCGACAAGGACCTCGCATGACAGCCACGTCCACGCCCCCCAGCACGTCCGCTCCGTACGCGGAGCTCGAAGCACCGACCACGGTCCGCAGACTGCTCACGCAACCGACTACGGGTCCCCTGGTCGCCCTCATCCTGGCCTGTGTCTTCTTCTCCCTGACCTCCGACCAGTTCCTCACCGGCGGAAACTTCTCGCTGATCGTGCAGCAGGTCATGGTCGTCGGCACCCTGGCGATGGGGCAGACGCTGATCATCCTCACCGCGGGCATCGACCTGTCCTGCGGGGCGGTGATGGCGTTCGGCAGCATCGTGATCGCCAAAATGGCGGCCGAGGGCACCCTGCCGCCGCTCGCCGCCATCGCCCTGGGCCTCGTCGTCTGCGGCGGATTCAGCCTGCTCAACGGGGTGTTGGTGCAGAAGGTCCCGCTGCCGCCGTTCATCGTCACCCTCGGCATGCTCAACGTGGCATTCGCGCTGACCCACATCTACTCCGAAGAGCAGACGGTCACCAAGCTGCCCGAACCGCTGACGGCCCTCGGCCGGACCTTCCCGCTCGGCAACACCGACATCACCTACGGCTCGCTGGTCACCATCGCCCTGTTCCTCCTCCTCGCCTACGCCCTGAGCAGCACCAGCTGGGGCCGGCACGTCTACGCCCTGGGCAACAGCCGGGAAGCGGCGCGGCTGAACGGCATCCGTACCTCCAGGCTGACCATCGGCGTCTACGCGGCGGCCGGTCTGCTGTACGGCATCGCAGCGCTGCTGCTCATCTCCCGCACCGGAGTCGGAGACCCGCAGGCCGGGCAGGACGACAACCTCAACAGCATCAGCGCCGTGGTCCTCGGCGGCACCAGTCTCTTCGGCGGGCGCGGATCGGTTCTGGGCACCTTCATCGGCGTTCTCATCGTCGGTGTCTTCCGCAACGGCCTGCAGCTGATGGGTGTCTCCTCCATCTACCAGACACTGATCACCGGAATCCTGGTGATCCTCGCGGTGACCGTCGACCAGATCTCCCGGAAGAGGGCCCGATGACCGCCACCACCTCACCCACCCCTGTCCTGCAGGCCCGCGGCCTGGTCAAGCGATACGGCCACGTCACCGCCATCGACGGCGCCGACTTCGACCTGCTGCCCGGCGAGGTCCTCGCCGTCATCGGCGACAACGGTGCCGGCAAGACCAGTCTCATCAAGGCCCTCACCGGCGCCCTGGTGCCCGACGCGGGCGAGATCCGCCTCAACGGCGAACCCGTCCAGTTCTCCGGTCCGCAAAGCGCCCGCCATCACGGCATCGAGACCGTCTACCAGGACCTTGCCGTGGCCGCCTCCATGGACATCGCCTCCAACGTGTTCCTCGGCCGCGAACTGCGCCGCCCCGGCGTCCTCGGCAGCGTCTTCCGCATGCTGGACAAGAAGCGCATGCGCCAGGATGCCGCCGAGCACATGGCCGACCTGAAGATCGGCCTGCGCTCGCTCACCCAGTCGGTCGAGACGCTCTCCGGCGGACAGCGGCAGGCCGTCGCGGTGGCCCGTGCCGTCGCCTGGGCGCGCAGCGTCATCGTCATGGACGAACCCACCGCAGCGCTCGGCGTCAAGGAGTCCGGGCAGGTACTCGACCTGATCCGCCGGGTCCGCGACAAGGGTATGCCGGTCGTCCTGATCAGCCACAACATGCCCCACGTCTTCGAGATCGCGGATCGGATCCACGTCCACCGGCTGGGGAGGCGTGCCGCCGTGCTCAAACCGTCCGACTACTCCATGGCCGAGGTTGTCGCCATCATGACCGGCGCGCTCACCGTCGACGAGGGCGGAGGTACTGTCGTAACGGACTCGGAAGCCGCCAAGGCCGCAGGAGTCCAGGCCACCTGACAGCGCAACCCGCTCCCAAGTCTCCGGCGGAGGCCGCCGCCGGAGACGGGAGCCGCACAGGAGACGGTTTCCTCCATGGCAGCGAACCGCCGCCCCACCCTGGCCGACGTCGCACGAGAAGTGGGCGTCAGCGCCAAGACGGTCTCACGCGTCCTCAACGAGGACGGGCCCGTCTCGGCACAGACGCGGGAACAGGTACGCGCCGCGGTGGACAAGCTGGGCTTCCAGCCGAACCTCATGGCCCGCAACATCCGCGTCGGCGGTCTGGACACCACCATCGGACTGGTGGTTCCCGACCTCGGCAATCCCTTTTTCGGAGCGGTGGCCCGCGGCATCGAGGACACGGTCCGAGAACGTGGACTGACTCCGCTGATGGGCTCGTCCGCGGACGAGCCCGACCGCGAACGCGCCCTGACGGACACGTTTCTCGCCCGGCGCGTCAGCATCCTGATCGTCGTGCCATCCGTCGGCGCGAACCACGCGCACCTCAAGCCCCACCGTGCGGCGGGGCTGCCCGTGGTCTTCCTCGACCGTCCGGGAGTCGGCCTGTCCACGGACAGCGTCGTCAGCACCAACCGCACAGGCACCCACGACGGTGTCGCCCACCTGATCGCTCACGGGCACCGCCGTATCGGCTTCGTCGGTGACCTGCCCGTCAAGCTCTACACCCGCCGCGAGCGACTCGCCGGCTATCGCACGGCTCTGCGAGAAGCAGACATCCCCTACGACCGCTCGCTGGTCCTCAGCGCACACGACCAGCAGGGGGCCGAGGCCGCGACCTCCCGGTTGCTCGAACTGGCCGATCCGCCCACGGCCCTGTTCGCCGGGAACAACATCATGGCGCTCGGAATCGTCTCTCAACTCGCCCGCAGCAAGCGCAAGGACGTCGCCGTCGTCGCCTTCGACGACGTGTCCCTCGCCGAGGCGCTGGAACCGGCTCTGACCGTCGTCGCGCAGGACCCCGAGGAAATCGGCCGCAGCGCCGCGGCCACGGCCTTGGCCCGGCTCGACGGCGACCGCTCCCGGGCACGCACCATCACCGTTCCCACCCGGCTGATCGTACGGGGATCGGGCGAGCTACCCGCCGGTGCGGCGCAGAAGTCGCCCTCCTGAAGGTGTCTTCGCCACCCCGAAGGCGAAGACCGCGTCCGCCGGTGAGGCGACCGGATGCCGCCACCGTGATCACATCGCTGTGACCCTCGTACAACCCGGGCTCACCACGCCGGCCCCACCGGCAAGGCCGAGCTCTTGCCAGAAGCCGGGAACCCGCCCGCGCCATGGCCCCGCGCAGCAAAAAGGTCCTGGTCGACCGCCATCACGACCAAGACGTGAGCGCTTCCCTTGGAGTACCTGAATGTGTCGGGAGGGCGTATCGAACCATACGCACACACTGGTGGCGTCCGGGACGCTGGACGTGCGGGCTGAGTGACCCGTACGGCGGCGCAGGGTTCTTTTCGGCTGGCTCTTCAAGCCCTGCCGTTGGCTTCCCGCAAAGGTGGCGTCGCGGCGGTGGTGCGTTGGTCAGCGTTGAGCGTGGCGCTGGCGTAGCGGCGCGGTCAGGGAGTGTCTATTCGGTGCAGCAGTTCCCAACGAGTGCGACACCATCGGGTCCGTCGGCCGGACGTGGCAGGGACTGGTAGGAGGACCGCCCAAGGGGCGATCGGCCGTGCTGGCGTGAGCGCGCGTTGCAGCAACTCTGACGGAACTGTTCCGCGTGCTGTATTACCGGGAAGCAGCCATGGATTACCGCGTGCCGACCAGGTCTCAGGTGAATTCCTGTCCATGGCCCGCAGCTTGAGTGTGGGACGCCTGAGTGGTGGCTTCGGAACCTCAAGTGCGCATGCGACACTCGACACCTACCTAAGCTAAATGCCTGAGTTGTGACTTTATGAGTCCGCGTCAGGCGCGGCTGCGGGTGTCCGCCTGCAATCAATCCGCTGGTCAATCGGCGTGGCGGTCGCCCTCCATAGCGACCGAGGGTCACCCGGGCTGAGACCCATGGACGATGCGCCGTATGGCATAGGGGGAGGGGAGAGGGCGCACTGCGTCAACGGTGTTCTTGCCATGCGTACGGCACCTTGTGAAGATGCTACGCACGACTGGGGGAGGGGCGAATGGCAACACCGGGTGAGAGAGAGCTGGGCCGGTTCGTGGCTCGGTACGAGACCGACGTAGCGCGACATGGACGGGTCGGGATCATCTGGCTGCCGATCGGGTTGGCCGCCTTGGCCGGCTCCATTCCGGTCGTCATCCAGACCTTCAAGGAGTCGGCCAGCGGCGCCTTTGCCGGACTGCTGCTCGGCGTGGCGCTGCTGTCTCTCTGGTCGGGGATCACCAATGGGCTGCGCTACCTGAGTCGGCATGGCGAGGTCTACATACTGCGCCAGGGCGGACTGGTCTATCGCAGGACTGGAGAAACCCGGGTGATTCCATGGGAAAGTATCACCAAGGTATCTGATCAAGGGCAGCGCAACGCAATCAGTGGGGCGATGGGGTGGGACGTGCACTGCCGAATCCGGACCAGGGTCGGCAAGCGTCTGCTGCTCACCGGATTCACTGAAGACGCCGCGCAGCTGTCGCTGATAGTGCACCGTGCCGTACATGAGGGTGTACGGCCATTGCCGCCCGGGGCGGCGTAGGGGAGAGCTTCCCGTAACCGCCGACCGATCGCCGGGCACGAGCCACGTGGCCGACGGGTCACTTGGCGTGATGCCCGTGCTGCCGATGCCGCAGCACGTCGGCTCTACTGGTTCCGCGGTTGTGACGTGGAATCGGTCCACAGGTCCACTGCCTGCTGCAAGGTGAGCGCCGCAACCTGTTCGCGGGCGATCCCGACCGTGCGGATCAGCCTCTCCGCAGGCCAGTCGGGTACGGGCTCCTTGGGTGGCAAAGCTGGCGCGGTTACGTCTCCGGACAGCCGTCCGAGCCGCTCGATCACATGAGTGAGGCGAGTGAATCCAGGTTGGCTGCCTCCGGACTCCTTGCCTCTGACGGTGGCTTCCGCATACGCCTCTGCATCCGTGCGGGCTCCTACCGCCCACACTTCGCGGATCGCCACCTTTTGACCGCAACGTCGGCTCTGCGTCACGCAACTACCGGTTCTCGGCGAACCTGCACGTCTTCGTGGACGCCGACACCCGCCTGGTGATCGCGGCGGCCCGGCCGGTGTCGGGCACCACTGCGGACGCGCACGCCGGCGGGCCTCCGGCCTGGCCGCGCAGTGCCAGGGCGTGACGTCCTCGGCGATGGCGTCCACCTCAACTGCGGCCTGATCACCCCGCACCGCAAACGCCCCCACCGGCCATTGCTGCCGGGCGAGGAGGACGACAACGCCGCCCACCGCAAGGTCCGCGCCCGGGTGGAGCATGTGATCGGCCGGATGAAGAATCACAAGATCCTCCGTGACTGACGGCAACACGGCGACGGCCTCCACCATGCGGTCAGGCTGTCGCCCGCATGCACCACCTCGCCCTCGCATCATGACCAGAGGACTGTCTCCACGGGCCCTGACCTGTCCGAACACGGCCTTGTGCGACACGCTTTGGCCTGCTCGGAGAGCAGGTTCAGGCGATGAGCCGGGTCAGGGTCACCCCGGTGGGGATCTTGTCGTCGTCGATGCTGATCCGGTCGGTGTACCGGGACGACCGAGGATCGGAACTCCAAGCCATGCAACGCGGTGCGCACCGATGCGCGGTGCGGTCGCCGGCCGCGTGGTGGACGAGGACGCCATCCGGTGCGGAGGATCAAGGGACTCCTGTCGCGTGCGGGAAGCAGATCACGTTGACGCGTCCGCCTATGCGCAGTTGGGGGGCATCCGCGCACGTGGCGGAGAGCATGAACGGTGCACCGGGGCGCCATCGGACGGACGGGGTGTAGCCGCTCAGGGCCTCAGCGGCTGGCGCATACAGCCGTCCGCTTGTCGCCAGGGCAAGTCGGCGCAGTGGTCCTCATCAGCCTTACGGGTGACGAGGTGCGGGGTGTGGCACTCACCACGGCGAATCGCCGCAGACCTCCCGATCCGCTCCTCCGGACCCGAAGGGCGATCTGTTCGTGGACCTGCCCGGGCTCCTAGGGTGAGTCCCCCCCGCCGCCGTCCTGTGCCGGAGGTCCCCATGCTCGACGCCCGTCCGGTCAACCTCTTGGAGCTGCACCCGGACTTCGCGACCGATCCGTACCCGGCCTACGCGGCGCTGCGGGAGCGGGGTCCGGTGCACCGGGTGACCACCGACGGGGAGGAGTCCTTCTGGCTGGTCGTGGGCCATGAAGCGGCTCGGGTCGCCTATACGCATCCCTGGCTGAGCCGGGACTGGCGACGGTACGGCGCTCTGGCCACCGGCCTGCCGACGCCGACGACGCTGGAGAGCCCGGGAAACGCGCACATGCTGCTCGCGGACCCGCCCGACCACACCCGGCTGCGCCGCCTCGTCTCGCGGGAGTTCACACCGCGCCGGGTCGCGGCGCTGGCCCCGGGCATCCAGGAACTGACCGACCGGTTGGTGGACGCGATGCTGGAGGCACCGGAGCGGCGCGGTGATCTCGTGGACTCAGTGGCCTTCCCGGTGCGGCTCACCGTGATCTGTGAGCTGCTGGGCATCCCGGACATCGACAGGGAGGCGTTCCGTCGATGGTCGGACGAGGTCGTCGCCCCCACGAGCGGCGACTCCGCCCGCGCCGCACACCGGGAGGCGGTCGCTCATCTGACGGACCTGATAGCGGCGAAGCGCACGGACCCGGGGCCGGATCTGCTCAGCGCGCTCATCCACACGGTGGACGACGAGGGCGACAGGCTCTCCGAGGACGAACTGCTCTCCACGGCGTTCCTCCTCCTGATCGCCGGGCACGAGTCAACGGTGAACTTCCTGTGCAACGGGATCAGCGCCCTCTTCTCCCATCCGGAGCAGCTGGCTGCGCTGCGCTCCGGTCCGGACACCCTGTTGGAGGGGGCGATCGAAGAGATGCTCCGCTACGACAGCCCGGTGGAGACGTCGACCCCGCGCATCGCGGTCGAGGACGCGGACATCTGCGGCACCGTCGTACCGGCCGGTGGCGTGGTGCTGATCGCCGCGGCGGACGCGGGCCGGGATCCGGCCCGCTACGACCGGCCGGAATGTTTCGACATCCGCAGGGGCGGCCGGGGGCACCTGAGCTTCGGCCATGGGGCGCACTTCTGCCTCGGCGCTCCGCTGGCCCGGCTGGAGGGGCGCATCGTCCTGCGCACGCTCCTCTCCCGGTTGCCCGGGCTCGCGCCCGACGGACCGCCGGCCGACCGGCTGTCCAGCCTGGTGTCCCGCGGCATCCGGCGGCTGCCCGTCCGCTGGTGAGCGGGTTGAGCGCCGCCGTCACCGGGCGGTGACGCTCATGGTCAGTCCCGCCGGTAGCAAGGTGGTGCGGACGTCCGGCCGGGGCGCCATGCTGGTGACGGTGAAGCGGAGCGAGCCGGCCAGGACGCTCACCAGCGCCGAGAGTTCGACATCGGCCAGCGCCTTGCCGACGCACCAGCGGGTGCCCATGCCGTACGGCAGATAGGCGCCGGCTTCCGGTTTCAGATCCTGCCAGCGCTCCGGGCGGAAGCGGTCGGCGTCGTCGCCGAACGTCGCCGTGTTCCGGTGCAGCACGTACGGGGAGATCAGCACGGCGGCACCCTCGGGTATCCGCCAGCCCGCGGCCTCCTGCTCCCCTCGCGCGGTGCGCACGATCAGCCAGTTCGGTGGCCAGAGCCGGAGCGTCTCGGCGAGCGTCCACCGGACGTAATCCGGCACGCATCCCTCCTCCGCCGAGTGGAGTGCGCGCGCACATGCCTCGGCCGTCCGGGGGTTGTCGGCCAGGGCGACCAGACACCAGGTGACGGCGGCCGCGGGCACCCGGTAGGAGGCCAGACCGCTGGAGACGAGGACGCGCACCACGGCTTCCGTGCCGAGTCCGGAGGCGGTGAGCGTGTCGACGAGTCCACCGCTGCCGGGCCTGGCGAGCGCGCCGCGCAGTTCGTCCTCCAGAGCGTTCTGCGCACGCACCGAGCGGCGGTAGCGCGGGAGAAGCCGCCGGAGCGCCCGCGGCAGCTGGAACGGGCTGGCGATCAGCGGGGTGATGGAGGTCAGCAGTTCGGCCGTGCGGGCGGGGACCTGGCCGGCGTCCCGCGAACCGAAGCAGTAGGTGGTGAAGGACCGTGCGGTGAGCTGTTCCAGGCCGAGGAGGGGGTCAGCGATGTCACCTGCCGTCCGCCACTGCCGGCACAATGCCTCGGCCGCGGAGGTGAGCCACCGCCGGTGCTTCCGCAGCGGGTCGGGAGACATGCCGCGCTGGGTGGCCCGGCGACCGCGCATCCACTCCTGCGTGGCCGGATCGTCGCGCACACCGCTCACCTCGTCGCGCCGGATGGTGCTGGTGACGAGAAAGTCGGTGTTGGTGCGGCGCAGCACCTCCTGCGCCGCGGCGGGGTCGTTGACCAGCACGGTGCCCTCGGCGAGCTGTACGACCGGGCCGTGCTGCCGGACGGCGGAGCCGAGCGTGCCGAGGCGGTCCTGCTCGTATCTCTCCAGGAACTCGGCGGGTGAGAACCCCGTGGGCGCGGGTGGACGGAGCACGGATCCCTCTCCTTCGGACAGTGCCGGCAGTCCTCCGGAGCGTGCCGGCGGAGCTCAGGCGCGGGCGGCCCGGCTCCGGTGGGTGCCGGGGCCGGGCCGCCGTGGAACTGCCGTGGCGCGGTGCCTAGGGGTTCAACAGGTGTCTACGTCGTCAGTTGTCTACGGAACCCAGGGGTAGGCACCGGCCGCCCCCTTGACGGTGATGCCCAGCTTGCTCGCCGCCTTGAACAGCACGCGCTTGGCCATGAACGTCCCCTGTTCTGCGCGAAGTTGCCGACCGAGGGCCGACCCGACGCGCAGCAGCAAACCACACGCGCGCGCCCGCCGCCAGAGAGCGGAAGCACGCTGCGCAGCCCTCTGACCAACGGGTCTCCTTGCGGGGGCGGTTGGCCCCGGCCATCCCGCGTGCACCGCCGCCGGCTGTTCCCCCGCTCTTACGGGCAGCCACGCGGGGGTGTCCTCGGAGAGGGGCTCCCCGCGTGTTCATGCCGTGAACATGGGCCGACGGGCGCGCGTGGCGCCCGTATCGGCAGACGAGCGGGTCCGCCGTATCCCGGTGTCGATCGACGGGGTGGAGCGGCTGAGCCTGCTGGCTTGCTATTACTGCTGCTGGGCGGGGAGCAGCCGTATCGACTCCAGGCGGTCGGCTCCACCTCGGGACAGTCCCCGCACGCGGCCATCGGGTGGGTGCCGCACTCGCTGGGCGAACTCCTCGAACGCTCAGCAGACCCGTGTGCAGAGGAGGCCGCAGGTCCGGCCTCTGAGCGGGCCCGGAGGCCGCCGAACGCCTCGTAGGCGCGCTGCACCGCGACGTCCGGCGGTACGTGGCCCACCTCGGTGTCGACCCCGGGCGGCCGATGACCTCGCCCAGGACACCCCGACCGGGCGCTTTTTCGGCGCGCTTTCTGTGGGGTCCTCAACTCGTGCAAGCGGCGCGGGTAGCCCTACGGCTGACCTGGTACACGGCGGCGCTGCCGTCCGATGCCGCACTGCTCTCAGGCCAGGCCGTGGGCGTGCATCGTGCGGCGTGCGAGCGTGTCGATGATGACAGCGGCGAGCAGTACCACGCCGGTGATCATGAGCTGGACGGCCACCGGGATGCCCAGCAGCGCCATGCCAGAGGCGATCGACTGGATCACCAGGATGCCCAGGAGCGCCGACCAGGTGCGGCCTCGGCCGCCGAAGAGGCTGGTACCGCCGATGACGGCTGCGGCGATGGCCTGCATCAGCAGATTGCCGGAGCTCGCCGTCTCGCTGGCGGAGGTGATCCGGGAGGCCAGGAACAGGCCGCCGATCGCGGCCATCGTGCTGGAGATCATGAAGACCGACACCCGTACCGACACCACGGCGATGCCGGCGCGGCGGGCCGGCTCCACGCTACCGCCGAGGGCGAAGATCCGGCGGCCGTAGGTCGTCCGGCGCAGCAGCAGATCGAGGCAGACGAGGAACGCGAGGAAGATCAGCAGTGCGAGGGGCAGGCCCAGGAACTGGTTGAGCGTCCAGGCGGCGGCGAAGGAGACGGCAGCGAGGGCGAGGGTGCGCAGCACGATCTCGCGCGAGCCCTGGACCGGCAGGGCGCCGATGGCTCTGCGGCGCCGCGCGGTCCGGTAGGACAGCAGAAAGTAGGCGGCCGTACCGAGGGCCGCCAGGCCGTAGGCGACGGCGACGTCGTGGAAGTAGTAGTGGGTGAGTGTGACGACCAGTCCTTCGTCGTCGAGGATGATGGAGCCTTGCCCGCCGAAGATGTACAGCGTCAGACCGTTCCAGCCCAGCAGACCCGCGAGCGTGACGACGAACGACGGCACGCCCACCCTGGCGACGAGAAAGCCCTGGACGGCGCCGACGGCCGCGGCCGCTGCGAGGGCGAGGAGAACGGCGGGCACCTCCGGGATGCCGTAGTGCACATTGCCCGCCGCGAACAGTGCTGCGGCCAGGGCGCTGACCGAAGCGACCGAGAGGTCGATCTCGCCCACCAGCAGCACGAACACGACGCCGACGGCGATCAGGCCGGTGCCGACGATGTCCACGCTGAGATTGGAGAGATTGCGCGGGCTGAGGAAACTGGTGTCGAGGCTCTCGAAGACGGCCCAGATCACCACCAGGGCGACGATGACGGAGGCCGATCCGAGTTCCCCGGCGCGCAGCCGTCGCCGCATGACCTCCAGGAGGCCCTTGTGCCGGTGCCCGGTCTCCTTGCCGGGTGAGCGGGTGGACCCGGCTGAGCCGGAGGAGTCGGTCGGGAGCTGTTCCGTGGACGTCATAGTTCCCACTCCGGTGTCGCACGGCGGGACACAGCGTTGTCGGTGGCACCTGTGATGGAGGAGACGATCTGCTCCTGGGACGTGGTGGTGACGTCGAAGAAGCCGTTGTTCCGTCCCAGCCGCAGCACCACCGCACGATCCGCGACGGCCTTGACGTCGCCGAGGTTGTGGCTGATGAGCATGACGCCGAGTCCGCGTTCCCGCAGCCGTTCGATGTAGTCGAGGACTTGTACGGATTGCTGGACGCCCAGGGACGCGGTCGGCTCGTCCAGCAGAATCAGCTCGGGCTCGCCGAGGAGGCAGCGGCAGATCGCGATCCCCTGCCGCTGCCCGCTGGAGAGCGTGGCGACGGGGGCGCGCAGGTCGGGGATGTGGAGGGAGAAGGTATTCAGCAGTTCCCTGGTCCACTGCTCCATCGCCACCTCGTCCAGGACGCCCAGCCGGGTGACCTCCCGTCCGAGGAAGAGATTGCCGATCACGTCGAGGTTCTCGCACAGGGCGAGGTCCTGATAGGCGGCGGCGATGCCCAGCTCGCGGGCGTCGCGCGGCTGGAGGATGCGCACAGCGCGGCCCCGCCATTCGATCACGCCGTCGTCGGCCGGCCCGGCGCCGGTGATCACCTTGACGAGTGTGGACTTGCCCGCGCCGTTGTCGCCCACCAGGGCGACGACCTCACCGGAGTGGATCTCCAGGTCGACGTCGAGCAGCGCCTGCACGGCACCGAACCGTTTGGAGATGCCGTGCAGCGCCAGCACGGGGGTGGTCGACACGTGAGCTCTTCCCTTGCCTTGAGCACCTGCCGTCCGGCCGCGGTCTATTCAAGGAGGCCGGCCCTCGCGCAGGCGGAGCGGAATTCGGGGGTGCAGATCTGGTCGACGGTGTACATGCCGTCCTTGATCACGGTTTCGATGTCGGCGACGGTCAGTGAGACGGGTTCGAGTACGACGGAGGGGATGTCCTGGAAGGAGCTGTTGCTGACTGTGCCGGTGGCGATGTCGGCGACGCTCTTGCCCCGCCCCAGGGCGACGGCCATCTCGGCGGCGGCACGGGCCTCACGGCTGAAGGGTTTGTAGACCGTCATGTACTGCTCGCCGGTGATGATGCGCCGCACGGCGTCCAGGTCCGCGTCCTGGCCGGTGACCGGGGGCAGTGGGCGGATGTTGGCGGCCTTCATGGCGGCGACGGCTCCGAAGGCGAGGCCGTCGTTGGCGGCATAGACGCCGTCGATGCGGTCGGGTCCGACGGCGGAGATGGCCGCGGCCATGTCGGTGTAGGCGATCGACGGGTTCCAGTTGAGAACGTCGTATTCCTTGGGGATCTCCACCCGGCCCCTGAGGACGGAGAGGGCCCCGTTCTTGAAGTCCGAGGCGTTCGGATCGTTGGGCGAGCCGTTCAGCATGACGATGCTGCGCCGCGGTGCCCCGGGGCCCAGCGCCTTCAGCAACGCCTTGCCCTGGAGCTTGCCGACCTGCTTGCCGCTGAAGGAGACATACCCGGAGATCGGCCCCTCGGCCAGCTGGTCGTAGGCGATGACCGGCACCTGCGCCGCTGCCGCCTCCCGGACGGCGGGCCGTGCCGCCCTGGAGTCGACGGAGCCGATGATCAGCACGTCGATACCGCTGGAGAGCAGGGATTGGGCCTGCCGCTGCTGGGCGGCCGCATCCGCACCGCCCGCGACGTAACGCACTGTGCAGGTGCGGCACAGTTCGTGGACTCTGCTGTTGATCAGCGGCCGGTCGAACTGCTGCCAGCGGGTGGCCTGGCGGGACGGGAGGAGGAGTCCGATGGTGAAGCCCCCGTCGTGGTGGGGCCTGCTCCTGTTCGGCTGCCTGTCGGACTGCTTCGCCTGCCCGCAGGCGGCGAGGACCAGCATGAGCATCGCGGCGGCCAGGACGGCCCCGGTACGACCCGGGTGAGGCTTCATCCACGGCACCTCCCTGGCCGGTCCGGCACACCTGTCAGCTCAGAGGAACCATAATGTCCTAGTATTTCCTACTTCATGGCTGCGGCATCTCCATGGCCGGGTCCGTTCCCCTGTGTGGCCTCCCCTTCCTGGGCGAGCCGGTCGGGTTCTCTCGGCGGCAGGGCGATCTCGCTCCACACCTGTTTGCCGCCGCTGAACGGCACCGATCCCCAGGACTCGGACAGCGCGTCGACGAGGAGGATGCCCCGGCCGCCAGTGGCCTCCCAGTCCATGCTGGCCGCTCGGATGGGCGTACGGGGTGAGGAGTCGCTGACCGCGACGCGCAGCCGGTCGCCGGCCAGCGTGAGATCCAGCCGGACCTCGCCCCGGGTGTGCACCAGCGCGTTGGTCACCAACTCGGAGACGACCAGGAGAACCGTGTCGGACTCCTCCGTCGCGTCCCACTTGCGCAGCGTGCGAGTGGTGAAGCGGCGCGCGTGCACGGCGGCATCGGGCAGCCGCCACACCGCCCAGCCGGCCCGGCGGGGCCTGACCGCCATTCCGTCGTAGCGCAGCAGGAGCAGCGCCACATCGTCGTCGCGGCACGCGGTGTCGCCGAGCAGGGAATCCGCCGTCCCGTCGGGGTCGGACGGGTCCGCGGCTACCAGGGACGCACCGACGCGGCGCAACCCCTCCTCCACCTCCATGTGCGCGGACTCCACCAGGCCGTCCGTCATCAGGGCCAGGACGGAGCCGGGGGCGAGCGTGGCTGACGCCATGGTGTACTCCGCTTCCGTGAATACGCCCAGTGGCGGCCCGATCTCGGCGTGCAGCTGCCTGGTCGTGCCCTCCGGGTCGCGGATGACGGGCGGCGGGTGCCCCGCCTGGACGAACCAGGCGTTTCCCTCCTCCATGTCCAGCGCGACGTAGCAGACGGTGGCGAACAGATCTGTCTCCATGTCGACCAGCAGCCTGTTGGCGTGCGAGACGACCACGTCGGGGGCGTGACCCTCCACCGCGTAGGCCCTGATCGCCGTGCGCATCTGGCCCATGATGGTCGCGGCGGCGGCACTGTGGCCCTGCACGTCCCCGATGACGAAGGCGACCTGCCCGTCCGTCAACGGGATCACGTCGTACCAGTCGCCGCCCACCTCCAGCCCTGCGGTGGCCGGCAGGTACCGGGCCACGGCGACTCCGCCGGGCAGCGCGGGCAGCCTGCGGGGCAGCAGGCTGCGCTGGAGCATCGTCGCGAGCTCGTGCTCGGCGTCGACCGCACGGGCCCGCACCAGGGCCTGCCCCGCCAGAGAGGCGATGGCGGTCAGCAGCGAGCGCTCCTCCAAGCCGAACTCGTGCGGCTCGTCCCAGCCGACCATGCACGCGCCGACAACCCGGTCCTCGGCCGGCAGCGGCAGCAGAGCCAGTCCGCCGGGGCCCAGCCGGGCCAGGTCCGGCTGGACGGCCGTACGCGACGGCCACAGGCGGATGGTCCCCTCGCGCAAGGCGGCCTCCAGCGTCGGGAGGGAGCTGGAGGGCGCGTCGGGCCACTCCGTGCGCCAGGCAGACCGCCACGCCCGTGGCCAGGCGTTCTGATCCGAAGGTTCCAGAACGGTGACCACGAGCCGGTCACCCACCAGTTCGGCGAGCGCCACCCGGTCGGCTCCCAGCGAGTCGAGCAGGGCGGTGACGACGACGCTGCCTACCTCGCGGACCGTCGTGGCGTCGGCGAGGGCAGTGGCCAGACGCTGGACCCGGGAGACCTCGTGAGCGCTGGGCCGCAGCTGGGAGGCGTCGGCGACGACGCCGAGCAGCCGGTCCGGCCGCCCGGCCGAGGCGAGCTGCACCTGGCAGCTCAACGAGAGCCAGCGCAGTTCGCCTGTGCTCAGCCGAACCCGGAATTCCAGGTCCCGGACGTGCGGAGGACGCCGGTCGGGCTCCATGAGGGCCATCATGGAGGGCAGGTCGTCCGGTACAGCGCGCGAGAGCAGGGCCTCGATGCGCCCGTCGAAGTTCTCGGGTGCGATGCCGAACAGCCGGAGCATCTGGCTGTCCGCCTCGATGTCGCCCGTGTCCAGGCCGAGTGCGAAGGCACCCGGACGGATCCGGTGCAGTACCGAGGTACCGCGGGCACGCTCCCCGCCGGGTTCGAGGCCGGACAGTGGCAGGCCGTCCGCCTCGAGCCGGATCACGACCTGGGCGGCGTACATCTCCAGCAGGCGCCGCCGAGTGGGGTCGAAGCGGTCCGGACCGTTGGCGACGACCAGCAGGCAGCCGAGCGGTGCGTGCACCACGCCCAGCGGCAGGGCCCCCACGGATACCGCCGGTGTCTCCCCGGCGGTGGCCGGGTGAGCCGTGGCCGGCCACACGGACCGGCCGGTGCGGTAGGCCTCGGTCACCGGGTGGTGATCACTCAGGGACAGGACCGGAGGCAACTCGTACGGCGTGCTCGTCCGGCCGAGCTTCTCGGTCATCCGCAGCCGGTCGCCGTCCTTCCCGTCGCGCGCGTAGACGGCCGCCATTGCCGCCCCCGCGAACCCGAATGCCGCTCCCGCGTTCTCCTTCATCTCATCGCCTCCGACCCGGCCGGGTGCGGCCTCTTCCAGAGTAAGGAGAAACGTCCGCACAGCTCGCGCTGAGCAGGCGGTGCAGAGGCGGGGTGCTCAACGCTTCTGACCCGGACGGGTGACATCTGGAGCAGCCAGGTCACAGCCGCATGGCCGGGGCTTCGCGCGGAGCGGCCGGAGTGGGTAGGCCCTCGGCGCGCACGCTCTACGCCCTGGCACGCCCGCACGCTGTGATCAACGCCGAATGGCTATCAGCCCCCGAGGGCGCGGCCGGGTTGCCCGGCTCCGCGAGGACCGGGCCATCCGGACCGGGGCGGCGGAGTCGATCACGCGGAGCCCTCCAGGGCAGCCCGCCAGACGGGGCTGTCGACGTAGTGGTTGTCGAACCGCTCCGCGGAGGCGGCGATCTCCTTCGCGTCGGCCTCGCCACGCATCACCCGGCCCAGCAGGCGCAGGTAGTCGAACCGGCCCATGCCCGGCGTGAACACGAACAGCACGTCCGCCGTGCAGCCGGGCGCCGCGGCGAAGGCGTGCGGGGTGTGGGGCGGCACGGCCAGGAAGTCGCCCGTTTCCAGGACGGTGACCTCCTCACCCACCAGGACCTGGAGGGACCCGCTGATCACGAAGAACAGTTCCGTCGCCTTGGTGTGGAAGTGGGCGGGTGCCCCGACGGCCCCCTTGGCGAACGTGGACCGGTAGCTGGTGAAGCCGTCGGCGCTGCCGTCCGAGTCGGCGAGGAGCGTCATCACACTGCTGGGGTCGGCACAGGTCTCGGCCTCGGTGTGACGGGTCAGTACCGGCCGTCCGCCGGTCATTTCGGTCTTCATGTCGTGCCCTTTCCAGTGGATCGGTGAATGGTGCTGCTGCAGGTTTGGTGTCAGCCGAAGATCGCGGTGGGGTCGCCGGTGTACCAGGTGTTGTCGATGCGGAGCCGACGGATGACCCAGCGCTCGCCGTCACGGACCAGTTCGACGTCGTAGGGGTTCTTCAGCAGCGCGTGTGTGGTGGCGTCGGCGATGAGCAGGTGCTGGGCTTCCACCAGGGCGGTGAGCCGCGCTGCGTCGCCCTCGATCGTGATCCGCGTGTTGGTGATCTGGTGGGTGGTGTCCACCCGGCCGGTGAACAGGGCCAGAATGGTGGTGACGATGGTGTCGCGCCCGGACATCAGCGGCGGCTCGGCCCCCCACTTGGCGGCGGCCGGGCGGAAGTCCAGTTCGGCGTCGGCGGCGAAGGCCGACGCGAACAGTTCCTTGTCCTTGAGGTCCTGGCCCAGGCCGAAGCGGTGGAGCGCGTCGGTGATCTCCGCCCGGTCCCTGAGTTCCTCGACGGCTGCGGCGGTGTCGTGCGCGGGGGTGGTCAGTGCGCGGTCGCGGGTGACGTACATGATGTTCTCCGGTGCAGGTGAGGCGGCCTTTTCGATGCTTCTGATCCTGCTGCGGTCCGGGTAGGGCATCAATGCGCACCTGCGCAACGATCGTTAAGCTCAGGTTGACGATGGGAGGGGTGCGGGGATGCTGGAGCGGCACGAACTGGAGGCGTTCTTGACGCTCGCCGAGGAGCTGCACTTCGGCCGCACCGCCGAGCGGCTGCACGTCTCCACGGCCCGGGTCAGCCAGACCATCGCCAAACTGGAGCGCCGCATCGGCGTCCCGCTGTTCAACCGCACCAGCCGCCGGGTACAGCTGTCCCTGGTGGGGCGACAGCTGTACGAAGAGATACGCCCCGCCTGGTCCCGGATCACCGACGCGTTCGAGCGCGCCGTCGACGCCGGTCGCGGGCTGACCGGGCTGCTGCGCGTCGCCTTCACCGGGCCGGCGGCGGGCCAGCTGCTGGTCGGGGCCGCGGAGGCGTTCCGCACCCGGCACCCCGAGTGCCAGGTCCAGAACAAAGAGGCACACCTGGCGGAAGTCCTGCCATGGCTGCGCAGCGGCGAGGTGGACCTCGCACTGACCTACCATCCGATGCACGAGGAGGGCATCGTCATGGGGCCGGTCCTGGTGCGGGAGGCACGCGTGCTCGCCGTGCCGGCAGGGCATCCGTTCGCCCGCCGCGCAGCCGTCTCCGTCGAAGACCTGGCGCGCGTGACCGTGCTGCAACTGCCCGATACGCTGCCGGAATCCCTGCGTGAGGACCGCGCCCCGTGCCGGACGCCCACGGGGAGACCGATCGCACTCGGTCCGTCGGCCATGACGTTCAACGAGACGCTGACGCTCGTGGGCGCCGGGGAGGGGGTCTTCGCCGTCGGCGCCCACACCAGGCGCTACTCCGCTCGCCCCGACGTCGTCTATGTCCCCTTCGAGGACGCCGCGCCAGTGGACTGGGGTCTGGTGTGGGCCGCCGACGGTGCGACAGCCCGCGTTCGCGCCTTCAGCGAGACAGCGCTCAACCTGCTGCAGGCACCTGCACGAAACTCCTGACCGTCACGACGGCCCGGACGCCATCTTCGGGCGGAGCGCTGGGAAGCAATTTCCGTGCCCGCCCCTGGTTCTGGGGGCTCTGGGGTACAGCCGGGGTGCTGCGCCGTCGGCGCAGCTTCTCTTCGCGGCCTCGATGTGCCCAGCGGGACCTCCCGCACTCAGATCGTTCGTCATCCGGCTGCCCGACCGCTGGAACGGCGGTCCGGCCGTGGCCCGTACTCCGGCAACCCGAGCAGTACGCCAACGACCGGGCCATCGCCTCGGCCCGCCCCCCGGCAGCCGACCCCGAAGATCCCCTACGTCTTGATGACGACGTCCACCACCCCATGTGGAACCGCAGAGGTAGAGCCGAACCCTTATGCGGGCGGATTCGGCGCGCCCTGGGCGCCGCATAACTTCGTGTCCGGACCATGAAGTTGATCGAGAGGCCAGGGATCGATGTACGGCACGGCGTTTGCGCCCGAGTACCAAGGCGCGCTGAGCGAGAAGCTGGACGTGAACAGCTCCTACGAGGACGTCCTCGCAGCAGCCGCCAGCGCCCTCGCCGACGCGGACACCGCTTTGGACCGGGCCCGCGCCGCGCTCGCCCTGGCCGAGGCCCATCGGCGCCTCGGCCAGGTCGAGGAAGCGCAAGCCGCCTGGCGTACGAGCTACCGCAGCGCCCGCACCGCGGGCGATCCGGACGCCATGGCATGGGCCCTGTGGAGCGGCGGCACCCTCGCCCGCCAGTGTGGCCGGCTTGCTCTGGCCCGGCGCCTGCTGACCTGGGCGGTCAACCTGGCCGCCGAGGGCTGTGACCGGATCGCCCACGGGTACGCGCTCGCCGGGCTCGCCGAGACAGGCCGTATCCAGGGGGATTACGCGGCCGTCGCCGAACTCCACGAGCGCCTTCTGGAGCAGGCGCGTAAGCACGGCGAGGCCCGCCACATGGTGTGGGCGATGTCCGGGATCGCCCAGATGCACCGTAACCAGGGCGACCACCGCAAGGCACTCGAGCTGTTCGAGGAGGCCGCCCGCATCGCGGGTGAGGCGGGAGACGCCCGGGGACGTGCCTGGTCCTTGCGCGGGGTCGCCGACGTCCTGTCGCTGCGCGGTGATCCGGACCGGGCGCTGGCGCTGCTGACGGAGGCCGAGGTGACCTTCCGCAGCATGGATCTGACCAGCGCGCTCGCCTACAACCACAAGATGCGCGGCAATGTCCTCTTCCGGGCCGGATGGTACGAGGCGGCACGCGCCACGTACGGCATCGCCCTGGAAGAGTTCGACGCGATACGCGAGCCGCGCGGTGCGGCCCTCTCCCGTCTCGGGCTGGTGAGGTCCCGCGCGCGCCTGGGTGGTGAGCGGGACGAGACCCTCGCCGAACTCGCCGATCTGGACGCCGCCTTCGCCCGCATCGGCCTGAAGGCCGCACGGGAGACCGTCGCGGCGAGCCGGGCCGAGGTGATGGCGGAGACGGCATCAGTGGCGGTCTGAGACAAACGCGTCGACAGCGCCCTCCGCGCCCGGCAAAGGGGCCGTCCTGTGACGAGCAGTGAGCCGTGGGCCCGAGAAACCGCCGCACCGACCGCTAGGACGCCGAGAAGGACGAGACTCCTCCCGGTCGACTCCCGTGTCTCACTTGGTGAGTCGCTCCCCGGCGCCGTCTGCGATCGTCCGGGTGGATGGTGGGGACGAGGCCGGAGCGTCCGCTTCACCAGACGAGGCCGACGCACTCCCTGCCCCGCTCTCTCATGACGGAGAGCAGGCCGGAGGAGCGTGGCGGCCAGAATGCTGGACGGACCAGGGCTTGCTGAAGGACGGCCGGCGTCCTGTTCGTCGGATCCCACGTGGTTCTGCTGGCGGAGGAAGGCGCGGGCCGTGGCCGGGGTGCCCTGTTGACGACGTGCACCTTGCATTACGCACGGGTCTCATGGGGCCTCGCTCACGCGAGGCCCCATGACGGGATCAGACGGTGAGGACGAGCTTGCCCTGGAGGTGACCGCCGTCGAGCAGCCGGTGCGCCTCGGCGACCCGCTCGAACGGGAACGTCTCCTGCACGTGGACCCGGAGCCTGCCCTGTTCGACGAGTTGCGCGAGACCTCGCAGGGCGACCGGATCAGGGTCGACCGCGATGCCGCTGAAGCGCATGCCGGCCGCCTCGTACTTGGCGATGAGCTCCGAATCCTCCTCGGCGACCGCCGTCACCAGGTGACCACCTGGGCGGAGCACTTCGAGCGACCGCTGGACGGTGTCGCCGCCGATCGTGTCGAGCACGACGTCGATGTCGCGGACCGCCTCGGTGAAGTCGACCGCCGTGTAGTCGATCACCTCGTCAGCGCCGAAACCCTCGACGAAATCCCGCTTGCTCCCGCTGGCGGTCGCGATCACGTGCGCGCCGAGCGCTTTCGCGATCTGGATCGCGACGTGGCCGACCCCGCCACCACCGCCGTGGACCAGGACGCGGTCGCCCTCGCACACGCCGCCCAGGTCGACGAGGCCCTGCCACGCCGTCAGCCCGACGACCGGCAGCGCCGACGCCTCGACGTGCGAGAGCGACGCCGGCTTGCGTGCCAGGTGCAACGCCGGCGCCGACACGACCTCGGCGTACGCGCTCGCCGCCCGCGGGAACAGCGGCATCCCGAACACCTCGTCGCCGGGCCTGAACCGCCACGTTTGCGGGGCCTCCTCGACCACGCCGCTGATGTCCCAGCCGAGGATGAACGGCGGCCGGCCGATCAGCGGGAACTCGCCGGCGCGCAGGCGCGCCTCCAGCGGGTTCAGCCCGATCGCCTTGACGCGGACGAGAACCTCGGTCGGGAGGGGCTGGGGCTCGGGCGCGTCCACGATGGTGAGCACCTCGGGACCGCCGAGCGTCTCCTGGGTGATGACTCGCATGACTCTCCTGGCTTTGGAAGGGGGAGAGAAGCCAGGCTAGATTTCCGACAGGAACCAGCAGGTACCTTTGGCGCCATGAGCGGTTTCGGTCCCGGTGAGCTCTTTCTCGCCGACTGCCCGGCGCGTCTGGCGGTCGAGCTCATCGCCGACAAGTGGACGGTGGTCGTGCTCGCCGGCCTCAGCCAGGGCCCCGTGCGCCATGGCGAGCTGATCGAGCTGATCGGCGGCATCTCCCGCAAGATGCTCACCCAGACGCTCCGACGGCTCGAGGCGCACGGCCTCATCCGCCGCCACGCCTACGCCGAGGTCCCGCCCCGCGTCGAGTACGAGCTCACCGCACTCGGGGCAACGCTGATCGAACCGATCCACACGCTGGCCGAGTGGGCGAGGGCGAACGGCGACGCAGTGCTCGATGCGCTCGACGCCGATCCCAAGCCGGTCGCCCCCAACGACTGACACCCCCCGCCCGGCACGAGTACCCAACTCGCCATTCACACCAGATCCGTGATCTGCGACTTCACGAGGCACACCCCGCAGTGTTTGAACGTCTGGTTGTTGTAATCGACTTGTTGGGAGTTTGGTGGGTAGCCCTCCGCTACCTGGAGCCCGAGCGCCCAGACCGTGACGGCGTACTCGTCTCGTACCCGTGACAGGTGTCTGCGGCATTGGGACACTTCCGTCCGGCCGCGCCTCTCGTCGCCGGGGAAGTCGCGGACGAGATGGCCGCTGTGGTGCTGCCGTTCCTGGCCGAACGACTCTGACGCGCGCTTCCGGCCACCGCTCCGGGACAGAGCACCGACCCCCGGAGGACCTCTCTTGGGAGCCAACTCTGGCGGCTGCCGGCCGACACCGTCTTCGCCGGCCCACACGGTGTACGGGCTGGTACGGGGGCTTGATCTGCTGGACTCCACTCCGCGCGCGCCCATGAATACCGGGACGGCCTCGCGGCCCGTCCACCTCGCCGCCCGCCACGCGAGCCCTTTCGCCGGCGGGCGGCCTGGCTGCCTGGCTTCATTCCCGGTTGCGCTGCCGCCCGGGCCGCCGACAACGAGACACAGAACTCGGCAGACCGGCGCGGGCGGTGCCCATGCTGGGGCACCCTCGCGGCCTGGCGCACTGCTTCCCGCCCACCCCCGGAAGGCGACCCCGCCGAGCCCGGTCGCCGGTGAGCATGGTGATGTAACAGGTCTGCGCGGTTTGTTACAGAGCTGCTCCCTCAAAGGGCCATGAGCAGGGAAGATGTTGTCCCCCAGGCCCTGGCGGTGCCAGGATGCCAGCATTCGTCGCGAGTGAGCAGGAGTTCTGGAGAGGCACGATGGGGCGACTGGCGGACTTGGTGGCTTCCGAACATCTGGCTTCAGGGGTGTCCAGGATGTCCCGACAACGCTTCGAGGACTTCCTCGCCGAGTTCCGGGCATCCGTGGTGCTGGTGCCCTTCGACGACAGCGGAGGACTGTTCTCGACCAGGTTGGGCGGAATCCGCTGGATCATGGCGTTCTCCAGCGAGGAGACTCTGTCCCGCTTTCTCCTGCTGCGGAACCTGTACGGGGAGCGTGGCTACCGAGCCGTTCTCGGCGCGCGGCTCCTGGACGCCGTCGCGCCGGCCGTACCCGACCCGTGCGGCATCGCGCTGGACGCCGGAAGCGTGGGCGGCGCCGTACTGCCGCCCGTCGCCGGTGTCGTACCGGAGCAGGCGACGGTGGAGCAGCACCTGCGCTCCGAGGCGAGCGGAACGCGAGGAGTGAGGGCATGAGCGGCAAGGAACCCCAGCTGGCGGCGCCGAAGCCCGCACTGAACCTCATCACCAAGGGGATCAACGACGCCCTCGCGGAGCTGGAGGAGCTCGGCATGGTCGGGGAGGCCGGGGTGGGCAGGGGCTTCTCCGAAGTGGCGCTCAACAGTCTCCAGCTGGGGCACGGCGGGCTGACCTCGGCGTTCCGTGACTTCTGCGACCGCTGGGAATGGGGCGTCCGCGCCTTGATGCAGGAGGGGAACTCGTTCGCCGAGAGCGTCGGCCTCTCCGCGGGGACGCTGCACCAGCAGGACCAGTACATCCAGGGCGCCTTCAAGGTCGCGGTGAACGCCGGAATGGGCAACCCGTACGCGACGGAGGAGGAGATCACCGGCAAGGACTGGGGCGAGGTGCTGTCCAACAACGCCTACACCCAGATCCGCGACGCCGACTACAGCGCCGAATCCTTCCAGCAGGCCCGCGACGCCAGCGCCCAGGCGTGGAAGACCGCGGCCTGGGACGCCAGCACGGCGACCTCTTCCCCCGTGACGGACATCATCGACGCGGCCGGGCTGCGCGATGACGTCAACGAGAAGCTGAGGGACACGATCGGCCCGCCGCCCGCGGAGCAGGCAGCTCAGGCCGGCCGCCAACAGGCAGCCGCACCGGACGAACCGTCATCGGCAGGTACGGACTGATGGGGATCACCGACACCCTCGGCGACATCGTCGACGGCGGCAAGTCGCTCGCCAACGACGGCCTCGGCGCTCTCGAGGACGGATGGGAGAAGGGCAAGCGTGGCGTCGGCGAATTCGTCGACTGGGGGACGAACCAGACCGGGCGCGCCCTGGACGCGGTCGGCGCCGAAGGCGCGGCCGACGCGGTTGAGGACTGGGGCGACGAAACGGCCGCCTCCCTGGGCGCGACGGTCGGCGAGCAGCAGCTCGGACAGACAGAGGAGGCGAACGAGCTGGTGCACGGCTCGCCCTCCGACATCCGGTCCTCGGCGAAGCATCTGCGGGACTTCCAGAAAGCCTTCGACCTCGTCGGCAAGGGCATGCGCAAGCTCGACTCCTCCCACTGGAAGGGCGAGGCGGCCGAGGCGTTCCGTGACAGCTTCCCCATGCATCCGGTCAAGTGGGTGCGCCGCGAGCGACGCCTGCGAGAAGGCCGCGGCGGCCCTGGAATCCTTCGCCGACACGGTCGGCTGGGCGCAGCGGGAGGCCAAGCGCGCGGTAACGGAGTACAAGAAGGGGGAGGCGGCGTCGAAGAAGGCACGGAGCCAGGACCCGCCACCCGACAAGGACCCGGGCGACGCCCACCGGGAAGCCGCCGAGGAGATCCTGGGAAGGGCGCGCGACCAGCGCAACGAGGCCGCGCGCCTCGCGGCGAAGTCGGTGCGCGACGCACTCGCCCACGCGCCGAAGGAGCCGCCTCCGCTCAGCAGGGCCACCGCCACCTACCTGGACGGCATGCAGGCGGGTGCCATCGAACTGACCCACGTCGCGGGCGGAGTCATCAAAGGCGGCGCCGGCCTCGTCAACTTCGCCCGCGGCCTCAACCCGCTGGACGTCTACAACCTGACGCACCCGGCCGCCTACACCCAGAATGTGAGCACCACCCTCGCCGGCCTGGTCTCCACGGCGGCCCACCCGGAGCGCATCCCGCAGGCACTGCTGGACAGCTTCAAGAAGGACCCCAGCGAGGGGGTCGGGCGTCTCATCCCGGAACTGCTCGGCACCAAAGGACTCGGCGCGGCTCGCACCGGAGTGCGGGTGGCCGCCAAGGAGGGAGCCGCGGCAGCCCGCTACGGGGCTCCCGCAGCCGCGGACGGCGCCGAGGCCGCCGCCCGCACCGGGGCCCGGGAGGCTTCCGGGGCGGGCCGAGACTGGAGCGACCTCGCACAGTCCACGGAACGGGTCCAGGAGCGGGCCGTCCACTACGATGCGGTGGATCCGGCCAAGGCCCAGGAATTCCTGGACGACCAGTTCCCGTGGATGCGGGACCTGAACAACCGCTGGGAGCCGGGATACACCCACAACTGCCCCAACAACGTGGTCACTGTCGACCGGCGGCTGGACGGCCACGAGGTATCCGCGGCACCCCTGCACGGAGGCGGTGACATGCCCAACACCGCATTGGGCAGCGGACATCCCGACGGCTTCAAGTACTACATGAACAGCTACGACGACATCATCCGGGACATGTCGCAGCGCGGGCCCGAGGCGCGCGGTGCCGTGAGCATCCGCCGCGAGGACGGTACCGGCCACTTGTTCAACGTCCTCAACACCCGGCACGGCGTGGTCTTCCTCGACGGCCAGACCGGCACACTCGGCAGACTCGAACCTGACGTGATACGCATCGGATACATGCCCTACAGAAGTTGACCCGGTTACTGCCCACCACTCCCACCACTCCCGTCACCACCGGCCGACCAGTTCGCCCCACCACCCGGAAGCACATCATGATCACCCACGACGACGCTCTCGAGGCCGCTCGGGCCTTTCTCCGCACCTCGCCGTACGCGGAACAGTTCACCCTGGTCCTGCAACCGGATCTCTCCCGCGAGTACGAGAGGGCCTGGGCGATCCGGTTCGACTCCCAGGAGCACCTGGAGACGGGGGACGAGACACGGGCTCCGTTCGTCCGCGTCGTCATCGTGCCCAAGGACGGTGCCGCACCCCACCTGCCGCCCACACACCTGCCGGTGGCCGAGTACGTCCGGAACCTCGACCCCGCACAGCCACCGGCCGGAGCCTGACGAGCGAGCGGGGACAAACGGGTCAGGACAGAAACGTGAACCAGGACAACGCACGACACGCCGCCCTCGACTGGCTGAGCGCCACCTACGGGGGGCTCGTCGAACTGCGGGTGGACGAGCCGGTCGCCGAGGACGAAGCGAGCCGGCTCTTCGCCTGCCGGGCAGTGCCCCAGCCCGGCTACCCCGGCAGGCCGATGCTGGCCGCCTCGATCGCCGTACCCAAGGACGGCTCCAGCCCCTTCCACCCCGCTTCCCACGACCTGTGGGGCGACCTGGCCGAATACGCCCGTACGCGCAAGCCGCGCCCCGTCGAGGAGCAGACGCGCCGGCTCAACGCGAGGGGCTGTGTCGTCGCCGTGGAGGGCGGTCTGGCCGGCACCCCGACAGTCCCGCTGCCCTGGTCGCCCGCGCATGAGGCGCCGGGCTGGTGGGACCTGCTGCTCCGCCGGTACTTCCCCGGCGCCGACCGGCTGACCTGCGGCGATTGGGACGAGGTCATCCGCGCCACGCAGGAGTCGGGACCGGGCACCCGCGGTGTGGTGTGGATCCGGCGGCAGGCGGCCGGCGTGGAGGTCTCCGGGCACCTTGTGCACGTCCACAACAACGACGGGAACGTCGTCTTCCTCGACGGTATGACCGGCGGACTGGCACAGCTGGAGACAACAGGCGTCAAGTTCCTGAAATACGCCCGCCGACCCCCCTCGCCCCACACCCCTCCCACCCCGCCCACCCCTCCATGGCGGCGCCCCGCCGACAGCTTCACCACAGCCGTGGTCAAAGCCGAGACGTGGCTGGCACACACCTACGGCGAACCGGTCGAACTCATCGAGCCGTCTCCCGACGACGAGCGGCGCCGCGGCTGGCTGTTCGCCTGCAACACGACGGCTTTCCTGGACGGCGGCGACTGGAGACGGGGCATGCTCGACGCCGCGCTCGTCGTGCCCAAGGACGTCTCCCCTCCCTTCAGCCTGCCCAACTCCAACCCGTGGCAGTGGTTCGAAGCCTGGGACCGGGGCGCCGAACCCGGCGACGACAGCCTGCCGGCACCCCCGACCCCCACCGCCGCCGCATGGCTACCGCCAACCCTGGAGCAGCTCGGCGAACTGCGCTCGGTCTCCACGCACACCGACCTCGCGGCAGTACTGGACGAGCTGGCCACCCTGCCGCCCGGCGCCCGCGCACTCGTCTGGGTCCGGCGCCTCGACGCACGGGGCCGGGAAAGCGTGGGCCTGCTACTGAACGCCTTCCGCACAGCGGAGGGCCGCACGGCTCTGACCGACAGCTCCTCGCAACCGGTGACGGACCTGAACGCGCTGGACGCCTGCGGCTTCCGCCTACTGCGCTACCGCTGACCGCCCCCCGGGGCATCGCCGACGCAACTGCCCCAGCGCTGACCGCTCGGCCGGGTGGATTTCAGCCGGCCGAGCGGCCGCCCCGCCCTGGGCCGGGAGGAAGACGCCAAGCCCGACGGACGGCCACGGAGACCTACCCGGGCTGCTGCCGAGCCCCTTCAGTACCCGTGGGCGGCACGCCAGGTGAGTGGCGTTCGACGCGCAGCGGGATGCGTCGGCCCCGCTGGAGGAGGCGCTGCCGTGTGCTCCTCCCTCCTTGAGCGGGACCCACAGCAGGGCCGCCACGGTCACCACTGCGGCCAGAGCCAGAGCGGCCCAGGAACCGGGACCAGGCTTCAACCCCGTCGTGGTCGTCCTGGCCCCTCGGAGCTTCCGCCTCACTCAGTGCCTCGCCGCCGCTCTCGGCCTCTTCGGCCACACCCAGCCCCTTCATCTCCTGCCTCCCGCCCCGGCGTTGCACAGCACCCGTATCACCGGCGCCGGCCGCGGCTACCCTCACCCATGCGACGCCTGACTGAGCCACCGGGGCCCGCCTTCGCAGAAAGCGAGCCGGTGAGTACGCGCGAAGCAGGGAGACGAGGGGCGATGACGCGGACCAGGGCAGGACAGGCGCCACGGCGAGAAAGACCGGCGGTAGGGGCCGTGCTGTGGAGCCTCTCGGCAGTGCTGCTCCTCGTCTCGCTCACCTTCGCCCTGACCGATGTCTACGCAAACGAAGACCCCGCCGACCCGACGGCGAGCGTGCATGCGGAGTGCGGCTCCCTTCTTTCCCCAACCACACGTCACGTGGACGACTACCGCGATGCCCATGGTGGCCCTGCCGCTGCTGAGGAGTCGGTCGCCGCGCACACACGCGTCTGCGACGCCGCCCGGAGCGCTCAGCGGGACTCGGCCCTCAAAATCCTGGCAACGGGGACTGTCATCGCGGTAGTGGCCATCGGCTTGCACATACATCTGGGACGGCAGCGCCTCTCGGGCCGGGTCGAAGCGTCACCGCACGACTATGGGGACTGAGGTCGACGTCCGCTGCCTCGCCCACCTGGTGCGGACCGGCAGCGACGCGTGGGCCCGTGCCGAGTTCCTCCTGGGCGAAGCCGACCGGCACCAGGTCCGTGAGGCATGGGAGGAGTTCCGCTCACTCCACTCGCCCCCCAGGGGTCCTGCGTGCAAAGGGCGTGGCCTTCACCGGCATCCACCTCGAACGCAACGAACGCGGCAGCCGCTGACGGGCACGCCGAGCCACTCTGCGCCGGTTGCAACTTCCGGCCGCCCTGCATCCTCCCAAGCGGCCCGCGTTGCACGCGGTGACCCGGCAGACGCTGCGCCACCCGGGCACAGCCGCCACAAGGGGGTGGTAGGTTCCGCGGCGTGCACCCGGATGTCTTACAGGCACAGTTTCGTGACCGCAGCCGCCTCATCGCGAACTGGGGCATCGCCTTGCTGTTCGTGGCGACGGTGCTGTGGCTGTGGTGCGGTGTTCTGCTGACGATGCCGTATGAGGTGAAGCGTCACTCCACGGGTGGTTCGCTGCAGTGTGAGCCGCGCCTGTTCACCGACGAGGGGGCCGCCAACGAGGAGAAGCTGGAGGCTCCTTGCGCGGATGAACGGGACTGGCCCGAAGCGGTCGCGCTGCTGGGGGTGTCGGTTCCCGCGGCCGTCGCGGGCGCGGTGTTGCTGACCTGCGGCAGGCTCAGCATCCGGATGAGCGAACATGCCCAGGCTCTGATCACAGCTCGTGAGAAGGCAGCTCGTGAGAAGGCAGCCGCATCCCCTGATCAGGCAGCTCCGGCGGGGGAGCAGAACAGCACATAGCCCGACCACGGCCGTACGGGGGCTGGGCACCCCAGTGCTACACCAGGCAAAGCAGACGGCGTGCGCGGGTATTCACGACAGCGCGGGGCACGGCGCAACGCTGCAGGACCCCCTGGTCTGGCTGGGCCTCGACCACGACGAGGCCTTCGGCGGGCTGGGGGAGCCGTCCATGTCGGCGCGCCGCCTCGATGCGGTGGCGGCTCTGGCACCGCTGGAGGCCGAGTTGGCGACGGCGACAGTCCTCCACCGGGTGGCCACGGGGAGGCGAGGCTCGTCCGGGCGCTGGAGGACATGGCCCTGCTGGACCGCATCCATGCCGTCACCGTGTGCACCGTGATCATGCTGCTGGAGGCCTCGACCGCACCCAGGCCCTGGGAATCGGAGACGGTGGCTGATTCTCCGCTTTCATGTTCCTGGTCCCTATTGGCCCCGGGCCGGCTGATTGGCGATCAGCAAGGTGGTACCGGCCAGGCGGAATCCCAGGCGAGCGTAGATACGGGCGACTGTCTCTTCTGCGTAGGCGAGGAAGACGGTGCGCACGCCACGGTCGCGCGCGTGGGCGACCAGGGCTGCCATGACGGCAGCGCCGAGGCCCTGGCGGCGAGCAACAGGAAGGGTGCCGATCCCACCTATCTCGGTGGTGCTCTCCGCCGGGTGATAGTGGCCCGCGGCAAGCGGGGTGCCGTCTGGGGCGAAGGCGGCGACGAGGGTTTTGTGGCCGGCGCGGAGGGAAGGCCGGATCGTCGCTACCGTGCCATCCGCTGTGAGTCTTCTGGCCGCTGACTCCAATTCCGCGCGGCCTGTCGGCCCCACCGCCGTGCCCTCGTCCCCGAACGCCAGCTCAGGGAGGGCGAGAACGGCTGACAGGGCCGGGTCGTCGGCCCCCAGGGAACGGATGCTGACGCCCTCGGGCACGGACTGAGGGGGCAGCCGGTGGTGTGAGTCGAGGACCATCAGCGGGCGTTCGGCCACGGGGAGCCCCGCTTCCACGATGCGGCCGCGCATTGATGGCGTCGCCTCGGCAAGCCACTCGAAGGATTCCGGCACGCCGAGCTCGCGCTGCCGAGCGCGGACCAGGGCGATGTCGCCAGCAGTGGGTGTCACGGAGGCTGAGACGGGGCGGGCATGATTCGGACCGCCGTAGTACGGGCTACCCGCTTCCTTACGGACGAAGAGGTACAAGCTGCCGAACTTCTCGGTCTTGGAGAACAACAGCGGAACGGTCGCGTAGTACCGCTCGATACGGTCACGCAGAGACGACTCACTCATGCGACGCATCCCACCACAGAGAGCCCTAGCACCGCCCCTGAAAAAGTTCGCGACGGGCCACCCCAGACATCTGAGAACAGGCGTCAACCGAAGAGAAATGCGGGTGAGGTCAGGCCACCGGGGCGAACCGCTCTGTCGCCCTCACAGTGGAAGGCCGTTCATACACGCTGACGTCTCTTCCCTTTGAGCGCCTCCGTCTACAGGGGCAGGGCCTCGACCCGGTCCAGCCCGCCGCCGTCCTCGCTCTCGTCGCTCATCCCCTCAGCGTGCTGCGCCGGGCGAGCCGGCGTCCAGGCCCCTGCACAGCCGCATCGTGCCGGAGGGGCCGACCCCGCCTGACCAGCACCTGTGCGGCGCCCTGAACCGCAGGCGATGACGAGCGCCCTCACCGAGGTGGAGAACGCACACCTACCCGCGCTGCTGCACGCCGGGTCGGTCGCCTCGCTGCTGGCAGGGCACGACAGTGCCTCTGCTGTGTGCTCGGAGGGGGACGAACCGACACCCATAGACTGCAATCGCGGTTCCGAAGCGGATCCAACCCGCCGACGTCGGCACCCGGCCCGCGCCCGTACGGTGTGTCGGCGCTCGTATTCCCCTGATACTTCTGACGTCCGGTCAGGACGTTCAGGCGTGCGGGGCGCCGGGGCGGCCGGTCCCCTCGCCTGCCGACACGCGGACCGGCCGAGGGAGGCTCTTTCGGTTCATCGCACCTTGTATTTGCAGCCCTTGTCGGACTTGCCGCCCTGGTTGTCCGCGACTTCTTTCCCATCGACGGTGATGACGCAAGCGCCCGGCTTGAGCGTGCCGTCGGGGCCGGACGCGAAGAAGACGGCAGATACCGGGGCCCACGGCGGTGAGGTGAAACGCAAGGTCGCTCTTGGGTCACCCCACCGACGGCCGCAGCCGTGCACGCCCGCCCCGACCGGGGCCGAAAGCCTCGGCGAATTGGCTGACCGGGTCGGTCGTCCACCCGCCCGAGCACACCACCGCCGTTGCCTTCGACCGTATCGACCTCGCCGCCACCCCGGCATTGGCCGACGGAGCGCGCACGCTGGGGGAGGAGGACTTCGCGTCCGGTGCCACAGAGGACCGCTACCCCGGCCACTTCGGCCTCGCCCACGGCATCAGCGGCGGTGGCAGCGACCCGGCCCGCACCACCGTCACCGCCCGCCTCGCCGCTCTGCCGTACCACCAGATCGTCCCTCGGTCACGACATCGCGGCCAACGCCGACTTCCTCACCGGACTCGCGGATGGTCTGTGATCCGTTTCCCTCCCATCGGCTGTATGCGGCGGCACGGCAATTGGCCGCGCCGCCGCATCAGGAGGTGCTCGACTACCGATCGGCGTGAAGAGCAGGAGCGATCCTGCACCTGGAGCTGACAAGGCTATCGATGAAGCCGCAGTGCGGCGGCCGCTGGCGTCGCCGCTCAGCCCTGTGCGCGTGCGTGATCGTGCCGACGTCCGCTCAACCGCTGGTGGCCGCACCCAGGGACTGTGACGCACACCAAGGGGAGCAAAACTGCGGAGGATGGGGCAGCGAGCCCGCAGGCAGGTACCCGCCCGCGAACAGCAGCCCTTTGTCCCACGCTCGACCAGCAGGAATACGACCTGACGGCTTGATCACCTCTTCCCCTGAAGTGAACAGTGCCCCTCGGCCTGTCAGGTCGTCACGCCTTGCCCCTCGCCCAAGGCCGTCATGATGGACGCTCACCGTCATCGCGAAGAGCCACCACTCCCGCGCCGGTGCGGACGTAGAGCATTCCCTCGCCCGGCAGGATGGCCTGTGCCTCCTCAGAGAACCATTTCTCGCCCTGCTCACCCAGCAGAACGTGGTGGAAGACACTGTCGATCGGATGGCCGGTCTCCACGCTCCAGCGGGCCTCGCCGCTTCCGGTACCGAACGCGCGGACCACGCCGGAAGCATCGGCGCAATAGACCGTGCCTCCGGCCACCACGGGCGAGCCCACCACCTGCAGCGACTCGAACGGCCGCTCCGGGGTGAGGGGTACCGACCACAGCAGATCGCCGGTCACACTGTCGATGGCCTGAAGGTGCTTGTCATCAGTGAAGGGACCCGGCCTCGGCCTGTCGAGAACGAAGACCATGCCATCGGCTATGGCCGGCCCCCGCTCGCCGGTCATCCCAGCCATCGGCCGGTGCACACGGCGGCGCTCGCCTGTCCTCGGGTCCATGCCCACCACGGCGTCGCCCTCCGTCGTCCACACCAGGCCGTCGGCGACCACCGGATGCGCGAAGGCGAACCACGTCTCCTCCCAGCCGTTCTGCTCGAACAGCACCCTGCCCGTCGCCGGGTTGAATCCGACGATCCCGGACTGCTCGATACCCCACCCCGCGCCAAGTGCCGCATAAGCCATCCCGTCCGGACCAACCGCCGGGCACGCCCGCAGCCAGTTACAGGACTCCACGCCGCTCTCGAACCGCGCGCCGCACCAGACCTCTGTCAGTTCCGGCAGCCGCACCGCCCGAGCCCCGGCCTCGGCTTCATGGATGAGGAGCAGGTCGCCGACAACGGTCGGGGTACCTCCCCGTTTGATGGTGTGCACGATCTCTCCGGAATGCAGATCGTGCACGTGAATCCAGCGCGACGTCCGCCATTCCTCCACGAATACCCATGGCCCCCAGACTGCTGGGGCGGCAATGACACCCGGAATATCGTCGTCTACATCAACGAGCCAGTCATCGTCATCGTCCTCCGAAACCTCCTCCGTGCGGTCCCGGTACATATGGCGCCAGCGTTCAGCACCGGTACGCGCGTCGAAGGCGTGCAGCGCGCCGCCGACTTCCGTGCTCCCCGCAGTGGCGACGAGCAACATGTCACCCGCGAGCGTCGGCGAAGCAAGCACCGGGGACTCAGTCCTGGCCACCCAGGCGATCCGGCCACGCGAGGGAAGCCCCGACGCCTGGTAGGCGCCGAACCGCCCATCGTCGCCATACGAAGGGGTGGACTCACTGCGATCAATCGATGTCACGCCCGGCCTCCCAGGACCGCCACCAGTGGACGGCGCCCACCCTAACGGCCGGTTGCTGGAGAGGTTTCTGTCGAGGCCCTTCCCTTCAGAAGAGCCGCACCCAGACGAGTTCGTGGTCGCCCGCGACTCCGACGACCCCGACCGGTGGGCCGCTTTCGAGGGCAGCGCCATGTCCAATGCCTGCGGTTGTGGTGTGGATGTTCCTGGGGAAGAGCGCGGTTTCATAGGCGCGGGTGGCCGCGTCGATCTCCTGGGCTGTTCGGCGATGGCGCCGCCGAGCTGCCCTGCGTCGAAGAGCGCCCAGTTCGCTCCTTCGCCGTCCGGCGGTGCCAAGTGGGCCGCGTCCTCGATGAGCGTGACACCAGGTACATGTTCCCAGCGGTGCCCGACCGGGTAGCCCGTACAAGGGGCGGAAGATCGGCGGGATGTCGCTGTCCGCGATCAGGAACATGCCAGTCCCTTCGAGCGTCGCACGGTCACGGCGCACAGGCGGTGCTGATCGGGGAGCCTGGACAGAACGTCACGACTGTGAAGAGCGCGCGAGCGACAGCGCGTTGGAAATATCACCGGCAGTCGCTCGGAACTGTACGTCCGCCAAGGCCGGGCGGGCAGCTCGCCGCACTGAGAGTTGTCACCGACGCGCCGTGCGGCCGAACATGAAGTGTTAGCTGCGCGCGTGGTGCAACAGCCTCTCACCTTGCCGAGCTCACTCATGCGGAGGCGGTGCCGTGCTCTTTCTGACGATCAGGCTGGTGGCCAGTTCGAGTCTGGTGGTCACCGGTTCCTGTGCGCGCAGGCGCAGCAGCATATGGACTGCCTCCTCGGCCATCTGCCGCAGCGGCTGGTGCACGGTCGTGAGTGCCGGGCTGGACCATCGGGCGACGGGGACGTCGTCGTAGCCGACCACGGAAAGATCGTGCGGGACGCGCAGGCCGCGGACCCGTGCGGCCTCCAGGGTGCCCAGCGCCTGAAGATCGCTGCCTGCGAAGACGGCGGTCGGCCGCTCGGGGAGGGTGAGCAGCTTCATGGCCTGGTCGTAGCCGCCCTCGACATGGAAGTCCCCGTACTGGACGAGGGCCGGGTCGGTCTCCAGTCCCGCCATGCTCATCGCCGAGCGGTATCCGTCGAGGCGGGCCAGGGAGCAGAGCATGTCGTCGGGGCCGGTGATGATGCCGATGCGGCGGTGCCCGGATTCGATGAGGTGCCGCGTCGCCGCGACCCCTCCGCTCCAGTTCGCGGAGCCGACCGAGGGCACGTCGGGGTCGGGATCTCCGGCCGGATCGATGATGACGAACGGGATGGCACGAGAGTGCAACTGCTGCTTGACCTCGGCCGGAAGTGCGGAGAAGACGAGCACCACGCCGAGCGGCCTGCGTTGCAGTACCCCCTCGATCCACTCGGGGCCGGGAGCGTGCCGGGTGCCGCTCTCGGTGAGCACCACGCTGGCTTGGTGGGCCTTGGCGACGTTCTCCACACCGCGGATCAGCTCCATGGCCCAGATGCTGTCGAGTTCGTGGAAGACGAGCTCGATGAGGGGTGCCTCCCGGGCCGCACGTGTGGTGCGCCGATAGGCATGGGTCTCCAGCAGACGCTCCACCTTGACCCGTGTGGGGGTGGCGACGTCCTGTCGCCCGTTGAGCACCTTCGAAACTGTCGAAATGGAGACACCGGCCTTCTCGGCCACCTGGGCCAGGGTGATGCGGCCCAACTCCTCGTCATCGCGCATGGTGAGGAGCATAAGGCACGCTCATCTCCCGCCGCAGCATAACGAGTTGGTAACTGAGTGAGTGGGGGTTGACCCTCTGCGAGCCGCACTCTAGCGTCCCGACGCAATAAGTTTCGGCGATAGCGTCGAAATATTTTCGAGAGGCGATGCGATGAGGCGACGCGCACGGTTCCCGAGGTCCTCTGCCGGTGGCGCAGTCCTGGCCCTGATGCTTTCCCTGTCCGCGTGCGGGGGAGGCTCCGGCTCGGCGGGCGGGGACGACGGCAAGATCCACGTCCTGGTCTACGGCGACGCCACGAACAAGGTGGAGAAGCAGCTCGTCGCCGACTTCAACAAGACCTCGGACGTCAAGGCGGTGCTGGACACCATCCCGGGCGCCGACTACCAGGCCAAGCTTCAGACGATCATCAACAGCAAGCAGGCGCCCGACATCTTCTTCAACTGGGGCGGCGGCAGCATCAAACCGTTCGTCGAGGCGGGACTGCTGCTGCCGCTGGACGACTTCATCGCCAAGGACCCAGGCCTGAAGAAGAATTTCCTGCCCTCGGTGTTCAACAGCGCCGTGGTGGACGGCAAGGCGTACGGCATCCCCATGCGCGGCACCCAGCCCGTGCTGCTCTTCAGCAACAAGAAGGTACTCAAGGACGCCGGCGTCCGGCAGCCGGAGACCTGGGAGGACCTGCTGGCCGCCGTCAGAAAACTGAAGGCGGAAGGTGTCACACCGATCGCCCTGGGCGGCGGGGACAAGTGGCCCACCCTCATGTGGTTCGAGCACCTCTACGACCGAGTGGCAGGACCGGGGCTGTTCCGGAAAGCCCTCGACGGGGACAAGGACGCCTGGACCGGCGCCGGGAGCCGGAAAGCCCTCGGCATGCTCCGGGACCTGGCCGACGCCGGAGCCTTCGGCACGAACTACGACTCGGTGAAGTTCACCGACCAGGGCTCGCCCACTCTCCTGGCCAACGGCAAGGCGGCATTCGAACTGATGGGTTCATGGGAGTACGCCACGCAGCAGGACGCCCATCCGGAATTCGCCGAGAAGAACCTCGGCTACAGCGCCTTCCCCACCGTCGAAGGCGGTAAGGGCGACCCCCGGAACCTCGTCGGGAACACCAACAACTTCTACTCCGTCCTGAAGAAGACGAAGCACCCCGAGGCCGTCGCGGAGTTCCTGAAGCTCCAGTACTCGGACAAGTTCGTCAAGGCACAGCTGGGGGTCGGCAACCTGCCCACCACAACGAACACCGAGAAGTTCCTGGACACCGCCGCCAGCCCCCGCTTCGCGCACTTCCAGTACGACCTGGTCAAGAAGGCCCCGGACTTCCAGCTCTCCTGGGACCAGGCGTACCCGCAGAAGGCGAAGACATCCATGTACCAGGCCGTACAGCGGTTCCTCAACGGAGGGCTCGACGAGGACGGCTTCATCAAGGCGATGCAGGCCCTGCCCACCTCCTGACCGCGCGCCGGCCCCCTGACTTGGATCACGCCATGACGACCACCAGCCTCACCCCACCCGCCACGCAACGCCGCCAGGCAGCATCGGGCGGACGGCCACCAGGCCGCTCCGGCACCGGCGCCGGCACCGGGACCAGCCGCCCGGGTTCCGCCTGGGCGGTACCCGCCGCCGCCTTCTTCGCCCTGTTCGCGCTCGTCCCGCTCGTCCTGGTCGCTGCGCTCTCCCTCAGCAGCTGGGACGGGCTGAGCGAACCGGAGTTCGTCGGACTCGACAACTGGAAGAAGCTGTTCGACGACCCCGTCATGCTCAAGAGCCTCTGGCTCAGCGTTCTGCTCACGGTGCTCGGGGTCGCCATCCAGACCCCGCTCAGCATCCTGCTCGGCGTCTGGGCCGCAGGCCACCAGCGCAACAGGGCCGTCCTGTCGGCGATCTACTTCGTGCCGCTGCTGCTGTCAGCGACCGCCGTCTCGGTACTGTGGCGCGCCGTACTCGACCCCAACTTCGGGGTGCCGGCGCAGGCGTCCTGGCTGTTCGGCGACGGCAACCTGTTCGGCGTGCAGAGCAGCGCCATCGGCGTCCTCGTCTTCGTCAGCGCCTGGCAGTTCACCCCGCTGCACACGCTCATCTACCAGGGCGCGGCGCGCGCCGTGCCGCAGGTGCTCTACCAGGCGGCGCGGATCGACGGCGCGGGCACCGTGCGGCAGTTCTTCCACATCACGCTGCCTCAGCTGCGCAACAGCATCATCACCTCGATGATCCTGATGGTGGTGGGCGGCCTGACGACCTTCGAAACCGTCCTCATCCTCACCCAGGGCGGCCCGGGCACCGACACCACCATCAGCGCCTTCTACATGTACCAGCAGGCCTTCAAGAGCTTCGACTACGGAACCGCCTCGGCGATCGGTGTGCTTCTGGTCCTCGTCGCCACGTTCATCTCGCTGATCATGGTGCGCCTGTCGGGCTACGGCAAGATGCGCAGCACGATGGAGGGCCTGTGATCAAGCGCCGTCCCAACTACCTCGCCGGCTTCGGGTCCCTGGTGTGGCTCTTCCTGGTCGGGCTGCCGCTGTACGTGATGCTGACCGCCACGTTCCAGTCGCGCTCCGGTTATGCCGAGAACGGTCCACTGGCGCTGCCGGACAGCTTCACGCTCGACAACTACCTCAAGAACCTCGACAACACGGAGAGCGGCTTCGGGCAGTACTTCCTGAACACTCTGATCGTCACCGTGTGCGTAGTGGGCATCGTCCTGCTCCTGGTGCCCCCGCTCTCCTACGCCATCGTCCGCAGCCGCAGCCGGCTGACGAACACCGTCTTCCGGCTCTTCCTGCTCGGCCTCGCCATCCCGTCGCAGGCCGTGATCGTGCCCATGTTCTACGTCATCAGCAAGGCGGGGCTCTACGACAACCTCGTCGGCGTCATCCTGCCGACCGCCGCCTTCGCGATGCCGGTGTGCGCGCTGGTCCTCACGGGGACGATGCGCGACATCACCCCCGATCTGTACGAGGCCATGACCGTGGACGGCGCCTCACCTTGGCGGATCTTCTTCCGTCTGGTGCTGCCACTGTCCCGCGGTGGCCTGTCGACGATCGTCGTCTTCTCCGCGCTCCAGGCGTGGAACGGATTCCTCTTTCCCTTGGTGCTCACCCAGTCGGCGGAGACGAAGGTGATCACGATGGGGCTCTACGACTTCCAGACCGAACACGGAGTAGACACCCCGGGTCTGTTCGCCGCGGTCGTCCTGTCCATGCTTCCCATCCTGCTCGTCTATCTGTTCGCCCGCCGTGCCCTGGTCAAGGGGCTGATGGGCGTCGGAGGAAAGTGACCGGCCACGTGACAGTAGAGACCGCACGCCCCGAGGAGTCCCATGTCCCGCTGTGGAGGGACAAGTGCCGCACTCCGCAGGAGCGGGCCGACGCCCTGCTCGCCGAGATGACACTGGAGGAGAAAACCGCCCAGCTCGTCGGGGTGTGGGTCGGCACCACCGACGAAGGAGCCGAGGTCGCCCCGCACCAGCACGACATGGAAGACCCCGTCCAGCTCGATGACCTGCTCCCGCACGGACTGGGACAGCTGACCCGGCCGTTCGGGACAGCCCCTGTCGACGCCGCGCTGGGCGCCGTCGCGCTGCTGCGGGCCCAGCGCAGGATCGCCGGTGCGAACCGGTTCGGCATCCCGGCCCTGGCTCACGAGGAATGTCTCGCCGGCTTCACCACCTGGGGCGCGACCGCCTACCCCGTGCCGCTCTCCTGGGGCGCCACCTTCGACCCCGCGCTGATCCAGGACATGGCCGCGGCGATCGGCCGTGACCTGCGTGCGGTCGGCGTCCACCAGGGCCTCGCCCCGGTCCTCGACGTCGTGCGCGACGCCCGCTGGGGCCGCGTCGAGGAGACCATCGGCGAGGACCCCTACCTCGTCGGCACCATCGGGACTGCCTACGTACGCGGACTGGAGTCCGCGGGGGTCATGGCCACCCTCAAACACTTCGCCGGATACTCCGCCTCCCGCGCGGGGCGCAACCTCGCGCCCGTCGCCATGGGGCCCCGCGAGCGCGCCGATGTCATCCTGCCGCCGTTCGAAATGGCCGTACGCGAGAGCGGCGCACGGTCGGTGATGCACGCCTACACCGACACCGACGGCATCCCCTCGGCGGCCGACGAACGTCTGTTGACCGGGCTGCTCCGCGAAACCTGGGGGTTCGACGGGACCGTCGTCGCCGACTACTTCGGGATCGCGTTCCTCAAAACGCTGCATGGCGTCGCGGGCAGCCTCGGCGAAGCCGCAGCGCGGGCACTCACGGCCGGGGTCGACGTGGAACTCCCCACCGTGAAGGCCTTCGGCGAGCCGCTGCACCGCGCCGTCCGAGACGGTCTCGTACCCGAAGCCCTCGTGGACAGGGCAGCGCGCAGGGTCCTGACTCAGAAAGCCCAGTTGGGCCTCCTCGACGCGGACTGGGACCCGGTGCCGCCCGCGCTCGCCGGGACGGCCGCAGCCGCCGAAGTGGACTCGGACAGGCCGGACGCGGGCACGGACGCTGCGGACCCGCGCGGCACCGTAGATCTCGACACCCCCGCCAACCGCGCGCTGGCACGCCGCGTCGCCGAGCGTGCCGTCGTCCTGCTCCACAACGACGGCACACTGCCCCTCACGGCGGATGCCGCGCCGGCCCGCATCGCGCTCATCGGACCCAACGCCGACGTGCCGACAGCGGTGCTCGGCTGCTACTCCTTCCCCGTCCACGTCGGCGCCCAGCACCCGCACAAACCGCTCGGCATCGACCTGCCGACCGTGCGCGAGGCCCTGGCGGCCGAGTTCACCGGCAGCGAGATCGTCAGCGCGCCGGGCACGAGTGTCGACTGCCGCGACACGGACGGCTTCGCTGATGCCGCACAGCTGGCTCGCGGAGCCGACCTGGTGATCGCCGCGTTGGGGGACCGGGCGGGACTCTTCGGCCGGGGCACCAGCGGCGAGGGCTGCGACGCCGGTTCCCTGGCCCTGCCCGGGGCCCAGCAAGAACTGCTCGACACGCTCCTGGACACAGGAAAACCGGTCATCGTCACACTCCTGGCCGGCCGCCCCTATGCCCTGGGCAGCGCGGCTGCACGGGCAGCCGCCGTCGTACAGACCTTCTTTCCCGGCGAGGAGGGAACGCGGGCACTCGCCTCCGTCCTCAGCGGACGGGTCGCCCCCTCGGGACGGCTGCCCGTCAGCGTGCCGAAGCTGCCCGACGCGCAGCCCGCCACCTATCTCGCAGCCCGGCTCGGCCACACCAGTGACGTCTCCAGCGTCGACCCGGCACCGGCCTTCGGCTTCGGACACGGACTGACCTACACCACCTTCGCCTGGTCACAGCTCGACGTGGCAGCGGAAGAGGCCGGTACGGACGGTGAGTTCGCGCTGGCCTGCACCGTACGCAACACCGGCACACGCACCGGCACCGAGGTCGTCCAGCTCTATCTGCACGATCCCGTCGCCTCGGTCGTCCAGCCAGTGCAGCGCCTCGTCGGCTATGTACGTCTCGAGCTGGCGCCCGGTGCGGCGGCGCGGGTGCGGGTGACCGTACCGGCCGACGTCGCGTCGTTCACGGGCCGCGACGGGCGTCGCGTCGTCGAACCCGGCGAACTGCACCTGCGGCTCAGCGCCTCCAGCACCGACCCGCGACTGACAGCCAGGCTTCGGCTCACCGGTGAGGCGCGCACGGTGGACCACAGGCGGCGGCTGCACCCGGAGTTCCGAGTGGAGCACCAGCCCCTGCCATGACCGTCCCCATGACCCGCGAAGCCCGCTGGCCCCCAGGGCCGGGATCCGGCGGAAGCCGTTGCGCGCAGCCCGTATCACCCGTCACACCCGCACCGAAAAGTTTCGACAGTGTCTCGCCATTGTTTCGAGGGCATGCCATGCACCAGGATCTGCCCCAACCATGGCGAAACCCGGACCCAGGACCGGCGCTGCAGACCTTCGGCTGACGCCACGGTGGCGGCCGGTCGCGAGACTCGGAAGCATGGAAGTACAGGAGAAGGAGACCACGGTCGTGCAGCCGCGCTGGCTGGTGCCCGGATTGGCGCGGCGGGCATGCTCGCCGGGTTCCTGGCGAAGCCGGCCGCCGGGTGGGTCGTCGCGAGGTCGTGCAGATGCCAGGCCGCGGCGCGCAGCGCGAGATCGCGGTCGTCGGCCGGCTCCTCCCAGCGCCGGGAGGCGAAGTCGCGGCCCCGCTTGGCGCGTTGAAGGCCGCCCGGTGCATGTTGGCGATGCCGGACGAGGCGTCCGGCTTGATTCGCTGACAGGAGCGCTCCAGCTTCGGGCGGTGCGGCTTCTACGCCTCGCCGTAGAGGATCGCCATGAGCAGCCGCGGGTCGGTGCCCGCCTCATTCGGGTGCCCCCGCTCCCGGTCCTCCGCGGTCGCGCAGGGGGCCGCTGTTCGAATCTTCGATCTTCTTCCGATCTTCGCTGACACCGCGCCGGATGACCGGGTAGCGTCCCTGCTCACCATCCGTACGATCAACGTGCGCGCGAGGGCGGTCGTGCCCGGTGTGCGCGCAGTGCGCGGGAGGCCGCTACGTGGACCCCACCCACGACGTACGCCCCAGACTGCGGGCGGACGCGCTGTTCACGGCGACCGACGACGGTGTCCTCCTCCAGTACCCCGAAGGCCGGTTCGTGCTCAAGGGGCGTACCGCCTACCGGTGGATGTGCCGCCTCGCACCGCACCTGACCGGTGCCCACACGCTGGCCGAACTGTGCCACGGGCTGCCCGAGGAGCGCCGCGCCACCGTCACCGCGATGGTGCGGACGCTGCTGGCGCGCGGGGTGGCGCAGGACGTACGGCCGGAGGAAGTCCCGTCCGGACAGGGGAGTTCACAGCTGCCCGAGGCCGTCCGGGACCGCTTCGCCGACCAGCTCGGCTACCTCGACCACCGGCTCGGCGGAGGCGCGACCGCCGCCTTCGCCCGCTTCCGCGCCACCCGCGTGCTGATCGCGGGCCACGGCCCGGTGGCGGAGAGCTGCGGCGTGACCCTGCTGCGCAACGGGCTGCGGACCGTCGCGCTCACCGGCCCGTATCAGCAGCCGCCGCGCCAACTCCTGCTGGAGCGTGCCGCGTTGCGCGATGCGCGGTGCGAAGCCGAGGTGGAGGTGGTTGCGGCGGAGGAGGACGGCGGCCGACCGGGGGAGGTGGCCGCCGCAGCGGATGTCGTCGTCGCGTGCGGTACGGGATACGGCGAGCTCGCCCGCCGCAACCGCGCGGCGCTCGACGGCGGCCCGGCACTGCTGCCGCTGACGGTGCTGGACGGTAGTGCCGTGCTCGGGCCGCTGGTGCACGGACGCGGGGATGACGGCGGCAGCGGTGACGGTGGTGCCGGCGGCGGTGGCAACGGCGACGGCGACGAGGGGAACGGCGGCGGTCGGCAGGTCGCGGGCTGCTGGCAGTGCGCCGTGCTGCGGCTCGCCGCCAACCTGGAGCCGACCGACGCCGCGGCGCTGCTGCGGGCAGTCCACACCGGGCGGTCGGCCACCGGTCCGGCCACGCAGCTCGGGCGCATGCTCGGGACGATGCTCGCCTTCGAGGTCTTCCGATACCGCACGGGAGCCCTCCCGGCTGAGTGCACCGGCGCCTTGGTCCTCCAGGACCGTACGACACTGGCGACCTCGCGGGAGACGCTGCTCGCGCACCCGGACTGTGCGGCGTGCGGCCCGGCACCGAGGACGGCACGGGGCGGGGCGGGCCCACGGACCGCTTCCGGAGTCCGGGACGGGGCCGACCCGGCGGGGGAGGGGGTGCTGTTCGGCGCGTACGCGGGGGTCTTCCGGCGCTACGCCGACGACGCGCTGCCGCAGTCACCGGTTCGCGCCGCCCGTATCGAGGTCGCGGCACCCGGGCCGTCCGCCGTACGTCCCCGCTCCGTCACCGCCTTCGCCCTCGGCACCCAGGCCGACGCCAGGACCACCGCCCGGTACTCGGCCGCTCTGGTGTACGAGAGGCTGCTGCACGCGCACGGCCTGCCGCGCAGCGCCGCACCGTACCTCGCGGACGGGGCGGTGGAGCGGGTGCCCGGCGCCGAGTTGAGCAACTGGAGCGGCATCCGCGACAGCGGCGACACCGACGGCGCCGGCGGCGCGTCGGCACCGGGCGGGGCGGACGAGCGCGCCGCCGAGGGGCCGTGGCTGAGAGCGTGGGAGTGGGAGCCTACGCAGGGCGCGGCTCCCGGGCACGGCCGGACGGTCGCCGTCCCGGCGGCGGCCGTGCATCCCGGCGGCGCGCTCGACCCGGACGGCCGCTTCGAACCGGGCGGTGCCGGTGCCGGAGCGGGTGCCACCCTCGACGCAGCGGCCCGCCGGGGCCTGTTGTCGGCGCTCGCCCGCGAGGGTGTCGTGGCGGCGCTGCGCGCGCAAGCAGCGCCGCGCGTGCTTCCGGCGCCGTCCGGGGACGCGGCAGCCGAGGACGACTGCGGATTCCTGTTCCGCGCCGCCGCCCACCTCGACCGGCAGGTCACCCTTCTCGAACTTCCCGGCGCCGCACCCGCACATGCGGTCGTCGCCCTCGCCGGTGACGGACCCACCCACGCCGCCGAGGCGCTCGGTTATGGCACAACCCGCGCCGAAGCCGTCGCACACGCCCTCCGCGATCTGGTCGGCACGCTGCAACTCGCGGCGCACGGCGATCGAACGGACCTGGGCGACCCCCTGGTGCCGGGCATCGACGCACCGGCGCTGCTGGCGGCGGCCGAACCGGCGCCCGAACCGGCGGCCGAACCGGCGCCCGAACCGGCGGCCGAGGCGACAGCCGCGGAGCAGCCGACGGCCGGGAAGCACCGGTCGAGGCGGATGTCGGCGGAGCGCGGACAAAAGGCCCTCGTCGTCCTGACGACCCCTCCCGACCTGCGTGCGGGCGGCGTGGAGACCGTACGCGTGCTGCTGCGCAGGCCGCGGGAGGCACCGGCGTGAGTACCGCCACCGAGGGACTGCCCGAGGCCGACCGGCTGCGCGTCGAGCGCGCGCTGGCCTCCCGTCTGCACGACGCCGCGCAGCAGCCGCTGTCCGTCCACGTACGGCTGCTGGGGATGCGCGACGCCTACGCGGAGCCGGACCGGCCGCCCGCCCCCGCGCCCGGCGCGACACTCGTCCCCGTCCAACTGCACGGCAACTACGCCCTGCTGGGGCCGCTCGGCCCGCCGCAGCCGCTCCCGGGCCATCCGTGCTTCCACTGTGTGGCGACCCGCTGGCAGGCCCTCCGCCCCGCCGTCGAGCGCGACGCGCTGGAACTCGGGCCTCGGGCCCGCGTCCATGCGGCGGCCCCGAACCCGTATCTGACCCCCTTCGCCCTCGACATGCTCGCCCACCTGGCGAGAGCCGCACTCGACACCGTGCGCCGGGAGGAGCCGACCACGCCCGGTACCGGCACGCCCCCGACCGGCACCGTGCACCGGCTCGCGCTCGACACCCTCCGCGTGGAGCGTGTCCGGCTGCTGGCCGACCCCGCGTGTCCCCGGTGCGGGGCGGGGGAGCGGGCTGCCGTGGACCCCGCGCGCAGCGCCGTCCGGCTGCGGCCCGGTCTCGTCCCGCGCCCCGGCACCGCCCGGCTGCTGAGCGCCGCCGAGGCGGTGCCGGAGCGGGCCGCCGACGCGCTCGCCAACCCCGTCTGCGGCGCACTCGGCACGGGGGTACGGCCGGACCGGGAAGCGGCCAACACCGCCCCGGCCGGTGGACGTTTCGCGGTACGCGGCACACCCCGCCTCATGGACGTCCACTGGAGCGGGCACGCCGACACCTACCGGGACAGCGCGGCCCTGGCCCTGTGCGAGGGGCTGGAGCGGCTGGCGGGGCTGCGCGAGGGCGGACCCGGGCGGATCCTGGCCGCTCGTTCGGCGCTCCGTCACCCGTCCGTGGACCCGCGCGAGTGCGGACTCCCGCCGGCGGCGTTCTTCGACGGCGCGCCGCCGCACTTCGCGCCGTACGACGAGGACCTCGTCCTGCCGTGGCTGTGGGGCTGGTCGCTGCGGGACGAGCGGCCGGTGCTGGTTCCCGAGCAGTTGGTCCACTACCGGTCGGCCGGTCCCGGCCCGTTCTTCGCCGCCGGGACCTCCAGCGGCTGCGCGGGCGGCTCGTGCGTGGAGGAGGCCGTGCTGCACGGGCTGCTGGAGCTCGTGGAGCGGGACGCGTTCCTGGTGGCCTGGCTCGGACGGGCCCGGCTGCCGCGGATCGCGGTGGACGGCCGCCGGTCCCCGGCGACCCGGCTCCTCGCCGAGCGGATGCGGCGCGGCGGCTATCGGCTCCGGCTCTTCGACAACCGGATCGATCTGCCCGTTCCCGTCGTGACCGCCGTCGCGACCCGCGAGGACGGCGGGCCGGGGGCGCTGTGCCTGTCCTCCGCCGCCGCGCTCGACCCGGAGCGCGCCGCCGAGTCGGCCGTACGCGAGGTCGCCAGCTATCTGTCGGGCTTTCCCGAGCGCACGCTGGACAACCTCGACCGGCTGCGCGCCATGGCACGGGACTTCTCCCTGGTCCGCGAACTGTCCGAGCACGCCGCGCTGTACGGTCTGCCGGAGATGGAGCGGCACGCCGCGTTCCTCCTCGGCCCGGACGACCGGGCACGGCCACCGGCCGCGGCCTTCCGGGACGGAGCCGCACCACCCGCCGGCGATCTGTCCGCCGCCGTGCGCCACTGCCGGGACCTGCTCGCCGCGCGGGGCTTCGACACGGTTGTCGTCGATCAGACCGGACCGGAACAGCGGGCGGTCGCCACCCGAGTGGTGCGGGTACTGGTGCCCGGGCTGCTCCCGCTCGACTTCGGGGCCCGGCGGCACCGGGCCCCCGGCATGCCCAGGGCCCGCACCGCGCTGCGGAGCGCCGGGCTGCGTGCCGACGACCTGACGGCTGCGGAGCTCAACCCGGCTCCGCACCCGTTCATGTGAGGGGGAGAAGGTGTCCCAGTGCCGACGACCGGGTCCGGGAGGAGCGGCGGACCGCACCCTCCCGGTGACCCGCTATCTGGACGCGGTGCTACGGCGGGCCTCGGTGCCGATGGAAGCCGAGCCGTTCGAGCCGGACTGGCAGGACCAGCCGCGGAGCCACAAGATCTATCCCGGGGCACCCGGTTTCCCGCTCCCCGACGAGGTGCCGCCCTCTGCGGCCCCGCTGGGGGAGGCCCTGCTCGCCCGGACCCCGGAGCCGCGGGCGGCCGGGGCGGGCTTCACCGTGCCGCTGCTCGGGGGTATGCTCCACCACTCCTACGGCTGGCTCTCCCGCCGGCTCCAGGTCACCGCGGACCCGGGCCAGGGCGGCCGGGAGGCGTACGCGCACGCCGCGTGGGCGCGCGGCAGCGCGGCGGGCGGTGGCCTGTACCCGTGCGAGATCTACTGGGTGTGCGGTCCGGGCGCGGGCCCGCTGCCCGGCGTGTACCACTACGACCAGCCCGCGCACGCGCTGCGCCGCCTCGCCGCGGGCGATGTCTCGCCGCAGGTACGCGAGGCGCTGGGCGGCGTGCCGACCGCGGGCCGCCAGTTCCTCCTCGTCACCGTCCGCTTCTGGCAGAACGCCTTCAAGTACGGGGAGTTCAGCTACCACTGCGTGACCATGGACCTCGGCTGCCTGCTGCGGACCTGGCAGACCTGGGCGGCGGCCTGCGGCATCGGGCTCCGCCCCCGACTGTGGTACGACGAGCCGGCGCTGGACCGCCTGCTGGGTCTCGATCCCGTCACCGAGAGCGTGCTGGCGGTGGTGCCGCTGCCCTGGCGGGGTGCCGCCGAGGCGGGGAGCGACGGGCCCGCCCCCTCGCGGGCTCCCGCGCCACGGATGGCCGCGCCCCTGCCCGAACGGTCCCGTACCGTCCTGCGGTTCCCCGCCGCCGAGGCGGCCCACCTGGCGGCGGCGTACGACACGGGACCGCCCCCGGGCCCGGAGGCGCTGGCCGAGGCCGCCGGCCAGGAGCCGGACCCGCCCGCCGGAGGGCAGCCGGACGCGTCCGCGCCCGCTCCCGTTCCGCTTCCCGCCCCCTCGCGGCTCGGCGCGGGTGTCGCCGAAGCACTCGCCGCCCGGCGCAGCAGCTTCGGCCGGTTCTCCGCGCACCGCCCGCTGTCGGCCGCCGACTTGGCCGCGCTGCTGCAGGCAGCCGCGGCCGGGCGGCATCTGCGTGCGGACGGGGATGGCGGCCGGGTGTCGTCGCGCCCGGCGCCCGCGCTCACCCGGCTCGCCGTCTTCGTCCAGCATGTGGCCGGAGCACCGGCGGGTCTCCACCTGTACGACTCCGCCGCGCACGCCCTGGTTCGGCTGCCCGGACCGGCCCCGCACCCCTTCCTCCAGCGGAGCTACACGCTCAACAACTACAACCTCGAACAGGCCGCCGCCGTCCTGTTCGTACTGGCCCGCCCGCACGCCGTCGTGGCCGCCGCGGGGCCGCGCGGCCACCGGCTGCTCAACGCCGAGGCGGGCGCCGTCGCGCAGGCCGCCTACCTCGCTGCCGCGTCCCTCGGTACAGGCTGCGGTGCGGCGCTCGGCTTCGACTACGAGGCCCTCCACGCGGCTCTCGCTCCGGCCGTCGGCCCGGACACCTGGCCGCTGCTCCTCCTGATGGCCGGTCACGAGCGCTGCGACCGCCCGCGTTTCGACGCCCCCCTCGTCCCGAACGGCCCCTGCGGCGGCCCCAGCCACCACCCACACCCCCACCCCCGACCCAGCCCTCGCACGGACCGGACCGGCCGCCCATGACCGACACCCCCTCCCACCCGACCCCCGCAACCGCACCCGCACCCGCAACCGCGCCGTTCACCCTCGCCCCCGACTTCCTGCTCCGCGTCGCCGGGCTCCCCACCGCGGTCCTCACGCCCCTGCGTGCGCCCGCCACCACCGCGTGGGCGCGCACGGCGCTGGAGCTGGAGGACGGCATGGCCGTGCTTGCCCCCGCTGCCGAGGACGCCCTCGCCGAGGCTGTCGCCCGCACCGCGCCCGCGAGGCGCCGCGCCCTGCTCGCTCTCCGCCGCGACATCCACAACGCCCGCACGCCCTCCCGCGCGACGCTGCGGGGCGCCGAGGCGGTGGCGCCCTCGGCCGCCGCCGACTGGCTCGCCCTGCGGCGCCGCTACGAGGAGCATCTGGCGGCCGGTGAGCGCATCCAGGCCGCCGAACTCGTCTCCGCCCGCCTCCAGTTGCGTCGCCTCGCCCGTGACCCGGTGCTGCGAGCCGGCCTCCAGGCGGCCTCACCCTCCCTGGACGCCGCCCTCCCGGCGTATCTGGCGGCCGGTGACGCGCCACCGAGCGGCAAGCGGAACCGGAAGGCGGAGCGCGCCCTGATGTCGTACGTCTACCGGGCGGCGCTCAAGACGAGCCCTTTCAGCACCCTCACCACCTTGGCGCGCGGGCGCTTCCACGACTCCGGTCCGCCCCTGGGGCTCGCCCCCGTGGGCGACGCTCCGCCGCAGCCGCTGCTGCGTGCACGCGCCAATGTGACCGCGCTCCACGAGATCGCCGTCGCGGCGCTCGGCGACCCGGCCACCCGGGCGGCCCTCCCGTTCCACGCCGTCGGCGGGTGGCGCCGCTCAGGAGGGCGCATCCACTTCACACGCCGCAGGTACCGGTCCGTCGATCCCGGCCTCGCTCTCGCCACACCGGGCGTGCTGCAGGAGGAGCCGTTCCAGGTGCCCGCGGGGCCCGTTCTCGACGAGGCGCTGCGGCTGCTCGACGCGGCCGGGGACGCCGGTACGACCCTGCCGCGGCTCGCCGAGGCGCTGCACCGCTCCGACCCGGACGGCCGCCCGCGGGAGCGGCTGGAGGGCTATCTCGCCAAGCTGGTGGAGCTGGGCCTGCTCACCACGCCCGCTCTCACCCTCGACATCCACCACCCGGACCCCGTCGCACAGCTGGCCGGGCGGCTGCGTACGCTCGGTCCGCTGCCGCCCGCAGGCGGCGGACCTTCCCTGGCCGACCGGCTCGACCGGATACGGGAGCACGCCGACGGCTTCCCCCTCGCGCCGCTGGAGGAGCGCGCCCGCCGTACCGCCGCGCTCCGCACCGAGGTGGCCGAGGCGCAGCGGGCGCTGGGCCGCGCGGCACCGGTCGTGCCCAGGACAGCCGTCTACGAGGACGCCGTGCTGGCCGCGCCCGCCACCGCCTCCCGCCGGGCCTGGGCCCGGGGACCGCTGCCCGCGCTCGGCGACTTCGCCCGGCTGCTGCCCGCCTTCGACCTGCTGCTGCTGGACAGGCTGCTGGCCCACGCCTACTTCCGCTCCCGGTACGGGCCCGGCGGGGTCTGCGACGACGTGCCCGGTTTCGCGCACGAGTTGTACCGGGACTGCGGCACGCGGCTGTCGGGCACCGGCACCCGCCTGGGCACGCTGGACGCGGACGGCAGGTATCTGCCGCGCGCCAACCCCTACGACGATCCGCGGGTCGCGGCGCTGAGCGCGGCGCACGAGGCGTTCGCCCGCGCGCTGCGCGGCGCGCTCGACGCCCGGCGCCCCGAAGAACGGCCGCAGCCGTCCGATGCCTCCGAGATCGTCCTGGACCCGGCGGCGCTGCACCGGGCCGCCGCCGCGCTGCCTCCCGGCAGCCGGGGCCTGCCGCGCAGCTACTCCTGCTACCTCCAGTGGGCCGGACCCCGCCTCCCCGGCGGGCCGCCGCTCGCCGTCCTCAACTGGGCCTACTCGGGCCTCGGCCAGCCTCTCGCCCGGTTCGCCAGGTCCTTCGGCCCGGAGGCCGAGCAGGAGCTGACGGAGGGCATCCGGGCCCGGTTCACCCGGCTGCTGCCGCCCGACGCCGTCGCCGCGGAACTGAGCGGCGGCTACGACACCTCCAACCTGGCGTTGCGGCCCGCAGTGGCCCCCTACCGGCTGATCGGCCCCGCCGAGGCGCCGCACGGGCCCGCCGAGCGCCGACTGGGGATCGACGACCTGCGGCTGGTCGACGACGAGGAGAGCGGTGAACTGCTGCTGGTCTCCCGGCGGCTGGGCAGGCGCGTGGTGCCGCTGTGGCTCGGCGGCCTCGTCCCCATGGCGCTGCCCCGCGTGCAGCGCACCCTGCTGGCGCTCTCCCCGGCAGCCATGCCGCTCGTGGCGGACCTGTGGGGGTGCCTGGAGGGGGGCGGGCCGGCCCACCGTCCCCGGGTGCGGCACGGCTCGCTGGTCCTGGCCCGCCGCAGCCGGCGGTTGGCCGGGCCCGAACTGCCCGGCCCGCAGCCACCCGCAGAGACCGCGCGCGGTTTCCTCGCCCGCCGCCGCTGGTGGCGTGCCGCCGGGCTGCCGGAGCGGGTGATGGTCCGTACGGACATCGACCGCAAGCCGCATCCGGTGGACGCCGGGAGTCCGCTGTCCCTCTCGCTGCTGGACCACCGGCTGCGCGGGGCCGGGGAGGCCGTCTTCACCGAGCTGCTGCCCGACGCCACCGAACCGGCCCTCAGCGCGGGCGGCTCCACGTATGTGTCGGAGGTGTGCGTGGAGCTGGACGCGGCGCCACTTCCCACCGGCCTCACACAGCACACCGGAAGGACGGACCCCCAGTGAGCGAAGCGATCGACACCGGCCAGGCGCGGCTCCCGGCGCGGCAGCGCCGGCCCGGACCCGCCGCACCCCTGAACGCCGACGACCGTCCGCCCACCGAGCTGGGACCCGGCGAGTGGCTGTCGGCGCACGTCTACTACGCCGGGGATCGCGACCCGCTGCTGGGCGAGTGTGTCGGCCCGCTCTTCGAGCGGCTGCGCGCCGAAGGCCTCGCCGACCGCTGCTTCTTCCTGCGCCACTGGCTGGAGGGCCCGCATGTGCGGCTGCGGGTGCGGCCCACCACCCCGGCCGCGATCCCGGCGCTGACCGGCGCGATCGAGGAGGCCGTCGGCGACTTCCTGCGCCGCTGCCCCTCCGTCTACGACCCAGCGGTGGATCTGAGCGACGAGCAGTACCGGGAGCGGTTCCGGCTGGAGTTCTCCGACGCGCAGTGGGACGCCCGCTACGGCCCGGACACCGTGCGGATGCCGCGCCGCCCCAACGACTCACTCGCCTACCTCGGCTACGAGCCGGAGCTGGAGCGGTACGGCGGCCCGGCAGGTGTGGCGCTCTCCGAGTGGCACGCCGACCGCTCCAGCAGCCTGGTAGCGAGCCTGCTGGCCTCAGCCAACACGCAGGTCGGCAGCGTACGGCTGGGGCTGGCCGCACAGCTGACGGCCACGCTCGCCCTCACGGTGCTGGGCGACACCGAGCGCACCGTCGCCTTCTTCGAGCGGCGCATGGCCGACTGGGAGCCGCTGTTCAAGGAGCGCTACAGCACCTACGCCGCCGCCTACCTGCGGATGGCGGGCCCGGTGGGCGACAAGGTGGAGGCCCTGCACGCGGGGGTCCTCGGCGGCCGGCCCGACCGGCTCGCCGGATTCCTGCGCCGGTGGGCCGAGCACGGCGCCGAACTGCGTGCCCGTATCGACGAGGAGGCCCGGCGCGGGGCGCTGGTGTTCCCCGCGGGGGAGGGGACGGGGGCGCCAGTGCCGGTGGACGCGGAGACCGCGCGGGCCGCGCTGCTCGCCGGATTCGTGCACATGGGGTGCAACCGGCTCGGGGTGACCGTCGGCAGCGAGGACTATCTCGCCTATCTGCTGCGCCGAGCCCTCAGGGAGCGGGTCCAGCAACTGCCCGCGGATTGACCGCGACCGCCGCCGGCCGGCTATTGACCATGGCGAAAACTGATCCACACAATGGCGGGTGTCCGCGTACATCGCGTAACACGCCTATCAAGCAAGGGAGTTGGCACATGCTCGTAGACGAGCTGGAGGCGCTGGAAGCCGAGACCTTCGAGATCGAGGAGATCGAGGAGCCGCCGCAGGTCATCGCCAGCACGACGGCCTCGGGGCCGCTCTGCCACTGAGCCGTGCGGCAGCCGCCGCCGGGCACCGCCCGAGCCGTACGGCGAACGGACGGCGCCCGGCGGCGAGCGGCCGAGAGGCGGAACGCAAGCGGACCGTCCCGGCCATCCGCCGGGCGTTCGCACCCCATCCACGACCGGGAAGACGGTGACCCAGACGGTGACCCAGCAGAACAAGCGGCCCCGCGGCACGAGCGACATCTGGGAGGTCGCCGACCTGGTCACCCCCATGGCCGTAGGCGTCGCCGCCACCCTGCGCCTTGCCGATCACATCGGGGAGGGCACCGCCCCCCTCGGCCGGCTCGCCGAGCGCTCCGGCACCCCCGCACACCTGCTGGAGCGGCTGCTCCACCACCTGGTCAACGCACAGGTGTTCACCCAGCCCGAGCCGCACGTCTACGGTCTCACCGAGCTCGGCGCACAGCTGCGCGCCGACCACCCCGGCAGCCCCCGCGACTGGCTCGACACCGGCAGCGCCTTCGGCCGCGGTGACCTCGCGCTGGTCCACCTGCTGGAGAGCATCCGCACCGGCCGCCCCGGCTACGACACCGCCTACGGCCGCTCGTTCTGGGCCGACCTGGACGCCGACGCAGAACTCTCCGACTCCTTCGACTCCTTGCTCGCCTCGCTGCTCGTGCCCGGCGAGACGAAGGCCGCAGCCGACGGCTACGACTGGGGCTCGCTCGGCCACCTCGTCGATGTCGGCGGCGGGGACGCGACGCTCCTGTGCGCGCTGCTGACCGCGCACCCCGAACTCCGCGCCACCCTGGTGGAGCTGCCAGGACCGGCTGCCGCGGCCCGCACCAACCTCGCCGAGCAGGGGCTGGGCGAGCGGTGCGCCGTGCTGGAGTCCAGCTTCCTCGACCCGCTGCCGGAGGCGGCTGCCGGTGCGGGCGGCTACCTGCTCTCCGTCGTACTGCACGACTGGGACGACGAGCACGCGCTGGCCATCCTGGAACACTGCGCCCGCGCGGCCCGCCCCGGCAGCCGGGTGCTGCTGATCGAGGGGCTGCGCGACGACCCGCAGGGGGCGCGGGTCCGCTCCGAGATGGACCTGCGGATGCTCACCTACTTCTCCGGGCAGGAGCGCACCCGCGACCAGCTCGCCGCGCTCGGCGACCGCGCCGGATTCGACCTCGGCACGGTGCGCAAGCTCAGCTACTACCGTTCCCTGGTGGAGCTCGTCGCCCGCTGACGTCCGCGCGGGGCCCCGGCTCCGGCCCGGGCTCCGGCCCGGGCTCCGGCCCGGCGCCCCACCGGGCCGCATCGGCGGGTCAACCGAGGCGGCCGAGGGCGGCGGCGACCGCCGCGGTGCCGTTCTCGGCGCCCAGCAACCGGGCCACCTGCCGTGCGCGGTGCCCGTACGAGGGCGACCGGGTGGCTGCTGCCAGCGCGGTGGCAAGCCGGTCCACCGTCAGCTCCCGCAGCGGCACCGCACGCGGGGCGACGCCGAGCGCGACCAGGCGACGGGCCCAGAAACCGCCGTCGAACTGCACCGGCACCGGTACCGCCGGCACCCCGGCGCGCAGCCCGGCGGCCGTGGTGCCCGCCCCGCAGTGGTGCACCACGGCCGCCATGCGCGGGAAGAGCAGGGCGTGCGGCAGCTCGTCCACCGTCAGCAGATCGTCCCCGGCTCCGGGGTCGGCGTGCAGTCCGGCCCAGCCGCGCTGCACCACCCCGCGCACTCCCGCGGCCCGCAGCGCACGCACCAGCACCGCACTGGTGGCCTCCGGATCGCGGACGGTCGCGCTGCCCAGTCCGACGAAGACCGGCGGCGGCCCGGCGGCCAGGAACTCCTCGACGTGGGGCGGCAGTTCGGCGTCCGGTGGAACGTACGACCACCAGTAGCCGCACACGTCGAGACCCGGTCGCCAGTCGCGGGGCCGGGGGACCACCACCGGGCTGTAGCCGTACTGCACCGGCCACAGCCGCCGCTCCCTCGCCCGGTGCCCCGTACGCCGTACCGTGCTCGGCGGTGCTGCGAGCAGGTCCCTGACCGTGGCCCGTACCGTGTCCGCGAAGATCCGCTCGACAGCCGCGTTGACCACCCCGGCCGCCATCCTGTTGCCCACCGGGCCGAACGACCGGCCGCCGAGGACGGGAGGGCCGAACGATGCCGTGGGGTGCAGCGGCTGCAGATACGCGCCCATGCTGGGCACCCCGAGCCCCTCTCCAACGGCGTGGCCCAGCGCCGCCAGTGAGCCGGACAGCAACAGCACATCGCTCTGCCGCGCGACATCCACCAGGGGCGGCGCCATGTCTCCCACCAGGGCCCGGGCCATACGGGTCAGCCGCAGCATCTTGCCCGCACCGGTCGCGCTGTCGTGCAGCGCCCGGCCCTTGTCGGACTCCAGCTCGGCCCGCGGGTCGACGGGCAGCGGCCGGAAGCCGACACCCGCCGCCCGCACCAGGGGGCCGAACACCCCGTGCGTGGCCACCGTGACCTGGTGCCCGGCCTCGGCCAGCCCGTGGGCGAGCCCCGTATAGGGCGCCACGTCGCCCCGCGAACCCGCCGTCATCACCGCAACGCGCATCCACCCAGTATCCGCCCCGCCGGCCGTTCGGTCCTTCGCAGCGGCGAGACGAGCCACCTACGGGCGACGGCCGGCGGCTGCACGGCTGCACGTCTGCGCCGTCGTACGGTTCATGGCCAGGCTGCAGACCGGCAGTCCGCCGTCCACCGGAAGGGACAGGGGGGACCGCCCCCTCCAACCGATCGCGGGACGCCGCCCGGAACGCCGGCATCACAGCGACCCTCGGCCGTCGGCGAGGACGCGCCCTGGCCGAGATCGGCGGAAGCCTCGCCGCATCGAGTCTAGGGTGAGCAACATGGCTGAACGGGAAGAGAAGAAGGGTGTGTTCTGGGACGTGCAAGCCGGGCGGCTCCCACCACCGCCCGCTGCCGTGACCCTGGGCTGGGAGCTGATCGACGTCGACACGGACGCGGGCACCATCGAGGTGGGCTTCACCGCGGGGGAGCAGTTCCTGAATCCGGCGGGTGTGGTGCAGGGCGGGTTCCTGGCCGCCATGCTCGACGACACGCTGGGTCCCGCGCTGGTCGCGACGCTGCCGGACGGGCAGTTCGCGCCGACGTTGGACCTGCATGTGCAGTACCTGCGGTCGGCGTTGCCGGGACGTCTCGTCGGGCGTGGGCGGATCGTGCAGCGTGGGTCCCGGGTGTGTTTTCTCGCGGGCGAGCTGCTCGGCCCGGACGGCAAGCCGGTCGCGGTGGCGACGGCGACGGCACACATCAAGTCCCCTCCGGTTCAGACCGGTTGAAGGGCCGCAGGTGTGGCTCCCCGTCGGCGGCTCGTACGACGACGGGGAGCCACGCCGCTGGCTGGACGACCTCAGACCGGGGCGCCTTCCAGCACGCTGTAGCCGAAGGGCGCGAACGGCTCCGTGGCGTGCTCAAGCCTGAATCCGGCCTCGGCGAAGAGGTCCGCGAACTCGCTTTCGGTACGTTCCCGTCCGCCTGTCACGACCAGCATCAGCAGGTCACGCAGATACGCGTGCGTCTCCCCGCGGCCGGCGACCGCGGTGTCGGGCAGTCTGCGCTCGATGACGAGCAGGCGGCCCCCCGGCCGTATCGCGGACCGGATGGTGCGGAGGATGTCGACCGATCGCTGGTCGTCCCAGTCGTGCAGGATCTCCTTCAGGATGTACGCGTCACCGTCGGCGGGCACTTTCTCGAAGAAGTCGCCGTCCACCACCCGGCAGCGCCTCTGCACGCCGGCGCCGGACAGGGTGCGCTCCGCGCCGGCGAGAGCGCCCGGAGCGTCGAAGAGCACACCGTCGAGGCCGGGGTGGTCCCGCAGAATGCGGGCGATGAGCGTGCCGTCACCTCCGCCGACGTCGACCACCGTAGGGAATCGCGAAAAGTCCGCGGCCGCCACGATGCCGGGAATGGCATCGCGGGTGTGCTCGGCCTGTGAGCGGTGGAAGACGGCCGCCGGCCCTGGATTGCCCGTGTAGTACTCGATCCAGCTCATACCGTGCGCCAGGTCCCACGCCGGCGTTCCGGTGCGCAGGCTGGGCACCAACTGCTCCCAGCTTCGCCACGTCTGCGGTCCGCCTCCCATCAGCACGACGCCGCGGACCGAGTCCGGTACGTCGTCGCGGAGCGGCCGTCCCGCTTCGGTGAGTTCGAACCGGTCCGGCGCCTGCCGCGCGACCAGTCCCAGACCCACCAGGACGTGCAGCAGGCGCCGCAGTGACGGTGCGTGGGTACCGGTGGCGGCGGCGAGGCCATCGGTGGTCTGTACGCCCTCGGCCAGCCGGTCGGCGATGCCCAGTTCGGCCGCTGCGTACGTCGCCTTGGCCGCCATCATCTGCAGCAGGGGCGCCAGCAGGTGGGAGGCACCCGGCGCTGTGGCGGGGGCTTGCCCCTGCCGCCCCTCTTCGGGATCGTCAGCCGTTGAGCGCAAGTTCACCGCCCACGGGGTGGCGGCGGGCGCGCTTCACGTCCTCGTCGATCTCCCGCATCGTGACCTTCCGGTGGAAGTAGTGATAGCCGCGGGCGATGGCGTAGTCGACCTGCGCCTGGTTCTCCGTCCGGAAGTAGGTGACGTAGTCGTCGATGCCGGCGTCCCCCAGCAGGTGGAGGGGTTCATGGCGGACGGGGATGGTGCCGAAGTCGGCGAAAAGCGGGAGCATTTCGTGCCGTATGACACCAGCGACGAGGTCGTACCCTTTGCTGTGCGAGAGGACCGCGCAGTTGCGCAGGATGATGCCGAGCAAGAGGTCGCCGCGGAACGCTTGCTCGATCGCGACATTGTTCACCTCGAGGATCCGTTTGTCGTGGGCCCCGGGGATGATGCGGTGCAGGGCCGATTCGGGTTCCGCCGGGGTCAGCCGGTGGATGGCCACGAGCCGGTCCTCGAAGGTGACCTTGTAGCAGACGGCGCCGGTGCCGGGCAGGAACTCCTCGCTGTACAGGCCGAACGGCTTGAGTGCGTCGCGCAGGAAGGCGCGGTAGTCGTCCAGGTCTGCGGCGTCCGAGATCTCGTGGATCTGGTACTTCCGCACTTCCCGCAGCACGTCTTCGTCCATGGGGGCCGCGGTGAATGTGGCCGGGTTGCTCGGTTCACTCTCGTCCAGTCCTGCGATCACTTGGGGCTGCAAGGACTCCTCCCTCCGTCGGTTGACCGGTTTCCCGAGCGCCGCTTACGCGCTCTCCAGCACGTCGCGGAACATCTGGGCGTAGTAGTAGATGGTCATGCGGCGGCCATGGATGACCTCGCCCAGGTCGTTGTCGCTCAGCAGTAGGTCGTTGACGGCCTCCTTCACGTCCTCGATGTGTCGGGCGTCGAAGCCGGCGTGGCTCTTGATGAACGTGACCTGGTTCTTCTCCAGGTGGTAGGTGTCCCTGAGTATCTCCGCCATCGACTTGCCGAGGTCAGCGCCCAGCCCCTCGGTCAGGCTGGCGACGCCGAGGATTCCCAGCGGGCTGCCGTAGGTGGCCATGTAGTAGTTCTGCGAGACCAGACCCCATGAGCCGCGCTTGGGCGGCACGGCGAGGACCTGCTCGGCGTCCTCGCCGAGGTTCTCCAGGTCACGTATGCAAAACAGGTCGTGGTTGTTCTCCTCACGCACCTGCTCGAAGAACCAGTCGCGCAGCTTGCGGTAGTCGTCGCCGAGCCGGGCGCCCGCGAGGGAGAGCATCCGCGAGGTGTGCCGGACCATGTGGTACGTCTCGCGGAGGTAGGCGACGTAGTGTTCCTGCTTCATCTGGCCGCCGGCGACGACTTCGATCAGCGGGTTCTGTCCGATTTCACGGTCGAACTCGGTCTGGGTCGCGGCGAGGAGTTTCTCGAAGTTGCTCATGGCGGGGAACCTTCTCGGTGGGCTTGGGAAGGGGAGACGGGGAGGTGGGACAGGACCGGCCCGGGACCGGCCCTGGACCGGGCCGGTGTCAGGCCGGGCGGGGGCGCAGGGCCTCCGGCCAGGGCAGCAGGCGGTAGACGCCCGTGGCACGGGCCAGGGTGAGTCCCTCCGCGCTGCACAGGCGCGCCTCGAGGAAGGCGGACGTGCGCCCCATCGAGGTGACGATCCCCTGGCCGTAGATCTTTCCGACCATGACCGGTTTGATGAAGTCGATGTTCATGGAGACGGTGGACGGCAGGAACCGGGCCTCGTGGAGCCCGACGACCGCGGACCCCATGCATTCATCCAGCATGGCGGTGAGGAACCCGCCATGTACCGTGCCACCGGGATTGACGAACTCGGCCGGCGAATCGAACGACAGGTGAATGACCTGCGCCTGCTTGTCGAGCTGCAGCAGAGTCCAGCCGACCAGTCTCGCCACGGGTGGCACCTCACCCGGCAGGCGGTCGAAAACGGTCTCTTGCTTTTCTTCCTTGATGACTACGTCTATCAAGTCCGTGAAACCTTTCGGGTGTTGTCCGGCCGGTGTGTGTGCGCTGCTTCGTCCTGCGGATTCCTGTGAATCAGTCGGCGGAGGTCCGTCCGAAGGAAATCGCGTCGTCGACTTCCCTCTTCCGCGCGGCGATCTCCTTTTCGTACCGCTGACGGTCGACCTCGTCGGCGATTTCCTCGTCCTGCCGCATCAGTGCCTCGAGATCGGTCTTGGCGTTGTCGAGGATTCCCATGTCGCGGTAGGCGGCCTGGATCTTCCCGCCCCACAGTCCGATGTCCTTCACGCAGGGCACGATGCGGCTGAACAGCAGCGACTGGTAGAGCTGGTACATCTCGGAGTTCTCGACGAAGTCCATGCACTCGCCGAGCGGCAGCCCGAGCTGTTCGTAGACCTCGCGGGCCTTGAACCGGTCGCGCAACAGATAGCAGCCCTCGACCACGAACTCCTCGCGCTCGGCCACCTCCTTCTCGGTGAGCTGCGCGTAGTAGTCCTTGAGCGAGAGCCGGCCGAATGCGACGTGTCGTGCCTCGTCCTGCATGACATACGCCAGCAACTGCTTGACGAGCGGCGTCGTGGACACGTCGCGGAAGAGCCCGAAGGAGGCCAGGGCAAGGCCCTCGATCAGCACCTGCATCCCGAGGTACGGCAGGTCCCAGCGGGAGTCCTCGAGCGACTCGGCGAGCAACTTCGCCAAGTCCTGGTTGATCGGGTAGTACATTCCGATCTTCTCGTGCACGAACTTGCCGTACAGCTCGACGTGGCGTGCCTCATCCATGGTCTGGGTGGCGGCGTAGAACTTGGAGTCGAGGTCGGGCACGGACTGCACGATGCGTGCGGATACGTTCAGCGCGCCCTGCTCGCCGTGCAGGAACTGGCTGAACAGCCACGCTCCCTGGTGCCGGGTGAACTCGTCGCGTTCCTTCTTCGTCATCCGGTCCCATACCCGCGACCCGAAAATCGGGTTGAACTCCTCGGGCAGTCCGGCAGGGTCGACCGGGTCGACGGGAAGGTCCCAGTCGATACGCTCAGCCGCGTCCCACTGCTTGCTCTTGCCTTTCTGGTAAAGGTTGAGCAGCGTGTCGCGACCATCCTGGTATTCCCAGGTGAACCGGGTGTCGCCCGCCATTGGAACATTCCACACAACTTCAGGTACGGGTGGCAGATAGAACTCGAATGAACTCACGGCGAATCGACCTCCGGACAGGGGAGTCGCGCAATACAGAGAGGGCTCAAGTCGAAGCGTGCACTCGGCGCCCTTTCAGGTCGGGCGAGGGGCTCACTCTAGGAACGCCGGGTTTGCGGTGTCAACGCACTAAACCGGCCACCGCCCTTCCGGAATTCTGGCCACCGCCTTTCCGGAATTTTGGCTTCCAGGCGGTGCACCGTTCAGATTCTGCTCATGTCACCGAGATCGCGTATCGCCGGGTCTGGTGCGTCAAATGCTGGTGTTGTTTGTGGTGTGCGAGATGTGGGTGGTGGGAAAACCAAAAACGTCCGCATGCGCGGACCGAGCTGATTCCGGTTTCGTGGAGTGACGGAAGCCGGGTTTGTGATCCTGGCCCAAAGGGGGCTCACCGGTGGTGCAGGCACCGTGCAAGACGGTGTCCTGCGTGGTGAGGCGGAGGAGTCGCTTGTGGCAGCACAGGGCTGCGGCGAGGCCGAGAAAGGCGGGCAGTTGGGGGAGTGGCGTTCGTAGCGGGAGTTGAGTCGGCGGTAGCCGGACAACCACGAGATCGTCCGCTCGATCACCCACCTGCGGTGGCCGGACCGTTCGCTGGACTCGATGCCTTGGCGGGCGATGCGGACGCCGATGCGCTTGCCGCGTAACCATCGCCGCAGGTGGTGTGTCATACGCCGTGTCGGCGTACAGGCGCTGAGGCTTGAAGTGGCGGCCGCGGCGGGGGTCGTGTCTCGTGCGGTGGCCGGCGACCATGGGCTTCAGGGCGTCGCTGTCGTGGACGTCGGCCGCGGAGTTGCTGTCGAGGAGGGGCGGGCCGTTCGCGTCCGACCGCCGCCCTGCGGTCGCACCTTCGACGGAGGATCAGCGGCTTAGCGATCTCCCACAGCCCGTCTTGAGCGATCCAACTCCACGTACCCCGCCCCATGCCCAGCTCAACAACGCCTCACCCCGTGGACACGGTCTCAGGCCCTCCTCTGCCTCGCCCACCACTGCAACCGCATCAGCGTGCTGTTCGCCATGCTCCGCGACGGCACCTTCTACCAGCCCAGCACTCCACACCTTGCTTGACGAGAGGCATAAGTACACCCCCCACCAAGACAAGACTATCGAGTTACGATAGGTTTCGCTCGTAAGTCGATAGATTAAGGAGTACCGGTGACGCACCTACTCGCGCGCTCCCTGCGCGCCGCCCTCCTCGTAGCGTTCGCCCTCACCCTCGGTGTCCAACTGATGATGTTGTTCATCGCCAACACGCAACCCGTCGAAGACGACATCGCCGTCTCCCGTGACGGAACTGTCGTGACGAACAACAGCTTCGTCGACGTCGTCATACAAGATCGCGGCGTCGAGGTCGCCCTCTGCGCCATCCCCGCCCTCATCCTGCTGCAGGCCGTCATGGTCTGCATCTGGCGTCTGACCACCCTCGCCCAGAACGGCAAGGCCCTCACCCCGGCGTCCCTTCCCTACCTCACCATCACTATCCGCGCGCTCGCCGGGATGACCATCCTTCTGGCCATCCTCGCCGTCCGTCTCAGCAGCGACCACACCCTCCCTCTCGGCTTCACCCTCTACCCCTACGGGGCCGTCCTGGCCTCCGCTACCGGCGCTCTGGTCATGCTCCTGCTGCGCGCCCTGCTGCACCAGGCCATAGACCGCGACGACGAAGCCGCCCGTATGCGCAGTGAACTCGACGAGGTGATCTGATGCCGATCGTCATCGACATCAACGTCATGATGGCCAAACGCAAACTCACCGTCGGCCGTCTCGCCGCCCGTGTAGGCATCACTCCCGCCAACCTCGCCGTGCTCAAGAACGGCCGCGCCAAAGCCATCCGCTTCACCACCCTCGAAGCCCTGTGCGATGCCCTCGACTGCCAGCCAGGCGACCTGCTGCGCTACACCCCCGACACCGACGACCCCGAACCTGACGAACTGGAAAGCCGAGATGGATGAAAAGCTGTCCAACTCGTTCGCGCAGGGCACCGGGACCGAGCTCGACGTTGACCTCGCCTGTCACTCGACCTGCTGATCTGCGGTTCTTCGGCGTCAGCGGGCGCGGCCGTTCTCCACGCTTCGGGATGTCGAGTCACCAACTGCGCGTGCTCTTGGGGCCAGACGCTGTTCGGCCAGGAAGGCGTGGACGGCGGTCACGAGGGTGACGTGGTGGTGCCGGCCGAGCCAGGACCGGCCGTCGAAGTGGTCCAGGCCCAGGCCGTGCTTGAGTTCGCGGTAGTCGTGTTCGATGCGCCAGTGGACCTTGGCCAGACGGATCAGGTCGGCGATCGGGGTGTCGGCCGACAGGCTGGACAGCCAGTAGCCGGTGGGCGCCTCGGCGTCCTCGGGCCATTCGACCAGGAGCCAGCAGTCGGACAGTACCCCGTCCCACCAGCCCTGTCCGGCCGAGGTGGCGGCCCGGATCGGACGCTCGACGGCCTTGCCGGCCGGGCGGACGCGCACGGCGTCGAGGCGGGAACGTAACGGGCCGCGCGAGCCCTGCCGTCAGGTGAGGGAGGTGAACGCTTCCTTTCCGAGTTCGGCGGCCAGGGCCGCCACCGAGGGGGCCCGGTGGCGGTAGCGGGCGCATGTCGCCTGCCTCGGCCATGCTCTTGCCGAGCTCCTGGCCCATCACCTCGTCGCTGTACCGCAGACCCCAGGCACCGTGTGCGAAGTCGCCGCGAGTGTCTTCGTCCGGGCGGCCGAGGCCCTGGACCACTCGTCCAGGGTGACGAACATCGTTGCTGTGATCGTACGCATCGGCTTGTTCCTTCTGTGTCGGATCCGGGAGTCGGGCCCATCGCCGTGGCCGAGCGGTCACGAAACCGGTCGGCTCGGCCACGGGACCGGCCCAGGGGGAGGCGCGGGCGGTTCGCAGGGCGGGTGGATCGCCGACGGGCATGGGGTGACCAGGGCAGCGGTCACGGGCCTGTGCCGGCTCCGGCTCGCTCAGCTCGCGAAGGACTGGGTGCCGAGGACACGGAGGAACTCCAGGCGTTCGGCCGTTTCGGTGCCGGGCTGCGGCCGGTAGAGGAAGAGGCGCTTGCTGGTGACCGGACTGAGGACGACGTCGCACTGCAGATCCAGCCGGCCCGCCTGGGAGTGCAGGACGGATTTGCGGGTGGACCGGACGGGGGCGACCTCGCCGAGATCCCACAGCGCGGCGAACTCCTTGCTCCCGTTGCACAGTTCGTCGACGAGGGCCTGCCCGCACGGGTGGTGCCCGTGGCGGAAGACGGAGGCACGCAGGTCAGCGACGATGGTGCGGCCGATCGCCTCGTGCTCCTCCTCGGCGTAGACGCCGCGAAGTGCGGGCCGCATGAACCAGAGCCAGGCGCCGTTGTCCTCGTGGCCGGGGCGGTCGACCAGCGGGCCGAGCAGAGCGATGGCCATCGGATTCTGGATGACGACCGTGCCGAGGCCGTCGACGATCTGGGCCGGCGTGTCCTTGAGGGAGTCGAGGATGTGCATCAGCCCGGGGTCGGCGTAGCCGTCGTGCGACAGCCCCTGGGGCGGCTGATACCCGGCGACCGCGTAGAGGTGATCGCGTTCGTCGGTCGACAGGCGCAGTGCCCTGGCGAGCGCGGCAAGCAGGGTTTCCGACGGATTGACGCCGCGGGCCTGCTCGAGCCGCTCGTAGTAGTCGGTGGATATGCTCGCGAGCATCGCCACCTCTTCGCGGCGCAGACCGGGCGTACGCCGGCGACCGCCCGGCACCAGTCCGACGTCGGCCGGCCGCAGGGCCTCTCGGCGAGCCCGCAGGAAGTGGCCAAGTTCAGCACGGTCGGTCATCGCTGTGTTACTCCGGGATGCAGGTGGGGCGAGACTGGTCAAAAGGCTCCGCCGCCGATCCGGACGGAACGGTCCAGCCCTCGGGTTCCTTCAGTGTCGGACGGCCACGGCGGGCCAGCCACGGTCTGTGAGTCCGATGACAGGCGCACCGTGGTTGTCACCGCACGTCCCCGCGACGCTCATGTCGAAACGTCTCCCACCGCCGCGCTTCCCGGACGCCCCGCCTCACGAGAGAGGCCTTCGCCCGAATGGACCAGTGGGTGAGGACGTCCATCGGGGCCACAAGCCGGGGCGGGACGGCAGGGTGGAAACGGTGGTCATCTGGAACATCACCTGCGACCTCCGTCCTGACCGCGGTGAGAGGCCACGACCACTACAGGAAGGTTCTTCTCGTGCGTGTTCTTGTCACCGGCGCATCCGGCTGGGTCGGCTCGGCCGTCGTACCCGAGCTCCTCGCAGCCGGTCACCATGTCACCGGGCTCGCCCGCTCGGAGGCGTCGGCAGCCGTTGTCGAGGCCGCCGGCGCAGCGAGCGTCCGCGGCACCGTCGAGGACCTCGACGTGCTGCGCGACGCCGCGGCCCACGCGCACGCCGTAGTCCACCTCGCGTTTCCGGTTGAGCGGTCCTTGAGCGGAGGAATGGCCGAGGCCGTCGCCTCCGACGCCACGACCATCCAGGCGCTCGGCGAGGGGCTCCCCTCCGGTGGGGCGATCGCTGTCGCGTCCGGCACTGTGGGACTGTCGCAGCACGGGGTGCCTGCCACTGAGCACGATCGTCCCTCGCCCGACGCGCTGGTTGCCACGCGGCAGCCCTCGGACGACGCCGCCCTTGCGCTCGCCGAGCGGGGGCTGCGGCCCACTGTCCTGCGTCTCGCGCCGACCAACCACGGCAAGGGAGACAACGGCTTCGTCCCGCACCTCATCGCGACCGCCCGCCGGGCCGGCTTCTCGGGCTATCCGGGCGACGGGTCGTCGCGCTGGCCCGCGGTACACGTCCGGGACACCGCCCGGCTCTTCCGGCTGGCGATCGAGGCCGCACCGACGGGATATCTGCACGCCGTGGCCGAGGAGGGTATCGCGGTCCGCGAGATCGCCGCTGCCATCGGGCGCCACCTCGGCCTCCCGACACGGTCGGTGCCGATGGACCGGGTCGACGAGCACTTCGGCTTTCTCGGGATGTTCCTCACGCCGGACAGTCCCGTCTCCAGTGCCATCACCCGGGAGGTGACCGGCTGGGCTCCAGCCGAGGCCGGTCTGCTCGAGGATCTCGACCAGGGGCACTACTTCGAACCAAGTCAGGCCACCGCCGGGTGACTCCGGTCGCAGTCCGGTGCCCGTGCTGCTCAGAGCGCTCCGGCTCGGAGCGGACCGGCGAAGTCCCGCGCCTGCGATCCTGAACGCTGTGATCGGAGGCCGACGCGTGCGCCGTCGTGTCCGGGCCCTGGGCACGGAGCGTTCACGGCGTCGGTTGAGGCCTCAGCCGGTTCGGTACGCCGGGTCGGCTGGGGCGCCCCGGCCTTGTGCGGTGGTCGGGGAATGGGTACCGGGCCGCCGGCTCAGGCCGTCGGCACGGCCAAGGGCTGGGACGGCGAGCCGAGCAGGAACAGTCCGATTGCGGGTCTCCCGCCGCTGGTGACCCGGAAGCCGCGCGCGCCGGCCCCGGACCGTGCGGGTCGGCATGCGGGCCGCGACGGCCGGCAGGCGCAGCACATCGTCCGCAGGAGGCTGCGCATTGGGCACCTGCGGGTCGCCGCGCCTGCCGGGGTGGGAGCTGTTCGTCGAGTACCGGGCGTGGGGCCGGGTGCGGCAGCAATCGCCTCAAGGGGCACCGGGCCGTGGCCATGAGGTACGACAAGCTCGCGGTCGCTACGAGGCGACCGTCCTCGTCGCTGCGGTCAACGAGGGGCTGTGACCCTGCGGTTCAGATCGGACTGCGGCGCGCCAGGGCGAGAAACTCCGCTGTTCGAAGACCGTCCGTTGCGGGCCTGGCCGACACATACCAGTCATCACCAACCTCCCACCGAGGCGGCCGCGCATGCGCCACACCCTCAGCCTCCAGCGCGCACCGGATGAACTCCAGCACGGTCCTGATCTGCTCGGTACGTCGCGCCGCTTTCGTACACGCCCTCGCGTGGAGTTCCGCGATGGTGTGGTCGAGTTCGGCGATGTGTGGATCCGTACTCCTGGTCGTGACGCAGACCCGTCGGGTTGGTGTCACGCCCAGGTGGGCCGGTGCGTATGGGCTGTGGGGCGGTGCAGTTGTGCCGGTGGGTGTGCGAGAAGCCGGGGGTTCGCCGTGACGTGCGTGATCAGGGGGGGCGGAGCTGACTCCCGGTGACTTCGCGGTCGGTGCCGTGGAGTACCCGGCCGGCGTCCGGGTAGCGGGCCGGGCCGGGTAGTCGGCGACGTGTGTGTCACAGGAGGATGACGGTGCGTTCGCCGGGTGCGTCCTGGTGGGCCCAGGCCGCCTCGACCTGGTCGAGTGGGAACGGGTGCGGGCGTACGGACATGCCGCCTGCGGCGATCGCGGCGGCGAGCTCGGTGAGTTCCCGCTGGATGACCTGCATGTCCACCTGGCCGAAGCCGCTGCCCAGGATGCGGAACGCGTTGGAGCGCAGGATGTGCCCGGACAGGGTGATCTCGTCTCCGCCCATGCCGCCGGTCTGCACCCAGTCGAGGGGGCGGGTGTGCTGGGTACGTGCCCCGAGGATGGCGCTCATGGCGAGCTCGGTGGGCGGCCCCCACACGTAGTCGAGGACCACGTCGACCTCTGCGGCGGCCTCGGCGAGCGCGGCGGCGGTGGCTTCCTGGTCGGGGGTGAGCTGGACGATGTCGTCCGCGCCCTCGCTCGTGAGGTCGTCGAGGCGGGTGCGGTTGCGTCCGGCGGCGATCACTCGCCCGGCGCCGAGGTGCTTGGCCACCTTGACGGCCATCGATCCAGCGTTGCCGGTCGCGCCGTGCACCAGGATCGACTGGCCGGCCTCGAAGGGCGCACGGGTGCGCAGCGCACACCACGAGGACAGGGCGGGGTTCATGGTCGCGGCCAAGACGGCGGGATCGGCGTTGGCCGGGACCGGTATGGCGGCGGCCGGATCGATGGCGATGCGCTGGGCCAGCGTGCCGGCGCCCAGGACCATGACGTACGCGAGGCTGCCGTCCGCCCGGCGGACGATGCCGTCGGCACCCGCCGGCGCGGGCAGCGTCTTGGGGCTGGTGTAGTGCTTGCCGGCGGCGATGCCGCGGGTGGCGGGGTGTACACCGACGGCGAGGACGTCCACCACTTCTTGGCCGGGGATGGCCTCGGGCGCAGGGATGGAGCGGAAGTGCGGCGGCTCGTCGAAGGACTCCACCAGCGCGGCATTGATCATGGGCATATGAGTTTCCCCGGTGTGGGTCGGCGGTGCGTGGGCGGCTCGGCCGGGCCTGAACCGGCGAGCGAGCGTAAGATACTGAGTCGTTTCTTACTTCTTCGAAGCTACGCCCCTGAGATAAGATACGCAAGCGAATCCAATTATCTGGCGGTATCTCGCGAAACGGGTATAAAGGGGTAGCGGTGAGTGAGCAGAGCGCGGAGAGCACCCCCACCCGACGCCGGGGAGCCGCCCTGGAGAACGCGATCACCGATGCCGCCTGGGAGGTGCTGGTCGAGCAGGGCTACAACGGCTTCACCTTCGAGGCCGTTGCAACGCGCGCAGGCACCAGCAAACCGGTGCTCTACCGGCGCTGGCCGCACCGCGAGGATCTCCTCATTGCCGCACTCGCCAGACACTGGCGCCCCCTCGACATCCCCGACACCGGCAGTCTGCGCCAGGACGCCCTCACCCTGCTGCGCACCGTCAACGCCGAGCGGGCCCGCCAGCTCATACTCATGCGCGTCCAACTGGCGGACTACTTTCGCGAGACCGGCACCGACTTCAACGACCTGCGCAGCCGCGTCCTCCCCGCAGACCGGACGCCTCCCTTCACGCGACTCGTCGACCGTGCCGTCGAGCGCGGCGAGCTCGCGGACGTGCCGCGGTCCGAGCGCATGGTGAACCTGCCCTTCGACCTGGTGCGCCACGACATGCTGATGCGCATGCGCGCGGTGCCGGACGAGACGATCGTCGAGATCGTGGACACGGTGTGGTTGCCGCTGCTCGGCCTGTCTCCCCACGGCGCGCAAACAGGACGCTGAGCCGCCTCAGTCGCCGAGCACGCATGCGTCCGCCGTGCCGGGGGCGCCGACGCGGGCCGCGCCCCGCTGCACCGCGCACCGTTACCGGGCGCCCCGGCGGGCTGGTGCCGGACGGGCCGCCGTCAGGGGCCACCATGTGCACAATGTCGGTTTCCACGCCGGCCTGGACGAGCACGATCGGGTCGTCGAGCCGCTGATGGACGACGGCCGACAGGTCGCGGTCGTCGCGCCAGGCGAAGCTCCTGCGGCCGTCACGTCGCCTTCGTCGCGTCCTGGTGTGGCCGATAGGACGGACGGCACTGCTGTTGGGAGTCGTGGCAGGTCAGTGCCATGAGGAATGGCAAGCCCGCCGTCGCTACGAGGTACGACAAGCCCGGTACGACAAGCCCGCCGTCCGCTACGAGGCGACCGCGCTGGTCGCAGTCGTCGACGAGTGGCTCGAGTGGCTGTGGGCCGACCCGCCGCGGTTGTCGGCGGCTGTGATGAGCTGGTCGAGTCGGCGCAGTGTATGGGTCATTTCCTCGACCCTGTCCGCGAGGCGGTCGCGTTCGGCGTGCAGCATGCGGCGCTGGGTAGCGGTGGTGCGCCCGCTGTTCACGCAGGGCAGCAATGCCGCGATGCTACGGCTGCTGAGGCCGGCCGCGTAGAACTGCTGGAACAGGCGTACCACTTCCACGGTGTCCTCGGTGTAGCGGCGCTGTCCCGACGGTGTGCGCTCCGGGCTGAGCAGACCTTGTTCCTCGTAGTAGCGCAACGCGCGCACGCTCACGCCGGCCCGCTGAGCGAGCTCTCCGATCTTCATCGCCCCGTTTTCCTTCCCGCGCTTGACTCTCACGTTGACGTGAGGTTCTAGCGTAGCGGGCATGGACATTCGAAACGAGATTGCGCTGGTCACAGGCGCTAACCGGGGTATCGGGCACAGCTTTGTCACCGAGTTGCGGCGCCGGGGCGTCAAAAAGGTCTATGCGGCCGCCCGCAGGCCGGAGACCGTCCCCGAGATACCCGGCGTCGTCCCGCTGACGCTGGACGTCACCGATGACGCGTCCGTGACCCGAGCCGCAGCCATGGCCGGCGATACGACACTGCTCGTCAACAACGCCGGGGTGTCGACCTTCGCTCGGCTCACCGACGGTGCGGAGAAGGACATCCGGCTTGAGATGGAGACCAACTACTTCGGCACCCTGCGCATGGTGCGTGCCTTCGCGCCGGTCCTGAGCGCCAACGGCGGCGGTGCCGTGCTGAACGTGTTGTCGATCATGGCGTGGATGGCGTACGAGCACTCCAACAGTTATGGGGCGTCCAAGGCCGCGGCCTGGGCGCTGACCAACGGTATCCGGTACGAACTCGCTGACCAGGGCACTCAGGTCACGGCACTGGCCATGGCAAGCGTCGACACCGACATGATGGCCGGCATCGAGGACGAGAAGTCGGACCCCGATGTGATCTCCAAGGCGGCGCTGGACGGCCTCGAGGCCGGTTCCCTCGAAGTGCTGGCCGACGGCCGGACGGCCCAGTGGAAGTCCCGGCTCGGCGAGGACCCGGCCCTTCTGTATCCGCAGCTGTCCGCGCTCGATGCCGCCAGGCCGTAAGCCGATATCGCCCGGGACGGATGCGGGCTGCCCTCACCCACCGTCCCGGGCGCGGCACCACTCCTCGAGCGCACTGTCGCAGCGGGCCCCGGTACGCCGGGGCTCCGGATCGTGAACCTGCTGGCCGGGGGCGCGGCAGAAGCTCCCGTGTGGGACGAGTCAGGACACCGGCCCCCGCCCGTCCCGCAGCCGTTCGGCGAACGCCCGCGCGGTGGCCAGGTCCCCGGCGTTCGGGCGCTGCTTGTTGATGCCGCCAACAACCTTGAAGGGCAGCCAGGTGTCGAACGCCCGGCACGAGAAGGTCCCGTCCACCTCGAAGCCCTTGCTTGCGAGGAGCCGGACCAGGGGGCGGGTGAAGGGCGCCGGCGGCACCTCTGGCAGCCCGCTGGTGGCGAACACGAAGGCCCGGCCCCGCTGCCGGGGGAGTGTCTTGACGAAGTCGGTCAGTCGGCGGTGGAACCTGCCGTAGAAGATGCCCGAGCCGAATCCCACGAGGTCGGTGTCGGCAAGCTCTGCCGGGTCGGCCTGTTCAGGGGAGACGACCCTCGCGCCCAGTGCCTCGGCCATGCGGTCGGCGACACGACGCGTATTGCCGTGCGACACAGAGGTGCACACGATGACGGCCTTCATCCTCGCGATCCTTTCTCTCGCTTCTGTAGTGAGGACAGCGTGGCGACGTCCGATGTGACATCACTCAGGTGTGAGGGCAGTCACGCCATCTGGGGCAGCGGCAAGCCTCCGTGAAGGACGTCAACTGGAGTTGGAGTACTGGGGAGGGAACAAACTGTGGCAGCGGACGCTCGCTCACCAGGCGTTTGACACGCGGTATATGCGTGGCACGTCGCGGATAGGAGTCCAGTCTCTACAGGGGAGCGGCGTTGGCGCGGACAACCACCACGCTGGTGAGCTTGTCAGCGAACGTTTGGTTCTTGGCGTCACCGAGGGCCCACCACCAGCCGAGCCCGAAGACGGGATAGTTCAGGAACTGGAGCAGCCGGCGACCGAGTGCCAGACCTACGCCCAGCATCTGGCCACCGTGGTCACGGAGGGCTCGGATACCCAGCAGCTCTTTGCCCACGGTCTGCCCAGTGCGGCCTTCGCGAATCAGTTGGTAGAGCACGACAGCGCTCGTCACCAGAAGTCCGGTACAGGCCAGGGCGTTTGCAATCGTCTCGCCGTTCTCCCCGATGGGCTCCCACACGGCATTCTCGAAGATCATCAGCAGGAACAACGGCGCGGAGTTCAGCGCGATGTCGAGGAGAAACGCGCTGGCCCGCCGCAGCCAACTGGCGTAGGACGGATGCGGTGGTGCGTACAGGCCCGGTTGGCAGTGCGGCGGGTGAGTGACTCCGTACGACATCGAGGGGCCAGGGTGGCTCATACATACTCCTTGATGGCGACTCGGTGTGAACGAGTGCCCGCGGGCTGGTCTAAGGACGAGGCAGGGATCTTCCGTCGGTCACGCCCGCGCCATGCTCCGGCCTCACCGCTGAGGAGGTGCCGCCGCGATTCCTTGGCCGCCGGGTACCCCGCCAAGCACCGCGCGGCCGCCTCCCATGTCAGTGTCCTGCTTCGTGCGTGCGCAGAGTGCTTGCTGCGAACTTCCGGGTGCGTTCAGCGGCCTTGGCCACGGGCACATGGGTGCCGGAAGGTGGGTAGAAGTCGACGACACCGAGGGCTCCGTAGTTCGCCCACATACAGGTGGTCATCGGGAAGTTGTCCGCCACGTTCTTCTGGCACTCGATCACCAGCTCCTTGGTGGTGAAGGTGCGGGGCTTGCCCACCATGGAGCGCCCGTAGCTGCCAATCAGGTCCATGGTGTAGCGGAAGGATTTTTTCAGAGAGGCCTTGGGGTCGGCGATCCTCTTGTACAGCTTGGTCTCGCCCATCAGGTGGGGAACAGTTGCCGGCACACTGCCCTTGGTCAGCACGATGCGCTTGGCACCGAAGCAGGATGCCTGGAAAGATTTCTCCTCCGAGTCGCTCTCCTGCAACTTGAGCCCGTCGTCCCCAAAAACGCCCATGTCCAGGCCATCGCCATAGCGGAAGCCCCCATCGCCTTCGTCGCAGGTCATCCCTGGCAGGTGCGGGATTCGAGCTTGTTTGTAGCGCTTGCCGGTATCGGCAGCGAGCTTCTGCGGGGCCAGCGGGCTCTTGCTCTTGCCGCCCCCGCCCCTGGCCTCATCCTCGGCCTTGCCCGCACCGCAGCCCGCGGTGAGCACCCCCACAGCGGCGAGTATCGCCGCGGCCTTCCTCCTGGTCACGTGATCCCCTCTGGTCACCCCTGATGATCACCGGAGAGTCTAGGGGGAAGCGCCTGGCAGCGCCGCCGGGAAGAGCCCCACGTGCCCCTCTACCGCCTCGGCGGCGTCCAATACTGCAATGGTGCTTGCGGTGACTGGTGGCCAGGTTGGTCGTTGGTGTGGCTATGGGTGGGGACCTTGGTGATGTCGGGGTGTGGGCTGGTGAGCTGGAAGCGGTGCATGCGCGGTTCGTGCACCGTTTCAGCAGGTCGGAGCCCCGGGAGTCGGCACTGGCCTACATGCGGGGCCTGATCGCTCCGCTGCAGCGGAAGAACGGCTGGACGCTGGCGGAGGAGGCCGGCCACGCGAGCCCGGACCGTATCCACCGGATGCTGAACCGGGTCGAGTGGGACGCCGATGAGGTGCTCGACGATGTGCGCCGGTATGTGGTCGACAACCTCGGTGACCGGGACGCTGTCCTGGTCGTGGACGACACGGGCTTTCTGAAGAAGGGGACGCGGTCGGCAGGGGTGCAGCGGCAGTACTCCGGCACCGCCGGGCGGACGGAGAACTGCCAGGTCGGGGTCTTCCTCGCCTATGCCACCGATCGCGGGCGGACGCTGATCGACCGGCGTTTGTATCTGCCCACCTCCTGGACCGACGACCGCGAAAGGTGCCGCCGGGCCGGAGTCAGTGACGAGGTCGCCTTCGAGACCAAGGTGGCCATGGCCAAGGCGATGGTCCGCCGCGCGATCGCGGACAAGATCCCGTTTCGGTGGGTGACCGCGGATGCCGCCTACGGCTTCTCCAAGGGCTGGCGGTCGGAACTGGAGCGGGCGGACGTTTTCCACGTCATGGCCACCACCCGGCACGACACCGTGGTCACCCGCTGGGCGATCGACCATCCCGTCCACGACCTGTTTAACGGCCTCGCCCGGCAGAAATGGAAGCGCCGTTCCTGCGGCAGCGGGGCTCACGGCCTGCGGATCTACGACTGGGCACGCGTTGAGGTGCGGCCCTGGCACCGGCCTGACCGCCGCCACTGGGTGATCGCCCGCCGCAGCGTTGTCCGCCCGCAGGAGATCTCCTACTACATCGCCTACTGCCCCGCCGAGACCACACTGGACGAGCTGATCCGCATCGCGGGCAGCCGATGGGGCCATCGAGGAATGCTTCCAGAGCGCGAAGCAGGAGTGCGGCCTGGACGACTACCAGGTCCGCCGCTACCCCGGCTGGCACCGCCACGTGACCCTGGCCATGGCCGCCCACGCCTGCCTGACCGTCCTGCGGGCCCGTGAGCTGGAGGCTGGGAAAGCAGAAACGGATCCTCCCAGCTCGTCCACCTCAGCCTCGCCGAAATACGGCGGCTGATCACCCGCCTCATCGACCGCCGCCCCACACCCGTCGAGCACATCCTGCACTGGTCGACCTGGCGCCGAAGGCGACAACACCAGGCCCGCACCAGCCACTACAAACGACGCGGACACAGCCCATCACCTGGCCACCAGTCACCGCAAGCACCGTTGCAGTACTAGGAGTTGGCCCGGTTGGCACCCGGCCCGCGACGGGCGAGGCCGAACCGTCCCGGCGCATCTTCGTCCAGCCAGCCCCGCTCCACCAGCCGCTTCAGTTTCCCCCGGGTCCCCTCGATCTTCCCGGTCGTGGCCTCCAGCCCGACCCGCGGCACGATCTGCTTGGCCTGCAACGGGCCCGGCGCGTCCGCAATGACCTCTACGATGTCCCGGTACATGTCCGGCAGTACCGCCGTCACCAGTCCCTCCCGCCAGGGCGGCACCATTTTCACCCCGACACCGTGAGGCGCCGATGTCTTCTCCGGCCCTGGCACCTGCCCCGCTGGCACGTCCGGCCCGGCATCACTCTCCGTGGCCGACAGCTCAGCCAGGACCTCCGTGACCGTCTCCCGCGTGATCTCCAGCCGTGACAGAACCTCTCGCGACTTCTCCAGCCGCAGGGCCAACTCCACGACCTGGGCCTCAAGTTCCTCGGCTCGCTGCCGAGCCGCAGCCTCCCGGGCCTGAAGCTCTTCCGGCAAAGACACCACGGCGCCCCACCTCCACCCGTCACGGTAGGACTACGACAGCACTGCCTACACGCCAATCAGCGTCTTCCCAGCTCAGCCACCCGAAAGGATCCGCACCCTGTGGAGAACCACATCAATGGCGGAATATTCTTCGGCACGGTCGTGATGGGGCAGCGGGTGAAGATCACCCTCCCGCGGGAGATCACCCCCGCGCTGAACGGGCTGCCCAAGCGCGGCCGGATGTTCTCCGGGCGCGGCGACGAACTCGCCATGATCGTCGGAGAACTGGAGCGATTCCGGTGCACTGCTCGGCCCGAGTCACTGGAACGCCCTCGCTCCCGTTTTGGAGAGGCACGACTGCTGGCTGATCCACAACGCGGCGATGGAACGCATCCTGTTCGACGGTAACCGCCCGGCGCACCCGGCCGCACACCCCGCCCTCGCCGAACGGACCGTCACCGTCGGATCGGCGTCAAAGGAACTGCGCCTGATCGGCTGGCGGGTGGGCTGGGTCGTGGGTCCCTCCCGGATCATCTCGGACGTCGCCCTGGTGGGGATGACCAACGTGGTGTGCCAGGTGGGAATCGCCCAACAAGCCGTCGCCGCGGCGCTGGACGCGTCCGACGCCGACGAGGACGTCGCCGCGGCCACGCGCGTCTGGGAGCAGCGCCGGAACATCGTGATGCAGCAGCTCGACGGATACCCGCTCGTACGACCGCACGGCGGCTGGTCCCTTCTTCTCGACACCGCCGCGCTGGGACTGGCTCCGGGTGAGGCGTCCGAGCGCCTCTTCCGTCACGGACGGGTCGCCGCGACGCCGATGACGGGATGGGGGCCCAGGGGCGAGAGGTATCTGCGGCTGGTCTTCGCCAACGAACCCGCCGACCGTCTCGGCGATCTGCGCGAACGCTTCCGTACGGCTTTCGGATGAAGGCCACGTCAACCTCAGGTCGCACATGGTCGCGCCCTGGGATTGATGCGGGGACGACGGTGGCGCACCCAGCATGGCGGTGTGACAGAAACACTGCCGGGTCTTCACATGTCCTCTCTGGAAATCGTGGTTGTGGCAAGTGCCGTCGCGCTCGTGACGGCCCGCTGGCTTCCCCGACGCACGCGTCGGCCGACCGCGTTCAGCGCCTCGGTGGTGGTGCTGTTGTCCGGCGTGGCGCTGGTGTGGAGTTCGCTGCGGTGGCAGATGGTGCCCGTACTGACCGGCGCCGCACTCGTCCTGCCGTTCGCCGTCGCAGCCGAACTCCGGGCGCGCAGCGGTCGGCCGCCGCGCAGGGCCCGATGGTGGGCGGCCCTGCCGGCGTCGCTGGTGTGCCTGTGTCTGATAGCGGTCGGCCCGGCTGCCGCCTGGGCCCTGCCCGTGCCGACGTTCCCGGCGCCGTCCGGCTCCTTCGCCGTGGGCACCAGCGTGGTGCAGTGGACCGACACCGACCGCCCCGAGAACGCCACCCCCGACGACGACCGGCGCACCGTCGTAGTGCAGTTGTGGTACCCGGCGCGAAAGAGCCCGGCGGACGCGCAGCGCGCCGCCTACCTCGGACGCTCGGACCGTGAGGCGGACATCGTCTCCGACGCCCTCGCCGACTACGTCGGCGTACCCGCCTTCCTCCTCGACGGCCTGCCCCGCGCCCGTACCCACGCGGTGGTCGACGCGCCGGTGGCCGACGGCAGCGGACGTTTCCCGGTCGTGCTGTTCTCCCCGGGGCTGGGTGGAGTGCGTACCCAGAATTCGGCATGGGCGCAGGAACTGGCCAGCCACGGCTACGTCGTCGCGGCCCTCGACCATCCCTACGACTCGGCCGCCGTCGTCCTCGCCGACGGTCGGACCATCCGCACGAAGGTCACCGCCACGGGTGACGCCGACCGTGACGAGAAGCGGGCGGCCGAGTGGACCGCAATCCGTGCCGCCGACCTGAGCTTCGTTCTTACTCAACTGAACCGTGTCGCGCGAGGTGAACTCGCGGGGCCGGTGGGCGGGCGGATGGACACCGGCCGAGTGGCCGTTGCCGGTCACTCCCTCGGCGGAGGCTCCGCCCTGCAAGCGGCTCGCCAGGACACCCGGTTCGACGCCGTGATCGACCTGGACGGCTTTCCACACGGCCCCGCCCCGACACGCTTCCCGCAACCGGTGCTGGCGCTGACCCAGGACGTCCACCGGGACATCGACCCCGACTACATCCCCCGCCTCACACACGTGCTCGGCTTGAGCGGCGCGACCAGCTACCGGCTCACCGTCCCCGGCGCGGCACACCTCACGTTCACCGACGCACCGCTCTACCTCCCCCCGGTGGAGTCGATTGTCGGATCACAGGGCCGTACCGACGGACCGCGCATCACCGCCGCCGCCTCGCTCGCCTTCCTCGACACCACCCTGCGCGACCAGCCGGATGACTTGGCCACCGCTCTGGCCGCACACGGTGATCTCACCGTCCACTCCCCCCGCGGCAGTAGTTGAGGAAGGTGGGTGGGCCCGCCCGCTGTGTATCGAAAGTGGATCTCGAGCTGTGAATGATCACGGTTCCTGGCGCGGGGAGATCTCACGGACAAGCAGTGGGCGGTGCTGGAGCCGTTGCTCCCGAAGGGCACGAAGACAGGCCGGCCGTCCGTCTGGCCTCGGCGGCAGTTGATCGACGGCATACGGTTTCGGGCGCGGACCGGTGTGCCGTGGCGGGATGTGCCCGCCGAGTACGGACCGTGGGGCCGGGTCTATGACCTTTCCGTCGGTAGCGGAACGGAACCTGGCAGCGGAGATCCTCACCCGCCTTCAAGCCCTGGCCGACGCAAAGGGGGCGATCAGGTGGGACCTGAGCGTCGATTCCCCTGTGTGCCGCGCTCACCAGCATGCGGCCGGTGCTCGAAACCGGGCGACCTGGAGGAGGAACCGCCGGTCGGTGTGTTTACCGAGCCTGGTGATCACGGTTGGGACGCTCGCGCGGCGGGTTCACCACCAAGCTGCACTTGGCGGTTGAGCAGGGGCAGAAGCCCACGCCGATCGTCGTCACGGCCGGGCACCGCGGGGACTCGCCGCAACTCGAACCGGTGCTGGAGAAAGTCCGGGTGCCCCGTATCGGGCCGGGTTGGCCACGCGTCCGCCCCGATCGCGTGCGGGCGGACAAGGCGTATGCTTCCCGAAAAGAACCGCGCCTCGGTGCGCCCCTGGCTCGCGGGCATCGCCCGCACCTGGACGGAGAGCCTCGCGCTCATGCACGCCGCCGGGTGGGCCCACGCCGACGTCCAGCCGACCAACACCCTGGTCACCCACGACGGCCACGCCGCCGTCATCGACTACGCCCTCGCCTGTGGCCCCGGCGACGGCCGCCGCGTCCCATACCGGGGCGCGCTCACCCACACCACCGCCCCCGAGCTCGCCACGCAGATCCTCGACACCCCCGCCGACACTCACATCCAGGCACAACCCTCCGGCGACATCTGGAGTCTGAGCGCCTCCTTGTTCTGGTGCTGGACCGGACAGAGCCCCGTCGCCTACGGCGACGACCTCGATCGGTTGGAGAAGCTGGCCGTCATCGCCCGGGGCACCACCACCGCGCTGAGACGACGTCCGGCCTGGTCCTTCCCAGAGTTCGAAGACGCCATCACCGCGTGCCTGGCACCCGACCCCGCCGACCGGCCCACCGCGAAGAAGCTGACGCCGCATGGTGGCCCTGTGCGCCCTGGCCCTCGATGACGCCCCCGGCCCTCACCCGCATCTACAGCGGGGCATCCATCCGGTACACCACCGGCAAGCCCCTCACCCCCGAACAGGCCCACGAGAAGGTCCGCGCGACCCTCGCCCGAGCCGCCGAAAGCCCCCGCGCGCAGTGGAGCTGGGGCATCCTCCACGCGGACGACCTGATCGGCCTGACCTCCCTGCGCCGACGCACTCCGACCACGGGCACCACCAGCTACATCCCCCGGGACGACAGCTGGGGCAACGACTACGCCGCCCAGGCCGCCCACCAGGTCGTCGCTGTCGCCTTCACCACCGCCGGCCTCAACCGGCTGGAGGCCATGCACCACCCTGACAACCCCGCCTTCGGCCGCGTCCCGGCCTGAGCCGGGTTCACCCGCATCGGCACGGCCGACCGGGACACCGGGCCCGGAACCGTCCCTTACGGGCTGAGAGCGGTGCCTGACATGAAGCTCAGCGACCTCGGCCCGCTGCTGGCCCGCCGCCAAGACGGCGGCCTCAGCTTCGAGCGCTTCCGCGCCGACCCGGCACTGGCCGCCCTGCAATGGCCCAACGATGTCCTGAGGGACTTCCTCTTCGACCACGGCGACAACGGCCACTTCGTGGACGACTACGGAGACGTCGATCTGTGCGCCATCACCTGGAAGCTGGAGACGATTCCGGCCGCGGCCTTTCCCACCATGCCGACCGGCGAGAACGACGCCGGCTGCATCGAGAGCTACGCCGCCGACCCGGTGTACTGGGTCAAGGCGCGGCCCCCGGAAGTCGGCCGGCACTGGGAAGACCACGGGACGTGGATGCGCCCGCCGCTCCTCGTCGACCGGCGCCTCCTGGACCCGGCGGACAGCGGACTGCAGGTCCTGGAGGGCCGCACCCGCGCCGGAGTGCTGTGCGGCCGCCTCCGCGAGCAGCTGCGCGTCGCCCCGCACCACCAGACGTGGATGGGACGGCCGTGAGAACCTGCCGGGTCTCGCTGCGTACGCTGCGAGCATCGAGGCGTTTTCGAGGAAGAGCTGCGGATGACTGAGAAGGCGTCTGTTCCCGGGCCGCGCCCGGGACATGGCGATGCACAACGACTGGTGGGTGTCGGGCTGGGAGCACGTCCTGCCCCGTCAGGGCTTCCCGCTGACCGTGCTGATCGGGACGCGTGCCAGCCTGGTTCCACCGGCTCCCTGGACGACCTGGTACACGAGATCTTCGACGGGCACTGGGACATGATCCGCGGTGACCTCGACGGTCCCCTCACCTTTTCTTGGCCGGATGAGGAATGGGACTACGAGGCCGCGCCCGAGGGCCGTGAGGCATGCGAGGCGGCCCGCTGGGAGCAGTTCAGCGCCATGCTGACGACAGCCGGCTTCCCGGTGCCCACCACTGTGCGGGACCTGTCCGAGCTCTCCTTGACGTGGGGCCTGGCCCGCCGCGAGGAGACGCCGGACGGCACCCGGTGGTCGATGCCCGCCGCGCTGCCCGGCGACCTGCTGCCCTTGGACCCCGAACTCACCGAGCGCCTCGACGGGATCCGCTGGACGATGCGCACCGGCCCGCTCCTCGACACCCTCATCGACCACCTGGTCGACGATCTGGGTGAACCGACAAAGGCCGTCACCTCCCTGGACCGGCTTGCGGCAGCCACAGGCCAGGACATCGACGACGTCCGGCTCGCTGTCGCGGAACTCGTGAAATCCGGCGACGCCCGTGTCCGGCGCGGCGAGGAGCCGGCCGACGCGGAGCGCCTGGAGGCCCACTGCCGCTTCCGCCTGGTCATGGACTGGGAGCACTTCCACGAGCACCGCATCCAGGTCAGCCGCGGTGACTGAGGCCGCGCACGGCACCGTGGGGACCAGCGACACGCGCCTGATCGTGCTCCGAGGCAACAGCGCCTCGGGCAAGTCGTCCGTCGCGGCCGGCCTGCGCGAAAAGTTCGGGCGCAACCTCGCCATCGTCGCCCAGGACAACCTCCGCCGAATCGTGCTGCGCGAACGCGACCGGCCCGGCGGCGCCAACATCGGCCTGATCGACCTCACCGCCCGCTACGCCCTGGACCACGGCTTCCACGTCGTCGTCGAAGGTATCCTGTACGCCGACCGCTACGGCACGATGCTGCAGAACCTGGTGCGCGCCCACCAGGGCGTCACACGGTGCTACTACCTGCACGTGCCCTTCGAGGAGACGGTGCTCCGGCACGCGACGAAGCCAGATGCCGAGTACCTTGCGCACGTCAACGAGGGCCACCTACGCGACTGGTACCGAGAGAAGGACCTGCTCCCCAACGGCCTGGAGACCGTTATCGACGCGGCCAGCACCCTGGACGACACGGTCCGACAGATCCTCTACGAGAGCGGCCTGGACGGCATTCTCCCGCTCGACCGCTGAGGGGCCGCCACCGCAGGTACGGTCATCATCACGGCACCGATGACGGCACACACCACCGGACCCAGGGGGCAATGGGCGTGGAGAACGGATCGCAGAGCATCCCGTGGGGCGGCGAGCGGCGACGTCACCTCCGCTCCGATGCCGAGAGGGATCTCGTGCGCTCGTGGATGAGCCGTGTCGAATGCCCGTCCTGCAAGGCAGCCGTAGGGCGGGCCTGCCGCACCGCCGGCGGTGCCGCAGGGGCGAAAGGAGGGCCTCATCCCGGAGCAGCCGACGTACACGATTCCGGCCGTGCTCAAGGAGACGGAGAAGGCACGCGCCGACTACAACGTGGACACCGCCCTGGCCGACGGTGTGGCGGTCGTTCGGATGCTCCTCGCCGACCGACTCGGGTTGTTCCTCCAGGGCGAGGAGGCCATGGACCGCATCGACGACGCCGTGCGCAAACTGATCGAGGTTCCGCGGCCCGGTGGGGACGGCCGACGTGGTCACTGTCCTCGCCAGCCAAGTCGCCTCGCTGCTGGCTGCGAACGCCGGACCTGACGGCGATCCAGAGGCCCTGTTCGACACGATGATCCGCGCGCAGATCGACATGGTCGGCAGGAGGAATGCGATCGAGAAGGAACGAGCCGACGGCTGACCGGCCGGTCAACGCCCATCGTGACCGCGATCTGGGCAACGAACACTTAGCCAAGGCGATCGGGAACACGTACGGTCGGCGGGCCAAGGAGATGTACAACTGCAGTACCAACGTGCACGCTGGCGAGTCCCGTTCGAGCGAAGGGCTGAGCTGTGCCCGTCCGACCTGAAATCGTCTGCATCTGCGGCTCTACCCGGTTCGTGGACGAGATGCGTGCGGCGAATCGCGATCTGACCCTCGCCGGGGTCATTGTTGTCGCGCCAGGCGAAGCAGACGAGTTGATCACCGACAAGCAGAAGAAGGCGCTGGGCGCCCTCCACCTGCGCAAGATCGACCTGGCAGACCGGGTTCTGGTCGTCAACCCTGGCGGGTACATCGGCGAGTCCACGAGCAGGGAAATCGACTATGCCCACGCCACCGGCAAGCCGATTTCGTTCACCGATCCCGCTCCGGCTGCCACGTAGTTCGCCGGGGGAGTGTCCCAAGATCCCAGGGCCTACACGCACACCAGTGCGATGCCGCAGCTCAGGATCCCCGGGCATCGCACCCCACAGTGCGTGCAGGGCCTGGAAGCGGTGCCGCTGGCCCGGGACAGCGAAGGACCCCCCGGGCCGCCCGTGCGCCGGGGTCCTTCGCCGGTCTCACCGCCGCCGCTCATCAGTCGTCAGGTGCGCTGCCCACCCATACGATCGGCCGGCCCTCGCTGTTGCGGCCCCGGTTCGGTTCCTCCGACTATCCGGCGGGCCATTTCCCCCGCCCTTTCCACCGTCCTCTGTGTTCCTGGAGAAGCCGCGTTGACTAGAACCGCCCAGGCACCGGCGCGGCGCCGCCGTCATGCCCACCTGATCGCGACCACCACCCAGTTGGTGGGCGAGTGCGCCCAGGCCGTCGCAGCTTCTACGACCCGATCAGCCAGGCTCCGCCCGACCAGGAAGAGGTGCCGGTTTCTCTCGGGCGGGCCCACATGCTCCTCCACACCCCCCCGGCCGTCTGGATGCCGCACGCGCCCAGGACGACGCCCGCTGGCCCGAGGCCCTCGACCACGAACGCCAGCAGCGCCGGACCTCCTTCCGAGCGGCGCTGCGCCGTCATCGACGCCGAGACGGTCTTGCTGGACGCTGCTCTCGGCTTCGAGGGCAGCGCTCCCGAAGGACCGGCACTGCTGCCGTCGCCGACGCTGATGGCGGCCGCGGGTGTCACCGACGCCGGGGTGGAGCTCCTGGAAGCCGATCCTGACCGTCTCCTCGAGCTGCTGGAGCAGCTTGACTGGGACGGGTTCGCCCGCGAGGAAGTCCTCGACGACGCCCTCGCCACTGTTCTGGCCGGCGCCTGCCCCACCTGCGGGAGGCCACCGGCCAGCAGGACCCCAGTAGAGCGGCCGAGCACTGCCTGTCCGCTGCCCGTGCCCTTGCTCAGGCTGGTGATCCTCGCCTGTATCGACACCGGCCCTGAGCTCACCTGACGCGGACTCTCACGGCGGAGAACCCCGTGCGTCCAGCCCAACCCAGCGGCCACGAGCACCGATCGCCTGCTGCCCTGATGGGGAACGTCATCGCGCCTGCCGCGGGTGGCTTCTGTCAGGCGCGGGGAAGGCCGGTGCCTTCCGGGGCTTGGTAACAGGGCGAGACGAGGGTGACGCTGATCTGCGGTTTGAGGTTCCCTGAGCGTGTCTTCAGTGCCTCAATCGCCACGTGGTGCCCGGAGGTGGTGTGGACTGCCTTGATCTCCGGATTGCGGGCACTGCTGTTCATCGGCCCGTCCTTGGTGATATGCCACCCCCGTGCCCGGTGGTCGGGTGCGCAGTTTGTCCATGGCGGTATCGGAGTCGTCCGCGTCCGCTCGTCACAGTGCCCAGGGGGGCACTCTGTAGTAGGTGGTGAAGTCCGGGTCGATGACGCCACAGGGTATGGCGGCTGCAGGAAATGTGACTTGGGGTGGAGGAATCGTCAAGACCTGTGGATCGGCGTGCCGCGCTCTTCGTCCCACGCCGTGTCGCCGACCATGCCACCGTCCTGGCCGGAGTCAAGCCCTGGAGCCGCGTCTGGGGGGGCGGCCGGGCTCCGGAAAGGCCAGCGGCGATGAGTTCGGTCGTCGTTCACGGTCTGTCTCTTGAACCTGATCAGCCGCACTCGAGGAGAGCAACGTGACCGCTACCTACACCTTCGACGTCTTTTCCACCCTCGACGGCTACGGCGCCCACATCGGCAACTGGGGCGGCTACTGGGGCAAGCAAGGTCCCGAGTTCCTCGAGCGACGCCTCGCCTTGTACGACCAGGAGCAGCGGATGGTCTTCGGGGCCAACACGTATCGGGCGCACTCCCAGATGCTGGCCTCGGGCATCGAGGAGTCCGAGCTGAGTGACCCCTGGGTCACCCGGATGAGAAACCTGCCGGCAACGGTGGTGTCAACCACGCTGAAAGAACCCCTCGACTGGCCGGACGCGACCGTCGTGAGCGGAGACCCTGTCGACATCGTCGCCCGACTCAAGGAGGAATCCGAGGTGCCGTTGCGCTCGCACGGCAGCCTGTCGCTGAACCGGGCGCTGCTGGCCGCCGGTCTGGTCGACCGCGTCCAGGTGACGCTCTTCCCCGTGATCAACGGCCTGACCGGAGTAGACCCTGTCTTCCAGGGTGCGGCCGACTTCGATCTCGAGCTGATTGAGAGCCGGACGCTCGACGGCCGCACCCAAGAGCTCATCTACCGGCCAACCCTGCATGTCTGAGTCCACCCACCCACCCACGCCTCCAAGCAGCCGAACCTGACCCGGAAGTTCCCTAGATGAGTGAGTCCGATGTCGTTAGTGGTCGTAGGCGGTCAGGGATCGTTTGATCTTGGCGCCGGTGGTCCAGTTGTGCCAGATGCCGGCTGCGAGGGCGAGGAGTCGTTGGCTGGTGCGGGCGAAGAGACCCCGGCGGGGGTTCTGGCTCCGTGTTGTTCGAGGCTGAGCTGTCCTTTGAGGGTGTCGATGACAGCCTCGATCCACTGGCGGACGCGGGCGGTCTTCCCGTGCCGGACAGGCTCGTCCTTGCGGTCCGGCCGCACCAGGTGAGCCCCCAGCCGGTCGGCGAGGAAGGTCTCGAACTCCTTCCCGGCGAAGCCCTTGTCGGCGAGGATCACCTGTCCGGCCCGGACGAGGCGGTGGTCGCGTTCCAGCAGCGCGGCCATCACCTCGCGCTCGCCGAGCTTCGGGTTGGCCAGGCACCAGGTGACGGGCATCCCCTCGGCGGTCGTAACCAGGTAGTAGCGGAAGCCCCAGAAGAAGCGGGAGTGGCTGCGGCAGTAGCCGTATCCGGCGTGCCCTGCCAGGTTGGAGCGTTTGACGGTCTCGCGGGAGGCCGCACACGGCAGCGGCGTGGAGTCGATCAGCCGCAGGTCGTCGTGCCAGGTGGGCACCTGCCGGGCGAGCATCTCGATGGTGTGGCTGATCAGCGGCCCGGCTGCGTTGAGACGCTTGTTGTAGGCGGACTGCTGGGGCAGTTAGCGGAAGAGGTGAGCGAGCCGGTCGTGGGCGAAGCGGATCCAGTGCCGGGCCGAGGGGAAGCCCAGCAGGACCTGGGCGACTGCCAGGCACAGCAGTTCGCTGTCGGTGAGTTTCGGTGGTCGCCCGATCCGGCGACAAGGGGCCACATGGTCATCGATGAACACGTACAGTGCCGCCAGAAGGACGTCCAGGTTCGAAGTCACACTCAGACCAACGGGCGCCCTTCGCCATGGTCGCGACCAGCACAAACATCGGACTCAATCACCTAGTACCGGTTGCAGGGGGAGGGGTGGCGTGCCGGACCCCGGTCGACATGGTCTCCGGGTCCGGCCGGGGACCGACCGTGACGCGTCGAACCCCTCTGGAGGTGTACGTGGAACGTTTCGACGCCGCAGCCGCGCTACGCGAACTCGGGCTCTACTGCTCAGGAGACGGCGACCTGGACGCACTCGACCGCCTGCTGTCCGAGCTCCGGGTGGGCGCGGCCGCGGTCGAGGACCCGGCCGCGGCACGGGCACGGACGGAGGTCGCCGGCGCGCTGGGGCTGTACGAGTACGTGTCGCTGCACCCGAGTCTCGACCCGTGCAAAGAGCAAGGCTGGATCGCCCGCATCCACGCCGCGACCGCGGCACCCGACGGCGCGCTCACCGCGCAGCTCGACCACCCCGAGGCCGAGGTGCGCACCCTCGCCGCGTGCGTACTCCGCTACACCCGCGGGACCGGGCCGGGCGTGCGCACTGCGCTCCGGCGGCGGCTGGAGCGGGAGGAGGACGACGCCGTCCGCCTCCAACTCTTCGCCGCACTCGGCAGTTGCACGGCGGGCGCCTCCGACGGTGCGGCGGAGTGCGAACTGCGCGACCTCCTGACGGAGGAGCACGACGCCGTCACCAGGTTCGGCGCCGCCCTGGGGCTGCTGCGGCTCCTCGGGGCCGACCGGGTCGACGAGCCGGAGAGCGACCTTCCGCCGTACGTTCGGGCACAGCGCCACCACCTGGACGACGAGGACGTCGACGCCACCTTGCTGGACGCACTCGGCGAGTGCCTGGGCCCCCGCGAAGAGGCGCTGCTGCCACTGCCCGTGGCGGCCGGCTACGGGAACGCGCGGGAGGTGTTCGCGGAGCACTGGGCGCTGGCCCCGCGAACCCGTGTGCGCCTGTTCTCCCTGCTGCTGGCCCGGGTGCGCGGCGACCGCGAGCCGACGTGGGCAGACCGGCTCATAAGAGCAGCGCGCGACGCCTGCGGGTACGGCTGGGAGGGATCGGAACACCTGGCCGCGGAACTGGCCGACCTGAGCGCCCACGGCGACGCAGACGTGGCCCGGGAAGCGGTTCGGGCGACCCGTCGCGTGATCGCCAACCGCACGGACCTGCCGCCCGCCGTCCTCGAGCGGGTCCGGGACCGCCTCGCGGCGGTTCTCGACCACCCGCGCCTGGCCGGCGAGGTCGCCCAGATCCTCGCTGCCACGGGCGACGAGCGCTGCCTGCCGACACTGGCCGACCTCTAGGTGATTGAGTCCGATGTTTGTGCTGGTCGCGACCATGGCGAAGGGCGCCCGTGGGTCAGTGTGTGAAGACAAACCTGGACGTCCTTCTGGCGGCACTGTACGTGTTCATCGATGACCATGTGGCCCCTTGTCGCCGGATCGGGCGACCTCCGAGACTCACCGACAGCGAACTGCTGTGCCTGGCAGTCGCCCAGGTCCTGCTGGGCTTCCCCTCGGCCCGGCACTGGATTCGCTTCGCCCACGACCGGCTCGCTCACCTCTTCCGCTACCTGCCCCAGCAGTCCGCCTACAACAAGCGCCTCAACGCAGCCGGGCCGCTGATCAGCCACACGATTCGAGATGCTCGCCCGGCAGGTGCCTACCTGCGTCATCGCTTTGAACACCACCTCCGGCGCCGACATCGGCGCCGCCGATGAGGCCGCGGGCACCGAAACGGTCTCGGTGGACGACTCGCTGTCCGCGATCGGCTCCTACACCTCCGAAAACGGCTCCCTGCAGCTGATGCGCGGCTTCCTCTTCGCCATCTCCGCCCTGGTCATCGGCGCCTTCTTCACCGTCTGGACCATCCAGCGCAGCGGCGACTTCGCCGTCCTCAAAGCACTGGGCGTCTCCACCGCGAACCTGCTCAAGGACGCCCTCGGCCAGGCCGTGATCCTGCTGACCGGCGGCACCCTGATCGGCACCGGCATCGCCGTCGGCCTCGGCGCCCTCGTCTCCGGCTCTGCCGTGCCCTTCCTCCTCACCCCCACAAGGGTTTTGCTCCCCGCCGCCGTGACGATTCTCCTCGGAGCCCTCGGCGCCGCCTTGTCCATCCGCCGCATCACCTCCGTCGACCCGCTGACCGCCCTGGGGAGCGTTCGATGAGCCTGAACCTGACCGACATCACCCTCACCTACCCCGACGGCGAGACCCGCCTGACCGCCCTCGACCAGGTTGCCCTGGACGTGCCCCAGGGCAACCTGACCGCCGTCGTCGGCCCCTCTGGCTCCGGCAAGTCCAGCCTCCTCGCGGTCGCCGCCACCCTCATCACGCCCGACACCGGCACCGTCACCATCGACGGCCGGACCACCACCGGCCTGACCCGCGGTGAACTCACCGAACTACGCCGCCACAAGATCGGCGTCGTCTTCCAGCAGCCCAACCTGCTGCCCTCCCTCACCGCCGCCGAACAACTCCAGGTCATGGCCCAGATCGACGGCCGCAAACCCCGCACCGCACGCGACCGCGCGATGGCACTCCTCGACGCCGTCGGCCTCGCCGACCAGGCAGGCCGCCGCCCTCACCAGCTCTCCGGCGGCCAGCGCCAGCGCATCAACATCGCCCGCGCCCTGATGAACGACCCCACCGTCCTCCTGGTCGACGAACCCACCAGCGCCCTCGACCACGAACGCGGCGCTGCCGTCCTCGACCTGATCCTCCGCCTCACCCACCAGCAAGCCACCGCCACCGTCCTGGTCACCCACGACCGCGCCCACCTCACCGCCGTCGACCAGACAGCCGAAGTCCACGACGGGCGCCTGCGCCGGCTGGCATCGATGCGCTGAACCAGCAAGCCCGCCAAGAGAGTGGGCCCTTGCTCGTCGGCATGCTCGACGGGACGCGGGAGCCCGCATCGCCAGCCACCGCGGAAGCGGCAGGTGCCACCACCGCAGATGCCACCACCACACGCCACCACCGCGTGAACGGTCCGCCCGGTGCTCTGAGCCGCCTGGGTCTGCCCCGTACCGGCCTGCCCGGCGTACGGCTCATTTCTCTGATCCATCGTCGTCCTCATCCTCACCAAGGCCGGGTGCGTCCGGTTCGCGCAGGGGCCGCAGAGCCCCGCGCGGGGGTGGAGGGGGTGAAGCTGTAGCGGCCCAGGACGTACCTGCAGCAACGAGACCCGCTTCACCGACAGTGTTGGGCTGGACCAGCTCTCTCCCGGCTTCCAGATTTGCGTCCAGACCAGCTCGGGCCACGTCGCCCTCGTCACCTACCGAGGGCGCCCTTCAAAAGGGAACAGAGCGACTACGTCAAGCTCGACGTCACGGTCTGGCGCAACGCCATCGAGGCGAAGGATGAGTGAGCAGGAACGGTCGGCGAGGGGGCGGCTACTTACCGTTCCCGTTTGCGTTCCCCGAGCCCGGTCAAAGCCGCCGACAAGTCGGCGGCGACCTCGTGCATGAGGGGCGCGGCTGGGTCCGCGCCCCTCAGCCCGAAATCCTCCCCCGGCCCACCAGCCCACCTGCGCCTCGTGCCACGTTGAACACGCTGGAGGGCGACGGGTCGAGTCCCTTGGGCATGCATCCACTTGCCCGTACCCGGTTGCCGAACTCGTCGGTGCCCTCAGCCAGGTCCTCGGGCGTGCGGACGCGATCAGTCCCCCCGGCTCCGCGGTGGCAGACCGGCCCGGCCGGCATGCTGGTCAACCGCTCGCCACCCCCACCCTGCGTCGCCTCTTCGCGGCCGACAGCTTCCCTGCCTTCTTCCGAGCCTTTGCAGCCGATGCGCATCCGCGGTTCACTTCTTCGGTGCCGTGCGCTGACGCCGCAACTGGCGATTGCACTCCTGCGCGGCCCGGAGCCGCCGGTTCTCCTCCGCCAGCGAGATGTTCCCACTCCTAGCCTTCTTGGAGCTCTCGACCGGCTTGACGGTGCTCGGGAACGGTCCCTGTGACCGGACCCCGCGCGGAGGCGCGAACAGCCACTCAGGGCAACACCCGGGTTGTATGCCGGTGCATGGCGCCTCGCCTGGCCGTGCGGCCCGTGTACCCGTGCGCTGGTGGGGTCTGCGAACGGCAGGGCAGGCGCAAGGCAGAAGGTTGTGGGCGCGCAATGGGCGGTAGTGCATGCGGGCACGCGAGTTGATGTCGGAGTCGAACGCCGCCGGTTGCTTACTGACCTTCAAAGCGTGGTGTCGGTAGGGCTGACGGCCCGTGATCCCTGCGGTATCACGAGTACATGAGGTATGCCCAGGGCGGTGGCTTGACCGACGAACGGCGGTCCTTCCGTGAGAAGTTACGGATGGAGGCGGCCGAGCGGTTCCGGCACGGCGAGGAGAACGCGGTCGTCGCGCACGACCTGCGGGTCAGCGTCCGGTCGGTGCAGCGCTGGCGCAAAGCCTGGTCACAGCGCGGGACCAGAGCCCTGGCCTCGAAGGGCCCGGCATCGCTGCCGCTGCTGAGCGACGACCTGTTCGCCGTGCTGGAGCAAGAGCTGGCCAAGGGGCCGGTGGCGCACGGCTGGCCGGACCAGACCTGGACCCTGGCGCGGATCAAGACCCTGATCGGGCGCCGGTTCCACAAGAGCTACACCGTGCAAGGGGTGGCCGCCCTGCTCAAGCGGCACGGCTGGAGCTGCCAGGTTCCCGCCCGTCGCGCGATCGAGCGCGACGAGGCGGCAGTGGCCGGCTGGGTGAAGGATGCCTGGCCCCAGGTGGAAGGACCGTGGCGGCGCTCGACGCCTGGCTCGTCTTCGAGGACGAAGCCGGCTTCTCGATGACGCCGCCGACCACCCGCACCTGGTCCCGCCGCGGTCACACCCCTGTGGTCCGCGTCCGGGGCCGCTCCCGCCGCCGCTTATCGGTCGCCGCGCTGGCCTGCTACAAACCCGGCGAACGCCCCCGCCTGATCTACCGGCCCTGCCCGGACGCCCGGCCCGACGGGCGCAAAAGGTTCTCCTGGAAGGACTACCGCGACCTGATCCAGACCGCGCACCAGCAGCTCGGCGGCCCGATCGTGCTGATCTGGGACAACCTCAACACCCATCTCACTGCCGGAATGCGCCGCTACATCGCCGACCGCGACTGGCTCACGGTCTTCCACCTGCCGTCTTACGCGCCCGACCTCAACCCGGTCGAGGGCATCTGGTCGGTCCTGCGACGCACCACCGCAGCCAATCGCGCTTTCGCCGACCCCGACGACCTGATCACTGCCATCCGACGCGGCCTACGCCAACTCCAATACCGCCCCGACGTCCTCGACGGTTGCCTCACCGGAACCGGCCTACGGCGCCAGCCACCATGACGACACCACGCTTTGAATGTCAGTAGGCATGGACGGAGTACTCCCGCGGTAAGAACGCACGGTTTGACGGCCAGGAGTCCAGTGCATTACCCGCCGCAAACAATAGGGGAGCACCTGGCGGGATTCATTAGAGTGGGGCCGTGCGCAATATGACGGCGGCCGTTGCGGGGCGACCTTCGCCGGTGACGGCGTGAATACCGGGAGCTGGCAGCATGGGCGGTTTGTCAAGAGCCTGGCGTGGAGTGGTGATGGGGGACTCGTAGCCGCAAAGATGGGAGGGGGATGGGGAGTATCCGCAATCGTAGGACCGCGCGCATCGAACATGTGTATCGATCCAAAAACGGAACGTCACCATTCATGGATACCGCAGGGTGCTGAATTTGAAAGCCACGCATAGCAACTTTGAAACCAATGCGGGCCTATCGAGTGCATTCTGTGGTGCAGGTGGCGTGAGCCCGGGGAGCGAGATCGGGATATACTGAAGAGTAAATAGATCGATCCGGGGGGATGCGGATTGATGTGTGATGGAGACTGCGGGGGGAGCGGCAGTGAAAGCAACTGTATTGAGACGCAGATCCTGGCTGGTGTTCAGCTGGCTAATTGCCCTGGGCCTTGGGGTTGGAATGATCGTGGCGGTGTCCAAGGTTACATCGGTGCATGGATTCCAAACCGGCTGGCAGGGAATACCGGTATACCTGGGGCTTGTGGGTGTTTGTGGGAGGGTTGCGAATTGTAAAATCATCCTACGTGTGAATATTCTCGTGGTGATTAACCCCCTACGTACGCATGTCGTTCCGAGGTCGGTCATCGATAAAGTCTCGGTCTGCGATGACGGCTCACTGAAAATCGAAACTTGCTCAGGCTGCACCATCTCGGTTTTTGCATTTGGTGGATCCCTCTTGGATCATTTTGTAGGCGCAAGTCGCGAGGCCGGGCGAAGAGTCAACAATTGGCTTCGATCAGGTGACGCAGTAACGGTCGGTAAGGAGTCTCCGCGGGTCCATTGGACGCGCTGTATGCTTGCTGATTTTTCCCTTGTGCTGTGCGCTGCGACGTCAGGCGTGGGTGTGATCTGGATGGCACTCACCTGATAAGAGAGGAGGCGAATATACGGCTATCGTCCTTTCCGGGTTGTGTCGTTATATACCTGTTTGTCCAGCTATAGGTGCTGTTCTGTAGCCGTAGCTCATGCCACTCGCACTACCGGCCGGCCTGACCGGCCGCCACGCTTTGGACGGCGGCTATCACGCCGTCATCGAAGGCATCCTCTACGCCAACCACTACGGCGCCATGCTCGCCCAACTCCTCGCCGGACGCTGGCCACCACTGCGGGCGTGGTCCTTGCCGTTCGCCGAAACCCTCGCCCGCCACGTCGCCAAGCCGATCGCCGGCATGGTCAGCAGGACGCAGCTGCGCGACTGGTCCGGCCGCGTGATCTCCTTCCCGGCGGCGTCGAGACCCTCATCGGCGCCGACAGAAGCACCTTGACCGTCGGCTGCATCATGCTCGACTCGGGCCTGGCCGGCCTTCCCGCACTCGAGGAATGACGGGAAGTGCCCCGGCGATCCACCGCAGCTCCTGACTCGCTCCCCCCCCCGAAGGTCCGCCGCGAGGACGCGCACCGCGTTCTTCAGCAGCGTTCAGCAGTCCTCCGGGGGCCTGGCGGCCGTCGCCCGACTCGTTCCGGCCGGCGGCGTCCTCGGCGCGCTCATCTAACCCGTAGACCGCTGTGGTGAGTTCGGGCTCGGTGTCTTCCGGACCCGGGCGGGCGGATCTGCTGCGAGGCTGTAGGCGTCACCGGCGGCTCCCCATCGGGTTCCGCGTTTGCTCGGCGCTCGTGGCGGGGGAGTGGGATGCCGGCGCGTGTCCGCCCTGATGCGAGGTGACCCTGGGCACCGCGAACGGACCGCCCCTGCTCGCGCGGGGACCACTCCTCGAAGTGGTCGTGTGTCGCCCGGTACAACGGGCCACCCCCGCTCGCGCGGGGACCACTTGGCCCACCGGTTCTGCGTGAGCCCCTTGAGCGGACCACCCCCGCTTGCGCGGGGAGCAGATGGCCCTGGCCTTCCTCAGTATCGGCGCCCTGGGATCATCCCCGCGCCTGCGGGGAGCAGTCCAAGCGTGCGCGCGTAGGGCGGTCTCACGAGGGGCCATCCCCGCGCCTGGGGGGAGCAGTTGTCGACGGCCGCGGCGATCTCGAAGTCGAACGTGGGCGCTTATGAGGGCTCAGGAGAACGTCCGGGCCGCGATCGAGGCGAAGGCAATGATCTGTATCTACGGGCAGGCCGGCAACGGCAAGTCCTTCGCGGTCAACGCTTCGCTTCGGGAACTGGCACCGACCTTGACCCGCCGTATCCAGTTCCGGGCCCGCCCCACCACCCGGGACCTGCGGCACGAGCTCTTCCACGCCCTGGGCCTGCACGGCTGCCCGCCCTCCCACGCGATCGAGTTCGACCGCATGCTGCGCGGCGCACTCGAAGAGCCCCGGGTACTGGTCTGTGACGAGGCGCAATGGTTGTCAAAACTGTGTTTCGAGTACCTGCGCTACTTGTGGGATGACACCGACTCCGACCTGACGATCGTCTTCACCGGCGGCAACGGCTGCTTCGAGATGCTGCAAAGCGAGCCGATGCTCGAATCCCGGGGTCTACGCCTGGCAGGAGATCGGCGGCATGCCCCTGGATGAAGTCCTCACCGTGATCCCCGCCTTCCACTCCATGTGGTCCGACGCCGACCCCGACCTGATCGCACTGTGCGACCAGGAAGCCGCCCACGGAAACTTCCGCGCCTGGGCGAAGATCACCCACCACCTCACCACCGGCCTGCAGGAGACCGGCCGCAAAACCGCGGACGAGGACCTCCTGCGCTGGGCCTACAGCAAACTCCGCACTCGCCAGGCCGCCTGATGCTGACCTGCCCGAGCCCACCGGCCATCGCACTCGTCACCGACCCGCACGACGACGTCACCCACACCCGGGCCGCCCTGGCCGCCCACGACCCCGCCGAGGGCCGCCTGACAATCCATCCGACTCCCGGAACCCGCTCCACCCTCGCCCTTGCCCACGACATCCTCGCCGCCCTGGGCAAACCCGTCCCCCTGACCGGCTACCGCCCCCTCGACCACCGCCCGGCCTGGACCTTGTGCGCCGCCTGGATCCTCGCCCTCCCCGTCACACACCTGGCCCTCCTGCGTGCCCATCTCCTCGACCCCCACGCCCTGGACGACCTGCTGGCCCTGCGCGCCAGGACAGGGCTGCGCCTCGCCTTGGTGTGCCACAGGCGAAAGGTCCCCACGGTCCTGGAGAGGGCCCTGAGCCGAACGGACCACTACCTCGCGGACGCGGAAGCACTCCTGCCTGCCGAGGAAACCGCCACCCGGCCCGAGACCGGTGCTCCGGGCAAGCCGTCACGGCGTTGGATCACTCTGCCGGCACTGACCACCCTGCGCTCCCTCGACGAGGCCGACCACTGTGCCTGTCAGCCACCGACAGCCGACGAATGCGGCTTCACCCCGCCCTCTGTGCCCGCCGCCGACCGCAGCCTGATCACCTGCCGTCTCCAGGCCGCCACCGCCCACCCGCACCTGGCGGCCCAGCTGGCCACGGCCTGCTTCACGGCTGCCTCGATGACCCAGCTGCGCACTGCCCGCGTCACCGACGCCGCTTTGGACGCCCGCACCCTGACACTCCACGACTCGGTGAACGCCCGGCAGGGCTGTATGACCCATCCCGTGCCCTCGTGGGCGCGCCCCTTCCTCCGCGCCACCGTGTTCCTCCACTTGCTGATCACCGACAGCAAAGGTGCCCGTCTCTTCGCTGACCCGCTTCGAGCAGCTCGGCTGCCGCGTCTGACCGACTTCGCGGAGCAGTGCAAAATCCGCCCACCCCAACCGCTCCTGCCAAAGAACACCCGCCGGAAGACGCCGCCACCCACCGTGTGGCCACTGAGCACCGCTCACCACAGCACACTCCGCGAGAAGGACACGATCGGCTTCCTCCAACTCCTCGGCCACAGGAAGTCAGTGGGCCGTCGACGGCACCACGTGTGAGCAGCTCTGGTAGGTCGACAGGAGGGTTGAGACTGACGGAACGCTCGTCTCGCCACGCTGACGGGATGCCCGGCAGTACTCGTCGGTGACTTCAACACTGGCCGTTCCACCGTGGCATCGGCTCTGGGAACGGGTTTCGCCGCCGTGGATCTGCCGCCGGACGCCCTGCCGACACGGCCGCACACCTCAGGCTCGGCGTCACAGTGGGGGATCGACCATGTGGTCGTGCGCGGTGCTGGTGTCAGCAGCGCCGCAGTCGAGAGGGCGGGCGGACTCTCGGACCCCAACCTGATCCGCGCGAGCCTCACGGTGTGATCCCCGCTGCATTGCTGCGCCGCCCTGGCCAGGACGGCGTGGGATCACATCTGCCGTTACTGGTGCCGCAAGGAGCGGTGGTAATTTATATGGCTCAATGAGTCAACCGCCTGATGGAATAGAGAGCACCACAATGCCTGAATCGGCGCTCTACGAAGCGCTTGTCAATGGATTCCGCGAGGTATCCGCGATCCTTGACCAGAAGCATTCCACGCTCGCAGCCGACCCCGTATTGGCCGATCTCGCCGCTCGCGTGGAATCAGTTCCTGAGTCGGAGGAAGTGAAGATCGCCATCCTGTACGCCCTCGATTCGCGCGAGTTGTCCGGATCCGCAGAGGTCGTCCAGTATTTCGCCCACCGATTTCGATGGAACTGGCTGAGGAGTGAGCTCGAGAAGCGGCATAGCGGCTCTCTCGCGAACGTAGACCACAGGCTCACCCGCCACTACGAGAGAATGCTGGAAGCATTCACTCAAGATTGGGAAGACAGGGATCTATTCCCAAGCCTTGATCGCCAGTAAGGGAACTTTATCACTGACGGGCCGCGTCTTTTTGTCAGTGGTTGGATGACGTTTCTGCGGTTTTAGTGCGGCGTTTATAGGGTCGGGCTGTGTGGTGCTGGGATGCGGGGTGGTGTGCTGTGGTCCCAATTCCGACCCCATCGTGCATACTTGATTCGGAGTCAGGGAATCGCCCCTGGAGGGTGCGGGGGAGTGATTCCGGAAGCCAAAATCGACCCCGGTATGCGTACAGGAGCAGTCAGGCGGGACCGCACCCCTTCCCGCAGTTCGCCGGTACGCGACCCCGGAGGGGGCGCGTACCAACCCCAACCCCCACACTGGTCCGCAGACCGGAAAACAAGGCAACGCCACAGGCCACAGGGCCGGTTGGCCACGCCGGAGGCGGGGCCTCCGACCCCGGAGGGGGCGGGACTGGCCCCCGGAGGGGCCAGTCTTACGCCGCGTAGCGGCGTCGCGTCGTGTCTGCGGAGCAGACCGCGCGC